>CAWEZC010000006.1:0-131876 GCA_963813495.1 uncultured Thermoleophilaceae bacterium
AGAGTGCTCCTTCCCCATGAAGGCAGCAGTCCCGGACAGCACGGCCTGAGTGTCGCTTTGCGCGACAAGCGAAAGTGCCGGCCGGGCAGGCAATACGCCTGCTCTTCGTCCCAAGCGTAACTACGATGTTGCACTCCGCTCGGCCGTGTGGATCCGGAAGCCCGCGGCCGCCGCTCGACCGTATCCGATTGTGCCTAGCTCCGGATGGTTCTCCTTCCTCGGACGCTGGTTCTAGTGTCGTCGGCAGCGACGTCGCGGCCAGCGCGGTTTCCGCAGTAGCTCGTGGAGCAGCGACCCCTTTCTCGGCTCGGTCGACCGGGAATGGACTCAGCCGTGCAGCTGCTGGCCTAGCTGCACACGCGCGGCGACGCCGGCCCCGAGCAGTAGCCCGAATGCGGCGAGGTAGCAGGTGATCAGAACACCGGCGAGCACCAGAAACACCTCGACGGGAGTCCTCCCGGCCACAAGGCTGATGTAGTAACCGGCAGCGGTCGGCGTGATGTTGAGGATCACGGCGCTGACTGCTGCGCCTGCCCACGCCGCGCGCCACCGCAGGGACTCGCCGCCAAGCGCGCGGAAGACGGCGCCGCACAGCAGGGTGCTCAACGCGAGCGAGGTCAGCGGAGCAGCCAGGCGAATCGCCGTCGGGTTGATCTTCAGGCGTCCTACGAGGTCGGTGCCGGCCGTGGCCACGGCAACCATCAGCATGATCACCACGGTCACCACCGCGGCGACCGCCAGGTTGCGGAGCTTGCCGCGCACGACTCCTAAGCCCGGCCGGGCGAGCAGGCGTAGCAGACAGCGCTCGATCACTCCCACCGCTCCCGAGCTGACCCACACCATCCCGATGATCGATGCGGCGATCAGCAGCGGTGATTGCTCCTTGGTCCGCAGGATCAGAGTGACGAGCTGATCCTGGACGTCCTTGGGCAGCACCTTGGAGATCCGTACCGACAGCGCTTGGGCCTCGGCGTAGTCGCCTAGCGCGACCGCTGCCAGAGCCGTGACACCGAGTGCCAGCGGCACCAGCGACGAGAGCAGGAACCAGGCGAGCGCTGGGACGTCGTTGGCCACTCCCGAGTCCCAATACAGACCGACCAGCTCACGGCCGAAGCGCCGGACGCGAGAGGCTGTCACTGCTCGCGCCAGGACTGCGAGGAGAACGACCACTCCCCCGAGCCTGCCGGCGGCCCGGCGTCGGCCAGATGCGTAGACCAGAGGGCCGGCCGACGCTGCCTTCCCGGAACTCGATAGACCGCCGCGAAGCGCGAAGCGTCGAACCTCATCGGTTGTGCGGCTCTCGCTGCCATCGGCGTTAGCGGAGAGTGTTCGCGGCCCGCGCAGCAACCAACAGGGTGGTCATCGCCGAGACCGCGGCCTCAGCCAGCATCATCATCTTCACCCGTCTGGTCAGCGACATCACATCGGTAGGGCTGAACGCTACGGCATGGTGAACGAGGCCGCGGCGAATTTACAGCGCGAAGGGGACGCGACCCGCTACGGGACGTGACGCTCCATGTGCGACGCCTCCAGGACCGGAGTCGGCGCGTCAGGCCGCTTCGCGCAAGCCTTCGTCGTGGCGCAGTCTGGCCGCGTCCCGCTCGATGCAGTCGCGGGCGAGCGTCTTGAGGCGATCGTCGAGCTCGGCATCTTGCTCGGGCGACCAGTCGTCGAGCAGCTCGCGGAGGCCGTCCTCGCGCGCACGGCGCAGCCGCTCGACGGCGGATTGGCCGTCACCGGTCAGGTGGAGCGCGTGGGTGCTCGGTTCGATCGTCACGAGCTCGCGGCTGGCTAGTTGGTCGAGGCTGGGTGCGAGGTTCGCGGTGGAAGTGCCGATCTGCTCGGCCAGGCCCGCGCGCGTGACGCCTGACTCCGCTGCTACGCGCGTGAGCAGAAGGGCGGCGGCCGGGCGCACGCCGCTCAATCCTGCCTGTGCGGCGATGCGGCGGTAGAGCGCCACCCGGTCCTCGCGCCCCGCGAGCACTCCGAGGCCGCGCTCGAGCTCCTGCGCGGAGCTGCGGTCGGTCGGCATGCCGAACGTCTGCCCGGGATCGGTGGCGGTCACCGTCTTTCGCAACGGGACCTGCGGCAGCAGCCAGGAGATCAGGAAGGCGACGGCGGCGACCGGCACAGCGGCCAGGAATACGGTCTCCAGCGAGTCGGCGTACGCGTGGATGAAGGCGCTGTGGGCCGCGGGGGAGAGTTTGCTCAGCGCGTCGGGGCTCAGCGTCTCGCTGCTCACGCCGCCCGGTAGCGCCAGCCCGCCGAGATAGTGCGCGATGGTCGCCTCCAAGCGATTGGAGAAGATCGAGCCGAACACCGCCGCGCCGAACGACCCCCCGATCTGGCGGAAGTAGGTCACCCCGGAGGTGGCGGCGCCGAGGTCCTTGTAGTCGACGACGTTCTGGACCGCGATGACGGTGACCTGCATCACCGAGCCCAGCCCGGCGCCGAACACGAACATGGACAGCGAGGCGTCGAGCCAGCTGGTGTCTGGTCCCAGGCGCGACAGCAACAGCAGTCCGATCGTGATCAGCGCGGTGCCGATGATCGGGAAGATCTTGTAGCGCCCGGTGCGGCTGATCAGCTGGCCGGAGCTGACCGAGGTGAGCAGCAGCCCGATCATCAGCGGCAACAGCCAAAGCCCGGAGACGGTCGGGTTGACCCCCTTCACGATCTGAAGGTAGAGCGGCAGAAACGTGATCGTGCCGAACATCGCGAAGCCGACGACGAAGCCCAACGCGCTGCTCACCCCGAAGACGCGGTTCTTGAACAGCCGCATCGGCAGGATCGGCTCTTCGGCGCGCCGCTCGGCTGCCACGAACAGCGCGAGGAGAGCGACGCCGGCCACACCGAGGGTCACGATCTGCGCCGAGCCCCACGCGTAGGTCGTCCCGCCGAGGCTGGTCATCAGCACCAGGCAGGTGGTGCCGGCCGTCACCAGCGCCGCGCCTGCGTAGTCGATCACGTGCGAGACACGGCGCTGCGTCGTTGGGAGGAACGCGCCCGTGACCAGCAGCGCGACAACGCCGACCGGGAGGTTGATGTAGAAGACCCAGCGCCACGAGGCGTTGTCGACGAGCAGCCCGCCGGCCAACGGCCCGAGTACGGTGGCCACGCCGAACACGGCGCCGAACAGGCCCTGGTAGCGACCGCGGTTGGCCGGCGCGACCACGTCGCCGACGATCGTCTGGGCGCCGATCATCAACCCTCCACCGCCGATCCCCTGCAGCGCGCGGAAGGCGATCAGCTGGCCCATCGACTGGCTCAGTCCCGACAGGGCGGAGCCGACGAGAAAGATCACGATGGCGGCCTGAAAGAACCGCTTCCGGCCGTACATGTCGCCGAGCTTGCCCCACAGCGGCGTCGAGGCCGTCGACGCCAGCAGATACGCGGTCACGATCCACGACAGGTTCGAGGCGCCGCCGAGGTCGCCGACGATCGTCGGCAGCGCCGTCGCCACGATCGTCTGGTCGAGCGCGGCGAGCAGCATCCCGAGCATCAGCGCGCCGAGGACGAGCCACAGCCGACGGCCCTGCAAGGCCACCGGACCCGGCAACTCACGGGATACTGGTTGGGCCATAGACTTCAGGCTGGACGCCGGTCGCGTGACGCGTCGTCACACGCATTATGTGATCTGGTCCATCGCCGTGCCACCGTGGCCGGTGATCGACCCGCGCGCTCGAGCGCGTCGCGTTAGGCGGGCCCGGCTTCAGCCGTCACGTGATCCGACGTGGCGTCGGGTCCCAAGAAGACGCCGAAGGCCCGGTAAATCGCGGCGTAGGTGCGGCGCGTCTGCGGGAACTGCCCTTTCGGACGCGGAGGGCTGCACACGGCCGTTCTCGTCGAGCAGCACAGCGCTTCCGCTCGGGGTCTGTGCACGCGCGGCTACACAGGACCGCGCTCGTTCGCGCTCAACGGCAGGTGGCATACCGGCGAAAGCGAAGCGGTCCGGCCCGCTGGTCGAGTGGAATCTGCTCGGAATTGAACCCCGTTTGGACGACGCATATAGGGCGCGCGGCGGGGAGGTGGAGACCCGCCCACTCGCGAGCGGCCACGCCTCAGACGTGACGGGCGCGAATGACCGTGAGGGCAGTCGGCGACGTTCGACGGCGCGTTCGTGGCGCACCAGTCCCCCTCCCGGCCGCGTCACCATCGCCGAGGTGCTCGAGCACCTACCGGCCGCGCTGGTCGCCGTACGCCGCGGGCTCCGCCTGGCCGGCCGCTCATGACGAGGTGAATCATCGGAAATATGTGACGACCGGTCACCCGCCTCGCCATCACCCTCCAGCGGACCACTACAAAGGAGTGACATGGCGATATCAGACGGGTTCACGAGGGTCGCGACGCGTGCCAACGAGGCCGCCGAGCGTGCCGGAACACTGACGTTGCATCGTGAGGGGGACTCATGAGTCGC
Organism: uncultured Thermoleophilaceae bacterium; assembly: GCA_963813495.1. Lineage (GTDB taxonomy): Bacteria > Actinomycetota > Thermoleophilia > Solirubrobacterales > Thermoleophilaceae > JACVRW01. Next base: position 4,418 of record CAWEZC010000006.1, read on the forward strand.
GAGCAGCACGAGGCGCTCGACGCGCTACTGCGCGAGGTGCCCCTGGACCTCGGCGGGGAGGTGGCCGAGCAGCGAGTGGTCATCGAGCAGATGACGGCCTCGACCCCGCTGGCCGACGACGTCACGACGAGCGACGCGACACTCGGCGGGATCGAAGCGATCCTCGTCGAGACGCCCGAGACGCGCTCTGATCGTGTGGTCCTGTACCTGCATGGGGGCGCGTACGCGCTCGGATCGGCGCGTGTCGGCGTTGGGCTGGCCTCCGAGGTCGCTCGGCGTGCGAGGGCACGTGCCTACTCGATCGACTACCGCTTGGCGCCCGAGCATCCCTACCCTGCCGGCGTCGACGATACCGTTGCCGCGTATCGCGGCCTGCTCGACAGCGGCGTCGACGCGCGGCAGATCGCGATCGTTGGCGAATCGGCCGGAGCGGGGCTGGTAGCCGCGACGCTCGTGAGGGCAAAGGCGGGTGGGCTGCCCCAGCCGGCGTGCACGTGCCTGATGTCCCCGTGGGTGGACTTGACGCTCACGAGTCCGACGTTGGACAGCAAGGCCGACGTCGATCCGATCCTGTCGGTGCAGGCGCTGCGACGGCGTGCTGACGAGTACGTGCCGCCGGCGGATGCCCGGGCGGCGAGCCCGCTGTTCGCCGACCTCTCCGGGCTCGCCCCGCTGCTCGTCCAGGCCGGCTCGCACGACATCCTTCTGGGCGATGCCATGGGTCTGGCTCGTCGCGTGGCGGAGTGCGACGGTCGCGTCGGGCTCGACGTCTGGCCCGAGGTGCCGCATGTCTTTCAGAGCTTCGCGAGCATGCTCGACGAGGGTGTCGAGGCGCTCGATGCGCTGGGCGCGTTCGTCGACCGCTGGCTCAGCGCGGTCGATTCCGCGAAGGCTGCGTGAAGGACTGCTCGAGCTCGGGCGTCATGGATGGCACGGCAAACTGACCCTTCCGCGCGACCAGCTTTGTTGTCAATGCACGGCCGACCAACGTGGCGGTTTCACACGTCGAGCAGTGCGTCGGGGTCGAGGCTCGCCTACGGCCGACCACTGATCGGCAGCTCAGCGCTCCCGACCGCGCGAATCGACAGGCGCGCCGACCCTTCGCGGTTTGTGCGCTCGCGTTGCTCTTACGTTCTCTCCTCGTAGCGTCCGAGATCTGTGCCACCTCGGCGCACAGCCCAACGCGCCGTTCAGGCGGTAGCGCCCGACTGTGGTGACAGCTCGTCAGCGTGCTTCCTCGCAAGGGCCGCGTCGAGCACCGCGTACTCGGCTTCCTCGATCGCTGCATACGCGTACTCAACCGCAAACGAGGCGTCGTCTTCGGCGATCTCGGCGTTCCGCTGCGCCCTGTCCGCGTCGTGCTCCGCCCGCTTGGAATCGATGTCCTCGCGAACCTTTGCGACGTGTTCGTTCCACGAGCGCTGCAAGTCATGCCACCAGACGGAGAGCTTTCCCTTGCTTGCGTCCGCGGACTGGCGCAGCTTCTCAGCCTGGGCCTGAGCTGATGCGCGCGCTGTCGCAACGTCCTGCTCGAGGTCCGCCTCGGCCTTCCCCTGTGCGGCCGCGGCCCGATCCTCAGCTTCCTTAGCCCTGGCCGCCAACCTCGTCAGCTGGTCCGATGCAGGCATGTCAACCTCCCTCTAGGGTGACCGTCGCAGCGACGGTCTTGGGTACGTGACGGTGCCGGGCGCGCTGAAGCCGAGCCTGAGCGCCCGGCGCCCGGACGAGCCTACCTAAATGACTCCATGCGTGGCCAGGCCAGCCGCGCTGATCGCCCAAGAGTCCTAACGAAGCGGAAGGCCGCAGCCGCATCTCGCCCGTAGCCTCGCAGCCGTCGGACCTCGGAGCGACCCGCCTACGGCAATGGATGAACCGGAGCAGCGGCGGAAGCCGCGAGCTAACCAGCCGACGGGTGCGTGAACGACGCCTTGCCCTCGGCGTCGGTCGGAACGAGCCACCAGCCGGCGACTTGCGCAAGTCGGATGCGAAGCAGCGGCACTTCGTAGCGCGGCGATCCCGGAGGGAACACGGTCGCGTCGGCCAGTGTCACGGTCGTGTCGCCGTCCTCGATCGCCTTGCGAATCTCCTGATCCGACCAGCTCTCGGCACCGTGTGCGCGACCGCGCTCGATCATCTTCGCGTTCTCCTCGTTGATCCGCGCGAACAAATCTACCGGCGAGGTCGTGCGTCCATAGACCGTCATACCGCTCACCAGCATGCCGAGCATGTAGGCGTCGCCTATGGACGCGCGACCCGCGAGCGCGGCGAGGGTTCCATCCAGCCGCACCGCAGCGGCAAGTTCGGCGAGGTCACGATCCAACGACGAGATAGGCATGCGGTATCGATACCACAGGTGGCACGAACGACTCCTGCTTTCGCCTGTACGCAGGCGCGCCGACGAGGCCGATCAGAGTTGCGCTTTGCGCGAGAAGGAGCTGCTGGGCGGTGAGATCCTTTCCTCGTGACTGTGAGAGGGGCGAGAAGCGAGGACGCCGAGGCGATGGCGCGAGTAATGGCCGTGGTCGCCGAGGAGGGTTTGATAGCGACCGAGCCGCCAGTGGACATCGCCGCTCGTGCCCAGCGATTCCGGGAGACGATCGAGGACGAGGGTCCCGACGCGCTATGGGTGCTCGAGGACGGCGACCAGGTGGTGGGCCATGCGGATGTGCACGAGGCCAGCTCCGGCGTCCTCTCGCTCGGGATTGCGATCCTTCCCGAGGCGCGCGGGCTGGGAGGCGGACGAGCGCTGCTCGAGGCGATCGTCGAGCACGGTCGCGCGTGCGGCGCCCACAAGCTGGAACTCGAGGTCTGGTCCGACAATGCGCGCGCGATCGCGCTCTACGCCTCGGCTGGGTTCGAGGTCGAGGGGTTGCGCCGTGATCATTACCGCCGGCGCGACGGGTCCCTGCGCTCAGCCCTACTCATGGCGCGCCTGCTCAGCCCGGACGAGCACTGAGGCGCCGGTGGCTCGTGCACCCTTGCGCCTGCTAACCGCGACGCTGCTCTCGCGCTTCTCGTTTCGCCTGCTAGCGACGGCCTCGGGCATATATCCCGGAGTGTCACTTTGCGCGATAAGCGGTGGTTCTCAGCCCATGATCTACGCCCGTCGCCTCGACGGCGTCGGATCGCTATCTGAACTCACACTTGCGGACGCACTGGCCGTCGCTGAACGAGTAGACGTCCAACAGGCGCTCCTCATGCCTGGGAGCCTTGGCGCGCGCCGCCGCTACCGGCGAGGATGGCGAGCTCCTTGGTGCGGTTCTGCGCTTAGGCGGCTGCCAGAGCCTCGCCTAAGCGGCTTGTGTGAGCCGGTCGGGACGCCCGGGCAGCCGTACTCGCCGCACGCCCTCTCTTACGCGGCGCTGCGCTTCGCCGGGCCGGAGCTTGGCCGCGCGTCGGGCTTCGAGGCTCCCGGAGTGGACATCGACCTCGCTGGCGAACAGCAGGCCTTCCCGGCCGATGTACGCGTGCTCGTCGGCAGACGCTGACGGATGCCACAGTCTGCCCGTCAGCTCCCGGTCCGCCGCGCTCAGAAATCGGTCGCGCTGGTCCTCGTCTTGGCAGACGAAGATCACGAACGGCCGACCGCGATCCGCGAAGCTGGTGTGTTGCCACCACCAGCAGAGGAAGGCGTCGTAGCGCCGGATCTTCTCGTAGTTCTTGTCGACCCGCCGGGTCCGGTCGTACTCGATCAACAGCACGTGGGCTCCGTCGCCGTCGTTTCGCGCGACCTCGAGCACCGCGTCCGGCCGGACGGGCCGGGGTCGCGGATCGCGCAGGCCCTCGGCGGACCAGTAGTCGCCCACGCTTAACACTCCTTGCCGGGCGCGTGCCTCGCGCGGCGGCTCGATGTGCGTTTCTCCTTCCCAGGAGATGAAGCTTTCGCCAGCCGCGGCGCGGTAGGCCAGGATCCAGGCGTTGAGCTGCAACTCGTGCAGCACATGCCCGTAGTCAAAGACCTCGCGCAGCGCGAGGCGCTCCCGTCGCTCGACCAGCCCCGCGCGCTGCAGCAGCCGGTGGCCTTCCAGGCCGAGCTTGTAGGTCCACGGAAACGACCCGCGCCGGGAGATCGGACGGAAGCGGTCGACGTAGCCGGCGCGAAAGAGCTTCAGCAGCCGCCGGTCGGCGGCCTGCACCGAGCTCTTCGGCCACCACAGCTCTCGCAACTGCGGCGCCGTCAGGAACTTGTACCGACGTACGTCTCCTACGAGAGCAATGTCGCGCGGCTGCACCGCACACGGCACGAGCTGGCCGCGGCGGCCCCTTTGAATGACCGCTCCGTCGTAGCGGTGAACCGCCTCGTAACTGGCAGGGAAGCAAGGCTCAGTGCAGCGCATAGTGCAGCGCACCCCATTTCGGAAGCCCGCAAACCGGCTCCCAGAGCGGAAAAGAACCTCCAGACACCCTCGTCTCGAAAACCGTTGTGCGTCTTTCGGCGCACCGAGGGTTCGAATCCCTCCCCCTCCGTTGAAGTGAACCGGATGACCGCCACGATCGAGGTCTGCGATCGGGGGCGCCTGGTCGGGTTCTCGTTCGACGACATCATGCGGTACCACGGGCGCGGCTCGCCCGGAGGAGTCGCCCACGCCGTCAAGGTCCTCGAGCTCGGGCTTCCGCTGCTCGACCCGGATGGTCCTTGCGAGCGGCGAGAAATCGCTGTGGAGACGGCGTTCGGGGGCCCGGGCGCCCGGGACGCCTTCGAGCTGGTCACCCGCGCCGTTACCGGCGGCCGGTATCGCGTCGACAACGCGCTCGCGCGTCCTGAGCGCGGCCGAACGCTCGAGCGCTTCGTATTCCGGCTGAGCTATCGGGAGAGCGGTGTGACGCTTGTCTTGCGGGACGGCTTCGTGACGGACGAGTTCATAGACCTCGCCCGCGCCCACGAGCGCACCGAAAGCCAGGAGCGACGGCTCGACCTGCTCAAGCGGGAGATGGCCGAGCGTGTACTGGCGCGCCCAGCAGGCGAGGTGTACGAGATCAGCGACACACCCAGTGACGATCCTGGCTAGCGTTTGCCCGACCAGGAATAGTCCGCGGAGGTAGTCCATCGCCGACCTGACCGGCATCGATCCACGCCGTGTGCGAGAGCTCGAGGAAGTGGAGAATGCTCGCTTCGTTGCCGAGCGGCCGCGGTCGGTGGCGTTGCAGGAGCGGGCGCGTGGCTCGATGCCGCGCGGGGTGCCGATGGCGTGGATGGACGACCTCTATGACCACCCGCCCGTCTGGGTGTCGCACGGCGGAGGCGCCCGTTTCACGGACGTGGACGGCCACACCTATCTGGACATGTACCTGGCGGACATGAGCGCGTTCTGCGGCCATGCGCCGCAACCCGTGATCGATGCCGTGAACGATCGAATGGAGCTCGGCAGCCAGTTTCTGCTGCCCGGGGAGGATGCGATCGCCGTTGCCGAGCACCTCGCTCACCGCTACGGCCTGCCGAAGTGGCAGTTCACCCTCTCGGCCACCCAGGCGAACACCGAGGTGATCCGCCTTGCGCGCGAGCTGACGGGACGGGAGATCGTGCTGATGTTCGACGGCAAGTACCACGGCGAAGGGGACGCGACGCTCGTTGTCCAGGAGGACGGCAAGGTTGTTCCCGAGAGCCGGGGTCTACCTCCCGGAATCGCCGCCCAGGGACGCATCGTCCCGTTCAACGACATCGCCTCGCTGGAGGCCGCGCTCGAGCCCGGCGACGTGGCCCTCGTGCTGGCCGAGCCGGCGATGACCAACGCCGGCTTGCTGCTCCCCTGGCCGGGCTATCACCGGCAGCTGCGCCGGGCGACCCGAGCAGCGGGCACCCTGCTCGCGATCGACGAGACGCATACGCTTGTGTGCGCCTACGCCGGCCTCACCCGAGAGTGGCGGCTCGAACCGGACTTCCTCACGCTCGGCAAGGCCATCGCGGCAGCGGTTCCTCTAGCCACCTATGGAATGCGCGACGAGATCGCCTCGCTGATAGCACCACCCGAGGAGTCGCGGGTCGTGTCAGGGGTCGTGGTGGACGAGGTCGCGACCGGCGGCACACTGTTTGCGAATGCTCTCTCCATGGCGGCCGGACGCGTCGCGCTCCTCGACGTTCTGACCGAGGAGGCGTTCGAGCGCACCGCGTCGCTCGGCACGCGGATGGCCGCCGGGCTGAGGACGGCCATTACGACGGCGAAGTTGCCGTGGAGCGTTGCGCAGTACGGCGCCCACGCCTCCTACTTCTTCGCGCACGAGCCGCCGACGGACGGCGCCGGCTCGCGAGCCGGCGACGACCCCGCCCTGCGGGCGCTGATGCGCGTGTTCATGGCCAACCGCGGCGTTTGGGAGTCCGGGTGGTGGCTGGGGCCCACGGTCTCGGTCGCCCACAGCGCCGAGGACGTCGACCGCTACTTGGAAATATTCGAGGAGTTCCTACGCGAGGTGACCGGAGGGATCCCGGGGCGGGACAGCAACTAGCGCGCGGCGTCCAGCGCGGCCTTGAGGGCATCCAAGTCGGCCGCACCGAAGACAACACGGTTTCGCGTCGCGACATAGACGAGATCGAGGTCGACTCCAGCCCGGGCGATCTTGCGAGTCAGGTCCGCCAGCACACCGGGGCGGTCATCGACGTCGACGACGACCACCTCTCGTTCACGGGTGACCGCGAGATGCGAAATGGCCAACGAATGCTTTGCGGCCTCGGCGTGGGGGACGAGGATGTGGAGCTCGGCGCGCTCGCCGGGTCCGGTGCACGTGGCTGCAGCGATGTTCACCCCGGCATCGCTGATCGCGGCCGCGACCTGCGCGAGCGCCCCGGGCGTATTTTCGATGTCGATGACCAGATCAACTGCCATATGCGCGTGCTCCGTTCGGCTTCTCAACGGGCCCGTGCGCGACATTCTGGACGATCTGGGACGCGGGGACGTGGCGGCACGATGACGGGCGCCCCGAGCGCCTGCGCGCGGACTGCGACGAGGGGAAGCCTCGTTGACATATACCTATATAGGTATACAATGCCCGCATGGCACGGGCAGCGACGACAGCGGATGCGTTCAACGCGGTGGCCGAGCCACGGCGGCGACAGATCCTCGACGTCCTGATCGAAGGGGAGCGCCCGGTGAACGACCTGGTGCAGCTACTCGATCTGGGTCAGCCCCAGGTGTCCAAGCATCTGCGAGTGCTGCGAGAGGTGGGAGCCGTCGAGGTGCGCGACGTAGGGCGCCAGCGGCTCTACCGCCTCAACGGCCACGCGCTCAAGCCGATCCATGACTGGGTGAAGGCCTACGAGCGTTCGTGGTCGGAGCGGTTCGGCCAGCTCGATGCCGTCCTGAAGGAACTCAAGCGAGAGGAGCAAGGAGATGGAAGCAATGGCGAGTAGCGGGACGGCGAGGGTGACCCTCCCCACGGACGAGCAGATCCTCATCACGCGGGAATTCGACGCGCCCAAGCATTTGGTCTACAGGGCGTGGACCACGCCGGAGCTGGTCAGGCGCTGGTGGAGCGGGCAGCGTGGCGAGATGACGATCGCCGACATCGATCTGCGCGTCGGTGGCATGTGGCGCTACGTGATGGTCGCCGAGGGCGGCTTCGAGGTCGCCTTTCACGGCGAGTACCGCGAGATCGTGCCGAACGAGCGGATCGTGTCGACCGAGGTCTACGAGGGCATTCCCAACGCGGAAGCGGAGGCGGCGCTGAACACGCTCACGTTGACCGAGGAAGACGGGCGCACGACCCTGACTGTTCTCGTGCAGCACAGAAACCAGGAAGGCCGTGACGCGCACGTCAACTCCGGGATGGAGGGCGGCATGCAGGAAGGCATGGACCTCCTGGAGCAGGTCGCAATTTCGCTCCGCTGAGCATATGAACGGAATAAGCGGCCGCCGGGACTGTCTGGAGGGGAATGCGCATCCTCTTCGCCACGACACGTTCCGCGGGCCACTTCGGGCCGCTTGTTCCCTTCGCCCACGCCTCTGAGCGCGCCGGCCACGAGGTGCTCGTGGCCGGCGCGCGCTCGTGCGCGCCGCACGTCGAGCGCGCCGGCCTGACGCACGCGGCTCTCGACGACCCTTCGCCGGCAGTGCTGGACCCGATTTGGCAGCGGGTGCGCGCGGCCGAGCCTCAGGAGGCCAACCGGATCGTTATGGAGGAGGTGTTCGCCGGTGAGCACGCGCGCTCGGCCCTGCCCGGCATGCTCGCGACGATGCGCGCCTGGCAGCCCGACGTCGTGGTGCGTGAGACGGGCGAGTTCGCCTCCGTGGTAGCCGCCGAGTACCTCGGGGTGCCGCACGTCCACGTGGCCATCTTCCTGGCGGCGGGCGGGGAGCTGGACTGGGATCCCCTGGGCGAGCCGCTCGACCGCCTTCGGGCCGAGGTCGGACTGAGCTCCAATCCCCACACGAAGCGCCTGTGGGAGGAGCCGTTCCTCACGATGGCACCGCGCTCGCTGGAGAATCCTTCCGCGGCACCGCCGCCGGGCACGCGGCGCTTTCGCGAGCCCGCGGCGCCCCCACAGGCGCTGCCCGACTGGTGGGACGGCCGCGACGACCCGCTCGTCTACGTCTCGTTCGGGTCGGTCGCCGCCGGCGCGGGTTTCTACCCCGACCTCTACCGCTCGGCGGTCGACGCTCTGGCCGGGTTGCCGCTGCGGGTCCTGCTCACGGTCGGAACCGAGGTCGATCCGGGCGCACTCGGAGCGCTGCCGGCGAACGCCCACGTCGAAGCGTGGGTGCCCCAGAACATGGTCATGCCACACACCGCCGCGATGGTCGGTCACGGCGGCTCAGGTTCGACACTGATGGCGATGGCCGCCGGTCTGCCGTTGGCGGTGGTGCCGCTGTTCGCCGACCAGCCGCACAACGCGCGCCGCATCGCCGAGCTCGGCGCCGGCATGGCGCGGAGCCCGGAGGCGGTGTCGGCCGGGCTCGCTGACGCCGTCCGGGCGCTGATCGACGAGCCCCGGTACCGGCGCGCGGCGCAAGCCGTGGCAGTCGAGATCGATGCCCAGCCGCCGGTGGACGCCGCGGTCGACGTCTTGACGGAGATCGCTCTCGGCGAAGCGCTCGCCGCCTAGCAAGCCTGGCCCGAAAGGCGAGTACGGCCGCCCTGGTGTGGGTATCGGTGCCCACGTGGAACACACCGACGCACGCATGGGCCGTCGCCTCGCCGTTGTGTCGCTGGTGCTGCTGGCGGGCGCCGGGGCCGGCGTTCTGGTCGTCTTGATCACGGACGGCCGGCTCGACAACCCGCTTCTCATATCTGTCCTCAGCGCCGCCTCGCTCACCGGTCTCGGCGCCTGGGCCAACGAGCGGGCCTCGATGCGGCGCCGGGCCGCTCTCGACGAGAAGCGCCGTGGCGACATGGCCGCTCGTGCCAAGCAGCACGAGAGCGCAGCCACGGAGGCCGGTACCGAGCTGCTCGCGCTCCGCCGGCGAATCGATGAGGGGCAGGCCAAGCTGAACAGCGAGCGGCGCCTGCGCCTGCGCACCGAACGCGCACGCCGCGCCGAGCGCGAGTGGACGCGCGAGCTGCGCGACCAGGTGTTGACGATGTACAAGAGCCGCGGCCTCGGCGCCGACCTCCACGAGCTCGTCCTCGAGGTGGCCATCCAGCTGTCGGGCGCCGAAAGGGGCCTGTTGCTCTCGCAGCGCGACCGGGACGGCGACGGCAAGCTCGACCTGGTCTGTCACCGCGGGTTCGAGCGCGACCCCGGCGCCAGCACGCTGGCCCAGCGCTTCGCGGACCGGGTCATGGAGCGCGACGAAATCATCCGCGAGGACAGCCCCGGCGACGGTCATGCCCCAGCGGACGGCGAGATCGACAGCCTCGTGGCCATCCCCGTCTACATGCGCGAAGACTTCGAGGGTGTGATCGTCTGCGCGAACCGCGCCGGTGGCTTCGAGGAGCTCGACGATGACGTGCTGCTGGCCCTCGGCGATCACGCCGGGGCGGTGCTCGAGAACCACCAGCTGCATGGCCGGCTGCGTTCCGCCTATCTCGCGATCGTGCGCATGCTCGCCGACGCCATCGAGGCCAAGGACCCGTTCGTGCGCGCGCGCTCGGACGAGCTGTCGGCCTGCGTCGAGGCAGTCGCCCGCCGGCTGGAGCTCGATGACACCGCGCGGGAGAAGCTTGTGTTCGCCGGCATCCTGCGGGACGTCGGCAAGCTCGGCATCAGCGACAGGGTTCTTCTCAAGGAGGGTCCGCTCAGCCCGGACGAGCGTGAGATCGTCGAGCTGCACCCGCTGATAGGCGCTCGCATCGTCGAACGGGTTCCGGGCCTCTCCGAAGTCGCCTTCGCGATTCGCCATCATCACGAGCGCTGGGATGGCGGCGGTTACCCCGACGGCCTAAGTGGTGAGGCGATCCCGCTCGAGGCCCGCGTGGTTGCCGTGGCCGACACCTACTCGGCGCTCACGTCGACGCGTCCCTACCGGCGGCCGGTCAGCCCTGAGCTCGCCTGCGAGGAGATCGAGCGCTGCGCCGGGACCCAGTTCGATCCACAGGTCGCACGGCTGTTCACCCGTGAGATGCGCAACATCGGTCCTGAAGAATCCGACGACGGCACCCTGGCGGAGTCGCTCGGCGTGCCCGCCGGTGAGGCGCGGAGCGAGCGCAACGAGCCTGTGCTCGGGCACGAATCGATCTCCTCCACCGACCACGTCACCCTGCTCGTCTCACACACCCGCCTGCAGGAGGCGGCCGACACGGAGGCGCGGCGCGCACAGCTTCGCCAGCGGCCGTTCGCGGTGGTCATGACCGAGCTCACCGCGCTCTCGCAGATCAACCGCAGCGAAGGCTATGCCGCGGGCGATCACGCTCTGAGTGAGCTCGGGCAGGCGATCAAGCGAGCGATCAGCGGGACGACCGCCACCGCGGGTCGTTTCAGCGGGCGGCGTCTGGCGGTGGTGCTGCCCGGCACGGGGCACGAAGGCGCCACGGCGATCGCCACCCGCGTGGCCGAGCGCTTCCAAGGCGCCCGGCCGATCCGCACCGCCGTGGCGGTCTGGCAGAACGGCGACCACGGGGAAGACGTGCTGGCCCGGGCGCGCCTCGAGCTGGACGTGGCGCCCGCCGTATCGGAGTAGCGCGCCGGGCGTCTAGCCTCGCGCTCGGTACAGCCGTGCCCTCTCGACGGCTGCCGACGCCATCTGGGCTAGATGGACGAGCGCGGCCTCGTCGTCGCCGCTGAATCCTCCCTGGTGCTTGTCGAAGAGCTGGATGGCCCCGAGCTCGCTCCCGTCCAGGGCGGTCAGCGATGCGGCGAGCCATCCCCGAAGCGGACGATCGTCTTCTCCGAGCGAAAAGGGAGACTGGAGAGCGATCTGCTCGCCGGACATCCTCACCGAGCCGCCGCCCTCACGGATGACCCGGTAGATCGCGACCAGGTCGAGCCACTGAACGAACGCCGTCCACCGCCGGTCGGCGTGGGCATACGAGACCGCTTCGGCGCTTCGCGGCTGCCGGTCGAGCGCCACCGTGGCCACGCAGCAGTCGGCCCCGACGAGCTCGCGCGCCTGCTCGGCCACCAGCTGCAGCATCTCCTCGAGCGAATCGGAGGCGTCGAGCGCCAGCGAGGCGTCGGCCAGGAAGGTCGACAGCTGACGTGACATCTCGGTCTGGCGGCGTTCGAGCGACGCCGCCTCCCGTGCCTCTCGAAATCCCCGCTGCACCATCTCGAAGGAGGACAGGCTCTCGAGAAAGAAATCGCCGGCCGATCCGGTTACGTCCCGAGATTCCGCCGAGCTCGACGCTCCGGCCAGGGCCGACTGCAGGGCCTCTTGGTGGGCGACGGCCAGGTCGAGCACGCTCAGCTGCCGGCGCACCGCCACGCGGCCGAGTTCGTACGCGACGCGAAGCGAGCGCTCGCTTCGGTCGAGCAGGTAGTCACCGAGCGCGGCGGCGTACTCGGCTCGGAAGGGCGCCGCGCCGCCGGGGGCCGCCGCGGTCACGGGCGCAGCCCGAGGTAGCGGACGGCGACCACAAGAGCGTCGTCGCTGGGCTTCCGGTGACGAGCCATGATCCGCTCGCTGATCGCCTGAGGCGAGCCGGAGATGTCGAGCGAGTCCGCGAACGCGGGCCCGATCCCGTCGGTGGCCAAGAAGAGAACGTCGCCGGGTCGCAGGTCGAGCGTCGCTGTTCTCATGCTCGGCAACTCGTGCCCGGGGACGCCGCTCTCAAGCGCCAGCGAGCCCTTAAGCCGTGTGGCCGACGGGTCGCCGCTCATCACCCGTCCCTCCACGTTGCCGACTCCCACCCACGTCATCGTGCTCTTCAGAAGCGAGACGAAGGCCAGGCTGATCGCCGCCCCGCGCGTGTCACTCAAGGCGTAGTGGCAACGCTCCACCAGCGAGACGAGGTCCCGGCTTGGGGAGTCGCGCACCACCCGTCCGGCCGCCTCGGCGGCGCGAGCCGCCTCGCTACCGTGCCCCAGCCCGTCGACCGCCGCGACAAGCGCGCCGTCGGGCAGCCGGGAGACGATCGCGAGGTCACCGCTGGTCGCCTCGCCGCGCCGGCACTGGGCGGCAACCGCCCACTCGACCGGTTCCCGATCCGCGCGCCTACGCACGCTGCCGGCGCTCCTGGCGAAGGCGCTCCAGCTCGTCGCGAGGCCGCCACTTCTTCATCGTCACAGTCGTGCCGTCGGGACTCGACTCGATATCGAACTCGTCCATGAGGCGCCGCGCCCCGGGCAAACCGAGCCCGAGACCGCCCCTCCCGCTGTAGTCGTCGCGGAGTGCCGCCTCCACATCGCGGATTCCCGTCCCCTCATCGCGGGCGATCACAACGATGCCGTAGCGGTGAACCTCCTCCAGTGGGCGGAGGACTATCTCGCCGCGGCCCGCGTGTACGACGATGTTGCGCGCCAGCTCCGAGATGGCGGTGGCCACGAGAGTGGGATCGGGCCGGGGGAACCCGAGCTGATCGGCCATGGCGCGGCCCTCGGCCCGGGCCTTCACCAGGTCGGCGTCGGCGTCGATGGCGACACGGACTTCATCGCCCATCGACGTCCCCCCGTATCAGGCGATCGAGCAGTTCCCGTGCCTCGTCCAGATCGAGGGCGACGCGCAGCGGCCCGAGGTTCAGGCGGAACTGCACCATGGCAATCGCCACGTCCGGCTGAATGCCGACGATGACGGTCTCGGCGCCGCGCAGCCTTGCGGTGAGGACGATCGAGCGCAGCGATCGGGCGACGAACGAATCGATGACGTCGAGCGCGGCGACGTCGATCACGATCCCCTTCGCCCGATACCTCCCCACCAGCTCCGACAGGTCATTGCGGAGCTCCAGGACCTGGCTGTCGGAGAGGTCCGACTGGATGGAGGCGATCAGGTACTCGCCCTGCCGCAGGATCGCTACCGACATCCGCGCTCCGGCCTAGGTCTCCACGTCTTGGGGGGCCTCGACCTCGTCGTCCCGGTAGCCCGCGAGCCGCTCCGCCTCCTCGAGCCCGCCCTGAAGGTCGCCGACCGTCCTCATCATGCCGAGGTCGACGCCGAGGTCGACCAGCGTCTGAGCGATCTCCGAGGACAGCCCGGTGAGGATCGTGCTCGCGCCCATGAGCCGCGACGCCTCGACGGTCTGGACGAGGTGATTGGCCACGGTGCGATCGATGGTCGCGACGCCGGTTATGTCGATGACCACCACCCGAGCGCGGTTCTCCTGGATCGCTCCGAGGAGCTGTTCGGTGAGCTGGCGGGCCCGCGACGAGTCGAGCACGCCGATGATCGGCAGGATGAGCAGGCGTTCGCGCAACTGCAGGACCGGCGTGGACAGCTCACGCAGTGACTCCTGCTGGTCGTGGATGACCCGTTCGCGCTCCTCGACGAAGCTCACCCCGACCGTCACGGCAATCCGGTTGGCAGCGGGCTCGTACTCGTCGAGGATGGAATTGAGGAGCTCGAGGTCCTCCTGGTACTTGGTGAACAGCGAGCGCGCGAGCACGTCGCGCAGCAGGAGCACGATCCCGAGTACCTCGTGGGTCTCGACGCCCCGGGGAATGATTCTCTCCGAGAGCTCGCGGGCGTACGTCTGCAGGGTCTCGATGCTGCCCGTCTCGAGAGCGTCGACGTAGTTGTCGTAGACCTCCGTCGCCTCGGAGAAGATCTCGTCGTCCGACATCACCCCCAGGAGCTCAGCCTCGCTGATGCGACGGGCCCACTCCTCGCGGAGCTCCGTACGGTTGTCACGCAGGTAGGCCACCAGCTCCTGGAGCAGGGAGCTGGCCTCGCCGGAGCTCTCGGCCAGCTGGCCGTGCGTTCCCTGATCCGGCTTCTCGTCTTCGGCCGGTCGATCGGGCTCTTGCTCCATCTGCTCCTCCTCGGGTCTGGGGTTGGGCGCGTAGCGCGGAGATGCGGCGGTGGCGGGCCGGTGCGTGCTCACGGGAGGCGCGGGCCCCTCGCCCGGGCGCCGTCGAGGAAGAGAGCGGTGATGGTGGAGATCTGGTCCTCCTTGCCGAGCGGCGGGTTGGACATGAGCACGGCGGCGATCAAGCCGATGAGCGACTCGGTCAGGCGAGCGCTGGTGACGTCGCCGCGGATGCCTCCGCTGGCCTGGCCACGCTCGAACAGCTGGCGCAGAGGCCGCGTGACCCTGCGCTCGAAGCGCTCCGGATCGGATCGACTCCGCTGGCGCGCCAAGAGCACGAAGGAGTCGCCTACGTCGACGAGGGCTCGCACTGCGCGGATGACGCCCTCCTCGGGCTCGACCTCGTCGATCCTGGCCGACGCCAGGCGCGCATCCGCGTCGCTGACCGCGGCCTGCGCAAGCTCGTCGAGCAAGGCTTGCCGATTGGGAAAGTAGCGGTAGACCGTGGCCCGGGCGACTCCGGCGGCCGCGGCAATGTCGTTCATGCTCGCCTGCTCGCCCTCCACGGCGAACATCCGCGCCGCGCCATCGAGAATCGCCGCGGCTACGCGCTGTTGCAAAGCCTGTCTGGGGGCTGGCTGGGACATCGTCGTCTCGTGCCTAGTGTAGGTGGTCGCTTGACGAGACGCTACTGTCTCATCTAGACTCATCACTGTCTAACCACGCCAGAGAGGTAGAGAGATGTCGTTGTCGGAACGAATGCGGACGGGTTTACAGGAGATGCCGTCCAACGGGGCCTGGTTGCTCTCCCGAGCGCTCAAGCCGGTGGAAGGAGTCGAGAACGCAGCCGAGTCGGCCCGGGCGGGCGCTCGCGACCGACGGCGGAAGCTGAGCGCGGCCATGGTCGACGCCGCTCCCGGTGGCGGCGACTCGGTCGAGCTCCGCATGAAGCGCGCGCGTGACGCCGCGGAGCGGGCTCGCGAGGCGGAGGAGCGCGCCATCGAGGCCGCGCAGGAGTCCAAGGAGGCCTCCGAGCACGCAAGTCAGGTGAGCGAGCGGGGTCGCGCTCGCATCGCGGAGGTCAAGCGGGAGACCGCTCAGGCCGTCAAGCAGCGAGTCGCCGAGGCCCAGGAGGCCGCCGACGAGGCCGTGGCCCGCGAACGGCAAGCCGCCGAGGTCGATGCCGAGGAGCAGCAGCAGGAAGTCCAAGCCGAGGTCGAGGACCAGGCCGGGCATGCTCAGCAAGACGCCGAAGCGGCCCAAGAGCACGCCGAGGAGCTCGTCGAGGAGGCCACGGAGAGACTGGCCGAGGCCAGGCGCTTGGCCGACGAGGCCGCCCAAGCGGCACGTGCCGCCGCCGAGGAGGCGCAGCGCCAGGCGCAACAGCTCGCCAGCGAAGCAGAGGAGCAGGCCAGCGACGCCGAGGCGCAGGTCAAGGCGGCGGAGGAGATTCGCGCACACGCGAAGACGGTCGCGAAGCACACCGCCCGCGAGCTCCAGCGCAACCCGGGGAACGGGAGTCTCGAGGCCTACAACAAGCAGGAGCTGGTCGAGCTGGCGGCGAGCATCGGCATCGAGGGCCGGACAAGCATGAGCAAGGCCGAGCTCGTCGACGCGATCGCCAAGGCGTCTCGCGCCAAGCGCTAAAGGGAGGCAATTCAGATGCGGGTCTTGAACAGGAAGAGTCAACTGGAGCGCGTGCTCGAATCGGTGGGCGACTCGCTCGATGTCCCGAGGGGGATCAAGAAGCTGCCGGGCGGTGGCTCGGGCAAGGCGTTGAAGGCGGGTCTGATCGCCGCCGGCGGCTTGGCCGGGCTGACGGCAGGGAGCGCCGGAATCTCGTCGTTGCGCCGCCACAGGGAAGGGGCCAGAGACGACTCGTGAGGCTCACGCGGGCGGCGGTCTACGCACCCGGGTCGTGCTCGCCGACCGCAGGCGGCGGCTATCCGACGGGGCGCTGGTCGAGGCGTCGATCCTGGCTCGCGTCCTGGGGATCCGCCTCTTGACGCTCGACGCGACCGTGGTCGTCGTGCCAGCCGACGTGCCGCCCGCCGTCTCGCCCCGGGCGCGGTCATCACCCGCCGTCGGGCGCGGGCTGGCCGATGCTGTCCGGAGCATCAACGAGGGAGCTGAACTCCTCGCTGACGCCCGCCACAACACCTCCTGAGAGCCAGCCTCCGTTGTCGGGAACGCACTCCGCCGCCGCGCCTATCTCCACTGCCTGCGTGCAGATCTTTCGGGAGCACACCGGTCGTGGCCCGACGGAGGCCAAGACCACGATCATGTGCTCCAACACGGTGGTCGTGGCTCTAGGCGGAGTTCTCACCGTCGCGGAACGCAATCTGGTCGCCAGAGGCATGCACGACCAGGTCAGGGAGGTTCGCGACAGCCTGCAGAAGGCGATGCACGACGACTTGATCGCCGCAGTCGAGCCAGCACTCGACCGACAGGTGATGGCGCTCATGAGCGACACCGAAGTACACGCCGATCTGGCGATCCAGGTCTTCACGCTGGCGCCGGTTTCGCATGAGGAAGCGCAACCGGGGTAACAGGCCGCCAGGCCGGCATCCTGGCCGGGTTCGGCGTGCTGGCACTGCTCTTCACCTACCGGTTCGTCCCCGACCCGCGAC
The DNA here is from genome assembly GCA_963813495.1 of uncultured Thermoleophilaceae bacterium. Taxonomy (GTDB): domain Bacteria; phylum Actinomycetota; class Thermoleophilia; order Solirubrobacterales; family Thermoleophilaceae; genus JACVRW01. The sequence continues at coordinate 21,316 of CAWEZC010000006.1, forward strand.
AAGAGCCTCGAGGACATCGAGCAGGAGTGGCGCCGCCGCGCCGGCCAGGAGGATCAGCGCACGGCGTCGTCGGACTCGTCGGGCGTGCCCGCGTAGTCAGACCTCGACCGTCGTCGCCTGGCCGAATTCGAGCCAAGTCGGCGGGGGTACGTCTGCCCCCGCCCCGGCGAACGCCCGCTCGATCGGAGCTCTTCCCTCATGGAAGTGCTTCCAGCCCTCGTAGTGGATCGGGATCACCGTACGGGGACACAGCAGGCGGCAGAGCTCGACGGCCTCGTCCGCGTTCATCGTGTAGCGCAATGGACCCGAGATGGGGAAGCGCACGCCGCCGAGGTGCAGGACCGCAGTGCCCACGTCGAAGCGCTCGGCGACCTCGCGGACGCCGTGGTAGAGGACGGTGTCTCCCGAGATCCAGAACACCCCGTGGCGTTGACCGTCCCAGGCGAGGGCGAAGCCGGTGACCTCGCCCACGATCGGCCCGCTCAGCGGTGGCCCGTGCCGGCAGGGCGTGGCGCTGACCGACAGGGTGGGCCGCTCGGGATGCTCGAGCCGGGTCGACTCGTAGGGCGCGAGGCCGATGGCGGCGGCGCCGAGGCGCCGTGCGCCGGCCACCGTCGTGATCACGGACTCGGCCCCCTGCAGCACCTGGCGCCCGGCGGAGTCGAGGTTGTCGTCGTGCTGGTCGTGGCTCAGCAACACCGCATCGACCGGCCCGACCGCCGAGGGCGGCAGTGCGGGGCCCACCAGCTTGCGCGAGCCCGTGCCCCAGCCGAACCGGTAGCTGCCGCCGGCCGCGTCGAAGGTGGGATCGGTCAGCAGCCGCCAGCCCGCGAGCTCCAGCAGAACGGTGGGGCCGCCGATGTGAGTGACCTGCAGTGTCGGGTCGGTCATGGCGGGCAGCCTGACTTGTCTGGAGCTTCTACGCGACCGCGGTCTGTCTAGGCGTGAAGCGCGACCGTGAGGGCGCCCGCCGCGACGAGAGCCGCGGCGGCCCTGACGTGGTTCCAGGCGGTCCAGCGCGCGAGGTACTCGTCCCAGACCCTGGCACCCTCGGCGTCGGGCTCCACCCGGGCCAGGCGGTTGTTCAGCGGGACGTTGCCCGCCATCGTCACGCCGACGGTGCCGACGAGATAGAGCGCGCCGCCGGCCACCACCAGAGCGGCGGTGCGGCCGCTCGACGAAAAGACGGCCCACACGATCAGGCCGAGGCAGGCCGCCGCCGTGCCGAAGAGAGCGACCGGTTGATGGACTGCATCGCCACGATGCCCTGCGCGGGGGGCAGGCGCTTCAGGGCGGGCATGACGAAGGTCGAGAACGCGTAGAACACACCGGCCACCAGCCCGCATCCGAGGGCGGACGCCAGCGTCACGGCGTAGGGCAGTCCGGACATGGGGGCTCGAATCTAGCCCGAGCCGGGGCTGCGGCGCCGGGGGAGGTCCCCGATCAGGGCCCCTGATCTGTTCCCAGCCCGCACTCGCGCTCGAGCAGTGTCGTCGCAGTCTCGATGGCGAACCCCGGCCGTCCGGACCTGCGGAACCGTGCCCCGGGCGCCGCCGCGCTGTCAGCGCTTGGGCTGCCAGAGTGCGATCTCGCCGGCAGCCGGTGTGGCCACCACGCTGCGCCATCCCGCCGGGCCCTCGCGCGGCTCGAGCAGGACCGACGCGTCGTACAGGCGTGCGCGGTCGGTGGCCTCGCCTACATCGGTCACCTCGACATAGGGCAGCCAGACCGGCCTCTCGGTCTTGCATTCGACCATCCCGCCGCCGAGGCCGCCGCCCAGCTCGAGGGCGAGGTAGGAGCCCTCGCGGGCGTCGACCTGCTCCGGCCGCCAACCGCACAGCGCCGCGTAAAAGGCACGGGCGCGCTGCAGATCGCCGGTGTGCAGCTCGAGATGAACGACGGATGTCGGGTGGGCGAACCTCATGCCCTTGTCTTGTTCGACCCGTCGCGGACGAGAAACTAATCGCGGTCTAACCTGGCAGGCCATGGCCACTCCCTCCGCAGGCGCAAGGACCGACGAGCAGGAGCTGCTGGGGGCGGCTCGCGGCGGTGACCAGGACGCGTTCGGCACTCTGGTCGAGCCCTATCGGGGCGAGCTGCACGCTCACTGCTATCGCATGCTGGGCTCCCTCCACGACGCCGAGGACGCCTTCCAGGAGGCGTCGCTGAGAGCATGGCGCGGGATCGCGAGCTTCGAGGGGCGCAGCTCGCTGCGCTCCTGGCTGTACACGATCGCGACCAACACCTGCCTGAACCACATCGCGCGCAGGCCCAAGCGCGTCCTGCCGCTCGACTACGGCCCGGCCGCCGATCCTCACGAGGGCCCCGGCGAGCCGCTCATCGAGTCGGTCTGGATCGAGCCCTATCCGGATGAACGGCTCGCCGTGGAGGACGGCTACGCCGCACCCGAAGCGCGCTACGAGCAGCGGGAAGCGGTCGAGCTCGCGTTCGTAGCCGCGCTCCAGCACCTTCCCGCGCGCCAGCGCGCCGCGCTGATCCTCCGTGAGGTGCTCGGCTTCTCCGCGCAGGAGACCGCCGCGGCGCTCGATACCTCGGTCGCGTCGGTGAACAGCGCGCTGCAGCGCGCCCGCAGCACGGTGGACGAACGCATGCCCGGGCAGAGCCAGCAGGCCACCCTGCGCTCGCTCGGCGACGAGCGCATGCGCGCGATCGTCGAGAGCTACATGGATGCGATGGCGCGCGGCGACGTCAAAGCGGTGGTGGCGATGCTCGCCGAGGACGCGGCCTGGTCGATGCCGCCGTTGGCCACCTGGTACGGCGGCCACGAGGCCATCAGCGACTTTCTGGCCGGTTGGCCCCTGTCGGGACGCTGGCGCTGGCGTCACGTGCCCACCCGGGCCAACGGGCAACTCGCGGTCGGCTCCTACACGTGGCGCGAGGAGGAGCGCTGCTACCGGCCGTTCGCCCTCGACGTGCTCACCCTCGAGGGAGACAAGATCCGGGAGATCGACTCGTTCATCGCCCGCTCCGCGGAGCCGCGGGACCGCGAGGCCTTTGGCCGCTACCCGGATGAGCCGCTCGATCAGGACAAGGTTGGAACGATCTTCGGGAGCCTGGGCCTCCCCGACCGGCTGGACTGATCGGCCGATGAGTTTCGTGGCTGAAGCCGGTCCTTAGGACATTCCCCACGAAAGGAGAACGTCATGTTCGCCAACAGCAACGCCTTCAGCGGGTTTGCCGTGCCAGACATCGACCGCGCTCGCGAGTTCTATGGCGACACGCTGGGACTCGAAACATCCGAGGAGAACGGCCTGCTGACACTGCACCTGAAGGACGGCCGGGACACGCTGATCTATCCCAAGCCCGATCATGCGCCGGCCAACTACACGATCCTCAACTTCGAGGTCGACGATATCGACGCGGCCGTGGACGAGCTGACCACCAGGGGCGTCGAGCTCCTTCGCTATGACGGCTTCGGCCAGGACGAGAAGGGGATTGCCCGCGATCCGGGCCCCCAAATCGCCTGGTTCACGGACCCGGCCGGCAACATCCTGTCGGTGCTGCAGACCGCGTAGCCGCTCAGGCCTCGCGTTGAACCGCGTAGCGCAGCTCGACCATTCCGTTGTCGAACGTACGCGTCCCGGTGAGCTCCAGGGGCGCACCAGGGAGGCGCCGGTCGAACAGCGGCTTGCCCTGTCCGAGCACGACGGGGACCACCGTCACGAGCAACTCGTCGAGCAGCCCCTCGTCGGCGAACTGAGAGGCCACGTTGCCGCCGCCCACCACCCAGAGATCGTGCTCCCCCGCCGCGGCCTTCATCTCGTCGATGAGGTCCGGGACGGGGGCGTCGACGATGCGTATGTCGGCACCCTCGAAGGTGGGGAGGATCCGGCTGCTCAGAACCCAGCTCGGCTCGTCCTTGTAGGGCCACTCGTCGACCTCGTCGAGCACGAACTGGTAAGTGGCCGAGCCCATCACCACGGCGCCGACGCCCTCGTACCAGCGCTCATAGGCTCCCTTCATCGGCTCGGCCTCGGGGCCCATGTAGCTGCCCTCGTAGCCGAGCAGCCAGGCGAGCGTGTCGTCCGACTCCGCGATGAAGCCGTCGAGCGAGGACGCGACGTAGTACTGGGTCTTGCTCATGGGGCCAGCGGTCGGGTCGGTGGACTTGGTCACGACTCACGGGCAAGATCTCACACTGCCCCTGCCGATCGCGTTCTCAGGGCATGACCTCTGCTCGTCTCTACAGCGTCTACGCATCTCCTGTCGGCCCGCTCACGCTGAGCGGAGACGCCGACGCCCTCACCGGATTGGCCTTCGGCGACGTACCCGCCGGGCGGGTGCGTGACGATAAGCGCTTCGAGCGCGAGCGCCGGCAGCTCGACGAGTACTTCCGCGGTGTGCGCTCCGAGTTCGATCTCGACCTGCGCCTGGAGGGAACGCCCTTTCAATTGCGTGTCTGGGAGGCGCTTCAAGCAATTCCCTACGGCACCACCACCAGCTACGGGGCGCTCGCCAGGACGCTCGGGTCAGTGAGCGGAGCCCGCAAGGTGGGGGCGGCCAACGGCCGCAACCCGATCGCAATCGTCGTGCCCTGCCACCGGGTGATTGGCGCCAACGGCAAGCTTGTCGGCTACGGCGGAGGACTGGAGCGCAAGCGCGACCTGCTTGCGCTCGAGGGGGCCCTGCTGGCGGTCTGACCAGAGAAGGTTCGGATGCGCGAGCCCGGGGACTAGGGAAGAGCGGCGGTACGGCTCCTCGTCCGAGGACACTTCGTTAAGGCGAGGGGAGACGTGCCGCCGTACCTTTCCTGCGGGCGCGCGTCCTCCGGGTAGGCTCCGCGCCCATGAGGGGAGTCCTGAGGGTACTCATGGCCGGGCTGCCGGCGGCAGCGCTGCTGGCTGCCGGCGCTGTCACCGCCTCGGCTGCGCCGCAGCGAACCGTCTGGCTCTGCAAGCCGGGCCTGGCGGACAACCCGTGCGCTCCCGACCTCGAGACCGCGGAGCTCGGCCCCGGCGGAAGCACGTCGGAGACCGAGCAGGATTTCGGCGGGACGCCGCCGGTCGATTGCTTCTACGTCTATCCCACCGTGAGCGCCCAGCAGACGATCAACGCGGACCGCAGCATCGAGTCGGCGCAGCGCTCCGTGGCCCGACTGCAGGCCTCCCGGTTCGGGGCCGGCTGCCGGATCTGGGCGCCGGTGTACAGGCAGGTGACGCTGCGCGGCCTGTTCAGCGGCGGCTTCACCTTCGAGCGCCTGTCCATCGGATACCGCGACGTGCGCGCAGCCTGGCGCGACTACCTGCGCAACCACAACCGCGGGCGCGGCGTGGTCCTGATCGGGCACTCGCAGGGCGCCGGCATGCTTACCCGGCTCGTGAAGTTCGAGGTCGATCGCAGCCGAGCGCAGCGCCGGCGGCTGGTCTCCGCGCTGCTTCTGGGCGGCGAGGTCGCAGTACGCAGAGGCCGTGACCGCGGCGGTGACTTCCAGCACATGCGCGCGTGCCGGTCGGCGGGCCAGACGGGCTGCGTGATCGCCTACAACAGCTTTCTCGAGGCCCCACCTCGGATCACGATCTTCGGGCGTGTTGCGAACCGCTACCTCAAGCGGCCGAACCCCGGGGAGCTCGAGGTCCTGTGCACCAATCCGGCTGCGCTTCGAGGAGGCAGCGGCGGGCTGCTGCTCGAGCTCCCCGGAGAGGAGAGGTGGAGCCGTTACCGAGGTCTGTACGAGGCGCGTTGCGAGAGGCGCGACGGAGCGTCGTGGCTGCAGGTGACCGACATCGCGGGGCCGGCCGACACGCGCATGCGACTGACACAGGGTCTCGGGCCGGGCTGGGGGCTGCACCTGTACGACGTGAATCTGGCGCTGGGCAACCTCGTCGCTGTCGTAGGGCGACAGGCCCGGGCATACCTGAACAAGCGCCGCTGAGGAGCCGACGGCCGTGGCCGAGCGGGTGCTGAGCGCGATCGAGCTCAACCGGGCCCTGCTCGCCCGTCAGATGCTGCTCGAGCGCGCACGGACTCCCCTGCCGCGGGCGCTCGAGCGCATGGCCGGGCTCCAGGCGCAGTACGCGCCTTCGATGTACATCGGGCTGTGGTCGCGGGTCGAGGACTTCGAGCGGGCGGCGCTCACACGGGCGCTCGGGCGGGGCTCGGTCATACAGGCCACGCTCATGCGCGCGACGATCCACTTGGTCTCATGTCGCGACTACTGGCCCTTCGAGCTCGGCATCAAGCGCGCGCGCCGTGACTGGTTCCTTCGCGTCGGGCGTGACACCGTGGGCCGGTCGCAGCTCAGCGCCGCGGCGCGCAAGCTGAGGCCGCGCCTGGAGGCCGGCCCGATGTCCCGGCTCGAGATCGAAGAGCTCCTGGGCAAGCCGCTCGCCCGGGTGGTGGGGATGGAGCTCGATCTGGTGCGCGTGCCTCCCGGCGGAACCTGGGAGCGCCGCCGCGCCGATGTCTACGCCGCGGCCGAGGACTGGCTCGGCCCGCCATCGGTGGACGAGCAGGAGGGCATCGAGCTGCTCGTGCGGCGCTATCTCGGAGGCTTCGGGCCCGCAACCGTGGCCGAGCTGGCTGACTGGGCGGGACTGGCGGTCAAGGCGGTGGCGCCGGCAGTCGAGCGGATCGCCACCCGCCGCTTTCGCTCCGAGGACGGCGCCGAGCTGGTGGACCTGCCGCGCGCGCCGCTGCCCGACCCCGAAACGCCGGCGCCCGTGCGCTTCCTCCCCACCTGGGATGCCACGCTGCTGGCGCACGCCCGGCGCACGCGGGTGCTGCCCGAGGAGAACCGTCCCAGGATCTTCAACACGAAGATGCCGCAGTCGGTGCCCACGTTCATGGTCGACGGGGCAGTGGCGGGGACCTGGCGCTACGAGGACGGATCGGTGCGCATGAGCCCCTTCGGCCGGCTCGACCGAGCCACCCGGAGCGCTCTGGGGGAGGAGGCGGAGCGGCTGGCCGCCTTCCACGCCGGGTAGCCTGCCCACGATCGTGGGGGCCCGGCGATGAGACACGACGTGGTGGTGCTGGGCGCCGGTCTCGCCGGACTGTCGGCCGCCCGCGATCTCGCCGCCGGCGGGGCCGACGTCGTGGTACTCGAGGCGCGCAACCGGGCCGGCGGCCGTGTCGAGCAGACCGCGCTCGCCGATGGGCGTCTCGTCCAGCTCGGCGGGGAGGTGGTGGGCCCGCACCAGCGCGCCTACTACGGGCTCGTCGAGGAGCTCGGCCTCACGCTCGTGCCGGCCTTTCCGGATCTGCCCGGCGACGAGACCTGGGTGCTCGCGGGCCGCCGCGACGTTGGTGAGGGGCACCCCTGGATGAGCGAGGCCGACCGAGCGGACTACGCGCGCTTGAATCGCGAGTTCGCCGAGCTGGCGGCCACGGTCGACCCCGATGACCCCTGGTCGCACCCGCAGGCCGTCCGGCTCGATCGCCTGTCCGTGGGGGACTGGCTACGCGAGCGCGGCGCCGGCCCCGATGTCGTGCGCGCCCGCGACCTGGCCATGCTCGCGCTCTCGGCCGAGTCGGTGGAACGCACCTCGCTGCTCTCGGACCTGCGCAAGGAGGCCGCCGCCGGGGCGCCGGGCTTCTACTCCTATGACGTCTGGGAGTGCGAGCGTGTGGCCGAGGGATCGGCCACGGTGGCGCTGCGGATGGCGGACGAGCTCGGCTCGCGCATCCGCTACGCCACGCCCGTGACCCACGTCAAGGTGGCGGCCGGCAGCTGCCTGGTGACCACGGCGACCGGCGAGCGCTTCGAGGCCGACGCCGTCGTCAGTGCCCTTCCCGTGGGCCCGCTGCGGCGTGTCGCGATCGAAGGCGTCTCGGAGGAACGCCGCGCCTCGCTCGACCGCCAGCGCCACGCGCTCGCCGTGAAGGTGGTGTTCGCCTACGAGAGCTCGTTCTGGGAAGTGCAGGGGCAGAACGGCGACGCCTACTGGGAGACCGGCGTGCTGGGCGGCACGTGGGTCCAGCGCGAGGGCATCATCTCTGCGCTCGTGCCGCCCGAGCGGCTGGGCGCATTCCTGGCCACCTCGCCCGCACTCATCGAGCAGGAGATGATCGAGGAGATGGCTGAGGCCTTCGGCGAGCGCGCGCGCTCGCCGGTGGGAGTCTTCTTTCGCCGCTGGGCCGTCGACCCGTGGACGGAGGGCTACATCACCTCGTGGCGCCCGGGCGACGTCATGGCGGTCGGGCCTCTGCACGGCACCCATGAGCCGCCCTTCTACGTGTGCGGCTCGGATCAGTGGGTGTGCGGCTACATGGAAGGGGCGGTGCGCACGGGCCGCGGCGCGGCGCGCGCCGCGCTGGCGCAGGGCGGTTGAGCGGCAGTGAGGCCGGATTTCCGGCACTCCTGTTGGCGCTTTTCCGGGCTCACCGTCAGCTGCTGCCCACCGAGTCCACCAGCGGCTGCACGCGCGGGCGTATCGGGCGCGACAGGACCACGTAGCTGGTGGAGCGGCGGATGGCGTCGGTGGCCAGCAGGCGGTTGACGATCTCCTGAAGGTGCTCGGTGTCCCGGGCGGCCACGCGGCAGATCAGGTCCTGCGGACCGCTGATCGCGTCCGCCTCGAGCACCTCCGGCGTGACCTCGAGCGCAGCCACTGCCTCCGCCAGGCGCCCCTGGGTGAGCTCGAGCAGGACGAAGGCCTCGAGCCGGTGGCCGAGCTCCACCGGATCGACCTCGGGACCGAAGCCCGTGATCACGCCGCGCTGCTCGAGCTTGGCCAGCCGGGCCTGAACGGTGCCGCGCGCCACGCCCAGCCGGCGCGAGACCTCCAGTAGCCCGAGCCGCGGGTTGGCGCGTAGCTCGGCGATCAGGCGGGAGTCGAGCTCGTCGATCGGACTGGTCAAAGTGACCAAACTCTAGCGGTAACTGGTCGCATCAGTGGACAGATTGACCAGCCTGACTGCGCACACTTGCAGTCGCGACGTTGAGGTGCTGCACTCAAGCCATGTTCGAGGAAGCCCAGCTCTACTCGCCCGTGACCAGCGATGGCGACGGGGTGACCGTTCACCTCAGCGACGATCACCCGGGCGCCAACGATCCCGCCTACCGCGAGCGCCGCAACGAGATCGCCGCGCTCGCCCTGGCCTGGGAACCGGGTGATCCCGCCCCCGCGGTGGAGTACAACGATGCGGAGCAGGAGGTCTGGCGCACGGTCTGCCGGGAGCTCGAGCCCAAGCACGAGCAGCTGGCCTTCCGCGAGTTCCTCGAGGCCAAGGCGGCTCTGGACCTGCCGGTCGACGGCGTGCCGAGCCTCGATCTCGTGAGCGAGCGGCTGCGCCCGCTCACCGGCTTCGGCTACGTCCCCGCGGCGGGGCTCGTGCCGCTGCGCGAGTTCTACGGCTCGCTGTCCGAGCGTAGCTTCCATTCGACGCAGTACGTGCGCCATCCGGAGCAGCCGCTCTACACCCCGGAACCGGACATCGTCCACGAGGTGATCGGACACGGCCACCTGCTCGCGACGCCCACCTTCTCGGAGCTGCACCGCCTCACCGGCGAGGCCACCCACCGGCTGCAGGACGAGGACAACCTGCGCTTCCTCTCCCGAGTGTTCTGGTTCACCGTCGAGTTCGGTGTGGTGATGGAGGATGGCGAGCTACGCGCCTACGGCGCGGGCATCCTCTCCTCCTACGGCGAGATCGACGAGTTCCGCGCGATGGAGCTGCGGCCGCTCGACCTGGTCGAGATGGGAACCGCGGACTACGACATCACCCACTACCAGCCGGTCCTCTACCGCGCGGAGTCGCTCGACGAGGTGCGCGAGGTGGCCGGCGGCTTCTTCGCCACCTGCAGCGACGACTCGATCCATGAGATGCGGGCGCGGGCGGGCGCGCTGAGCGCCTAGCCCGGGCACTCCGTCCAGCGATACTCCCGTGCGTGGAGCGCGGGTTCGATACCGACGTCCTGATCGTGGGCGCGGGCGTGGTGGGCTGTGCCGTCGCCCGCGAGCTCACGCGCTTCGACCTGCGCGTGACGCTGCTCGAGGCGGCCGCGGACGTGGGCGCCGGCACGAGCAAGGCCAACACCGCGCTGCTGCATACCGGCTTCGACGCCAAGCCGGGCACGCTCGAGTCGCGGCTGGTGGTGCGTGGGTACGCCCTACTGGGCGACTACGCAGAGCGGGTCGGCATACCGCTCGAGCGCACCGGCGCGCTGCTGGTGGCATGGAACGACGAGCAGCTTGAGGAGTTCCCGGGGATCGTCGAGCGCTCGCGCGCCAACGGCTACGAGCCCATCCGCGAGCTTCCGGTCGAGGAGCTCTACCTGCGCGAGCCCCACCTCGGTCCGGGCGCGCGCGGCGCCCTGGAGGTGCCCGATGAGAGCATCATCTGTCCGTTCACCACGCCGCTGGCCTTTGCCACGGAGGCGCTCTCGGCCGGTTGCGAGCTGCATCGCGACACGCCCGTGGACGCGGTCGAGCGGCTGGCCGGCGGCGGGCTGCGGGTGCGCAGCAGCGGGCGCGGAGAGTGGAGCGCGCGCTTCCTCGTGAACGCTGCGGGCCTGCACTCGGACGAGATCGACCGCCTGCTCGGACACGAGCGCTTCACGGTCACGCCGCGGCGCGGCGAGCTGATCGTGTTCGACAAGCTGTCGCGCCCACTGGTCGGGCACGTGGTCCTCGCGGTCCCGACCAAGATCACGAAGGGAGTGCTGATCGCGCCCACCGTGTTCGGCAACGTGATGCTGGGCCCCACAGCCGAGGACGTGGAGCGAAAGGACGACACCGCCTCCACCGCCGACGGGCTCGCCTACCTGCGCGCGGAAGGCGCGCGCATCATGCCGGAGCTGCTCGAGCACGAGGTGACCGCGGTCTACGTGGGGCTGCGCGCCGCCACCGAGCACGTGGACTACCAGGTGAGCGTGCACGCCGACGAGGGGTATGCGTGCGTGGGCGGGATCCGCTCGACCGGGTTGACGGCTTCGATGGCCATAGCCGAGCACGTGCGCGACGAGCTGGAGGCCGCGGGACTGCGGCTCGAGCTGCGCGCGGCAGAGCCGCCGGAGCTCCACATGCCCAACATCGGCGAGCGCTTCGTCCGGCCCTACCAGCAGCCCGAGCTGGTGGAGCGCGACCCGGCGTACGGCGAGATCGTGTGCTTCTGCGAGCGAGTCACGCGCGGGGAGATCCGGGATGCCCTCGGCTCGAGCGTCCCGCCGGTCGACCTGGACGGCCTGCGGCGGCGTACGCGGGCGCACCTCGGCCGCTGCCAGGGCTTCTTCTGCCGTGCCGAGCTCGACGAGCTGCTCTCCCGGAGCCGCCCCGCGTGAGCGACCGCGCGCGCGTGGCGATCGTGGGTGGCGGCCCGGCGGGGCTCGCCGCCGCGCGCGAGCTGGCCCGTCGCGGCGTGCGTGACGTCGTGGTCTTCGAGCGCGAGGCCGAGGCCGGAGGGATCCCCCGTCACGCGCGACACCAGGGCTTCGGGCTGCGTGACCTGCGCCGCCCGCTGTCGGGCCCGGCATACGCCGGACGCCTGCGCGAGCTGGCGCGTGCCGGCGGCGCGGAGCTGGTGACCGCGACGATGGTCACCGGCTGGGCGGCGGCCGGGCCGCTCGAGCTCACCGGACCCGCGGGTCGTTCCACCCTTGAGGCGGACGCGGTGATCCTCGCCACCGGCTGCCGTGAGCGCCCGCGCTCCGCCCGCCTCGTCCCAGGTTCACGGCCGGACGGGGTGATGACCACCGGGACGCTGCAGCAGCTCGTGTACCTCAAGGGACGCCGGCTCGGCGGTCGCGCGCTCGTGGTGGGGGCCGAGCACGTGAGCTTCTCCGCGCTGATGACGCTCGACCACGGTGGCGCACGCACGGTGGGCATGACCACCGAGCTTCGAAACCACCAAACGTTCGCCGCCTTTCGCGCCGGCGCGCGGGTGCGCTACCGCGCTCCCCTGTGGACGCGCACCGCGGTGAGCGCGATCCACGGCCGCCGCCGCGTGGAGGAGGTGGAGCTCACAGGGCTCGACACCGGACGGGTCCGCTCCGTGGCCTGCGAGAGCGTGATCTTCACGGCCGACTGGATCCCCGACAACGAGCTGGCGGTCTTGGGGGGGCTCGAGCTCGACCCGGGTACGCGCGGCCCGGCGGTCGATAGCGCGCTGCGCACGTCGCGAGCCGGTGTGTTCGCCGCGGGCAACCTCCTGCACGGGGCCGAGACCGCTGACGTGGCCGCCCTCTCCGGACGCCACGCTGCAGTGGCGGTGGCGCGCTACCTGGACGGCGCACCTGAATGGCCCGAAGCACGCGTGGCGGTCTGCTGCGAGGCGCCACTCGGATGGATCTCCCCCAACGTCGTCTCGGCCGGCGCGGGCGGATCGCCCGAGCCGCCTCCGCGAGGTCGCTTCGCCCTGCGCTCGGCCGACTTCCTCACCAAGCCGCGGATCGAGGTCAGCCAGGGCGGGCGTTCACTGTGGGGGGGCCGGCTGGCGCGAATGATCCCGGGGCGCTCCGTACGCCTGCCTCACAGCTGGACGGCCGCGGTCGAGCCCGCCGGCGGGCCGGTGACGGTGGCCGTTTTCGGGTCGCCGCCGGGCGGGTAAAGACAGGGCATGGAGCACGACGAGCAGGCCGACCGCCTCGAGCGCGAGGTGGCCGAGATGGAGGAGCACTCCGACAAGGTCGGCGAGCGCATCGACGCGACGCGGCGCGACTGGGCGGCCAAGGAGGACGACCCCGCGGTGCCCGGCGCCCGGGCTGAACCCGGCTCGGAGGACGAGGAGGACGACGGGGACGAGGAGGGCTCATGAACGAGACGCCGGGCGAGGAGTCCGACCAGCTACCCGAGGAGGCTCCGTCCGAGGTCGTGCCCGACGACGCTCCGGGGCGCGCACGCGACAAGGCCGAGGACAGCCCCGGCGTGCCCGGCGAGGAAGGTACCGCCACCGGCAACCCGGACGCCGCCGGGGCGGACGAGTAGAGCCGGCACCCCTACTCTGGTAGGGGTGAAAGAAGCACTCTCAGGACCGGTGAAGGCAGGCTTCGCCGCGCTGTTCGCGGTTGGGGTGCTGCTGCTTCTCGTCAATCCGCCCTCGCTATCCGGGGCCGAAGGGATGGCGGTGTTCATAGGCGGCGGCGTGCTGCTCCTGCTCTTCACCGCCTGGGCCACGGTGGCGCTCAGCGGGAACGACTCGATGCCCGAGTACGAGTTCGAGCGGCTAGTGCGACGCAGCGAGGAGCTGGCCGGCTCGCCTTCGCTGCGCTCGGAGACCTCGGACTTCGACCTGCTCGTGGCGGATGCCATCGACGAGCTGCCCCTGGACTTCCAGCGCCTGCTCGACGACGTTCCGGTGGTGGTCTCCCACCGCGGCGCGGAAAACCGCGCCTACGGCCACTACTTCGGGGACACCGTCGCCCGCGACGATTATCCGGATCGCATCGTGCTCTACCAGGACACGCTGGTGCGCGACTTCGGTCACGACCCCGTGCTCCTGCGCGACCAGGTCGTCCGCACCCTTCGCCACGAGCTCGCACACCACCTCGGCTGGCACGAGCGCGGGGTGCGGGAGCTCGGCCTCTAGCCCGGACGGGAAGCTACGCTAGAACTCGCTGGAGAGGTGTCCGAGTGGCTTAAGGAGCACGCCTGGAACGCGTGTGGGCGGGTAACTGCCTCGTGGGTTCGAATCCCACCCTCTCCGCCTTGATTGCATGAGCAACGACTGACCGGTTCCGTCGCGCTGGCTACGAGCAACCGCGGAAGGTTTCGGGAAGGAAGCCTCCGTAGGTTGCGGGCCGTGACCACGCCTCCCGCCTCTACTGCCCGCCGGCCCCTAGGACCGCTCGGTCGCCTTGGTCTTTGGGCGGCCCGTCGCCGGCGGCTCGTCTTCCTGTCGTGGGCCGTCCTGGTCGCCGTGCTCGGCGTCCTCGCGCCGCAAGCCGAACAGGGGCTGTCCGGCGGCGGCTGGGAGGCGGACGGCTCGGAATCCGTTCGCGCGCGGGAGTTGATCGACCGGCACTTCGGCGGCCATGGCAGCTATGCGCTGGCCTTGGTCGTAAGCTCGCCCCGCTACACCGGCGGCGACCCGCCCTTCCGGCGCGCCGTCGAGCGCAGCGCACGGATATTGGGCCGCGAGGCAGCCGTGGCCGATGTGAGCCTACCGCGTCGTGGCGGCTCCATCTCAGCGGATGGGCACGTGGCCGTGGTGCGGGCCGGGGCCGGCGCAGACACAGCCGAGATGGTTCGCGCGGCAGGCCGCGTGCACGACCGGCTCGAGGGCCTCGCCCCGGCCGGCGTCGAGCTGGCAGTCACCGGCTCGCCGGCGCTGTGGTCGCAGTTCAACGAGGAGAACAAGGCCGCGATGGTGCGCTCCGAGGTCATGTCCTGGCCGCTCACGCTCGCCGTGCTCCTCGTCGCGTTCGGCACGCTTCCAGCTGCCGGCATCCCGCTGCTGCTCTCGATCGCGGGGCTCGTGTCGACGGCGGGCGCGCTGTGGCTCGGCACGCGGCTGACGGGGATCACGATCTGGGCGATGAACTTCGCGCTGATGTTTGCCCTCGCGGTGGGCATCGACTATGCGCTCTTCGTGGTGGTCCGCTTCCGGGCGGCTCTGCGCGCGGGGCTTCGCCCGCTCGACGCGGTCGGCGAGACGATGGACAGCGCCGGCAAGGCCGTGCTGGTCAGCGGTCTGGCGGTGCTGGCCTCCGTGTCTGCCGTGATGGTCGTGCCGAGCCAGCCATTCCGCACGAGCGCGCTCGGGATCCTGCTCGCCGTCGCGTTCGTGCTCGCTGCCTCGCTGACGCTGCTGCCCGCGGTGCTCGCGCGGCTGGGTCCGCGCATCGACAGCTTCGCCCTGCCTTGGGCCGGGGCGGTGCAGCACCGCAGCAGGACCTTCGCTCGCTGGGGGCGCCTGATCTGGCGCCGCCCGGTGTTGCTCGGCAGCCTCGCGGGGATGTCGCTGGTCGCACTGGCGCTGCCGGTGCTCGGGCTCCGCACGGCGATGCCCACCACCGGAGTGCTGCCCGGCGAGGCCACCGCACGAGTCGGCTACGAGCGGATGCAGCGGGCATTCGGCCCCGGCGCACCGGCGGAGCTGCAGGTCGTGACACCTTGGCGTACGGCTGGGAGCGTCGCGGCGACGCTTCGGACCAGCGCGGGGATCATGGCCGTGCGGCCGACGGAGCGCGGCCGCGAGCTGGCGCTGGTAAGGGCACAACCGGAAACAGGCCACGCCGGCCAGCTCGTCGAGCGTCTCCGCGACCGGCTCCCGCGCGGAGCGCTGGTGGGCGGCGCGGCGGCCGAGGCGCACGATCTCGAGCATGCGCTCGCGGGCCGGACGCCGGTCGTCTACGGGCTCGTGGTGGCGGTGGGTTTCGTGCTCCTTCTGCTCGTGGTACGTGCTCCACTCGCGGCCGCCGTGGCCGTGTTGCTCAACCTGCTGGCCACCGCAGCGGCCTTCGGCGCCGCGCGGTTGATCTTCCAAGAGGGCCACGGCGCGGCGCTGCTGGGATTCGAGTCGCAGGGCTTCGTCGACGCCTGGGCGCCGGTGTTCTTCTTCTGCCTGATCTTCGCGCTGGCAATGGACTACAGCGTGTTCCTGCTGGCGACGATGCGCGAGCAGTTCGAGAGGACAGGCGATACCCGCACGGCGCTCGTCGAGGGACTCGCCCGATCGGGGCGGGTGATCAACGCCGCCGGGGCGGTGATGGTGGTGGCGTTCTTCACCTTCGCCCTTTCCGGCCCGCTGCCGCCCAAGGAGATGGGCGTGATCCTGGGGCTGGCCGTTCTGCTCGACACGCTGCTCGTGCGGCTGCTGCTGCTGCCTGCAGCGCTGCGGCTGCTGGGCGTCCGGGCCTGGTGGGTCCCGCGCGCCCTCGATCGAGTGCTTCCCGCGGTGCGCCTCCGCCACTGAGCGTCAGTCGCTGGCGGTCGTCAGGTACGCGAGAACCGCGCGGCGGCCGCTGCGCGCGCGGACTTGCCGGACAGCCGCAGCTTCGCGTACACGTTCGAGAGGTGGCGCTCCACTGTGCGGGTGCTCAGGAACAGCCGCTCCGCGATCTGCTCGTTGCTCATGCCGGCGGCCACCAGCTCGAGCACCTCGCGCTCACGCTCGCTGAGGTCGGAGAGATCGGCGGCCCCGGCGGGGGCCGGCTCGTCCCCGCCCAGAAACGCGCGCACCTCGGACAGGAACACGTCCCACGCCGGCTCGCCGTCCTGGAGGATGTGGTTGTCGCTCTCGAGGGTCACCAGGCGGGCGTCCGGTAGGAGGGACGCGAGGCGCCGGCCCTCCTCGTAGGGGACGGCCCGGTCCTGTCGCGCATGTAGAACGAGCGCCGGCTGCGTGATGCGGCGCGCGGTGTCGCTGACGTCGATTTGGGTGCGCGACCGCCACAGCCGTGCGGCCATCTCTCCACTGCTCGAGGCCTGCTGCATGTCGTCATACCAACGCTTCTGCTCCTCCCCGGCGCTCGGGATGAAGATCGAGCTGAACACCTCCCGGAATGCGGGGGCCGTGCCGCCCCAGCCCACCCGCATCAGGTCGATCATCATCCGCGTCTGCTCGGTCTCGCCCTCGCCGCGCCTGTCGCGGCCGCGCGCCCAGCTCCCGTACAGCACGAGGTGGCTCACGCGCTTGGGATTCCTCGCGGCGTACTCGATCGCGGTCGGCCCGCCGCCGGAGAGGCCGAGCAGCGCGAACCACTCGAGTCCCGCGGCGTCCGCGACCGCAGCCAGGTCGCCGACGAAGGTGTCGACAGTAGGTGTGCCGCGGAACTGGCGATCGGAGAGTCCGCAGCCGCGCTCGTCGTAGCGAATTAGCGTGTGTCCCCGGCTCAGCTCCCTGACCCAGTGCCGCCAGACCGGGCTCTGCCGGTCGTAGTCGAGATGGGTCATCCAGTTGCCCGCCTTGACCAGCGGCGGACCGTGGCCCTCGATCGAGTAGGCGAGTCCCACGCCGTCGGGCGAGGCACAGAAGCGAGTCTCGTGCTTCAACGGGAAGATCGTAACCGGGGCAGGTATGGTCGGCCTCGTATGCGGCAGCTCGAGGTCCGGCTGCTCGGGGCCTTCGAAGTACTCGTGGACTCGCAACCCGTCCCGGCCGATGCCTGGGCGCAGCGACGCGCTGCGGATCTCGTCAAGCTGCTCGCGCTCGCTCCCGGCCACCGCATGCCGCGCGACGAGGTGCTCGAGACGCTCTGGCCGCAGCTCGGCGCCGATGCCGCCGCATCCAACCTGCACAAGGCCGCGAGCTATGCGCGCCGCGCGCTCGGAGAGCGCGGCGCGGTGGTACTACGCGGCGGAGTGGTGGAGCTCGCGCCGGCCGCAGAGGTTACGACGGATGTCGAGCGCTTCGAGGCCGGCGACGATTCAGCCCACGGCGGCGAACTGCTGCCCGACGAGCCCTACGAGGAGTGGCTGCTCGGCCCACGCGCGCGGCTGCGCGAGCGCCGGCTCGCGGTGCTGCGCTCCGAGGGCCGCTGGGACGACGTGCTGCTCGAGGACCCCGCCGACGAGGAGGCCCACCGCGCGCTCATGCGTCGGCACGCGGCGAGTGGCGCCAGGCCGGCCGCCGCGCGCCAGTTCCGCCGGCTGCGCGAAGAGCTCTCGCGGCTCGGCGCGGAGCCCTCCGAGGAGACCCTGGCACTCCAGCGCGAGCTCACCCGCGGCCCGGCGGTCCGCGCCGCCCGGGTTCTCCATGCCCCGGTCGAAGGGCGTGAGCGCGAGCTCGGCTCGGCATCCGCAGCGCTCCGGCGCGCCGCGGACGGCGAGGGCGGCGCCCTGCTCGTCACGGGCGCCCTTGGGATCGGCAAGACGCGCCTCCTCGAGGCCGTGCTCGCTGAGGCGGAGGAGCTCGGCTTCCACACGCTGCGCGGGGCCGCCCACGAGGAAGAGGGCCGCACGCCCTACGCGCCGCTCGTGGAGGCGCTCGACCCGCTCGCCGCCCGGCGCCCGGAGCTGGCCGGCAGCCTCAGCGACAGCGCACAAGCGGCACTGGCGCGCCTGCTGCCCTCGCTGCCGCGCCCCGCAGGGGCGGCGGAGGAGCCCGTGGACCGGCATCGCGTCTTCTCGGCCGTCGGTCAACTGCTCGCTCAGGCCGCCTCCGAGCGCGGCGTCGTCGTTGCCATCGACGACCTCAACGCCGCCGACGAGGCAACCGCGGCGCTCGTGCACCATCTCGCGCGCAGCGCCGCCGGCGAGCGTCTGCTCGTGGTCGCCGGGATGCGCGATGAGCCACTCCCCAAGGCTGCCGCGCGCGTGCGCTCGAGCCTGCTCGAGCGCGGCGCCGCGGTGGAGCTGGCGCTCGGCCCGCTCGCCCGCGGCGCGCTGGCGGCGGTCGCTCAGCGGGCCGCCGGGCGGCAGCTCCAGCCGGGCGCCCTCGCCGCGATTGAGCGCTCAGCGGCGGGCAACCCGTTCTTCACGGAAGAGCTGGCGGCGTCCGTGGACGCATCCGGCGAGGTCACGGTGCCGCCGCGGGTGCGCGAGGTAGTGGCACGGCGGCTCGAGCGGCTGGAGCCGTTCGGCGAGCGGCTGCTCGCCGCGCTCGCCGTGATCGACGACGGCTTCACGGGCACGGAGCTTGCTGCACTCGCGGGCGCCGAGGAGGTCGACGGGGCGCTCGGCGAGGCCGAGGCGGCCGGTGTGCTCGAGTGCGTGCGTGGCCGCTACCGCTTCCGGCATGCGCTTGTGAGGGCGGAGCTGGCCGCTCGGCTGCCCGAGGAGGCGCTGCGCCGCACACATGCCCGTGTTGCCGCGCTGCTCGCCACTGACGACTCCCCTCCCGAGGCGATCGCGCACCACCTGCTGCGCGCGGGCAAGGCGCGGGAGGCCGTGCCGCTCCTCACGCAGGCCGCGGAGTGGGCCGCAGGCGTGGGCGCTTACCGCGACGGCGCCGAGTGGGCCGAGTTGGCGCTCGAGCACGCGGACGAGCGCGAGCGCCCGGCCCTCCTTGCGCTGCGCGCGCACCTGCTCCATGGGGCGGGCGAGGCCCGCGCGCCCGCCGCCTATGCCGAAGCAATCGCCGTCGCACCCGGGGAGCGCGTGCCCGCGCTACGAGCGCAGCAGGCGCGCGCCCACCTCGCCGCAGGCGACATCCCGGGCGCCAAGGACGCGCTCAACGGGGTGGAGGCGGAGCGGCCCGAGGACCTCGGCGACCTGGTCCTGCTCCGCGGCATGGTCGCATGGCACACGGGTGACTGGGAAGGCGCCCGCCGGCTGGCCGCCGAGGCGGACAGCCTCGCCGCCGATCCCGGCGAGCTCGCCGACCTCAAGGCCATGCTCGCTCACCTGGACGGCGGCTGGGAGCAGCACTCCCGGCAGCAGCTCGCTCAGGTCTGGGACGCGCCGGAGCTCGCCGGCCGCGTCTTCGACGCCTACCTGTGCGTGACCGAGTACGTGCTCACGGCGGGCGACCCCTACGATCGCGTCGCCGCCTTCGCCAAGCGTCTACGCGCTCAGGCGCACCAGTCAGGCGCCCGCCGCGGCGAGGCGTTCGCCGCCACCGTCCTTGGGGAGACCGAGCTCTTCACCGACAACCTCGAGGCCGCTCGCGCGCACCTGATCGACGCCGCGCGGCTCAGCCGCGAGGTGGGCGCGATTGGAGGCGAGTCGCTCGCACGCCTGCGCTTGGGCGAGGCGCTGCTGCACCTCGGTGACCGCGCAGGCGCGCGGGCGCAGCTCGAGGAGGCGCTCGAGCTGGCGCATATCTCGCCCCTCGCGAATCATCTGCTCTTCCTCGTGTACGGCGTGTTGCTGCAGGTACCCGACGAGCCCGCCGAGGGACTGGCGCTGATCGAGCGTGCCGAGACCCTGTTCGACCCGCGCTGGGTCTGCCGATTCTGTCCAACGAGGTACCACGTGGCCGCGGCAACGGTATGCGCGCGCGCCGGCCGGCTCGAGCGCGCCCGCGAGTTCCTCGAGCGCGCCAAGAACGGCGCGGCGCACTGGCCGGGCGGCCCCTGGCCGGCCGCGCTGGCGGAGGCGCGGGCCGAGCTGCTGCTCGCCGAGGAGGACCGATGCGGCGCGGCGGACGCCCTGCGCCGCGCCGCCGAAGGCTACGCCGCGGCGGGGCAGCTGCTAAACGAGCGGCGGGCGCGCGAAGCACTGGAAACGGCTTCGTAGAGCGGAAATCAGCGCCTGGGAAGGTTTGGGGAAGGCCGGCCGCCGAGGCTGCCGACATGCAGACGAACAGGACCAAGCTCGTCCCCGCCGGCGTGGATGCCCAAGAGCTCGACCGCCACATCGCGGAGATGTACCGCGACGTGGCGAACGAGGCGGGTCGCGATCTTCACTTCCCGACCGGGCGGCCGCTCGCCGAGGCCCTCGGCTACCCCGCCGATCTGCTCGACCGGCTGCCGGCGGGCGCCGTGAGCTCGTTCGCGGGCGTGGGCTACCACCTCGGTCTCGCGCGCCTGCTCCCGGGCGAGCGCGTGCTCGACCTGGGCAGCGGCTCCGGCATGGACGTGTTCGCGGCCGCAGCGCAGGTGGGCCCGGGCGGCTCGGTCACCGGCGTGGACATCACGCCCGAGCAGCTCGCCAAGGCCGACCGCCTCCGCCGCGACGAGCACGTGAGCTTTCGCCGGGCGCGCATCGAGAGGCTGCCTTTCGAGGACGGGTCGTTCGACGCCGTGATCTCGAACGGCGTGGTCAATCTCTCGGCCGACAAGCGCCGCGTGTTGGTCGAGGCGGCGCGCGTGCTCCGGCCGGGCGGACGGCTCGCGCTCGCCGACGTCGTCACCGAGCGCCAGATCGCCGCCCGCACCGCGTGCCAGGCCGACCTCTGGGCCGCCTGCATCGCCGGGGCCAGCCAGAAGGATCTCTACCTGGAGGACATCGCGGCCGCCGGCCTCGAGCTGAAGCTGCTCCAGCGCAACCCCGGCTACCGCTTCATGAGCGAGCGGGCGCGCCGCGCGGGCCACAAGTACGGCGCGCACAGCGTGACGCTGCTGGGGCTCAGGCCAGTACGTGCATCCCGCCACACCTCCCACCCGGATTTGGGTGGTGGCGCCGATGTCGCGCAAGCGGCTCGGGAGGAGGGTTTGACCAACCCCACAACGACCGAGGAGGTCTCGAAGTGAGCCTAGTCACAGACACGATCCGCAACGGCGTGGACACCGAGAAGATGTTCGCCACGCTGGACCTGATCAAGGCTGAACCGGAGCTGGCGAGGTTCCAGTTCCGCGCGACCAACCGCTGGATCGACGGCGCCCACAACCGCTCGACGATCAAGGGCTTCTACGCCGCCGGAGGCGAGGACACCACCCGCAGCGAGGAGTTCCAGATCGACGCGGGCGAGCCGGCGATCTTGCTCGGCACCGACACCGGCGCCAATCCGGCCGAGTACCTGCTGCACGCCCTCGCCGCCTGCCTGACGACGTCGATCGTCTACGTGGCGGCGGCGCGCAAGGTGGAGCTCACGTCCGTCGAGTCGACCCTCACCGGGGACATGGACGTGCGCGGCGCACTCGGCGTGGACGACAAGCCCCGGAACGGGTTCGAGCGCATCGTTGTGTCGTTCCGCGTGACGGGCAACGCGCAGGAGGAGAAGCTCCGCGAGGTCGTGGAGCGAGCCCAGAAGCGCTCCGCCGTCTACGACATGGTCACCAACGGCGTGCCCGTCGCCGTGGAGGTGACGACCGTTTGAGGCTCGCATGCAGCCCGTTGGCGGGGCCACGCTCCAGCCACGGGCTGCACGACGAGCGGATTGGAGATGCCGCCATGCCGATCGAACTGACAGCCCATACCGACGCCGGGGGCCGCCTCGTGGCGATCGCCGAGGAGCTCTCGGACGAGCTCGCCGCCCGCGCAGCGGAGCACGACCGCCACGGCACCTTCCCCTTCGAGGCAGTCGACGCGCTCAAGGGGGCGGGGTACTTCGCGGCGCCTGTTCCTGTCGAGCTCGGTGGGCTCGGCGTCTCGTCCGCGCACGACCTCGTCGTGGCGTCGAGCCGCCTGGCGCGCGGCGACGCCTCCGTCGCGATCGGCGTGAACATGCACCTCGTCGCAGTGCTCAACATGGAGCGCCGTCGCCAAGTCGCCGTCGCGGCCGGGGCAGAGCGCCGCGCCCGCGGTTTCGCCTCGTCGCTCGCGCAGATCGCCGGTGACGGGGTCGTGCTGGCCGCCGCCATCAGCGAGCGGGGCCAGGACCTGACACGGCCGGGCACGCGGGCTACCCGCACCGAGTCCGGCTGGCGGATCGACGGCCGCAAGCTGTTCTGCACGATGTCCCCCGCCGCCACCGATCTCTACGTGGCCGTCACCTATGCCGACGACGAGGACATCGAGCGCTACGCCTACGCGATGGTTCCCACCAACACTCCCGGCGTCGTGGTGCACGACGACTGGGACGCCCTGGGGATGCGCGCCTCCGGCAGCAACTCGATCTCGCTGGAGGGCGTCGAGCTGCCCGACTCAGGTGTGCGAGGCGGCTTCCGAGCCGGCGACCCGCTGCCGTACATGGAGCGCAACCTCGTTGCCGGGCTGTTCCACGCCGCCGCCTCGCTCGGCATCGCCGAGTCGGCCGACCAGGTTGCCCGCCGCGGCCTCGCCGGGCGCATCAACGGCGATGGCCGCCCGCGCATGCAGGTGGCAGACAACGCCGTCGACTTCGCTGCCTCGCGCGGTGTCCTGTCGCGCGCCGCTGGGCTGATCGACGACCACCGCGCCGCCAACCCGGCGTCCGACGGCAGCCCCGAGGAGCTCGGCGCGCTGTTCGCCGAAGCCCAGGCGGCCAAGGCGTTCGTCAACGAGGCGGCCGCCCGCATCGTGGACCGCGCGCTCGCCCTCTCGGGCGGCGCCGGCTACGTGAATGGCAGCCCGCTCGCGCGCGCCTACCGCGACGTCAAGGCCGGCTCCTTCATGCACCCGCTCGGCGCCAACCGCGCCTACGACTACCTCGGCCGCGTCGCTCTCGGCGAAGAGGCGTCGCTCCGCTGAGATGGCTCTCCCGGCGCCTACCCCCGCCACGCCGGCGCCGGACGCCCGCTCGTTCCGCGACGCACTCGGCAGGTTCGCGACCGGCGTCGCGTTGGTCACGGCGGCACCGGGCGGCGAACCGGCCGGGTTGATCGTGAACTCGCTGACGTCCGTCTCGCTCGAGCCGCCCCTGGTGTCGTTCTGCCCGTCGCGCAACTCGCTCACCTGGTCGCGCATGCGGCGCACGGGGCGCTTCGGCGTCAACGTGCTCGGGTGGCAGCACGAGCGGTACGCGATACGCGCTACCCCCGCCGGCGCGGACCGATTCGCAGGCCTCGACTGGGAACTCGGCCCCGGCGGCGTACCACTGCTCAAGGACGCCCTCGCCTGCCTCGAGTGTGAGATCGTCGCCGAGCACCCGGCCGGGGACCACTGGATCGTCGTAGGGTGCGTCGACAACCTGCGCATCTCGCCGGTCGACAGGCCGCTCGTCTTCTTCGCCGGCGCATTCGGCGCCCGGCATAGTCAAGAGCAAGATCACGGGCGGGGGCCACCACACGCGTGTCCCTCGCCGTGAAAGCGAGCGTCTCGACCGAGGGGCCGGTCGCCAGGCCCGAGCCGGCCCGTCAGCCGGCCTCGCTTGGCTATCGTCGAGCCATGTCCCTCACGCTCGGCACCGGACCCCTCGGCGGCGCTCCCGCAGGCGCCTTCAACTTCGACCTGGCCGGGGCGGCGCCACCCCACAGGATCTACTTCGCGGACTTCCTGCCGCGCGTGCGCGCCGTGATCGCCGGTCACACCGTGCTCGACACGGTGCGGGCCAAGCTGCTCTACGAGACCGCTATCCCGCCGCGCCTCTACGCGCCGCTCGAGGACTTCGACGCCGCCCTGCTCTCGCGCACGGATCATTCGACCCACTGCCCGTTCAAGGGTGATGCGTCGTACTGGTCCCTCGGCGTCAACGGCGCCTCGCGCGAGAACGCGGTCTGGGCCTACGAGGCGCCGATCGAGGCGGCGGCTTGGCTCGAGGGCTTCGGGTCGCTCTACCACGACCGGGCCGACGCGTGGTGGGTCGAGGACGAGCGCGTGATCGGCCATCTGCGCGATCCCTTCCACCGCGTCGACGTCCTGCCAAGCTCGCGGCGCGTGCGCATCACGGCGGAAGGGCAGACACTTGCGGACAGCGAGCGCGCCAGCCTGCTCTTCGAGACCGGCGTGCCCGTGCGCGCCTACGTCCCGCGCGCGGACGTGCAGGCGCCGATCGAAGCGGCCGAGAAGCGCTCGCTCTGCCCATACAAGGGGGAGTCGCGCTACTGGAGCGTCGGCGGCGTGGACGAGGTGGCCTGGTCGTACGAGTACCCGCGGCCGGAGGCCACCGGCATCGCGGGCCGGCTGGCCTTCGACTCCGAGCTGGTGAACGTGCAGATCGGCTAAGCGTGGCTTACGTCTACCTGCTGCGCTGCGCGGACGACAGCCTCTACTGCGGCTGGACGACCGACATGGAGCGCCGCCTGGCCGAGCACCGCTCCGGCTCGGCCTCCCGCTACACGCGCAGCCGCCTGCCGGTCGAGCTGGCGCTCAAGATCGAGGTGAATGACCGCTCCGCCGCACTCCGCGAGGAGGCCCGCATCAAGGGCCTGCCGCGAGCGGCCAAGCTCGAACTGATCAAGGGACCGAACCGACTCTGAGGAGGCTTCGCATGGCCGATTTCCCGGCACCGCAGGAAGGCATCGTCCTCACCCACTTCATCGTCAGCGAAGACGTCGAACGCTCGGCTCGCTTCTATACCGAGATCCTCGGCGGTGAGATCGTCCTGGAGGGCGAGCCCACGATCGTGGCGCTGGCCAACGGCTGGATCATCATCAACGTCGGCGGCGGGCCCACCGACGACAAGCCCACCGTGACGCTCGAGGCGCCGCCCGATCCGAACCGCACGAGCGCCTTCCTCAACATCCGTGTCGCGGACATAGAGGCGATCTACCGGGCCTGGCAGGAACGCGGCGCCGAGTTCCTCACCCCTCCCCAGGATCGCGGAGCCGAGATTCGCTGCTACCTCCGCGACCCCGACGGCCACCTGATCGAGGTCGGCCAGTCCACCCGTGCTTGACATGTGACCGTTTAGTCACGTATTCTCGGTCACGTGACCGACGATGACCTCGTCTTCAAGGCGCTCGCAGACCCGACGCGCCGTTTCCTGCTCGACCGGCTCTTCGCGCGTGACGGCCGCACGCTGAAGGAGCTCGAGTCCGAGCTGGAGATGACGCGCTTCGGCGTGATGAAGCACCTGCGTGTGCTCGAAGACGCGGGCCTCGTGGTGGCGCGGCGGTCGGGCCGGGAGAAGCTGCATTTCCTCAACCCGGTGCCGATCCGCGTGATCCACGACCGCTGGATCGACAAGTACACCGAGCGCCAGGTATCGGCGCTCGTGGACCTCAAGAACGAACTGGAGGACGCGCAATGACCAGCACGATCGAGAACAGGACCACCACTCAGGTCCACCGGGTCTACATCCGGGCCACCCCGGAGACGATCTGGGAGGCCATCACGAGCCCCGAGTGGAGCGCGAGGTACGGGTATGGAGGGCAGGTGGAGTACGACCTGCGCCCCGGCGGCCTGTACCGCGCCCACGCCAGCGAGGAGTTTCTCGCCGCCGGTGCTCCCGAGGTGGTGATCGACGGGGAGGTGCTCGAGGCCGACCCGCCGCGCCGGCTCGTTCAGACGTGGCGCATGCTCATGGATCCCGAGATGGTGGCGGAGGGCTTCACCCGCCTCACCTACGAGATCGAGCCTGTCGAGGGAGGGGCGACGAAGCTCACCCTGATCCACGAGCTCGAGGGCGCCCCGCGCCTGTATGCGCTGCTCAACGGCGAGCTGGAGGACCGTGGCGCCGGCGGCGGCTGGGACTGGGTTCTCAGCGACCTCAAGTCGCTGCTCGAGACCGGCAAGACGCTCGCGGGTTGAGGCATCGCGGAGGCCCTGCGCCCGGGCAGGGCCTCCGCCGCCCGGACTCAGCGTCCCCGCTTGAAGCTGACCAGCTCCTCGCGGTCGCTTCCCCCTGAGACGGTGATCGCCAGCACCGGGCCGACCCCGCGGGCGTAGAACTTGTACTCGAGGATCCTCGGCTTCAGCGGGTTCACATCCCGGGTCATGAGCGCTTTCGGGAAGTAGCGGAAAGGCACCTCGGCCCGCTCCGACAGGCTGAAGATCTCGGCCTTGTCCTCGGCCTCGCCCGCGTAGTACTCCTGGCGGTAGCTGAGGCCCACGCGCGGATTGGCGGGCATCACGATGCCGGCCTGGGCACCGTCCACGCCGGCTTCGAACGAGCCCTGGGTCGACTTGACCTTGCCGTTCTCGTAGTCCTTGGTGAACTCCCCCAGGTACCAGATGTTCCCGGCCTTGTCCTGGGCGTACCAGTCGTCGGTCTTCTCCACCGGCTTACCCTTCTCCGTGACCACATCGCGCACCACGCGGGCAGTGATCCCGTTGGCGATCAGCTTCGTCCGGCCGGTTACGGTGACGACCACCCGCTGCCTCGTCCCCTCCGAGTCGACCTCGCGGTAGACCCAGCGGCTCCCCGGCCGCATTGGCCAGTAGGGGTTGTCGATTCGCGTGGTGAAGTCGGCCGGATCCAGACGGGCGGCCTCCGAGCCCTGTGGCAGCCCGCCGCCACCGGCGCTCGCTCCGGTCGGGACCCCTGCGGCCAGAACGGCCAGTGCCGTCCCGGCCACGAAGCCCAAGCCGGCAAATCTCTTTCTGCTGTCGATGGGGCTCATCTCTGCTCCTTCCCCGCTTGCCGTGCGCGACAGCTAAGAGCTTGCACCTGAGGTGCAGCTGAGAGCGGCGCGGTCGGCTAATGCCGCGGGTGCCTCTTCTCTGGAACCCAGCGGGATTCCACGCGCGCCGACGCATGAATACAGTCAGACCGCGGGGCGCGGCCAAGTCATCGGTGGCGTTGAGCCGGAGCTACTCTTCGCTCGTGCCCTCGGACGGCTTTTCCTGGTCTCCCATGCCGCGACGGGGTAACGGCCGAGCAGACCAAGCCTCGGCGTCGTCGGCCAAGGTCGCCGCGCGGCAGCTGAGCGAAGAGGAGATCGCCAGTGCCGTGGTCGACTGTGGCGTCTATGAGGGCGGCGAGCGCGTCGGCGGGCGGATCGAGCTGGAGGCGGCCCTCGAAAAGGCCGCGGCCTGCACCGCCGGTTTTGCCTGGATCGGCCTCCACGATCCCAGCTCGCAGGTGGTCGAGGCGGTGGGCGCGCATTTCGACCTGCATCCGCTCGCCGTGGAGGATGCCGTGCACGCTCATCAGCGGCCCAAGCTCGACACCTTCGGCGACTCTCTTCTGCTGGTCCTGAAGACCGCCCGCTACGTCGATCACGAGGAACTGGTCGAGATCGGAGAGATTCTCGTGTTCGCCGGGTCGAACTTCGTCGTCACGGTTCGCCATGGAGAGGGCAGCCCGCTGCACGAGGTCCGCACCGACCTCGAAGCTCATCCCGACCTCCTCGGCCTGGGTCCGAGCTCCGTTGTCTATGCGGTCGCCGACCGGGTGGTGGACGACTACCTCCCAGTGATCGACGGATTTGCCACGGACATCGAGGAGGTGGAGGCCGAGGTCTTCTCGGGCGCGGGAGCCAATCCGGCGGAGCGCATCTACCGGCTCAAGCGCGAGGTGCTCGAGTTCAAGCGCGCGGTGCACCCGTTGCTTGTGCCGATGCAGCGCCTGACCGACCGCCAGCGGGGCCTGCCCCTCGACCCGCGGACGACCGACTACTTCCGCGACGTCCAGGATCACCTCGTCCGCGACGCCGAGCGCATCGCGGGCTTTGACGAGATCCTCGCCGGTGTGCTGCAGGCGAACCTGGCGCAGCTCACCGTGCGGGACAACCAGGACCTGCGCAAGATCTCGGCCTGGGTGGCCATCATCGCCGTGCCCACGATGGTGGTGGGGATCTACGGGATGAACTTCGACTACATGCCGGAGCTCCAGTGGCGTTTCGGGTATCCGCTGGTGCTCTTGCTCATCCTCGTCATCTGCGCCGCGCTCTACTGGCGCTTCAAGCGCACCGGCTGGCTCTAGCGCGACCGCTTGGCGGGCGCGACGAGCAGCGCCACCACCGCCGTGAGTGCGACGCCGTAGACGATCACCGGGCCGAAGTCCTGGACCTCCAGGCCGGTGGCCAGGACGAGCACTCCGGTCACCAACAGCATCCCGAGCACGATGGCGGTCGCGGCCTTGGCGGTGGCAGACGAGCGCACTCCCGCCATCGTACGCCTGCGATGCTGAGGGGAGTGCCGGGTCCCAATTCAGAGTTGCTGCGTGCGGGCTATGCGGCCTGGAACCGCGACGACTGCGATGCATGGCTGGAGCTGCTCGACCCGGACATCGAGATAGTGACGTCGGGCCTCTTCCCCGATCTCGCTGCCGTGTACCGCGGACACGAGCGGGCGGCCAAGTTCTGGCGCCAGCTGCGCGAGCCGTGGGAGAAGTTCAACATCGAGGTCGAGCAGATGGAGGAGGACGGCGACTCTGTGACCGGGTGGATCCGGTTTCGCGCGCGTGGGGTGGACAGCGGGGTGGAGGTCGACATGCGCTTCGGGCACGCGATCAGGGTGCGCGACGGCCTGGCCCTCGAGTTCGTGACCCGGGGCACGGCGGAGGAAGCCCGGGACGCGTTGCGCCGGATTCCGGTTCGCGGGCCGGTCGATCCCGCCGACCGCGACGCCTTCGTCGATTCACTCGACAGTCCGCGCGATCTCCAGCGCCCGCCTCAGCGGTAGCTCCGACTCTAGCCGGAGCAGGACGGGACCGCGCTGCCACAGCAGCGTGTTGGCGGCGAGCCGGCGGTCCTCGGTGCGCACTTCGCCCTGCGCGTTGCGATACGCGAACGAGTGCGGTCCCTCGATCCAGAACCCGTCGTCCGGACCCACGCGCACCCGCCGGGTGCCGGTCCCCGGGCCGATGAACTTCTGTACCAGGTCGGGATCGAGGTCTCCGCGGAACTCCGTCAGGAGCAGGCCCACAGGCCCGGCGGCGATGCGCGGCAGCCCGGGCTGAGGCCGGTGGACGAGCGTCGCCTGCGCGAACGGCCGACGGCCCCGCAGGTAGACGGCATCCGGCTCACCCAGCGCCGTGTCGGCGGGCACGCGCACCGGGAAGGCCGCCCGCTCGCGCGCTTCGGCAAGCGTGACGGGCCGTCCGAGGTCCAGGCTCCCGGGAGCCTCGGGCAGCTGCGGGACGCGCTCGACGGTCGCGCCGTCGAGGCCGAGCAGGTCGCCCACGGCGTCGCGCACCGCCGGCACCGCGCCGGCCACGGCAGCCAGGACCAGCAGCACGGCCAGCGCGAGGGCCAGCGAGCGGCGCGCCGGGACGGGTCGCCGCCGCGGCGGCGGAGCGCCCTCGGCGATCCGGCTCCGCACGGTGGCTGCGAGATCCGGGGTCGGCGGAAACTCGACTTCGGCTGCGAGCGCCGCGAGCCGCTGCTCGAGGCGATCAGGCATGGAGCAGGTTCACCCCCTCGGCGGCGCGCAGCCGCTCCATCGCTCGCGACAGCCGGGACTTCACGGTGCCGCGGCGGCAACCGAGCGCGGCCGCCGTCTCGGCCTCGGAGAGCTCGAGCAGGTAGCGGCATGTGATCACGAGCCGGTCGCGCTCGTCCAGCGACTCCAGCGCGGCGAGCAGCGCGGCACGCTCCTCCGCTGCGAGGAGCGCCCGCTCGGGGGGCGGAGCCGCGCCTCCCGAGGGGCTCTCCTCGACGGCACGCAGCGCGAGCGCGGCTCGCCGTCCCGCCGAGCGGCGGCGGTTGCGGGCCTCGTTGGCCACGATCTGCAGGAGCCAGGGCCGAAACGGCGCCCCGGGGCGAAAGCGCCGCAGCGCTCGGTGCGCCTTGATGAAGGCGTCCTGTGCGGCTTCCTCGGCGTCGGCGGCCGAGCCGGTCACGAGATAGGCGGTGCGAAAAGCGATCTGGGCATGGCGGCGCACGAGTTCCTCGTAAGCGGAGGCGTCGCCGCGCTGGGCTCGCGAGACGAGTTCGCTCTCAGGCAGTGGCCGGCCCACCACTGCTGGTTCTACACCCGCCGGCCGGGGAGGGTTCCCGGGAACCATCCCGCCGCGGCGGTTGTAGACAGGGCAAACGACATCGGAGGAGCGAATGCCGCGCCTGATCCTGCCCGTCGTCCTGATGACCATCGTCGTGTTGGGTGCCGCGCCCGGGGTGGCCGCCAAGGAGATCAGGGCGATGACGGTCTGCGGTGCCGACCGCTGCGCGAAGGTCGAGCGCGCGACGGCTCAACGCTGGCACGAGACCGGCGGTCTCGAGGGCCCCCCGCTCAGTCCCCCGCCCCGCCGCGCCCCGTACTACCGGGTGACGACCTTCATCGGGGAGCCCGGGGGCGGCCCGGCGGGACACTTCTCGCTGGCCTACATCCCGCGCTTCGACGCGGTGCTACCGCTCGCATCCGAACCGCCTGCCCCGTGGATGCGAGTGTCCGGATCGGTGGCGAAGCAGTTGGCGCCACTGGCACGCGGCATGACCCCGCTCCCGGCCAAGCAGCTCGATGACGCTCCGGCGGAGGTCATGGGGGGTGCGCTGGCGCCGGAGGTCTACACACCGCCGCGCGCGGCGGAGGCCGACGCCCTTCCTCGCCCGCTGCTGGCCGGCCTGCCCGCCGTTCTGCTTCTGGGGCTCGTATTCGCGTTCTTCGCGCTACGCAGGCGGCGAACTGCCTGATCTCTTTTGAGACGCTCACATATGTACTGAAGCGTTTGAGCTATGGAAAGTCTCTGCCCGGTCCTCTTGACTGCGTTCCATGAACACGCACGCCACCACCATCGCCCCCGGGCAGACGCTCGAGAACCCGGTCACGGGTGAGCGCTTCAGCTTTACGCACACCGCGGCCAGCACGGACGGAGAACTGCTCGCATTCGACTTCGCCCTGCGTCCGGGCGGGGCGGTTCCGATTCCCCACGTCCACCCGGTTCAGACCGAGCGCTTCGAGGTCGTGGAAGGCCTGATGCGCTTTCGGGTCGGGCTGCGCACCCGCCTCGCGGGACCGGGAGACGTCGTCGAGATCGCCCCCGGCGTCGCCCATTCGTTCGCCAACGCGGGGCAGGACGAGGCCCGGCTGCGCGTGGAGGTGCGCCCGGCGCTCGCGATGGAGGAGATGTTCGCCGAGGTGATCGCGATGGCGCAGGCCGGCAGGATGACGAGCCGCGGCCTGCCGCGGAACCTGCTCGACCTGGCGCTGCTCGCTCGCACCTACGACCGGGAGGCCCACGCCCCGGTGCTGGGCCTTGGCCTCCAGCGGCTGCTGCTCGCTCCGCTCGTTGCCCTGGCGCGCCGCCGCCGCGCCGGGCAGGCAACTCGCGTTATTGCGGACCTCGCCTGACCGCAATCTTCCCTATGGTGGCGCCGCCAACCAAGGGAAAGGACAGATGAGGATGGATTGGAAACTCGAGCTGGTGGCGGTTCCCGTCTCCGACGTGGACCGGGCCAAGGCCTTCTACACCGAGCAGGCCGGCTTCAACGCCGACCATGACCACCTGGTGAGCGACGAGATCCGCTTCGTCCAGCTGACCCCTCCGGGGTCGGCGTGCTCGATTGCCCTGGGGAAGGGGATCACGGACGCAGACCCCGGTTCGGTGCGAGGCCTCCAAATGGTGGTGGCGGACATCGACGCCGCTCGGGCCGAGCTCGTCGAGCGTGGCGTGGAGGTCGGCGAGGTTCAGGAGTTTCCCTGGGGCAAGTTCCTGTTCTTCAGCGATCCGGACGGCAACGGCTGGGCGGTGCAGGAGCTGGTCCCACAGGGCTAGACGCGCACCTCGTCCAGGGTCCGCTCGAGATAGCGCTCGGTGTCGCCACGCTGGAGCACGTCGGCGAGCCAGGCACGGCGTTCGAAGTCGATCACCTCCAGCTCCCACACGCAGGCCATGCCGGTGCCGTCGGCGGGCTGGAGCTGTCCGAGGTCATCGGCCGGCGAGGCGAAGACGCGCTGGTGGATTTCGTTCCCGTTGGCCCACCAATAGACGAGCCCGAGCCCGGCACTGGCCGCGTCGTGCGCGATCGTGAACCCGATCGCGTCATCGGGGACGGCTTCGCCGGCGACCCGGATGGTGGCTGCGACGAGGGCCTCGCTGGGCGCAGAGCCGTGCGTCGCGATGCCGTAGTGCTTGAGCCTGCCCTCGCGGCGCAGGAAGGAGACGGTGCGGGGTTCGTAGGCCATGAGCCCACGGTAGGGGTAATGCAGGGCAGAACCTGTCCTGGACTTGCCCAACGGTGAGAAACTTGCGCCCATGGACCGGATTCACCACGCGGCCGTGTTCACCGCGGACTATCAGGCGACGGCCCGGTTCTATCGCGACGTCCTCGGGGCCCAGGCGCCCGAGCGCTGTGCCCAGCCGTCGGTGATCCAGGTGGGCGGCGTGACGCTCCACGTGTTCGAGGAGCCGACGGTTCGCGCAGAGGGGTGGGGTTCCCATCTGCATCACATTGCGCTGCAGGCCAGCGATCTCGAGGAGTTCATCGCGATCCGCAATCGCCTGCTGGCCGGCGGGGCGTGTGACGAGCGCGTCGTCGACTTCGGAGTCGGCGAGCACGTCAGCGTGATCGCCACCGATCCCGACGGCGGAATGCTCGAGCTGGTGCTCGTGGTGGACGAACGCGACTCGCTGCCCTTCGCCGTCCAGCCTCACCGCTGAGCCCCGTCGTCAGTCGGTCTCCCCGGACGGTCCCGCTGTAGCCGGGGGCTCAGTCGCCGGAGCCGGCGGTCCCGCGAGCGCGTCCCAGGTTCTTCCGCTCCGCACGCTGGTGGGATGCTCGGCCACGATGTCCGAGCCTGGGCGGGCGTGCTCGTCGCTCGCCTTGACGAGGATCCAGCGGCTGTCACCGGTCCGGGTCAGCCCGAAGCGGCCGCCGAGCTTGTGGCCGTCCAGCACGAACGAGAGGTGGGCGGGATCTTCGCGGAGCAGCTCGAGCGCCCCCTCGTCCCAGATGATCACCGCTCCGCTGCCCCGAGCGGCGCCTTCATGGACTCCCTCGAACTCGCCCGCCTCGAGCGAGTGGTCGGCGACCGGCACGGCCAGCCGCCTGACCGCCGGGTCGAGCGAAGGTCCCTTGGGCACCGCCCAGGAGCGCAGTACGCCGCCTATCTCCAGCCGCAGGTCGAAATGCAGCGTGGTGGCGTCATGCAGTTGGACGACGAAGCGGGGCAGGCCGACAGCCTACGGACGGTTGGCCCGCGCCCAGGAGATGATCGAGCTGAGGGCGGGTCCGCCGCCGTACTCGTTGTCGCCGATCGTGGATCCTGTCGGCTGCTGTACCGCAGTGCTGCCGATGGTGCTGCCCACGCCCACGACCCGCGGCCACGGTTCTTGGCCCCACCAGCCCCAGGCCGAGCCCCCGGACTGTCCGGGGGTGAACTCGTTGAAATGGCCGAGCACGTAACCCGAGTTGCCGTTCAGGCTGAAGTCCTGCCGGCTCGAGACCACGCCGTCACCCTGAAAGGCGGGGCGCTCGCCGCTCGAGAGCTCGCCCGGGTAGCCCGTGTACTGCCAGAACTCGCCGCCGTTCCAATCGTCATCGTAGGTGCGGTAGCCCGCGTATCCGATGACCTCCCCGGTGCGTTCGGGCAGAATCAGGACGACGTAGTCGAAGGCCGTTTCCTGGTCGCTCAGCGGTCCGCCCATCTCGTCCCAGAAGATGACCTCCACGGCGGCGATCTCGCCCCAGGGGCCACGCCCGTCGAAATACCCCGGAGTGAACGTGATCCAGCCGACGTTGCCCCTGCCGTCGCTGTCCCAGTTGACCACGTGGCTGGCGGTGAGCACGTGACGGGGGCCGATCATCGTGCCGGAGCCCCAGCCACCCGCGGTGCGCACCTTGCCGGTGGTCCGCCAGGGGAAGCTCACGTCCGCGAACAGGTAGCGATCGTCGGTGTCGAAGATCGTCCCGGCCGCATCCCTGTGCTCGCCGCCGTTGCGCCGCAGGCGGTGTGTGCGGGGGGCTTGCGAGGGCACGAACGTGGTCTCCACGCCGGCCGGCCGCTGTCCGTCCAGCTCCTCGACATCGGCGTGGCGGCCGAGGATCCCGCTCTTGATCCCGGTGGCCTTGGGATCGGGGAAGGGGTGCTCCACGTCGAGGCCCCGGACGCCGACCTGCGCGCTGAGGCGGACTCGGCCGTTCTCGCGGCTGAGTCGCGGCTCGGCGGCGTCGTCCAGAGCCACGTCCAGCAGGCTGACCTCGAAAGTGGCCGGAGGTCCATCGGCCGGGGCGTTCGAGCGCTTGGCCAGCTTCCGGCGGTCAATCGGCTCAGTCATGTGAGTCCTCCGTATTGGTGGTGCACAGCGGCCAGATAACGATCGTCCGCCCGGACGGGCCCGATCACTGTGACCGCCATCACTCGCCTCCGGTGGTAAATCAAGAGCGCCAAGGCACTGTTGACGAGCGCGAAGTAAACGGGGTAGAGGAGCAGCGCGGGATTGAGCGCGCCGACGGCTCCCGCGGCCAGCGCGCCACTGACGGCCGCAAGGGCGAACGTCGCCAGGGTCTCCGAGTTCGGGTCGCGGTAGGTCTTCGGGACCATCATCGCTGCCCCCACCAGGTCGGCTACGACCACGCAGGCGGTGGCCACGACGGGCTCGTCGGCGACGATCCAGCCGACCACGCCGACGCCGGCGATGACGAGCATGACGGGCTCGGCGCGGGTCAGGCCGCCCTCACCGCGGCGGAGGGCCAGGGCGAAGATGAGGCCGGTGAGCAGCGCTTGCCCGGCGGCTGCGAGCAGGCTCCAGGTGGCGCCGTCGGCGTGCAGGGACAGGCACGCCACGATGGCCAGCGCGCTCCAGATCAGCCACGTGCCCCGGTGCGGGCGGGTCGCCCCGCTGAGGGTGTCGCGGATGTACGGGACGGTGTCGGCCATGCTCACCAGCACGGCGAGCACGCCGAGCAGGGGGGCGAGCTCCGTCACCTTTGCCGCACGGTCGGGCTCGGCGTGCCACCGAAGAAGTCACGCGCGACCTCCGGGGCCCCGCCGGGGTCGAACGACCTGCAGGAGAAGATGTCCACGAAACAGCGGCCGAACACCTCGTCGGCGTGGGTCTCGATGAACTGCAGCGCCGACCAGCCCTCGAGCTCACCGTCGCCGAAGCGCTCGGACGCCAGCGGACCCTGGGCCACGCAGGTCCGGGGGCGGCGAACGGGGTGGAGGGCGGTGCGTGGCATTGACGCGCTTCTAAGGCGCTGCGCGGCGGCGAACTGCGACTCTCGTCACAAGGGCCACAGGAGCTGTGTGCGATCTCACAGGAATAGGTCGCGGCGGCGCCGGTCAGGTAGGCATGACCTCGAACCGCAGCTCCAAGCGCGTTCTCTTCCTGGTGTCGGCCCACAACAGCCTCAGCCAGCGTGCTTACATCGCGCTCAGCGAGCGCGGCCACCGGGTGGCGGTCGAGGTGGTCGACTCCGCGCCTGGGATGGAGGCGGCCGTGATGCGACACCGGCCCGAGCTGATCGTCTGCCCGATGCTCAAGAAGATGATTCCCGAGTCGGTCTGGTCCCGTCACCGCTGCCTGGTGCTGCATCCGGGACCCAGGGGCGACCGGGGGGCCTCCTCGCTCGACTGGGCGATCGAGCTGGGCATGCCCGAGTGGGGCGTGACCGTCCTCGAGGCCAACGACGAAGTGGACGGCGGGGACGTCTGGGCCACTCGCGACTTCCCCATGCGCGACGCGGGCAAGAGCAGCCTCTATCGCCACGAGGTGCGGCGTGCCGGCGTCGAGGCGCTGGTGGAGGCGGTCGACAGGGTTGTCCACGGCGGCGCTGCCCAGGCGCTCGACTACGGCGACCCCCAGATCACCGGCCGGGCACGCCGGTTGATGAGCCAAGACATCCGTGCCCTCGACTGGTCCTCCGATTCCACCGACACGGTGGTGCGCAAGATCCGGGCCGCGGAGGGCCACCCGGGCGTGCTCGACGTGCTCGCGGGCACCGAATTCCATCTCTTCGGCGTCCACCGCGAGCAGGCTCTGCGCGGCGCGCCCGGCGCGATCATCGCCC
The DNA here is from genome assembly GCA_963813495.1 of uncultured Thermoleophilaceae bacterium. Taxonomy (GTDB): domain Bacteria; phylum Actinomycetota; class Thermoleophilia; order Solirubrobacterales; family Thermoleophilaceae; genus JACVRW01. The sequence goes on from CAWEZC010000006.1 coordinate 57,173, forward strand.
AGCGCCACGGCGCGATCTGCCGCGCCACGAGCGACGGCGCGGTCTGGATCACCCACCTCAGGCAACGCGACAGCGCCGGACAGACCTTCTTCAAACTGCCGGCGACCCGCGCGCTCGCGCTCGCGGGCCACGAGCCGGCCGCTCCCGAGCGACCGGTGGCGCTGCACCGCGACCTTGCCGCCGAGCACACCTACCGCGAGATCTCCTATGAGGAGCACGAGCAGGTCGGCTACCTGCATTTCGACTTCTACAACGGCGCGATGAGCACCGAACAGTGCCGGCGCCTGCGCCACGCCTATGTGTACGCCCGCTCGCGGTCACAGACCAAGGTGATCGTGCTGATGGGGGGACACGACTTCTTCTCCAACGGCATCCATCTCAACGTGATCGAGGGCGCCCACGACCCGCCGGCGGAGTCGTGGCGCAACCTGCACGCGATCAACGACATCGTCCGCGAGATCGTCCAGACCGGATCGCACTACGTGATCGCCGCCCTCTCCGGCGACGCTGCCGCCGGAGGCGTGCCGTTCGCGCTCGCGGCCGATCGGGTGGTGGCGCGGGAGGATGTCGTGCTCAACCCCTACTACCGCCACATGGGCGGCCTGTTCGGGTCCGAGTACTGGACCTATCTGCTGCCACGACGCGTGGGGACGGAGATGGCTGCCCGGCTGACCGGTCCGCCCTTCACGGCCGTGGGCACGCGACGCGCCGTCGAGATCGGGTTACTCGACGCTGCGTTCGGCTCCACCGCCGAGAGCTTCAGGGCGCGGACACGCACGATGGCACAGCGCCTGGCGCGCGATCCGGGCCTGGCCCGACGGCTGGAGGGCAAACGCCTCCGCCGTGCCCGCGACGAGCGGCTGAAGCCGCTGGAGTCGTACCGGGCGGAGGAGATGATCCGTGCGCACGACTGCTTCTTCGGCCCCGACCGCAGCTACCACGAGGCGCGCCGGCGCTTCACCCACAAGCTCGGAGCCGTCTGTGCGGTCGCGCCGGCGGCGCCGGCGGCGCCCGCCGCGCAGCCCGCGCGTCTGCAGGCGGCCTGAGACCGTGCCGATCCTTCCCGTCACCCAGCAGTCCTGGCTGTTCAGCCCGCCGCTCGACATGCCGATGCAGCTGCGGCTGGAGAACGGCCGCTTCGATTCCTTGAGGCCGCGGCCGCTCCCGGGCGCGCCCCCGTGCGTCGGCAACAACGTCATCGACGCCGATGACCCGCGCAACCCGACCGAAGAGGACGTCCACTTCGCCAACGGTCTGCACCATGCTGTCGACCTCGCGTCGGTCGCCGGCAACTGTGTCTATGCGGCCTCGCGCGGTCGCGTCATCGAGGTGGAGACCAACCCTGCGCAGACGCGCGGCAACGTCACGATCGACCACCATCCCCGCGGGCGGGGCTTCGTCACGAAGTACCTCCACATCACCGGCATCCAGGTCGGCGAAGGCGACTTCGTCAACGAGGGCGAGCCGTTCGCCGAGGTTTCCGCGCTGCCGGAGAACCCCACGCTCCACTTCGAGCTCTCGGCGGTGATCGATCGCAACGATGGCCTGCCGGGCCCCACCGACATGGCGCCCCTGGATCCCACGCGGGCGCTCTACGCCTGGGAGCAGCGCCTCCAGCCGGACGAGCCGCTGCCGGGGACCCCCGTTCCGCTCGCCGTCGGCATCACCCGGATAAGCACCTTTCCCTTCTTCTTCGCCCGCTTCGAAGGTGAGATCAGCCTCCACGTGCCGATGTACGAGCCCATGAGCGAAGAGGAGCGCCTGACGGTCGAGCTGCTGCGCGATGCGCACCGGCGTCGTGCCGGCGTGACGGCCTCCCTGCGCCACTCGGCCTTCTGGGGCCTCGACGTGGCCACGCGGGTCGAGCTGGCCTAGCGTGAGGCTCGCTCACTGCCTGCTCAGCGTGGGTCGGCGGCTCGTGGCGGCGCCAGCCCACTAGGCCGCGTTGCGCAGTTGCACGTGCGGGGTGCGCAGAGGGAGCAGGGCGATCGTGGCCACGCTCGCCTCGCAGAAGGCCAGAGGGACGAGCGTGCACCCGCAGCCGTCACAGAGCATGTCCTCGAACTCGTCCGCCTCGCCCCAGCCCTCGAATTCCTCAGCGCAGGCGTCGTCGGTGCAGATCAGGGTCGCGTACAACATCACCCATCCATGCTCAGAAGAGGCTCGGACGGAACGGTCGGATTCGCCCGGCTGCCGCTGCTAAGGGGTTTCCGAGGCGGGCACGATCAGCCGGATGTGGCGGCGACCGAGCATCAGCACGGGCGCCTTCCAGTCTCGCCCTGAGCCGTCGAGCGCCACCAACTCGGCGTCGAGGATGGTGAAGAACTCTTGGTCGCGGCGGTTCACGTGGTCGGACACCCGGCTGCGGTAGCCCTCCTGGGGCAGGGTCATCCTGCCCTCGACCCGATACCGATCTGTCTCGACCACGACCTTTTCCTGGCGATTCTCCACGGCGCAGCAATCTACACGTGCCTGGTGCGCCAATGGGACGGCCCGTGTACCTTTGCTCAGGATGGAACCGGCGATCACCTCGGACCGAGGGTCGGCGCTGGAGGCCGTGTTCAAGCCCGTCCAGCCACCGACTACCTTCGAAGAGACCGTCGAGCGGCTCGGCACCGCGATCCGGCTCGGCCTGCTGCCGCCGGGCACGCGGCTTCCCTCCGAGCGCGACCTGGCCGATCAGCTGCGCATCTCGCGCTCCACTCTGCGTCAGGCGCTCACCACGCTCGTGCAGAGCGGTCATCTCGTCTCGCTGCGTGGCCGCGCCGGCGGGACCTTCGTGGTCGACACCCCGCCGCTCGGCCAGACCGGGGTCGGGGTCGAGCTGGGCGAAGGTGTGCGGGCGGTGCTCGACTACCGGGTCGCCGTGGAGACGGGAGCCACCGTCCTCGCCGCCGAGCGCGCCGGGCCCGGCGACCTCGATCACCTCGACGAGTTGACCGAGCGGATGAGCGAGACCACCGGCCCCTTCGACGAGTACCGCCGCGCCGACGTCCGCTTTCACATCGGCCTGGCCGAGGCCTCCCACTCTCCGCGGCTGGTCACGGCGATGACCGAGGTCCAGGGCCAGATGAGCGACTTGATCTTCCACATCCCCCACCCCGACGAGGTGCTCAGCAGCTCCAACGACCAGCACCGGCGCCTGGTCGAGCTCCTGCGCAAGCGGGACACCGGCCGCGCCGTGAGCCTGATGCGCGAGCACATGGAGGGAACCGAGCACATACTCGCCGGGCTGATGCCCGAGGCGCCAGCCGACTAGGACGGTTCGGGGCCGCGCTCAGCCGGCGGATTCGAGCGCGCGCCGGATCGCCGCCTCGCGGCGATCGACCTGATCGGCGGCGGCCGCCCAGGCCGGCCGCTGTCCGCGCTGTGCCGCTCGCGCCATGCGCCGGTATGAGGTGGAGGCCGCTGCCAGCCGGTCCACGAGGCGCCCGGGAGCCAGGCTCCTGGAGGCCTGCTCGTACAGGCGCGCGAGCTCGAGCGCCACGGCGGCCTGGCCCGCGCGCCGCTCAGCGGCGGCGAGGCGATCGCGCAGGCTTGCGCGCCTGGCTGCGAGGCGCCCGACGTCGTTCTCCAGCTTCCGGCGTTCGGCGGCGAGCTTGGTGACCGGAATCGAGCGCGCCTGCGCGGGCACGACCGTGCCGGCGATGTTCTCGCAATCGGCCAGGAGCGGAGCGGCCTGGCCGCTGGGACCGAAGCAGGTGAGTACGAGCGCGCCGGCATCGGTGGGAATCGTGTAGCGCGTGGCCGCCAGCCCGCCGTCGAGCTGGACTCCGCTTTCGCGCCAGGCCTCGACGCTCCCGAGCTGCACTGCCCGAGCGTCGGCCCCGACCGCGGCGGAGGTGTCGCTGCGCACGGCGAGGCCGGCGTCGTTGCGGCCGTCGGGGGCCACGAGCAGGTCGGCGCCCTCGAGCGACGCCGGTGCGGCTCCGGCGGCGGCCCGCTCCCAGCCGGCCGGCAGCTCAAGCCGAGTTCCCTCGGCCCTGAGCTGCGACGGGCCCTGCGGCTCTTCGCTGCCCGAGGAACCGAGCAGGAAGCCCCCGGCCGCGCACAGGGCGAGCACGGCGCCCGCGCCCGCGAACAGAGCAAATCGGCTGGTGCGCCGCTCGGGTGCGGCGACGGCGCGCGCAGCGGCCGGACGTGGCGCCGGGCCTGGCGATCGCCGCGCTCGGCGGACACCGTCTCCCATGGCCGGTGATCCGGCGCCGGGGCGCCGCCCGCTCTTCGCCGGTGCCGGCGCCGGCCCCGGCCGAACGTTGGAGCGGCCGCCGAACTTGTGTATGCCAGCGGCGCCGGGTGCAGCCGGGGGGCTGGCCTCGGCACGCGGCTTGGGCAGATGGGGGAGGCGGGTACCCGGCTCGGGCTGGGGAGCCGTGCCCGGGCGCCCCGAGCGCAGCCGGGGTAGGGCCGCGCCGGCTCGGCCGGACGGCCCGGCGGAGGAGCGCTGGCGATGCACCGCCTTCATCGCGGCATCGAGCACGGCGCCGGTGGTAAGGAAGCGCTCGCCCGGGTCGGTGGCCATGGCCCGGGCGATCACCTCGTCGACGGCGGGAGGCAGATCGGGGCGTAGCGCGCTCACACGGGAGCGCCCGTCGGGCGCCGTCCCCGTCTGGGCGGCGAACAGCAGGGCGCCGAACGAGTAAACGGTCGAGCTGAGGTTCGGGGGCGAGCCGGTGAGGACCTCGGGCGCCAGCCAGGGCCGAGCGGGTTCGCCGCCCTTGGGCGCGCCCAGGGCCTCGCGCGCCAGGCCGACGTCCGCCAGCAGACCGGGCTTGGGTCCCTCGACGAAGACCGAGTCGGGAGTGAGCTCGTAGGCATAGAAGCCATAGGCGTGAGCCTCGTCGAGCGCAGAGGCCACCCCGCCGAGGGCGATCAGCCACTGCACCATGGGCAGGCCGCCCTCCGATAGGCGGTCGGGCAGCGGCGCCGCCCGGCCCACTTCGTAGACCATGTAGAGCCGGTCGCCGAAGCGGCCCGCTGCCACGAGAGGCGCGAACTGCTCGTGGTGTGCCTCGGCCCGCCGCTCCACGGCGAACTCGAAACGGTCGAAGGCCTCAGGGTCGTCCGGAGCTTCGCTCAGGCACACGCACAGCCCGGAGCCGCCGTGACGGCCCAGCGCCTGCGAGCGCGCCGGGCCCGAATCCTGCGCGGCGATCGCCCGCTCGACGAACTCGCCTTCGATGCGAGGGTCGCCGAGGAGCGCGGTTTGCGCGCCGAGGCCTCCGCGCTGGTGCGTGCTCATCCGGAATCGTCGAAGGGAACGGCCGGCGGGGCAGGCTCAGGGGCGGGCTGCGCAGGCGCAACCGGCGCCGGAACCGGGTCGGGCGCAACCGGCGTGACCTCGACGGGGGTGGGCTCGGCGGGGGCGGGCTCTTCCGCGGGAGCCGCCGGAGGCTCGGGTGTGACCACCGGGACGGGCGCAGAGCTCGGTGCCGGGCGCGCCAGCGCCGGCAGGGCCCGGGCGCCACCGAGACGTAGCGGCTCGGACGAGCCGGAGGCCGGCACCTCGAGCGCTCGGACCGTTGAGGGAACCGCGGCCGGCTCGGCCTCACTCCCGCCCGCGGATGCCACCGCGTAGGCACCCCCGAAGGCGGCGGCGCAGGCCGCGCCGAGCGCGAGACCTGAGCGGCGGTTCAGAGCGGCGGACATCGTCGAACAACGATAGCCGCGGTTGGGCTCTTGCGCTCGCCCTGGGCCGAGCCCTTCAACGGCTATGCCCGGATACGTTCTCCGGCGCTGTCGTAGAGCGGCTCGCTGACGATCTCGCCCGGGACCCAGCGCCCGAAGATCTCCACCTCGACGGCCGTGCCCGGCGAGGCCTGCTCGGGCGGCAGGTATGCGTAAGCGATCGAGCTCCGGACGCTGTACCCGTAGCCGCCCGTCGTGACTCGCCCGGCGATCTGTCCTCCGACCCGCACGGGCTCGTTGCCGAGCGCCACCGAGAGCGGATCCTCGAGCGTGAGGCAGCAGAGGCTCGCTCGCGGCCCTCGTTCGCGCGCCCGGGCGAGGCTCTCGCGCCCGATGAAGCCGCCCGGCTTGTCGAGCTTGACGCAGAAGCCGACCCCGCCCTCGTACGGAGTCTCGTCGGGCGTGATGTCCGCGCCCCACACCCGGTAGCCCTTCTCGAGCCGCAGCGAGTCGATCGCGCGGTAGCCGGCCGCGACCATGCCGTGCGGGCGGCCCGCCTCCCAGAGCGTGCGCCACAGGCCCAGGCCGTACTCGGCGGGGCAGTACAGCTCCCAGCCGAGCTCGCCCACGTAGGTCACGCGCAGGGCGCGCACCGGGGTGTCGCCCACCGTGATGTCGCGCAGGCTCATATAGGGGAAGTCCCCGGTGGCGAGCGACTGTGGGCTGAGCGCCGCGAGCACCTCCCTGGCGAGCGGGCCCCAGATGCCGAAGCAGGCCCAGGCCGAGGTCACGTCGTTGACCTGCACCGAGCCGTCGTCGGGCAGGTGGCGGCGGATCCACTCGCGATCGTGGTTGCCGAAGGCGGTTCCCGTGACGATGCCGAAGCGGTCCTCCTCGAGGCGCGCGACGGTGAAGTCGCACTCGATCCCACCGCGGGTGTTGAGCATCTGGGTGTAGGTGATCCGGCCCACGTCGCGCGCCACCTCGTTGTCGCACAGCCGCTCGACCAGCGCGGGCGCCCCGGGACCGCTGATCTCGAGCTTGGAGAACGAGCTCTCGTCGAACAGCGCCACCGCCTCCCGGCAGGCGCGGTGCTCGGCGCCGATGGCGGGCGACCAGTGGCGGCCGGCCCAGCCGCGCGGCCGCAGCGACTCGTCGCCGACCGCCGCGTTCGACTCGTACCAGTTGACCCGCTCCCAGCCCGACTTCTCCCCGAAGGCCGCCTGGTGCTCGCGGTGCCAGAGATTGGCCGGCGACATCCGCAGCGGGCGGCCCGATTCCCGTTCGTGGTGGGGGTAGCGAATGTCGTAGTAGGTCTCGTAGGTCTCGCGGATGCGCTTGAGCGTGTAGGCGGGCGAGCGGTACTGGCGGCCGAAGCGCCGGATGTCCATGTGCCAGAGGTCGAGCGAGGGCTCGCCCTCGGCGATCCACTCGGCCATCACCTTGCCGATGCCGCCCGCACCGGCGAGGCCGTGCGCGCAGAAGCCGGCGGCCACGAACAGCCCGCGCAGCTCTGTCTCACCCAGGCAGAACTCGTTGTCGGGGGTGAACGCCTCGGGCCCGTTGATCATGCGCGTGACCTTCACGTCCTCCATCGCCGGCACGCGACGGCGGGAGTTCTCCACGATCTCCTCGAAGCGGTCCCAATCGTCCTCCAGCAGGCGGCCGTTGAAGTCGGGCGGGATCTGGTCGAAGCCGCGCTCGTCCGAGGGCAGGAAGGCCGGCGCGGAGTGGCGCTCGTAGCCGCCCATCACCAGGCCGCCGCCCTCCTCGCGGAAGTAGACGAGCAGGTCCGGATCGCGCAGGGTCGGTAGTGGGTGGTGCGGATCCCGCTCGCGGAAGGGCTGGGTCACGAGGTACTCGTGCGACATCGGTACGACCGGGATGCGCACTCCTGCCAGGCGCCCGACCTCGGCGGAGAACATGCCCGCAGCGATCACCACCACGTCGGCCTCGATGTCGCCCCGCTCGGTGCGCACGCGCCGCACGCGACCTCGGTCCGACTCGATCCCGGTCACCCTCGTGCCGGTGAAGATCTGGGCCCCGCCGCGACGTGCCCCGTCCGCCAGCGCGAAGGTGAGCTGTGACGGATCCAGGTAGCCGTCGGTGGGCAGCCAGGCCGCGCCGAGCACGCCCTCCGCGGACATCAGCGGGAACATCTCCTGCGCCTCGTCCGGCGAGATCAGCTCGAGCGGCAGGCCGAAGGTCTTGGCCCAGCCGGCCTGGCGGCGCAGCTCCTCCATGCGTTCCTCGCTGGAGGCGAGCCGGATGCCGCCGCACTCGGTCCAGCCGGGGTCGAACTCCGATTCCTTCCCCAGCCGCCGGTACAGCTCCACCGAGTACATCATCATCTTGGTGAGCGAGACCGAGCCGCGCAGCTGGCCGACCAGGCCGGCGGAGTGGAAGGTGGAGCCGGAGGTGAGCTGGTTGCGGTCGAGCAGCACGACTTCGTCCCAGCCCAGGCGGGCCAGGTGATAGGCGATCGAGGTTCCGCCCACCCCGCCGCCCACGATCACGCAGCGGGCGGTGTCCGGAAGCTCGCGCCGGATGCTCAAGCGCGGGCCTGCTCGAGCCAGGTCTCGAAGCGCGGGTCGGAGGCCGTCTCCTCCAGCCGGCGAAAGTGTTGCTCGGCGTAGCCGCGGAAGTCGAAATCGAGCTCCGAGATGCCCGTCTGCACCACACCCCACATCGCTTCACGGAAGTCCGACATGAAGCGAAACAACTTGAGCGTCGCGCGCCTTCGCTCGTCCGCCGGCTCGCCGAAGTAGTCCTCCAGCAGGCGCGCCTCCTGTTCGTCGTCGAGCTGGTTGTTGACCGCGAAGTTGCCGAGGTCGAAGTAGCGATCGCCCATGCCCGCGTACTCCCAGTCGATCACCTGTACGCGCTCGCCGTCGTGCAGGAAGTTGGCCGTGAGCAGGTCGTCGTGGCAGGGCACCGGGAGGTGCTCGTCATGCCCGGCGATGGCCGCGCGGACGCGGTCGGCGTTCGCGCGGGCGGAGTCGAAGCCACTGGGCAGGTCTGCTCCGTACTCGCGCGCGAGCTCGGCGTAGCGGTCGACCAGCTCGAAGGAATCGAAGATGGTGGGGAGGCTGGTGCCGGACTCATGGAAGGCGCGCAGCCCGCGAGCCACCTCGCCGGCGGGCCCGGGCTCGCCCATCTCCTCCACGGTCATCTCGCGCCCGGAGATGAAGCAGGTGACGAGGCAGGGCGGGCTCTCCAGCATGGCCGCCACCTTGGGCCCGATGCCGAGCTGGGACGCCGCCTTGGTGGCCACGCGCTCGGCCTCACGATCGATCCCGAGCAGCTCGGTGCGCTTGCCCGGAAGACGCACGACGTACTCGTCACCCCCGAAGTTGACGCGGAAGTTGCGGTTGGTGATGCCGCCGTCGAGGGGCTGGACGCCGCCGCGGCGCGGACCCAGCAGGGCGGCCAGCCGGGCCACCACCTCGGTGAGCTCGGGAATGGTGATCTCCTCGTGCATGGGACGACACTAAGCCCCGCGGGCGCGCGTCACAACGCGAGGGCGCCCAGTACCTCCTCCCACCAGACCCGTTCGGTGTCGCCCACGCCCGATCGGATGCGCCGCCGCACCCAGTCGCTCACGGCCTGGCGCGAGCCCAGGGCCAGCACGGGACCGGTGACGGCGTAGCGCCCGTCCTCGAGCAGCACGAGCGCTCCGGGCACGTCGCGCCGGGTGCGGAGGCGGTCGATCACTGCCAGGCCCGCCACCTCGTCAGGACGGTGAGCGTCGCCGTCCTCCTCGAGCCAGCGGCGGGTATGGAACACGCGCGACACGCCGGCCAGCCGCGGCCGTGGCACGGCGTCCGGCCCGATCGGACCGCGGCGCCAGCGGCCGATCAGCTCGCGCACTTCCGGGGCCGCCTCCTGGCGCACCACCACATGCAGCTGGTCGCCGCCCTCCACGCGGGTGGAGCCGCGCGGCAGGACGGCCTCGCCGTCGCGCACGATCACGTTGACCAGCGCCTCCCGGGGCAGCTCGAGCTCGCGCGTGCGCAGGCCGACGATGGCGTCGTCGTCCTGCACCGGGTATTCCATCACCTCGGCTCCCAGGCGGCGGATCGTGCCCGTCTCGGCCACCGGAGACGGCAGGGCCGGTTCGTCGGTGGTCATGCCCAGGCGCCGGGCCAGGGCCTCGAACGTCGTTCCCTGGAGCAGCGTCGAGACCACCACGGCGAAGAAGACGATGTTGAGGAACTCGAGATTCCCGCGCACGGCTTCGTTGACCGGGAACAGGGCGAGCACGATCGGCACCGCTCCGCGCAGGCCGGCCCAGCCCAGCACCACCCGTTCCTCGAAGCTGAAGCGGTCGAACGCGGTGGCGACGAACGTCGCGGCCGGACGGGCGACGAAGGCGATGACCAGGGCAAGGATCGTGCCCTCGAGGGCCACGTCGGCCAACTGCGAAGGGAAGATGAGCAGGCCGAGAGCGAGGAACATCGTCAGCTGGGCGACCCAGGCGAGCCCCACGTGGAAGCTCGTGACGGTCTGCTTGGCCGGGATGTTGGCGCTGCCGAGGGCAAGGCCGACCAGGTAGACGGCGAGGAAGCCCGACCCCTCGATGCTCGCCGCCGCGCCGTAGGACACCGCCGCGGCGGCCAGCGAGGCCACCGGATAAAGCCCCGGCGTGTCGAGCCGCGCGCGCTTGAACCCCTGGACCGCGAGCCAGCCCACACCCACGCCGACGGCGGTGCCTATGCCCAGCTGGCGCACGAACAGCCAGAGCATGTCCATCAGGTCGTAGTCGGGCTGCTTGATCCACTCGATGAAGCCGAGCACCAACAGCACGGCGACGGGATCGTTGAAACCCGCCTCTGCCTCGAGCGTACGGGCCAAGCGCTTCTTCAGGGAAGAGCTGCGCAGCACGGCGAAGATGGCTGCGCCGTCGGTGGAGGCGATGATCGAGCCCACCAGCAGGCCATCCAGCAGGTCCAGATCGAACAGCCACACCGCGGCCAGGCCGCCGATCGCCGCGGTGACCAGCGTGCCCACCAGGGCGAGCAGCAGCGCAGGCCGCAGCACCGGCCGGATCTCGTCGAAGCCGGCCGTGAGCCCGCCCTCGAACAGGATCAGCGACAGCGCGATCACGCCGATCGTCTCGGCCAGGTGATAGTCCTCGAAGTCGATCCAGTCCAGGCCGTCGGAGCCCAGCAGCATCCCCAGGCCGAGGAACAGCACGAGTCCGGGCAGCCGGATTCGCCCTGCGAACAAGGAGGCGATCAGGCCGGCCGTGAGCAGCAGGCCGCCCACCAGGATCAACCGCTCGTCACTCATCGGGGGGCTGCATCATCCCGGCTGGGGGAGTCTTCTGCTCTCGTGTTGCGTTCGTCCGGTCTGTCACTTACAGTCGCGCCGAGGAGTGGTTGGATGGCCACACCTTTCCGGTCCTGGCCCGTGGGTGCGTCACCAATAAGGAGGGACGCTGGATGAGTGAGACTGGGCAGCCTCGGAGCCGCGACGAAGAGCGGCTCGCCGAACTCGGCTACAAGCAGGACCTGAGCCGCGTCTGGAGCAAGTTCTCCAACTTCGCGATCTCGTTCTCGATCATCTCCGTCCTCGCGGGTTGCTTCACCACCTACGGCCAGGCCTTCAACAACGGCGGGCCGATCGCCATCTCGTGGGGCTGGCCGATCATCTGCGCGCTGATCCTCACCGTGGCCGTCTCGATGTCCGAGCTGTGCTCGGCCTACCCCACCGCCGGCGGCCCGTACTGGTGGGCCGCCAAGCTCGGCGGTGCCGGCTGGTCCTGGTTCACGGGCTGGTTCAACGTCGTCGGCCTGATCGCCGTCGTCGCCTCGGTGGACTACGCCTGCGCCACGTTCGCGGCCAACCTGTTCAGCCTCTGGGACCTCAACCTGATCATCAACTTCCAGGGCGCGGTGGAGCTGGACGAGGTCTTCCTGCTCTTCTGCGCGATCATGGTGCTGCACGCGCTGATCAACATCTACTCGTCGCACCTGGTCGCGCTGTTCAACAACATCTCCGTGGTCGTGCACGTGGTCGGTGTGGCGGTGATCATCGTGATCCTGATCGTCATCCCCGATCGCCACCAGAGCGCCGATTTCGTCTTCACCGACACGCTCAACAACTCGGGCTTCTCGGACGGCTCGAGCAGCAACCTATTCTTCTGGTTCTACGTGCTGCCGGTGGGCTTCCTGCTCACCATGTACACGGTCACCGGCTACGACGCCTCGGCGCACGTGTCCGAGGAGACCCAGGACGCAGAACGCGCTGCTGCGCAGGGCGTGTGGCAGTCGGTGTTCATCTCGGCGGTTATCGGCTGGTTCGTGCTGCTGGCGATCACCTTCGCGGCCATCGACGTCGAGGCTGCCTCGGGCGGGACCATTCCGATCTTCACCAGCGCCATGGAAGAGGGCTGGGCCGAGGCCGTGATCCTGATCTCCACGATCGGGCAGTTCTTCTGCGGCATGGCCTGCGTGACGAGCTGCTCCCGTACCTTCTTTGCCTTCTCGCGCGACCGCGCCGTGCCCGGCTGGCGCCTCTGGAGTTCGGTGAACGCCAGGCACGTGCCCGTCGCCGCCGTGTACGTGGTTTGCGTGCTCGCAGCGATCATCACCCTCCCGGCACTCACCAGCAACGCCGCCGGCATCCCTGTCGCCTTCTTCGCCGTCGTCTCGATCGCGGTGGTGGCGCTCTACATCGCCTACGTGACCCCGGTCTACCTGCGCCTGCGGGCGGGCGACCGCTTCCAGCCCGGGGTGTGGACGCTGGGCGGGAAGTACCGCTGGATCAACACCATCGCGGTCGTCTGGGTCGCTCTGTGCGTGATCATCTTCTCGCTGCCCTTCACCCCGGCGGCGGTGCCATGGAACGACGAATTCACCTGGTCGGCGGTCAACTACTCGCCGATCATGGTGGGCGGGCTGTTCGTCGTCATCGGGATCTGGTGGCTCGTGAGCGCGAAGAACACCTACAAGGGCCCGGTGGCGAACATCTCGTTCGACGAGGGTATGGGCATCACCGAAGAGGCGCCTGCCGAGGGGCCGCCCTCCGCGCCGTCAGCGCCCGCCTGACGGGCGCAGGCTCGGCGGCGCCTAGGCGCTTAGCGCAGCTCGGCCGCGGCCGTCACGAATGTCCGCCAAGCCTCGTGTTCGGTCGCTCGCCATGCGTCGTCGCGCCGGGGCTCCACCGTGCGGTCGACCGGCAGCAGCTCGGCCGCGTCGGCCAGCGTGTCGAACACGCCCGCGCCGACGCCGGCGAGCACAGCGGCGCCCAGGACCGTGGCGTCGGCGCCGGCCGCCTCCACGGGGGCGCCGATCGTGTCGGCCTGTAGCTGAAGCAGGAGCGGCTCGTTGGTGAGGCCGCCGTCCACCCGCAGCGAGCGCACATCCACGCTCTCGCGCACGGCCGCCACCACGTCGGCCACGCGCCAGGCGATGCCTTCCAGGGCGGCCCGGGCCACCTGCTCGCGTTTGGTGCCCCCGTGCAGGCCGGCCAGCACCGCGCGCGCTTCGGGACGCCACCAGGGGGCGCCGATGCCGGCCAGTCCGGGCAGCACACGCGCGCCGCCGCTGGCCTCGGCCTCGCGCGCCAGCTCGGCCAGCTCGGCCGGCCGCTCGGCGAGGCCGAGCTCCCGGCACATCCACTCGAGCATCGCGCCGGCGGCGAACACGCCGCCGTCGATCGCGTACTCCATCCGTCCGTCGACGCTCCAGGCCACGGTCGGCAGCAGGCCACCGGCCGGCCGCGGCACCTCGTCCCCGGCGTGGCCGAGCACGAACACGCCGGTGCCGTAGGTGGCCTTGACCCGGCCCGGCACCACGCAACCCGCGCCGGCCAGCGCGGCCTGCTGGTCCACCACCTGGCCGCGCAGCGGCAGCTCCATCGGCCACGAGTCGTGGCGCAGCGTGCCCAGTTCTCCGACGGTGTCGCGCACCTCGGGGAGCACCTCGGGCGGCACGCCGAACAGCCCGCACAGCCGCTCGCTGAAGCCGGGCTCGCCCAGGGCGTGCAGTTGGGTGCGGGAGGCGGTGGAGGCGTCGGTGGCAAATCCGGCGCCAAGGCGGTCGCAGAGGAAGGAGTCCACGGTGCCCATGCGCAGGGTCCCGTCCTCGCGCGCACGCGCCACCGTCTCGTCGTGCTCCAGCAGCCAGGCCAGCTTCGCTGCCGAGAAGTAGGGGTCGAAGGGCAGGCCGCTCAGCTGCTGGATCTCCGGCTCGTGCTCGCCCAGGCCGTCGAGCACCTGCTGAGAGCGCTTGTCCTGCCAGACGACGATCGGGCTGAGCGGCCTGCCGTTCTCGGCGTCCCAGGCGAGCACCGATTCGCCCTGGTGATCGAGGCCGCACGCCACCTCCTCGTCCGGCGCGTCCTCGAGCAGCTCGGCGACGGCCTCCACCACGGCGACCAGTACCTCCTCGCCGTCCTGCTCGACCCAGCCGGGCTCGGGATGGCGGTTGACCTTGTCGCGCCGGGCCTCGCGCAGCGGGCGCAGCTGTTCGTCGAACAGGGCCGCTTTCACCCCGGTGGTTCCCTCGTCGATGCCCAGCAGCAGCACCTGCGTTTCCTACCACACCTTCCTTGAGCGGGGCAGGGCCTTGCGGTTAGGCTCCGGTGAAAGGCCCGGTCGACCAACCTTATTGAGGGAGAACATGAAGCTCGAGGACCTGCAGCGAGATGCTGAAGAGGGCACGATCGACACGGTCCTGCTCGTGATCGCCGACATGGAGGGCAGGCTGCAGGGCAAGCGCCTGACGACCGGTCATTTCCTGGACGAGGTGGTCAAGCACGGAGCCGAGGGCTGCAACTACCTGCTGGCCGTGGACGTCGACATGAACACCGTCGCCGGCTACGCGATGTCGAGCTGGGAGCGCGGCTACGGCGACTTCGTGATGACGCCGGACATGGACACCCTGCGCCGAGTCCCGTGGCACGACGGCACGGTGCTGCTCATGGCCGACCTGGGTTGGGAGGACGGGTCGGACGTGGTGGCCTCACCGCGGCAGATCCTGCGGCGTCAGCTGGCGCGCCTCGCCGAGCGCGGTTGGCTCGCGACGGCGGGCACAGAGCTCGAGTTCATCATCTTCAACGACAGCTACGAGGACGCGTGGCGCAAGGGCTACCGCGACCTCGATCCGGCCAACCTCTACAACGTCGACTACTCCATGCTCGGCACCGCGCGGGTGGAGCCGCTCATCCGGCGCATTCGCAACTCGATGGAGGGCGCGGGCATGAAGGTCGAGAACTCCAAGGGCGAGTGCAACTTCGGCCAGCACGAGATCAACTTCCACTACAACGACGCCCTGAGCACGGCGGACGATCACGTGATCTACAAGACCGGCGCCAAGGAGATCGCCGCCCAGGAGGACGTGTCGATCTCCTTCATGGCCAAGTACGACGAGCGCGAGGGCAATTCGTGTCATATCCACTGCTCGCTGGCCCACGAGGGCGGGGGGAATGTCTTCGCCGACGACCAGGCTCTGTTCGACCGTTTCGTGGCCGGACAGCTCGCCTGCCTGCGTGAGCTGACTCTCTACTTCGCGCCGCACATCAACTCATACAAGCGCTTCGTGCACGGCTCGTTCGCGCCGACCGCGGTGGCCTGGGGCAAGGACAACCGCACCTGCTCGATGCGCGTCGTGGGCCACGGCCAGGGCCTGCGTGTGGAGAACCGGCTGCCGGGGGCCGACGTCAACCCCTACCTGGCGCTCGCGGCGATGATCGCGGCCGGGTTGCACGGGATCGACAACGAGCTCGAGCTCGAGCCCGCCTTCGAGGGCAACGCCTACGAGTCCGACAAGCCGCGCGTGCCGCACACGCTCTACGACGCGCGTGACCTGTTCGCTCAGTCGACGGTGGCCCGGGAGGCGTTCGGCCAGGACGTCGTCGACCACTACCTCAACCGGGCCAACATCGAGCTCGATGCGTTCGAGTCCACTGTCACCGACTGGGAGAAGTTCCGCGGCTTCGAGCGCCTTTGATGGCTGCCGTCCGCCGTCCGGTCATCGGTATCTGCGCGTCGATGGAGCAGGCGCGCTGGGGCGCCTGGGACGTGGTGGCCAACCTGTCGCCGCGCAGCTACTCGCTCGCCGTGTCGCGTGCCGGCGGACTGCCGCTGGTGTTGCCCCCGGACGACGTGAGCGCGGAGTCGCCCGACGAGCTGCTCGATCTCGTCGACGGGCTCATGCTGGCCGGTGGCGCCGATGTCGACGCGAGCTCCTACGGCGCCCGGCCGCATCCTGAGACGGCCGTCACCTGGCCCGAGCGCGACCGCTTCGAGCTCGCCCTCGGTCACCGTGCGCTCGAGCGCGACATCCCCCTGCTCGGGATCTGTCGCGGCATGCAGATGCTCAACGTGACCGCCGGCGGCACGCTCGACCAGCACCTGCCCGACCGCGTCGGCCACGAGGATCACCGCCATACCCCCGGGGTGTTCGCCGACCACTCAGTGCGCCTCGAGGAGGACTCGCTGGCCCGCCGCGTGGTCGGCGAGCTCAGCGCGGCAGTCAAGTCCCACCACCACCAGGGCCTGGACGAGCTCGGCGAGGGAGTGCGCGCCAGCGGCTGGTCCGAGGACGGCGTGATCGAGGCGATCGAGCTGCCGGAGCGCCGCTTCGCCCTGGGCGTGCTCTGGCACCCCGAGGAGGACGAGACGTCGAGGGTGATCGGCGCCCTGGTGGAGGAGGCGCGCGCCCGCGTTTCCGAGTCGCGTACAGAGTCGTAACGCTTGTGCGCCACGTGTAACGCCGGCGGCGGCACCATGGGCGGATGCCCAGCCACCGTTCGGACGCTTGGAACATTCCGCATGAAATACATGCAGAACGTTCCAAGCATGGGGTGGACGCGGCAATCGCGCTTCTCGCCGACCGCCAGCACGCGGTGGTGGCCCATCGGCAATTGAACGAGCTGGGCGTCGGCAGAGGGGCCATCGCCCACCGGGTCAAGCGTCGGCGGCTGCACCCGCAGCTTCCGGGCACCTATTCCGTCGGCCGCACCCGGCTGCAGCGGGAGGGTCGCTTGACGGCTGCGGTCCTGAGCGCCGGCCCGGGCGCCGTGATCAGCCACCGTTCGGCGGCGGATCTGTGGGGGATTCGTTTGACTGCGAGCGCTCAGATCGATGTGACGGTGCCGAGAAGGACACGTCCGCGGCCGGCTGTTCGCGTCCACGTGTCCCGGTTGCCCGACGACGAGATGGAGACCGTCCTCGGCATCCCGGTCACCAGCCCCGGTCGCACCCTGCTGGATCTCGCCGCCACGCTGCCTCCGAGTGGCGTCGAGCGAGCCCTCGAGCGAACGGAAGCCCTGAAGCTCACCCACATCGTGCCTGTGTCAGAGCTGCTGGCGCGGCATCCGCGCCGCCCCGGCGCCGCCACGCTGAAGAACCTGGCGGCGAAAGCGGAAGCCATCCGCAACCCCGCCCGCAGTCCCCTCGAAGACGCCTTTATGGCCTTTCTCGAGCGAACCGGCCTGCCGCCGCCCGAAGTCAACGTCCCTGTGGAGATCGCCGGGCGCCTGCTCATACCGGACTGCCTGTGGCGGGCCGAGCGCATCATGGTCGAGCTCGACGGCTTCGAGACTCACGGAACGCCGCAGGCCTTCGTCCGCGACCGCCGCAAGGACCGCCTCCTGGCGGCGGCCGGCCTGCGCGTGGTGCGCGTCACCTGGTCCGATCTCGAGGTGGACAGGCCCGCGCTCGAGCGCGACCTCCGGCGCTTGCTAGAGCGTGCCGCGGCGTGAAGGCGCGAGGTCGACCGGACTCGCCGCCGCCTCCGCAAACGCCTCGAACAGCGCCCGCTTGTCCGACGCCTCCGGGTGCCACTGCACCCCCAGGGTCCAGCTGCCGTCCTCGGTCTCGATCGCCTCGGTCACCCCGTCGGGCCGCGAGCGCCCGGTGACCCTCAGACCGTCGCCGATGCGGTCGACCGCCTGGTGGTGGTGGCAGCGGCCGATGTGAACCGTCTCGCCCAAGGCACGGGCGGCCAGCGATCCTGCCTCGAGCTCGATCTCGTGCTCGTTGCCCTCGAAGGTGCCGACTATGCGGCGGTGGCTGTTCTCGCCGCGCTCGTCCACCAGGTCCTGCAGCAGCGTGCCGCCCAGGGCGACGTTCAACAGCTGCATGCCGCGGCAGATGCCCAAGTACGGCAGCCGGCGCGCCACGGCGGCGCGCGTGAGCGCGATCTCGAAGTCGTCGCGCTCGCGGTAGACGGCCTCGACCGGCGCAGTCGGCTCGGCGCCGTAGGAGCGCGGGTCGAGGTCCGCCCCGCCGATCAGGAGCAGGCCGTCGATGCGCTCGAGCAGGACCTCGGGAGCGCGCTCGTCAACGGGCAGCAGCACCGCGACGGCGCCGGTCGACTGCATGGCATCCACGTACGTGTCGGCCACCAGATGAGCCGTTTGATCCCAGAAGGCCCAGCGCGCTCGCTCGCGCACGGCGCAGATCCCGATCACGGGCTCGGAGCGGGATTGCGGCGCCACCCGCACGAGCTTGACAGCGCCCCTTCACGATGTAAAGGTTTTCCCAACAGTCCATTTCGTGCTCGAGCTGGCCCGGCCCTCGATCAGCTGGCCCAGGCGGGGTCTAGGAGGTAGCGGTGTCGGTGCGAACCGAGTCGGTGGTCAAGGTCCTCGAGCCCGCGACGGAGCAGGTGATGGCCGAGCTCCCACAGGCCGGTCCCGACGAGGCGGACGCCGCCATCGCCCGCGCCAAAGCCGCCTTTCCGGCGTGGAGGGCCTTGACCCCGGCCGACCGCGCCGAGCTCTTGCGCCGCATCTCGATCGCGGTTCGCGAGCACGCCGAGGAGCTCGCGCGGCTCGAGGCGCGCCAGGTGGGCAAGCCGATCTCGGACGCTCGTGGCGAGGTGGGCATGGTGGCCGACGTGTTCGCCTATTACGCCGGAGCCCCCGAGCGCCTGCTCGGGTCGAGCATCCCGGTGGCCGGCGGCGTCGACGTGACCTTTCGCGAGCCGTTGGGCGTCGTGGGGCTGATCACTCCCTGGAACTTCCCGCTGGCCATCGCCTCATGGAAGCTCGGGCCGGCGCTCGCGGCGGGCAACACCGTCGTGCTCAAGCCCGCCGAGCTGACGCCGCTCACCGCGGTGGAGCTCGAGCGCGTCGCCCTGGAGGCGGGCCTGCCCGAGGGCGTACTGAACGTGGTGGTGGGACCCGGGCGCACCGTGGGCGAGCGGATCACCGAGCATCCCGATGTGGCCAAGGTCGCCTTCACGGGCTCCACCGCGGTGGGACGCCGCATCCAGGCGCTCGCCGCCGAGACCATCAAGCGGGTCACGCTGGAGCTGGGGGGCAAGTCCGCCAACGTGATCTTCGCTGACGCGGATCTCGAGAAGGCGGCCCGCGCAGCGCCGTCCGCGGTGTTCGGCAACGCCGGCCAGGATTGCTGTGCACGCTCGCGCATCCTGGTCGAGGCGTCGGCGATGGACCGCTTCATGGAGGCGTTCGAGGAGGCCGTGGAAGCGATCCGCGTGGGCGATCCACTGGCCGACGAGACCGAGATGGGCCCACTGGTCTCCGAGGGCCAGCGCGAGACCGTCGCCTCGTTCGTCGACAGTGACTCCCCGGTGGCGATCCTCGGCAGCGCACCCGAAGGCCGCGGCTACTGGTATCCACCCACCGTGCTGGGGCCGGTGACCAACGACCATCGCGCGGCCCGCGAGGAGATCTTCGGGCCGGTGGCCTGCGTGATTCCCTTCCGCGACGAGGCCGAGGCCGTGCGCCTGGCCAACGACACCATCTACGGGCTGTCGGGTTCGATCTGGACACGCGACGGCGCCAAGGCACTGCGCACGGCCCGGGCCATCGACAGCGGAGTGCTGTCGATCAACTCGAACAGCTCGGTGCGCGTGACCACGCCCTTCGGAGGCTTCAAGCAGTCCGGCTTCGGGCGCGAGCTCGGGCCCCACGCGCTCGAGCACTACACCGAGGTCAAGAACGTCTTCTACGCAACGGAGGAGAACTGAGTGGGAAGGTTGAGCGGCAAGGTCTGCGTCATCACGGGCACGGCGAGCGGCATCGGACGCGAGTCGGCCGAGCTGTTCCAGGCCGAGGGCGCGACGGTGGTGGGCGTCGACCTGAGTGCGGGCGCGGCCGGCGACCTGAGCATTCAGGCGGACGTAACCGACGAGGACCAGGTCCGAGAGGTATATACGCGCACGAAGGACGAGTTCGGGCACGTCGACGTGCTCTTCAACAACGCCGGCATCTCACCCGAGGATGACCGCTCGGTGCTCGACACCACCTACGAGGCCTGGCAGCGCGTGCAGGACGTGAACCTCAAGTCGGTCTTCTTCTGCTGCAAGCACGGCATCCCGCACCTGATCGAGGCCGGCGGAGGCTCGGTGATCAACACCGCGTCGTTCGTGGCGGTGATGGGTGCCGCCGTGTCGCAGATCTCCTACACCGCGGCCAAAGGAGGGGTGCTGGCGATGTCGAGGGAGATGGGGGTGGAGTTCGCACGCCAGGGCGTGCGGGTGAACGCGCTGTGTCCCGGACCGGTGAACACGCCGCTGCTTCAGGAGCTGTTCGCCAAGGATCCCGAGCGGGCTCAGCGGCGCTTGGTCCATGTGCCGCCGGGACGCTTCGGCGAGGCCAGGGAGATCGCCAACGGGGCACTGTTCCTGGCCAGCGACGAGTCGAGCTACGTCAACGCCACCACCTTCATGGTGGACGGCGGGCTCGCGGGCGCCTACCTGACTCCGGAGTGATGGACGCCTTCGACGTCGACGAGCTGGTCGCCCGGCTCGACACCTCAGATCACGACTTCGCAGAGTTCTTTCGCGCTCCGAGCGGCACGCTGTCCATGACCATCGCCTTCTGGCCGGCGGGCGGCGAGGACCCCCAGGAGCCGCACGCCGAGGACGAGGTCTACTACGTGGCCTCGGGCCGGGGCGCGATACGAGTGGCGGGCGCGGACCGCGACGTGCGTGCGGGCTCGGTGATCTACGTCGCCGCCGGAGTGAAGCACCGCTTCCACTCGATCGACGAGGATCTGGCGGTCGTGGTGTTCTGGTCGCCCCCGCGCACCCCAGAAATCGAACGCTCGCGCGCACCGCGCGCTCGCCATCCGCCCCAGTGAAGGTCCTGTCGGTCGTCCACCACGACAACGCGGCCGCCGGCGTGTTCGCCGCGGCCGCGGAGGAGGCGGGCGAGTGGTGGCCGGGGGATGGCGGCGACCCGCCGGAGCCGGACGGCTTCGACGCTGTGATGGTCTTCGGCGGCGCGATGCACGCCGACCACGAGGACGAGCACCCCTGGCTGCGCACCGAAAAGGACTTCCTGCGTGATCTCTTGGCCCGGCGGGTCCCCGTTCTCGGGGTATGCCTCGGCAGCCAGCTCCTGGCAGAGGCGGCGGGCGCCCAGCCGCGTCGCCTGACCCGGCCCGAGATCGGCTGGCGCCGGATCGAGGTGTCCGCCGAGGGCCGCGGCGACCCGGTGATCGGGCCGCTGGCTCCCGCCTTCGAGGCGTTCGAGTGGCACTCCTACGAGGCTCCGCTTCCTCCCGGGGCGGTGGCGCTTGCGAAGACTTCCGTGTGCCTGCAGGCCTACCGTGTCGACGGCCTGCCCGCCTGGGGCGTCCAGTTCCACGCAGAGGTCACGCCCCGCGACCTGGGCTCATGGCTGGACGACTGGCAGGGGGACCCGGACGCTGTGGCCACCGGCCAGGATCCCGAGCAGATCCGGGCCGAGAGCGAGCGCAGGATCGCTGCCCAGAACGCACTGGGCCGTGAGCTGGCGAAGCGCTTCATGGGCGCGGCGCGAGCCGCAAGCGCGTAGGCCTCTAGGCGTTCGGGGGTGCCTGGGGTCCGCTCGACGGCGGGCCGGGATTCCCGCCCGCGGGCGGGGACCCGCCGGGCGGCGGGGCGGGCGGGGGTGGCGAGCCGGGCTCCGGCGGAGGCGCCGGCCCGGAGCCGGGGGGCGTAGGCGGCGGCATCGAGGAGCCGCTCGTCGGCACTTCGGGCCCGCCTGCAGCGACGCCGGCCGCTTCCAGCTCGCCCCCGGCTTCGGCACCCGGGATCGGCTCGCCCTTGAGCCGCTTGAGCTCGAAGTAGACGACCGCCGCCGCAAGGGCCGTCAGCGGAACCATCAGCAGGTTGACGATCAGGTCGGCGAGCGTGAAGCCGACGTAGGAGTCGAAGATCGCGTCCATGATCGCCCCGATGACCAGGCGGATCACGAAGCCGGCGATGAACAGCAGGACGATCACGCCGAAGACCTGCCAGCCGTGACCCTTGACCAGCTGGCGGCTGCGCCCGAAGGACTCGAAGACGCCCGCCCGCTCGAGCACGATCACCGGCACGATGACCGCCCAGATCGTGAGCAGGAACAGGCCCGGCACGATCAGGAAGATGAACCCGATCGCGATCCCGATGCCGGCCAGGATGCCCGCCCCGATCAGCGTGGCCACCACGGGCCCGGCCGCGGAGAAGAGGCTGCCCACGCTGTGGTCGCGGCGCCCGTCGAGGATGTCGCGCGCCGCCTCGACGACCATGCCCTGGTACCAGTAGGTGGCCACGATCGCCAGCGCGGACGCCGCCAGCGACAGCAGTACCCCGCCCTCGCTATAGAAGATTCCGTTGATCAGGGCGACCGGCACGAAGATGACCAGCGCGGCCGGGATGAGCAGCGTGAACTGTTCCCTGTAGATGCTGATGATCCGCTCGAAGACCCGCCCGACGTCAAGCTTCTGGTTCATGGAGCAGAATCTACTGTCGTGTCGGACAGCTTGCGCGGACAGCTACTGATTGCGGCACCGCAGTTGCACGACTACTTCCGGCGCACGGTCATCCTCGTGATCGAACACACGCCGGAGGGCGCGATGGGCGTCGTGCTCAACCGAACGTCGGAGGCGCGCGTGACCGACGTGGTGCCGGCCCTGGCCGCACTGCCCGATTCCGACGACCTCGTGCGCCTCGGCGGGCCGGTGGCGCCGGAGTCCGTGGTCGCGCTCGGGGACTTCGAGGACCCCGAAGAGGCAGGCACCACGGTCCTGGGCACGCTCGGGACGCTGGACCCGGAGGCCGCCAACGAGTCTCTGCGCCGCCTGCGTGTGTACGCCGGCCATGCGGGCTGGGCCGCGGGCCAGCTCGACGGCGAGCTCGAGCAGGACGCCTGGATCGTCGCCGAGGCGAGCGTCGACGATCCCTTCGGTGACGGTGACCTGTGGGCGATGGCGCTCGGGCGCAAGGGCGGCAGGTACCGGCTGCTGGCCACGATGCCGAGCGATCCCTCGCTCAACTGAGCGTCTGAGGCAGGAGCTCCTCGAGCGCCGGGCTGCGCGGGACGGGGCCGAGCCAGTCCGGGTAGAGCCGACGAGCCGCCGCCGCGCACGGCCGGCCGCTAGCCAGATGCGCCAGCGTCTCGAGCTCCAGCAGCACGCGGATGCTCGTGAAGATCTGGAAGTCGGCAGCGTTGGGCCGGACCCCGTCGATCGTACCCTCGGCGATCAGGGCGTCGGCGTGATCGAGCAGCCCCGGTAGGCGGGCGAGGTCCGCGCGAGCCGCTTCCCGGTCGGCCGAGGAGCGGGCGCCAAGCCGCCGGATCAGCGGTCGCGACAGCTCCCCGGACAGCGCCGGCGCGGGCAGGCCCAAGACCTGGGCGGCGGTCCAGCGCCGCAGGCCGCGATCGTGGAGGAGGGCATAGCGAAAGACGCGCCGCGGCACGGGCTGGAGCTCGGCCTCACCCCAGAGCTCGGCGAGCTCGACCCGCTCACGGGCGACCGGGTCCGGCGGGAACAGCGGCGGCAGCGGGCGCAGCTCCTCGAGCGCCCGCGAGATTGCGAGCGTGCCCTGCAGCGGGCGCCCCTCGAGCTCGGCCGCCGGCACGGTCGCTGCGCTGAAGCCGGCCCAGCGCAGCAGCTGAGGATGCAGGCCGGCCGGGAGGGTGATGACGCGGTGCGGTACGCGCTTGTGGGAGAGCAGAGCCGACGCCGTGGCCGACGAGGTCGACAGGGGGATCACGTAGAGCCGGTTGACCATCGCGCGGCTAGTCCCGGCAGCGCCGCACCGAGCGCGCCACAGCGCTCGCGCGCGCGGCGTAGCCGGTGGCGGAGACGTGCACGCCGTCGCCGGCAAGCCAGCCGGGATTGCGGCTGACCAGCTTCGCCCAGTTGACCACGCGCAGGTGGCTGCGCGGCTTCGACTCCTGAGCGAGCACCCGGTTGTAGCCCGAGTAGCTCGCGCCGGCCACCGGCGGGCGCACGATGTTGGCCCACACCACGCAACGGCGCGGCCCGGCCACCGCCATCACCGAGCGGATCGCGGCACGGAAGGCGGACAGGCTGCGCGGATCGTCGTTGGTGCCGAGGCTCACGTGAATGACCCGCGGCAGCGAGCGCCCGTAGACCCGCATCACGGACGCGCCCTGGAAGGCGTGGCGGCTGACCTCCGTGGATTGAGTGATGCGCCAGCGCCGCAGGGCGCGCGGGATGTAGGGCGCCGTGCCCACCGCCAGCGAGTCGCCGTTCACCAGCAGGTTGCGGGTCAGCGCAGCCGAGGCCGGTTCCTCGGCCGGCGCCGCTGGGGCCGGCACGCCCAGCGCGAGCAGGGCGCCGGAGGCGAGCACCGCCAGGCCTCTCGGCGTCATGGTCCGTCCTCCTCCTTGAGGGCCGGATAGTCCTCGGCCATCGCTTCGAGCACCAGGCGAGCGGGCGCGACGGCGCCGTCCCGCGAGAAGTGGATGCCGTCCGGCTGGCGGGCGAGCACGCGGCGCCCGTCGATCCTGAGGCCGTCCGAGTACTTGCCGCCTCCGAGGGTCGAGAACACGTCCACGTAGCGCAGGCCAGGGACCGCGGCCGTGGCCTGCTCGACGGCGCGGTTCTGGCTGGCATAGATGCCGTTCTGCTCCGAATTGCGCGCTGTGGGCGGCGGGACCCAGTACACCGGGCGCTCAGCGTCGCCGGTGAGCGCCTTCGATACCACGGCGACCCGGCGCGCGAACTCCGTCTGCCACTCCGGGGTGCTCGGCCCATAGAGCTGGCCGTCCACCTCGACGTTGAACCCGTCGTTCCCGCCGATGGCCATCACCACCGCGTCGGGATCGCGCGCGTCGATCTCCTGCTGGGCGTTGAGCTCCCAGTTGAAGAAGCCGGGGTTGGTGAGCGACGTGGAGTTGCGCGGCACGACCTCGACCTCGAGCAGGCCGGGCGGCGCCTGGTCGGTGATCCGTTCCCCCAGGAACTGCGCCTCCGAGTCCCCGGTCACCAGCACCTCGATCGGGTTGCCGGGCGACGGCTGCGGGAACTTCGGCTCCGCCGCCCGCTCGCGTGCGCGGCGCCGCAGGATCGCTGTGGAGCCCTCCTCGAGCTCCGTGCCCGACGCGGTCTTGTCCTCCTGTCCGAAGGCCAGATCGAGGCCCTTGCGCGGAAGGTGAAGGCCCACGAAGCCCGCGACGTCATCGAGCGGGCGCCCGACCGACAGCACGATGTCGCGCGTGGTCCCCTGCTTCATGCCCTCCCCCGCACGGACGATGGCCTCCGAGTTGAACAGGGCGGCGATCACCAGCGCGATCAGGAGCACGCCGAGCACCCGCCCGGCCGGCATCGTGAGGTCCCTGTTGCGCTTCGGATCCATGGCTCAGAACTGGAAGTAGATGAAGGGGGCCACCCCCTGCTGGCCCACCGCGGCATCCGCGACCACGAGGAGCGCGCCGAAGGCGATGCCCTGCGCCGCCACCGGCCTGGCGACCACCCAGGCTTCGCCGCGACGCCACCACCCCTCGGGCAGCGCCTGGACCGCGATCGCGGCCACCACCAGCAGAACCATAGGGAAGGTCACGAGCGGCGAGGGGCCGGAGAACCCGATGCCGCCCAGGATGTCGAAGGCGATGCCGAGGTTCGGCGCGCGGAAGAAGACCCACGCTATGCAGACCACGTTGAAGGTGATGAACCAGGCCAGCACGACGGGCATGCGAAAGCGCGGGAAGCGCTCGCGTACCCAGCGCTCGAGCGATAGGGCGCCCCCGTGGATTCCTCCCCAGATCAGGAACGTCCACGACGCGCCGTGCCAGAGCCCGCCCAGCAGCATGGTCAGCATCAGGTTGCGGTAGGTCTTGGCCTCCCCCTTGCGGTTTCCGCCCAGCGGTATGTAGAGGTAGTCGCGCAGCCAGCGCGACAGTGTGATGTGCCAGCGCCGCCAGAAGTCCTGCAGCGAGAGCGCCATATACGGGCGGTTGAAGTTCTGCGGCAGCTGGTAGCCCAGCAGCAGTGCGAGCCCGATGGCCATGTCGGTGTAGCCCGAGAAGTCGCAGTAGATCTGCGCGGCGAAGGCGTAGAAGGCCAGCAGGATCTCGCCACCGGAGAAGCTCCCCGGATCGTTGTAGACGGGGTCCACCACGTTGCGGGCCAGCTCGTCGGCCACCACGGTCTTCTTGATCAGCCCGCCGGCGATCAGGAACAGGCCGGGGCCTGCGAGCACGGCCCGCGGATCGCGGGGAGTGCGCAGCTGCGGGAGCAGCTCGTTGGCGCGCACGATCGGACCGGCCACCAGGTGGGGAAAGAAGGCCTGCAGGATGGCCACGTCGCCCAGCGAGGCGGCGCGCGTCTCGCCGCGGTAGACGTCGACCACGTACGAGATCGCCTGGAAGGTGAAGAACGAGATCCCGATCGGGAGCACGATCTGGACGATCGGCAGGGGCGAGCCGAGCCCGATCGCGTCGAGCGCACCATTCATTTCGTCGACGAAGAAGCCGAAGTACTTGAAAGTGCCGAGCAAACCGAGGTCGAACACGATTGCCCCGACCAGCGCGCGCTTGCGCGTGACCTGCGAGGGGGCGGTCGCGATCACCCGGGCCGCGAACGTGTTGACGACGCTCGAGGCGATCAGGAGGAGAACCCAGCGCCAGTCCACCCAGCCGTAGAAGAAGTAGGACGCCAGCAGGATGAAAGGTCGCCATGCTCTCGGGTGAGGCATGAGCGCCCAGGAAACGATGAACACGACCACGAAGAAGGCCGCGAACTCGATCGTCGGGAAACTCACGGCGGTGATTCTGGCTGGCGCGGCGGCGGTGCTGCTCACGGGAGGCGGGTCCGCGACGGCCCAGGGAAGCGGCGCCAACGTGCTCGTCGTGGGCGACAGCCTGCAGGTCGGGACGGGCCCCTACCTGGAGCAGCAGCTCGGTGCTGTGCCGGTGGAGTTCGACCAACAGCAGAGTCGCGGCAGCGGGGTCGGCCTCTCCATCCTGCGGTCGCGCCTCAGCCCTGAGCACAACGTGGTGATCTTCGACTTGGGCACCAACGACGATCCCGGCAACCCGGACGCCCTCATCGCGACGATGAGAGCGGCGCGCCAGGCCAGCGGCGACCGCTGCCTGATCGTGGCGACGATTCTCCGGCCGCCCTACAACGGAGTGTCTGTGGACGGCATGAATGCGGCGATCCAGGGCTTCGCTGCCGAGACCCCGAACGTCGTGCTGGTGGACTGGTACGGGGTGGCCACCAGCACACCGAAGCTCCTCTACCCGGACGGCGTGCACGCGCGGCCCGAGGGCTACGCGCTGCGCGGCCGCCTGCTGGCCGACGGCGTGGCCCAGTGCGAGGGTGGAGGATCACGCGCGACCACCGGCATCCCCGCTCCACGGGGCAACGCCGAGCGGCCGCCGCCGATCCCCCACTGGGAGCCGCAGCCGGCACCGGAGCGCGACCTGCAGGTGGAGGCTCCGGCCCCGCTCGTGGCCATCGGTTCGGCCGTCCGCGGCGCCGCCGCCCTGGTGGCCGCGGCGGGCCGCGATGCCCGCCAGGCCGCAGGCATGGGGCCGCCCGAGCCCGTGCTCGGAGCCGAGTAACCCAATTTCTGGCCCCAGCCCGGTCCATCCGTTACGTTGCCGCGCATGACTCGTACGAGAAGGACCCTCACCGCACTGGCTGTCGTGGCCGCAGCCGCGTTCGCCCTGGCTCCCTCGGCCTCGGCGGCCGAAGCCGAATGCCCGGGCACGTTCGAGGTGCTCCACAACGACCGCATCGGCAGCATGCAGCTGCCCAAGGGTCCCTACGTGGTCACCCTCCTCGATTCCACCGAGATCGGCTGCACCGAGGCCTCGCGCCTGTTCAGCCAGTTCCTGGAGGACTTCGATGGCCGCCTTCCGCGACCGTGGGTCGGCGCCGCGTCCAGCCGCACCTTCACCGAGGGGCGCGGGAGCAGCATCGGCTTCCGCGTCACACCGGCCACCAACCCGCTTCCGCCGACTCCGCCGCACCCGCCCTCGAAGCGAGTCTGCCCGGGTTACTTCAGCGTGCTGCACAACGACTACATCGGCAGCCTCAGCATCCCCAAGGGCAAGTACCACCTGATCCTGCTGTCGCTCACGAACTCGTACTCCTGCTCGCGGGCCTCGAGTGACTTCGCCCGCTTCCTGCAGGACTACGACGGCGTGCTGCCGCGGCCCTGGTATCTCGACCCCGCCACAGCGAGCTTCCAGAGGGGCAGCTCGCACGTAGGCTTCCGCATCAAGGCCTACGTGACCACCGGAGGCAGCGGCAACGGCCGGCACCCCTCGGGCGGCCAGACGAGGTGCCCGGCGACGTTCCGGGTGCTGAACAACGACAGCATCGGGAAGCTCAAGCTCAGGAGGGGCAACTACAACGTCTGGGTCCGTGGACTCAGCTGCCCGCGCTCCTCGACCCTGTTCGCCCAGTTCCTGCAGGACACCAGCGGCGTGCTCCCGCGGCCGTGGGTCCTGAACGTGCCGACGGCGACCTTCTCACGAGGGAAGGTCAACTTCCGCGTGAAGCCGGTGCAGCGCTAGCAGAGATCGGCCGCTAGTCGGCCGACTGGCACTGGTCCTGGATCGACTCGAGCTCGGCCACCGCCGCCTTGGCGCCCGCTCTGGCGGACGAGGCGTTGAAGAAGCGATCAAGCGAATTCACCGCGCCCTGAACGCAAGCGGCGGACAGCTGGTTCTCCTGCCGGGCCTGGGCCAGGGCGGCCTTCTGCTTCTGGTCTTTGCCCTGGGCGGCGGCGGTCTGGCCGCGCGCCGTCTCGACCTCGGCGGCTTCCTTCTGAATCGTCTGCCTGAGGTTGCGAGCCTGGGCCTCCTCGCGGATGAAGCGGCGCTTCACGCGCCGGAATGCCGCCCGCTCGCGAGCGCCGAAGGCCTGCAACCGCCGCTCGGTCTGGGCCGCCTCGCCCTGCTGGGCGGCCAGCTCGGTCTTCTGCTGCTCGATCGTGGCATTGGCGTCGTCGAGGTCCGACTTGGTGGTGAAGGCCCAGATGCCGAGTCCGATGGCAGCCAGAGCACAGATCGCGGCGATCACGATCCAGCCGGTCGGTCGCCCTCCCTGCTGCGAGTCATCCATGCGCGGGTGCTCCCTTTGAGTTTGTGGGTGCCCCAAACGGGGCCGGAGGCAGGCGCAGCATGACGCGGCTGCAACGGACGGCGCAAACCGAGGGCCGGCTAGCTGCCGGAGAGATCCGGCAACTTGGCGCGAAGATGCTCCTCGAGCGTCTCGCGCACCCAGCGCCTCTCCTCCGAGCCGGCCATGCGGTAGCGGCCGAGCAGCTCCTTCTGCCCCTCGAGCGGCAGGCCGGAGAGCTCCCAGCGCACGGCGAGGCGCTCGAAGAGGAACTCGACGCGGCGCTGCCAGCGGTCCTCGGCCGAGGCCGCCGGCCTGCTCTCCAGCGCATCGAGCTGCTGCCGTGTGCCGGCGCTCAGCTCGTCGCGCAGGCTGAGCACGTTGCCCTCGGAGTCGGTGTAGTCGGTGAAGGCGGCGGGAGCGGCCGGCTCTGCGCCGCCCTGCTTTGCCCGTCGCCGGCTGCGGCGGCCCATGGCTCACATGGTGGCAGTGCGCCGGCGGGTCAGCCGGACTCTGGACCGACCAGCGCGCGGTAGCGTTCGTCCACTGCCGCGCGAATGCGCTCGCCCACGTCGGGCAGCGACGCCGCAGTGCTGCGGAAGTCCTGCTCGCTCATGACGAGTGCGCAGAGGGGCGAGGTGGCGGTCACCGACGCGTTGCGCGCGGCGCCCTCGACGATGCCCATCTCGCCCAGGAAGTCCCCGGGTCCCAGGGCGGCGACGTGCTCGCCGTCGCGTACGACCTCGGCCGTGCCCTCCAAGATCACGAAGAACTCATAGGCGAACTCACCCTGCCGCACGAGCTCGGCGCCCTCCGCGAGATCGATCTCATCGGCGCGCTGCGCCACCTGGCGCAGCTGCTTCGACGACAGGGACTCGAACAGCGGGATCCCCTTCAGACGAGCCAGGTCCATGTTTCTCCTCCACTCAGAGACGTCAGACGACGATCCTAGCCCGCAACTGCATCATCGGCTACGCGCCGGAGGAATTCGCGTACCCGCCGGTCGTAGCCTCGACAAGGCCGGCCCCTCCGACCGGTGGAAGTCACGAGCCTCGGCAGCACGCGCGCACACGCCTCCGAGGAGGAGATCGGCACCGTCGTGTCCTGCGTTGCCGTGGAAGAGCCCGTGATCGAGGAAGCGGCCGACCTCGCCCGTAGGCTTGCCGCCGGCATGGGTTCCGCAGCCGAGCCTTCGCCACCCGGCGTCATCGTCAGGCGGCTGTCCACCAGTGAGCGCTCGCCGCGCTGGCGCCAGCGGCTGCGGCTGCGCGAGGGCATGGCGCGCAGTCTTGTGCTCGTGCCCGGCTGCTACCTGCTGGCTGCGGCGGTGCTGGGGATCCTGGTGCCGGAGATCGACCGCCGGCGCGGCCGCGATGCCTGGCTTGACCTCGACCCAGACTCCGCCCGCTCGATTCTCGAGGCGGTGGCCACGGGCATGATCACCTTCTCCGGCCTGGTCGTCTCGATCGCCGTGCTCGTGATCCAGTTCGGCGCCGGGCAGTACTCGCCCCGGCTGGTGCTGGTGTTCCGGCGCGACCCGTTGGTCAAGCACGCCCTCGGCCTGTTCGTGGTGCCCGGCCTCTACTCGCTGGTGGCCGTGAGTGCGATCGGCGGGAGCGACTCGTCGGTGCGCCCTGACCTCACGGTGATCGTCGCCCTGATCCTGATGGTGGCGGCACTGATCGCCCTCTTTCGCTTCATCGCGCGGCTGCTCGACCTGCTGCGCCCGCGGCGGATCTACGCCCACCTGGCCGGGCAGGCGCTCGTGGCCATCGACGACGTCTACCCGGTTGGGTTGGGCGAGGAGGCCCAGCGCTTCCAGCTCGTGCGCACGCCCGTGACCTCGGTGATCGCCAACGCTCAGCCCGGAGCCGTGCTCGCGGCGATCGACCGCGCCGGTGCCGTGCGGGTGGCCGCTGACGCGGGAGTGGTGGTCGAGGTGGCGCTGCCCGTGGGCGGCCACCTGCCACGGGGCGCGCCGCTGTTTCGCGTCCACGGAGAGGGCCGCGTCGACGAGGCGGAGCTTCGTGATTGCGCCCTGTTCTCCGACGGGCGCACGATCACCCAGGACCCGGCCTTCGCCATACGCGCGATGGTCGACGTGGCCTGCCGGGCCCTGTCGCCGGCGGTGAACGATCCCACGACGGCGGTCGAGTGTCTCGATGGCCTCGAGGGCGTGCTGCTGGCGCTCGCGGGCCGGCGTCTCGAGGGGTCGGCGATCGTGGACGGCGACGGCACGGTGCGCGTCCTGCTGCCCACACCCGGCTGGGAGGAACTGCTGACCCTCGCCCTCACCGAGATCCGCCACTACGGGGCCGAGGCCCCGCAGGTCATGCGCCGCTTTCGCGCCCTGCTCCAGGAGCTCGAGCGGGCGGCCCCGGAGGCGCGGGGGCCGGAGCTCGCCCGGCAGATGGTGCTGCTCGAGGCGGCCGTGGAGCGCGGCTTCCCCGATCCGGCAGAGCGCGCGATCGCACGCGTGCCGGATCGCGTAGGACTGGGCTCCGGTGTGCAGGACTGGGTCTAGCGGGCGGCGCGCCTCTCACGTTTCAGGTAAGCGCGGGCCTGGCGGGCGACCATCCTCGTGAGCGTGCCGAGCGCGATGTTTCCGTCCAGCAGGTGAAGGCCCCAGCCGGCGTCGGGAACCGGGTTGAAGCTGCGCCCCCCTGGGTTCGAGGTGACCTGCAGGACGCGGGCGCCGCCGGCCGAAGAGCAGCGGCCACGTGTGGCCCCGGGCACCGCGACCCAGGGAGTGGACACCACCGGCAACGGCCCGTTGGTCACGGCCATGGTGCCCACGGCGATGGCGCCGGGAGCGAAGGGCTCGCTCGGGAACACCAGCTCGAGCGGACCGGACCCACCGGCCAGCGCCGCCGGGTTGGTGCACAGCACCTCGAGACGGGGGTCCGAGCTGCGGCCGAACAGGGCGTTGCCGGGCACCGGGCTGTTGAAGGTCGAGAAGGCGATCACGCAGCTCAGCTGGCCCGCGCTGCGGCAGGCCCTGACGTTGCGGAAGTCGCCGCCGGCGTCGCGGTCCTTCCTGACGGTCACGCCCCCGCCCAGTAGCACGGCCGAGATCAGGCGCCGGCGCGCTCGCGGAGCCGGATCGATCTCCCGAGCGACGAGCTCGCGCAGCATGAAGGTGCCCTGCGAGTGGCTCAGCAGGACCACGCCGCGGCCGTTGTTGTGCTTTCTCAGGTAGGTGCGCCAGGCCTCGCGCACGTCGGAGTACGCGCGCTCGCGGTTCGCCTCCGTGACCGCCGGACTGCGCAGCCCGGCGATCGTGATCTGCCGGTAGACGGGGGCGTAGACCCGGCACTGGCTCGAGTAGCGGGCTGCTTGATAGAGGGCGATCGAGCGCAGCTCCGGATCGATGCTTTTGGTGGCCTGCAGGGCGGTCTGGTTGCTGACCGTCGGGTAGACGTAGAAGCAGTCGAACTTCGGCCGGCGGGCGCGCCTGACGTTCACCGTCGCCAGCTGCCTCTCCGTGGGCGAGAGCACCGTCGTTCGCAGACTCGGCGTGCACGGATTGTCGCTCAGTCCCGGCTTGCAGAGCCAGACGGTCTCGGCGGCGGCGGGTGCGGCCAGGGCCAGCGTGGCCAGGCAGGCGGTGGTCAGGGCGAGGAGCGCGAGGGGCCCCGGCGGCGTCGGCATCGGCGCATCCTAGGCGGTTAGTCTTGCCGGCCTCGATGGGCGACTTCGAGGCCGACACCGCCGTTCGCGCCACTGGCGCGGGCCGCTTCAGCTGCGACATACGGCGCGACTGGTGGGTCGTCGCCGGGCCCAACGGGGGCTACCTGGCGGCGATCATCGTGCGGGCGCTGAGCCAGAGCCCGGCGGCTGCGGAACGCCCACTTCGCTCGCTCACCGTGCATTACCTGCGTGCGCCGGAAGCGGGCGCTGCCGACGTCGAGGTGAGCGTGGATCGCCAGGGCCGCTCGGTCAGCTTCATGCGCGCCGCCCTCGTGCAGAACAACCGGATGTGCGCCACGGCGCTGGCGGTCTTCGCTCGCGATCGCAGCGGGCTCGAGCTCGATCGGGCGCCGGCGCCCCACGTGCCCGCGCCCGAGGAGATCGAGCAGCCGCCCGACCGCCCGGAGGCCCCGCCCTTCGGACGTGAATTCGACTTCCGCCCGGCGATCGGGAACGGCGTCTTCGGGCAGGCCGAAGCGCCGCTCACCGGAGGCTGGCTGCGCTTCCGCGACGAGCGCCCGCTGGACGCGCCGGCGCTGGTGGCGCTCTGCGACTCGTGGTTTCCCGCGGTCTTCGCCGTGTCGGACGGGCCGCTGGCCGTGCCCACGCTCGAGCTGACTGTCCACCTACGCGCTCCGCTGCCGCGCCCGCACGACTGGCTGCTGGGCCGCTACGCCACCCGGGTGGCTCGCGACGGCTTCCTGGAAGAGGATGCCGAGCTGTTCGGCCGTGACGGGCGCCTGCTCGCCCAGTCACGGCAGCTGGCTCTGTCGGGATAGGATCACCGGCCAGTGCGGGTGCTCTACGGGGTCAACGGAGAAGGCATGGGGCACGCGACCCGCTCGCACGTGGTCATCGAGTCCCTGCTGACCGCCGAGCACGACGTGCGCGTGGTCGCCTCGCAGGCCGCGTTCCGCTACCTGAAGGACCGGCTGCCGTTCGTGGACGAGATCTTCGGGCCCAGCTTCGCCATGGAGGAGGGCGAGATCCGGCGCTGGGCGACGGTGCGCCAGAACTTCAAGCTCGCGCCGCGCCAGCTGCCCGACACCCTCAAGGACTGGCTCGCGGTCGTGGACGAGTGGCAGCCCGACGTGGTGATCACGGACTTCGAGCCGCTAGCCGGTATGTACGCGCGCCTCAGCCGCACCCCGCTCGTCTGCGTCGACAACATCAACATGATCGATCGCTGCAAGCACGACGCGGAGATCATCGGCGACCAGCACAGCGACTTCCTCGTGGCGCGTGCGGTGACCCGTGCGATGGTCCCGACCGCGGGCGACTACCTCGTCATCACCTTCTTTCGCCCGCCCATCCTGCGCGGCCGCACCAGCTTCGTTCCCCCGATCCTGCGCCCCGAGATCATCGCCGCCGAGGCCGAGCGCGGCGATCACCTGGTCGTCTACTCGAGCGGCGACCCGCGGCTGCTCGAGGCGCTGCAATCGAGCGGGATGCGCTGTCTGGTCTACGGGATGCGGGGCGGGCCCGAGGAGGGCACGGTCGACGGCAATCTCGAGTTTCGCCCGCGTTCCAACGAGGGCTTCGTGGCTGACCTGTGCAGCGCCCGCGCGGTGGTGGCCGGCGGTGGCTTCTCGCTGATGAGCGAAGCGGTGTACCTCGGCAAGCCGACGCTGGCGGTGCCGCTGCATGGCCAGTTCGAGCAGGTGATGAACGCTCGCTATCTGGAGCGCGAGCGCTTCGGCATGTGCGCGACAGAGGTCACACCCGAGGTCCTGTCCAGCTTCCTGGGCAGCCTCGACGAGTTTGATGAGGCCTTGTCGCACTACGATCAGGAGGGCAATACGGTGGCTCTGCAGACGATCGAGGAACGCGCGCTGACGGCCGCGAGCCAGGACCGCCGCACGCGCAGGCGGCTGAGGCGGACGGCGCGCCGGGTGGTCAAGTGAAGCCGGCGGCCCGGCTGGGAGCGGGGCTCGGCGCGGCCGGCCTCGGCTTCGGCTACTACCACGTGCAGGTACCGACCTCGCAGCTCTACGGACCCACGATCTGCCGCGTGCCGAGCGCCGGGAAGAAGCTCGCGCTGACCTACGACGACGGCCCCAACCCCGAGCAGACTCCCCATCTCATGGCGCTGCTCGAGCGCTTCAACGCGCACGCGACCTTCTTCCTGATCGGACGCTGGGCCGAGCGCGAGCCGGGCTTGATCCGCGAGCTGCACGCCGCCGGTCACGCGATCGGCAACCACACGTTCAGCCACCCGACGATGCCGCTGCTGAGCTCCGGCGGCGTGCGCGAGGAGCTGGCTCGATGCCGGGCGGCTGTCGAGGCGTCCGGCGTGAGCTTCAGCGAGCACGACGGGCAGGCGCTGATGCGGCCCCCGTACGGGCGCCGGCGTCCGGGCACGCTGCGCACGATGCGCGCCGAGGGCTACGTCCCGGTGACCTGGTCGATCACCTGCTTCGACTGGCGCAAGCCGTCGTGGTGGAGCGAGAAGAAGATCGCCGCCAAGGCGCTCAAGGCCGGGGAGGGCGACGTGATCCTGCTCCACGACGGCTCACACCTCGACCCGGCGCACGACCGCTCGCGCTCGATCGAGGCGACGCGCGAAGCGCTCGAGCACTTCACCGCCGAAGGGTACGAGTTCGTGACCGTGCCGCAGCTCGCCGCCGCGGGCTGAGCCCGAGCGCCTCCAGCGCCGGCCGAGAACGTGGATCGGGATGGTTGCCGACGGCTCGTACTCGCGCGAAGGCATCGGGCCCCGCCACCTAGGATGAGCAGATGCCAGTCAAGACCTACGACGAATACGAGTTCGGCTTCTCCTGGGTCATGGACGAGCCGATCGAGCGCACGTCCCACGCCCTGGTGGCCGACGGCCGCGTCTGGCTGATCGACCCGGTCGACGTTCCCGAGGCGATCGACCGCGCCGCCGGAATGGGCGAGCCCGCGGCCGTGCTGCAGTTGCTCGATCGCCACAATCGCGACTGCGCCGCGGTGGCCGAGCGTCTAGGCGTGCTGCACGTGAAGGTGCCCGACGTCGTCCCCGGCTCGCCCTTCGAGGCGATCCCTGCGGTGCGGCTGCCGCTCTGGCAGGAGACCGCCCTCTGGTGGCCCGAGGAGCGCACGCTGGTGGTGGCCGAGGTGGTGGGCTCAGCCCCGCCCTACACCGGCGGTGGCGCCCGGGTGGGCCTGCACATCTTCCTGCGCCCGCTGCCGCCGGAGCGCATCCGCGGCCACCTGCCCGCGCACCTGCTGATGGGACACGGCGGCGGACTGCACGGTGAGACCGCCGCCACGGCGCTCGAAGAGGCCTTCGAGCATGCCCGCAGCGACCTGCCCCAGGTGCTCAAGGGTCTCGCCGGTCAGTTGCGCCACCGCCCCGCCTGAGCCGCAGCTCAGCTTGCCAGAGTGCGAAACAGCCGCTCGAGCGTGGTGGCCGGGTCGCCGGTGAGCCCGGTGTGCACCTCGGACGGCTGGATGATCGTCGACGAAGGGGAGACCAGCCACCCGAACCGCTCGGACGGCTCGAGCCGGCCCAGTGCACCCGCCTCGGGCGCGCCTTCGGCCACCCGGGCCAGCGCCTCCAGGCGCGAGCGCACCGGCTCGGGATCGAGCTCGGGCGCGAGCACGGCCAGGCGCGCCTCGTCGAGCTGGACGCGCAGCTCCAGGAAGTCGCGCTCGCGGCAGAACAGCACCACGCCCACGTTGAGGCGCTCCCCGCGCTCCACGCTGGGCACGACGCGCAGGAGCGCATAGGAGAAGGCACGGCGGTCAGGCTCAGCGACGGGCACGCTCCACCTCCTCGACGAAAGCGCGCGGCGCGGCGAGCCGGTTGAGGAGGAAGGCGCTGAGGTCGGCGCGGCGCACGCCAGGCTCGGGGCCGAGCCAGCGGTCCGGAACCAGCTCGACCGCTCGCTCAACCGACTCGAGCGCCCGCTCGGCCAGCCGCTCGTCGGCGTCGGCCAGCGGCCCGGCCAGCGGCAGCAGCACGTGCTGGGCCAGCAGCGGCACCGGGGCGGAAGCGGTCTCGGCGAGCGTCTCGTTGCCGTGCTGGCGAAAGAACGCGGCGCCGTGGTCGATCAACCAGGTTCGCCCGTGCCACACCAGCAGATTCGGGTTGCGAGGGGTGCGGTCGATGTTCGTCACGAGGGTGTCGAACCAGACCACGTCGGCCGCCCAGTCGGCGTCGAGCGGTGGATCCGGGGGCAGGGTGAACGGCAGCGCGCCGGGAAGGAAGTCCATGCCCAGGTTGGTGCCGGGGCTGGCCTCGATCAGCTCCTGGATCTCGGGGTCGGGCTCTGCGTGCCCGAGCTCCTCGGAGATCTCGACGCGGCACAGCTCGGGCACCGGCAGACCGAGGCCGCGGGCCAGCTCGCCGGCGAGCACCTCGGCCACGAGCGCCTTCGCGCCCTGTCCCGCGCCGCGGAACTTGGTCACGTACAGGCCGTCATCGTCGGCCTCCACGAGACCGGGGAGGGAGCCGCCCTCACGCAACGCGGCCACGTAACGTGTCGCGACTACGCTGCGCAGCTCGGCGGGCACGCGGGCAGCTTTGCAGCCGATCTACGTTGGTGCGATGCTGCGCGCCGCCGATGGCCCAGGCAGGCAACAAGCGCCT
Source organism: uncultured Thermoleophilaceae bacterium (assembly GCA_963813495.1). GTDB lineage: Bacteria > Actinomycetota > Thermoleophilia > Solirubrobacterales > Thermoleophilaceae > JACVRW01. The sequence continues at coordinate 94,336 of CAWEZC010000006.1, forward strand.
CGTGCTCGTGGCGATGATCTTCGCGGTCGCGATGACATTCATCGACCAGACGATCGTCGCTATCGCCGTGCCCGAGCTGCAAAAGGACCTGTCGCTCTCGGCCACCGGAGTGCAGTGGATCATCAACGGCTACCTGCTGGCGCTCTCGGCGCTGTTCGCCTTCGGCGGACGCCTGGCCGACATCGCCGGCCACCGGCGCATGGTGCTGATCGGCGTGGTGATCTTCGCCACCGCCTCGGCCCTCTGCGGCGCCACGCCCACGGGCTCGGCCGCCGAGGCGTGGCTGATCACCTTCCGTGTGATCCAGGGTGCCGGCGCGGCGCTGATGTTCCCCGCCGCTCTGGCGATCGTGGTCGGCGCCTTCCCGCTGCGCGAGCGCGGCAGGGCGATGGCGATCTTCTTCGGCGTCACCGGCGGCCTCACCGCGGTGGGACCGCTGGCCGGCGGCTATCTCACCGCCATCAGCTGGCGGGCCATCTTCTGGGTCAACATCCCGGTGGCGATCGCCGCCGTGGTGTTGACGCTGCTGGCCAAGCCGGCCAACGATCGCCACCCTGCGCCGCTGGACTACCGTGGCGCGATCCTCGTCTCGGCGGGGATGGGACTCGTGGTGCTCGGCCTGCAGCAGTCGAGCGTGTGGGGCTGGGGCGATCCCAAGACGTGGCTCTGCATCGCCGCGGGGCTCGCGCTGCTGGCGGCGTTCGTGGTCTGGGAGGGGCGTGTGGCCGATCCGCTGATCCGCGTCGGCATCTTCCGCGACCGCGGCTTCGCGGTGGACAATGCCGTGCTGTTCCTGATGTCGGCGGTATTCGTGCCGCTGTTCTTCTTCGCCAGCCTGTACGCGCAGGTGGGGCTCGAGCAAAGCGCGTCGGAGGCCGGGCTCTACCTGCTGATCTTCTTCGGTGGCTTTGCCAGTGCCGCCCAGCTCGGCGGGCGACTGCTCGACCAGCGGGGCGCTCGCGTGGCCGTGGTTCCCGGCTGCCTGCTCGCGGCCCTGGGCCTGGCCCTCTGGGCCTGGCGGCTGCCCGACCTCGACCTCAACGACCAGTGGTACTTCATCGTGCTCACCGGCGCGGGCATCGGCCTGCTGCTGGGGCCGGCCTCCACCGACGCCGTCAACCGCGCGCCGAAAACGAGCTACGGCGAGATCACGGGCATCACCCAAACCAGCCGCAACTTCGGGGCCAGCCTCGGCTTGGCGGTGCTGGGCACGATCCTGATCCTGCGCGAGAAGGCGAACATCCAGTCCTCGCTCGAAGCGCTCGGTGTGCCCAAGACGCGCGCCGACCAGATCGCCGACGCTCTCAATCACGCCGGAGGGGGCTCGGGCTCGGAGTACGGCGCGCGCGCCGGAAGGCGAGCGCAGGAGCTGTTCTCCGTGGTGCAGCACGACTTCGCGGTGGCCATCCAGACCGTCTTCTACATGATGGCGGGCGTGATGCTGGTGGCGTTCGTGGTGGCCCTGGTGGCCATGCCCGGGGGCCGGGTCGAGGAAGCGCCGGCGCCCGCCCGCGAGACCGTGTAACCCCGCGCGGAGATCTCGCTACATTCAGGAGGGACCGGCTGCACGGGCGCCTGGGGAGGACGCCCTCGCAGGACACCAGCCGGTCCGGCAGGAAGGAACTCAGCATGCGCGATCTCAGAACGCACATCTCGCTTCGCAATGCGATGCCTCGGCACGCGCTGCTTCGCCTGCGCGCTCGCGCCTGGCCGATCCTGCAGACGGCGCTCTCGGCAGTGGCCGCGTGGTACCTGGCCAAGCTGATCCTGCCCGTCGAGCAGCCGGTATTCGCCTCGATTGCGGCGGTCATCGCCGTCGGGGCCACCTACGGCCAGCGCCGCCAGCGCGCCATCGAGCTGATCGGCGGGGTGGTGCTGGGCATCGGGGTGGCCGACCTGCTTGTCACCGCCATCGGCTCCGGGCCGCTTCAGCTCGGGGTGATGATCGTGCTCGCCATGTCGGTGGCGGTGGTGCTGGGCGGCGGTCCGCTGCTCATTACCGAGGCCGCGGTATCGGCCATCCTGCTCGTCCTGCTGGAGCCCAGCGGCAGCGGGCTTCCGCCCATGCGGCTGCTCGAGGCGCTGGCCGGCGGCGGCGTGGCGCTGGCCATCAGCGCGCTGGCCTTCCCGCTCGATCCCGTCCTGCTGGTCGGGCGCTCGGTTCATGACGTGTTCGGTCGGCTGGGCCGGACGCTGGAGGACGTGTCATGGGCGCTCACCGAGCACGACGAGGTCCGTGCGCTCCACGCCCTTGAGGACACGCGCGAGCTCGACGCGGCGATGCTCGCCCTCGACGAGGCGCTCGTCCTGGGCCACGAGACCGCGCGCTTCTCACCGGGCCGGCGCTCGTCGCTCGGCGAGCTCGACCGGTATGCCCGCAGTGCTCCCCACATCGACCTCGCGGTGAGAAACGCGCGCATGCTCACCCGCCAGGTGCTGCGTTTCCTGCGCAACGGCGGTACGGCACCCGGAGAGCTGCCGGAGGCGGTCCACGACCTCGGGCAGGCGGTCTGGACTCTGGCCGCGGAGCTCGACTATCCCGATCCGCAGGGCGCGGACGTGCGCCGGTATGCGCTGCGGGCGGCCGCCCGTGCCACCGAGAGCTTCGAGCGCGAGCGCGATCTCGGCGTGGCCGAGATCGTGGTGGGCGTGCGCTCCACCGCCATCGACCTGGTGCGGGCGATGGAGGCGGCCCAGTACGGCGACGACCCGCCCGAGCAGATGCCCACCGGGGAGCTCGGGTTCGGTCATGCGCAGCCGCTGCCTGTCTGAGATTCGAACCTTCACGGCGTTGCGCGCGTAGGGCGTAAGCGCACACTGTCTCCTCCGGAGGTGACCGATGAAGGGGCGTCTCAAGCTTGCCGTCGTCGTAGCGGCCCTGGCCGCGCTGGCGGTGGTGGTGACCACAGCGATCGCCGGCGGTGGTCGCGACATCAAGGAGCGGCTTACGGGCTATGAGGAGGACCCGTCGGCGCTGTCGACGACAGGCCGGGGGACCTTCGAGGCCCGGATCAGCAAGTCCCAGGAGAAGATCGTCTACCGCCTGCGTTACGCCGACCTCGAGGGCAACGTCCAGCAGGCGCACATCCACTTCGGAGGACGCGCGCAGAGCGGCGGGATCTCCGTCTTCCTGTGTACCAACCTGGGCAACGGCCCCGTGGGCACCCAGGCATGTCCCCCCTCACCGGCGACGGTCAGGGGCACGATCGAGCCCGACGACGTGATCGGGCCGACGGATCAGGGCATCGACCCCGGCGAGTTCGACGAGCTCGTGTCGGCGATCCGAGCGGGCACGACCTATGCGAACGTGCATAGCTCGAAGTACCCGGGCGGCGAGATCAGGGCCCAGCTGGACCGCGGCCGACACGGAGACCACGACAAGCGCTGACCCCCGGCGCGGGCGCCATCGATCCCTGCGTTCGCATGAAATACGTGTCGAACGCAGGGATCGTGGCCCGCCGCCATTGACAGAAACGGGGCGGCCCGGTGTAGTGCCGGGCGCGTGCGACGGTTTGCCGCCCTCCTCTGCCTCGCCATCGCCATAGCCGCCGGCAGCGCTCCGGCCCGGGCGACCGTCCCGGCCGGCTTCGAGGACACGCTCGTGGCTCGGGTCAGCGCCGCGACCGCGCTGGCCTTCGTTCCCGACGGCCGCATGCTGATCGCAGCCCGCTACGGGCAGCTGCGCATAGTCAAGAACGGCGCCCTGCTGAGCGCTCCCGCGCTCGACATCATCCCCAAGGTCTGCTCGGACAACGAGCGTGGGCTGCTCGGCGCGGCGGTCGATCCGGACTTCGCCGTCAACCGCCGGATCTACCTCTACTACTCGTTCAAGAAGAACGACACCTGCGAGAACCGGACCGCCCGCAGCCCGGTGAACCGCATCTCGTCGTTCACGCTCGGCGCCGACGACGTGGTCAGCCCCGCCGGCGAGACGGTGCTGGTGGACAACATCCCCTCGCCGGCGGGCAACCACAACGCCGGGGCGCTGCACTTCGGCAAGGACGGCTACCTCTATGCCTCGGTCGGGGACGGGGGCTGCGACTACGCCGGCGGGGGCTGCGGGCCGGGCAACGACGCCGCCCGGGACCGGCACGTCCTGCAGGGCAAGATCCTGCGCCTCACGCCCACTGGCGGCATCCCGGCCGACAACCCCTTCCGTGGTGCCGACAGCCGGCGCTGCAACACGACGGGACGCACCGACCCCGGCTTGGTCTGCCAGGAGATCTATGCGACCGGCCTGCGCAACCCGTTCCGGATGGGCTTCGACCCCAACGCAGCAGGCACTCGCTTCTTCATCAACGACGTGGGACAGGGGAACTGGGAGGAGATCGACGAGGGCCAGGCGGGAGCCGACTACGGCTGGAACATCCGCGAGGGTCGCTGCGCCACGGGCTCGAGCACCAACTGCGGTGCGCCACCGGCAGGCTTGATCAGTCCGATCCACGACTACGGACGCGGCGGCGGCTGCGCCTCGATCACCGGCGGCGCCTTCGTGCCCAACGGGCTCTGGCCCTCGCTGTACGAGGGGTCCTACCTGTTCGGCGACTTCGTGTGCGGCCAGATCCGCACCCTCAAGAACTTCGGCCTGGGCTGGGTGGCAGGGGACTTCGCCACCAACCTCGGCGGTGTGGTGGACATGACCTTCGGCCCGAGCCCCACCGGCCAGGCCCTCTACTACGCGACGTACAAGGGCGGCAACGATGAGGTTCGGCGCGTGGCCTACACGGGCAACCGGGCGCCCAGCGCGGTGCTCTCCGCCAGCCCCCGCTTCGGCGCCGTGCCGCTGGCGGTCTCCTTCGACGCCCGCCAGAGCTCCGATCCCGACGGGGACCCGCTCAGCTACGACTGGGACTTCGGCGACGGGAGCGCGCACGCCACGACGCCCACGGCGAGCCATACCTACGCGGCGGCCGGCGCCTACACGGCCACGCTGCGGGTGACCGACAGCCGCGGCGTAGCCGTTACCGAGAGCGTGCGCATCGACGCCGGCAACACGCCGCCGCTGCCCCGCATCGACGCGCCCGTGACGAGCGCACGCTTCAGGGTTGGTGAGCAGGTGACGCTCCGCGGCAGCGCCACCGATGCCGAGGACGGCGCGCTGGCGCCGGCCCGCCTTGAGTGGGAGGTGCGCCTGCGCCACAACACCCACAGCCACCCGTTCCTCGCCCCGCGCACGGGCACCGGCATACCGTTCAGCGCGCCTCCGCCCGAGGATCTGGCGGCGGCCGCCACCAGCTTCCTGGACATCGACCTGACGGCCACCGACTCGAAGGGCCTCAGCCGCACGGTCACGCAGGAGCTCCGGCCGCGGCTGGTCAACGTGACGTTCGCCACCGACCCCGGCAACCTGGACCTGATCGTCGACGGAACCACGATCTCCGCCCCCGTCACCCTCTCCTCCTGGGAGGGCTACGCGTTCCGCGTCGGCGCGCCCGTCCAGGGCGACGACTCGGGGCGGGGTTGGCGCTTCGCGCGCTGGTCGGACGGTGGAGCTGCCGAGCACGTGATCACCACCCCTGCCTCGCCGTCGAGCTATACGGCCACGTTCGCGCGCTGCGGCGGCGGGGTCGTCGGCTCGTCGGTCGTGCTGCTCGGGCTGGCCGGCGTGCCCTACGTGCGGCGGCGCAGGCGCGGACACTCCTAGTCTTCAGGCATGTCCACCAGCTCTGTCTCCGCCCCCAAGACCCGGCCGGAGGATTTCCTCGCGGTCGATGCGCTGCTCGACGACGAGGAGCGGCTCATCCGCGACACCGTGCGGGCCTTCGTCGCCGACCGCGTGACCCCTCACGTGGGGGAATGGTTCGAGGAAGGACGCCTGCCGATGGAGCTGGCGCGCGAGCTCGGGGCGCTCGGCCTGCTGGGGATGCACCTGGAGGGTTACGGCTGTGCCGGGGCGAGCGCCACCGCTTACGGCCTCGCCTGCCTGGAGCTCGAGGCCGGGGACAGCGGCGTGCGCAGCCTCGTCTCCGTGCAGGGCTCGCTGGCGATGTACGCGATTCACCGCTGGGGCTCCGAGGAGCAGAAGCAGGAGTGGCTCCCGCGCATGGCCGCGGGCGAGGCGATCGGCTGCTTCGGCCTCACCGAGCCCGACTCGGGCTCTGACCCCGGCTCGATGCGCACCCACGCCCGGCGCGCGGGCGAGGACTGGATCCTCAACGGGCAGAAGATGTGGATCACCAACGGCTCGGTGGCCGACGTCGCGGTGGTCTGGTCGCGCACCGACGAGGGCTTCCGGGGCTTCCTCGTCCCTGCCGGCACACCCGGCTTCACGACGCAGGACATTCACGGGAAGCTGTCGCTGCGCGCCTCCGTCACGTCCGAGCTGCTGCTCGACGACGTGCGCCTGCCCGACTCGGCCCGCCTACCCGAGGCCGACTCCCTGCGCGGTCCGCTGTCCTGCCTCAACGAGGCGCGCTACGGCATCGTCTGGGGCGCTGCCGGCGCGGCCCGCGCCTGCTTCGAGTCCGCTCTTGCCTACGCCGGAGAGCGCATCCAGTTCGAGCGGCCGATCGCCTCCTTCCAGCTGGTGCAGCAGAAGCTCGCCATGATGGCGCTCGAGGTCAACCGTGCCACCCTGCTCGCGCTGCATCTCGGACGCATGAAGGACGCCGGCACCCTGCGGCCCGAGCACGTGAGCATGGGCAAGCTCGGCAACGTGAACGCCGCACTCGACGTGGCCCGCAGCGCGCGCCAGGTGCTGGGCGCCAACGGCGTGACGCTCGAGTATCCGGTGATCCGGCACATGAACAACCTCGAGTCGGTGGTCACCTACGAGGGCACCGCAGACGTCCACGCCCTGGTGGTGGGCCACGCCCTCACCGGCATCCAGGCCTTCCGGTGAGCAGCGAGCCGGACGTCGCGATCGAGCGGGTCGGCGTGGTGGGCGGCGGCACGATGGGCGCCGGCATCGCCGAGGTGTGTGCGCGCGCGGGCCTCGAGGTGGTGCTCGTGGAGGTCGACGATACGGCGGCCGGCCGCGCGCGCGCCCGCGTCGAGTCCTCGATCCGGCGCGGGGTCGAGCGCGGCAAGCTCGACGCCGCGACGGGCGAGGCCGCGCTGGATCGATTGAGCATCTCGTCAGAGCTCGACGCCGTAGCCGACCGTCAGCTGATCCTCGAGGCCGTGGCCGAGGACAAGGAGCTCAAGATGGGTATTTTCTCCGCTCTGCCGCGGCTGGTGGAGGACGAGGGAGCCATTCTGGCCTCCAACACCTCGTCGATCCCGATCGTTGAGCTGGCGGCCGCCGCCGCAGACCGCGGGGCCAACGTGTTGGGGCTGCATTTCTTCAACCCCGTGCCCGTGATGTCCCTGGTGGAGGTGATCCCGTCGCTGCTGACAGCGCCGGAGACCACGGAGAGGGCGCTGCGCTTCAGCCAGGACCGCCTCGGCAAGGAGGCGATCATGGCGCCCGACAGGGCGGGCTTCACGGTCAACGCCCTGCTCGTCCCCTACCTGCTGTCGGCGATCCGCATGTTCGAGCAGGGTCTGGCCTCGGCCGAGGACATCGACGCCGGCATGGTCAAGGGCTGCGCGCACCCGATGGGCCCACTCGCGCTGTCCGACCTGATCGGCCTGGACACCGTGCTCAGCGTGTCCGAGACCCTCTACGCCGAGCACCGCGAGCAGCTGTTCGCTCCCCCTCCGCTGCTCCAGCGGCTCGTAGCCGCGGGCCTGCTGGGCCGCAAGAGCGGCCGCGGGCTGTACAGCTACGGCTGAGCGGGCGGGGCCTCGGCCTGGGCACGCCGGGTTAGGGCCCGGCGCGTTCCGGCCCTGCGCGTGGCCGCCCAGAGGTGGTCGGCGCCCGCCCAGCCGGCGAAGCAGAGGCCGCCGATCGTGCCCGTCACGGTCATCAGCACCCCGGCCGCGGCCGCCGCGGCGACCCCGTCGCTGCCGAGGATGAGTACGGCCGCGGCGGCGCCCACGCTGGGGCCAATCGGCAGCTGGCCGAGGGTGACCACCGCGATCAACACGGCTATGGCGTCGAAGAAGGAGGCGTCGACTCCCACGGCGTGCAGCAACATCCAGTTGCGGAAGATCTGAGCGAACACCGCGATCAACACCAGGCCGATCACGCGCGCTCCTCCGGTCGCACTCCGTAGCACCGCGAGGCCGCGCCACACCCTGCGGCCCTCGCGGAGCGCCAGGCGTCGCAGGCCATGACTTGCGGCCCCCACGACCGCGAAGGCGATGATCGGCGCCCACCAGGGCAGGCCGAGCGGTCCGACGAGCGTGAACGAGGCCAGTGCCGCGAGCATCGCCTCGACGGCGAGGATGGGAAATTCGGCCGCGATCAACGTCGGCACCTGCGGGCATACCTCGGGGGACGAGCGCCTCAGGGCGGCTATCCGTGCGGCCACCCCGAGCTGACCGTTCAGCAGGCTGCCCAGGACCTGCATGCTCGACGCGCGGTAGAGCACGCGGCGCTCGACCCTTCCGCCGGCGGCCTCGATCGTGAGATGCCAGGCCTCGCTGCGCGAGAGGAGAGCGACGATCTGAAGCAGCGCCGTCGCGGCCAGCACCCACATGCTGACGCTCGACAGAGCGTTGGTGAACTCCTCGCGCCTTCCGGCCAGCAGCGCCACGATGACCCCGGCGGCGAGCAGCGAGCCCACGACGGTGATCGGCGCTCGATGGCGCCGCCCGAAGCTCCGCAGACGCCGGATCAGCTCAGGCGCCCGGCCATCGGGGGCGGCGGCGAGCGGTCGGTCGACCGCTGCGCTATTGGCTACGGCCACCGTTGCCCGACGGTCTCTGCATTCGGTTGGGGTGCCGCCGGCTAGGGGGTATGCCGGCTCTTGAGCAGGTGAGCGTGTCGCTTGGCCGCCGCTACGTCCCGCGCACTCGCGCGCTCGCGCTCGTATGCCTCGCGTCGCTGCTTACCCGCCTTGCGCGCCTCGGCGTTGCGCGCCGCCACGCCTTCGCGGGTCTCCTTCCACGCGGCCTCGCCGCGGGTCGAGCCCTTCCATTGGGACCCGTCGTCCTCTTTGATCATGCCACCGTCCTAGCGGCTCCCCCGAGACTGAACCACTGGGGGGCGCAGGGAGCGCGACACCCGACGGTGGATGAATCCTGCTTAGAGCGTACTCGCACCACCCGGCGTGCGCGAGCGGATCGCCCGGCGCTGCGACTAATCCCGGCCCGGGCGTATCCAAACGACGTGGGCCGGGTTCACGCCGAAGCGCTCACCGTCCGCGGCGTCCTCGAGCCAGGCCAGAGTGCCCGCGCTGCTGCGGGCGGCGTTCTCCATCAGCTTCGAGACCTGATCCAGCGGGCCCTCTACCTCGAGGGCCTCACCGGTGGTGAGCAGCAGAGCCGTGGTGGCCATCTGGATGAGACGCCGACCGGCCGTGGCTTGCGCACAGCGACCGGCGGCGTCTGGTGCGCCTGTGCGGCTTCTTAGCCGATCGGGCGTACGTTGACGGCCTTTGGGCCCTTGTCGCCGGCCTCGGCGTCGTACTCGACCTTGGCTCCTTCGGCGAGCGACTTGAAGCCGTCGCCGGCGATGCCGGTGTGGTGGACGAAGAGATCCTTACCGACCTCGTCGGGAGTGACGAAGCCGAACCCCTTGTCGTCGCTGAACCACTTAACGGTTCCGGTGGCCATTGCTTTACCTCCATTGGTTGCGTGCTGCGTTCGCGGAGGTGCAACGAGGCAACAACTACGGGCGCTGGCACTGCGTTATCGAGCCTGTGCTCGACTTGTACATCCGCGACGGTATCACCCTGAGCGCTGCCTGACACGTTCAGCCCGAACGCTATCGTCAGCTCACGCAGTCGCTCGCTGGGTCCTTCCCTCTCCTTCGCGCGGCCGATCTCGAGGAGGGCGAAGGGCAGTCTTGATGGCGAACAAGCCGAATTCCGAGAGAGCCGAGCGCGCCCGGCGCAAGGATCGGGCCCAGAAGCTCAAGCAGGTCCGGCGCCGAATCAGCGAGCGCGCCGCCGAGGCCACCCGAAGGCGCGGGCGCGGACGACCCTGACAAGACTCACTCCGACGACCACGGTTCGCGGAAGTCGGGGTAGAGCGTGAGGCCGCCGTCCACGAAGATGGTCTGACCGGTGATGTAGGCGGCGTCGTCGCTCGCCAGGAAGGCGGCCACCCCGGCCATCTCGTCGGCCGTGCCCGCGCGCCCCATCGGGATGTGGCTCTCCACCTGCTCGCGCCTGGCGGGGTCCTCGATCCAAGCGCGGTTGATCGGCGTCACGGTGGCACCCGGTCCTATGCCGTTCACGCGAATCCCACGCGCGGCGTACTCGAGCGCCAGGGTGCGAGTGAGATTCTGCATGCCTCCCTTGGAAACCGAGTAGCCGAGGTAGCGCGGCTTGGGAATCAGCTGGTGGACGCTCGACACGTTCACGATCGAGCCCTGCCCGTCGGTAGCCAGCCAGTGGCGGATCGCTTCGCGTGCGCACAGAAAGGAGCCGCGCAGGTTCACGGCCAGGACGGTGTCGAACTCCTTGCTCGAGAGCTCCTCGCTCGGGCGCGAGATCTGGATGCCTGCGTTGTTCACCAGCACGTCGATCCCGCCGAGCCCGGCCACCACCTCGCCAAGCATGTGGACGACCTCTTCCTCATTGGAGACGTCGCCGCCCACGAGGACGTCGCGCACACCCTCGCGCCGGACCCTGGCGACGCATGCATGCACCTGTGCGGCGGTCTCGGCAGCTTCCTCGGGCCGGTCCACGTAGTTGATCGCCACGTTGGCCCCATACTCCGCAAAGCGCACGGCGATCGCCTGGCCGATTCCGGAGCTGCCTCCGGTCACGAGCACGTTCTTGCCCTCGAGGCCGCGGAGGCCCCTCGTGCGGCCGCTGGATCTCGGCTGTGTCACCGGTCTCGCCTCCAGTCGCGGAACGCGTCCAGCAGCTGCGCGCGCGTCTCCGGGGGCAGGTCCGCCTCCCGCACCCGGCCCACGGAGGCAACGGTCGTGCGCATCTGATCCACGTACCGCAGACATCCTTCGCAGGCCTCGAGGTGTTGCTCGAAGCGCATCAGCGCGTCCCCGGCCAGGGCGCCCTCGAGGTAGTCGCTGACCAGCTCGACCAGCTCCCGGCAGGTGATCTGCTCCGCGGAGTCAGGCATCGAAGTGCCTCTCGAGGGCCGATCGCACGCGCGAGCGCGCCCTGTGCAGCAGCACCCGCTGGTTGCCGGGGCTGAGCTCGAGCGCCTCGCATACCTCCTCGGAGTCCCACCCCTCGATGTCGCGCAGGCTGATCACGCGCTGCTGGGCTGCGGGCAGCTCGGCGACCGCCTGCTTGACCACCTCCAGGGTCTCCCGCCCCAGCAGCGTCTCCTCCGGCAGCGTTCGCCAGTCGCCGGGGCTGCTGCTCCAGTGGCCGGGGTAGGCATCGCCCGGCCCGCGGAAGCGGCCGGGATCAACCGCCGGCTCGTTCTCTCCCTCAGGAGCCAGCGAGGAGAAGGGCACGCTGCGCGCCTCGCGTACGCCGCGGCTCATGGCGGTGTTCACCAGGATGCGCAGGGTCCAGGTCTTGAGCGATGAGCGCCCCTCGAAGCGGTCGAGGCCCTTGAGCACGCCGAGCCAGGCGTCCTGCACCACCTCCTCGGCCACCGCCTGGGTCCTCACGTAGGTCCGGGCCACCGCCAGCATGGTGGCGTGGTGGCGCTCGATCAGCGCCTCGAAGGCGCGTTCGTCGCCCGCGCGCAGGCGCGCGAGCAGCGCCTCCTCGGCCGAGGCCGGCGTGCCCTGCGTCCGCTTCTCTGCATCGGCCAAGTGCGTCCAGGCGAGCCTACCCGCGGCGGCAAGCGCGAATCCGGTCAAGGTCTCTGCGCGCTCAACTCGGTCAGCGCGTACAGGAAGACCTCCGAGAACGCGGGGAAGGGCTGGATCACGTCGCTGAGCACGTCGAGCGGCACACGCGCGCGGATCGCCAAGGTGGCCTGCTGGAGCCACTCGCCCGCCTCGGGCCCGAGCGCGTGGGCGCCCGTCACACGCCGGCCATCGGAGAGCAGCGTCATGAAGCCGGGGCTCTCCGCATAGGCGCGGGTGTAGGTGGACGTTCGGGGCACCGCCGAGAGCGGCACCGTTGCGCTGAGCTCATCCTCGGCAACGCCCACCGAAGCGGCCTGCGGATCGGTGAAGACCACACGTGGCACGGCGTCGTAGCTGGCGCTGCGCCGTTCGCCCAGGATGTTGGCAGCTGCCACGCGGCCCTGGTACTTGCCCACGTAGGTGAGCGGCCAGATGCCCGTGACGTCGCCGATCGCCCACAGGCCCTCGCCGGCGCGCATGTGCGCGTCGACCGCGATGGCGCCGCGCGCGGGCTCGATCCCCACGGTGTCCAGGCCGAGGCCCTCGACGCGGGGACGGCGGCCGGTGGCCACCAGCAGGCGGTCGCCGCGCAGCGGCTCGCGCTCGGGGAACTCGACCACGTAGTCGCCGTCCTCGAGCGCTCACCGCCGAGGCGTGCTGGCCGAAGCAGAGCTCGATTCCGTCTGCGGCGAGCGCGCCGCCGAGCGCCTCGCCCAGAGGACGGGGCTCGCGCGGCAGCACGTGCTCCTGGCCCTCCACCAGCACGACGGACGCGCCGAGGCGGTGGAGCGCCTGGGCCAGCTCGACGCCCACCGGGCCGCCGCCCAGCACCACCAGCCGGCGGGGCACCTCGTCCAGGGCCGTGGCTCCGCGGTTGGTCCACACCCCCTCGGCCTCGGCCAGGCCGGGAATGGGGGGGATGACCGGCTCGGAGCCGCAGGCGATCACGATGTCGCGCGCGGCGTGCTCGGCGCCGTCCACCTCCACGCGTCCGGGTCCGGTGAGCCGGGCCGGCCCGCGCAGCAGCTCGATGCCGTTCTGGTCGAGCCAGCCGATCTTGCTCGCGTCGTCGTAGCCGGCCACCATGAAGTCGCGCCAGGCCAGCGCCGCGCCGGCGTCGAGCGGGCCGGTCACGGTCTCGCGCGCGCCGGGGGCGTCGAGCGCAGCCTGGCGCGCCTCGCCGGGGCGCAGCAGCGTCTTGGAGGGAATGCAGGCCCAGTAGTCGCATTCGCCGCCCACGAGCTCGCGTTCCACGATCGCCACCCGCAGCCCCCCGTCCGCCAGGTGGCCCGCGCAGTGCTCGCCCGCGGGCCCTGCGCCGATCACGATCACGTCGTAGTCGCTCATCGGCCCTCCTTCCTCGCTTCGTCGATCTCGTGAGCAGCCACGATCAGGCCGATGTGGCTGAAGGCCTGCGGGAAGTTGCCCAGCAGCTCGTCGTGCTCGGTGTCGACCTCCTCGGCCAGTAGGCCGAGGTCGTTGGCGTAGCCCACCAGGCTGTCGAAGAGCACCTCGGCGCGCTCGAGCTCGCCCATCTTGGCCAGGCAGGACACCAGCCAGAACGAACAGATCACGAACGTGCCCTCCTCGCCGGTGAGGCCGTCGGCATTGAGCCCCTCGTCGTTGCGGTAGCGCAGCACCAGGCCGTCCTCGGTCAGGTCGGCGGCGATGGCCTCCACGGTCGAGCACATGCGCTCGTCGTCGGGCTCGAGAAAGCCCAGGATCGGCATCAGCAGCTGCGCCGCGTCGAGCTCGTCCGAATCGAACGACTGGGCGTAGGCCTGGCGCCGCTCGCTCCAGCCGCGCTCGAGCACCGCGGAGCGGATCTCGTCTCGCTCCGCGCTCCACTCCTCCACCTTGGCGTGCGCTCCCAGGTGCGGGGCGAGCCGGACCGCCCGGTCGAGCGCGGTCCAGCACAGCACCTTGGAGGAGAGGTGGTGACGCGGCTCTCCCCGCATCTCCCACATGCCCTGATCGGTCTCCTGCCATCGTCGCGCGGCCGTGTCGGCGAGGTCGGCCACGAAGGCCCGGATCTCCGGATGCAGGTCGCCCAGGCGCTTGCGGTAGAGCCACAGCGAGTTGAGCAGCTCGCCGTACACGTCGAGCTGGGTCTGGCGCCAGGCGCCGTTGCCCACGCGCGCCGGGCGCGAGTCGCGCCATCCACGCAGGTGCGAGAGCTCGCGCTCCGACAGGTCGTGCTCACCGCCGATGCCGTACATGATCTGCAGCGAGCCCTCGGAGGCCCGGCCGCCGGCCGAGCTCGTCATGAAGGAGACGAAGTCCTCGGCTTCATTCGAGCAGGTGCCGATGTAGAGGGCCTCGATCGTGAGGCTGGAGTCGCGGATCCAGGAGTAGCGGTAGTCCCAGTTGCGCTCACCGCCGACGGTCTCGGGCAGCGAGGTGGTGGGGGCCGCGACGATCGCGCCCGTGGGCCGGTATGTGAGTCCCCTGAGTACGCGTGCGCTGTGCCTGACCAGCTCGCGGTGCCGGCCCTCGTAGATGTCGTGCTCGGCCTCCCAGGAGCGCCACGCCTCGCCCGTCTCCGCGATGCGGCGGGCCACGTCTCCCGGAGCGGTGGGCTCAGGAGGGGTCGCCGCCTCGACCGGTAACCAGCGCATCGAGAAGCCCACCGACTCCCCCTCGCCCACCCGGAAGGAGGAGCGCAGCGAAGAGCCGGCGTCGAGTTCCACCGGCGCGCCGCTGCGCAGCCGTACCGGTGAGGTCCCACCGAAGCTGCGCGCGCCATCGTCCAGCAGACGGATCAGCGGCCGGTAGAGGCCGTATTCAGGTCGCGGCGCCAGCTCCAGCTCGAGGTCGACGCTGCCGCTCACGCCCTCCACCGAGCGCAGCAGCTCGTGCGGGGTGTCGAGGCCGAGGTCGTGACCGCGCTGGCCCTCGGGAAAGGCGAGCGCGTCGGTGAGCCGTACGCTGCCCCGCTCGGTGGTGAATGTCGTCTCGATCACGAGCGTGCCCGGCAGGTAACGGCGCTCGGCCGAGAACTCGCCCGCGGGCCGTATCGACCAATGGCCGGCGGCGGGGTCGAGAATGCGCGCGAACACAGAGGCGCTGTCGTAACGCGGGAGGCAGAGCCAGTCGACCGACCCCTCCCGATCCACCAGAGCGGCGCAATTGCAGTCCGCGAGCAGGCCGTAGTCCGCCACGGGGCGGAACTCAGGCCGCCCTTCCGTGTCCGCTGCGCGCGCTGCCGCGCCGATGGTCGTGCTGTCCATTCGCCTCTCCTCCGAGTCCGCGGTCCGCGCCTTGGTCCGACCGTCGGCCAGAGCGTTACAGAGGTCTGGCGTCGACTAGGACGCCGCCTGAGCGCGCTGGCGCTCGGGGCTCACGCGCACGACGTTCCGGGCGAGGCCGAGCCGTTCCAGGGCCGCGATCACCCACGCCGAGGGATCCACCTGCCAGCGGCCCAGGCCGTGTACCGCCGAGGTGGGGAAGGCGTGGTGGTTGTTGTGCCAGGCCTCACCGAATGCGAGCGGAGCGAGCCATGCCAGGTTGCGTGACTGGTCGTCGGTCTCGAAGGCACGCCGCCCGAAGGTGTGGCAGAGCGAGTTGATGCTGTAGGTGACGTGGTGGAGAACGAGTACGCGCATCGCCCCACCCCACAGCAGGGCGGTCAGCCCGGCAGCCAGCGTGCCGCCGAGCGCCACCCCGAGCCCGAACGGGAGCGCGAGGCCGAGCACCACCCAGAGCGGGAACGTACGGTCGACGAAGCGGATGACGGGATCACGCAGCAGGTCCGGCGCGTAGCGCTCCTTCGATCCCCGCTGGGTGTGGACGAACAGCCATCCCAGGTGCGCGTGGAAGAGCCCGCGCAGCGTTCCTCGCAGGCCTCCGCCGTGGTCGACGTGGGGGCTGTGGGGATCGCCCTCCTCGTCGGAGAAGGCGTGGTGCTTGCGGTGATCGGCCACCCACGAGATCACCGGCCCCTCGATGGCGGCAGAGCCCAGCACGGCCAGGACGGCGCGCACGCCGCGCTTGGTCTCGAAGCTGCGATGGGTGAAGAGGCGGTGGAAGCCCACCGTCACGCCGAGCCCCGTGGCGGCGTAGAGGACTGCGAGCACGGCCAGGTCCTGCCAGGAGAGCAGCCGGTCCCAGACCTGCCAGGCGGCCACTCCCAGGAGCAGGAAGGGGACCACCGTGACCAGCCCGGTGACGGTGCGGTGGAGGTTCTCGTTGGCGACCGGCTCCACGTCCGCCCGGGAGGCGGCGGGTGCGGTCACGCGACGGCTTCGATCTCGAAGCGGCCGGCCTTCGCCGAAGCTGCGCACACGGACGGACTCCTTCGCTGGTTCTGGACGAAAATTCGTGCCCTCGACCCGGGAGAGTGGCCGCTGTGCGACCGCGGTTCCGGTCCGTCCGGCAAAGGCAGTGCCCTCAAACCGCTCTCCGTAAAGCGATCCTTGCGCCCACCGCACGGGAGGCTACAGAAGAGAGGAGCGACTCTCCAGCGGGGAGTACCGTGTACCAAATGGCCCCTTACGACCAGATTGCCGCCTTCACGTCTTGGGTCGGGGTGGCCCGCCGCTACGGAGAAGCGTCACAGAGCTTCGTGGGCCGCTCGACCGATCTCGCCACCGCGTCCCGAGACCTCGCGGCCGGACTCGACAACGGCCCCGGCACGGTGGCCGCGCCCGAAACCGATTCGGTTCTCGCAGGGGACCTGCGCACGCTCGCCACCACGATCGAGGAGGGGGCACGCCGTCAGCGCGACGACTATCTGAGGATCGCCGACGCGCTCGAGAGCCTCGACTCGATCGACGGCCCTCCGAAGCCTTAGCTGCGTCCGTTCCGGGTAGGCTTTTTCGGCCTGCCGAATGACACCTCCCGAGCCGACACCCACCGGGGGGCAACTGCTCTCCGCCATCTCCGAGAAGGTCGTGCGCATCCTGCGTGAGCACTACGGCCGCGGGCCGATGAAGGCCAAGACCTACGTGCTCGACGACATCATCGTCTGCGTGCTGCGAAACGGCTTCACGGCCCACGAGCAGACCCTGATGGCAAGCGGGGAGTCCGAGCGCGTGGTCGAGATGCGGCGCGACTTCCAGCGGATGATGGGCCGCCAGTACAGGGACGCGATCGAGGAGCTGACCGAGCGAAAGGTCGTCGCCTTCCTGAGCCAGGCGCACGTCGAGCCGGACATCACCGTCGAGATGTTCTTCCTCGACCGGCCGGCCAAGGGCTTCGGGGTCGCGGAGTGGCAGCCCGAGGAAGGCGTAGAGCAGTAGCGCTAGCCGAAGGTGAAGGCGTAGCCCGACACGCCGGGCGGCAGATCGAGAGTCAGCGAGTGGCGGCCCGCCCGCGGGAGGTCCACCAGCCGGTAGAGACGTTGCCGGCGCACCACCGCGCCGCCCGCGCTGACGTCGTCGCCGGCCAGCCGCGCCGGTAGCCGCCGGCCGTCGAGCTCCACCTTCACGCGGCGCGGCATCCCGCCGCTCGAGCCCAGCACCAGGAACACCCTCCGGGCGCCGAACTCGAGCCGCAGCCGCGAGCCGCGGACCGCAGTGGCCGAATCGCCGGTCACCCGCCAGGTGCCTTCGTAGCCGAGGCTGTCCGGAGGCAGCTCGTCATCGGGAAGCCGGTAGCTCCGGGTGCCGGGCTCGAGCGGCCCGTTGACGACGCGGTCGGCCCGCGCCGCGCCGAGGTAGCTCTCCGGCGTGGTGACGAGCTCCGAGCGCTCCTCGGCGCGAGCGCGCGCCCGGGCGCCCGGGCGCTCGCCCGCCTCGGCAAGGAGCGCGCGGATGGCGGCCTCGGTCTCCTCGTAGTCCCCCTCTCCGAAGTGCGTATAGCGAACCTGCCCGCGGGCGTCGATCAGGTACTTCGCGGGCCAGTACTGGTTGCCGTAGGCGTTCCAGGTCGAGTACTCGTTGTCCTGGGCGACGGCATAGCGCAGGTCGTTCTGATCGATCGCGTCACGCACGTTGCCGGCGTCGCGCTCAAAGGGAAACTCCGGCGTGTGCACCCCCACGATCTGCAGGCCACGGCCGCGGTAGCGCTCGTCCCACGCCTTGAGAAAGGGAAGCGTGCGGATGCAGTTGATGCAGGTGTAGGTCCAGAAGTCCACGAGCACCACCTTGCCCCGCAGTTCCGCGAGCGTGAGCGGGCGCTCGCCCGGAGTGTTGAACCAGGCCTGGTTGCCGGAGAAGCCGGGCGCCGTGCCCAGCACCGGCAACGAGGACGTGTCGGGCCGGGGGCGCTCGGCTGCCTCCGCGAACGCGGGCCCGGTGGCGCGATCCTCGCGCAGCGCGGCCAGCTCGTCGCGGACCCCGTCGCGCTCCTCCAGCTCCTTCGAGGGGTTGACCAGAAAAGCAGGCAGGTCGTCGGCGATGGCGGTCTGGAAGCGGGTGTCGTAGTCGGCGAGCATCAGCACCGCCGCCGCCACCATCACGGCGCCCGTCGCCATCTGGAGGCGGCCGGCGTTGAGGCTGAGGCGCCTCGTCAGCCGCCGTCCCCCGCGCATGAGGACGTAGAGCACGACCGCGCTGCCGATCGCGTAGGAGAACGCCACCGCCAGGCGGCCGGCGGTGAAGGGCTGCGCGGCCGAGACGGTGATCACCCCGGCCAGGATCGGCCCGGCGCAGGGGGCGTAGACCAGGCCCAGGCTCAGCCCGACGACCATCCCCGACCAGAAGCCGCCGCCGGGGCTGCCACGGAACCTGCTGCTCGGCACCAGGCGGCTGAGCGCCACCTCCAGCCGGGCCGCCAACGGCGGAGCCAGCAGGCAGAGGCCGAAGCCCAGCAGCACCGCGATCGCCACGTTGCGCAGCAGATCGTCGGGCAGTCCGAGGGCGTCGATCACGTAGACGAGCGCCACGGTGGCGAAGGCAAACGACAGCGCGAGCCCGGTGACGACGCCGAGCGGCCGTCGGCGGCCGCCCGTCACCCCGGCGGAGAGCGCCACCGGCAGCACCGGCAGCACGCAGGGCGACAGGGCGGTGGCCGCTCCGGCCACGAACGCGAAGGCGATGAGGGCGACCACTCGGCTGCACAGTGGCAGGCGCGGTTTGCGACTGGTTACGAGCGCCCTGCCCGTAACGAATCGGCAAGGCGCGCGACCAATGCTCGTCCCGTGCTCACGAGAACAAGAAAGCCGTTGATCCGGCCGACCCTTGCCGCCCTGGCGGCCGCCGCCTTCCTGGCGAGTTGCGGCGACGACGATTCCAGCGCCGAGCGGGCGCCCGCAGAGGCACCACAGGCGGCGGTGAGGGACGAGGCCGTGAAGGGCGAGGTGGTGAAGAAGCCCGGGCGGGGAGCGCTCGTCAAGGCCGTCGAGTCCCGCTTCGGGCGCGTGATCGCCGACAAGACCGGCCAAGCCCTGTACCTCTTCGACAAGGAGAAGGGCAAGCGCAGCGAGTGCTACGGCGAGTGCGCCGTGGCCTGGCCGCCGCTGCTCACGAAGGGCAGGCCGCGGGCAGGCTCCGGCGCCCGCAAGGGACTGCTCGGAACCACCCGGCGCCGCAGCGGCAAGCTGCAGGTGACCTACGCCGGGCACCCGGTCTACTACTTCAAGGACGACTCCCCCGGCAACATCCTGTGCCACAACGTGGACGAGTTCGGCGGCCTGTGGCTCGTTTTCGAGCCCAGCGGTGCGGCAGTGAGCTGAGAGCAAGTCAAGGGTGGCGGTTAAGGGCACCACCCCGATGTTCCGTAGCCCCTGGACGGCGAGGCTGCTCGCATGTCATTCGCTCCCTCCTCACCCGCCGCCCAGGCCGTCCCCGAGCTAGAGCTCCCCGCCTTGGATCTGCGGGCCCTGGCGCGTCGGGCCGCCCTTCCGCTGGCCCTCGCTGCAGTGGTGGCGGCCGTGCTGGTCGTGGGCGGGGGTCCGCTGCAGGCCTTCGCGGATGCACTCGGCCGGGTGCTCGACGCCGAGCCGCTCTGGGTGGCAGGCGCCGCGCTGTTCGAGCTGCTGTCCTTCGTGGGCTACGTGGCCTTGCTGTGGCTCGTCGGTGGCCGCAGGTCGCGGCGCCTGGGACTCCGCGCCAGCACCGAGGTCACGCTGGGCGGCGCAGCGGCCACCCGGCTGCTCCCGACCGGCGGCGTCGGTGGCGCGGCGATGACCATCTGGGCCTTCCGCCGCGCAGGCCTCGGCGCGCACGACGCGACGCGCACCCTGCTCACGTTTCTCGTGTTGCTGTACTCGGTCTTCCTCGCGGCCATCGCGGTTGCAGGCGGCCTGCTGGCTCTCGGCCTCGTCGGCGGGGGCGCCCCGCTCGCCCTCACCGCACTGCCGGCCGCCGGCGCAGCCCTCGCGATCGCCGCGGGACTGGCGCTCGCCGCTCGCAGGCCGCGGCGCGACGGCGTCCGGCAGGCCGTCCCCGGTGCTTCGCTACCGGCTCGCGCCTCCGTCGCGCTGGGCAACGCGCCCTTCACCCTCGGTGCCGCCATCCAGGACGCGATCGCGCTCGTGCGCTCCGGCGACCCGCGCCTGCTCGGTGCGCTGGCCTGGTGGGGCTTCGACGCCGCGGTGCTCTGGGCAATGCTGAACGCCCTGGGGGCTCCTCCCAGCCTCGCCGTGGTCGTGCTCGCCTACTTCGTCGGCCAGGTGGCCAACACGGTCCCCGTTCCCGGGGCCGTGAGCGGCGGCATGGTCGGCCTGCTGCTGGCCTTCGGAGTGGAGGCCGACCTGGCTGTCGCCTCCGTGCTGGCTTATCGCTCGGTGGCGATCTGGTTGCCGGCGCCGATCGGCCTGGCCGCTCTGGCCGGCCTGCGCCGGACCGTTGCCGGCTGGGCCCAGCAGGACGGCACGCCGC
Source organism: uncultured Thermoleophilaceae bacterium (assembly GCA_963813495.1). GTDB lineage: Bacteria > Actinomycetota > Thermoleophilia > Solirubrobacterales > Thermoleophilaceae > JACVRW01. The sequence goes on from CAWEZC010000006.1 coordinate 114,865, forward strand.
TCGTTGGCAGGGCAGTCGCCGGACATTGAGCCGAACCGGACTTGCCGGCTCGCGACTGGTACGCTGCGCGGTGCGTGGGCCCCAGCATCCCGGTCCGGCTACGTCGATCACAGAGTCCCGGTCGAAACCACTCCGGCCCTATCCCTCCGGCCGGCGGGAGACCTGCGATCCAGGAGGTCAGGTATGGAAACGAGTGCCGGTCCTCGAGGCAAGGGGCGGATCGCCCGTAGCTCCGTGTACGGAGCCGGCCGCAGGTTCGTTGCGGCAGCCGCCGATCGCGGCAGCGGGTGAGGTCCCCGGGATCGGCTCACCCTGACCCCGCGACGGCGCCTCGATGAGCAACGTCTCGCCAGCCGTCGGCATCGGCCTCATCTGCGCGCTGTTGTCAGCGCTCGGAACGAATCTGGCCTTCCTGTTCAAGCACAGGGGAGCGGTCGCTGCTCCCGACGTCAACATGCGCCATCCCCTGCGAAGTGCGGTCGACCTGTTTCGCTCCAAGTGGTGGAGCGTCGGCTGGGGCATAGCGGCGGTCGCGTTCGCGCTCCACGTGGCCGCGCTCGCCCTTGCCCCGATCTCGATCGGGCAGGCGGTGCTCGCCGGAGGCCTGGTGTTTCTTGCGGTGCTAGCGGAGCGCTTCTTCGGCTTCGAGCTGGGCCGGCGCCAGTGGATCGGGATCGGCCTGGTGGCGGTGTCGCTCAGCCTGCTGACACTGACCGGCGGCGGTGGCGGAGGAGGGGCCAGTTCCGGCTACTCCCTCGCTGGGATGATCGCCTTCGAGGGCATAGCGGTCTGTGTCGGCGTGCTTCTGGTCGCTTCCCACCTGATCGAGCGCATTCCCGCGCAGCGCGGGGTGCTGCTCGGGATCGCCGCCGGACTCGGATTCGGAATCTCCGACGTGGCGATCAAGGCGCTCTCGGGCGATCTCGACGGCGGGGCTGCCGGGTTCTTCAGCCCCTGGACGGTGGTGATCGTCACGGCGGCGGTCTTCTCGTTCTATGCCTCTGCCCGCAGCCTCCAAATCGGAGACGGCGTCGCGGTGATCGCCGTGACCTCGGTGGCGGCCAACCTGTCCACGATCCTCGCCGGACTGGCGGTCTTCGGAGACCGGCTCGGCACCGATCCCCTGGTGGTGGGGGTCCGGATCGCGGCGTTCGCCCTGATACTCGTAGGGGCAGCCCTGATCCCCGCGCCGGTGCGCGCCGGTGAGGCGCTGGAGGAATCCGCAGAGGAGGAGTCAGCGGCGGAGCTCGGCAAGCCCACCACAAGCGTTGGGTGACCGCCACGACTCGTAGGGTCGGATCGAGAGGAGCCACATGCAGACACGAATCGTGCTCACCACCGGTACCGAGTTCGTGACCGACGTCGACGCGGACGCCGTCATGACCCAGATGCTGGCGGCAGAGTCCTACGCAAAGGTTCAGGTGCCCGACTCGAAGGGAACCAGAACCGTCTACGTGCTCCGTGAGCACATCGTCTCGATCGAGGAGGTCCGCCGGGGCAAGGGGCCGCGGCCGATCTGACGGCAGCCCGGCGAGCGCTCGCCGAGGACCCGTTCAGCAAGATCTACGAGGTTCGCCCGTAGCCATGATCGCCGACGTGCTCCTGAACCTCGGGCTGGACCGGCTGCGGCCTGCTCACCTCATGGGTCACGGTCAGCGTGGTCGGCTGACGCGAGGGCCGGCGTCGCCTTCACCTTGACGTCGGTGCCGCCCATGATCGAGTAGGCCTTCACACGCACGACCGGCGCCCCGGCCGGCGGCCGGGGGGTCTGCTCGAGCCGCAGGTCGTTGCCGCCCATGAAGGCGAAGCCGCTCAGCTCCACCTGGACGCCATCGGGCACGATGATGTTCGAGCCGCCCATCAGCGAGAACACCTGGATCTCCGTGTCCGCGCTCTCGACGATCGCATCGCTGAGATCGAGATCGGCGCCGCCCATCAGGTTGACCACCGTGCAGCGCGAAGCGATCCGCCAGCGACCGCGGTGAGTGCCGCCGCCCATGATGCCAACGATCCAGCGCCGTGCCGTCACGGGAGCGGGCGCGGACGGCGACTGCTCGGGCAGGTCGGCGGTCAGGGGCTCGAGATCCGCGCGCGTGACCGCGGTGAGGGCTCGATCGAGGCGGTCGGCCAGCTCGTCGAGAGTCAGCCTGCCTTCTCCGGCTGCGGTGCGCAGCCGGGCGACCGCCGCCTCACGCTCCTCGTCCGAGGCGCGGACGGCGGGAGTCGAATCGCCGGAGGCGGGCATTGCCGGGCTGTCGCTCAGCTCGAGGAGGTGGTCGGTCCGTGATCTTTCGCCATGGTCTTGGGATACCCGGCCGCAGAAAGCGCGACACTCCGAAGCGCGTCCCCGGTGGGACAGCTACGGGGATGTCCTTCAGCGCCGGCTGGGCGCGAGCAGGCGCAGGCGTGCGGCGATCGGCGCCCGGTTGCCCGCGGCGTCGCGGGCCGCCCCGGTCACGCTGACCCGGAGGGCACCGGACTTGGCCAGCCGGCGGCGTAGGGACGGCTTCAGGCGCAGCGAGAGCACTCGGGTCTTCCCGGAGGCGACCCGGAAGCTCGCGCGAGCCACGGTGGTGTCGCCCCAGCGCAGCCGCAGGTCCACGCGGCAGGTGCTCTCTCGCCGCGGGCAGCCGACCCGCAGCTGCACCCGGCCGCGACGCGAGACACGCGCTGTGCGCGGCCCCACCGCCATGCGTGGCGCGATTCGGTCGTGTGGCGGCGCCGCTGTGCCGGGTGAGACACCGCCTGCGGGCGGTGCACCGCCGCCGGGTAGGCCGGGCTCGCCACCGGCCGGCTCGCCACCGGCCGGCCCGCCACGACACGCTTCGATGCCTTCGAGATTGCCGCTGTCGTCGACCGCCCGGCTGCGAATCGTCGCAGTGCCGCTCGCGCCGGGAGTGAAGCCATAGCTCCAGCTCTCGCGCCCGGTCGCCGGATGCCACGCCGCGCCGTTCACCGACACCTCCACGCCGCCCACCCGTCCGCCGGCATCGGTGGCGCTGCCACCAACCGAGACGGCAACTCCGGCGCTCACGCTCACGCTCGCTGAGCTCGGCGCCGAGGTCGGTGGTGTGCAGTCGGCCGACTCGAGCGCCGGGGTCAGGCCGCCCTGGAGCGTGCCGGGTTGAGCGTCCATGTCGGCCAGCAGGTTCGCGGTCGCCTGTTGCATGCGCTCGTCGGCGGGCGCGTTGCCACGGTCGTGGTGGTCGTCCAGACCCCAGGACCATTGCACCGTGCCCGCGCCGAACACGATCGAGTCGGGACCGTCCCCGTTGGGCTGGCGGTAGAGGGTGAGGCTGTGCGTGGCGGTGCCCGACGCGTAGCTCGAGCCCTGGTCCTGGAGCTTCTGCACGCCCGAGGCCGTGGTCGACGACATGCGCACCAGCCCCGGTGGCCGGGCGCCGTTGTCGAGATCCTCGTCCCACTCGTAGCCGACGGTGTCCTGACCCAGGGTGGCCGTCACCCCGGGCCCGAGGTTCGCCAGCGAGGTATTGCGCCACAGACGCATGCGGCCGTCCGTAGACGGCACCTGCAGGTCGACCGCGCAGCAGTTGACGGTAAAGATCGTTCCCGTGAGCGCGTTCTCCGGCCGCGATCCCTCCGGGTTGAAGGAGCGCGAGTCGCGCCAGGTGCCCGTCCAGGCCCCGCTGGGGTCGACGTTGTCGTCCTCGTGAGTGTCCTTGTAGGAGACCAGCGTCCGGTGGCCGTCCTCCCAGCGCGTCTTCCAGAAGACCTCGTTGCCGCTGAAGAAGGCCAGGTTCACACCCGCCGCGCGCGCTGACTCCACGTTGGTTCGCTGTTCGCCCGACCAGTACTCGTCGTGGCCCACCGACAGGAAGGTCTCGTGCTCCAGCAGCTCGGCGCCGCGACGGTCGCTGTCGACACCGGTCGAGTAGCTCACGTCGTAGCCGTTGCGCTCCATCCAGCGCACCATCGGATACTCGGCGTTGAACACCCAGTCCTCGGAGGCGTACTCGCGGGTGCTGAAGGGCCGGTTGTAGCTGACCTTGTAGGCGCGCCCGGACGGCGAGCCGGTGTAGAGGCTGTTGCCGCCGAAGCGGTTGTAGGCCTGCCACGTGGTGTCCGAGGTCTGGAACAGCAGCTCGGAGGCGCCGTCGTCGTCGCGCACCACGAAGACCACATGGCTCGATCCAGCGGGCCCGTCCTCGCGCACGAGGCGCGCGAAGTAGATGCCCGACACCGCATTTGGCGGGACCGCCCAGGCTGCCGTCACGGACCAGTTGGCGCAGTCCACCAGCCCGGTCGCAGACTGCTCCTGACACGCGGGCTGCTGAGGCGACGCTCCCAGCGGTCGTACCGTCGCCACCCGGCGCGCTCCGGAGCCCTGGTACCAGCCCATCCGGTAGATGTCGAGGCGGTACAGGCTGGTGACCGAGTTGATCTTGAACTGAACCGTCTGGCCCTGGTCGAGGCTGATGTCCGTGGCGAAGCCCTGGATGTTGGGGTCGCCGGAGCCCGAGACATCCCATTCGCTTTCCGGCGCCCCGGGCAGGCAGTTCTCGGTCACGATCTCGTTTGCCGGAGCCGTGCAGCCGGGGCCCTGTGCGGCGGCAGGCTGCGCGAGCACAGCTGCCGGAGCAGCAGCCAGCAGCATTGCGAGGGTTGCCCGGCACGCCGTGATCACTCGCCCCTAGAACGCGCGAGCCGGCGACGGGTTTGCGTCCGGGGCGGGCAGAGCAGATTCTCGGGGGCGGCGCTGTGAGAACCGCCGGTCCTTGCTCGTTTGCTGGGGAGGCCCATGAGCCAACACCCGAGCCCAGGATCAGATTGATCAACGGCCGCTCCATACCGGCCCTTCGACCTCAGGCCATCGCACTGCTCACCATGGTGCTCGTCGCCGCTGCACTCGCGTGCGCAGGCACGGCCACGGCATCCCCCCCGGGGCAGGGCCCCGGGGGGCCGGTGCTGGTGATCAGCGATCCGGCCGATCCCTTCGGGCGCTACTACGCGGAGATCCTGTCCGCCGAGGGTCTCAACTCTTTCGCGGTCCAGGACATCGGCCAGGTATCCGGCGCGAGCCTCGGCGGGTACAGCGTCGTGGTCCTGGCACGGATGAGCCTCACCGGCGCGCAGGTCTCGATGCTGTCGAGCTGGGTGGCCGGCGGCGGCAACCTGATCGCGATGCGCCCCGATTCGGCCCTGGCCGGCCTGCTGGGCCTGGGCAGCGATCTCGGCGATCTCGGCGACGGCTACATCAAGATCGACCAGAGCGGTGCGCCGGGTGCCGGCCTGGCGGGCGACACTATGCAGTTCCACGGCCGCGCGGACAACTGGACGCTCGCGGGCGCGGCACAGGTTGCGGGCCTCTACGCCGACGCGACCAGCGCGACTCCACATCCGGCGGTCACGCTGCGCAGCGTCGGCTCCGCCGGCGGTCAGGCAGCCGCTTTCGGCTATGACCTGGCCCGCTCGATCGTCCAGACGCGCCAGGGCAACCCGGCGTGGGTGGGGGACGAGCGCGACGGGTCCCATCCGCTTCGCTCCAACGACCTGTTCTTCGGGGCCAAGCCAGGTGACATCCGCCCGGACTGGATTGATCTGAACAAGGTGGCGATCCCCCAGGCCGACGAGCAGCAGCGGCTGCTGGCCAACCTGATCAGCCAGATGAGCATCGACCGCATGCCGCTTCCGCGCTTCTGGTACCTCCCGCGCGGCGAGAAGGCGGCAGTGGTCATGACCGGCGATGACCACCAGCCCGACGGCACGGTGGACCACTTCAATCGCTTCCTGGCGCTCAGCTCGCCCGGCTGCTCGGTGCCCGACTGGGAGTGCGTGCGCTCGACGTCCTATGCCTATGACGTCAGCAACATGACGGACGCGGCCGTGGCGGGCTACCAGGCCCAGGGCTTCGAGATCGCTCTGCACCCGAATACGGGCTGCCACGACTTCACGGACGCCTCACTGCGGGCCGACTGGAACGCCCAGCTGCCCGCCCTGCGCACGAAATGGCCGAGCCTTGCCGCGCCGCGCACCAACCGCACCCATTGCGTCGTCTGGAGCGACTGGACCGGCCAGCCGATCGCCGAACGCGACTTCGGGATCCGGCTCGACACCAACTATTACTACTGGCCGGGGGCGTGGGTGCAGAACCGGCCCGGGATGTTCACGGGCTCGGGCATGCCGATGCGCTTCGCGAACCTCGACGGAACGCCGATCGACGTCTACCAGGCAACCACACAGCTGACCGACGAATCGGGAATCGACATCCCGGCCCACATCGCGGCCCTGCTCGACCGGGCCCTCGGGCCGGAGGGCTACTACGGCGTCTTCACCGCGAACATGCACACCGACGGCCCCCTCGCTCAGGCCGAGGCGATCGTCGATGCCGCCCAGGCGCGTGGCGTCCCGGTGATCTCCTCCGCCCAGCTGCTCACTTGGCTGGACGGCCGCAACGACTCGTCCTTCGGCGGCCTCGCCTACGAGGGCGGCCGGCTGCGCTTCACGCTGAACCGGGCCTCCGGGTCCCGCGGCCTCGAGGCGATGGTGCCCGCCGCCACCCCCACCGGGCGCCTGACGGGGCTGTCGCGCAACGGCGCGCCGGTGCCGAACGCGAGCCGTACCGTCAAGGGCATCGAGTACCTGGTCTTCCACGCCGCGCCAGGCGATTACGTCGCGACCTACTCGGCCCCGCCGAGCGTGCCGAGACCGCCGGTCACCCCGGCCACCCCGGCCACCCCGGCCACTCCGGCCCAGCCGCCGGCGCGCGACACGAAGGCCGCTCGGGCGCGTATATCGCCCCGCACGGTGCGCGTCTCGCGCGGCGGATACCTGAAGCTCGGCGTGTCCTGCCCGGGCGAGCGGGGCCTTTGCGGTGTGGACCTGAACCTGCGGCGCGCCGGCGTGTCGCTCGCGCGGGCGAAGTTCCGGGTGGCCGCCGGCAAGACCCGCGAGGTCACGCTACGCCTCACGAGCCGCGCGCGCCGCACCCTGGTCCGATCTCCGTCGCTAAGGGTCATCGCCCTGGCGACGGCGCGGGACGGGGCCGGCAACCGCGCCACGAGCCAGACACGCGTGCGCTTGCTGGGGTAGTCCACGCCGGTACGAACGCGCGAGTAGGCCACGAGCGTCGCCACTGCCTGGAGCGGCACTCCGGCGGCGGGCAGTTCGCGGGCGACGTCCGAGGCGAACGCGAAGGCCGCCGCTGATCCGGGTATAGGTCACCCATCCGTTACTTGGCCCCGGCCACGTCGGACGGTCGGCGTCGCGGGGTCGCATCCGAGAGGAGGGCCTGTGAGAGGCTCCAGACGTTCCTACCTGGCGGTGGCCACGGCCGCGATACTGCTGGCACTACTCGTATCGCTACCGGCCGCGACGGCCGATCGCTCGCGCGGCCACGGCGACGGTCACCACGGCAAGCGCTTCAACGCCCTGATCTTCTCCAGCACAGCTGCCTTCCGACACACGGAGTGCATCCCGCAGGGCACGGTTGCGATCGCGCAGATGGCCGCCCGTCGCGGGTTCGAGGTCGACGCCACGGAGAACGCGGCCGCGTTCACGGACGAGAACCTGGCCGACTACGACGTCGTGATCTTTCTGTGCACGACCGGTGACGTCCTCAATTCGGATCAGCAGGGCGCCTTCGAGCGCTATGTACGAGCGGGCGGCGGCTACGCCGGCATTCACTCAGCGTCGGACACGGAGTACGACTGGCCGTGGTACGGCGGACTGGTCGGGGCCTACTTCCGCGACCACCCTGGCTCGGTCAACGCGCAGTTCCAGGTGGCCACCATGAAGGTGGAGGACCGACACTCGGCGGCGACCCGGAAGCTCGGCCGCACCTGGACCCGCGAGGAGGAGTGGTACAACTTCCAGACCAACCCCCGGGACGACGTTCACGTGCTCCTCTCGGTCGACGAGAGCACGTATGACCCACGCGGCTACAGCGTGCCCGGCGGCTCCCCGGGGATGGGAGACCATCCGATCTCCTGGTGCCAGCCCTACGACGGCGGCCGTGCCTTCTATACCGCGCTCGGGCACAAGGGCGTCTACTGGGAGGAGCCGCTCCTGCTGTCGCACGTGCTCGGCGGCATCGAGATGGCCGCGGGCGCCAAGCGCTTCAACTGCGGCACTCAGGACGACTAGCCAACCCCCGGAGGCGGCGCCGGCCCCGCGGCGCCGCCTCATCGGGCGCCGTCGCTCGCCGGGCTGAAAGAATTTCCTCATGTCCGGGTACCGGCGACAGGCACACCTCGACGCACCCGTAGAGGTGGTCTGGGGCCTGGTCGGCGCGCCGGGCCGCTACCCGGAGTGGTGGCCTCGGGTGGTGGACGTACGCGGGGAGCGCTTCGAGGAAGGGGACGAATACGTGCAGGTGACACGTGACCCGACCAGCACGGTGGAGACGAGCTTCCTGCTCGAGCGGCGCGAGGACCTACGCGAGATCCGGATGAGTTGCCAGTTGACGGGGATGTTCGCCCACTGGGTGCTCACACCGGCTCAGGGCGGCACGTTCGTGCAGCTGGAGATGGGCATGGACCCCAGGCGCTTGGGCGATCGACTCTTCGACCTCACGGCGGGCAGGCTCTACTTCCGCAGCTGGAGCGAGCAATCACTCGACGGACTGAGACACGCATCCAGCCACGAGCCCAAGCGGGTGAGCAGCTAGGCGTGAGCGGTGGAGCACGACGATCCTCTCAGCTGCTTGGGTGGTGTCGGCACGCTGGTGGGCAGCTCGCCGACGTAGACCTGCGCGACCTCGGCGCCGTCCCGTTGCGGAACGGAACCGAACCAGGCAGGGCCCGATGCCGCCGCGGCTGCCCGGGCGAGCAGTCCCGGTGACGGCCGCCCGTACGCCAGCGAGCGGCCGGTGCGGACATGCCCATCACCGCAACAGCTCAACCCGGGCGCCTGAGGCAACTCGAGGATGGCGTAACTTCGAGCCAGAATACGTCCGACATCCCGCGCGCTTGGTGACCGTTGTCAGGGCGCCTGCGAGCCCCCTACCCCTAAGCCGGTGAGCGACCCCAGCAACCTCCTCCGGCGCGACATCCGCCGGCTCGGCTCGCTGCTGGGTGGCACGCTCGCTCGCCAGGAGGGGCAGGAGCTGCTCGAACTGGTCGAGAGCGTGCGCGGGCTGGTGCGCTCGGACCGCCAGGCCGCTGTGCGGATGCTGTCCGAGCTCGACGCCGACACCGCCACGAAGCTGGTGCGGGCGTTCATCATGTACTTCCACCTGGCCAACGTCGCCGAGCAGGTGCACCGCGCCCGGGGGCTGGCCGCCGTGCGGGCTCGCGACGGCTCCTGGCTCGCTCAGGCCGTGGATCGCATCGCCGCCGCCGAGGTCCCCCTCGGGGAGCTTGGCGAGGAGCTCCGGCGCCTGGCCGTGCGGCCGGTGTTCACAGCGCATCCCACGGAGGCGGCGCGGCGCACGGTCCTGGGCAAGATTCGCGATGTGGGCGCGCTGCTCGACGAGCGCGCCCTGGCCGCCGGCGACCCAGCCGCCGAAGCGCGCGTGGACCGCCGCCTGGAAGAGCTCATCGATCTGCTCTGGCAGACCGACGAGCTGCGAGTCGCGCGCCCCGAAGTGGTGGACGAGGCGCGCAGCGCCGTGTACTACCTCGACCAGCTGCACCGTCACGCCGTGCCGGCCGTGCTGGAGATCCTGGCCGGCGAGCTCGGCCGGCTCGGCTTCGAGCCCGAGCCGGCCGCGCGGCCGCTTCGCTTCGGCAGCTGGATCGGCGGCGATCGCGACGGCAATCCCAACGTGAGCGCCGAGACTACCGAGCAGGTGCTCGGCCTCCAGCACGATCACGGCATCCGCGGCGCGCTCGCACTGGTCGACGAGCTGCGCGACGATCTCTCGACCTCGGTGCGCATCGCGGGAGTGACCCCCGCGCTCGAGGCCTCGCTCGCTCGCGATCTCAGCGCGCTGCCCGAGCTCGAGCCACGCTACCGGCGCCTCAACTCCGAAGAGCCCTATCGGCTGAAGCTCACCTGCATGCGCCTCAAGCTCGACCACACCCGCCGGCGGCTGGCCGAGGGGAGGCCTCACGAGCCCGGACGTGACTACAGCGGATCGAGCGAGCTCGTCGACGAGCTCGTGCTGCTGCGAGCCTCGCTGCTCGAGCACCGGGGAGACCTGATCGCGCGCGGGCGTCTCGAGCGCAGCACGCGCACGATCGCCGCCTTCGGCCTCGAGCTCGCGACGCTCGACGTGCGCGAGCATGCGTCCGCCCTGCATGCTGCGGTGGGCGAACTCTTCGACGCACTCGACGCGGGCGAGCGCCCTTACGCCCGCCTCGACCCCGGGGAACGCCAACGACTGTTGGCGCGCGAGCTCACCTCGCGCCGGCCGCTCGCACGCCACCCGGCTGCGATGAGCGACCCGGCGGCGCGCACCTTCGGCGCGTTCGAGTCCATCCGCCACGCCCAGGATCGCTACGGGCCGAGCGTGATCGAGTCCTTCATCGTGTCGATGTGCCGAGCGCCCGATGACCTCTTGGCCGCCGTCGTCCTGGCGCGCGAGGCGGGCCTGGTCGACCTGCACCGAGGTACGGCCCGAATCGGCTTCGTGCCACTGTTGGAGACCGCGGTTGAGCTGCGCGCTGCCGACTCGATCCTCGAGGGCCTGCTGAGTGATCATTCCTACCGGCGGCTCGTGGCGCTCCGGGGTGACGTGCAGGAGGTGATGCTCGGCTACTCCGACTCCAACAAGGACGCGGGGATCACCACGAGCCAATGGGAGATCCATCGTGCCCAGCAGCGTCTGCGCGATGCGGCCGGTTCATTCGATGTCAGGCTGCGGCTGTTCCACGGCCGAGGCGGCACGGTCGGCCGTGGCGGGGGCCCGACCCACGACGCCATCCTCGCCCAGCCGCCGCGCACTCTCGACGGCGAGATCAAGCTGACCGAGCAGGGCGAGGTGATTTCCGACAAGTACCTGTTGCCGAGCCTCGCACGCGAGAACCTGGAGCTGATGCTGGCCGCGGCGCTCGAGTCGACCGTGCTGCACAGGCGCCCGCGCATGTCTGCGGAAACGCTGACGACGTGGACGGAAACGATGGAGCTGATCTCCGCGGCCGCCTCGACGCGGTACCGGGAACTGCTCGACGCCCCAGGCCTCCCCGCCTACTACCGCGCCTCGACCCCGGTCGAGCTGCTCAGCGAGCTGCACCTCGGATCGCGCCCCGCCCGCCGCCCGGACTCGGACGGCGGGCTCGACGGCCTGCGCGCGATCCCGTGGGTGTTCGGCTGGACCCAGTCCCGCCAGATCGTGCCGGGCTGGTTCGGCGTGGGGAGCGGACTCGCGGCCGCTCGAGCGGCCGGCCTCGAGACGCGGCTCCACGAAATGCATTCGGAGTGGCGGTTCTTCGGCAACTTCCTCTCCAACGTCGAGATGACCCTCGTCAAGACCGACTTGGCGCTGGCCTCCCAATACGTGGAGCGGCTGGTCCCCGAACCGCTCCACGGCCTGCTCGACCTGCTTCGGGCGGAGTACGAGCTCACCGTGGCGGAGCTCCTGAGCGTGACCGGCGAGCACGCTCTGCTCGGATCGAATCCGGCTCTGGCCACGACGCTGAGCGTGCGGGACGCCTATCTCGTGCCCATTCACGAGCTCCAGATCGCGCTGATCGAGCGCTGGCGCGCGGAACGTGACGCCGGGCTCCAGCCCGACCCGAAATTGGCCCGGGCGCTGCTGCTGACCGTGAACGGCATAGCGGCCGGGCTGCGAAACACCGGCTGAGCCCCCTTCGCATGGCGTCGACTCCCGAGGCGGGGCGTGGTGAAATGCACCCGCACCCCGAGCCAAAGGATCGCCACGTGAACGAGGAGCATCCAGTTCGGTTCTCGGTCGACTACCCGGACCGCCCCCTGGACCGCCTGACCACCGCCTTCCGGATCTTCACCGTGATCCCGATAGCGATCGTGCTGGCCAGCATCGGCGGCTACACCAGCGGCAGCTACGACACCGGCGGCGACGCATCGACCATCGCCATCGGCGGTACCGGCCTGCTGTTCCTGCCGCCGCTGCTGATGATCGTCTTTCGGGAGAAGTACCCGCGCTGGTGGTACGACTGGAACCTGGAGCTGCTGCGCTTCACCAACCGCGTTGGGACCTACGTCGCTCTGATGAACGACCGCTACCCGTCGACCGACGAGCGACAGTGGGTGCAGCTCGACTTCCCCTACCCCGACGCCAGACGGGACCTCAACCGCTGGCTGCCGCTGGTCAAGTGGCTCCTCGCCATCCCGCACTACATAGTGCTGTTCTTCCTCTACCTGGCGGTGATCGTCTTCGTCATCGGCGCGTGGTTCGCGATCCTGTTCACCGGCCGTTACCCGCGCGGCATCTTCGACTTCGTCGAGGGAGTTATCCGCTGGCACAACCGCGTGGTCGGCTATGCGTTCATTCTCGTCACCGACCGCTACCCGCCGTTCTCGATGAGCCAGCGGGAGGCCGCGCCGCCCACCCCCGAGCGCCCTCCGCAGCCGCAAGCGTGAGGGCCAACGATGGGCGCGGTGCCCTGAGACCACCAGAGGTCGCTCGCGGTCTCGGCGCGTAGTCGGCATAGAGCTGCGGGATAGGGTTGCTGGTCGTGCGCAAGTGGCTGCCCATGCTCATCTTGGCCTCGGCGCAGTTCGTGATGGTGCTCGACTCGAGCGTGATGAACGTGGCGATCACGCAGATCGTCGAGGACCTCGACACCACGATCCAGGGTGTGCAGACGGCGATCACGCTGTACACGCTTGTGATGGCGGCGTTCATGCTGCTCGGCGCGAAACTCGGCGACATCCTGGGCCGCAACCGGGCGTTCGCCATCGGGCTGGCCATCTATGGGGTCGGGTCGCTCACCACCGCGCTGAGCCCGAACCTCGGCGTGCTGCTGGTGGGCTGGTCGGGGGTCGAGGGGTTCGGTGCCGTGCTCGTGGTGCCGGCGATCGCGGCCCTGACCGCCGCCACCTACGAGGGCCACGACCGGGCGTTGGCGTATGCGCTGCTCGGCGGGATCGCCGCGGTCGCGGTCGCCGCCGGACCGCTGATCGGCGGCTGGGTCACGACGGAGTTCACGTGGCGTTACGTGTTCGCCGCCGAGACCGTGGTCGTGATCCTGATCCTGCTGTTGCGCGGACAGATCGCGCAGGCGCCCAGGACGGCGCGACGTCCACAGCTCGACGTCGTGGGCGTGGCGCTTTCCTCCGCCGGCCTGGGCCTGGTCGTGATCGCGATCCTGCGCAGCAGCGTGTGGGGCTTCGTCCAGTCGCGCACGCCTCTGACGATCAACGGCACGGAGATCACCCCGCTGGGTTTCTCTGTGGTGCCGTTCATGGTGCTCGGCGGCTTGGCGCTGCTCTGGGCGTTCGTCGCGTGGGAGCAGCGGCGCGCCCGTCTGGGCCGCGACGAGCTGCTCGACACGGCGCTGCTTCGCATCGCCCAGCTGCGGGCGGGGCTGTCCACGCTCGTGGGGCAGCAGTTCGTCCTGATGGGCACGTTCTTCGTCATCCCGGTGTACCTGCAGGTCGTGCTCGGGCTCGACGCGTTCGAAACGGGCAAGCGGCTGCTCCCGCTGTCGGTGGCGATGCTTGTGTTCGCGCTGCTGGGCCCGCGGATCGCGGCCCGGCGCTCGCCGCGCGTCGTCGCTCAGATCGGGCTGGTCGGGGTCAGCATCGGCGCGGTCGTCATGCTGGCCACGCTCGACGTGACCCTCAACGACACCGGCTTCAGGGTGGCGCTCGGTCTGATCGGCGCCGGGGCGGGGCTGCTCGCGTCGCAGCTCGGGAACGTCATCATGTCCGCCGTCGCGCCCACCCAGACCAGCGAGGCGGGCGGGCTTCAGGGCACCGCCCAGAACCTCGGGTCCTCGCTCGGCACGGCCATCGTCGGCGCCGTGCTGCTCGGGTCGCTCGCGACCGGCTTCAGCGAGCGCATCACCACCAACCCCGACGTCCCGCCGGCCGCACGCGAGACAATCGTCGCGAACACCGAAGACGGGATCGACATCGTGCCCGTCGACGCCGTCCAGCAGGCCGCCGTGGACGGTGGGCTGTCGCCCGACCAGGCCCGCGCCGTCGCCGACGATTACAGCGATGCCCAGCTCGTCGCGCTGCGACTGTCACTCGGCGCCGTCGCGCTCGCCGCTCTGCTGTCGCTGTGGCTCACGCGCCGACTACCGACCACATCGCTCGCCGAGACCGAGCTCGGGGCCACCGAGGCGAGGGCAGTCGCCTAGGCCCGATTCGCCGCCAGGGTTTGAGGACGTCACCCCCGCGCCGACCGAGCGCCAAGCCAACGACCGCTCGCACGGCTTCCGGCTCGTAGTATCGCCCCATGCATCTGGCCAGGGCCCGGGCGATCGTTGACGATGTGGTGGCGACAGCGTCCGGCCCGGTGTCGGTGTTCGTCGCCGACGCGCACGGCGAGCTGGTCGCGGCGGCGACGATGGACGGCGCCGCGCCGGACACGCGGCTGAACGCGCAGCGCAAGGCCTACACGGCCGCGCGCAGCGACGCGAGGTCGACACGGCAACTCGCCGAGAAGGCACGCGCCGATCCCGTCGAGCGAGCGAGTTTCGACCCCTTCTTCACCTTCTTCCTTGGCGGCGTCGCCGTCTTCGCGGACGGCCGGCGGGTTGGCGCGGTTGGCGTCAGCGGCCTGCCTGGCGAGGACGACGAGCAGCTCGCGCTGGCGGCGATCGACCGCTCGGCGACCGTCAGACCGTGAGCGCAGGCGTTCGTGCTCGGCGGCGCTAGGTTCCGCAGGATGGGCGCGAAGGCCCGCCATGTCTGCCTGGTCGCTGCCGCCTGCTGCTGCGTGGTGCTTGGCGCGTGCGCGCCGTCAGCCGACAAGTCAACCGGCGAGCCCGCAGCGCGGATCCCCGCGCCCGCGCCTCGCGCGGTCCTGACTGACAGTGATCGGGAGCTGTGGGCGCCCGCGCCGCCCGACCGCACGGGAGTCCCGGTACTCCTCTATCACGGCGTGGCGCCGGTCAGCGGCTTCTCGGAACGCGCGGAGGCTGAATTGGGGATCGAGCCGGAGGATTTCGCGAGGCAGATGGCCCTCCTGGACCATGCGGGCTACGACACGATCACGCTCGAGCAGTTGATCCGCTTCATCAAGCGAGAGCAAGTCAGCCTTCCGGCGCGGCCGCTGCTGCTGACCTTCGATGGCGCGCGCCTCGACTCCTGGACCGGAAGCGACGGGATCTTGCGCGAACTGGGCTTCAACGCTGTGCTCTTCGTCGATGTCGGACGCGTGCAAGCGGAGGACCCTGAGTACCTGACTTGGAGGGAGGTCAACACCCTGCAGCGCAGCGGCCGCTGGGAAGCCCAGCTTCAGTCCGGTACCGGCCATCATCGGATCCGCTACGGCCCCGCGCCCGGCGACGTGGGCCCGTTCTATGCCTATCGGGGGTCAGAGGAGATACTGGGCGGCTGGCGCGAGAGGGTGTTCTCGGACATCACATGGGGTGAGGAACAGCTGGCCTTCCGTGTTCGCCGCTATCGACCGCTGGCCTTCGCGCCCCCGTACGGGAACTACGGCCAGGCCGGCACCAACGATCAGCGCATCCCGCGCGAGCTTCTAGCCCGGCTGCTACAGAGCTTCGAGGTCGTCTTCACCCAGGACCGCAGTGGCTTCGCGACCCCCGGGGCAGCCAACCCGCTCGGTCGATTCGAGATCACCCGAGACGTGACCGAAGGACAGCTTCACACGCTGCTTCTGCCCAGGCTGCACCGAGGGAGAGCTCCGGACGACAAGCGGGACTGAGCGGGCCGGCTCCCGCTTGCATGAAAGCGGCAGTGGCGTGCCTCAATGGGTGTCGCTGCTCGTCAAGTGGACGCCGAGGCCGCGTGGAAAGGCCGCGGGCCTCGGGCGCTTCTGTCTCGCGTGCTGGTCAGCGGGCGGTGCCGCTCACCCCCGCCGAAGCCTTCGCGTCGGGCCAGCCTCGCCGCCTGTCATCGATCCGTAGTTGTCGCCGGAGCTACTCACCCTCACCCGGTTGCCCGCCTTCGGAATGCAGGTGCGGGGCACGTCGGCCCGGTGGGACTTGTCGGCCTTGGAATAGCTGAACCGAAGCTTCGGGCACTTGACGATCTTGGCGCTTTCGGGCTTGGACCGGTCAGGCAGGTAGGACAGACCCTTTGCCCACGTCGCGCCGGGGTAGCAGCCGTTCTCGATCTGATAGCCGGACTTCGTCCCCCAATCCAGGACGACCTTCATGTAGTGGGCCTCGCACGGCGGCCCGAAGCCGAAAAGGTTGACCTTGAGCGCGGTCTTGCCGTTGTTGACCACCATCTTGTCGATGTCACCAGACCCTTGAACCGTCTGAGATGCGGCGTTCGCGGATCCCGCAAGAGACAGCGCCGATACCAGCGTCAGGGCCAGAACAGAAAAAATCCGTCGCAATGTGAACCTTGCTGCCGGAGACCCGGCGGTTAGAGGACAAACCGCCGAACGAACGTTGGGCTGACCGCCAAACTCTCGCTTCGGCCGAGCGAGCGGGTCTTCTGAGGAAGCGTCTCGGGTGGCATGACGGCCCCGCGCTACGCGATCGCCGCGGGGTAGGCTCGTGGTGTGTCTGCGCAGCCGGCAGCCGATGCTTTGGCCCCCGAGCAGGTCCGAGACGGTGTGTTCTTCAAGCTGCCCGCGGCTTTGCCGCGCGGGCGCCACAAGCTTACGCGCGAACAGATCACCGCCGCGCAGCGCGAGCGCCTGCTCGCGGCTGTGACGGAGCTCTTGGCGGCGCGCGGCTATCGCGGCTTTGGTGTCGGGGAAGTTGCGACTCGGGCGGGCGTGTCCCTCGCCGCGTTCTACGAGTGCTTCGACGGCATGGACGAGTGCGTGTTCGCCGGCTACGACCGCTTCATAGAGGTGCTGCTGAGGAAGATGGCCGCGGTCGAGGTGCCTGACGACGACCGGCCCGCTCTCGTGTCGCGCCTGCTCGGCGTCTACCTTGAAACGCTCCAGCAGGATCTCGTCGTCGCCCGGGCCTACCAGGTCGAGATCGATGGGCTCGGCCCGGCGGCGCGCGAGCGCCGCCGCGAGGCGCTCACGC
>CAWEZC010000007.1:0-269921 GCA_963813495.1 uncultured Thermoleophilaceae bacterium
CTGGCCGGCTCAGATCTTCTCGCGCACCGCAGGACGTCTCGCTCGTCGCAACCTCTACGGGTTGATTTCCAGCCCGCTACTTTTGCGCGTTCGCGAGATAGCGCTTTCCCGCGGGTACGGTGATCGTCTTGTTGCGGGGGAGGTCGCGCACCGCGACCTTGCCGCGGCTCACCGTAACGAGGGTTCCATCGCAGCGGTCGATCGTCTGCCAGTTCGCGCCGCGTCCAGGGGGCACCGTTGCAGTGGCCACTGAGTAGCGTCCGCGGGTGCGGAAGCGGCCCTTGGCGGTGGCGCGCAGGCTGCGGACCTTACGCCTGCTGTGGCTGGCGGCACCGACATTGCCGTGGCCCGCCGCGCGACAGCCCTGGAAGTTCGAGCCCTGCAGGCGCAACTCGGTCAGGCCCCTGGCCTTTACCCGACGCGATTGCACGACCCGGAACACGCCATTTGAGAACTGGCCCTGCTGGGTGGCCCCCTTGGCGTTGATCGCACTCGTCAGCCCGACCGTGCCCTTACGCGTGTCAAGGACAGAGCCGACCGGGATCTGACGTGAACCGCCAAGCGGGACGAACTTGCGTCCCGTGGCGGGGCGCACGAGCACTTTGCCCTTCACGACCTGCACGTTGACCGCCTTGCCCAGGACGGGTGCGTCGCCCTCCACCCGGCGGATGCGGTTATTGCCGACGTCGGCGATCAGGAAGCCGCCACCTGCGGTGGGAGCGACGCTGAACGGCCCACTGAGCGACGCCGAGGTGGCAGGGCCTCCGTCGCCGTCGAATCCGCCGAAGTTGTCCCCCGCGACCGTGCTGATGACCCCGTCGGCGGAGACCTTGCGGATCCGGCCGTTGCCCGTGTCGGCTATCAGGAAGCCTCCGTCCGCGGTCGCGGCGACGCCGCGGGCTGCGGAGAGCTGAGCGTCGACGGCTGAACGTCCGTCGCCCGAGAAGCCGCCGGCGAAGGGCGCACCGCTGCCGGCGGCCGTCGTAATCGTGCCGCTCGCGGTGACCTCTCGGATGCGGTTGTTGACGGACCCGTCGGCGATCAGGAAGCCGCCGCTCCCGGTGACGGACACGTCCTGCGGGAAGTGCATCTGGGCCGCGGTGGCAGGACCGCCGTCGCCGCTGAAGCCGAGCGAGTTGTTGCCCGCGACCCGCCTGACGATCCCTCCGGCGGAGACCTCGAACACGCTGGAGTTGCTGTCGTCGACGATCAGGAAGCCGCCGTCGTCGGTTGGGGCGACTCCCGCGACCAGGCCGAACGGGCTGGCCGCCGCGGGGGCGCCGTCGACAGGCGTTCCGAAGTTGCCGTTGCCCGCGACCGTGCTGATCGTCCCTGATGGGGAAACCCGGCGGACGCGGAGGTTCGTGGTGTCCGCGATGAGAAAGCCGCCGTCGGCCGTCGCCGCGACGTCCCGCGGGCTGCTGATCTGCGCGGCGGTCGCAGGACCCCCGTCGCCCCCGAAGCCGTTCGTCCCGTCGCCGGCGACGGTAGTAATGATCCCGGCCGCAGAGACCTTGCGGATCCGGTGGTTGTTCGTGTCGGCGATCAGGAAGCCGCGGTCGGCAGTGGTCGCGACGCTCTGAGCCCCGAACAGCTCGGCCGCTGTCGCCGGGCCGCCGTCGCCCGAAAAGCCGCTGGTACCGGATCCTGCGACGGTGGAGATCGCGCCCGGCACCGCGAAGGCTGTGGCCGGAAACACGAGCGCGCCCGCGACCGTCAAGACCACCCTCAACGCGCGCCTCGAGGGCGCGCTCTGCCCCCTCACGCGGCGGAGGCTACCGCACCCCTCAAGCTGGACCGAACAGAAGCGCCCCGAGCGGTCCCCTCAGTCGGTCTGGACGATCAGCAGGTCGCACGGGGACTGGTGCGAGACCTTGTTGGGCACGCTGCCCAAAACCCGGCGCGCACCCTGCATGCCCTTGCTCCCGACCACGATCAGATCGGCGTTCTCGCGCGCAGCCACCGCGACTATGCCGTTGGCGGGATCGCCCTTGGGGGCATGCTCGTCGACCGAGATGCCCTTCACGCGCATCCGCGCGAGGGTCTGCTGAAGGATGGAGTCGGCGCGGTGATCGCCGCCCACGGACCACTGCGGTGCTTCGGCGACAACCGAGCGGTCGCCGACCTGCACCGGCGCGGGCCGGTACGCGCTCACCACGTGGAGGTGCGCCCCTGTCAACACGGCTAGGTCGGCCGCTCGGGTCACTGCGCGTTCGGCGGTGTCCGTGCCGTCCGTGCCGACGACGATGGTCTTGAACATTGTGGCTCCTCCTCGAATGCAGGTCGATCTCACGGTAGTTACCCGTGGCGTGGGGGGCAACCTCGGCATCCGCCGCCGCCTTGGCCGGTAGCGGTGCTCCCGGTAGAGGCGTGCTCGCTCGACGGCGGCCGACGCCATCTGGGCGAGATGGACGAGGACGGCCTCGTCGCTCTCGGTGAAGGATCCGTCTTGCTTGTCGAAGAGCTGGATGGCCCCGAGCTCGCTGCCGTCTAGGGCGGTCAGCGATGCGGCTAGCCATCCCTTGAGCGCTCGATTGCCGACTGCCGTGCGGAATGCAGGCAAGGCAGCGAGTTCCTCGTCGGCGATCCTCACAGAGCCGCCACCGCAGGCGGATGACCCGGTAGATCGCGAACAGGTCGAGCCACCGCACGAACCCCGTCCACCGCCTATCGGCCTGGGAGTAGGAGGCCGCTTCCGCGGTCCGGGGCCGGCCGGCCGCTGCGACCGTCGCCACGCAGCACTCGGCGGCCACGAACTCGCGTGCCTGCTCGGCAACTAGCCGCAACACCTCCTCGAGCGAGTCGGGGGCGTCGAGGGCAAGCGAGGCGTCGGCCAGGAACGTCGACAGCTGACGCGACATCTCGGTCTGGCGCCGTTCGAGCCTCGCCGCTTCCTGGGCCTCCCGGAACCCCCGCTGCACCATCTCGAAGGAGGACAGGCTCTCGAGGAAGAAGTCACCGGCTGCCCGCGTCACCTGCTGGGTCTCCGTCAAGCCCGACGCTCCCACCAGCAAAGAGACAAGGGCCTCCTGGTGGGCCACGGCCAGGTCGAGCACGTTCATCCGCCGGCTCACCGCCTCGCGGCCGAGCTCGTACGCGATCCGACGTGAAGCCTCGCTTGGGTCGCCCAGATGGTCCGCGAGAGCGGACGCGTAGGCGGCTCGAAACGCTGGGACTCCGGTGCCCATGCCCGCGTTCACTGCCGCACGCCGAGGTAACGGAGCGCCACTACAAGGGCGTCGTCCGTGGCCTTCCAATGGGCCGCCAGGATTCGGTCAGTTATCGCCTGAGTCGGCCCAGAGGTGTCGAGCGAATCCCCGAAGGCGGCCGCGATGCCGTTGGTGGCCAGGACGAGGACGTCGCCAAACTGAACGTCGATCGTCGTCGCTCTCACGCTCGGCAGCTCGTGCCCGGGGATGCCGCTTCGAAGCGCGAGAGAAGCCTTCAGCCGGCTCGCGGACGGGTCACCGCTCAGCACCCGCCCCTCCACGTTGCCGACGCCGAGCCAGGCAATCGTGTCCTCGGCGGGGGAAACGAAGGCCAGGCTGATCGCCGCCCCGCGCGTGTTCTGCAAAGCACTGTGGCAGCGCTCGACCAGCAGGACGAGGTCTTGGCTCGGTCTTTCGCGCACGACCTCGCCGGCCTTCCGGGCGGCGCGCGCTGCCTCGGCCCCGTGCCCGAGGCCGTCAATCGCCGCAACGAGCGCGCCCTCGGGGAGGAGGTGGACGACGGCAAGATCCCCGCTCGTCGCCTCGCCGCGCTGGCACCTCGTCGCAACGCCCCACTCGACCGGGTGCCGTGCCGCCCGCTCACGCACGCCGCCGGCGCTCCTCGCGCATGCGCGCCAGCTCGTCGCGGAACCTCCATTTCGTCATGGTCACGGTCGTACCGGTGTCGGGGTCCGACACGAGCTCGAAGCCATCCATTAGGCGACGCGCTCCGGGCAGGCCAAGGCCAAGGCCGCCCCTGCCGCTGTAGTCGTCGCGAACGGCCGCCTCGACATCGCGAATGCCCGGCCCGTCGTCGTTAGCGATCACGACAAGGCCGTAGCGGTCGGGCTCCTCGAACGGCCTCAGGACGATTTCCCCATGGCCGACGTGCACGACGATGTTGCGCGCGACCTCCGAGATGGCGGTGGCGATGAGGGTCGGATCCGGTCTGGGGAAGCCGAGCCGTTCCGCCATGGCCCGTCCTTCTGCGCGCGCGGTGACCAGATCTGCGTCGGCGTTGATGGGAACGCGGACCTCATCCTCCATCCTCTGCGTCCCCCCGCGTCGAGCAATCAAGCAGAGTAATCGCCGCGTCTAAGTCGAGGGCCACGCGCAGCGGCTCCAGGTTCAAGCGGAACTGGACCATCGCGATCGCCACATCCGGCTGGATGCCGACTACGACGGTCTCGGCGCCCCGCAAACTCGCGGTGAGAACGATGGCTCGCAGCGATCGCGCCACGAAGGAGTCGATCACATCGAGGGCCGCGACATCTATCACTACCCCCCGCGCGCGGTAGCCCCCAACCAGCTCGGCGAGCTCATGGCGGAGCTCGACTACCTCGCTGTCGGATAGGTCCGACTGGATCGAGGCGATGAGGTAGTCACCCTGGCGCAGGATCGCAACCGACATCGCCGCGTCGGCCTACGTCTCGACGTCGCTAGCCGGTCGCGCTGCGGTAGCCGGCCAGTCGCTCGGCCTCCTCGAGCCCTCCCTGCAGGTCCCCGACCGTCTTCATCTCCCCGAGGTCGACGCCGAGATCGACGAGCGTCTGGGCTATCTCCGACGAGAGGCCGGTGAGGATCGTGCTCGCACCCATGAGCCGCGATGCCTCGACGGTCTGGACGAGGTGATTGGCAACGGTACGGTCGATCGTCGCCACCCCCGTGATGTCGATGACCACAACCGTGGCCCGGTTGTCCCGGATCGCGGCCAGTAGCTGCTCGGTGAGCTGGCGTGCGCGGGCGGTGTCGAGCATGCCGATGATCGGCAGGATGAGCAGGCGCTCGCGAAGCTGGAGGACCGGCGTGGACAGCTCCCGCATGGCCTCTTGCTGATCATGGATGACCCGCTCCCGCTCCTCGACGAAGCTCACCCCGACGGTCACCGCGATTCGGTTGGCGGCGGGCTCATAGGCGTCCAGGATGCGGTTCAGGAGCTCGAGATCATCCTGGTACTTCGCGAACAGCGAGCGCGCCAGCAAGTCTCGCAGCAGGAGCACGATCCCGAGCACCTCATGGGTTTCGACGCCCCGGGGGATGATTCTCTCGGACAGCTCCCGCGCGTAGGTCTGCAGCGTCTCGATGCTGCCGGTCTCCAGGGCGTCCACGTAGTTGTCGTAGACCTCGGTCGCCTCGGAGAAGATCTCCTCCTCGGACATCACGCTAAGAAGCTCGGCATCGCTGATGCGCCGAGCCCATTCCTCCCGGAGCTCGGTGCGGCCGTCGCGCAGGTACGCCACCAGCTCCTGCAGGTGGGAACTGGCGTCCTCGGACCCCTCAGCTGGTCGTTCCTCCGTCCGCTGGTCGGGTTGGTCGTCTGCAGCCCTGCGGTCGCCCTGTTCGTCCATCCGCTCCTCCTCCCATTCGGGCTCGGCCATACGTCGCGTGTGCGCTCGAGTGTTGGGCTGACGCCCGTTCATACAGGTCGCGGACCTCGAGCGCGGGCTCCGTCAAGGAAGAGGCCGGTGATCGTGGCGATGATGTCCTCCTTACCGAGAGGTGGGGTCGATGTAAGCACGCCGACGATCAGTCCGATGAGCGACTCGGTCAGGCGAGCGCTCGCGATGTCCCGCCGGATGTCGCCCGCGGTCTGACCGCGCTCGAACAGCTGGCGTAGCGGCTGGATGACCCGGCGCTCGAACCGTTCCGGGTCGGATCGCACACGCTCTCGCGCCAGGAGCACGAAGGAGTCCCCCACGTCGACCAGCGCGCGAACCGCACGCGCCACGCCCTCCTCCGGAGGGACCTCGTCGATCCTGGCCGAGGCCAGCCGTTGGTCCGCGTCGCTCACCGCGGCCCGTGCCATCTCGTCCAGCAGGGCCTGCCGGTTGGGGAAATAGCGGTAGACCGTGGCGCGGGCAACTCCGGCGGCCGCAGCGACGTCGTTCATGCTCGCCTGCTCCCCCTGCACCGCGAACATCCGCGCGGCTCCGTCGAGGATCGCCGCGGCGACGCGCTGCTGCAGCGCTTGTCTGGCAACGGGTTCCGACATCAGCGTCTCGCGTTAAGTCTAAGGCCTCACCTGACGAGATGGTAATGTCTCAATTGGATTCATGGATGTCCCATAATTCTGGAGGGTACGAGAGATGTCGTTGGCGGAACGAACGCGGACGGGCCTAAGAGAGATGCCATCGAACGCTGCATGGCTGGTATCCCGCGCTCGTGACCGACGGAGGCAGCTGAGGGCGGCCGTGGTCGACGCAGCACCCGTCGGGAGGGGTTCGGTCGAGACGAAGATGAAGCGCGCGCGCGAGGCCGCGGAGCGAGCTCGCGAGGCCGAAGAACGCGCCGTGGAGGCCGGGCGCGAGGCCAAGGAGCGCTCGGACCACGCCCGGCAGGTGAGCGAGCGTGCACGCGCCCGCATGGCGGAGGTGGAACGCGAGACGGCCCGGCGCGTCAAGCAGCGAGTCGCCGAGGCCGAGCATGCCGCTCGCGAAATGGTGGAGCGCGAGCGCCATACCGCCGAAGCGGATGCCGAAGAAGAGCAGGAGCAGGTCTACGCCGAGGTCGAGGAGGAGACCGAGGAGGCGCAGGAAGACGCCGACGAGGCCCAGGGGCGAGCCGAGGCCCTCGTAGAGGACGCGACCGAGAAGCTCGCGGAGGCCAGACGCCTCGCGCAGGAGAGCGCCGAAGCCGCGCGCGCCGAGGCCGAGCAGGCGCAACAGCAGGCGCAGCAGCTCGCCGACGAAGCGGAGCAGCAGGCCAGCGACGCCGAGGCCCAGGTTGCGGCCGCCGAAAAGATACGCGAGCGCCCCAAGGCGACAGCCAAGGACGCCGCGCGCCGGCTCGACCAGGAGGCCAGCAACGGCGGTCTGGAGTCCTACAACAAGCCGGAGCTCGTCGAACTGGCGGCCGCCATCGGCATCGGGGGACGAACGACGATGACTAAGGGCGAGCTCGTCAACGCGATCGCGAAGGCGTCTCGCACGAAGCGATGAAGGGAGGCTACGTGATGCGGTCCCTGAGCAGGAAAAGCCGATCGCAGCGGCTTCGCAAGACAGTCAACGACTCACTCAAGATGCCGAGCGGCATCAAGTCCCGCGTGCCTGAAGTCGGCTCGGGCAAGGCTGTCAAGAATGGCTTGATGGCCGCCGGCGGCCTGGCCGCGCTCACGGCTGGGAGCGCCGGCATTTCTTCGCTCAGGCGCCGGTGGGAGGGGGCGACCGAAGAGGCGTGATCGCGAGGTTCGGCCACCGCCAAACAGCGGCGCGCCGGCGAAACCCGCTTGCCGGAAGAAAGCCACCGTGGAGTGCCGGTGGCAGGTCCTCCAAGGATGGCGCGAGCGGCTTCCTCTCCAGGATCCGGACGGGTTCAAAGCGTGGAGCCTGGGTACTCGTCGAGACACGCTAGTCGCTATCTGAGATATCATCGTCTCACGAGCTAGGAGGGAAACGATGCCCCCCACGAAGTTAGCCGTGGCCAAGTGGCGCGGCCGCAACGCCGTCGACGGCGACGGAGACAAGGTCGGCACGATTCACGAGATTTACGTGGACGCTGAGACCGGCGAGCCGGAGTGGCTGGCGGTCAAGACCGGGCTGTTTGGCTCGAAGGTGAGCTTCATCCCGTTCGCCGGAGCGAGCGATGTCGACGGTGACGTGCGCCTGCCTTACGACAAGCACCAGGTCAAGGACGCGCCGAGCGCCGAGGCGGACGGCGAGCTCTCCCAGGACGAGGAGGCCGGCCTCTATCGCCACTACGGGCTCGACTTCTCGGAGGCCCGCTCGGACTCGAGGCTGCCCCGGGCCAAGGGTCGCAAGCCACTCGGCCGTGATGCCAGCGGCCCGACCACCGATGACGCGATGACGCGTTCGGAGGAAGAGCTGCGCGTGGGCAAGACCAGCCGCGAGAGCGGACGCGCGCGGCTGCGCAAGTACGTCGTGACCGAGCAAGTCGAGCAAACAGTGCCGGTACAGCGCGAAGAGGTGCGCCTAGAGCGCGAGCCGATCACCGACGCCAACGTCGGCGACGCCACGGCGGGTCCCGAGATCTCCGAGGAGGAGCACGAGGTCACCCTCCACGAGGAGGAGGTCGTGGTTGAGAAGCGCGCCGTGCCCAAGGAGCGCGTGCGCCTCGACAAGCAGACCGTCACAGACGACCAGACGGTCTCCGAAGAGGTCCGCAAAGAGCAGATCGCCGCCGAGGGCGCCACTCAAGGCCAGCGCGGGCGCGAGTAGTCAGCCGCGGACCGGGGGAGCCGACAAGGACGACGGCCAGGTGGAGCGGGGCCAGCGCGGCCCCGCTCGACCCCTGGGATCCATCGGCCGCCGGGGCGCTGAACCGCGGGAAGGATTGTCTAGCGTCTCGAGCGCCGCGCGGATCGAGTCGGCCCCGATAACGGCAGCGCGCTGCCGATTTGCCGCCAGGCGCATGTAGACCCGCGCCGAGCGGGCGTTGATCCCGCAGTGAATCAGCCACGGGCCGAACTCCCCATGGCGAAGCCGCCCCTTGGCTTCCAGCAGCAGGATGCCGGCGGCGATCCCCTCATACACCGCCGCCTGAATGTGGCGCTCGACAGCCTTGTGGTGGCCCCGAATCTCCTCGGCGAGCCGGTCGAGCGTCCGCCGCTCCTCGATCGTGGTTTCGCTCATCCTGCTCCTCCTGGTCGGTGTGGACGGTCCGTTTTTCACAGCGCCGAGCATGGACTCAGACAGCGCCGGCGGGACGAAGCGCTCTGGGTCGGCGTCGCGGGTCAGCAGCAGCAGTGCCGAGGCGGCCACGAGGTTCTTGGCGCCGACGCAGGTTTGGTGAATGAGACAGTGGTGTCTCGGGTATAGACATTGATGTCCAGATACCGCGGGATGGGGCTTTTAAGCGCAGGCACGGCCGGGCCAAGACGCGGCCCGGCCGTCGATCCAGAAAAGGAGAAACGAGATGGCATACACCCAAGAGGCTGTAGGTAGTTGGCGGGGCTGGCACGCCGTGGACGACGATGGCAACAAGATCGGCAAGATCGAAGAGATCTACTTGGACGCCGAGACGGGCAAGCCGGAGTGGCTTGCGGTGGCCACCGGTTTGTTTGGCTCGAAGGTGAGCTTTGTTCCGATCGCCGGGGCCAGCGAGGCAAACGGTGAGGTGCGGGTCCCTTACGACAAGCAGCAGGTCAAGGACGCTCCCAACGCCGAGGCCGACGGCGAGCTGTCGCAGAAAGAGGAGGCCGGCCTCTATCGGCACTACGGGCTCGACTATTCGGAGTATCGCTCCGAATCGGGCCTATCGGAGCGCCAAGGCGGGCGCCGCCGTTTTAACCGCGAGGGCGTTGGCCGCGACACCAGCGGCCCGACCACCGATGAGGCGATGACCCGCTCCGAGGAGGAGCTGCGAGTCGGTAAGGCCAGCCGCGAGCGTGGCCGCGCCAGGCTTCGCAAGTATGTGGTCACCGAGGACGTGCAGCAGACGGTGCCGGTGCAGCGCGAAGAGGTGCGCGTCGAGCGCGAGCCGATCACCGGGGCCAACGTCGACGCGGCGACGTCCGGGCCAGACATCTCCGAGGAGGAGCACGAGGTCATCCTTCACGAGGAGGAGCTAGTGACCGAGAAGCGAGCGGTACCCAAGGAGCGCGTGCGCATGGACAAGCAGACCATCACCGAGGACAAGACGGTCTCCGAGGAAGTCCGCAAGGAACGGATCGAGGCCGAGGGCGACACCAAAGGCACCAGCCGGCGGCGCAAGAGGTAGGAAGCGGCGGCGGGCCACGGCCGGGCACCGCGCCCCCCAACCCTGTTCCCCTCGCAGTAAGGCCACAGGACCGTGAGGGGCTAAGGGGAGGCGCCCCACACCGTAGGCCCCGTCCCCTACTCGACCAGGGCCTACATCGGGGCCGGGTCACTCCACGGCGATTTGTGACCCGGCCCCCTACTTTTGGAGGCGTCATGACAGTTTCGAGCTTGCCCTACGCACCCCTCTCCGAGATGGAGCGACCTTCAGCGGCGGGAGTTCCACGAGGCGCTACTCGACGCCGATAGCTTCGAGGATCTGCCCGCGGCAAGTGGCAGGCAGCGATCCTGAAGGCCGAACAGAACCGGCCGAAGCTGCAGCTCATCAGCGGCGGCTAAGGCGGGGGCCACCTACGCCGCCCCGCCAATCGAAAGAGCGGCTCGCGCTGGGGCTCGGCCGCCAAGGGCTCGACGGCCTCGTGTTCACCGATCCGCTCGGCGGACCCGTAAAGCCGGACTCTTTCTCGCAGCTCTTCAAGCGCCGCGCGAAGGAGCTCAAACTGCCGGCGGTCCGGCTCCACGATCTGCGCCACCTGCACGCGACGATGCTGCTCGGGGCCGGGGCGAACGTGAAGGCCGTGAGCGAACGGCTCGGCCACGCGAGCACCAGCTTCACGATGGACGTGTACGCGTCCAGCATGCCGGCGCTCGACGCGCGCGCGGCCGAGCAGGTAGCCGCGCTGATACGCGACGCGTAAAAGCGCGCGTTTGCAATCCGTTTGCAGACGGCCGTTCTTGACCTCCGGCGACCGCCCCGGTTGGCTTTAGCATCGGGTCCAGGGCCGGTAGCTCAGCGGTTAGAGCAGCGGACTCATAATCCGTAGGTCGTAGGTTCGATCCCTACCCGGCCCATAAGCAAAACCCTGCATCTCCCGCCTTTCTCGATCCCACGGGAGGACCAGTCGAAGTCAATGAATGCCTAGTTTGAGACCGGAACTTCCCCACGGCTTCCCCACAGAGACGTGTGGGGGCCCGACCACAGAGTGCAGTCGGTACCTACCGGCACCACCTAGAGAACCTCCCAGACGGCAGCGGGAAAGGGGGTCCCGAGACGTAGTCAAGGTCGTCGTGTCGCCTGCCTTGCGATGTCGACCGGCACGCGGGCTTGCGTCATTGAAACCCGATGAAGGAGAAGCCTCAGTGGCTCTGCGTGTTCGACTCGACGAGCTGGTCCCACCAAGGTCGCGGCCCCGTCAACTGCCACAAGAGCTGCAACGGCTCGAGCGTGATGAGGTCGAACAGCTGGTGCTGACGACGCGGAAACATCCCGCGTGCGGTCATGGTCGAGCGCTATGAGGAGCTTCGGTGAGCCGGATTGGCGGACTCGGATGGCCGGCTGCTCGCGGCGTAGGTCTGCGAGTACTAGCCGTGCTCGCCGCTGATCAGGTCCAGGCGGGTGCTTCTAGCCACGGCAGTGCCACGGGCGGCAGCCGCTAAGGTCGCCTCGCCGTGCCAACGGTCCCGTTCGACATCTTGGACTGCACGATCTACCTCTATGCCAGCCGGGAGGCGGCAGAGAAAGGCGAGCAGGCCGGGGGCTCAGGTTTTCTCGTCAGCGTGCCGCTTCCGGGCTACCCGGCGGTCACGGTCTATGCAGTAACTAATTCGCACGTCATCGCGGGAGGCTTCACGACCGTGCGCTTGAACACCGCTGATGGACGTCACGACTCGATCACGCTTGACGACCATGATTGGTCACGCCACCCAGAAGGCGACGATTTGGCGATTAGCCAGATCGACTTCTCGCCGGACTTCCGGTTCAAGTCGATCTCGTGCGACAGTCTCGTCGACGGGCACGATCCGACCTTCTTCGGGGTCGGCCAGGAGGTCGTAATGGTCGGCCGGTACATCAACCACGAGGGAAGGCAGCAGAACCGTCCCACGGCAAGGTTCGGCAACATTGCGCAGCTCCCCTACGAGCGCGTTCGCACGGCGCAGGGGATAGAACAAGACGCCTTCCTGGTGGACATCCGATCTCTGGCGGGTTACAGCGGGTCGCCGGTCTTCGTGTACCGCGGTAGACCGGACCTAGACACGGAACCCGACCGATGGATCAAGAGTTTCGAACACCGTTTGGTCGGCATCGACTTCGGTCATCTGCCAACTCTCGGCGCGGTGCTGCAGGAGAACCGGCGCGATAGAGCCCAACCACCCACGTGGGCCGAACAGAACTCTGGAATGGCAGCAGTCATCCCAGCCTGGCGGCTCTTGCAGATGCTCTTTGACGATGACGACATCGTCGATCACCGCGAGGAAGGAGAGCGACGGTGGCTCGAGGAGCATCGCCAAGAGTCCGAGCCTGAGGCAAAGACGCCGCCGCGAGGAGGCGCGTAAGTCTCGCCGATTGCCCCGCTCTCTGCACTCGCGGCCGGACGGGAACCGCCGCGGGTGCCGACAAGCCCTCCGCATGCAGAGAGGCCCTTCACTTAGTCTCAACCAAGCAGTCAGGTGCCAGTCGCTCTCGACCTCAGTCGTCCCTGTCGACTGCATACACCGCGATCCGGCGTGCCGCGGAAGAGCCGGCATCGCCTCAGGAGCGAGCTTTGATTTCCCAAGCCAAAGGTCGCGGGTTCGAAGCCCGTCGTCCGCTTCAGGCAATCCGCGGCGAATCGAGGAAACTCCCTGCAAAGGTCGAGCAACCGCCGCTCCAGAAGCCAAAGGTCAGCGGCGAGGAGATACGAGGTTGTGTACCTCTCACGAACCTCCCAGGGCCATCTCAGGGCCATCTGGGGCATCGAGGGGCACCCCCGGACACTGACGAGCAACCGCACGCGCTCCGCACGTGGTGGGGCATGGTCCTGCTCGGCGCGCTGATCGCCATCGGCGTCGTGGCGCTGCGTCACCAGACGATGCGAGAGTTCCCCGCGGGGACCGGTGCCGCCGCCGGGAAGGTCGCGCCCGCCTGAGCCGCGCCGTTCAGGCTCGGATGATGGTGTGCGGAGACGGCTACGGTTCCATCCGGATCGCGACGGGTGGCCCTTTTGAATTGAACGCGGCAGCTGATCTCGGGCGGGACTGCTCACGTTGTTTGGCGCTCGGTTAGCGTTGGCGGGCGAAGCCGGATTGACACTGATCATGCTGCGGCCGTGAACTGGGCCAAGGTCCTGCCGATGGCGTTCGTTGGCGGCCGCCAACGGCAACGCCTGACCGCTCCACCGCACGGGTTCACCCTTTGCGGGTGACGACAGGGCGGCGAGCGGGGGATTCCATTCCGCGTGTGGACTTGGAACGGATCGGCATCGAGTACATCCTCTCCGTGATCGTGTGGTTGGCCGCCGTCCTCGCGGCGTTCTTCTTCGTGGGTGTGCTTCTGGGCTTCCTGGTGATGTTCGCGGGCGCGGGTCTGCTTGGTTGGTGGCTCGTGAGCGTCATTCGACCCCCCGACGAAGGCGACTGACGCCTACCGGCCCCACCTGAGCGCGGCGACGTAGGCTCGACTCGAATACGCCAAGCTGCTCGACGGCGACGTGATCGCCGCCGCCAAGCGAATCGGTGCGCGGGGATCACGCGCCCGCGTGCGCGGCGCGGATGCGCCTCATCCCCGCGTGACGCGGGTGATCATCGCCGCATCTCGCCGGAGCGCTGCGCATCCGGCATTAGTGCCGACCCGTCACAAAAGCGAGGGCGGACTCGCGCGCGAGGCTTCCGTGACGAGCGCGTCACACAACGGGATCCGGCCTGACGGACGGTGAGGAGCACTTCACCCAACGGAAGCCAGATCCCCCAAAACGCTCGGCCGGGCGGCCGTCAGGAGGACAACGCGAGCCAAGAGCGGTCCGGGGGCATGCCCCCACCCCGGCCCGGTCACGTGATCCCGTGCAGTGCGTTGTGGCACCCCATTGGCCGATGTCGTTGAGGAAGCAGTTGATCCTGATCACCCGCCCGCGGCGCTCCTCGACCGAGACCGGCGCGCCGTCCATTTTGCGCGTGGCCTTAGCCACTGCGGCCAGATAGCTCTCGATGTGCTGCGTCGGCCCAGCCGGGCGAGGCTGTCGAGCCCGGGATCGACCGTGGCGAGGTGGCGGCCGAACTGCCCCACCGTGGTCGCGGTGCCGCACACGGTCGAGCGCGAATGCGTCGCGCCCAGCTGCTCAGATAGGCGAGCAAGGTTTGTCGCAGCCAGTCCGGGAGCCCCGCCCGGGCCAGGCGCCGCTCGAACGTCTTCGCCGGGCGTACTGGCCGCGGGGCGGGCGGCTGGGCGAGAACGCCCAGGTGGTAGAGCACCGACCGGGCCGAGGCTAGCGCCCGCCGGTAGTGAACCGAGCGGCGACCCATGCGGCCGTGGCGCTCGTCGAGCGCGGCCTCGAACTCGGCCAGGTCACCGGTGCCTAGCGCGTCCAGGGCCGTCGCCGGACTGGATCAACACCCTGGCGGCGACCAGGCCGGCAGCCCCGTGCGCCGCCTTGGCGGCGAACCCGAGCTCGCGCGCGGCGGCCACAAAGCGCTGCAGTCCGGCTGCAGCGGGCTCGCCGGCACCTCGCGCCCAGAGCGACAGCAACGTGCGGGACAGCAGGTAGTCATAGCCGGGACGCAAGTGACGGTGCAGCATCAGAAACACCACCAGCTGCATCGTCCGCGCGCAGACCCCTAGCCGGACCGCGAGCGGCTCGGCTGGCCCACCCCTGCGGGTCGGGCCAGCGCTCGGCCGCGCGCGCGTAGCGCCGATCGGTCCCGCGGCCGGTGGCGCGCAGGCGCGCGATGAACGCGTCGACTACCGCGAGGCGGGTCTCGCCCCCACGCTCCACCACCGGGCACACGCATGGCATCGGGATCACGGCTTCGTCGACGACGCGATCGAGCATGCGCGACAACCAGCGGCTGCTCCTCGTTCACGCCTGGGTGTTGTCGCTCAGCGCGATGCGCGACGACGCGGCGA
This sequence comes from uncultured Thermoleophilaceae bacterium, assembly GCA_963813495.1. Lineage (GTDB taxonomy): Bacteria > Actinomycetota > Thermoleophilia > Solirubrobacterales > Thermoleophilaceae > JACVRW01. The sequence continues at coordinate 14,799 of CAWEZC010000007.1, forward strand.
AGGCAAGCGCGAGGGTCGAGAGCTGGGGCACCTCGACGCGGGACCGCTGCCCGACGGCTTCAGCTCGTGGCGCTCGAGCGACCAGCCGGATCAGGCACGCCGAGGCGAGAAGCGGTGCTGAGTGAGCGCGAGCTGCTGGTGCTGCGAATGCTCCAGGGCCCGCTGTCGGAGCGCGACATCGGCCGCGAGCTCTACCTCTCGCACAACACGATCCACAGCCACACGAAGTCGATCTTGCGCAAGCTCGGCGTCTCTTCGCGCGCCGAGGCGGTGGCGCGGGCCAGCGAGCGCGGGCTCGTCTGACGCGCAACTTCACCTAGGTGAACCGCGCGCCCAGCGCGCACGCTCACCTTCCCGTGCGTCAGCGTCTGCGCCGCCGATGTTGAAATCGCGGTGAACCACATGGACTACCGAATCGTCGTGCGCGGCGAGCTCGATGACCGCTTTGCCTACCTCTTCAACGACATGCGACTGGAGCGACACGAAGGAACCACCGTTCTGGAGGGACCAGTCCGAGACCGCGCACAGCAGGTTGTGGCAGGACAATGTGCAAGCTCCCACGACGGAAGGGCTCGCGAATGAGTACGGCGGTACAACCACTCCAACGCGCCAGCGCGACTGCAGGCGACACGGGCGGCGCTGCGCCGGCCGACGTGTTCGTCGTCTTCGGCATCACCGGAGACCTCGCCAAGGTCATGACCTTCCACTCGCTTTACCGCTTGGAGCGTCGTGGCCTGCTGGACTGCCCGATCGTGGGGGTGGCGGGCGACGACTGGACGGTCGAGCAGTTGCGCGACCACGCGCGCCAGTGCATCGCGGATTGCGGTGAGACGATCGACGACGAGGTCTTCGATCGCTTCGCGGCGCGCGTCTGTCCTACGTCCCCGGCGACTTCGGCGACGACGAGCACCTACAAGCACGTGCCGGCGCGATCGGGCGCGCGCACCCCCGTCTTCTACCTCGAGATCCCGCCCTCTCTGTTCGGGATGGTGATCAAGGGGCTGGCCGGGGCGGGCCTGACCGGGTCGGCGCGCGTGGTGGTCGAGAAGCCGTTCGGGCACGACGTCGCCTCGGCGGCCGCGCTGAACGAGGAGGTCCACCAGTACCTCGACGAGTCCCAGCTCTACCGGATCGACCATTTCCTGGGCAAGATGGGACTGGTCGAGATCCTTTTCCTGCGGTTCGCGAACACGATGTTCGAGCCGATCTGGAACCGCAACTACGTCTCGTCGGTGCAGATCACGATGGCCGAGAGCTTCGGGGTCGAGGATCGCGGCCACTTCTACGACCCTGTCGGCGCTCTTCGCGACGTGGTCGTCAACCACCTCATGCAGGTGGTGGCCGCCGCCGCAATGGAGCCGCCGGCCAGCGGCGATGCGACGACGCTGAAGAACGCGGTGGTCTCGGTCTTCCAGGCGATGCCCGCCGCCGATCCGGCCCACTACGTGCGTGGGCAGTACGAGGGATACCGCGACATCGACGGCGTCGCTGCGCGACTCGACGACGGAGACCTACGCGGCGCTGCGATTGGGGATCGACAATTGGCGCTGGTCGGGCGTCCCTTTCTTCATCCGCACCGGTAAGCATCTGCCGATCACGCAGACCGAGCTACGGCTGGTCTTCAAGCACCCGCCCCGGCTCGGCTTCAGCATGGCTGGATCCAAGGGCCCGGAGGCGAATCAGCTCGTCGTCAAGCTCGATCCCACGACGGGGATCAGGCTGCTCGTCGACGCGCAGCGCGCGGACAGGGTGAAGCCCGAGCGGATCAACCTCGACATGGAGTTCGCCGCGGAGGGCGGGGAGGGCGCGACGCCCTACGAGGTGCTGCTGCACGCGGCGATGATCGGCGACAGCAAGCGCTTCAAACGGCAGGACAGCGTCGAGGAGACCTGGCGGGTGATGCAGCCGCTGCTCGACGCGCCCCCACCGGTGCACGAGTACGCAAAGGGATCGTGGGGCCCGGACGCGGCGAACGGTCTCGTTGCCGGACACGGCGCGTGGCACGGACCGTGGGTGGCGTCATGAGCGCGGCGAAGAACAAGAGCGCGGAGGCGACGAAGCACACCGCGGGGGGCGATGGCAAGCCGGCGGGGGCACCTGCGCCGCAGAGCGCAGCTGCGCCGTCGCCGTTTCCGCCGATCGCGGACTACGCGTTTCTGTCCGATTGCCACACGAGCGCGCTGGTGGCGCCGGACGGTTCGATCGATTGGTTGTGTGTGCCGCGCTTCGATTCGCCGAGTGTGTTCGGTCAGCTGCTTGACCGCCAAGCGGGCTCGTTTCGGCTGGCGCCGTTTGGGATCAATGTCCCGACCGCGCGGATCTACGAGCCTGGGACGAACATCGTGGCGACGACGTGGAAGACGCCGACCGGCTGGATCTTGGTGCGCGATGCGTTGACGATGGGGCCGCGCCATGGTGAGGACGAGATCACTCCGCACACGCGCCCGCCGGCGGACGACGATGGCGACCACATGCTGGTGCGCACGGTCGTGTGTCTCGAGGGCAGCGTGGAGGTCGAGCTGATCTGCGACCCCAACTTCGACTACGGCCGGGTTCCGGCCGAGTGGTCGCTGGCCGGCGATGATCGCCACCGTGCCGACGCCTCCGGCGGTGATCTGCCGCTGCGGCTGCAAACCGACCTCGCGCTCGGCATCGAGGGCGACTGGGTGCGCGCCCGGCATACGCTCGAGCAGGGCGAGCAGGCGTACTGTGCGTTGTCCTGGGCCGAGGGTCTCGCCGTACCACAAGACATCGACGAGGCCAACGCACGGATGGCCGCCACCACTCGATTCTGGCGCCGTTGGCTGGGACGGGCGCGGCTTCCCGACCATCGCTGGCGCGACCCGATCCAGCGCTCGGCGTTGGCGGTCAAGGGCCTCACCTACATGCCCACCGGCGCCACTGTTGCCGCGCGCCACCACATCTTTACCAGAGACGCCGGGTGGGGAGCGCAACTGGGATTACCGCTTCACCTGGATCCGGGACTCGACCTTCACGCTGCAAGCGCTGCACTTCCTCGATCTGGATTGGGAGGCCGACGAGTTCATGCAGTTCGTCGCCGACCTCGAGCCCAACGAGGACGGTGGGCTTCAGATCATGTACGGCATCGACGGCCGCCGTGACCTGACCGAGTCCACGCGCGACGAGCTCTCCGGTTACGCCGGAGCCCACCCGGTGCGCCTGGGCAACGGCGCCTTTGACCAGCGCCAGAACGACGTATTCGGCGCGGCGCTGGACTCGATCCTGCTTCACACGCGGCGCAGCTCGCGCCTGCCGAGACGGCTGTGGCCGATCGTTCAGGCCCAGGCAAAGTGCGCCACTGCCGTGTGGCGCGAGCCCGACCAGGGCATCTGGGAGGCGCGCGGCGACCCGCAGCACTACGTGTCGTCCAAGCTGATGTGCTGGGTGGCCCTCGACCGCGCGGCCAAGCTCGCCGAGATCGCCGGCGATGCCGAGATGCCGGCAACCTGGCGCGCCACCGCGGACGAGATCAAGGCCGACATCCTCGAGCACGGCGTGCGCGACGGCGTGTTGCGCCAGCACTACGACACCGACGGGCTAGACGCGTCCACCCTGCTCGCGGCGCTCTTCGGCTTCCTGCCCAGGGACGACGAACGCTTGCGAAAGAGCGTGGAGGCGATCGCCGACGACCTGACCGAGGACGGTTTCGTGCTGCGTTATCGCACCGACGAGACCGACGACGGGCTATCGGGGAAGGAGGGCAGCTTCCTGATCTGCTCCTTCTGGCTCGTGTCCGCGCTGGCGATAGTCGGAGACCGTCAGCGGGCCCGCGACCTGATGGAGCGCCTCCTCAGCGTGGCCTCCCCACTCGGCCTCTACGCCGAGGAATTCGACACCGGCACCGGCCGGCACCTGGGCAACTTCCCCCAGGCCTTCTCGCACCTCGCGCTGATCGAAGCCGCCGCCGGCATCATCCTGGCCGAGCGCCTCGAGGAGATCACCGGATGAGCTCCTACGACGTCATCGTCATCGGCAGCGGCGCCGGCGGCGGCACATTGGTCCACCGCCTCGCGCCGTCGGGCAAGCGCATCCTGCTGCTCGAGCGTGGCGACTGGCTCCCGCGCGAGCCGCAGAACTGGTCCGCGGGCGAGGTGTTCATCGACAACCGCTACATCTCGGCGGACACCTGGTACGACGGGGACACGGCCAAGGCCTTCCAGCCGCAGGTGCACTACTTCGTCGGCGGCGCGACCAAGCTCTACGGCGCCGCGCTGTACCGGCTGCGCGAGCGGGACTTCGGCGAGCTGCGCCATCACGACGGCATCTCGCCCGCCTGGCCGATCGGCTACGACCAGATGGAGCCCTACTACACCGAGGCCGAGCGGCTCTATCAGGTGCACGGCGCCCGCGGCGAGGACCCCACCGACCCGCCCGCCAGCGCCCCGTATCCATTCCCCGCGGTATCGCACGAGCCGCGCATTCAGCAACTGGCCGACGACCTCGCGGCCGCCGGGCACCAGCCCTTCCACGCGCCCTGCGGCGTGATGCTGAACGAGGCCGACATGGCCTACAGCAACTGCGTCCGCTGTCCGACCTGCGACGGCTTCCCCTGCCTGGTGCACGCCAAGTCCGACGCCGAGGTCCTCGCCGTGCGCCCCGCCCTCGAGCATCCGAACGTCACCCTGCTCACGAACGCGCGGGCGGTGGCGCTCCACACGAACCCGGGCGGCACCGAGGTGAGCGAGGTCGCCGTGGAGCACGACGGCGGCCTGGAGGCCTTCAGCGCGGACATCGTCGTCGTCTCCGCGGGGGCGGCCAACTCGGCCAAGCTGCTGCTCGCCTCGGCAACGGAGAAGCACCCGAACGGTCTCTCCAACCGTTCCGATCAGCTCGGACGCAACTACACCTTCCACAACAGCCAGGCGGTCCTGGCCCTCTCCAAGGAAGAGAACCCGACCGTCTTTCAGAAGACCCTCGGTGTCAACGACTTCTACTTCGGCAGCGACGATTTCGAATATCCGCTGGGCAACATCCAGATGGTCGGCAAGTCCTCGGCGCCCATGTACCGCGGCGAGAAGCCGCTCGAGACCAAGCTCGCGCCCACACGCACACTCGAGAACATGGCCCGCCACGCGGTCGACTTCTGGCTCTCGACAGAGGACCTGCCACGGCCTGAGAACCGGGTCACCCTGGACCGCGAGAAGGGCCGCATCACGACTGAGCTACAAGCCCAGACGCAACGAGGAGCCCAAGAAGCGGCTGTACAACAAGCTCAAGGCGCTGCTCAAGCCCACTGCGGCATGCACCCGGATCACCTCGTCCCGCGGCACGCCTACCTCAAGAACGAGATCCCGGTGGCGGGCTGCGCCCACCAGGCCGGCACCTGCCGCTTCGGCACCGATCCGGACAATTCGGTCCTCAACACCGACTGCCGCGCGCACGAGCTGGACAACCTCTACGTCGTCGACACGAGCTTCTTCCCCAGCATCGGCGCGGTGAACCCGGCGCTCACGGCGATGGCCAACGCGCTGCGGGTCGGCGACCATCTCCTCGAGCGGCTTGGCGCGGAGACGCTCAGGGAGTGAGCCCGCCCATGCCGCCTGACGCCGAAGCACGCGGGCGGCGCCGGGTCGTGATCGTCGGCGGCGGGTTCGGCGGGCTGGCCGCTGCGCTCAAGCTGCGCGACGCCGACGTCGACGTGACGATCGTCGACCGCATGAACCACCACCTCTTCCAGCCGCTGCTCTACCAGGTGGCGGCGGGCGCGCTGGCCCCGAGCGACTGCGCCGCGCCGCTCCGTCCTGCGCTCAAACGCGGCTCCAACACCACTTTTCTGATGACCGAGGTCACCGACGTCGACGCCGAGCATCGTCAGGTTGTCCTCGACCGTGGCGACCGCCTCGACTACGACAGCCTGATCGTCGCGTGCGGCGCGCAGACGTCCTACTTCGGCCATGACGAGTGGAAGGACGTCTCGTGCGGTCTCAAGACGCTCGCGGACGCGGTCGACCTGCGGAAGCGCTTCTACGGTGCCTTCGAGGAGGCCGAGCGCACCGACGACCCGGCAGCGCGCGCCGAATGGCTGACGTTCGTCGTCATCGGCGGCGGGCCCACGGGTGTGGAGGTCGCGGGCGAGCTGGCGATCACCGCCGACGCGATGAAGCGCCAGTTCCGCGGAATCGACCCCGGCGACGCGCGAGTGATCCTGCTCGACGCGGGCGAGCGCGTGGTCTCCGCGTTCAGTGAGAGGCTCTCGGGGAAGGTCGCTCAGCAGCTCGCCGAGCTCGGGGTGACCGTTCGCGAGGGCGCACGTGCCACCGCCATCGACGCGCGCGGCGTGACGATCGAGATCGGCGGAGCGACCGAGCGGATCGACACCAGAACGGTCATCTGGGCCGCCGGCGTCCACGCCGTCCCGCTGACCGGCGCCATCGCCAGCGCGACCGGCGCGAGCACCGACCGCGGCGGGCGCGTCGAGGTCAATCCTGACCTGACGGTCTCCGGCCACCCCGAGATCTCGGTGATCGGCGACGCCGCCTCCCTCGAGGGACCGGGCGGCAAGCCCCTTCCCGGGCTCGCGACGGTTGCCATCCAGCAAGCCCACCATGTCGCCAAGGGGATCGCCGAGGGCCGGCCCGGGGCTTCCACGCCGTTCAAGTACTTCGACAAGGGCGCCCTCGCCGTCGTCGGCAAGGGGAAGGCTGTGTGCGAGATCCGCGGACGTGAGCTGTGGGGCCGGCCCGCCTTCTTCACCTACCTCGGCGTTCACCTCTATTACCTCGGCGGCCAGACCGGCCGTCGGGTCGAGGTGCTCCTCAGGTGGATCGGGGCTCGCTTCGGCGAGCGCCGGAGCGCGCTGATCGAGGACGAGCTCGCGAGCGTCGAGCGGGAGCCGCCGGCGCCCGTCGAAACCGTTCGATGATCCCGTGGGTCAAGGTGTGACGATGGCGACGTTCAGTTGCTAGCAGACAGCCTGTCCTTCGCGGCGTCGGACCTGGGCTGGGCGCGAAGTCAGATGGCGTTCACGCTCGGCTTCCACATCATCCTGGCCTCCGTCGGCGTGGCGTTCCCGGCGATCATGTTGATCGCCAACTATCGCGGCCTGCGTCGCGGCGACGAGGACGCGCTCGAGCTGGCGCGGCGCTGGTCGAAGGTCGTGGCTGTGACGTTCGCGGTGGGAGCGGTCACCGGCACCGTGCTCTCGTTCGAGTTCGGGCTGCTGTGGCCGGCCTTCACCGGGCGCTTCGGTGAGGTCTTCGGCGTGCTGTTCGCGATCGAGGGGATCTTCTTCTTCCTCGAGGCGATCTTCGTCGCGATCTACATTTTCGGGTGGAAGCGACTAAAGCCGTGGACGCACTTCTGGGCGGGCGTGCCGATCCCGATCTGCGGACTCGGCGGAGCGTTCTCGGTCGTGGCCGTGAACTCGTGGATGAATCAGCCGCAGGGCTACTCGCCGGCCAGCGGCGACGTCACCTCGGTCGAGCCGCTGAAGGTAATCTTCAACCCGGCGGTGCCCTACGAGGTCCCGCACATGATCCTGGCGGCCTACCTGGTCACAGGCTTCCTCGTCGCGTCCGTGTATGCCGTCGGCATGCTGCGCGGCCGGCGCGATCGTCTCCACCGGCTCGGGCTGCTGATCCCGCTGACGGTTGCGTGCATCGCCACGCCGATCCAGTTCGCGGTCGGCGACACTGCCGCGCGCTCCATCGCGAAGGACCAGCCGATCAAGTTCGCGGCGATGGAATGCGTGCAGACGACCTCCACCCACGTGACGGAGTACATCTTTGGCCGCTGCACCGCCGACGGCGTCAAGGGTGGGATCGGGATTCCCGGCTTCGACTCGTTCCTGGTCGGCTGGAGCACCGACACGCAGGTGATCGGGCTGGACACCGTGCCACCCGAGGACCGGCCGCCGGCGAACACGATGCTGCACTGGGCCTTCGACACGATGGTCGGTATCTGCACGATGCTGATCCTCCTCGGCCTGTGGCTCGGGTGGGCCTGGTGGCGAAAGCGCGACTTTCCGCAATCGCGCTGGTTCCTGCGAGCCGTGGCGGTGTCCGGCGTCGCCTCCGTGGTGGCGCTCGAATGCGGCTGGATCGTGACTGAGGTCGGCCGGCAACCATGGATCGTCTACAACGTCATGCGCACCGAGGAGGCGGTAACCAATGCCGATGGCGTGTGGATCAGCTTCATCGCCGTGGTCGGGCTCTACTTCGCGCTCGGCGCGGCGCTGATCCTGACCCTGCGGGCGATGTCGCGCCGCTGGCGCGCTGACGAGGACCCCGAGGTGCCCTACGGCCCGAGCGAGCCGATGGCGGATTCCGGGTGAGCAAGGCCGACGCTGTTGTCGTTGTGCTCTGGGTGGGTGCGACGATGTATGCGATCTTCGGCGGCGCGGACTTCGGCGCCGGCCTCTGGAGCCTGCTGGCCGGCCGCGTGGAACGCGGCCGCCGCCCGCGTGAGCTGATCGACTGGGCGATCGGCCCCGTTTGGGAGGCCAACCACGTCTGGCTGATCTTCGTGCTCGTCGTGCTCTGGACTGGGTTCTCGTCCGCTTTCGAGGCGATCTTCTCGACGCTGTTCATCCCGCTCAGCCTCGCCGCCCTTGGCATCGTCTTCCGGGGCGCCGGGTTCGCGTTCCACAAGACCGCCGGTCGCCTGCGCGGGCGTGCGTTGGCCGAATCGTCGTTCGGCCTCGCCTCGCTGCTCACCCCATTCTTCATGGGCACCGTGGTGGGCGCGATCGCCGGTGGCCGCGTACCCGTCGGCAACGCCGCAGGCGACGCCGTGACGAGCTGGCTGAACCCGCTCTCGCTGCTGATCGGAGCCCTGTTCGTCGCCACAAGCGCGTACCTTGCCGCGGTCTTCCTCGTCAGCGACGCACGGCGCGCGGACGCGCCAGACCTCGAGGGCTACTTCCGCGTCCGCGCACTGGCCGCCGCGGTGGTCGCGGGCGCACTCGCCGTGGGCGGCCTTGTCGTGCTACGCGACGACGCGCGGTACCTGTACGACGGCCTCACAAGCGACGCCCTGCCGCTCGTCCTCCTGTCGCTGGTCTGCGGGGGCGCGGTACTCATCATGCTCTGGCGCGGCGCCGTGCGCGGCCCGCGCCCGCTCGCGATCGCGGCGGTCGCCGCCGTGATCTGGGGCTGGGGAATCGCCCAGCATCCCTACCTGCTCCCCAAGACCCTCACCATCGCCGACGCGGCGGCGCCGAGCGCGACGCTCACCGGCGTGCTGATCGTCTTCGGCGTCGCCGTCGTGCTCGTGCTGCCCTCGATCGGGCTCCTGTTCACCCTGGCGCAACGCGATCTCGTGCAAGAGACCGAGAGCCCGCAACGGAGAACGAGCTGACTGCTGCCGTGACAGCTCCGTCCGGCGAGCAGATCGAGATTGCGCTCGGCGACCAGCGGGCGACGGTGGTCGAGGTAGGCGGCGGGCTCCGAGCGTATTCGGCGGCCGGACGCGACGTGATCGACGGCTATGGGATCGACGAGATGAGCAGCTCCGGGCGGGGTCAGGTGCTGATCCCGTGGCCGAACCCGATACAGGACGGCAGCTGATGGACGCGGTGAACCTCGTCGCGGCATCCTCGTCATGATCTCCGCGATCGCGTCGTACGTCGTACCTTCGAGCGGCTTCATGCTCGAGCTCGCCGCGGCGGACTGGAGCACGAGCCTCGGTGCGCTCTGCCTCCTCATCGGCGCCCTGATGCTGCGGCCGCACGGCGATCAGAAGACCTCACAACACGCCCATCGACCCATGGAGGCATGACCAATGGCCATCGAAGATCCCTCAGCGCTGAGCGACGAGCTCGACGCCCAGGCAGCCCGGTACGGCAACCGCTTTTTGCTCCATCCCGCTCCGGACAACGAGCTGTCCGAGCACGGCATGCCCGCCGTCGATGCGATGCGGCTGGTCGCCGAGGAGCTCCTCCTCGACGGGCTGCCCATGCGCAATCTCGCCACGTTCGTGACCACCTGGATGGAGCCCGAGGCGCAGCGGCTGATCGCCGCGAACCTGCACAGGAACTTCATCGACCATGCTGAGTATCCTCAGACCGCGGAGATCGAACAGCGCTGCATACGCATGCTCGCCTCGCTCTTCAACGCGCCGGGGGAGACGACAGGCGCGCGCACGCAGGGGTCGTCCGAGGCGATCATGCTCGGCGCGCTGTCGCTCAAGTGGAAGTGGCGCGCACGGCGCGAGGAGGCCGGTAAGGACACCACCAGGCCGAACCTCGTGTTCGGCGGCGACGTGCACGTCGTCTGGGAGAAGTTCTGCCGCTACTTCGACGTCGAGCCGCGCATCATCCCGCTGCAGCCCGACAAGTACACGATCGGGCCAGAGGACGTGGAGCCGCACCTCGACGAGAACACGATCGCCGTCGCGGCGGTGCTCGGCACCACCTTCACCGGCCACGCCGACGATATCGTCGGGATCAACGACCTGCTGGTCCGTCTCAAGGAGGAGCACGGGCTGGATGTGCCGCTGCACGTGGACGGGGCGAGCGGCGGCTTCGTCTGGCCGTTCCTGTACCCGCACTCGGAATGGGACTTCCGCCTCGAGCAGGTCCGCTCGATAAACGTGTCGGGGCACAAGTTCGGGCTCGTCTATCCGGGCATCGGCTGGCTCATCTTCCGCGAGAAGAGCGACCTCGCCGAGGACCTCGTCTTCTACGAGAACTACCTCGGCAAGACCGACGCGACCTTCACGCTCAACTTCTCGACGGGCTCGGCCATGGTGCTCGCGCAGTACTACAACTTCGTGCGCCTCGGGCACAACGGGTATCGCTTCGTGATGGAGGTGATGCAGCAGAACGCCCGTGTGCTCGCGAAGACGATTCAGGACAACGGACGCTTCCGGCTGATCGGCGGCGAGGACGAGGAGCAGCTCCCGCTCGTGGCCTTCCAGCTAGCGGAGGAGCTGAGCTACGACGAGTTCGACGTCGCGGCTCAGCTGTCAGCCGAGCGCGGGTGGATGGTGCCCGCCTACACGCTGCCGCCGAAGGCGGATCACGTGAAGATCATGCGGGCGCTCGTCAAGGAGACACTCGGGCGCTCGATGGTGAACACGCTCGGCGACGACATCGCCGAGGCGTGCGCGACGCTCGACAAGAAGGGCGGCGTGCACCCGATCGAGCGCAAGCGGGTGAAGACGGGCACGGGCTACTAAGGCGCCCCAGCGACTCAGCCCGCGGCGTCCTCCTCGAGGACGCCGCGCCGGTCGAGCACGAAGAGAAGGTGGAGCACAGGAAGGACCGCGATCAAGACGAGCATGCGGCTAAGCGCCCGGGCGGAAGCGCATTGCACGGCGAAACCGGTGCACTCGGATGGGCGGCCGACTCGTGGCTTCACCGCTCCTTTGACGACAGGCACATAGTTCGAGTGCCTCGGGCCCTACCGCCTCCGCGTGACAGCGACACCGAGCCCGGCGACGGCGCGATTGCTGCTTTGGCGGGAAGCGGAAGTGTTGCTCTGTATGGAACGCGGCAGTCCTCCCTTGGCGGTACTGTGCACGTCGGTTGGCGCTTGGCAGGGAAGGCGGAGTGATCCTGGGAAGGGTGGTTCGGTCGCGAACTGGGCGAAGCTGCTCCCGATGGCGTCGTGATGATCGCCGGTCCCCAGATCCTGGGCGCCATCTTTCTCGCGACCGAAGGATGAATCCGGCTTGGACCGACCTCGACCTGCGCGAGTTCGCGGACCACATCGAGTCCCCGCTTTTCCTGGCTCACATTCACGCGGCGGTGCGAGTCCCGTCCAGCAGTGAACTGTCATCTGTTCCGCCACCGACGGTGGTTGTCGTTTTATGGCGGGCTGATCCGGGGCTTCCAGGCCATGCGGCGACACCTGCTGCTGGAGGTCGATCCGTGCCGGATCAACCGACTGGGAGCTGCTCTTCCACCTGGAACTCACTTTCGGGCTCGAACAGCCCCCGCTGGGGGGCGATGGAGCGGGCGGTCGGGTACGTCGAGTCTAAGGGCGGCGAGCACGGGGTCGAGAACCTGGTGCAGATGACAGTTGGGATTGCCGATGGTGAACGCCTGTGGGCCATCCGCTACTCGTCGGAGAACGGTTCGCGCACGCTCTTCGTATCCGCAGACCTTGACGCCGTGCGCCGGCTCCACCCGGACAACGAGCGCCTCCCACGGCTGAGCGAGGGCGACCGCGTCGTCGTCTCGAAGCCCCTTGCGGACCTGTCAGGTGCCTGGCTCGAGGAGCCGGAGTCCACTGGCCTCGTCGTCGCGAACGGGGCGTGGAGCAACAACCGTTTCAGCCGCGCTGACCGGGGCGAACACCCCACCGGCCGGTGAACGACTGGCCGGGCTCGAGGCGGACCAGGTCCGTTCCGGTGCGGAACGCGTTCGGCGGACAGGTCATGGGCTCGACCGCGAGAGCGCGCCGGTCCACATCGGGTAGCGGGTCGCCGGTGAAAACCATCAGGTACGGATACCTCTCGTCGACCCAAAGGATCAGCTCGTTCGCGCCGTGCGAATCCCGGAGCTGGACGCGAGCGAGGCCGTCGTCGTCGCGCTCGAGGTCGGTGAACGCGTTGTCGAGCTTGGTCGCGCCGATCGTCCTCGGCCGGCGGAAGTCGACGTCCGTGCCCTCGACCTGCTGACGAACCGACGGGGATCCCGCGGTCGTCGGCCGCAGCACCCTTCCCCCCGGCACGCGGAGGATCAGATCGTCCAGGATCCCGCTGCCGAGGGTCAGGTACGGATGAGCACCGCTTCCGAACGGACACGACACTCGCCCCGCATTCGTTGCCGTCGTGGTCACCCCGAGCCCTTCCTCGGAGAGCCGATACTCGATCGCCAAGGCGAGCGAGAAGGGGTTACCAGGCCGGGGATGCAGCAGGTGCTCCATGACGACGCGGTGCGGCTCGCGTTCTCCGGCGGTCCACGCCGCCCAGCGGACCAACCCGTGGATCGCATCCTGCTCCTCGACATCGTCGATCGGCAGCTGGTGACGGGCCCCGTCGAACTCCTTCCACGATCGGTCGCGTCTGGCGGGGTGAAGAAGGCGCGGGCCGGTCGCAACGCGGTAGGCGAGGACACCGGACACGAGGAACCAGCCCGACCCGAAGGCGTCGGGGGCAAACACGAGCCGGTCCTCCTGCTCAGGTGAGAGGCGGGTCTGCATCGCGTCCAACCGGTCGAGGTTGAAGTGGACCCGCGCAGCTGAATTGCGCGCTCCACCACGAAAGGTCGCGGCCCCAGCGGCGCCCGCGCCTCACGGTGCCCTCCCACATCTCGAGCCCGCGGCAAGCGGGAAGAACACCGACCCTACGGCGAACCCAGCGCGATCGCCGGGTCCCAGCCAGCGCGGGTCGCCGGGCGGGGCAAAGGCAAGCGCGTGACCTATCAAGACCGCGCCAAAATCGCCGACACTGCGTTAGCGGGCGGCACCGGCGATGATGCCCCGCTGCCACGCGAGGAGTAGCGGGCAACATCGTTGTTGCTAATCGGCTCGATCCGGCAGTGGTCCGACGAACCCGACCCCATAATCCTTACTCGCTGCTTGATCTGCGAGTCTCGGACCGAATCGAGCGGCGGCAGACCCGGGTCGCCGACGCCAGGGTGATCGCGCCGTAGCGCCCATGTCGTGGGGTCGTGAGGATGAGGTAGCGCGCCTTTCCCGACTTGACTCGGAAGCCGTGGATGGTTCCGCCGGGTACGTGCGCGAAGCAGCCGGCCGGCGCACGCACCCCCGACTGTTCACCGAGATGGAGCGTTATCTCGCCCTCCAATACGTAGAACGACTCCATCCCGCCGCGCGCCCGCGACGTTCTCGGATGCCGGGACACCCGATGACGCAAGTGTGCTGGCGAGTCGCATTGGAAGCAACCAGTCGAGTGGTGGCGATCCGGGGCGCGGCGGATCGAGTCGATCACCTCATGAGTATGATGCGGCCGCACGCGGGTCTGGGGACGCTTGGGCGCACACCCGCGTCGACCCCAGCGTGACGTGCGGGCGCCCATCCCCGAAATAGAGCCGATCTCCGAGGAGGTCCACGATGGCTGACAGGTCGGACCAGCACCCCCGCTATGCGCCGCCGATCCCGGACGTTCCGCCCGTTGGCCTGACAACGAGGACGGCTCGCCCGTAGCCACCGACTCTGGAACGCGCAAGTTCGCTGCGATAATGATCCCGTAGGCGCGCCGCAATGGAGCAGACGGTTCGTCCCCAGGAAGCGCCAAGTCCGCCGGGTCTGCTGGAGACGAAGTTTCATGCGCCCGCCGAACGGGACCAGTTGGTCGCGCGTGATCGTCTCCTCGACAGTCTGCGGCCCGACCCGGCCGTGCGGCTGGTCGTCGTGGCGGCTCCCGCGGGCTACGGCAAGACGACGCTGCTGGGCATGTGGCGCCGGGCAGAGGCAAGCGGGGAAGCGGTGGCGTGGCTGGCGGTCGACGAGGGCGACAACGATGCCGTCGTGCTCTGGTCGCACGTGCTTGAGGCCCTCAGGCGGGTCTGTCCCGGTGTCGGGCTGTCGGCGTCGCCGGAGGTCGTCGGCGCAACGGGCATCGTGGATGTCGTCCTGCCCCAACTCGTGAACGAGCTGAGCGAGCAGGGCGAGGTCGCGCTGATCCTCGACGATTTCCATCGGCTTTCGAGCGGCCCGGCCGCGAACGGCATCGCCTGGCTCGTCGAGCACGCTCCGTGGACCTTCACACTCGTGCTCGGCACCCGCAGCGAGCCGGCGCTCCCGTTGGGTGCGCTGCGGGCTCACGGCGCGCTGCGCGAGGTGCGCGCCGATGAGCTCGGCTTCACCATCGACGAGGCGGAAGTGCTCTTGAATGGACGGCTCCAGCTCGGCCTCGCGCGGCAGGACATCGAAGATCTCGTCGCGCGGAGCGAGGGCTGGCCCGCCGGCCTCTACCTGGCGGCACTCTCCCTTCGGGGAGTCGAGGACCGCCACGAGTTCATCGGCCGGTTCGGAGGCACCAGCCGCCACGTCGTGGATTTCCTCGTCGACGAAGTGGTGAGCTCACACGACCCGGCGACGCAGACCGTGATGCTGCGTTCCTCGATCCTCAAGCGCCTCTCCGGCCCACTCTGCGACGCCGTGCTCGAACGGGAAGACACCGGGGGGCTCCTGAGCGAACTCTCGCGGACGAACCTGTTCCTCGTGCCCTTGGACGATCAAGGTGAGTGGTACCGCTTCCACCATCTCTTCGCACAGCTGCTGCGCGTCGAGCTCGAGCACCGCGAGGCGGGGCTTGCTCCGACGCTCCATCGGCGGGCACACGTGTGGCACCAGGATCACGGCTTCGTCGACGAGGCGATTGAGCATGCGCTCGAGGCCGGGACGTTTGCCGAGGCCGGCGAGGAGATCGAAGCCGCGTGGGCCCAGTATGCACAGGTGGCCCGGTACGCGACGGTTCTCGCGTGGCTGGAACGGTTCCCGGTGGAACTCCGGCGCGACAACCAGCGGCTGCTCCTCGTTCACGCCTGGGTGTTGTCGCTCAGCGCGATGCGCGACGACGCGGCAAAGGCAATCGCGAGGGTCGAGGAGCTTGGACCCCTCGACGCTGGACCGCTGCGCGACGGCTTCAGCTCGCTCGAATCGAGCCTGGCGACGCTCCAGGGATGCATTCCGTGGGGTGACGTCGGCACGGGGCTCGAGCGCGCGCGCCGAGCGGCGGAGCTGGAGGACGCGCAGTCGCCTTGGTGGACGGTCATTTCCTGGGCGCTCGGCATGGGGCACTATTTCGGCGGAGACTCCGCCGAAGCCGATCGCTGGTACACACAGGCATCGGAGCTCGCACCCACGACCGAGCAATGGCTCATCGGTGTGTCAGCGGTGGCATACCGTTCGCTCATCGCCGGTGAGGGAGGGCGCATGGAGGAACAGACGTCGCTGGCTAACGACGCGGTGAAGCTCGCGCGCGAACACGGCGTCGACGGAGTGGACGGCGAGGTCTTCGTGGCGGCAGGCCAGTCGCTGGCGGCTCGAGGGAAACATGACGAGGCGCTGCCCCTCCTCGAACGCGGTGTCGCCGTGTTGCGTTCCTTCGGACAGCCACTCGAGTTCGCGAATGCGCTCATCTGCCACGTATCGGTGCTTCGCGTCCTGGGCGACACCGAGCGCCTTCCCGCCGTGATCGCCGAAGCGAGGGCGACCGTCGACTCGTGCCCTGATCCCGGCATCCTGGGAGACCGACTTGCGGCGCTCGAGCGACCAGCCGGATCAGGCACGCCGAGGCGAGAAGCGGTGCTGAGTGAGCGCGAGCTGCTGGTGCTGCGAATGCTCCAGGGCCCGCTGTCGGAGCGCGACATCGGCCGCGAGCTCTACCTCTCGCACAACACGATCCACAGCCACACGAAGTCGATCTTCCGCAAGCTCGGCGTCTCTTCGCGCGCCGAGGCGGTGGCGCGGGCCAGCGAGCGCGGGCTCGTCTGACGCGCAACTTCACCTAGGTGAACCGCGCGCCCAGCGCGCACGCTCACCTTCCCGTGCGTCAGCGTCTGCGCCGCCGATGTTGAAATCGCGGTGAACCACATGGACTACCGAATCGTCGTGCGCGGCGAGCTCGATGACCGCTTTGCCTACCTCTTCAACGACATGCGACTGGAGCGACACGAAGGAACCACCGTTCTGGAGGGACCAGTCCGAGACCGCGCACAGCTGCACGGATTCATCGACCGAATTCAGGAGCTCGGCCTTGAGCTGCTCAACGTCGAGCAGATCGCCGAAGCGCCTGACGAGGGAACCTGACCAGAGAGCCGAGAGACGTCTTGATCCGGCCGCCTACACGGGTCCGCCGAGCTCGACACGGGCGCCGTCCACGCACGAGAGGGAGTAGGAAATGAGCGACAGGAAGCCGAACATCGTGTTCTTCTTCTGGGACAACTTCGGCTGGGGTGAGCTCGGCTGCTATGGCGGCGGCGTGTTGCGCGGTGCGCCCACACCGCGGATCGACGGGCTCGCTGCCGATGGCTTGAAGCTGCTGAATTTCAATGTCGAGGCGCAGTGCACGCCGAGCCGGTCGGCGTTGTTGACGGGTCGCCATGCGATCCGCTCCGGCACGCAAGCGGTGCCGATCGCCGGCGGCCCAGACGGGATGACCCAGTGGGAGGTCACGAGCGCCCAGGCACTGTCCGAAGCGGGGTACGCCACGGGGATGTGGGGCAAATGGCACCTGGGCAGCGATCCCGAAGGCCGGAGCCCGGTCGACTTCGGGTTCGACGAGGCGGTGTGGAGCCCGCGCACCGCCGACGAGGTCCTGTGGACGATGCAGTCCTATTTTCCGAACGGACCGGTGACCGCCGAACCCTACGCCGGCCCCACGAAGATCCCGCTGGAGCCGGAGCCGATCTTCTCGAGGAAGAAGGGCGAGAAGCACGAGGTGGTCGCCACCTACGACGCGGAGTTCCGCG
Source organism: uncultured Thermoleophilaceae bacterium (assembly GCA_963813495.1). Lineage (GTDB taxonomy): Bacteria > Actinomycetota > Thermoleophilia > Solirubrobacterales > Thermoleophilaceae > JACVRW01. The sequence continues at coordinate 32,146 of CAWEZC010000007.1, forward strand.
CCGGGTTCGATCGCAAGATCACCGAGTGGGCTACTGACTTCATGCAGCGGTCCAACGAGGCGGGCAAGCCGTTCTACGTCTACCTGCCCTACACGCAGGTGCACATCCCGCCGATTCCCGACCCGGAGTACGTCGGCAAGACCAAGCGCGGGAACTGGGCCGACATCCTCACCCAGATGGACGACTTCACCGGAGTGGTGCTCGACAAGCTCGACGAGCTCGGGATCGCGGACGACACGATCGTGATCTGGGCCTCCGACAACGGCGCCGACACCACCTACCACTACCCCGCGATCGACCCGGATCCGGTGGGGGGCCAATGGCACGGGTTCTCCGGGCCCGTGGCGCGGCGGCCTGTTCACCGCGCTCGAGGGGTCGAACCGGACGCCATGCATCGTTCGCTGGCCGGGGAAGGTGCCCGCCGGGAAGGTCAGCAACGAGCTCGTGCACCAGGTCGACTGGTACACGACGCTGCTGAACGTCGCCGGCGCGACGGTCCCTGGCGACCGGGTGATCGACGGCATCGACATGCGCGACTTCCTGCTCGGCGAGGCTGAGGAGTCGGGTCGGGACATCATCCTGCACCTCCAGGGCAACCGGCTCCAGGCGGCCAAGTGGCACCAGTGGAAGGTCCATCTGTTCAAGCAGGACGACTTCTACTCGACCTGGTCGCCGCTGAACGTGCCTCTGATCTACAACCTCGAATGGGACCCCCGCGAGGAGCACCAGGTCGACTTCCCCCACGCCTGGGTGGTGCACCCGATCGCGGCGGCGGCCGGCGCATTCCTGAAGTCGCTGGTGGCCGAGCCTCCGATCAAGACGGGAACACCCGACCCATACACGCCGCCGAAACCGGGCACGTTCTCGCCCGAGACGCACCTCCAGATCGGGCCGATCATCCAGTTCGTCACCTCGCTCGTCCAGGAGCACGACGAGCTCCCGGACCCCGGCCACGGGATCGAGCACCAGGCCGGATGAGCGACGGTCCAGCAGCGGCGCTGCCCGCGAGCCCGCCACGGGACGTCGACGCCGGCGCCGAGCTGTGCGTTCTGCTCGCCTGCTTCGCCGGGCGGAAGCAGGCGGGGAAGATCCGCAGGCAGCTGGACAAGCGGCTCGGGCAGGGCGGGGACGCGATCCTGGATCAGGTGGTCCTCGAGATCAACGCCAAGCGCAAGGCGCGGGTCCACGACCCGCGGCGGACGCTGGCGGGCAGCCTGACCCCGGCGCTCACCTGGGGCGTCTTCGGCCTGCTCGCCGGAGGGGTGGAAAGCCTCGCGGTCTGGGCGGTGCTCGGCGCCGTCTGCGGCGGCCTGTACGCCTACCTCTTCGAGCACCTGCTCACCAAGGACGAGCTCAAGCGCATCGGCAGCCGCCTGCCGGGCAACTCCTCGGCGATCGTGGCCTTCGTGCGCGGGGCTGATCCCCGGCGGATCCTGGCGTCCACCGCCTCCTACCAGCCCGCGACCGCAAGCGTCGCGGCGGTGGCGGCGGACCTGTCCGCGCAGGTGTACAGCGGCGCCGCACAGCCGGTGAAGGCGTCGGCCACCCCGGCCGGCGCGGCACCGGCGGCGGCCGCGGCCGCGGCTACCGCGCTGAACATGCTGCTGGTGCGGTTCGCCGGTGAGCACGCCGCCCGGCAGGCCCTGGCCAAATCCGGCTCCGCCAACCACCAGGACCAGAATGCGCCGCAGGTCGAGCTGTTCATCGAGGCGAACGAGCACGGCCGGCGCCGCGTCATCGCCCCCACCACAGGGAGCGCCGCCTTTGCGAAGAGCGACACGATCAGCTGGGGGCTTTTCGGTGTGGCGTGGGGGTTGATCGTGGGCTTCGCCGCCGGCGACGGCGGGGTCCTCGGCTCGCTCGAGAGCGGGTTGGTCATCGGCATCCTCTGGGGCCTTTTCGGCCTGGTCGCCGGTGCTCTGTACGGCCTGTGGGCGGGACGGGGGGTGTCCGCCCGGCGGCTGAAGGGGCTCGGAGCCTTCGTGCCGCCCGACACCTCGCTTGTGGTCGGTTGGGCGGAAGGCTCGGTGAGCCACGAAACGATCGAGCGTTGGGCCGCGAACGGGTCGCAGCGGCTGATTCTGCGCTTCAACCCGGTAGGCCACGGCGCCGTGCTGGAGGTGTGACGACGCGATGCCTACTCAAAAACGATTCCCGCTCGACGATCCACTCGTCACGGTGCGCCCAGACTCCTCGATGACGCTCGGCTGGGCGCGGAGCTCCGGGTCGGCCGGGGCGATCGAGGACTGGTCGGCGCCGGGCTCGCAACGATTGATCGTCCGACTTGTGGCCGACGAGGACGGGCTCCGCTTGGATGTGGCGAGGTCATGAGCGTGGACGGCTTGTTCGATCGCCCCGATGCTGGCCGACGCCGTGACCTTCGGAGGATGGGATTTAACGGGGGACTTCACGACGCTCGACCTGATCGCGGCGAGCACGAACGCTCTCAACGGGGCGCTGCTGGCCCGGAGGCCCGACCACTTCAGGAACTTCACCGTTGTCGGGATCCTCTTGATGGCGCTGCTCGGCGGTCTCGGCGGCGGGATCACCCGCGACGTCCTGCTCGGCCAGGTTCCCTCCGCGCTCACGAACCCGGCGTACATCACACTCTGCCTCGGTTTCGGGGTGGTCGGGTACCTGCTCGCCTACGGAGAGGGGCAGCTCTTCCGGGAGGGGCTCTTCCAGTTCATGACCTCGTTCTCGCTGCCCTGGTACGCGATCGTGGGGGCGCAGAAAGGGGTTGAGCAAGACATCCCGGTGCTCGGGTGCATCCTGCTCGCCGTGATCGGCCCCACCGCAGGCCGTTGGCTGATCGACGTCTCGTGCGGTGTGACGCCGAAGCAGTTCATCCGTGGGGAGTGGTTCGTCTCGATCGCGGCGTTGACGGGCGCCGTTTGGATCGTCGCCACCTGGGCCGGCGCAGGGACGTGGCTGGCCGCCGGCATCGCCTTCGCGATCGGATTCACGCTCCGCGTCATCGCGCTCTACCGCGCCTGGGAGGAGCCGCTCGCCCGCGAGCCGCAGGGCGTCTATCAGCACTCCGATGGCAGGCCGATGCTCGGGAGGAAGCTGAAGGGGAAGTCGCAGCGCGAGCTGCGCGACCTCGGTCTGACCGTCGAAGATGAGCCGGAACAGGCGGCCGGGGCGTCGTGAGCCATGGAAGCTGAGCTGGTCCTGCAGACTCCGCCCGGGCCTCCGCCCTTCCCAGGAATGCGCTGGATACCGGGAGGGACCTTCCTGATGGGCTCCGAGGAGTTCTACCCCGAGGAGGCGCCCGTGCAGCCCGTCTCGGTCGACGGGTTCTGGATCGACGAGACCGCGGTGACCGCCGCCCAGTTCCGCCGCTTCGTCCGCGAGACGGGTTACGTCACGGTCGCCGAGCGGCCCCTCGATCCCGAGCAGTATCCGGACGCCGATCCTGAGCTTCTCGTCCCCGGGTCGCTCGTCTTCCGGGTGACAGGCGGTCCGGTTCCCCTCGACGACGCCCGCAACTGGTGGGAGTACGTACCGGGCGCCTACTGGAAGCGACCCGGCGGCCCCGGCACCACCATCGACGGCCGCGACCGGCACCCCGTTGTTCACGTCGCGCACGAGGACGGGGAGGCCTACGCGGCGTGGGCCGGCAAGGAGCTGCCGAGCGAGGCGGAGTGGGAGCGCGCGGCGCGCGGTGGCATCGAAGGGGCGCCGTTCGCCTGGGGAGACGAGCAGTTTCCGGACGGTCGTCCGGCAGCGAACACGTGGCAGGGAGAGTTCCCGTGGCAGAACCTGAAGCTCGACGGCTACGAGGGAACGTCGCCCGTCGGAAGCTTCCCGCCGAACGGCTTCGGCCTCTACGACATGTGCGGCAACACATGGGAGTGGACGAGCGACTGGTATGCGCCGCGCCGAGCCGAGCCGGTCTCGTCGCCCTGCTGCGCTCCCCAGAACCCACGCGTGACCTCGGCGGACGCGAGCTTTGACGCCGGACACCCGGGCGAGCACATCCCGCGGCGCGTGGTCAAGGGCGGGTCGCACCTCTGTGCACCCAACTACTGCCTGCGGTATCGGCCCGCCGCCCGGCAGGCGGAGGCGATCGACACCTCGACAACGCACATCGGCCTCCGCTGCATCACCCGGCCGCGGAACCGTGCGCGCCCGGATACAAGCGTGGACATCGAAGGAGGCTCGACATGAGCAAGCCGTTCAAGGGCGTGATCAACCTCGACATTCGAGATTGATACGCCCGACTGGGAACCGTACGAGCAGCCAACGGCGTCGGAGGGGCGCCGAACGTGCTCTTCGTCGTCTGGGACGACATTGGGATCGGCGCCACGTGACCCCTCGGCGGTCCGATCGCATGCAAGAGGCCACGGATCCCAGGCATTCACCGACTGTCGCGGCGTGCTCTACCAATCGCGAGCGCTACCCGTGCCCGCGTGCGTGTCCGACGCAGCTGGGGTGCCATGACCGAACCGGTGGACGAGGTGGGCGCGGTGTCGGGGGCCCGTGACGCCGAGTTGACCCCCGGTGCCCGCCGGGCCAGGCACGAGGCGCGCACCGAGGGGGTTGTCGTGCTGACAGTGAACGTCGCGTTGCTCGCGATCCTCGCCGGTCTAGACAAGGCGAAGGGCTGGGGCATCCTCGACGTCCCGTGGTGGGCGTGGCTGCTGCTCGCCGCGCCCTCGCTGGTGCTGATCATCGCGCTGCTCGCCGAGCCGCTGGCCGAGCTGAGCCCAGGGTGGGTGCGGAACGCCGGCGTGGCGTTGATCGCGCTACTCGCCGCCTCAGACGCGTTCGCCGTCGCCGTGCTCCTCGTCGCCCTCGGGAGCAGCAGCACGGACGACCTCAGCGCCGGCGACCTGCTCGCCCATGGGGCGATCATCTGGCTCTCCAACATCATCACCTTCGGGCTGTTGTTCTGGCAGATCGCCGAGGGCGGGCCGCGCGTGCGCGAAGAGCGCGGGCGGCCTGACTGCGACTTCGAGTTCCCCCAGGACGCCAGGCAACGAGCCGACTGGACTCCACGGCTGAGCGACTTCCTCTATGTGTCGCTCACGAATGCGATCGCGGTGAGCCCGACGGACACGATGCCGCTCACGCACCGCGCCAAGGCCCTCATGGCAGTCGAGTCGCTGATCTCGTACGCCATCGCGATTCTCGTCATCTCCCGCGCCGTGAACGTGCTCGGTACGAGCACCTAACCGCGCAGAGGCGGTAGAGAGAGCCGCGGTCGCCTTCCGTCGATGCGTGGCCGCCATTTTCGCGACAGCGGACTTTCGATGGCCTGCTCCAGGCCACCAGGTAGCTGAGCCCGAGGTTGGTGTACGCCGGCTGGCCGCGCGACAGCTCGGCGCCTGGAACGCTGGGTACTGAGTTCGCTTCGCCAGCGGTCGCGAATGTCGCATGAAGGCCGCTGTGGCGATCGCTGCCTATTGGAGTGCAAACTTCGGCGCAAGTACGGCCGATTGGGCGCGGGTACGATCCCGGCGCTGAGCGGAGGATTGCCTCAGGCGGCTCGCTGCCCAGTCTGCGTTGCTTTGCGGTTCGGGTCAACCGTTTCGTCGCTGGCGAGCAGGCGATTATCTGACTTCAGCCTGCACGCCTCGAAGCGATAGCGAGCGCGGGACCTGTCCTGACTCCCGCTTGTCATCCAGAGCGTTCGTTGGCCCGGTCAACGTCTGTCGCAGCCGGCTTCGCCTAGGGGTTCGGTCGGTAAATGAGGGGCGGCGGAGCCGCGCTCGTGGGAGAGGAAGCGCCGCATCCAGCGCGAATTTCGAGGAGATGCCGTCTGAGCGCCCGAGCGTTGTCAGGATCATCAACCGCGGGGAACGCCGTGGCGGGCTCCGACCCCGAGACGCCGCGTACCTCGTCGTCGCCGTGTGGCTGATCGCGGTCGTCGCCTGGGGGATCCTCGAGCACTTCATCGACCGGGACAACTTCCCGACGATCTGGCTCGGAATGTGGTGGGCGTTGCAAACCGTGACGACCGTCGGGTACGGGGACGTCGTCCCCACGACCACCGCGGGCCGCGGCGTGGCTTCAGTCTTGCTGCTCGGCGGGCTCGCCTTGATCTCGGTCGTCACGGCCACCATCACCAGCGGATTCGTGAGCCGCGCGCAGCAACAGCGGGCCGACGCGGGTCAGGACCCGGCACTCCAGCAACTCGCGGGGCTGGACAAGCGGCTCGCCGCCCTCGACGAGCGGTTCGCCCACGTCGAAGAGCGCCTCGAGCGCATCCTCGATCGAGTCGGCGAACGACCGGGCAGCTGAGCCCCGCCCATTTGCCAGGCAGCCGCGACGGAGCCAGCGGTCAGACGGGGCGAGTCACTTATCGCTTCCGCCTGAAGGGCGCACTCGAGCGCCGGCGAGCTGGTGCCCGCTCCGGACGAATAGCGAGAGCGATTCCCCAGCGCCGGCTCGCTATCGCAAAGGCGAAAACAGCACCACTCGTCCGCAGCGCTTCGAGATTGCCGAGATCTCCATTTCGCCACCGGCTGAACTCAGGGCGCGAACTTCATCGTTGCGCCCGTCACTCGCCTGCTTCTGAGAGGGCCTTCGCGAGCAAATCGCCGTTAGTGGCCGTTTCAGGTGAGCAGGCTCGTCGTCCCCTTGGCGACGAGGTAGCCGCCGAGGATGACCGAGCCCGAAAGGAGGACGGCGTGCTCGTGGCGACGGACCCAGGCCGTCGCCGCGTCGAGATAGCGGCGGGCCGCACCGGGGCGCACCGTCGCCAGCACGAGCGACGCGAGAGGGATCATGAACCAGAGGGCGTCGTAGATCGCGACCTGCAGGGCGGCGTCCACGGGGGCAGGCCGTTCGGAGGCGATCGCGTTGAGCGCCGCGAGGTAGATGAGCCCGGGTAGATGCGTGCCTATCCCGGCGGCGACGGCGTCGCGGGCGGAGGGGTTTTGCAGGTTTCGGGCGAAGCGCGAGCCCGCGGGTGTTGCCGACGGGCTCGAGCTGCGCCGACGCCTGGGTTGAACCCAGCCCCGTTGCAGACCGGCCGCGAACCCGAGCGCCGCCGCACCGAAGGCGACGTCGAGCACGGCCGTGAACGTCGACCCCCCGACAGCCACGTTGGCTCCGTGGAAGACTCCGACCACTACCAGCCCGATCGCCCAGCTCGAGGCAAAGCCTGCGGCGGTGCAGTAGCCGCTGTGACGTGGGCCTTTCGAGCAGTACCAGGACCGCCGCTAGGCTCGTCCCCGGCCGTAGGCCGCTGAACAACCCCAGGACCAGCGCCTCGAGATTCATCGCACGCGGCTCGACGAGCGGCGGCACCGGCCGTCGATGGACTGGTCGTTGCGACCATGGGCGCAGGGGAGCTTCGCCCAGTCAACCCAACGGACCCGCGCACCCCGGCGGGGGACGTCATATGAGGCGCTGCCGCCGTGGGAGACCGCCCGTCGGGTTCCGCGTGCACTCGACGGCGGGCGCAGGCGAAAGGTCCGGAAGCCAGGAGCCCCGCAACGACGCAAAGTGTCCTAGACGGCGACGCCGGGCAACTACCGCTCGGCGTCTCCGGCGCCTCACCTCGATGGGCCCTCACGATCGAGTTGGACGAGGAGGAGGCTCGGGCAGGACCGGCACGGCACTCCTGCAATGCGCGACCACCAGGAGCCTCCCCGGGTTCACGCGGGAGGGGAGCGGCGAGCTGCGCGTCTCGCTACTGCTTCTCGTCCGAGGCGACAGCGCCGCCGGTTTACGCTGCGCTGCCGCCTTTGCCTAACGCTCTGTTGCAGCTGTACTCTGCGGGCATGGGTGCGCTGATGCTGGCGTCTGACGCCGAGCGGGAGGCGTGCGCGTCACGACTGCGCGACGCTGCGGTCGAGGGCCGCCTCGACATCGTTGAGCTTGAGAAACGGCTGGCCGCCGCGTATCGAGCTCGCACGCGGCTCGACCTCGCCGGGCTCACCGCCGACCTTCCGCAGCCGCCCACCATGCGAGAGCGGACGCTCCGGTTGCACCGGCGGCGTGCGCCTGCTGTCCTGCGCCGACGCCTCGTCGCGTTCGCCGCGGCCGCCAACGCGACACTTCTGGGCCTCTGGATGGCCGACGTCGGCGCCATGCGCGATCCGGCGATTTTCGGCATGACGCAGTTCGACTTGCCGTGGCCCCTCATTCCGCTCGCCGCCTTGAGCAGCGCCATCGCGGCGGCCGCCCGGCGCCGTCGGCGCGCTGACCAGACGACGCCGGACACTCCGATCCCGATCGGCTAACGGCACTCCGCTGCAACCCAGCCGTCGCCGCCTGTCGCTTCTGCTTCCGCTTGATGGGAGCCGTCGTCGTACCGGCGGTCCTCGCTGCTGCATGGACGAGCAGCAGGTGTGCGCGGGCAGGTGGTCGGCGCCTTTCGACGGTGCTGGATTTGTGGAAAGCGGGACTGGTGCCCGCGCTCCTGCAACGCGCGAGAACCAGGAGGGCGGTTAGCGACCGGTCGTCCGGCCCGTACCCGGTGATAGGCCGCTATCGGTGGTCTGCCGGCCCGGTTCCGGGTGTTCGGCTGGCTGTGCGACTGGGGTAGAGCCCGGTCTGTCCCTCTCAACGCGTGTTGCTTGTTGTCGCTGACCACCCGCCCTCTGCCTTCGGTTCGTTCGGGTGGTCAGCGAACGAGGGACAGACCAAATGACGAGGTCGTGGGAGGGAAGGCGGGAAGCAAGATCTGGGACCAGGTGGACGGGTAGCAGGCCGGCGGTAGAGATACGGGAATCAGAAAGCGGCTTGGTTGAGGTCTCCGGCTGGCGGGGCGGGCTGGGGTCGGCGTGAAACGTGTCGGGGTAGAACGCGGGTTCGAGGTTGGAGTTCGACGGGGCAGGTGGCGGGGGCGCCGGGAGCGTGTGCAAAGTGGCGGCAGGGTTGGGCGTGAAGTCGCCAGCTGAGGGCGGGATGCTTGGCGCGTAGTCAGCTGCAGCGATGGCGGCGGCGGCCAACCGTGACCTCGGTCAACGGCTTGTGCTTTTGCGCCACGTCTGAAGATTCTCGGCGTCGGCCGATTCTCGCTTAGCGACTGCGTTTGCGGACAGGCGGGCGCGGCCCGCTCGGCGTTTCCGGCGGCTGCGCTGGGGGGCCACTTTCCGGGGTCGACCCCTCTCTAGGTGTAGAGGGATGATTTCTCAGCCCGGAAAGTTCGCCCCCCTTGATCAGCCAGGTGCGTCGTCGCGGGCCGGAACGGGGGTGCGGCGGCGGCGGTCGGATGCGGGCACGTTGCGCTGCACGGCTCGGGACCTGGAGCTGCTCGGACTGGTCGGCGAGCAGTACGCGCTGTCGCTGCCGCAGCTCGCGCGCGTGATAGGCCGCACCGTGCACGCGGCCCGGTGGTTGCGCTCGCGCTGGGAGCGGGCGGGCTGGGTGAAGGGACGGGCGGTGCTTGTGGGCGAGCCGGTGTTCGTGTGGCTCACGCGCCGAGGGCAGCGGGTGTGCGGCAGCGAGTACTCGCTGTGGCGGCCGAACCCGGGAGCGTTGCCCCACATCGCGGCGGTGACCGAGGTGCGGTTGTGGGTTGCGTCACGGCATCCGGGCGCGGGCTGGGTCTGTGAGCGTGAGCTGGCCCGCGAGGCCCGCATCGCCGGGACCGCGGGACGGCACCGGCCGGACGGGCTGGTGGTGCTGGAAGGGCGGGAGCTGCCGGTGGAAGTGGAGCTCTCGCATAAGCGGCCGGCGCGGCGCGAGCGGGTCATGCGCGAGCTCGTCAGCCGCTACGGCCAGGCGGCCTACTTCGCCCCGGAGGGTCCCCGGCAGGCCCTGGAAAAGACAGCGCGAGCCGTCCCGGACGGACGGGTGCAGATCTTCGCGCTGCCCAACGGAGAGGAGCAGACATGAGTAGTCGAGGAGCGGGGATGTACGGTCGAGAGCAGGCCGACCCGGGCTGGATCGCCGCGCTGCTAGTCGGGGCGGTGGTGGCCGCGTTCAGTCTGCCGGGTGTCCTGCTGGGCATGGTGTTGGTGCCCGTGGCGCGTCGGCGGCGAGCGGCCATGGTGGTGGCGGCGGTCCTCGGGGCAGGCCTGATGCTCCTGTTGTGGGAGGGGATCTCCAACCAGATGGAGTCGGCGCTCGACGCGATCCGTCAGGCCGGCGGGTTCTGGAAGGACCCAGAGCATGCGGTCGAGGTCGCCTGGCCGCACATGCGGCTTTGGTGGCTGGCGGGCATCGGCATCGCCCCGGTCATCGCGGTCGGCGTCGAGCTGATCCGTCCCCGCAGCGTCGAGGAGCTCCGCGAGCGCGACGAGCGCCGCCAGGACCGCCTCCGGGCACGGCGCGAACGCTCGGCCCGCCGGGCCGTGGGAGCGCCCAAGCCCGAGCGAAAGCCGGCCGGGTTCGAGCTCGGACGCCACATCGACGGCGACCACCTGCTGCCCACCCGCCGGGGCCGGGTGACCATGCCGCTCGCCCGGCTAATGCGCACGCTGCTCGTCATCGGGGCGCCCGGATCGGGCAAGACCGAGACCCTGCTTCGCCTCGCCCTGGGCGTGGCCGGCCAGACCGACTGGTCGGTGTTCATGCTCGACGCCAAGGGCGACCCCCACACCCAGCAACGCTTCGCGGCGCTGATGGCCCGGGCCGGCCGCACCCCGCGGCTGTTCCCCACGGAGGCCTACGACGGCTGGCGGGGCGACGGCCGCGAGATCGCCAACCGGCTGGTGCAACTGATCGACTGGGCCGAGGAAGGGGGCGGCACCTACTACCGCGACCTGTCGGTCAATCTCATCCGCGCCGCCTGCCAAGCCCCCCAAGGACCACCGCGCAGCTCGGGCGAGCTGCTCGACCGCCTCGATCGCAACCGACTCAGCGACCTGTGGGCCGGCGACCGACGCCAGACAGAAGCTCTCGCCGGCGTCAAGGCCGAGCACGTCGACGCCTGCCGCCAGCGCTACGCCGCCTTCTTCGACGCCACCGAGGGCCAACTCGACGGCCGCTGGGCCTTCGAGGACACAGACAGCGGCTACCTGCTCCTGAACGAGCTGCTCTACGGGGAGGAGACCGGCAAGCTGGGCCGGTTTCTGATCGAAGACTTCAAGCAGTACGTGGCCGCCCGGAAAGCCGAGGGCCGGCGGGTGCTGTTGATCATCGACGAGTTCTCGGCCATCGCCGACGGCGAACGCGTGGCCAGGATGATCGAGACCGTGCGCTCCTACGGGGCCGCCGTCGTGCTCGCCCCCCAAGCCTTCGAAGGCATGGGCGGGCCCGAAGCGTCGGCCCGCATCCTCAACGCCGCCCACACCATCCTGCTGCACGCCGTCCCCGACCCCGAGCCGATCGTCAAGGCCGCCGGCACCCGTCTGGCCATCGAGCAATCGCTGCAACATCAGGACGGTCTCTCCACCGACATCGGCTCGTCGCGGCAACAGCACCAGCTCAAGGCCGACCCCAACGAAGTTCGCCGCCTCCACTCCGGCATGTGTTACGCGCTCGGCTCCGGCAAGGCCCAGAAGCTCTACGTGGCCGCCGTCCCCGTCGCACCCGAAGGCAACCTGTTCCACCCAAAGGAGCGCACGGCCGACGTACCGGACCAGGCCCCGCCCGACGATGACGAACCGATCCGACTCTGAAGCGAACGGCGCCGGCCGCCTGACCCGGGACAACGTGCTGGGCGTCAGCGAGGTCGCGGAGCTGCTCGGACTGCCGCGCTCGACCGTGCACGACCTCGCACGTCGCGGTCTACTCCCGGCGCGGCGGGTAGGCCGCCGCTGGCTGTTTCTGCGCGACCGACTGGAGGCGGCGCTCAGGCCCCTGGACGACGCCGCAGCGTGGCGCCCGGCCGACGGCAAACGCCCGGATCTGCGTCGCAATCTGTAGCAAGCACCTGTAGCAAGGCCGCCAATCTCGCCCAAGCCCTCGGTCCAGAACGCAGAAAACCCCGCGATTAGCGGGGCTTTCGTATCAAGCGGCTGATGGGATTCGAACCCACGACCTTCTGCATGGCAAGCAGACGCTCTAGCCAACTGAGCTACAGCCGCGCGCCACGCGAGTATAGAGGGCGCTGAGCCCGGTCTGGCGGCCTCGGGCGGGGGCGTTCAGGCCGGTGTCGCGGCTCGCTCGATGGCCTGGCGCTTGGCCTTGTTGTGGCCCAGCAGCGCGCCGGGCGGGCCGCCCGTCACGAGTGTCACGACCGGATACCACCAACCCCACCAGCCCTCGGCGGCGCCGCGCGCGACCAGATAGAGCTCCCACAGGAACCCGGCGCCGTGGATGGGTCCGATGATCGGTGCGGCGTCGTGCCAGTCGATGATCACGCCCACCACCAGCGGGATCAGCAGCAGGAAGTCCACGATCGAGACGATCACGATCAGCCGCAGTAGGGAGAGTGGACGCTCGACGCCTTGAGTCTGCGTTGCCATGCCGCCAATGATGGCGAGTGCGGGTGTCCCGGCCCGGAGCAGCGGGTATCCGAAAGAGCATGCCCGCGAAGAAGGAAGACCTACCCAGCACCCTCGAGCGCTCGCCCGACAAGGTCCAGCGCACCTACGAGGAGACGCTCGACAGTGCCCACGAGCAGTACGACAGCGAGGAGCGCGCCCATCGCGCCGCCTGGAGCTCGGTCAAGCACGTGGCCGAGAAGAAGGGCGACCACTGGGAGCTGAAGGACGAGAAGGGTCCCTCGGACGAACGCGCGGCCAAGGGCGGTGCCGCCGCTCGCAGAGGGGAGGGCGACACCCACGGGGGCGTCAACGCCTCCAAGCCCAAGCGTGAGCTCTACGAGGACGCCAAGCAGGCCGAGATCGACCGTCGCTCGTCAATGAGCAAGGAGGAGCTGGTCGAGGCCCTCGAGAAGCACAGCCGGCGCGAGACCCAGCGCGCCAGCCGCGGCTGAGCCACGCCGGCGCTCAGAGCAGGTCCGACTCGTCGAGCTCGAGCTCGAACCAGGCGAGGCTGCCGCCACCGTCGATGTCCTCGCGCCCCCAGCCGCTGGCCAGACGGTCGACCAGGAGCAGCCCGTAGCCGCCGGCCTCCTCGATCCGTTCCCGGGGGGCGACCCCGTTGGCACCCGGGTCGAAGACCTCCACACGGATGCGCTCGGTGGCGTTCGCCACCCGCACCTGCACGGTCTCGTGCGGCCCGGCGCCGCCGTGCTGGATCGCGTTGGTGACGAGTTCGCTGAGCAGCAGCGCGAGCCGGTGGCGGACGGAGGGCGGGAGGTTGGCCTCCACCGAGAGCACCGAGCGGCGCGCGAGACCCGCCGCACGCTTGCCGCCGGGCACCCAGAACGACATCGTCTTCACCTCGGTGGAAGGCATCAGGGACACGGTAACCGGGTGGGCGGATCGCCTCTACCCCCAACGCTACGCTAGGTCCGCTCCGGCGCCGTGGCGGAGTGGCTACGCAGCGGCCTGCAAAGCCGTGTACACCGGTTCGATTCCGGTCGGCGCCTTAGTCGTAGAGCCCAATCGGGGGTCGCCGGCCGAGAGCGCGTCCCGAATATGTCCCGAGACTCGCTCACAAGCGTCACCGACGCCTTGTTTCCACTTTCCCAAGCCGATCAGGGACAGCAGCCTGGCGGACTGTTGCTGCGCATGGAAACCGGTAGTCGGAGGCGCGTTCGGCTCGGCTGTCGCGCCTCGCGCAAGCCGAGGCCGGTCGCCCTCGTCGAGATCTTCCAAAGCGGCTGATTTGGTCACAAGGGCGCTGCGAAGTGCAAGGTATAGGTATGACACCGGTGTGGGACGACGCGCCGGACGAGGGACTGCTCGCGACGGCGCGTGCTGAGCCCAGCGCCTTCGGCGCCTTCTATCGCCGTCACGAGGACCGAGTATTGAGCTACTTCCTTGCTCGCGTCGGAGATCCGGAGGTCGCGGCTGACCTGACGGCCGAGACGTTCGCAGCGGCTCTCGCGAGTGCTCACCGATTTCGGGCCCGAAAGAAGCCGGCGTCGGCCTGGCTGTTCGGAATCGCCCGAAACAATTTGGCGATGAGCTTTCGCCAGGGCCGGGTTGAGGCCCGGGCCCGGCGACGGCTGGGCATGGCGCCGCTCGTCTTGACCGACGAGTCGATCGAGCGGATCACCGCGCTCGCACTCGTCGAAGAGCTTCCGGGAGACCAGCAGGACGCGGTGAGGGCCCGCGTCATCGACGAGCTCGACTACGCCGACATCGCAAAGGACCTGCGCTGTTCGGAGGCGGTGGTGCGCAAACGCGTGAGCCGCGGGCTGGGAACGCTACGAGCGCGCATGGAGGGGAAGTGACGCGGATTCCACAGCTGGAAGAGGAACTCGTCGCGGCAGCGGCGCGGCTTCAGAGCCGCCGGCGTCTGGTTTGGCCCGCGGCGCGCGCAGCGCTCGCCGTGGGGGCAGCCGCGGCCGTGGTTCTGGTCGCAGTCATAGTGTTCGCCGGGGATGACGGCGGCCGGCGCCAGCAGCCGGCCGGCGTCCAGGCGTCCCCGCCGACGGCGAGCGGGGACAGGGCGCCTGGGGCGACCCTCCCCGAGAGGCAGAAGATCGCGCGGATCGCGAACAAGTGGGCGCGACGCTTCGCTTTCTCCGACTTTGCCCGCTGCGAGTACATGAACCAGCCGGCCTGCGAACGGGAGAGCTGCGTACGCGTGGGCCCGAGGCTGATCCCGAACTGCACGCTGCCGTCACCGGCGTTCCGGCTGTCCTTCGCCCGCGCGAAGGTCGAGGACATCGAGATGAAGGGCGACCGTGCGGCTGCCAGGTTCTCGAAAGGCCAGGTGGTCGAGCTCGAACGGTTGAGTGGGGACGTTTGGTGGATCAGCAGGTGGGGCCGGGACGCGGGCCGCGGATTCTTCGAGTAGCGCTTGGACGAGAAGCAGGGGCGATTTGTTGTGGGTCGCAGGCGCTGGTGTGCTCGCCGGTTTGCCGCCCGGTGGGGTTTCGGGGAGGGTCTCCCGATACGACCGACAAGAGGAGGGGATCATGGATCATGCGGCGACGGTTCGGCGCTGCTATGGCCTGCTGAGCGACGGCGACATCGATGGGTTCGGGGACCTGCTGGCCGATGATTTCGTCGAGCACGAGCAGACGGCGGGCCTCGCGCCGACGAAGGACGGCGTCCTGGAGTTCTTCCGGATCCAGCGGGCGGCGTTCCCCGACATGCGCATGGACCCCGAGGACGTCCTGGTCGACGGCGACAAGGTTGTCGCGCGGGCGCGGATGACCGGGACGCATGAGGGTGAGCTCATGGGCATGCCCCCGACCGCGAAGACGGTCGACGTGCAGTTCATCGACATCATCCGGTTCGGCGAGGACGGTCTCGCGCGCGAGCACTGGGGCGTCTTTGATCTGATGGCGATGATGCAGCAACTCGGTGCGGTCCCCGACGGCCCGCCGGCGGTTTCCTGAACTGCTGGACGGTGCGGCGCCGTTACGACGCCGCGCTGGAAACGGCGGGGGCTGCCCCGTCTGCATTTCCATGACCTGCGCCACCATTTCGGCGCGGCGGCGATCGCCAAGCTCGACCCCAACCGAGGCCTTCGGCCGAGACGAGCCTGTGACCCGAGCTGTGAACGCGCGTCAAGACACCGAGATGAGCAGACCTGGCCTACCTGATTGGCTCTGTAGAGCCCAATAGGCCTCAAGAAGGAAATTCCGCAAAGCCGTGTACACCAGTTCGATTCCAGTCGGCGCCTGCTAGCGGCTTGGCGCTCGTAACCAGAAGCGGTTACAAGCCGTCCCCCAGGCGGGCCACGCTTGAATATCGGCGTTAGGCGTCGGGTAGATACGAGGTCCACCATTCGAGGAGGAGTGGACCGAAATGACCGAGCCGCATGGCGCTGTTGTCGCGCGCGGAAACGGTCCCGTCGAGGGGGGAGCCGAGGGCTCCGACCACCAATACCCCGACATCGACTGGGTCGCGGCCGAGCGCTCGCCTGAGTTCCAAGAACTCGTCAAGCGCAAGCGATCGTTCGTGGTCCCCGCCACGATCTTCTTCCTGGCCTGGTACACGGGTTTCGTTCTCCTGTGCGGGTACGCGCCGGACTTCATGGGCAGCGAGTTCCTGACCGACGGGCTGACGGTCGGCTACGTGCTGGCGCTGTCGCAGTTCGTGATGGTCTGGGGCCTGTCGGCCTGGTACCTGCGCAAGGCGGATCGTGAGTTCGATCCGCTCGCGGAACGCGCCGCCGCCCGCGCCCTCGAGCTAGGCAGGGTGCCTGCCGGCGAGCGCACCGCGCGTTTCGACCGGGACGGCGCGCCCGCGC
This sequence comes from uncultured Thermoleophilaceae bacterium, assembly GCA_963813495.1. GTDB lineage: Bacteria > Actinomycetota > Thermoleophilia > Solirubrobacterales > Thermoleophilaceae > JACVRW01. The sequence goes on from CAWEZC010000007.1 coordinate 48,274, forward strand.
CCGACCCGAGTGAGGAGGCGATTCGATGACCTTCGTCGCGGCAGACATCAACGAGCTGGCCCTGGGGGTTTTCGGCGTAGTCGTGGCCGTCACCCTCGGAGTGACCTACCTCGCCTCCAAGCGCGTTACGAGCGCAACCGATTTCTGGGCTGCCGGACGCGGCCTCACGGGCATTCAGAACGGCTTCGCCATCGCGGGTGACTACATGTCGGCCGCCAGCTTCCTGGGCATCGCCGGCCTGATCTTCCTGTTCGGGTTTGACGGCTTCCTTTATTCCGTCGGCTTCCTGGTCGCCTTCCTGACCGTGCTGTTCCTGCTCGGCGAGCGGATGCGCAACTCGGGCAAATACACCATCGCCGACGTTCTCTCGTTCCGCATGAACGAGAAGCCGGCACGTTCCGCGGCGGCTCTCGGAACCCTGGCGGTGGCGGGCTTCTACCTGATCGCGCAGATGGTCGGCGCGGGCGTGTTGATCCAGGCGCTCGTGGGCATCGACTTCGCCCTCGCCGTGATCATCACGGGCGCATTCATGATCATCTACATCGTTGCCGGCGGCATGCTGGCCACGAGCTGGGTGCAGATCATCAAGGCCGTGCTGCTGATGACGGCCACCACCGTGCTGTCGCTGTTCGTGCTCGGTAAGGTGGGCTGGAACCCGATCGACCTGTTCCGCGAGGCGCGCGCCGAGTCGCCCGAGGGGCAGAAGTACCTGCAGCCGGGCCTGTTCCTGGACACCCCGCTCGACACTCTCTCGCTCGGCCTGGCGCTCGTGCTGGGCACGGCGGGGTTGCCGCACATCCTGATGCGCTTCTTCACGGTGCCCGACGCCAAGGCGGCGCGGTCGTCCGTGATGTGGGCCGTGGTGCTGATCGGCGCCTTCTACGTGATGACCACGACCCTCGGCTTCGGCGCCCGCGCCATCCTCGGCAACAGCGCCACGGAGGCCGTGGGGTCAGGCGGCAACCTGGCCGCTCCGCTGCTCGCCGAAGAGGTGGGAGGCGGTGCCGGCACCGTCGGTGGCGACCTGTTCCTGGCGATCATCGCCGCCGTGGCCTTCGCCACCATCCTGGCCGTGGTGGCCGGCCTCGTGATCTCGGCCTCGGGCGCGGTGGCGCACGACATCTGGTCCAACATCGTCCGCGCCGGCCGCGACTCCGAGAAGGAGGAAGTGTGGGTGGCCAAGATCGCCGCCGTGTCGATCGGCGTCATCGCTATCGCGATCGCGGTGATCGGCGGCGAGGGGCTGAACGTGTCGTTCATGGTCGGCCTGGCGTTCGCCGTGGCGGCCAGCGCGATCTTCCCCGCGCTGCTGCTCGCCCTGACCTGGCGGCGTTTCAACACCACAGGTGCGGTCACCGGCGTGCTGGTAGGGGTGTTGTCCTCGATCGCGCTAGTGATCATCAGCCCGACCGTGTGGCCGGGTCCCGACTCCGAGGGCGGCGCGCTCGGCTTCTACGACCTCGCCAATCCGGGCATCGTGTCGATCCCGCTCGGCTTCGTCGCCTGCTGGCTGGGCACGGTCCTCTCGACGACCAACGTCGAGGCGCGCTCCTTCGACGAGCTGTACGTGCGCTCGGAGACCGGCCTGGGCGCCGAGGGCGGCACCGGCCTGACGCTGACCGGGCGCAAGACCGGCACTCGCACGGCGGTGGGAGTTACGAGCACCCTGCCGCACCCGTAGAACCACCGGTTGACGGAGGGGCGGCTCGGCGCCGTCCCTCCGTCTCAGCCGCCATCGTCGTCGGCGAGGAAGAGGAGCGTGGCCTTGACGCGTTTGGAGACGTCCTCCGACGCCCCCAGGCCGAGCTTCATGAAGATCGAGTTGATGTGCTTCTCGACCGCCCGCTTTGTGAGCACCAGCGACGCGGCAATCGCGGTGTTGCTCTTGCCCTCGGCCACCGCGGCCAGCACCTGGCGTTCGCGTGGGGTCAGCTCCGACAGCGGCGAGCGCTCGGCGCGCGCGCGTGCGGTGACGAGAACGTCGACCACCTTGGGGTCGATCACGGAGCCGCCCCGGGCCACGGTGTCGATCGCCGAAATCAGCTGGCCGCGATCGTGGATCCGCTCCTTGAGCAGGTAGCCGCGGCGGTCGGAGCCGGAGTCGAGCAGGCGCAGCACGTAGGCGGGCTCGGCGTACTGGCTCAGCACCACGACCCCGACCGGCGGATGGGTCTCGCGCAGCCGCGCGGCGGCGCGTATGCCCTCGTCGGTCCAGGTGGGCGGCATGCGGATGTCGGTAAGCACCACGTCGGCCGGCTCGCGCTGGAGTGCCTCCATGAGGGAATCGACGTCCGCGCAGGAAGAGGTGACCTCCACGCTGGGCGAGCTCGCCAGCAGCTGCTGAACGCCCTCGCGGACGATCAGGCTGTCTTCCGCGAGCGCGACTCGGACCGCCACGCGGCGACGATACCCTGCCGCGATGAGCGCCACCCTGCTCGCCTTGCAGCACATCGCCTGTGAGCCGCCGGCCGCCTTCGAGGACGAGCTGCGCGAGCGGGGCCTCGACTTGGTCCGAGTGGAGCTCGACGAGGGGGAGCGTGCGCCCGACTGGCGCGAGTTCGCAGGCCTGATCGTGATGGGTGGCCCGATGGGAGCCTACGAGGACGACTCGTATCCTTGGCTCGCCGGCGAGAAACGCATGATCGGCGAGGCCGCGCAGGCGGGTCATCCAGTGTGGGGCGTCTGCCTTGGTGCCCAATTGCTGGCCGCGGCGCTGGGTGCGAGCGTCTACCCGGGCGATCGGCCCGAGGTGGGCCTGCTGTCGGTGGAGCTGACCGACGCCGCGTCGGCGGATCCCGTCTTCGTGAGTGCACCGGCAAGCTTTCCCGTGTTGCAGTGGCACGGCGACACCTTCGACCTGCCCAAAGGAGCCACGTTGCTGGCCGGCTCACCCGCCTTTCGCCACCAGGCCTTCGTGTTTCGCAACGCGTACGCGCTCCAGTTTCACCTCGAGGTGTCGCCCCGCCTGGCCGCAGAGTGGGGTGAGGTGCCGGCCTACGCGGACAGTCTGGACCGGACCCTCGGCTCGGGCGCGCTGCCGGGGTTCCTGGCCGAGGTGGAGGCCCACGCGCCGGTGACGCTGCCGCTGGCGCGCAACCTGTTCGGCAGCTGGCTCGAGCGAATCGTTCGTGTGCCCGCCCGGGCACTTGGGTAGAACCCAGTCGCAGTGCGCAACCCGAGGAGGAGAGTTGGAAGCCAGCACCAAGCCCTCGTCTGACCAGATCGAGCGCGAGATCGACGACCTTCTCGACCAGGAGCTCTTCGAGCCTCCGTCCGAGTTTCGCGAGAAAGGGCTGATCAAGGACGACTCGATCTACGAGGAAGCGGCCCGCGACCCTCAGGCCTGGTGGGCGCAGCAGGCCGAGGCACTCGACTGGGCCGAGCCGCCCGAGACGGTGCGCGATGATTCGGAGGCGCCGTTCTACAAGTGGTTCAGCGCCGGCAAGCTCAACGCCTCGCACAACGCCCTCGACCGGCACGTGGAGGCGGGCCGCGGCGACCGGGTGGCTTTCCACTGGCGGGGCGAGGAGGGCGAGGAGCGCGACGTGACGTACGCCGAGCTCCTGCGCGACGTCAAGCGGCTGGCCAACGTGCTCAAGGAGCGAGGCATCGAGCCGGGCCACGTGGTGGGGATCTACCTGCCGATGATCCCCGAGGTCGCCGTCGCCATGCTGGCCTGCGCGCGCATCGGCGCACCGCACAACGTGGTCTTCGGCGGCTTCTCGCCCGACGCGGTGAAGGAGCGCATGGAGTTCTCCGAGGCCAAGGCTCTGATCACCGTCGACCAGGCCCGGCGCAAGGGCAAGTCGGCCGACATCAAGCCGGCGGTCGACGCCTTCCTCGACGACGTGCCCTCGATCCACACCGTCGTCGTGGTGCGCAACACCGGCGCCGAGGTGCCCATGTCGGACGGCCGCGACCTGTTCTACGACGAGGCCCTCGAGGCCGCGAGCGAGGACTGCCCCGCCGAGCCGCTCGACGCCGAGCATCCGCTGTTCGTGCTCTACACGAGCGGCTCCACCGCCAAGCCCAAGGGCATTCAGCACACCACCGGCGGCTATCTGACCGGGGTGGCCTGGACCACCAGGTACGTGTTCGACCTCAAGCCGGACGAGGACGTCTGGTGGTGCTCGGCCGACGTGGGCTGGATCACCGGCCATTCCTACATCGTCTACGGCCCGCTGATGAACGGCGCCACCTCGGTGATGTACGAGGGGGCGCCCGACTATCCGGCCAAGGACATCTGGTGGGAGCTGTGCGAGCGCTTCGGGGTGACGCTCTTCTACACCGCTCCGACGGCGATCCGCGCGTGCATGAAGTGGGGCGTCGAGCATCCGCAGAGGCACGGCCTCTCCAAGCTGCGGCTGCTCGGCACCGTTGGCGAGCCGATCAACCCGAAGGCGTGGCTCTGGTACTGGAAGGTGATCGGCGGGGGGCGCTGCCCGATCGTCGACACCTGGTGGCAGACCGAGACGGGCAACATCATGATCACGACGCTCCCCGCGGTCACGGCGGTCAAGCCGGGCTCGGCGGGCAGGCCGCTCCCCGGTGTGGACGCCGCCGTGCTCGACGAGGAGGGCAACGAGGTGCCCGACGGCGAGCAGGGACTGCTGGCCCTTCGCGAGCCCTGGCCGGGGATGTTGCGCACCCTGTTCAGGGATGACGAGCGCTTCAAGGAGACCTACTTCTCGAAGTGGGACGAGACGACCTACTTCGTCGGCGACGCTGCGCGGCGCGACAAGGACGGCTATTTCTGGATCATCGGCCGCGTCGACGACGTGGTCAACGTGTCCGGGCACCGGCTCTCGACCGCGGAGGTTGAGTCGGCCATCGTCTCCCACCCGAAGGTGGCTGAGGCGGCGGTAATCGGCCAGGCCGACGAGGACAGCGGGCAGGCGATCGCCGCCTTCGTGATCCTCGAGGGGGACAACGACGAGGGCAGCGACGAGCTCGAGGGCGAGATCCGCGAGCGCGTGGCGGACCGGATAGGCAAGTTCGCGCGGCCCAAGCGCATCATCTGGACCGCCGACGTGCCGAAGACCCGCTCGGGGAAGATCATGCGCCGGTTGCTGCGCGACATCGCCGAGGGGAACGAGCTGGGCGACGTGACCACGCTGCGCGAGCCCGGGGTGATGAAGGACCTCGAGGGCAAGTTCGCTGGGGACGAGGCCTGAGGCACCCGTATTCCTAGACGCCTGAGGTGATCTGCGGGTCGAAGTAGAAGACCTCGGACGACACGTCGTGCTGGGTGTCGATGCCGCTGACGAAGGCGCGTACCGTGCGGCCGGTGATCTGCTCGACGGTCTCGACGAAGCTTCTCTCACTGGCGTGCTGGAAGAAGTTGCGGATGTCGCGCACTCGCTGATGTTCTCCCAGCGCGACCATGTTGCGCTCGGCCGGGGTGAGGGTGTTCTCAAGAGTGCAGACGAGCGTGTCCGGTCCGGCGAAGACGGCCTGTGACTTGGTCGGTCCACGGCCGAACTGCTCCTTGTAGAGCCGCACCATCGCGTTGGAAAGCTCCGCCGTCTGCATCCCTTGCCGCTCGGCGGGCGTCTCGGTAGTCGGCGTGTCCTCAGTCATAACGGCGTCCTCTCGGGGTCTCTGCTTCTCTGCTTCGAGGGGCGTACGAGAGGAGAGAGACCGAGAACCAGGCGAACGCTTAGGCCCCGAGTCTAACGCGGCGAACCGGCGTGCGGCCCTGAGCCGGGTTGACTCCCCGCGCAGCGGGTACGGACGCTGGGCGAGACGCATGTCTCGACACGCCAATGGTCGCACCGCTGCTTCGGACCTTCACCGGGACGGGCAAGCGGGGCGGCTGTTGTCGGGAGCGTGGGCGGCGACGGCTTAGGATGCCGCCATGCGCTACACGATCACCGGGGGCTCCGGCTACATAGGCAGTCGTCTCGTCGACCTCCTCTCCCGCCGCGACGACACCGAGCGGATCGTCATCTGCGACGTCGCCCCGCCACGGGGCTACAAGCCGAAGACCGAGTTTGAGCGCCTCGATGTGCGCGATCGCGACGCCGTGCGTGCGGCGCTCGCGCGCGCCAAGGCCGACGTCCTCGTGCACCTGGCCTTCATCCTCAACCCCTCGCACGACGAGCAGCTGATGTACGACGTCGACGTCAACGGCACGCACAACGTGCTCGAGGCCGCGGCGTCGGCGGGCACCCCGCACGTGCTCGCCATCACGTCCTCGGTGGCCTACGGCGCATTCCCCGACAACCCGGTGCCGCTGACCGAGGAGGATCCGGTGCGCGGCGTGGCCGGTTTCTCCTACGCGCGCGACAAGACGGAGTCGGATCGCCTCTGCCAGCTCTGGGCCGCGGCGCACCCTGAGCGCACCATGACCATCGTTCGCCCCTGCATCGTCTTCGGGCCCAACGTGGACAACTACCTCGTGCGGCTGTGGACCAAGCAGCCCTTCGCCGTGGACGTAGGCAACCTGGACGAGCAGATCCAGTTCGTGCACGAGGAGGACGTGGTCCAGGGCATCACGGCGTTGCTCCTGGGGGGCCACGCGGGGGCCTTCAACGTTGCCGGCGATGGCGTGATGACCCTGCGCGAGTGCGCGGAGGTGCTGGGTACGCCGATCCGCAAGATGCCGCTGCGCGCCTACCGCAGCCTGGCCAGGGCGATGTGGGGATCTCGGCTGTCCGAGGCGCCCCCCGGCCAGATCGAGTTCGCGCTGCACCCGTGGACGGTCGCCAACGAGAAGCTCAAGAAGACGACCGGCTGGGCGCCCCGCTACACCAGCCGCGAGACGTTCGAGATCACCATGCGAGCGCACGGCAAGCTGCCGCCGGAGGGGCCGCCCGCCGTGGCGGACGGGGGCAACGGCCTGCCGGCCGAAGCCCCCGCTGCCGTGCGCTAGTCGGTGCCGTGCGGCCCGCCGGCGTCGGAATGCTGGTCGGTGTCGCCCAGCGGCGTATCGCCCTCGCCGCTGGCCTCGTCGGGGACCTTCTCGGACAGCTCCTCGGCCTCCTGCGGCTCGGCGGTCTCCGGGGTGTCGTCGTCGTGTCTGGGATTCGTCTCCATTACAGGCGCTTACCCGCTGGGCCGCTCCCTAGTCCGGAACGCCCAGCTCATCCAACGCTGCGGACCGGCTCATGAACGCCTGTGCGCGGATCGCCTTGCGGGCGCGCATCGTCCAGACCTGGAAGACATCCCAGCTGGTCTCGGCCGAGCTGCGGCGGCCGCGGCCGCTCATAGTCAATGAGACCATCACGCGGTCGTCGCTCTCCACGACCTCGTGCACGTCGAGCCGGGCCTCGTCGAACTCGTCCCAGAACATCTCGACGAACTGCTTGAAGCGCTCGGTGCCCCGATAGGTGCCGCTCAGGTCGGGAATCGTGCCCGCCGTGACGTACTCGAACTCGGGAGCCACGTGCTCCAGCGTGCCTTCGAGGTCACCGCGGTTGAAGGCGTCGCAGGCGCGATGCACGATCTCGACGTTCTCCTGGGACATTGCCGCCCAGTATCTCTACTTCGGAGGAAGTCGCTATGGGCCGTACTGGTACAGGTCTAGCTGGGGAGCGGGATTGAGGGGTCCTGCGTCGGGGTTGCGTCGGGCACGCGCGGCGATCACATGGTTCGGCAGCCCCAACGTTCGGAAAGCGCGGATACTGGGGGGCGATGTCGCAGGAGAACGTGGACCGGGCGCTGGAATTGCTCGACGCATTCAACCGCCGCGACCTGGATGCCTTCACGGCGCTGACCCACGATCAGATAGAAGTGGAATCCCGACTCGTTGCCATGGAGGGCGGCTACCACGGGCACGAGGGACTGCGTCGCTGGTGGGAGGACTTTCTTGGGGCCTTCCCCGACTACAACCTCGAGCTAGAGGAACTGCGTGACCTCGGAGACGTGACCCTTGGGCACATGCGCGGCTGGGGACACGGCGCTGACAGCGCCACCCCGCTGGTCGATCCCTTTTGGATCCCGATGAGGTGGCGTGACGGAAAGCTCATCTGGTGGCGGAACTGTTCGACCGAAGCCGAAGCCCTCGAAGCGGTGGAGCTGCTGGAGTAGGCCGGTTAGCGGGCGATTGACGGGATCGCGGCACTAACAGCCGCGCTCGGAGGGTGATGGCCCAAGGCGCTGCCGAGTCTCGTTCTAAGGAGCAGCCGCCGCGAGTAGGTACGTCGCCGTTCCAGGGCGTGTTGGTTGACCGGAGCGTGAGGCCGAGCGCGACGCGTTGGCCGATGAGCAGCAGATGATCGGCGGTGCGCCGGGCGCCGTCAGCGCAGGGTTGGCAGCGTCCGGGTGATCTGCTCGGCCCACGCGTCGATGACCGGCCAGTCGCGGTGGTCACCGAACCGGCCGCCGAAGGCGTGGAAGAACACGCGCGACCAGAACGGCCACTGGTGCTTGCGGATGACGCCTTGGAAGACGCGGTAATCGCGCGGGCGGATGGCGGCACGGAGATCCTTGATGCGCCTGGGCTCCTTGTGGGTCAGCGGACCGATCAGGGGCTTTGTGTCGCCGAACGATCCCACGCTGAAAGCCAGAGCGGGCGCGCGGCGAGCGCGTCGCGGTGTCGGGCGACGAATCGGTCCGCCTCGGGCGGCCAGGACTGGTCGTACACCGGCGCACCGAGCACCACCGAGTCGTAGGCGTCGAGCGTCTCGACCTCGTCGACGTGACACAGCACGACGTGCCCCCGGAGTCGGCGAGGCGGACGGCGATCCGGGCCGCGATGCCCTCGGTCGCTCCGTGGCGGCTGGCGTACACGACGAGGACGGTCATGGTGCGAGGATCGCGCACACAGATCGCGGGCGCGTCCGGAAAAGCCCGCACCCCGGGCGACGTTTCCCGCGTGGTGCGTCGTCGGCCCGGCGGGCGGCACGAAGCACTGCGCTGCTGCTTACGCCTGCATGTGGCACCGAGGCGGCCACCAGGCGCGGTTGAGCGGACGGGCCGTGAGCTTGACCGGCTACGGGCGGAGCGTGACCAAGAGACCCGGTCAGCTCATCGCGACGGGCTGCCGATGATCGAGATCGCGGAGATTCTTGGGGTTAGCCGCCAGACGGTCATCTCATGTGCCTAGGTTCGGGGGTCCGGGGGCTTGCGGTGATGGTGACCGTTCGATGACCGTCGAATCCAGACGCGTGCCTGGCCAGTGCGTCGGGATTCGTCGGGAACTGCCGTGCATAGACGTGAAAAAGCCCCTTGTGCTGCGGTATGCACCGCTATGCACAAGGGGCCTGAGGTGGGCCGTACTGGGCTCGAACCAGTGACCTCCGGCTTGTCGAGCCGGCGCTCTCCCAGCTGAGCTAACGGCCCGGGAGATGGGCGGCCGAGTATAGCCCCGGTGCTCAGCCACAATTTGGGGTGTATGCGTGCCTCGCGTCTGATCCTCCTCGTCCTCGCCGCTGCGGTGGTGCTCGGGGTGGGGGGCCGGGTGCTCGTGCGCACCGGCTGGCTGCTGCCCAGGGGAGAGGATCTCGCTCTGGCGGGCTCGATGGCGAAGGCGCTCGGCGCGCCCTGGCTCGCGGCGGCGTGGGGACTCGGCGCGCTGGCCGGATCGCGCCTGCGCGGGGCGGTTGCCGGTGGCGCGGCGCTGGTGCTGGGCACCCTTTGCTGGTACCTGGTCAGCCTGGCCCTCGTCGGCAGGGGAGCAGTCGGCTACGTGGTGCCCGTGTCCCTCGCCTGGTCGATGGTGGCCGGGGCGGCGGGTGCCGCATTCGGCGTGGTGGGCGCCCTCTGGCGCGACGGCAGCCCGGCGACTCGCGCGATCAGCATCGCGCTTCTGGCGGGAGCGCTGGCCGGTGAGGCGGTGCTGCTCTCCGGCGAGTGGTCGGGTCGCGCGGCGCGCCTGGTGCTCACCGCCGAGCTCGGGGCGGCGCTGGCTGCGCTGGCGCTCTCGCGCAGGCGTGCGCCGCTCACGCTGACCTTGGGGCTGTTCCTGGTGGCGGCCGTCGTGGTGGCCGGTGTCGAGGACGCGGCCCGCGACACGGTGCGCCTCGTGGGCTGGAGCGGGCCTTGAGGTAGCGTGCCGCGGGCATGCTGGCGCTGCTCTATGACGTCCACGGAAACCTGCCCGCGCTCGAGGCTGTGCTGGCGGACTGCCCTGCTGATCGCTTCCTCCTGGGCGGCGACTACGCGGTGGCTGGAGCCTGGCCGCTCGAGACGGTCGAGCGGCTGCGGGAGCTCGAGGGGTCGGAATGGATCCGAGGCAACACCGAGCGCTGGCTGATCGACCGCTCGGACGCCCCGGAGCCCATCCACCCGGCCATCGACTTCTGCGCCGAGCAGCTCGGCGATGCGCTGATCGCGGAGCTCACGGCGTTGCCGGAGTCGACCGCCGCGGACGACGTCCTCTACTGCCACGCTTCCCCCGAGTCGGATATGGACAGCTTCCTTCCCGGCCCCGGCGACAGGGACGCCGAGCTGCTCATGGGGGTCGAGGTCCGGCGGGTCGTGTTCGGCCATACCCATCTCCAGTTCAAGCGCACGGGCCCGGCCGGCATCGAGCTGGTCAATCCGGGCAGCGTGGGCATGCCGTTCGACCGCGACCACCGCGCGGCGTACGCACTGGTTCATGACGACGGCAAGGTCGAGCCCCGCCGGGTGGAGTACGACTGGCGCGCCTCGGCGAAGGCCGTTCGCGACCGGGTGGGCGAGCTGCCCGCGCGTCGTCTCGAACAGGCCCGGATGGACGTGTAGCGACCCTCTGGTAGCTTGGCCGGAGTGCGCCTTCCCCGCGTCATCGCGACGAAGGACCGCGAGTACTTCGATCTCTTCGAAGAGGCGGGAAGCAACATCCTGCGAGCCGCCGCGCTGCTGGACGAGATGCTGCGCGACTATCCCGAGCGCGCCGACCTGGCTGGCGAGATTCTCCTCTGCGAGCAGGAGGGGGACCGGATCACCCACGACATCATCCAGCGGCTCAACCATGGCGTGGTGGCCCCGATCGAGCGGGAGGACATCCACGAACTGTCCTCGGCTCTCGACGACGTGGTCGACTTCACCGAGGAGGTGGCCGATTACCTCGGGCTCTACAAGATCGAGGCGCCTATGGCCCAGTCGCAGGACCTCGCGCGGGTCCTGCACGCCGCGGCCCAGCAGATCGCCGAGGCGGTGCCCAGGCTGCGGGGATTCGAGGACATCTCGCGCCAAACGGTCGAGATCAATCGACTGGAGAACGACGGCGACCGCATCGTCCGCGAGGCGATCGCATCGCTCTTCGACACCGGCATCGACCCGATGGTGGTGATCCGCTGGAAGGACATCTTCGAGCGGCTCGAGGAGGCGATCGACGCCACCGAGCACGTGGCCAACATCCTCGAGAGCATCGTCATAAAGAACTCCTGACTCCGGCGGCGAGCGCGAGCAGGCGCTCGAGGTCGTCCTCGTTCGACCAGCCGCCCACCGAGGCGCGCACCAAGGCATCGCCGGGCAGCGAGCGGACGACCACGCGCTCCGCGGCGGCACGCTCGACGAGGGCGGGGGCATCCTCGACCGCGAAGCTCACCAGGGTCGAGTCGCCCCGCGGGGCCACGGCGTGCCCCTGTCCGGCGAGCCGTTCGGCCAGGCGGGCCGCGAGTTCGACCGCTCGACGCTGGAGCGCTTCGCTGCCGGCCTCGTGGAGCACCTCGAAGGCGGCGACGGCGAAGGCCAGTTGATGCGCGGCGCCGAGGCCGGTCCCGAGCCGGCGCGCGTCCTCGTGCAGGGGAGATTGGAGCGGGTGCTCGGGGTCCTCGAGCACGTGATAGCCGGGCCAGGGCGCGGTCAGGCCCGCCTGGGCCTCCGGGCGCACGTACAGGTACCCGAGGCCATTGGGGCCGCACAGCCACTTCTGGCCCGAAGCCGCGTAGAAGTCGCAGCCGAGCGCGGTCACGTCGACAGGGACGGCGCCGAGACCCTGGGCGCCGTCGAGCAGCACGGTGGCCGGGGTGTCGGCCAGCGCGGCGGTATCCATCACCCGGCCGGTGGCCCAGGACACATGCGAGCAGGCCACCAGACGGGTCTGCCCGGAGACCTCGCCGGGAAGCTCCTCGAAGGGCGCCACGCGAACGCGCACGCCACGGGTGTCGCGCGCCACGGCCAGCGGGGCGAGCAGGCCCGGGTGCTCCTCGTCGCTGGTGAGCACCTCATCGCCGGCGCGCAGGTCGAGCGCCAGCAGCGCAGCGTTGATGCCGTCCGTCGTGGCGCCGGTGACCGTGAGCTCCTCGGGCCGGCAGCCGAGCAGGCCCGCCACGCCGCTTCGCAGCCGCTCCTCGGCTTCGAACATCAGCTCGAAGAACGCGTGGCCGCCGCGGCCCTCTTCGGTCTGGCGGCGCAGCGATGCGATGGCAGCGTCGCGCCCCCGCGCGGGCACGGGACCGCTCGTCCCGGCGTTGAGGTAGGCCGTGTGCTCGAGCACGGGAAACTGGGCGCGCAGGTCCTTCACCGGCGCGGATACTAGGCTCCGCCGAACATGATCATCGAGCGCTCCATGCATCCCGACTGGCTGTCCAACACCTATCTCGTGGCGGACGAGGAGGGCGGGTCCGCCGTGGTGATCGATGCCGGCGGGCCGTCCGGACCGCTGCTCGAGGCGGCCGAGCGACTGGACCTGGACGTGCAGCTGTTGCTGCTCACCCACCACCACATCGACCACGTCGCCGAGGCCGCGGCATGGCGGGCGCGACACGGGGTCGAGACCCTGGCCCACCCGATCGAGGCGGACCTGCTCGAGGGGGTCGACCGGACCACCGAGCCGGGCGAGACGATCGAGGTCGGCGGACTGCGAATCGGCTCCCTGCATACGCCCGGGCACACCGGCGGGATGCTCAACTTCGTGGTCAACGACACCGACGTGTTCACCGGCGACACGCTCTTCCGGGGCTCCGTGGGCGGCGTGCGAGCCCCCGGCTCGACGAGCTTCGAGGACCTGCGTAGTTCGATCATGGACGTGCTGATGGAGCTGCCCAAGGACACCCGCCTGCACCCGGGCCACACCGAGCCCACCACCGTCGGCGAGGAGTGGGAGTCGAACGCCTTCGTGCGGCTGTGGCGGGGGCTCGACGACGAGGGGAGCGAGAGCTGCCGCGTCGAGGACGAGGAGGCGACTCTCATCCTCTGGGCGCCCGACTACGACGGCGGCCACAAGGCCTGGGTGCGCTGGCCCGACGGGCGCGACGACATCGTGCCCGGCAGCCGGGTGGTCCGCTGAGCCGCGGGTCGGCATGACCGACGCCCGGCGGGCGCTGCTGGTCCGGCTGATCGACCATGCCGCGCTGTTTCCTCCGGCGAGCATGGGCCTGAGGGACGCGCTGGAGGAGGACCGGGCCGCGCGCTCCGACCCGCACGCCTGGATGATCGGCCGGTTCGTGTGCCGCGCCTCGCAGCTCCAGGCCCTGCGCGCGGAGCTGGACGGCGCGTGGGAAGCCGCGCCACCACTGAGCGTGGTGCTCGACGGAGTGACGCAGGAGGACGAGGCCAGCTGGAGCGAGGACGTGCGCCACGAGGCGGCGACCGTGCTCGCGGCAACGGAGGCCGGCGCCCCGGTGCAGGCGGTGGAGCTCGCCCTGCCCTCGCCCCGGCCGGGTTCGGCGGCCCTGCTCGCCGCGCAGACCGCCCTGCTCACCCTGCGCGCCGAGAAGTACCTCGAGCTGGTTCCGGGGGAGCGCTGGCGTGACAGCCTGCCCGCGGCGATCGGCGCCGCTGCTGCGATCGGCGCGCGCGTCAAGCTGCGCTGCGGCGGGGCCACACCGCAGGCCTTTCCCTCGGTGGAGCAGGTCGCTCTCGTGATCGCCTCCTGCCGCCAGGCCGGGGTCGTGTTCAAGGCCACCGCCGGACTCCATCACCCGATCCGCCACACCGAGGAGGCCACCGGATTTCCCATGCACGGCTTTCTCAACCTCCTGGTCGCATCGTCGTTCGCCGCCTCCTACGGCTCGAGCGCGAGCATTCTCGAACGGGTCCTGGCCGAGGAGGATCCCGGAGCCTTCGAGGTGGGTCCGGACGGAATTTCGGTCGACCGGATGCGGGCCTCCCCCGAGCAGATCACGGCGGCGCGCCGCCACCTGTTCGCCAGCTACGGCAGCTGTTCGTGGCGCGAGCCGGTGGAGGACCTGCAGGCCCTGGGGATGCTCGAATGACCCTGGCCTACGGCGTGCTGGCGGGGGGCGGAGTGTGCGCGCGCGTGGAGGGTCGTGTCCTCGATATCAGCGGCCTCGACCCGGTGCTGGGCGTCGGCTCGCTCAACGCCTTCATGGCTCGCGGCCCCGAGTTCCGGCGCGAGCTGGCGGGACGGGTGGGGGAGGGCCGAGAGGTTGAGGCGCCGCGGCTCGGCCTCCCCTTCGAGGTGGCCGACTACGTGGATTTCTACTCGTCGCTTCACCACGCCGAGAACCTCGGCCGGATGTTCCGCCCCGACGGCGAGCCGCTGCTCCCCAACTGGCGCCACCTGCCGGTGGGCTACCACGGGCGCGCGGGGACGGTCCTACCCAGCGGCACCCCGGTGCGGCGCCCCCGCGGTCAGCGCGGGGCGAGCAACTTCGGTCCCAGTGTGCGGCTCGACATCGAGCTCGAGGCGGGTTTCGTGATCGGCAGCCCGAGCCGTATCGGCGAGCCCGTGTCGGTACAGAGCGCCCTCGACCACGTGTTCGGGTTGGTGCTGGTCAACGACTGGTCGGCTCGCGACATCCAGGCCTGGGAGTACCAGCCGCTCGGGCCCTTCCTCGGCAAGTCGTTCGCCACCTCGGTCAGCACCTGGGTGGTTCCCGTCGAGGAGCTGCTCGACCGGCGCGTGAGCGCCCCTGCGCAGCAGCCCGAGCCGCTGCCGTATCTGCGCGAGGAGCCGTGGGCGTTCGACATCCCGCTCGAGGTGGAGCTCAACGGAACGGTCATCGCGCACTCGAACACGCGCCACCTGTACTGGTCGATCGCCCAGCAGATCGCCCATCTGACCGTCAACGGGGCCAGCCTGCGCACAGGGGACCTGCTGGCCACGGGGACGATCTCTGGGCCCGAGCGCGGGCAGCGGGGCAGCCTGATCGAGCTGAGCTGGAACGGCGCCGAGCCGATCGAGCTGCTCGGCGGCGGCGCCCGCAGCTTTCTCGAGGACGGCGACGAGGTGGTGCTGCGCGGGGAGCCGCTGGGCGAGGTGCGCGGCCGCGTGGAGCCGAGCGCGCCGCGATAGTTTGGAGGCGGCATGAAGGTCACCCTCCCCGACGGCTCGCCCCTCGAGCTCCCCGACGGCGCCACCGGCGCCGATGCCGCGCGCGCCATCGGCGAAGGCCTCGCGCGGGCCGCGCTCGGGATACGCCAGAACGGCGACCTGCGGGACCTGGAGGCGCCCCTCGATGAGGGCCCGGTCGAGATCGTGACCGGTCGCGATCCGGACGGTCTCTGGCTGATTCGCCACGACGCAGCGCACGTGCTCGCCACCGCCGTGATGGAGCTCTACCCGGGCGTGAAGATCTCCATCGGCCCCCCCATCGAGGACGGCTTCTACTACGACTTCGAGTTCCCCGAGGGCCAGAAGCTCACCGAGGAGGACTTCGAGCGCGTCGAGGCCAAGATGCGCGAGCACATCACCGCGAACGAGCACTTCGAGCGCAGCGACGTGCCCGTGGCGGAGGCGATCGAGCGCTTCAAGGCAGAGGGGCAGGACTACAAGGTCGAGCTGATCGAGGACCTGATCGCGGATGCCGATCCCGCCCACCCCGTGGAGACGGTCTCGCTCTACCGCAACGGTCCCTTCACCGACCTCTGTCGCGGTCCGCACGGACCCGGCACCAAGCGGATCAAGGCGTTCAAGCTGACCAGCGTGGCCGGGGCCTACTGGCGCGGGGACTCCGACCGCCAGATGCTCACGCGCGTCTATGGCACGGCGTTCCTGTCCAAGGACGATCTCCAGGAGTACCTGCGGCGCCTGGAGGAGGCGCGAGCACGCGACCACCGCAAGCTGGGCCGCGAGCTCGATCTGTTCATGTTCTCCGAGCTCTCGCCCGGCTCGCCGTTCTGGCTGCCCAATGGCGTGCACATCTGGAACGAGCTGACCAAGCTGTGGCGCGAGACCAACGTGGAGCGTGGCTACACCGAGGTGCGCACGCCGATCCTCTACGACGTCGAGCTCTGGAAGCAGTCGGGCCACTGGCACGTGTACCGCGACCACATGTACTTCACCGACGTGGAGGGGCACCCGATGGGCCTCAAGCCCATGAACTGCCCGGCGCACGTGCAGATCTACAAGCGTTCGCTGCGGTCCTACCGCGATCTGCCGGTCCGCTACGCCGAGCAGGGCCTCGTGCATCGCCACGAGCCCAGCGGCACGCTGCACGGGCTGCTGCGCGTACGTCACATCACCCAGGACGACGCTCACGTCTTCTGCACCGAGGAGCAGATCGAGGCGGAGGTGCTGCGCTGCCTCGACTTCGGCTTCTTCCTCTACGACCAGTTCGGCTTCTCGCCGCGGCTGGAGCTGTCCACGCGTCCCGAAAAGCGTGTGGGGACCGAGGAGATGTGGGACAAGGCCGAGGCGGCCCTGGCCCGCGCCCTCGAGAGCCGCGGGCTCGAGTACGACCTGAACGAGGGCGACGGCGCGTTCTACGGACCCAAGATCGACGCTCACATCACTGACGCGATCGGCCGCTCCTGGCAGCTCGGCACCGTCCAGCTCGACTACTACATGCCCGAGCAGTTCGAGCTCGCCTACACCGGCGCGGACAACTCAGAGCACCGGCCGGTGATGATCCACCGGGCCTCGATGGGCTCCTTCGAGCGCTTCATGGGCATTCTGATCGAGCACTACGCCGGCGAGTTCCCGCTGTGGCTGGCGCCGGTGCAGGCGATCGTGCTGCCGATTGCCGACCGCCACGTGGGCTATGCGCAGGGAGTGGCCCGCGAGCTCACCGACGGCGGCATCCGCACGCACATGGACGAGCGCACGGAATCGGTCGGGCGGAAGATCCGCGATGCCGAGACTCGCAAGATCCCCTTCATGCTCGTCGTGGGCGACCAGGAGGAGGCCGACGGCCTCGTGGCGGTGCGCCGCCACCGCGAGGGAGACCAGGGCGCGCAGCCGGTGCACGAGTTCGCTCGCAAAGTCTCCGCCGCTATACTCGCTCGCGAATGAGAGGCAGCAATCTCCCGCGCTTTTGACGGCCATCCTTAGCCGCAGCTAGTGCCGATCCCTCGGAAGTTCGATCGGCGCCCACCAGAGCGCGACGAAACCCGCATCAATGAGCGCATCCGCGTTCCCCAGGTGCGCCTGATCGGCGAAGACGGAAACCAGATCGGGGTCATCGACACCCCGAAGGCGCTTCGCTACGCCCAGGAGCGCGATCTCGACCTCGTCGAGGTGGCTCCCGACGCCCGGCCGCCCGTGTGCCGCGTGCTCGACTACTCGAAGTACCGCTACGAGCAGGAGCAGAAGGCGAAGGCGGCCCGGCGCCACCAGAAGCAGGTCAACGTCCGCGAGATCAAGCTGCGCCCGAAGATCGCCACCAACGACTACGAGACCAAGAAGAACCACGTCGTGCGCTTCCTGCGCGGGGACGACCGGGTGAAGGTGACGATCATGTTCCGCGGCCGCGAGCAGACCCACCCCGAGCGGGGCGAGATGCTCCTGAACCGCTTGGCGGAGGACGTGGCCGACCTCGGCACCGTCGAGCAGGCGCCCCAGCAGGACGGGCGCAACATGACCATGCTGCTCGCGCCGGTGAAGCGCCGCCCGCAGGAGGATGAGGACGGCGGCGGCGAGGCGCAGCAGACCCCGCCTGTCGCCTCCACGCAGACTTCTGAGCCGGCGCCCGCAGCTGCGACCGAGGCGGATACGAACTCGACGCCCGCCGGGGCGGGCACCGAGCCGGCCCCGGAGCCGACTCCCGAGCCCGACGCGGTTCCCGAGCCGGCGCCGGAAGCCACCCCCGCGCCCGAGCCCGCGCGCTCGGACGCCTCCTAGCCTTCGCGGGCCGGACGTGCGCCCCGCCCCGGGCGGCCTGAGACGCGTCTGCTTCAATAGACCGTCGCATGCCCAAGATGAAGACGCATTCGGGCGCCAAGAAGCGCTTCCGCAAGACGGCCAACGGCAAGCTGATCGCTCGCCACTCCTTCACGAGCCACATGCTCGGGAAGAAGTCCGCCAAGCGCAAGCGCCACCTGGGCCGCCCGGTTGAGGTCTCGAAGGCCGATCAGGCCCGCGTGAGGGAGTTGCTGCACAAGTGAGCCGGGTCAAGCGCTCAGTCCACGCGCGCAAGAAGCGGCGCGCGACCCTGGAGCGGACCAAGGGGTATCGCGGCCAGGCGAAGTCGAGCTACAAGAGGGCCAAGGAGGCCCTCATCAAGGCCGACTCCTACGCCTACCGTGACCGCCGCAACCGCAAGCGCGACTTTCGCCGCCTGTGGATCACCCGCATCAACGCCGCCGCCCGCCAGGAGGGCATGACCTACAGCCAGTTCATGCACGGCCTCAAGGAGGCCGGCATCGAGCTCGACCGCAAGGTGCTCGCGGACATCGCCGTCCGCGACCCCGAGACGTTCCGACGTTTTGCCGAGAAAGCCCGGGAGGCCGCAGCCGCGTAGGCGAAGCGGAACCGACTCTCTCCCGGGCGCCCTGAGTGGCGCCCTTTTTTTGCTCGTGATCACCTCTCCCGACAACGACAGGCTCAAGACCATCCGCAAGCTCCAGCAGAAGCGCTGGCGGGAGAAGCTGGGCCTGTTCGCGGCGGAGGGCGAGGACCTGGTCGCGGCGGCTGCCTTCGCCGGTCACGAGCCCCGCTTCGTCCTGCGCGCCGGCGAGGACGTGGAGCCCGACCTGCTCGCCGAGGTCAGCACGCTCGGCTCGGGCAGCCGGGTGATCGGGGTGTACCGGCGGCTCTGGAGCGAGCCCCAGGGCAACCTCAGGGTGTACCTGCACCGGGTCGAGGACCCGGGCAACGTCGGCGCGATCATCCGCTCCGCCCACGCGCTGGGGGATGGGCCGGTGATCCTGGGCCCCGGATGCGCCGACCCCTTCTCGCCGAAGGCCGTGCGGGCCAGCATGGGCTCGATCTTCGCGCGCCCGCCGGCACGGGTCGGTGGGCCCGGCGAGCTCGAGGGCAGCCTGCTTCCGCTCGACGCCGGTGCGCCCACCACGCTCGCGCAGGCCGAGCTCGAGGCGCCGCTCGTGCTCTGCCTGGGGGCCGAGCGTGCCGGGCTGCCCGCCGAGCTGGCCGCCCAGGCAGTGCGCATACCGGTGGCCACGGACTCGCTCAACGTGGCCATGGCGGCCACGGTCGCCCTCTACGAGGTGGCAAATAGGATGGCCGGCGATGCCTGATCTGGAGCAGCTTTGCGCGGAGGGCGAGAGCGCGATTCGCGCGGCTGCCGACAGCGCCGAGCTGGAGGAGCTGCGGGTGCGCTTCCTCGGCCGCAAGTCCGAGCTGACCGCCACGCTGCGCTCGATCGGGGAGCTTCCACCCGAGCAGCGGGGCCCCGTGGGCAAGCAGGCCAATCAGGTGCGCCAGGCGCTCGAGGGACTCCTGGCCCAGCGCAGCGAGGAGCTCGAGGCCGCCGAGCTCGACCGGCGCCTCGCCCAGGACCCCATCGACGTGACCCTGCCCGGCGACCCGCCGCAGCCGCCGGGCCATCTCCACCTCGTCTCCCAGATCCGCCGCCAGATGGAGGACGTTTTCGTCGGGCTCGGCTTCTCCGTGCTGGAGGGGCCCGAGGTCGAGACCAGCTACTACAACTTCACGGCGCTCAACCATCCGCCCGAACACCCGGCCCGGCTCCCGCGCGACACCTTCTACTTCGGCGAGGACGTGCTGCTGCGAACGCACACCTCGCCGATGCAGGTGCGGGCCATGGAGGCGCAGGAGCCGCCCATCTACATCGTCGTGCCCGGTCGCACCTACCGGCCCGACACGCCTGACGCCACCCACGTGCCCATGTTCCACCAGCTCGAGGGGCTGGCCATCGACGAGGACATCACGCTGGCCGACCTGCAGGGCGTGCTGCTGCAGTTCGCGCGCCAGATGTTCGGCGAGGAGACCCGGGTGCGGCTGCGCCCCGGCTACTTCCCCTTCACCGAGCCGAGCGTCGAGGTCGACGTCTCCTGCTTTCGCTGCGGCGGTACGGGCTGGGAGGGCAGCCGGCGCTGTGGCACCTGCAAGGGCGAGGCGTGGATCGAGATCCTCGGCTCGGGGATGGTCGACCCCAACGTGCTCGACTACGTCAAGGACTCGGGCTACGACAACGAGCGCGTCCAGGGCTTCGCCTTCGGGATGGGCATCGAGCGGATCGCGAGCGTGGTCTACGAGGTGCCCGACCTTCGCATGCTGTACGAGAACGACGTGCGTCTGCTGGAGCAGTTCGGGGCCGGAGCATGAGGGTCCCGGCGAGCTGGCTGCGGGCCTACTGCGACCCCGGCCTTCCGGCCGCGGAGATCGCCGACGCCCTGACCATGGCGGGGGTCAAGCTGGAGCGGCTGCACAGGGTAGGGGTCGGCGACCCGGCGCAGTTCGTGATCGGCGAGGTGCTCGAGTCGGAGCGCCATCCCAACGCCGATCGCCTGAGCGTGTGCGTGGTCGACGTGGGACGCGACGTGCCCCAGACGATCGTGTGCGGCGCGCCCAACGTGGCGGCGGGCCAGACCGTGGCCGTGGCGCTGCCGGGGGCGATCATGCCCGACGGGACCGAGCTCGGGGAGGCGAAGCTGCGCGGGGTCAGGTCCAGCGGCATGATCCTGGCCGAGGACGAGGTGGGCATCGGCGAGGACCATGACGGGATCATGGTGCTCGCCGACGGACCGCCCCCCGGCTCAGCGCTGGCCGAGCACCTGCCGATCGCGGACGAGGTGCTCGAGCTCGAGATCACTCCCAACCGCCCAGACACGATGGCGGTCTACGGCGTGGCCCGCGAGCTGCACGCGATCACCGGCGCGCCGCTGGGCGAGAGTCCCACCGCGCGCGATGCGGAGCCGTCGGGCGAGGACCGAGCCGAGGACCACGCCCGGGTGGTGATCGACCCCGAGATCTGCCTGCGCTTCACCGCGCGCGTATACGAGGACGTCAAGATCGGCCCCTCGCCGCTGTGGCTCAAGCAGCGCCTCATGGCCGCCGGCCAGCGTCCGATCTCGAACGTGGTCGACATCACCAACTACGTGATGCTCGACTGCGGCCAGCCCCTGCACGCCTTCGATCTCGACCGAGTCCGCGGTGGGCGCATCATCGTCCGCCGCGCCCATGAGGGGGAGACGATGGCCACGCTCGACGGCGTGGAGCGCCGCCTGGGCCCGGATGTCGCTGTGGTGGGCGACGAAGAGGGGCCGAGCGGCATCGCCGGGATCATGGGCGGAGAGATCTCCGAGGTCTCCGCCCAGACGACGCGCGTGCTGATGGAGGCCGCCACCTGGGTAGGCCCCAACATCATGCGCACCTCGAAGGCGCTCGGCCTGCGCACCGAGGCCTCGGCGCGCTTCGAGAAGCAGTTGCATCCCGAACAGGCGATCGCCGCCCAGCGGCTGGCGGCGCGGCTGATGGTGGAGCTGTGCGGAGCGCGCCTCGTGCCCGGCGCCATTGACGTCTATCCCCAGCCCCTGCCCCCCCGGGTGGTGGAGCTGCGCCACGAGCGCATGGAGCGACTCTTGGGCGAGCGCATCCCGCCGGAGCGCGTGGAGCAGATCCTGCGCCGGCTCGGCTTCGAGCTGGAGGAGGGCGGCTGGCGCGTGCCTCCGTGGCGCGATGCCGACGTCCAGCGCGAGGCCGATCTGATCGAGGAGGTCGCCCGCATCCACGGGCTCGACAAGCTGCCCACGACGCTTCCCGCGCGCAAGGATGCCGTTGGGCGGCTGACCTACGGCCAGCGCCTGCGCCGGCGCGCCGAGGACCTGCTGCGCGACCGCGGCCTGATCGAGTGCATCAGCTACAGCTTCACCTCGCCCGAGACGCTGCGGCGGCTGCGGATCGGCGATGAGCCCCTGCTGCGACTCGAGAACCCGTTGAGCGAGGACCAGAGCGTGATGCGCCCGCTGCTGCTGCCGGGCCTGCTCGACGTGGCCCGGCACAACGCCGCCCACGGCCGGACGGGAGTCGCGCTGTTCGAGTCCGCGCACACCTACCGGCCCGGCGGGCCGCTCGCCGACGAGAAGCACCACCTCGGCGTGCTCATGACCGAGCCGGCTCCGGCCGGCTGGCGTACCCCGGCGCGCCCCGCCGACTTCCCTGCCGCCCGAGCCCTGGTCGAGGGGCTGCTCGAGGTCGCGGGGCTCGCTTGGGAGGCGCGCCCGGGCGGCCCGCCTTTCCTGCATCCCGGCCGTGCTGCGACGATC
Organism: uncultured Thermoleophilaceae bacterium; assembly: GCA_963813495.1. GTDB lineage: Bacteria > Actinomycetota > Thermoleophilia > Solirubrobacterales > Thermoleophilaceae > JACVRW01. The sequence continues at coordinate 70,516 of CAWEZC010000007.1, forward strand.
CACGCGGGCGAACGCGAACTCGGCTGGATCGGCGAGCTGCATCCGCTGGTGGTGCGCGCGTGGGATCTCAGCGATCCGGTGGCCGCCTTCGAGATCGACGTCGACACGCTGCTCGCGCTGACCGCGGGCGACCGCGGCGCCTACAGCGACGTGACGAGCTTCCCCGCCGTGCTGCAGGACATCGCGGTGGTGGTTCCGGACGAGGTGCCGGCGCAGCGAGTCGAGGAGGCGGTGCAAAGGGGTGGCGGCGACCTGCTCGGGCGTATCTCGCTGTTCGACCTCTATCACGGGGAGCAGGTGGGGGAGGGCCGCAAGTCACTCGCCCTGCGGCTCGAGTTCCGCGCGCCCGACCGCACCCTCACCGACGACGAGGTGGCCGAGCGCCGCGAGGCGATCGAGCAGGAGCTGCAGAGCATCGGGGGACGGCTGCGTGCATGACGTGGCAGTCATCGGGGCCCGTGGTTTCGGGGGTGCGCTGTGCGCGCACCTCGTGGACAGGCACCCGTCCCTACGCCTGACGGCGGCTACGGCCCGCGCCGGAGCGGGACAGCGCCACGACGAGCTCTACGCGCGCTATGGGGTGACCGCGATGCTGGAGGAGTTCGAGCCCGATGCCGTCGCCGGACGCGCTGAGGCGGCCCTCGTTGCCTATCCGCACAAGGCCGCCGCGCCGGCGGTGAGGGCACTGCGCGAGCGCGGGCTGAAGGTCGTCGACCTGTCGGCTGACTTCCGCCTCGACCAGGCGCGCTACGAGCGCTGGTACCAGCCGCACGAGGCCCCCGAGCTGCTGGCCGAGTCGGTCTACGGCCTGCCCGAGCTCTACCGCGAGCGGATCCGCGCCGCCGAGCTGGTGGCCGGCCCAGGTTGCAACTCGACCGCCGCGCTACTGGCGCTGCTGCCCCTGAAGGGCCGCATCGCCGAGGCCGCCGTGGACATCAAGGCCGGCGTCTCCGGCGCGGGGCGCGAGGCCACCGACGAGACGCATTTCGTCTCGGTTACCGACAACGTGAACGCCTACAAGGTGGACGGCCACCGCCACAGCGCGGAGCTCGAGCAGGAGTTGCCCGGCGTGCACTTCAGCTTCGTGGCCCACCTGCTTCCGCTCGACCAGGGCATCCTCGCCAGCTGCTATTCGATTCCCTCGGAGCCGATCAATGCCGGCGATGTACGCGAGCTGTTCGAGGCGGCCTACGCCGATGAGCCGTTCGTGCAGGTGGTCGACCAGCCGCCGCGCACGCGCGACGTGCGCGACACCAACGGTGCCCGCGTGCAGGTGACCGTGGTCAACGAGCGCGTACTCAGCTTCTGTGCCATCGACAACCTCTGGAAGGGCGCCGCCGGCCAGGCCGTCCAGGACCTCAACCTGATGCTCGGGTTGCCCGAGACGGAGGGACTCGAATGAGTCACGAAGGCTCGCGCGCACCGCGCGCTCGCCGTCCGACCTTCTTCCGCTCGCGCTGGACCGAGCTGCCCGTGCACGCGGGCGAGTTGCCGGACCACGAGCTGCCGGCCGGCTTCCGGGCCGCCGGCGTGGCGGCGGGGATCAAAAAGGAGGGGCTCGACGTGGCCGTGCTCGTCTCCGACGGGCCCGACACGGTGTCGGCGGCGCGCTTCACCACCAACGCCCGCGTGGGGGCGCCGGTGATCGTCTCGCGGCAGGCCGACCTCGGCGGGCTGCGCGCCGTGGCCGCCAACTCGGGCTGCTCCAACGTGGGCGACGGCCAGCGCGGCCTCGACACGGCCACGGCCATGCAGGCCGCGGCCGCGGCCAAGCTCGGGCTGGAGGAGGCTCAGGTGGGGGTGGCCTCCACCGGCGTGATCGGGATCGAGCTTCCGCGCGAGCCGGTGCTGAAGGGGGTGCAGGGCGCCTGCGACGGACTCGGCCTCGACGCCCAGACCTTCTCCGAGGCCATCCTCACCAGCGACCGCGGCCCCAAGCGCGCCTGCCTGCAGGTGAGCCTGTCCGGTGGCGCGGTGCGCCTCGCCGCCCAGGCCAAGGGCGCGGGCATGATCTCGCCCCGCTTCGCCACGATGTTCTGCTTCATCGAGACCGACGCGGCGCTCGAGCAGCACACCCTCGAGCTGCTCACGGGAGTGTGCGTCAAACGCTCGTTCGACCGCATCAGCGTGGACGGACAGCTCTCCACGAGCGACACCGTGATCGCGCTGGCGGGCGGCCACTCGGGCGTGAAGGTGGAGCCCGAGAGCGACGACGAGCTGCGCCTGGGCGAGGCGCTCGACGCGCTGCTGCGCCAGCTGGCGCTCGACATCGTGGCCGACGGCGAGGGCAGCCGCCGCGTCGGCCGTGTGCTGGTGAGCGGCCGCTCGGACGCCGTCGAGCCGGTGGCCCGCTCTATCGCCAACTCGCCGTTGGTCAAGACCGCGCTGCACGGCGGGGACCCTAACTTCGGGCGCATCCTGCAGGCCGCCGGGCAGGCCTGGCCGGCAGGCGAACCCTTCATCGCCGACCTCGAGATCGAGGGGCGCCAGGTGGTCTCGGCCGGCGAGGCCGTGATCGACGCCGCCGAGCTGCCGGCGCTGGCCGCGCTCGTGCAGGGCGACGAGGTCGAGTACGCGCTCTCGCTGCCCGGCGAGGGCGGCGAGACCGAGGTTTTCTTCAGCGACCTCTCCGCCGCCTACGTCGATTACAACGCGAGCTATACGTCGTGAAGCGCGACGTCGCCACTCTCCTCGAGGCGCTCCCCTACATCCGGGAGTACCACGGCGAGACCGTGGTCATCAAGTACGGCGGCGCGGCGATGACCGACCCGGCGCTGAAGGAGGACTTCGCCCGCGACGTGGTGCTCCTCAAGTACGTGGGCATGAACCCCGTGGTGGTGCACGGGGGCGGCCCGGACATCACGCGCTACATGGAACGCCTCGGCATGGAGGTCCGCTTCGTCGACGGGCTGCGCGTGTCCGACGAGGCCACCGTGGAGGTGGCGAAGATGGTGCTCGTCGGCAAGCAGAACAAGGACATCGTGCTGCTGCTGGGTCGTCACGGGCAGCCCGCGGTGGGCCTGTGCGGTGACGACGGGTTGCTGTTCACGGTCAAGAAGCGGCTCGCGGGGGAGACCGACGTGGGCTTCGTAGGCGACATCGAGCGCGTGGACGCCGGCGTGCTCAACCACATCGCAGAGGACTACATCCCGGTGATCGCCTCGGTCGGGGCCGACGCCGACGGTCGCTCCTACAACGTCAACGCCGACGCCGCCGCAGCTGCGGTGGCCGAGGCCCTGGGCGCCTTCAAGGTCGTCTTCCTCACCGATGTCGAGGGCTGGCGGGCCGATCCCGAGGACCGAGCCAGCCGCATCTCCGAGGCCACCGCCGCCGAGCTGCGCGCGCGGTTGCCCGAGACGAGCGGGGGCATGCGGCCCAAGCTGGAGGCCTGCCTGCACGCGCTGGAGGCCGGCGTGGGGAACGCCTACATCATCGACGGCCGCCTTCCTCATTCGCTGCTGCTCGAGCTGTTCACCGACGAGGGCATCGGGACCAAGCTGTGGCCCTAGCGGAGCTGCAGCGCCTGGAGCGCGACTCGGTGATGGGGACCTACGCGCGCAACCCGGTCGAGTTCGTCCGGGGCGAGGGAACGCGCCTCTGGGACGACGAGGGCAACGAGTACCTCGACTTCCTCAGCGGCATCTCGGTGGCGCAGCTCGGCCACTGCCCGCCGCAGGTGGTCGAGGCCGTGACCGAACAGGCCAAGCGCCTGATGCATGTGGGCAATCTCTATTACACCGGGCCGGCCATGCGGCTGGCCGCGCGCCTGTCCGAGTTGTCGCTCGGGGGCAAGGTCTTCCTCTGCAACTCGGGCACCGAGGCGATCGAATGCGCGATCAAGCTCGCGCGGCGTCATCGCCCCGGAGGCGAGTTCCTCGTGCTCGAGGGCGGCTTTCACGGGCGGACGATGGGGGCCCTCTCGGCTACGCCCCAGGAGGCCAAGCAGGGGCCCTTCGCGCCACTCGTGCCCGGCTTCACGGCGGTTCCGCGCGGTGGCCCGTTGCCCGTCGACGAGCGCACGGCCGCCGTGCTGATCGAGCCGATCCAGGGCGAGGGCGGCATCCACCCGATTGACCCCGAGTTGCTGACGGCGGCGCGGGCGGCATGCGACGGGTTTGGTGCGCTGCTGATCTTCGACGAGATCCAGTGCGGCATGGGCCGCACCGGCGGGCTGTGGGCCTGGCAGGGCTACGGAGTGCGCCCCGACGTGATGACCGTGGCCAAGGGACTCGGCGGTGGGCTGCCCGTGGGAGCCTGCGTGACCACCCCGGCGCACGCCGACGTTCTGCAGCCCGGCGACCACGGTTCCACCTTCGGCGGCGGTCCGGTGGTGGCCGCAGCGGCGAACGCGGTACTCGACACGGTCGACGACGAGGACTTCCTGGCCCGAGTCCGGACGGCGGGCGAGCGCCTGGCGGGCGGCCTTGCCCAGCTCGGCCTCGACGTGCGCGGGCGCGGGCTGATGCTCGCCTTCGCCGCTCCGGAGGCCCCGGCGCTCGCACGCCGCCTGCTGCTCGAGCAGCGCCTCGTGGTCAACGCCACCGGCCCCGACACGATCCGGCTGCTGCCCCCACTGAACGTCGCCGATGACGAGATCGATGAGGCGCTGGCGCGAATCGGGGCGGCCATCGAGGCCGCCCCGGTTTCGCTGTCCTCCTAGGGCACCTCGATGCGAACCACCGCGCCGGCGCCGGGGCCGAGGAAGGTCCCGGTCGTGCCGTAGAGCTAATGGTGGCGCACCGCGACCCCACCGGGTGCGAGCAGGGTGGCCGGCTCGAGCTCGGTCTTCGAGCCCCTCTTGACTCGCCAGAGAGCGCCGATCGGCGGCGGCGCGCCGGGCTCCTCTGCTCCGAGCAGGCCCTCCTTCACGATCGCAGGCGGTCTCAAGCGCTTCGGTAGGGTGCGCGCCCGTGCCGGACGAGCGCCACACGCTGATCAAGACAGCCTCCTACGAGGCATCGCCCGAAGAGGTGGGTCGTGTGCTGCTGCTCTACTCGGGCGGGCTCGACACCAGCGTGATGCTCAAGTGGATTCAGGACGAGTACGAGGCCGAGGTCGTGGCCCTCACCGTCAACCTGGGCCAGCCCGGCGAGGACTACGACGTGGTCCGCGGCAAGGCGCTCCATCTCGGTGCGCTGGAGTGCCACGTGGTGGACGCGCGGGAGGAGTTCGCGCGCGACTACGTGTTGCCCGCGATCAAGGCCAATGCCCTGTACGGCGGCGGCTACCCGCTGTTCACGGCGCTCGGCCGGCCGCTGATCGCCAAGCTCGCGGTGCAGTGCGCGCGCGAGTCGGGCTGCGACACGGTCGCCCACGGCTGTACCGGAAAGGGCAATGACCAGGTGCGCATCGAGTCGACGGTGATCGCCCTCGACCCGGCCATGAAGATCATCGCGCCGGTCCGGGGCTGGCAGATGGGCCGCGAGGAGGAGATCGCCTACGCCCGCGAGCACGGCATCCAGGTCAAGGGCGGCACCGAGTCGCCGCCCTACTCGATCGACGACAACCTCTGGGGGCGCTCCTCGGAGGGCGGGCCGATCGAGGATCTCGACGAGCCCCCACACGACGACGTGTTCCAGCTCGTGACCCGGCCCGAGGAGGCGCCCGACGAACCCCAGGACGTGGTGGTCGGGTTCGAGCGTGGCGTGCCGGTGTCGCTCGACGGTGAGCAGCTCGGGCTGGTGGAGCTGCTGGAGCGGGCCGGGGAGATCGGCTGCCGGCACGGCATCGGGATCGTCGACCACATCGAGGACCGGATCGTGGGCCTCAAGGTGCGCGACCTCTATGAGGTGCCCGCCGCCGCGCTCATCCTCACCGCCCACAAGGAACTCGAGAAGCTCGTGGGCACGATCCACCAGAACAACTTCAAGCCACAGCTCGACAACCACTGGGCCTACCTCGTCTACGCCGGGCTCTGGTACGAGCCGCTGCTGGGCGACCTGAACGCGCTCATGGACTCGGTCAACGAGCAGGTCACGGGCGCGATCACCATGCGGCTGTACAAGGGCAGCGCCCGGGCGGTGGCCCGCCGCTCGCCCAACGCGCTCTACGACCCGGCGCTGGCCGGCTTCGGGGAATCCGGCGGCCTGTTCTCCCAACAGGCCAGCCCGGGCTTCATCGAATTGTGGTCGCTGCAGTCGCGAATGGCTTACAACGTCCGGAAACGGGGAACCGGAGAGACATGAAGATCAAGGGCTACACCCTGCTCGGCTGGCTCACGTGGCAGGGCATCCTCGTCGTGGCGAAGCGAAACCTGGGCCAGAACCGGGCCAAGCTGGGCGCGGCCGGCACCGTGCTGTTGGTGCTGGCTGCGGGTATCGCCGCCGCCCGCGCCTCGAGCGACGCGGACTAGGCCTTCGGGACTTCCCGGGCCGGCTCTGACGGAGCCTCCCGGGATCGCCTACGGCGGCCCTCGCGAGGGTGCCTGTCGTCCTTCTTGAAGCGCGTCCCGATCGTGACCAGCAGATGCAGGGCGCCAAGGGCGATGAAGAACGCGGTAGGGGCGGTCTCGTCCGAGAAGCCCGCGATGAAGGGCATCGCAATCAGCACGGCGGCGAGCACGTAGTCGAGTACCACATGTGCGGCCAGCGGCACGTAGTTGATGAGGCTGGTCGGTCCCTCGGTGGCCGCCGCCAGGAAGAGCACGGCGATGCCGGCGAGGATCGACACCGCCACCGCCGCGCCCGAGTCGAAGCTGAATAAGAACGGGGCGACGAGGAGCAGCACCGCGGCCGCGTACTCGATGAAACCGTGTACGAAGCGGGGGATGGGGCCGTCGCGCATCATCTCCCCGACCTATACCCGCAAAGTCCGCGCTCAGACCTTCCGCCATCCGCCCCGGTTCCTAGGATGGAGATCCGGTGTCCTTCGCCCATCTCCATGTCCACTCCGAGTACTCAGTGCTCGACGGTGCCTGCCGGATCGATTCGCTGGCCGAGCGCGCGGCGGCCTACGAGCAGCCGGCGCTCGGGCTCACCGACCACGGCGTCATGAACGGGGCGGTGGAGCACTACAAGGCTTGCAAGACGCACGGGATCAAGCCGATCCTCGGCCTCGAGGCGTATTTCGTGGACGACCGCGCCACGGAGGCCGTCCGCTACGAACGCAACCACCTGACCCTGCTCGCGGAGAGCGACGAGGGCTTTCGCAACCTGGTCAAGCTCAGCTCGGCCGGCTACCTCGAGGGCTACCGGCGCGGCAAGGCCAACGTCGACCTCGAGCTGCTCTCCCGTCACTCCGAGGGCGTGCTGGCACTCACCGGCTGTCTCCAGTCGCGCGTCTGCCGGCGCCTGGTGGACGGGTCGCCCGTGCAGGCCCGCGCGCACGCGGACGAGCTGGTGCAGGTGTTCGGGCACGACAACGTCTTCTTCGAGGTCCAGAAGAACGGCATCCCCGAGCAGGACCGCGCCAACGCCGGGATCGTGCAGATCGCACATGAGCTTCAGCGCCCGCTGGTGGCCACGGGCGACGTCCACTACCTGCGCCGCGAGGACTACGACAACCATCGCGCCCTGCTCTGTGTCCAGACCAAGAGCACGCTGGCCAACCCGAAGCTGTCGTTCGACACCAACGAGTTCTTCCTCAAGGACTCGACCGAGATGGCCGGCGACTTCGCCGAATGGCCCGAGTCGCTGGCCACAACGCTCGAGATCGCCGAGCGCTGCCAGGTCGACATCGAGCTGGGCAAGATGCTGATCCCCCGTTTCGTCACCCCGGGCGGCGAGCCGGAGTCCGAGTACCTGCGCCGGTTGGCCCACGCCGGGCTGCGCCGCCGCTACGGCGATCCTCCTCCCGGCGAGGCGGTGGAGCGGCTGGAAATGGAGCTCGGCGTGATCGAGAAGATGGGCTTCTCGGCCTACTTCCTGATCGTCTGGGACTTCGTCAAGTTCGCCAAGGACTCCGGCATTGCGGTCGGCCCGGGGCGCGGCTCGGCGGCCGGGTCGCTGGTCTCCTACTCGCTCAACATCACCGAGGTCGACCCGCTGGCCTACGGCCTGCTGTTCGAGCGCTTCCTCAACCCCGAGCGCGTGTCGATGCCGGACATCGACATCGACTTCTCGGTACGGGGCCGCGCGCGCGTGATGCGCTACGTCGAGGAGAAGTACGGCAAGGAGTCGGTGGCGCAGATCGTCACCTTCGGCAAGATGCTGCCCCGCAACGCCACGCGCGACGCCGCGCGCGTGCTCGGCCTCGACTACGGCGCCGGGGACCGCCTGGCCAAGCTGATCCCCGAGCCGGTGATGGGTCGCTCCAAGTCCTTCGACGAGTATCTGGTCGAGGAGCCCGACCTGCGCCGAGCCTACGACTCCGAGCCCGAGGCGCGTCAGATCATCGACACCGCGAGGGGCCTCGAGGGCATCGTGCGCAACGCCGGCATCCACGCGGCCGCGGTGGTGATCGCGGACCGCCCCCTCACCGACATCGTGCCCGTGCAGCTGATGGAGGACCGCGGCGTCACGTCGGCGAGCGGCGAGCGGCCGGCGGGCGGGAGCGCACGTTCTCCCGGGGAGCGGGCCTACCGGGTCGTGACGCAGTACTCGATGAAGCCAATCGAGGAGATCGGGCTGCTCAAGATGGATTTCCTCGGCCTGCGCAACCTCGACGTGATCGAAGACTGCCTGTCGATCATCGAGGAGGCCACGGGCGAGCGCCCCGACATGGCGACGCTGCCGCTCGACGACCCACGCACATTCGAGATGATGGCCCGGGGCGACTCGGTCGGCGTATTTCAGTTCGAGTCCGAGGGCATGCGCGATGCGCTGCGCAAGGTCAAGCCCACGGAGTTCGAGGACCTGGTGGCGCTGAACGCGCTCTACCGGCCGGGCGCCATGCGCCACATCGACACCTACGCTCGCAACAAGCGCAACCCGGAGGTCATCTCCTACCTCGACGAGCGCCTGCGCCCGATCACGGAGGCCACCTACTCGGTGATCCTCTATCAGGAGCAGTCGATGCAGATCGCCAAGTCGGTGGCGAGCTTCTCGGGCGCCGAGGCGGACGACCTGCGCAAGGCGATCGGCAAGAAGAACCGCACGGCGATGGCCGCGCTGCGGGAGCGCTTCTTCGAGGGCGCGCGTGCGAGTGGCACCGAGGAACGGGTGATCGAGGAGCTCTGGGCGGTCAACGAGGCGGCCGCCGACTACTCCTTCAACCGGTCCCACGCCGCCTGTTATGGGCTGGTCGGCTATCGCACCGCGTGGCTCAAGGCGAACTATCCGGCCGAGTACATGGCCGCGCTGATCTCCTCGGTGATGTCGACCAAGGACAAGGTGCCCTTCTTCGTGGCCCAGTGCGAGGACATGGGCATCGAGGTGCTGCCCCCCGACGTGAACATGTCGGGGCACGACTTCAAGGTCGTGGAGGGCAACATCCGCTTCGGGCTCGACGCCGTCAAGGGATTGGGCTACCAGGCGGTGGAGGCGATCATCCGTGCGCGCGAGGAGGGCGGTCCGTTCACCTCGGTCTGGGACTTCTGCCGCCGGGTGGACTGCCAGGCCGTGAACAAGAAGGCGAGCGAATCGCTCGTCAAATGCGGGGCGATGGACTCCCTGCCGGGCACGCGCACGGGCACGATGCACGTGCTCCCCAACGCCCAGGCCGGCGGAGCCCAGGCGCAGCAGGACGCGCTGAGCGGCCAGGCGACCTTCTTCGACTTCGACGGTGACGACGGCAGTGCGGGGGCCGAGCCCGACCTGCCGGTGCCCGAGTTGCCCGACGAGCGCGAGCAGCTCAACGTCTGGGAGAAGGAGACGCTCGGGTTGTTCCTCTCCTCGCATCCGCTCAAGACCGTGCGGCCCGCATTGCGTGTCAAGGTCGACTGCTCGCTGGCGGACCTGCCTCAGAAGAAGGACGGCGAGTGGGTGACCGTCGGCGGCATGATCTCCGAGTGCAAGCGCATCCGCACCAAGAAGGGCGACCCGATGATGTTCGCCACCCTCGACGATCTCGAGGGGCAGGTGGAGATGCTCGTCTTCAACTCCGCCTATGCGGCCAACGCCGACAAGGTGGACGTCGACCGGATCGTGCTCGTGCGCGGGCGGGTCGACCACAAGGAGGCGGGCGAGATCAAGCTCATCGCCCAGGACGTCGAGCCCTTCGAGCCGACCGAGGACGAGGTGCTGCGGGCGTCCGAGCAGGCGGCGGCCGCGCCGGTCGTCCGCCGGCTGACTCTGCACGTCTCACCGGCGGTGCCGGACAGCTTCCTGGAAGAGCTCAAGGAGGTGGTGGGCCACCACCCCGGCGAGCACCAGCTGCTGCTCGCGGTGGGGGAGCGCCGGCTGCTGCTGGGAGCGGATTGGCGGGTGTCCGCTGACGGTGCCTGCAGGGCAGAGCTGGCGGGGCTTTCCGGCTCTCCCCGGCTGGTCGCCTAGCCCCTACACTGACCGGGTGCAACCGCTTCCTGCGCGACAGGCGCACCAGCTCCACGAGTGCCGTCAGTGCTGCTCGTTCTGCGACCGGGTCGTCCACCCGTCCGGCTGCGTGGCCTCGGGATGCCAGTTCCTCTACCTCTACGACGACGAGGAGACCGGCCGCCGCTTCATGGGTTGCATGAACAAGGTCTTCCGGGGCGAGATCGACGTGAACCTGTTCGAGCAGGCCGAGCGCTCGCGCCAGGGCTTCGGCGGGGTCAAGATGACCGGCATGCCGCTGCCGCAGTGCCGGGCGAGCGTGGAGCGGGCCTACGACGGCTACTCCGAAGCCTTCGAGTGCGTCAACCCGGACTTCTTCAAGAAGCCCTCGCTCGAGGACATCGACGAGGCCTTCGATTTGCGTGACGAGCTCTAGGTCACCAAGGCGACGCAGCCGGCCAGCATCAGCACGCTCCACGCGCTCACGATGATGCCGAGCACCTCGCCGCCGCGGGCGACTCCGCGTGAGCGCTGAGCGCCCGAGCGCCGGGCACCACGGCCCAGCGCCCACGCTGTGGCCGACAGCGGCAGCGCGAGCGGGAACGCGAGCCCCAAGCTGAAGACCATCAGGCACAGCGCCAGGACGCCTACTACGAGCGCCGCGGCGGCGGTGCCGCCGCCGCGCTGTGCCTGGGCCACCGGTGGCGATGCGACCGGCAGGAAACGCAGCGCCTGCCACAGGTCCTGCGCGTAGCGGGCGCGCCATGCCTCGCCGACTCGTGCCTCGAACTCCTCCGCCGTCAGCCGGCCTGTGAGCCAGTGTGCGCGCAGCAGGCCGACCGTGTGCTCGCGTTCGTGATCTGACACCAGGAGGGCTGCCACTCGGCCGCGCATGGTAGTGGGACGCGCGACGCGCGTGGGGCGCTACCTGCTGCGGCGTGCGCGGGCGCGCCGGCCGTTGCGGCGTAGCTCCCTCATGCGGTCGATGTCGACCTTGCCGACCGCCTTGCCTTCGACGCCGGGCCCCTCGAACAGCACCGGCAGCTTCTCGAAGCGCGGCTCGGACAGGAAGGCCGCACAGCCCCGGGGACCGATCTCGCCGTCGCCGGGCGGGGCGTGGCGGTCGCGGTTGGAGCCGAGCGGCGTCTGCGAGTCGTTGAGGTGCAGGCAGCGCAGGCGGCGCTTGCCCAGCAGCTTCGTGAAGTCGTCCACCACGCCCCCGAGCTTGTCGGCAGTGGTGATGTCGAAGCCCGAGGCCAGCAGGTGGCAGGAGTCGAGGCAGAGCCCGATGCGGCGGTCGCCGCCACTGAGGTCGACCAGCTCGCGCAGCTCCTCGAACGAGCGCCCCACCGTGTTGCCGGCGCCGGCAGTGTTCTCGAGCAGCAGGCGGCAGCTCTCTGACTCGCCGAGCGCGTGGCGGAACATCTCGCCCGCGCGCGGGAGCGCCTCCTCGAGCGGCTCCCCGACGGTCGAGCCCGGATGCACCACCACGCCGTCGGCCTTGATCGCGTCGCCCATGCGCAGCGCGTGGATCAGGGAGGTGGCGGACTTGTCGCGCATCTTCTTGTCCTTGGTCGCGGGGTTGATCAAGTAGACCGCGTGGATCGTGACCGAACGGATCGGCCCGCCCTTCATCAGGCCCAGGAACTCGGCGACGTCGTCGCCCTTCCACGAGGTCGGCCGCCACTGACGCGGCGACTGGTTGAACACCTGAATCGCCTCGCAGCCGCGCTCGATGCCGCGCTGGTGCGCCTGCACCAGCCCGCCCGCCGTGGAAACATGAGCGCCGATGAGCATGAGAGTCCGCTTCGCACCTAGCCCGACAGGCGTGCTGCACATAGGCGGCGCAAGGACGGCACTGTACAACTGGCTTCTCGCGCGCGGCGCGGGCGGGAGCTTCGTCCTGCGCATCGAGGACACCGACCGCGAGCGCTCGACGCCCGAGAACGTCGAGCAGATCCTCGACGCCATGCGCTGGCTCGAGCTCGACTGGGACGAGGGGCCGCTCTCGCAGGCCGAGCGCCGCGACCAGCACGCCGCGGCGATCCAGCAGTTGCTCGACTCCGGGCAGGCCTACGAGGACGAGGGCGCGGTGCGCCTGCGCGTCCCCGAGGAGGACGAGACGATCTTCGAGGACGCCGTGCTGGGCGAGATCCGCACGCCCAACCAGGCGATCAAGGACTTCGTGATCCGCCGCTCCGACGGCAGCCCGCTCTACAACCTGGCGGTGGCGGTGGACGACCGCGACATGGGCATCACGCACGTGGTCCGGGGGCAGGACCACGTGTCCAACACTCCGCGCCAGCTGATGATCCTGCGCGCCCTGGGCGCCGAGCCGCCGCTCTACGGGCACATCCCGCTGCTGCACGGGACCGACGGCAAGAAGCTCTCAAAACGCCACGGCGCCGCGTCGGTGCAGGACCTGCGCGAGGCCGGCTATCTGCCCGAGGCGGTGCGCAACTACGTGTCGCTGCTCGGCTGGGGCTACGACGAGACGACCACCTTCATGACCACCGACGAGCTGATCGAGCGCTTCTCACTCGAGCGGGTCTCGAAGAACCCGGCCGTCTTCGACGAGCAGAAGCTGCGCTGGATGAACGGCCGCTACCTGCGCGAGCTGCCCCGGCAGGACCTCGGGCGCCGGCTGGAGGAGCTGTCGGGGCGCGCGATACCGCCGGCGGCCATCGCGATCAGCCAGGAGAAGATGCAGACGCTCGCCGACTTCTGGCCGCTGGCCGGTTTCCTGGTGGAGCGCCCGGCGGGCTACGACGAGAAGGCGTGGAGCAAGGTGATGGCCGACGGGGGCCTCGAGCGCCTCCTAGCGGCGCGGGCCGCGCTCGAGGCCGTCGACGAGCCCTTCGATACCGAGCAGGTCGAGGCGGCGCTGCGGGGCGTCGTCGAGCGGCTCCAGGTGAAGGCAAAGGAGGTCTTCCAGCCGCTGCGCGTGGCCCTCACGGGGACCACGGTCTCGCCGGGGATCTTCGAGTCCGTGGCCGCGCTCGGGCGCGAGGAGACCCTTGCGCGCATCGACGCCGCGCTGGCGCACGCCGAAGCTCTCGCGAGATAGGTCTCAACCTTTGCAGCGCGGCTGCCGATAGCCAGGGTGACCACGGTCGAATCCCCATGGAAGCCGCTCTCTCACAACCCTCCAACCTCTCCGCCGCCCGCCGCCCCAGCGAGGGCCACGGGCGCCGCCTGACCACCGCCTTCGAGGCGCTCGAGGCCTTCCCCGCCCTCGCCGAGTCACGCAACCGCGTGCTTCGGGTGGTGCGCGAAGACCGGGCCTCGGTGGGCGAGGTGGTGGCCGCCGTGGAGTCCGATGTCGCGCTCGTGATCACCGTGCTGCGCATCGGCAACCGCACCGCGCAGCGCAAGAAGGGCAAGATCGCGAGCATCCCGGAGGCGGTCGAGATCCTCTCGCCCGAGGGCGTGGAGACGCTCGCCGCCCGCACCGCCACCTTCGACTTCTTCGAGCGCACGCCGGGCTGGGACATCATGCCCGAGCGCTTCCGCCTTCACGCGGTGGCCACGCAGGCCGCCGCCGACCGGCTCGCACGCGAGCTCGAGTACGAGGACCGCGATCAGCTGCTCTGCTCCGCGCTGCTGCACGACGTGGGCAAGCTCGTTCTCACCCACGCGTATCCGGGTTATCCCTCGCAGGTCCACCAGGGCGCACGCACGCCCGAGGAGCGCCTGCATCGCGAGCGCCTCGAGCTGGGCGTCGACCACGCGCTCGTGGGCGGCGTTCTGGCCCGCCGCTGGGCGCTGCCGAACCGCCTGGCCACCGCCATCGAGCGCCATCACGCCGACGACGCCGAGGGCGAGGCCGCTTTCGTGCGCCTGGCCGACATGCTGGCCCACTACGGCCACGCCCAGCCGGTCAACCCCAAGGCGCTGCTGCAGGCCGCGCGCGCCGTCGACCTCTCCACCGAACAGCTGCGCGCGGTCATGTACGAGCTGCCGCAGGGCAACGGCAACGCCAAGCGCAACGTCGACCCGTGCCCCCTCTCGACCCGCGAGGTCGAGGTGCTCAAGCGCCTCGCCGAGGGCAAGGTCTACAAGCAGATCGCGCACGAGCTCGAGCTCTCCACGAGCACCGTGCGCACGCATCTGCACAACACCTACGCCAAGCTGGGCGCCGTGGACCGGGCCCAGGCCGTGCTGATCGCCACCGAACGCGGCTGGATTTAGCGGCTACGGCCGAAATCCACCTGTCGCAGCAGAGGCCGGCTCCAGCGCCGGCCCGTGGTGCGCGCCCGCACGGTGATCAGCTGGCGCCCGGCGCCTGAGCTGGTCGCCGAGGATCCGGGCCGTTGTGCCGGGCACACATGGGGTACGGACCCCATGGCGCGTCGGCCTGATGTGCGTTGAAATAGGGAAGCCGCCCCAATCACGGACGAGAAGGGAGCCGCCCGAGATGCTTCGCTACCAGTGCCCACGCTGTCATGAGATCACCCACCGCGACGAGCCGACCGCCTTCTGCGGAATCTGCTGCGGCCCGCTGACCGACCACGACGTGCTGGCCGAGCCGCGCGTACAGGCGCCCTCGCTCGCCGACCTCCTGAACGCCCGCGACGCCGCACGGAACGCCTACACCCTGCCCACCTGAGCTGCTGACGAGGTACGGTCCGGGGGTGGCCCCCGAGCAGAAGATCACCTTCTGTCGCATCTGCGAGCCGCTCTGTGGAATGGTCGCGACGGTCGACGACGGGCGCGTCGTCAAGCTCCGACCCGACCCCGATCACCCTCTGTCGCGCGGCTATGCGTGTCCCAAGGGGATCGCGATGGCGGACATCCAGAACGATCCCGACCGCGTGACCCGGCCGCTGCGCCGCAGCCCGGACGGCCGCTTCGAGCGGGTGTCCTGGGATGCGGCGCTGGGCGACATCGCCACCCGGCTGCGGCGCATCCCAGGCGGGGAGGTGGCCTGGTACATGGGAAATCCAGGCGCGTTTTCGTACTCCCACACGCTCTGGGTCAAGGGCTTCCTCGACGCCCTCGGCTCGCCGCACTACTACTCGGCGGGATCGCAGGACGTGAACAACCGCTTCGCCGCCAGCGCACTGCTCTACGGCACCCCGCTGCTCGTGCCCATTCCCGACCTCAAGCGCACCCGCTTCCTGCTCATGCTGGGAGCCAACCCGCTCGTCTCGCACGGGTCGGTACTGTCGGCTCCCCGGGTGCGCGAGCAGCTGCTCGAGCTCGAGCGGGTGGTGGTGGTCGATCCCCGTCGCAGCGAGACGGCGCGCCAGTTCGAGCACCTACCGATTCGCCCGGACACGGACGCTCTTCTGCTGCTGTCGATGCTGGCCACCGTCTTCGAGGAGGGCCTCGCCGACCGGACCTTTCTGGAGCGCATCGGCAAGGGCGTGGCCGACCTGGAGCTGCTGGCACGCAGTCAGCCGCCCGAGCAGACCGAGGGCCGCACGGGCATCCCGGCCGCCTCGGTGCGGCAGCTGGCGCGCGACTTCGCCGCCGCCGACGGTGCCGCGGCCTACGGGCGCACCGGTTCGTGCCTCGGTCGCTTCGGCACGCTCGTGGCCTTCCTGCTCGACGCGCTCAACGCGGTGACCGGCAACCTCGATCGCCCCGGCGGCGCGGTGTTCGGGCACGCTCCGATCCCTCTGGACGATGTGGGTGAGCAGGTCGGCGCCGACACCTACGGCAAGCTGCGCTCGCGCATCGGCGGATTCCCCGACGTGATCGGCAACCTGCCGGCGTCGCTGATCTCCCAGGAGATCGAGACGCCCGGAGCGGGGCAGATCCGCGCGCTGTTCGTGTCGGCAGGCAACCCGGTGCTGTCGGTCCCCGACGGCGACGCGCTCGAGCGAGCACTGGGCGAGCTCGAGCTCTGCGTCTCGCTCGACCTGTACGTCAACGAGACCAACCGCCATGCCGACTACATCCTGCCCACGACCACCTTCTACGAGCGTGAGGACCTGCCGCTGGCCCTGATGGGGTTCTTCACCACGCCCTTCATCCAGTTCACCGACGCCGTGTCCGAGCCGCCCGGCGAGTGTCGCCCGGAGTGGGCGATCGTCGACGACATCTCGCGCCGGATCGGCGTGGCGCCCTACAGCGTCCCCGCGCTGCGCCGGCTGGCCAAGCTCGGGCTGCGGCTACGTCCCCAGCAGCTGGTCGACCTGCTCCTGCGCCTCGGCCCCCACGGGGATCGCTTCGGACTGCGACGCGACGGCCTCAGCATCAAGAAGCTGCGCGCGAACCCGCACGGCATCGTGCTCGCCGAGCATATCGCCACCGGGGTGCTCCGCGACAAGCTGCGTACGCCGGGCAAGCGCATACGGCTCGCGCCGCCCGAGATCAAGGCCGAGATCGCGCGCCTCGCCGCCACCAACGGCGGGCACCCGGACTTTCCGCTCCGGTTGATCGGCCTGCGCGAGCTGCGCTCCCACAACTCGTGGATGCACAACTCGCCACTGCTGATGCGCGGAGGCCGCGTCCAAGCGCTAAGGGTCCATCCCGACGACGCCACGGCGGCCGGCCTCGAGGACGGCGGTCAGGCGCGGCTCGAGTCCAAGGACGGCCGGGTGACAGTGCCGATCAAGGTCACGGACGAGATGATCCCGGGAACGGTTGCGCTGCCGCACGGGTGGGGCCACCGCGGCGGCTGGCAGCTGGCCAACCGGCACCCGGGCACCAACGTGAACCGGCTGGCCGGTGCGCGGCCCGAGGACCTCGAGCCGCTGGCCGGCATGGCCCACCTGAACGGCATCCCGGTACGGATGACGCCGGTGGCGGATAAAGCGGCACCTAGCGAGTCCGCTGTGACAGCGGCACCCTGACCAAGAGCTTCGTCCCGCGCTCCGAGGTCTCGACGTTCAGTTCGCCGTCCAGCAGCTCGGCGCGCTCGCGCATGCTGGCCAGCCCGAGATGGCCCGGCTCGGCCGAGCCCAGCGGATCGCCGTTGAGGAAGCCGTGCCCATTGTCGGTCACGCGCAACTCCACGATGCCGTTAACGCTGCGCAGGTTGATCGAGATCGTTTCGGCGTCGGCGTGGCGACCGGCATTGAGCACGGCCTCCTGCACGATGCGGAAGAGGTTGCCGGCCATCTCCGGGGGCATCGGAACACGCTCGATCGTGGCCATCACCTCGAACCCGAAGCGCCGCTTCCACACCGGCATGCAGTGGTCCACCGCCGTGTCGAAGCTCAGCTCCTCGAAGGCGTAGGGCCCGAGGTCGACTATCTCGTCGCGAAGCATGCGCACGTTGCGCGTGGCCAGCTCGCGGGCCTCCTCGATCAGGGTCATGCTCTCCTGCACGCGCCCGCCGTCCGCGGCCTGGCGCGCCGCGGACAGGATCATGTCGAGCCCGATCAGCTCCTGCACGGGGCCGTCGTGAATCGATTCCGCCACCCGGCGACGCGCCTCGCTTTCGGCCTGGAGCGTCCGTCGTGACACGCCCTGGGCACGCAGCCTCGAAGCGGACTCCGCCGTGCGCAGCACCCCCACGACCAGGGCAGTTGCGAGGGCGGACAGCACGAAGGCCACCTCGTAGAACACGAGCAGGTTCCCGGTGACCGGCTCGTCCCCACGGATTTGCGTGGCGATCACCAGCGACAGCGAGCCGAGCGCGGCCACCGCGAGACCCCGCCGCTCACCCTGGAAGTGCGCGTGCGCGGCGATCAGGAAGAGCGCCGTCACGCGCACCGCGCCGAGGGTCTCGGGCGCCACCACCTCGAGCAGGACCAGCAGGGCGAAGTCCACGGCGGGGACCAGGGGGCTGAGAGCGAAGTCCGGCCGGCGCCTGGCCACCACGAGCACCGCAACCGTCCAGGGCAGCGCCAGCCCGCCGATGACGAGCGCCTCCTGGGTGTCGTCCGACAACCCCAGAGCCACAATCGCGATCAGCGCGATCAGCGCCGCCGCTACGCGCGTGGCGGCGAACAGCTGCATCGGGCCCGTGGACTCGATCGGCAGGCGGCGGAGCATCAGACGGCCGTTCGCCGGCGCAGGCCGAGTCGCAGGCGCCACGCCGCAACACCGGCGCCCGCCGAATCGATGGCCCAGTCGACGGGGGTGCCGTGGCGGCCGTCCACGAAAGACTGGTGGAGCTCGTCGGTGGCCGCATAGCCACTGGAGACGAGGAAAGCGAGCAGCGCCGCCCGGCGCGCTCCGAGGCCGGGCTCGAACAGCCGCCACCACAGGAAGCACAGCAACGCGTACTCGGCGAAGTGGACGAGCTTGCGCGCGACCAGATCGATCACTCCGAGCCCCGAATCGAGGCTGGGCTGGGCCGAGAAGAAGAAGATCGCAGCCATGAGCGCGAGTGGGGGAAGCCAGAGGCCCAGGCGCCGGAAGGACGGCATGCCCATACCCTAAAGTCGCTCCCGTGCTGGTGATCACAACCAAGTCGCCCTACGCGGTGCGCGCACTTGCCGAGCTCGCCCGCCGGGGCAACGCGGCGCCCGTGCCGATCGGCGAGATCGCACGGGCGCGAGACATCCCCGTGCAGTTCCTCGAAGGGCTGTTCGCGAGTCTGCGGCGCGCGGGCATTCTTCAGTCCCAGCGCGGGGTCAAGGGCGGCTATTCATTCGCGCGCCCGCCCGCCGAGGTGACCGTTCTGGAGGTAGTGGAGCTGCTGGAGGGGGAGCTGGGCGCCGACGCCGCAGCAACGGGCTCGGTATGGCGCGACGCCACCGAAGCGGTCAAGGGCGTCCTGAGCGCCACGACGATCGCCGAGGTGGCGGAGCGCGAGGCGCAGGCGGCGACGGCGCCGATGTACTACATCTAGCGGGCGCCCAGGCACAGAGCGACAAACCGCTCTAGCAAGCCGAATCTCTACCCGTAGCGACCCGTAAGAACCCGTGCGTGGGGCGGGGTTTGTCCCGCACCTTGTCCCGCATCCCAGCCTGCGTGACGTTTCCTTGGTTCCGTCATCACGTCGCGGTACCCTATGGATAGTCGAGTTGGCTTCCGCTGCGCACGGATGGTCACAGCGCATGTGTTGGCTCCCTAGCGGCACAACTTTGACGACCCAAAACGGACCCGAGGTGTGGGCACCAGCCGGGAGGCGAAAAGCGTGGTGTCGGCCGTGCCGCATCTTCGGCGATCCACCATGAGCTCCGGGTGGCAGCACCCCGCGCGCAGTTGAAGCGCGGTGGTCTGCAGCGGGCTGTAGTCCCTCCCTGCCCGAGAACGCCTGACCCCGCAGCCCTAGCGGCTGCCTCCTCCAAGTAGCCCGGACCACGTTTGCGTGGCCGAGTGGTCGCGGCCCTTCTCCGGTCGCGTGATGGCGGCTGCCACAGCAGCCGAGAAAGGACCCGTCGTGAGGACCAATCACGTGCGCACGGTTCGTCTTGCACGCCAGATGCGGCAGGACGACGTGACCGAGCTAACAGGCATCGCCCGCGAGCACATCTCCCGCATCGAGGGGAAGAAGTGCTGGCCGAACGCGCGGACGCGCCAGAAGATCGCCACTGCACTCGGTCTGGAGGAGCACCTGCTGTTCCCCGAGGACCAGGCTCGTGGCTAAGCACGTCGCTCTCGTGTTCCGCCGCGGGTGGCGGGACTGGGCTATGGCTCGGGCCGCGGCCTTGAAGGCGCTCTATGCAGAGGTGGTGCGCCGTGAAGGCCGCTGACCAGTTGATCCAGCGGCTCGAGGACCATGACTGCCGGCCGAAGCGCAGCGGACCCGGTCAGTGGCACGCGCTGTGTCCCGCCCACCAAGACCGGAATCCGTCGCTCTCGATCAAGGACACCGCGGACAGGGTGCTGATCAACTGCCACGCCGGCTGCGAGACCCAGGACGTGGTGAACGCGCTAGGGCTCTCCTTTTCGGAACTGTTCGACGAGAACGGGGGGAGGGGGGGAGTGAGCTCTGTGTCTCCCGATAGGCGTGCATGGGTGCATAGGTCGGGTGACGAGCCCACTGGCTGCACGCTCGAGCGGTACGCCAAGGTCAAGCGGCTGCCGGTGGAGTTCTTGCGCACCATCGGCCTTTCGGAGTTCACCCACAGCGCCATCGGCGCGCCAGCGGTGCGCATCCCATACCGCGCCCGCGACGGCCAAGACCGTGCCGCCCGCTTCAGGACCGCGATGGAGGGGCCGGACCGGTTCCGTTGGAAGGGATCCAAACCGTCGCTCTACGGGCTCGAGCGGCTGAGCGAGGGCGAGAACGTGGTGATCGTCGAGGGGGAGTCCGACGCCCAGACGCTTTGGCTGCACGACGTTCCCGCGGTTGGCCTACCTGGCGCGAACAACTGGAAAGAGTCGAGGGACGTGGCCGAGTTCGACGGCATCGGCCGCGTGTACGTTGTCGTGGAGCCCGACAAGGGCGGCGAGGCGGTCATGGGCTGGCTGGCCCAGTCGAAGATCAGAGACCGCGCATGGGTCGTGGAACTCGGCACCCACAAGGACGTTTCCGGCCTCTACCTCAACGACCCGGACCTGTTCCGTGAGCGGTTCGACAACGCCCTAGAGGCCGCGGAGCCGTGGCGCGAGTTCGCGTCGCGTGTCGAGGACGCCGAACGCCGCGAGGCCGGCGCCGCCTGCACGGCCATCGCCGCCCACCCCGGGATCCTCGACCTACTAACGGCCGCCGCGCAGGAACGGGCCTCATTGGCGAGGAGAAGCTCGTCCGGTTGCTCTACCTATGCGCGACGTCGCGCCTGTTCGCCAGGCCCGTGTCCGCTGCGGTGAAGGGCCCGTCCTCGGGCGGCAAGTCGTTTGCGGTGGAGCGGACGCTCGAGTTCTTCCCGCCCGACGCGTTCCACGCCATGACGGGTGTGTCGGAGAAGGCGCTGCTCTACGACGACTCTCCGCTGCAGCACAAGATGTTGGTGATCTACGAGGCCGCCGGCATGGAGGGCGACGTCGCCTCCTACGTGATCCGGTCGTTGCTCTCCGAGGGCCGTCTCCGCTACCTGACCACCCAGAAGGACACGGAGGGGATCAAGGGACGCTGGATCGAGCGGGAAGGGCCAACGGGCCTGATCACCACCACCACCGCGATCCACCTGCACCCGGAGAACGAGACCCGCCTGATCTCCACGGTGGTGGACGACACCCCGGAGCAGACCGCGAGCGTGCTGCTGGCGCTGGCTGACGAGTCCAACGCCCCGTTCGACTTCACGGGCTGGCACGCGCTGCAGCGGTGGCTTGAGCTCGGCGAGCGGCGGGTGACGGTGCCTTACGCCCACGAGCTCGCCCGATTGGTGCCACCCAAGGCGGTGCGTCTGCGCCGGGACTTCAAGGCGGTGTTGACGCTCATCAAGGCCCACGCGCTGATCCACCAACTGTCACGCCCGCGTGACGATCGCGGGCAGATCGTTGCGTGCTGCGAGGACTATGCGGTGGTCCGAGAGATCGTGTCGGACATGGTGTCCGAGGGCGTCCAGGCCACCATCAAGACCACCGTCCGAGAGGTTGTGCGCCGCGGTCGAACAGCTCGAAGACGAGCCTTCGAAGTCACAGGTTGCCCGACATCTCAAGCTCGAGCAGTCGTCGGGGAGCAGGCGGATCGCGGACGCGATCGACGGCGGCTATCTCCGTGACCTGTCCGGCGGCCAGTCGGGCAAGCCGGCGCGGCTGGTGATCGGTGATCCACTGCCGGAGGACGAAGACATCCTGCCGCCAACCGCCGCCCTCGAGCACCTATGCACCTATGCAGAGCAATCAGGGGGTATCAAGAGCACTCCCCCCTCGCCACCGACGAGGAGCAGGCTGAGGCCGAGCGCGTGGCCAGGAAGTTCGGGGACCAGTGACGGCTGACCCGTCCATGAACCCGTTGCTGGCGGAGGTGTGCGCCTGCGAGCGCCCCCTGATCGTCGAGGCCGACCAGCTCGGGCCCACGTGTGTGTGGTGTGGCCGCAGCCCGAGGGGGACGTCGTGAGCGTCCCGCGGCTGGCTCTCACCCGTCAAGAGGCCGCGGCGGCGATCGGTCTCGGACTCACCAAATTCGAAGAGCAGGTCCAGCCGGACCTGAAGGTGATCAGGGTCGGCACGAAGGTGCTGATCCAGATCACGGAACTCGAACGCTGGCTCGAGAAGAACGCCAGTCCAACGATCCCTTGAAGGAGGAGATCAAGTGTCAGAACCCAACCCCGTCGACCCGTCGGCGGCGATCGCTCTCGCAGCGGCCGCCGGCCTCGACATCTCAGATTTGCGCGCGCAGGTGGAGCGTCGTGCCGCCGGTCGGGACCCGGACGCGCTCTGGGCCCGGATCGCCGATCTCGAGAAGCGGGTCGCCGCCGCTACCGAGACCGCGGCCGCACCGTCGAACAATCAACCAAGGAGTGAGCCACATGAACAATCCCGCGACAGCCCGCCTCGAGCGTGGCCCCACCGTGAAGGAAACGGTTGAGCGGTGGTGGCGCGACCGCGTTAGCGAGCGACTACACGCCCGCAACGAGCAGCGTCCGCCGTGGGACCGCGACCTGTTCCTGAAGCAGTTCAAGGCCGACCACCCGGGCGACCCGCGCGCCGTCGAGCTCGCCGCCGCGTTCGAGGCAGCTCTCGCCGCCGCGCATGGAAATTCCGCTCGATTCGCCGACCGATTCAAGTTGGAGTGCCGCGGCCTCGTGCGGTAAACTCCCTGCTCACAGCAGTTTCTAATTCAGCGCCGCTGACGACAAAGGTGGAGAGCCGCAGGACCCCGGTCCCTTTCCTGGTGGGGGACGAAGGGCAAAGGCAAGCAAGCCGCAGGACCCGAAGCGACGCGCCTAAACCGAAAGGCGTGTCGTTATGTCCACACTGTCTGAAGCCAACACGCTGGAGCGTGCTCGGCTCTCCATCAAGTACAAAGCACGTGGGCTCGACGTGTATGAGCGCGCCCGCCGGAGCGTGCTTCTGCCGGGGCTACCGGCTCCACAAAGCACGCTCGGCACCCGCGCTGCCACCAGCCCCGGCTTCGAGCGGCTAGCGGTCAAGGCGTCGAAGGCGAGCGCCAACGCCACGATCCCGCTCGACGGGGACGTGCAGCTGGCACATATCGACAACGGCGCCGAGGTCAAGGCGTTGATCACCGCCGTTTCGGACACCTCGGTGGGGGCGTTCATCAGCAACCAGCGCGCCGAGTACACGCCGCAGCCGCGGCGCCGGCTCCGCGTCCTCGACCTGATCAGGCTGAGCGAGACGTCGGTCGACGCGATCGAGTACGCACGCCAGACCACGTTCACGAACGCGGCCGTGGAAGTCGCGGAGGCGACGAGTACAACTACGGGTACCAAGCCCGAGGCGACGATCGCGTTCGAGAAGCGCACCGAACCTGTCCGGACCTTCCCGACCTGGGCACCGGCCACACGGAGGGCGCTCTCAGACGTCGGCGAGATACGTGACCTGATCGACGGTCAGTTGACCTACGCGACCCAGGTGGCGCTCGAGCAGGCGGTTGTCGCGGCGATGGTGGCCGACGCCGGCTCCACCCAGGCGAAGGGCGCGGACGCGTTGCCGGTCGCGACCCTGAAGCTGCTCACAACGCTCAGGAACGCCGATGTCGAGCCGACCGCGGCGCTGCTGAACCCGCTGGACTAAGAGACGCTCAGGACCCTGTCCGGCACGTCGCCGTATCTCTCCGGTCCGCCGATCACCGTTGACAGCGACGGCACAGAAAGGTTGTTCGCGGGTCCCGCTGGTTGTCAGCCCGTCGGTCCCCGACGACACCGCCGTGATCGCCGACATGGCGAGCGTCACAGTGTGGATGCGCTCGCTCCAGATCTACGTCTCAGAGTCGCACTCGACGTACTTCGTGAACAACCTGGCCGCCATTTTGGCTGAGCTGAGGGCGGCGCTGGCGGTCACGGCGCCCGCCGGTGTCGGCAAAGTCACAGGGTGGGACTGAGCGATGCCTGCGATGGATCTATTGGAGCGTCTGCGTGGCTCGGGCTACCGCGAGCGCATCGAGGTGGTCGAACACAAGCCGCCGCGCGAACTCGTCGCGTCGGTCGACATCCTGCGTGTCGACCACCTCGGCCGCAATGTGGTGGCGGTACCCGCAGGCACGGTGCCCCACTCCAACGTGAAGCTGACCGCCGACGAGCGGGCCTCGCTGGTTAAGCCCGCACCCCCGAAGCCTGACGGCTGGCTGAATCCCGGCGCGGGAGGGTTCACACCGGAGAACACGGTGGTCGCCTTCACGATCGAGCAGGGCTGACCTGATGTGGGAGTGCGAGGACAACCCGGAAGCCCAACCCCACCGATGTGAGCGAGGAGGCGAAGGCGAGGATCCCCGCGTTCCCGAGGTTGGACCGAATCTTGGGGTGGATCCGCCCCGAGGGCACCGCTCTCGCGGTCGCGGCCGCGTTGGGGCTACACAGAGAGCAACGGGAAGGGGGGCGCTCGACATCACCAGGCCCCCCAACCCCGTTCACCCCGCTCTGAACAGATCCCTCCCCAATGCAGTCGTTGCCATTTCCCGTGGTTTTGGGGGCTGAGGGGTGAAGCGTCGCTATGACCGTAGGCACCGTCGGATCCGGGCGATTTGGGCCGAGCGGGTGGCCGCTGGCGGGGTGGTTTGTGCGAGGCCGGACTGCACGTTCCCCGGTGGGCTGATTCAGCCGGGGCAGGCGTGGGACTTGGACCATGACGACAGCGACCCGACCCATTCCCGCTATTTGGGGGCGAGCCATGCGTCCTGCAAC
The DNA here is from genome assembly GCA_963813495.1 of uncultured Thermoleophilaceae bacterium. Taxonomy (GTDB): domain Bacteria; phylum Actinomycetota; class Thermoleophilia; order Solirubrobacterales; family Thermoleophilaceae; genus JACVRW01. Next base: position 95,462 of record CAWEZC010000007.1, read on the forward strand.
CGCAGGAGCGTGACGCACTTGAAGCGACAGCTGGGGCAGCGCCAGGCGAGCGCGGCCCCGCCGCCGGCTGTCGACCGTTTCGACGGTCTGCCGGACCCGACCCCGGGTAACACGGTGGATCGTTGGTCGAGGCACTGGTGTGGCCCTTTCAATCCTCGCTGCCCGGATTGTCGGCGGCTGGGGTCGGCGTGCGAGGCGGCCGTTTGATGGCCGGGCGGTTCGTGAGGGTCAACGGGGAGCTAGCCGAGGTCGTCCCCACCGTCTCTGGCCGCGCGAAGCTCGTCTGCGCGAAGCTCGTCTATCTCGCGCGCGAGCCGGAAGGTCGCTTCCCGACAGAAGTTGAGTATTCGCCACTGCATCTCGGCGACCGCCTGCGGGGAGAGGGACGCCTCCTCGGCGACCCGGACGTCCTGCTGATCGAGCGCGTCGAGCCAGACCTCCGTCACCCCCTCAATCTCCGAAAGCTCGTACGACAGTTGCTGGCGAAGCTCGGCCTCTAGTGACATCTCACGTATCCAAACGCAAGCGCGGCCCGGCCGTCGCCACGGTCTACCGGGCGATTTGCGACCTGCGGCCGCTTTCGGCTCGAGCAGGGCGAGTCGTGGCATCGGTTGTGGAGAACGGCGTCGCCCGCCCAGGCTGCAGCCGGTGCGTGGCGTCAGAGGCGCTGTGGCGCGCACAGGAAGGCGGCGGTGTGATGCTTGGGGTGATCCTTACCCCGAGGGCGCCCCGACGGCGGTTGCGGCCCGCCGCACCCGTTGCCCCACGACGGAGGGCGGCCCGCGGGCCGCCCTCCTGGTCAGGCGTCGATGTGCGTCGGGGCTAGCGACGCAGGCTCGATCCTTGGTAGAGGCCGTGGCCCTTGGCCTTGCCCTTGTCCGTGCCCTGGACCGCGGAGGTCGTCAGCGCGAACGTGAGCGTGGCGTGGGCGGTGGCGTCGGACATCTGGTCCAGCGCCGTGTTAGACAGGTTGGTGATCGTGTCGCAGGCCTGGTGGTAGCAGGGGTCGTAGGCCAGCCCGGCGGTGCCGCCGTAGATGGCCGCCTGCTCCGGCGTCTTGATGCCCTCGGCGCCGGTGAACAGCCCACCGGCGGGAATGCCGATGGCCTGGAAGGCGTCGTAGTCGGAGCGACCGTCGAACTCGGTCGGTTCCGTCGGCAGGTTCTGCGAGGCGAAGTAGTCGTTGAACACGCTCTCCACCACGCCGGACCCGGTGTCGCCGACGCCGAACGCCGAGCCGTCGCCGTCGTACACGAACCTGACGAAGTTCGGCGAGCCGACCATGTCGAAGTTCAGGTTGACGGCGATGTCTTTCAGCTCACGGGAAGTGAGCGAGTCGACGTAGTACTGCGACCCGATCAGGCCTGACTCCTCCGCGCCCCAGAACGCGAAACGAACCTGGTTGCGCGGCTGGACGCCGAGCGCGGCCATCTGCAGCGCAACCTCCAGATCCGAAGCGGAGCCGGAGCCGTTGTCGTTGATGCCCGGCCCCTCAGGGACCGAGTCGAGGTGGGCACCCACCACGACCACACGGTCGGTGCGGCCGGTCTTCGTGTCGGCGATCAGGTTCGCCGTGGTACGCGTCTCGGACTGCGTCGTGGTTGCCACGCGCACGACAACTTCGCCTGCCTGAGTCTGGCTGTAGAGCTCCTCGCCAATGGCGAACGAGGTGCCGATCACAGGGACGGTCACGTCCACGCCACCGAGCGTGCCGTTGAGCGTCTCCTGACGACCGGGCTGGCCCTCATTGAAGATGATCACGGCGTCATAGCCGGCGTCCTCGGCGTTGCGCGCCTTTACTACGAAGTCGCACGTACCGCGCTGGATCAGCGCGACCTGCGGCTCGGTCGCCGACGCGGGCACGAAGTCCGCCGGCTCGCACCCAGAGTTCGAGGTGCTGGCCGTCGGCCCCGGCGGAAGCACCACGTCGGTGGTCGGCACCAGAGCGCCGGTCACATCGCCGCTGCCCGAGTACTCCATCGTGACGTAGTCAATCGTCAGCGCATAGACGCGCGGATCCGGCGAGATGCGCTCGAACTCGGCGTCCGCCAGCTCCTGGAAGTAGTCGAAGTCGAACTGCTGAACCCGCGTGTTGAAGTAGCCCGTGGCATCCAGCTGCGCCTTGACATAGGCAAGCGAGGCGTCGTAGCCCGGCGTACCAGAAGCCCGCGTGCCTCCATTGGCCGTCGCAATGGCCTGAAAGGCATTCTCATGCTCGAGAATGCCCGCGGTGGTGACGGCGCCACGAAGCGCCGAGGTATCGGTGGGCGGCGCGGCGGACGCAAGCGGAGCAGCCGCGAACGCCGCGATGATGGCCGCAGCAACCGCTACGGCACGAACTACAGAAAACATCAAACCTCCTCGGGTGGATCTCGGGCCGCAACGTTCCGTTGCGACCCGCTTGCCGGGGGTAACCCGCTAATAGGCACCCTCCCCGCTCTAAACGCGGCCTAAGCCACAAGGTTGTAGAGAAAGCCCCGAAACAGTTGGCGCCTCGTTGCGTTCCCTCCTCAACCTCCACGGTGGGGAAGGCGACTCGGCGGGCCGCGGTACCGGCAAGGACGGCGGCGAGCGTCTCACTGTATCGGGACCCGCACGCTCGCAAGGGACGAGAAGTAGCAGCGCGGATCAGCGGCTTCTCACTGTCCGTGGCGGGCTGCCGTGGAGCGGCTAAGGCCGCTACCCCCGCCCGCCGCCGAACTCCGCCATCACGAGTCATTGGCAAGACAGCAGAGGAGAGAGCCTTGAGGAACGCAACCGCTGGATATCCCGGTTCATCCGGATCATTCGAACCACGGTCGAATCAGTGCGTTTGCAGGTCGAACACTGGTGTGGTTAGGTGGTTCAGACAGAACGCAAAGCGGCCCCGCGGTGCGCAAACACCCGGGGCCATGGCACAAGGAGGCTGAAGCTCCTCATGCGACCCCAGCGTAACCGCGCGCTCGCCGTCGATCGGATCAACGACGACCCGGAGGGGGCAGACTCGGACCTCGACAACGGCAACGTTCTCACCCGGCTGCCGGAGCGGGTGGCCTGATGGCAAAGGGGATCGAGGAACGCCACGCCCGCTCGTGCCGATCCAGCAAGGGCGGCCGGTGCGACTGCGAGCCGTCCTACCGGGCCGACGTGTGGGACGGCCAGCGCAAGCAGCGTGTCCGCCGCACCTTCGCCGACCGTGGGGAGGCCGTCACGTGGCGGAGGGACGCTCAGATCGCCCTGCGCCGCGGACGTGCCGTGACCACCGCCAGCACCGACACGCTCAGCGCCGTGGCGGCCCAGTGGCTCGACGCCGCCGGCCGAGGGGCCGTCCGCACCAGGTCGGGGGACGAGTACAAGCCCTCCGCCATTCGGAGCTACGAGACGTCCCTGAGGTTGCGTGTCCTGCCCAAGTACGGTGGCGAGCCGCTCGACCAGATCAGCCGCGGCGACCTTCAAGACCTCGTTGATGAGCTCGCCGCCAGCGGTCTCGCGGAGTCGACGATCGAGGCCACCCTGATCCCACTCCGGTCGATCTATCGGCGCGAACTGTCGCGCGGACGGATCAAGGTGAACCCGACGACCGGCCTCGAGCTTCCCCGCTCACCCAGTCGCCGCGAACGGATCGCCCCACCCGAGGAGGCGGCATCGCTGCTCGCGGCCGTGCCGGCCCAAGACCGAACCGTGTGGGCAACCGCCCTCTACGCAGGACTGCGCCGCGGCGAACTGCGGGCGCTACGCGTCAGCCGGATCGACCTGGAGGCGGGTGTGATCCTCGTCCACAAGGGCTGGGACGACAAAGAGGGCGAGATCGAGACGAAGGGACGCAACCGGCGGCGTGTGCCGATCCCCCAGGTGTTGCGCGAGCACCTGCTCGCCCACCTGATGCGCACAGGGCGCCGTGACGACGACCTGGTGTTCGGAGAGACCGCCAGCCTCCCCTTCAACCCGAAGCGGCTTACGGCACGCGCAGACGGAGCCTGGAAGCGCGCGGAGCTCGACCGCATCACCCTCCACGAGTGCCGCCACACCTACGCCAGCTTCATGATTGCCGCTGGCGTGAACGCTAAGGCGCTCTCCGAGTACATGGGCCACGCCGGCATCGCGATCACCCTCGACCGGTACGGGCACCTGATGCCCGGCAACGAGGAGGAGGCAGCCGACCTTCTCGACTCGTACCTTCGGCGCTCCGCAACTCTCAGCTGATCTCTGCTCCCTCAAGCGTGCGCCATAGCTCGGCTGCGCTTCTTGAGTAAGGCTCGAGCTTGTCGGCGAACGCGAAGGTTTGGCTGGCCGCCCAGTCTTCACAGACGTCTCGAAAGAGGTAGAGGAAGCACACCGTTCGCCGCCATAGCGTGTCTAGGGATTCCGGTCCCACGTTAGACCTGGCCAGCTGGGCCAGGTTTGGGTCAACGAGAATGGCTTCGACCGCTCCCGGGTGACGCTGCCTGAGGTACATGGCGGCCGCTGCGTTGGCGTCCTGTTCTGCGGGCTTCAGGGTGTAGTAGACGTTGCCGCCGGGAAGGCGTCCTGCTTTACGCCACAGCACCTGGTCAGCGATTGAGCCGTCCATGTCTGAGAAGTCATGTCCAAGCGCGTCGGCTTGGCGCGCATGCTCCAACTCGTGACGCATCAGGCCGCCTAGCGCGGCGATCGAGGTGTCGTCATCGAGTTCGCGGTACTCCGAGATGAACTCGGGGTGGACGATGACGCGGTGAAGCTCGGGACACCCCTCCGCTTCCCTGAGCTGCTCCGGCGAGAGACCGTGTCCTTCTAGCTGTTGGTGGCGATAGAAATACTGAGCTCCGGGCGGGTCGTCTCCTGATGGGCGATCAGCAAGCCACACCCGCACCTTCTCTGGTGCCAACTGAGCGTCCTCTAGTGCCTGTTCCCATTGGTCCGCTGCAGCAGCGGCAACCGGTTCGGACATAGCCATGACACGAAAATCAACCGCTTGTCCCGCGGCTTTGTCCCACAGAGACGGTAGTTCCGCTCTAGAGGCGGGTCTGTGGTCCGCTTGACCGCATGTACTACATCTAGAAGCGGGGTAGGCGCAGAGCCAAATCTGGCTCTACAAAGCCAGGTTGACCCCTGGCGAGCCCCCTGAAGCCCCTGGGAATCCGACCTCGGCTGCACCGCAGTTGCACCGCACGAACCGTGACAGGGGCCGCGCAACACTGGGTGTATGAACGCCGTGACCAAAGCTGAATACGGGAGAGGGCTGCTGACTGTGGCGGAGGTGGCGGAGCGGCTGCGCTGCTCGGAGCCGACGGTGCGGAGGCGCATCCGAGACGGCGAGATCCCTGCGGTCAAATTGGGGCAGGGCCGATCGGTCATCCGCGTTGACGCGGCCGAGCTCGCGAATGGCTCTACCAACGAGAGGACAACCAATGACGCCACGCGTGGGCACGCCCTTCAGCCCGAAAATCAAGCAGTACTTCACCCCCGCGGAGCTCGCCGAGGTGGAGCGCGAGGTTGAACGCAAGCGGGATCTCCGCCTGGCGTTGACCACCAGCGTCGGCGAACGCGCAACCGCGGGTTCCGAGTACAAGCAGCTGGTCCGTAACCTGCCGTCGAGCGACGCCGTGCCGGTGGTCAGCCGGGACACCCCGCTGTCGTGGCTCGACGCAGCCGAGACGAAGGCGCTGATCCGCTCGGGAGTGTCCACCTCTGCCGGGGCGTTCCTGACCGCCGAGTCCGACGTCGCGGCCCCGGTGCCGGCCCGGCCGTTGCGGGCCCTCGACTTGGTCCGCCAGGGCGAGATGTCCACCGACAGCATCACCTTCGCCAGACAGGGGACGTACAGCCCGGCAGCCGCGGCTGTGGCGGAGCCGGTGGACGTGACCACTGGTACTAAGCCGGAGGCCTCGGTCGCGTTCTCGATCGTCACCGCCGCGGCGAACACATACGCGAGCTTCATTCCCGTGACGCGGCGGTCACTGTCGGACGCCACCGAGCTACGCACGCTGGTCGACATCAGGCTGACGCAAGACGCGAGGCAGGCGCTCGAGACGGCGCTGCTCGCCCAGATCAACACCGACGCCGGCCAAACCCAGGCCAAGGGTGCCGACACCCACAGCCTCGCAGCGCTCAAGGCAATCACGCTCCTGAGGACGGCGGATTCGGAGCCGTCGGCGATAGTGGTCACCCCGGCCGCGTTCGAGTCGATCGCATCGTCGGCTACCCCCGCAGGAGGGTTCACGGTCGACGGAGGGGTGGTGCGCTTGTGGGGTGTCCCGCTGGTGGCATCGTCGTCGGCGCCCGCCACGGTCGCCTTCGTGGCCGACTGGCCCGCCGCCGCGGCGGTGTGGTACCGCTCGACGGATGTGCTGATCACCAACTCGCACGCGGACACGTTCGTCCGGAACATCTCGACGCTGCTGTGCGAAGTACGGGCCGGCCTTGCGGTGACCGCCCCGCGCGCTGTCGTCAAGATCACGGGGATGTGAGATGAGGTTCAAGCACCTCATCGACGGTGTCCGTCTCGACTGGGCCGACCCCGAACCACCGGCCGAGCTCGTCACCCCGGTCGACCTAGTTCGTCTCGACGGCCTGGGGCGGAGGGTATGCGTCTGCCCGGCAGGCCAGCCACCGCACCGGCAGCTGGCGTTGACCGACGCGGAGCTCGCCGCTCTCGTGCCGCCGCCAGAACCGCTACCCGAGGGTCACCTGCACCTCGGCCACGGAGGTTTCACCCCCGAGGGTGTCGTGAAGGCGAATACATCATCGACAACGGCGGCTTGAAGTAGATGGGAGCCCGAAGGCAACCCGGAGCCCAACCCTGCATCTGCATGCTAGGACGCGAAGGCGAGGATCGGAGAGCTCTCACCGACGTGGAAGAAGGGGGGCGGGCGGAATCACGAGGTCGGTCTCCCTCCGTGACCGCCCGCAATCAGGAGATCCCTCCCTGTGGAGGGAGATAATGCCTGGCTGTGATTGGTGCGGCGACCTGTTCCGGGCTGAATCGGGCCGCCAGCGGTTCTGTGGCGCGAAGTGCCGGTACGCGGCGCGGGACCGGAAGCGGCATGTTGAGCGCGGCACTCGGGTTGTGGCGACGTGCATGCGGTGCGGGCGACTTCGTCTACGAGTCGGCAACCAAGCCAAGGTTGTACTGCTTCGCCTGCAGCCCGGTTGGGGAGACCGGGGCCGGAACCCTCTAACCACCTCGGGCCGGGGAACCCGTCAAGGCAGCCCGAGGTGGTTGGGAGAAGAGGGGGAACGCGAGTCTCGCCGTAGCGATCCTCTATCCGAAGCCGCGCATTCCCCGCGACTGACCGGCGAAACGCGCGTCCGGTGTACTAGCCAGGAATGTCGCTGGGGTCGTTCCCGGCGGACGCGCTTCTCGCGGCGCTTGATGTCGCCCCGCCACAGGCGTACGGTGGCGGCAGGTCGAATGGAAGGAGGGTCCATGGGAAGCGGGGACTCGCCGCGAAGTGGACGAATTCGCAACCGACTCGGGCGCATTATGGAACGGCGCAGGCTGAGGCCACAGCGCAAGCCGGAAAGCTCCGCACGACCGCCCGACTCCGATCCGAGCGGCGCCTGGCAGCGCCAGCGCGGAACCGGCCCGAGCCCCCCAGGCTGAGCGGCAGGCGCTGGCGGTGGGCGAATAGTGCGGATGACCACCGCGTCATCCAGCGCGATTAACGCGGGCCTCAGGGGGTAGCGACCCTTGGAGACTCGGTTGTCATCTGTTCCCCAGGGAAGGTAGGAAATGATGTCGCTGTCGGACCAAACACGGACAGGTCTTCGGGAGATGCCGTCGAACGCTGCGTGGCTGTTGTCCAAGGCCCTGAAACCCACTGAGGCGGTCGGCGAGAAGTCTGAGTCCGCCACCTCGGGCATTCGTGACCGGGGGCGGCGCGTGCGGGCAGCCATAGTCGACGCTGCTCCCGGCGACTCAAACTCCGTTGAAATCCGGATGCGGCGCGCGCGTGAGGCATCGGAGCGGGCTCGGGAGGCCTCGGAGCGAGCCGTCGAGGCCGAGCAGGAAGCGCAGGAGTATGCCGAACAGGCTCAGAAGGTCCGCGACGATGGTCGCGCCCGCGTGGCCGAAACGAAGCGTGACACAACCCGATGGGTCAAGGAGCGGGTCGCCGAGGCCCAGAAGGCCGCTGACGAGGCAGTGAAGCGCGAGCGCCGAGCCGCCGAGGGCGATGCTGAGGAGCAGCAGGAGCAGGTTCGCTCGGAAGTAGATGGTGACGTCGAGGAGGCTCAGGGCGAGGCCGAGGCGGCTCGGGAGACCGCCGACGAGCTCGTCGAGGATGCGACGCAGAAGATGGCCGAGGCTAGACGGCTGGCGCAGGAGGCCGCCGAGGCTGCGCAAGCAGCCGCGGAGGAAGCGAACCGCCAGGCCCAGGAGTTGGCCCGACAGGCCGATCAGCAGGCGAGCGAAGCCGAGACCCAGGTCAGCCAGGCTGAGCGGCTACGCGAGGACTCAGAGACAACAGCCAAGAAAGCTGCGGAGAAGCTCAGGCGGGGCACCACCAACGGTGATCTGAAGTCCTACAACAAGCCAGAGCTGGTCGAGCTCGCGGCGGCCATCGGAATCGAGGGACCCACGGCCATGACTAAGGACGAGCTCGTTGAGGCGATCACAAAGGCCTCACGATGAGGATCCTCACGCGCAAGAGCACGCTGGAGCACCTCCTCAATACGGTCACCGACTCGCTCGAGGCCCCGAAGGGGGGGATCAAATCCAAGCTGCCGCGCTCGGGCAAGGCGGTCAAAGCGAGTCTGCTGACCGCCGGCGGCCTGGCCGGTCTGACGGCAGCGAGTGCGGGCATCTCGCGGCTTCGGCGCCGGAGTGAGGGAGCGGCGGACGGTTCGTGAGGCTACCCCCCCGGCTGGTCGACATGAGCGCCGAACAGCGCCGCGAGTTCCATGCGGCGCTGCTCGACGCGGAAGCCCTCGAGGATCTGCGGGTAAGTGGCAGGCGGCGATCCGCGCTCAAGCCCGGCCACTAGCAAGCCGCCCGAAGACACCGCGCCAGGGCGGCCGATGCCGTCCGCGGCTTTCCCGAGAATGCAGGTGGATGGCTACACGAAGTAAGCGGCCGCCCAAGGCCTACAACTGGTACGAGCGGATTGCCTGGCGGGTGGGTCGTGCCGCCGCCGAGGGCTTTATGAGGACGATCCAGAAGTACCTTTGACCTGTGGAATGGCCGGGGACAGCCCTCCTCCCAGATCGGGGCGGCGAGGGCAACTACTCCCGCAGCCCTACGGCTTCGAGGGCTTCGGCTTCGGTCCCGTAAATACGCCACCAGACGCACTTCCCCCGTCGCCACCGGGCAATCGACCAGATCGTCTCGTCGTACGGAAAGTCGCTACCCGCGCCGCGGCCGCGAGCGTGTAGCAGTGTGAGCGTCACGTCGCCAAGATCGCGCACCTCGACGATTTCGATCGTGCGGTCCGGGCTGGCGTCGAGCATGTTCTGCCACCAGCGGCGGATTCCCTCGTGGCCGTGATACCCGCCCTCCATCGCTGCCAGGCGCGACCCGACTTCCACATCAGCGTCCGCCAGCGCCAGATACGCGTCCATGTCGCGTCGGTTGAAGGCGTCATAGGCCTGGTAGACCAGCTCCACGTTCTCCTGCGACATCGCCCGCCCAGTATCCCGTTCGATCTAGTCTCTGCCAATGGCAAGGACGGAGGCTCAGCCGCCGTGTCGGGAAGGGTCCTCGGCCTTCGCCAAGTCGCGCAACGGTCGAGCGGCACACAAGAGCCGCTCAACCAGTCTGGGCCCAGTTTCGGCCGCGTTACGTGTGGTCATCGGCGAGGAGCAGGTACGGCACAGGACCCGCCGCATCCTACGCCGGTGCAAAATGTTCAAGGCGGCGACCACCCAATGCCTGACCCGGACTATCAGCCCCTTTCGAGCGACGCGCCGATCCAGGGCCGGGATGACGACCGCTTCGGACGGGGCGCGTATCGCCGAGCGCATCGCAGTCGAGGCGCGCACCGCGCCTTCAGATGGGGGCTTCGTTATCGCGCTGTGCGGTACGTGGGGCAGCGGCAAGACGTCGATCGGGAACATGGTCGCCGAGGCCATCGAGATCGACGAGGACAGCGTCGTCGTCCGCTTCAACCCGTGGATGTTTTCGGGGGCAGAGGATCTGATTGGGCGATTCTTCGGTGAGCTTGCGGCGACGCTCGGGAAACGCGAGGCCAAGTTCCGCACGGTCGCGAAGCGCGTCGCAATCTGACCCCACTGGACCCCATGCTGACCCCCCAAATCCACACCCGAACTTCAGCGCAACGTCAGCGCACCCCGGTTTCGTAGGGGTCGTTCAGCGCGTCGAGATCGGTCGTCTCGACAGCGAACCAGCGAGACGCCCGCGCCGCCCGCTACGCAGCGGTAGGCGAGCGGTGGGAGTGCAATCCTCGCGCGCGAACTTCACGCGCCCTAGGATCCGGGTTTCTTCCAATCATCCCGAAGAGGAGACCCATGAAGCTGATCGGAGCGGGCCTGCCCCGCACGGCGACAACCACCCAGCTGATTGCGCTCGAGATGCTCGGGCTGCCCTGCTACCACATGCGCGACATGATGGCCGACCCGGAGACCAGCATTCCGCTGTGGCGCCAAGCCCTCGACGGCGACGGTCCGTGGGACGAGCTCTTCGCCGGCAAGGAGTCGATCGTCGACTGGCCGGGCTCTTACCACTGGCGCGAGCTGATGGACGTCTACCCCGACGCCAAGGTGCTGCTGAGCGTCCGCTCGGCCGAGAGCTGGGTCGAGAGCATGCACAACACGATCGCCTCGATCTGGTTCGGCGACAGCCTCATGCACCACCTCGCCATGGCCCAGTACCAGATCGACCCGGTCTACGCCTCGTGGCTCGACGTCCTCAAGGACATGTGGGTCGAGGCGGACATCATGGTGCCCAGCGGCGGCGACCGCGAAGAGATGGCCGCCGGGTTCAAGCGCTGGAACCAGGAGGTCATCGACACGGTACCGTCGGACCGCCTGCTGGTTTGGGACCCCAAGGACGGCTGGGGGCCGCTCTGCGAGTTTCTCGAGGTCGACGTTCCGGACGCGCCGCTGCCGAACGTCAACGACACTGAGAACTTCCAGAAGAACCTGATCATGGCCCCGGCTATCGCGGCGATCAACGGGTGGTGGGAGGACAACAAGGGGCCCGAGGATCAGGCCACCAAGCAGCGCACCGCGACTCAGCCCGCCTAGACAGCTGCACGCAGTGCCAGGGCTCCTCCGCGCGTGGCAGCGGATGAAGCCAAACTTCCGCCTGTGCATTGCCGGTGCGGTTTTGGGAGGCCAGCTCTCGCTACGGCCAACTTCAGCAGGCAGCGGCTCATCTTTGCCGTGGGGGGCGCGAGCGGGCGGCTACGGCCGTTCCCGCGCCCACCAGAGGTAGGCGTGGCCCATGGAGGGGTGCAGTCGTTTGGGGCGGTTGGGTCCTGGGTGGGCAACTCTGGCGAGCACTGCGTGCTTCCCGACCCAGAGCGCGCCGGGGCGGTTCGATCACCGGACACCCGTCGGCGGTCGTGGCGAACTCGTCGGGGCAGAAGTCGGCGTCGTCCGAAACTCCATCGCCTCGGTGTCGGGTGGCGGCGGTGGGGGTGTTCAGCGACATGTCGAGCGCAGCGGCGGCGTGCTCGCGGGAGAGCGCGACCCGAGGCACCGGAGCAACCGGTAGGTCGTCTTTCCCGCGAGCCGTCACGGCAGCCACCTCCCGCACTTCGCGTAGCGGCCGTCCGACCGGAGTATCGCGCAAAGGACGAAGGGCCTTACCGGCCGCGCGTCTGCCCAAAGTCCGAAATCGCTGGCGGGGGTGCCGCGATTGGCCGCTGGTCCCGCGAGGCGGGATACTGGGCGGGCGATGTCGCAGGAAAAGCGCGACCTGCTCGACTGGCTAGTCCTGCGAGCGCCCGCCGTTGGGACGGCGATCTCGGCGGGCACCGTCCGGCTCAAGCTCGGCTCGCCGCTCAGGAGACGGGCGATGCAGGCGGCGATCCAGCGGGGCTTTAGCGGAGTGGCGCGCAGCGACGTGGACTTGAACGTGCTCGTCTACGAGCCGGACACCGAGGTCTGGATGCCTCTACCGCTACTGATGAGTGTGGTCGGCGCGGTCCCGGCTCTGTACATGTGGCCGGCTCTGATTCGGGCGTCGCATTCCTGGTCGCCTTGTATCTCCTGTACCTATGACGGAGCTCGAGCTGGACGTCTCTCCGCGCGCCGGGCGGTCGCCGCCACCGCCTTCTACCCGATGGCTTTTCTCTCTGTGATCTACACGGAATCGCTGTTTCTTGTACTGGCGCTCGGGTCGTCTACAGCGCGCGCCGCGGCCGCGGGGCACGGGGTGTCGGCGGGCGGCACGCTGCACGCGCACGGCGGGTGGCTGCCATCGTCCGCGTGTCGCGCTGCCAGGTCCCGAGCGGACCGTGCTGGATTAGGTGGCGGGAGGGGACGCTGGGCCCGGCGCGTCTGGGGAAGCGTGTGGCTTTTGCTTGTGCCGCGGGCATTCGCGATCTGGCTGACCGGCCATCCTCACCGGCGACGCTTTCAACCGTTGGAGGCTCAGAGCGAGTTCGGCCGACACTGAGCGGCCGTTCGGGCGATATGGGATGGACGGCGGGGTGGGCGTCGGGGGCTGCTTTCGCGGGCGAGCGAGGGGGTCACGGAGGGGCGTCCTCTATGGCGAGATCGACTCGGCGTTCGAGCGTTGGTCGTGGACGCGTTGTCCGGCACCTTCCCTGGCATACGGGGCGTACACCTGGTCGGGCTCACCGCACTAATCTCCGCCCCGCACGAGGCAGAGCTTTTCTTTCGCTTCCTCGCCACGTCATGGTCCTCTTTCCCCTTTATGTGGCTTGGCATTGGGCAACTCGACCGGCTGGTCGGGATGCCGACTTGGGCCCGCGTCGCGGTCGCGAGGCGACTTCGTCGGCTTCGGGCCGCGAGCACGGCGTGCAAGACCGAGGTGATGCCTAAGACATCACAACTTCTCCGGGCGCGACGCGTTACTGAGGGAGAGGGGCGGCGCTGCGCCGCTTGGGGATGTGTGCGTGGCGGCGTGGCGTCCGTCCGGCGTTTCTCACGACGCCCGCTCGCGCGGGAAGATGAGCGGGCGGGCGATGCTGGCGAAACTGCCGCACCCGGTCCCGCTGTCCCGTGCCTGTCGGGTGCCCAGGGGAAGCCGGGGACTCGTGGATTCGCACGTGGGACCTGATTGGTCCCTGGCCGGTGCGGACATAACAACTTTCGACCCCTGCACACTCCGCGTAGACACCACTGTCCATAGAGGTGACGCTGCGATTTCGGTCGTACAGGTATCGGCACCTAGCACGGGGTGTGCTTGGTGTCTTTGGGCGTTTTCCTGAGGTACCGGCCGCCGACGCCTCGTCGGTGCCCGTCATCTGGTGCCCCCCTTGGAGCGAGAGAGCCGTCAATGAGCGATGACCCCTTGGCACCACCCGAGCGACTCCCACTCGCTGAACGGGCACACCGACCCGATCATCCAGCACGCCGCTTACGGGCTACGTGTGTGGGAGCAGTTGAAGCAGATCGAGCCTCACGACAGAGCTTTCCACGCCGTGGCGGAACTCAAGGAAGAGGAGCTGCGCGCCGTGGTCACCCATCACCTGTTCGCCTGGCACCAAGAAGTGGACAAGCTCGGAGGGGGCTAACCCGGGATATCGCGCGGGTCGTTGCCGTGTGAGTCGCGGATGCTTCCGTCCTGGGTGTGGACGACGGGCTCGGCGTTCTGCTCGTCTGCCAGGCCTTGGCCCTAGCTGATCGCTTCCTCCCGGGTGTCGTGCGTGGAGCGGGTGTTTCCGTTGATCTCGCACGCTCAACGGTCGTCGGGTCCTCCTTGGTCGCTTCCGGTGCCTCTGCCCGGAAAGTCGATGGAGATGCTTGGGAACGGCCCACGAGGCGCAGAGGAGGTCGCCCTGACTGCTATTGCTGTTCGTCCGGCGCGAGCGGGCGGTTTCCGCGCGGGCACGACCGCTACGACTGGCGGAAGGGACGCCAGCGTAGCGGCGCGGTCAGTCGCCAACTGCGGCTCATTGCGTAACTGGCGGCCTCACGTTGCACCTGCGCTAGGTTGTGCCGCAGGGCTCGGACCTCGCGCTCGTCGGCCGGATCGACGCGGACCAGCTCGTCCTCGGTGCACGTGCGGGGGCGCGGGCGGGCGACGATCAGACCGTGTGTCCCGTCGAAGGGGCCGTCGTGAATGGCGGTAATCTCGAATGCCCGCCCCCAGTGCTCGCGGATCCACCAGGGCGCAAGGAGGACGCTTGGCCCGCCGGCGTCCCAGTTCTGGTGGGCCTGGAGGACGTTTATGCCGATCCGGTCCGGATCCCACGGCTCGCCGGCGATGACCTGCGACATCCCCTCGCCGAGGAACGAGGCGATGAGCCAGCCGCCGGGCGAAAGGACCCGGTGTAGCTCGATCAGCCACGCCGCCCATGCGTCGGTGATGTGGGTGAACACCGAGAAGGCGTAGACGAGGTCGTAGCTGTCGTCGTCACGGGGCAGCGGCGGCGACGGCGCGTTGACGAACCCGCTGACCGGCGGGTTGAGGTTCGCATTGAGCCAGCGGATGGCGGCGGCGTCGATATCGCAAGCCTCGAAGTGCGCGCGCTCGGCTTCCGCGAGGAAGTGTCGGACCGTGCGCCCCGACCCGGCGCCGAAGTCCAGGACGCGCTTGGCGGTCCAGTCCCAGTCGTCCGGGAGCGCCTGGTCGACGACCGTGCGCAACTTCGACCCGATGGCCTCATACGCCGTGTACGAGCCGTCATCGCCGATCAGCCGGCCAACACGATTGGCGAGGTCCACGGGAGGGAGCGGTGCCGAGCTCACGACGCGCAGGATGCCAGACGATCAATCCCTGTCACCCGCGATTAGGGGAGGTGCAGAACAATCCAGTGTCGGGATCTCGGTTCCGTCAGTCAACCGTCGCCAGGAGCGCTTCGCCGCGGTCGAGCAGATCGAGGCGAGGCTCGGCGGACTCGATCGCACGAAGGACCATGCGCTGTGGGCCACCGCCATGTACGCCGGCCTGCGCCGGGGCGAACTCATGGCGCTCCGCCGCGAGGACGGTTGACCTCGCCACTGGTGCCATCCACGGACGCCGAGCCCGGGATCAGGAGGTGGGCGAGGTGACCCCAAGTCCGCACAGGGACGGCGGAAGGTGCCGATTCCCGCGGCGCTACGCGACCGGCTTGTCGAGTCCTCGATGGACTGCCCGAGTGAGGGACGCATCTTCGCCGGCCTGAAGGAGTCGCACAGGTGCGGCCGCGCTTCCGCGCTCGGGGCCGGAGTCGAGGCCCGACGCTGCACGAGTGCCGCCGCGGGCTACGCCCCAGTGATGATTGCCGCAGGCGTCAACTTTAAGGCACTGTCCACCTTCATGGGCCACGCAAACCGGCATCACCCTCGACCAGTACGGGCATCTCCCGCCAGGTGCTGAGGACGAGGCCGCAGGGCTGCTCGATGCCTTCTTGGCCCGCGCCGCGGGAGACCAAAGTGCACCGCCGACTGCACCGCACCCCGAGCAATCCCGCTCCCGGAGCGGTCGGTGAAGATGTATTACATCGAGAAGCGGGGTTTGTGCCAAGCGGTATTGGCTGAACCAAGCCCATGCCGACTCGTGCGGACCCGGCGCGCACCCGAACCCACCGGCCAGCGGAGCGCGGCTGGACCGGCAGAGAGCTGCACGGGGCGATGGGGCGTCAGCTGGAGCGCACCCGCGCCAGCGTGGAGAGCGTGCGAGCGCGTCCGCGCAGAGGCGTCCAGCCACTCGCATCACACCACGAGCGGATTCAGTGTCGAACGCGCGCCTCGACTCTGACGGCCCTCCCGTCGCGCAGTGTCCAGAGGTGACCAAACGGAGCCGTGAGAGGCATGTTGCTTCTACGGCCACGGGCCTCGATGCGTCCGGTGACCAGGACCTGTTCGGGCGAGACCTCGTCGAGCTTCTCGGCGTGATAGCGAAACTCCGAGAAGTCCTCCTCCAGTCCCTCCACGAATACGGCGAAGCCTTCGAGGCCGTGCAGGGTGCGATCGCCGACCTCCGGCGAGACCCGCGCCTGGACATCTGGCGCCATTACCTCGCCCGCGGCCGCCAGACCGCGTCCTCGGTCATCAACCGCGGCCCAGTTGAAGCCGTAGACGCCCCGGATCAGGTCGACATTGCGCTCCGCCATCCTGCCGAAGTATCCCGGCCGCCGGTTATGGGCGCCTGCGGTAGGCCCAAGAAGACTTCCGAGTCCACGGCAAGGACAGCCGCGCGGCCTACCCCCGCAGGCCCACGGATTCGAGGGCTTCGCGTCGCCTCCCGTACCCGACGGCTCGCGTGACCCTGCCGTCGCGAAACCAGAACACGCTCGACCAGCGCAGCTCGACGGGCGCTCCTGAGGAGGACCCGCGTCCGACCAGGCGGTTGGAGATCACGACGTAGTCAGGGCCTTCGGCGAGGATCTCGTCGACCACGTAGCGGGCGTCGTCGACCACATCGAACAGATCACGGCGCCACTGGAGCCCGCCTTCGTAGCCGGAGTAGGTCGCGTCTGTCACCGCGGTTGTTGCGTTCGTCAGTTCGAAGTCGGGAGCGATCAGCTCACGCGGGATCGAGCCGGCGTTGACCGCGTCGACCAAGCGACCCATGAGCTCCACGTTCTCATGCGACATCGCCCGCCCAATATCCGCCGCTCCACGGTTGGAGTCCAGCGTGGCCGTAGGCGCCCCAGTTCGGGACGACGGCTGCCGACTCGTTCCTGCAGCCGCAGCCGGGCACGTCGGCCGGTGACCACCTCGTCAGCGGCCTCGTGCCCCTGGCCGCGCTGGCGCTGGCCAGGGGGCATACGCGCGCTTGCGCGGCGGTTGGCGCGCGGCGATCTTGCTGGTGGTTGGCTTCTTCGGGATCGTCGTCGGCGCCGAAGCCGTCTACTACACGACGCAGGTCGGCCCGTCGGGCGACGACTTCACCGGCCTCCTTTCGGTCGTCGCAGGAATGGGGCTGCTCGGCCTCGGGTTCGTGACGCTGTGGCGGACCCGTCGACGCCACGGCAGCCTGCCGCGCGGCAAGCCGACCCGCGCCGATGGTCACGCTTGTGCTCGCGATACCAGCCCTGCATGCGTCAGGGGCGCTCGATCCGGGGGGCCACCTCGCTCGCCACCAACTCGATCTGCCGTCGCTCGTCGCCCAACGGCCAAAGGTAGACGCGTTGGCATCCCGCCGCGGCGTAGTCGGAGAGAAGAGCCGCGCAGTGCTCAGCCGGGCCGATGCAGAGCTGACCTCGAAGCTCGTCGGGATCGCGATTCAGGAGCGGCGCTAGGACGTCGCTAAGTACGAGATCGCCCTCGGCGCGATCTTGGGCGACCCAGGTCCACATCGTGGCAAGAGCATTGGGAAAGCCCTGCGCGTCGCGGCCGCGGTCCTCGAGCTCGCTTGCGAGGCGGTCACGAGCTTTGGCGAAGCGGTCCGGCGTCGTGTTGTAGGCAGAGGCAAGCCAGCCGTCTCCGGCACCCGCGACCCGACGTAGTCCGGCGGTCGAACCCCAGCTGCCGATCCAAAGAGGTATGCCGCGCCCGTCTCGAGGAGCCGGCGCGAGTTCGACATCCGAGGGCACGCGGTAGTAGCGCGCCCGCCCTGGACAAGGTCTTCCCTCGAGCAGCGCCCGCAGCACTGCAATCGCCTCATCGAACCGCTTCCAGCGCTCGTCGAACGAGATGCCAAGGGCGTCGTAGTCGCGTTTGGACGAGCCAGCTCCGAGAGCAGCGATCAGTCGGCCTTCAGAGAGCACATCCAGAGCGGCCAGCGTCTTCGCCAGCAGGACCGGCCCCCGCAGAACGGCGAGGGAGACTGTCGTGGCCAGAGTCATATCGCCTGTCCGCTCGATCACGCTCGCCAGCGCTGTCGGTCCGTCGAGCCAGGGCGTGGAGAAGACGAAATGGTCGTTGGCGGAAACCGCTGCGAGCCCGCAGTCCCGAGCGGCCTCAACCGCCTGCTCGAGCCGCCCGAGCGAAAGCCGCTCGCCTCCGAACTGCATCAGCGGCAGATGGATCCCGAGATCCATAGATCGATGGTTTCAGACTCCGCTCGCGGCTGGACCTGCCAGTCCGCTGCTGCTTGTCGCGCATTGCGACACTCCGGTCCCAGTCGCCGACACCGCTCCCAACAGGCGATTGCGAAAGTGGGGCCGCGAGGGGGAACGCGGCGCGGCTGGTCAGAGCGCCCGTGCTCTGCCTATGTAACCGCCGAACCGAAGAGGCCTGGCGGTGTCAGTCCGACTCATCGCGGGCGCGCCCGTAGCGCTCGTAGATCACGCGCGAGCCGAACGTCCTGGTCTCGATCAGGTCCAGCGCGACGTCGTCGGTGACCGGCGGCAGGAACGGCGTGCCGCCACCGACGACGACCGGATAGCGGAACATGCGCAGCTCGTCGACGAGGCCGAGCTCGATCGCCGCCGCGGCCAGGCCGGCGCCGCCGATCGAGACGTCCTTGTCGGTCGCGTCGAGCGCCGCAGCGGCCTCCTCGGCCACTGACGCCTCGGCAAGCCGGGCGTTGCCCTGGACGCTGTCGAGCGTGCGGCTGAAGACGACCTTCGGGATCGCGCACCAGAGGTCGGCGAACGCGGCCCTGAGTTCGTTGTCGCGCATCGACGGGTCCGTCTCCCACACCAGCATCGCCTCGTAGAGCCTGCGGCCGAGCAGATAGCCGCCGAGCTCGCTTACCAGCGCGGTGTGGAAGCGGAACAGCTCGTCGCTAGGGGCCCTCCACTCGAACGCACCCTCGCGGTCGTTGATGAAGCCGTCCACCGAGGTGCTCATCGAATAGATCAGCATGGCTTCAGATCGTCGCACCGGCGGGCGGCTGGAGGACCACCCGGATCAACTACGCGCCCCTTCGGGCGGGCGCGCAGGATGGACGCGTGCTGCAGAACGTGTCTGTGCTCATGTGCTCTAGACCCCACCCGAGTCGCGAAGTCATCGCCACTCCGCCACCAGCGGCATCGAGCGCAGCGTGCCATACGGCGATCCCCTAACGCACATCGGGAGCTGGCGCGCGCCGGCGTCGTGCCAGTGCACCCATGTGGGAGCGAGGTCGAGCATGCGCGCGACGGTAGCCTCGGCGAGGTGTTCGACCACGTCGGCATCGCCGTCTCGGACCTCGCCGCGTCCGAGCGCTTCTACCGCACCGTGCTCTCCGTTCTCGGCGTCGAGCCCAGCCACGCGGACGCCGAGCTCGTCGAGTGGGACGACTGGGACATCGGGCCGACGGACCGTGAGCACCCCGTGACGCGTGGGCTGCACGTCGGCTTCCGCGCGCCGTCCCGCGAGGCCGTGGACGCGTTCTGGCAGGCCGGGATCGACGCGGGTTACCGCGACGACGGCGCGCCGGGGCGGCGCACGGTCTACGGGCCTGACTACTACGGCGGGTTTCTGCTCGACCCGGACGGCAACAGCGCGGAGGCGGTTCACACTCAACGCGACGACCCGGTGCCCGACGGCAGCGTCGACCACCTCTGGATCCGCGTTCGTGACCCCGCCGCGTCCAAGCGCTTCTATACGACGATCACCCCGTACGCCGGGCTGGAACTGGGCGTGGACGAGCCGGACCACGTGCAGTTCAAGGGCACCGGCCACAGCTTCTCGCTCATCGACGACGAGCGGCCGCTCACGGAGCACGTCCACGTCGCCTTCCCGGCGCAGGACGACGCGACCGTGCGCGCGTTCCACGCCGCCGCGCTCGCCGCGGGCTACGAGGACCACGGGGGTCCCGGCGAGCGGGCCGTCTACCACCCGGGCTACTACGGCGCCTTCGTCCTGGACCCCGACGGGCACAACGTCGAGGTGGTCAACCACAACCGCTGAGCCATGGCGGACGACGCCGCACGCCAGTTCTCGCCGGAGGTGCTCGCCACGCTGGAGGCGGAGCTCCGCGAGCTCCAGACGCCATCTTGGAGCAAGAGCGATTGATCGCCGCGCCGGCCACACTGTCGCTTCGAGGCAGCTTCGATACTCGTTCCGAGCTGCTGCCCCGTGTCGCTTCGCCGCCGAATCGACAGTGCGGGCCGCGGCGCCGGGGCTCGCGCGGATGGTCGGGTTCGTCAGCGAGCCCGAGGAGGGGTCATGTCCGAGCTGTTATTCGACCGCGCCGGTCGACGTCGATCGCCGGCGACAATGCCGGGATTCCACGCCGGCGCCGACGGGAGCAGCGAGAGCGGGAGCCGAACTGTGTGGGGTCAGCGCCGTCGCGCGGTGATCAACCAGGCGCGCGAGTCAAGCGTCACGCCGTGATCGTCGCTTTGGTGCGCCACGAGCGTTTCGCGCAGCCGCTCCACGGTGCGGGCCGCGTCGCTGTCGCTCATGCTCGCGAGCGCGGCGCCCACGTTCTGAAAGCCGCGCACGAAATCCAGCGCGGCGGCTAGGTCGTGCCCGTAGAGGACCGGCTCGTGGACGTCCTCGAATCGCAGCTCATCGAACCCGGCGCGCTCGAGGATGGCCGTGGTGGCTTCTGCGTCGCCGAGCGAGAACGGGTCCGCGCCCGGCGGCGGCGGTAGCTGCGCCGCTTCGCCGACCGCGGCGTCGATCGCCATGGCCCATCGGTTGAGCTCAAGGCGCTGCCACACGAGCAGCACGAGGCGTCCCCTGGGGCCGAGGGCAGAGGCGATGTTGGCGAAGGCGGCAACCGGATCGGAGAAGAACATCGTCCCGAAGCGGCTGATCACCAGGTCGAAGCGCGCCGGGTCGAAGCGATGAACCTGGGCGTCGCCGAGCTCGAAGGTGACGTTGTCGAGCCGCTCGGCCTCGGTGAGTTGGCGGGCGCGCTCGAGCATTCGCTCGGAGACGTCGACGCCGACCACGCGGCCGGGCGCGGCGGCGCGCGCCGCGTCACGAGTGGTTAGTCCGGTTCCGCAGCCGATGTCGAGGACCTCATCACCCGGGCTGATCTCGTAGGCGGCGCGAAGGTGCTCGTGGTGAGCGCGGAGCTCGGCGTCGTAGAAGTCCAGGGCGATGCGCGAGGTCACTGGCGCGATGCTATGGAACGAACTCAGCTGGCGACCGAACCCGCATCGGCTATCTGCAGGGAATCGACAACACCGAGGTGATCAGCGCCGTCCATTCACGCAGAGCGCCGACGATGCCGGCGAGCGCTGGGTTGCTTCTGTAGCCAGACGGGCTCGTCCTCGCGCGTCGCGCCGCGCCGGGTCCGCTGCATGAATCGGTGGGGCTCCGGTAGAACCCGGAGCGTGACGATCGACAGGACGGTGCCAAACATCAGGTCGGACCGCGCCACCGAGACGCGCGATTTCTTCGTCGAGCTGCTCGGCTTCGAGGTGGCGATGGACTTGGGCTGGGTCGTGACCGTCGCATCGCCGACCAACCCCTCGGCCCAGGTGACCATCATCAGCAACGACGATCCCGCCGCGCCCGGTATCTCGGTCGAGGTGGACGACGTCGACGCCGTCCACTCCGCCGCCGCGGAGCGGGGGCTCGAGATCGCCTATGCCCTGCGCGACGAGGAGTGGGGAGTCCGACGGTTCATGCTTCGCGAGCCGAGCGGCACGATCGTGAACGTCCTCTCCCACCGCTCCGATTGACCGCGCCCCGCGCGACTCAGCCTGCGATCCGATACCCCGGCTCGTGCGCGCGAGACGTTCGATCAACACGGCGAGGTCGCCGCAGACGATCCCCTGGGGTAACGAGCGCGTCCGGTTCGATATGCCTGGTTGTCGCGCGAGGCGAAAGCGGCGTTGGTAGGTGCCAGAGTTGCCGAATGCCCGACTGGACGAAGAAGAACTTCGACGATCTTCGCGACGTCAGCCCGCGGGATGCTCATATGCAGTGGCGGTTTGCCCGGGAGGCTCTGCGATCGCCGGAGCTTGGCGTGAGCCGCTTCACCTACGAACCGGGTGCCCGAATGCCGTGGGGTCACCGGCATCGTTTGCAGGAGGAGGCCTACGTCGTGATCGCCGGGTCCGGTCGTGCCAAGCTCGACGACGAGGTCGTCGAGCTTTCCGTGTGGGACGTGCTGCGCGTCGCTCCTGCAGTAGTCCGCTCGTTCGAGGCCGGCCCGGAAGGGCTTGACGTGATCTGCATCGGTGGTCGAAAGCCCAAGGGCGGCGACACAGAGCGGGTCGAGGACTTCTGGTACTGATCGGCTCAGATTCGCGCAGCGTGCGGCGAATCAGACCAGCCGCTGAAGGACGAGCGTGATCGACGACTCTGCGGCCATCTACGTCATCAAGCTGGCACTCACGACTAAGCTCGGCCGCAGGCGCAGGTCACTCCCTGCGTTCAGGCCTCCGGGGGGAGCCTCACACTCCCGCCGGGGGCCGCCATGAACCGGCCAGAGCTACGCCTTGGCCTTCTTGCGGGCCGTGGTGCTCTTGCTGCGGCTCGACGTCGTCCTCTTGCTGCGGCTCGACGTGCGCTTGGGCTTGGAGTCCGCCGCCGTCCGGCGCGATGCCTGTCCCTCGATCTCCGAGACCGGGATCTCGTCGTGGGCGACGTCCACCGACAGCTCGGGCAGCAGCCCGGTGAGGAACTCCTGCATGCGCTGCTCTTGGCGCAGGATGTCCCGGGCCAGCTTGGCCGTCTGCTTGTCACCGACCGCCGTGGCCAGCGAGTCGATGACCGTGTAGGTCGCGATCTCGTGCGCCTCTTCCTGGTATTCGGTGCGGGCGTTTCGAAGCATCTTCTCCTGCTCGCCCGATCCACGCACGGCGTGCAGAGGGCCCTGCGCCGCGGCCTTCGCCTTGCCGACCACCTCCGACACGCTCTCTGCGGCCTTGGCCAGGCCCTCCGGCCCGGGGAGGGAGACCGTCTCGGGATTGCCTCCCAGCTGCTTGATCCGCTTCGATACCTGGGCCGCGTGGGACTTGGTCTCCTTGAGGTGATCCTTTAGCCGCTTCGCGTAATCGTCGCGCGTGGTGACCTGTGCGTGCGCCTGCAGGGCGGTCTCGAGCTGCTTCTCCTTCGTGTAGGCCTCGTTGAGCAGCTGAACGAGCTTGGCATCGCGGGCCGGCGTGTCGGTCATTGAGAAGTCCTTCGAAGGTCGGGTCCGAGCGGTCTCTTTTTGCCTACCCATCCTGCAACAACTCCAACAATTCCCTGCATTTGGGTTATCGTGCCTATCTGTCGGGTACCCAGCCGTGGAGTAAGCAAGTCTTCGATCCGAGAGGGATGACCGATGGCCACCAAGCCCACGTCACGCAGCGGGCAGAGCAAGAGCGGTTCGTCGAACGGCTCGAGTTCCAACGCGAAGGCGCGCCAGTCCTCGGGCTCGGGCGGAGGCAGCTCGTCACGCGGCAGTTCACGCTCGAAGTCGGCAGCGCGCCCCAAGACGGCAGCACGTTCGAAGTCGGCAGCGCGCCCCAAGACGGCAGCACGTTCGAAGTCGGCGGCGCGCCCCAAGACGGCAGCGCGCCCCAAGACGGCGGCGCGCTCCAAGCCGGCCGCCTCCAGCCGCAGCCGCAGTAGCGCATCGCGCTCCGGCAACGGGTCCTCGCGCTCGAGTGGCAGCTCGAGCAAGCGCAGCACCCAGTCCCGTAGCAATGCGAGCCTGAACGGGAACGGCGTCGTCGACACCATCAAGGACGTCGCGAGCAAGGCCAAGGGCCCTGCCGTTGCCGTCGGGGCAACCGCGGTGGGAGTGGCGGGTGGACTTGTTCTCCGGAGCCGCATGCGCCGCAAGACCGTGCTCGGGATCCCTGTCCCGCGCTCACTGGGTACGCCCGGCATGCCGGACGTCGACGTCAAGGCGCTGGCGAAGAGCGTCGGCAAGGCGAGCAAGCAGTTCGGCCAGACCACGAAGAACGTCTCGAAGGACATCGAGCGCGTGAGCGACCAGGCCGAGCGCATCGGCAAGATCCTGGGTTAGGCACGCCATGGCGGCCACGAAGACGAGATCCACGCCGTCTTCCAACGGCAGCGCCGCATCGGGAGCGGTCGAGCGGGCCAAGGAGGCGGGCGACGCCGTCTCCACGGCGGCCCGTAAGGCCAAGGGCCCGATGCTCGCCGCGGGAGCTACGGCGGCCGGCCTTGCCGGCGGGCTTGCCATCGGATCGCGGATGGGTGCGAGGCACTCGGGCGTCGGTGCTCTGCTGCGCCCGCGGCGGAGGGTCCTCGGCGTTCCCGTCGGGCGCAGGCCCCCGTTGATGAGAACGGCCGGAGCCCTGGGCAAGGTCGCCAAGGAGCTGGCCTCCGCCACCTCCAAGGCCTCGACCAGCGCCGATGAGCTCCGACAGGTCCGCGAGCAGCTCGAGGCGGGCAACAGGCGGTCACCGGTCGAGGTCGTTCTCGACGGCCTGACGCACCGGCGCGGCGCCCACAAGCGCGAGTCCTGACGCAGGCCAGGCGTCACCCGGTTCGCCGGGGGCGGCCGGTACAGTCGAGCGCCTATGAGCGTGTCGCCACCTACGCGGGCGATCCCGGACAACCTGGCCGAGCTGTTCGGGAACACGCCGATGGTCAGGCTCACCCGAGTAGCCCCCGATTGCGGCGCCGAGCTCGTGGCCAAGCTCGAGGCCTACAACCCGGCGGGCAGCGTAAAGGACCGCATCGGCGTGGCGATGATCGACGCCGCGGAGGCCGAAGGACGAATCGAGCCCGGGCGCAACACGATCGTCGAGTCGACCTCGGGCAACACCGGCATCGCGCTCGCCTTCGTGTGCGCAGCCAAGGGCTACGACCTCGTTCTCACGATGCCCCAGGGCATGAGCCGCGAGCGCGAGAGCCTCGTCCGTCTCTACGGGGCCGAGGTGGTGCTGGTGGAGTCGATGGGCGGGATGAACGAGGCGGTCGAGGAGGCCCGGCGCATCTGCCGTGAGCGCGGTAACTGCTACGTCCCCAACCAGTTCTCCAACCCGGCCAATCCCGAGGTTCACCGGCGCACCACGGCCGAGGAGATCTGGCGCGACATCGAGGGGAAGCTCGACGTGCTGGTAGCCGGTGTGGGCACCGGGGGCACGATCACCGGCTGCGGCGAGCGGCTCAAGGAGCGCAATCCGGACCTGCACGTGGTGGCCGTCGAGCCCAAGAGCTCGCCGGTGCTGTCCGGCGGGCAACCGGGGCCGCACAAGATTCAGGGCATCGGCGCCGGCTTCGTGCCCGAGGTCCTGAACCGCGACGTCATCGACGAAGTCATCCCCGTCGACGACGAGGATGCCCTCGAGACGGCTCGCGTGTGCGCCCGCCGCGAGGGCGTGCTGGCCGGAATCTCGTGCGGCGCGGCCCTCTGGGGCGCGATCGAGGTGGGCTCCCGGCCCGAGATGCGCGGCAAGCGGGTGGTCGTGATCCTCCCTGACTCCGGCGAGCGCTACGTCAGCTTGCCCTTCTTCGCCCCATGATCGGGGTGGGTGCTCTGACGCGCGTGATGCGCGAGGTGCGCGAGGACCTCACCGCTGCGCAGGAGCGCGACCCCGCGGCCCGCAGCGTGGGGAGGGGAGAGATGCTGATCACCTACGGCGGGGTGCAAGCGCTGCTCTCGCACCGGATCTCCCACGCCATGCACGAGGCGGGTGTGCCCCTGGCCCCGCGCGTGATGGCCAACGTGACCAAGATGGTCACGGGGATCGAGATCCACCCCGCGGCCAGAATCGGGCGCGGCCTGTTCATCGACCACGGCTCGGGCGTGGTCATCGGTGAGACCGCCGAGGTGGGCGATGACGTGACGATGTACCAGGGGGCGACCCTGGGGGGTACGGGGTTCGCCCGCGGCAAGCGCCACCCGACCGTGGGGCACGAGGTGATGATCGGAGCCGGCGCGAAGCTGCTCGGGCCGATCGAGATCGGCGAGGGGGCCAAGATCGGCGCCAACTCGGTGGTCATCCACGACGTCCCGCCCAACTCCACCGTCGTCGGCAACCCCGGCCATCCGGTGCGGGTGGACGGCCGCAAGCCAAGCGGCCCGGATGCCGACTGGATTCACCTGCCCGACCCGGTCGCCGACGCCATCCGGGGCCTCGCCAACCGGCTCACCGAGGTGGAGGAGCTGATGGCAGAGCTCACCGGGCGCAAGCCAGGAGGAGCGGAGGTCAAGCCGCTCAAGAGCCGGCGCGGACCCGATTCCGCGGGCGGCTGAGCGCACCTCAGTAGAAGACCGTTCGCGTGCGATGCCGCGGAATCGCCTTGTACTCGGGCGACTGGCCGCGATTCCAGAGCCACGTGTCGAGCACTCGCGGCGGCGTGCCGGCGCGGGCGGCGATCAGCTCGCAGGCGTGGACCGCGCAGGCACGGATCTCGCGCTCCTCCTCGCCGGGCTCGAGCAGCTCTTCACGGTCGATGCGGGCCGCCAGGGCTTCGTCATAGCGCAGCGCCCCGTCCACGCGCAGAACGTGGGGCACCAAGTTGTCGGCGAAGATCGTGAGGCGGTCCAGGTCATCGAACTCGGCTACGCCGGCCAGCACCAGGTCATTGGGCACGATCTGGGCGCGCTTGTAGAAGCCGCGGTCGTCGAAGAAACGCATGCCCGACGCGAGCGTCACCGCCAGCCGCTCTGCCGATCGGTCGGCCTCAGCCACGAGCTGCAGCGCGCTGCGCTCCCCGAGGAACGTGCCGAGGTCGCGCAGGGCCGCCGCGTAGAGGCCCATGAGCTCGTGGTGGGGCTCTTGCCCGAGCACATCGGCCAGCGCGCCTGCATCGAGCGCCCGCAGCTCGGCGGCCGACCACGCTCCCGACCGCCGCCAGCGGTCAGCCAGGGCCCACGCCACGGTGTTGTAGCCCGAGCAGCCCGGCCGCTTGCGCAGCGTCGGAAACCAGCCCGACCCGAAGTTGATCGCGTCCAGCGTGAGCATGTAGGCCGCCACCGTCTCGGGCTCGCCCTCGAGGTAGTGGCGCTCGGGGTCGAGTCCCGGCGGCTCGATCGCCGGGACGGCGGAGAACGCCGACAGGTCGATCTCCACGTGACGCGCCTGCGCCGCGATCGCCGCGCAGCTTCGCCTCACCTCCTCGAACAGACCCATTGGCGCGCGAGGCTACGCGCTCCACCGAGCGCGCAGTCTTCCCGCAGCTCGCGCGTCCTCGACGCCGGGACCGCCAAGGTGCTGACCGACAACAGGTCGAGGGGCTCCGGCCGACCCGGCCGCCGCTTCGGTCAACCACACCTTCAAGGTGAGCTGTACGAGGAGGGCCTGGCGATCGGCGACGTGACGGTCACGGCGACCGCCGCTTCCTAGACTCAGGCGGGTGCCGCCCGCGCTCGCCTGCCACCAGCTGTCCAAGCGGTACGGGTCGACCCTCGCTCTAGCGGGGGTCGACCTGTCCGTGGAGCGGGGCGAGCTGCTCGGCCTCCTGGGCCCCAACGGCGCCGGCAAGTCGACCCTTACGAAGATCGCAACCGGTCTGGTGCGGCCCTCGGGAGGGCACGTCGAGATCGAAGGCGCCGCCGCGGGCTCGCGGTCCGCGAGGGCCGCGATCGGTTACCTGGCCGAGTTGTTTCGCTTCCCGGATTGGTTGTCGGCTGACGAGCTGCTGGCGCTCCACCAGGCTCTGTCGGGCTCGGCCGGCGGCGCCGCGGAGCGTGCGGAGCTGCTCGAGCTCGTGGAGCTCGGCGATGCCAGGGATACGCGGGTGGCGGCGATGTCCAAGGGAATGCAGCAGCGGCTCGGGATCGCTCAGGCTCTCGTGGGGTCGCCGCGGCTGCTCATGCTCGACGAGCCCACCAGCGCGCTCGACCCGGTGGGGCGGCGGATCGTCCGGGACCTCTTGGGGGAACTGCGCGAGCGAGGCGTGGCCGTGGTCTTGAATTCGCATCTGTTGAGTGAGGTGGAGCTGGTCTGCGACCGGGTGGCGATCGTCAATGCGGGCCGTATCGTGGCGCGCGGATCGCCGGCCGAGCTGGCCCGGCCGCAGGGAGTGGAGGTGGAGACCGGGGCCGGGCTTCGCAGCTATCCGCGAGCGCGCCGGGACGAGGTGCCCGGCATCGTGGCCTCCCTGGTCGGGTCGGGGGAGGACGTCTATGAGGTGCGCGTTCTCTCCTCCTCGCTCGAGGACGCCTATCTCGAGGCGGTCGGCGCATGAGTGACGTCCTCGTCGTGGCTCGCTACGCCATGCGCGAGTGCGTCCGGCGCCGCGTCATCCCCGTGGTGGTGGTGCTCACGGTCGCCTTCCTGGCCCTTTACGGGCTGGGCACCGACGTGGCCTTCAACGAGGTGGAGCAGTTCGCCGGCCAGGAGCAGGTCGACGAGCGGGTGCTCACCGGCTCGACGCTGTTCGGGCTCGCGATGTTCACCACCCTCTTCCTCGGCGCCGTGCTCGCTGCATTCCTCACCCTGGGAGCCGTGCGCGGAGACGCCGAGCGCGGTCTGCTGCAGCCGCTCGTGGTGCGGCCCGTCGGGCGCTCGAGCCTGCTCCTCGGGCGCTTCCTCGGCGCGGCGGTGGTGTGCGCGCTGTACGTAGCCTTCATCTATGTGGCCTCGATGGTCATCACCGGTGTCACCGGAGACTGGTGGCCCGACAACCCGGTGCTGCCCGGGCTCTCGCTCGTGGCCGGGGTGTTGGTGATCGCGGCCCTGTCGCTGCTGGGCTCGGTGTTCCTGTCCTCGACAGCCAACGGGATCGCCGTGTTCATGCTGCTCGGGGCCGGTCTTGCCGCGGGCCTGCTCGGCCAGATCGGGGACGCCCTGAGCGTGGAAACGCTGGAGAACGTGGCCATGGTGAGCTCGTGGCTGCTGCCCTTCGAGGCGCTGTACCAGTCCGGCCTCGACTCCCTGACCCGCGACGCCCGCGGCGTGACCGGCATCATCGTCCGGCTCGGCCCGTTCGGGGGAGCCCAAGAGGGCGGCCCGCTGCTCTGGTTCTGGACCCTCGCCTACCTGCTGCTCGTGGGCGCCGCGGCGCGGATGGCCTTTGCCCGGCGCGACCTCTGACCTCCCGCGGGGAGCCCTCCGGGAAGGAAACTATCCTCGAGGAGTGCCCACACCGGCCGCCACCGACCAGCTGCTCGAGGGGCTGAACGAGCCCCAGCGCGACGCCGTTCTTCACGGCGAAGGGCCGCTGCTGATCCTGGCCGGCGCCGGCTCGGGAAAGACCCGAGTGCTCACCCACCGGATCGCCCATCTGGTCGGGAGCGGCCAGGCGCGGCCGAGCGAGATCCTCGCCATCACGTTTACCAACAAATCCGCGCAGGAGATGCGCGAACGGGTGGAGTCGCTGGTCGGCCGCCAGGCGCGGGCGATGTGGGTGATGACCTTCCACTCCGCCTGTGCGCGCATGCTGCGCGCGGACGCCGAGCGGCTCGGCTACACCCGTGGCTTCACGATCTACGACGAGCAGGATTCGCTGCGGCTCGTCAAGAATTGCGTCGACGAGCTCGACGTCGACCCCAAGCGCTTCGCCCCTCGCGGCATCCGGCGCCAGATCTCGGACGCCAAGAACCAGCTGCTCGACGCCGAGGCATACCGCATCAAGGTCTCGAGCTTCTTCGAGCAGACCGCCGCGGACGTGTACGAGCTGTACGAGCAGCGGCTGCACGCGGCCAACGCGATGGACTTCGACGACCTGCTGTTTCGCTGCGTCAATCTGTTCGAGCTCTTCCCCGAGGTTCGCGACCGGTACCGCCGCGCCTTCCGCCACGTGCTGGTCGATGAGTACCAGGACACCAACCGGGCCCAGTACCGCTGGCTGCGGCTGCTGACCGAGGAACACCGCAACCTCGCGGTGGTCGGCGACGATGACCAGTCGGTCTATGCCTTCCGCGGCGCCGACCTCCGTAACATCCTTGAGTTCGAGCACGACTATCCCGACGCCGAGGTCATCAAGCTCGAGCAGAACTACCGCTCCACGCAGACCATCCTCAACGCCTCCAACGCGGTGATCGCCAACAACCGCTCGCGCAAGGAGAAGTTCCTCTGGAGCGAGCTGGGCGAGGGCGAGCCGGTGCACGTGCGCGAGCTCGAGGACGAGCACGCAGAGGCCCGCTTCGTGGTCAACGAGATCGAGCGCCTGGTCGACGAGGGCGAGTCGCGCGACGAGATCGCCGTCTTCTACCGCACGAACGCCCAGAGCCGGGTGCTCGAGGACAACCTGGTGCGCTATGGCGTCGCCTACCAGGTGATCGGAGGCACGCGCTTCTACGAGCGCAAGGAGATCAAGGACGCGCTGGCCTATCTGACACTGCTGGTCAACCCGTCGGACACCGTCGCCTTCGGCCGCGTTGTCAACGAGCCCAAGCGCGGCATCGGCGGCACCTCCCAGGCGCGGATAACCAACTACGCCAACACCCTCGGCGAGCCGGTCTGGGAAGTCGCCGCCCAGCCCGACAGGATCCCGGCGCTGGGCACCGCGGCGATCAAGGCGGTCGGGCGTTTCATGTCGGTGATGGAGCGCCTGCGGGAGCGCGTCGACGGCGGCGCCGGGGTGGGGGACCTGCTGGCCGAGACGCTCGAGGAGTCGGGCTACACCGACGCCCTGCGCGCCGAGCGGACCGTCGAATCGCAGGTGCGCCTCGAGAACCTCGACGAGCTCGTCGGGGTGGCGCGCGAGTACGACGCCACCGCGGAGGAGGGCTCGGTGGAGGAGTTCCTCCAGCAGATCGCGCTCTTCTCCGAGCAGGACAACCTCGCCGACGAGCAGGGCATCGTCACGCTGATGACCCTTCACAACGCCAAGGGCCTCGAGTACGGCACCGTGTTCATCCTCGGGCTCGAGGACGGCGTGTTTCCCCACATGCGCTCGATCGAGGCGGGCGACCTCGAGGAGGAGCGCCGGCTCGCCTACGTCGGGATCACCCGCGCCAAGCGCCAGCTCTATCTCTCCCACGCCCGCACGCGTGCGCTGTTCGGCAACCGCGATTGGAACCTGCGCAGCCGTTTCATCGACGAGATCCCGATCGAGTTCACCGATCGGGACGAGGAAGCCCCGACGGGCCCGGCCGCGGCGGCCACCTGGGGTGGCGGCGCGAGCGCGTCTGCCGGCGCGCAGCCCACCGGCGGAGGAGCCTCGTTCGCCCTCGGGGAGGACGTGGTCCACGCCCAGTTCGGGGACGGCGTGGTGGTGGGAGCGGAGCCCGGTGGCCTGGTCGTGGTGCGCTTTGCCGGCGACGGCTCGGAGCGCAAGCTGATGGCCGACTACGCGCCGCTCAAGAAGCGCTAGCGCCCAGCGGTTAGGCTGCCGCGCCCATGGCGGTGCAGATCATCGACGGCAGGGCGGTGGCCGCGCGCGTCAAGCAGCAGGTGGCGCGTGAGGTGGCGGAAGGAGACCTGCGGCCGGGCCTGGCCACGATCCTCGCGGGCGACGACCCGGCCTCTGCGGTCTATGTGCGCATGAAGCGAGAGGACTCGGCCGAGGTGGGCATCGAGTCCTTTCACCACGAGCCGGGGGGCGACGTCGCTCCCGAAGAGCTCGCCCGCCTGATCCGTTCGCTCAACGACGACGAGCGCGTGCACGGCATCCTGCTCCAGCTGCCACTGCCCGACCACCTCGACCAGGACGAGTTCATCTCGCTGATCGACCCGTCCAAGGACGTGGACGGTCTCACCGCCGCCAACGCCGGACTCCTGATGCAGGGCCGCGAGGAAGCGCTGGTGCCGTGCACCCCGGCCGGGGTGATGATGTTGCTGGACGAGGCCGGCGTCGAGCTCTCCGGTGCCCGTGCCGTGGTGCTCGGGCGCTCGATCCTGGTGGGCAAGCCGCTGGCTCAGCTGCTGCTGGGTGCCGACGCCACCGTCACCCACTGCCACTCGCGCACCCGCGACCTGCCGGCGGTGACGCGCGAGGGCGACGTGCTGATCGCGGCGGTGGGCTCGCCCGGGCTCGTGACGGCCGCCATGGTCCGCGAGGGCGCGGTGGTGATCGATGTCGGCACCAACCGCACCGACGCCGGGCTGGTGGGTGACGTGGACTTCGACTCGGTCCGTGAGAAGGCCGGCGCGATCACGCCCGTGCCCGGCGGCGTGGGCCCGATGACGCGGGCGCTGCTGCTCGTCAACACGCTCAAGGCGGCGCGGCGCCTCACGCACAGCGAATAGAACGCAGCGCGCCCGGCTGGTCCAGCTCGTCGTTCGCTAGCTCATCTCAGCCGGGCAGGATGCTCTCGGCCAGATCGGTCACCGAGCGCGGATCGACGTCGTAGCGGGCCTCGTAGTCCTTGGCGGCGGTCTCGTCGATCAGGGCCAGCACCAGCTCCTCGCGCGAGGAGCCGGCCCGGCAGGCCACGCGGTCGAGCGCCACCAGCGCGGCGTCCTGCAGGAAGCCGGTCAGGCCACCGGTGTCCGGGGTATCGCGGTCGGCGCAGGGGTCGGCGATCGCCACCTCCTCGGGGCGCTCGCGGTCGGCCAGCAGGGCGTAGGCGCCCACCCCGAGAGCTGCCAGGCAGACGGCTCCCGCGGCGAGCGCCGGGCGCACGCCGGCCAGGCTGTAGCCCAGCGCCGCGGGCGCCAGCATCAGCGCCGCCAGCAGGGCCAATCCCGCGCCGACCAGGAACGCGGTCGAGAAACCCTCGTTGACACCGTCCACCAGCACCTCGTCGGCGCGCGCCGTCAGTTCGTCGTAGGCGCCGAGCTGGTCGTCGTCGATGTCGCTGCGGGCGTCGGTGAAGACGGAACGCAGGCCGCCTCGAGGGTCCTCGGTCTCGACGCTCTCTGACAGCTTGGGTGCGATGTCGAGCTTGACCTGCGGATCGATGGCCGCGTCGAGGATGATCGCGGCGCCGCGCTCGCGGGTCTGGTCCAGAGTGGTCTCGAGCTCTTGCTGGGCGATCGGCGCGAGGATCAGCAGGGCCAGCGCGATCCCGGCGTGGCGAATGGAGAGAAGCAGCGCGGCGTCGCGCCCACCGCGTTCGGGCAGCAGCGCGCCGGAGAGCGCCGGTAGCGCCAGGCCCATTCCCACGCCCACCGCCAGCTGTGGGGCGATGGTCCAGGCCACCGACGCCGTGGGCACGAAAGCCAAAGCCGCCGCGCCCGCGGCCACCAGCAGAGCGCCGCCCGCGGCGCGCACGGGCGCCGGCCCGCGGATGCGGGTGGCGGCCAGCGCGGCCAGCGGCATCACGCTCACGGCGAGCGCGGCCTCGAGCGGCTCGATGCCCCAGCCGGTGATCAGCAGCAGAACGGTGAGGAAGAGGGCGGCGACGATGGCCCCGGAGACGAGGCCCAGCGCGAGCGCCCGGCCCAGCGCCCAGCGCGGGCGTTCGGCGAGGCGGCGGCGCCCGCCGAGCCCTTCCTCTGCCTCTCGCTCGGCCAGGCTCCGGCGCCGGCCCCGGCGACGGGCCGGACGCGGTCCGAGTGTGTCGCCGGCCCGCAGGGCTCCGGGGAGCGCCACCAGCGCGACGGGGGCCTGAAACAGGAAGATCGCGCGCCAGCCCAGGGCTTGGGTGAGGGCTCCGCCGATCGCGGGCCCCGCTGCGGTGCCCAGCAGGGCAGCCAGGCTCCACAGCCTCGCTCCCGTCGCCCCATCGGCGAGCAGGGCGTAGGCGATCACCAGCAGAGCAGCGCCGCCCAGCGCCTGGACGGCGCGGGCCACCAGCAGCACATCGAGGTTGTCGGCCAGGCCGCAGGCAAGCGAGCCGCCCGCGAACAGCGCGACGCCGGCCACGCCCACGGCGCGGGTCCCGACGGCCTCGCGCGCCCGCTCGGCAATCGGCAGAGCCACGGCCAGCACCACGGCGTAGACGCCGAGCACGGCGGCCACTCCGGCGACGTCGGTGTCGAGCTCGCGCAGGATCGGCGGCAGCGCCAGGGCGACGATGGCGGTGTCCGCCAGCGCCAGGAAGGCCGCACCGGCCACGGGCAGGCGGAAGGCCTTGGTCGCCATGCCCCGCATGATGGCTGGCGGGGGCTGCGGCTGCGTACGGGTAACCGCACCACCGGAGGCCGGTACACCCCCATGGCCCGCCCAGCGGCCGGGTGGCAGCCTGCGGGTCAGCTCGGACGGAGCGGCCCAGGCGGACCGCTGTCAAACCCCCGGCCGGGCACCCGGGGCGGGCCGCCACCCCCTTGCGGCGCACCCGCACCCACGCCCGTCGTAGCCCCGGCGCGACCCCCTCGCGCCGGGGACGGCGGGCGCTACGCTGCCCGCGATGAACCTCCGGCGGCTGAGGATCGGTGAGTGGATCACGGCGATTTCGGGCCTCGTGCTGCTGGTCTCCCTGTTCCTGCCCTGGTACGGCGCGCAGGACCCGTCGGGCCCCGCGCTCACCGGCTGGGAGTCGCTCGCGATTCTCGACATCGTTCTCGCCCTCATCGCCGCGGGGGCGGTGGCGCTGCTCCTGATCACGGCCACGCAGCGCCTCCCGGCAGTTCCGCTGGCCTTCAACGTCTTCGTGGTGTTGGCCGGCATGCTCGCCCTCATGCTGGTCCTGGTCCGCGTGGCCGCCCTCCCCGACGGGGCCGGGGAACGCGACTGGGGGCTGTGGCTCGGCCTGGCCGGCGCGCTCGGCGTCCTGATCGGAAGCCTGATCGCGCTGCGCGACGACCGCCACTCCTCCCGCGACCGCTACACCGACCTCAGCGGCCGCCCTGCGACGCCGCCGCCCGAGCTGGTAGCCATCCCCCCGCCGCGGCCCGAGCTCGACGCCGTTCCGTCGCGGCGCCCCGAGCCGGACGACTGAACCGCCGGGCTGGGCCCTCCCAGTTGATGCTGGGCGCCCCGGAACGTCATTGTGGGGCGTGGCCCTGGGTTGGGCTTTGTGGCCGACCCGGTGTTGGGCGCGGTGGCGTCCGGGGCCGGTGCCCATGCCCGCGCCCACCGCACCCAGGTGCGACCATCGGCGGGCTGAGCGCCGGGACTTCGCGAGCGCGATAGGCGTGCGAGAACCCGCTCGGCTCAGCGGGTCGAGCGGCGCTGGCGTGCGCGCTCTTCTTCTGCTTCCTGTTGTTCGGCTCGTGCTTTCGCTCGCTCCTCGCCAGCTTCGCCGGGCTTACCCAGCTGGTCGTGCAGGTTTGCCAGTTGATCGCCAAGGCTCGCCGCTTGTTCATGTAGGTCGGCCGCTTGTTGCCCGGCGTCTGCGGCGCTGTCTCGAGCTCGTCGCGCGTCGCTCGTAGCGCGCTGGGCTCGGGCTTTGGCTTCCGCGCGAAGCTGTTCTAGAAGCCAAACGCGCTCGACCAGTTGCTGGCGTTTGTTGGGGTCCATGCTTGACCTCCTAATCCTCTGCAGGCGCTCCTGGTGGGCGCCGTGTCAGTCACAATGACCCGACAGAAAACTTGACATGGTTTGACTTAGGTTTTATCATGCCTGCCGTTAACCGAGACCCCAAGGAGGAGACCAATGACTCTTCTGATCAAGCCTGAGCCCTTCTCGCGCGAGGTAGACCGGCTCTTTGACCGCCTGTTCGACACCCCTGCGCAGGCGCAGCGCTGGGCCCCCGCGATGGACCTGACCGAGGCCGACGACCACTACGTGCTAAAGGCCGACCTACCGGGAGTCAACGACGAGGACGTCAGCATCGAGGTCGAGAACGGCCTGCTGACCATCTCCGGCGAGCGCAAAGCCGAACATGAGCGCACAGAGCGCGGCTTCTACCGCATCGAGCGCGCCTTCGGCCGCTTCCAGCGTCAGCTGACCATGCCCGAGGGCATTGACCCGGACGCCGTGAGCGCGGCCTTCGACCGCGGCGTGCTCTCCGTGCGGATCCCAAAGCCGGAACAGGTCAAGCCCCGCAGAGTCTCGATCGTTACGGGCGCCAACGGCGACAAGCCAACCCTGGAGGGTACGTCCAGCGACGAGCAGTAGCTGAGCGCCCCCGGCATCGGATACCAAGCGAAACGCGCGCCCGCGTCGGGCAGTCTGGCTGGCGCGGGCGTCGCCCATCTGGCGCCCCAAACCAGGCCAGCTGCGCCTTGACAGAGGAGCAACCGGCGCGCGCCCGACCTACAATCGGCTCGATGATCGACCGCGAACAGGTTCTGCACGTGGCCAAGCTGGCTCGCCTGCGCCTCTCCGACGAGGAGGTCGACCGGATGGCTCCCGAGCTGTCCAAGATCCTCGAGCACGTCGAGCGAATGGGCGAGCTCGACCTCGAGGGCGTGGAGCCTACGACTCACGTGGTCGAGCTCCAGAACGTCCTGCGCGAGGACGTACCGCGCCCGAGCCTGCCGCCCGAGCGCGCGCTCGAACAGGCCGCCGACGTGGCCGACGGCGGCTTTCGCGTGCCCAGCCCCGGAGCGATGTGACCGACCTTCTGGCGCTCACCGCCGCCCAGCAGGCCGAGCTGGTGCGCTCCGGTGACGTTTCGCCGGCCGACCTGTTCGAGTTCTGGCGCGACCGTGCCGCCGGCGACGACCTCGGCGCCTACCTGTGGGTGGCCGACGAGGTTGCGGCCGAGCTGGGCGAGCTCCCGCCGGTGGCGGTCAAGGACCTGTTCTGCGTCGAGGACGTGCCCAGCACCGCCGGCTCGCGCATCCTGACCGGCTACCGGCCGCCCTACACCGCCACCAGCGTGCGCAACCTACAGGCGGCGGGTGCCTCTGTGCTCGGCAAGACCAACCAGGACGAGTTCGCCATGGGGTCCTCCAACGAGAACTCCGCCTACGGCCCGGTGCTGAACCCGTGGGACCGCACCCGCGTGCCGGGCGGCTCGAGCGGTGGTAGCGCCGCCGCGGTGGCGGCCGGCCGAGCGCCGTGGGCCATCGGCACCGACACCGGGGGCTCGATCCGCCAGCCCGCATCGCTGTGCGGCATCGTCGGTCTCAAGCCCACCTACGGGGCCATCTCCCGCTACGGGATGATCGCTTTTGCCTCCTCGCTCGACCAGTGCGGTCCGCTCACGCGCGACGTCACGGACGCCGCGCTGCTGCTCCGGCACCTGCAGGGGCGCGATCCGTGCGATTCCACGTCACTCGGCATCCCCGGCGAGATCCCTCTGCCGAGCGCCGAGCGGCTCGATGGTCTGCGCTTCGGGGTCTGGGGCCTCGAGGAGGAGGGCCTCGAGGCCGGGGTGGCCGAGGTGGTGCAGGCCACCCTGGGCACGATCGAGGAGTTGGGCGGCAGCGTCGAGGACATCGAACTGCCCAACGCGGGCCACGGCCTGTCGGCCTACTACGTGATCGCGCCGGCCGAGGCCAGCGCCAACCTGGCCCGCTACGACGGCGTGCGTTACGGCCTGCGCTCGGGCAACGGCGATCTCACCTCGCTCTATGAGCAGACCCGCCACGACGGCTTCGGCGACGAGGTCAAGAGGCGCATCATGATCGGCACCTACGCGCTCTCGTCGGGCTACTACGACGCCTACTACGGGCAGGCTCAGAAGGTGCGCACGCGCATCGTCGAGGACTTTCGCGCCGCCTTCGAGAAGGTCGACTTCGTGGTCACGCCCACCTCGCCCACCGTGGCCTTCGCGCTGGGCGAGCGCACCGCCGACCCGCTGGCGATGTACCTGTCGGACTACTTCACGGTGCCGATGCCGCTGGCCGGGACGCCCGCGATCTCCATTCCCGCGGGTCTCTCGGAAGGCCTGCCGGTCGGCTTCCAGATCGCCGGCCCGGCCTTCAGCGAGGCCAGGATCCTCGACGCCGCGCACGCACTCGAGGGGGCCATCGGCTTCGAAGGGGTGCCCGTCACGTGAGCGGCTACGAGCCCGTGATCGGCATCGAGATCCACGTCCAGCTCAAGACGCGGACGAAGATGTTCTGCAGCTGCGCTCTCTCCTTCGGA
The DNA here is from genome assembly GCA_963813495.1 of uncultured Thermoleophilaceae bacterium. Classification (GTDB taxonomy): domain Bacteria; phylum Actinomycetota; class Thermoleophilia; order Solirubrobacterales; family Thermoleophilaceae; genus JACVRW01. The sequence goes on from CAWEZC010000007.1 coordinate 132,992, forward strand.
GACCAGCCCAACACCCACACCTGCCCGATCTGCCTCGGCCACCCCGGCACGCTGCCGGTGACCAACGCGGAAGCGGTGCATTTCGCGCTGATGATCGGGATGGCCTTCGACTGTGAGATCGCGCCGCGCTCGATCTTCCACCGCAAGAACTACTTCTATCCCGACCTGCCCAAGGGCTACCAGATCAGCCAGTACGACATCCCGCTGGCGCGCAACGGGCGCCTTGGCGACGTGCGCATCCACCGGGTGCACATGGAGGAGGACGCGGCCAAATTGGTGCATGCGGGTGCCTCTGGACGGATCCACGGATCGCAGGCCAGCATCGTCGACTTCAACCGCGGCGGGACGCCGCTCGTGGAGATCGTGACCGAGCCGGACCTGCGCACCGCCGCCCAGGCCGCCGAGTTCGGGCGCCTGCTCCAAGCCACCCTGCGCCGCATGGGAGTGTCCGACGTGAACATGGAGGAGGGTTCGCTGCGGGTGGACGCCAACGTGTCCATTCGCCCGGTGGGTTCGGACACCCTGGGCACCAAGACCGAGCTGAAGAACATGAATTCGTTCCGCTTCCTCGAGCGGGGGATCGACGCGGAGATCGCGCGTCAGGTGGCACTCGTGAGCGCCGGCGGCTCTGTCGAGCAGGAAACCCTCCACTACGACGCGCGCGGCGACACCATCACCTCGCTGCGCTCCAAGGAGGAGGCGCACGACTACCGCTACTTCCCCGAGCCCGACCTGGTGCCGATCGCTCCCACCGAGGAGATGCTCGAGCGGGCCCGGGGTGCGCTGCCCGAGCTGCCGGCGGCCCGCGCCGAGCGCTTCGAGCGCGACCTCGCACTGCCCGCCGACATCGCCCGGCTGCTGGCCTTTCGCTCTGAGCTGGGCGATTTCTTCGAGGAGGCGGTCGAAGCCTCCGGCAACGGCGACACCCGGGCACTGGCCAACTGGACGACCAACGAGCTGGCCGCCCGCATCGGCGACTCAGACCCGTCCGAGACCCGCCTCGAGCCCGGGGCGCTCGCCCGGCTCGTGCACATGGTGGGCGCCAAGCAGGTGTCCGCCTCGGCGGCCAAGGAGGTGCTGGAGGTGCTGGTGGCCGACGGCGGCGATCCCGCCGCCGTGATCGACTCGCGTGGCCTCGGCGCGGCCGACTCATCCGAGCTCGCCGCTGTGGTGGAGCGCGCGATCGCCGACAATCCGGACGCCGTCGAGAAGATTCACGCCGGCAAGGGACAGGCCATCGGCGCGATCGTCGGAGCCGTGATGCGCGAGACCAAGGGCCGTGCAGACGGTGGCGAGGTGCAGCGGCTGATCCGGGAGCGCCTCGAGGGCTGACCCTTCCGCGCGCCCGTACCATTGGGCGCAGACGAATGGCGAGCAGGCGGTGACTGCGAGCATTCGCTTGTACTTCTCGGAGGAGGACCGAATGGCGCGACTCATTCGCATGGACGGCACGGGACACACCACCCTCGCCGAATGGACCGACCACGACGACGAGGCCTTCGCCGCCGCGGTCACCGAGTTCGGGGAGCAGCAGAGCCTCGGCTACATCGGCACGGTGCCCGATGCGCCCGGCAAGGCGACGCACGTGCGCGAGCTCCCCCGCGGGGCGGACCTCGTGATCATGCGCCGCCCGATCGCCGGCGGCTAGAGCCGGCCGAGTTGGCCGCAGGACAGGCCCTCCCCGAGCTGGCCGCCGTTCCCTGGCGCCAGCGCACCGACGCCCGCTGGCTTACACACTGGGGTCGCGTCTGGCATGCCTGGACGCTGCTCTACACCGTGCCCTTCATCGCGGCCGGCGCCGGCATGCTCTGGCTCGAGCCGCTGGTCGCGCCCGTGGCGCTGGCCGCGCTCGCTCACGCCTGGGTCATTCCCGAGCTCTACGCGTTCCGCGGGGCCAGCGTGGTCCGGCCCAAGGGTCCTCGCAACGAGCACGCCGAGCCCGTCGCCCAGGGCCTGCTCGGGGATTTGCTCGACCACGAGGAGCGTGGACTCCAGCGCGACACGGGGCTGGCGCTCCAGCGGGGCGAGCTGGGCGTGTGGCTCGTGGGTGAAGCGGGCGCGCTGCTGGTCAGCCCGGGTGGTCGCCGCGTGCACTGCTTCTGCGTACGCACCACCGAGCCCGAGCTGCCACCGAGCGACCGCGTGGCGCACCTGCTGCTGGCGCTGCGAGTCGACGAGGAGGGCTTCGCCACGGTAGCCAACCACGCCTTCGCGGGCGCTCCGTGGCGCGTGCGCCGGCGGATGCCGGTGACGATGCGCCCGGCTCTCGACGCAGCCCGCCGGGGCGCGCGTTAGCCTCGCCGCCGTGCTGAACTTTCGCCCTGGGCGCGTCGGCGACCTGCGCGCCGCGTTCGAGCTGGGCGAGGCGGCGTGGGATGCCTCGCGCCGAACGCGTGGCCTGCTCGGCCCCGACGGGGGGCGCGACGCGAGAGAGTTGCGTGCGGACTGGGACCGATCGCGCTCCTTCGTCGAGTTCGTGGCCGCCCAGCCCGAGGGCGCGTTCTGGGTCTGCGAGGACGACGACAGGCTCGTCGGCTACACGCAGGTGGCGCGCTTCGGGACGATGGACGAACTGACGGAGCTCTGGGTGGCTCCCGACCACGCGCGGCAAGGGATAGGACGCGGGTTGCTGGAGCGGGTCTGGCCCGAGAGCCCCACTCCGGAGCTCGGGCGGGTCGTGGTCAGCCTGGGCACGCCGGTCGACCTCTCGCTCTACACCGAGTTCGGCGTGATGCCCGTGAGCGGCCACTGGCACATGCGCCATCGCGTCGACCAGTACCTCGAACAACGGGCTCACGAGGTGGACGCGGCCGAGCCCACCGTGCACGGGCTCACCTCCGAGCGCGCGGTGGAGGAGTGGAAGCGCCTGGAGCCGGCGGCGATCGGGCACGAGCGCCCGCTGCTGCACGAGTTCTTCGGCCGCACGCGCAACTGCCTGGCCTTCCTCGATTCCGCCTCCGGTCGCGCCCGCGCCCTGTGCTGGGTCAGCTCCGAAGGGGACATCGGGCCGGCCGTCGCCGAGACGACCGAAGATCTCGTGCCGGTGGTGCTGACCGCGCTCGACCGGGTGGCCAAGTCGCATGAGCCCGAGACCTTCGGGGTGTTCTGCACCACCGACTCCTGGTGGCTGCTCGACCGCCTGCGCCGGCTCGGCTTCCGTGTGCACTGGCCGGCCTGGGTGATGTCCTCGGTGCCGCTGCCTGGACTCGATCGCTACGTGCCCACGCGGCCGGCGCGGCTGCTCTGAGGCGGACCAGCTCTCTGCCAAACTGGGTGGCATGGGAGAAGCCCTCTCCAACATCGCTCGCAAGCTGCTCGCCGTCGTGGTGCTCGTGGTGGCCGCCTACATCCTCTTCAAGCTGGTCCTCGGCTTCGTGCTCGGAATCGTCTGGATCCTGGTCGCGATCGTCGCCGTCCTGGGGGTCGTCTGGGCGCTTCGGGTGCTCTAGCGCCTACCGCTGCCCACCACCGCCGTGGAGTTCATCTTCGTCGCCCTGCTGTTCGGAGTGGCCACCGGGGCGATCGGCAGGCTGAAGGGGGGCTCGTTCGTCCTCTGGTTTCTCGTCGGGACCGCCCTGCCGGGGGTCGGCATCCTGGCCGCGCTGTTCATGCGCGACCAGCGCTTCGAACGGCGGCGGCGCTGCCCGGAGTGCAGTGCGGTGGTGCCGGTGAGCGACCAGGTGTGCAAGCGCTGCGGTCGCGATCTCGACTATCCGGAGCCCGCCGAACCGGCGGGAAACCCGGTCTGAGCGCGAAAAACCCACTGGTACACTGCCTTTTTGCTGGCCGCCCGGCCAGGCGCTGAGCCAACCCGGAAGGAGCGCGTGCCGTAATGCGAGCCGTCGACGCCATCATGGAGTGCCTCAAGGCCGAGGGCGTCGACCACGTATTCGGGATCCCGGGCGGCGCCAACCTCCCCACCTACGACGCCCTCTACGACGCCGGCATCCGCCACGTGCAGTGTCGTCACGAGCAGGGCGCGGGGCACGCGGCCGAGGGCTACGCCAAGGCCTCCGGCAAGGTTGGCGTGGCGCTCGCGACGAGCGGTCCCGGCGCCACCAACCTCGTCACGCCGATCGCCGACGCGGTGATGGACAGCGTTCCCACCGTGTTCCTCACGGGCCAGGTGCGTACGGAGCTGATCGGCACGGACGGCTTCCAAGAGGCCGACATCTCCGGCATCACGATGCCGATCGTCAAGCACTCGATCCTCATTCAGGACCCGCGCGACATCCCCAAGGCGATCCACGAGGCCTTCCACATCGCCCGCACGGGCCGTCCCGGGCCGGTGCTGGTCGACGTGCCGCAGGACCTCTCGCGGGCCGACATCCCCTACGAGCCGGTGAGCAAGGTGCACCTGCCCGGCTACCAGCCCACCACTGAGGGCAACGCCAAGCAGATCCGCCTGGCCGCCAAGGCGCTGGCCAACTCGCGCCGCCCCGTGATCTACGGGGGCGGAGGCATCATCAACGCAGAGGCCTCCAAGGAGTTCCGCGAGCTGTGCCTGTCGGACGCCTTCCCGGTCACCTGCACGCTGATGGGCCTGGGCGCGTTCCCGGCCGACCACGAACAGTGGCTGGGGATGCTCGGCATGCACGGCACCCGCACGGCCAACTATGCGATGGACGAGGCCGATCTCATCGTCGCGATCGGCGCCCGCTTCGACGACCGCATCACGGGCAAGCTGTCGGAGTTCGCCCCGCGGGCCAAGTTCATCCACATCGACGTCGACCCGGCCGAGATCTCGAAGAACGTGCCCGCCCACATCCCGATCGTGGGCGACGCGAAGAACATCCTGCCCAAGCTGACCGCCGAATACCGGGCCCTCGGGGCCGAGGCCGCGCGCCTGGAGGGCTGGCTGGCCCGCGTCCGTGGCTGGCAGGAGAAGCACCCGCTGGCCTACGAGGACTCGGCCGATTCAGAGATCAAGCCTCAGTACATGGTCCAGGCGATGTTCGAGGCCACCGGCGGCGACGCGATCATCACCTCCGACGTGGGCCAGCACCAGATGTGGGCCGCGCAGTACTACGGCTTCACGCGCCCGCGCCAGTGGATCAACTCGGGCGGGCTCGGCACGATGGGCTTCGGGCTGCCCTCGGCTCTCGGCGCCCAGGTGGGCTGCCCCGGCCAGGACGTGGTCTGCCTGGCCGGTGACGGCTCGCTGATCATGACCGCTCAGGAACTCGCCACCTGTGTCGAGGAGAGCATTCCGGTCAAGGTCTTCCTGATGAACAACGGCTACCTCGGCATGGTGCGTCAGTGGCAGGAGCTGTTCTGGGACAAGCGCTACTCGTCGGTGAAGATGGGTTCGAGCCCGGACTGGGTCAAGCTCGCCGAGGCGTTCGGGGCGCGCGGCATGCGCATCAGCGACAAGTCGGAGCTGGTGGGCGCATTCAAGGACGCCCTGGCAGAGGATGGGCCTGTGCTCGTCGACGTGCGCGTGACGGCCGAGGAGAACTGCTATCCGATGATCCCCGCGGGGCAGGCCGCCCGCGACATGGTGGGCTGAGTCGTGGGCGAGCCCGGAACCAAGGAGGTCCTGAGCCTCGAGGACCTGCAGGTCAGCGGTGGCATTCGCACCGGCCGCAAGCACGTCCTCTCGATCCTGGTGGAGAACAAGCCGGGCGTGCTGGCGCGCATCGCCGGGCTGTTCGCGCGGCGCGGCTTCAACATCGACTCGCTCGCGGTGGGTCCCACCGACGACAGCTCGATCTCGCGCATCACGCTGACCGTCGACGGCGCCGCGCACCCGATCGACCAGGTCACCAAGCAGTTGCACAAGCTGGTCCACGTGATCAAGATCCGCGACCTCTCGCCGGCGGAAACCGTGGCGCGCGAGCTGTCGCTGTTCAAGATCTCCTGCCAGGACGGGGACACCCGCGCCCAGGTGATGCAGTTCGCCAAGATCTTCCGTGGTGACGTGGTCGATGTCTCGAAACGCAGCGTGACCGTCGAGGTCACGGGCACGGCCGACAAGGTCGAGGCCTTCGAGGAGATGGTCCGCCCCTTCGGCCTGATCGAGATGGTGCGCACGGGCGAGATCGCGGTGGCGCGCGGGCGCAGCGCCACCTGACGAAGTTGTCAGAATTGGGGTGTGCCCACCCGCACCCTCCCGGCCGCTGACCCCTTCGCGCTGAGCAGCGACGCCTTCGAGCTCTTCGAGGGGCGGGTCGCTCTCGCACTGGGGCGGGCGCGGCGGGATGGCCTGACCCACGTCGCCGCGCTGACCGTCCTCCTGCCGGCGGACGTCGACCTATCCGCCGCCGTGCTGGTCGCGCGCCGCACCGACGATCGCTTCTTCTGCTTCGAGCAGCCCGATCGCGACGGCTTCGCGCTGGCCGGCCTCGGCGGAGCGATGGTGCTGGAGGCGCGCGGAGAGGAGCGCTTCGCCGAGGTGGCCGCCCGGGCCCGCGACCTCGGCCGGCGCACGCACGCCGACGACGCCGCGGACGACCCGGCCCGCCCGCCGGCCGCCGGGCCGGTGTTCGTGGGCGGCTTTGCCTTCGCCGACGACGGCGGCAGCTCGCCGGAGTGGGCCTCGTTGGCCCCGGCGTCGCTGGTACTGCCCGAGATAGCGCTGGCCCGCCAGGACGGCGAGGCACGCATGACGGTTTGCGCGGCGGTAGGGCCCGACGAGGATCCCGGCCGCGTGGTCGCGAGGGCGCTGATCCGGCTCGGCGAGCTCGCGCCGGCGTCGCTGCCACTGATCGACCCCGACCCGGTCGAGCGCACCCGGGTGGCCAGCGCCGCCTCGCCGTCTCACCACGAGCACGCCGTGTCCTGCGCGGTCGAGCGGATCCGCGCAGGTGAGCTCGAGAAGATCGTCCTGGCCCGCGAAGTCCGGGCCCACGCTCCTCGGGCCCACGACCCGGCCGCCGTGTTCGGCGGTCTGCGCGAGCTTTTCCCCCCGTGCTACTGCTGGTGCGTGGGCACGCCCGAGGTCGCCTTCATCGGGGCCAGCCCCGAGCTACTGGTGCGCCGCGACGGCCAGCGCGCACAGACCGTGGCCCTGGCCGGTACCGCGCGGCGCAGCGCGGATCCGGCGGTGGACGACCATCTGGGCGAGCAGCTGCTGCGCAGCACCAAGAACCGCGAGGAGCAGGCGATCGTGGCGCGCCGCATCGAGCGCACGCTCGATCCCGTCAGCCTCTGGGTGGCCACGGCGGAGGAGCCGCTGCTGGTCAAGGTGCACAACGTGCAGCACCTCGCGAGCCCTATCCGCGCCCAGCTGGCCGACCCCGTACCGACGGTCGAGCTGGCGGGCCTGCTCTCACCGACGCCCGCCGTGGGCGGTGAGCCGAGCGATCGCGCTCTGCCGCTGATCCCGGCCCTAGAGGGCTTCGACCGGGGCTGGTACGCCGGCGCAGTGGGCTGGACCGACCTGGCCGAGGACGGCGAGTTCTGCGTCGCGCTGCGCTGCGCGCTGCTACGGGGCTCGGTCGCTCACCTGTACGCCGGGGGCGGAATCGTGCGCGACTCGGTGCCCGCCGACGAGCTCGCCGAGACCGAGGTCAAGCTCGAGGCCCTGCTGCCCCTGCTGTCCTGACCACCTAGCCGAGGCGGGCGGCCACCCGCTCGACCAGCTGGCGGTGAAGATCGACGTTGGTAGCGCGATCAGTGCGTACCACGCGCAGGCCGTGGCCCGCCAGCGCCGCGAGGTCGGTGGTCGTGGGCGTGGCGACGTGCTGCTCGTAGGCGGCCTCATCGGCGTACTCGGCCACCGGGAGGAAGTCGAAGATGGCGCCGCCGCCGTTGTCCAGGCAGACGATCTGGAGCTCGACTCCGGCGCGGCGGGCGGCCAGCAGCCCGCCGGCGTCGTGCTGCAGCGCGAGGTCGCCGATCAACAGCCAGGTCGGACGGCCCGTCGCGAGCGCCGCGCCGACCGCCGAGGAGACCACGCCGTCGATCCCGTTGGCGCCGCGGTTGGCGAGGAAGCGGATGCGCTTGTCGGACTGCGGAAAGCAGGCCTCGACGTCGCGGATCGGCATCGAGGAGCTCACCCACACCAGCGCCCCCTCGGGGAGCTCGCCCTCGAGGCCGGCGAGCAGCTTGGGCTCGAAGCGGTCAGGGGCCTCGTCGAGCGCCGCGGGCACCAGCGCGTCAGCGGCGCGCCACAACCGCAGCCAGTCCGCGTCCGGCGGGGCGGAGCGCATCTCGAGCGCGGCGGCCAGCGCGTCGAGAGTGGGCGCGACCGCCGAGGCGAGAATCAGCTCGGCCCGGCGGGTGGGCTCGTTCCAGGCCCCATGAGGGTCCAGGACCACTTGCGGGGCGCCGCGTACCCACTCGCGCAGCGGCTTGGAGGTGGGCATGTCGCCGGCGCGCAGCACCAGGCCGGGGGTGTGCGCGGCCGCGAAGCGCTCGGCGCGCAGGAGCACGTCGTAGTGGGCGATCGCGTGGGAGCGGTCGTGGGGCCCGCAGCGCAGCCCGGAGGTCGGCTCGGCCAGCAACGGCCAGCCCGTCTGAGCCGCCAGGCGGGCCGCCGGCTGCGCCACGTCCTCGGTGCCCGCCCCGCACACGATCACCCCGCGGGGGATCTCGGCCATGCGGGCTGCCAGCGCGTGAACGTCGTCGGCGTGCGGGGCGCTGGCGTGCTCGCGCAGCTCGGTCCACGGACGACCGTTCTCGCGTCCCTCCCAGTCCGCCGGGTCGAGCGGCTCGGGTACGGGGGCGAGCGGCTCGCGCAGCGGGAAGTTGAGGTGAACCGGCCCCGGCCGCCCGCCGGCCGCCGTCCAGTAGGCGCGGCAGCCCAGAGCGCGGTGGTGGATGGCCGTCTCGCGTCCGGGCTCGTGGGTACCCACCTCCACGAACCACTTGGCGGCGCTGCCGTAGAGCTTGATCTGGTCGATGGCCTGCCCGGCGCCCACCTCGCGCAGCTCCGGGGGACGGTCGGCGGTCAGCACGATCAGCGGCACGCGCGCCTCCCAGGCCTCGGCCACGGCCGGGTGGAGGTTGGCCGCCGCGGTGCCCGAGGTGCAGGTCACGGCCACCGGCCGCCCGCTGGCCTTGGCCATGCCGAGTGCCACGAACCCGGCGGAGCGCTCGTCGATCACCGAGACCGCCTCGACGCCCTCGCAGGCGGCGAGCGTCAGTGCAAGGGGGGCGTTGCGCGAGCCCGGCGAGGTCACTGCGTGGCGCATCCCGCAGCGCCGCAGCTCGTCGACGAGGGCGTGAAGCGGCGCGTAGGTGCGGTTGATCGGGATCATGGAGGAGCGATGGTGCTCTTCATCCCCGGCTTCATGCAGCGTGGCGACGCCTGGCGGCCCGTGGCGGAGCTCCTGCCGGAACGCTATCCGAGCGCCCTGCTCGACCACTCCGCGCACAGCTACGAGGGCCGCCTGGAGGAGATCGCCGAGGCGGGTAAGGACCGGGTCCTGGTCGGCTACTCGCTCGGCGGGCGCCTGGCACTGCGAGCGGCGCTACGCGACCCCGCGCGCTACGCCGGCGTTGTCACCGTGGGAGCCACCGCCGGAATCGACGAGCCGAGCCTGCGCAGCGTGCGGGCCGAGGCCGATGATCGTTTCGCCTCCTGGATGGAGGCGGCGCCCATCGAGGACATCGTGGGCCTCTGGGAGCGCCAGCCGCTGTTCGCCGACCAATCCGAGGCGCTCATCGCCGACCAGCGAGCGGGACGGCTGGACCAGCGGCCGGCCGATCTCGCTCTGCTCGTGCGGACGGCGGGTCAGGGCGTGCTCGAGCCCGTCTGGCATGAGCTGGTGCGTCTGGAGCTCCCAGTGCTGGCGCTGGCCGGGACGCGGGACGAGGGTTACGTGCAGGCGGCCACGCGCATCGCGGACCTCGCGCCGCACGGCCGGGCGGAGGTGATCGAGAACGCCGGCCACGCCCCTCAGCTGCAACGCCCCGAGGTCGTGGCGGCCGCCCTGGAGCGCTTTCTGGGCCGGCTCCAGACCAGTTCACAACCGGACGTGGAGCCCTCCTCGTAGGAGCCTGCGACCGCACCCCTGGCGCCTCAGGCCACGATCTCGGCCGTGACCGCGTCCAGGTCGGCCTGGTCCACCGAGACGCCCAGGCCGGGCCCGGCCGGCACCGACAGGGTCCCGCGCCTGGGGGCGGGCAGCGAGCGGGCGATGGGGGCTTCGAAGAGCGACAGCGTGGCCAGCCCGCAGGCCAGCGTGAGGCCCTCGGCCGCGGCGAGCTGAAGCGCGGCGGCGATGCCCCAGGGCCCGTCGAACGTGCTCGACAGGAAGGCGTCACGCCCGTGCGCGCGGGCCTCTCGCAGCAGCTCGCGAGCGGGCTCGAAGCCGCCGGCGCCGGCCAGCTTGACGTTGACCACGTCGCAGGCCTCGAGCTCGAGCGCGCGGCGCAGCTCGCGCAGCGAGGAGACCGATTCGTCGGCGGCGATGGGAGTGGAGACGCGCTGGCGCACCTCGGCGAGCTCGCGCAGGCTGCCGCAGGGCTGCTCGACGAACTCGAGGTCGTAAGGCTCGATCGCCCGGATCGCGCGCACGGCCTCGTCCACCGACCAGCCGCCGTTGGCGTCCACGCGCAGGGCCGGCCACGGCCCCACGGCGTCGCGCACGGCGGCCACCCGCTCGGGATCGCCGGGCAGGCCCACCTTGAGCTTGAAGCAGGCAAAGCCGTCACGGAGCCCTTCGCGCGCTCGCTCGGCCGCCTCCTCGGGTGGCCCGGCGGGCAGCGTCATGTTCACCGGCAGGGCGTCCTTCGTGGGCTCGGCCAGCGGACGCTCCTCCTGGCGGGCGAGCAGGTCGAGCCGGGCGATCTCCTCGGCCGCACGCGCCTGGGGTGGGCGGCGACCTCCGCCACCCGTCAGCGCCGCGATCGCGCGCTCGAGCGGCACGCCGTCGTAGGGCTCGAAGGGTGCCGCCTCGCCGAAACCCACGACTCCATCGCCGGCCTCCAGGCGCAGCAGCAGCAGCTCGCGCGCCGTGATCACGCCGTGAGCGGTCACGAAGGGCTCCCTGAGGGGAATCGAGAGGCGAAGTACGGACCTATTCACTGCTGGGGCCACGGTCTCACGAAAGCAGGACGCCGGCCGCCAGCAGCAGCGAGTAGACGGCCAGCAGCCGGCCGCTGCCCGCCAGGGCGGTGTTGAGAGCGGGGCCGTCTGTGCGGGTGGCCACCGTGCGGACCAGCGGCGGCGCCAGCGGCAGCGCGCCCAGCGCCAGCAGCACCCAGGGCGAGAGCGCCGGCACGAGCAGCGGCGGTACCAGGAACGACACCACCACCATCGCGGTGAACAGGGTGCGCGCCCGGTCGCGACCCAGCTTGACCGCGAGCGTGCGCTTGCCTGCGCGGCGGTCGGTGTCCACGTCGCGGACGTTGTTGACCACCAGGATGGCCGCGGCCAGCAGGCCCACCGGCACGGCGAGCACGAAGGCCTCCCAGCGGACCTGCTCGGTCTGCACGAAGTAGGAGCCGACCACCGCCACGATCCCGAAGAAGAAGAACACGAAGAACTCGCCCAGGCCCTCGTAGCCGTAGGGCCGCGGCCCGCCCGTATAGAGGATGCCCGCGAGGATCGAGGCGACGCCCACCACGAGCAGCTCCCAGCCCGACACCGCAGCCAGGTAGAGACCGGCGGCCACCGCCACGCCGAACGCGACGTAGGTCCCGATCAGCACCCGTCGCGGCGGCATCAGCCCGCCGGCGGTCACCCGCACCGGGCCAAGCCGGTCCTCGGTGTCCGCGCCGCGGCGGGCGTCCGAGTAGTCGTTCGAGAGGTTGGTCCCGATCTGGATGAAGATGCTGCCCACCAGCGCGGCCACGAAGGGCAGGACTCTGAACTCGTCCTCGGCGCCGGCCAGAGCCGTGCCCACCAGCACGGGAGCCACCGCCGCGGGCAGGGTGCGCGGGCGCACCGCGAGGAGCCATACCCGCAGGTGACTCAAGGCCGCTTGGGGAACTTCGCGAAGTCCGGCCGGCGCTTCTCCCGGTAGGCGTCACGACCCTCCTGCGCCTCTTCGCTTCCGTAGAACAGGAGGTTGGCGTCGTGCGCGAGCTGCTGGATGCCGGCCAGGCCGTCCTCGGCCGCGTTGAAGCTCGCCTTGAGCAGGCGCAGCGAGAAGGGGGAGAGGGCGAGCATCTCGCGACACCACGCCACCGTCTCCTCCTCGAGGTCTTCGAGCGCCACCACCCGGTTCACGAGGCCCATCTCGAGGGCATCGTCCGCGGAGTATTGGCGGCACAGGAACCAGATCTCCTTGGCCTTCTTGGGGCCGACCAGGTTGGCCAGGAGGCCGGCGCCGAAGCCTCCGTCGAAGCTCCCGACCTTGGGGCCGGTCTGCCCGAAGACGGCGTTGTCCGCGGCAATTGTGAGGTCACACACTACGTGCAGCACCTGACCGCCACCTACCGCATAGCCGGCCACCATGGCCACGATCGGCTTGGGCAGGCGGCGCATCTGGACGTGGAGGTCGGTCACGTGAAAGCGGCCAACCTGGGCGCCCCCCGCCACATAGCCCGCGTCGCCGCGAACGCGCTGGTCACCGCCCGAGCAGAACGCGAGGGGACCCTCCCCGGTGAGCACGATCACGCCCACCGAGGTGTCCTCGCGCGCCCGCTCGAGGGCGTCAGAGATCTCGATCAGGGTCTCGGGGCGAAAGGCGTTACGCACCTCGGGCCGGTCGATGGTGATCTTGGCGATTCCCTCGGCCAGCTCACAGCGGATGTCCTCGTAGTCGCCCGCCCGCTGCCAGTCGGCAGCGGGACGGATCGTCCGCCGCGCCTGCTGCTCGGTCCAGTCGCCGCTCTCCATAGACGGCCGCAACGATAGTTGCCTCTCGTACGCTGCCGGTGGTGGATGAATGGCTGACAGCGGCGGCGCGCACCCGGCCCCGTCACCCGGCGCTCGAGGCCGGCGGGCATGCGCTCACTTACGCCGAGCTCGACGCCGCGGCTGCGCAGGCGGCTCGGATCCTCGCTTCCCGGGGGGTGGGCGAGGGCGCGCTGGTGGCCACCACGCTCGGCCCCGGCCGGGCCTTCGCAGAGCTGCTTCACGCGCTCCCGCGCCTGGGCGCGGTGCTCGTTCCGCTCAACCCTTCGGACCCGGTCCGGGTCGAGGCCGCGCTCATGGTCGACGCGCCGCTCGAGGGTGACGAGGCCGACGTGCCGCTGCGCCGGACCGTCGACCCCGAGCAGACCCACTCGATGATCCACACCTCGGGCACGAGCGGCCGGCCGCGCGCCGTGGAACTCAGCTACGCGAACCATCACTCCAGCGCGCTGGCCTCGGCCGAGAACCTGGGGGTCGAGGACGACGATCGCTGGCTGGCTGTGCTCCCGCTCTTCCACGTCGGTGGGCTGGCGGTTCTGTTGCGCTCGGCGATCTACGCCACCACCGCCGTGCTGCACGAGCGCTTCGATTCCGTGCGCGTGCGCGACGCCCTGGCCGGGGGGGAGGCGACACTTGCGTCGCTGGTGCCGACGATGCTGGCGAGGGTGCGCAGCGCGGGTTTCGAGCACGCATCGGGGGAGCTGCGCGCCGTCCTGCTGGGCGGCGGGCCGATACCCGGTGAGCTGCTCGAATGGGCGCTCTCGGCCGGACTGCCGGTATCGCCCACCTACGGGATGACCGAGACGGCCTCGCAGGTCGTGACCGCGCGGCCCGGAGAGCGCAGCGGGAGGCCGCTGCCCGGCGTCGAGCTGAGCATCGGAGACGGCGGCGAGATCCTGGTGCGGGGGCGGATGGTGGCGAAGGGCGCTGCCGGCCCCGACGGCTGGCTGCACACGGGCGATCGCGGGCGTATCGACTCGGAGGGGCGCCTGCACGTCGACGGCCGCCTCAAGGAGATCATCGTCAGCGGGGGCGAGAACGTGTCTCCGGTGGAGGTCGAGGAAGCGCTCCTGACCCACCCGGCGGTGGCCGACGCCGGCGTCGCGGGCGTTGCCGATCCCGAGTGGGGCGAGGCGATCACCGCGTTCGTGGTGCTCTCCGGGGAGGCGAGCCCGGAGGAGCTGCGCGACTGGGCGCGGGAGCGCCTGGCGCCCCACAAGGTCCCCAAGCGTCTGGTGCAGGTCGGCGAGCTGCCGCGAAACGCAGCAGGCAAGCTCCTGCGCGACCGCTTGGAGCCCTAAGCGACCGGCGGGCTGCCGCTGCGCGGACGCCAGTGCTCGGGCAGATCAGGGTGTTCGACACGGTGTAGCTCGGCGATCGCCGTATCTGTAGCGCGGTGGCGATCGTCATGGGAGGCGCACTAGAGTCCTCGGCCCATGATCTACGACAAGGACGCCGACCTCGCCCTGCTCGACGGCAAGACCGTGGCCATCCTCGGCTACGGCTCGCAGGGGCACGCCCACGCCCTTAACCTCAAGGATTCCGGCGTGGACGTCGTGGTGGGCCTTCGCGAGGACTCCTCGTCGGTGGAAAAGGCCCGCGCCGACGGCCTGAGAGTGCTCCCGGTCGCCGACGCCGCCAGTGAGGGCGACGTGGTCATGATCCTGCTGCCCGACGAGAAGCAGGCCGAGGTCTGGGAGGGCGAGATCCGCGACGGGATCGCGCCCGGCAACCTGCTCATGTTCGCCCACGGCTTCACGATCCACTTCGATCAGATCGACCCCGGCCCCGAGGTCGACGTGGGGATGGTGGCGCCGAAGGGGCCGGGCCATCTGGTCCGGCGCCAGTTCGTGGAGGGTAACGGCGTGCCCGGTCTGATGGCCATCGACCGCGACGCCACCGGCACGGCTCGTGACCTGGTGCTGGCCTACGCACGCGGCATCGGCTGCACGCGCGCCGGGGTGATCGAGACCACCTTCAAGGACGAGACGGAGACCGATCTGTTCGGCGAGCAGGCGGTGCTCTGCGGCGGGGTGTCGGAGCTCGTCCGCGCCGGCTACGAGACGCTGGTCGAGCACGGCTACGACCCGCGACTGGCCTACTTCGAGTGCCTGCACGAGCTCAAGCTGATCGTCGACCTGATGTACGAGAAGGGCATAACGGGCATGCGCTACTCCATCTCCAACACCGCCGAGTACGGCGACCTCACGCGCGGCAAGCGCATCGTCGACGAGCGCACGCGCGAATCCATGCGCGAGATCCTGGCCGAGATCCAGAACGGCGACTTCGCGCGTGAGTGGATCGCCGAGAACAAGGCGGGCCAGGAGAACTTCCTGCGCATGCGCCAGGAGGGCAAGGACCATCAGATCGAGCGCGAGGGCAAGGAGCTGCGCTCGATGATGGACTGGATCGACCAGGAGTTCTGAGGTGGACGGCGAGGAGCGCGGCGGCTTTCTCCCCCCCGAGCCGGCCGGCCCCGAGCCCGAGCTCGCGGCGCGCCCGGCCGCCAGCGGGCCGGCGGCTTCGCCGCCGCCGGCGCAGTCCTACGCGCCGCCCGCCCAGGCCCACGCGCCGCCGCCCGGCGGAGGATGGGCGCCTCCTCCGGGCCCGAGCTGGCAGCCCGCCCCGCAGCCATGGGGCTACGCCCAGCCCCAGCCGCCCGACAACAACCCCGCCGTTGCCGGCTTCGTGCTCTCGCTGGTCTCGCTCGGACTGCTGCTCTTCTCCGCCGGCCTGTCCTCGATCGTCTCCGTGGGCTGCTCCATC
Organism: uncultured Thermoleophilaceae bacterium; assembly: GCA_963813495.1. Taxonomy (GTDB): domain Bacteria; phylum Actinomycetota; class Thermoleophilia; order Solirubrobacterales; family Thermoleophilaceae; genus JACVRW01. The sequence goes on from CAWEZC010000007.1 coordinate 148,509, forward strand.
GCGGCGATCGTCCTCGGCCGGAAGGGGGTCAGGAAGGTCGATGCGGGCGAAACGCCCAAGCAGCGCAGCCTCGCCCAGGCCGGCTTCTGGATCGGGATCGGCGGGCTCGTGCTGGCCGTCCTCGCGACGCTGGCGTGGATCGCGTTCGTGATCGTGATCGCCACCAACGACGAGGCTCGTCAGGACTTCGAAAACGAGTTCGACGAGTCCCGGAGCATCGCGGCCGGAGTGGCGCCGGCGCTCCGCCTCGTGGCGCATCTGGTGACCTGAGCGGCCGCTATCCTCGCCGGTCCGATGGCCAATCCGTACGTGAAGCAGTATCTGATGACCGCCGGGCCCACGCCGCTGCCGCCTGCGGTGTCGCAGGTGATGGCCGAGCCGATGCTCTACCACCGCTCGCCCGCGTTCATCGAGGTCTACGCGCGGGTGCTCGCGCGCCTCAAGCACGTCTTCGGCACGGGCCGGGAGGTGCTCGTCTTCGCCAGCTCGGGCAGTGGTGGCATGGAGGCGGCCGTGGCCAACCTGGTGAGGCCCGGAGAGCCGGCGCTGGTGGCCTCGTGCGGCAAGTTCGGCGAGCGCTGGGCCGAGCTGTGTGACGCCTACGGCGCGCAGACGAGTCACTGGGAGACCGAGTGGGGCCAGAAGGTGGATCCGGCCGAGCTGGAGCGCCGCCTGGCGGACAACCCGGGCGTCGAGGTGGTCTTCACGACGCTGTCGGAGACCTCCACCGGCGTGGTCAACGACGTACGCGAGCTGGCCGAGGTCTGCCACCGCCACGGCGCGCTGATCGTCGTAGACGCAGTCTCCGGGCTGGGGGCCGTGCCCTGCCCGCAGGATCAGTGGGGCATCGACGTGCTCGTGTCCGGCTCTCAGAAGGCGCTGATGGCGCCACCGGGGCTGAGCTTCGCCAGCCCGAACGAGGCCGCGCTCGCCCGTGCGGCGGCCGCGCCGGGGCGCCGCTACTACTTCGACTGGCAGCGCACGGTCGAAGGCCAGCGCAAGGCGCAGCCCGACAGCCCGTTCACCCCCGCGGTGGGCCTGGTGCAGGCGCTCGACGTGGCGCTGGGGCTGATCGAGGAGGAGGGCCTGGAGCAGGTCTACGAGCGCCACCGCCTGCTGGGGCGGGCGACCCGCGAGGCGGCCCGGGCCCTCGACCTCGAGCTGCTCGGCGGGGGAGACGAGAACGCCAACGTCGTCACGGCCATCGTCCTGCCCGAGTCGATCGACGGCGCCAAGGTGCCCAAGCTGATGCGCGACCGCTTCGGCGTCACGATCGCCGGCGGCCAGGGCCGGCTCAAGGGCCGCATCGCCCGCGTCGCGCACTGCGGCTACTTCGGCGCCTTCGACATCCTCGTAACGGTCTCCGCGCTGGAGATGACCCTTACCGAGCTGGGTCACGAGCTGGAGCTTGGTGTCGGCGTGGCCGCCGCGCAGCGGGTCTTCCTCGAGGCGGGCGTGCCCGTCGCTGCTCCGGCGTGACGAGCGCGGGCGACGCTGCTCAGCCGCTGAAGGTCCTCGTCGCCGAGCAGATCGGCGACTCAGGCGTGCAGCTGCTGCGCGACGCCGGCCTCGACGTCGAGCTGGGCACGGGCTGGGACTCAACAGAGCTGGAGCGCCGCATCGGCGATTTCGACGGCATCCTGATCCGCTCGGCCACCAGGCTCGACGCCGGTCTACTGGAGCGGGCCGTTCGGCTCAGGGCCGTGGGGCGCGCCGGCGTGGGCGTCGACAACGTGGACGTGGAGGCCGCCACCAAGCGCGGCGTGATCGTGGCCAACGCGCCTCAGTCCAACGTCATCACCGCCGCCGAGCACACCTTGGCCATGCTGCTCGCACTGGCCCGCAAGGTCCCCCAGGCGCACGGCTCCCTCACGGGAGGCGCGTGGGAGCGGTCGAAGTTCAGCGGTGTCGAGCTCTACGAGAAGACACTTGGAATCCTCGGCTTCGGGCGCATCGGCCAGCTGGTGGCCCACCGCGCCCTCGGCTTCGGAATGAGGGTGCTGGCCTACGACGCCTACGTGGCCGAGGAGCACTTTCGCGAGGTCGGTGTGGAGCGCGCCTCGTCCTCCGACGAGGTCTACGCGCAGGCCGACTTCCTCACCATCCACCTTCCGGTCAACGAGGAGACCGAGAACTGGCTTGACTCCGAGGCCTTCGCCAAGATGAGGGACGGCGTGCGCGTGATCAACGTCGCCCGCGGCAAGCTGCTGGTGGAGACGGCCCTACGCGACGCGCTCGACTCCGGCAAGGTCGCCGGAGCCGCCCTCGACGTGTTCCGCGACGAGCCCGTGACCGAGCACGCGCTGTTCGGCTACCCCAACGTGGTCGTCACCCCGCACCTCGGCGCCTCCACCGAGGAGGCCACCGACCGGGCCGGCTACCAGGCGGCCGAGCAGGTGGCGGCCGCGCTCACCGGTGGCGTGGTCACCAGCGCTGTGAACGTCGCCGCCATCGCCCCGGAGGACCTGGATGCGCTGGGGCCCTTCCTGCCGCTGGCTCGCGACCTCGGCAGGATCGCGGCCACGCTGGCGGAGCGCAGCTCGGTCGACTCGGTGGAGGTGGAGTACCTCGGCCGCATCGCCGAGCGCGACACGCGCCTGCTCACCGTCCAGGTGCTCAAGGGCGTGCTCGCCGGCCACGTCGAGGAGGAGGTCAACGACGTCAACGCCCCTGCGATCTCCGCCGACCGCGGCATCGCGGTTTCCGAGACGAGCAGCACCCAGGCGCGCGATTTCACCGACCTTCTGCGCGTGAGCGTGGTCAGCGGCGGCGAGCGCACGCGCGTGGTGGGCACGACGCTCGGGCGCCTGCACCGTCCGCACCTGCTCGAGGCGTGGGGCTCGCGCTTCAACATCCAGGTCGAGCGCCACTGGGCCGTGTTTCGCTACGAGGATCGGCCCGGCATGCTCGGCCGGGTCGGCACCGAGCTCGGCAACTCGGGCATCAACATCGGCTCGGCCGCCGTCGGCCGCCGCATGGATGCAGGCGCGAGCGATGATGCGGCCCAGAACGGCGATGCGGTGATGATCGTCACCGCGGACACCCGCGTCCCGCCGGACGTGGTCGACCGCATAGTGGCCAGCGACGGCTTCGTGGCCGGCCGCACCGTCAGCCTCTAGAGCACCTCGGAGATCCGTCGGTGCTCATGGGGACTCGAGCGGCTCGAGGCGATCTGTGCGGCGTGGCTCTCGTATCTGGAGCGCGGCGTATTCCCGGCGGCTGCTTGCTCAGCCAGGCGGCCCGCGCCATCGCCTCCGGCGAGCTGGCCGGGGACCTCTACCCGGCACAGGTTGCCGTCGAGCTCGGAGCCATTGCGCAGGACACCCACGGCACGTGTTATACTGAACCAAGTGGTTCAGTATTCTCGGATCGACCGGACTCTCGCCGCGCTCGCGGATCCCACTCGCAGGAGTGTCCTCGAGCGCGTCGGCCGCGGCAGCGCGACCATCACCGAGCTCGCGGAGCCCTTCGGCATCTCCCTCACCGGGATGAAGAAGCACGTGAAGGTGCTCGAGGACGCCGAGCTGGTGACCACCGAGAAGGTCGGGCGGACACGGCGCTGCAGCCTCGGACCGCGGCGCCTGGAAGACGTCGACGAGTGGATGGAGATGTATCGGCGGATGCTGGACGGGCGCCTCGACCGGTTCGGGGAGCTGATCGACAATCGAAAGGAAGTCCACAGTGACCAATGACCAGCAGCAGGCGCCGACCGCCATCGTCACGACACCGACGGAGCGTGAGATTCACATCGAACGTGTGTTCAACGCGCCTCGGGACGAGGTGTTCTCCGCCTACACCGACCCGGAGCTGATTCCCGAGTGGTGGGGGCCGCGTGACACCACGACCGTGGTCGACCAGATGGACGTCAGGGCCGGCGGGAGCTGGCGCTTCGTGATGCGCGACTCGGACGGCAGCGAGAGCGGGTTCCGCGGCACCTACCGCGAGGTCACGCCGCCCGAGCGGATCGTGCAGACCTTCGAATGGGAGGGCATGCCGGGCCACGTGTCCGTCGAGACCGCCACTTTCGAGGACCTGGGCGACCGTACGAAGGTGACCACGGTCTCGATCTTCCACACGACCGAGGAGCGCGACGGCATGCTCGGATCGGGCATGGAGACCGGCATGAACGAGACCTACGCCCGCCTCGACGAGCTGCTGGCGAGACGCGCCCGCTGACCTCAGCCGCGCGCTCTGCGGCCCGAGGCGAGCTTCACGGAGATCGGCAGTTCCAGGTGCTCGGCCACCTGGAACTGCCGCGCCAGCCGATCGAATGCGGTGCGGATCTGCCGCTGGGTCTCGCCGGGCTGACGGAGGATGAGCGCGGAGGTCCGCACCGTGCCGCCCAGCAGGCCCTGCCAGAGGGCATCAGCCGAGGCCTCGTGATGGTTGAAGGCGACGGTTCTGACCTCGATGTCTTCTAGCGCTGAGCTCGCCAGCAGGCTCGAGAACTCCTGTTCATCGGAGAACCGGAACATCGGGGGTCCGGCGGGGATGTCCTCGGGCGGGCTGGCCCCGGCCTCGGCGAGGGCGTCAAGCACCAGTCCCAGGAACTGCGCTCGCTCGGGCAGGTCCCAGACGGTGAGCGCCAGCCGCCCACCGGAGACCAGCACGCGGGCGAACTCCGCGACCGCTCGCTCCGGGCGGCCCACATGCAACATCGCGAAGTTGCCCGCCACGGCATCGAACGATGCGTCGGGGAAGGGCAGCGCCTCGGCGTTGCCCTCGACGAACTCGAGCTCTGGATGCAGGCGCCGCGCGAGCGCGAGCATGGCCTCCGCGACGTCGACTCCGACCACCGAAGCGCCTCGCCCGGCAGCCGCGGCGGCCACGTAGCCGGGCCCCGATGCCACATCCAAGACCCGCGTGTCGCGCCCGACTGCGGCGGCCTCCAGCAGCGGCTCAACGAGCCGCGTGGTGATCGGGCCGAAGAAGTCGTCGTACCCGAGCGCCTGTTCGTCCCAGCCCGCGGCCTCGAAGGCATTGAAGGCGTCCGGGTCGAGCGCCGGCTCCCTCATCGCCTAGCCGATCGCCCGGCGCAGGTCCTCGACCAGATCCTCCGCGGCCTCCACTCCGCACGACAGCCGCACGAGGTCGGCCGGCACGGCAGCGGCGGAGTCCTCCACGGACTGGTGGGTCATGGCCTGGGGCACCTCGATCAGCGACTCCACGCCGCCCAGCGACTCCGCCAGCGAGAAGATCTCGGTGGCAGCCGCAATCCGGGTCGCCTCGGGGTGGCGAAACGACACCATGCCCCCGAACCCGGGCCAGCGCACATCCTCGACGGCCGGGATCGAGCGCAACAGCTCGGCCACCGCGCGCCCGTTCTCACTGTGCGCCGCGACCCGCAGATGGAGGGTGCGCAGCCCGCGGTGCACCAGAAAGCAGTCGAACGGCCCGGGCACCGCACCCACGGCGTTCTGCACGAAACGCACCCGGTCGTGCAAGTCCTCGCCGGCCGACACCACGAGCCCGCCGACAACATCGGAGTGACCGCCGAGGTACTTGGTGGCCGAATGGACCACGGCGTCGGCCCCCAGCTCGAGCGGGCGCTGGATCACCGGGGTGGCGAAGGTGTTGTCCACCGCGACGAGGGCGCTGCCCTTGCGGGCGACCAGCGACTCGAGGTCGACCACGTCGAGCAGCGGGTTGGTGGGTGTCTCGACCCAGATCAGCGCGGTGTCCGGGCGCAGGGCTCGTTCGAGCGCCGGCAGGTCGGTCTGGTCGACGAGGTCGTACTCCAGCCCGAAGCGCGTGAGCACCTTGTCCACCAGCCGGTAGGTGCCGCCGTAGAGATCGCGCGGCAGGACCACGTGGTCACCCGCCCTGCAGTGCGCGGTGATGAGCGCGTGCGTGGCCGCCATGCCGCTCGAGAAGGCCAGCCCGTACCCGCCCTCGAGCTCCCCGATGGCCCGCTCGAGCGCGCTGCGGGTGGGGTTGGCCGAGCGCGCGTAGTCGTAGTCCTCGACGAACTCGCCCGGCGCGGGCTGAACGTAGGTCGACGTCTGGTGTATGGGAGGGATGACCGATCCGAAGCTCGGGTCCGGCTCGAGACCGGCATGCACGGCCCGGGTGGCGAAGCGCGCGCCGTCGGGCAGGCGGCTCACCGGGCCAGCGACTCGAGCAGGTCGGCGCGGGTGAGGATGCCCGCCGCGCGGCCGTTCATGTTCACGAGCAGAGCCTCGCGGCGGTCGGCCAGCAGCTCAACGGCCTCGCGCACGCCGTCGTCGGCCGAGACAGCGGGGAACGGTGCCTCCATGACCTGGACGATCTGAGCGCCCAGCAGAGCGGGATCGTCCATTGCATGGCGCAGCAGCCCCCGCTCGCTCACGGATCCCACCACCGTATGGGGGTCGTGCGAGGAGACGACCGGCAGCTGCGAGACCCGGTGCTCATGGAGCAGCGCCACCGCGTCGCGCACCTTGGCGTGCGACTCCACGGTGAGCAGCGGCGGAATCTCGCCCTCGTCGTGCTTGTGCCGCAGCACCTCGCCGACGCGCTGTTCCTCGTCGCGGGCCAGGAAGCCGTACTGGCGCATCCAGGCGTCGTTGTAGATCTTGGACAGGTAGGAGCGCCCGCCGTCGGGCAGGATCACGGCGACCATTGCCGCGGGATCGTCGAGCTCGCGTGCCACCTGATAGGCGGCGTACAGTGCGAGGCCGCAGGAGCCGCCGGCGAGAATGCCCTCGGTCTCGGCCAGGCGCCGGGTCCACAGAAACGAGTCACGGTCGGAAACCGTGATGTAACGGTCGACTATCCGGGGGTCGTAGGTCTCGGGCCAGAAGTCCTCGCCCACGCCCTCGACGAGGTAGGGCTTGACGGCGTCCTCGCCGCCGGAGTAGATCGAGCCCACGGGATCGGCTCCGATGATCTCGATGTCCGGATTCTGCTCGCGCAGATAACGGCCCACGCCCGTGATCGTGCCGCCGGTGCCGACGCCCGCGACGAACTGTGTGACGCGCCCGCCCGACTGGCTCCACAGCTCGGGGCCGGTGCTGCGGTAGTGGGCCTCCGGATTGGCCTGGTTTCGGTATTGGTTGGGCTGGAAGGCGCCCGGGATCTCCTCGGTGAGACGGTCGGCCACCCGGTAGTAGGACTCGGGAGAGTCGGGCGAGACCTCGGTGGGAGCCACCACGACCTCGGCTCCGTAGGCGCGCAGGAGGTCGATCTTCTCCTTGGACATCTTGTCCGGCATCACGGCGATCACGCGGTAGCCCTTGAGTGAGGCCGCGATTGCGAGGCCCGTGCCGGTGTTGCCGCTGGTCGGCTCGACGATGGTCCCGCCAGGCCGCAGCTTGCCGTCGCGTTCGGCCGCCTCGATCAGTGCCACGGCGGCGCGGTCCTTGATCGAGCCCCCCGGGTTGAGCGCCTCGATCTTGGCCACGAGCTGCGGCCGCAGATCCTTGCCCAGACGAGACAGGCGCACGAGCGGCGTATCGCCGATCGCATCCAGTATCGAGTCGCGGATATCGGCGCCCGTCTGCGAGGCGGTCTCCATGGCTCAACGATAGAGCCGACAGCCGCGGACCGTCGGCAGTGATCCGAACGGCGAGGGCCGGCGTAAGGAACCCTCGCATGCGCTGGAGGGAGCATCGCGCGCCCGTGCCCGGATGGGAGACGGGAGCGGAAACCGAGACGATCTCGAATCCGCCCTGGGCTACGTGAGTGCGTGCGCAGCTGAGGCTGCGAGCGCGGGAGGCCGGCCTGACGCGCGACGGCGCTTCGACCACGTCCCGGCGGCACAGCCCGCGGCGCGGCCGTCGCAGCGCGATTGAGACGAATGTACGCAACGGATTGGTTGCGTACACGGCTTCTGGGACGTATTTGGTCCCACTTCTTGTGAAATCCAGGGCAAAAAGGAGTGCATGCACTTACGTATTCGACGGTCCGAGTTCCTCGCCGGCACGGTCGTCGCCGGTGGCGCGGCGCTCGCGGGGGGTGCCCTCGTCGGCGCGCCCGAGGACAGCGACGCGGCGCCGACCGAGCGCGACGTGCGCGCCCTTCGGCTGGTCCTGCTCGTCGAATACGCCGAGGACGCGTTCTACCGCGAGGCGATCGAGCGAGACGTGCTGACGGGCGAGCTGAAGGTCTTCGCCCGGCAGGTGGCCGAACAGGAGCGCCAGCATCTCGACTTCGTGCGTACAGCGCTGGGCAGCAAGGCGGATGCCCGGCCGCGCTTCGACTTCGGCTCGGCCACGCGCGACCAGGAGGAGTTCGCCGACACGGCAGCTCGCCTCGAGGACCTCGCGGTGGCCGCCTACAACGGGCAGGCCACCAACCTGAGCCGGGCAACGCTGGAAGCCGCCGCGAAGGTCGTGTCCGTGGAAGCCCGTCACGCGGCCTGGATCCGCAGCATCATCGGAGAGCCACCGGCGCCCGACGCCACCGACACCCCGCTCTCGGCCGACGAGGTGCTCGAGGGCCTGCAGCAGATCGGGCTGGAGCGATGACCGGGGCCGACGACTTCTGCCTCGAGCGCCTCGACCGTGACGGTGCCCTGGCCGAGACCGCGCAGCGCGCCGGCGGAATCTCACGCGCCGGCTTCCTGGCCGCGGGGCTGACCGGGGCGGTAGTCGTGCTCGGGGCCGGCGCAGAGCTGGCCCACGGCCAGAAACCGGACAAGCGTGACCGGGACATCCTCAACTTCGCGCTGACGCTCGAGTACCTGCAGGCCGCGTTCTACACGGAGGCCGAGCGGCTCAAGCAGCTGCAGGGCCGGACCAAGCGCGCCGCGGGCGTGGTGGGTGCGGTCGAGCGGGCGCACGTCAAGGCCTTCCGGGATCTGCTTGGCCGCCAGGCCGTCAAGCGTCCGTCATTCGACTTCCAGGGCACCACCGAAAGGCCCGAGGCGTTTCTCAAGACGGCGGTAGCCTTCGAGGATCTCGCAGTGGCGGCATACAAGGGCCAGGCCACGCGTCTCACCTCTCGTGGCGCCCTGGCGGCGGCGGTCTCGATCCACTCCGTGGAGGCTCGGCACGCAGCGTGGATGCGCTACCTCTTCGGCGCCGATCCCGCTCGTGACGCGTTCGACGAGGCGAGCAGCAAGCGCGAGGTGACGAAGGTCGTCCGCTCCACCAACTTCATCGCGGCCCGCCCGGCGACCAAGCGCAAGCGCAAGCCGCGCTACACGGGTTGAGAAACGTGCCGGCGCGGCGGCGGCGACGCGCACTGGTGCTACTCGGCGGCTCCGTGGGGACGCTCTCGCTCGTTGCCGTGCTGCTGTGGCCGGGATCGAAGCCGGCCAGCTCCTTCGACGGCGATCTGCCCGATCCACCGGAGCTCGCGCTCGACGTGGGACACCCGGAGCCGCTCGGGAAGAGGCCACACGTCTCGTTGTGGACTTTCGTGCGCCGCAGGGCCGTGGCGCGTGCCGCGCCCGATCCCGGCGCGCGAAGGATTGCCCGGCTGGCTCTGCGCACGCCGGAGGGCACCGCAAACACCCTCCAGGTGCTGGGCCGGGCCGGGGACGCCGCCGGCCGCGTGTGGGTGCGTGTGCGGCTCGCCGTGTTGCCCAACGGGACGGTGGGCTGGGTTCCCCGGCGAGCGATCGCGGGCTACCGCTCGGTCCGCACGCGCTTACTGGTCGATACCAAGCGCCTGCGGGCGACCCTGTTGCGCGACGGCCGCCCACTGCTGCGGACGCCGGTGGGCATAGGCCAGCCCCAGTGGCCGACGCCCCGCGGCACCTTCTACGTACGCAACAAGCTGGTGCGCTTCGGCAGCCGTTTCTATGGCCCGCTGGCCTTCGGGACGAGCGCGCGCTCGGCCGTGCTGACCGACTGGCCGGACGGCGGATTCGTCGGCATCCACGGCACCGACCGGCCGGATCTCGTGCCCGGGCGCGTCTCCCACGGCTGCATCCGCATGCGCAACCACGACATCGTTCGGCTCGGTCGGCTCATGCCGATCGGCACGCCGATTACGGTGCGCTGATGCGACGGGCGATGGCCACCCTCCTGATCGCCATGGCCGCCGGCGCGGCGGTCGCGGCGCCCGTGCTCGGTCAGGACCGGGAGCGCACGCCCACTGAGCTGTGGGAGGAGTATCCGCTCGAGGAGACCGCACCGGCCCCGGAGGCGCCGGGCGGGCAGGCGCCCGGGCCCGCGGAGGAGGAAACAGGAGCGGCGCCCGGGGCGGAGCCGGGGGCGAACCGGTCCGGCGACGCCGACCAGGCGGACGACGGCAACGCTGTCCTGCCGCTGGCGGCTGTCGGCGCGCTGGTGCTGCTGGTCGCGGCCGGCGCACTGTTGTTGCGGCCGGTGCGGCGGCGGCGCGCTGCCAGGACCAAGGGCGATGCTCAGGACAAGACTTCGGGCGGGGTCAAGACCCCGCCGGAGGGACCGCGGGGTACGCGGAGACGCAAGCCGGCGCCCGTAAGGCGGCCGGATCCGGTGCCCACACCACCGGTGGCCGCCGCGGGCGCCGCGTCTCGCGAGGGGGCCGCGCGGGAGGCGGCTCCCCCGCGGCCCGCGGTTGCGCCCACGAGGAACGGGCGCGGGGAGGCGCCACCGCGGCGGCCGGTGCCGCCGGCCGAAGGGCCAGGCCACAGACCCGGGGCGGAGGCATCGCCGCCAGAGTCCGCAGCCGAGCGTCCGGCGCCCGAGTCCGATGACGACGCGCAGGCACCCGAGTCCGCCGACGAAGTGACGGCACCCACGCCCGCTGACGACGTGAACGCACCCGAGTCCGCCGACGAAGCCAAGTCGGCCGACCCCCTGGAGGCTGACCCGGCCGACGCCGGTCCCGAGCGGCGGCCCGAGTCCAAGCGGTTCTCGCGTTCCGCCCCTTCCGGGGGCACGCCGGCCCGGCGCTCCTCCGAGGCCGGCCGGCCCTCGGTGCCGTCGCGGCCCAACGGCCCTCGGCGGCGCTTGTCGGAGGCCGGCCTGCCTTCTGCGCCTTCTCCTCCGGCGCAGGCAGGCAAGAAGGGACAGCCTCGCGCCGAGCAGGGCGGTGCCCCCGCCCCGGCGGGTGCGAGTGCGCTGGAGGCCGGATCGGGCGTCCCCGCGGCGCGGCGCGCGGTCGGCTACACGATCGTGCCTCAAGGGGACGAGGCCAACAGTCCGCGCCTGCGCGAGGAGGCGCGACACATACAGGCGGCCTGCAAGCAGCGTGGGCTCGTGCTCGCCAAGCTGGTTCGTGACATGGAGGCGCAGGCGGGCTCCGATCTCAAGCGGCCGGGGCTCGCCTATGCGCTCGAGCGCCTCGGGGCCGCTGAGTTCGGTGCGCTGGTCGTCACCCGCCTCGACCGGCTCACGCGGTCGGCGGCCAACCTCGGCGCGCTGATCAGGCTCCTCGACGAGCGCAACGCGCGCCTGATCGTGGTCGACATCGAGCTCGATACCCGTACGGACGAGGGCCGGCTCGCTGCCGACGCCCTCGTGAAGGTCGGCGGGCTCGAGCGCCAGAAGCTCGAGCTGCGTACGCGCAAGGGCCTGGACGCGGCTCGGGAGCAGCGCCACTCGTCGGGGCGGCCGGCCGTGGCGGATCGTCCCTCGCTGAAGCGGCGGATAGTCGAGATGCGCGCCGGAGGCATGACCCTCCAGGCCATCGCCGACACGCTCAACGAAGAGGGAGTGCCGACGGTGAGGGGCGGCGCCGAGTGGCGACCCTCGAGCGTCCAGGCCGCCGCCGGCTACAAGCGGCCCAGCCGCCGCAACAAGCCGAGCGGCGGCAAAGCGAACAAGCCGCCCGGCTCCTAACTGAAGTCGTTCGCGTTCGGGATTGCGTCATTCCGCAAGGGGACGGTGGCGTCCAGCCCGTCTAGCGGGGTTTTCCATTGTCTCGGTGAGGGTCCGGGGTAATCATCGGGCCTATCGGAGCCGCGCTCGCACCCCGGTCGAACGTCTTTCGTCTCGCCCTGAGGCTTACCGCGCTCGCGTTCCTGCTCGTGCTGGGGCGTACAGCCGGAGCGGCTCGGGGCCAGGAGGCCGAGAGCGCCGAGAATCGCGAGCCCGTGGGCAGCCCCGAGCTGGTGCGGCAGACGGTGGACGGGGTGGAGCGCGTGCAGCGCGTGCTGGCCGGCGTGGTCGACGCCCCCAGGCCTTCGAGCGTACGCCGGCTGCAAGAGGGCCGCGGCCAGCCCGACGGCGTGGCGCCCGCGCCCGACGGCTCGCTCCCCGAGCCGAACTCTCAGGTCGAAGCTCTCACCCATGGTCTCGGCCAGGATCGCCACGGCGAGGCCCAGACGCAATGGGGAAGCCAGCAGGCCGGCACGGTGCCGCACGCCGGCGCGACGGGGATGATGGGAGGGAGGCGCCCCGGCCTGGAATGATTCCGCGCGTGCGCGCCCTCGTCATCACCGAGCACGGCCCGCCCGACGTCATGAGGGTTCAGGAGCGGCCGGATCCCCAGCCCGGCCCCGGCGAGGTGCGCGTGAGGGTGCGTGCTGCAGGAGTCAACTTCGCCGACCTGCTGGCTCGGGTCGGCCTCTACCCCGACGCCCCCAAGCCGCCGTGCGTGGTCGGGTACGAGATCGCCGGTGACGTCGACGCGATGGGGGAGGGCGTCGAGGGAATCGAGCTGGGCCAGCGCGTGATGGGCGGCTCGCGCTTCGGCGGCTATGCCCAGCTGGCGGTGGCCGGCGCCGATGCGCTGGTCCCTATGCCCGATCGCTGGAGCTACGCAGAGGGCGCCGCGTTGCCGGTGGCCTACGCGACCGCCTACGCGGGACTGATCCGCCACGGAGGCCTGCGCGCCGGCGAACGGGTCCTGATCCAGGCGGCCGCGGGCGGGGTCGGTATCGCCGCCACCCACATCGCCAAGCTCGTGGGCGCCGAGGTCTACGGGACGGCGTCGCCCTCCAAGCACGAGGCGATCAGCGGCTTCGGGGTCGACCACCCGATCGACTACCGCACCCACGACGTCGTCGACGAGGTGCGCCGCGTGTCCGGAGAGAAGCAGCCGCTCGACCTCGCCTTCGACGCCATCGGCGGCCGGAGCTTCAAGCAGTGCTTCTCGCTCCTGCGCGCGGGCGGGCGGCTGGTGTGCTTCGGCGCGTCGGAGATGCAGGCCGGCGAGCGCCGCAGCCCGCTGCGCGCGATGCGCGTGCTGGCCCAGATGCCGCGCTTCAACCCGGTCAAGCTGATGAGCGAATCGAAGTCCGTGATCGGCCTCAACATGCTCACCCTCTGGGACGCCAAGGGTTCACTGGCCGAGTTCGTCGAGCCGCTGCGTGAGTGGGTCGAGCAGGACCGGATCAGGCCGGTGGTGGCGCGCGAGTTTCGGCTCGACGACGGGGCCGAGGCGCACCGCTACGTGCACGAGCGAAAGAACATCGGCAAGGTCGTTCTCACGCTCTGAGGACGACGGTGTACCCTGCGTCTGGCATGCCGTTCCTGGGCGACCTTCGACTTCTCCTTCTCCCCCCTCGGGGGGAATAGCGCGTGGCGGCCGCCAGTAGCCGCGAACTCAGGGGAATCGGTAGGGCCGGACAAGGAGTACAAGGAGCGACATGGACCGCAGCGAGCAGGATCGGGTAAGGATCTTCGACACCACCCTGCGTGACGGTGAGCAGTCGCCGGGGATCTCGCTCAACAAGGGCGAGAAGCTCGAGATCGCACATCAGCTCGCGCGCCTGGGCGTGGATGTGATCGAGGCCGGCTTCCCGATCTCCTCTCCTGGAGACTTCGAGGCGGTGCAGGCCATCGCGCGCGAGGTCCACGGGCCCGTCATCTGCGGCCTGGCGCGGGCCAACGCCCAGGACGTGGACGCCGCCTGGAATGCGGTCAAGGACTCCGAGCGACCGCGCATCCACACCTTCATCTCCACCAGCGACATCCACATCGAGCATCAGCTCCAGACCACGCGCGAGGACGTCAAGGGCCAGGCCCGTGCCGCAGTGGCCCAGGCCCGGGCGTACTGCGATGACGTCGAGTTCTCCCCGATGGACGCCACCCGCTCGGAGCTCGAGTTCACCGCCGAGGTCCTCCAGATCGCTCTGGACGAGGGGGCCACCACGATCAACGTCCCGGACACTGTCGGCTACTCGATGCCCGACGAGCATGCGGAGATGTGGCGCACGCTGTACCGGCTCGTGCCGGGCCTGGAGCAGGTCACGACCTCGGTGCACTGCCACGACGACCTCGGCCTGGCGGTGGCCAACTCGTTCGCCGGCGTGCTGTCGGGTTGCCGGCAGGTGGAGTGTGCGATCAACGGCATCGGCGAGCGCGCGGGCAACGCCTCGCTCGAGGAGATCGTGATGCTGGTGCGCGTGCGCGAGGCGGCCCACGGGCTCTGGACCGGGGTGGACACCACCGAGATCTCGCGCACCAGCCGGATGGTGTCGCGCATCACCGGCTACCAGGTGCAGCCCAACAAGGCGATCGTGGGCCGCAACGCATTCGCACACGAGTCGGGCATCCACCAGGACGGCGTGCTCAAGGAGCGCACCACCTACGAGATCATGGACGCCACCACGATCGGGCTGGAGGCCAACTCGCTGGTGCTGGGCAAGCACTCCGGGCGCCACGCGCTGCGCAACGCGCTCGAGGAGCTCGGCTTCAAGGTCGAGGGGGCGGCGCTCAACACCGCCTTCAAGCGTTTCAAGGAGCTGGCGGACAAGAAGAAGAAGGTCACCGCGCTCGATCTCGAGGCGATCGTCTCCGACGAGATGAAGCAGGCGCCCACCGCGTTCGAGCTCGAGTCGTTCGACATCGAGGCCTCGTCGAACCGCTCGCCGCTGGCGCGCGTGCGGGTGCGCATGCCCGACGGCGAGGTGGAGTCGGGCAGCTTCACCGGCGACGGCCCTGTCGACGCCTTCTTCAGCGCCCTCAACGCCGCGGTCAAGCACGAGGCCCGGCTCAAGGAGTACCACGTGTCGGCGGTCACCGGCGGGCGCGACGCCCTCGGCGAGGTGACCGTGCTGCTCGAGCTCGACGGCCGCCTGTCGTCGGGCGTGGGCGTATCCACCGACATCCTGGAGGCCTCCGGGAAGGCCTACCTGCGCGCGATCTCAAACGCACTCGACAACGCGGTCTCGGCAGCCGAGCGAGTGCTCGAGCAGGAGGCCAAGAAGACGCCGACGCCCTGACGGCCGCCGACTTCACCTGGCGCGACGGCGAGCGGTTGATCCGCTTCCGGCGCGGAGCGCTGACCGAGGCTGCGGCGTTGATCGAGCGCGCCGGCATCACGGCGTTCACGTTGCTGACCACCGAGCGCGGGCAGGCTCAGGCGCCCGAGCTGGCGGTCGCCGCCGCGGCGGTCCTCCAGGTGCCGGCCGGCCGGGTGGACGAGCTCTCCGCGGATCTGCTCGACAGAGCGGGTAACGGCCCGCTGGTCGCGCTGGGAGGCGGCCGGGTGATCGATACCGCCAAGGCGATCGCCGGGGTGACGCGGCGCAGCCGTCGCGGCCCTGCCGACCACACTGTCGGGAGCGGAGCTCACGCCCTTCCATCGCACGCCCAAGGGTGTGGCCGGCGCCAGGATGGTCCGTCCCTCACTGGTGGTGGCCGACCCGGCCCTCATGGCCTCACAGCCGCCGCCCGCGCTGGCGGCCAGCGCGATGAACGCGCTCGCGCACGGCATGGAGTCCCTCTACACCCCGATGGCCAACCCGGTGGCAGAGCTGGCGGCGTTGCGCGGCGCGGGACTGATCGCCGCCGGCGTCGCCGCCGATCCGCCTGGCCGCGATGACGTGGCCCTCGGCGCGCTCCTGGCCGGCTACGCCTCCGCCAGCACCGGCATCGCCGTGCACCACGCCCTGTGCCAGACCATCGTCCGGACCGCGGGCAGCCCGCACGCGGAGACCAACGCCGTGATGTTGCCGCACTGCGCGCGTCTGATGGCGGGCCGTGCCCCGCGCGCCCTGGGAGCGCTGGCGCGCGCGCTCGGCGCGCCAGGGGAGGACGCCGCGGAGGCCCCCGGCCGCATAGCCGAGCTCTCGGGGCGAAGCGGGCACACCCGCCTCTCCACGCTGGGCGTAGGGGAGGAGCACCTCCCGCCCGTGGCGGCGGCGGTGGTGGGGCATCCCGCCTTTCTCAACACCCCGAACGCGCCGTCCGAGCGGGAGCTTCTCGCGCTCCTGCGATCCGCGCTCTGACCTCGCTCGGGGTTTGCACCCCTCGCGCCGGTCTGAGATCGTGACGCCGAGAAAGGAGCACGCGACCCGGTACGGGCATGCCGCCGGCCAGAGAACCCATCGACGCTCTGCGCTGCACAGGCTGCGGCCGACTCTGGGTGAGCAGCTCGGCGCTGCGCATGATCCGTCGCAACGCGGGCTGCCTCGGCTGCGGGGAGCCCGTTGAGGCTGTACTCGTGGACGGGACCGACGTGCGGCCCGCATCCAGCCGCCCACTCGAGGACGGCCCACGTGCCTGAGCCCGGCGGCCTCGAACCCCTTCTGGCCGGGTTCGCCGAGGAGCTCGAGCTCGGGCTGCTGGCCGGCGACGAGGAGGACTCCGAGCGGGTCGCCCGCGACGCCCTCGGCGCCGGCCTGCCGGCCACCCTGATCGACGACCACGTGGTGCGCCCGGCAATGCGCTCGCTCGGGGAGCGCTGGGCTCGCGGCGAGATCACCCCCAGCGTGGAGCGGCGGGCCACCCAGATCGTGCTGCGGCTGCTCGCCGTCCTGCGCGACATCCACCGAGTCGAGCAGCAGCGCCTCGATTCCACGGTCCTGCTCTGCGCCCCGGAGGGGGAGCGCCATGTGGTCGGTCTCCATATGGCCGCCGACCTCCTGGAGGATGCGGGCTACACCGTGCTCGTGGCCGGTCCCGACGTGGCGGCGGAGTCGCTGGCCGCGCTGATCGAGCGCCACCGTCCTCAGCTGCTCGGCCTGACGGCCACGATGTCGCAGACGGCGCCGAGCCTTCGGGCCAGTGTGGCCACTGCGCACGAGGCAAACATCGGAGGAGTCCTGATCGGCGGCGCGATCGCCGGCCAGGCGCTCGATCCCACGCCGGTGGTCCAGACGCTCGACGGCGTGGCCGATGTCGTGAGCGCCGCCGACGCCCTGCTGCGGCGAGCCGGCTCCAACTGACGCGAGCCCTGCGCCGGAGGGTAGGATCGCGGTGCGATGGCGGGTCTACTCGAAGGCCGTGTTGCTGCCGTCACCGGCGCTTCGTCGGGAATCGGCGAAGCCACCGCGCTCGCCCTGGCGGCAGAGGGCGCCGCTGTGGCTCTCGGCGCCCGCCGGAGCGATCGGCTGGAGGCGCTCGCGGGGCGCATCGAGGGGCCCACGCTGGTCCGCGAGGTCGACGTCTCCGACGAGCAGGCGGCTCGTGCCTTCATCGAGGGGGCCCACGACGAGCTGGGCCGGCTCGACATTCTCGTCAACAACGCCGGCGTGATGCTGCTCGGCCCGGTCGCCGGTGCAGACGTGGAGGAGTGGCGCCGCATGGTGTCGGTCAACCTGCTCGGCCTCCTGTACTGCACCCACGCCGCGCTGCCGCTGATCGGCCAGGACGGGGGAGGGGACATCGTCAACGTGTCCTCGGTGGCCGGCCGGGTGGCGAATGCCGGCGCGGCCGTCTACAACATGACGAAGTTCGGGGTGCACGCGTTCTCCGAGGCCCTGCGCCAGGAGGCTCTGCACGCGAACATCCGCGTGACCACCGTGGCGCCGGGCTTCGTCGAAACCGAGCTTCAGGGGCACAACCAGAACCCCGTCGTTCAGCAGGCCATGCGCAAGTCGCGTGACCAGATCGGCGAGGTGCTCGAACCGCGCGACATCGCCGGAGCGATCGTCAACGCCGTGACGCGCCCGCCGCACGTGTGCGTGAACGAGATCGTCGTGCGGCCGACCCGCCAAGCGCGCTAGCAACATACAAACGTCTGTGATAGCGTACGCGAAGATGTCCGTGAACGGTCACGTGTTCGGCAGCCGCATACGCCACCTGCGCGAGGCGATGGACCTCTCTTTGCGCGACCTGGCCGAGCGCTCCGGCGTCTCGGCGCCGATGTTGTCGCAGGTCGAGCGCGGGGAGACGAGCCCCACGTTGTCGGTCGCCGAGCGCATCGCCACCGGGCTCGAGCTGAATCTCTCTCAGTTGCTGCGCCTCGACGAGGGCGACGGCGTGGCGGTCGTGCGCTCGTCGGAGCGCCGGCGCGGCGGCGGGCGCCGGCACCGCTACGACGTGCTCACCCCGCCACTGCCCGGGCTGCGAGCCGAGGTCTCCCTGCACGCGCTGGCACCAGGGGCTTCCACGGCCGGCCCCGACGACCCGCCGATGCACGAAGCCGGCAGCCGCGAGACGGCGGTGGTCGAGGCCGGCCCCGTGCTCTTTGTCTGCGGCGGCACGACGCACGAGCTGGACGAAGGCGATGCCGTGACCTTCGATGCCGACATTCCCCATCACTTCGAGAACCCCGGCCAGGCGGAGGCCCGCTTCTACGCGATCGTCGCCGCCGGACTCAGGAGGAGTTGACGTGCCCCGCAGTCACTTCGGCGAGCGGGCGGTGCCCGCGAGCCCTCGTTCTCACTCCGGCGAGCGGGCGGTGCCCGCGAGCCACCGTTCTCACTCCGGCGAGCGGGCGGTGCCCGCGAGCCACCGTTCTCTCTTCGACAAGATCTGGGATGCCCACGCCGTGGCCGAGGGCATCCTCTACATCGACCTCCACCTCGTGCACGAGGTCACCTCTCCGCAGGCCTTCGAATCGCTTCGCCTCGCGGGCCGCCGTGTGCGCCGGCCCGACCGCACGCTGGCCACGGCCGACCACAACGTGCCCACCGACGGCTCCACCGCCGCCGCGCAGATCCTCGACCAGCTCTCGCGGGTGCAGGTCGAGACGCTCGAGCGCAACGCCGAAGAGTTCGGGGTGCCGATCTACTCGATCGGGTCCTCGCGCCAGGGCATCGTGCACGTGATCGGACCCGAGCTCGGGGTGACCCAGCCCGGGATGACGATCGTCTGCGGGGACTCGCACACGTCTACGCACGGCGCCTTCGGCGCGCTGGCCTTCGGCATCGGCACGAGCGAGGTCGAGCACGTGCTGGCCACCCAGACCCTGGCCCAGCGCAAGCCCAGGTCGATGCGCATCCTCTACGAGGGCGAGCTCGGCTTCGGCGTGACCGCCAAGGACCTGATACTCGGCACGATCGGGCGCATCGGGGTCTCCGGCGGCGTGGGTCACGTGATCGAGTACGCCGGCCCGGCGATCGAGGGCCTCTCCATGGAGGGGCGCATGACGATCTGCAACATGACCATCGAAGCCGGCGGCCGCGCCGGGATGATCGCGCCGGACGACACCACCTTCGAGTGGGTCGAGGGCCGCGACGCCGCGCCCGACCCGCTGCCGCTCGGGGAATGGCGCGCGCTGCACAGCGACGCCGGAGCGCGGTTCGACAGCGAGGTGCTCATCGACGCCGCCGCGCTGTCGCCTCAGGTCACCTGGGGCACCACGCCCGGGATGGTGGTCGACGTGACCGGCGCTGTGCCGAGCCCCAGTGACGAGGGCGAGGAGCGGGCGCTCGACTACATGGCGCTCGAGGCGGGCACGCCGATGCAGGAGATCTCGCTGGACCGCGTGTTCATCGGCTCCTGCACCAACTCGCGCATCGGCGACCTGCGCGAGGCGGCTGCCGTCGTCAAGGGCCGGCGCGTTGCGGCCACCGTCAACGCGATGGTGGTGCCCGGTTCGGCCCAGATCAAGGAACAGGCCGAGCGCGAAGGGCTCGACGAGGTGTTCCGGGCCGCCGGCTTCGACTGGCGTTCGGCCGGCTGCTCGATGTGCCTGGGCATGAACCCTGACATCGCCGCGCCGGGCGAGCGTGTCGCCTCGACCTCGAACCGCAACTTCGAGGGGCGCCAGGGCCGCGGTGCGCGCTCCCATCTGGTTAGCCCGAAGATGGCGGCCGCGGCTGCCATCGAGGGCCACTTCGTCGACATCAGGGAGTGGGCGTGATGGAACCGATCCGTCTGATCGAAGGCACGGTGTCGGTGCTCGACCGCAGCGACGTCGACACCGACCAGATCATCCCCAAGCAGTTCCTCAAGCGGGTGGAGCGCACCGGCTTCGGCGAGTTCCTGTTCCACGACTGGTCGAAGGAGCCCGGCTGGGAACTCCCCTCCAACCCGATTCTGGCCGCCGGCCGGAACTTCGGGTGCGGGTCGTCGCGCGAGCACGCACCGTGGGCGCTCGAGGATTACGGCTTCAGGGCAATTGTGGCCCCCAGCTTCGCCGACATCTTCTACTCCAACTGCACCAAGATCGGGCTGTTGCCGATCGTGCTCGGAGAGGCCGACGTCAAGGATCTGATGAGCGCGGGCCACGCCCGTATCGACCTGGAGGAGCAGGAGATCGCGTTCGCCGGGCGCCGGCTGCGCTTCGACATGGATCCCGAGATCGTGCGCCGGCTGCTCGAGGGCCTCGACGACATCGGCGTGACCCTCGGACAGCAGGAGGCGATCGACCGCTTCGAGGCCGAACGCGAGCGCAGCGGGCCGGTCACCACGCGTCTCGCGGCCACATGACCCGCGAGTGGGACGCCGCGACCTACGACCGGGTTTCCGATCCCCAGGTCGAGATGGCCGCAGCGGTGCTCGAGCGCCTGCCCCTCAGCGGCCACGAGCTGGTGCTCGATGCGGGCTGCGGGTCGGGGCGGGTGACCCAGATGCTGCTCGAGCGCCTGCCCGACGGCCACGTGGTCGCGGTGGACCAGTCGGAGTCCATGGTCGAGCACGCCCGCATCGCGCTGCCAGAACGGGCGACGCGTCTTCCAGGCCGACCTCACCGAGCTCACGCTGGAGGAGCCCGTGGACGCGGTGTTCTCGAGCGCGGTCTTTCACTGGATCGCCGATCATCGAGCTTCTGTTTGCGCGCCTGCACGCCGCCCTGCGTCCCGGCGGGCGCCTGGTGGCCCAATGTGGCGGGGAGGGCAATGTCGCCCGCTTCCACGCGGCCGCCGCGGCGGTCTCGGCGGAGCCGCCGTACGCGGAACATCTGGAGGGTTGGCGCGGCCCGTGGAACTTCGCCGGGCCGGAGGAGACCGCCTGGCGTCTGGAACACGCGGGCTTCGCGGACGTCGAGACCTGGCTCCAGCCCTATCCGGTGGCGCCCGAGGATCCGCTCGACTACCTGCGCACCGTCTGCCTCGGCTACCACGTCGAGCAGCTGCCCGAGAGCCTGCGTGACGGCTTCGTGCACGCGGTGCTCGAGCGCTCGGGCGAGGAGCTCGACTACGTCCGCCTGAACATCACCGCCCGCCGCCCGCACCCGTGACTCCGCGAATCGTCCTCCTCGCCGGCGACGGCATCGGCCCCGAGATCACTGAGGCGGCCGTGCGGATCCTGGCCGAGCTCAGCGACTTCGAGCTCGACGAGCGGCTCGTCGGCGGGGCCTCGATCGACGCCCACGGGAGCGCGCTCACCGACGAGGTGCTGGACGCGTGCGCGGCCGCCGACGCCGTGCTGCTTGCGGCCGTGGGCGGGCCGAGGTGGGACACCACCGACCCGGGCCGGCCACGGCCGGAACAGGGTCTGTTGGGCCTGCGCAAGGGTCTGGGGCTGTTCGCCAACCTGCGCCCGGTGCGGCCGAGCCCCGCGCTGCTCGACGCCAGCCCGCTCAAGCGCGAGCGCATCGAGGGCACCGACCTGCTGGTGGTGCGCGAGCTCACCGGCGGTATCTACTTCGGTGACCGCGGTCTGGAGGGAGACACGGCGCACGACACCTGCGTCTACAGCGTGGAGGAGATCGAGCGCATCGCGCGCGTGGGCTTCCGGCTGGCCCGGCGCAAGGTCACGAGCGTGGACAAGGCCAACATCCTCGAGACCTCGCGCCTGTGGCGCAAGACGGTCGAGCGGCTGGCCCGAGACGAGGACGTGCCGCTCGAGCACATGCTCGTGGACAACGCGGCCATGCAGCTCGTGTCGCGCCCCGCGGAGTTCGACGTGCTGCTCACCGAGAACATGTTCGGAGACATCCTCAGCGACGAGGCGGCCATGCTCACCGGCTCGCTCGGCATGCTCCCGAGCGCCTCGCTCGGCGACTCGGGACCGGGGCTGTTCGAGCCCGTGCACGGCTCGGCGCCGGACATCGCCGGCACCGGGACGGCCAATCCGCTTGCCATGTTCGGGTCGGTGGCGCTGATGCTGCGCCACGGACTCGCTATGGAAGATGCGGCGGCTGCCCTAGAATCCGCGATCGATCGCGCGCTCGGGGATGGCCTCCGGACTCCGGACCTCGGCGGCGATGCCACCACAGAGGCCGCCACTCGGGCGGTCCTCACGAATCTCTAGGAGCAGTACGTGAACACCGCCGACCTCATCTGGCTGAACGGAGAGTTCGTCGCCTGGGAGGACGCGAAGGTACACGTACTCACCCACTGCCTCCACTACGGGACCGCGGTCTTCGAGGGCGTGCGCGCCTACGAGACGCCGCAGGGCACCGCGGTCTTTCGCCACCACGACCACCTCGCCCGGCTCGAGGAGTCGGCCAAGCTCTACTACATGGACCTGCCCTTCTCCAAGGAGCAGCTGCGCGAGGTCACCCATGAGCTGATCGTCCGCAATCAGCTCAAGAGCTGCTACATCCGGCCGCTCGTCTATCGCGGCTACGGCCCGATGGGGCTCAACCCCCTCGACAATCCGGTCGAGGCGATGATCGCGGTGTGGGAGTGGGGCGCCTACCTGGGCGAGGACGGCAAGCGCAAGGGCGTGCGCGGGCGGGTGTCCTCCTATCGGCGCATCTCCTCGGACTCACTGATCCCGCACTCCAAGGCGTCGGGTCAGTACCTCAACTCGGTACTGGCCAAGATCGAGTCGCTGAAGGCCGGCTACGACGAGGCGATCCTGCTCGACGACAAGGGCAACGTGTGTGAGGGCACCGGCGAGAACATCTTCGTGATCAAGGCCGGCGCCATCTGCACGCCGCCGCAGACGGCGGCGATCCTCGACGGCATCAACCGCAAGTCGGCGATCCAGATCGCCCGCGATCTGGGCTACGAGGTCGTGGAGCGCGACGTGGCGCGGGCCGAGCTGGCCCTGGCCGACGAGGTGTTCCTCACCGGTACCGCCGCGGAGCTCACGCCGCTGCGAGAGATCGACGACATCGCGATCGGCGACGGCACGCCGGGGCCGATAACGCGGGAGATCCAGGGCGTCTTCGAGAACGCGCTGTGCGGGCGCGAGCCGCGCTATGCGGACTGGCTCGATCTCGTGCCCGTGCCGTCGCAGGCGTGACGCCGCCCGTCCACGTCACCGTCTACGACACCACTCTGCGTGACGGCATGCAGGGGGAGGGAATGTCGCTGTCGGCCGACGAGAAGGTGCGGGTCGCGCACGCGCTCGACGACCTCGGCGTACACCTGATCGAGGCCGGTTTCCCCGCGTCCAACCCCAAGGAGGAGGCGCTCTTCGAGCTGCTCTCGCGGGAGAGCTTCACGAACGCCGACATCGTGGCCTTCGGCATGACGCGCCGGCGGGACTCGGCGGCAGAGGGCGACCCCGCGCTGCGATTGCTGGCCGACAGCTTCGCCCCGGTCTGCACGCTCGTGGGCAAGACGTGGTCGCTCCACCTGGAGAAGGTCACGCAGGTCGAGCCCGAGGAGAACCTGCGCATGATCGGCGACTCCGTGGCCTGGCTGGTGGCGCAGGACAAGCGCGTGATCTACGACGCCGAGCACTTCTTCGACGCCTTCCGCGACGACCCCGACTATGCCCTGCGGTGCCTGCGGGCGGCCACCGAGGCCGGCGCCGACAACGTGACCCTGTGCGACACCAACGGCTCCTCTCTCCCGGTCGAGGTCGCAGCCGCCACGGCGCGGGTGGTGGCCGAACTGGGCGACGCGGTCGAGGTCGGCATCCACACCCACGACGACGCCGGCTGTGGAGTGGCCAACACGCTCGTGGCCGTGGAGGCGGGCGCCCGGCTGGTGCAGGGCACCATGAACGGCTACGGCGAGCGGTGCGGCAACGCCAACCTGGTCTCGATCGTGCCCGCGCTCGAGCTCAAGCTCGGCTTCGAGGCGATCGGGCGCGAGCATCTTCAGCGCCTCACCGAGACCGCCCACCTGGTGGACGAGCTCTGCAATGTGATCCCCAATCCCAACCAGCCCTATGTGGGAGCCAACGCCTTCGCGCACAAGGGCGGGATGCACGTGGCCGGTGTCAACCGGGACGCTCGCACCTTCGAGCACATCGACCCCGCCGAGGTCGGGGCCGGCCGGCGGGTGCTGATCTCCGAGCTGTCGGGCAAGGGCACGGTTCAGGCCCGCAGCGACGTGGACGGCGCCACCGCGTCACGGGTGGTCGAGCGCGTCAAGGAGCTCGAGCACCGGGGCTACCAGTTCGAGGCCGCCGACGGCTCGTTCGACCTCCTGATCCGCAAGGAAACCGGCGAGTACGAGCCGCTGTTCCGGCTCGAGTCATGGCGAGCGATCGTCGAGAAGCGCGAGGACGGCCTGGTCGAGACCGAGGCCACGATCAAGATCTGGGTCGAGGGCGAGCGCTACGTCCGCACCGCCGAGGGCAACGGCCCGGTCAATGCACTCGACAAGGCGCTGCGCGCGGCGATCGGCGAGCGCTACCCGCACCTGCGCGACATCGAGCTGGTCAACTTCAAGGTGCGCATCCTCGACGAGCGCAAGGGCACCGGCGCCGTGACCCGCGTGCTGCTCGACGCCAGCGACGGCCAGGACACCTGGGGCTCGATCGGCGTGTCCGAGAACATCATCGAGGCCAGTTGGGACGCGCTGGTCGACTCGCTGGAGGCGGGAATGCTCCCGGGCCGCACGCAGAGCTCGCGCGCCCGCACCGCGGTCACGTGAGCGAATTCGTACCGCTCGCCCGCCCCCTGGTAGGCGAGCGCGAGGAGGAGCTCCTCCTCGAGACGCTGCGGTCACGCCGGCTGGCGCTCGGCCCGCGGCTCGGTGAGTTCGAGGACGCCTTCGCCCACCGGCTGGGGATGGGGCACGTGTCCGCAGTATCGAGCGGCACCGCGGGCCTTCACCTGGCCATCCGGGCCGCCGGGGTGGAAGCGGGCGACGATGTTGTGACCACCCCCTTCAGCTTCGTGGCTTCGGCCAACTGTCTCCTGTACGAGAACGCCCGGCCGGTGTTCTGCGACATCGACCCCCGCACGCTCAATCTCGACCCCGCGGCCGCCGCCGCCGCCGTGACCGACCGCACGACGGGGCTGCTGCCCGTGCACATCTTCGGCTACCCGGCCGACATGCCGGCCTTCGAGGCGCTGGCCGAGGAGCGAGCTCTGTGGATCGTGGAGGACACTTGTGAAGCGCTCGGCGCGTTTCACGCAGACGGGATGGCGGTGGGGGCGCGCGGCAACCTCTCGGTCTTCGGCTTCTATCCGAACAAGCAACTCACCACTGGCGAAGGGGGCATGGCGGTCTGCCCGGACGAGGCCGTGAAGAAACGCATCGACTCCGAGCGCAACCAGGGCCGCGCGCCCGACATGGGCTGGCTGGACCACGATCGGCTCGGCTTCAACTATCGCCTCGACGACCTCTCCTGTGCGCTCGGCCTTGCCCAGCTGGAGCGGCTCGATGAGATGCTCGCTGCACGTGCCCGCCTGGCCGGGCTCTACAGCACGGCGCTCGCCGAGGTCGAGGGACTCGGCCTGCCCTGCCCCGACGCCGACGGTGACCGGCGCAGCTGGTTCGTCTACGTCGTGCAGCTCCCGGACGACTCAGGCCGCGACAACACCATCCGCGCGCTGCGCGAGCGTGGCGTGGATTCCAAGCCCTACCTGCCCGCCATCCACCTGATGAGCTTCTATCGCGAGCGCTATGGCCACCGCGAGGGCGAATTCCCCGTCTGCGAGGACGTGGCGCGGCGCTCGCTCGCCCTGCCCTTCTTCCCCGAGCTCGGGGACGGGCAGGTAGAGCGGGTGGTCGAGGCCCTGCGAGCGGTCCTCGGCCGCTAGCCGCTCAAAGCGGCTCGAGCGGCTTCACAAGCGCCACGAAGCCCGGCAGGCCGCGCGCCGGCGGCCGGAAGGCCACCTCCTCGAAGCCCTCACTCACATAGAGCGCACGGGCGCTGTCGTTCTCGATCGTCGTGTCCAGCGCGAGGCACGGCAACGAGCGGCTGCGCCCCTCGCGCTCGGCGGCGACCAGCAGCGCCCGGGCCACTCCGCGCCGGCGAAAACGGGCATCGGTGGCCAGCGCGTCGACATAGAAGGCCGCGGCGGGTGGGCTGGGCGAGGCGCGGCCGCCGGCCAGGTACAGGCGCAGCGCGCCCGGCCAGCGCCAGGCCGGTGAGTGGCGCAGGGTGAGCCGCAGAAAGGCGCGCGAGCGATCGGCCGCCTCGTCGACGGGGAAGGCCGCCATGGCCCCGGCCACCTCGCCGTCGAGCTCGGCCACCCAGATGCGCTCGGCGCTGGCCGCGTTGCCCGGCCTGTCGAAGGCCCGCTCCAGAGCCTCGAGCGCCCGCTCGCGGTCGCCGGCAAAGCGGTCGTACATGGCGCCGGCGCTGACGTAGAGCAGCTGGGCCGTGGTGGCGCCCTCGCCCCGCCGCGCGCGCCGTACCTCAGCCAAGGGCCTCCACCGCGCTACGCAGGCCGTCCTCGATGGGCGTCGGCTCCCACCCCAACTCGCGCTGGGCCTTGCCCGACTGCGGCCGCGCGTTCCAGAGGAAGAAGTAGAGCTGGCCCCGGGGCAGTAGCGGCGGCCTTCCGATCACGCCGGAGAGCGCCTCCCCGGCCGCCGCCAGCGGCCGGGCCAGCGGGGCGGGCAGCACGGGCGGCACGCGCCCACGCCCGGCCAGCCGTACCGCCGCGGCGGCGATCTCGCGCAGGCTCATGTGGCCGTCACAGAGGATGTAGCGCTCGCCCGGCACGCCGCGCTCGGCGGCGGCCAGCACGCCACGGGCCAGGCCGGGGGAGTGCACGAGGCCCATGCCCCCCGGGGGCAACACAGGCAGCTCGGCGCGGCGCCCTTCGATCACCGGCCGGATGAGGCCCTGCTCGAGCGAGGTGGCCTCCGCGCTCGGCCCGGGCCCGTAGACGGCGGCCGGGTTGACCAGCACGAGCTCGGTGCCGGTGCCCTCCACGGCAGCGAGGGCGAGCTGCTCGGCCCGCTGCTTGGAGCGCTCGTAGGACGTGCCCTTGGGATAGCCGGCCACCTGCGACTCGTCGAAGGCGGCCCCCGGTTCGGCGTGGAAGACGTCGATCGTGCTCGTGTGGACGATGCGGCGCGCGCCGGCGCTAGCCGCCGCCTCCACCAGGCTGCGCGTGCCGAGCGCGTTGACCCGCTCGAAGACCGCTGGGTCGGCCGTCCACTGCTCCGGGATTCCCATCGCGTTGACCACGAGCTCGCAACCCGCGACGGCCGAGCCGAGCGTGGAGGGCCGGATCACGTCACCCTGGACGAGCTCTACTTCCCGGGGCAGCAGGCCGGCGGCCCGTTCCGGATCGCGCACCAGCGCCCGTACCTCGTCCCCGCGTTCCGTCAGCGCGAGCGCCACGGCGTGCCCCACCTTCCCGGTGGCTCCGGTGACCAGGGCTCGCACGGGCGCGAATCCTACGGCAGGCCGCGCGTAGACTCAGCGCCCCCATGGGCCGCTTTCGTGATCCCCAGGACCCGCTCTTCCAGGCGCTCAACTCGTCGATCTCATTCGACCACAGGCTTGCGCCCTACGATCTCGAGCAGTCGCTCGCGCACGCTCGCATGCTGGCCCGGAGCGGAATCATCAGCGAGGCGGACCTCGAGGAGCTGCAGCGCGGTCTCGCGGCGGTGCGGGCGGAGCTCGAGACCGACGAGTTCGTCGTTCATCCCGACGACGAGGACATCCACATGGCCATCGAGCGGCGTCTCACCGAGCTCGCCGGGCCGGTGGGGGAAAGCTTCACACCGCCCGTTCGCGCAATGACCAGGTGGCCACCGACGTCGCCATGTTCGTGCGCGCCCACAGCCTCGACGCGCGTGAGCTGCTCCACCAGCTGATGTCAACGCTGGTCGAGCTGGCCGAGCGACATCTGGACTGGCCGCTGCCCGGCTACACCCACCTCCAGCGGGCGCAACCGGTCTACCTCTCGCACCATCTGCTGGCCTACTTCTGGAAGTTCCGCCGCGATCTGCAGCGCTTCAGCTTCTGCATGACGGCCACTGACGACCTGCCGCTGGGGGCCGGCGCCCTGGCCGGCGTGAACTTCGACACCGGCCGCATGTTCGTGGCCCAGGAGCTCGGCTTCGGAGGGATCGCGGAGAACTCTCTGGACGCGGTCTCAAATCGCGACTTCGCGCTCGACTACCTGTCAGCCGCGGCCACCTGCGCCACCCATCTGTCCGGGCTGGGCGCGGAGCTCGTGCTCTGGTCCACCGAGGAGTTCGGCTTCTGCGAGATCTCGGACTCCTTCTCCTCGGGCTCCAGCCTGATGCCGCAGAAGAAGAATCCCGACGCCGCGGAACTGCTGCGGGCCAAGGCGCCCCGGGTGGCCGGGCGCCTGGTGGCGCTGCACGGTGTGCTGCACGGCCTGCCTCTGACCTATAACAAGGACCTCCAGGAGGACAAGGAGGGGCTGTTCGATGCCGCCGACACGCTCGAGCTGTGCCTGCGGGTGGCCGCCGAGATGCTGGCCGAGATCCGCTTCGACCGGGAGCGCATGGCCGAAGCGGCTTCCGACGAGTTCATTGCGGCCACCGACGTGGCCGACCTCCTGGTGCTCGTGGGGGTGCCGTTCCGCGAGGCCCATGGCATCGTCGGCGGCCTCGTGCGCGCGGCAGGCGAGCGCGACAAGAAGCTCTCGGAGCTGAGCCGCGAGGAGCTGGCCAAGCTGGCCCCGCAGCTCGATGGCCGCTTCTACGAGCTGCTCGAGCAGGGGGCCTGGCTCGAGTCCAAGGTGTCCGACGGCGGCACCGCGCTCCCGCGGGTGCGCGACCAGCTGGCCCAGGCCCGCCACGTACTGGCCGAGGCTCGCGCGTGAGGCCCGGGCGCGCCTTCTATGCGCGCTCGGTGCACCACGTGGCGCGCGACCTGATCGGCTGCACCCTGCGCCATGGCGAGACCGCTGGGCGCATCGTCGAGACCGAGAGCTACCACATGGAGGAGGCGGCATGCCACGCACACGTGGGGCTGACCGGGCGCACGCACACGCTGTTCGGTCCGCCCGGAGTGGCCTACGTCTATCTCTCGTATGGCGTCCACTCGCTGCTCAACGCGGTGTGCGAGGACGAGGGCGTGGGGGCGGCGGTGCTGATCCGCGCGCTCGAGCCGCTCGATGGCCTCGATGCCATGCGCGGCCGCCGCGACGTGTCCCGCGAAACCGATCTCTGCTCGGGTCCGGGGAAGCTGACCCAGGCGCTGGGCGTGGGGCTGTCGCTCAACGGCAGCTCGCTGATCGGCGGTCCGCTGGTGCTGCTCGAGCGAGAACCGGGTGCGGCCGCGCCGCGGATAGTGGTGGGTGAGCGCATCGGCATCACCAAGGCCGCCGACCTGCCGTGGCGCTTCTGCGACGCGGACAGCCGGCACGTGTCACGGCCGTGGCCGCAGGCGATGCGTGCGGGCCGCCGGGCGGCGGCCTAGGCACCTCCGGCGCGACCTGGCACGATCTCGCACGTGACCGGCAGGCCCGACCCGGCGCAGCACCTGGGCGACCTCGCGCGGCTGCGTCGCGTCCGCGACCGGATCGACCGGGAGTACGCGCAGCCGCTGGACGTCGAGGCGCTCGCCCGCGGCGCGCACATGTCGGCCGGGCACCTCAGCCGCCAGTTCCGGCTCGCCTACGGCGAGTCGCCCTACAGCTACCTGATGACGCGGCGCATCGAGCGCGCGATGGCGCTGCTACGTCAGGGCGAGCTCAGCGTCACGGAGGTCTGCTTCGAGGTCGGCTGCTCATCGCTCGGCACCTTCAGCACCCGCTTCACGGAACTGGTCGGTGTGCCGCCAAGCGCCTATCGGCTCCACGCTTCGGGCGAGATGGCCGGGGTGGCGCCGTGCGTGGCAAAACGCGTGACCAAACCGATCAGGAATCGAGAAGCGCCGGTCCCAAGCCCGAACTAGCCTGCGCCACATGGACATCACCATTCACCAAGCCATGCTGCCGCACAACGACCCGGAGGCCTCACTGGCCTTCTATCGCGACGCCCTCGGCTTCGAGGTCCGCAACGACGTCGATTACGAGGGGATGCACTGGATCACGCTGGGCCCCCCGAACCAGCCCGACACGTCGATCGTCCTCTACCCGCCGGAGGCCGACCCCGGCGTCACAGAGGAAGAGCGCCGAGTCATCGCCGAGATGATGGCCAAGGGCACGTACGCCAGCATCAACCTCGGCACCAGGGACATCGACGGCACGTTCGGGCGGATCCAGGCCGGCAACGCCGAGGTCGTCCAGGAGCCGACCGACCAGCCGTACGGAATTCGCGACGCCGCGTTCCGCGATCCCGCGGGCAATCTCATCCGCCTTCAGGAATTGAGCTGAGCCCCTCAGACGAGATGAGCACCGCCACGAAGACGAAGCCGCGTGCGCCGCACGTAGCCGACAGCCACGATCTGATCCGCGTGCACGGCGCGCGCGTGAACAACCTCAAGGACGTCAGCGTCGAGCTCCCGAAGCGCCGGCTGACCGTGTTCACCGGCGTCTCCGGCTCCGGCAAGAGCTCGCTGGTGTTCGGCACGATCGCCGCGGAATCGCAGCGGCTGATCAACGAGACCTACAGCGCCTTCGTGCAAGGCTTCATGCCGACTCTGAGCCGGCCCGAGGTCGACGTGCTCGACGGCCTGACGACGGCGATCAGCGTCGACCAGGAGCGGATGGGTTCGAACCCCCGCTCCACGGTCGGCACCGCGACCGACGCCGACGCGATGCTGCGCATCCTGTTCAGCCGGCTCGGGAAGCCGCACATCGGCGGGCCCGGCGCGTACTCCTTCAACGTCGCGTCCGTCCACGGGAGCGGTGGGATCACTGTCGAGCGCGGCGACAAGACCATCACCAAGAGCGCGAGCTTCAGCCGCACCGGCGGCATGTGCCCGCGCTGCGAGGGCCGCGGCTCGGTCAGCGACTTCGACCTGTCAGCGCTCTACGACGACAGCAAGTCCCTCAACGAGGGAGCGCTGACGATCCCCGGCTACAGCATGGACGGCTGGTACGGCCGGATCTACCGCGGCTGCGGCTACTTCGACCCGGACAAGCCGATCAAGAAGTTCAACAAGCGCGAGCGCCACGACCTGCTCTACAAGGAGCCGACCAAGATCAAGGTCGAGGGCATCAACCTGACCTACGCGGGGCTGATCCCGCAGATCCAGAGGTCGTTCCTGTCCAAGGAGGTCGACGCGCTGCAGCCGCATGTGCGTGCCTTCGTGGAGCGGGCGGTCGTGTTCACCACCTGCCCCGACTGCGACGGCACCCGGCTCAGCGAGGCGGCTCGGTCATCGAAGATCGACGGCGTCAGCATCGCCGACGTCTCCGCGATGCAGATCACCGACCTCGCGGAGTGGGCGGCCGGCCTCGAGGAGCCGTCCGTCGCGCCGCTGATGGCGACCCTGCGGCACACCCTCGACTCGTTCGTCGAGATCGGTCTGGGCTACCTCTCTCTCAACAGGCCGTCGGGCACGCTGTCGGGCGGCGAGGCGCAGCGCACCAAGATGATCCGCCACCTCGGGTCGTCGCTGACCGACGTCACCTACGTGTTCGATGAGCCCACGATCGGTCTCCACCCCCATGACGTCGAGCGTATGAACGACCTGCTGCAGCAGCTGCGCGACAAGGGCAACACGGTGCTCGTCGTGGAGCACGAGCCGGATACGATCGCGATCGCGGACCACGTGGTCGATCTCGGTCCGGGCGCCGGCGGTGGCGGCGGCGAGGTGGTCTTCGAGGGCAGCGTCGACGGGCTGCGGGACAGCGACACCGTGACCGGGCGGCACTTGGACGATCGGACCTCGTTGAAGCCGTCGCCGCGGGAACCCTCGGGGATGATGGAAGTGCGCGGCGCTGACACCCACAACCTGCAGGACGTCGACGTCGACATTCCGCTCGGCGTGCTGGTGGTGCTGACGGGCGTGGCGGGCTCCGGAAAGAGCTCGCTGGTAGGCGGCTCGGTGGCGGGCCGGGACGGGGTGGTGACGGTCGACCAGGGCGCCATCCGCGGCTCGCGGCGGAGCAACCCGGCGACGTACACCAAGCTGCTCGACCCGATCCGCAAGACGTTCGCGAAGGCCAGCAACGTGAAGCCCGGGCTGTTCAGCGCCAATTCCGACGGCGCCTGCCCGAACTGCAACGGCGCCGGCGTCGTCTACACGGACCTGGGGATGATGGCCGGCGTGGCCAGCACCTGCGAGGAGTGCGAGGGAAAGCGCTTCCAGGCCGAGGTGCTCGAGTACAAGCTCGGCGGCCGCGACATCAGCGAGGTGCTTGCGATGTCGGTGGCCGAGGCCGAGGAGTTCTTCGGCGACGGCGAGGCGAGCGTGCCCGCCGCGCACAAGATCCTTGACCGGCTCGCCGCGGTCGGGCTCGGCTACCTCACGATCGGCCAGCCGCTCACCACGCTGTCAGGCGGTGAGCGTCAGCGGCTGAAGCTGGCCACTCACATGGGAGAGAAGGGCGGCGTCTACGTCCTGGACGAGCCGACCACCGGCCTCCACCTCGCCGACGTCGAGCAGCTGCTCGGCCTACTCGACCGGCTCGTCGACTCGGGCAAGTCGGTCATCGTCATCGAGCACCACCAGGCCGTCATGGCGCACGCGGACTGGATCATCGACCTGGGCCCCGGCGCCGGCCACGACGGCGGCCGAATCGTCTTCGAGGGCACACCCGCCGACCTCGTCGCCGACCGCTCCACGCTCACGGGCGAGCACCTCGCGGCCTACGTCGGCACCTGACCGAGGCCCTCGCGGACACGTGACTCCTGAACCACGAGGCCGTCGCACTCACGTCGGCCGCCGACTAACGGCGCGCGTCCTAGGGCGGCGCCGCCCCTGAGCCCACTCCACCGCCTGTTCCCCCTCCGCCGCTCGGCGGGGTGGCCGGGGCGGGAGCCGGGGTCGGGGCGGGAGCCGGGGTCGGGGCCGGCTCGGGAGCCGGCTGCGGCTGCGCGTCGGCCGCCGGTCCGTCCTGTTCCTCGTCGGCGGGGGCCGGCTCTGCGGGCGCGGTCTCGCCGGGCGCGGACTGCTCGGCCGACGGAAGCTGGGAGGGAGTAACGGGCGTGGCGGGAAGGGTGGACTCCTCATCCTCGTCGTCGGTCTTGCCGCTGGCCAGGTCGCGCTGCGACTTGATGGCCAGCGCCGAGGTCATGAAGTCGTGGAAGATCTCGGCCGGGAAGGTGCCGCCGGCCACGGGCCCGGCATGCTCGTACTCCATCGGCTGAACCCGGTCGGCGTAGCCCACCCAGACGGCCACCGAATAATCCTCATTGCCGCCGGCGAACCAGGCGTCGCCGTAGTTCTCGGTGGTGCCGGTCTTGCCCCAGATGAACTCGTCGCCCACCTGCGCGGCCTTGCCGGTGCCGCTGGTGACCACCGTGGACAGCATGTCCTTGGCCACCTGGCCGACCTTCGCCGGGAAGACGCGCTCCTTTCGCACCTCGTTGGTCTCCGCGAAGCCCTTGCCCTCCACCTTCTCGAAGGCCACGGGCCCGGTCTCATTGGGCGCCAGCGAGCCCGACACGCGCTCTCCCTCGTTGGCGATCGTCGAGTACGCGTAGGCCATCTCGAGCGGGGTCACGCCCTCCTCGAGGCCGCCCAGCAGCATCGCCGGGTTGGTCGAGAGCTCGGTGCGGATCCCCATGTCGTTGGCCAGCCGCGCCACCCGCTTGGGCTTCACCTTCATGCCCAGCTCGGCGAACACCGAGTTGTCGGAGGCCGCCGTGGCGGACCACAGCGAGGCTGAACCGAGGTAGGAGTCTTCGTAGTTGGAGACCTTGAACAGCTCGGGTCCCTTCTCCCCGCGGAACGGCAGCTCCTTGGGTTGCGATGCCCAGACGCTGTTGGGGTCGATCCCGTCCTCGAGGGCGCGCAGCAGGATGAAGGGCTTGAACGAGGAGCCGGGCTGGCGGTGGCCGTTGGTGGCCAGATTGAAGGGCCGGGAGTTGAAGTCCGAGCCGCCCACCATTGCCTTGACCTCGCCGGTCTTGTTCTCGATCGCCACGAGCGAGGCGTCCGGCCCGACACCGGCCAGGCGCCCCGCCACCGCCGATTCCGCTGCGGCCTGCATCTCCGGATCGATGGTGGTCTTGATCTTGAGCCCGCCGCCGAACACCCGCCCGGGGCGGTACTTGTCCACCAGCTGCTGGGTCATCCAGCTCGTGAAGTACGGCTGCTTGGACTCCGAGGAGGGCGGATCGACCTCGTCCTCGTCGGGGATCGCCTCGAGGGTGCTCTCCTCGTACTGGGTCCGCGTGATCATGCCCTGCTCGTACATGCGGCTCAGTACCAGGTCGCGCCGCGCCTTGGCGTCGCGCGGGTTCTGCACGGGGTCATACATGCTGGGCGAGGCGATCATGCCGGCGAGCATCGCGGCCTGGGACGGGGTGACGTCGATGGCCTCGCGCGCGTTCGGGTCCTCCTCCTCGATTACCACGGGCGGCGGGGCGTACTGGACGCCCGACGTGATCTCGGCCTGCTCGCGCTCGTCGGGCTCGTCGCCGTCACCGAAATAGGTCCGCACGGCGGCCTCGATGCCGTAGGCGCCGTTACCGAAATACACGGTGTTCAGATATTGGGTGAGGATCTTCTCCTTGGGCCATTGGCGCTCGAGGTGATAGGCGAGCGCCGACTCGCGCAGCTTCTGGAACACCGAGCGGTCGGCCTGCGCAGACAGCGCGTTCTTGACGAACTGCTGAGTGATCGTCGAGCCGCCCTGGGCGGCCCGGCGCTTCAGCACGTCCTGGACGAGCGCGCGGCCGATGCCGGTGTAATCCACGCCCTCGTGCTCGTAGAACCGCTGATCCTCGACAGCGATCACGGCGTTCTTGATGTTGGGCGAGATCTCGCCCTCCTTGAGCAGGATGCGGTTCTGGTTGCCGGTGAGCTTGGCGATCTGGCAAGGCTCCCGGCCCGGCTCCTTGCAGCCGGGGCCATCGGCGTACAGGATCGAGTTCTCGGCGGCCCTGAACTCGGCCTGGTTCTCGAGCGAGGGCAGGTCGCTCGACACGGCCATGAGCATCCCGAAGACCGTCGATACGAGGGCCAGCGCCGAGACGCCGACCAGGATGAAGGCCAGGCGGAGCTTCTTGAGCTTGGGCTTTCGCCGCGGGGGCGGAGGAGGGGCCGGCGGCTCGCCGGTTCCGTTGCCGCCGTTCGCGCGCGCGAAACGGTGCCCGCGCGGAGCGGCTGGATCAGTGATGGGCGTCGGCGGCTCCGGCATTCTTTGCTGTGAGCGCCCCGGATGAGGGGTTCCCCGCGTCAGTGCGGGAACTAGGGCGGCTGGTTACGGGCGCCCGCCCAGACGGCATCAACACGGGCGCCAACCGAAGGGCGTCAGTCTAGCATTGGCCTTATGACGGATTCTCCGGGCGAGCCGGCTCGCCTTCTCGCCCGAAACGCCGTCGACACGCTGCCCCGGGGCGAGCTCGAGCGCCAGCTCGGTCAGGGGCGCCCACTGCGGGTCAAGCTCGGCGTGGATCCCACCACTCCGGACATCCACCTGGGCCACACGGTGGTGCTGCGCAAGCTGCGTGAGTTCCAGGACCTCGGCCACCAGGTGGTGCTGATCATCGGCGATTACACGGCCCGCGTGGGCGATCCCAGCGGCCGCTCCTCCACCCGGCCGTTCGTGGACCCGGCCGAGATCGATCGCAATGCCGAGACCTACGAGCAGCAGGCGTTCCGGGTGCTCGATCCGGAGCGGACCGAGGTGCGCCGCAACGGTGAATGGCTCGACATGCCGATGGAGGAGCTGTTCCGGCTGGCCCGCACCTCCACCGTTGCGCAGCTTCTCGAGCGCGACGACTTCGCCCAGCGCTACGGAGCGCGCGAGCCCATCTCCATCCTCGAGCTGCTCTACCCGCTGCTGCAGGGCTACGACTCCGTTGCGATCGAATCCGACGTCGAGCTGGGTGCCACCGATCAGAAGTTCAACATCCTGCTCGCGCGTGAGATCCAGAGGGCGTACGGCGTGGAGCCCCAGTCGATCCTGACGATGCCGATCCTGCCGGGAACCGACGGCGTGCAGAAGATGTCGAAGTCGCTCGGCAACTACGTGGGCGTCGAGGACCCCCCGGACGAGATGTACGGCAAGCTGATGCGCATCCCCGACACGGTGATGCCCGTCTACTACGACCTGCTGCTCGACGAGCCGCTCGACCCTTCCCTTCCCGCGCGCGACGCCAAGCGCCGGCTTGCCTACGCCATCACCGAGCGCTACCACGGAGCGGACGCCGCCCGGGCGGCGCAGGAGCGCTTCGACACCATCCACGTGCGCCGCGAGCTGCCGGACGAGATCGAGGAACACGCATTCACCGCCGACAACGGGTCGGTGCACGTGCCGGCCCTGCTGTCGGACGCGTTCGGGCTGTCGCGCTCCGAGGGCCGGCGGCTGCTGGCCCAGGGCGGCGTGAAGCTCGACGGCGAGCCGCTGGACGAGTCCGGCCTCGATCTTCCGGCCGAGCGCCTGGACGGTGTGGTGCTCCAGGTGGGGCGGCGGCGCTTCCGGCGCCTGCGCCGAAGCTGAGACGCGCCTCCAGACCAGTGCTACACTCATCCGTCGCGTCTCGGAACGCGTGGTGGAAGCCCCACCCCTGAGAGCGCACGGTCTTTGAAAACTCAGCAGTACGTGCGACCAATTTGGTCGCGTCCAGGTTTGAACCCTTCTTTCGGGACACCACGTCGCCGATCACGGACAGCGTCCGTGCTCGGGGCCCGGCGCGGCATTTCGAGAAGGGCCTGAACAGAACCCGTCGAGTCCAGCTTTTCCCGCGGTGTACGCGGGGAGGCATTGACGACTTGACAACTTTCCTGATCTGACAGTGGAGCCGGCCGGCTCGGGGTATCCCTCGGTCCGTCCGGATTTGAAACCACGCCAGACTTTCATGGAGAGTTTGATCCTGGCTCAGGACGAACGCTGGCGGCGTGCTTAACACATGCAAGTGGAGCGACGAACCAGGCTTCGGCCTGGGGCAGAGCCGCGAACGGGTGAGTAACACGTGGGTAACCTGCCCTGATGATCGGGACAACCCGGGGAAACCCGGGCTAATACCGAATGTGCTGCCCTCACATCAGTGAGGGTAGGAAAGGAAGCTTCGGCCTCCGCATCAGGATGGGCCCGCGGCCCATTAGCTTGTTGGTGAGGTAACGGCTCACCAAGGCTTCGATGGGTAGCTGGTCTGAGAGGACGATCAGCCACACTGGGACTGAGACACGGCCCAGACTCCTACGGGAGGCAGCAGTGGGGAATCTTGCGCAATGCGCGAAAGCGTGACGCAGCAACGCCGCGTGGGGGAAGAAGGCCTTCGGGTTGTAAACCCCTTTCAGGAGGGACGAAGCCAGGGCGGTGAATAGCCGACCTTGGTGACGGTACCTCCACAAGAAGCCCCGGCTAACTACGTGCCAGCAGCCGCGGTAATACGTAGGGGGCAAGCGTTGTCCGGAATTATTGGGCGTAAAGCGCGTGTAGGCGGTCCGATAAGTCGGCTGTGAAAGTCCAGGGCTCAACCCTGGGATGCCGGCCGATACTGTCGGACTAGAGTTCGGAAGAGGCGAGTGGAATTCCCGGTGTAGCGGTGAAATGCGCAGATATCGGGAGGAACACCAATGGCGAAGGCAGCTCGCTGGGACGTTACTGACGCTGAGACGCGAAAGCGTGGGGAGCAAACAGGATTAGATACCCTGGTAGTCCACGCCGTAAACGATGGGCACTAGGTGTGGGAGGTGTCGACTCCTCCCGTGCCGCAGCTAACGCATTAAGTGCCCCGCCTGGGGAGTACGGCCGCAAGGCTAAAACTCAAAGGAATTGACGGGGACCCGCACAAGCAGCGGAGCATGTGGTTTAATTCGACGAAACGCGAAGAACCTTACCTGGGTTTGACATGTTCCTGACCGCCGTGGAAACACGGCTTCCCTCACGGGCAGGATCACAGGTGGTGCATGGCTGTCGTCAGCTCGTGTCGTGAGATGTTGGGTTAAGTCCCGCAACGAGCGCAACCCCTGTCGCATGTTGCCAGCATTTAGTTGGGGACTCATGCGAGACTGCCGGTGACAAACCGGAGGAAGGTGGGGATGACGTCAAGTCCTCATGCCCCTTATGTCCAGGGCTACACACGTGCTACATTGGCCGGTACAAAGGGCTGCGATACCGCGAGGTGGAGCGAATCCCAGAAAGCCGGTCTTGGTTCGGATTGGAGGCTGAAACTCGCCTCCATGAAGGTGGAGTTGCTAGTAATCCCGGATCAGCAACGCCGGGGTGAATACGTTCCCGGGTCTTGTACACACCGCCCGTCACACCACGAAAGCGGGCAACACCCGAAGCCGGTGACCCAACCCTTACGGGAGGGAGCCGTCGAAGGTGGGGCTCGTGATTGGGGTGAAGTCGTAACAAGGTAGCCGTACCGGAAGGTGCGGCTGGATCACCTCCTTTCTAGGGAGCTCTTACTACAGAGCCGGTCGTCGTCCGCGTGTCGGGCGGCGGCGCCTCTAGAACGTCGACCAAGCCTGGAGGCCCAGGTGTTCGCACCGGGCCGCGTACTGCTGAGTTTTGAGAGACCAGCCGGGGAGTCCCTCCGGTTGCGCCCTCGCCGGACCTTGAAAACTGCACAGTTGGCCAAACAACAACGGAAGATCACCGTTGTTGCCGGCAGTGGCGCAAGCCGCCGCCGGCTATCAACGATCACCGTCAAGATAGTAAGGGCACATGGTGGATGCCTTGGCATCAGGAGTCGAAGAAGGGCGTGGACGGCTGCGATAAGCCGCGGTGAGCCGCTGAACAGGCTTTGACCCGCGGATACCCGAATGGGGAAACCCGGCACCGGTAATGCGGTGTCATCGTGCGCTGAATACATAGGCGTACGAAGGCAAGCGAGGGAACTGAAACATCTCAGTACCTCGAGGAGAGGAAATCAACCGAGACTCCCCGAGTAGTGGCGAGCGAAAGGGGACCAGCCTAAACCGGCTGCGTGCAAGCGTGCAGGCGTTGCGCAGCCGGGGTCGTAGGACGAGCTTTCCGAGGGCTGCATCTCTCGGCGGGAGTCAGAAAACCAATCGCTAGTCGAAGCTCCGTGGAACACGGGCGCCACAGCGGGTAACAGCCCCGTAGGCGAAAGCGGATGGTCTCCCGAGCACGTTCCTGAGTAGGACCGCGCCCGTGAAACGCGGTCCGAATCCGGGGGGACCACCCTCCAAGGCTAAGTACTCCCTGATGACCGATAGCGGACTAGTACCGTGAGGGAAAGGTGAAAAGTACCCCAGAAGGGGAGTGAAATAGTACCTGAAACCGTGTGCCTACAAGCGGTCGGAGCACCCTTGTGGTGTGACGGCGTGCTTTTTGCATAACGAGCCGGCGAGTTACTCGTCTCTGGCAAGGTTAAGCGATGAGCGGAGCCGCAGCGAAAGCGAGTCCGAATAGGGCGATTCAGTCAGAGGCGGTAGACCCGAAACCGGGCGAGCTACCCATGGGCAGGCTGAAGCGGGGGTAAGACCCCGTGGAGGGCCGAACCGACCTAGGTTGAAAACTGGGCGGATGACCTGTGGGTCGGAGTGAAAGGCTAATCAAGCCCGGAGATATCTGGTTCTCTCCGAAATATATTTAGGTATAGCCTCCGGCGATGCCTTGCGGCCGTAGAGCACTGCTTGGACTAGGGGCCCTACCAGGTTACCGACTTCAGGCAAACTCCGAAGACCGTTAGGTGTACCCGGGGAGTCAGCTTGTGGGGGATAAACTTCATAGGCAAGAGGGGAACAACCCAGACCGCCAGCTAAGGTCCCTAAGTACTAGCTAAGTGGGAAACGATGTCCGAATGCCGAGACAACCAGGAGGTTGGCTTAGAGGCAGCCACCCTTGAAAGAGTGCGTAACAGCTCACTGGTCAAGTGTTCGGGCGCGGAAAATGTAACGGGGCTCAAGCTAGTCACCGAAGCTGCGGGTGTGCGCGATCCTTCGGGATCACGTGCGCGGTAGGAGAGCGTTCTGAGGCTTGCGAAGCGGCGGGGTGACCCAGCCGTGGAGGCTTCAGAAGTGAGAATGCCGGCGTGAGTAACGAAAGAGGGGTGAGAATCCCCTCCACCGATTGTCCAAGGTTTCCTGAGCAACGTTCTTCGGCTCAGGGTCAGTCGGGACCTAAGGCGAGGCCGAAAGGCGTAGTCGATGGCTAACGGGTTGATATTCCCGTACCACGTTCTGTCCGCTATCACCGATGGGGGGACGAGGAAGGCTAAGGGAACCCCGCCGACGGTTGCGCGGGGGTAAGCACGTAGCCAGGGCTCGTAGGCAAATCCGCGAGTCCGTTACGGCGAGGTGCGATGCCAGCTGGCCGGAAGGCCGGCGAGTCCCTGACGCCATGCCTCCAAGAAAAGCCTCTAGGGAGGACAGGTCGTGCCCGTACCAAAACCGACACAGGTGGACAAGTAGAGAATACTAAGGTGATCGAGATAACCCTCGTTAAGGAACTCGGCAAAATGGCCCCGTAACTTAGGGATAAGGGGCGCCCCGATAGGGTGAAGGCCTTTACGGCTGGAGCCTGAGGGGGCCGCAGTGAATTGACCCAACCGACTGTTTACCAAAAACACAGCTCTCTGCTAAGTCGCAAGACGACGTATAGGGGGTGACGCCTGCCCGGTGCCGGAAGGTTACGTGGAGGGGTTAGCAGTCTTCGGACTGCGAAGCTCTGAAACTAAGCCCCGGTAAACGGCGGCGGTAACTATAACCGTCCTAAGGTAGCGAAATTCCTTGTCGGGTAAGTTCCGACCTGCACGAATGGCGTAACGAGTTGGGTGCTGTCTCAACGAGGGGCTCGGTGAAATCGCAGTCTCGGTGAAGATGCCGAGTACCCGCGGCAAGACGGAAAGACCCCGTGAACCTTTACTACAGCTTGATATTGGAGTCTGAAGCGCTTCGCTCAGGATAGGTGGGAGGCTGTGAAGCAGGGACTGCGGTCCCTGTGGAGCCGCCCTTGAGATACCACCCTTAGCGTTTTGGGCTTCTAACACCGCTCCGTGAAACCGGGCGGTGAACAGTGTCAGGTGGGTAGTTTGACTGGGGCGGTCGCCTCCCAAAATGTAACGGAGGCGCGCAAAGGTTCCCTCAGCACGGTTGGAAATCGTGCGTAGAGTGTAAAGGCAATAAGGGAGCTTGACTGCGAGACAGACATGTCGAGCAGGTGCGAAAGCAGGCCTTAGTGATCCGGCGGTAGCAAGTGGAAGCGCCGTCGCTCAACGGATAAAAGGTACTCCGGGGATAACAGGCTTATCGGGCCCAAGAGTCCACATCGACGGCCCGGTTTGGCACCTCGATGTCG
Organism: uncultured Thermoleophilaceae bacterium; assembly: GCA_963813495.1. Taxonomy (GTDB): domain Bacteria; phylum Actinomycetota; class Thermoleophilia; order Solirubrobacterales; family Thermoleophilaceae; genus JACVRW01. The sequence continues at coordinate 189,774 of CAWEZC010000007.1, forward strand.
GCTCGTCGCATCCTGGGGCTGAAGTAGGTCCCAAGGGTTGGGCTGTTCGCCCATTAAAGCGGTACGCGAGCTGGGTTCAGAACGTCGTGAGACAGTTCGGTCCCTATCTGCCGTGGGCGTTGGAGAGTTGAGGGGAGTCGTCCCTAGTACGAGAGGACCGGGATGAACGCACCTCTGGTGTACCAGTTGTCCTGCCAAGGGCATTGCTGGTTAGCTACGTGCGGATCGGATAACCGCTGAAGGCATCTAAGCGGGAAGCCGACCTCGAGATGAGCTCTCCCATCCCCTAGAGGGAGTAAGACCCCTGGAAGACCACCAGGTGATAGGCCGGATGTGTAAGCGCAGCAATGCGCTTAGCAGACCGGTACTAATGGTTCGAGGGCTTGACGGATTTTTTGATCTTTCGTGACTCGCCGGTTCGCCGGCGGGGGGCCAACGGTGCAGTTTTCAAGCTTCGGCGAGGGCGGGTGCGGTCACGTGTCCGTCTCGCCAATTTTCGGTGGTGATAGCGAGGGGGAAACACCTCTTCCCATTCCGAACAGAGCAGTTAAGCCCCTCAGCGCCGATGGTACTTGGGCCTCGCGGCCCTGGGAGAGTAGGTCGCCGCCGATTATCTTTGGGCCGCCCCGAGGGGCGGCCCGACTTTTCTAGACTGCGCCTTCATGTACTCGCCGCCGCTGGCCATATCCACGCTCGGTCTCATCCTCATCATTCTCGCCGCAGTGTTCGCGATCGCGCTGCTGCTTGGCGTCATCGGCGCTCGGGCGCGGGACCGCCGGCTCGAGGGGGGTGTCTTCGAGCGCGACGTGGCGGCCGCGGATGCCGCTCTGCAGCAGGCTTCCGCGCTCGACCGGGGTTGGAACCGTGACGCCATGACCAGCGTGGCCCGCGACGCGCTTGCCGAGGCGCGGCCCGGCTGGACGTACGACAACCTTCACCTCGTGCTGGTCGAGGATCGGCCGGGCGTTGACGAGGACCGGGCCCAGTTCATGGCCCTCGGCGGGGACGGCGGCGAGGCGCGGGTCGTGCTCGCGCGCGACGGCGAGGTGTGGCGCGCAGAGTCGGTGGACTGACCGCGACGGCCGGCACCGCACGCGACCTGATCGCCGGCTTCGAGCCGGAAACTGCGCTGGAGGCGGCCGTGGCAGGGGATCCCGTGCTGCTCCAGGGTCTGGCCTGGGGGCGGCCGCGGCGGGGGCATCCGGAGGGCGCCGTTGGCCGCCACGTGGCCGATCTGCTCGTCCAGATCGACCGCTCGGGCGAGCAGGGTCGCAGGCGCTCCGCTCTGCGCTTCATCGCTCTGGTGCACGACTCGCTGAAGTTCCAGGTGAGCGACTGGCGACTGCACACCGGCGCGAACCACCACGCCGCCCGGGCGCGCCGCTTCGCCGAGGCCTATACCGCCGACGAGCGCCTGCTCGCGGTGATCGACCTCCACGACCGCCCCTACAGCCTGTGGCGCAGGATGCGCTTCCGCCGGCGGCTCGACGAGGCCGGGTTCGAGCGCATGATGGAGCGCGTCCCCGATCGCGAGCTGTTCGTGCGCTTCGTCGAGCTTGACGGCTCGACCGAGGGGAAGGATCCGGAGCCGATCCGCTGGTTTCGGGAGGAGCTCGAACGCCGTGGGCTGATCGCGTCCCTCGACGAGCCGGATCGGGCCTAGACGGCGAGGCAGAGCTGCTCGGGGGCCACCGGCGCCCCCTTGCGCGTGCGGGCCCGGTTGCGCGGCTCTGACGCCACGGCGGAGACGTGGCGGCGATCGCCGTGGCAGTCAGCCGGGCCTGCAATTGAGCGCTGGGGCGGCGCGGCGGGGCGGGGCGGCCCCATGCCGCTGTACGACCGGCGCCGGCAGCACGTGGCGCCGGGCCGCCGCGGGGGTCGCGACCGGCGTAGTGCCGGCCGGCCCACCCGCGACGCCAACGCGAACCGCGGCACGCTCGGCGGGGTGGCCGGCGCCTCCCATCCGCGGTGCGTGGCCAGGAGCGTCGGCCGGGGCGCCCGGGGCGCCGGGCGTGGGGGACACGCCCAGGCGGTATTCGCCCAGCGTCGAGAACTCGACCACCAGGTCGAGCGCCGTGCCGATTTGCTCTCTGAACCGAGGGAACATGCGTTCGGGAAGGTACGCCCGGGCCCGGACGGAAGTGCCGATTTGCTGCAACTTTCGTTGCACGGCCGCCCCGGTAGGCTGGCGCGGATGGCCGAGCAGTTCCGCCACCGCCTGCGGGTGCGCTTCGACGAGTGCGATCCGCAGGGCGTGGTCTTCTACGCGAACTACCTCGTCTATTTCGACGTGGGCATGACCGAGCTGTGGCGGGCCGCATTCGGCTCCTACGCGCAGATGGTCGACAGCGGCGTCGACGCGATGGTGGCCGAGGTCACGGTGCGCTACCGCGACTCCGCCCGTTTCGACGATGAGATCGACCTGGCCGCAACGGTGGTGCGCGTCGGAACGACATCGAGCGTGACGGCCATGAACGTCGAGCGGGTGGCCGATGGCGCGACGCTGGTCGAGGGCGAGCTGCGCCACGTGTTCGTCGACGTTCGCACCCACGAGAAGACCGCCATTCCGCAGCACGTCCGGGAGGGGCTCGCCCGCTTCGGCGAGTCCGAGCCGGAGACGGAACGCGTGGCCTGATGATCCACCTGCGGATCGTGGCACCGGCGGAGATCGCCCGCCACGCGCTCGAGCTCCTCTGTGCGTCGCCGGCGGTGCTGAACGTGGTGCACCTCCATGACGCCGCACGCAAGCCCACCGGCGACGTGATCCTCTGCGACGTGGTCAAGGAGGAAGCGAGCGTGATTCTCAGCGACCTCAAGGAGCTCGACATCCCGAGGGTGGGCTCGATCGCCGTCGAGCACGTTGACATCACGCTCTCCGACGCAGCGGTCGAGGCCGAGCGCGCTGCGCCGGGGCTGCCCTCCGACGCCGTCGTGTGGGAAGAGGTGCAGCAGCGCACGAGCGAGGACACCGAGCTGTCGATCAACTTCGTCGCCTTCATGGTCTTGGCCATGCAGCTGGCGGCGGTTGGCATCCTGCTCGACCAGCCCATCCTGATCGTGGGGGCGATGGTCGTGGGGCCCGAGTTCGGCCCGCTGGCAGGCCTGTCCGTGGCGCTGGTACGCCGCCAGCCGGACCTGGCGCGGCGCTCGATCAGCGCGCTCGCGGTCGGCTTCCCGGTAGGGGTGGCGCTGACGATCGCCGCGGTGGCGATCTTCCGCTGGACGGGCACTGCCGCCGAGGACTACGCGCCCGGGAACAACGACCTCACCGGGTTCATCTCGAATCCGGACTTCTTCTCCTTCTTCGTGGCCTACGTTGCCGGGACGGCCGGCGTCCTCTCGCTGACGAGCACCAAGTCAGGGGCGCTGATCGGCGTGCTGATCTCGGTGACGACCATCCCGGCCGCGGCCAACATCGGCGTGGCGGTGGCCTACGGCTACTGGGACGAAGCCGCCGGCGCCGCCGCGCAGCTGGCGATCAACCTCGTGGCCATCGTCCTCGCCGGGGTGATCACGCTGTTCATCCAGCGGCGCTACTACCGCGCGCGCCGGCGCCGCCATCTCATGGATCCGGCGCGCCGGGCGGCCGGCCTTCCCCTGGGCCACCAGGCTCGCCCGAGCGCGGAGGTGGCGGACCTCGACGACCTCAAGCGCTAGAGCGAGGCCCAGATGTCGATCTTCGTCCGCACTCGCCCGATCACCTCGTCGGTGAACTCAGTGGTGCTCGCATGGCCGCCGAGATCGGGAGTGCGCACGCCGGTGGCGGTGGCTTCGAGCACGGACTCGTAGATCGCCCGGGAGGCGGTCTCCGCGCCGTCATAGCCCAGCGTGGACGCGTAGTGCAGCAGCGCGGCGGCGGCCAGGATCATGGCCATCGGGTTGGCGATGTCCTTGCCCTGGAGCGCCGGAGCGGTGCCGTGCGGCGCCTCGGCCATCACGGCGCTGGGCTCGAACTCCTCATCGAAGGCGAGTAGCACCGACTCGGCGCCCGCGATCGAGCCGAACATGGGCATGACCAGGTCCGACAGGCAGTCGCCGTCGCGGTTGAGCGCCGGGATCACGAGCGGCGCGTCGGCCGCCCCCGAGATCAGCCCGGCGTAGGTGGCGTCGATGAGCACTGGGCTGTAGGGCACCTCCGGATGGCGCTCGGAGGCCTGATCCATCTCCTCCTTGAGCATCCCCTCGTAGATCGGGCTGACGGTCCACTTGGGCCCGCCGTACACGCGCCCGTGAATCCGCGCGGCGGTGCGGAAGCTGTACTCCGCCACCGCACGCGACACGCCGCGGGTGATGCGCTCGGTGCGATAGGCCACCTCCTCGCCGTTCTCCTCGGCGCGCCACTGCTCGGCGCCGTAGGCGTCGCCCACCGCCATCCGCACCACCGCTATCGGATAGTGCACGCCTGCCACCGGTGTCACCCCGGGAATACGCCGGCCGGTGCGGATGATCACCTTGCCGTCGATCGCCTCGCGCAGAAGCCGGTTGGGGCTCCCCACATCGTCGGCACCCTCGGGGGTCACGGTGGCCGCCTTGAGGGCAAAGCCCGTCTCGCGGATCGCCTCCGCCGCGCGGGTGACCACCTCGTTGGACGTGCTGCGCCGGTTGGCGAGCGAGAGGTCGTAGTGCTCGAAGGAGACCGGGACCCTGGTGACCCCCGGATCGAGCACCCGCAGGGCCTGCTCGAGGAGCTCCTGACCCGTCTCGTCTCCCTCCAGCACGATAATCCCGAGCTCCTCCGCCATATGAACGAGCAATCTATCGAGCGCTGCTCCTGGTGCGACAACGCGGTCGAGCGCGGGGATGGCTGGCGGGTTGAGGAGCTACCGGGAGCGCGGCGGGCGGTCTTCTGCCGCCTCGAGCACGTCGTGCCCTGGTCGCTGCAGGGCCCTCACTGGAAGGCCGCGGCGATCGCCGAGCCGGCAGATCCAGCCGACTCGGCGGAGCAGTGCTCCCACTGCGGTGAGCTGCTCGGGGACGTTCGGGTGCTGGCCGTGCGCCACCGCGGCGAGCACCGCATCCCGGACGCGTTCTGCTCGGTCGACCACCTCGCGGCCTGGGCCAAGGCGGGCGGCCGCTGGCGCTAGCCCGCGGCGAGCGCGTAATTCCGGCCCCGGCCGCTGGTTGGTCGGGCAGATGGCCACGACAGGAGCGCCCAGCGCAACCCAGGAGATCGCCGAGGAGGCCGTGCGCGAGGCGCTGCGCCGGTTCCAACGAGCCCGATCTGCTGGCTCTGAGCCCGCTGGCGCGGGGCCGCGCACGCGACGCGCGGGCCGAGCACGTCCAGGACCTTCTGTGTGCCGCGATCGACCACGCCCTCGGAGCCGGCGCCGCGATCAAGAGCTGCGCCGCACGCTGGAAGCGGCCTATCTCGGAGTCCGCCGCAACCACGAGCAGACCGCCGACGCGCTGTGCCTGAGCCGGCCGGTCTACTTCCTCCGGCTGCGGCGCGCCCTCGAGCGCGTTGTCCCCTGCGCGCTCGAGCAGGCAGGGCTCGCCTGCTGACGCCCGGCGTCAGGCTTCGCGCGGCCCCAGGCCGAGCTCGCCGGCTCGCCCCTCCAGAGCGCCGATCACGAAGGCCACGTGCTCGTCGAAGTCGACTCCCAGCTCCTCGGCTCCCTCGCGCACCTCGTCGCGGTTGACGCCCGCGGCGAAGCTCGGCTGCTTGAGCTTCTTCTTGACCGACTTGGGCGTCATCCCGTGCACGCCGTCCGGGCGCACGTAGGAGCAGGCGGCGATGAAGCCGGACAGCTCGTCGACGGCGTAGAGCGTCTTGGCCATGCGGGTCTCGCGCGGGACACCGAGGAAGGTCGCGTGCCCGGCCACAGCCTCGATCAGCTTCTGCGGATAGCCGCGCTCCTCGAACAGCTCGAGCGCCTTGCGAGGATGGCCGGTCGAGAGGTCGGGATAGCGCTCGTAGTCGAGGTCGTGCAGGAGGCCGGTGGCGCCCCACAGCTCCTCGTCCTCGTCCCACGCGCGGGCGTAGGCCCGCATCGCGGTCTCGACGCCGAGCATGTGCTTGCGCAGGGAGTCCGACTCCGTCCACTCGCAGACGAGGTTCCAGGCTTCTTCACGCGTGGGCTGGGCCATGGGCAGGGCAGGGTATCCGGCCGCTGTCCCGAACTCGCAGGACATGGCCTTCGATACCCTTCCTCGGCCTTTCGACCTCCCCATTGGAACGGATCCCCGCATGGAGAAGTTCATCATCGAGGGCGGGGCTCCCCTTGCGGGGACCATCGTTCCCGCCGGAAACAAGAATGCCGCGCTGCCTGTGCTCGCCGCGTCACTGCTGACGCGTGAGCAGGTCGTGCTGCGCAACATCCCTCGCATCCGCGACGTGGAGGCGATGCTGGAGCTGCTGCGGCGCCTCGACGTGAAGGTGGAGTGGCGCGACGAGAACGTGGTCGCCCTGCAGGCCGACGAGGTCGCCCACACCGATGCGGACACCGAGTGGGCCGAGCGCATCCGTGCCTCGTTCCTGCTCGCGGGCCCGCTGCTGGCCCGCTTCGGCCGCGCCGACATGCCGCCGCCCGGCGGTGACGTGATCGGGCGTCGTCGCCTGGATCCCCACCTCGATGCCTTTCGCGCGCTGGGCGCCGAGATCGCCATCGATCGCTCCTACGTCCGCCTTCAGGCGCCCGACGGCCTGCACGCCTGCGACTTCTTCATGGACGAGCCCTCGGTGATGGCCACCGAGAACGCGCTGATGGCCGCTGCGCTCACCCCCGGCTCGACGGTGATCCACAACGCCGCGGCCGAGCCACATGTCCAGGACGTCGCGCGACTGCTGATGCAGATGGGCGCGCGCATCGAGGGCATCGGCTCGAACCTGATGATCGTGCACGGCCAGGAGGAGCTGGGCGGTGCCGACTACGCGATCGGTCCCGACTACATCGAGATCGGCTCGTTCATCGCCCTGGCCGCGTGCACCGGCGGCGAGCTGCGCATCAAGGACTGCGTGCCGGAGGACCTGCGCATGACCAAGCTGGCCTTCGAGCGGCTCGGCTGCCGGATCGACTACGAGGACGGCGACGTGGTGGTGCCGGCCGGCCAGACGCTGCGCATCAGGTCCGACGAGGGCGACGCGGTGTCGAAGATCGAGGACGGCCCCTGGCCCGCGTTCCCGGCCGACCTGACCAGCATCGCGCTGGCGATGGCCACCCAGGCGGACGGCCTCATACTGATCCACGAGAAGATGTTCGAGAATCGGCTGTTCTTCGTCGACAAGCTGGTCTCGATGGGGGCTCGGGTGATCCTCTGCGACCCGCATCGTGCGGTCGTGAGCGGCCCGAGCCGGCTTCACGGCGAGCGCATGGAGAGCCCGGACATCCGTGCCGGCATGGCCATGCTCATCGCCGCTCTGTGCGCCGAGGGCAAGTCGGAGATCGGCAACATCCGCCAGATCGACCGCGGCTACGAGCGCATCGACGAGCGGCTGCGGTCGCTGGGCGCGCGCATCGAGCGTGTGGCCTCTGAGCGCGTACCGGCCTAGAGCGGCGGACCGGGAGGCGGCGTGACCCGTACCCATCGCTTCGGCGCGGGCCAGCCCGCGCCGTCGCGCACGGCGATCCCCCCGGGCACCCGTGACGTGCTGCCGGACGAGATGCGCGAGCTGCGCGCCATCTCGGAACGAATGCGCGCGACCTTCGAGGGCGCCGGCTACGGAGAGATCCACACGCCGGCGCTGGAGTACGAGGAGGTACTGCTCCGGGGCGACGCCCACGCCGCCGGTGCGCGCTACCGGACCTTCGACGAGCAGGGCGATGTGCTCGCCCTGCGCTCCGACATGACCATTCCGATCGCCCGGGTGGTGGCCACGCGCTACGGCGGTGTCGAACCGCCTCTGCGCTTCTGCTACTTCTCGCGCGCCTGGCGGGCGGCCGACCGCGGCGTGGGCGAGCCGCGCGAGTTCCTCCAGGGCGGCATCGAGCTGATCGGCGCACTGGGGGCCGAGGGCGAGGCCGAGGTGGTGGCGCTCACGCTGGAGGCACTCGACGCCGCCGGGCTGCGCCGGCACCGGGTCGGGGTGGGCGACGGGTCCCTGTACCGGCGCCTGCTGCTCGGTCTCGACGTCCCGGAGGAACGTCACCTGCCACTGATCGAGTGTCTGTCGCGGCGCGATCTGGTGGGCCTCGAGCTGAACGTGTCCCGGCTCGGTGTGGGCCGGCGCGAGCGTGAGCTGCTGGCGCGGCTGCCCGAGCTGCGCGGCGGGCCCGAGGTGCTGGAACGCGCCGAGGGCCCGGTGGGCGCCGCCGTCGAGGGCCTGCGCACGCTGCACGAGCGGCTCGCGGAACGGGGCGTGGCCGAGCGGGTGATCTTCGACCTCGGCCTCGTGCGTGAGATGGGCTACTACACGGGTGCCGTGTTCGAGGTCTACGACCCGGCCGTGGGCTTCGCCCTGGGCGGCGGCGGGCGCTACGACGACCTGATCGGCCGTTTCGGCCGCGACCTGCCCGCCTGCGGCGTGGCGCTCGACGTGCAGCGGGTGCATCTGGCCCAGGCGGCCGAGGAGGCGCTCGGGTGAGCCCGGGCGAACTCACCGTGGCCGTCCCGCGCGGCGCTCTCTTCGAGGACACGCTCGACCTGCTCGACGGCCTGGGCGTGGACACCGCCGAGGTGCGCGCCAACGACCGCAAGCTGCTCTTCGCCGACGCCGGGATCGTGACCATGCGCCCCAGCGACGTGCCCACCTACGTGGAGCACGGCTCGGCCGACATAGGGGTCACCGGCAAGGACGTGTTGCTCGAGCAGTCGCAGCGCAAGGTCTACGAGCTCCTCGACCTGGGCTATGGGCGCTGCACGATGGTGGTGGCGGCGCGCGAGGGCGGCGACCCGATCGCGGACGCGCTGCGCCGGCTGGGCCGCGTGCGCATCGCCACCAAGTACCCGCGCTTGGCCGCCCGGCATTTCACCGACACCGGCCGCCAGGTCGAGATCGTCGAGGTCAAGGGCTCCGTCGAGCTCGCGCCCCTGACCGGCCTGGTGGACGGCATAGTCGACCTCACGGCCACGGGCACCACCCTGCGTGAGAATCGCCTGCGGGTGGTGGAGGAGATCGGTGACTGCACGGCACGGCTGATCGCCAACCCCGTGGCCCACAAGCTGAAGGCCGCGCAGATCGACCGGCTGATCGAGAGGATCCGGGCGTGAAGATCAATCGCGAGGGGGTGGGTCGCGCCGAGCACTCCGGGGCGGCCCCGGAGACCGTCGCCGCGATCATCGAGCAGGTACGCACGCACGGCGACCGGGCGCTCGTGGAGCTGACCGGACGCTTCGACGGCGCGACGCTCGATCCCGCTGACCTGAGGGTCGACCCGGCCGCGCTGGAGGCGGCTGCCGGCTCGCTCGAGGCCGGGCTGCGCGGCGCGGTGGAAATCGCGATCACCAACGTGGGAGCGGTCGCCGAAGCGCAGCTGCGCGGCCCCGTGGCGGTGGACCTGCCGGAGGGGCAGCGGGTCGTGGTGAGCGAGACCCCCGTGGCACGGGCCGGCGTCTATGCCCCCGGAGGCCGCGCTCCCTACGTCTCCACCGTGGTGATGTGCGCCGTCAGCGCCCGCGTGGCCGGGGTCGAGGAGGTCGCCGTCTGCTGTCCCCCGGATCGGGCCGGCCGGATCGATCCCGCGGTGCTGGGCGCGTGTGCCCTGTGTGGAGTGACCGAGGTCTACCGCGCCGGCGGAGCCCAGGCCATCGCCGCCCTGGCGCACGGGACCGCGAGTGTTCGCGCGGTCGACGTGATCGTCGGCCCGGGTAACGCCTGGGTTACCGAGGCCAAGCGCCAGGTCTTCGGGCGGGTGGGCATCGACGGCCTCGCCGGGCCCAGCGAGCTGGTCGTCCTGGCCGCCGCCGGGGCGGACCCGGAGCTCGTGGCGCTCGACCTGCTCGCCCAGGCCGAGCACGGCCCGGACAGCCTGGTGGCGCTGATCGCCCTGGACGCGAACCTGCTCGAGGCGGTGGTGTCCGCCGTCGAGCGCATGGCCCCCGAGCGCCCTAGCGTGACCGACGCCGAGCTCCAGGTGCGCTTCGTTCCCGAGCCACAGGTGGCGCTGGGTGTTGCCGAGCGCTTCGCGCCCGAGCACCTCGAGCTGATCGGCGAGCAGGCGGAGGCCCTCGCCGGCCAGGTGCGGCGGGCCGGCTGTGTGTTCGTGGGCGCCGGGGCCGCCACGGCGTTCGGCGACTACGTGGCCGGATCCAACCACGTCCTGCCCACTGGCGGCGCGGCGCGCTTCCAGTCGGCGCTGTCGCCGGCGACCTTCCGGCGCCGCATGGCTCGCGTATCCTTGCCCGGCGAGGCGCCCGCCCGCCTCGCGCCCGCAGGCGCGGCGATGGCGCGCGCCGAGGGCTTCCCCGTGCACGCCGAATCGATGGAGCGCCGCGCGTGAGCCGCACCTCGCAGATTCACCGGACCACCGGAGAAACGGACATCCAGCTGAGCGTCGACGTCGACGGCGTCGGCGATGGGAGACGCGACACCGGGGTGGGATTCTTCGATCACCTGCTCGACGCCGTGGCCCGTCACGGCCTGCTCGACCTCGACGTGCGCGCCCAGGGCGACCTCGAGACCGGCGCGCACCACACGGTCGAGGACACCGGGCTCGCGCTGGGCCAGGCGCTGGACGAGGCGCTCGGCGAGCGCGCCGGCATCCGGCGCTTCGGTAACGCGGTGGTGGTCATGGACGAAGCGCGGGCCTCCTGCGCGCTCGACGTCTCGGGACGGCCGTACACAGCCTTCGAGGGAGCCTTCCCCGCCGAACGGGTAGGCGACTTCGACACCGATCTCACCGAGGAGTTCCTGCGTGCCGTGGCCAACAGCGGCAAGCTGACGGTGCACGTGCGGGTGGAGGCGGGCAGCAACGCCCACCACATGATCGAGGCCACCTTCAAGGCCTTCGCTCGGGCGCTGCGCCAGGCGGTCGAGTACGACGACCGCGTGAGCGGCGTGCCCTCCACCAAGGGCGTCCTTTGACCGCAGTAGCGATCCTCGACTACGGCATGGGCAACCTGCGCTCGGTGGCCAAGGCGCTCGAGCACGTGGGCGCACAACCGGGGCTCACCAACGACCACGCCCGCGTCCGTGAGGCCGACGGTGTGGTCCTACCGGGGGTGGGCGCCATGCCGCGAGCGATGGAGCACGTGCGCCGGCTGCGCCTCTACGAGCTGCTGCGCGAGCGCGTGGACGCCGGCGTGCCGCTGATTGGCCTCTGCATGGGCATGCAGCTCCTGTTCGAGTCCACCACCGAGCAGGGCGGAGCGCAGGGCATGGGCCTGCTCGAGGGGGCGGTGGAGGACCTCGACGCTCCCGGTCTGAAGGTTCCCCAGATCGGCTGGAACCCGGTGCACTGGCGCCGCCGCAACGCGCTCAACGAGGGGCTGCCGGACCCGTGCGCCTTCTACCACGCCAATTCGTTCGCGCCCCGCCCCGCGCACGAGGAGGACGTGCTGGGCACGGCCGACTACGGCAGCGAGTTCGTGAGCGTCGTGGCGCACGAGGACGGCCCGGCGCCCATCTTCGGGCTGCAGTCCCACCCCGAGAAGTCCGGCCCGCACGGACTGGCGTTGCTGGCGAACTTCGTGCGGGTCTGCGCGAGGGTCCCGGCGTGATCCTGTTGCCGGCGATCGACATCCGCGACGGCAGGGCGGTGCGGCTGCGCCAGGGCGACTTCGATCGGGAGACCGTCTACGCCGACGATCCGCTCGACGCGGCCCGCTCGTTCGTGGAGGCGGGAGCGAGGTTCCTGCACGTGGTCGACCTGGACGGGGCGCGCGAAGGGGAGCCGGTCAATCTGGATCACGTCGAGCGCATGGCCGCCGAGCTTCCGGTGCCGCTCGAGCTGGGCGGCGGCTTGCGCTCGATCGCGTCGATCCGCCGCGCGCTGGCGGCGGGCGCCGACCGCGTGGTGCTCGGCACGGCGGCGTTCACCGACCCCGAGCTGCTCGACGAAGCACTCTCGGCCTTCACCTCGCGCATCCTCGTGGGGGTCGACGTCCGTGGCGGGCGGGTGTCCGTGGCGGGCTGGACGCGCGAGACCCAGGTGCGCGGCGAGGACGCCATCCGGCGCATGCAGCAGCGCGGCGCCACGCGCTTCGTCTACACCAACGTCGACCGTGACGGCATGCTCGAGGGGCCCGACCTCGATGAGGTGGCGCGCGTGGGCCACGCCGTCCGTGGCCGCTTCCTGTACTCGGGCGGGATCGGCTCGGTCGAGGACCTGCGGTCCCTGCGCCGGCTGCGCCTGCTCAACCTGGCGGGGGTGATCTCCGGCAAGGCGCTCTACGAGGGGCGCCTGGGGGTGGCCGAAGGCCAGGCTGCGCTCGAGGAGGGCGACTGATGCTGCTGCGACGCGTGATCCCCTGCCTCGACGTGGACAAGGGGCGCGTGGTCAAGGGCGTGGAGTTCGTGAACCTGCGCGACGCCGGGGACCCGGTCGAGCTGGCCGTGCGCTACCAGGAGGAGGGAGCCGACGAGATCGTCTTCCTCGACATAACGGCCTCTCACGAGAAGCGCGAGACCGTGGCCCAGCTGGCGCGGCGCTGCGCGGACGACGTCTTCATCCCCTTCACCATCGGTGGTGGGGTGCGGTCGGTCGAGGACGCCCAGGCGGTGCTCGACGCCGGGGCCGACAAGGTCTCGCTCAACTCCGCCGCCGTCGCGCGTCCCGAGCTGCTGGGCGAGCTGGCCGCGGTGTTCGGGGCCCAGTGCGTGGTGCTGGCCGTCGATGCGCGGCGCAGGGACGACGGCGGCGGCTACGGCGTGTACGTCAACGGCGGCCGCACGCCGGTGGGACGCGACGCGCTCGCCTGGACCCGTGAAGGTGCGGAGCGGGGCGCGGGGGAGATCCTGCTCACCAGCATGGACCGCGACGGCACCGAGGACGGCTACGAGCTGGAGCTCACGCGCGCCGTCGCCGATTCCGTCGATGTGCCGGTGATCGCGTCGGGCGGTGCGGGAACGCTGGACCACCTCGTGGAGGCGGTGGACCGTGGCGGAGCCGATGCGGTCCTGTGCGCCTCGATCTTCCATTACGGCCGCCACAGCGTGCGCGAGGCCAAGGAACGCATGCGGGCGGCTGGTATACCCGTGCGCCTGTGACGAGGTCGAACTGGGCAGACCTGCGTGAGCGCCTGCGCCGCGTGCCGGGCGTGGACCGCCTGCTGCCGGCGCTGGGCGGGCTCCCGCCCGCGTATCTGGTGGGCGGGGCGGTACGCGACCTGCTGCGCGGCGCGGAGTCCGTGGACCTCGACGTGGCGGTGGAGGGCGACGCCCGCTCGATGGCGCGCGCGCTCGCCGAGCGCCTGGGCGGCGAGACGCGCGAGCACGAGCGCTTCGGCACGGCCACGATACGCGCCGACGGCCTGCTGCTCGACCTCGCCGCCACCCGGCGCGAGGTCTACCCGGAGCCGGGCGCGCTGCCCGTGGTCGAGGCCGCCCGGCTCGACGAGGACCTCGCCCGGCGCGACTTCTCCGTCAACGCCATGGCCCTGGGTCTCACCGGGGACGACCTCGGCCACCTCTACGACCCGCTCGGGGGCCTCGAGGACCTGGAGGTGGGCAGCATCCGGGTCCTGCACGAGCGCAGCTTCGTGGACGATCCGACGCGGCTTCTGCGGGCCGTGCGCTACGAGGCCCGGCTCGGCTTCCGCATGGAGGCCGAAACCGAGCTGCTGGCTCGCGATGCGGCAGCGGAGGCACAGCTGCGCACGGTGTCGGGGGCGCGCGTGCGCGACGAGTTGATGGACCTGCTGGGCGAGCCCGATGTCCCCTCCGCCGTCAGGCGCATGCACGAGCTGGGCGTCGACCGGGCCCTGCACACGGCGCTGGAGGCCGACGACGAGCTGGTGGCCTCGGCGGCGCTGGGCGCGGTGGCGCTGGGGGCAGATCGCGCGCTGGCCGCGCTGGCGGCCCTCACCGCCCCCGCGCCGCAGCGCCTCGACCTGTGGCTCGCGGACCTACACCTGAACGCCTGGGAGCGCGACGCGGTGAGCCGCGCCGGCCGAGTGGCTCCACGCCTCGCGGCCGAGCTGCGGCGCCAGGATCAACAGCCGTCGGAGCTGCGCGACCTGCTGGGGCGCGAGACCCTGATCGCATTGTCCCTGGCGCTGGCCATGGGCGCCCCCTCGGAGCCCATCCTGCGCTGGGTGACCGAGCTGAGCGACGTGCGCCTGGAGATCGACGGCGACGATCTGCTCGCGGCCGGCGTGGCGGAGGGCCCGGCGTTGGGCCATGCGCTGGAGGAGACGCTGAGGCGCAAGCTCGACGGCATCGTCTCGGGCCGCGAGGACGAGCTCGAGACCGCCCTGCTGCTCGCGCAGGGCCGGGTATGAGCGAGCTGGGCTATACGGTCGAGCTGCCCGGCGGCCGGGCCTTCTTCTCCACCCGCAAGGGAGGGGTCAGCCGTGGCCCGTACGACTCGCTCAACCTCGGCATTCTGACCGACGACGAGCCCGAGCGCGTCACCCAAAACCGCCTGCGCATGGCCGCCGCCGCCGGCGTGGACCCCGGATCGGTGGCGATGGGCTGGCAGGTGCACGGCAGCGACCTGCGCGAGTGGGCCCGGCCGCCGTCGGAGCGCGCCTATGCGGAGCCCGGTGACAAGGAGCTCGAGCGCGTGGACGGTCATGTGACCGAGGCGACGCGGCTCGGCCTGCTGGTGCTGGTGGCCGATTGCTACCCCGTGGCCCTGTCGGACGGCCGCCGGGCGGCGATGTTGCACTGCGGCTGGCGTCCGCTGGCAGGCGGGATCATCGAGAAGGCGGTGGCCGGCTTCGAGGGGGTGCCCAGCGCGGCGGTGGGGCCGGGCATCGGGGGCTGCTGCTACGAGGTCGGACCCGAGGTGCTCGAAGCCTTCGCCGGGCTCGAGCGGGTGGCCGACGGCCGTATGCTCGACCTGCGGGCGGTCATCGACCGCAAGCTCGCGGACGCCGGCGTGACCCAGGTGCACCATCTGGATCTGTGCACCAGCTGCCACCCCGACCTGTTCTTCTCGCACCGCCGCGACCGGGGCCTGACCGGCAGGCAGGCGGGACTGGCGGTGCTCGATGGATCCTGAGGCCATCCGCGGCAACCTCGAGCGGGTACGCGAGCGGATCGGCCCCGAGATCGAGATCCTGGCGGCGGTCAAGTACGTCGATGCAGACGACCTGCCTGCGTTGGCCGAGGCCGGGATCCAGCTCGTGGGCGAGAACCGCGCGCAGGAGCTGCTCGCCAAGCAGGAGCGCCACCGCGCGCTGTTCACCTGGGACTTCATCGGGGCTCTGCAGAGCCGCAAGCTCAAGGACATCGCGCCCAACGTGCGGCTGATCCACTCGATCGCGTCGGAGTCGGCTCTGCGGCGCCTCGAGGCCAATCCCGCCCGCGAGGTGCTGATCCAGGTGAACGTGGCGGGCGAGGGGTCGAAGGAGGGGATCGACCCCACGGAGCTCGCCGGCTACATCGAGCGTTGCCCATCGCCCGTGACCGGACTGGCCACCATGCCGCCGTTCGCCGAGAGCCCCGAGGACAGCCGGCGCCACTTCGCGCGGCTGGCCGAGCTGGCCGCCGGACACGGGCTCCAGCGTCTCTCGATGGGGACCTCGCAGGACTACGAGGTGGCGGCCCAGGAGGGAGCCACGATCGTGCGGCTGGGCAGCGTGCTCTACGAGGGCGCGTAGCCCACGCGTTCGAGGAAGTCCGCAATCACGCCCGACAGGCGTGCTCCCTGCCACGCCAGCGGGGATTCGCCCTTGTCCTCCACCACGAGCTCGGCGTGGGGCAGGTGGCGGACGTACTCCTCGGCCACTCCGAGCAGGTGCAGGCTGTCCGCCTCGTCGCGTGAGCCCACCACCAGCACCGGCACGTTCAGGTGGTCCAGCGGCTCGAGGCCCTTCCAGGCGATCGAGCGCGGCACCTCGCGCAGAGCCTGGGCCACGGCGGCGGGATGCTCGTGGCGCTCCATGCGCTGGCGGGTGGCCTCTCGGGCTATCGCCTGCCACTTCTCGGGCAGGCCCTCGGGCTGCGCGGCCTCCACGAAGGCATCCACCCCGCCGCGCTCGAGCTCTCCCGCCATGCGCTCCCACGTCTCACCGTCCACGTCTCCGGTGCGGGCGTAGCCCGTATAGGCGGGCGTGACCTGGACCAGCGCAGGCACGCGCTCCGGGTGCTCGAGCGTGAAGGCCATCGCGGTGGCGGCGCCCATGGAGCTGCCCACCAGCGCGGCGCGCTCGATCGCCAGTTGATCCATCACCGCCGTCAGGTCGCCCACCAGCTGCTCGTACCCATAGGCGGGCGCTGGCGAGGAGGTGCCGTGTCCACGCGCGTCGTAGGTGATCAGGCTGTAGCCCCGCTTGATCAGCGCGCGTGAGCCCTGAACGACGTTGCGGCGGGTGGCCGAGAGGCCGTGTACGAGCACGACCGGCGGACCGTCACCGGCCTGCTCACCCTCGAGAGTGATCGACCCGGCGCCGGGAATCGGCCTCTGCACCTGAAACGAATGCGGCTGCACAGCCCTACACTGTGACAAGGAGTTTCCCGCTTGCGAGCGAACTGACGAGGAGCATGGCGCTTCGCGACACATGGCACCGAACGCTGGTCTACTTCGGCTTGGCCGAGGAGGAGGATCCTCGCTACGAGTCGCTTCCCCCCGAGCCGGAGCCTGAGGCCGAGCTCGAGGACCGCTATCGCGACCGGCCCAACGTGCGCCGGCTTCAGCGCCGGCGTCGCGACGAGTTCGACGACATCTTCGCCGAGGAGGGACGCGGCGGAGGCGGCAGGGAGACCCGCGTGCTGCGTCCGGTGGGCGGAAACGGCCGCGCCGGCAACGGCGGTGACATCCAGGTTCACCTGGTCATCCCCAAGAGCTTCAACGACGCCCAGCAGATCGCCGACCAGTTCAAGGACGCGATCCCGGTGATCCTCAACCTGCAGTCCTCCGACACCGATCTCTCGAAGCGGCTGATCGACTTCGCATCGGGCCTCACCTACGCGCTCGACGGAGGCATGCAGCGGATTGCCGACAAGGTGTTCCTGCTCACGCCGCGCAACGTCGAGGTTTCGGCCGAGGAACGCGCCCGGCTGATCGAAAAGGGCTTCTTCAACCAGTCTTGAGCCTGCGCTGGTCGCTTGTCCTCGCGCTGGCGCTCGGCGCCGCCGCTGCCTCGGCAGCGCAGGCCGAGCCGTTCGTGCTGGAGGCCACCGGCAGTCGTACCGAGCGCGGCAGCGTGCGCGCCATCGGCGACTTCCGCCCGCAGCGCGACCCGACCCTTGGGGCGGCCACGAGCGTCTTCGGCACCCCGACCAAGGCCGTCCAGTCGAGTAGCGCCTCTTGTCGCGTCCTGTGGCGCTCCGTGGGGCTCCGAATCTCCTTCGTGAACCTCGGCGGCGGCGGTGCATGCGATCCGGCCCTGACCAAGTCCCAGACCGTCCGTGCCTTCGACCCGCGCTGGCGCACCGGCAAGGGCCTTCGCACCGGGGACAGGTTGCGGCGGGTACGGCGGCTCTATCCGGCCGCCACACGCCACGGGCGCTCGTGGTGGCTGGTCAAGGGCGTCAACATCTTCGGCTCCGGCGGCCCCTATCCCGTTCTGCGCGCGACCCTCGCGGACGGCCGGATTCGCTCCTTCGCGCTCGACGTGGGCGCCGGCGGCGAATAACCCCGCTGTAGGCTCTCCGCCGATGAAGCTGGGGCTGATCGGCGCAGGAAACATGGCCTCCGCGCTGGCGCGCGGCATCGGCGAACCCGTGCTCGTGGCGGACATCGACAGTGCCAAGGCCGAGGCGCTCGCGGCCGAGCTCGGTGGTGAGGCCGTGATCTCCAACGCCGAGCTGGCCGAGCGGGCGGACGCCGTGCTGCTCTGCCACAAGCCCAAGCAGCTCGAAGAGGTGGCCGCCGAGGTCGCCGGCCACACCGACACCGTCGTCTCCATCCTTGCGGCCACCGGCACGGACGCCCTGGCGGCGGCCTATCCCGGGGCGGCGGTGTACCGCTTCATCCCCAACATGCCGGTCGAAGTGCGGCGGGGAGTGCTCTGCTACGTCCCCGGGCCGGGGGCCGAGAACGGGCCCGAGGCCGAGATCCTCGCCCTGATGCGGCGCGTGGGCGAGGTGATCCGCCTCGCGGACGAGCCCTTGATCGAGCCGGCGATGGCGCTCATGAGCTGCGGTCCGGCCTTCATGGCGCTCGTGGCCGAGAGCTTTGCCGACGCCGGGGCCGCTCACGGGCTCGACCCCGACGATGCCTTGCGTATGGTCGTGGAGACGATGGGCGGCACCGCGGCATATCTGGCTCAGCACGGCTACGACGCACCCGGGCTGCGAGCCCGCGTGGCCACGCCCGGCGGAACCACCGAGCAGGGCCTCATCCGGCTCGAGGAGGGCGGGCTGCGCCAGCTGGCCCGGGCCGCCGTGGACGGCGTGGTGGAGGCCACCCGATGAGCACCTTCCTCCTGGCGGTCACGCGGGGCGACGTGGCCGACTACGTGCGCACGCTGGCGCTCGTCTACCTCGTGCTGATCTTCATCCGGATCATCCTCAGCTGGATCCCGCGCGTGCCCTACAACCGCTGGCTCAACGGCTTCATCAAGTTCGTGACCGACGTGACGGATCCGTACCTCAACCTGTTCCGCCGCATCCTTCCGCCGGTGCGGATCGGCCCCGGTGCACTCGACCTGAGCCCCATCGTCGCCACCTTCGCGCTCATCATCGTGAGCAGCCTGGTGGCGGGCCTGATCGAGGGCTGACATGGCGACGTTCGGCGGGCCGGCCGCCGTGGTGGCCACCGCCGGCGTCGTGGTGGCGCTCGACCAGGCCACCAAGCAGCTGGCCGACTCGAGCGTCGCACGTGGCGATGACGTCGATCTGTTCCCCGGTCTGGCCATCACCAACACCCGCAACACCGGTGTCGCCTTCGGGGCGTTCGAGGGCGCCGGGCTGATCGTGGCCGTGCTGATCGGGTTGTCGCTGCTGCTCCTCGCCGGCTACTTCTGGCGCCACCGCGAGATGCCGTGGCTGTGGCTCCCCGTCGGGATGCTCCTGGGGGGTGCGCTGGGCAACCTCGCCGACCGCGCCCGTGAGGGTGCGGTGATCGACTTCATCGATCCGGTGGCGTGGCCGGCCTTCAACGTGGCCGATTCGTGCATCGTGATCGGCGTGCTGGCGCTCCTCTACGTGGTCGAGCGGGCCTCCCGGGGCCAGGAGCGGGAGGCCACCTGAGGGCCGGGGACGAGGACGCGGGAGTGCGCCTGGACGCCTTCCTGGCCGTGCACGGCGCTGCCCCGTCGCGCGCTGCGGCCCAGCGGCTGATCGCGGCCGGCGCGGTCAGCGTGGACGGGCGCCCCCGCCCGAAGAACCACCGCATGGCGGCGGGGGAGGAGGTGCGCGTGACTGAGATGGCGCCTCCCGGGCGGCCCGCCGAAGCCGCGCCTGCGCCGTTCGAGGTGGTCTACGAGGACGACGACCTGCTGGTGGTGGACAAGCCCGCGGGCGTGGTCACACATCCGGCGCCCGGCCACCGCGGCCCGACCCTGGCCGAGGCCCTGTCCGGCCGGGTCGCTGGCGGCGAGCACCCCGAGCGGGCCGGGATCGTGCACCGCCTCGACCGCGACACCTCCGGGCTGCTGGTGGTCGCGCGCTCCGACGAGGTCCACGCGGAGCTGCAGCGGATGATCA
Source organism: uncultured Thermoleophilaceae bacterium (assembly GCA_963813495.1). GTDB lineage: Bacteria > Actinomycetota > Thermoleophilia > Solirubrobacterales > Thermoleophilaceae > JACVRW01. The sequence continues at coordinate 209,407 of CAWEZC010000007.1, forward strand.
GGGCGCGGGAGGTGACCCGCGAGTACCTGGCGCTCGTCAGCGGCCACCCGGACGCCGAGCGCGGGATCATCGACGCACCACTGGGCCGGGACCGCGCCCGGCGCACCCTCATGTCCACTCGCACCGACCGGGGGCGCAGCGCGGTGACCCATTTCGAGGTGCTCGAGCGCCTGCCTCGCAGCGCTCTGCTGCGCGTGCGGCTGGAAACCGGGCGTACTCACCAGATCCGGGCGCACCTGTCGGAAATCGGTCATCCGGTCTGCGGTGACCCGGCCTACGGCGGCTCCGATTGCGGGCGCCGGCTGGGGCTCACACGCCAATTTCTTCACTCCCACAGGCTGATGTTTAGGCACCCCACCACCAGGGAAATTGTCACGTGCGAGTCCAAACCACCCGTCGATCTGCGTCATGCACTTGATGTAGCAAGACGGGAGCCAGTCTCCGGAGGGCCAGACGGGGACTGATACATACGAGCGGGGCGGTCTTCGGACCGCCCCGTTTCGTTCCTGCACGGGTGCGGCGGCTATCCTTGTCGGCCGTCAACCACTTCTACCCCGCCGCGCATCGACGGCAGCGGCCCTGCCCGGGAGCACACAGCCCGGGTCCGCGAGCCGGCCGGCGGGAAGCCAGTCCAACCGCATATACAAGGGAGCACCTCTTTGGCCACCGACGTCGGCATACGAGAGCTGCTGGAGGCCGGGGTCCACTTCGGCCACCAGACGCGCCGCTGGAACCCCAAGATGCGCCGTTTCATCTTCGGCGAGCGCGGCGGCATACACATCATCGACCTGCAGAAGACCGAGCGCCTTCTGCACCGAGCCCAGGACTTTGCCGGTGACCTCGCGGGGCGCGGCGGAACCGTGCTGTTCGTGGGCACCAAGAAGCAGGCCCGGGACACGATCAAGGAAGCCGCGACGTCGTGCGGCATGCCCTACATCGACCAGCGCTGGCTGGGCGGCCTCTTGACCAACTTCCAGACCATCTCCAAGCGCATCCGGCGCCTGCACGAGCTGCGCGACTGGACCGAGAGCGGCAGCATGGATCTGCTCCCGGTGCGCGAGCGCATCGGGGCGATGGCCGAGCGCGACAAGCTGGAGACCAACCTCGGCGGCGTGGCCGATCTCCAGCGCCCGCCCGATGCGATGTTCGTGGTCGATCTCAAGACCGAGGCCATCGGCCTGAGGGAGGGCGCGCGCCTGAAGATCCCGATCATCGGGCTGGTCGACACCAACTGCGACCCCGACCCGGTCAACTACGTGATCCCGGGCAACGATGACGCGATCCGGTCGTGCAAGGTCGTCATCGAGGCCATCTCCGATGTCGTACGCGACCGCGGAGAGCGCTTCCGGGCCGAGGAGGAGGCCGCTCGCCGCGAACGCGAGGAGGCCGAGCGGCGCGAGGCGGAGGAGCGCGCTCAGCGTGAGGCCGAGGAGAAGGAGCGTCAGGAGGCCGAGGAGCGGGCCCGGCGCGAGGCCGAGGAGGCCGGCTTCTCGCCCGACGAGCCCGCCCAACCCGTGCCCGAGGGCGCCGCGCCGCGTGAGCGCCGCACCTTCGATCCCGACGAGGAGTCCTGATGAGCATCGCTGTTTCCGCCCAAGACGTGAAGACCCTGCGCGAGCGCACGGGCGCGGGCATGATGGACTGCAAGGCCGCGCTCCAGGAAGCCGGCGGCGATCTCGACAAGGCGATCGAGATCCTGCGCGTAAAGGGCCAGGCCGCGGCCGCCAAGCGCGGCGAGCGCGCTGCGGCCGAGGGCCAGGTGGCCAGCTACATCCACGCCGGCGGCCAGATCGGCGCGCTCGTGGAGGTGGACTGCGAGACCGACTTCGTGGCCCGCACCGACCAGTTCCAGGAGTTCGCCCGCGAGGTCGCTCTCCACATCGCCGCCGCCAAGCCGCTCTACGTCTCCGACGATGAGGTCGACGAAGCCTTCAGGGAGGCCGAGCTGCGCGTCTTCCGCGAGCAGGCGGCCGCCGAGGGCAAGCCCGAGAACGTTCAGGAGAAGATCGTCGAGGGCAAGCTGCGCAAACGGCTCGAAGAGGTCGTTCTGCTCAACCAGAAGCACGTGAATCCCGACAAGCACGACTCCAGGACCATCGGGGAGATGCTGACCGAGCTGGCCGCCTCCACGGGCGAGAACGTGGTCATCAGGCGGTTCGCGCGCTTCCAGGTCGGGGAGGAGTGACCCCCGCGTTCAAGCGGATACTGCTGAAGCTCTCGGGCGAGGCCCTCATGGGGGACCTTGCCTACGGCGCCGACGCGGAGCGCATCGCGGCGATCGCCCGCGAGGTCAAGGCGACCCACGACCGCGGGGTGGAGATCGCCATCGTGGTGGGCGGGGGCAACATCTACCGGGGCCTTCAAGGCGCCGCCGCGGGCATGGATCGCGCCACCGGCGACTACATGGGCATGCTCGCCACGGTGCTCAACGCCCTCGCTCTCCAGGACGCGCTCGAGAAGACGGGTGCCCACACCCGCGTGCAGTCGGCCATCACGATCTCCGAGGTGGCCGAGCCCTACATTCGCCGGCGGGCCATGCGCCACCTGGAGAAGGGGCGCATCGTGATCTTCGCCGGGGGGACGGGCAATCCGTTCTTCACCACCGACACCGCGGCCGCCCTGCGGGCGCTCGAGATCCACGCCGAGGCGCTGTTGATGGCCAAGAACGGCGTCGAGGGCGTGTACAGCGCCGACCCCCGCACCGACCCCGATGCGCGCTTCCTGGAGGAGATCTCCCACGTGGAGGCGATCGAGCAGCGGCTGGCCGTCATGGACTCCACAGCCCTCTCCCTGTGCATGGACAATGCGCTCCCGATTCACGTGTTCAACATGGACGACGAGGGCAACATCGACCGGATAGTGTCCGGCGAGCGAGTGGGGACCGTGGTGAGGACAGTCGATGAATGACGATGCAGTGACGCGTTTCTCGCGATGAACGAGCTGATTGCAGATTTCCTCGACGACGCGCAGGAGCGGATGAACAAGTCCGTCGACGCGACGCGCAGCGAGTTCGCCACCGTGCGCACCGGCCGTGCCTCACCCCACCTGCTGGATCGCATCGAGGTCGACTATTACGGGGCCAAGACACCCCTGCGCCAGCTCTCACAGGTCTCGGCCAGCGAGGCGCGGCTGCTCACGATCACGCCCTACGACAAGAACTCGATCAAGCTGATCGAGAAGGCCATCCTCGAGTCCGATGTCGGCCTGACGCCCTCCAACGACGGGCAGGTCATCCGGCTCTCGATTCCGGAGCTGACCGAGGAGCGCCGCCGCGAGCTCGTCAAGGTGGTGCACGGCATCGCCGAGCAGGGGCGCGTCTCGATCCGCAACGTGCGGCGCGACACGATGCACGACCTGCGCGAACTCAAGAACGAGGGTGAGGTGGGGTCCGACGACGAGCACCGCGCCGAGGACGCCCTGCAGAAGCTGACCGATTCCCACGTGGCCGAGATCGACACCGCCCTGGCCGGCAAAGAGCAAGAGATCCTCGAGGTGTGAGCCAAAGCCACGCCCGGGCGCGCTACGTGGCCATCATCACCGACGGCAACGGGCGCTGGGCCGAGGCTCGCGGGTTGCCGGTGCTGGCGGGCCACGAGGCCGGGGCCGACGTGGTCAAGGCGCGGCTGCGCGACGCGGCCGAGTTCGGGGTCGCCGAGCTGACCGTCTACTCGTTCTCGACCGAGAACTGGTCGCGCTCCCGGGCCGAGGTGGACGGCCTGATGGCGATGTTCGCGCAGCGCATCGACCGCGAGACGCCGGAGCTCGACGACGAGGGCGTGCGCATGCGCTTCATCGGCCGCCGCAACGGGCTCGATGCCGAGCTGCTGCGCCGGATGGAGTGGGCGGAGGACAGGACCGCCGGCAACGAGCGCATCACGCTGTTCGTGGCCTTCAACTACGGCGGTCGGGCGGAGATCGTGGACGCGGCGCGAACCTTCTCTGGTGAGACCGAGCAGGAGTTCCGCCGGCACCTCTACGCACCCGATATGCACGATCCCGACCTCCTGATCAGAACGAGCGGCGAGCAGCGCATCTCCAACTACCTGCTCTGGCAGTGCGCCTACTCGGAGTTCGTCTTCCGCGACGAGCTGTGGCCCGACTTCTCCCGGGAGGCCTTCGAGGCGGCGCTCGAGGACTACGCGGCCCGCCGGCGCCGCTTCGGGGGACGCTAGCGGTGGCCACCAGACGGCGCGATCCCCGGGAGGCGGCGGGGGCGGAGCACCTGAACCGCGAAGACGTCGAACGCCCGCGGCGCGGGGGAGGAGACCTGGGGCCGCGCGTTCTGTTTGCGATCCCGGCGATCCTCTTCGCCCTGTTCATCGTCCTGTCCGGCGGTGAGATCTTCGCGCTCGGCCTGTTCGTGCTCGGCGTGGTGGCGCTGCACGAGCTCTACACCCTCATGGGCCGGGTACAGCCGGCGGCGCTTGCCGGCTTCCTGACCCTGGCCGCCCTGCTGATCGCGGCGCTCTACGGCGAGCCCCGCCACGTCCTGATGGTCCTGGTTGCCGCCTTCCCGGTCACCTTCTTCCTGGCGCTGGCGCGGCCACGGCGCGAAAACGTCTCCTGGGCGATTGCAGCCACTCTGTTCGGCGTCCTCTGGATCGGCCTGGCGATGGTGCACGCGGTCTGGCTGCGTGAGCTGGTCGAGCCCGGCAGCGGGGGCGAGGAGATCGTGATCGGCACCGGCCTGTTGATCGACGTCCTGATCGCCACCTTCCTGGGAGACACCTTCGCCTACTTCGGCGGACGCTTCTACGGGCGCACGCCGCTCGCGCCGCTGATCTCCCCCAACAAGACGCTCGAGGGCCTGGCGATCGGGGTGGTGGGCGCTACCGCCGCGTTCTGGTTCGCGGGGCTCTACCAGGACTGGCTCAGCGGTCCCCACGCAGCTTCTGATCGGCGCGATGGTCGCGCTGGCCGCCCCGGTGGGCGACCTGTTCGAGTCGCTCATCAAGCGCGACCTCGAGGTCAAGGACACCGGGCGCCTGTTCGGCCCCCACGGCGGCGTGCTCGACCGCCTCGACGCGGTCTTCTTCTCGGTCCCCGTGGCGTACTACGCGGCGATCGGCCTGGGCTACGGCGGCTGACTGCGCCTCCCTAGACTGATTCGGGTGCGCAGGGTCCTCATAGTCGGTTCCACCGGCTCGATCGGCACGCAGGCGCTCGACGTGATCGAGCGCAGCGCCGAGCTCGAGGTGGTGGGCCTCGCCGCGGCCTCGAGCTGGGAGCAGGTGCTGAAGCAGGCAGCCCATCACGGCGTCGAGCGGCTGGCGCTCGCCGACGCCGACGCCGCGGCGCGGGCGGCCGAGCATTCGGACGGAGGGATCCTGGCCGGCGCCGAGGGGCTCGTGGAGCTGATCACCGACACCGACTGCGATCTCGTCCTGAATGCCCTGGTGGGCTCCGCCGGCCTCGGACCCACGGTAGCCACGCTGGGGGAGGGCATCGACCTCGCGCTGGCCAACAAGGAGAGCCTGGTGGTGGGCGGCGAGCTCGTGACCGCTCTGGCCGAGGCCACCGGCGCGGCGCTGATCCCCGTCGACTCCGAGCACGCCGCCCTGCACCAGCTGCTGCTGGGTGAGCGGCCGGGCACGGTCGACCGGCTCGTGCTGACGGCGAGCGGCGGGCCCTTCCGCGGGCGCACGGAACTCGATGGCGTGACTCCGGACCAGGCACTCGCGCACCCCACCTGGGAGATGGGGGGCAAGATCACGATCGACTCGGCCACCCTGATGAACAAGGGGCTCGAGCTGATCGAGGCCCACCACCTGTTCGGCACCCCCTACGACCAGATCGACGTGGTGGTGCACCCGCAATCGATCATCCATGCCCTGATCCAGCTGAACGACGGCGCCTCGCTGGCGCACCTTGGCTATCCGGACATGCGGGTGCCGATCTCCTACGCCCTGCACCTCCCCGACCGCGCCGACGTCCCCGTGCGCCGGCTCGATCTCGTGGAGCTGGGCGCGCTGACCTTCGAGGCCCCCGACCTCGACACCTTCGGCTGCCTGCGCCTGGCGCGTGAGGCGGCCGAGGCGGGCGGCACCGCCCCGTGCGTGCTCAACGCCGCCAACGAGGTCGCGGTGCACGCCTTCCTGCGCGGCGAGCTCTCCTTCCCCGGCATCACCCGAGTGATCGAGTCCACCCTCTCCGAGCTGCCCGGGCGCCCCGTGCGCCACTTCAGCGACCTCTACGAGGCCGACGCAGCGGCTCGCGAGGTGGCGCGAGGGGTGGCCGCGTGACCGCCCTCAGCTTCCTGCTGGCGTTCGCCGGCTTCGCGGTGCTCGTGATCCTGCACGAGCTGGGCCACTTCTGGGCCGCCAAGTCGGTGGGCATGCGGGTGGAGAAGTTCTCGCTCTTCTTCCCGCCCACGCTGTTCAGCGTCAAGCGCGGCGAGACCGAGTACGCGATCGGCGCCATCCCCGCGGGCGGCTACGTGAAGATCAGCGGCATGAACCCAGCGGAGGACCTGCCGGAGGAGGTCCGCACGCGCGCCTACCACGCGCAGCCGGTCTGGAAGCGGATCGTCGTGATCGCCGCGGGCCCGGTGATGAACCTGATCCTCGCCTTCATCCTCCTGTTCGCCTTCTTCTACTTCGTCGGGCGCGAGGAGCCGACCACCAAGGTCGGCCAGATCGAGCAGAGCTTTCCCGCCGCCGGTGTGCTCCAGAGCGGAGACCGCGTCGTGTCCGTGGACGGCAAGCGCGGCGGCCCGGCGCAGATCTCGAACCAGATCAACTCGCACAAGTGCGAGGGCGAGCCGCGCGAGGGCTGCAAGGCCGCCAACCCGGCCACGATCACCGTGGTCCGTGATGGCGAGCGGCGCACGTTCGAGCTCACCCCGATCTACGACCCGGCCAACGAGCGCATGCGGCTGGGCTTCGCCTACGGCGAGGGGCCGCGTGAGGACCTCAGTTTCCCGGCTGCGGCCGATCTGACCGTGGACCAGTTCTGGTTCATCACCAGGGCCACTCTGGAGCTGCCGGCGCGCCTGATCGACTCCGAGGACCGCAAGGAGATCCAGGGCGTGGTGGGTTCCTATGAGACCACGCGCCAGACGATCCTGAATCAGCTCTCCGACGTGATCGGGATCCTGGCGATCATCTCGCTCTCCCTGGCCATCGTGAACCTGTTCCCCTTCCTGCCCCTCGACGGGGGCCACATCTTCTGGGCCATCGTGGAGAAGGTGCGCGGGCGACCGGTGCCGCTCGCGGTGATGGAGCGAGCGGGCGTGGTGGGCTTCATGCTCGTGATCCTGGTCTTCCTTGTCGGCTTCTCGAATGACCTGGGTCGCTTGTCTGGCGAGGGCTTCCAAGTGCGTTAGTTTCCGCACATGAGCGTCACCACCGACCGCCGTACCGAGAGGCCCGCGGGCCTCGATGCCTCCACCCTTGCGGAGGCCTTCCAACTCACCGCGCGGGCCCATCCGGAGCGCGTCGCACTGCGGCTGAAAGAAGACGAGGTCTCCATGACCTGGGCCGAGTACGCCGGCAAGGTGTCCGCCCTGGCCGCCGGGCTGGCCGCTCTCGGGCTCGAGCGCGGCGGCGCGCTGGGGATCATGCTCACCAATCGCCCCGAGTTCCACTGGTTCGACTCAGCCGCACTGCACCTGGGCGCGACCCCGTTCTCGATCTACAACACCTACGCGCCCGACCAGATCGGCTATCAGGTGGCGGACGCCGGGGCGCGCATCCTCGTGACCGAGAAAGCCTTCCTCGAGCGCATCGAGGCCGTGGAGGGCCTGGACCACGTGGTGGTGGTCGACGCCGACAACACCGACGAGGCGCTCACCGTGGCCGACGTGGAGGCCGAGGGCGACCCGGAGTTCGACTTCGAGGCCGCCTGGCGGGCGGTGGAGCCCGAGGACACGCTCACGCTGATCTATACCTCGGGCACCACCGGGCCTCCCAAGGGCGTCCAGCTCACGCACGCCAACCTGATCGCGGCGGTCAACGGCTTCGACCAGGTGATCGCCTTTCCGGCCGACGGCCGGGTGGTCTCCTGGCTGCCGATGGCGCACATCGCCGAGCGCGCCTGCAGCCACTACCTGCCGATGATGCTCGGCTTCACCACCACCTCCTGCCCGGACCCGCGCCAGGTGGTGGCCTACCTCCCAGAGGTCCGTCCCACCTGGTTCTTCGCGGTGCCGCGCATCTGGGAGAAGCTCAAGGCGGCCATGGAGGCGGGCATCGCGGCCGAGCCCGACGACGCCAAGCGGCAGGCCACTCAGTGGGCCCTCGAGGTCGGGCTCAAGAAGGTTCGTCTCGAGCAGGCCGGCGAGGAGATTCCCGAGGAGCTCGCCGGCGAGCACGCCAAGGCCGACGAGCTGGTGCTGTCGAAGATCCGCACGCGGCTGGGGCTGGACGAGATCGAGTCGGTCAACGTCGGCGCGGCGCCCACCCCCCGCGAGGTGATCGAGTTCTTCCACGCGATCGGCATCCCCGTGGCCGAGCTGTGGGGGATGTCGGAGACCTGCGGCTACGGAACCTGCAACCCGCCGGGCAGGATCAAGATCGGCACCGTCGGCCCGGTCTCGCCCGGTGCCGAGATCACGCTGGCCGACGACGGCGAGGTCCTGATCCGGGGGGCGATCGTCATGTCGGGCTACCGCAACCAGCCCGACAAGACCATGGAGGCGATCGACCCGGACGGATGGCTGCACACCGGTGACGTCGGCGAGTTCGACGAGGACGGCTACCTCAAGATCGTCGACCGCAAGAAGGAGCTGATCATCAATGCCGCGGGCAAGAACATGTCGCCGGCCAACATCGAGGCCAAGGTCAAGGCCTCGAGCCCGCTGATCGGGCAGGCGATCGCGATCGGAGACATGCGGCCCTACAACGTGGCGCTGATCACGCTCGATCCCGACGTGGCGCCCGGCTTCATCGAGCAGAACGGGCGAGACGCCGCGGAGGCGGAGGTGCAGCGCGGCGTGAACGCTGCAAACGAGCAGCTCGCCCGGGTCGAGCAGATCAAGAAGTTCAAGCTGCTCGACGAGGATTGGCAGCCGGGCGGGGAGGAGCTCACGCCGACCATGAAGCTCAAGCGCAAGCCCATCCAGCAGAAGTACGTGCAGGAGATCGAGGACCTGTACGCATAGGCCGGCGCCGTCCGTGAATCAGGCGGGCGTCATGCCCTCGACCGTGTCCCGTAAGACCGCGGTGTCGGCGTAGACGCGCCCTCGGACCAGCTGTCCGTCGCTGAACTCGTAGATCCAGACGTTGTGGACGTCCATCGTCCTGCCGTTCTTCGCCCGTGCCACCACGTGCACCGGTACGACAATCCGATCCCCGCCATCGACGAAGCCCTCCGGTGTGGAGCTGAACTCGTCGAACCAGCGCCACAGCTCCCGCGTGAACCAGTTGATAGCGGCGTCGGCGCCGCTGAAGGTGCCCCCGTAGGGGATCGAGTCCGGCACGATCAGCTCGCAGTCGGGATGCAGGACATCCCTCATGTTGGCCGGGTAGTCCTTGCCCCAGCCGGCGAAGGCCGCTGCCAGTCGTTCGATGTTCGAGGGGGTCACATTGCCTCCGTCGGAGAGAAGGATCTCGTGGCGCCGTCATATATTCCCGCGTCGGGCCGATGAGCCGTACCCCGGCACCAAGGGCATGATCTCTCGAGCACACCCAGGTGAGGCTCTCGAACCTTCGCGCCCCGGGGGTGCCATCACTAACCTTCCTGCCGTGGCCTCCAAGCGCCAGATAGACGTCGGCGGCGTGAAGATCGGCGGCGGGGCGCCCGTCGCGGTCCAGTCGATGACCAAGACCGAGACCGCCGACTTCGACGCGACCATGAAGCAGATCCATGCGATTGCCGAGGCCGGCGGGGATTTGGTGCGCTGCGCGGTGCCGCGTGACGACGACGTGCGTGCCCTCGCGCGGATCGTGACCGAGTCGCCCATTCCCGTGATCGCCGACATCCACTTCAACCACACGCTGGCCCTCAAGGCCATCGACGCCGGCGCCCACTGCATCCGCATCAACCCCGGCAACATCGGCGGTTTCGAGAAGACCGGCGAGGTGGTGGAGAAGGCTCGCGCGGCCAAGGTGCCCTTGCGCATCGGGGTGAACTCCGGCTCGCTGCCCAAGCACCTGCACGAGCTCGAGCGCGAGAACCCGGTGGAGGCCCTGGTGGCCGCCGCCATCGAGCACGTGGAGCTGATGGACCGGCTCGACTTCCACGACTTCAAGGTGTCGATCAAGTCGACCAACGTCCCCAACACGATCGCCTCCAACCGCCTGCTCTCCCTGAAGATCGACAATCCCCTGCACCTGGGCATCACCGAGGCGGGCACCAAGTGGTCGGGCTCGCTCAAGTCCGCAGTGGGGCTGGGAACGCTGCTGGCCGACGGCATCGGCGACACCATCCGCATCTCGCTCTCCACCTTCCACGCCGAGGAAGAGGTCAAGGTGGCCTGGGAGATCCTCAAGGCGCTGAAGCTGCGCGAGCGCGGCCCGGTGTTGATTGCCTGTCCGACCTGCGGGCGCCTCCAGTTCGACATGGACACGGTGGTGGCTGAGATCGAGGAGCGCCTGCGCGGCTACGACGACCCGATCGAAGTGGCGGTGCTGGGCTGCGCGGTCAACGGGATCGGCGAGGCCTCCCACGCCGACTTCGGCATTACCGGCGCCAAGAACGAGGGCCTGATCTTCGCCCACGGCAAGCCGCTGCGGAAGGTGCCCCAGGACGACCTCGTCGACGAGCTGTTCCTCGAGATCGACAAGTCGATCGACCGCGGAGAGGTTCTGGTGGACGAGCAGAAGGCGGCTGAGGGCGCGGCCTGGCTCGGCAAGATCGAGGAGGAGAACGCCGGCGAGCTCACGCCGGAGCGGATCGCCGCCATGGAGGCGGCGGCGGCCGCCGAGGACACCCTCGGCAACGGTCAGTCACTGCCGATGGCGGGCGCGCCCAAGGCCAAGCGCATCACCCTGGACGAGCAAGACTCGCCAACCGCCGGGCGCCGCTTCACCCGCGCCTGAGCGCGCGGAGCCTCAGGCCTGGGCGGTAGCCCGCGCCAGCACCACGGCAAAGGCCTTGACCACGGCCGGGTCGAACTGCGCGCCCGCACAGGCGCGCAGTTCGTCGAGCGCCTCGGCGTCGGACATCGCGGCGCGATAGGGGCGGTCGGAGATCATCGCGTCGAAGGCGTCGCAGACCGCCACCACGCGTGCGCCGAGCGGGATCTCCTCGCCCGCCAGCCCGTCCGGATAGCCCGAACCGTCCCAGTGCTCGTGGCTCGAGCGAACCAGCCGCGCCACGGGGCGCAGCGCGGGCGCCGCAAGCAGGATGCGCTCGCCCACGATCGTGTGCCGGCGCATGAAGGCCCACTCGGCCTCGCCCAGCGGCGCGGGCTTGTCCAGGATGGCGTCGGGCACGGCGATCTTGCCCAGGTCGTGAAGCTCGGCGGCACGGGCCACCTCGTCGAGCTGCTCGGGCTCCATCCCGAGCTCCCGCCCCAGCGCGAGCGCCAGCTCGACCACCCCGCGCTGGCGGGCGTGCAGGTCCGGCCTGCGCTCGGACAGGGTGCGCAGCAGCACGTCGCGCGACTGGCGCCCGGCCGACATGCGCCGGCCACCCTTGCGGGCGTACATACGCCGGTCGGCCAGCTGGAGCGCCTGGTTGGGCGTATCGGCCTCCTCCGGCAGCAGGACCGAGCCGTGCGACGTGCTCACGTCGAAGCCCTCGCCGTGCTCGGCCAGGGCCTCGACGCAGGCGGCCATCAACGGCTTGACGCCCGCCACCCCCGGCCGCACGAGGGCGCAGAACTCATCCCCGCCCAGCCGGTAGGCCAGCCCGTGGCCGTGCACGGCGTCGGCCAGCTGTGCGCCCAGGCGCGTCAGCAGCCCGTCTCCGGCCAGATGGCCGAAGGCGTCGTTGTACTCCTTGAACCCGTCGAGGTCGAAGAGGAGCAGGGCACGTGGCTCGGCCTCGGAGGCGAGCGCCAGCTCGAGCTCGAGGTCGCTCATCAGGCTACGCCGGTTGCGCAGGCCGGTGAGGGCGTCCGTGCGCGCCTCGGCCGCGGTGCGATGGAGTATGCGCTGGTTCTCCCTGAACACGAGTGCCATGCAGACGACCACCAGCACCAGACAGGCCGCGGTGAGCAGCAGCGCCACGAGGTTGATGCGCGAGAAGTGATCGGCCACCAGCAGCCCGTTCGCGGCCAGCCCGCAGGCAAAGGGGATCGCCACCACGCGCCAGTCGCTCAGGGAGGTGCGGACGGCGCTGTGCGGCGCTTGCCAGGCGGCCAGCGCCACCAGCACCGCTGCCGCGGGCCAGGCCACGTCCAGCAACGTGCCCGGCTGATAGGTGCCGTTGGCGGTCTGAACCAGGTAGATCACGTCGCTGACCGCGTTCAGCGCCAGGCCTGTGCCCAGCAGCAGCAGCATGGGTCCGGGCCGCCAGCCCGAGAGCCCGAACAGCGCAACGACCAGGCCCAGCAGGACGAGGTCGCCGACGGGATAGGCGAGGTTTACCGCCACCTCCGCGGTGCTGCCGCTGGTGGCGTCGATGATGGGCGGAAAGGCCAGCGCGGCCGCAAACGCCCCGACGGCCAGCGCCGCGATGGCTCCGTCGAGCCACAGGCTCGTGCGGAAGGCGATCATGCGCGAGCGCGCCAGCAAGACCAGCGTCGCGTAGCTGGCGGGGTAGAAGGCCAGGTAGAGGGCGTCGCCGGCCGACGGGTACGGGGGACTGGGATCGTCCGCCAGAATCAGCGTCCAGTACAGGTCGCCGCCGGTCCATGCGAGCAGGCCCAGGCCCATCAGCAGCCAGGGGAGCCGTTCTTGGCGGATCACGTGGGCGCGCAGCAGGCAGGCCAGCGCCGCACCGAGCGTCACGCCGTTGTAGACCCAATCCTCGAAGAACGAGTCGAGCCCGGATCCGCCCAGGCCCAGGGTGGCGTGCGCGACGAACGCGAGTAGGAGCAGGCCTGCGAGCGCCCAGAACGCGCGCAGGCCGACGCCGAGCCTGTGGGGCACTTGCATCGGGGTCCGGGTGATGGATGGGGCTGGCAGTACAGGGTTTCATCGGCAAGACCACCTCAGCACCTGAGCCCCGCCGAGCCCATTCTCACCTTTAGACTCGCGCCCCGTGACCCGTTTTTCTCGCTATTTCCTGCCGACCGTCAAGGACGCGCCCGCTGACGCCGAGGCAGTCTCGCATCGCTTGGTCGTACGCGCCGGTCTGGCCCGCCAAGTCGGATCGGGCCTGTGGACGTGGCTGCCCGCAGGCTGGCGGGCCCACCGCAGGGTCGAGCAGGTCATCCGCGAGGAGCTCGACGCGATCGGCTCGCTCGAGATGCTGATGCCCGTCCTGCAGCCCGCCGAGCTGTGGAAGCGCTCCGGGCGCTACGACATCGACGAGGTCTTCAAGCTGAACGACCGGCGCGGCGCCGAGCTCGTGCTGGCCATGACGCACGAGGAGAACCTCACCTTCCACGTCGCCCGCGAGGTGCGCTCCTACCGTGAGCTGCCCAAGCGGCTCTACCACTTCCAGACGAAGGCTCGCGACGAGCCGCGCCCGCGCGCTGGGGTGCTGCGCACGCGCGAGTTCATCATGAAGGACGCCTATACCTTCGATCGCGACGCCGAGGCGCTCGACGCCTCCTACCAGCTGCACGTCGGCGCCTACAACCACATCTTCGACAGGCTCGGTCTCGAGTGGTATCGAGTCGAGTCGGACGTGGGCATGATGGGCGGCTACGGGGCCCACGAGTACATGGCCCCGTGCGCCGCCGGTGAGAACGAAGTGGCCCTCAGCGACGCCGGCTACGCGGCCAACGTGGAGATCGCCAGCGCCACGCCGCAGCCCGTGGAGGGGCTGCCCGAGCCCTCCGACGCGCCCCGGCGCGTGGAAACCCCGGGGTCCACCACCATCGAGGCCGTGGCCACCGTGCTGGGCGTGCCCGAGGGGGCTCTCATCAAGGCCTTCCCGGTGGTCGTCGAGGGGCGGGGGCCGCTGCTGGTGGTGCTGCGCGGTGATCATCGGCTCAACGAGATCAAGCTGCAGAACACGCTGGGAGCGGGCTTTCGGCCCGCCGAGGCCGAGGAGGTACGCGAGCAGTTCGGCGCCGAGGCGGGCTTCATCGGACCGGTGGGAGCGCGCACGGAGGTACTGGCCGACGAGGCCCTGCGCGGCCTGCACGGCCTCGTGGCGGGGGGTAACGAGCGCGACGTCCACCTGACGGGCGTGGAACCCGGGCGCGACTTCGCGCCGGAATGGGTGGATGTGCGGCGCGTGGAGCCCGGCGACAGCGATCCCAACGGCGCCCCGATCCGGCTCGAGCCGGCGATCGAGGTCGGCAACATCTTCAAGCTGGGTACGCGCTTCTCCGAGCCGCTGGGCGCCCGCTACCTGGACGAGGAGGGACGCGAGCAGCTGATCTGGATGGGCTCCTACGGGATCGGGCCGGCGCGCATCGTGGCCGCGGGGATCGAGCAGTTCGCCGACGACGCCGGCATCTCCTGGCCGCGCGCCATCGCGCCCTTCGACGTCGAGCTGATCACGCTCGGCAAGGAGGGCGAGGAGGCCCGCCTGGCGGCTGACCGGCTCTACGAGGAGCTCCGCGATCTGGGCCTGGAAGTGCTCTACGACGACCGCACGGGCAGCGCCGGCGAGAAGTTCGCCGAGGCCGAGCTGCTGGGCTGCCCGCTGCGGCTTACGATCGGCCGGAAGAGCGTCGAGGCCGGGGAGGTCGACGTGCAGGTGCGGCGCGGACAGGAGAAGCGCACACTGTCGCTCGAGGGCGCCGCCGAGGCGGCGGCGGACCTGTGGCACAGCCTCCCGTAGAGCCGCGCCGCCCGCTGACGTTCAGGCGGCTCTCGGGCCTCGACCGCTCCGGCGGTCCCCCGCCCGAGACACGCCGGGGCGAGCCGCTGCACCCGCTGACGATCCCCAACGCGATCGGCTTCGCGCGCATCGCGCTGATCCCGGTCTTCCTGTTCGTGGCGCTCGAATCGGACGACGGGCGCAGTGCGCTCGCCTTCGTGCTGTTCGCCGTCATCGCCTGGACCGACTACCTCGACGGCATCGCCGCGCGCGTCACGGGCCAATACAGTCGCCTGGGCGCGCTGCTCGACCCGCTCACCGACCGGCTGCTCGTGCTGGCCGGAGCCATCGTCGCCTGGGAGTTCAGCCTGCTTCCGCGCTGGGCTTTGCTCGTGCTGGCCGGGCGCGAGGCCTTCATGCTGCTGCTCACCCAGATCGCCCTGCGCCGCGGGATCGACCTGAACGTCAACATGCTGGGCCGCTGGGCCGTCTGGCCCACCATGGCCGCGCTCGCGCTCTGCCTGATCTGGGACAGCTGGGTGGTGGACGCCCTGCTCTACCTCGGCCTGGGCATGACGCTTGCAGCCACCGCGCTGTACCTGCAAGATGGGCTGCGCGCGATCCGACAAGGCTCAACCTCTACTTGAGGAAGTGCTAAGGTCGCTCAACCCCTCTCGAAAGGAGTCCGTTGGACACGTTTCCCGATCTCGGTGCTCTCTCCGACCCGGAGCTGAAGGACCTCATTCATCAGCTGACCGAGGAGGAGCAGGAGGTGTCGTACCGCCGGCGCATCCTGCACGGCAAGATCGACATCCTGCGTGCCGAGCTCGTGAACCGGCTGCGCAAGGAGCATGAGGAGGGCAAGTCGATCATCAGCGGAGCCGACGTCCAGCAGCTCACCGACATCCTCGCCGGCAAGGGCATCGCGGCCGACCGCGACAGCGAGTAGGAGCCGCGGGCCGTGCACTGTCCTGAGTGCGGGTTCGTGAATGCCGAGGGCGCGAACTACTGCCAAAAGTGCGGCGCCTTCCTGGCCGAAGCCACGGACTCCAAGCCGGGCGACACGACCGAGGTCTACCAGCTCGACGAGAGTGGCGAGCTGCGCGCCGTGGACCTCGACGAGGTGACCCACGAGGGCGCCACCCTGGTGATCAGGTCCGGCGGCGGCCGCTCCGGCGAGGCTTTCAACCTCGGCGGCGAGCGCATGACGATCGGGCGCAGCCCGGAGGCGGAGGTTTTTCTCGACGACGTGACGGTCTCACGCAACCATGCCCTGCTGGTTCGCCGCCGTGACGGGCTGTACATCGACGATCTCGGCTCGCTCAACGGCACCTACGTGAACCGGCGCCGGATCGAGTCGCACCGCCTCGACAATGGCGACGAGCTGCAGGTCGGCAAGTACAAGCTCACCTATCTGGACGAGCGGTGAGCGCCGACGTCACAGGCCAAGCGCCTCCCCGCAAGGAGAAGGCGCTGACGATCGGTGCGGTGTCGAAGCAGCTCGAGCGCGAGTTTCCCGACATCTCGATCTCGAAGATCCGCTACCTGGAGGACCAGAAGCTGCTCGCGCCGCGGCGGACCCCCGGCGGCTATCGCCTCTACCTCCAGGCCGACGTGGACCGGCTGCGCACGATCCTGCGCCTCCAGCGCGACGAGTTCCTGCCGCTTCGGGTGATCCGCCAGGAGCTGGCGGCGGGGAGGGGGGACACCGAGGTGGCGGGCCCCGCGCCCAGCCAGGATCCCCGCAACCCGCGCCGCTCCACCTTCGCTCTGCGCGGTCCGGGCTCGCTCTACCGGCTCGAGGAGGTCCTCGACGAGACCGGAGCCGACCGCGCGCTGGTGAAGGAGCTGGAGGACTTCGGCGTCATCAAGGGGGAGCGTCACGATGGCGAGACCATGTACGACGACACGGAGCGCGAGATCGTGCGCGCCGTGACCGAGCTCAAGCGCTTCGGGGTGGGCGGCCGCAACCTGCGTGTCTTTCGCACCTCGGCGGATCGCGAGGCGGCGCTGCTCGAGCAGATCCTGGCTCCCGCCCTGCGCTCGCGCAATCCCGAGCGGCGCAAGGAGGCGGTCGAGGCGCTGGAGAACCTGGCCGCCATCGCCTCCCATCTCAAGCACCTGCTGCTGGTACGTGACCTGCGCAAGCTCGCCCGCTGAAGCCAGGAGGGCGTCGATGCGCCTAGAGGAATACATCCAGGACATTCCCGATTTCCCCAAGCCGGGAATCGTGTTCAAGGACATCACGCCGGTGTTCCTCGATGCGCAGGCGCTGCGCTTCACCATCGACCGCCTCGCCGACTACGCGCATTCGCGTTCGGTCGACTACGTGGTGTCGGCCGAGGCTCGCGGCTTCGTGCTGGGTGCCGCCGTCGCGGCGGCGGCCAACGCGGGCTTCATCCTGGCGCGCAAGCCCGGCAAGCTGCCGCGGGCGGTATCGACGGTCGAATACGAGCTCGAGTACGGCCTGGATGCGCTCGAGATGCACTCCGACGCGGTGCGCGACGGAGCCCGCGTGCTGGTGCACGACGACCTGCTGGCCACCGGCGGCACGGCCGGCGCGCTGTGCGGGCTGGTGGGGCAGGCGGGCGGGGTCGTGGCAGGATGCGCGTTCGTGATCGAGCTGGCCTTCCTGAACGGACGCGAGCGCCTTTCCGGCTACGACGTCGAGTCGCTCGTCGTCTACGACTCCGAGTGATCGTGCGGCGCGAGCGCACCCTCCCGGCGACGCCGGAGGAAGTCTGGCGCGTGGTCTCGGACCCACACCGGCTGCCGGCCTGGTGGCCCAGCGTCACGCGCGTCGAGGACGCCTCTCCCGAGGCCTGGACCAAGGTGCTCCAGTCCCCGAAGGGAAAGGCCGTCAGGGCCGATTACACGCTGGTCGAGGCCGAGCCCCCGCGGCGGCTGCTGTGGCGCCACGAGGTAGACGAGTCGCCGTTCGAGCGCCTGCTCAGCTCGTCCACCACCGAGATCGTCTTGGAGCCCTCTGCCGGGGGCGACACGCGCGTGCGCATCGCGCTCGAGCACCGGGCACGTGGCTGGGCCCGCTTCAGCCCGCTGCAGATGCGCGCCGCAGCCGCCAAGCAGGTGGAGGGCGCTCTTGCCGGCCTGAACGAGCTGATGGAAGCGAGAGCGACGCCCTGATGCGCTGGTGGGGGTGGGGCGAGGACGGCCACGATGTGGTGCTGCCGGAGGTGGCCACGGAGCTGCTGCGCTCGTCGCTCGGGGTCCAGGCCGGCGAGCGCCGGCGACCGGTAGCGCTCGAGCAGGTCCGCCTACCGCGTCCGCGCCTCCCGGCAGCCGTGCGCGACCGTCTGGTGGCGATCGTCGGGGCCGAGCACGCGCGCGACGACCTCGAGAGCCGCGTGACCCACGCCGCCGGGCGTTCCTATCCCGACCTGGTGCGACTGCGCTCCGGCGCGATCGCCAACGCACCCGACCTGGTGCTGTTCCCCGGTTCCGCCGAGCAGGTGGGCGCGCTGCTCCGGGCCTGCACCGAGGCACGCGTGGCCGTTGTTCCCTTCGGCGGCGGCACGAGCGTGGTGGGCGGCGTGGAGCCGTTGGCCGACGGTTTCGCCGGTGCGGTGACGCTCGACCTGCGCCGCCTCGACGGTATCGCCGACGTGGATCCGGTGTCGCTGACCGCCACGCTCGAGGCCGGCCTCTACGGGCCCGAGGCCGAGCGCAGGCTGGCGGCCGAGGGGCTGACGCTGGGGCACTTCCCGCAGTCGTTCGAGTTCTCGACCGTGGGCGGCTGGGTGGCGACTCGCTCGGCCGGCCAGGCCTCGACTGGCTACGGGCGCATCGACGAGCTGGTCGAGGGCGTGCGCTGCATGGCCCCGGCCGGGGAGATCAGCACGCTGGCGGTGCCCGCCAGCGCGGCCGGTCCCGACCTGCGCGAGGTCCTGGTCGGCTCCGAGGGCACGCTCGGCGTGATCTGCGACGCGACGCTTCGCCTGCGACCGGCGCCGCAGCAGCGCCGCTACGAGGGCTGGTCGTTTCGCAGCTTCGCCGAGGGCTGCGAGGCCTTCCGGGTGATGGAGCAGAGGGGCGCCTCTCCCGACGTGGCGCGTCTGTCAGACGAGCAGGAGACCGCGCTGGGGATGGCCCTGGCGTCGAGCGGGTCCGCATCCGAGCGTCTCGGCCGCCGCTACCTCCGCTTGCGGGGGCACGAGGGCGGTTGCATCGCCATCGCGGGGTTTGAGGGCGAGCCGGAGGACGTGGAGCGCCGCCGCCGGCACGCGAGCGCGCTGCTGCGGGCCGGTGGAGGAGTTCAGCTGGGCGGGACCCCGGGCGAGCGCTGGCTGCATACCCGTTTCGCCGCCCCCTACCTGCGTGATGAGCTGCTCGACCGCGGCGTGATGGCGGAGACGCTCGAGACGGCCACCGGCTGGAGCAACCTGCCGGCCCTCTACGGCGCGGTGGCCATCGCCCTGCGTGCCGCCCTGGGCGAGCAGGCGATGGTCATGTGCCATGTGTCGCACCTCTATCCGTCGGGGGCCTCGCTCTACTTCACCTTCCTGGCCCGGCAGGAGGAGGACGCGCTCGGCCAGTGGCAGCGGGCCAAGACGGCAGCGTCGGCGTCGATCGCCGCCGGGCGCGGGACGATCACCCATCACCACGCCGTCGGCCGCGATCACGCACCCTGGATGCGTGCCGAGGTGGGCGAGCTGGGGATCGAGCTGCTGCGCGCCGCCAAGGCGCGGCTCGATCCCGCCGGGATCATGAATCCCGGCAAGCTGCTGCCGCCGGCCTGACCCCGCCTCAGCCGGCCTGCCTGAGCACCGTCTGGCCCAGCACCGTGCTCTGATTGCCCTCGGCCTTGACCTTGCGCAGCTTGGGAACGCGCCCCCGCAGAGCGGAGTCGCCGGAGTGACCGCGGTTCTGGTCGAGCGGCTCGCGGGACACGTCTATGAAGCGGTAGTCGGAGAAGTCCGCGGGCAGGTCGCCCACCGCCTGATAGGTGCCCTGAGCGTCGGTGACCTGACCGCCCAGCGAGCGTGCCTGACCCTGGCTGTTGTAAAGCCAGACCTCGTAGGCCTCGCGCCGGCCGCTCGGCTCGAGATTGGCCGCCTGCACGAGCAGCTGGCGCTTGCCGTTCTGCTCGACGACGATTGCGATTCCCGCCGGAGCGCCTCCGGCGCCCTGGCCCGCGCCCGTGTTCTGCGCCGGCGCCGATCCACCGTCCTGCGCCGCCGGCTCGTCGTCGTCGCCGGTGAGCAGCCCCACCGGCCAGACCAGCACGATCAGCAGCAGGGCGGCGAGCGTTGCCCCCGCGGCCGCGAGCAGGCGCCGTCGCTTGACCTCGGGCGCAGCCGGAGCGCCGAGGCCGGCACCCTCGGCAGCCGGCGCCGGAGCCGAGCTCCTTCGGCGTCCGCGCTCTCCCTCGGGCACGACCGGCATCGAGCCGTTGCGGTAGAGCTGCTCCAGCGAGTCGAGCAGCGAACGCGTCCAGCTGCGGGCCGCCTCGGAGCGGCGCAGATGGCCCTTGGTGGCGGTGGCTTCGGGCCCGGACTGCTGGCCCAGCACGTAGTCGGACAGCTGGCCGCGCCAGTCCTCCTCGACACCACGGACGCTGACCGGCGCCAGCTCCACGAGTGCGCCGCGAGCGAGGTCGCGGACTCGCTCCTCCGGCATGCCGAGCATGTCGGCGAGCTCATCGTAGGTCCTCTCCTGCTGGAGGACGAGCTCGAGGATCGCTCGCTGCTCGGCGTTGAGCTGATCGAACGTGGCCATGAGCAGGGGAACTGTAGTGTGCCCGCCTCGATGGAATCTCCGATTCGCGCGTATCCGGCTCCGGGCACGCTGGATGAGGTGCTGGGCTTCGAGCTCGTCGAGGCCACACCCGAGCGCTGCCGGGGACGCTTCGCGGTGGAGGACCGGGTGAAGCAGCCGCTGGGGCTGGTCCACGGCGGCGCCTACGCAGCCCTGGCCGAGTCGATGGTCTCGGCCACGACCTATCTCGCCGTGGCGAGCGACGGGAATGTCGCCGTCGGTCAGTCCAACCACACCACCTTCATGCGTCCCGCCACGAATGGCACGGTGCACGCACTGGGGGTACCGATCCACCGTGGCCGCACGACCTGGGTCTGGGACGTGACCTTCAAGGACGACGAGGGCCGGCTCTGCGCGGTTACGCGGATGACGATTGCGGTACGCCCGGATCCACGCGACTCACGTAGCGGTTCGTGATCGGCAGGCGCCGGTCGCGGCCGAACGCCTTTGTGGAGATCTTGATGCCCGGTGGCGCCTGACGGCGCTTGTACTCCGAGCGGTCGACCATCCTGATCACCCGCTCGACGTCCTCGGCGGGCAACCCACGGCGCACCAGCTCGATCGCGTCGAGATCCTCCTCGATGTAGCCCTCGAGAATCCGGTCGAGGACGTCGTAGGGAGGCAGCGAGTCGTCGTCGCGCTGCTCGTGGCGCAGCTCGGCCGAGGGCGGGCGCTCGAGCACCGTGTCGGGCACGAGCTCACGGCCGTCGATGCGGTTGCGCCAGCGCACCAGCCGGTAGACCCAGCCCTTGTACACGTCCTTCAGCACCGCAAGGCCGCCCGCCATGTCGCCGTAGAGCGTGGCGTAGCCCACCGACATCTCGGACTTGTTGCCGGTGGTGAGCACGAGCCAGCCGAACTTGTTGGACAGGGCCATGATCACGTTGCCGCGGATGCGGGCCTGGATGTTCTCCTCGG
Organism: uncultured Thermoleophilaceae bacterium; assembly: GCA_963813495.1. Classification (GTDB taxonomy): domain Bacteria; phylum Actinomycetota; class Thermoleophilia; order Solirubrobacterales; family Thermoleophilaceae; genus JACVRW01. Next base: position 230,866 of record CAWEZC010000007.1, read on the forward strand.
TGATATCGGGCTCGCGGCCGGCGAAGGCGTCGCCGAGCATTCCGGCGTAGGCGCCCATCGCGTCCTCGATCGCGATCTCGCGAAAGTCCACGCCCAGGTGCTCCGCGATCGCTCGGGCGTCGGTGCGGGTGCCCTCGCTGGAGTAGGGCGACGGCATCGACACGCACGTGACCCGCTCGGGACCCAGGGCATCGGCGGCCACCAGCGCCACGAGCGCCGAGTCGATCCCGCCCGAGAGCGCCAGCAGCACGCGCTCGAAGCCGTTCTTGTCCACGTAGTCGCGCAGGCCCGTGCGCAGCGCCGCGTACACCTCGGCCTCGGGGTCCAGGGTGGGCGCGGCCTCACCCGACACCGTGTCGCCCTCGGAGTCAACGCTGACACTCGCCAGCGTGAACACCGGCGGCTCGGCCACGGCGGTGGCCCGCCGCTGGCGGCGGACGTTCACACGGTGACGGGTGTCGCGCAGGCGCGCCGCGGCCACCGAACGGGGGTCTATCGTGGCAAAGGAGAGCACCTCCTCGAACTGAGCGGCGCGTGTGAGCACCGTGCCGTCCTGGTCGATGGCGAGGCTATGCCCGTCGAAGACCAGCTCGTCCTGGCCGCCCACGGTGTTGACGAAGACCACGGCGGCCAGATAGTCGACGGCTCGTTGCACGAGCATCCGCTCACGGCGCGCCCCGTAGCCGGCCCGGTACGGCGAGGCCGACAGGTTGACGATCACCTGGGCGCCGGCCAGCGCCTCGGTCATGGCCGGCGGCCCCGGCTCCCAGATGTCCTCGCATATCGACAGTCCGATCGGTATCCCGTTGACCTCCACCAGCGCGGCCTCGGCTCCGGCCTGGAAGTAGCGCTGCTCGTCGAAGACGCCGTAGTTGGGCAGGTACATCTTGCGGTAGACGGCCACGACCTCGCCGTCGGCGAGCACGGCCGCGGAGTTGTAGACATCCTCGGCGCGCTCCGGAAAGCCCACGATCGCGACGATGCCCTGAGTCTGGGCCGCCAGCTCCCCGAGGGCCAACTCCGCGGCGTCCAGAAAGCCGGTCTTCAGCAGGAGGTCCTCCGGCGGATAGCCGGACAGGGTCAGCTCGGGAAAGACGACGAGCGCCGCCCCTTCGTCGCGTGCAGCGCCGGTGTATTCGCTGATCCTGCGGGCGTTGCCCGCGATGTCCCCTACGACGGGGTTGATCTGGGCGAGCGCCACCCGCAAGAGTTCCTGTTCGCGGGGCATGCACCCATTATCGCGACTGAGGCACCCGGACAAGGAGAGTCAGTGCACTACGTTCATACCAACATGCGCGTGCGCGACAGCGACGCGTCGCTGCGCTTCTACGAAGCGCTCGGATACGAGCCCCGCGGGCGCCTTCAGTTCGACGGCGCCTACAACGTCTACCTGGGCTTGCCCGGCGATGGCGACACACTCGAGTTGACGGTCAACGAGGGACGCGACCAGCCCTACGACCTGGGCGGGGGCTACGGTCACATCGCCCTCGCGGTGGACGATCTCGACGCGCTGCTTGCATCGCTGGCCCCGGAAGGCTTACCAGGTCGAGCTGATTGAGATCTGGGACCGCGAGGCGGATGCTGCGCTCGGGGCCATGGACGCGGGCGCGGTCACGCACCTGTGGAAGGTGTCGGGGCAGCGCGTGGTGCTGGGCATCCTGGACATGCCCGATGCCGAGACCGTCGACCGCGCCCTGGCCGGCCTGCCGATCGTCCAGGAGATGGGAGGCTCTGTGAAGACCGAGGTGCTGCCGATCTACGACTACCGCACCTACGCGGGAGATCTCAAGCAGGCGGTGCAGGGGTAGGCCCATGGCATCGCCGGGCCGCGGGATTCAGCAGCCCAGCGGCAAATCGAGGTAGCGCTCGCTGCGCCCGCGGTGCTCGAAATGCCACCACTCGCGCCAGTAGCCGGCGTAGCCGAAGCGCTCCATGGCCCGCTTGAGCGTGAGCCGGTTGCGCAGTGCGCGCCCCGAGGCATTGAGGGTGTGGGCGCGTGGGCCCAGGTCGTCGAAGCCGCTGCCCATCGGCAGGCGGCGGCCGTCGGAGGCGTGTGCCAGCGTCAGGTCCACCGCCGTGCCGGTGTTGTGGCGGCTGCGGCGTGCGATGTAGGTGCCCACGAGGTCGCCCCGGCCGCTGCGCTGCGCCCAGGTCACCAGCGCGCGGGAGGCCCGTGCGGGCCGGTAGGCGTCGAGCACGAGCAGGCCCAGGCCGCGGCGGCGCAGGAAACGTTGCACCCGGCCGAGGTCCCGTGCGGCCGGGTCACGCAGCAGCGCCCAGTCGCGGCAGTAGCCCGGCAGGGGAGCACCGGTGAGGTTGCCGGCGGTCCGGTAGGCCAGCTCGAGGCCGATTCCCGGCCCGTAGCGATGCACGTCGACCAGGCCGGCGCGGCGGTGGGCGGGGCTGCCCGCTTCGGGAACCGGCACCCCCGCAGCCTCTGTTCGGCTGCGAGCGAAGATCCGCTGCGCCACTCCCCGGAGAGTCGCGGTCCCGTAGCCGTGGGACGGGTTGCCGTCGGTGAGGACCGCCATCGACACTCGCACCGGGCCCCGCTCGAAGAGCGCGGCCTCGTGCACCAGCGCTCCCCGTGACGTGTTGCGCCAGCCGCCCTTGAAGAAGGTGCCGAAGCCGGAGGCCAGCGAGTAGCGCGAGAAGCCCCAGCGCTGGTAGCCGACGATCGACGACAGCAGCGAGCGGGCGTACGCGCGTGACCGGGGCGGCACGAGCCGGTCGACCACCCTGAAGAAGCGAGCCTGGTCCTCCGCGCTGAAGGTCGCGCCCGACCAGTAGCCGCCGATCGCGAAGCTTCGCATTCGCGCCCGCCGGGCGAGGTCCACGACGGCCGCGGCTCCCACCCGGCTGAAGACCGCGGTCGCCCGGCCGTTGTCGGAGGTCGTGATCATCGGGCCGAGCAGCGCACGTTCGCCCGCGCTGGGCATGCGCCGGCCGATTCTGCGTAGGTACGCCACCAGCAGCATGGCCTTGATCACGCTCGCCGAGACGTAGATCCGCCGAGGCGCGAAGCCGTGCAGGCGTCCGTGCGAATCGAGCAGGGCCCAGGACTCGATGCCCACCCGGCCGGCCAGGAAGCGGCGCGCCGCCGCGATCCGCGCGGGGGGCGGAAACAGTGCCGGCCGGGCCTTCACGCTCATGCGGCAACCCCGGCCGGGACGCACGGTCGAACGGACCCCGGTACGGCCTCCGGCCAGGATCTCGACGCGCCTGGAGCAGCGCTCGGCCGGCGGGTCGAGCAGGCCGCAATTGCCGTCACAGGGGCGCTCGAAGCTCGTGACCCGGTAGCGGCCCGCCGCCAGCGCGCGGCGCACCCGGAAGCGGGCCCCCGGACCCGATCTCCGCTCGAGCACGAGCACGCCCCTCCGGTCGTGGACGCGCAGGTAGGAGATCGAGCCCTCGATGTAGACGCCGCGGGACGCGTCGAGGATGCGCGTGTAGTCGAGGGTCCCGCGGGCCTGGCCCGCCGCGGCGGGCGTCGCCGCCCACGACAGCAGCAGCAGCAGCAGCAGAGCGGTCCCGGCCATTCCCGAGCGCAGTCGCACACCGCGCAGGCTACGGACGCCGCAGGGCGCGCGCGGCGGGGTACGGTTGTCCGTATCGACGCCGCGCCAGGCGCGTCGTAGCCTCTGCTCATCAAGCGCCTGCTCCGAGACCTGCTCGACCCGGTCACCTACCGGCGGATCGCCTACCTGCTGCTGGCGCTGCCGCTCGGCCTCGTGGAGTTCAGCTTCCTGGTCACCGCCACGTCGATCGGGTTCGGAACGGCGATCACGCTGGTCGGCATCCCGATCCTGATCGGGACCGTCTACGCGTGGCGCTGGCTGGCCCAGCTCGAGCGGCGCCTGATCGGCGCGCTCACCGGGGTGCAGATCGCCAGCCCGTACCGCCCGACGCCGCCCGGGAACTGGTGGCGCAGGCTGCAGGCGCGCCTCGCCGATCCCGCCACCTGGAAGGACCTGCTCTTCCTGATGCTCCAGCTGGGCCTCGGGATCGTCTCCTTCACGATCGCCGGCGTGGTCTTGGGCGCCGCGTTCGCGACGCTGTTCGCGCCCGCGTTCTACTGGGCCGTGCCCGACGGCCTCCAGCTCGGGATCATGACGGTGGACACGCTGGCCGAGTCCCTCGCGCTGGTCCCTCTCGGCGCGCTGCTCACGCTGGTGGGCATACCGGCTCTCGGTGCGCTCGGGCGCCTGTACGGCCTGCTGGCCGCGCTCATGCTGGGTACGAGCACCGATCCCGAGCTCACGGCACAGGTCCACGACCTCCAGGACGCACGCTCGCGCATCATCGCCGCGGCCGATGCCGAGCGGCGCCGCATCGAGCGGGATCTCCATGACGGTGCCCAGCAGCGGCTCGTGGCGCTCGCCCTCACACTGCGCATGGCCGAGACGCGGGCCCAGAGTGGCGATCCCGAGGCCGTCACGCTGATCAAGAGTGCGGGGGCGGAAGCCGGTCAGGCCCTGTCCGAGCTGCGCGACCTCGCTCGCGGGATCCATCCAGCGATCCTCACCAACCGCGGCCTCTCCGCCGCTCTCGACGACCTGGCAAATCGCGCCTCGGTGCCCGTGGAGGTGATCGCGGCGCCGCCGCGGCGCCTGCCGGACCAGGTGGAGGCCGCAGCCTACTTCGTGGTCTCGGAATGCCTGGCCAACGTCGACAAGCACGCCGAGGCGGGCGCGGCAACGGTGGCCGTGCGCGAGCAGGACGGCCTGCTGACGGTGACCGTCAGCGACGACGGCGCCGGCGGCGCGGGGCTCGACGGGTCCGGGCTGCAGGGCCTGCGCGACCGCGTGGGGGCGCTCGACGGAACGCTCTCGGTGGTGAGTCCGGTGGGGGGCAGGCACCACGGTGAGCGCGGCGATGCCGCTCGCCGTGCCCGAGGGCGAGTCGGTCACCCTGGCGGCGACGAGACCGGTCGTGCTGCCCGATGCCACTGCGGAGGCCGTTCAGGAGCGCCGTCTCCGCGGATTGCGAGTGCGCCTGTCGGTGCTGGCCGGCATCGGCCTGACCGTGATCCTGGTCTGGGCGCTCACGGGCGCGCCGGCCAACCTGTGGCCGGTCTGGCCGCTGCTGGGCCTGGCGCTGATCGGCGGCCTCGACGCCTGGCGGGTGCGGGCCGGACGCGCCGTACGTGAGTCGGACCTCGTGCCCGGCGGCGAACGCACGGCGGCCATCCGGTCCGCGCGACGCCGGCGCTCGCTGCGGCTCGACGCCGGCCTGCTGGCGATCATCGACCTCTTCCTGGTGGGCCTCTGGATCGCCACCGGCGGCGGCTACTTCTGGCCGGTCTGGCCGATCCTCGGAACCGCACTGGCGATCGGGCTCAAGGCGCTGCGCTGGCCGACGCTGGCCCGCGAGCGGCTGCTGGATGGGGCCTCGAACGACCTGGCCCCGCGCTGAGCCGCGCCCTCAGTGGCCCCAGCCCTCGGCCACCTCGTGGCGCACCGTCTCCTCGCCGTCCTCGCCGGTGCGAATCCGGATCGCCCGTTCGATCTCGTAGACGAACACTCGCCCGTCGCCGATCTCGCCCGTGCGCGCGCCGCCGACGATCGCCTCGATCGCCGCCTCGGCCAGGCCGTCGGGCACCACCGACTCCACCTTGATCTTCGGCAGCAGCGAGATGTTCGCCCGCGTGCCGCGGTAGGACTCCGTATAGCCCTTCTGGCGCCCGCAGCCGACCACATCGGTGACGGTCAGGCCGGACACGCCCAGCGCGTCGAGCGCGTCCTGAACCTCCTGCAGCCGCTCCGGCCGGATGATGGCCTCGATCTTCTTCATGTCTAACCCTCCTGCGTACGCGCGGACATCGCGGATGCGAGCGCGCCTGCCCGCGCGCCCGGAGTGTTGGGTGGGTGGTACTCGGACCCTGGCACCGGCATGAACTGCTCGGGATAGCCCCACATGCCGTGCTCGACGATGTCGAGGCCCCGGCGCTCCTGCTCGGTGCTCACGCGCAGGCCGTAAGTGGCCCTGATCGCGTAGAAGACGAGGTAGGAGACCACGAACACCGAGGTGAAGGCCGCCGCCACGCCCAGCGCCTGCACTCCGAGCTGCTCGAAGGAGCCGGTGTAGAAGAGGCCGCCCTCTCCGATCGCGTTGTACTCCGCCAGCCGCGGGGCCGTGAACAGCCCGCAGGCCAACGTGCCCCACACCCCAGCCACGCCGTGGGCGGAGAGTGCCCCGATCGGGTCGTCGAGCACCTTGTCGATCGCGATGATGCAGGCCACAACGAGCACACCGGCCACCAGACCGATCGGCAGCGCGGCCCAGTACTCCACGTAGCCCGAGGGCGCCGTGATGCCGACCAGGCCCGCGATCACGCCGTTGCCGGTCATGCCGATGTCGAACGTCTTGGTTATCAGGTAGCTGGTGGCCATCGCCCCGAGCACCCCGCCCGCCGCGCCGATCACAGTGACGATCGCCACCTCGGCGAAGCGCCCGTCCGCCACCCCGAGCGTGGAACCGGCGTTGAAGCCGAACCAGCCCACGAACAGGATGAGGACACCCAGGCCCACGAGCGGCATCGAGTGGCCCGGGATCACGTTGGGCTCACCGTCGCGCCCGAACTTGCCCTGGCGCGGGCCGAGCAGGAGCAGCGCGGCCAGTGCACCGGTGGCGCCGATCAGATGGATCACCGTGGAGCCGGCGAAGTCCTGCATGCCGAAGTTGGCCTGCAGCCAGCCGCCGCCGAAGATCCAGTGGCTGATGATCGGGTAGATGAGCGAGCTGAAGATGACCGCGTAGATCAGGTAGGCCCCGAACTTGATCCGCTCGAGCGTCGTGCCCCACACGATGGCCAGCGAGACCGCGCAGAAGGCGAACTGGAAGAAGAACTTGGCCGGCACCGCGGCAGCGGAGAACTCCATGGCCGGGAAGGCGGCCTGGGCCTGGGTATCGAGGAAGAAGCCTTCGGTACCGGCGAACCAACCCGTGCCCCCAAAGGCCAGTGCGAAGCCGACCGCCCAGTAGCAGAGGGCGGCGATGGACAGGTTGGCGATCACCTTGGCCACCACCGTGCCGGCGTTCTTCATGCGCGAGAAGCCGACCTCGAGCAGCAGGAAGCCCGCCTGCATGAAGAACACGAGGATCCCGGCCACCAGCACCCAGACCGTGTCGATGCGGCTGAGCGCGTCGTTCAGTGTTGGTTCCATGTCCGGATCGTCGAATCCGGCCGGCCCGGCGTCTTTCGCCCGCCGTACAGGATTTGCGCCGGGGGCTTGTACAGGCGGCTAGGTGGCCGACTCGCCGACCGCAACCACGCGTGCTCCCACGCAGTCGGCCAACTCGCGCGGATCCACCTCAAAGAGGCTGTTGGGGTCGCCGGCCGCGGCCCACACGCGCTCGTGCTCGAGCAGCTCCTCGTCGAACAGGATGGGGAGGTCGTGCCCGAACGGCGGCACGCCGCCGATCGCGTAGCCCGTGGCCGCGCGCACCTCCTCGGCTGCGGCCTGGCGCACCTCGGCGACGTCGAGGGCGTCGGCCAGCTTGCCGGTGTCGATTCGATGGCGCCCCGAGGCCACGCACACCACGGGGTCGCCGTCGGCCACGAACACGATCGATTTGGCGATCTCCGACTCCTGGCAGCCCACCGCCACCGCAGCGTCCTTGACCGTGCGCGTGGAGGCCGCGAGACGCTGTACGCGCACCTCGATGCCCAGATCGCGGGCGCAGTCCGCCAGCCGGTCTCTCACGCCTCCACGGCCTGACGCTCACTCGTGAGCTCGACACCGGCGGCAGCGGCGAGCTCATCGAGCGACTCGCGCACGTCGTCCGCGAAGTCATCGAGGTCCCAGAGCAGGTCGTAGTCGCCCACGAGCCCGAAGTTGATCTTGCCGGCGTAGGACAGGAGGGCGATTCCCAGGCCCTGGTTCTTGGCCAGCGGCACCATCGGGAACGGGTCGATCATGCGCCGTCCGGCCAGGTAGAGCGGGAACTGCGGGCCGGGCACGTTGGTGACCACGAGATTGAACATGCGCTGGCGGGCCACCAGCCGCGAGGCCTGATCCATCACGGTCGCCGGGGCGAAGCCCGTCAGGTCGGTGAGCACCTGCGCGCCCACGGCCTGGCCGCTCGACTTGAGGCCCTGAAGCTCCTCGCGCACGATGTCGAGACGCGCGACCGGGTCCTGGCACCACACCGGCAGCGGAGCCATCATGGCCGCGACCTTGTTACCTAGCGCGCCGCGCTCGATGTCGGCGCGCACGCTCACCGGGATCATCGCCTTGAGCTCGAGGCCGTCGGTGTTCTGGCCTCGCCGGCGCAGATGCTTTCCGAGCGCGCCCGCCACGGTCGCCAGCACGACGTCGTTGACCGTGCCGCCCAGTTCGTTCTTGATCGCCTTCAGCTCGCCCAGATCGGCGCGCACCCAGGTGAAGCGGCGGTGCGGGCCGATCGAGCTGTTGTAGGGGCTTGCGGGGGCGGGGTTGAGCCCGGCCCAGGCCATCGCGCCCACGCCCACCGCGGCGTCGCGCGCACGCGGCGGCGATGCGCCGCGGCCCGCGGAAGATCGCCCGTACCGAGCGGGTGATCTCGGCCGGGATCGTGCTCCGCTCGAGCACGGACTCGGCAAGCAGCTGAGCGCCGGTGGGGACGGGACGCGGGAGCCAGCGGTCACCGGGGTCGGTGGGCGCGGCGGGCTCCGGGGTGGTGTCGAACAGGACCGAGATGATGTCCACGCCCGAGATGCCGTCGACCAGGGCGTGATGGGTCTTGGAGAGCATCGCGAAGCGGTCGCCCTCGAGGCCCTCGACCATCCAGACCTCCCAGAGCGGCTTATCGCGGTCGAGCTGCTGCGCAAACACCCGGCCGGCCAGGTCCTTGAGCTGCTCCTCGGCGCCCGGCGACGGCAACGCCGTGGAGCGCACGTGGTAGCGCAGGTTGAGGTGAGGATCGTCGACCCACTTGGGACGGCCCTGGCCGAGCGGCACGAAGGCCAGGCGCTGGCGGTAGCGCGGAACGAGGTGGAGGCGGCGCTCGATCGCCTCGAGCAGCTCGTCGTAGGGGGGAGGGGGGCCCTCGAAGACCATCACCGAGGCCACGTGCATGTGAGCCTCGCCGTCCTCCAGATGGAGGAAGGAGGTGTCGAGCGCGGTCAGCCGATCCGAGGACATGCGCCCAAGTTAGCGCAGCGGCTCAGAGCGAGAGCGAGAGCTGATCGGCGGGCACCAGGATGCGAGTAGCCTCGCGCTCGTCGAGCCCCGCCACGCGGACTCCCAGCAGGCGTACGGGGCGGCGCGGAGCGAGCGTGCGCAGCAGGTCGAGCGCCACGCCGGAAACCGTCTCGAGGTCGTTCACCGCCGCCTCCAGCGTGCGCGCGCGCGTGACAGTCGAGAAGTCGTCGAAACGCACCTTGATGCCGATCGTGCGCCCGCGGCGCTCCTGGCTGCGCAGGGTCGTGCAGAGCTGCTCGCTGAGGCGCCCGAGCACGGGCTCAAGGTGCTCGAGGCCGCGCAGGTCACGGTCGAAGGTGGTCTCGCGCGACTCCGACTTGGCCACCCGCACGGTCTCGATGCCGCGCTCGTCCTCGAAGCGGGCCAGCGCACCCAGATGCGGGCCCAGGCGCGGCCCGAACCATTCCGTCAGCCGGGCGTCGGAGAGCGCTCCCAGCGCCGCCAGGCGGGTGACCCCGAGACGCTCCAGGCGGGCCACGGTCTTGGGTCCGATGCCGGGGACGAGGCCAGGCGAGGCCTCGCCGAAGCGCTCGCGCGCCTGCTCGGCCGTGAGCTCGACGAAGCCGTCGGGCTTCTCGGCATCGGAGGCGACCTTGGCCACCAGCTTGCTGGGGCCCAGCCCGACCGAACAGGTGAGCCCGGTCTCGCCGCGGACGGCCTCCTTGACCTGGCGGGCCGCCGTACGCGGCCGCTCGAGCCCGCTCAGGTCGAGGTAGGCCTCGTCGAGACCCACGGACTCGACCAGCTCCACGTGGCTGCGCAGCACGGCGTGGACATCGCCCGAGCGCAGGCGGTAGAGATCGAAGTCGGGCGCCACGAAGACCGCCTCGGGGCACAGCCGGCGCGCGCGCTCCGCCGGGGTGGCGGAGAAGATCCCGTAGCGGCGCGCCTCATAGCTCGCTGTGGTGACCACCGCGCGCGGGCCGCTGCCGGCCACCACCACGGGCAGCCCGCGCAGCTCGGGCCGTCGCTGCAGCTCGACGCTGACGTAGAACGCGTCCATGTCGACGTGAGCGATGCAGCGCACGCCTGCGACGCTACCGCTCAGGTCGGCTGGTGAATCGGCCTGACGAGGATCTCGTTGACGTCCACGTGCGGAGGCTGGGTGAGCGCGAACATCACCGCCCGGGCGATGTCGTCCGCCTCGAGCGCCCCGGAGACCGGGTTGTCGAAGAAGGGGGTGTCCACCATGCCGGGCTCGATCAGCGTCATCTTGACGGCGGTCTCGGAGATCTCCTGGCGCAGCGACTCGCCCATCGCGGTGACCGCGAACTTCGTGGCCGAGTAGAGCGAGCCGGGCAGCGAGCGGCGGCCGGCGATGGAGCTGGTGAGCACGAGGTGACCGCTGTTCTGGCGCTTGAAGTGCGCGAGCGACGCGCGGATCGAGAGGGCCGCGCCGTACACGTTGGTGTCGATCATCGACTTCCAGTGCTCGACCGACTCCTCGAGAAAGCCGCGCTGGGCGCCAAAGCCGGCGTTGGCGAAGAACACGTCAAGGCGCCCGAACGTCTCCAGCGCGCTGCTGACGAGCGCCTGCTGGTCGTCCCAGCTGGTCACGTCACAGCGCACGGCGATCGCCTTCTCCTCACCACCGAGCTCGTCGCGCAGCGTCTCGAGGCGGTCGACAGAGCGCGCCGCCAGCACGACGCGATAGCCGAACTCGACGGCGCGCCGGGCGGTGGCGGCGCCGATGCCGCTGCTGGCGCCGGTGATCACGAGAACTGGATCGTCAGCCATGCGCCTGGGTTCTAGCAGCCCGCCCGCCTGGGCAGACCGCCGGCACGGTTAGGCTGGCGTGCGCTTGCCCCCCGTCGACCCCATCGCGGCCCGCTTTCCCGGCGTGGACCTGAAGGCAGGGCACTACGAGAGCTTCTATCTCAAGCTCTGCCATCCCGGCGAGCCGCTGGCGGCGTGGCTGCGCTACACCGTGCACAAGCGCCCCGGCGCGTCGCCCACGGGCTCGCTCTGGTTCACGTTGTTCGAGCCGGCGGGGCCGCGCGCGGCGAAGGTCACCGTGGCCGCGCCCCGTACCGGTGGGGGCGATTGGCTCAGCGTGGGGGAGGCCCGCATCGGCGCGGGCCGCGCCGAGGGCTCGATCGCCGGCGAGATCGAATGGGATCTGCGCTTCGAGAGCGGCGAGCCGCCGCTGCTGCATCTCCCGCGAATGCGGATGTACAGCGCCCGCCTGCCGCGCACGAAGTTGCTGTCGCCGCTACCGGGTGCGCGCTTCGACGGCTCGCTGGTCGTCGACGGCCGCGAGCTCGACGTGGACGGCTGGCGCGGGATGGTCGGCCACAACTGGGGCACCCAGCACGCCGAGCGCTGGATCTGGCTGCACGGGCTGACCGAGGACGGAGACTGGCTCGATGCCGCGATCGGTCGCGTCAAGCTCGGGCCGCTAACCACCCCCTGGATCGCCGGTGGCGCACTTAGCGTCGCCGGCGAGCGCTACGCCCTCGGTGGTCCGGGCCGGCGCGTGACGGTGGACGAATCGCCCGACAGCTGCGCCTTCCTGCTGCCGGGCAAGGGGATGCGCGTCCGGGGCACGGTCTCGGCTCCGCGCGAGCGCTTCGTGGGCTGGACCTACGCCGACCCCGACGGCGGCGAGCACCACACGGTCAACTGCTCGATCGCCGACATGCGGCTGGCGGTCGAGCGCCCGGGCGACGAGGCGCGCTGGGAACTCGAGGTGCGCGGCGGCGCCGCCTACGAGCTCGGCATGCGCGAGAGCGACCACGGCATCGAGATCCAGCCCCATCCCGACGGATGAAGGCCTCGGCCGAGATCGTCGTCGAGCGCCCGCTCGAGGTGGTGTGGACATGGGCGAGCGACCCGCGCAACTGGGAGAACTGGCTCGAGGGCGTGTTCGACGTCGAGGTCGAGGGCCGCCTCGTCCAGGGCAGCCGCCTGTCCAGCATGTACGAGTACGGTGGAGAGGCGCACGAGTTCCACTACGAGCTCGTGGAGCGCCGCCCGCCGCGGCGCCAGGTGGTGCGCTCGGTCAGCGGGCCGTTCCCCTTCGAGGGCACGCTCGAGCTGGCCGAGGAGCCGGCGGGCACGCGGGTGCGCCAGAGCTTCGACGCGGGCGACGACCGTGCGCTCACCCGGGTCATGTTCGTCCTGGGCGGCCCGCTCCTGCGCCGCAGCATGCGCCGCCGGATCGCCGCCCAGCTCGAACGCCTCAAGGTGGCGATCGAGCTGACCGGCGTGAACTAGGGGCCCAGGCGCCGGCGACTCCAGCCGCCGTCGCCCGCGGGCTCGAAGCGGAAGCGGTCGTGCAGGCGATCACGACGCTGCTGCCAGAACTCCCACGCGTCCGGCATCAGCCGGAAGCCACCCCAGCTGTCGCCGACCGGCAGCTCCTCGCGGCCGGCGTGCTCGCGGTCGAGCTCGGCCACGCGCTGCTCGAGCCAGTCGCGGTCGTCCACGGGGCGGCTCTGGGGTGAGGCCAGGGCGCTCAGCTGGCTGCCGCGCGAGCGACTGCGCGCGTACAACTCGCTGAGCTCTCGCGGCACCCGCTGCACGCCGCCCTCGACGCGCACCTGGCGACCCAGCTCCGGCCAGTAGAAGAGCAGCGCCGCCTGCGGATTCTGGTCGAGCTCGCCGCCCTTGCGGCTGCCGTAGTTGGTGAAGAACGTCAGCCCGTCGTCGCCATAGCGCTTCACCAGCACCATGCGCACCGACGGCGCTCCGTCGGGAGCTGCCGTGGCCAGGGCCGCGGCCTCCGGCTCGTGGGCGCCCTGCGCGCCGGCCTCCTCGAACCAGGCGCCGAACTGGGTGAGCGGATCCGCAGCGAGATCGCCCTCGTCCAGAGGCCGGTTGCGGATGTCGGGCACGGGATCCGTCATGAGCTCAAGCTACCGCCACGGGTACGACGCGGGAGCCGGTGTGGGTCAGATCCGCTCAGCGGCCGCCGCAGGTACGCGGCACGGTCACCACGGGCTGGGCCCCGATCGAGCCCTCGCCCGCGCGGCCGGAGATCTTGCAGAACGCGTAGCGGCCGGTCTCGAAGTCGAGTCGCATCCGGTAGGGGTGCCCGATCAGACCGGCCTCGCTCTGGGAGTAGGCCTCGGCCTCACCCCGGGTGTTGGGACCGAAGGCCGTGGTCACGGCCAGGCAGGACCAGGTCCCGAAGCGCTGCGACGGGTCCTGGTCGGCGCCCACGCCCGACACGGTGCGGGGAAAGGGCTCGCACGCCACCCGCCGGATGGGCCCGTCGAGCTCGCCGGCGGCGACGCGCTGCCGGGCGTCGGCGCGCACCGAGGAGGCTGCGCTCTCGACCAGGCGCTCGCGCTCGGGTATCGAGCCCGGCGCCGGCGCCGCCGCAGAGCCGAAGAGCGGCTGCTGCTGTTCGCGGATGCGCTCCACGCGGGCGCTGCGCCGGCTCTCGAGGCGCTGTTCCTCGGCCCTCGAGCGCTCCTGCTTGGATTCGTCGATGCCGGGCGCGAGCGCCAGGGCCAGCGCAACGGCCGCGAAGGGGAAAAGCACAACCAGCACCCGCCCGGCGCGGGGCAACCGGCGCCAGATGCGGCCGGGCAGAGCCGCCACTCCGGGATCAGCCCGATAGCGGTCGCCGCCGCCGGGTCGCGTCCACCCGGATTGAGGGTGCTCGGCCACACCGGTAGGTTACATGCATGACTCATGCATCCGAGCGAGCGCGCCAAGGCAATCTGCTCGGCACGCTGTCGCTGGAGGTGACCGAGAGGGTGGAGCGGGCGGTGAGGGCCGTCACCGCTCACACAGGTGCCGCGCCCGCGGCCCTGGCCGCGCTGTCGACCTTCCTGGACGGGTCCTCGATCGACACCCTGCGCCGCCCGCTCGGCCTCACGCACTCGGCGGCTGTCCGGCTGGCCGACCGCCTCGCCGAGGACGGGCTCGTCCGGCGCGAGCCGGGGGCCGACGGCCGCACCGTTTCGATCCGCCTCACCGACGAGGGCGCCGCGGTGGCCGAGGGGATCCGGGCCGCGCGCGCGGCAGCATTGGCGGCCGTACTGGATCCCCTCTCGCCGGACGAACGCGACGAACTGGCCGAGCTGCTGGAGAAGCTGCTCGGCGGGGTGGTGGGGGGCCGGGCCGACGCCGGCCACGTTTGCCGGCTCTGTGACGTCGAGGCCTGCGGTCACGCCGACGGGCGCTGCCCGGTGACACAAGCTGCCGACCGCGCCGAGCAGGCCGCCGCCGGCTGAGCCGGAGCGCGCCGACGCGGCCCATCCGCGATCCTTCGCACCGCGAACCACGAACGGAGGAGAACGCGGATGGCGGAGAGGAACGCGAGCGCGCGCTGGGACGGTTCACTCACCGAGGGCAACGGCACGATGCGGCTCGGCACGGGCGCCTTCGAGGGGCCGTACTCGTTTCAGTCGCGCTTCGAGGAGGGCGCCGGCACGAACCCGGAGGAGCTGATCGCCGCGGCGCATGCGGGCTGCTTGTCCATGGCTCTGTCCGGCGAGCTGGGCCGCGCGGGCCACGACGCCGACAGCGTGGAGACTGACGCCACCGTCCACATCGACAAGGTCGAAGGCGGCTTTGGCATAACGCGGATCGAGCTGCGCACGCGCGCGCGAGTGCCGGGAATCTCGCCCGTGGAGTTCGCCGAGATCGCGGATGCGGCCAAGAGGGGCTGCCCGGTGTCGAAGGCGCTTGCCGCGGTCGACTCGATCGAGCTGGACGCCCAGCTCGTCGACGGCTAGGCGCGGCGTGGCGGGCAGGGCCTGGCAGCTCGCCGGGCGCACGGCGTTCATAACCGGCGGCGCGCAGGGCATCGGGCAGTTCGCCGCCGAGTTGACATAAGGCAGGTTCTCGCGCATTGGATCTGCGCGCGGCCAGGCGTCGGGCCCGCCGGAACCGGACAAACCGCCTAGCGGCCCGCGTCGAGCGAGTCCAGAACGGCCACCGCCTTGCCTGGGTCCATCGACGCCGCGAGGCGCTCGACCTTCTCGTCTGCCCGCAGGCGCGCCGCCTCGGCTTCCTCCTTGCCGCGCGCACCCACGCGCACGCCGAAGTAGGCGCCCACGATCGTGCCAACAACGGTGAAAGCGCCCGTGGCGACGGTGGCTCGCTCGTCGCCGGGCACCGTGGCCAGCGCGGCACTCGTGATGGTCATGACGGCCACCACGCCGATGACCACGACCACCAGGCCGCCGGAGGCGGTCAGAAGTATTCCTATCTCCCGGATGACAGCGGCCACTCCGGCCGCGATGCCGCCGTCCTTGGCTCGTGGTTGGGCCAGGCCTCCCTGCAGGCTGTGAGCTTCCATGCCGCTCCTTGGTCGCATCGGACCGGTCGAGTCCTTGTCCGCAGTCCAGGGTCCCCGCAATCGGCCAGTCGCGGTGTGACGCGTGGCACAAACCCCGTGTTTCCAGGCGGGTTTCCATAACGACCTCACCCCGGGCCATCCGGGCGATGTGCTGCACGGGCGTACAAGTTCCCCCTGGCTGGGCATACTTCGGTACATGCCTGAGTCCGAAACCAATGAGGACGTAGGAATCCAGAGGGCGCAGAGCCGCTTCGAGCGCAGCGCCGCCGAGAAGATCAGGGACCGCAGCTTCCCGCTCGCGGTGCGCGGCTACGACCGCCAGGCGGTGGAGTCGTTTCTCGAGGAGGTGGCCGGCCTGGTGAGCGAGCTCGAGGGCCGGCAGTCGCGCGAGACCGTCGTCCAGCGCGCGCTCGACGAGGTCGGCGTGGAGACCGCCGGAATCCTGCAGCGGGCCCACCAGGCCGCTGACGAGATCGCAGTGCGCTCTCGCTCGCAGGCCGAAGGCCGCATTCAGCGCGCCGAGCGCGAGGCGGAGATCGTGCGCCGCCAGGCCGACGAGTATTCCGAGAAGGTCGTGGTCGACACCCAGCTGCTCTGGGAGGAGCGCCAGCGCCTGCTCGAGGACATCCGCCAGCTGGCCGACGAGGTCCTGGCCACGGCCGACGAAGCCGCCGAGCGGGTCAGCCTGCCCGAGGGTCTCGTGGAAGCGCCCCCGGTGGGAGGCCGGCCGGACGGCGTCGCGCCGCTGGAGGGGCCGATCGTTGCCGAGGGCGACATCGCCACCGACCCCGATGGCGAGATCGCTCCCGATCCCTCCGATCCGCCGACCGCGGAGGTCGAGCTCGACCTGCTTCCCGGCGGCGCCTCGATCCCCGAGGGCAACGGGACCGTTGACCCCCCGGCAGACGGTCCCGGCCCACGTCCGGCCGGCGAGGAGCCGACCGAGATACAGGCCGACGACGCTCGCCTATCGCGCGAGTAGGCGACGCGCGGATCGACGCAGCCGCCTAGAGCGGCGTCTTGCTGCGCCCCTTGCGGCCCGTCGCGGCGCTCTTGTTGGTGGCCTTGCGCGACGTGCCGAAGGACTTCGAGAACAGCTTCCCGATCGGACCGGGAGCCTTCCCGCCGACCGATTGGCCCACCCCGAGCGTGCGGTCCACGCCGCGCTGGGGGCCCCGTGACAGCCGCGGCACGAGGAAGGCCAGAATGAGCAGAATGATGCAGACAGCGATGATTCCTCCAATGAGCATGACTGTTCTGTACCCCTGGAAAGCGGTCTGACACACTCTTCGCGCATGGCGAAGCAGAGGCAGACGAAGATGCAGATGCAGGTGGGGGCGCTGGCCGCGATCCCTCAGCTGGAGTCGCGTACGGACGAGCAGCTGCAAAGCGAGTCCAAGCATCGCGTGGCCGCCAAGGCCATCCTGGGCGCTCGCGCAGCGGAGCGTTACGACGTCAAGGCGTCGCGCGCCTACTTCAACGAGGCGCTCGCCGGCTGCCATCCGCAGGAGCGGCCGGCGCTGCGGCAGATGATGAAGGCCTCGCTGGCGCTCGCCGAGCGCAGGCCGGACGAGCTGCGCGACGCGATGGAGAAGCTCGGCCAGGAGGCTCCCTCGGGGCGTCAGATGTTCATGCTGCGCGCGATGGGCCTGCTGATCCCGCCCCAGAGCGCGGGGATGGTGGCCCGGATTCGCGGAATCGCGCTCCTGATCCTGCTCGTGGTCCTGCTGTTGGCCATCGGCTTCGGCCTGGTTCAGCTGATCGCGCTGCCCTTCGGTGGCCTCGGGGTGGGCAGCTCAGTCTTCTTCGGCTTCCTCGTGATCGTGATCGCTCTGGGCGTGCTGGTGCTGCTCGGCCGGCGTCGCCAGGCCAAAGCGAGAGCCGCCCGCGGCGGCGGCTGACCCCGGCGCTCAGTTCAGAGCGGACGAGAGCCGGCGCCGGTGCTCGCGGGCCAGCGGGTGGTCGGCGCCGAGCTCGGTGAAGATCGCCACCATCACCCGGCGGATCAGGTCGCGCGCGTCCGGATCGGCCGCCGCAAGGCTGTCCTGGAACAGCTCGAGCGCCGTGGCGGTCTCGCCGCGATCCCAGGCCTCGAAGGCTCGCTGAAGCGCCGGATCGCCCGCGAGCCGTGCTCGTGCCGCCAGGCCCTGGGCCACGAAGTCGCCGGGGGCTCCCTCGAGCAACTCGAGAGCCTCGTCGGTGTCACCGCGCAGCAGCAGCGCGCGGCCCAGGTCGCGCCGGGCGGTCGCGTGGGCGGGGTCGAGCTCGAGGGCCTCGCGCAACTCCTCCTCGCCCCCGCTCGCCACCAGCTCATCGGCCTCGGAGGGCACCAGGGAATCGAAGAAACGCTCGACCTCTGCCGGCGGCAGCGCACCGGTGAACTCGGAGACGACGCGCCCGTCGCGGAAGGCCTTGACGGCTGGGATGCCCTGGATCTGGAAGCCGGCCTGCAGCTGGGGATTGCTGTCCACGTCGACCTTGGCCAGCTCGACCTTGCCGGCTCGTGCGTCCGCGGCGCGCTCGAGCGCCGGCGTGAGCTGCTTGCAGGGTTGGCACCAATCGGCCCAGAAGTCGACCACCACCGGCAGCTCGTGTGAGCGCTCGATCACGCGCTGCTCGAACTCGGCCTCGTCGACGTCGTAGACCGCGGGACTGGGATCAGGACTCATCGACCGTCGCTTTCTCGAGAACTACGGTTTGAAGTGGGGTTCCGGCGCCTCCGCTGGCGGGGTCGCCGAGCTTGTCTATCGCCTTGGCCACATCCATGCCGCGCAGGACCTTGCCCAGCAATCCGTACTCGGGCGGTAGCCCTGCGTCGGGCGCGGTGACTATGTAGAACTGGCTGCCGGCCGTTCCCGGCGGTTCGGCGGCGGTCTTGGCCATGGCCACCACACCTTCGGTGTAGACGGCGTCGGACGGCGGCACGTCGCGCACCGAGTAGCCGGGACCGCCGGTGCCGGTGCCGGTGGGGTCGCCGCCCTGGATCACGAAGCCGGGCACGATCCGGTGAAAGGCCGTGCCGTCGTAGAAACCGCTGCGCGCCAGGGAGACGAACGAGGCCGCGGTCTTGGGCGCCGTCTTCTGGTCGAGCCGGATCGTGATGTCGCCGCAGCTCGTGGCCAGCACGACGTCGAACACCTTGGCCGGGTCGAGTGCCTCGCTCGGCTTCTCGGCTCCGCCGTCGGGCTTGGGCTCGGGCGGCGCCACCTCGGCGCAGCCCTTCGTCTGGTCGGGCTCTTCGGCCTGGGCGGCCTCGCCGCCTCCACCCGAGGACTCGCTGTCGTCGTCGTCGCCGCAGGCTGCGAGCGTGAAGCAGAGAAGGCAGGAAAGCAGTGCGAGCGCCCGGAGCACTGAGCCGTAGGCTAGCGACGTGCTCCTCTCGTCCCTGGCCCTGCGCTACGACCAGTTCATCCTCGATTTGGACGGTTGCGTGTGGATCGGCGACGAGCCCACCCCGGGCGCACTCGGCGCTCTCGACGCCCTGCGCGCGGCGGGCAAGAGCGTGGCCTATGCGACCAACGATCCGCGCAGCGCCACCGAGGATTACGTGGCACGCCTGTGGAAGATCGGAGCCAAGGCGTCGCTGCGTGACGTGGTCACGGTGGGCGGAGCCGTCCAGCACCTCCTGGCCGAAACCCGGCGCGGCCGCACCGCCTTCGTGGTCGGCACCCCCGCACTGCGCAAGCACGTGACCGACGGCGGGCTGAAGGTGCTCAACGGCACCGACCTGGCCTCTCGCGCGGAGGTCGTGGTGGTCGGCGGCACGGAGGATCTCGTCTACAACGATCTGCGCTACGCCGCCCTGGCGGTGCGCCGCGGCGCAGACTTCCTGGCCACCGCGAGGGACCCCACCTACCCCCAGCCGGACGGCCTCTGGCCCGGCACCGGCGCCATCCTGGCGGCCGTCGAGGTGGCGAGCGGCCGTGAAGCGGAGATCGTCGGCAAGCCCGAACCCCAGCTGATGCTGACGGCCCTCGACCGCCTGGGCGAGGGACGCACCCTGGCGGTGGGCGACCGGATCGACACCGACCTGGCAGCAGCAGCAGCCGCCGGCCTCGACTCCGCCCTCGTCCTGAGCGGGGGCGCGCGCCGGGAGGATGTCGACGGCCTGGAACCACAGCCCGTGGCGGTGGCGGCGACGCTCGCGGAGCTGCTGGTGTCTGACGAGAAGTCCGCCCTATAGACGACCGAGTCGCCACCCACTCCCGGCCTGCACCGGCGCCGCGGATACCGGCATCCGTGTCTCCAGAACGGCCGCGAACTCATCGCCCGTGACTCCCAGCAGCGCACACGCCTCCGGCGTGACACGCAGCCCGGCACGTGTGGCGTCCGCCAGGGCCAGGGCGGGATCCACCCCGCGTGCCTCGTGCAGATGGGCCGCGCAGACCGCGGCCACGAAGTCCGTCCAGCGGTTGCCGTGAACGGCCACCGCGCCCGCCGGCTTGAGACGCCGCCGCAGGACGGGCAGCAGCTCCTCCAGCGCCTCGGCACCCTCCTCGCTCGACGCCACCGGCACGTGTTGCCACTCCAGCCCAGCCTCCTCGTATGCGGCGAGGTTATGCCGCGTGGTCATCGTCGAGATCACCAGCTTTACGCCGCGCGCCCTCAGGTAGGCGATCTCGGCGCTCCTGCGCTCCGGGCGGTGGCTCCGCCCGCCTCCCCCAGGCCGCTCGAGCGCGCACAGCTTGCGCGGCCGCGCCCACCAGATGTGCTTGGGCTCATGCAGGCAGAGTTCCATGCCCGAAGAAGAGCGCGCCACGCGAAGTTCGCCCCCTCGACCCCGATATCCTGCGGCGGTCATGTGCCGTGTGTTCGGCTGCGTAGCCGCTGAGCCGCTCTCCATCCGCCACGAGCTGATCGAGGCGGAGAACCCCCTGATCCGGCAATCCGAGGACCACGACTCGGGCTGGGGCATGGCCGTGTACGACCACGCGGACGGCCGCGCTCCCCGGCTCGTCCGCTTCCCCGAGGCTGCCTACGCCGACGGCCAGTTCACGCGCGTCACCGAGGTCCGCGGCCGCATCTTCAACGTGCACGTGCGCCGCGCGACCATGGGTGATCTGCGCCTCGAGAACACCCACCCGTTCAGCCTCGACCGCTATACGTTCGGCCACAACGGGACCGTGGTCGCCTACCCGCGTCTCCTCGACCCGGAGATGCGCCGCCCGCAGGGCGACACCGACTCGGAGCACCTGTTCAACCTGCTCATGCACAATTACGACCCGGCCGAGCCGGCGGCCGGCCTGCGCCGCGCGATGCGCAGGACAGTCGAACGTTCGCCGTTCTCCGGCGTCAACGTGCTCTTCTCGGACGGCGAGAAGCTGTTCGCCTACAGGCTCGGCCTGTTCGAGCTCCACTGGCTGGCGCGGCCCGGGCAGCTCCTGGTTGCGTCCGAGAAGGTCACGGGCGAGGCCTGGCACAGCGTGGCCCAGGACGTGTTGCTCACGCTCGATCCGAAGGATCTAGAGGAGCCCCACGCCGAGCGCCTGCTCGGCGACGAGCTCGTGGAAAGAGCCCAGATCCGCACCATTGACAAGAATCCGCAGCTACGCGGAGCCGAGCGCGGAGCCGCCGCGGCGGAGCGAGCCAGAACGGCAGCATCAGCGGCGGCTGCCGAGTGAGCCGCAAGTTCGCGCTGCTGGCCAACCCGGCGTCCGCCGGGGGCAGGGCCCTCCGTGCGCTGCCGGCGGTGCACGCCACGCTCGACGGGCTGGGCGCCTGCCACCGGACGGTGATCACGCACAGCATCGAGCACGCCGCCGAGGAGGCGCGAAGCGCCGCAGAGAGCGGCGAGACGATCGTGGCCCTGGGCGGTGACGGCCTGCTGCGCCCGCTGGCCGGCGTGCTGAAGCACTCCGAAGCCGCGCTGGCGTTGATCCCCTGCGGCCGGGGCAACGACCTGGCGCGCGTGCTCGAGATCCCCACCGACCCGGCGGTCGCGGCTCGTGTCGCGGTGCAGGGCAGCGAGCGTTTGCTCGATGTGGCCAACGTGGACGGCACTCCCTACCTCGGGATCGCCAGCTTCGGTTTCGATTCGGACGCCAACCGCATCGCCAACGACGCCAGGCTGATCCGGGGCAACGCCGTGTACCTGTACGCGGCCCTGCGCGCGCTGGTGGCCTGGCGGCCGGCACGCTTCATCTTCACGGTGGACGGCGAGCGGCACGAGCTCAGCGGCTATTCGGTGGCCGTCGGCAACTCCAAGGCCTACGGCGGCGGCATGTTCGTGCTGCCCCAGGCCGAGCTCGATGACGGCCGGCTTGACGTGATGGTCTCGAAGCAGGCCTCAAAGCTGACCTTCCTGCGCGAGTTCCCCAAGGTCTTCAAGGGGACTCACCTCGATTCGCCACACGTGGAGTTCGCGCGCGGCGAGCGAATCGAGCTCGCCTCCGACCGGCCCTTCGTGATCTACGCCGACGGTGACCCGATCGGGGCCACCCCCGCCAGCGTCGGTGTCGAGCCGCGCTGCCTGCGCGTCATCGTCCCGTCCTGATGTTCCGGGCCGCCCGCAGCATGGCCCGCCTCGCTCGGGCCGCGAGCCGCCGCCTTGGCCGCACGGGCGGCACCACCGCGCCCGGGCGGATGCTGTTGAGGCTCTCCCCCGGAGCCCTCGGACGGATGGGAGGCGAGCTCGACGACGGCTCGCTGCTGGTGTCGGCCACCAACGGCAAGACCACCACCTCCGCGATGATCGCCGCAATTCTCGAGCGCGACGGCCGGCCGGTAGTCCACAACCGTGCCGGCTCCAACATGGCCTGGGGAGTGGCCACCGCGCTGCTCGACGCAGGCCGGGCTCCCCGCCAGCTCGGCCTCTTCGAAGTCGACGAGGCCTGGCTCCCGCGGGTGGCCCGCGAGCTACATCCCCGTCTGCTGCTGCTGGCCAACCTGTTCCGCGATCAGCTCGACCGCTACGGCGAGCTCGAGCTGCTGGCCGACCGCTGGCGGGAGGTCGTGGCCGAACTCGACGGCAGCGCCCGGTTCGTGCTGAACGCCGACGACCCACTGGTCGCCGACCTCGGGCGCGGGCGCCACGGAGTGACCTACTTCGGCCTCGAGGACGACTCCCAGACACTGCCGGCCATGCAGCACGCCGCCGACTCGAAGCATTGCCGCAACTGCGGCCACCCCTACGAGTACGAGGCGATCTACCTGGGCCACATGGGCCGCTACCACTGCCCCAACTGCGGCCGCCGGCGACCGGCTCCTACGGTGGCCGCGAAGCGAATCGAGCTCGAGGGGATGTCCGGCTCGCGAATCGAGCTCAGCAGCGCCCAGGGCGATCTGTCGCTACACCTCCCTCTCCCCGGTCTCTACAACGTCTACAACGCCCTGGCCGCTGCGGCCACCGCTCTCGAGCTGGGCCTGTCCCTGGCTACGGTGGGCGAGGCGCTGGAGGGCTTCGGTGGCTCGTTCGGGCGGGTGGAGACGATCCCCATCGCCGGCCGCGACGTCTCGATCCTGCTGATCAAGAACCCCGCCGGAACCAACGAGGTGCTGCGCACGCTCACCCTCGAGGAGGGTCAGCTCGACCTGTGGCTGGCTCTAAACGACAACATCGCAGACGGGCGGGACGTGTCCTGGATCTGGGACGCCGACTTCGAGGTGCTCGCAGGCCGTGTGCGGCGGGCAGTCTGTGCGGGCACGCGGGCGGAAGAGATGGCCCTGCGGCTCAAGTACGCGGGCATCGACGCCCGGATCGACGTCGAGCGCGAGCTCGGCCCTGCACTCGACGACGCCGTAGCAGGGGCCTCCGGGCGGCGGCTGTTTGCGCTGCCGACATACACCGCTCTGCTCGAGCTGCGCGACCTACTGGCCCGGCGCGGCCTGGCCAAGCGCTGGTCGGAGTGATCGACCGGCGCATCATCTGGCACGACGTCGAGAACGGCTCGTATGCGGCCGACCTCGAGCTGTGGCGCCGCCTGGCCGCGGAGGCTGCCGGCCCGGTGCTCGACCTGGGCGCGGGCACCGGGCGCGTGGCGCTCGAGCTCGCCGAGGCGGGGCACGAGGTCACTGCGCTCGAGCACGATCCCATGCTCCTCGACGAGCTCGGGCGTCGTGCCCGCGACCTCGGCCTGAGCATTGCCCGCTGGCACGTGAACGCCCGCAGCCTGACGCCGATCGAGCGCTTCACGCTCGTGATCGCGCCGATGCAGTTCGTGCAGATCATGGGCGGTGCGGTGCAGCGCGCACAGCTGCTGGCGCGCGTTGCCGCCTGCCTCCAGCCCGGTGGCGTCTTCGCCGCCGCCATCTCCGATCTCGACGACGCCGTGGCCGCGGAAGACGCCGAGCCGCCGCTGCCCGACGTCGCCCAGCGCAGGGGCTGGGTCTACTCGAGCCTTCCACTCGACGTGCGCCCTGAGCCCGGCGGCGTGGCGGTCGAATGGCTGCGCCAGGTCGTCTCCCCCGCGGGCGAGCTGACCGAGGAACGCCACACGGTGGAGCTCGACTCGCTGTCGCCCGGCCAGCTCGAACGCGAGGCCGCCGCCCAGGGCCTGCGGCCCGAGGCGCGCCACCACGTCGCCCAGACGGAGTCCTACATCGGCAGTACGGTGATCACATGCCGGCGCTGAGGCTCTGCTCGCTCTATCCCGATCTCATGAACATCTATGCCGACCGGGGCAACATCGCCGTGCTGCGGGCGCGCTGCGAGTGGCGCGGCCTGGGCTTCGAGCACGCCGCGGCCGGCGTGGGCGAGCGGCCCGATCCCGCGGCTCACGACCTCTTCTACATCGGCGGCGGCCAGGATCGCGACCAGATCGCGATCGCCCCGGACATGGCCGCCACCAAGCGCGAGGCGCTCCACACCGCAGTCGAGCGCGGCGCCGTGGTGCTCGGCGTATGCGGTGGCTACCAGCTGCTCGGCCACTCCTATGAGCTGGACGGCCGCGAGCTGCCCGGGGTCGGTCTGGTGGATCTGCGCACCGTGCGCGAGCCGGGGCCGCGGCTGATCGGCAACTGCGCGATCGAGGCCGACCTCGGCAGCGGGCCACGCGTGATCGCAGGTTTCGAGAACCATGGCGGGCGCACCTACCTGGGTGCGCAGGAGACACCTCTGGGCCGGGTGCTCAACGGCCACGGCAACAACGGCCGGGACGGCTTCGAGGGCGCGCATTCGGGCACGGTGATCGGCACCTATCTCCACGGCCCGCTGCTGCCCAAGAACGTCTGGCTGGCGGACCGCCTGATCGAGCTCGCGCTCGGGATCGAGCTCGAGCCGCTGCCCGGGGACGAGGTCGAGGCCGCCGCCCACGCGTCGGCGCGCCGGGCGGCGGGCGTCTGAGGCCTTCAGGCCTTCGTCGCTCCCACCACGCGCAGGACCTCGGGCACGGATGTGACGCCCGCTCTCACCTTCTCGAGGCCGTCCTCGCGCAGAGTGCGCATGCCCTCGAGCCGGGCGGTCTGGCGCAGGTCGTCGGCCGAAGCCCGTTGGAGGATCATGCGCCCCAGCGCTTCTGAGACCACCATCACCTCGTAGAGGCCGGTGCGGCCGCGAAAGCCCGTCTGGCCGCAGTGCACGCAGCCGCCGGCTTCGAACGCGCTGAAGCCCTGCGCCACCTCAAAGCCGTTCTCTGCCAGGACGTCGCGGGAGAGCTCGACCTCCTGCTTGCAGTCGCACAGCCGGCGCACGAGGCGCTGGGCCACCACGCACTCGATGCCCGACGCCACCAGGAAGGGCTCGATTCCCATGTCGATCAGGCGGGCGGCGGCGAGCGGAGCGTCGTTGGTGTGCAGCGTGGTGAGCACGAGGTGCCCGGTGAGCGCCGAGTCGATCGCGATCTGGGCGGTGTCGGTGTCGCGTACCTCCCCGACCATGATCACGTCGGGGTCGGAACGCACGAGCGAGCGGAGCCCGGAGGCGAAGCTCAGGCCGCTCTTCTCGTTGACCTGGATCTGCTTGACCCCGTCGAGCTCGTACTCCACCGGATCCTCGACCGTTATGAGGGCGCGGTCGGGCGTGTTGACCTCGGTCATCGCCGCGTACAGCGTGGTGGTCTTGCCCGATCCCGTGGGGCCGGTCACGAGGATGGCGCCGTGCGTTCCCCGGATGGCGCGCCGGACGCGCTCGCGGTCGGCCTCGCCCATGCCCAGGCGGTCGAGGTCCATCACCACCTGGCTCTTGTCGAGGATGCGCATGATCACGGATTCGCCCCGCACCACCGGGAGCGTGGCCACGCGCAGGTCCACGTACCTGCCCTCGACCGACAGCCCGATACGCCCGTCCTGGGGCAGGCGCTTCTCGGCGATGTCGAGCTCGGCCATGATCTTGATGCGCGAAACCAGCCCCGAGACGAGATGGCGCGGGACGCTGGTGGCGTCGAAGACCACGCCGTCGACGCGGAAGCGCACGCGCATGTCCGTGGCGCGCGGCTCGAAGTGGATATCCGACGCTCCCCGCCGCACGGCGTCGGCGATGATGGCGTGAACAAGCTTGACCACCGGCGCCTCGTCAGCCGACTCACGCAGCTCGATCACCTGAGCGGCCTCCTCGTCCGACTCGTCCCGGATCTGCTCGACGGCCTCGCCCAGCATGGAGACGGTGGAGATCAGGGCCTGGATGTCCTCGGGTGAGGACACGGCGCGGCGAACCTCGTAGCCCGTGGCCATCGTGATGTCGTCAAGGGCCAGCAGGTTGGCCGGATCGGCGGTGGCCACCAGCAGCGTGCCCTCGCCGAGGAACGCGATCGGAATGGTCTGGTAGCGGCTGGCCTTCGCGGTATCGATCAAGGCGGCGGCGCCCTGGTCGACGTCGAACACGTTCAGGTCCACGTAGTCGAGGCCGTTGCGCTCCGCGAGCGCCTGGGCCAGCTGCGCGGAGTCGACGACGCCGGCGTCGATCAGGGACTGACCGAGCGCGAGGCCCTGGCGGCGGCCCGCCTCGACCACGCGCTCGACCAGGCCACGCTCCGCGAAGCCGAGCTGCACGATCACATCGCCGATGCGGCGCTTGGCCCCCGTCCGCTTGGCGGGAGGAATCAATCCGGGCACGGGAAAGGGCCCTGCCGAGGCAGCCTGGGCTTCCATACCCGTTGCTATCGGCAGAACGGAGAGCTTGTTGAAGCGGCCGGGCGGCCGGACTCAGCGCCCGGTCGAGCCAAACCCGCCGACTCCCCGTGGGGTGTCGTCGAGCTGCTCGACCTCGTCGAGACGCACCCCGTGGACGGCCACGATGAGCAGCTGGGCGATACGGTCGCCCGGGGAGATCTCGAAGGCTTCCCGGCTGTCGGTGTTGAGCAGCAGCACGCGCAGCTCGCCCCGGTAGCCGGGATCGATCAGGCCGGGCGCGTTGACCACCGAGATGCCATGCCGGGCGGCGAGGCCCGAGCGTGGCAGCACGAGGCCGGCGTGAGCCGGCGGGATGGCCACCGCGATTCCGGTTCCCACCTGGGCGCGCTCGCCCGGCGCGAGCATCAGCGCCTCGACGGAGTGGAGGTCGAAGGCGGCGTCGTCGTGGTGGGCCCGGGCCGGCGCCAGGGCGTCCTGGGAGACCCGCTGGTAGCGCAGCCTCAAGCGGGCGGTCCGCCGTTGAACGAATCGTGCGCAGCCGGCCGAGCCGGCCGCTTCGCCTGAGCGGAATCGTGCGCAGCCGGCCGAGCCGGCTGCTTCGCGGAAGGAGAAGCGAAGCGCTCGAAGCGCGCCGCTGCGTTCACCGGCACCCGGGCGCGGATGCGCACGCCTTCGGCGGTGTCCTCACGCTCGAGCCCACCGGCCAGGTCATGGAGCTCCGAGAGGCTGCCGCCCTCCTCGTAGGGCACGAGCAGCTCCATCGGCGTGAGCGACGCCAGGAAGCGGGCCTCGATGGCCTCGCCGAGCTCCTCGAGGCCCTCCCCCGTCTCGGCCGAGATCTGCACGGCCTGCGGGAAGCGGAAGGAGAGGGCGTGGCGCCGCTGCTCGTCGATGGCGTCGATCTTGTTGAGGGCGAGCAGGCGCGGTCGCTCGCTCGCGCCGGTCTCGACCAGCACGTCGTCCACCGCCGCAATCATCTCGTGCAGCTCGTCCTCGGGTACCGAGGCGTCGGCCACGTGGACGATCAGGTCGGCCCCCAGCGCCTCCTCGAGCGTCGCCGAGAACGCATCCACGAGCGCGTGGGGCAGCTTGCGGATGAAGCCGACGGTGTCGGTGACCAGGTAGCTGCGCCCTGAGATCTCGAGCGAGCGGGTGGTGGGGTCGAGCGTATGGAAGAGGCGGTCGCGCACGCTGACCTCGGCGCCCGTCAGGGCGTTGAGCAGCGTGGACTTGCCCGCGTTGGTGTAGCCCGCCAGCGCCACCGTGGGCAGCCCGGCGCGCTCGCGCTCGCGGCGCATGGTCGAGCGGGTCGACTTGGTCTGGGTGAGCCGGCGCCGCAGGGCCGCGATGCGGTCGCGCGCCAGCCGCCGGTCGGTCTCGATCTGGGTCTCGCCCGGTCCGCGCGTGCCGATTCCGCCGTCCATGCGCCCGGCGCCGAGGCGCTCGAGGTGCGTCCACAGCCCGCGCATGCGGGCGAGGTTGTACTCGAGCTGGGCCAGCTCCACCTGGAGCTTGCCCTCGGCCGAGTGGGCATGGTCGGCGAAGATGTCGAGGATGATCGCCGTGCGATCGATGACCGGCACGCCGAGCGCCTCCTCGATGTTGCGCTCTTGGCGCGGCAGCAGCTCGTCGTCGCAGGCCACGAGGTTGGCATCGCTGTCCTTGATCGCCTGCTTGAGCTCCTCGAGCTTGCCGCGACCGAAGTAGCGGTCGGGATCGGGTTGCTCGCGGCGCTGCACCAGCTCGCCCGCCACGGCCACACCGGCCGTGCGCAGCAGCTCGCGTAGCTCAGCGAGATCGGGCTCGCCCGGCGTCACGCCGATGCACACGGCACGCTGGCGCGCACGCGGATTGCGGATTCCGTCGCCTTTGTGGGTCTCTGAGTTACGTCCGTTGCGGCTTCGTTGCACATCACCAAGTTTAGGCCCGTCGCGGGAGAAGACAGGCGCTACTCGGTGACCGGCGGCAGCTGGAGGCGCTCCACCGGCGGAATCACGCCCTGCGTGGCGAACTCGGCCGGGATCGAGCTCCCCGGGAGCACCACGACGCTCTCGGCCGGGTCTCCGAGCCAGGAGGCATGCCCCACGGCGTAGCGGTGCGCGGCCAGCGCGCACGCGGCGGCATCGAGCTCCTCGCTGCGCCGGTGCCACAGATCGCCGCCCTCGTCGATCACGTGATCGCCGCTCAGCTCCTCGATCCGCAGCTGCATGCCGAAGGGATGCCGCTTGGCCGGCAGGCGCCGCCCCTGGAGCGCATAGAACACGCCCTCGGGATGCGTCTCGAAGAGCGGGAAGTCGCTGTAGGCACCCTCACCGACTGCGCCCTCGTGACCGTTGGCGGCTTCGGCCGGGGCGAACGGCGTCAGGCCGCCCAGCAACGCGCCCAGCTGCAAGGACTCGGCGTCCGGCGACTGGGGACTCACTCCGCGGCGTGCCAGCAGCGCGTCGCAGTCTCGCCCCGAGCGCCCCTCGAGTGGCGCACCAAGCGGGGCGCCCACGGCCACCACCACGTCGCCGAGCGAGCTAAGCTCGGCGGCCACCTGGGCTGCGGAACCGGGCTCGAAGAAGATGGCGCTCAGCCGGATCGGCGGCTCCGGCGCGCGTACCTCCTCCAGCATCGCCAGCTGGAGGCGACCCTGCATGGGAACCACACCGCAGTAGTGCATCAGCCGCCGAGGCTACCTCGGAGCCGCTCGACCGCCTCGCCCAGCCGCTCGTCGGCGATCGTGAGCGAGATCCTGAAGAAGCCCTCGCCGTTGGGCCCGTAGGCGCCCCCGGGCGAGACCACCACCCCGGACTCCTCGAGCACCAGCTCGCAGAACGAGGCCGAAGTGTGGCCGGCGGGCACCGGTGCCCACACGTAGATCGTCCCCTTGGGCGGGGTCACGTCGACTCCGATCTCGCGCAGCGCGCCGCAGACCAGGTCGCGCCGGCGCTCATAGGTGGCCTTCATGTCGGCCGGAGGCCCCTCGTCGAGAGCCCGCACCGCCGCCAGCTGGACGGCCTCGAACATCCCCGAGTCGATATTCGTCTTGAGCTTCCAGTACGTGTTGACCGCATCGGCGTTGCCGACGATCGCCCCGGTGCGCCAGCCCGTCATGTTCCAGCCTTTGGAGAGCGAGAAGATCTCCACGCCGACGTCGCGGGCGCCGGGGGTCTCGAGGAAGCTCGGCGCCACGTAGCCGTCGAAGGTCGTCTCTGTGTAAGAGGCGTCGTGCACGATCAGCACGTCGTGCTCGCGTCCGAACTCCACCGCACGCTCGAACAGGCCGTTGGGCAGCACGGCGCCGGTCGGGTTGTTCGGGTAATTGAGGTACATCAGCCGGGCGCGCTCGGCGGCGTAGGCGTCGACGGCGTCGAGGTCGGGCGCGAAGCCGCGCTCGGGCAGTAGCGGCATCAGCTCCGCCTCCGCTCCGGCCAGCAGCGGTCCTCCGGTGTAGACGGGATAGCCGGGGTCGGCGGCCAGCGCCACCGTGCCGGGGTCGAGGAAGGCGAGGCTCATGTTGAACACGCCCTCCTTGGCACCGAGCACGGGCACGATCTCGGTGGCCGGGTCGAGCGTCACCCCGAAGCGGCGGTCATAGAAGCGCGCGAAGGCTTCGCGCAGCTCCGGCCGGCCGCGGTTCGACGGATAGCGATGGGTGCCCGGATCGTGGGCGGCGGCGGCCAGCGCCTCGACCACCGGCGCCGGCGTCGGGGCGTCGGGATCGCCGATGCCCAGGCTGATCACGTCCACCCCGGATGCCGTCTTCTCGGCGATCTTGCGCTCCAGCTCTGCGAACAGGTACGGCGGAAGGCGGTCCAGGCGGCTACTCGATTGCATGCAACTCCATCGTCAGTTCTTGGCTCAACACAGCTTCGTACACCGGCCGCGCCCAGCCGGTGAGCTCGACGTGCAGATCCTCCCCCACCGCGACCTCGAGCTCACCGCCGTCGAGGCTGACCGTCACCGGACTGTGGAGTCCGCGCAGCACGGCCGCGACCGCAGCACCCGTGGCGCCGGTGCCCGAGGACATCGTCTCCCCCACCCCGCGCTCGAAGATGCGCGCGCGGATCCGGTCGTCGGTGGTGCGGCGCCAGAAGGAGACGTTGGTGCGGTTGGGGAAGAGCTCGTGGCGCTCGATCTCGGGGCCGTAGCGCGCGAGGTCGAGCTCGTCCAGGCCGTCGTTCAGCTCGATCGCGCACTGAGGGTTGCCCACCTGAACGAACTGGAAGGCGAACTCGCGCCCCGCGGAGCTCAGCGTCCCGGCGCCGTCCTCCACGCCCTCCGGGTAGTCGCCCTCCGCGCGCAGGCGCACGCGGCCCATGTCGAGCGTGCACAGCTCGCCGTCGATGCGAGGGCGGATCTCGCCCGCCGCCGTGCGGATCGAGAAGGAGTCGTGCTCGGTCCAGCCCTTGCGCCGCAGGTACATCACGGCCTGGCGCACGCCGTTGCCCGACAGCTCGGCCTCGGACCCGTCCGGGTTGTAGATACGCACCTCGGCCACGAAGCCTCGCTCCTCGGTCGCGCGGATGAGCACGATGCCGTCCGAGCCGATCCCGGTATGCGGCGCGCACAGGCGCCGGATCCGTTCCGGGGTCAAAGCGAAGGGCAGCTCGCGCTCTTCGATGATCGCGTAGTCGTTACCGAGAGCCTGCCACTTCTCGAAGTGCACGGCGGGCCACTCTAGCCGCGCGCGGACAGCAGCCGGCCGGCCAGCTCACCGGGGTCGGCCTCGCCTGCGTCGAGGAGGCGCACGTCGCGCAGGCGGCGCATCCAGGTGAGCTGGCGCCTGGCGTAACGGCGCGTGCGGCGTTTCATGGAGTCGACGTCTCCGCGCAGCAGCTCTTCGAACCCGAGCGCCTTGCGCGCAGTGGCCGAGGCGCCGGCGGCGTCCGCCCGGCGCACCTCGTCCGCGGCGCCGGCGGCCAGCATGGCCTCTACGCGGACGTCTATCCGCGCGTTGAGGGCGGCGCGCTGCATCACCAGGCCGGCCAGCAGCGTGGGGTGGCGAAGCTCGGCGGTCCAGAGGCGTGACAGCTCGCCCCGCGGAGCGGGCTCCTCCCCCATCTCGATCAGCTCGAACGCGCGGATCACGCGACTGCGGTCGGTGGGAGCGATCGCGGAGGCGGCCTCGGGCGCACGGGCGGCGAGCTCTGCGTGCAGCGCCTCGGGGCCCCGGGCCTCGACCTCGCAGGCGACGCGCTCGCGCAGCTCGCGCGGCGGCGGCGGGCGCAGCTCGAGGTCGGTGAGGGCGGCCTGTAGATACAGGCCCGTGCCGCCGACCACGATCGGCGTGCGCCCGTCGTCGAGCGCGCGGTCGATCTCCGCATGGGCCAGCTCGGCGAAGCGCCCGGCCGAGAAGCTCTCGGTCACCGGCACGAACGAGACGAGGCGGTGCTCGAGCTGGGCCCGCTGGTCGGCGCTCGCAACGCCGGTCAGCGTCTCCAGGCCGGCGTACACCTGCAGGGCGTCGGCTGAGATCGCCAGCGGATCCTCGCCGCGCTCACGCAGGCGCTCGGCGAGCGCGATGGCAACAGCCGTCTTGCCGACGCCGGTCGGTCCGAACAGGGCGATGAGCCGGTGCGTCCGCGCCACGAACGCTAGTAATACAGAGGCGGTGACGGTCCGTAGCGCGCCGTGCCAGAAAGTCCTCGTTTGCAGGGAGAACCGCTACCGGTGCGCGATCGCCGCGTTGGCCCAGCCGGACATTCGAGGGTCGTCTGCCGCTTCGCGGCGCGATTTGAGAAGTCGTTTTTGCGGAGCGTGCTACCCGGCGGTCTCGCCCGCACGCTCTGCCAAAAACCGGCACTAGCTTTGGAGACTTCCGCCGGATAGGTTGTGCAACCAGGCAGGGTCGCCGGTCCCCTCCAAGTGGGAGTACCGGCCCAACCGCCACCGGCGCGGTGCTCATAGTTCACGAGACTGGAGGAGAGATGAGACGGCGAATCGCTCTGGCAAGCGCGACGCTCTTCGCTGTCGCCCTGATTGCGGTAGCCGCGGTCCCGGCGTCGGCCCGCGTGCCGGGGGGCCAAGGTTTGGGGATCTTCGGCATGTTTGACTGCGGGGACCCGCTCGGTGAGGTCGAGGTTTTCGGAGCACCCGCCGTGGAAGCCGCCAACGCCTACCTGATCGACACGGAGGGGAACGGCCCGCACGTCGTCGCGACGCGCTTCGAATTCAAGTCTGCTGCGGGCGAGGTTTTCTTCGAGAAGGACTTCGGCAAGAAGGCCGGCCTGACCACGTTCAACTGCACGCAGACGGGAGACCTGGGGGATGTCTTTACCCTGACGGTCGCGGTCGTTCCACAGCAGTAGCGGACGAAGCACGAGCGCCTCGGCCCTCGTGTGGATGGAGGCCAAGGCGCGCAGCTCTGCTTCGCCTGCGGGTGGCGCTGGCATCTATGACGCTGCGATTCGTATCCGCTGCCGCGCTGCGCTCCGTGCCGTAGGCTGCGTGCCCCTCGAGGAGCACGTCGCCTGGATCAACGCGGTTACCGATCGCTGCCGCGCTGAACTGAGCCCGCGCGTTTGCAATCCGTTTGCAAATCGACCGCACGCTGCGCCGGGATCCCGCTCGCAGAGCCGAATCCACGCTCCAGCGTGCCTGATCGCTAGTAATACTCGCGGTGCGGAGACACTCCCTCATCCTCCTCGCGATCGGGCTCGGCGTCTCGGGCCTCACTGCGGGCTGCCAGGAGTCGGGCTTCGACGAATCGAAGGAGACCGTCCGGCCGCTAAAGGTGCAGGACAGCGTGGGCCCACTCGGCGGTACGAAGGTGCCGGGCCAAGCCGAGCAGCCATTGACTCTGACCGCCGACGCCCTGGGAGACAGCCTGGCGCTGGGGGTGCGCCCGGTGCAGGCGGCGCTGCCCGAAGGGCGCGTGCCTGCGTACATGCGCGCCCGGGCGCGCGGCATCGATGTGGTCGGGCCGCTGACCCGGGCCGGCCTGCCCGCGGCCGAAGCCGCCGACCCGGACGTGATCCTCGGCAGCAAGGAGGGCCAGGGCCGGCTCTACGGGGCTCTGTCCGAGATCGCCCCGACGATCATGACCGACGGCGGCGGTGCAGCCTGGGAGCTGAGCCTGCGCCTGCACGGCGAGGCGCTGGGGCGCACCAACGACGCCGAGCGCCTGCTGGTCGACTGGGACAGCCGCGTGGCCGCCCTCGACGGGAAGCTGGGTGACGATCCCGGGCAGACCGAGGTGTCGGTGGTGCTCGTGACCCCGCGGGCGATCCTCAGCGCCGGGGCCGAGTCGTTTCCCGGCAAGGTCCTGGCCGACGCCGGCCTCGCGCGGCCCTCCGCACAGGACGGCATTCGGGAGTCCGAGACCATCTCACCGGGCCAGATCCCGTCTCTTGACGGTGACCTCATCCTGCTCTCCGTGGCCCCGGGGGCGAACGCGGCGGCGGAGCGGCTCCTGGCGAGCCCGGCGTGGCGACGGCTCTCGGCCGTGCGCTCCAACGGCGTGCAGCGCGTCGATGCCGGCACCTGGTGGACGGGCGGCGGGATCTTGGCCGCTCGCGCCGCCCTGCGCGATCTCGACCGCGCTCTTTAGTCGTCACAGGCCTACTGAAGGCGCCTCGACGTGCCGATGGGGAGAGGGAAACATGACCCTCGAACCCCTCGACGCTCTTTCCCGGCTGGCGGCACGCCGCTTCGGGAGCTTTGCGGACGCCGCCACCGCCGTCCTGGACCTGCTCTGCGGCGCCGTACCCGATGGCTGCGTGCTGCTCGCTCAGGCCGACTGGGACGCCGGCGAATGCCGAGTGCTCGACTCGCGCGGCGGCGCCGTCGCTCGCGGCACTGCTCTGCCGCTCGCTCGAGCCGGCGACACGGCCGCCCTGATCGACTCGGAAGCGCTGGCGGAGCTCTGGGTCGCGCACTGGGTCGCGGCTCCGCTCGATGCCGCCGACGGCGGCGTCGTCGGCGTGCTGCTCGCGGCCGCCGAGGGTGAGGGCGCCCCGCCCCCACAACTGGCCCAACTGCTGCTCGTGGCCGCGCGCCTGCTCTCCTACGAATGGGAGAGCGTCTCCACCCGGGCCGAGCTGCGCCGCCTTGCCGAAGCCGCCCGCGACCGCGACCGCACCGACCCGGTGACCGGCCTGCTCGGGCGGGCCGCGCTGCTCGAGGCGACCGCGCGCGAATGGGAGCTAAGCCGCCGGGGGACCGTGGAGACCCACATCGTGGTCTGTCATCTGCGCGACCGCGGTGAGCTGGCTGAGCGCCACGGCGTGGCGCTGGCCGATCTGATCCTCAAAGACGTCTCCGAGGTGTTCGCGGGAGGGGTACGCCGCACCGATCACCTGGCTCGGATCGCCGACGACAGCCTTGCCGCCGTCCTCGTGGGCTGCAAGGGAGTGGCCGGAGCGCTGGCTTTCCTCAGCCGGACGGAGCGTTCACTCGAGCGCGTCGCGGCCGCCCGGCCCGTGGTCGCCGGCCTGTCCTACGGCATCCAGTCGCTGGCGGAGACCGACTCGGCCGGCGAGGCCGTTCAGCTCGCCGAAGTCGCGGCCCGCGCGGGACAGCACGTGGCGCCGCTCGACGGGACACCCGCCGGGGAGGCAGCGTGAGCGCCGAGCCCGTGGCCGACGCCGTGGTGGCCGGCGCGCTGTCGGGGCCGGGCGTGAACGCGCCCACCCTCTCGGGCGCGGGGCGCCGCTTTCTCAGCGACATCCTGATCGAGCTCGGCTTCGTGGATCAGGCCGCGGCCGAGCAGGCGGTGGAGTCCGCCAGGCGACCCGGAATGACGCCCGAGAAGGTGCTGCTGGAAAGCGGTGCGATCACCCCGGATCAGCTCGCCCGCGCCCTGGCCGAGCGTTACGCGCTTGACCACATCGACCTCGACCAATACCCGGTCGACCGCAGCGCAGCCGGAGTGCTGCGGGAGGCGCCGGCGCGCCGCTACCAGGCGGCCCCGATCGGCTTCACCCACGACGGCGCGCTGATCGTGGCCATCGCCGATCCCACCGACTCGCTCGGGCTCAGCGACATCGCGGTCATGACGAAGCTCGCCGTGCGCCCGGCCGTGGCGACCCGCGGGCAGATCGTCAATCTGCTGAACGAGCTCGAGTTCATGGAGGAGCCGGTACCGGCCGGTCCCCAGACGATCGGCACCCTGATCGTCCCGCCCGATGAGGACGAGAGCGCCGATAACGGATCCGCGCTGCGCATCACCTCGGCCGTGCCCGCCGCCGCGCCGCCGCCCGTCGTCGTGGACGAGGGCCGGGTCGAGGAACTGGAGCGGGAGCTCGAGACGGCTCAGCAGGCGCTGAAGACCTTCCGGCACGAGCACGACGACGCGCTGCGTGCCGAACGCGCCCGTGCCGAGCAGGCGTTGCAGGAGCTGCGTGCCGAGAGCACCCGTGCAGGCGCGGCGCTCGACGAGGCGCTGCGCACGGAGCGTGCCAACGCAGCCACGGCGCTGGAGCAGGCTCTCGGCGCCGAGCGGGCCAAAGCGAGCGCGCTGCTCGAGGAGAACCAGGCCAGGGAGCGCGCCCGGGCCGACAAGGCCCTCGAGGACGCGCTGGCCAAGGAGCGCTCCAAGGCGGATCGCGCGGCGGCTGCGGCCGAGCAGGCGTTGCAGTCCGCGCGGGCCCAGGCTCAACAGGCCACGCTGGCCGCCGACGAGGCTCTACAGGCCGGCCGCGCCAAGGCCGAGCAAGCCGCGGCTGAAGCCGACAAGGCACTGAAAGCCGAGCGCGCCAAGGCCGACCAGGCCGCGACTGCGGCCGCCGAGGTGCTGCGCGCCGAGCGAGCGAAGGCCACTGAGGCCTCCGCCGCGGCCGAGCAGGCTCTGCGCGCGGAGCGGGCCAAGGTCGAGAAGGGATCGGAGGCAGTCGACAAGGCGGTACGAGCCGAGCGGGCCCGATCCGAGCAGGCCGTGAACGAGGTTGTGCGGTCGGAGCGGGCCAACGCCGAGAAGGCGCTCGCAGAGGCCGTTCGGGTCGAGCGCGCCAAGGCGGACAAACGGGCCACCGAGGCCATCGAGGCGGAGTCGGCGACGGCGCACGCGGCAGCCGCCGCGGCCGTCGAGGAGACCCTCCGAAGCGAGCGGGAGAAGGCTGCCGACGCGATCGCCGCGGGCGAGGAGGCCCTACGCGCCGAGCGCGACAGGGCCGCAAGGGAGGCGGCAGCTGCCCAAGAGGCACTTCAGGCCGAGCAGAAGAAGGCCGCCAAGGCCGCCGCGGCCGCCCAGGAGGCGCTCCTGGCCGAGCAGAAGAAGGCCGCCAAGGCGACCGCCGCCGCCGAAGAGGCGCTGGGCGTGGAGCGCGACCGGGCTGCCGGCGCCCAGGAGGCCCTGCGCGCCGAGCAGGACAGGGTGGCGAAGGCAGGCCGTGTGGCTGCCGCCGCCCAGGAGGCGCTCAATGCGGAGCGCGAGAAGGTGCAGCACGCTGCGGCCGCCGCCGAGGAAGCCGTGGAGGCAATGCGTCTCAAGCTCGAGGAGGAGCTCGACGCCGAACGCGCGCGCCGCTCCGAGGAGCTCGACGCCGAGCGCGCGCGCACGGGCAGTGCGATCGACGCTGAGCGCGAACGCCATCAGAAGGAGCTCGACGCGCACCTCGCTCGGACCGAGGAGGCCGTCGAGGCCGAGCGTGCGGTGGGCGCCAAGGAGCTGGAGCGCGAGCGCGCCCGCCACGAGGAGGCGCTGGCCGCCGAGCAGGCGCGCAGCGCGGCCAAGCTCAGCATGGAGGTCGAGCGCCAGGAGAGCGAACTCGACGCGATCAACGCCAAGCATGCCGCCGAGCTCGAGGCCGAGCGGGCCCGCCACGAGCTACAGCTGGCCGCGGAGCGTACCGGGCACGTGCAGGCGCTCGAGGAGGCGCGCGCCGACAGGATCGACTCGAAGCGGCTCGCGGCCATCGAGCAGCAGCACGCCGACCGGCTCGAGGCCGAGCGCGCCCGTCACCGCGAAGAAGCCGAGGCTCTGCGCCGTGACCTCAACTCGCTACGAGCCCAGGCCGAGGAGTCGGTAGCCGAGGCCTCGGCGCGGCACCGCACGGAGCTCGAGGAGGAGCGCAGCGCCCACGCCGACCGCGCGGCCGAGCTGCGGGACGAGCTGACGGCCGAGCGCGCCCGCCGCGAGGAGCTCGAGGCCGGGGCCACCGGCACGGCCGAGGAGCAGGAACGGATCGCGAAGCTGGAGAAGCGCCTCGAGAAGGCGCAGGCCAAGCTCGAGGACGAGCGCGCGGCCACCGAGTCCGAGCTCGACCGCCTGCGCACCCAGCTCGATCTGCTGGCCGACGCCGACCGGCGCGCCGAGCAGGCTCGCACCGAGTGCGCGCGCCTGCGCGACGAGAACGAGCGCCAGGCCGAGATCCACGCGATGACCGAACGCGACCTGCGCGAAGAGCTGTCGGCCTCCAGCGAGGAGTCGAGCGCGCTGCGGGCCAAGATGGACGCCCTGCAGGAGCGCATCGCCGAGGCCACGAGCGCCTTCGAGGCGATGGGCAGCGCAGAACGCAGGCTCAGCGAGATCGCGGACGCCTTCGGCGGCGAGCCGGACGCGCCGGCCGTCGGCTAGCCGCTAGACAACGCGCGCGAGCAGGCGCTCTTCGCCGGCCAAGGTGGTGCTCGTGGCCGACCCGATCTCGACCTCGGCCAGCTCCCCGGGCGCCGCCAGCCCGGTGAAGTTCACGGTCTTGTTGTGGCGAATGCGACCGCGCAGCCTGGCGGGGTCGGTACGCGACGGACCCTCGACCAGTACGTCCATCGTCCGGCCCACGAAGCGCTGGGCGCGCTCACCGGCGTGTCGCTGCACCAGCTCGATCAGGCGGCCCATGCGCTCACTGGCCAGCTCGTGCGGGATCTGCCCTCCGAGCTCGGCCGCCGACGTCTCACGCCGAGGCGAGTAGATGAAGGTGAACGCTGAGTCGTAGCCCACCTCGTCGACCACCTCCATCGTCTCCTGGAAATCGTCCTCGGTCTCCCCCGGGAAACCCACGATGATGTCGGTGGTCAGCGCGCAGTCGGGTACGAGCTCGCGGATCATCGCCACGCGGTCGAGGTAGCGCTCACGGTTGTAGGTGCGCCGCATCGCCTTGAGGATGCGGCTCGAACCCGACTGCAGCGGCAGATGGATGTGCTCGCACACGCTCGGCAGCTCGGCGTGGGCGGCGATCACGTCCTCGCGGATGTCCTTCGGGTGCGGGCTCGTGTAGCGGATGCGATCGACACCGTCCACCGCATCGACCATGGCCAGCAGCTCGGCGAAGCTGGTCTTGGCTCCGCGGGGCAGGTCGCGTCCGTAGGAGCACACGTTCTGGCCCAGCAGGGTGATCTCACGGACGCCGTCGGCCGCGACCCGCTCGATCTCCTCCACGAGCTCGGCCGCGGGCCGCGACACCTCGCGACCGCGTGTCGAGGGAACGATGCAGTAGGAGCAGGCGCAGTTGCAGCCCACGCTGATCTGCACCCAGGCCTGGAACTCGCGCTCGCGCTTCATCGGCAGATGACCCGTGAAGCCCTCGAACTCGAAGAAGCCCTGCGCCGTCAGGCTGTCCGACGTCAGGAACTCGGCGAGCCTGTGCACCTGTCCGGGGCCGAAGGCCACGTCGACGAAGGGGAACTGCTCGAAGACCTTCTCCTTCATCGACTGCGACCAGCAGCCCCCGATGCCGATCACGCGCTCG
>CAWEZC010000008.1:0-174090 GCA_963813495.1 uncultured Thermoleophilaceae bacterium
CGGCCGGCCCGGCCGCGTCCTGCGCACGAGCCGACCACGACGAGGTCGGCGTCAGTGTTCTCGCTCAGCATGTGCAGTCCGTGCGCCGCTGAATGGCCGGGCGCGCAGCCTCCAGTTCCAGCCAGGCGCCATCCTGACGCGCGCCGGCTGCCTCCAGCGCCTCGCGGGCCGCCTCGGCCAGCACGGGCTCGGGCTGCGGGCCACGCCCCTGTTCGATGGCCGGGTAGATGCAGGCCGCGATCACGGTGCCGCTCGGATCACGTAACTGGGAAGCCAGCGCCAGGGCGTCCTCACCCTGCTCGCTGCCGTTGTACCCCACCACGATCTTGTGGCACATGGACTGCTCCTCTCATCGGGGTGCGCTTATCGTCGAGGCTCGCCGCGAGTTCCTCATCGGGGCGCCACCGCAGCGCTGCTCCGGGAATTGCCGCACATCAGCCTGATGGCGCCGGCATTACCAGCACGGCACAAGAGCTGTGGTGGACGACGGCACTCGAGACGCTGCCCAAGGCTCTGGACAGACCACTGAGCCCGCGGGAGCCCATCACGATCACCGCGGCGTCCCGCTCTCGCGCCACCTCCCGAACGCCGGACCAGGCCGGGCCCTCGGTACGCATCGTGAGGGCCTCGGCGTCCAGCCCAGCCTGCTCGGCCAAGCTGACTCCCTCGGCGACCGTGGCAGCCGATCGGGTGGCGGCGATCTCGTCGAGCTCGGCCGCCATGCCCCGTACAGCCTGGCTGAGCCGAGCCGGGCCCGGTGTCTCAGCCGCCCATGAGGTCCAGCAGTTGAGCACCAGCGCGCGCCGCTCGGCGAACAGGTCGGCGGCCACTTCGATCGCAAGGCGGGCCGTGGGAGATCCGTCGTAGCAGAGCAGCACGGGCCCGGCGGCTGCATGGTCGGTGACACCGGCAGGAACGACCAGCACCGGACGGTCGAGTGGACCACCAAAGCGGTAGAAACGCTGCCGAGAAGAATCCGTTCGATACCGGACAGGCCGTGCGCGCCGGCGACCAGGAGCGCCGCGTCCTCAGCGTCGGCCGCCTCGAGGAGCGCCCGCCAGGTCTTGTGTGCCCGCCGACGCGTGAGCGGACTGGCCACCAGCCCGGCCCGGCTCGCCAGCTCCACTCCGTCGGCCGCCAAGCGCTCGGCCGCCTCGTGATCGGTCTTGTCGAGCTCCTCGGCCGCCTCGGCCAGTGCGCCGGGCAGGGCCGAGGGGTCGACGGATGACGGTCCAGGCTACGCCCGCCGAGACGTGACACACCACGGCGGGACGTGCGCGCAGGAGCCGGCCGGCCTCGGCGATGGCGATGGCAGCGCTCGGCGAGCCGTCGTAGCAGAGCATGACCGGGCGCTTAGCCCCGGCCGGCGGCGGGGTGCTCACCTCGCCGTCTCGGCCTCGGCCGATGCGTCCGACCTGGAATGTGCGTGCCTTCCCCGCGGGTGGACGATCACCGGCGCGGGCGCCGACCGGGTCAGCTTCCCCGATACCGATCCGAGCATCACCCGTCGCAGGGGACCGTAGCCGCGAGAGCCGACCACCAGGATCGCGCCCTCCTCCGCCGCCGCCCGGCGCAGCACCTCGGCGGGCGCGCCGGTGACCAGCTCGCCCTCCACCGCAATGCCCTCGGGCACGGCTGAGCACGCGTCGTCGAGGGCTGTCTGGGCCTGATCTCGTAGGGCCTGCTCGAGCACGTGCCGGTCTTCGGTCCCCCCGCCAGTGTCCATTACGAGCGCAGGCGCTTCGGTTGCCGAGACGAGCCTCAGGCCGGCCCCGGTTGCCCGGGCCAGGTGCTCGGCGTCCGCAAGCGCCAGGCCGGACTCGACCGAGCCGTCGAAGCCGACGACGATTGTGGCCACGGAATGCTCCGGCCGTGCGCCGTAGCCGCGCGGCGCGATCCCCACTGCGCACGGAGCTCCATGCAGCAGCGACTGGCCGACGCTGCCGGCCAGGGCCTGGCCCAGCCGTCCGCGATGGGACGAACCCACCAGGATCAGGTCGGCGTCCGTCTCTTCAGCCAGCTCGTGCAGGCCGCGTGCGGGGGAGCTGCTCGGAATGGCTTCCGCTTGGGCTCCCACCGACTCCGCCGCGCGTTCCACCGACCGCGCGTACTCCTCCTCCGCCTGCTTGAACCAGGGGTCCCGTCCCCAGACCGGATCGAAGTGGAACACACCGGCCACCAGAAGCTTCGCCCCGGTCGCATCGGCCAGAAGCTTGCCGAGCGCGAGGGCATCCACGGCCTGGTCGCTCTGGTCGTAGCCGATGATGATCGTGCCGAACATTAGCCAGCAGCCTTGTCCTTCGGGCGACCCACGGCATCGGCGTACAGTCCGGGCCGCGGTCCGTAGTTGTCCGCAGTATGGAGGGGATATCATCGGAGCGGCCTGAGAGGTGGTCAACGATCGCCGGATCTGGCGACGGAGCCGGGCAGATCGAAAACCATCCCACCCTCACAGAAACGCAGCTGCAGCGCCTGCTGGAGGCCGGGCGAGGGCTTGTCGCCGAGCTCGATGTCGAGCACGTGCTCCAGCGGCTGCTCGAGACCGCACGTGAGCTCACCGGCGCCCGCTACGCGGCGCTCGGTGTCCTCGACGAGGAAAAGCGCGAGTTGGAGCGCTTTCTCTTTGTCGGCGTGGACGAAGAGACGAGACGCCGTATCGGCCCTCTGCCGAGGGGCCGCGGCGTGCTCGGGGAGCTGATTAGCGATCCGCGCCCACTGCGGCTGGGCGACGTCAAGGATCATCCTCGCTCCTACGGGTTTCCGCCGGGCCACCCGCCGATGGCTGCCTTCCTAGGAGTTCCCATAGCCATCCGCGGTGAGGCCTACGGCAATCTCTACCTCACCGAGAAGCGCCGGGGCGGAGAGTTCGACGATCTCGACCAAGAGCTCCTGGAGGTG
Organism: uncultured Thermoleophilaceae bacterium; assembly: GCA_963813495.1. Lineage (GTDB taxonomy): Bacteria > Actinomycetota > Thermoleophilia > Solirubrobacterales > Thermoleophilaceae > JACVRW01. Next base: position 2,899 of record CAWEZC010000008.1, read on the forward strand.
CTCGCTGAGTGGGCAGCGATCGCAATCGACAATGCACGTCTCTACGAGTCTCTCGCGAGCAGGAGCTCGGAGCTCGAACGCACGGTCCGCGGGCTCGAGGCGACCGCCACGGCGACCCGTACGCTTGCTCTTGAGACCGAGCTCGAGCGCGTAGTGGAGCTGGCGGCAAAGCGGGGACGCGACATCGTTCGCGCGCGCGCCCTGCTGATCCTGCTCGAGCGCGACGGAACGCTGCGCGTTGCCGGCTGGGCGGGGGAGATCGAGGACTCGCAGCAAACGGCAACCCTCCCGCTGTCCGGATTGCTCGCCGGACGGGTTGTGTCCGGCGGCAAGTCCGAGCGCGTGACCAACCTTGCCGATCGAGTGGGGCATGGCCTGGAGACGGTCGCGGGAGACGCCGCTGCCGCGCTCATCGTGCCGCTGGGCTTCCGCGGCCGGGCTCGCGGGATGATCGTGGCCCTCGACCGCCTGGGTGACTCGCCTGTGTTCGACGCCAATGACGAGCACCTGCTGGCTTCGTTCGCAGCCAGCACGGCCATAGCGATCGCGACGGCCCAATCGATCGAAGCGGACCGGCGCCGATGGCTGGTTCGCGCCTCTGAGGCGGAGCGCAAGCGGTGGGCGCGGGAGCTCCACGACGAAACGCTCCAAGAGCTCGGGGCCCTGAAGCTGATGTTGGAGGCCCGGCTCGCTACGGGGTCGTCGGAGCCGCCCGAGTGCGCCGAGCCGGCGATCGACCAGCTCAAGAACACGATTCGCGGGCTGCAGAGTCTGATCACCGAGCTGCGCCCCGCGGCGCTCGACGAGTTGGGGGTGGAACCGGCGGTGTACGCACTGGCGGCCCGCGTGGCGGCCGTATCCGGCCTGGAGATAGAAACCAGGGTCGATCTGGCCTCAGGCGAGGGCCAGTCAACCCGGCGGTTGGAGGCAGAGCTGGAAAGCGCCATCTACCGATTGGTCCAGGAGGCGTTGACCAACGCGGTCAAGCACGCTGACGCGCAGAGAGCATGGGTCGAGATCGTTGAGACCGACGGCAAGGTGGTTGTCAACGTGAGCGACGACGGGCGTGGTTTCGAGTCCGGCGAGGCGGGTCGTGGGTTTGGTCTCGTGGGCATGCGCGAGAGGGCCGAACTCGTGGGCGGTGTCCTTCTGGTGGACTCAGCCCAGGGCCGCGGCACGGCCGTCCGAGCGGAGATGCCCGTCCGCAGGCAGGGCGGACTCCAAAGCCCAGCCGCCTCGGGCGGGATCAGCTGACGCGCCGAGGGCTTGGTCCGGCTGCGCCTGGGTGAGCCAGCTCCACGTCGACGGCCAGACCCCCGGGAACCTGCTCCACCTCCTTATGACTCAAGGCGAGGTACGGCGCCAGGTAACGTCCGGCGATCTTGCCGGGTGGCCACCACAGCGGCCGCTCCGAGACCTCCCAGTCCTCGCCACGCCCGCCGCTCACCTCGGCCCGCATGTAGCGAGGGATCGCGCCGGTGAGGAGCAGGCCACGCAACACCGGCCGGAAAGGCGTTGGCTCGAGCGGGGCGCCGGCTCGCGCGGCGATGGCCTCGGCGGCGGCATCCGCCTGCTGGGCGGCGATACCACCCTGCTTGATCGCACCGTTGGTCGCGTCGCCCGCCGCGTAGATGTCCGCCTCGCCCGCGACTAATCCGTGGAGGTCCACGGGCAGAAAGCCCTCGGCGTCGGCCGGCACCCCGGCAACGTCGGGTCCGCGCAGCCTCGGAAAGCTGACGACCCGCTCCACCGAGATCCCACCGGTGGGCACCATGCCCAGCTCGCCGTCACGGAACTCGGTCGGATAGCAGGAGGTGTGGAGGTCGACGCCACGGTCCCTGAGCATGCCCTCCACAGCTTCCGACGCACGGGCGCCGAACAACTCGAGCGGCCGGGCCTCGGGGGTGACGAGCGACAGCTGCACCTTGCGCAACCCTCGCTCGGCCACGTGGGCGGCAGTCAGGAGCGCGAGCTCGTATACCGGAAGAGGCCACGAGGCCCCGCCCGGCACCGCGAACGCCAAGCGGGTCGTCCGGTGGGACTCCAGTTCGCGAAGCACCGTCCGAAACCGACCGGTGTACGCGTGGCCCTGAATCGTCACGCTGCCGGGGATGGAGGTCGTTGCTCGCGCCCCGACCCCCAGCAGCAAAACGTCGAAGCCGACCGAGCCACCGTCCTCGGTGATCACCCTCCGCGCGACGCCATCCACGCTCTGCACGCCGGCCGGCTGCAGGGAGGCTCCATGATCGCCTGCGATCCGCCCCAGGTCGTAGCGCGTGACGTTGCCCAGGCCAAACGGCTCGGCCACCGCCAGCGGGCGATACTCGAAGTACGGCGTAGGCGTCAGCAGCTCGATGTCGACGCGCTCCTCGGCGAGGCTGCGCAGTGCGATGAGCGCCTCCAGCGCTGCCACGCCACCCCCGGCGATCAGGACTTTGAGTGGCTTTGCGGCCATGCCAGCCAAGGGTGACTAGCCGCAGAAGACACGCCATCCGCAGATCGCCCGCATCGCGTCCGTGATTTCCCGCAGAGGGTAGGCTCGCGCGCGTGGACAGATTCCGGGTGTTGATCTGTGGAGGCGGGATCGCGGCCGTGGAGGCACTGCTGCGCCTGCGCCGCCTGACCGCTGAGGGGCTCGACATCACCCTGCTGACCCCGGCCGAGGAGTTGCGCATCCGCCCGCTTGCTGTGCAGGAGCCCTTTGCGCGCCCGGGCCCCCGGCGCTACCCGCTCCGCCGCATTGCCCAGCGCACCAGTAGCACATGGGTGGAGGACGCGCTCGAGTGGATCGATCCCGACGCCCAGACGGCACACACGAGTGGTGGCGCGTCGCTTCCGTTCGACGCTCTGGTCCTGGCAGTGGGAGGGCGGACGGAGGTCCCCTACGAGCACGTCACCGCGTTCGACGACGCGCATGCGGACGACACCTACCGCGGGCTGGTCCAGGACGTCGAGGAAGGCTATACGCGCAGCATCGCGCTCCTGCTCCCGCCCGGGCCGACCTGGCCGCTGCCGGTGTACGAGCTCGCCCTCATGACGGCCGAGCGGGCGCGCAGCATGGGGCTCGAAGGACTTCCCATCGACCTCATCACACCTGAGAAGACGCCGCTGCAGGCCTTCGGCGCCGCCGCCAGCGAAGCCGTCGCCGAACTGCTGGGACAGTCGGGCGTGACGGTGCATCCGAGCTCCGAAGCCACGGTTCCCGCGTCGCGCCGGCTGCTCATCCACCCGTCCGGCCAGGAACTCGAGCGCGAGCGCATCGTGGCGATGCCGAGGGTCGTCGGCCGCACCATCCGCGGTGTGCCGTCGGATCCCGACGGGTTCTTCCCCGTCGATGGGCACTGCCGTGTGCAGGGCTTGGAACCGCGCGTGTTCGCCGCCGGTGATGCCGCCAACTATCCGATCAAACATGGAGGCCTCGGTGCGCAGATGGCCGACACCGCCGCGGCGGGCATCGCCGCGCTGGCTGGGGCGAAGGTGGACGTGGCGCCGTTGCGGCCTGTGATCCACGGTGTGCTCTACACGGGAGGGCAGCCGCTGTATCTCACCACGCGACTCGACGACGCCGGAGGCGCGGAGTCCGAGGTGACCCGCGAAGAAGGCTGGCCGGCGGGGGAGAAGGTCGTGGCGGAGGAGCTCGGCCCCTTCCTCGAATCACTTGACTAGCGAAACGGCTGCGCTCACCGCTCCACGAGGTCGTGGTCGAGTGCGTATCGCACGAGCTCGGCTCTCGTCGACACGCCGAGTTTCTGCTGGATGTGGCCGCGATGCGTCTCGACGGTCCGCACGCTCAGGTGCAGCCGTTGAGCGATCTCGTTGTTCGTGTGGCCCAAAGCAATCAGACCCAGAACCTCGACCTCGCGGCCGCTGAGCTCGGCGAGCTCACCTACGCGCCCGTCCGGTGCCGCGGCCATGAGGGCTCCCAGATTGGGGTTGAGCCAGGTGCCGCCGCTCGCCGCGGTCTGAATCGCCTGGACGAGCTCACTGCCCGCCGCCTGTTTGAGCACGTATCCGCTGGCTCCTGCTCTGAGTGCCTCACGAGCGAAGGCCGGATCCTCCTGCATCGTCAGCACGACAATCGCCGTTGCGGGGCAGAGCTCCCTGATCGACGGGATGGCCTCGAGGCTCGAACCACCGGGCATGTTCAGGTCGAGAACGAGCACCGTGGGCTGGTATCCGCGGGCGGAACGCTGAGCACCCTCGACATCGCCCGTCTCGGCCACCACCTGGATGTTGGGCTCGTTCTCGAGCAACATGCGCAGTCCACTGCGCACCACGGTGTGATCGTCGGCGAGCACGATCGTGACGGTCGCGTCGCCGGCGCCCACGTCGCTCGTCTCGTTCATCGTGAAGCTCGGAAGGCACCCGAGGGCATCGCCAAAGTGTCCGTGCCGGCCTGATGGCGAGCATCCGCCGCTGCCCGCACCCTTGTGCGGGGAACTACCGACCTGACTCGTTGCCGCTCCGCGTCAGGTGAGATCCGAGCCGGGGTGGAGCACGCCGGCGTCGAGCGAGCTGCGCAGCGGCCAGTCGAGCTCGACCTTGACCTCGATTGCGTCCGGTGGAATCTCGAAGTCGTGCTGCCCGGGCGCAAGGTGAGGGGCCAGGTAACGGCCGGTCATCTTGCCAGGTGGCCACCAGAGCGCACCCTCCGCCGCTTCGGAGCCGTCGCGCTCGGCGCGCCCGAGATCGATGCGCAGGTAATGGGGGGCGTCTCCCGTGAGGAGCAGGCCGTAGAGCACCGGGCGGAAGGGCTCCTGGCTGCCGGCCGCTCCCATACCGCGGCGATGTCATCCACGACGGCGTCGGCCTGCTGTGCCGCAATGCCGCCCTGCTTGATCGGAAACGTGGTGGCATCCCCAGCCGCGTACACATCCTCGACTCCTTCCACGCGGCCATGACCGTCGACTGGGATGAACCCCATCGTGTCGTGCGGAAGTCCCTCGAGGGCGGCGCCACGGATGCCGGCAGGCTCACCACGCGCTCAACGGCGACGGTCGCGCCAGACTCACAAACGAGCTCACCGCCGCGAACGGCGACCGGGGCGTCCCCGGGCTCGAAGATGATGCCGGCCTGATCCAAGAGCCCGGCGACCGCGTCCGAGGCCTCTCGGCCGAACAGCTCCAGGGGCTGTGACTCGAAGCTGACGACGCGAACCACGACGCCGGAGAGGCGCAACTTCGAGGCTCGGCGCGCGGTCATCAGGGCCAGCTCGTAGAGAGGAAGAGTCCAGTTCCCGGAAGCCGTCACAGCGAACGTGAGCTGTTCACACGCCCGTCGTCAAGCTCCCGGAGCAGAGTGCGAAAGCCGACCGAGTAGCCGGGAACACCGAATGCGAGGCTGCCCGGCACTGCGTTGACCGGCTGGGCGCCGATGGCGACGATCAGCAGCTCGTACGGCATCGTTCTGCCGTCCAAGGTGGTGAGGGTGTGCTCAGCGGGCTGGACCGATCGCACTCCCGTGAGGTGCAGGACGGCATCCTGGTCCTTGGCCATGCGCACCAGGTCGAACCGCGCGATCCTACCCTTGCCGAAGGGTTGCGCCACCGCATTCGGCCGATAAGCGAACTCCCACTCCGGTGTCACAAGCTCGAGTCGACCGCCCTGCCGAGACAGGAACGCAGACCGATCAGGCACTCGAGTGCCGCGACGCCGCCGCCGGCAACTGTGACTCTGGCGGTTCCCGGTGCCATCACCGCAGCGTCGCAGTATCCACTGCGGCGCGATCGGGGGAATCTGCGGATTCCCGGTGAGGATCTGCCGCACGTTTGACGCGTCGGAGATCGATCAACCGGATGCGGCCGGCGGTTCCCTGACGTCTGCGGGCAGGGCGGCGAGCGCGTATCGAGACGAGTACCTCGCCGACGTCGGCTCCGGCGAGTGCCGGCCATCATTCACGCCGTCGCCCGTCATTGCCACCACGTCCTCCGTCAACGATCCTGGGCCCGAACTAGCCTGTGTGCGTGGAGACGAAACGCACGACAACTGAGCAGGCCCGCGAGGTCGGCGATCGGATCGGCGTCGACTGGACGCACATCGACCTGGAGCAGTTCCGCGGCGGGATGGATATCGAGTACGAACACGGCAGTCACGATCCGCAAACCGACGTGACCGGGGACGACCCCGTCGTCACCGGGAAGATCGCGCTGGCGCATCTCAAGGAGTTCCCCGACTATTACGACCGCCTCGAGCGGATGGAGGAAGAGGCGGCGCGCGAGCACGCGAGTGAGTAAGCCGCTCCGGTGCGCATGCCGGGTCGAGGTCTCGCAGGCTGAACTACGGATCACTCCGGGTCGAGCACGAGCGCCGGCTGCTGCGGCCTCTTGCTAGCACCTCATCGTTGATCCAGCGAAATGACGGAGCCCGGCTTCATCGCGCGGAGGCCGGATCGCGTGGACGCGCGAGCTCCGCTGCGACCCCCGCCGCCCACGCGCGAATGGCGACCCAATCGCGTAGATCCCGCTTTTCGGGGGGGCAGCTCTCCACCATCGAGCGTTCGATAAGTTACTGGGCTCGATTGGTAGCCGGCCGCCGAAAACGACGTGATCCCGGACCCCGAGGCCCTGCGCCCGCTTTACGATGGCCGCGGGCTCTGCCCAGTTGGGATCGGGCTTCTCTCCGCACGGACCGGAGCTGAAGATCCAAAACGGACGCTGCGCGAGAGCGTTGCCTTCACGCTTGAGCAAGCGCCGAGCGTCCGCTTGCCAGCGCTTGACGTAGACGCGCTCCCGAGAATGGCGGCGTCGTATCCGTCCAGCGTCTTCACGTCGCCAGCGGGGAGACAGTCGACTGCGTTGCCCTTGCGCCCGAGCTCGTCAGCGATCGCCTCGGCGATCTCAGCGGTCGCTCCGTGCTTGGACGCGTAAGCCACGAGGATGTGACTCATCGAGTAACCCCCATCGTCCTGCGGTACATGACACTCGGCCAGCTCTCGCTACCGTCGCGCCGCCACAGCCAGGTCGAACTCGGTAAGCACGCCCTCAGGAAGCACATTGGGCTTGCGGCGCACGAGCAGGCGGGTCGTGCCCGCCAGCGAGAGTGCGTACAACGCGACCCGTACGCGCTGATGCGGCGCGATCGCTCGCACCTGCTCCGTGATCGCGTCGCGGGCCGGCACCAGGCTTCGGTCACGGTCCACCCAGGCGAGGAGGCCACGGACGGTTACCCAGCCAAGCGGTGTCCCGTTACGGGCGCCCAGCACCAACACAGCGTGAACCCGGTGCCGCTCGAGTGCCTTCGCCGCGTCGGCGACGCTTGCCGCCTCGGAGATCACGACGCAACCGGGTGTCATGAAGTCGGCCACCTCCCGCTCGAGCAATTCATCGCTGAAGGGCGCCGAAGCAGGGGATGCGCCGGCGGTGGCATCGCGGGCGGGAGAGAGCCCTTCGGGTGTCATGCCGACAGCCTGCCCTCCGCATCGTCGCGAGGCATCGGGTCGGAGCCCCCGATCGGCTCAGTAGTACCCCGAACCGACGGGTACGGGTAGTCCGAACCTTTCGACCGGCCTTGGCAGGCATTCTGCACGCGTCGGTGGGGGGCGCGAGGATGTGGCAGTGATCTCGGTAGTGCTCCGGTTGAGGGCCGCGGAGTACCCCTGATGTGGACACGTGGGCAGGGTGAAACCCTTGATGCATGCGGCGACGCGGTTTCTTCATGCGCGATCTCAACCTCACGCGCAGCGCCACGCGGGTCAAGATTGAGCGCGCTGTGCGGGCGTCCAGCTTCCATACCGCCTGGGGCCGCGTGACTCGGGGGTCCGTCTTCGTCCTGTGCTCGCAGTCCTGGCCCGGCCGCCGGCCCGGCCTGGGCCTCATTTCCCGGCAGCAACGGGAAGATCGTCTACGCGTGGATCGGCCCGAGTGCCTACAGGGCGGGTCCCACGGCGACGAGCATCCGGGCGGTCGACCCGCGCAGGGGGCGCGTGCGGGTGCTCCGAGACTGCCCGCTTCTATCGCCGGGTACACGGAATGCGCCGTTTCGGCTCCGCGTTACTCGCCGGATGGCGGCAGAATCGCCTTCCCGCGACCCGGTTCGGCCCCCCCTTCGCGCACAGCCACCCCGACCGGGACTTGGCACCATGGCGTCGAACGGTGCCGGCTTCGAGGAGCACGCCACCGCCAGGAGGTACTGGGCGCTTGCATGGTCGCCGACCGGCGACGGGTTACTGGTCCAAGGCGAGCTCGGGACGGAACGCGCCTCGGGCGGCTCCGGCATCTTCCTGGCCTCGCTCGACGGGACCGAACTGAGCCAGCTCACCCCCGCGGGAATCGCGATGCGGACTGGGCCTCCACGGGAGAGGTTGCGTTCACTGCGCCAAATGATCCTCCGTGCTATCCCCTTTGCTCGAACATCTACGTGATGCGTCTCGGCGGCGTCCCGCGGAGGCTCACACACCGGGGCGGGTACAGCCCATCGTGGTCGCCGCACGCGGCGAAGCTGGCGTTCGTCCGTGCTGACCGCGGCCGGCGGGACGTCTACCGGCAAGACGTCTACATCGTCGGACGAGACGGCCGAGGGCTGCGTCGGCTCACCCGGCGCGGCGGCGCAAGTCCCTCTTGGTCGCCGGATGGCAAATGGATCGCCTTCTTGCGATACGGCGACATCTACGTGGTCCGCGGCACCGGTGGCGGCCTGCGTCGCGTCGTGAATGCACCGAGCGGGCCCCACTCCATCGATGACCCGACCGTCACCTCGCTCGACTGGCAGCCCCTGCCACGCCGGTAAGCGGAGGTCGATCGGTCTTGCGGACTCGTCGACCGGCGCCGACCTCGGTGGGACGCTACCCGTCCGCGACGACCCGTGACTCGGCAACCGCCGGAGTGCCAACACCGGGTAGTTTGGGTACAGGATGGAGGAGCCCGTGACCGACGAACAGCCGATCAACCTGGGTCCACAGTGCCCGTCGTGCGGCGAGCCCTGGCTGCGCGGCACCAACCTCGCGGGGCGCTACCGCTGCGTGTCCTGCCTGCATCGCTTCGAGCTGCGCTCGGAGTGCCCCAACTGCGGCGCCCACTCGACGATCGCGCGCATGTCGGACACCGCGAACGTCGTCTGCCGCAACTGCGGCGACTCCATGCTGGCCCAGATCTGACCTCCGTCAGACGGGGGCCAGCGCGCTGACCTCGACCGCGATGCCGTTGAGGATCGCGTTGCCCGACAGCGGCTCCACGAACGACTCGTCGGCGAGCACGTTCGAGTTCACGCCCGCATGCTCGGCGGCCACGGCCATGCGCGCGCCCGCGGCGTCGTGGCCCCAACCGTGCGGGATCGAGACCACGCCGGGCATGATCGTGTCGGTGAGCTCCACGGGGGCCTCCACCGATCCCGCGGCCGAGCGCACCAGGGCCTGCCCTCCGTCCGTGAGACCCAGCCGCTGCGCGTCGTCCGGATGCACCTGCAGCGTGCAGCGGTCCTTGCCCTTGACCAGCGCGGGCAGGTTGTGCATCCACGAGTTGTTCGAGTGCAGCTGGCGCCGTCCGATCAGCACCAGGCCACCGTTGCGCTTGCGCCCGGCCGAGGCTCGCAGCCGTTCGAGGTCGGCCACGATCGGCGCGGGAGCCAGCTCGACCTTCCCCGACGGCGTGCGCAGGACATCGGGCAGTCGTGGCCTGAGCGGGCCGAGGTCGATCCCGTGCGGGTTCCGCTCGAGCGCGTCCAGCGACAGCCCGTCCGGCTCGGCCCCGAACCCGTCGCCGTAGGGGCCCACCCGCAGCATGGCGTCGAGGAGCCGCTCGGGACCGCGGCGCGGCTCCAGCTCCTCGAGCAGATCGGCCGCCGGGCGCCCGGCCACCTTCGAGGCGGGGTCGGCCACCGCGCGCTGGACGAAGGCCTCGATCACCATCGCGTCGAGCGCCTCGAGATCGGCATCGGGGCCCTGGCCCGCGATCACGCCGCCCAGGCGCAACGAGGTCTCCCACTCGGACGCCACCTGGCTCTCGAACACCGGAGGGGAGTAGTTGGCCACGTTGCGGGCGGACAGCTGGTAGAAGGCCAGGTCGTAGTGAGACTTCTCCAGCGGCTGGGGCGCCGGCAGGATCACGTCGGCGTGGCGGGTGGTCTCGTTGACGTAGATGTCCACGGCCAGCTGGAAGTCGAGCTCTCCCAGCGCCCGCTCGAGCCGCCCGCTGTTGGGGGTCGAAACCACCGGGTTGCCGGCCACCGTGATGAGCGCGTGTACCCGTCCTTCGCCGGGCGTGTCGATCTCCTCGGCCAGCACCGCGGCGGGCAGCTCGCCGTACACCTCCGGCAGGCCGCGCACGCGCGAGGACCAGCGCCCGAACCGCACTCCCCTGCCGCTGCCGCCGGCGCCGGTCGAGTTCTTCTGGCCGGCGGCCGCCCGGGTGAACATCGCGCCGCCCTCGCGGTCGAGATTGCCGGTGAGCACGTTGAGCACGTCCACCAGCCAGCTGGCCAGGGTCCCGAACTCCTGGGTGCAGGTGCCGATTCGCGCGTACACGGCGGCCCGCTCGGCGCGGGCCAGCTCGCGCGCCAGCCGCCGGATCTCAGCCGCCTCGATGCCGCACGCCCCGGCCACGGTGTCGGGCGTGAACCCGGCCAGCGCCGCGCGCAGCTCCGCCAGCCCGTTGAGCTGCCCGGCCAGAGCGTCCGTGCGCTCCAGGCCCTCCTCGATGATGGTGGCGGCCATGGCCGCCAGCAGCAGCGCGTCCGTCCCCGGCCGGATCGGATGGTGCTCGTCCGCCTCCTCGGCCGTTCGCGTGCGCCGCGGGTCCACCACCACGACCTTGCCGCCGCGCTCGCGGATGGCGCGCAGGCGCCCGCGCATATCCGGTGCGGTGAGCAGGCTCCCGTTCGACACCAGCGGGTTGGCCCCCAGCAGCAGCAGGTGCTGGCAACGGTCCACGTCCGGCACGGGCACCGACAGGATCGTGCCGAACATGTGGCCGGCCGACACCTGCTTCGGCATCTGGTCCACCGTGGATGCGCTGTAGATGTTCTGTGTACCGAGCAGCCGCAGCCACACGGGCCCGTACAGCAGCGCGGAGAGATTGTGGGCGTTGGGGTTGCCGAGGTACACGGCCACCGCGTTCCCGCCGTGCTCGGCGAGGATCGGGGAAAGGCGCCGGTCGATCTCCTCGAAGGCCTCGTCCCAGCCGGTCTCCACCAGCTCCCCTTCCCGCCGGACCAGCGGCGCGGTCAGCCGGTCGGGGTCCTCGTGCAGCTGCTTGATGCCATAGGCCTTGGGGCAGATGAAGCCGTGGCTGAACACATCGCTCGTATCGCCCCGGACCGAGACCACCTCACGCCCCTCGGTCTCGATCTCGAGGCCGCAGGTGGCCTCGCAGAAGGGACAGGTGCGGTGATGAACGGCCACACGGGCATGCTAAACCCGCAGCTCGATCCAGAGCGCGCGGGAGGCGCAGAGCATGCGCCCCTCGGAGTCGTAGAGCGCCGCGGCCGAGTGGCGCTTGCGCCCGTCGTGCTGAAGAGCCCACGAGAGGATCGTGTGGTCCTCGCCCACGCGCGCCGGACAGCCGATCCGGGCGGTCAGCTGCGCCAGCACCATCGGCGGGCCGGCACCGAAGTTGGCCACCGGGGCGCTCGTGGGACAGTCGAGCGCGGCCCAGACCTCCTCGGGCCGGACCCAGCCGCGGCCGTCCCCGGTCGACTCGTCCGGCGTCCAGGGCGCGCCGTAGAGCCCGTCGCGAGCCGGCAGCTCGGCCGGGAAGATGAACATGCCGTCGCCGTCCGCACGCGCCGGGCCGCAGACATAGCAACTCGGGAACGGATGCTCGGCGGTCCAGCGCTGGCGTCCCTGCGCCTCGGCCCGCTCGACCTCGTCGCGCGGCACGGCCTCGGGGACGTCCTGGAGCAGCTCGGCGGGACGGCCCTCGGCCACCAGCGTGTCACCGTCGCGCAGCTCGACCCGCTCGCCGTCACGCAGCACCGCCATGGGCGTGTCGAGTGGCGGGGGGGAGCGCAACGAGACACGGACCTCCTCGGCGCCCACCAGCTCGGCCACGAGCCCGCAGGTATAGCCGCCGTTGGCCGAGCCGGGCGGCCCGTTGAAGCGCTCGGGGATCAGGATCGTCTCGGTCATGACGCGCGGGCCGGCGCCTCTCGACAGCGCTCAGGCGGCGCGCGCCGGCAGCGACTCGAGCGCCGCCCGCAGGTCGCCCACCGTCTGGAAGTCGAGCCCGAACAGATGGTCGTGGCGGTGGCGCACGATGCCCTCCTCGTCGACGATGATCACCGCGCGCTTGGTGCCCACCACCGGCGCACGGGCACCGTAGAGCTTGGCCACCTCGCCGCTCTCGTCGGCCAGCAGCGGGACGTTCAGGTCATGCTTGTCGCTGAAGCCGCGGTGCGACTCGACGCTCTGCGCGGAGATGCCGACCACCGTGGCGTCCAGTGAGCCGAAGGCCTCCGAGTTGTCGCGGTAGGAGCAGAACTGCTTGGTGCACACGGCCGTGTTGTCCCCGGGATAGAAGAGGAGCACCACCCGCTCGCCGCGGTGGTCGGAGAGCCGGAAGCTGCCCCCGGTGCCCTCCAGCTCGAAGTCGGGGGCGGGCTCTCCGAGCTGCGGTTTCTTGGCCATGGCCTGAGGATAGGGACCGTCAGGCGCGGCGATAGAGCGCGTACAGCCCCGCGCTGAGCAGCACCGCGGCGGCGGTGAAGGCGAGCTCGACCTGCAGCACCCGGTCGTCGAGCTCGACCAGCAGCAGGAAGAGCACGAAGGCGGCCGCCGTGCTGACCCAGACCGCCGACGCCTGCCCTGCGCGGGCGTGGGCGAGCAGGGCCTGGTTGAGGGTGGCGGCCGACAGGTAGAGGCCCATGCCCAGTGCCACCAACACCAGCCCGCCGCGCTCGTAGTCGAAGTCGCCTCCGAAGAGAAGGTCCATCAATGCCGGGCCGGCGGCCAGCATCACGAGCGCCACGAGGCCCGCGAAGCCCGCGATCGCGAGCAGGGTGAGATTGACGCTACGGCGGAAGGGATCGGTCTGCCCGCCGGCCCGCAGGCGGGTGAGATGGGGGAGGATCGCCGTCGATACGGCCTGGAAGAGCGTGAGCGCCGCCCGGGCGATCAGCAGCACGTTGAAGACCACGCCCGCCAGCACGGCGCCCTCGGCCCCGTCGGTGGTCGCCTCCACCAGCAGCGGCCCCGCGTTGAGGAAGGTCTGCTCGCAGAGCATCACGAGCAGGACGGCGGTGGCGAAGCCGGTGCCGCGCGAGAGCGTGAACTCGGGCTCGGAGGCCGAGGGCTCATCGCGAGCCGCCGCATCCAGGCGCGCGGGGTCAGGGGCATCCTCGCCGCCGTCGAGCGGCGCCGGTGCCAGCCGCCGGGCCAGCGCGGGCGGCACCACCACCAGCGAGAGCAGCGGCGCCGCCACCATCCCCAGCGCCACGGCGGACTGCCCCTCCGCAATGCCGACCGCCACGGCGAGGGCGAACAGACAGCGCGAGACGGATTCCATGAGCACCAGCCCGCCGTAGAGGCCGAAGCGATGGTGTCCGGCCAGGAAGCCGCGTGCGAAGTAGCTCGCGGCGTAGGCGAGCACGGCAGCCACCAGCACCCAGTAGAGCGTCGCCGAGCCGTCGAACAGACCGTCCTCGAGCGGTCCCCGCAGGGCCAGCGCGACCACCGCGAACGCCACTGCGAGCCCCAGCTGGATCGTCGCCGCCACGCGCAGGTGGTGGCTGCCGCCGATGCCGCGGGCGTCGTGGTCGGCGATCGTGCGCGAGAGCAGCTGCTCCACCGGCCGGTACAGCACCGACACGGTGATGAAGATGGCCGACCACAGCAGCGTGATGCGCCCGTACTCGGCCTCCGGCAGGGCGTGCGAAGCGAGCGAGAAGTAGGCGAACGTGACCAGGCCCGTGACGCCGATCCCCACGGAGAGGATCGCCGCGCCGCTCCCGTAGGAGCGTGGGCTCGAGCTAGCCGTCGACCCGGACAAGCAGCATGGTCCACGGGAAGGGCGAGCGGGCCTCCTCGACCTCTCCGTGGCGCGAGAGGAGCGAGACGAACTCGCGCTTGGACCAGTGGTTCAGGTGGCCCGGCGTGTTGCCCAGGTCGCGCAGGTAGGCGCCGCGGGCCATGTTGAGCCCTCGCCACAGCGGCTCGCGCGGAACCGAGACCAGCAGATGCCGCCGCGCCACGCGGGCCATCTCGGCCAGCGTGGCCTCGGGCTCGGGCACGTGTTCGAGCACCTCGATCGCGCCGGCGAGGTCGAACTCGTCGTCGGCGAACGACAGGCGCGTGGCCTCCTCGGCGCGGAACTCGAGGTTGGGGCGCGAGCGCGTCTCCCATTCGGCGCGCAGCTTCGGGTCGTCGAGATCGATGCCGACGACCCGCCCGTCCCCGAGACGCTCGGCCCAGTCGGCGGTCAGCACGCCCTCGCCACAGCCCACGTCGAGCACGGACCCCGGGGCGGCACGGGTCCACAGCTCGTCGAGCGAGGAGTGGAAACCGGCCATCAGCCGGCGCACGACGGGGTTCGAGGAGCCGTACTTGTCGAAGGTGTTGCCGGTGGGGACCTCGGTGGCGGTGTTCGAGGCGCTCACAGCTTGAGCGCCTCCCGCTCCTCGGTCTTGCCCGTGGCGCGGCCGGACTGCGCGCCGGTGGTGGCCGCCTGCGACGTCTCTCCGGCGCCCGGCTCGTAGTGCGAGGGCTCCACGCCCAGCTGCAGCTCAACGCGGCGCACGCGTTCGAGGATGCGCGCCTGGAGCACCCGGCTGCCCGCCAGGATGTCGCCCAGCACGCCCAGCGCGGCGAACTGCACGGCCACGATGAACAGCATCGAGCCGAGGATCAGCGACTGGATGTGGCCGTTGCCCTCGCCCGCGAAGAAGAACCACAGGAATCGTGCCCAGATCACCGCCGCCACCAGCGCGACCGCGATGGCCGCGGCAAGGAACAGCCGCAGCGGCTCGTAGAGCGCGTAGACGCGGAAGATCGAAGCCGTGTTTCGCCGCACGTAGGACCACATCGAGGGGAACAGGCGCGATTCGCGGGTCTGGTCGTTGGTGCGGATCGGGACGTGGTCGACCGCCACGGTCTGCTTGCCGGCCTGGATGATCGTCTCCAGCGTGTAGGTGAACTTCGACACCACCTGCATCTGCAGCGCGGCCTCGCGGTTGTAGGCGCGGAAGCCGGAGGTGGTGTCGGGCACGTTGGTGCCCGAGGCGCGCCGCACCACGGCGCTGCCGAGGCGCTGGAGGCGCTTCTTGAGCGGGGAGAAGTGCTCGATCTGGTCGGTCTCGCGGTCGCCGATGACCATGTCGGCATGCCCGGCCAGGATCGGCTCGACGAGCTTGGGGATGTCGCCCCCGTAGTACTGGTTGTCGGCGTCGGTGTTGACGATCATGTCGGCGCCGAGCTTCAGGCACGCGTCGAGCCCGGCCTGGAAGGCAGCGGCCAGGCCCTTGTTGTTGGTCAGGCGCACGATGTGGTCGACCCCATGACTGCGCGCCACCTCGAGCGTGGCGTCCGTCGAGCCGTCGTCGACCACCAGCCACTCCACCTCGTCCACGCCCTCGACCTGCCGAGGGAGGTCGGCCAGGGTGCCGGGCAGGGTCTGCTCCTCATCGAAGCAGGGGATCTGGATGATCAGCTTCATGGGCCGCTCGTTAGCGTAGAACAGCGCCCGGCATCCGACGGCCGGGCCCGCTTCATAGGGCTTTCACGCGGTCGTCACCTCCGCTTCACAGGCAGCGCGGCGGCCGCGCCTAGCCTGCCCGCGGACGATGGCAAAGCTGATCGCCGCGAGCGCGGCCCTGGCCGGACTGTCCCTGCTGTTGCCGTCGGAGGCGAGCTACGACCCGTGGGCCTGGCTCAACTGGGGACGAGAGGTGGCCCATCTCGAGCTCGACACCACGGCGGGCCCGTCCTGGAAGCCCCTTCCGGTGGCCTTCGCCACGCTGGTCTGGCCGCTGGCGGGCATCGACCATGCCCTGCCACCCGCTCTGTGGATGGTCGTGGCCCGTACCGGCGCGCTGCTGGCGCTGGTGTTCGCCTTCCGCCTGGCGCGCCGGCTCGCCGCACCGGGCCTGTTCGGAGTGATCGCGGGCTCCGTGGCCGCGCTGGCGCTCGCGCTGACCCCCGACGCGTTCCAGTTCGCCGCGCACGGGAGCGAGGCGCCGCTGGCCGTGGCGCTCTTCCTTGGGGCGATCGAGCGCCACCTCGACGGGCGCAGCGATCACGCCGTGCTGCTGGGCACGCTGGCCTGTCTGCTGCGCCCCGAGCTCTTCTTGTTCCTGGCGCCCTACGCGGCCTTCGTCTTCTGCACCCAGCGTCGCCGCCGCCCGCTGGTGGCGGGGCTGATGCTGCTGCTGCCCCTGGCCTGGCTCGTGCCCGACTGGCTCGGGTCGGGCAATCTGATCGACGGCGCCGAGCAGGCCCGCAGCGAGCCGTTCTGGAGTCTCTCGCACCACGACTCGCCCTGGAAGCGCGCGCTGCTGCGCGTCCACAACCACGTGGGCACGGTGCCCGAGCTGCTCACGCTCGCCGCGGTCGGCGTGGCGCTGTGGCGCCGCCGGCTCGCCGTGCTCGCCCTGGCCCTGGCGGCAACGGCCGAGGTCGTCCTGTACGTACTGATGACCGAGGCGAACTTCTCGGGCAACCCTCGCTATGTGCTGCCGGCGCTCGCCCTGTTCAGCGTGCTGGCCGGCGTGGGCGCCGCCCGGGTGACCGAGCTCGGCGGATGGATGACGGGCCGGCTGGGCCGCGCCCCTCGAGGAATCGCCGGCCCCGCGGGGGCGGCGCTCGCGGTGGCCGGCCTGGCCCTGCTCGCCTTTCCGCAGATCGACCGCCGAGTCGACCGTCTGCGCCACGAGGCCCGTGAGGTGGGCGCGCGCATGGAGCTGCACCGCGAGCTCGAGCGCAGCCTGGAACGGGCGGGTGGTGCGGCGCTGGTCAACCGCTACGGACCGGCCACAACCAACCGCGCGCTCCAGCCCCACCTGGCCTGGGAGCTCGAGCGGCCGATGACCGAGCTCGAGACCGCGCACGGGCGCGGAGTGGTGTTCAAGGCGGCGGGTCACCGGCTGGCCGGCAGGGTGCACGTCTGGGGACTGGCCCACAGGCGCCCCGTGATGGCCGTCACCGGGCGCTTTGAGGTATACCGCCGCGAGGGCGTGCCGGACTGGGTGTTCTATCGCGGGGTGGCCTGGGCGTTTACACGTCGTTTGCAGGGATTTGACATCCCGGCGTCCGGTGGGAGGAATAGCGTGGTCCGGGTAGTAACGAGGTAGCCACGCGGCGTTCACCGGCTGGCAACACCTCTGCTAGCCTGCGCCTTCTCTCGACCCCGGCTCTCTGGAGCACCTGAATCACGATGACCACCGTTCTCGCCTATCTGGATCCCGGCAGCGGGAGCATGATCCTGCAGATCCTCGCGGGCGGCGTCGCGGCGGTTGCCGTGACCGCGAAGCTCTACTGGAACCGCATCCTGCGTTTCCTGCGCATCCGCAAGGACGAGCCCGAGGTGGCCAAGTCCGAGAGCCCGCAGGGCACAGACACCGCCTAGCACCGCAGTCGAGCGGTCGCGCTCCGGCGCGGCCGCTTTTTTCTTCGGCTACCCTCCGCGGCCCACGGAGCAGCCCTTCCTCCTCCATGTCCTCGCCTGAGACGCACACGCCGACGTCCGCGCCCGCAGGCCTCGAGCCGGGCTCCTTTCGCGATCCCGAGAGCCGCGTCTTCTACGCGGGCGAGGACGTCTACCGCGCGCTCTCGCCCGACGGCCTGAGCGACTTCGAGGCGCTCGCCGCCACCGGCCTGCTCGACGATCCTCGCCTCGTGCGCACCGAGCGCGCCGCGGACACGGCCGCGCTCCGGGACCTGCTCGTGCACGAGCCCGCCGGCGTGCTCAAGCACGAGCGCGTGCCGTTCGTCTCCTATCCGTACGAGTGGACGTTCTCCATGCTCAAGGACGCGGCACTGGTGCAGCTCGACCTGCTGCTCGCCTCGCTCGAGCACGATCTGGTGCTCAAGGACTCGACCCCCTACAACGTGCAGTTCCACGGAGCCAAGCCGGTGTTCGTCGACATCGGCTCCTTCGAGCGCATCCGCGCGGGCGAGCCCTGGATCGGCTACCGCCAGTTCTGCATGCTCTACCTCTATCCGCTGCTCCTGCAATCGGTGAAGGACGTGCCCTTCCAGCCCTGGCTGCGCGGCTCGATCGACGGCATCACGCCCGGTCAGATGCGCGCGCTGATGTCCTTCCGCGACCGCTTTCGCAAGGGCATGTTCACCAACGTCTTCCTGCACGCGCGCCTCGAGAAGCGCTACGGCGACCGGCCCGACCAGGTCAAGGCCGAGGTCAAGCGGGTCTTCAAGAAGGAGCTGTTCGTGGCCAACGTGCGCAAGATGCGCAAGCTGGTCGAACGCCTCAGCTGGGATCCACCCGCGGGCGTGTGGACGGCCTACGGTGAGCGCAACAGCTACACCGACGACGACGCCAAGCGCAAGGACGAGTTCGTGCGCGAGGTGGCGAACTCGCGTCGCTGGAATCTGGTCTGGGACATCGGGGCCAACAACGGGCGCTATTCGCGCATCGCCGCCGAGGGCGCTCGGACGGTCGTCGCCGTGGATGCCGACCAGGGCCCGGTGGAGCTGCTCTACCGGGACCTGCGGGCCGAGGGCAACGAGCAGATACTGACGCTGACCATGAACCTGGCCGACCCCTCACCGGGCCTGGGCTGGCGCGGGCTCGAGCGCAAGTCGCTGCCCGAGCGCGGCAAGCCGGACCTGGTGCTGGCGCTCGCGCTCGTCCACCACGTGGCCATCAGCGCGAACGTCCCGGTCAAGGAGTTCCTGGGCTGGCTGGCGTCGCTGGGCAGCGCGCTCGTGATCGAGTTCCCGACGCGCGAGGACCCGATGGTCAAGAAGCTCCTCGCGCCCAAGCGGGACGGCCTGCATCCCGACTACGAGCTCGACTTCTTCGAGCGCTCGCTCAAGGAGGCGTTCGACGTGGAGCGCTCGGAGCGCCTGGAGTCCGGCACGCGGGTGCTCTACTTCGC
This sequence comes from uncultured Thermoleophilaceae bacterium, assembly GCA_963813495.1. Classification (GTDB taxonomy): domain Bacteria; phylum Actinomycetota; class Thermoleophilia; order Solirubrobacterales; family Thermoleophilaceae; genus JACVRW01. Next base: position 21,876 of record CAWEZC010000008.1, read on the forward strand.
CCGCCCGAAGCGGGGATGACGACCAGCGAGGCCGCCGCGCCCGCTGAGCCGAGCGTCGCCAAGGAAGCCGCCTGGGCCTATCTGAACCTGGCGGTGCTGTGGACCTTCGCCGTCGCCCAGCCGCTGTTCGACCTGCTCAAGGACAACCCCGAGTTCTTCGCCGCCCGCGGCTCGACGGGCTTCGACATCATCTCCTTCTCGGTGTTGCTGGTGGTGCTGCCGCCGCTCGTGCTCGTCGGGATCGAGCTGCTGATCGGGCTCGCGGGCGCGGGAGCGCGCCGCGGGGCGCACACGGTCCTGATCGCCATCCTGGTGGCGCTGATCGCGGCCCAGGCGCTGAAGAAGGCGTTCGACCTCCCGGACCCGGCGCTCATCGTCCTGTCGCTCGCCATCGGCGGCGGCCTCGCCACGCTGTGGGCCGCGGCCGAGCCGGTGCGCTCGTTCCTGAACATCCTCTCGCCGGTTCCGCTGATCTTCCTGGCGCTGTTCCTGTTCAGCGGCTCGATCTCAGAGCTCGCCTTCCCGGACGAGGCCAAGGCGCGGACGATCGGGGGCGTGACCCAGGCGCCGATCGTGGTGGTGCTGCTGGACGAGTTGCCGGCCAACACCCTGGTGGACGCGAACGGCGACCTCGACACCGAGCGCTTCCCCGGCTTCGCCGAGCTGGCCCGCAACGCCACCTGGTTCGAGAACGCCTACACGGTCTACGACTCCACCGAACGCGCCCAGCCGGCGATCATGGACGGCAACCTGCCCGAGAAGGACAAGCAGCCGATCTCCGGCGACCATCCCAACAGCATCTTCTCGCTGTTCGGCAAGACACACCGCATGAACGTCTCCGAGGAGGCCACCGCGGTGTGCTCGCGGGACCTGTGCAAGGACGAGCGACTCGATGAGTCCTACGGCAGCCGCATCTCCTCGATGACCGAGGACCTCGGGCTGGTCTGGCTGCACGTGGTGTCGCCACCCGACATCGAGTCCGACCTGGCCAGCGTGTCCGAGAACTGGGGCAACTTCGGCGGCGCGCAGGACTCGGCGGAGGAGGGCCAGACCAAGAACCGCTTCGGCACCAAGACGCGCAGCAACCTCAACGGGGGGCGCCCCGTGCGCTTCCAGGAGTGGATCGACTCGATCACTCCGGGACGGCGGCCGTCCCTGAACTTCAAGCACACCCTGCTGCCGCACGTGCCCTGGCAGTACCTGCCCTCGGGCCGGCGCTACCGGCGCGTGCCCAACGACGTGATCCCCGGGCTCTCCAACCGCTCCTACGAGGATCAGGGCCAGCTCGACGTGCTGCTTCAGCGTCACGTCCTGCAGACCCAGTTCGCGGACTCCGAGCTGCGCCGCCTGTGGGCCAGGCTGAAGTCCCAGGGGCTCTGGGACAAGTCGCTGATCGTGGTCGCGGCCGACCACGGCGTGGCCTTCCCGCAGCGAATGGAGCGTCGGCGCATCAACCGCAAGACGGCCGCGGAGATCGCGCCCATCCCGCTGTTCATCAAGCCCCCCGGCCAGAAGCGGGGCCGAGTGAACGACGCCTACGTGGAGACGATCGACATCCTGCCCACGCTCTTCGACGTCCTCGATCTCGACCCGAGGGTGGAGACCGACGGCAAGTCGGCCTTCAGCGACGAGGTGCAGAACCGCGACGAGGTCCGCATCCTGATCCGCAACAGCTTCGAGGAGCTGCGCATTCCGGCCGAGCAGTTCCGCGCCGAGCGACAGCAGGTGATCGATCGCAACCAGCGTCTGTTCGGCTCGGGCCGGGATGGCCCGGCCCGGCTGTTCGAGATCGGGCCCAACACCGAGCTGATCGGCCAGCCGCCTTCTGCAGCGGGCGAGCCGCTCGACGTCGAGCTGGCCAGCCCCCAGGAGTACCGCCGCGTCGATCCCGACACCGGCTTCGTGCCCGCCCACGTGATCGGCCGGGTACGGGGGCCCGACCAGCACCCTCGCGACATCGCCGTCGCCGTAAACGGGACGATCGTGGCGGTGGGCAACACCTTCAAGCTGAGCGAGGGCGAGGAGGCCGAGCTCTTCTCGGTGATGGTGCCCGAGAGCGCCTTCCGGCGCGGCAGCAACGACGTACAGGTCCTGCTGGCCGACTAGAGGTCGGCCAGGCAGTTCTCGACGTCTTCGAGCATCTGCTCGGAGTCCTCGCGCACCTCGGGGCGCACGAACAGCAACGCGGCGCCGATCTGCTCCGCGCCCTCGCCGTCACCCTCGAACTGGGCCGCCTCGGCCTCGCCCGCGGTGAGGTAGAAGCGGATGCGGGCGACCTGGGCGTCACCGTCCACCACGATCTCCTCGTCGCCCTGCTCGCGGGCCTCGATGCCCTTCTCCTCGGTCAGGCAGGTGAGTGCCGCGGCGCGCTTGTCGGAGTCGTCCTCGGACGGCGAGCCGTCGCTCGAGCCGCAGCCCGCGAGGGCAGCGACCAGCAGGGGAACGAGCACGAGCGGGCGCGTCACGCTCAGCGCAGCGGCCGGACTTTTTGCCAGAGGCGCCGCGCCTCGAAGTAGGCGAGCTTGCGGCCGTTGTCTTCGTTGATCAGCGACTTGTTGTTCCACGGCGGAGTCGCCCAGTCCGGGGGTGCCCCGCCCTGCCAGGTGGGGTCGACCCGGAAATCGCGCAGGGCCCAGTGGATCGAGCCGTAGATGTAGGGCTTGGAGGCATGCACGGCCAGGTGGTCGCGCACGAAGGCCTGCTGGTACTCCTCGCTGCCGGGCTGCTCCGGTGGCCCGCGGCGCGCGGCCTCGGCGCCGAACTCGGTGATCACGAGGGGCAGCCGCGGGTTGGCCGCGTGCAGCGTGTCGAGGTACGGGCCGAGCTCGGCCAGGGTGGTGTCCGGGCGCTGCAGGTCGCCGCGGTAGGAGGGGTACCAGCCGAAGTACTCGTTCACCCCCAGGAGGTCGATGTAACGGTAGGCGGGCGAGCTGAGCGGCTCTCCCACCCGCGACTGGCGATCGAACGAGATGAGGTGGGTGTCGTCGAGCTCGCGCACGGCTGTCGACGCCTGCTTGAGGTAGCTCTGCAGGCCGGTGCCGATCAGGCCGCGGTCCGAGCGGTTGCCGGCCGGCTCGTTGGCCAGCGACCAGGTGAGGATCGAGGCGTGGTTGAGGTTGTTCCTCGCGGTGAGCAGCGCAGCGCGGGTGGCGGCGCCGTTGACGCGCCCGAACACCGTGTTGGGCAGCTGGTAGACGGGCGCCGTGCACCAGTACAGGATCCCCGCGCGGTCGAAGGCCTCGATGAAGGCGGGGTGCAGCGGGTAGTGCGAGCGGGTGACCGTGGCGCGCAGGTCCTTGAGACGGCCGACCAGCTGGTTGCGCGTGCCCTGACTCAGCGCGCCGCCCTCCTCGAGGTCGTCCTCGTGGATGCTTGCGCCGCGCAGGTTGAGCCGGCGGCCGTTCAGCAGCAGCGTGCCGCCGCGGCCCACCTCGAGCTTCTTGACGCCGAAGCTGAGCCGGTAGGAGGCCTTGCGCTCACCGCCCGTCACCGCGGCCACGCTGAGGTCGTACAGGCTCGGCCGGCCCGGTTGCCAGAGCCGCGGCCGGTCGATGGTGAAGCTGGTGCGCAGCTCGCGGCTCGAGCCCGCGTCCACGCGCTGGGGATCGAGCACGTAGCGCCGGCCGGCGGCGTTGAGCACGAGCGTCACATCGCGCTCCTCCTTGGTCACGTTGCGCAGCTGGGCGCGCACCTCGACCTTGGCCGGCCCGCTCAGCTTGCCCAAGCGCGGCAGCACCTGGACGTCCGCGATGTCCACGGTGTCCACCTTGCGCGCGTAGACCTCGCGGAGCAGGCCGCCGAAGTTCCACCAGCCGCCAGAGCCGAAGCCGTTGTATGCCGCCGGCCGCCAGTGCGTCAGGTCGGTGTTGCTGCGCAGCGAGGAGACCTTGACCACCAGCGTATTGCGTCCCTTGCGCAACCCCGCGAGGTCGGCCTCGAACGGGAACAGGCCGGTCTGGCCGCCGATCACCTCGCCGTTCAGCCAGACCTTGGTGCGGTAGTTGGAGCCCTCGAAGCGTACCTTCCAGAGCTCGTCGAGCCGCTGGCGCCGGCTCGCGGCCAGCGGCACGGTGAACTCCTTGCGGTACCAGCCGACCGAGGACTTGTTGAGCTGCGTATCGGTGGCGTTCCAGTTGTAGGGCACCGTGACGGCGCTCCAGCCGACGAGATCGCGCTGCTCGTACCAGCGTTCGGCATCGCCCACGAAGGTGTCGTCCAGGCGGAAGTACCAGGTGCCCCCGAGGAGCCGGCGCGAAGGCTGGCCTTCGCGGATCAGCGGCTTGCCGCCGGGGCGCTCCACCTTGAGCTCCGGCACCGGCGGCGGCGTGGGTTGCGGTTGGGCCGGCGTCCCGCTCGGCGGGCCCTGGCTCCCGCCCTGGGCGTGCACGGTCGCGGGAAGCACCGCGAGGGCGGTGGCACAGGCCGTTATGAGAAGTAGGGGGAGGCGCACAGCGAGAGCGGGGGAGGGCGAAGCAGGGTAGCGATGGTTCGGGCTGGAAACACGGATTCAGGCTGCTGGTTGCGGGGTAGGTGACTGCTACGGTTACGACGTGACCGGCGGTCCCCGGGCCGGTCGGCCTGCGCCGGAAACGCCCTCATGGGCGCCCCCGCCCGCCCAGGCGGGCGTGACGTTCCTTCAGTCCATGAACCGACGCCTCGCGCTCATCCAAGCCCTGGTTTCGATCGTCGCCCTCGCGGCGGTGATCTGGTGGGCCTCCAAGCAGGAGGCCCCGGAGCTGCCCTCCGGCGCCGATGCGGTGGCCTGGCTCGCCGCGTCGCTGGTCCTCTACGCGATCGCCACCCTGCTGCGCGCCGAGCGCTGGCACCGCATCCTGCACATCACCGGCGTGAGCGCCAGCCGCCGCGACTGCTACGGGCTGACCTGCGTGGGCTACATGGGCAACAACGTGCTGCCGGCCCGCGCCGGTGAGGTGCTGCGCGTGGTCCTGCTCTCACCCCGCTGTGACGCCAGCAAGCGCACGATCGCAGGCTCGATCGTGGCCGAGCGCCTGCTCGACGTGGTCGCGCTGGGCACGATCTTCGTGGTGGTGGTTTACGGGGTGCTCAGCTCCACCGTCCTGCCCACCGACCGCCCGATCTTGGTGACCGGCATCGGCATCCTGCTGGTGCTCGCGGCCGCCGCGGCCGTGTGGGTGCTGCGCAGCCACCACGTGTTCGACCGCGCGCGCAACTGGCTGCGCCCGCTGGCCGATTCTCCGCGGGCACTCGTGGGGCGGCAGGGAGTGATCCTGCTCGTCGCGACGTTCGTGCTGTGGGCCTTCGAGGCCGCCGTCTACCTGGCGGTGGCCCGCTCGGTCGAGCTCGACATCAGCATGACCGGCGCTCTCTATCTCGTGGCGCTGACGAACTTCGTCGCTGCGCTGCCCGCGGCGCCGGGTTCGATCGGCACCTTCGACGCCGCCGTGGCCTTCGGAGCCGGGCGGCTCGGCGCGAGCGGCTCGGCCGCCGTCTCGTACCTCATCATGTTGCGGTTCGTGCTCTACGTGCCGATCACCATCGTGGGCTTCGTCGTTCTGGTCACCGGCTACGGCGGCTGGTCCAAGCTGCGTGATGCGCTGCGCACCGGCACTCAGGACGAGCCCGAGCCCTCGTTGCCGGTGCCTCCCCCGCAGCGCGCTCCCCAGCCGCAGCCCACCGCCCAGCCGCAGCCGTCCGGCGCCGAGGCGCCCACCGCGTAGCGCCCGCGGCGATGCGGGTGTCAGCCGCACAGCTTCGGCTCCTGCGCCCGCGGGAGGTGGCGTCGCCGGCCGGGCCGGACGCGTTCCGCAACGGACGCGGCGCGGTGACCCGCGGGCGCGGCCGCGACCGCCACGGCGTGCAGATGGCGTGGATCGTCGCCGGCTGCCTGCTGGTGGCCGGCGCCAGCCTGTTGTTCCCGTCCACACCCACCTACGACCCCTGGGCCTGGATCCTGTGGGGGCGCGAGATCACCGAGCTCGACCTGGTCACGGAGGGCGGGCCGTCGTGGAAGCCGTTCCCGATCCTCTTCACCACGCCGTTTGCGCTGTTCGGAGACGACCTCGCCCCCTACCTGTGGCTGTGGGTCGCGCGCGCCGGCGGGCTGCTGGGCTGCGTGATGGCCTACAGGCTGGCCAGCCGGCTGGTGGGCGGGCGCCTCTACGGCGCGCTCGCCGGGGTCTCGGCCTTCGCCTCGCTGTTCGCGAGCAACAAGTACGTGCGCGACGCCGCCCTGGGCAACTCGGAGCCGATGCTGGCCGCCGTGGTGCTGTGGGCCTTCGAGCGCCATCTCGACGGCCGGCGTGACCACGCGCTCTACCTCGGCGTGGCCGCCGCGCTGCTGCGTCCCGAGGCGTGGCCCTTCCTCGCCCTCTACGGGCTCTACCTCTGGTTCGCCGAGCCGCGCCTGCGGCCGCGCATGGTGGGCTTCGCGTTCCTCGTGCCCGCCCTCTGGTTCCTGCCCGAGTGGTGGGGGGCGGGCGACCCCTTCCGGGCGGGCTCGCGCGCCAACGCCCCCAACCCGGGCAGCGCGGCCTTCGCCGACTCGCCCGCGATCGAGCTGTTCGAGCGCTTCGCGGCCAGCACCATCGCTCCGGTGGAGCTCGGCACGCTGGTGGCGATCGTCGTGGCCGCGGTGGTGTGGCGCCGGCGTCGCGCCCAGGGTGCGATCCTCGCGCTCGCGGCGCTGGGGTTCTCCTGGTTTGCCCTGGTGGCGGTGATGACCGAAGCCGGCTTCGCCGGCAACCAGCGCTACCTGATGGTCACGACCGCGGCTGTGTCGGTCCTCGGCGGCATCGGGGCCGTGCGCATCCTCCAGGGAGTCGAGCGGCTGGGCTTGCGCGCCTTCGGCAGCGCCCGGGCCGGCGCGCTGGCCGCCGGCATCGCGCTCGTGGCCGGCGTGGCCGTGGCCTCGCCCACGATCGTGGCCAAGGCCGACAACACGGCTCGGGTGCAGGGCGGGCTCGACCACGAGGCGTTCCTCTGGCACGACCTCAAGGCGCTGATCGACGAGAACGGCGGCAAGGAGCGACTGCTGGCCTGCGGCGGGGTTTTCAGCGGCCCCTTCCAGACCCAGATGGTGGCCTACGAGCTGGGCGTGCACGGAATCAACGTGGGCTGGAAGGAGACACCGCCGCCGGGTGTGGTGTTCCGTACCCGCACGGTGCCCGACGGGCCGCTCGTGACCAAGCCCACCGACGACCGCTACCGGCTCGTCGACCAGGTGGGCAAGTGGCGGGTGCTCACCGTGCCGCCCGAGGGCAACCCCGCGGACGGCTGCCCGGTGGCCGGCCCCGACGTGCCCACGGCGCCGGCCCCGCCGGGGTCGGGGCTGGGCAGGCAGCCGACGCGGGCCATAGGTGAAAATTGATCGGGTTCGCTCACTAGGATCGCCCGGTGGCCAGCGTCGCCTCCACCCCCCGCGCCGCCCCCCGGCTCGGTTCGCTGCCCGGCAACTTCGTGCTGCCTGTGGCCGTGCTCCTGGGCCTGCTCGCGGTGTCGCTCTACCTGCGCACCAACTCGCTGGGCGAGTCGTTGTGGATGGACGAGGGCCTCTCGATCGGGATCGCCTCGCAGGGCTTCTTCGACATCCCCGGCGTGCTTCGGGTGGACGGCTCGCCGCCGCTCTACTACATGCTCCTGTCGCTCTGGATGGGTGTCTTCGGCGACGGCCCCGGCGAGACTCAGGCGCTGTCGGTGGCCATCTCGCTACTCGCCATCCCCGGAGGGATGTGGGCGGGGTGGAGCCTCTTCGGCCGTCGCGCCGGCCTGTTCTGCGCCGCCCTCTGCGCGGTCAATCCCTTCCTCACCGGCTACGCGCAGGAGACCCGCATGTACTCGCTCATGCTGGTGCTCTCCCTGCTGGCCACCGCCGCCTTCCTGCACGTGTTCGCCTTCGGGCGCCGGCGCTACCTGCCCGCCTTCATGCTGCTGCTGGCGGCCATGCTCTACACCCACAACTGGGGCCTGTTCCTGGGCGTCGGGCTGGTCTGCGCGCTCGTCCCGTGCTGGTACGTGTCCGAGGTGCGCGCGAGCTTCTGGAAGGACGCGCTGATCGGCTTCGGGGGCGCGGGACTGCTCTACCTGCCCTGGGTACCGACCCTGCTGCACCAGGTTCAGCACACCGGCGCCCCGTGGCTCAACCCGCCCAACTTCGGCGCCCCGATCCAGATCTCGAAGAACCTGCTGGGCGGCGGCACGCCCACCGTCGCGCTCGTGCTCGCAGGCGGCACGGGGCTGGTGGCGATCCTGCAGCGCCGCCTCGAGGACAAGGAGCGCACCGCGCTGATCGCCGGTGCCGTGATCGTGCTGGCCACGCTGGCGGTGGCGTGGCTGGTCTCCCAGGTGTCGCCGGCCTGGACCACGCGCTACCTCGGCGTGCTGCTCGGCCCGATGCTCCTGATCGGCGCCCTCGGGCTGGCGCGCGCGGGCAACCTCGGGCTGGTGGCGCTGGTGATCATCCTCGGGATCTGGGCCATCCCGCGTTCCTACGGGCTCGAGAACAAGTCGAACGCCGCCGACCTGCGCAACGCGACGGTGGGGGAGAACCTCATGCGCGAGGGCGACCTGGTGGTCTCCATGCAGCCCGAGCAGGGCCCCCTGCTGGCCTACCACCTCGAGGATCTGGGCGGCGGACCGGACCTGAGCTTCGCCAGCCCGCTGGGCGCCGTCGACAACGACCGCGTGATGGATTGGACCGACGGCGGCGAGCGCATGGAGGACGCCACGGTGGAGCAAAACCTGGCTCCTCTCGTTGCTAACCTGCCCGTCGGCGGGCGGGTCCTCATCGTGCATCCCGTCACGAGTCGTGCCGATGACTGGGACGCCCCTTGGACGCAGCTGGTGAGGCGGCGCTCCGCACAGTGGGGCGCCTGGCTCGCTGAGAACGAAGACCTCGAGCGGGTCGCCGTCGTACCGCCCAACTATCGTCGCGCCACACGAATCGGAGTTCGTGGCGTGCTCTACGAGAAGACCGGATGAGCGACAACACAAAGACGCAGACCAGAGAGATCGCGCGCCCCGACATGCGCGACAAGCCCACCGTGATTCTCGGAGGCGGCCCGGCCGGGCTCACCGCCGGGTACCTGCTGGCCAAGCAGGGCCTTCCGGTGATCGTCCTGGAGGCGGAGGACCAGGTCGGAGGCATCGCCAAGACGGCGGTCCGCGACGGCTATCGCTTCGACCTCGGCGGCCACCGCTTCTTCACGAAGGTCAAGGAGGTCGACGACCTCTGGCACGAGATCATGAAGGAGGAGTTCCTCAAGCGCCCGCGCATGTCGCGCATCTACTGGCGTGACCGCCACGGACGCGCGAAGTTCCTCGACTACCCTCTGCGCGGCCCCGACGTGATCAAGAAGCTCGGGCCCGTCGACCTCACCAAGGCGCTCGTGTCCTACCTGTGGGCGGCGGTCAAGCCGAAGGGCAAGGAGGAGACCTACGAGCAGTGGGTCTCGAACCGCTTCGGGCGCTACCTCTTCAACCAGTTCTTCAAGTCCTACACCGAGAAGGTGTGGGGTGTGCCCACCTCGGAGATCCGCGCCGACTGGGCCGCTCAGCGGATCAAGAACCTGTCCTTCTTCAGAGCCGCATGGTCGGCCTTCTTCGGCAACCGCGGCAACAAGGTGACCAGCCTCATCTCCGAGTTCAACTACCCCCGCTACGGCCCCGGCCAGATGTGGGAGCAGATGACCGAGGACATCAGGGGCCTGGGCGGGCAGGTGCTGCTCGAGACCAAGGCGACCAAGCTCGACTTCGAAGACGGCCGCTGCGTGCGCGTGCATGCCGGCGACCAAGTCTTCGAGGCCTCGGCGGTGATCTCATCGCTGCCGCTGCGCAACACCGTCGGCATGGCCGATCCGCAGCCCAAGCCCGAGGTGATCGCCGCGGCCAAGGGGCTGCGCTACCGCGACTTCCTCACGGTGGCCGTGGTGCTCGACGGTGAGGACCTGTTCCCGGACAACTGGATCTACATCCACGATCCGAACGTGAACGTGGGCCGGATTCAGAACTTCCGCTCCTGGAGCCCGTGGATGGTGCCGGACCCGAGCAAGGCCTGCGTCGGCCTCGAGTTCTTCTGCTTCGCCGGCGACGAGCTGTGGGAGACCGACGACGACGAACTGGTGCAGCTCGGCATGCGCGAGCTCGAGCAGCTCGGGCTGGCCAAGCGCGAGCAGCTCGAGTTCGGCTTCGTCGAGCGCGTGCCCAAGGCCTACCCGATGTACGACCCCGACTACTCGGACCGGGTGCACTCGATCCGCGCCTGGCTCGACGGCCTCGACAACTTCATCCAGGTGGGCCGCAACGGGCTGCACCGCTACAACAACTCCGACCATTCCTCGCTCACCGCGATGCGGGCCGTGGACAACCTCGTGAAGGGCACCGATCACGACATCTGGGCGGTCAACGCCGAGTCGGTGTACCACGAGGAGGAGAAGCAGGACCAGCAGCAGCCCTACATCGAGGCTCCGGAGACGGAATCGATGAAGGAACCGCTCCACTCCTGACGGCTGCCCGGCATCGCCTGCCGGCCTTCTCGCTCACTCGCGTGCGGAGCGCGCGTCGCCCATTGCGTCCTTGGCAGGCCGGCCGCTCGCCCGTCGGGAGTGGAGCGGCCGCCGCACCCGTAGGTCGCTCGTGAGCGGGGCAGCGCTGGCTCTCGCGCTCGGCGCCGCCTTCATGCACGCGTCCTGGAACGTCCTGTTGGCGGGATCGCGCGACAGCGAGGCGGCCACTGCGGTGGCCACGCTCGCGGGCGTGCTGCTGCTGCTGCCGGTGGCGATCGTGACCGGCGGAGTCAGCGACGCGGCTTTGCCCTTCGCCGCGGCCTCGGCCGCGCTGCACGTGGGCTACCTGGCCCTGCTCGCGCGCGCCTACTCGGGCGGGCAGGTGAGCATCGTCTATCCGGTCTCCAGGGGGACGGCGCCGGTGTTGGTACTCGTCTTCGGCGCCCTGACGCTGGGCGAGAACGCGTCGGCGCTGCAGGTCGCAGGCGTGCTCGCGGTGTCCGCGGGCGTGTTCCTGGTCAGCGCCCAAGGCGAGTTCGTCCGTCGCGACCTGCTGTTCGGGCTGGCGATCGCGCTCATCATCGCCTCCTACACGCTGGTCGACGCGCGCGGCGTCGAGCATGCCCAGGCGCCCGCCTACCTGGCGCTGTTGCTCACGCCGTCCGCGCTGATCTACGCGGGCGCCCTCCTGATCGGGGGACGAGGGCCGCAGATGCGCGGAGAGCTGCGTCCTCGGGCGGCGCTCACCGGTGTGCTGCTCGTGGGCGCGTACGGCCTCGTCCTCGCCGCCCTGCGCCTGGCCGACGCCGCCCCGGTGGCCGCCGTTCGCGAGTCGAGCGTGGTGATCGCGGCGGTCCTCGCGGCGATGTTCCTGCACGAGCGGGTGGACGCCGGCCGGCTCGGGGGCGCGCTGCTGGTGGCGGCCGGCGTGGCCGCGATCGCGCTGGGATGAGCTCCTCGTTCCCGCTCAGCCCTCGCCCCGGTGGTCACTCGGCAGCGGCACCGGCAGCCCGACCCGAATGAAGCCGCTCTGCGCGCGCTCGCCCGCATCGGAGTGGGTCCCCAAGTCCGGTCCGTCGGCCGGATAGATCCACTCGCCCAGTCCTCCAGACACCGGTCGGCCGGCTTCGTTCCGCCGCTGACCGGGCGGCCCGTCGCCTACTCGTAGTACGGAAGCGGCCCGCCGGCCAGCTCCAGCACCTGCTGATACATCTCCTCCGACAGGCGCCGGTTCTTCTTCTCGATGTCGAAGAACTCGTGCGGATCCTGGCGCAGGTCGTACATCGTCCGCTCGTTGCCCTGGTTGTCGCCGATCAGCACGTAGTCGTCGCTGCGAATGAAGAAGCGGTTGTACATCCCGCCGTAGTGCAGCTCGCGCTTCTCCGGCGGCTGCTCTCCGTCGAGCAGCGCCGCCAGGTTCGTGCCCTCCATCCACTTGGGCGGGTCGATCCCCAGCATCGAGAAGACCGTGGGGCCGATGTCGTGAGTCGAGGCGAAGTACTGGGTCGTGTTGCCCGCCGCCTTGTCCTCGGGGGTCACCAGTATCAGCGGCACCTGAGCCAGCTCGGGATGAAGCTGCGAGGGCACCTTGCCGGTGTAGCCGCGCTCGCCCAGCAGGTAGCCGTGGTCGGACAGCAGCACGATCATCGTGTTCTCCTCCAGGCCCAACTCGTAGAAGCGGTCCATGAAGTGGCCCAGCCAGTGGTCGGTCATCGTGACCTCGCCGGCGTAGATCGCGTGCAGGCGACGCAGCAGCTGGGGCGTGAAGTTCTCAGCGAAGCCGTAGCGCGTGACGCCGATCTCCTGGCCGTCGTACGCGGGATCGGAGTACATGTCGATGTACTTGCGCGGCGGGCTCCAGGGCTCGTGCGGGTCGAACGAGTCCACCACCATCGCGAAGGGCTGGCGCCGCTGAGCCTGCTCGAGCGTGTCCGCGGCGTCCTTGTACACGCGCGCCGCGCAGGTCTCCTCCTCGTCCTCGCCCCGGCCCGTGTTGGCCAGGTACTTGCGCATGCCCGGCACGTAGCGTTCATCGCGCAGGAACGGCGGCAGCCACTTGTCCACCAACTCCATCGACACCGACTCCGGCGGCTTGTAGAAGCCCGACTGCCCGACGATGGTGCGCCACTTGTCGAAGGTCCTACGAAACGGCTCGTAGGCCTTGGTGAAAGCGAGATGCGGGTTGTCGCTGATCTGGACCGTCCAGTAGCCCTCGTCCTTCAGGGTCTTGGTGAACGTGTTCTCGCCGGCCTCGATAGGCAGCCAGCCGGGGCTCGTGCCCAGCTCCGGATTGGGCACGAAATCGCGGTAGGGAAAGATGCGCCGCGTGGTGAAGATCGAACGGCGCGCGGGAATCGTGACCATCGCCTCCGGGAAGGCGCGGTTGAAGCGCAGGCCGCGGGCGGCCAGGGCGTCGATCGTGGGCGTCTGGATCTGGGGCGAGCCGTACGCGCCCACGTGGTCGGGCCGCAGGCTGTCGATGATCAGGACGATCACGTTCGGCCGGCCGTCCCCGAGGCCACTGGCGTTGCTGCTGCACCCGGCTGCGGGCAGCAGGGCCGCACCGGCCGCCCCAGCGGCGCCGGCCTGCAACAGCCGCCGGCGGCTCAGGCGCGTTTCCACGCCGGTGGAGGCTAGCGGAGCCGTGACCCCGAAATCCCGGCGCGTCCGTACCCCGGTTTGGGGGATTGACCGCACGGCAAGCCCTGCCGATGACTACAGCGTGGCCCGACACGTACTGCTGACACTCAGCCTCGCCCTGCTGGGCAGCGTGGCGCCCGCCGCGGCCCACGCGCAGACGTCCCTCCCGGCCCCGGGGCCGCTGGTCGCGCCCGAGCTCGTGGCGCCGCCGGAGAGCGTTCCCCGTGGCCCCGTCGGCCGCTATCCGGACGACTGGGCTCAGTGCGTGCGCGAGAAGCGGCCTGCCGCGCCGGTGCTGCCGGCGGGCATCGATCCGCGAGGGGTGGAGCCGGCCTCGCCCAACCCGCTGCTCGGGCTGCGCTTCTTCGTCGACCGGATGGAACCCGCCTACGGCAACTGGGCGCGCTGGAAGCGGCGCGGCGAGGACGGCAAGGCCGACACCATCTGGAAGCTGGCCCGTGAGCCGCGCTTTCGCTGGTTCGGGCGCTTCACCCGCCCGCGCCTCAAGAAGAAGACGCGTGGCTTCTTCAACCGCGTGCAGTGCGATCAGCCCGGCACGATCCCGCTGATGGCAGTGATGCGCCACCAGGGCACCGGCTGCGGCCCCGACTACCGGGCCGGGGGCGAGCCCGAGGACCGGCGCACGCGCAAGTGGTACGACGACTTCGCCGAGGTGATCGGCGACCGGCGCGTGGTGATCGGCTTCGAGCCCGACTCGCTGGGGACGCTCGACTGCCTGGCGGCCGACCGGCGCCGCGACCGCCTGGAGGTCCTGCGCTATGGGGTCAACCGGCTCTCGCAGCTCCCCAACGCGACGATCTACCTCGAGGCCGGAGCCTCGGACTGGGAGCCCGCCAAACGCACCGTCAAGCACCTGCGCTTCATCGGCATCGACAAGGTGCGCGGCTTCATGCTCAACGTGACCCACCACGACTGGACGCGCAACAACATCCGCTACGGGCTCGAGGTCTCGCGCCGGGTCGGCGGCAAGCCGTTCATCGTCAACACCTCCTACAACGGGCGCGGCCCGCTGCACTACCGGCGCTGGCTGAGCCGCTCGAACAACATCTGGCGGCGCATCAACGTGTGGTGCCACCCCGGCCTTCGCGGCCTCGGCCCGGCGCCCACCACGCTCACCTCACACCCCAAGGTCGACGCCTACATGTACGTCAACCGGCCGGGCTACTCGGCCGGCTCCTGCAACGGCGGACCGCTGCCGGTCGGGACCTGGTGGCCCGCCCGCGGCCTGATGTACGCGCGCTGGGCCACGGATTGGGAGGCACCGCCGCGCGGCACCCGGCACGGCCACTACAAGCGCCACTCGCTGCGCGCGCTCGGCGCGTTCGGGTAGCCGCCTAGGAGAACGGCGGCGGCTCGGTGGCCTTGGGTATCCGCACCACCGGTGGTCCGTAGGCCTGGCGGCAATCGTCGAGCCGGTGGATGCGCACCGTCGGGCCGGGGCGCTCGTACTCGGGCGGATAGTTGTTGTAGGAGAGGTCGAAGCTGAAGGGCACCGAGCCTGCGCCGTCGTCGTAGGGGCTGAACTCGCGCAGCAGGCGCGACTCGCGGTCCAGGCGCGCGTAGTAAGCCCGGGCGTCCGGGTCGCCCGTCTCCAGCGCGCGCTGGCGCACCGTGTTGACCGTCATCACCAGGCAGTACCCGTAGAGCCGGTAGTCGTCGATCACGTCGGGGCCCAGCACTGCCTGATAGGCGGAGGCGCGCACGCCGCCGTCGGGGCGGGCGAACAGGCCCGGCTTGTAGCGCGAGCAGACCCGCCGGCCGCCCTCGCCGGCATAGGACCAGCCGGGCTCGCTCCAGTCGTCGCGCTGCGGGCAGCGCGCGAGCCAGGGCGGAATGCGCCCGTCGGGGTTCGAGCGAAACCAGCGTCCCGGCACAGCGGGTTCGACCGACACCCGTAGCTCCGGAGGAAACCTGTCGACGAGCCAGGAGCGCGCCTGGCTGAGCGTGTCCTCCCGTCCCAGCACCCGGGCGCTGCGCACGTCTGCGGCCAGCGGCTGAATCAACACCGCGGCGGTCACGCCTGCCAGCACGAGGCCTCCGGCGAGCGCCGGGCGGCGGACCCCGAAGCGCGGGCCGCGGCGGCGCTCGAGCGCGCCCGAGAGCCAGTTGGCCACGCCCACCACGCCGACCGCGCCCAGCAGCGCCAGCGCCGGGTAGGCGGGCAGCAGCCAGCGCCCGAAATAGCGCGATTGGGTGGCCAGGTACACGAGCAGCGCGAGCGGCAGCGCGATCAGGATCAGCCCGCGCACCAGGTCGCGGCGCAGGACGAGCACGGCGCCGAGCAGCGCCGCCGCGAGGCCGGCCCAGCCGAGCCCCCAGGTGAGGCTCTCCAGGTAGTAGGACAGCCCGCCGGTCTCCTGCCCGGGCTTGGGATCGTTGGCCGCGACGTCGGCCTGGTCGCGAAGGTCGGTCCACCACTGGTCGAGCGAGCCGAACAGGTAGGGATTGAGGGCCACGAACACGAGCGTCGCCAGGCCGCCGCCCAGGGCCAGGCCCCCGAGGACCCGTAGGCCGTCGGGGCGCAGCCGAGCGAGCGCCGCGATCCCGAGCGGCAGCAGCACCAGGCCGGCCGTGTACTTGAAGGAGATGGCCAGGCCGGCCGCGGCGCCTGCGAGCGCGTAGTCGCGCGTCCGCCCGCGCTCCGCGACCTGTGCCGACCACATCAATGCCAGGGCCACGCCCATGAGCGCGCCCACATCGGTGACCGCCACCCGCGAGTAGGCCACCGCCAGGAACGAGAAGCTCAGCAGCGCTGCCGCCACCAGTCCCTCGCGCACTCCCCACAACCGGCGCGCGGCCCAGTAGGTGGCGGCGACCCCGAGCATGCCCAGCACGGCGGCGGCCACCCGGGCGGCCACCCAGATCTCGGTCGGGTCCTTGTCGAACTGCTCGGTCACGTTGCCGAAGGGCAGATCGAAGAGGAAGCCGAGCGGGCCGTACATCACCCGCAGGACTGCATACAGAAGGTACGTATACGCAGCAGGGTTCTGGTAGTAGCCCGGGTCGAGGTCCTGCCAGAACATCTGCACCGCGCGGCTGGCGAAATGCGATCCCTCGTCGATCGAGTAGACGAAGGGCAGGCCGTAGTCGATGTTCCAGATGCGCAGCGCGAAACCGGTCAGGAGGATGAGGGCCAGGAGGAGCCGGTGCACGCCCGGCGCAGCCTAGATGACCGGTCCCGCGGCCCCACGCACGCGGATGACACACGGATACCGTCGCCGGACCGGGGTCATCGGGCTCACCAATACCTTCGGGTATCGGCTTCGCCCTGCTTCCCCCGTCCGGCTCGGTCCCGTGCGCCCCCGCGCACACGCGGCCGCGGTACCGATCGTCTCGATGACCGGTCCCGCCCCTTCTCGCGGGCGAAGGGACCACTGGTAAGGTTGACTCGCGAGTCAATCTACTGCTGCAGAGGCGCTTCGAATGCCCGATATCACCGCCACAGAGCGCGATGCGCGACACCTCCAACGGGCCATCGAGCTGGCCGGCCGGGCACGTGGCCAGACCAGCCCGAACCCCATCGTCGGGGCGGTGGTCGTAAAGGACGGGCGCGTGATCGGGGAGGGCGTCACCCAGCCTCCGGGAGAGGCGCACGCCGAGCGGATGGCCCTCGGCGACTGCGCGGAGGCCACGAACGGCGCCACGCTGTACGTCTCGCTCGAGCCCTGCTGCCACCACGGACGCACCCCGCCCTGCACCGATGCGATCGTCGAGGCCGGGATCGCACGGGTGGTGATCGCGTCGGACGATCCGAGCCCCAAGGCCGCCGGACGCGGGCCCGGCATCCTGCGCGACGAGGGCCTCGAGGTCAGCTTCGTGGACGGTGCCGTGTGCGAGGCGGCCCGCATGCTCAACCAGCCGTTCCGGAAGCACGCGCGCACCGGCCGTCCCCTGGTGGTCTTCAAGTCCGCGATGACGCTCGACGGCAAGGTGGCCACCCGCACCGGCGACTCGCAGTGGATCTCCGGGGAGGCCAGCCGGGCGCGCGGCCACCGCTGGCGCGCCGAGTCGGACGCCGTGGCGGTGGGGATCGGCACCGCGCTGATGGACGACCCGCAGCTCACGGCCCGCATCGAGGGCGTCGCCCGCCAGCCGCGCCGGGTGGTGTTCGACTCCGAGGCGCGACTGCCGCTCGACTCCAAGCTCGTCCGCGGCGTGGCGGATGTCCCGGTGATCGTGGTCTGCTCGCGCGCCGCCTCGCGCACCTCCGTCCAGGCCCTCGAGGCTGCCGACGTCGACGTGATCGTGGCCACGGGCGAGAACGAGGCGGCCCGGGTCGCGTCGGCCCTCGACGGGCTCGGCCAGCGCGACATCCAGTCGCTGTTGCTCGAGGGCGGCCCGCATCTGGCGGGCTCCTTCCTGGAGGCCGGCGAGATCGACGAGGCGCGCATGTTCGTCGCGCCGCTCCTGCTCGGCGGGGCCAAGGCCAAGACGGCGGTGGAGGGCATCGGAGTGGGCGAGATCGCCGGCGCCCCGCGCCCGATCGTGGTCGAGACCGAGCGGATCGTGGACGACGTGCTGATCACCGCCCGCTTCAAGGAGTGGTGACGTGTTCACGGGGCTCGTCGCCGGCACCGGGACGGTGGAGTCGCTCGACCCTGACGACGATGGCAACGGGGCGCGCCTGCGGGTCCGGACCGCGCTCGCGCCCGAGCTCGGCCCGGGCGACTCGGTGGCCGTGAACGGCGTCTGCCTGACGGCGGTCGAGCCCGACGGCGACGGCTTCTCGGCCGACGTGATGGCGGAGACGCTGAGGCGCAGCTCGCTCGGGCCCCTCGGCGAGGGTGACTCGGTCAACCTCGAGTTGCCGCTGCGCGCCGGCGACCGCCTCGGAGGTCACATCGTGCAGGGCCACGTCGACGGCACAGGTGCGGTGGAATCGGTGCGTGACGAGGGCCTTGCCCGCGTGGTCCGCGTCGCCGCGCCGGCCGAGTTGCTGCGCTACGTGGTCGAGAAGGGCTCGATCGCCGTGGACGGCGTGTCCCTTACCGTTTCCGCCGTGGACACGGAGGCCTTCGAGGTGTCGCTGATTCCCGAGACGCTCGAGCGTACGACGCTCGGCGCCGCCCAGCCCGGCCGGACGCTCAACCTGGAGGTGGACGTGCTCGCCAAGTACGTGGAGAAGCTCAAGACATGACCAATCCGCCCTTCAGCCCCGTCGAGGAGGCGATCGAGGACATCCGCGCCGGCAAGATGGTCGTGGTCTGCGACGCCGAGGACCGCGAGAACGAGGGCGACCTGACCCTCGCCGCCCAGTTCGCCACACCCGAGGCGATCAACTTCATGGCCACCCACGGGCGTGGCCTCATCTGCCTGGCCCTGACCGGCGAGCGCTGCGACGCGCTCGGCCTCGACCTGATGGCGGCTAAGAACGAGTCGGCCTTCCAGACCGCCTTCACGGTCTCCGTCGAGGCGCGCGAGGGCATCACCACCGGGATCTCGGCGCACGACCGGGCGCAGACCATCCAGGTGGCGATCGACCCCAGCTCGCGTCCCCAGGATCTGGTGCAGCCGGGGCACATATTCCCGCTCAAGGCCAAGACTGGCGGGGTGCTCGAGCGCACCGGCCAGACCGAGGCCGCAGTCGACCTCGCCCGGCTCGCCGGGCTCAATCCCTCCGGAGTGATCTGCGAGGTGATGAACGACGACGGCACGATGGCGCGCGTGCCCGATCTCGAGCAGTACTGCGCAAAGCACGGGCTCAAGCTGATCACCGTCGCCGACCTGATCGCCTACCGGCGCCGCCACGACAAGCTGATCGAGCGCGTGGTGGAGGCACAGCTGCCCACCCAGTTCGGGGACTTCCGCGTGGTGGGCTTCCGCTCGCTCGTGGACGACAAGCACCACGTGGCCATGGTCAAGGGCGAGATCGACGGCCAGGACGACGTGCTCGTGCGGGTGCACTCCGAGTGCCTCACCGGCGACGTGTTCCACTCCCTGCGTTGCGACTGCGGCCAGCAGCTCGAGGACGCGCTCGCGCGTATTGAGGAGGCGGGCCGCGGCGTGCTCCTATACCTCGCCCAGGAGGGGCGGGGCATCGGCCTGCTCAACAAGCTGCGCGCCTACCGCCTGCAGGAGGAGGGGCGCGACACGGTCGACGCCAACCTCGAGCTGGGCCTGCCCGCCGACCTGCGTGACTACGGGATCGGAGCGCAGATCCTCGTCGACCTCGGGCTGGGCTCGATCCGCCTGCTCACGAACAACCCGAAGAAGATCGTGGGTCTCGAGGGCTACGGACTGCGGGTGACCGACCAGGTGCCGATCCAGCACGCGGCCAACGAGCACAACGCGACCTACCTGCGCACCAAGAAGGAGAAGCTCGGCCACCTGCTCCATCACCAGGGGCTCGCGCTCGACGAGGAGATGATCCACGAGGAGCGGGTCAGCGACCGGGAGAAGGCGGCCGCCGAGGAGGCCGACCTCTACGGCCAGGGCCCGGCGCCGGAGCGCCGTGAGCGCTGAGCGCTACGCGGTCTGCATCGGCCGCTACTACACCGATCTCGCCGAACGCCTTGTGGAGGGTGCGCGCCGGGTGTTCGAGGAGGCCGGCGCCAGCGTTGAGGTACATGACGTGCCCGGCGCCTTCGAGCTGCCGCTGGCCGCTCAGTACTGCGCTCAGAGCGGGCGCTACGCCGGCGTAGCCTGCCTCGGCGCGGTGATCCGCGGGGAGACCGACCACTACGACTTCATCTGCACCGAGGCGGCCCACGGGATCGCCCGCGTGTCGCTCGACTCCGGGGTTCCCTGCTCGTTCGGCGTGCTCACCGTCGACAACATGGAGCAGGCGCTGGCCAGGGCCGGCGGGGGCAAGCGCCACCAGGGCGAGGACGCGGCCCGGGCCGTGCTCAGCCTGGCCGCGGTCAGGCGGGACCTGTCCGCTTGATCAACCTCTACTCCGACACCCAGACCCGCCCGACCCAGGCGATGCGCCAGGCCATCGCCACGGCCGAGGTGGCCGACGAGCAGCGCGGACAGGACCCCACCACGCTGCAGCTCGAGGAGCGCGTGGCAGAGCTGCTCGGCCACGGCGCCGCGGTGTTCCTGCCCAGCGGCACGATGTGCAACCAGATCGCCTTCAGGCTGCACGCGCGGCCCGGCGGCGACGAGATGATCCTGGATCGCAGCGCGCATCCGATCATCGCCGAGGCCGGCGGTCCGGCCCAGAACGCCCAGCTGATGATCCACGCCGTGGACGGCGAGCGCGGCGTGTTCAGCGCCGACCAGCTGCGTGAGGCGATCCGCCCCCCCAACCGCTACCTGCCGCGCTCGCGGCTGGTCTCGGTCGAGCAGACCACCAACATGGGCGGCGGCCGTGTGTGGCCGCTCGGGACGCTGCGTGAGGTGCTCGTGGTCGCCCGTGAGCACGGCCTGCGCACGCACATGGACGGCGCGCGGCTGATGAACGCCGTGGTGGCCTCGGGTGTCTCCGCCGCCGAGCACGCCGGTGGCTTCGATACCACCTGGATCGACTTCACCAAGGGGCTCGGTGCTCCCGTGGGCGCGGTCCTTGCCGGCTCTCGCGACCTGATCGACGAGGCGTGGCGCTGGAAGCAGATGATGGGCGGTGCGTTCCGCCAGTCGGGGATCGTGGCGGCGGGCTGCCTGCATGCGCTCGACCACCACGTGGAGCGCCTGGCCGAGGACCACGAGAACGCGCGCGTGCTCGCGGCCGGGCTGGCCGAGCTCGGCCTCGAGGTGGTCGCCCCCGAGACCAACATCGTGATCTTCGCCGCCCCCGCCGGTTTCGCGGAGGCGATGGCCGAGCGCGGCGTCGAGCTGTCGGGCACTCCGGACGGGCGCCTGAGAGCGGTCACGCACCTCGATGTGGACCGCGCGCAGGTCGATGAAACCCTGGAGTCGGCCCGGATCGCCCTGCTACCCTGACGCGCCGTGTCCAAGGTCTGTTACTCGTGCAAGAAGGGCCCTGCATTCGGCAACAGCCGCAGCCACTCGATGGTGGCCACCAGGCGGCGCTTCGACCCGAATCTGCAGAAGGTCCGCATCTACGTCGGGAACGCTCCCCGGCGCGAGTACGTCTGCACACGCTGCCTCAAGGCCGGCAAGGTCCTGAAGGCCGTCTAAGCCCGCTCGCTCCGGACTTTCCGGGCGCGGCGACGCGGTAACTCCGCCGCCCTCTGGTGTACAACCCCCAAGTGCCCGACGAGAGCTTGGTCCGCTTCCGGAGGGTCGCCGCCGCCGCGCTCGCGGAGCTGGAGTCCCGCCGCGAGGAGGTGAACGACCTGAACGTCTTCCCTGTCGCCGACGGCGACACGGGAGACAACATGGCGCTCACGCTGCGGGCCGTCGTCGAGGAGCTCAACACCATGAACGGCGAGCCGATCGATGCGATCGGCCGCGACGAGATCGTCAGCGCCGTCGCGCGCGCCGCTCTGCTGGGCGCCCGCGGCAACAGTGGCGTGATCCTCTCCCAGATCGTGCGCGGCGCGGCCGAGGAGCTCGCTTCACGGCCGGGGGAGCTGGTGGATCCGATCCTGGTCTCAGCGGCCCTCGCGCGCGCCGCGGACGCCGCCTATGCCTCGGTGCGCGACCCCGCCGAGGGCACGATGCTCTCCGCGGTGCGCGCGATGTCCAGCCGCGTGGCCCATGACCTGGCGCGCATGGAGCGCACGCGGCTCGGCCACGACGTCCCCGCCGCGGAGCAGGACGAGCTGCTGGCCGAGGTGCTCGAGAACGCGCTCGAGGCGGCCAAGGAGGCCGTCGACCGCGGCCCCGAGCAGCTCGCGATCCTGCGCGAGTCCGGGGTGGTCGACGCCGGCGCCTACGGGCTCACCGTGATCATCGCCGGCTGTCTGGCGGCGCTGCGCGGCGACTCCGCACCGGAGCTCGAGCACCAGTACGCGCCCGCCGCCCTGCATCGTCCCGAGCACGAGTCGTCGAGCTTTCGCTTCTGCACCAACTTCGCGGTCACGGGTCAGCGCCTCGACGCCGGCCGCTTCACGCCGCTGCTCGAGGACCTGGGCGACTCCGTCCTCGTCGTCGGCGACGACCGCACGCTGCGCGTGCACGTGCACACCGACGATCCCGATGCCGCCGTCGCCCTCTTCGAGGCCGTGGGCGAGGTGTCGCGCTTCGACGTGGCCGACATGTACGAGCAGGTGGCCGAGCGCAGCGCGCGGCTGGCCGCCGAGGGCGTCGCGGCAGCCGGGCCGCCCTGCTCCGTGGTCGCCGTGGCGAGCGGCCCGGGCGTACAGCGCCTCTACCGGGAGCTCGGGGTGCTCGTGGTGGACGGCGGGGCGACCATGAACCCGTCGACCTACGAGCTGCTGGCCGGCATCCATGCCGCCCCGGGTCACGAGGTCATCGTGCTGCCCAACAGCCCCAACGTGATCCTGGCCGCCGAGAAGGCCGCCGGCCTCTCCGACAAGCCCGCCCGTGTGGTGCCCACCACCGCTCCGCAGGAGGGCCTGGCTGCGTTGCTCGCCTTCGATCCCGACGGCTCGAGTGCCGGCAACGCCGACGCCGTGGGCCTCGCCGCCGAAGCCCTACGCGTGGGCGGGGTGGCGCCCGCGGCCCGCGACGACGCGCAGGGCCGCTTCGCCGCCGGTGACGCCGTGGGCTACGAGGGCGGCGAGCTCGTGGCCTGGGGCGACCCGGCACCGACGCTGGCCGCGACGCTCGAGCGCATCGCCTTCGGAGCGGAGCTGCTCACCTGCATCGCGGGCGAGGGCCCGCCGCTCGGCCGCGGCGACGTGGAGTCGCGCGTGCCGGACGGTGTCGAGGTGGAGTACCACGAGGGCGGCCAGCCCGCCTGGTGGTGGCTTCTCTGCGCCGAGTAGCCGCCGCCCCTCTGGCGATCATCCCGGGCATGCCCAAGCGCTTCGCAGCCGGCGAAGAACTGAGTGCCGATGAGCTCCGAGAGGTGCCGCTGCGCTCGCTCCCGCATCCCGAGGCGCTGGCCGAGGCCGTGTCGCTGCCCGGAGCCGCGGGCAAGGCGCTCGCCACGCTCGGCGTCGCGAGCGTAGGCGACCTGCTCGAACATCTTCCGCACGCGCACCGCGACCGCCGCGACGTGCGCCGCGTGGCCGACCTCGGGCTGGGGGAGGAGGCCACCGTGGGGGTGGCGGTGCGCGGCGTGACGGTCAAGCCCACGCGCAACCGGCGCCGCAAGCGCGTGGAGGCGCGTGTCTTCGACGAGAGCGGCCCGCTGCTGGCGGTGTGGTGGGGACAACCCTGGATCGCGCGCCAGCTGGGCGAGGGGGCCGCGGTGCTGCTCCACGGCAAGCTGCGCCGCCGAGGGGAGTTCTGGGTCACCGAGCACGAGCTGCTGGGCGGCTCGGACGTTCCCGTGCACACCGTGGGCCTCGTGCCGGTGCACCCGGCCACCGAAGGCATCACGGCGGCACGGATTCGCCAGCTGGTGTGGGACCACTACCGCAGCGTGTTCGACGTGGTCGATCCGCTGCCGGGGCGCCTGCGAGCGGCCGAGCGGCTGGCCGAGCGCCCCGCCGCGCTCGCGGCGGTGCATTTCCCCGACCGTGAGGAAGACGAGCAGGCGGCACGGCGGCGCCTCGCCTTCGAGGAGCTCTTCCTGCTGCAGCTCGCGGTGGCCGGCCGCCGCCGGGCCCGGCGCGAGGGTCGGCGGGCGCGCCCGCTGGCGGCGCGCGGGGTGGTGGTCGACCGGTGGCGCTGGTCGCTGCCCTTCGAGCTCACCGGCGACCAGCAGCGGGCCATGGCCGAGATCGACGCCGACCTGGCGGGCGAGCGCCCCATGCAGCGGCTGTTGATGGGCGAGGTGGGGGCCGGCAAGACCGTCGTGGCCGTGGCGGCGATGCTGCGCGCGATGGAGAACGGCGCCCAGGCGGCGCTGATGGCGCCCACCGAGACCCTGGCCGAGCAGCACCACCGCACGCTCGACTCCCTGCTGGGCGGCCCGCTCGCGGTCGAGCTGCTCACCGGCTCCACGCCGGCGGCTCGGCGCCGCGAGCTGCTCGGGCGCCTGGCCAGCGGCCAGCTGCAGCTGGTGGTGGGCACCCATGCATTGATCGAGGAGGCGGTCGAGTTCCGCGACCTCGCGGTCGTGGTGGTGGACGAGCAGCATCGCTTCGGCGTGCGCCAGCGCGCAGCGCTCGACGCCAAGGCCCCGCAGGGGCTCGTACCCCACGCCCTGCACATGACCGCCACCCCGATTCCGCGCACGCTGTCGCTCACCGCCTACGGCGACCTCGACGCGGCGGTGCTGCGCGAGCTGCCCAAGGGACGCCGGCCGGTGGAGACCTTCGTTGTCGACGGCTCACGCGCGCGCACCCGGGCCTACGCCCGCATCCATGAGGAGATCGCCGCGGGCCGCCAGTGCTTCGTCGTCTGTCCGCTCGTGGAAGAGTCGGAGGCGCTTCAGGCCCGCGCGGCTACCGTGGAGTTCGAGCGGCTGCGCACCAGCGAATTCAGAGATCTGCGTGTGAAGCTCATCCATGGTCAGATGCCTTCGCGCGAGAAAGCGGCGTCGATGGAAGCCTTCGCGGCGGGCGACGCCGACGTGCTCGTGGCCACCAGCGTGATCGAGGTGGGCATCGACGTCCCCAACGCCAGCGTCATGCTGATCGAAGCGGCCGAGCGTTACGGACTCTCCCAGTTGCACCAGCTGCGCGGCAGGGTGGGGCGGGGCGAGCACGACTCGCTCTGCATCCTGTTCGGCGACCCCAAGCTGCCTCGCCTGGAGGCGATCGCCAACGAGCGCGACGGCTTCAAGCTCGCAGAGGTCGACCTCGAGCTACGCGGCGCCGGCGACGTGCTCGGCACCCGCCAGCACGGCCTGCCCGAGTTTCGCGTGGCGCGCCTGCCCGAGGACAGCGAGCTGCTCGTGCGCGCCCGCGACCGGGCCGACGAGATCCTCCTGCGCGACCCCGGCCTGGCCGAGCCCGAGCACGTGCTCCTGCGCGAGGCGGTGGTGGCGCGCTTCGGCCCCGAGCTCGACCCGATCCCGGCGTGACCGACGAGGAGCGCAAGCGAGCCGTGCTGGAAGGCCTCGCCGCCTACCGCAGCGAGGGGGTGGAGGCACTTCTGCCCTACCTGCACGAAGACGTCGTGTGGGAGGAGGATCCCGACTGGCCCGACGGCGGGACCTGGCACGGCCACGAGCAGGTACGCAAGGCGTTTCGCGAGCGGCTCGAGACCACCCGAATCGATCCCGAGCTGGAGTCGCTCGAGGTCCGCGGCGAGCGCGTGCTGATCCTCTTCGAGTGGAGGGCGGTGGGGGAGGCGAGCGGCGCGACGGCCATCCTCAGGCCGGCGACCCTGTACGAGTTCCGCGGGGAGCTGGTCGCGCGCGTGCGCTTCTTCCTCGACCGCGATCAGGCCCGGGCCGAGTTCGAGAGCACTTCGCTGTGAGGGTGGTGGCGGGCGAGTTTCGCGGCCGGCGGCTGGCCGCGCCGCGGGGGCGACGCACGCGGCCGACGGCCGACCGCGTGCGCGAAGCGCTCTTCTCGATGCTGGGCGACCTGGCCGGGGCCCGCGTGCTGGACCTCTACGCCGGATCGGGCGCCTTGGGAATCGAGGCGCTCTCGCGCGGCGCGGGGTCCGCGGTGTTCGTGGAGCGCGACCCACGGGCGGCCGCGGTGATCGAGCGCAACCTCGCCGAGCTCGGGCTCGAGCAGCGGGTGGTGACCGACGAGGCGTTGCGCTACCTGGCGCGGGCAAAGAGTAGTTTCGACCTCGTCTTCTGCGACCCGCCCTATGATTCCGCCCCCCGCAACGCCGGAACGCTCGCCGAGCGGCTCCCGGCGGTGCTGGCCGACCACGCACGCATCGTGACCGAATCCGACAAGCGCGACCCGCTCGAACTGCCCTTCCCGCTCCTGACCGAGCGCACCTACGGCGACACCCGCATAGCCATCCATGGCCGCTGAGACCGCGAAGGCTCGCGAGAACCGCCCGCTCGCGGATGACCCGAAGGCTCGCGGGCACCGCCCGCTCGCGGATGACCCGAAGGCTCGCGGGCACCGCCCGCTCGCGGATCACGGCGGCACGGCCGTGTGCCCGGGGTCGTACGACCCCATCACCTTCGGGCACCTCGACATCATCGGGCGCGCCGCGCACGTGTTCGACCGGCTGGTCGTGGGGGTGGTCAACCAGCCCGTGCGCAAGAAGAAGACCCTGTTCGATGCCGACGAACGGGTGGCGTTCATTCAGGCGGAGGTGGCGGAATACGGCAATGTGCAGGTAAAACCCTTTGATACCCTGCTCGTCGATTTCGCCCGTGAGAATGGGGCAAAGGCGATCGTCAAGGGTCTGCGGGCGATCTCGGACTTCGAGTACGAGTTCGAGATGAACCAGCTCAACCGCAAGCTCGCCCCCGACATTGAGAGCATCTACCTGATGAGTGCGCCCCAATTCAGCTTTCTCAGCTCCAGCGGAGTCAAGGAGCTGGCGATGTTCGGCGGTGACGTGAGCGGCCTCGTGCCGGATCCCGTAGCCGCCCGTTTGCAGGAAGAACTCAAGCGGTGAAGAACTGAGGAACCGCCCATGGATGTCCTGGTCCTGATCGACAAGCTCGACGACACGATTCACAACGCGAAGCCCGTGCCGCTGACGGATCAGGTGCGCGTCGACAAGGAGGAGGTCTACGACATCCTCGATCAGATGCGCGCCACGATCCCCGAGGAGATCAAGCAGGCGCGCTGGATCGTCAAGGAGCGTCAGGAGATGCTCGCCGAGGCCAAGCGCGAAGCGGAGCGAATCATCCGGGAGGCGCGCGAGGAACAGGTGCGCCTGATCTCCGAGGAGGAGATCGTCAAGCAGGCCGAGCGCCAGGCCGACGAGATCATCGAGGACGCCCGCGCCCGCGAGCGCGAGATCCGCCTGGGCGCCGAGGACTACGCCGACGACATCCTCAACACCCTCGAGGTCAACCTGACGAAGTTCATCGCGGCGGTGCAGCGGGGCAGGGACCGGCTGCAGGGCCGCGAGCACGAAGAGGCCGAGGTCGGCTAGCGCCCTGGCGGGCCCGGGCGCAGTAGATTGCGCCCATGGCCGCCACCGGACGCTGCCTCTGCGGAGCGGTCCGCTACGAGGTCGACGGGCCGCTGCGTGACGTCGAGCTCTGCCATTGCGGCGAATGCCGGCGCTGGCACGGGCACATCTGCGCGATGACCTCGGCGCCGGCCGAGCGGCTCCGCTTCGTCGCCGATTCCGGGCTGCGCTGGATCGACAGCCCCGAAAGCGCGGCGCACGCCAGGCGTGGCTTCTGCGGCGAGTGCGGGTCCAGCCTGTTCTGGGACGCGCCCGGCCGCGACACGATCAGCATTGCCGCGGGCACCCTCGACGGCGCCACCGGTCTCGAGACCACGCTGCAGATCTACACCGCCGACGCGGGCGACTACTACGAGATCGATCCGGACGTTCCGGCCAGGGGCTGAGCGAGGTCGGCGACGCCGGCGTGTGGCTTTGCGGTCAGGCGCCGCCACGTCACCCGGAGCACCCGGATGCCCGACGCCACCAGCCGTGCGTCCCGGATCCGGTCTCGCTCGTAGGCCCCGCGAGCCGAGTGAAACGCGAAGCCGTCGACCTCCACGACAACGCCCTGTTCGCGCCAGAACATGTCCACCTCGCTGCCGAGCCGCTTGGGGCCCCGGGAGGTTGTCGATGCCTGCGATCCACGCCCGGGAAGCACGAACGCCGCTTGATTCGCCCCGGTAGCCTCGAACGCATGACCAGCTACCTCCACACCTGCTACCGCATCGGCGACATCGACCGCTCGGTCTCCTTCTACGAGAAGCTCGGCTTCGAGGAGCGGCGGCGCATGCCCATCGGCGACGAGGCGGTCAACGTCTTCATGGGCCTGCCAGACGAGGATCCGGTGCTGGAACTGACCTACAACCACGGTGTGGACTCCTACGACCTGGGCAGCGGCTACAACCACATAGCCCTGGCTGTCGAGGACCTCGACGGCACCCTCGCGAAGCTCGCCGAGGACGGGATCGAGCCGGAGAAGCCGCCCTACCGGCCGGGTGGACGCACCGAGGGCTACTTCATCGCCTTCGTCCGGGATCCGGACGGCTATCGCGTGGAGCTGATCGGGAGCGGCTGAACGCAGATCCCGGCGCTAGGCTCGATTGCATGGGCCAGCGCACTGAGATCTTCGACATAGGCAAGCTCGGGCTCTCGTCCGGTGAGGGACGCCGGCTCGATCTCGAGGTGCCCGTGGGGGCGTTCGACTTCGGGGGTCAGCGCTATGGCCTTGCGGGCGAGGCCGTGGAGGCCACGGTGGACGTCAGCCACACCACCGCCGGCTACGCACTGCGGCTGCGTTTCGAGGCCGAGCTGACGGGCCCCTGCATGCGCTGCCTGGAGGGCGCGGAGCACCACCTCGACGTGGATGCGCTCGAGGTCGACCAGCCGGGCGGGGGCGAGGACCTCCAGTCGCCCTACTTGGACGGGGACCAGCTCGACGTCAGCGCCTGGGCCCGGGACGCTCTGGCCCTCGCGCTACCCACCCAGATCGTCTGTCGCGAGGACTGCGCGGGGCTCTGCGCCGTGTGTGGCGAGAACCTCAACCGCGTGCCCGACCACGCGCATGAGGCCGAGCCCGATCCGCGCTGGGCGGCCCTGCGCGAGCTCAAGCTGGAGTAGCGGCGCCGCCGAGGGTCGCGGCGCTCTCCGGCGCGAGCGGATCGATCCCGCGGATCAGGTCAGAGGCGCGCTCGGCGAGTGCGATCGTGGGCGCGTTGGTGTTCCCCCGCGGCACGGCCGGCATCACCGAGGCGTCCACCACCCGCAGTCCCTCCACCCCGCGCACACGCAGCTCGGCGTCGACCACGGCCCCCTCGTCCTTGCCCATGCGGCAGGTCCCGACGGGGTGATAGAGAGTCTGCATGCGCGATCGCACGGTGGCCAGGATGTCCTCGTCGGAGTCAGACGCCGGACCGACGAGCAGCTCACCGGCGAGGCCGGACAGCGGCTCGCTGCCGGCGATCTCCATGCAGGTGCGCACGCCGGCGACGATGGAGGCCACGTCGTCGGGGTGCTCCAGGTAGTTGTGCACGATCAGCGGCTTGGCCGTCGGATCGGGTGAGCCGAGCGCTACGTAGCCCCGGCTCTCCGGCTTGAGCACGCACGCACCGAGCGAGAAGCCGTGGCCGTCGCCGGGGACGAGCCCCTCGGCGGCGAAGCGCGCCGGGGCGAAGTGGAACTGGATGTCGGGGGCGGGGAGTCCGTCCCGAGTGCGCACGAAGCCGCCGACCTCGGCGATGTTCGATGTGAGCGGACCGCTGCCCTCGCTCTGGAACAGCGCGAGGTTCTCCTCGTTCAACGCCCCGAACAGCGACAGCTCCTCGTCCATCGCGTAGACCAGACCCGCTTGTGGGTGGTCGTGGAGGTTGAGCCCGACCTCGGGCAGCTCGGCCACCACCGGGATCTGCAGCGGTTCGAGCTCAGCGGGACGGCCGAGACCGGAGAGCATCAGCAGTTGGGGCGAGTTGTACGTGCCTCCGGCGACGATCACCTCGCGCGCCGCCTGGAAGACGAGCGGCTCGCCCAGGCGCACCCCGGTCACGCCGCGGGCGCGGTCGCCCTCGAAGTCGATGGCCAGCGCGTGCACATGCGTCTCGATGCTCAGGTTCGGGCGCTCCGCCACAGGGTGCAGGTAGGCGACCGCCGCGCTGGCGCGCGCGCCGTTGCGCTGGGTCACCTGGTACCAGCCCACGCCGTCCTGAGCCGGCCCGTTGAAATCGTCGTTCGCGGGCAGGCCGTATGCGGCGGCGGCGTCGAGGAAGGCCTGTGAGATCGGGTTGCGCGAGCGTCCCTCGGAGACCGGCAGCGGTCCGCCGGCCCCGTGGAGCGCGTCCGCGCCGCGCTCGTTGTCCTCCGCCCTCTTGAAGTAGGGCAGGAGCTCGTCGAACGACCATCCCGGCACGCCCCAGTCGTCGTAGTCGAGACGGTTGCCGCGGATGTAGATCATCGCGTTGATGGAGGAGGAACCGCCGAGCACCTTGCCGCGCGGGAGGTAGATGCGGCGATCGTTGGCGTGAGGCTCGTAGACCGTGGAGTGATCCCAATCCTGGTCCGAGCGGTAGAGGGCGGAGAACGCGGCCGGCAGGTGCACCAGGTCGTTGCTGTCACGACCCCCGGCCTCCAGCAGCAGGACGCTCGCGTCTGGGTCCTCGGACAACCGGTTGGCCAGGACGCAGCCGGCCGAGCCCGCGCCGACGATCACGTAGTCGTGCATCGCTACTCCTCCCTCAGGACCAGGTCCGAGCGAGCGTACCGTCTACACTGGTGCGCTGCTCATGGCCGTTCCGAAGCAGAGACAATCCCACTCGCGCACCAGCAAGCGCCGCGCCCAGCACAAGATCACGCCGCCCGGGCTGCGCTTCTGCCCGCGCTGTCACGCGCCGCGCCGCCCGCACCGGGTCTGTCCCAACTGTGGGACCTACGCCGGCCGTGAGGTCGTGGTGCAGCAGCAGGGCTCCAGCGACGACGAATAGTGATAGCGGTCGACGCGAACGGCGCCGACCAAGGGCCGGCCGCCGTCGCGGAGGGAGTCGGACGCTCCGGCCTGCCGGTGCTGCTGTTCGGCCCTGAGGCCCAGATCGGCGACGCCGCCGGCCCGCGCGCCGAGGTCGTCGACGCTCCCGAGACGATCAAGGCGGGTGAGGAGGCCGTGGCCGCCGTGCGCTCCAAGCGCGACGCCTCGATCGTCCAGGCCGCCCGGGCCGTGGGCGATGGGCGCGCCGAGGCGCTCGTCTCCGCCGGCTCCACCGGTCCCACCCTGGCCGCCGCCACCATTTCGATCAAGCGCCTGCGCGGTGTCTTTCGCCCCGCGCTGGCCGTGCTGCTGCCCGTGCCCGGCGGTCCCGTGCTCCTGCTCGACGCCGGGGCCAGCGTGGAGGTGCGCCCGGAGCACCTGGTGCAGTTCGCCTACCTCGGCGCCGGCTTCATGGAGGCGGTGGTGGGGATCGAGCGTCCCAAGGTGGCGCTGCTGTCCGTGGGTGAGGAGTCGGGCAAGGGCACCCCGGACGTGCTCACCGCGCATGAGCGCATCGCCGAGGGCGACCTCAACTTCGTGGGCAACCTGGAGGGCTTCGACCTGCCGCGCGCCAGCGCGGACGTGCTCGTGGCCGACGGGTTCACCGGCAACGTCGCACTGAAGGTCCTGGAGGGCACGGTGAGCTCGCTCACCAGCGCGATCCGCAGCCGCATCCGCTCGGGTCTCGTCTCGAGCGTGGGCGGCCTGCTCATCCGCGGCAAGCTGGGCGGCCTGCGCGACGACCTCGATCCCGAGCGCGTGGGCGGTGCGATCCTGCTCGGGCTGCGCAAGCCGGTGGTGGTGGCGCACGGGAGCTTCGGCCCGCTGGGCATCGAGCACGCGGTCAAGCTGGCTCAGCGGGCGGTGGACGAGGACATGGTCGGGCGAACGAGCACGGCGCTCGAGGCTGCGGGCGTGTTGCGGTCCGCGCCCGCTGGTAGCTTCGCCAATTGATGACCCGAGAGGAGGTCCTCGCACGCATCCGTGAGCACCTGGCCACCGAGTTGGAGGTGGACCCCGGGCGTATCGGTGAGGCGACCCGCTTCCGCGAGGACCTGGAGGCGGACTCGCTCGACCTCGTGGAACTGGTGGTCGAGCTGGAGGACAGCTACGGGGTGCGGATCCCCGACGAGGAGGCGGCCAAGATCGTCACCGTCGGGCAGGCTGCCGACTTCGTTGCCGCCCATGCCGCCGAGCTCGAGACCTGAATCCCTTGAGGACCTGCTGTCAGAGCTGCCTGAGGACCTTCGGCGGCAGGCCTTCACCCATGCCTCCTGGGTCGAGCACCGGGCCGAGGCCTACGAGCGGCTCGCCTTCCTGGGGGACGTTGTCCTGAGCCTGGCCGTCTCCACCCACCTCTACCCGCGCTTCGAGCGCTACGGCGCGGGCCGGTTGACGAAGGTGCGTGCCCAGGCGGTCAGCGGGCCCTCCTGCGCCCGCGTCGCGCGCGGACTCGGCGTGGACCAGGAGCTCGAACGCGAGGCACCGGAGGGCACCACCGGACGCAGCGCCGAGATGCTGGTGGAGTCCGAGCGTGTGCTTGCCTCGGTCTGCGAGGCGATCATCGGCGCGGCCTACCTCGCCTTCGGTCTCGAGCGCACGGCACCGGCGGTGGTGCAGTCGTTCGCGAGCGAGATCGACCAGGCGCTCGAGCATCCGGTGGACTACAAGTCGGTGCTCCAGGAGCGCCTGGCCCGCCGTGCCGAGCTCGTGAGCTACCGCACCGTTTCCGAGGAGGGCCCGGCCCACGACCGCTCCTTCATCGCGGTCGCCGAGGTGTCCGGGGAGGAGCTGGGCCGCGGGGAGGGAAAGACCAAGAAGGGCGCAGAGCAGGAGGCGGCCCTGCAGGCCCTGGACGCCCTCGACGAGGCGGCCTCGTAGCCATGCACCTTCGATCCATCTCCATGAAGGGCTTCAAGTCGTTTCCCCAGCGGACGAAGCTCGAGTTCGGCACCGGCGTGTCCGTGGTGGTCGGCCCCAACGGCTCCGGCAAGTCGAACATCACCGACGCCGTGCTCTGGGCTCTCGGCGAACAGTCGCCGCTGGCGGTTCGCGGGCAGTCGATGAAGGACGTGATCTTCGCCGGCGGCCACGGCGTGGGCGGGTCGAGCGCAGCCGAGGTCGAGGTGGTGATCGACAATGCCGACGGTCGCCTGGAAGCCGGCTTCTCCGAGATCTCCATCGTGCGCCGGCTGGAGCGCGACGGTGAGGGGGAGTACCGCCTGAACGGCGCGCGCTGCCGCCTGGTGGACGTGATCGAAGTGCTGTCCGACTCCGGCCTGGGCAAGGAGATGCACTCGGTGGTCTCGCAGGGCAAGGTCGAGCAGATCGTGATGTCGCGCCCGCGCGAGCGCCGGCTGCTGATCGAGGAGGCGGCCGGGCTGGGCAAGCACCGCAAGCGCCGGCGGCGCGCGCAGCTCAAGCTCGAGCGCACCGAGGAGAACCTCTCGCGGGCACTCGACGTGGAGCGCGAGGCGCGCTCGCGGCTGCGGCCGCTGAAGCGCCAGGCCGAGGCCGCTGAGCTGCACGAGCGGCTCGAGCGCCAGACCTTGGAGGCGCGCTACGCGCTGGCACGCGACTCGGCCCGCGCCTCGCGCGCGGCGCTGGCCGAGTCAGAGGAGCGCGCCCGAGCGGCGCGCACCGAGCGCGACGAGGCCGAGCGCCTGCTCGGGGATGTGGCGCGCCAGCGCGAGCAGGCCGAGGAGGCGTTCGCCGCCCAGGCCCGCGACCGCGAGCAGTTGCAGGGGCGCCTCTACGCCGCACGTTCGGCGGCCGACAGGATCGGCATGCGCCTCGAGCGCGCCCGCGAGCAGGCCGACACGGCTCAGGAGCGCCGCGAGCGGCGCCTGCGCCAGCTCGAGCTGCTCGAGCAGCAGCTGGCGGCCGAGGCGCAGGCGGCCACCCAGGAGGAGGGGCCCGAGCAGCGCATCGCCGCGATCAAGGCCGAGTTGGCGGAGCTAGACGCCGAGCGCGAGCAGCGCCTGTCCCACGGGCTCGAGGGCATGGAGGCCCAGCTCGCCCAGGCGCGCCTTCAGTGCGAGGCCCTCGAGGCGGTCACGTCCGAGCGGCGCACCGAGCTCGCCGAGGCGGAGCGCGTCGCCGACTCAGCGCGTACCGCGCAACGCGAGGCCGAGCGCGCGGCCGAGGCGGCGCGCTCGCGGGCGGCCCGGCTGGGCTCGGAGCTCGCCACGCTCAACCAGTTCCTGCGTGGGGCCGCGGCGCTGCCGGGCGGCGTGCGCCCGCTCGCCGAGCGCCTGCACGTAGAGCCGGGCTACGAGCTGGCCCTGGCTGCCGTGCTCGGCCCGCGCCTGACCGCAGGCGTGGTGGCCGACCTCGCCGCCGGAGGGCGGCTGCTCGACGGCGCCGGCCGCAACGGCGCCAGTGCGCTGGTGGAGGGCGTCCGCTACGCCCTGCCGGCCCGGGCATCCGAGGCCCCGGGTGACGAGACCCTGCTGGCCCGCGTACGGCCCGAGCCCGGCACCGAGGCCCTCGCCGAGCGGCTGCTTGCAGGGGTGCTCGTGGTCGAGTCGCTCGAAGGCCTCGCCGCAGGTTTCGCCGGGGTCGCCGTCACGCGTTCGGGCCGCCTCTACGACGCCCGCACCGGGGAGCTCTCGCAGGCCCCCAGCGGAGGGGCCGAGCGGCTGCTCGAGGAGCTCGGGCGCCGCGACGAGCTGGTCAGCGCCAGCGAGGCCGCCGCCGCGGAGGAGGTGGAGGCCCGAGCGACGGTGGAGAGCGCAGCGACAGCGGTGGCCGAGGCCGACGGCGCCCGCGAGAGCGCCGAGGGTGCGGCGCGATCCGCCGCCCGCGAGGCCGGCGAGGCGCGCGAGGGAGTACGCCATTCCGAGTGGGTGATGGCCCGCCGGCGCGAGGCTCCCGACGACGGACCCGAGGCGGTGCGGCGCGCCGAGCTCACCGGTGACCTGCGGGCCGAACAGCGCTTGGCCGAGCGCATCGCGCGCGAGCGCGAGGAGCGCGCCCGCGCGCTGGCCGCGCTGCGCGACGGCGCGCAGCGCGATCTGGCCCTGATGGCCGACTCGCGCCGGGCCGCCGACGCGCTGCAGGCCGCCCGCGAGGCGGTGGCCGGACGGCGTGACGCCCTCCAGGCGCTGCTCGACGCCGGCACCGCGGCGGGCCAGCAGACCGCCGCCGCGCTCAAGGCATGCGCCCAGGAGGAGGCCGAGTTGCAGGGCCGGCTCAAGCGGGCGAGCGAGTCCGTCACCGCCGCGGAGGTCGCCGCCCAGCAGGTCCGTGACGCCGCCGCCGACTGCGAGCGCGAGTTGAGCGACCACGCGGGCCGCCTCGGCCTGCCCCCCGATCCCGCCACCGAGCCGCTGCCCGACGAGGAGCGTGGCGCGCTCGCCGCGCGGGTGGAGCGCCTCCAGCGCCGGCGCGAGCAGCTCGGGCCCGTCAACCCCCTCGCCAAGCAGGAGTACGACGAGGC
Source organism: uncultured Thermoleophilaceae bacterium (assembly GCA_963813495.1). GTDB lineage: Bacteria > Actinomycetota > Thermoleophilia > Solirubrobacterales > Thermoleophilaceae > JACVRW01. Next base: position 56,938 of record CAWEZC010000008.1, read on the forward strand.
GGTGGCGCACGTGGAGGAGCTGGAGGCCCAGCGCGGGGACCTCGAGACTGCGCTGACCGAGCTCGAAGGCCTGATCAAGGAGACCGACCGCCGCATCCGGGAGGCCTTCGAGGAGACCTTCGAGGCGGCGGCCCGCAACTTCGAGGAGGTCGTCGAGCACCTGTTCCCAGGCGGCCGCGGGCGCCTGCGGCTGGTGCAGGCCGAGCAGGCTCTGCGCCCGGTGGTAGGCGGGCAGAGCGTGCCCGGCGCGCAAGAGCCTGAGGCCGGCGCCGAGGAATCCACCCCCGGCGAGATCGACGGCCACGAGGACGAGCAGCCCGAGGCGGGTGTCGAGATCGAGGTCGCACCGCCCGGCAAGTCCACCAAGCGCCTCTCGCTGCTCTCCGGCGGCGAGAAATCCCTGGTGGCGCTGGCCTTCATGTTCGCGGTGTTCCTCGCCCGCCCCTGCCCGTTCTACATCCTCGACGAGGTCGAGGCGGCGCTCGACGACCTCAACATCGATCGCTTCCTGCAGCTGGTCAAGCGCTATTCGGACCGGGCGCAGTTCATCGTCGTCACCCACCAGAAGCGCACGATGGACGCCGCGGACACGCTCTACGGCGTGAGCATGGGCGGCGACGGCATCTCCCGCGTGGTCTCACGCAAGCTGGCCGCTGCGCCGGCGGCCGAGCAGTCGTCGTTACCCGCCGCCGAGGGCAGCGGCGAAGCCGCTGCCTAGCGGCCCACGACGCGCCTCTATCCTCCGCGGGCTCATGGCCCGCACCTGGCACGAGCTGTTCATGACCGGCGAGGATCCGCCCGCTGCCGACGGCGACGGGGACGAGCCCGAGCGCCGGGGCTTCTTCCGCCGCCTGCGCGAGAACATGTCGAAGACGCGTCAGGCGCTGGGTGCCGAGCTGCAGGCCACGGTCTTCCAGTCGCTCGACGACGAGGCCTTCGAGCACCTGGAGGAGACGCTCATCTATGCGGATGTGGGCGCTTCCACCACGGCGACGATCGTCGAGCGGCTCGAGCACGAGGCCGAGAGCGGGGAGCTGCAGGGCGGAGAGGATCTGTCGCGTCGCCTGCAGGAGCTGCTGGCCGAGACGGCCCGGCTGGAGGGCGACACGATCCCGCTCACCGAGCACCCCACGGTGATCCTCGTGGTGGGGGTGAACGGCAGCGGCAAGACCACCACGATCGGCAAGATGGCCTGGCACTTGCAGAAGGAGCTCGGCCGCTCGGTGCTGCTCGCCGCCGGTGACACCTTCCGCGCCGCGGCGGCCGAGCAGCTCACGCTGTGGGCCGAGCGCGCAGGCGCCGAGATCGTGCGCGGCGAGGCCGGCTCCGATCCGGGTGCCGTGATGTTCGACGCGATCGAGGCGGCGCGGGCCCGCGGGATCGACGTGGTGATCTGCGACACCGCGGGCCGCCTGCATACCCAGCAGCACCTGATGGACGAGCTGCGCAAGGTGCGCAAGGTCATCGACGCCCAGGCGCCGGGAGCGCCGCATGAGACCCTGCTCACGATCGACGCCACCACCGGCCAGAACGGGCTGCGCCAGGCCATGCTCTTCCGCGACGCGGTCGACGTGACCGGGATCGCGCTGACCAAGCTGGACGGCACGGCCAAAGGAGGGATCGCGCTGGCCATTGCTCAGGAGCTGGGCGTGCCCGTCAAGCTGATCGGGATCGGCGAGGGACTCGAGGACCTGCGCCCCTTCGACGCCGACGACTTCGCGCGGGCGATCCTCGAGCCATGAGCACTGAGCGCCAGCCGGGCGACGGCACCCGCGTGGTGCACGCGGGACTGCCCGCCCCGGGACAGGGCGAGCCGTTCCTGCCCGGGCCGGTCTTCGCCGCCCCCTTCCACGTGACCGGCGACCCCGCCGGGGCGCCCTACGCCTACACGCGCTACGGCAATCCAACCTGGCAGCGCTACGAGTCGGCGCTCGGTGAGCTGGAGGATGCGGAGGCCGTGCTCTTCTCCTCCGGTATGGCCGCGGCGGCCGCGCTGCTGCTGACCCAGACGCGGCCCGGCGACGCCATCGCCGTCGACGAAAGCTGCTACCTCGGGATCAGGCGCCTGGCCACCACCCACCTCGGGTCACGCGGGATCGACGTGCGCCTGGCGCCGCCCGAACGGCTGGCACAGGCGGCCGAAGGGGCGGTGATGCTGTGGCTCGAGACGCCGTCGAACCCCAAGCTGGAGGTCTACGACATCTCCGCCCTGGCCGGTGCCGCGCGCGCCGCCGGTGCGCTGACCGTGGTGGACAACACCACGGCCGGGCCGCTGCTGCAGCGCCCGCTGGACCTGGGCGCTGACGTCACGCTCACCAGTGCCACCAAGCAGATGAGTGGGCACGCCGACCTGCTGCTCGGCTATCTGACCACGCGCGATCCCGAGCGAGCGCAGAGTCTGCGCGACTGGCGCCGCGACGCCGGCTCGATCCCCGGCCCCTTCGAAGCCTGGCTGGCACACCGTTCGCTTCCCACCTTGGCGCTGCGGCTGGAGCGAGGGGGCGAGAACGCCCTGGCGCTGGCGCGCCTGCTCGCCGCACGTGACGACGTGCTCGCGGTGGCCTATCCCGGGCTGCCGGGCGACCCCGGCCACGACGTCGCGCGGCGCCAGATGCGTGGCTACGGAATGGTGCTGTCCTTCGACCTGGGCAGCGAGGAGCGCGCCGAGCGCTTTCTCGCCGCGGCGCAGCTGGTGACCGATGCGACCAGCTTCGGCAGCGTCCAGACCACCGCCGAGCGCCGCGCGCGCTGGGGCGGCGACCGTGTGCCGCCCGGCTTCGTCCGCCTGTCCGCGGGCTGTGAGGACGCGGCGGACCTGCTCGCCGACGTGGAGCGCGCACTCGACGCCGGGTGACCACGCCGCTGCTAGTCACGGGCGGCAGCGGCTATCTCGGCGGGGAACTGCTGCGCGCGGCGGGGCCGGGCGCCGCCGCCTCATACCTCTCGTCGGACCCGCCCTCGCTGACCGGCGCGAACTGGCTGCGCCTCGACGTGCGCGACGAGCGGGCGGTCGAGGAGGCGTTCCGGCGCATCCGCCCGGCGGCCGTCGTGCATACGGCCTACCTGCAGGAGGGTCCCGAGGCGGAGGCCACGAACGTACTCGGGTCGGCTCACGTGGCCGGCGCGGCGGTTCGAGCCGGCGCACGACTCGTGCACGTCTCCACCGACGTCGTGTTCGACGGGCGCTCGCACGCCCCCTACCGCGAATCGGACCCAGCCAACCCGCTGACGGCCTACGGCCGCTCGAAGCTCGAGGCGGAGCGCCGCGTCCTGGCGTCGCATCCCGGCGCTCTGGTGGTGCGCACCTCGCTGATGGTGGGGCGCGCGCGTCCGGGCCGCCAGGAGCAGGCGGTGCTGGCGGCGGCACGTGGCGAGTCCGAGGCGACGTACTTCGACGACGAATGGCGCTCTCCGGTGCTGGTGGCCGACCTCGCGCTCGCTCTGCTCGAACTGGCGGGACGCGACGAGGCGGGCGTGCTGCACCTGGCCGGGCCCCTCGCCCTCACCCGCTACGAGCTCGCCTGCCTGATCGCAGCGGCGCACGGCCTGTCGCCGGAGCGCCTGCGCCCGGGTCGCCTGGCGGGGTCGGGACTGGAGCGGCCGGCCCGCTGCGTACTCGACTCGAGCCGGGCGCGTGCGCTTCTTCGGACCACCGTCCGGGGCCCGGCCTCCAGTCCCTAGGATCAGGCCTACATGGACGATTGGGTCTGGTGGGTGATCGCAGCTGGGGTGATGGCCGTCGGCGAGATTCTCACCCTCGGCTTCTTCCTCGGTCCGATCGCCGTGGCGGCGGCTGCAGCGGCGGTGGTGGCGCTGGCCGGCGCCGGCCTGGCCGTCCAGTGGATCGTGTTCATAGCGGTGTCGCTGGCCTCGCTGCTGGTGTTGCGCCCGATCGCACGACGTCACCTGCGCACGCCCGCGCAGTTACGCACCGGTACCGCGGCGCTCGTCGGCGGCTCGGCCGTGGTGGTCGAGCGCGTCGACCGTGACGGTGGTCAGGTCAAGCTGGCGGGCGAGATCTGGTCGGCCCGCGCCTATGACGATGACGATGCCTTCGAGCCCGGAGCCCGGGTGGAAGTGATGAAGATCGACGGCGCCACGGCGCTCGTCGCCGAATAAGGAGAAGCAAGGCTTAAATGGCCTCACTGATAGTGCTCATTGTCGTCGCGGTGGTCGTGCTGTTCACGCTCTCGCGCGGAATCCGCATCGTGCCTCAGGCGCGCGCCGGAGTCGTCGAGCGGCTCGGCCGCTACCAGCGCACCCTCGACGCGGGGCTGGCGCTCATCGTGCCCTACGTCGACAGGGTCAAGCCGCTGATCGACCTGCGCGAGCAGGTGGTCTCGTTCCCGCCCCAGCCGGTCATCACCGAGGACAACCTCACGGTGTCGATCGACTCGGTCATCTACTTCCAGGTGACCGACCCCAAGGCGGCGACCTACGAGATCGCCGACTACATCCTGGCCATCGAGCAGCTCACCGTGACCACGCTGCGCAACGTGGCCGGCGGCATGACGCTGGAGGACACGCTTACCTCGCGCGACACCATCAACACCGCCCTGCGCGTGGTGCTCGACGAGGCCACCGGCCGCTGGGGCATCCGCGTGAACCGGGTGGAGCTCAAGGCCATCGACCCCCCGGTGACGATCCAGGAGGCGATGGAGAAGCAGATGCGCGCCGAGCGCGACAAGCGCGCGGCCATCCTCACGGCGGAAGGCGTCAAGCAGTCCCAGATCCTCACCGCGGAGGGTGAGAAGCAGTCGTCGATTCTGCGGGCCGAGGGCGGCCGCCAATCCGACATCCTGCGGGCTCAGGGACAGTCGAAGGCGATCGAGGAGGTTTTCGCCGCCATCCACCGCGGCGACGCCGACCCCAAGCTGCTCGCCTATCAGTACCTCCAGACTCTGCCGCAGATCGCCCAGGGTGAGTCCAACAAGGTCTGGATCATTCCGAGCGAAGTGACCCAGGCGCTCGCCAACATCGGCTCGATCCTTCCCAAGGGCGAAGGCGACCAGTCCGGCTCCGCACCCGGCGCGGCCCCCGAGGATGGGCCGGTGCCGCCGCCGCCCCCGCCGGCGACGTCCTGACGCGCGCGGGCAGCGTCCGCCGCCGCGCCCGCGTGGTCTAGCCTCAGAGGTCCATGTTCGACGCTCTGTCCGACCGCCTCCAGGACGCCCTCGGCGACGTTCGCTCGCGCGGGAAGCTGACCGAGGACGACATCAACCAGGCCATGCGCCAGGTGCGGCTCGCGCTGCTCGAGGCGGACGTCAACTTCAAGGTCGTCAAGCAGTTCACCGCGGCGGTCAAGGAGCGGGCGCTCGGAGCCGACGTGATGGAGTCGCTGAACCCCGGTCAGCAGGTGGTGAAGATCGTCTCCGACGAGCTCACCAGCCTGATGGGCGGCTCGGGGCGCGACCTCGCGTTGGCCAAGCCCGGCCCGACCGTGATCGTGATGGCCGGGCTGCAGGGCTCGGGGAAGACGACCGCCACCGGCAAGCTCGCCCGCCATCTGCGCGAAGAGCACAAGATGAACGTGGCCGTGGCGGCCTGCGACGTCTACCGGCCGGCCGCGGTCGACCAGCTCGTCAAGGTCGGCGGGCAGGCCGGCGCGCACGTCTATGAGCAGGGTACGAGCCGCAATCCGGTGGACATCGCCGAATGGGCACTAGGACAGGCCAAGCAGGACCGCCGCGACGCGCTCATCATCGACACCAGCGGCCGCCTGCACATCGACGAGGACCTGATGGCCGAGCTCGCCGAGATCAAGAAGCGCACCAAGCCGCACAACGTGCTGCTGGTGGTCGACGCGATGACCGGCCAGGACGCGGTCAACGTGGCCGAGCAATTCGCCGAGACCGCCAACTTCGACGGCGTGGTCCTCTCCAAGCTCGACGGCGACTCGCGCGGCGGCGCCGCGCTGTCGGTCAAGGCGGTCACGGGCAAGCCGATCCTGTACGCCTCGACCGGCGAGAAGCTGGGCGATTTCGAGCGTTTCCACCCGGACCGCATGGCGCAGCGCATCCTCGGGATGGGCGATGTGATGACGCTGGTCGAGAAGGCGGAGCGCCAGATGGACGAGCGTGGCGCTCAGGAGCTCGAGAAGAAGATCCGCAAGGAGCAGTTCACGCTCAACGACTTCCTCGACCAGATGCAGCAGGTGCGCAAGATGGGTCCGCTCGGCTCGCTGCTCAAGATGATGCCGGGCATGGGCCAGCAGCTCGGCAACCTCAACGTGGACGAGAAGGAGCTCGACCGCCTCGAGGCCATCATCCGCTCGATGACCCCGGAGGAGCGGGCCAATCCGACGATCATCGACGGCTCGCGGCGGCGGCGCATCGCACGCGGCTCGGGCACCTCGGTGCAGGCGGTTTCCCAGCTCGTCAAGCAGTTCTCGCAGATGAAGAAGCTGATGAAGCAGATCGCACGGGGGAAGATGCCTTCCCTGCAGCAGTTGGCCGGCGGTCGCTAACCTCTCCGCCTCTATGTCCGTACGAGTCCGCCTCACCCGCGTGGGGAGCAAGAAGAATCCGATCTGGCGTGTGGTCGTTGCCGACCAGCGCTCGCCGCGCGACGGCCGCTTCATCGAGACGATCGGCCACTACAACCCCCAGACCGAGCCGTCGACGATCGTGATCGACGGTGAGCGCCTGCAGCACTGGCTCGCGCGCGGCGCCCAGCCCACTGGCACGGTCAAGCAGCTCGTGAAGGCGCAGGCGAAGGGTCTCACCGCCGATCCGCGCACGTCGGCCGCCGTTGCGGCCGCCACACCCGCCGCTGCCGCACCGGAGGTAACGGGCTCATCGGCGTTCCCGGAGCCGGAGGCCGCGGAGGCGCCGGAGGTCGAGCCGGCCGCCGAGGCCGAGGCGCCCGCCGCTGTGGCGCCCGCGCCCGAGGCCGAGGTGCCTGAGGCCGAGGTGCCCGAGGCTGGGCGAGGCGCCCGCGCCCGAGACGGCCGACGCTGAGCCGCCTGCCGCCGAGGCCGAGGCGCCCGCCGGCGAGACCGCGGCCGAAGAGACCGCCACCGACTAGTGGAGGACCTGCTCACTTACCTCGCCCGGTCGCTCGTCGACCGCCCGGACGAGGTGAGCGTCGAATCCTTCGAGGAGGACGACGGCACCATCGTGTTCGAGCTGCAGGTGGCCCAGGACGACGCCGGCAAGGTGATCGGCCGTGGCGGGCGCACGGTCGCCGCGCTGCGCACGGTCATGAAGGCGGCCTCTGTCCGCCACGGAAACCGCGTACTGGTCGACGTCGTCGATTGACGCTCGTCAGCGCCGGCCGCGTGGGCAAGGCCCACGGCCTCGACGGGAGCTTCTACGTCGAGCGCGCAAGTCACGAGCTGGCCGAGGGAACCGGGCTGGTCGCTGCGGGCCGCTCCTACACGGTGGAGCGCCGCGCCGGCACGGACGAGCGCCCGCTGATCCGCCTCGCCGGCCTCGAGGATCCGCGCGCGCTGCGCGACGAGCTCCTCCTGGTCGAAGACGAGCTGAGCGAGGGCGAGTGGCTGGCCTCCGATCTCGTGGGCTGCAGCGTGCCCGGCCTGGGGAAGGTGGCCAGGCTGGTCGACGTCCCGTCCTGCAGCGTGCTCGAGCTCGAGGACGGCACGCTGGTGCCACTTGTGTCCGACGCCATCGAGGCCGTCGACCTCGATGCGCGCGAGATTCGCGTCAACAGGGACTTCCTGGGATGAACGTCGACGTCCTCACGCTGTTCCCGGCCTGGTTCGAATGGTTCACCGAGCAGCGTCACGTGACCAATGCGCTGGCGCTGGGACACACGCTCTCGTTCGTCGACCTGCGCGCATCGACGCCGCTCAAGGCGGGCCAGGTCGACGACACCCCCTACGGCGGCGGCGCGGGAATGGTCATCCGGGTCGACGTGGTCGAGGCGGCGCTGCGTGCGCGCTACGGCTCCGATCCGCTCGAGCTGCGCGAGCGGCGTCGCGTGATCGCCCTCTCTCCGGCTGGCCGCCGCTTCGACGACGCGCTGGCCGGAGAGCTCGCCGCCGAGCCGGAGCTGACCATCCTGTCCGGCCGCTACGAGGGCTTCGACGAACGGGTGCACGAGCATCTGGCCACCGACGTCGTGTCGATCGGTCCCTACGTGCTCTCCGGCGGGGAACTGGCCGCGATGGTGGTGACCGATGCCGTGATGCGCAAGCTGCCGGGCGTGCTCGGCCATGAGGACAGCGCGCTCGAGGAGTCGTTCAGTGAGGCGCTGGGCGGCGCCCCGGAATACCCGCACTACACGCGCCCGTTCGACTGGCACGGCCACACCGTGCCCGAGATCCTCCTGTCCGGCGACCACGCGCGCGTGCGCGCCTGGCGCCTCGAACGCAGCCGCGAGCGGGCGGACAGCTCCTGAGCAAGGGTTCCCTGCCGAGTCGCTACCATTGCGCCTCAGGCGCGACGGCTCCCGGGAGGTCGCGCTTTCTTGTGCCTCCCGACGCAGACCGAAGCGACGAACCCCACTCATTGATGTCCGGACTCATCGACAGCATCGAGCGCGCCCAGCTGCGCCGAGTCCCCGTCTTCCAGGCGGGCGACCGCGTGCGCGTGCACTTCCAGGTGGTGGAGGGCCAGCGCCGCCGGACCCAGGTCTTCGAGGGCGTCGTGATCAAGCGCCAGGGCTCCGGCGCGCGTGAGACCTTCACCGTGCGCAAGCAGTCCTTCGGCGTGGGTGTGGAGCGAACCTTCCCGTTGCATTCGCCGAAGATCGAGCGGATCGAGATTGCCGCTCGCGGCGATGTGCGCCGGGCGAAGCTCTACTACCTGCGAGACCGCGTCGGCCGTGCCTCGCGTGTACGCGAGCGCCGCTGGACCGGGGAGACACAGATCACCGAGGCGGGCGTGATGCCGGCCGACGACGCTCCGCGCCCCGGCGAGGAGGAGCTCGCCCAGCAGGCTGAGGCCGAGCAGGCTGCGGCTGACGCCGAGGCGCAGGCCGCCGAGGGCGAGGCCGAGCCCCGCGACGAGCCTTCCTCCGAGCCCGTCGAGCCGCAGGCTGCCGACGCCGGCGACGAGACCGCGCCCGACGACGACAAGTCGTAGGGCTGAGGCGGAAGCCTCTTGAGGCTCAGGGTGGCGCGGAGCAAGAGCAAGGAGCAGAGCACCCGGGGCTCGCTGATCGAGCTGGTCACGATCGTCGCGGTCGCGCTGGGCCTGGCGCTGGGCATCCAGGCCTTTCTCGTCAAGCCATTCCGCATACCGAGCGAGTCGATGGTGCCCACCCTCGAGGTCGGCCAACGCGTGCTCGTCGACCGTGTGAGCTTCCGCTTCGGCGACCCCGACCGCGGCAACATCGTGGTCTTCAAGCCGCCCGCGGGAGCGGACACCAACAGCTGCGGCGTCCAGCATCCGTCTGACACCGCCTGCCCCGAGCCGACCGCGGAGCGCTCCGACACCAACTTCATCAAACGGGTCGTCGGGCTGCCCGGAGACCGGCTCAAGGTGATCGACGGCGCGGTCTACATCAACGGCACCCGCCAGGAGGAGGACTTCGCGGAGCTCGACGCCGAGTGCGGCATCTGCAACCTGCCCGGGGAGATCACGATTCCCGAGGATCACTACTTCATGATGGGCGACAACCGCGGAGAGTCCGCAGACAGTCGCGAGTGGGGGCCGGTGCCCAAGACATGGATCATCGGCAAGGCCTTCATGACCTACTGGCCGCCCAACCGCGTCGGCCTCCTCTAGGCCCGCGACTCACGCCCTGAGCCGGTTCGCCGGCGCGCGGCATCTTTCTTCCGCCGTGGACGGGCCTATCATCGGCCGCACGTGGGGAGCCCGGAGCCTGCCGACATAACGCCGCCCCAGCCGTCGGGCACCGCTGCGCCCGCCGCCCGGAACGGCGACTCAGAACCCAGGTCGGCCCGGCGGCGGGCGCGAGCCAAGCGCCGTGCCCATACGGGACGCCGCCTGTTCGCCTTCGATCGCGAGCTCGGCTGCCGCTATGTCGCGGGCGCCGACGAGGCCGGCCGCGGTTCGCTGGCCGGACCGCTGGTGGCGGCCGCGGTCCTGTTCGACCTCGAGCGCCTCACCCTGTCGGACCGCCGCGCCCTCTCCAAGCTGAACGACTCCAAGCAGCACACCGCCGAGGCCCGCGAGGAGCTCTACCCGCTGGTGATGCGCGCCGCGGCGCGCTCGGTGATCGTGACCCGCTGCGTGCGCGGAATCGACGGCCGCGGTCTTCACATCACCAACCTCGAGGCGCTGCGCACGGCGCTCCTGGGCGTCGCCCGTCACGGAACGGTGTGTCTGGTCGACGGCTTCAACGTCCCGGCGTTCGGCTTCGAGCAGCGCGCAGTGATAGACGGCGACTGCCGCAGCGCCGCGATCGCAGCCGCCTCCGTGCTGGCGAAGGTCAGCCGCGACCGCTACATGCGCACCGCCGCCGAACGGCATCCCGGCTGGGACTTCGAGACCAACGTGGGCTACTCCACTCCCGAGCATCGGGCGGCCATACGGGCCAACGGCGTCTCGCCGCTGCACCGGATGTCGTTCCAGTCGATCGCGTACACGCAGCTGGCCCTGGAGGGGTAGCTCGCTAGAAGGCCGCCTCCAGGTGGTCGAGCACCAGCACCCGACCCGCCGGGTCGAGGCAGATCCCGATCGCGTCGAACCGGATCTCCGGCGGTGACGGACCGTTGTGCGGCCCGGCGTTCAGCCACTCCCGGGCCATGGCCCTGACCCGGCGCTGCTTGCGCGGACCGATGGCCGCGAATGGACCCGGGACCCCCGGTTCGCCGCGCAGGACACGGGTCTTGACCTCGCAGAAGACGAGGAAGCGCTCGTCACGGGCCACCAGGTCGATCTCGCCCGCGCGGGTGCGGAAGTTGCGGTCGATCACCTCGAAGCCGCGCGCCGCGAGGTGCTCGGCGGCCAGGCGCTCACCGGCCTGGCCGAGCGCGCGTCGCGGATCTCCGGACGCGCTCACCGGCCGGCCCGGCTCAGCATGCCGTCCGCTCCCAGCCGCCCAGGTCGCGGCGCACCAGGTAGCCGTCGGCCTCGAGCCTTCCCAGCGCGGCCCGCACGTCGGAGGTCGGCCGGCCCGTGGCGGCAGAGATCGCCTCGACCGAGGAGCCACGCTCCACCCCGGCCAACACCGAGCACAGAACCGGATCGGCAGGCTCCGGACGTAGGTCTCGCAGCTCCGGTGCATCGCGGGTCCCGACCCCGAACAGCTCGTCGAGGACGTCCGCGGTGCGGGTGACGGGGATGGCCCCGTCTCGCAGCAGGCCGTTGGAGCCGCGCGCCACCCGTGAGGTGACCCGGCCCGGCACGGCCGCCACCGAGCGGCCGAGGTCCTTGGCGAAGTCGGACGTGATCAGGCTCCCGCTGGGCTGGGCGGCCTCGACCACGACCGTCATCTGCGAGAGGCCGGCCATGATTCGGTTGCGGGCCGGGAAGCTCCAGAGGTAAGGCTCGGTTCCGGGCGGCAGCTCCGACAGGACGATCCCCGTCTGCCGTACGCGCTCGTGCAGGCTGCGGTGGCGCCGGGGATAGACCACATCGGGACCGCAGGCCAGCACGGCAATCGGCAGTCCGCCCCCGTAGAGGCAGCCGCGATGGGCCGTGGCGTCGATGCCCAGCGCGAGGCCGCTCACCACAGGCACGCCGGCGGCGCCCAGACCACGGCCGAGCGCGTAGGCCACCTCGGTGCCGTACGGGCTGGCCCGTCGCGTGCCCACCAGCGCCACCGCCGGCTCTTCGCCCAGCACCGCGAGGGCATCGGCGTTGCCGGCGCCGAACAGCACCGCCGGCGGGTCGCTCAGCTCGAGCAGCGGCCGGGGATAGGCCGCGGCGTGGCGGCAGAGCGCCGTTATCTGCCTGCGCGCCAGGGCACCACGCTGCGAGTCACCGTCGAAGGCATCGAGGTACTCGAGGGCCTGTTCGACGCGGCGGCCGGCCGCCGCCGCCACCAGTTCCTCATCGGACAGGGTGAGCAGGCCGGCCACCCGCGGCCGGCGTCGCGACAGCAGGCCGGCGATGCGTGGCGCGAGGTGGGCGAGCAGGAAGCCGCGTCGCAGGCAGGGCTCGCAGCTGTCGATCACGCGGCCACCCGCTCCCAGCCGTCGAGGCGGTAGGACAACGCCTCGTCCAGGTCGCGGGTGAGCACGCGATCGCGTTGGTCGAGGTCGGCGACCGTGCGGGCCACGCGCAGCACGCGATCGTGCCCGCGTCCGCTCAGGTCGACGCGGTCACGGATCGTCAGCAGGCGCGCGACCAGGTCGGCGTCGAGCGGCACCTGGCGCCGGGTGAGTCGCCCGTCCATGTCGCCGTTGCACAGTGCGCCGGTTCCCAGAAGGCGCTCGCACTGGCGCTCGCGAGCGCTGATCACACGCTCGCGGACCCGTGCGGAGCTGATGCGCCGTGCCTGGTCGATGTCGACCAGCGACACGGCCGGGACCGCCTCGACCTGGCATACGAGATCGATCCGGTCGACGAGCGGCCCGCTGAGCCTGCGCTGATAGCGGCCCAGCTCGATCGTCGTGCACGAGCAGTCCCCCGGCGGCCGGGCACACGGACAGCGGTTGCAGGCCGCGACGACCATGGCGTTGGCGGGGAACTCGAGCGTCCGCTGCCCGCGCATGATCTCCACGCGACCCTCCTCCAGCGGCTGGCGCAGGGCGTCGACCGCCGCCCGCCCGAACTCCGGCAGCTCGTCGAGGAACAGGACGCCTCGATGGGCGAGCGTGATCTCGCCCGGCATCGGCCGCGACCCCCCGCCTACGAGCCCCTGGGGGGAAATCGTGTGGTGGGGGGCCCGAAACGGCCGCTCGGTGGCCAGGCGGCCCGCCCCTATCCCCGCGACGCTGTGCATCTGCGTGACCTCCAGCGCCTCCTCGAAGCTGGGCGGCGGCAGGATCCCGGGCATCCGGCGGGCGAGCATGGTCTTGCCGGCCCCGGGCGGCCCGACCATGAGCAGGTTGTGCCCGCCGGCCGCCGCGATCTCGAGAGCCCGCTTGGCGTCCTCCTGCCCGCGCACGTCGGCAAGGTCGAGTCGGCGCGTGTCGTGCGCGGCAACAGGGGCGGCCGGCTCGACCGGGTCGGCAGTCCATCGGCCGTGGAGCATGTCGGCCAGGCGCTCGAGCGTGGGGATACCCGAGACGGTCACGCCCTCCACGAGTGCCGCCTCGGCGCCGTTGGCCGCCGGGACGAGCAGCCGCCCGTAGCCCGCGGCCCGTGCCCCGAGCGCGGCGGCCAGCGTTCCTCGCACGGGGCGGATCTCACCGCTGAGCGAGAGCTCGCCGACCAGCGCGCAATCGCGGAGCTCCTCACGGGGCACCTGGCCGCTGGCCACCAGCACTCCGACCGCGATGGCCAGGTCGAAGCTGGGACCGGCCTTGCGGACATGGGCCGGCGCCAGGTTGACCGTGATCCGCTGTTGCGGGAACTCGAGTCCCGAGTTGAGCAGTGCCGCGCGCACGCGCTCCCGCGATTCGCGAATGGCCCGATCGGGCAGGCCGACGAGCATGAACGTCGGCAGTCCCCGGCGCACGTCGACCTCCACCGTGACCTCATGGCTGCGCACCCCCTCGAGCGTGAATGTGGCTACTGCGGCCAGCACGAAGGGCACGCTAGGTCGCGCCCTGTGACACGTGGGCACGCGCGTGCGACAACTCAGTGACAGCCCAGCCAAACCCTCGACCGACACCAAACCCGGTGCGGGCCGAGGCCTATCCTGGCGAGCCCATGGAGTCCACGCGCATCCCCAGGGTCCTCTCGATCGCCGGCTCCGATTCCGGCGGCGGCGCCGGGATCCAGGCCGACCTGAAGGCGTTTGCTCGCTGCGGCGTGCACGGCATGACCGCGCTCACCGCGGTAACCGCCCAGAACACGGTCGGCGTGACCGCGGTCTACCCGCTCCCGCCGGAAGCGATCCTCGAGCAGGTGAAGGCGGTGACCGACGACATCGGCGTGGACGCCGTCAAGATCGGCATGCTCGGCACCGTCGAGACCATCGAGGCCGTGGGCCGCGCCCTCGATCTGGTCGCCGACGCGCCGGTGGTCCTCGACCCGGTGATGATCGCCGAGAGCGGCGCGCGGCTGCTGGAGCCGGACGCTCTGGAGGCGCTGCGGACGGTGCTCCTGCCCAGGACCACCGTCACCACGCCGAACCTGCCCGAGGCCGGAGTGCTGGCCGGCGCCGCCGATGATGAACCCCTCGATGCGCCGCGAGACAGCGACGACGCCGAGCAGCTCGCCCGGGCGATCCACGCGCTCGGCCCGGCGGCCGTGGTGGTCACGGGCGGTCACCGCGGCCAGGCCACCGACCTGTTCTTCGACGGCAAACGCGCGGTCGAGATCCCCGGCGAGCGCTATCCCGGCGGCGCCGCACACGGGTCCGGGTGCACCCACTCATCGGCCCTCGCCGCCCAGCTGGCCCGCGGGCTCGGTCCGCTCGAGGCCGCTCGGCGCGCCAAGACGGTGGCGTCGGAGGCCGTGCGCGACGGGCTGCGTGAGATCGGCGCCGGAGCGGGGCCGGTTGATGTGTTCGGGCTCGCTCGACGCTGAGAGCGCGCCAACCGTCCGGGGGAACGCAGGCGCCGTGGCATAATCGACGGGCCGCCGTGGGCGGTCGTCCCCGCGGCGCTGCACCACTTCACTGGAGAGATCGATCAAATTCCTGCGCATGAAGCCCGGTCACGGCGAGGTTCTGCTCGCCGAAGGTGACCCTGGCCTGCGAGAGGACGAGGAGCGGCTGGTGGAGGAGTTCCGTCGCCAGCTCGACGACGGCATGTGGGCCGCCGTGCCCACCACCAACGAGGGCAGCGGCCGCCGCGAGGCCCGAATGGTCAGGGACTACGGGGACATACCGCCGGAGGCCGAGCGCGTGATTTTCTTCCCGCGCGCGTCCGGGGGCTGAGGACGGGCAGGCCGCCGTGCTGTTCGCGCTACTCGCCCTCGCGCTTATCGCCCTGGTGCTGGCCGGGCCACTGATCGCCAACTGGCTGAAGGCCTGGCGCCGGAGGCGCTCGACCCAGCGCGGCGGCGGTCCCGGGCCGCTCGAGCTCGGGCTCTACGACCCCGGGCGCGAGCGGCGCGCCGAGCAGCGCGCCCGCGAGCTGCTGCGCTCCTGCGTGAACGAGGTCGAGTGGTCCATGTACCGCGACCTGGGCTTCATTCGCGTGAGCGGCAAGCACGCCCGCCGCGAGGCCGACAAGAGCCGCGGCAACTCGGCCTACGCCTACCTGGTCTATCCGCACAAGCCGATCGTGGCCTACGTGCCCGGCAGCGGCCAGCTGCTCAGCGAGTACTGCGTCGAGTTCCCGGATCTCAGCGGCGCCGGCGGGCGCCATCGCCTGCCCGCCTCCGACGACGTCCTCGCCAAGTGGATGGCCCTGACCTCGGACGAGGACCGCGTGATCCGGCGCGCCAACATGCACCTCATCGGCCGCCAGCACGACCCGGCTCGGGTCCGCCGGGACCTGTGGCGGCTAGCCCAGTGGGACCGCCGCCGCGGACAGCGCTCCGAGCTCCAGCACAAGAGCCGGTGAGCCGCGACCTGCGCAGCCGCAGCCGGGTCATCCTCGATGGCCCGGATCGAGCCCAGGCGCGCGCCTACCTGAAGGGCGTGGGCTTCGACGACGACGCCCTCAAGCGGCCGATCGTGGGCGTCGCCAACACCTGGACCGAGACCATGCCCTGCAACTTTCACCTGCGCCGGCTCGCCGAGCGGGTCAAGGACGGAGTCAGGGCGGCGGGCGGGACGCCCATGGAGTTCAACACCGTCGCCATCTCCGACGGGATCACGATGGGGACCGAGGGCATGCGCGCCTCCCTGATCAGCCGCGAGGTGATCGCCGATTCGATCGAGCTGGTCGCACGCGGGCACATGTTCGACTCGGTGATCGCACTCTCGGGCTGCGACAAGA
This sequence comes from uncultured Thermoleophilaceae bacterium, assembly GCA_963813495.1. Lineage (GTDB taxonomy): Bacteria > Actinomycetota > Thermoleophilia > Solirubrobacterales > Thermoleophilaceae > JACVRW01. Next base: position 72,812 of record CAWEZC010000008.1, read on the forward strand.
CGATCCCGGGTTGCGTGATGGCGCTGGCGCGTTTGTCGGACGTGCCGAGCCTGATGCTCTACGGCGGTTCGATCGCCCCCGGGCGCTGGCGCGGCAAGGACGTGACGATCCAGGACGTGTTCGAGGCGATCGGTGCGCACGCCGCCGGCGACCTGTCGGACGACGAGCTGACCGACCTCGAGAACCACGCCAGTCCGGGTGCCGGGGCCTGCGGGGGCCAGTTCACCGCGAACACCATGGCCATGGCCTTCGAGGTGCTCGGCATCTCGCCCATGGGCAGCTCGATGGTTCCCGCCGAGGACGGCAAGAAGGGCCAGGTGGCCGAGGACTGCGGGCGGTTGGCGGTCGAGGTGCTCCAACGCGGCATCACCCCAGCCCAGATCATCACCAAGGAGTCGCTGGAGAACGCGATCGCGGCCGGGGCCATGTCGGGTGGGTCGACAAACCTCGTCCTGCACCTGCTCGCAGTGGCCCACGAGGCCGGCATCGAGCTCGAGCTGGAGGACTTCGATCGCATCGCCTGGAGGACGCCCCTCCTGTGCGACCTCAAGCCGGGCGGGCGCTACGTGGCCACCGACCTCTATCGGGCCGGGGGCGTGCCGCTGGTGATCCGCCGCCTCCAGGAGGCCGGGCTTCTCCACGACGGGGCGCTGACGGTGACCGGCCAGCGGATCGGCGAGGTGGCGGCGGCGGCCGAGGAGACCGAAGGCCAGGACGTGGTCCGCCCGGTCTCGGATCCGATCAAGCCCAACGGCGGATTCGCGATCCTGCGCGGGAATCTCGCCCCGGACGGCTGCGTGGTCAAGCTCTCCGGCCATGACCGCATGGAGCACAGCGGCCCCGCCCGCGTGTTCGAGTGTGAGGAGGACGCCTTCGCCGCGGTGATGGAGAAGTCGATTCAGCCGGGTGAGGTGGTGGTGATCCGCAACGAGGGACCCAGCGGGGGACCCGGCATGCGCGAGATGCTGCACGTGACCGCGGCGCTGGTGGGGGAGGGGCTCGGCGATTCGGTCGCGCTGCTCACCGACGGCCGCTTCTCGGGCGCCACGCACGGCTTCATGGCCGGCCACATCGCGCCCGAGGCCCCGCGCGGGGGTCCGATCGCGGCCCTCCGCGACGGCGACACCGTCATCTTCGACGTGCCCAACCGGGAGCTGAACGTCGACCTCTCCGGCGACGAGCTGACCGAGCGCCTGGCCGGCTACGAACCGCCCACGGCCAAGTACGTGAACGGCGTGCTGGGCAAGTACGCCCGCCACGTCGGCTCGGCGGCGCAGGGCGCCGTGACCAGCTAGTACCGGTCACCCATCCGAGAGTCGCGGGGCGATCGGACCTGCGGTCCGCCGGCCCGAGCGCCGGATCGCGCGCAGCCGCTCGAACAGACTCGCGGCCACGCTGCGGTCGAGATGGCGCACCCGTCCTCTGCGGCCGGAGCCCACCGCGAGGGCCAGGTCGGCCAGCTCGCCCCGGCGCTGGAGGAGCGAAGTGCTGACTCCGTGCTCCTGGAGGCGGTCGGCTCGCGCGATCAGGGTGCGCCGGGCCACAGCTCCCTGGCGCATCAGGACCCGCTTCTCGTCGAGGCGCCAGCCTGCCGAGCGGTGGCGCAGCAGGCCCCATGCGGCCCCCGCGCCGGTGAGCGCGGCGGTCGCGGGCCACGCCGCCGTCCAGGCGGCCAAGGCAGCCAGGCCCACGGCTGCTCCGAGCACCGCGGGGGGCGTGACGTAGCGGCGCCGAGCCCGGCCCGGCGGGGCCTCGAGCGGCCCCACGGCGCCGGCCAGCGCCGGCACGAACTCGGCCAGGAGCGCGGGCAGGTCGGCCCTTCGGACGAGAGGGAAGAGGGTCTGCGCGGCGGCGCCCTCGGAGCGGTACCCGGCCGTCTGCACGCGCACCGCGGCCAGGCCGAAGGGGCGCCGGGCCAGGCTCTCGATCACGTCTACGGCATGCACCCGCCCCAACGGGATGCTGGCCGCTCGGCGCTGCACCAGCCCGCGCCGGATCTGCAGCCGGTCGCCGTCGCGCACGAGCGTGAAGCCCGAGAAGGCGACCACGGCCCCGAGAAAGGAGGCGAGCAGAGTGACGGCGGCGACGGCCGCTCCGAGCAGTGCGATGCCGGCCGGATCGTCGGGGAGGCGGTCCACCAGGCGCGCGTTGCCCCGGTCGTCGAGCAGCAGGTCGTCGAACATGGCCACGGCACCGCCGACCAGCGGCAGGATCACGCCGATCTGGGGTGTCGTGAGGGCTGTGGCTACCAGGCCACCCAGCCGTAGCCGCCACTCGGGCCGGTGGCGCTGGACCGGGTCGGCCAGCCCGGCCGCCGCCCTCAGCTCGGCGGCGGCCTCCTCCGACACCGCCCGAAGCACGATCTCGCCCTCGGATCCGCCCCCGGCCGTCTGCACGTGCAGCTCCTGGACTCCGAACAGGCGCTGCACCGGGCCCTGGGTCGTGTCGATCGCCTGGACGCGCGCGATCGGGATGCTCGTCTCGTCCGGCGAGACGATGCCCTGGCGCAGGTGAAGGGCACCGCCGGACACCCAGTAGACGGTGGTGTTCCAGCGCAGGTAGCCGATTAGCAGTACGAAGGCCACGCCGGCGAGGCCCAGCAGCAGCGCCAGGGGCGCCCCTAGGCCGCCCGGCCCGCCGCCCACTACGAACCCCGCCACTGCCGCGATCAGCAGCTCGCGCAGGTTGTCGAGCGCGGCGAGCACGATCTCCGCCGGATGCAGCCGGCGTCGGACCGAGAGGTCAGAGGTCATCGGGCGTGCGCGCGAGCAGCGCGATGCGGTCGCGGATGGCGTTGGCCTCGCCCGGCCGCAGGGCGGGGATCTCATGCGAGCCGGCGGCCGTATGCACCGTGACTGTGCGCAGGTCGAACAGGTCGCCCACCGGGTTCCGCTGGGTGTCCACGTGCTGGACCCTCGTCATCGGCACCAGCGTGCGGGTGACCACGAGCGCCCCGTGCAGCAGGTCGAGCTCCTCGTCGCGCACCTCGTAGCGCCACGTGCGCCAGCGCCAGAGCGGCCAGACGAGGGTGCCGCCGATCGCGATCAGGACGACCGCCGCGCGCAGCGCCCAGACCGTCCAGCCCGGCGCGTCGGACGCGCCGAGCGCGCCCGAGACGAGCATGCCGCCGATCAACAGCGGGACCGTCCAAGGCAGCGACCCGACCACGAAGTACCAGCGCGCCTCGGGGGGCAGCCGCTGCGTGGGCTCGGGTGTGGGCGAGCCGGTCAGGCCACCTGCGACTCGCCCGGTGCCACTTCCTTGTCCTCCGCCGCACCGGTCTCGTCGAGGAAGCCGAGCACAACGTCGTTGAACGCCTTGGGACGTTCGGCCATGGGAACGTGCCCGGTGTCGCGCATCACGACTTTGCGGCTGTCGGAAATCAGGCGCTCGAATTCGTTGGCGTCGCGCGCCGGGATGATGGCGTCCTTCTCTCCCCAGACGATCACGGTGGGCACGCGCACCTCGGGGAGGCGGTGGCGGAAGTCGTAGTCGAGCGAGGCACGCAAGGCGTCGTGGAAGCCGGGCTTGCCCGCCCCCTTGTAGAAACCCTCATAGGCGAAGTCCGGCTTGAGCAGGCGCGGGTGGCGGGCCACCATGGCCAGCGTCACGTGGCGCGCGATGGGCCGGGCGGCCAGCTCACGCTGGCGGGCGCTCCCGTAGGCGGTGAGTGCGGTGGCGGCCCTGCCGGCGGTGAGTATGGGAGCCCGGATGGCGTCGGCGCTGGATACGCCCGCCGCCGACACCAGCACCAGGCGCGAGACCCGCTGCGGGAACTGGATCGCCACTTCGGCGGCGATGTAGCCGCCCATGGAGTTGCCGACGAGGGCGACCTCGTCGAGGCCGAGGCGGTTGGTGAAGGCATCGACGAAACGCCCGTAGCCCGGGATGCTGATCGATTCGCTCGGCATCGGGGTGAGCCCGAAGCCGGGCAGGTCGAGAGCGATCGCGCGACGCTCCAGCGCGGTGCGGGGGAGGTTCTCGAGCCAGTTCTGCCACTGGCCTCCGAGTCCGTGTACGAACACGACCGGCTCGCGCCCGTCGGAGCTCGACCCGACGTCGACGTAGTTGACCGCAAGCCCGTCCACCTCGACCTGCTTGAGCTCGCGGCGCCAGTCGACGTCACGCCAGTCGGGCTGGTCGGTGGCCCCGTATTCCAGGTCGGCATCGCGGTCGCGTCGCGGGGAGGCGGGTGCGGCGCCGGGGACGAGAATCCTGCGTGCCATGCATCTACTGTACGAGGCCATGGCGCGGATAGCCCTGGACATCGACTCGACGCTCCACCCGTACTGGGATCTCCTGCAGCGTGTGGTCAAGGAGCGTTACGGCGTCGACCTGCCCTACGAGGAGCAGCGCGACTGGGGTATCACGGTGCTCGAGCGCGACGCGATGGTGCACTGCGTCGAGGAGACCCACTCGGACGAGAACATCGCGGCGGGCGTCCCCTATCCCGACGCCATCGAGACGGTGCGCGACTGGCACGCACAGGGGCACTGGATCCACGTCACGAGCCACCGGCGGGTGAGCACCTACGACGCCACCGCGGCCTGGCTCGAGGCCATCGGCATGCCCTATGACGACCTGCACTGCTCCTTCGACAAGGTGCCCCGCTGTGTCGAGCTCGGCATCGACGTGCTGGTGGACGACAGCCCGATCAACATCGCCAAGGCGCGCGCCGCCGGCATCGTGGCGGCGACGATCATCCACCCCTGGAACGAGGAGCTCGTGGGCCGCGACGGCGTGATCGGGACCGCGGACTGGAAAGAGCTGCGACGAGAGCTCGAGCCGGCGCTTCAGCCGTCGCATCCCCGGCCTGCTTGAATCGGGCGCCGATGGCGGAGTCGAAGCGCACCACCTTGTCGCTGCGCGAGCGCGAGTCGGCCGCGGCGGCGCTGGTGCCGGCGCAGGAGCTCAAGGAGCACCTGGCCGGCGTGGAGCCCGAGCGTCGCCTGACCGATTGGGGCCGCTCGGAGCGCATCGAGGGCGTGTTCGACGCGACGCTCGTCGAGTGGTTCTACCGCTACTGGTTCCGCGCCGAGGTGGAGGGGATCGAGAACGTGCCCGCCAGCGGCGGCGCCCTGCTGGTGTCAAACCACTCCGGCGCCCTGCCACCGGACGCGGCGATGATCGCCAAGGGCATTCGCGAGGAGCATTCGCACCCGCGGCCACTCAACATCACCGTCGAGCACTTCTTCAAGGGTTATCCGGGCTTCAGCATGCTGATCCCGAAGATCGGCTGTGTCGCCGCCCACCCGGCCAACGTGCACCGGCTGCTCTACGACGAGGAGCAGCTCGTGCTCGTCTTCCCCGAGGGCCGCAAGGGCACCGAGAAGCTCTACAAGGACCGCTACCGCCTGCGCCGCTTCGGACGCGGTGGCTTCGTGGAGGCCGCGATGCGCAGCGGCGCCCCGATCGTGCCGGTCTGCGTGGTCGGCGCCGAGGAGGCGGCACCGGTGTTCGCCCAGCTGGGACTGCTCAAGCGCCTGACCGGGCTCCTGTACTTCCCGATCACCCCGACCTTCCCGCACTTCGGCCTGCTCGGGATGCTGGGCTACCTCCCGGCCAAGTTCAAGCTGCGCTTCCTCGAGCCGATCCGCTTCGACGAGCCCGGCATGCACGAGGACAAGGCGCTCGTCCAGACGGTGGCCCACGAGGTGCGTGCGCGCATCCAGGAGAACCTCTGGGACATGCTGTCCAAGCGCAGGTCGGTGTGGTTCGGATGACCACGGACTCGCGCCGGGTCCTCGTCACCGGAATCTCGACGTACTGGGGCGGGCGACTCGCCCAGGCGCTCGAGCGCTTCCCCGAGGTCGAGGCGATCATCGGCGTGGCCGACAGCGAGCCTCAGGTCGAGCTCGAGCGCACCGAGTACGTGAAGGTGGGCGCTCAGCATGCGCTGCTGCGGAGAGTGGTGGAGGCAGCCGAGATCGACACCGTGGTGGACACCCGCCTGGTGGTGGACACCAAGGCCACGAGCTCCGCCAAGGCCCACGAGAACAACGTGATCGGAACCATGAACATCCTGGCGGCCTGTAGCGCCGCCGACTCCCCGGTGCGCAAGGTGGTGTTCAAGTCGTCCACGCACTTCTACGGCTGCGAGCAGGACGATCCCGCCTTCTTCGACGAGACGATGAACCGTCCGCACACGCCGCGCACGCCCATCGAGCGCGACATCGTGGAGGCGGAGGCCTCGCTCAACGAGTTCGCCGAGCGCAGCCCAGGCGTAGCGGTCACCGTGCTGCGCTTCGCCAACGTGCTGGGGCCCAGCGTGCGCACCTCGCACATCGACCTGTTCTCGCTGCCGGCCGTTCCGATGATCCTCGGCTTCGACCCGCGTTACCAGTTCGTCCACGAGGACGACGTGGTGCACGCGCTCGAGCACGCGGTGCGCCACCGTCTGCCCGGACTCTTCAACGTCGCCGGCGACGGCGTGCTGGCGCTCAGCGAGGTGGCCGGGCTGCTGGGCAAGCGTTACGCCCCGGTGCTGCCACCCTGGGGCACGGGAATCGCCGCCGCGGCGGCCCGGCGGCTGGGCGTGAGGATTCCGCCCGAGGCGATGAACCAGCTCCGCTATGGGCGCGGGGTGGACAACCGGCGCTTCAAGGCCGTCGGCTTCCACTACCAGCACACGAGCCGCGAGACGGTGCTCAAGCTCGGAGAGCACCTGCGTCTGGACCCGGTGCTGCGAGGTCTGCAGGAGCCCTACCGCTACGAGCGCGAGGTGGAGGAGTTTCTGCGCTGGAGCCCGCACGTGCGCAACGCACGCGACAAGCAGGCGTCGTCGCTGAGCCGCGAGCAGCTGAGCGAGATGCAGCGGCTGCTGACGAGCTTCGCCGAGACGGCCGGGCTCGACACCGAGCAGGGGGCTGCGGCGGGCCAGGCGGTGCCGCGTGCGAGCGACCGCCTGGCGGCTGCCGAGCGCCGGGCGATGAGTGCCGAGCAGACCGCCGAGCGAGCGCTGGAGCGGGCCAAGAAGGCCGAGCGCCGTGCCGCCGAGTCGGCCCTGAAGGCCACCGAGCGGGCCAAGAAGGCGGAACGCCGTGCACGGCGGGCGGCAGAGGACGCGGTCGACCGGGCGGCGCAGGTGTCGCGCGCGGGGGCCGAGGTGGCGGTCGAGCGGGCGGCAGAGGTGTCGCGGGCGGAGGCCGAGGTGGCGGTCGAGCGGGCGGCCGAGGTGTCGCGCGCCCCGGCCGAGGATGTGGTCGAGCCCACCCCGGCGGGGCGGCCGGTCGAGCACTACGACGATCTCGCTGCCGAGGAGGTGATCGCGCTGCTGGGCTCGATGGAGCGCGACGACCTGACCACCCTGCGCGAGTACGAGCGGCGGAACGCCAACCGTGACCTCGTCATCAGCGCCATCGACTCGGTGATTGCTGGCGCCTGATGGCGGTTCATCCCTGCAATTAGCGGGTCGAAGCCTGCGCAAGGGCGCTGTCACCGCCCCGCAGACGCCGAATCGGTCCCTACACTGAGCGCGACTCGCCATATATGAGGCACAAGTCGTTCATCTTCGTCGCTGTTCTGCTCTTGGTCTTGGTGGGGGGCGCGGTCGCCGCCTATGCGCTCGACTCGTCGCGCGAAGATCAGATCGCAGAGGGAGTGACGGTCGCCGGCGTCGACGTCGGGGGCATGACCACCGGCCAGGCGCGCCGGGTGGTGGCGCGCGAGCTCTCCGAGCCGCTCGAGCAGCCGATCGCGGTGGTCTGGCGCCGCCAGCGCTTCAACCTCTCGGCCCAGGACGCCGGAGTCAAGGCCGACGTGGGAGGGATGGTCGACGACGCCCTCCAGCAGAGCCGCGAGGGCAACATCGTCAGCCGCGTGGCCCGTGACCTCACCGGCGGCGAGGAGAATGTCCAGGTGCCTGCTTCGGTCAGCTACGACGAGGCGGCCGTCAGGCGGTTGGTCAGGCGCGTCAAGCGCAAGCTCAACCGGCCCGCCCGGGACGCTGAGGTCGACTTCCCCTCGCTGGAGAGGGTCTCGGAGCAGAACGGGATCAAGGTCAAGGATGCTGCGCTCGAGCAGCGCATCGCCCAGGCGCTCACCGTGCCCGGGGTCGACCGACGGGTCAAGGCCGCCGTCGTAAGGATCAAGCCCAAGGTCACGCGCGCCGAGCTGGCCAAGAAGTACCCCGCACTGCTGATCGCCGATCGGTCCAACTTCAAGCTGCGCTTCTACCGCAACCTCGAGCTCGCTCGCGAGTACACCGTGGCCGTGGGAGCGTTGGGCTTCGACACGCCGGCGGGGATGTACGCCATCCAGAACAAGGCTGTCGACCCCGCCTGGACGGTCCCCAACAGCGACTGGGCCGGGGACCTCGCCGGCACCGTGGTACCTGGTGGAACGGCCGAGAACCCGCTCAAGGCGCGCTGGCTGGGGATCTACGACGGCGCGGGCATCCACGGCACCGACCAGACCTACTCGCTGGGCACCGCGGCCTCGCACGGCTGTATCCGCATGGCGATCCCGGACGTGATCGAGCTGTACGACCAGGTCCCGGTCGGCGCTCCCATCTACATCGCCTGACGGCTCGCCGGGTCGGGGCTCCCTGGCCCTCAGAGTTCAAGCGCTGGGCCCGTCCTGGGCGGGGCCCGTCTCCGGGCCCTGAACGCCGATCTCCTCGATAGGGACCTCTACCCAGCCCTCGGTCTCTAAAAGGGTCTGGCGGCCGGTGTGTCGAAGACAGAGCGTGCCGATGAAGACGCCCCGCTCGCGCTTGTGCAGGACCGCGTACCACATCGTGGAGGCGTCGCTCGGCCCCTGGATCGGATGCCAGGGCTTGACCGGCTTGTCGTACTCGTCGACGAGACCGGCCTCCGCGAGCTGAGAGCGCGTGGCAACCCGACCGTCCGACGTATTGACGAAGAAGACACCCACACCAGTTCTCCAAGGCTCGGCGGACGCCGCCGCCTCGCCGTCCAAGGCTAGTTGGAGCGCCGAGCTCGAGCGCTTCGACGACTGGCAGAGGGCCCGGGGCCTGAGCGAGAAGACCCGACGCGCCTACGGGGCCGACCTGTCCCAGCTCGCCGCCTGGGCCTGCTCGCGCGACCTGGCGCCGGCGGACCTAAGTCACCGCGACCTGCGCCAGTTCGCCGGCGTCGTCTCCGAGCGCGGAGCGGCCAAGTCGACTGTGGCCCGCAAGCTCGCCGCCATCCGCACCTTCTACCGGCAGCTGGTCGAGCGCGGCGAGCTGGCCGCCAACCCGGCGGACCTCGTGTCCAGCCCGAAGAAGGACGCCTACCTGCCCCGTGTCCTCAAGCCCGCGGAGCTCGCCGAGCTGCTCGAGCGCATCCCGGGCACGACCCCGCTCGACCTGCGCGACCGGGCGATGCTCGAGCTGGCCTACGCCGCCGGGCTGCGAGCCGAGGAGCTCATCAACCTGGATACCGCCAGCGTGGATCCCGACGCCGAGGAGGTCAGGGTGGAGGGCAAAGGTCAGAGGACGCGCGTGATCCCGGTGGGCGAGCACGCCTGGAAGGCGCTCGACCGCTACCTGGCTCGCGGGCGCACGGTGCTGTCCAGCGGGGAGAGCCAGGCCCTGTTCCTGTCCAAGAGCGGGCGGCGCCTGTCCACCTCGGACGTGCGCCGTCGGCTGCGCGCCCAGACCCAGCGGGTGGGTGTCACGCCCCACACCCTTCGCCATTCCTTTGCCACCCACCTGCTCGAGGGAGGCGCCGACCTGCGCGCCATCCAGGAGCTCTTGGGACACTCGTCAATCAGCACGACGCAGACCTACACTCGGGTAGAGTCGGGTCGCCTCAGGAAGGCGTACCAGCGCTCGCACCCCCGAGCCTGATCTGAGGCCCCCATGGAGACCAATCTCAAGGCGATCGAGCTCAAGGATTTCTGGCGGCGGTACAAGGACGACCGCGACGAGAAGGCCCGCGAGCGCCTGGTGCTGGCCTATGCGCCGCTGGTCAAGTACGTGGCCGGGCGCATGTCGAGCGGGCTGCCCTCGCACGTCGAGGAGGCCGACCTCATCTCCTACGGGCTGCTCGGGCTGATCTCGGCGATCGAGCGCTTCGAGCCGGAGCGCGGGATCAAGTTCGAGACCTTCGCGATCACCCGCATCAAGGGTTCGATCATCGACGAGCTGCGTTCGCTCGACTGGGTGCCGCGCTCCGTGCGCACCAAGGCCCGCGAGATCGAAAGGGCAAACGCCAAGCTCGAGCACCAGCTTCATCGCGCCCCGACCGACCAGGAGATGGCCCAGACGCTGCACGTGTCGGTGGACGAGTTCCAGGATTCGCTGGTGCGCATCTCCAACTCGTCGGTGGTGGCCCTGGACGAGCTGTGGACGGTGTCCGACTCCTCAGGTGACCAGGTGTCTCTTCTGGACACGATTCAGGACCCTCAGGCGGCCGACCCGGCCGCCGAGATGGACACCACCGAGATGAAGGACCGCCTGGCCGACGCGATCGCGCGCCTGCCCGAGCGCGAGAAGCTCGTGGTGGCCCTCTACTACTACGAGAACCTGACACTGCGAGAGATCGGCGAGGTGCTGGGCGTGACCGAGTCACGCGTCTCCCAGCTCCACACCAAGGCCGTGCTGCGGCTCAAGTCACGTCTCCAAGGCGAACCCTTGGCCGACGGCGAGTAGCCGGCCGCCACGGAAGTGGGGATGCTCCGGCCCCGGGACGAGCGCCACCGCGACGAGTTGCGGATCCGGGCCAGCCAGCAGGCCGCCGTGGCCGAGCTGGGACAGCAGGCGCTGGGGGGCCTGCTGCTCGAGGCGCTCATGGACGCCGCGGCGCGTGCGGCGCACGAGGAGCTGGCAACCGACTACGCCTCGGTGGTGGAGCTGACCGGGGATGGGCGCGGCCTGCTGGTGCGGGCCGGCTCGGGCTTCCCGGAGGGCCTGGTGGGCGGCGTGCTGCCCGCCGGCCCGGACGCACTTCTGGGTTACGCCCTACAGGCCGAGCAGCCCGTGGTGGTCGAGGACCTCGCCGTCGAGAGCCGCTTCGGGCCCTCGCCCGAGCAGCACGACCTCGGGGTGACCAGCGCAATGGCGGCCCCCATCGGCGGGCGCGGCTCCCACTTCGGCGTGATCGCCGTCCACAGCCGCACCCGGCGCCTCTTCTCCGACGACGACGTCCACTTCCTCCACGCCGTAGCCAACGTGGTGGCCCTGGCGGTCGAGCGTGCCCGCCACGACGAACTGGTGCGCGAGAGCGAGTCGCGCTTCCGCGAGCTGGCCGACACCGCCCCGGCTCTCATGTGGATGACCGACCCCAACGGTCACGTGACCTTCGTCAACGCGGGTTGGCAGCGCTTCACGGGCCGAACCCTCGATGAGGAGCTCGGCGACACGTTCGGAATGAGCGCCCATCCCGATGACCGGGCCGAGCTGATGTCGCGCTGGCTCGACTCGTTTCGGCGGCACGAGGAGTTCCGCCACGAGTACCGGCTGATGCACATCGGAGGCGGGTACCGCTGGGTGCTCGAGGTCGGCACCCCGCGCCTCGCCAGGGGCGAGTTCGCGGGTTACGTGGGTACGGCCACCGACATCCACGAGCGCCGGGCGATGGAGGAGGCGCTGCGCGAGTCGGAGGCAAGCTTCCGCGATCTGGCCGACTCCGCCCCGGTGATGATCTGGACCACCGACACGCGTGGCCTGGTCACCTTCGTCAACCAGGGCTGGCTGCGCTTCACAGGCACTTCGGCCGAGCAGGAGCTGGGCTCGAGCTGGGAGCTCGGCGTCCATCCCGACGACGTGCAGGGAATGCTCGGGTCCTGGCAGGTCGCGCTCTCCGAGCGCTCGCGCTGGGAATACGAGTACCGGTTGAGATCGGCCCAGGGCGAGCACCGGTGGGTGGTCGACCGGGGCGTGCCGCGCTACGAGGGGGGCAGCTTCGCCGGCTACGTGGGCACGGCCATCGACATCCACGAGCGCAAGCTGATGGAGGCCCGGCTGCGCGAGGTCTACGAGCGCGAGCACACGATCGCCGAGACCCTGCAGCGCAGCCTGCTGCCGCAGCGGCTGCCGCTGATCGAGGGCCTCGGCCTGGCGGCCCGCTACCTGCCCGCCGGCCGGGGGGCGGCCATCGGCGGCGACTGGTACGACGCGCTCGAGCGTCCCGACGGCCGCGTGGCCCTCGTCGTGGGCGACGTGATCGGTCACGGCCTTCGCGCTGCCGCCACGATGGGGCAGCTGCGCAACGCCTTCCGCGCCTATGGGCTGGTGGAGGCGTCGCCGGCCGAGGTCGTGGCGCGCATCAACCGGCTGGTGCTGAGCGGTGTGGAGGAGGCGATGGCCACGGTCCTCTACGTGGTGCTCGACCGGGAGACCGGCGAGATCGCGTTCTCGGCCGCCGGCCATCCTCCGCCCCTCCTGCTGGCTCCCGACGGCCCCCGCTTCCTCGAGGGTGGGCGCTCGGTGCCGATCGGCGCCGCCGATCCGGCGGTCTTCCGCGAGGCGCGGGCCGTGATGCCCCCCGGATCGACGCTGCTGCTCTACACCGACGGCCTGGTCGAACGGCGCAATGTGCCTCTTTCCGACAGTCTGGACCAACTGGCCGCAGCGGCCGGCGAAGCCGAGCAGAACCTGGACGCTCTGTGTGACCGCGTGCTCGCCGCCGTGCTCGGCGAGCGCGACCCGGGTGACGACGTGGCGCTGCTGGCGGTTCGCCCCGTCGCGGCGCCGGCCGAGCGCATCCACCTGTCCCTGCCGGCGGAGCCGGAGTCACTGTCGCTGCTCCGGCGGCGCATGATTCGCTTTCTACACGCCGCGGGGGCCAGCGAGATCGAGTCGTACGAGATCACGCTGACCGTTTGCGAGGCCGCCGGCAACGCCATCGAGCACGCCTACGGCCCGGGGGACGCGAGCTTCGACGTGGAGGCGCTGCTCGTGGCGGGTGAGCTGGTGGCCAGCGTGAGCGACAGAGGCCACTGGCGCGAGCGCCGCGGGGAGCACCGGGGCCGCGGGCTCAAGATCATCGAGGGATTGATGGATGAGGTCGACATCTCCACGCAGGGCGGCGGTACCTTGGTGAAGATGCGGCGCCGGCTGTCCCACGCGCGGGCCGCGTGACGACTCCTGCCGAGATCGCCGTCGAGCGCCGCGGCGGCACCCTCGTGGCCCACCTGGGCGGCGAGATCGACATGACCAACGCCGGCTATGTGCGCGACGAGCTGCTCGCCTCCGTGCCCAACGACGCCCTAGCGCTCGTGATCGACCTCGGCGACTGCCGCTATCTCGATTCGGCCGGCATCGAGGTGCTCTTCGACCTGTCGCGGCGCCTGCGCCGGCGCCGTCAAGACCTGCGCATCGCTGCGCCGCCCAGCTCGCCCCTGCGGAGGGTGCTCGAACTGACGGAGGTCAACAGCGTGGCGCCCATTCACGAGACACTGGATTCGGCCCTCGCAGGGTAGGCTGCCTGCTCGCACCCAATCGCTCCCGCGGGGAAGGAGATTCATGGCGCACGAGTCGCCAAAGAGGATTCGCAATGTGGCGTTGGTGGGCCACCGGGGCAGCGGGAAAACCTCTGTGAACGAGGCGCTCCTGTTCGAGGCGGGTGCGATCAACCGCCTGGGCTCGGTGGCCGAAGGATCGACGGTTTCGGACGCTGCAATCGACGAGAAGGCGCGCGAGATGTCCATCTCCGCGAGCCTCTCCTCGTTTCGCTGGGACGACCGCAAGATCAACCTGATCGACACCCCGGGCGAGCCGAGCTTCGTGGCCGACGCCCTCGCCGCGCTCCGCGTGGTGGAGGGCGCGGTCTTCGTGGTCAACGGCGTGATGGGGGCCGAGGTGACCACCACCCGCCTCTGGGAGCGCGCCTCCGAGCTGGGCCTGGCCCGTGTCCTGTTCGTGAACATGCTCGACCGCGAACGCGCGGACTTCTTCCGAAGCCTCGACTCGCTGAAGAGCGCCTTCGGGCAGCACGTGGTGGCCACGGAGATCCCGATCGGCGCCGAGCACGAGTTGCAGGGCGTGATCGACCTGATCGACATGAAGGCCTACCGCTACGACGGTGCCGATCGCGACAACTGCTCGGAGATCGAGATCCCCGAGGACCTGCGCGAGCAGGCCCAGGAGTACCGCGAAAAGCTGATGGACGAGGTGGCCGAGGTCTCCGACGCCCTCATGGAACGCTACCTCGAGGGCGAGGAGATCTCCCACGAGGAGACGGTCGAGGCGCTGAAGACCGGAGTCACCGAAGGACACGTCTTCCCGGTCACCTGTGGCGCGGCCACTCGCAATCTCGGGATCAACCGCCTTCTGGACGCTCTGGTGGAGGACCTTCCCTCGCCGGCCAGGCGCGGACCGATCGACCTCGACGGCGTGATGCTGGAGCCGGACGAGTCGAAGGACATGGTGGCGTTCGTGTTCAAGACTCTGGCCGACCCCTACGCGGGGCGAGTCAACCTGTTCCGCGTCTACCAGGGCGTGCTCAGCCACGACAGTCACGTCTACAACTGCCGCGCGCACGTCAAGGAACGCATCGGGCAGCTGCTCGTGCCGCAGGGCAAGGAGAACGAACACGCGGACGAGTTCGGCGCCGGGGACATCGGCGCGGTGGCCAAGCTGAAGGAGACGCACGCCGGCGATGTGCTGGCGGCCAAGGACGCCGAGATCCCGCTCGTACTGCCGGCCATGCCGCGGCCCGTCATGGCCTTCGCCATCGAGGCCAAGGCCAAGGGCGACGAGGAGAAGATGGGTCAGGCCCTGCGCCGGTTGCAGGAGGAAGACCCGACCATCGACTTCCACCGCGATTCGCAGACCGGCGAGCAGATCCTGGCCGGCATCACGCAGATCCACGTCGAGGTCATCGTCGAGCGCATGAAGGAGCGCTTCGGCGCCGAGGTCGAGCTGCACCCGCCGCACGTGCCCTACCGCGAGGCGATCAAGAGCAGCGCCAAGGCACACGCCCGCTACAAGAAGCAGACCGGCGGGCGCGGCCAGTTCGCCGACTGCCACATCGAGGTGTCACCGGCGGAGCAGGGGAGTGGGTTCGAGTTCGTCAACGCGATCAAGGGTGGGGTGATCCCGGGAGGCTTCATCCCCGCCGTCGAGAAGGGCGTGATCGAGGCGATGCGCACGGGCACCGTGGCGGGCTTTCCCGTTCAGGACGTGCGTGTGACGGTGTACGACGGGCAGCACCACTCCGTGGACTCCTCGGAGATGGCGTTCAAGATCGCCGGCTCGATGGCCTTCAAGGACGCCATGGAGAGTGCCCAGCCCACGCTCATGGAGCCGATCATGACCGTGGTGATCACCGTGCCCGAGGCGTCGGTGGGCGACGTGATCGGGGACCTCAACTCACGCCGCGGCCGCCCGCTGGGCATGGAGCCAAAGGGGGCCGTGACGGAGGTGAAGGCCGAGGTGCCGATGGCCGAGCTGCTCGACTACGCCCCGGATCTGCGTGCGATCACCGGCGGTCAGGGTGAGTACACGATGGACCTGGCGCGCTACGAGGAGGTGCCCGGGCACGTGGCGCAGCAGGTGGTGCAGCAGGCCCAGCAGGAAAAGGAGGCGGTGAAGGCCTGACCGACGACGTCGTGCGCGTCCGGCCGGGCCGGACGCTCGCCCCAGCGCACGGGCAAGGGCCGAGCGGCCCCTATCATCGGGACCCGTGAAGAAGGAGCTCAGGCCGGTCCACGACGTCGTGAGCTGCGACGTCTGCGGCCGCACCATTCTCAAGGGCGAGCGCGCCGAGTGGTATCTCGCCCCCGGCGGGGCGCGCCACAAGGTCTGCGACCTGTGCGCCGCGCGGGCCCAGCACCACGGCTGGATCCGCGAGTCCGTCGCCGGAGACCTGCCGACGCGGCTGCCGCGCAACGAGCCTCGCCGTGGCGTCCTCGGGCGGCTGCGCCGCCGGCGTCCGGCCGAGCCGGGGAGCATGCCCCTCCCCGAGGAAGAGCGCCGGGTGGCCGAGCAGCGTGACAGCGGCTACGGCGCGGCGGAGGCGATCGGCGAACCGGCGGACTACCCGCCCGCCGACGATGCCGCTCCCGCGCCGCCCCGCGAGCGCCCGCGTTCACGGCCCAAGGATCCCCGTCACGTGCGCGCGGTGCCCAGCACCGCCGAAGCGAAGGTCGACCGCGCCTTCGAGCTCTTCAACGGCTCTGCTCACGCCCGTACCATCGCCGGCCTGGCCCGGACCCTGGGTCCGGCGTGGGTCAACGCCCGGCCCGACACCGAGCAGCCGAGTTTCGTGTCGCTGCTGGTGGCGTGGGAGCTCTCCTGGTACCGCTATCGCGTGGACCTGGGAGCCGAGGGCGACCCGGTGGAGATGCTCGACAAGGGCGACGAGCTCGACCAGATCGACGCCTCCCTGCGCCAATGGAACGCCGCCCTCGACGCCGACGGGCGCGTGGTGGCGAGCGCGCCGGTCACCGACGCCGGCGGCCCTCCCAGCGGGTGAAGGTCACAGTCCACGTGGACGGAGGGGCACGGGGCAACCCGGGCCCCGCGGCGGTGGCCGCGGTGGCCTCCTCTCCGGATGGAGAGACGCTCGGCGAACGCAACGCCTACATCGGCGAGGCGACCAACAACGTCGCTGAATATCGCGCCCTCCTGCTCGGCCTCGAGCTGGCCCGCGAGCTCGGCGCCACCGAGGTCGAGGTGGTCAACGACTCGGAGCTCGTCGCCCGTCAGATCGGCGGCGAGTACAAGGTCAAGCACGCCGGCCTGAAACCGCTGTTCCTGGAGGCGATGGGCGAGCTGCGCGGCTTCCACTCCTGGGCGGTGCGCTCGGTGCGCCGCGAGCAGAACGAGCGCGCGGACGAGCTGGTCAACGAGGCGCTCGACGCCGCTCTGGGCTAGCGGGGATGGCGGAGAGCACCACCCGGCGGCGGTTCATCCAGCGAGCCGGAGCGTCGGCTGCCGCGGTCGCCGGAGCGGCCGCGGTGGCGGGCGCGGGGGGCTCACGGCCGCGTCCCCCGGACGGTCCCAACGTCGTCCTCATCATCGTCGACACGCTGCGCGCCGATCACGTCTTCGGCAAGCGCGCCCGCACGCCGAACATCGATGCCTTGGCCCGTGACGGGCTGAGCTTCACGCGCTTCCACCCCGAGGCGATGCCCACCGTACCCGCGCGGCGCACGATCCTCACGGGGCGCCGCGTGTTCCCCTTCCGCGGCTGGCACCCCTACCGCGGTCTCCTGGCCGAGCCCGGCTGGGCCCCGATCGGCAACGTGGACACCACCTTCACCAGCGCCCTGCGCCGGGCCGGTTACTGGACCGCCTACGTGACCGACAACACCTCGCTCGGCTTCTCACCGCCGTACGGCCCGTTCCGCCGCAGCTTCGACGTGTTCAGGCGCCGCGGCGGCCAGATCGGCGGGCGCTCCGACGGGGTTTCGGGCGCCGAGCTCCGCCACTGGCTGCCGCCGGTGCTCGACGACCCCGACACGCGCGATCGCGTCCTGCGCTACCTGGCCAACGGGCGCTACTCCCAGGACGAGACGCGCTCCTTCGCCGCCCGCGTGTTTCGGGACGCGACCGCGCTGCTCGAGCGCGCAGCGGCCCGCAAGCGGCCGTTCGCCATGGTGGTTGACACCTTCGAGCCGCACGAGCCCTGGACGCCGCCGCGCCGCTACGTCGACATGTACGGCGATCCCGACTACCGCGGCCCCGAGCCGGCCAAGCCCTACTACGCGCCGGTCTCGCGCTACCTCGATGGCCCCGATCTCGTGCTGCTGGACCGCATGAAGGCGCTCTACGCCGCGGAGGTCACGATGACCGACCGCTGGCTGGGGGTCTTCCTCGATCGCCTCCACGGCCTGCGGCTGGACCGCGAGACCGTGGTCGTGCTCGTCTCCGACCACGGCTTCTACCTCGGCGACCACGGCTACACGGGAAAGATCGCCACCGTTCTGCATCCCGCTCTGATTCGCACGCC
Source organism: uncultured Thermoleophilaceae bacterium (assembly GCA_963813495.1). Classification (GTDB taxonomy): domain Bacteria; phylum Actinomycetota; class Thermoleophilia; order Solirubrobacterales; family Thermoleophilaceae; genus JACVRW01. The sequence goes on from CAWEZC010000008.1 coordinate 90,655, forward strand.
GCTGATCGTGGTGGAGCCCCGCGGCCGCCGCTCCGGTGACACCAGCAGCTGGTTTGCCTCCACCCACGACGTGGCGCCGACGATCCTGTCGATGGCCGGGGTGCCCGTCCCCCGGGGCATGGAGGGAGTCGACCTCTCGCGCTTCTTCGACGGCCGGCGCCCGCCCGAGCGTGCCTATTCCTGGGGCGGCTACGGCAACAGCTGGTACGTGCACACCGACCGCTGGGCGGCCTTCGGCGGCAACGGCGGCTCGGGCCCCCAGCTCTTCGACCGCCGCCGCGATCCCGGCGAGAGCCGCAACCTGGCCTCCGCCCGGCCGGGAAAGGCGCGCGAGCTCGAGCGGGCGCTGCGCAGCCGGGCCGGTGCGCTGCCGACGTTCCCGTACTGAGGCGCGCCGCCGCTATAGGGTCTCGGTTCCATGCCGATCGGCGAAGTCCACGTGGAGGTCCTCCAGGCCGGCGATCGCGCCGAGGAGTTGCTGTCGGCGCTCGGTGCCCGTCTGCAGACCTCGTCGATCCGGGAGAGGGACGGCCGGATCGCGCGCTTCTGGTTCGACAACGCCACTGCGGATGAGGCCTATGACGCGGTCCAGGGCGCCCTCGACGCGGTCGGCGGGGACTGGACCGCCCACCTCGCGGTTCAGCGCCCGGCCGCCTAGCTCCGCGGTCTCAGACTCGAGACCGATGCGGGCCCGTTCCTGATCGGCACGATCAGGGCATGCCTCGTCCGCTGGGCTTGATCCTCGCCGTCCCTGCACGGCGGCTGGTGGGAATCCTGGTGGCCGCTCTCCTCGTCGAGCCGGTGCTGATCGGCCTGGTTGGATTGCAGCGCTCTTTCGGTCGCCGCGGCGCTGCTGGCCCGACGCGATGTCGAGTAGCGGCTAGCGCGCCGCGCGGCGGCGCTTGGGAGTCAGCTCGCGCTCCACGTCGTCGACCAGCTCCAGGTGCAGGTCGAGCAGCCGGCGCAGGAACCCGTTGGCGAGAAGCAGATACTTGCGCCGATGGGGGAGCTTCTCCGCGCTCGCCTCACTCTCATCGAGGCGGGCCTCGAGCTCGGCGATTTCCTCGCGCAGCGCGGCCATGCTCTCGCGCGTGGGCGCCTCGCCGACGAGGTCGGCCATCAGCAGGCGGATCAGCGGCTCGCTCTTGAGCGGGGTGAAACGAGCCGGTGTGCGGGCGTAGGCCTTGAGAGCGTCGATGCCCGTGTCGGTGAGGGTGTAGACCGTCCGCTCGCGGGTCTTGCCCGGCTCCTTGCGCGCCTCGAGGTAGCCAAGCTTGGCCAGCCGCTTGGGCTCGACGTAGTACTGGCTCTCGCCTGCCCAGGCCAGGAGCCGTCCCCTTTGCGCCATTCTGAGCAAGTCGTGCGCCCCCGCTCCCTCGCGCCCCACGAGTGCCAGGATCTCGTACGAGAACAGGCTCAGCTCATCTCTTGACATGGCCCCGCTCCATAACCGATAACTACAGAACGTAGCCTAGCTGCATCAGCGGTCATGAGCTCGACAGCGCCGACACCCGGGAGCGCCACCCGCTGGGGCGCGCTCTGGGGCTCGCGCGCGGAGGATTGGGCCGCGACCGAGGAGCAGCAGCATCCCTCGTATGAGGAGGCGATCCGCCGGGTGGGTCTGAGCTCCGGGCAGGAGGTGCTCGACGTCGGCTGCGGCACGGGAGTGTTCCTGCGCGAGGCGGCCGACCGTGGAGCCCTGGTCTCCGGTCTAGATGCGTCGGAGGCACTGATCGAGATCGCCCGGCGGCGTGTGCCTGAGGCGGATCTGCGGGTCGCAGACCTGCAGCGGTTGCCCTGGGATGACGACCGCTTCGACGTGGTGGCCGGGTTCAACTCGTTCTTCTACGCGGCGGATGCGAGCGGGGCCCTCGCGGAGGCCGCCCGGGTCACGCGACCAGGGGGCCGCGTGGTCATCCAGACATGGGGCGATCCCGCCCACTGCGACCTCACGGCGATGAAGGAGGCCGCGGCGCCGTTCCTGCCTGTGCCTCCATCCGGGGCCGCCCGTCCGGCGCCGCTCTGGGAGCCGGGGGTCCTCGAGGAGATCGCCGGGGGTGCCGGCCTCCAGCCGGAGCAGGCCTTCGACGTGCGCTGGGCCTATCGCTACTCCGACGACAGCGCGCTCGCACGGGCGCTGATGGCTCCCGCAGGCCTGGCCGTTCGTGTCGGCCGCGAGCGCGAGCCGGAGTTGCGCCGCGCCGTGGTCGACGCGCTGGCGCCGCGCCGGCTACCGGACGGCTCGTACCGGCTCGAGAACGAATGGCACTGCCTGATCGCATTGGCCTGAAGCGCCGGCCGTTCCAATCGCGCTTACGTCGACTCGGACAGCCCACCCCGGCGTGACCCCCTGGCGAAGCGCTTCGAGCGGATCGACTGGGGCCAGCGACCTAGACTCCGTTGTGTGGCAGAGCACTATCAGCGGCCCGGTTGGTTCACCAGCCACGTCTTCAATCCCGCCGTCGCCGGGCTCACTCGCATTGGCGTCAGCTTCTACGGCTCCCGCGTGCTGGAGGTTCGTGGCCGCAAGTCGGGCGAGCCCCGGCGCACTCCGGTCAACCTCCTGACCTACGAGGGCCGGCGCTACCTCGTGGCGCCGCGCGGCCAGACCCAGTGGGTCAAGAACCTGCGCGCGAGCGGTGAGGGGCAGCTGGTGGTCGGTCGGCGCTCCGAGGGCTTCACGGCAATCGAGCTCGGCGAGGAGGACAAGCCGCCGTTGCTGCGGGCCTACCTGAAACGCTGGAAATGGGAGGTCGGGCAGTTCTTCGGCGGCGTCGGGCCCGACGCCTCGGACGCGGAGCTCGAGCGGATCGGCCCCGATCACCCCGTGTTCAGACTCGGGCCGCCGTCCTGACGCGCCATTAAGGCCTGTGCCGGGCGTGAACCACTTGCCTCCGCGGGCCGTAAGGCCCACCATTGAGTCAATGAGCCTTGAGAGTCCCTCACGGCGGATCATCTCGGAGCCGGTGAAGCTGCCGGTTCCCGTGCCGGCGCCGCCGGCCGAGCCCAAGCCGCGCCCGGAACCCCGCGATCCGCCTCGTGAGCCGGAGCCCGCGGAGCGGCCGTGAGCGACCCGCCGCTGGTGCCGGATCCTGTCTATGGCCTGCGGACCTGGACGGTGGTCACCGACGGCTCTGTCGAGCGGCTCGCGGGCCCGCACCACCGGCATGCGCCGTGGCCGCCGGGCGGCGCCTGGCTCGAGGCCAGCTGCGCGCAGGACCCTGAACACGAGCCCCCGGCCCAGGGCTGTGGCTGCGGCCTGCACGCCTGGCATCCCTCCAAGAGCTCCGCCCGCCGGGTGCTGGCGAGCCGCCGCCAGATTCCCGGAATCGTCGAGGCGCAGGGAGCGATCGAGCTCCACCCGGACGGCTTTCGCGCGGAACGCGCGCGGCCATACGCATTCCTGCTCCTTCCGGGACGCAACGCCCGTCTCGTGGGCCGCTTGGCCGAGCTGTACGGGGCGGAGGTGATCGAGGCGCGCGGCGCCGACGACGTGCTCGCCTTCTGCCGGTCACGCGGTCTGGGGCTCGATGAGGCCACCGTGGCCGAGCTGCTGGGCCCGGCCACGGCCGAGCAGTCGCGGCGGGCCAGGCGCGAGAAGGTCCGCGCCGATGCGTTTCGGCTGGTGGCCGCGCTGGCGGTGGTGGCGCTGCTGGTGGTGGCCGGCCTGGAGATTGTCAGCGACCCCCCGGGCGAGCGCGTGCTCAAGGGCCGGACCGGAGAGATCCGCGTGGGCTCTGAATAGCTGTCAGGCGGAGTGAGAAACCGTCCCCCGGGAATGGAGTACTTGGGGACATGAGGGACGGAAGAGTCAATCGCGCCATCCAGCAGGGCAAGGCGCGCAGCACCGATATCAAGAGCCGCGTGCCCGAGCTGCGCGAGCGGGTGCCCGAGCTGCGCGAGCGCGTGCCCGAGCTCACCGACGAGCTCAAGCACCGAGGCAGCGAGCTGCGCACCAGGGGCAGCGAGCTGCGCACCCAGGGCAGTGAGCTGGCGCGCCAGTACGCCAAGATGGACGTCTCCTGGGCACGCTGCAGCTACGCCAAGGCGGCGCGCGAGGCGCTGCTCTCGCTCGGGCTCGGGCCAATGATCGACTGGTACGCACGCAAGCGCGTGGTCAATAGTGAGCTCTTCGAGACGCTCTCCCACCCGGTCATCTTCGTGGCCAACCACTCGAGCCACCTCGACACCCCGACGATTCTGCGTGCCCTGCCACGCAAGTGGCGCAGCCGCACGGCGGTGGCCGCCGCGGCCGACTACTTCTACAACACGCGCTGGAAGGCCAGCGGCGTTGCGCTCCTGTTCAACACCGTTCCGCTCGGGCGCAAGGGCGGAGGTCTTGGGAACGGGGCCACCGACCACGTCGACCGCCTCCTCGACGACGGCTGGAACCTCGTCATGTTTCCCGAGGGCACCCGCTCCCGCGATGGCGCGGTGGGCAAGGTTCGCTCCGGGGCTGCGGTGATCGCGGCACAGCACGGCATCCCGATCGTGCCGATCTATCTCAGCGGGACCCACGAGGCGATGCCGGCCGGACAGAACTGGCCGCAGCGCAAGCCGGGCCGCCTCTTCTCACGCCGTCACCAGGTGGAGGTGCGCTTCGGCGATCCGATCCGGCCGTCGGCGATCGACAGCCCGCGCGATGTGATGAACCAGGTGCGTGTGTTCTGGGACGCCGAGGGCCTCACCCCGGCCCCCGATGTGGTGCTGGATGCCGAGCCGGGACGGTTCACACCGGCGCCAGCGGTCGTTGCCCCCTCGCCGCCGGTGGAGCCGATCAAGGAGCATTCCTCCACCACTGCTGCCTGAGACGGTATACGTTCCCCCCACGCCGGCCCTAGCCGTCATCGAGTGGAGGAGGAACCGTGAAGAAGCTCATCAACGATCCCGACGCCGTCGTTCGCGAGGCGCTCGAGGGAATCGAAGCGGCCCACGGCGATCGCCTGCGGGTCACCTATGACCCCTACGTGATCGTTCGCGCGGACGCACCCGTCCAGGGCAAGGTGGGCATCATCTCCGGAGGCGGCTCGGGTCACGAGCCGATGCACGGCGGCTTCGTCGGCCCCGGGATGCTCGATGCCGCCTGCCCCGGCGAGGTGTTCACCTCGCCCACGCCCGATCAGATGCTCGAGGCGACGAAGGCGGTGGACGGCGGCGCCGGCGTTCTCCATATCGTCAAGAACTACACCGGCGACGTCCTCAACTTCGAGATGGCGGCCGACCTCGCGAAGGGCGAGGGCATCGAGGTCGAGGCGGTGGTCACCAACGACGATGTGGCCGTCCAGGACTCGCTCTACACGGCGGGCCGGCGCGGCGTGGGCATCACGGTTATCGCAGAGAAGATCTGCGGGGCGGCCGCCGACGCGGGCAAGTCGCTGACGGAGGTCGCGGAGATCTGCCGCACGGTCAACGGGCAGGGGCGCAGCATGGGCATGGCGCTGACCCCGTGTGTCACGCCCGGGTCGGGCGAGCCGAGCTTCGAGCTCGGCGAGGACGAGATGGAGATCGGCATCGGGATCCACGGCGAGCCGGGCCGCTTCCGCGAGCCGATCGGGACGGCGGCTCAGGTGGTGGAGCGCCTCGCCACGGCAATCGTCGACGACCTGCCGTTCGAGTCCGGCGACAAGGTGCTCGCCTTCGTCAACGGCATGGGCGGCACGCCGCTGATCGAGCTCTACATCGTCTACCGCGAGTTGAACCGGTTCCTGCAGGAGCGGGGCGTCAGCATCGAACGCAACCTGGTCGGCGACTACATCACCTCGCTGGAGATGGCGGGCTGCTCGATCACGTTGCTGAAGCTCGACGGCGAGCTCACAGGTCTGTGGGACGCACCCGCGGACACTCCGGCCCTGCGCGTCTGCTGAGGGCGGCCTTGGCCATCACGTCGACAACGGTCCGCGACTGGATCGGGGCTTATGCGGCCGAGATCGCCGAGCACCGTGCCGAGCTCGTCCAGCTCGACACGGCCATCGGAGATGGCGACCACGGCACGAACATGGATCGCGGCATGCGCAAGGCGGTCGAGAAGCTCGGTGACGGGGACGACGCGGACATCGGCGCCCTGCTCAAGGCCGTCGGCATGGCGCTGGTGTCGAGCGTCGGCGGCGCCGCCGGCCCGCTCTACGGGACGCTGTTCCTGCAGATGGGGACGGCGGCCGCCGGCCGCGAGGAACTGGATCTGGCCGGCTGGACGGCGGCCCTCGAGGCCGGCGTCCAGGGGGTCCAGGCCCGAGGCAAGGCGCAGCCACAGGACAAGACGATGGTCGATGCCCTCCTGCCGGCCCTCGACGCTCTGCGAAAGGCGGCTGATGACGGCGCCGAGCTGGGCGACGCACTGCGCAGCTCGGCCGACGCGGCCGCGGAAGGGATGCGCGCGACCATTCCGCTCGAGGCGCGCAAGGGCCGCGCGAGCTATCTGGGGCCGCGCAGCGTGGGGCATCAGGATCCCGGCGCGACGTCGTCGCAGCTTCTCCTGGAGGTGGCCGCCCGGAGCTTCGCCGACCCGGGCTGAGCCGCCGCCGCTGCACCCGTGCTGGGCGATTCGGCCCAGGTTTGACTCGCCTGACCGCCAGGAATAGGCTGCTCCCGCTGCGTGTCGGCAACCGACGAGAGGGGAGAAGCTCTTGAGCATCTTCGGAGCTGAGGTAATCGGGACGGCGATCCTGATCCTGCTGGGGAACGGGGTTGTGGCCGGGGTGCTGCTCAGCCAGTCCAAGGCCGAGAACGCCGGCTGGATCGTGATCACTTTCGGCTGGGGAATAGGCGTGATGACCGCGGTGTTCGCGGTCGGGCAATTCAGCGGCGCGCATCTCAATCCGGCGGTGACTCTGGGCTTCGCGGTGATCGGTGACACCGACTGGAGTGACGTGCCCGAGTATCTAGCCGGCGAGTTCGTCGGCGCCTTCGTGGGCGCCACACTCGTGTGGCTGGCCTACCTGCCCCACTGGGCCGTGACCGAGGATCCCGGACTCAAGCTGGCGGCGTTCAGCACCGCGCCGGCGATTCGCAACACCGTGGCCAACGTGATCTGCGAGATCATCGGGACCTTCATCCTGGTCTTCGGCATCTTGGCGTTCTTTGCCAACCCGGACACCGCGGCGACTGGCCTCGGCGGCCTCTTAGTGGGTCTGCTGGTGTTCGTCATCGGGCTGTCCCTCGGAGGACCAACGGGCTACGCGATCAACCCGGCACGTGACCTGGGGCCACGGATCATGCATGCGATCCTGCCGATCGCGGGTAAGGGTCCCTCGGACTGGGGCTATTCCTGGATCCCGGTGGTCGCCCCGATCATCGGCGGCGTCCTCGGGGCGCTCGCGTTCGACTGGTGGTTCCCCGGCTGATCGCCGACCGGAGACGCCGTTTCAGCGAAGACCAGACCGAGAGGTAGTGATGGCTAAGTACGCGGCAGCAGTGGACCAGGGCACGACCAGCACCCGGTGCATGGTCTTCGACCACAGCGGCAACGTGGTCAGCGTGGACCAGAAGGAGCACGAGCAGATCTATCCGAAGCCCGGGTGGGTGGAGCACGATGCGGGCGAGATCTGGTCGCGCACCCAGGAAGTGATCGACGGCGCGATGGAGGCGGCGGGCGCCAGCGCCGACGACATCGCGGGCGTCGGCGTCACCAATCAGCGCGAGACGACACTGGTGTGGGACCGCAACACGGGCGAGCAGGTGCACAACGCGCTCGTGTGGCAGGACACCCGCACCGACAAGCTGGTGGACGAGTTCTCGCGCGATGGCGGTCAGGCCCGCTTCCAGGAGAGGGTGGGGCTGCCCCTGGCGACCTATTTCTCCGGCCCGAAGATCCGCTGGATTCTCGACAACGTCGACGGTGCGAAGGACAGGGCGGAGGCCGGTGACCTGGTGTTCGGCAACATGGACACCTGGGTGATCTGGAACCTCACCGGCGGCACCGACGGCGGTCTGCACATCACGGATGTGACCAACGCCAGCCGCACAATGCTCATGGATCTCAAGACGCTCCAGTGGGACGAGGAGATCGCGGGCATCATGGGCGTCCCCACCTCGATGCTGCCGGAGATCAGGGCCTCGAGCGAGGTCTACGGTGAGGTCAAGGCGGGCGGCGCGTTGCAGGGCGTGTCGATCGCGGGCGACCTAGGCGATCAGCAGGCGGCCACCTTCGGGCAGACCTGCTTCGCGGTCGGGGAGGCCAAGAACACCTACGGCACGGGCAACTTCCTGCTGCTCAACACGGGCACCGAGGCGGTGCCCTCCAAGTCGGGGCTGCTGACGACGGTGGGCTACAAGATCGGCGACGAGGACGCCGTCTACTGCCTCGAGGGGTCGATCGCCATCACCGGCGCGCTGGTGCAGTGGCTGCGCGACAACCTCAAGATGATCCAGGCCGCGCCCGAGGTCGAGGACCTGGCCAAGTCGGTCGACGACAACGGCGGCTGCTACATCGTGCCGGCGTTCTCGGGCCTGTTCGCGCCCTACTGGAAGTCCAACGCACGCGGCGTGATCGCCGGCCTCACGCGCTACGTCAACGCCGGGCACATCGCCCGGGCGACGCTCGAGGCGACGGCCTACCAGAGCCGCGAGGTGGTCGAAGCGATGAACGCCGACTCGGGGGTGGAGCTGGAGTCGCTCAAGGTCGACGGCGGCATGGTCGGCAACGACCTGCTGATGCAATTCCAGGCCGACCTGCTCGGGGTCCCGGTGATCCGGCCGAAGGTGCCGGAGACCACTTCGCTCGGCGCGGCCTACGCCGCCGGCCTCGCCACCGGCTTCTGGAACGAGGTCGAAGACCTGCGCGAGAACTGGGTCGAGGACAAGCGCTGGGAGCCCAGCATGGATCCCGAGAAGCGCGACGAGTACTACAAGTACTGGAAGAAGGCGGTCACCCGGACGTTCGACTGGTTCGACGCCGACGAGGGGTGAGCGCCGGCCACGCGGATCAGGTCCAGGGGAGCTCGGCGCGTGCCGCCCAGTACGCGGCCGGCTCCTCGACGAGTCCGGCGAGGCGCTGCTCGAGCTCGTCGTCCCAGCGGAGGTCGAGCGCGGCGAGGTTGCTCTGGAGCTGCCCGACGGTTGCCGCGCCGCTGAGCACGACATCGGCCCACGGCCGGGCGAGCGCGGCGGCGAGCGCGAGCGCGTCCGCGGTCGTGCCGCGTTCGCGGGCCGCCGCGGCCAGAGCCTCCTCGGCCCCGCGCCCGGTCAGGCGCCCGTTGGCGAGCGCCTCCTTGAGCAGGACCGTGAGGCCGGCCGCGTGGGCGCGCTCGAGCGACGCCTCGGCTGACCGCTCGTGGAGGTTCCAGGTGGCCTGCACGCTGTCGAAGCCACCGCCGGCCACCGCGCGGTCGATCGTGGCCGCCTGCTGCTCGCCCGTGACGGTCAGGCCGACGCGGATCCCTTCCGCGCGGAGCGCATCGAGCTCGCGGCGCACCGCGGGGTCGTCGAGCACGCCGCTCTCGAGGGTGGCGGAGTGGATCTGGTAGAGGTCGAGGTGCTCGCCGAGCAGCACGCGCGATTCGCGCCATTGCGTTCGCAGGTGCTCGACCGAGAGGTCCTTGACCTCGTGCTCGGCGGCGTCGACGCGCCAGCCCGCCGTGTAGCGGTAGCCCCACTTCGAGCTCACGGTGACGTCCTCCCGGCGCAGCCCGCGCGAAGCGAGCCAGGACGCCAGGAACTCCTCGGCGCGACCGTAGGAGCGCGCCGCATCGAACCAGCGCACGCCGCCCTCGTAGGCGGCGTCGAGCACCGCGTGCGCGGCGCGCTCCATCGCCTCGAGGCTCGTGTCGGCGATGTCCTCGCCGTGCCCGAGATTGATGTATCCGGGACGGCCGAGGGCGGCCAGGCCGAGCCCCATCCGCGCGCCAGGCATGCGCACAGCCTAGGGGTGAGGCGCGCGGCAGCGGAGCCCAGGCGCCGTGCCCAATAGCATTCACCGGGTGCCAAGCCTCCAAGGCGATCTGCTGGTGATCGGCGGCGGCGCCACCGGCGCCGGTGTCGCCTGGGATGCGGCGCTGCGAGGCTTCGACGTGATCCTGGTCGACCGCGGCGATCTCGGCGAGGGAACCAGCGGCCGCTTTCACGGACTGCTGCACTCGGGCGGCCGCTACGTCGTCAAGGACCGGCTCGCCGCCGAGGAGTGCGTGGCCGAGAACGCGATCCTGCGCCGGGTGATCCCCGACTGCATCGAGGACACCGGCGGGCTGTTCGTGACCACGCCCGACGACGATCCCGGCTACGCAGAGGAGTTCCTCGCCGGCTGTCGCGCCTGCGACCTGCCGGTGGAGGAGATCGAGGTGGCCGAGGCGCTGCGCAACGAGCCGCGATTGAACCCCGCGATCCTGCGAGCGTTCAGCGTGCCCGACGGCTCGATCGACTCCTGGAAGGCCGTGTGGTCACTTGCCCGGGGTGCCTCCGCTCACGGGGCGCGGATCCTGCCCTATCACCGCGTGATCGACCTGCATCGGACGAACGGGTCGGTCACGGGCGCGCGCGTGCGCAGCGAGCGCACCGGCGAGGACCTCGACATCGAGGTCGGATTCACCATCAACGCCGCCGGCGCCTGGGCCGCGCAGATCGCTCACATGGCCGGCATCGAGGGCGTCGGGGTGATCCCCGGCAAGGGGATCATGATCGCCATGAACCACCGCCTGGTGAATACGGTGATCAACCGCTGCACCATGCCCGCGGACGGCGACATACTGGTGCCGATCCGGACCGTCAGCGTAATCGGCACGACCGACATCCGCTCAGCCGAGCCTGATGAGCTTCCGGTCACCCAGGAGGAGGTCGACCAGATGCTCGACGACGGCGAGCGCCTGGTGCCCGGCTTCCGCGAAGCCCGGGCGCTGCGGGTCTGGGCCGGCGCCCGTCCCCTGTTCCAGGACGAGAAGGCAGGCGAGGTGGCCGACACTCGCGACGTCAGCCGCACGCACGCGGTGGTGGACCACCGCGAGCGCGACGGCGTCGACGGGCTGCTCACCATGTCCGGGGGCAAGTTCACCACGCTGCGCCTGATGGCCCAGGACATCGTGGACGCGATGTGTGCGCAGCTGGGGGTCGTGCGTCCGTGCCGCACGCACGAGGAGCGTCCTCCCGGCAACGAGGACGGCGAGTACTACCGCCTCGGCTCGAGGTTGCGGCGGCGTGAGGCCACGCTGCAGGACGAGCAGCTCATCTGCGAGTGCGAGCTGATCGGGCGCGACAGGCTGGAGCGGGCGATTCGCCGGCGCGGGACGGACGATCTGGACGACATCCGGCGCATCATGCGCCTCGGGATGGGTCCCTGCCAGGGGGGCTTCTGCATCTACCGGGCCACGGGGATCCTGCACGGTGTGGACCACCTCGACGGGCCGGAGGCCGCCCACTCGCTTCAGGCCTTTCTCCAGGAGCGCTGGAAGGGCGTATGGCCGATCCTCTACGGCGACCAGCTGCGCCAGGCACGCCTGGACGACTGGATCTTCCAGGGCCTGCTCGATGTCGAGCACCTGCCACACGGAGAGGTCCCGGCATGAGCCACCACGACGTGATCGTGGTGGGCGCCGGCCTCGCGGGGCTGACCGCCGCCCTGCGGCTCGCCGAGGACGGGGCGCGCGTGCTGGTGCTGGCCAAGGGAGTCGGCGCCACCCACCTGAGCCCGGCGACCATCGACGTCCTCGGGTACGCGCCCGAGCGCGTGGACCGGCCGGCCGAGGCGCTCGGCGCGCTCATCGAGGCTCGGCCGGATCATCCCTACGCGCTGGTGGGAGCCGGGGGCGTGACTGCGGCCGTCGACTGGTTCAAGGCGCAGATCGCGGCCGGGCCCCTCGCTCCGTACGCGTACGCCGGCAGCGTGGAGGAGAACCTGCTGTTGCCGACAGCGGTGGGAGTGCCGCGCCCGTCGGCGGTCGTCCCAGAGACGATGGCCGGCGGCGACCTCAGCGACCAGACCGCGATCTGCATCGTCGGCTTCCGCGCGCTCAAGGACTTCCACCCGGCGCTGGCCGCCGACATGCTGACCCGGGCCGGAGTGCAGGCGCGCGGGGTGGAGCTCGACCTCGTGCCGGAGAGGCGCGCCGACGTCAACGCACTCGGCTTCGGGCGCGCCTTCGACGACCCTGTGTTCAGGGGAGACGTGACGGCACAGGTGGTGAGCCGGCTCAAGGTCGAGGAGCGCGTCGCGTTTCCGGCGGTACTCGGCCTGGCCGATCCGCATGGCGTCTGGACCGACCTCGAGCACCGGCTCGGTCGCAAGGTCTTCGAGATCCCGACGCTGCCGCCGTCGGTGCCGGGAATGCGGGTGTTCAAGAGCCTGCACGAGACGCTGCGTCGCGCGGGCGGGCACGTGATCCTCAACAACGTGGTCACCGGCGCCGAGCACGAGGGCGGGCGGGTCCGTGCGCTGCGGGTCCGCGTCGGCTTGCGCGAAGAGCGTCGCGGCGCCGACTGGGTCGTGCTGGCCACCGGAGGGATCGCCTCGGGAGGCGTGGAGCTCGACTCGCACTGGCGGGCGCACGAAACCGCGCTCGGGCTGCCGGTGACCGGCGTGCCCGAGCCGGGCGGGGAGCGCTTCCGCCCCGGCTACTTCGATGACCACCCGATGGCGCGGGCCGGCGTGGCGGTGGACCGCGAGCTACGTCCGGTCGACAGCGGTGGCGAGCGCCTCTATGAGAACGTGCTGGTGACCGGGGCGACGCTGGCCGGGGCCGAGCCGTGGCGGGAGAAGTCCGGTGACGGTCTGAGCCTGTCCACCGGGCACCGCGCAGCGGAGCTCGTGCTCGCCGCCTCGACCGTCAGCGGCTCTCCGGCCGGCGCGGTGGGGAGCTGAGCGTGGCCACGGCTCCTCACGACAGCACCGACGTGCTCGGCGACCTCATGAGGGGATCGCTCGACCACTGCGTCAAGTGCACGATCTGCGAGACGTACTGCCCGGTCTCCAACGTGACGCCTCTGTTCCCGGGACCGAAGTACGCCGGGCCTCAGTCCGAGCGCTTCCGCATCGGCGACGAGCCTTCGCCCGACGCCTCACTCGACTACTGCTCGGGTTGCGGCATCTGCACCCAGGTGTGCCCCCAGGGCGTCCACATCGCCGAGATCAACACACGTGCCCGGGCGCACCTGAAGGAGACCCAGGGAGTCAAGCTGCGCGACCGGGTCCTGGCCCGCCCGACGCTCGCGGGACGACTGGGAACGCCCGCGGCGCCGCTCGCCAACTGGAGCCTCAGCAACCGGCTGGTGCGGCTCGCGGTCGAGAAGACCATGGGCATCGACCACCGGGCGCCGGTTCCACGCTTCGCTGGGCGCACGTTCCAGCGTTGGGCCCGCAGGCACACGCCGCCACCGGCCGCCGCCCGCCGCGTCGCCTTCTTCCACGGGTGCGGCACCAACTACTACGAGCCACGGCTGGGCGAGATGACGGTCGCGCTGCTGGAGCACAACGGGCTCGCCGTGGACGTCCCCAAGCAGGACTGCTGTGGCCTCCCTCTTCAGTCCAACGGACTGTTCGACGACGCCCGCGGCTATGTTCATCGCCTGGCGGCCCGGCTCGCGCCGTACGCCCGCGAGGGCGTCGACATCGTCGGGACATCGACCAGCTGCACCCTGATGCTCAAGCGCGAGGCGCTCGAGATCCTCGGCATGGAGGACGACGCTGACCTGAAGGTGGTCTCCGAGCGGGTGTTCGACGTGTGCGAGTACCTGCTCGCGATGCACGAGCGTGGTGAGCTGAAGGCCGACTTCCAGCCCGTGCCCGAGACCGTGAGCTATCACGCACCGTGCCAGCAGCGGGGTCACGGCATCGGCAAGCCGGCGCTCGACCTGCTCGCCCTCGTTCCGGAGTTGCGGATCGTCGAGACGGGCGCGTCTTGCTGTGGCGTCGCCGGCACCTACGGGCTGAAGCGCGAGAAGTACGACATCGCGATGAAGGTCGGGGCCGGGCTGTTCGCCGAGATCGCGGAGGTCTCTCCCGACCGCGCCGTCTGCGACTCCGAGACCTGTCGCTGGCAGATCCAGCGCGCCACCGGCGTGTGCTCGGTGCATCCCGTCGAGATGCTCCACCGCGCGTCGGGCCTGGCCTGAGCGCCTCGTGGTAGGCCTGGTCATCGTCTCCCACAGCTCGGCGCTCGCTGCCGGCGTCACGGAACTCGCGCTGGAGATGGGCGGCGGCAAGGTGGCGATCGAGCCGGCCGGAGGGATGGACGACGGGGCGGTGGGCACGGATGCCGAGCGAGTGCGCCAGGCCGTCGAGCGGGTCCGCTCGCCCGAGGGCGTGCTCGTGCTCATGGACCTCGGTAGCGCGCTGATGAGCGCAGAGATGGCGCTCGAGATGGCCGACCCGGACGGGGGCCCGATCCAGCTCTCCGAGGCGCCGCTCGTGGAGGGCGCCGTGGCGGCGGCGGCCCTGGCCGGGGCCGGCGCGTCGCTGGACGAGGTGGCGCGCGAGGCGCGGGGTGCGCTGCGCATGAAGACCGAGCAGCTGGGCGGAGGCGAGCCCGAGCCCGAGCAGGCGCCAACCGGCGGTGACGAGGATGGGCCGGCGGAGGAGCTTCGCCTGAGCGTCCAGAACCGGCTCGGGCTGCACGCACGGCCCGCGGCACGCTTCGTGGGTGCGCTGGGCGGCCTCGACGTGCAGGTCGAGGTCTCCAACCCCACAAAGGGACGCGGGCCGGCGGACGGCCGCAGTCTCACCGGGTTGGCGACGCTGGCCGTCGCCCAGGGAGATGAGATCGCGATCCTGGCCCGGGGACCGCAGGCCGGCGAGGCGCTGGCCGCCCTGCGTGCCCTCGCGGCGGACGACTTCGGGGACGCGCACGAGGAGACGGGAGCCGAGGATCGCCCGGACGACGCGCCTGCGGCCGAAGCGGCCGAGACGCCCGCGGCCGGCACGCAGCTGCGCGGGGTGCCCGCTTCACCCGGCATCGCCATCGGCCCCGCACGCCGCCTGCACCCACGCGAGGCCGTGATCGAGGACGATGCTCCGGCCGGCACTCCCGCCGAGGAGCGCGAGCGCCTCGACACGGCCCGCGCCGGCGCCCGAAGGGAGCTCGAGGAGATTCATACCACCGTCGCGGCCCGCGGTGGTGCCGACGCGGCCGACATCTTCAACGCACACGCGCTCCTGCTCGACGACGCCGCCATCACCGAGCCGGCCCTGCGCAGCATCGAGGAGGGAGTCGGTGCCGCACGGGCCTGGCAGGCGGCAGCCTCCGCGGCCGCCGCGGCGTTCCGGGCGCTCGACGATCCCTACCTGCGTGAGCGGGCGGTCGACGTCGAGGACGTGTCCGCACGGGTTCTCGCTCAGCTCGGCGCGGCCCCGACCGGGGCTTCGCTCGCGGGGCCCGGCATCGTCCTCGCCGATGAGCTCACGCCGGGCGAAGCGGCGGGTCTCGATCCGGGCGACGCCCGGGCGATAGCCACCGCTCGCGGCGGGGCCACCGCACACGCGGCGATCCTCGCCCGCGCGCTCGGGATCCCCGCCGTGGTGGGTCTCGGCGCGGCGCTTCTGCGGATCGAGGAGGGCACGCCACTCGTGCTCGACGGCGATGCGGGCGTGCTCGACGTCGATCCCGGCGAAGAGGCGATCGCCGAGCGACGCTCGCGCCAGGAGGCAGCGGAGGCAGAGCGGCGCTCCCTGATGGCCCGCGCTGCGGAGCCCGGCGCTCTGCGCGACGGGCGCCGAGTCGAGGTGTTCGCGAACGTCGGCAGCGCAGCCGAGGCCGCCCGCGCCGTCGAGCAGGGCGCCGAGGGGGTCGGCCTGCTGCGCACCGAGTTCCTCTTCCTCGATCGCACCACGCCGCCGGACGAGGAGGAGCAGGTCGAGGTCCTGGGCGAGATCGCCGGAGCGCTCGACGGTCGCCCGCTGGTGGTCCGCACCCTCGACGCCGGGGCCGACAAGCCGCTGCCCTTCCTCGCTCAGGAGCCGGAGAGCAACCCGTTCCTGGGGCTGCGGGGGATCAGGCTGTCACTGGCCGAGCCGGAGCTGCTGGAGACACAGCTGCGCGCCATCCTACGCGTCGCCGAGCAGCACCCGCTGAAGGTGATGTTCCCCATGGTCGCGACCCTCGACGAGCTGCAGGCCGCCCGTGCTCTGCTCGACCAGGCGCGCTCGGACCTGGGCAGCCGCGCCGAGCTCGAGGTGGGCGTGATGGTGGAGGTGCCGGCCCTGGCTCTCCAGGCCGAGCAGTTCGCACCGGAGGTCGACTTCTTCTCGGTCGGGACCAACGACCTCGCCCAGTACACGATGGCGGCCGAGCGGGGCAACGCGGCGCTCGCCGGCCTGCTGGAGGCCGCGCGCGCTCCGGTGCTCGCGCTTATCACGATGGTGGTTGCTGCGGCCGGCGACCACGGACGCTGGGTGGGGGTGTGCGGCGAGCTGGCCGGCGAGCCCGACGCCGCCGTCATGCTCGCCGGGCTCGGGGTTCGGCGAGCTCAGCATGGCCGCGAGCAGGATTCCGGCCGTGAAGGCCGCGTTGCGCGAGAGCGACTCGGCGTCCGCCGCGGCGGCGGGCCGGGCCGCGTTAGAGTCCGCGCGCGCCTCGTGCCACCGCCGACCGTGACCGGGAGCAGGATGCGCTCTGCGCGCCTGATAGCTGCGGGCTCCGCCACGCGGATCCTGCTCACCCCGGTCGTGATGTGGCTGGTGCTCAACGAACAGGGGAACACGGGTGAGCTCGCGGCGCTGGTGCTCTTCTGCGTAGCGGCTGCCACCGACTGGATCGACGGGCGTCTCGCGCGCCGCTGGCGAGTGACCAGCAAGCTCGGCTCCTTCCTCGACACCACCGCCGACAAGCTGCTCGTCTCGGGCGTGCTCGTCGCTCTTCTGGCCGCGGGCCGTGCGTCCACCTGGATCGTCGCGCTCATCATCGGCCGCGAGCTCGTGGTGATGGGGCTGCGCGGGGTGGTCGCCTCCGAGGGCGAGGTGATGGCCCCTTCGATGCTCGGCAAGCTGAAGACGAGCATCCAGTTCCTCGCCATCGCGCTCGCGATCGTGCGGCCCGGCGACCCGGTCGGCGGGCTGTATCTCGACGAGTGGGCCATGCTCGCCGCCGCTGCGATCACGGTGGCCTCCGCGGTCGACTACTTGATGCGAGCCCTTCCGGCCGTGGCCCGCGAGGACCGCGGCTCGTGACGCGCGTCTTCCTCACCGGTGGCAGCGGCCTGATCGGCGGGGCGCTGGCCACGCGCCTGGTGGAGAGCGGGCATGATCTGGTGGCGCTGGCACGCTCCGACGAAGGGGAGAAGGCACTTGCCGCCCGCGGTGCTCGGGTGGTGCGCGGGGACACGCTCGACGAAGAGGCGCTGGGGTCGGGCATGGCGGGCTGTGCGCTGGTCTACCACGTGGCCGGGATCAACACGTTGTGCCCGACCGACCCCGCGGCCCTGTTCCACGTGAACGTTCGCGGCGCGGAGGCGGCAGTGAGGGCCGCCGCGCGCGCCGGGGTGCCCCGGGTGGTGCTCACCTCCTCGGCCGCCGCGCTCGGCGAGGCCCCCGGCACGGTGGGAAACGAGGACTCGCAGCATCGCGGCAGCTACCTGTCGGTCTACGAGCGTTCGAAACACGAGGGCGAGCTGGCCGCCTTCGCGGCTGCGCGGCGCGACGGGGTCGAGCTCGTCTCCATCAACCCGTCCTCGGTCCAGGGCCCCGGCCGCGCCGGGGGCACCGGGCGGATCATGATCGCCTACCTCAACGGCCGGCTGCGCGCGTTCGTGGACCGGCCCATCAGCATCGTCGACATCGCCGACTGCGTGGAGGGCCACCTACTCGGGGCCGAGCGCGGCGTGCCCGGCGAGCGCTACGTGCTCAACGGGGCGACGCTCGACTCGCGAGAGGCGCTCGAGATCGTCTCCGAGCTTTCGGGCGTGCGCCACCAGGTGCGTTTTCTGCCCGCTCCCGTGGCCGGCGTCACGGGGACCGTGGTGGAGGGCATCTTCCGCCTGCGCGGCAAGCAACCGCCGGTGTGCCGCGAGATGGTGCGCACTTTTCTGCACGGGCACCACTACGACGGTTCGCGCGCCACGCGCGAGCTCGGCCTGCAGTACACGCCCGTGGCCGACACGTTCCGGCGCACCATCGACTGGGCGGTGAGCGAGGGTCTCGTGCAGCAGCCGATCCGCACCCGCTGAGTACGGGCTTGCAATAGGGGGTACCAACAACCCATGGAAGATCCAAACCATCCCGCCCAACCCGAGCAGAAGGACAGCTTCGAGAAGGGACACGAGCAGAAGCCCGATCCGCCCGAGGAGAATCTCGATCCTGATTTCGCCCGCGGCCAGCGTCACGGTGAGCCGGGCGAGGAGGGGCATTTCAGCGAGGGCATCGAGGAGCACCCGGACACTCCCGAGAAGCACGTCGAGCGCCGCTTCAGCGAGGGGATCGAGGGCGGACCCGACAGCGACTGACGCGAGCGCCGCTCCCGAACCGGTATCGTCGACAATCCCGACGAAGGAGGAGCGGTGGCTGCTCTCTGCCGGTCGTATGACTCGCACGGCGAGGCTGTGGAAGCTGTTCAGGCCGTGCTCGGGGCGGGGGTCCCGGGAGATGACGTGTTGGTGCTCACCGGTAAGGCCCTGCGTGACGCCCACCAGGAGCCGGTCGGTGAGTTCGGCGGTACCACGCAGCCCGGAGCGCCGGTCGGTGAGTTCGCCGGCGAGCCGGTGCCGCAGGGGTCTCCCACGGGCGATTTCGCCGGAGGAGCCAAGCGCGGCGGAAGCTTCGCCGACACCGACAGCGACGTCGTCGCCAGCTATCCGGACGGCGTGGAGCGGATGCACTCCATCGGTCACCGTCGGGTCACACGACTCCTGACCGATGCCGGCCTAGACGAGGCAAGCGCCAAGCGCGACGTGGATGCGCTGCAGCGCGGACTGGTGCTGGTACTGGTCGAGGTCCCCGACGACGACGTAGATCGCCTCGCGGCGCTGCTCGAGGGCTGAGCGCCGCGCGCCCCTCAGCCCGCCGTCGCGGGCCGGAGACCGGCCTCCCGGCTCAGCCTCTGCTCGACGACCTGCTGGGCATCTGCGGCCGCCGCGGCGAGGACGGCCGGGCGACGCTCCAGCTGTCCGACCACCGGCGTCCCGGCTGCCGGCCGCAGTCCCAGCACGTACGGCGGGCCGGCGCCGGCAGCGAGCGAGCGCCGGGCGATGTCGTCGACGACACGCTCGTACCAGCCCAGCCGCTCGCGGTAGAGGGTCACGAGCGCGGGGTTCAGCCGGCGGAGCTGGCGCTCGATGAGGCGATCCGCGATCCGCGACACGCTCTTGCGCTGCTCTCCCTGCGGTCGTGTCTGCAGGACGAGCACGTGCGTCGCTCCCGCCGCCAGAGCCTCCGCGAGCGGGATCGCCGCGCCGAGCCCGCCGTCGATGTAGCGGTTGCCGTCGATCTCGATGGGCGGACCGCCGGCCCAGGGCGTACGGCTCGATGCCCTCAGCACATCCCACAGCTCGCCCTTGGTGCGCATGCCGCAGAGATCGACCGGCTGCGCGGTCTCGACGCTGACCGCGACGCAGTGCAGTGCGATCGGGCTGTCCAGCACCCGCTCGTGGCGGGCGGCATCGATATCGGGGGAGGCGTAGTTGAGCGCATAGTCGACGTCGATGACCGGTCTGCCGCGCAGCACCCGTGCCGGGTTGACGAAGGCGCGTGACGCCAGCGGACCGGAATAGGTGGCCGCGCCGTGACGCGCGAGCCCGGCGAGCAGAGCGGCGCCGTTGAAGGCGCCGGCCGACGCGCCGACCACCAGATCGAAGCACTGGCTGAGGCCCAGGCGTTCGAGCGCGGCGGTCATTCCTGCAGAGACGACGCCCCGCATGCCGCCGCCCTCGACCACGAGAGCGACGCGGTGGGAGTCGCCGCGCTGCCCCGGAGCCGAGCGATCCTCCGCGCGCTCGCGAAGCACCTCCGTCACCGGATGGATCGATTCGGGACCCCGCGAGGCGTACTCGTCCATACGGTCCGTATGGTTATCACGGCGGATACGGGAGGCGTGACATGGGCCGGATGAAATGGTGGGGCTGGGGTGAGGAGAGCGTGTGGTTCACGCATCGAGACAAGCCCGCCCTCGGCCCGTTCCTCCAGCGCCATCTCGCCATCGAGGTCGAGCGGCCGGCGGCGCGCCACGTCGCCTTCGAGGAGCTCGCCATTCCCGAGCCCGCGCTGCCGCCGGAGCTGTACAGCGCCCTCGAGGACGCGGTGGGCAGAGGGCAGGTCTCGACCGATCCGCTCGATCGTGTCGTCCACGCGCGCGGCAAGAGCCTGCGTGACCTCGTGCGTCACCGCAGCGGCTACGTCGGCCGGCTTCCGGACGCCGTGGTCCATCCCGCTGACGAGGAGGCGGTGCAAGCCGTCCTGCGCGCGGGGATCGAGGCCGACGCGGTGCTCATCCCGTTCGGCGGAGGCACGAACATCTCCGGCAGCCTCGAGGCCCCCGCGGACGAGCCGCGGCCGGTGATCTCGGTCGACCTGAGCACTTTGAATCGAATCCTGGCGATCGACGCCGACTCGCGCCTGGCCCGCGTGCAGGCCGGAGTGCTCGGCCCGCACCTGGAGGAGCAGCTCAACGCCCAGGGATGGACGCTGGGGCATTTCCCCGACAGCTTCACGCACTCGACGCTCGGTGGCTGGGTGGCCACCCGCTCGTCAGGGATGCAGTCCGACATGTACGGCGACGTGGCGGACCTGACGCGGGCCGTCCGGATGGCCACCCCGGCGGGGCTGCTGGCCACCCGGCCGGTGCCCAGCACGTCCACCGGCCCGAGCGTCCGCGAGATGGTGCTGGGAAGCGAGGGACGCCTGGGGATCATCACCGAGGTCACGGTGCACGTTCACCGTGTGCCCGAGCAGCGCACGATCCTGGGCTACCTGTTCCCGTCCTGGGCCGAGGGCCTCGCCGCCATGCGCGAGATCGCCGCCGGCGAGGCCTCCCCCTCGGTGACGCGCGTATCCGATGCCTACGAGACGCAGTTCTCCTTCTCCACCAAGCAGGCCGACTCGCCGCTCGACCGCGTCAAGTCGAAGGCGCTCACCACCTACCTCCAGCGCCGGCGCGGCTACGACCTCGAGGCAATGTGCCTGTCGTTCATCGGCTATGAGGGCACCAAGAGCCACGTGAGCGCCCAGCGCAAGCTGGTAGGGCGCATCGTCAGCCGCCACAACGGGCTCTGCATCGGCACCAGCCCCGGCGCGCTCTACGACCAGAAGAAGTTCGACACGCCGTATATCCGCGACTACCTGCTCGATCGCGGCGCTCTCGCCGATGTATCCGAGACGTCCGCACCCTGGAGCGCCCTGCCGGGGCTGTACGACAACGTGATGGCCGCCGCACGCGGATCGTTCGCCGATCTCGGCGTGTCCGGATACGTCATGTGCCACCTCTCGCACTCGTATCACGCGGGGGCCTGCCTGTATTTCACCTTCGCACTGACGCCCTCCGGGCGCCGCGAGCCGCTCGAGGAGTACGACGTGGTCAAGTCGGCGATCCAGCAGACCTTCATGGACTCCGGCGCGACGCTGTCACACCACCACGCGGTGGGCACCGAGCACGCGCGCTGGCTGGAGGAGGACATCTCGGCACCCGGTGTCGAGATGGTGAAGGCGCTCCTCGACGGGATGGATCCGGGCGCCAACCTCAACCCGGGCAAGATTGTGCCCTCGAACGGGATCTCGGGTAGGGTCCCCGACGACGCAGAGGCCCTCGCCGGCGACCCTTAGGGAAACCCCAGAAATGTCCGTCGCTTCCCTCAGAGACATCCTCGATCCCGCCTTCGAAGAGCGCTACGGCGTGGCCGCCTTCAACGTCGTCGACGGGGTCAGCCTGCAGGGCGTGATCGATGCGGCCACCGAGCTCGAGTCGCCCCTGATCGTGCAGACGTCCGTAAAGACGGTGAAGTCCATCGGGGCCAACGTGCTCTACCAGATGTTCCGCTCGATGGCCGCTGAGGCTCCCGTGCCGGTCACCCTGCACCTCGATCACTGCCCCGAGCGTGAATGGGCCACGACCTGCCTGGAGACGGGCTGGAACTCGGTTCTGTTCGACGGCTCGCACCTCGACATCGAGGAGAACACGCGCCAGACGGCCGAGGTCGTCGAGGAGGCGCGCGCGCATGGCGCCGACGTCGAGGGGGAGATCGAGAGCGTGCAGGGCGTCGAGGACGACGTGGGCGCCGACGAGGCCGGAGAGGTGCATCCCGTCGAGGTGTCGCTGAAGTTCATCGAGGACACCGGCGTGTACGCATTCGCGCCCGCCATCGGCACGGCGCACGGGCTCTACGCGGGAAGGCCGAACCTCACTCCCGAGCGGGTCACCGAGATGGTCGAGCAGCGTCCGATCCCGATGGTGCTGCACGGCGGCACGGGTCTGGCGCCGGAGCAGTTCCAGGACCTCATCGCCCGCGGCTGCGCCAAGGTGAACATCTCGACGGCGCTGAAGATCGCCTTCGTCGACTCCCACCGGGAGTATCTGGAGGCCAACCCCACCAAGCACGACCCGCCCGCGCTGCTGCGGCATGTGGGCGAGGCCGTCAAGACCATGGCCATCGAGCACATGCGGATCTTCGGATCTGCGGGCAAGGCGCGCGCCGCCGTCACCGCCTGATGCCCGCTCTGTTCTTCGACTGTGACGGTGTGCTCGCGGATACCGAGCGCTACGGGCACCTGCCGGCCTTCAACGAGACCTTCGAGCAGGAGGGGCTGCCGGTCCGCTGGTCGGAGGCCGACTACGGCGAGAAGCTCCTGATCGGCGGGGGCAAGGAGCGCATGGCCTCGCTGCTGACGGACGACTTCGTACGCGAGCAAGGGCTTCCGAGCGATCCCGAGGGCCGCCGCGAGCTGCTCGCCCGCTGGCACGCCACCAAGACGGCGGCCTTCACGGCCCGGGTGGACGCGGGCGAGATGCCGCCGCGCCACGGCATCGCCCGCATCGTCGACGAGGCTCTCGCCGCGGGCTGGACCCTGGCGGTGGCGTCCACCTCGGCGGAGAAGTCGGTGCGTGGCGTGCTCGAGCACGCCGTGGGCACCGAGCGGGCAGCCCACTTCACCGTGCTGGCCGGTGACGTGGTGCCGGCCAAGAAGCCCGACCCGGCGATCTACACGCTCGCGCTCGAGCGCACGGGCGCCGATCCCGCCGAGACGATCGTCATCGAAGACTCGCGCAACGGCCTGCGCGCGGCGGTGGGCGCGGGACTGCGCTGCGTGGTCACCGTCAGCGGCTACACGGGCGGCGAGGACTTCTCCGAGGCGGTGCTCGTGGTCTCGAGCCTCGGCGACCCCGGCGAGCCCGCGCAGATCCTCGCCAACCGCAGCCCGGCCAAGCCCGGGGAATACATCACGCTGGACGACCTCCGGGCATGCCTGGAGGTCCCTGCCCCTCAGGAGGTCAGATGAGCGACGCGGCCCTGCCCGACGCCGAGCAGTTGGTACGAACCATCGCCGACACCGTGCTGGAGAACGAGAAGTACTTCTCCGATCTCGATGCGGTGGTGGGCGACGGAGACTTCGGCTACTCGCTCGCGCGTGGTTTCGGCAAGTTGGTGGAGGACTGGGACAGCCTCGAGTACGACGATGTCTCAGGGCTCTTCAAGAAGACGGCCATGGTGCTGTCGAGCCGCATCGGCGGGACATCGGGGCCAATCTGGGGCACGGCGTTCCTGCGGGCGGGAACGGCACTGAAGGAGTGTCCCGCGCCCAGCGCCGAGGACGCGGTGGCGGCGCTGCGCGCGGCGATCGAAGGGATCAAGCAGCGCGGCGACTCGGACCTCGGCGACAAGACCCTGCTCGATTCCCTGATTCCGGCCACGGACCGCCTCGAGCAGGAGTTGACGGGCGGGGCGAATGCATCGGACGCCCTGACCGCCGCGGCGGAGACCGCGCGCGAGAGCGCGGAGGCCACGAAGACGATGCTCGCCAAACGCGGCCGCGCCGCCTATGCCGGAGAGCGCAGTCAGGACTCCGTCGACGCGGGCGCGATGGCGGTCGCCGTGCTGTTCGAGCGTGTCAGCACGGCCTGGAGCCCCAGCAGTGTCTAACGCCGGGTCACCGGCAGGAGGAGTGCTGTGAAGAAGTTCGTCAACGATCCGCAGGAGTTCGTGCCGGAGATGCTCAAGGGCATCGCAGCGGCGAATCCGGACACGCTGCGCTACGTCCCCGAGTACAACCTGATCATGCGCGCCGACGCGCCGCGCGACGACAAGGTCTCGATCGTCCAAGGCTCGGGCTCCGGCCACGAGCCGGCGCACGTGATGGCGGTCGGACCCGGCATGCTCGATGCGGCCTGCCCGGGGGACGTGTTCGCCGCACCCCCGAGCGACTACGTCTACGAGACGTCCAAGCTGCTCAACAGCGCCAAGGGCGTCCTGCACATCATCAACAACTACACCGGCGACAAGATGGCCTTCGACATGGGCCGTGAGCTCGCCGAGGCCGACGACATCACGGTGGGCACGGTGGTGGTCGACGACGACGTCTCGGTCAAGGACTCGACCTACACGGTCGGTCGCCGCGGCGTGGCCGGCAACTTCTTCGTCATCAAGGCGCTTGGGGCCGCCTCGGAGCGGGGCGACGACCTGGAGGACCTGGTGGCGCTGGGGGAGCGGGTCAACTCGGTCACCCGCTCGATGGGAATGGCACTCACCTCGTGCACGCCTCCCGCCAAGGGCACTCCGCTGTTCGACCTGGGCGATGACGAGGTCGAGATGGGGGTCGGCATCCACGGCGAGCCGGGCCGTCGCCGGGAGAAGATCAAGTCCGCGAACGAGCTCATCGACGAGATGCTCGAGGCCGTGGTCTCGGACCTCCCGTACGAGTCGGGCGACGAGGTCAGCCTCATGATCAACGGGCTGGGCGGCACGCCCATCTCCGAGCTCTACATCCTCTACGGGCGCGCGCACGATCAGCTCCAGGAGCGCGGGATCTCGGTTGCGCGTTCCTACGTGGGCGAGTACTGCACCTCGCTCGACATGGCCGGAGCGTCGGTGACGCTCGTCAAGCTCGACGACGAGCTCAAGGAGCTGTTCACGGCACCCGCCGAGATCGCGGCCCGGGTCTTCTAGTCCGGTCGCGCCGGGAGGGGCAGCTCGAACAGCTCACCGTGCGCCAGCGCGGACTCCGGGGGCATCGGCCCGCCGGAGTCCGCCAGCGCGGCGCGGATGGTCCCGGCGTGGGCGACCACGAGCGCCGGCAGCGGGCCGGCCGCGACCGTGGCGAGGGACGAGCGGGTGCGGGCCTGCTGCTCGGCCAGCGACTCGCCGCCGGGGAAGCGGAAGGAGGGCTCGCCGGCGAGGAAGGCAGCGTGAAGCTCGGGGCTGTCGCGCGCGAGATCGGCGACGCGCCTGCCCTCCCAGTCGCCACGATCGGATTCGATCAGCCCCTCGAGCACCACGGGCTCGAGGCCGAAGGCAGCGGCCACCACCTCCGCCGTTCGCCGCGCGCGCTGGAGCGGCGAGGTCCAGACGGCGGCCAGACCGGCGTCCGCCATGCGGCGGGCGAGTGCCTCGGCCTGAGCGATCCCTGAGGGACCGAGCGGCGGATCGCGCCGCCCGAGGATGCGCCCGGCCGTGTTCTCGTCCGTCTCGCCGTGTCGCGCCAGCCATAGGCGCATGGCCTGGGACGCTATCTCAGGGCCGGCCGGCACGACAGACGGGCGCCGCCACCGTCAGCACCTGGCCCGGTCAGGGCGAAGCCATGGCAGCCGCAGGGCTGGCGGAGTAGGCTGGCCGGTGGACTCGCACCGGCCGCCGGTCGCAACCGGCCGGCCACAACAGAGAGGGGTCACCCATGGGTGCCCAGCAGAACAAGCAGACCGCTCAGGATGCCTACGCGGCGTTCGCCAACGGGGATGCCGAAGGCGCGATGGCCGACATCGACGACTCGATCGCGTGGACGGTGCGCGGTGACAACGCGCTGACCGGGGTTCACAACGGCAAGCAGGCGGTCGGCGAGCTCTGGGGGAGGCTCATGAGCACAGGCTTCCGCAGCGAGCCGCACGACTTCATCGCCGACGGCGACAAGGTCGTGGTCCTCTGCACCGTCCACCTCGACGGCGAGGCGAATGAGAGCGCCGACGTGCTGACCTACAACGACGCGGGCAGGCTGATCGCGTTCGACACGCTCAGCGACGCGAGGATCGCCGACCGGGTCTTCGCGACGTAGCGCGAGGCCGACGCGGAAGCTGCCCGGCTTGCTCGGGCAGCCGGCCGCTCCGTCAGTAGACGTCTCGATGTCGCCGGCCACGACACAGTGGGTAGCCGGGGTTCCGGTCACCGGGATCGGCAGGTCGGATCGTTTAGCCTTGGCAGCGTCATAAGCACCACGCCAGCTTGAGGCTCTGCCAGGAGGCGCCGTGCCGTCAGATCGCCCCGAACTCTCGAGCATGGCCGATGACTACGCGCGAAACGCGCTCTCGCAGCGCGCCGCGTTCGAGGCGACCCACCCCGCGGCGCTGGCCGCCGCGCGGCGGTTTGCAGACGCGCCGGTCCTGCGCGTGGTCGATCTCGGCGCCGCCGACGGGGTCAACTCCTACGGCCTCATCCGCCGTCTCGCGGAGGAGCGGGCTGGGCGGCCGCTGATCTACGCGCTCGTGGATCTTCCGACGAACGCCTGGGGGGTGGCCGCCGACCACCTGCGGCACGCCTTCGGTGGAACAGCCGACGAGCCCGGGGCGGTCGTCATCCCCGCGCCGGGCGACGCGGGCCTGGGAGTCGCCGATGCCGGCACGGGGGCCCACTACGCCTCGCCGGAGGCTCACGGGGAGGCCTGCTGCCGAGCGGTCGAGCAGAGCCCGCCCCCGGCGACGGTGATCAGCATGGCGGGCATCCCCCTTCAACAGGCGCCCTGCCTGCCGCCGGGCAGCGTGCACGTGGCGGTCACCGGGACGGCGATGCACTGGGTCGCCGACGCCGCCGGCCTGGCCTCGACCGGGTCGGTCTTCCCGGGTTACCCGGACCACGTGGACGAGCCCGAGCGGCGAGCCTGGCGCGTGACCGCCGCGCGACAGTGGGAGTGGCTGCTCGAGATGCGCGCCCTGGAGCTCGTGCCGGGCGGTCGGTTCATCGCCGCGCTTCCGGCCTCTCCGGCTCCGTGCCCGGAGCGGACGGGGCTCTATGTGCAGATCATCGGCGACATGAATCGGGTGCTCGCCGACTGGTGCCGCGCGGGGCGCATCGGCGCTGCCACCGTCGCCGCGGTCGTCGTGCCGGTGTGGATGCGCACCCTCGACGAGATCCGCTGCCCCTTCGAGGCAGGCGGTGGGCGCGTGGCCGGCCTGGAGCTCGAAAGCGCCGAGCTCTTCCGTCTCGACAATCCTTACTGGCACGAGGATCCCGCCGTCTTTGCGCGGCGCTACGTCGGCAGCGTGACGGCGTGGGGCCGGCCGCTCTTTCTCCGCGCCTTCGCGCGCGAGGGCGAGGACCGCGCGCCGGATCTCCTCACAAGGTTCCTCAAAGAGCTCGAGGAGCGCGTCGCGGATGCCCCCGGCCGCTACCGCCGGGACTACATCGAGGCCCTCGTCATCTGCCGGAAGGCGGAGCGCGAAAGCGGCTGACAGCCGGGGGCTCAGTGGTTTCGCAGCTGCAGCGGGGGGTCGTAGATGGATGCCAGCCGGCCCAGGCTGAGTGCCGCGAGCATGAGTCCGAAGTCGCGCAGGGCGATGTCGTAGTACCCCGAGTGCGTGACCAGGTTGATCACGATGCCGCTCAGCCACGCCGCGACGACGTAGGCGCCGTAGCGCGGCTTCAGGGCGACGATGACGCCGGCGAGAATCTCCGTCGCACCGACGAAGTACATGAAGTCCTGGCCGGAGCCGGGCGCGATGTCGTTGATCCAGGGAGCGAGGTAGATCGGCCAGTCGACCATGACGTTGAAGAACTTGTCGAGGCCGAAAGCGATCGGTGCCACCGTGAACGCAAGGCGCATCAGGGCGAACGCCTGATAGCGAGGGTCGCGCCAGTCGACGTCTGCGCCGGCACCGTTGCTCGAGGGGATCTCGCCGAGGGAGGGAGCAGGAATCTGGGGGGTCGTGGTGGCCATGAGGACCTCGCTGTCTAGTTGCGCCGGCCGCCCACGCGGCCGGCTCTTACGTGGTTAGCGTCGGCGCCGGCGGGATCCTTACCGTGAGCGATCCGGCGTCGGGCTTTCGCTTCGATGCAGCCCAGCAGCTCGACGTAGGAGTCGCAGAAGGAGCGCACACCTTCGCGTTCGAGTTGTGCGGTGATCGCGTCGACGTCGATTCCGGCATCGTGCGCGCGGCGCAGGGTGTCCGTGGACGCGTTCGCGGCGGTGCTGAGGGGGTCGGTCACGTTGCCGTGGTCGGCGAAGGCGCGCAGGGTTGCTTCCGGCATGGTGCTGACGACGTCTGGAGCGGTCAGCCTCTCGACGTAGAGGACATCGGAATAGCTGGGGTCCTTCGTGCCGGTGCTGGCCCACAGTGGTCGTTGAGGACGGGCACCGGTGCCGCCGAGCGCAAGCCAGCGTTGGTCGTTGAAGCGCTCGAGGTAGCGGGCGTAGGCCCGGTGGGCATTGGCGATCCCGACGCGGCCGCGTAGCGGGGAGCCGGCGGGAAGCAGCGAGTCGACCTTGGCGTCGACGCGCGAGACGAAGAAGGAAGCCACCGACGTGATCCCGTCGACCTGGTTGTCGGCGGCGGCCCGCCGCTCGATCCCGGCGACGTAGGCGTCGATTACCTGCTCGTAGCGAGCAAGGGAGAAGAGGAGCGTGATGTTGACGTTGACCCCACGCGCGGTGAGCTCCTCGATCGCGGTGATGCCGGCGTCGGTGGCTGGCACCTTGATCATCGCGTTGGGTCTTGCCACCCGACCCCATAGCTCGACCGCCTGTTGAATCGTGCCTTCCGAGTCGTCGGCGAGGTCCGGTGTGCATTCGAAAGAGACGAAGCCGTCGCGGCCGTCGCTTTCGTCATAGGCGGGGCGCAACAGATCGGCGGCGCGGCGGACATCGTTGAGAGCGAGCTCGAAGAACAGCTCCTGCCTGTCGCGCACCCCGGAGGCAAGTGCGGCGCGAAGCTGGTCGTCGTAGCGGTCCGAGCCGGTGATCGCCTTGGCGAATATGGTCGGGTTCGATGTCGCCCCGGTGACCGCGAAGTCGGCAATCAGTGTCGCGAACGCACCGCTGTCCAGCAGCTCGCGTGAGAGGTTGTCCAGCCAAATCGACACGCCGGCATCGTGAAGTGCTTCGAGGCGATTCATGCGACCCCGCCTCGAGGCGCTGTGACGAGTTGGTCGATCGGGACGTCCGGGTCGGCGAGGTGCCGGTCATCGACGGCGACGCGCTCACTGATGAGGTGGCGGATCGGGTCGCTGACGTCCCACACGTTGACGTTCATGCCCGCCACTACGCGGTCTTCGCGGAGCCAGAAGGCGATGAACTCGCGGCTCTCGCGGTCGCCGCGGAAGACAACCCGGTCCCATTCGCGGGCGAAGCCCGAGTACTCCATCCCAACGTCGTACTGGTCGGAGAAGAAGTAGGGCAGGCGATCGTACCCGTCCGCTTGACCCAGCATGTTGCGGGCGGCCGCCGGGCCCTGGTGGAGAGCGTTGGCCCAGTGCTCGACGCGGATCCGTTCGCCGTAGAAGGGATGCTGGGCATTGGCGACGTCGCCGGCGGCAAACACGCCCGGAGCGCTCGTCTGGAGGTGCTCGTCCACGACGACGCCGTTCTCCGCCTCGATGCCGGCTGCCGCCGCGAGCCGAATGCACGGCTGGATTCCGACACCTATGACCACGAAGTCGCACGCGAGCGTGCGGCCGCCGGTGGTGCGGACTCTCTCGACGGCCTTGTCGCCCTCGAAGGCCTCGACGCCGGTTCCCATCAGCATCCGCACGCCGTGGTCAGCGTGGATGTCGCGGTAGACGGCGCCCACCTCGACACCCATTACGCGCTCGAGGGGGACCGAGGCCGGCTCGATGAGGGTCACATCCAAGCCTCGCCGGCGCGCTGAGGCCGCGACCTCGGCGCCGATCCAGCCGGCGCCGATGACGACGACCGCGCCCCCGCGGTCGAGCCGCTCGCGCAGGGCGTCGGAGTCCTGCAGGCTGCGGAGGTACAGCACTCCGCCGAGCTCGCCGCCCGGGATCGCCAGCCGGCGCGGCTCGGACCCCGTGGCGAGCAGCAGTCGGTCGTAGTACAGCCGCTCGCCGTCGTCGACTTCAACCTCGCGGTGCGACGTGTCCAGGCGGACGGCCGTCCGGCCGACGCGCAGCTCGATGTCATGCTCGGCGTAGAAGCCCTCGTCGTGGATGTAGACCTTCTCGCGTCCCACCTCTCCGCGCAGGTAATCCTTGGAGAGCGGCGGCCGCTCGTAGGGCCTAGCGTCCTCGCTGCCGATGAGTACGACGCGCCCGTCGAAACCCTCCCGGCGGAGCGTCTCGGCGGCCTTTGCGCCGGCGAGGCTTGCGCCCACGATGACGTGGGTCTGGTCATTGGTCATGGGTTGCCCTGGTCGACGCGCTGATCGCTCACGGTCATGCCCAAGTTTGCGCCGCCAGCGCACGACTTCTTACCGCGCGGTAAGAAAAGAGCGTGTGGGCGCCGCTAACGGGACGTGGATCCGAGCAGTGGAGAACGCCCCGTGGCCGGCGGCCGGACAACACGAGTCCCCGGGCCGTTCGGCGCCGAAGGGCCCGCGTGCTGAGCACCAGCGCGCCCGTTAGGCTCTGGGCAGGAATGAGCTCACGCGTGCCAACGAGCGCCGCGGCGGGCGCGCGCGTCCGTGCAGACGCTGACTCCCGAGCGTGGCTGAAGGCGCTGCGCGCGGAGGGAGCAGAGCGCGACCAGGCCGTTGCCCGTCTGCACGAACTGCTCCTGCGCGCCACGCGCTTCGAGGTCTCGCGCCGGCGTGCCGCTCTCTTCCACGTGCGCGGTGAGGAGCTTGACGACGTCGCCCTCCAAGCGGCGAGCGACGCACTCGTCGCGGTCCTCGCGAAGCTCGACGACTACCGTGGCGCAAGTCGCTTCACCACCTGGGCCTACAAGTTCGCGCTCCTCGAGGCCGGCGTGCGGTTGCGGAAGCGGGCCTGGCAAGAGCGCGAGGTGGTGCTCGAGCCGGCGGCGTGGCCGCTGGTGGCGGACGCTCGTGACAGCCCGGAGGACCGTGTGGAAACCAACGAGCTGATGCGAGCGGTCGCGCGAGCTATCGACAGCCGCCTAACCGAACACCAGCGCGAGATACTGGTCGCAGTCGCGCTCAACGGTGTGCCGATCGACGTGCTTGCCGATCGGCTCAACACGACCCGCGGGGCGGTCTACAAGACGCTGCACGACGCCCGACGCAAGCTACGCTCCGACCTCGCCACGCGGGGATTCACGCTCGACTCGATCTAGCGGAGACCGATCATGGACAAGCCCACCAATGACACCATCCTGGAGCGACTGCTTGGCCCCGCCGGTCCCGAGCTGCTGTGCGACGAGTGCTTCGAGAAGCTCGATCAGTACGTCGACCTCGAACTCGAGGGGGCCGCAGCCGACGACGAAGTCCCGGGCATGCGGGCCCACCTTCGCGGCTGTCCCGCCTGCCAAGAGGAATACGCCAGCCTGCGCACGCTCGTGGGCGGCGAGCCCAAGGTGCAGCCTTAGCGGGAGCACATGAGCCGGGTCGGCTCGGTACGTATCTGTCAGAGGTCGTGGTCGTCGAGCCACTTGAGGATCCTCTTGGTCACCTGCTTGCTGGTCCTGTGGAAGAGGCCGACGTGCCCGGCGTGTCGCTGGATGTAGACCGAGACCTCGCAGTTGCAGCCGTTGCGCCACATCGCGATCTCGGGGGATACGACGTCAGGATCCGCGCCGTGGTGCAGGGCGCCCGGGAAGGCGGCGTCCCGGCCCGAGAACACGAGCAGCGCGGGGGTGGGGCCAACGTTCCCGATGCCGGCGACCGTGTTTGCCTGCAGGGCCGGTAGGGCGCCCTCGCCGCTCGGCGTCGGGAAGGCGGTCTCGGCGTAGTAGTCAAGCCCGCATAGCTGCTTGAGCGCGTCCTCTCTCAGTCCCGGTGGGTAGAACAGGAACCGCTCGCAGAACTCGGAGTAGCCGTCGGCGCCGTCGAGGAAGAACTCGACGTAGTCCTTGCCGGCAGCGACCTGGGGCACCAGGACGCCGATGAGGGCCTGGAAGGCCGCTGACAGCTGCGGCTGGTTGGACCAGCCCATCGGAATGATGCCGTCGATGTCGTGGTGGCGAGTGGCGTAGCCCTCGACGATGGCGGCTCCCGAGCTGAAGCCGGACAGGACGACGCGTGCGGCGCCTCGTCGCGCCTCCTTGCCCGCGCAGTCGGTGTGGGAGCCGGCGCGGATCTGGGTGACCATCTGGTGCGTCATCTCGATGTAGCCGTCCGGGGTCAGCAGCGAGCCGGATCCCGGCGGCCGCTCGTAGGGGCTATCTCCGTAGCCGAGGCGATCGATGGCGAACACGGCGTAACCCTGCTTGGCCAGCGAGCGCGCCATGTCGTGGGTTCCCTCGATGACGGGCGCGCCACCGCTCCAGGCGCTCCGCTCCGACACCGCACCGTGCTGCAGCAGCAGGGCGGTAGAGCTCGAGCGAGGGTTCATTGTCTTCGAGCGGACGAGAGTGCCGCGGACCGTCGAAGGGACCGCGTCACCGATGTTGTTGACCGTGAAGCACACGTCCTCCGCGACGGTTCTCTTGCGGTGACCGCGGGCGGGCACCACGTTTGCGCGCTCGCACCATTTGCGCGTGTCAGTGACGCGGGCCCCGTTGCGCGTGTTCGCGACGGCGCAGACACGGCCGCCGCCGTTGTTGAAGCGGGTCCCTCGGCGGGCAGACGCCGTGGCCCGCCAGTGCTGGACCTTGCCCGCGCAACGGCCCTTCCACCGACTCCGCGCGCTGGCTGCTGTCGCCCGCTGGGTGACGGTGACCCTGATCGAGATGTCCTCTCCGCGCGAGCAGCCGATCGGCCCGCTCACCCGCAGCAGCCTGCCGTCCTTCCTGTAGGTCGCGCGCTCGTCGATCGTGTTGGCGGCGATGAAGGCGCTGGCCGGCTCCGCTCCGCAGAGCAGCACGACGGCGAGACCGACGACCACCAGTGGCGTCGTCTGCATCTCAGCTCGCCACCGCACATAGCGCGATCCCGGGAATCTCGTAGCCGCTCTCGGCCGCGAAGCGCGGGAGCGAGTCCTCCATGTCTGCTTTGACCGGGGCCCGCTCTGAGTCGGAGAGTCCGCGGAGCGCCAAGCCGAGCGGTCCGCTGGTGTCAGCTACCACGCTCAGGTACTCGTCGACGTCCGGAACCTCGAATTGCACCGCGACCTCCTCCGTCCGCACCTCGGCGAACCCGGCGCCCTCGAGAAGCGCCGTGGTGCGCTCGGCGCTCGCCATGCTGAAGACCGGCGGGCCCGGGGGCTCGGGCATCGGCACGTGGCCGTGCTGGACGAGGCTGAGCGCGATCGTCACGAAGAACGGGTTGCGCTCCTGCGGCCCCCAGACCGCCAGCGCCAAGCGCCCGCCCGCACGTAGGACGCGGCGGGTCTCGGCGAGCGCCGCCGCTTGGTCGGCCATCAACATGTAGCCGAACCGGCACAGCACGCCATCGACGGAGTCGGCGTCGAGGTCGATCCGCTCGGCGTCCATCACCCTGTGCTCGACGTTCTTTACCCCGAGCTCGGTACCGCGCCGACGGGCGGCCTCGACCATCGCCGGCGAGAAGTCGGTCGAGAGTAGGCGGCCGCCTTCGCCAAGAGTGGCGGCGGCCTCGAAGCCGGTGTCGCCCACTCCCGCGGCGAGCTCGAGCACCGTCTCGCCGGGGTGCGGAGCGAGCGCGGTCAGTAGCCACTGCCGAACGGGCGTCGAGACACCCTCCAGATAGGCCCGACGCGCCTCCCACGTGGGCGCGATCGCCTCCGCGATCTCGTAGGTCTGCCGCCGCTGCTCCTCCATCGTGCTCGCGCTCATCTCTGCCTCCTTCGCCCCGGTACGCGACGGCGGGGTCTTCAAGGTGTGGTGCGGAGGCTACGAGCGCGCGGTCGGGCGAACAATCGGGAGTTCTCCCCATGCGACCAGACCCTGCTCCATCGCGAACAGGGTCGCCCCCGCACGCGTCGAGACGCCGATCTTGCGATAGGCGTTCTGGATATGGCGGTCCGCCGTCTTGATGGAGATCCCCAACGTGCGGGCGACCTGCTTGGTCTGCCGGCCGCGCGCGAGCATGGCGACGACCTCGACCTCGCGCTCAGTAAGACCGGCCGGCCGCTCGAGTCGCGGCACCCGCTGGCCCGCCGCCTCGACCACCGCAGCGACGGCGTCGGCGTCAAGCCCTCCGGCGCTCGCGTTCCGGCCCAGTTCCTCGGCGGCCCGCTCGGGCGCCACCGGGTCGCGGTGCGGTCGCGGCTCGGTCATCGCGTGGTAGACATCGGCCGCGGCAAGCAACCGGGCGGGAAGCCCGAGCTCCGCTCCGACCGATCCGCGGTGGTAACCCGAGCCGTCAAGCCGCTCGTGGTGGGCTCCCGCAACCGGCGCGAGCGCTGAGAGGAACGGCGAGCGGGAGAGGACGCGCTCGGTGTGATACGGATGCAGCCGCACCTGCTCCCACTCGTCGGGCGTCAGCGGGCCCGGCTTCTGCCAGATCCCGGGGTGGACCGCGACCCGTCCGAGGTCGTGGACGAGTGCCGCGCGCCGGATCGTTGTGGCGCCCGCCGCATCGACCCGGCAACGGTCCGCCGCCGCGCTCGCCAGCTCCGCGACGCCGGCTGAGTGCCCGGCCAGGTAGGGCGAGACCAGGTCGGCGAAGTCACCGATCGCCGCCAAAGCGCGGTCGATCGCCTCGCCCTCCAGCGTCAGCGCGGGTTGCGGCTCGCGAGCCAGCGTCTCGTCCCAGGCGGGCGCTTCCTGAACGGCCGCGAAGATCTCCTCGGCACCGTTGGCGAGGCAGTTGGCGACCTCGGGATCGAAGGCATGGCCCGCCCGCTCGCGGACGATTCGGACGGCGAGCTCGTCCCCGCCCAACATGCGCTGCAAGGTGGCGTCGCGGGCGACCTGCGTGATCCGGAGCGCAAGCGGGATCTCCTCCCCCCTGGCACGACGCAGATATCCCTTGCCGTCCCAGCGCTCGGTGAGATGGACGAACAGATCCCCGACCGGCTTCGGAAGCCCAAGCCGCTTGGACAGCATCTGCGCCACCTCGCAGATCGCGGCCAGGTGGGGGTCACGCTCCCTCGCCGCCTTCGGCAGCCGGCGCGCGATCTGGATCGCGCGTACGGGCGCCGGAGTTCCGGGCGTCGGCAGTGCCCGGACGATCCCCGCCAGCTGCTCGCGCTCCGAGCCGAACATGACCGGGGCGTAGTGGGTCACCCTCGAGCCGCCGAAGGTCTGCGCAGTGATCTCGGCGTCGGCGGTGCAGCCTGAGTAGGTCAGCAGGCACGCGTAGTACGTCTGCGTCGCTGTTTCTCGGTCCACCCCGAGGCGCTGCCCGAGCCGCATCGCGGTCAGCGTGCTGTGCAATCCGTGTTCGAACGGCAAGCCAGTGCCGAGGTCGGTGGCCAGGCAGAGCGCCGCCGCTACCTCGGCTACCCGGATCCGTTCCCGTTGATGCGGCGCTTCATCCGCCACCCCGCGACACACTAGTGCGCGGCCACCACTCCCGGCCGGGATCGGCAGTGCGCCGGGTGTGGTTCGTGATGCACGGGTGAGCCGGCGTGCCGTGGTGCACCTGGACGTGCGCCGGGTGCCCCCAGTGCGGCGGGGGGCCGCCGAAACCGTGGGTAGTTGCGACCGGGTGCACCAGTCGGAGACGTCCGCTCGTCGTACTGGGAAGCGGGGCGAATCGCGACGGTCACGCCAGACGCCCGCTCGGGATGAACAGCGGGAGCTTCGCCGATCCGGCGGCCGAGTTGCCGGCACGATGCTTGACCCGGTGGAGCCGGAAGCGGTCCCTTATGCGGAGCGGGGCTGTCCCGGCCGAGCCGGTGCCGAGGCCGCCTGCTGGCTTCGCCAGAAGACGAGCACTGCCGCGATGAAGCAGGCCAGCGCGATGGGACCAAACGGCGGAGGATGGCCGCCGATCATCAGTCCGAAAACACCGAGCAAGATCGGCACCGACAGCGGTGCGCCGGCGTGGCGGCGCAAGGCGACCCCGGCCGCGATCATGGAGATCAGGATCGCGAGGCTACCCAGGCTCGCGAATACACCCAGATCGCGGACCAACGGATTCTCCGCGAAATCCTGGATCAACTCCGCCCCGGACGCTCGCTCCTCTTCAGGCCTCCCGTTCAGTTCGCTCGCGAGGATGCCGTTGGCAGTGCCCTGCAACGTCTCCCAAGCACTGAAGAAGACGACGAAGGGGACGAGCGCGATCCGGCTCACGCGTGCCGCGGTCCCCTCGACCCCGCGAAGGAGCAGGTAGATCGCCGCGGCCATCAGGGGGATGAAGATCATCATCCCGATGTGCACCACAAGCGCGGCGGTCACCTGATCCTGGAGACTCAGGTAGATCTCGTCAGCCTCGCCTTTTGGATGAAAGAGGAGCAGGACAGCCCAGGCGAGCGGCACTCCAATGATGAAGGCGGCTTCGCTGCGGCTGACTCGTGATCGATCCATGAGCCCACCCTTTCGTTGTGGCTCAGTCTCGTTCGGACGACCCTACATGTGGCGCACCTTGGCGTCGCGGCCTCGCTCTCAGCGCTCACTGAGCGCCTCGGTCGCTTTAAAGAGCGCCGGGCGGTTAGGCTCGGTCGATGCAGAGCATTTGTGGGGCCACCTTCATCTTCGATCACGAGGGCGAGCCTGATCTGATCGGGAACGAGCTGACTGGAGGGGCATACCGCGTGATGGTCGGTCGGGCCCCGGCGGGCGAAGGCCCGCCGATGCACATCCATCCGCACACCGACGAGGGTTTCTACATCGGGGACGGCGAGCTGACATTCGTCTTCCCGGACCGCCAGGTCGTGGCCGGCCCGGGCACGTTCGTCTTCGTGCCGCGCGGCGTCGAGCACACCGCGCACATCACGAAACCGCTGCGCGGCCTTCTCATCTACTCTCCCGGCGACGCCGAGCACATCACAGAGCCGGTTGACGGGTCGTGACATGCTCGTCGCGCGGTCGTGCAGATCGCTGCGCGCCGCCTGCACACGGAAAGGCATTCCTCCGACGTGTCGCGCGTGATGCGAGCACCCTACTGCGCAGACCTCACACCGGAGCGGGCGCGCAGTTGTCGACCGCTAGGTGGAAGTTGGTGGCGTCGATGAAGCCCCAGGGGCCGGTCGCGTTGTCGGCGATCATCAGCCGCAGCGGCTCTCCGGCGAACTCTCGGATGTTCCAGCGGACGTCCTGGTAGGCGTCGCTGTTCCACCCGAATGACTCGCGGACGATCTCGTTGTGGTGGTACAGGCGCACCGAGGCCACGTTGCGCGTCTGGAAGTCGCCCGGGGTGAAGACACCGCCGCCGTGAATGCGGAAGCAGAGCGTGGTGGAGTGGTTGTCGAGCGTGAAGTCCTGGGAGAGCGCGCCCTGCACGTCTTCGCCGTTCTGCTCGCCGGGACCGAGGGGCACGTAGCTGCTGACGTAGTGGCGGTTCTCGAGCGTCACGACGCGGAACGGAGTGCCCAGGCGCGCCCAGCCGTTAATTCCGTCGTCGAAGTTGCCGTTGCGGATCGTCGGGCGCGGCAGCCCGGCGCCGCGATCCGGCGGCCCGACCGTGCCCGCTCGCGGGACGAGGACGGTCCGCATCAGATGTACCTTGTATGGGTTCCAGCTGGAGTGGGCGTAGACGACGGAGAGGCGTTCGCGCTCCCAGCGAAAGAAGCGCGGGATCAGGTAGGGCCCGTACTCGCCGCCGAACACGTCGCGGCCGCGGAGGTGGTCGGGCTCGGCGAGGCCGTCGTCGGGGTTCAACCCGCCGCCGGTCGAGCGGTGCTGGGTGACGTCATAGCCGCTGTCGGCCGCCGTGGCGTCGAAAATCACGATCGGTTCGCTCCAGGGTCCCCAGGGCCGGCGCGCCGTGCGAAGGTAGTGCCCGCGCGGGCGGGCGCCGTTGTTGCTGTTGCAGTTGTAGGCCATCAGGAAGAGGCCGCTCCTGGGATCGCGGCGCACGGACAGCTCGCCGACGCAAGGCGGGTCGTCCTCGACGATCGGGCGCGCGTTGGTCTCGCCCTGCACCCAGGCCAAGCGGCCGTCCCCGAGTGGCTGGCCGAGGTAGCGCCACTGATCGCGACGGTCGATTGCATGCGCGCGGAAGCGGGCCAGCCGAACCGCGCTCCGACGGTACGGGTTGCCGGCGCCGAAGAGGTAGACGTAGCCCTGGTACTCGACCGCGCTGACATTCAGGAAGCGCGACGTCTCAACCACCTGGTCGAGAACGAAGCGGCCCGTCTGCATCGTGTCGGCGTCGAAATGGCCCAGAACCTGATGGTCGTAGCTCCCCGAATGCCAGCCGCTCACGAAGAACACGTAGGTCCTGCCGTTGGCGTGGATGCCCTCCACTGGGACCTCGAAGCTACCGTGGCTCGCGCCCGGCACGCGCAGCGGGGCGAACGACCCGTCGGCGCCGGCGGCCCAGCTAAGCCGCGGCATCTGAAAGCGGTCGGCGCTGCGGGCGTCGGTCACCGCAATCGAGTCGTCGAGCAGGGTGCCGCCGCCCTCAACCAAGGGCCGACCGCTGAACGCCAACGAGGAGTCGCCGAAGAGGAAGTACAGCCGCCCGCGACTCTCGAAGCTCACGCCGAGGTCGGTCCCGGGCATGCCGAGAGTGCCATTGGCGCGATTGTTCAACTCGTTGACCCCGCCCCTCCCGGGCGCCGTCACCAGCTGGCCGAGGTGCTCGGTGTAGGCCTTCTCGAGCTCCGGCGGATCGACGGCGGCCGCCGGGGTCGCCACGCCCAGCAGGACCACCGAGGTGGCGACCGCGAGTCGCACACCGCGCATTGCGCGACGCTACCAGCCCTGGGCACTGACTGCGGACCAAACGCGAGCATCTTCGCGCCCCCGCTCCGCATGGAAAGGAGCAGTTTGCGCGGTGGCGCTGCGTTCGCTAGTTGGAGACGGGACTCCCGTTTGATGCGCAGCGGTGGTCTCCCGCTTCGTCGGTAGCACTCCCGCGCGGTGGCGAATTTCGCGGCCGGCGCATAGGGTGGCTTCGACTCCGCTCCCCCCGGGCTACCGGTTTTGGGGGGCGCCTAGAGAACGTCGCCCCAAGGGGATCACGTGAGACTGATGAAGCGCAAGCTCGCCGGGCCGGCCGTTGTGATAGCCGCGCTGGCCGTAATCGCAACTGTACCGGCGACGGCGGGAGCATCCGGCGGAAAGCCGACCGTCGAGCGCGAAGTGATCAACGAGACCTTCTTCGACGACTTCATCCTCGATGTCTGCGGTGTCGCGACCAACACCACCTTGACGCAACGCACAACCACCAAGACGTTCCCCGACGGCTCCCAGACGGTCCATGTCAACGCTGAGTTCGTCCCTGACGATCCGCGCATTGCAAGCGAGCGGAACGCCTTCACCGACAGGATCGCTCCCGACGGCACGCTCACAACCGGCGGCCTCGCCATCCGCCTCTACCGCAAGGGACAAGGGACGGTCATCCGCGATGCGGGCTGGGTTCGGTTCCTAGAAGACGGCCTAGTGGTCCGCGGACCGCACCCGTTCCTGGAGACCGACCCTGCTGACGTGTACTGCTGAGGGCGAGCGAGGGTCTGGAGCGGGCCTGGCGAGTCCCGGCCGCTCCGCATTTGGAATGCATTCGCTCGTGCCGGAGTGCCAGGGCGTCGGCCCGCGTCGGCCTGCCAAATGGGCAAGCTCGGACATAGCCTGTTTCGGACGCTTGCAATGGCTGCTTCCTGGACGGACCCAGCACTCCACGCCCCCGCGTCTCCGGCTCGCTCACTGTCGGAATGGACGAACATGGAGGAGCGGCCCGGTGTTGATCGCCTGCTGCCGCACTGCCTGCCGAAGCGAGCGTCCCGGTACTGCTCGCGACCGCGCTCGCAGGTCCTCCCAAGCGTGGGCGGGTTGACGCAGCCGCGCCGCCTCCGTCGAGTTCCCAATAGAGCAGTGCGAACGCGACGATGTTCGACATCCACACTACGGAGCCGGCCTCGAGGAGATCGCTTGCCGAGTTCGTCGTCGCGCCGCCGTGGATCAGATCGTCGATCAGCTGCGCGGTCGCCCACAGCGCGCCAAAAGACGAGCACGACCACAAGAGCAAATGGAGAGCATCCGCAACGTAGTCGAGCGACGGTCGATCTTGCCCGGATCGCCCGCGATCACGGCGACGAGCAGCAGTGCTTCGATGAGGGGGAGCGCCCAGTTCGGGCCGGCCCGCACGGCGTCCGGCAAGAGCACAGTGAGCGCGATCGACGCGACGACAGCGCCGGCCATTGGCCAGCGCGATTCGCCTTCGACCTGCAGGGAGGCGCGCGCACCTGTCGACCCCTCGTTCGGCGTATCGGGCCGAAGGGTCATCTCGAGAGCACCCTGGGCTCACGGCCTAGCTCTAAGGTCCCCCAAGGCGAAAGCGATTTACCTGGGAAGGTGGGTTGATCGTGAACATCGTCAAGGTCCTCCCTATGGCGTTCGTGATGATCGCCGGTCCGCAGATCCTCAGCGCGATCTTCCTTGCGACGAGCGAGAACTGGCGCCGCAACTCGGCCGCGTACGTCGCCGGTGCAGCCCTCTCCATCACCGCGATCGTGACGCTTGCCTACGTTGTCGGCCGCGGCGCCCTCAACGCCGGCGCTTCTCACGACACACTCGACATCGTTGTCCTCGTGCTGCTCGTCGCCGCCGCCCTGCACGCCTTCCTCACGCGCAAGACGGCCGAGCCACCGAAATGGATGGGCAAACTGCAGGCCGCGCAGCCCAGGTTCTCGTTCAGACTGGGCTTCCTGCTATTGGGAGTGTTCCCGACCGACATCCTCACCTCGTGGGCCGTCGGCTCCTATCTGTCAAACCACGGCGATCCGTGGTGGCACTACCTGCCCTTCGTGCTGCTCACGCTGCTGATCCTCGCGCTGCCGTCGATCCTGATTCTCGCATTCGGTCATCGAGCGCAGGTCTTTCTGCCGAAGGCGCGCGACTGGATGAAGGCGAACTCGTGGGTCATCAGCGAGATCGTGATCTTGTTCTTCATCGCCATCACGGCCAACAGCCTCGCCGGCTAGCGAACTCGGTCTGCGGGTTAGGGCAGGCCGCGATGTCCGCACCCAGCGAGGAAGCGGGCGGCATCCTGCGGCCTCGCCGTACGCCCCGCTCTTACGCGACGAGCGGGCGCCTGGGCTAGCTCCTTCCCATGCCCGCTGAGCAGGTTCGGATCGTCGGCGAGCAGGTTATCCCCGAGCTCGCGGCGCTATTAACGGGCTCTATTGGTCGTCCGCAGTCCAGCGGCTTAGAGCCGCGGCTCCCAGGAGTCATCGCAGATCAATGTGTCGCACTCCCGCTTGCGCGTGGAAGGAGGCGTCGGCGGCAGACGTGCCCACACGCCTGGGTTGGACGAGAAGCAAGGGGCGATTTGTTTGTGGGTCGCAGGCGCTGGTGTGCTCGCCGGTTTGCCGCCCGGTGGGGTTTCGGGGAGGGTCTCCCGATACGACCGACAAGAGGGGGGGATCATGGATCACGCGGCGACGGTTCGGCGCTGCTATGGCCTGCTGAGCGACGGCGACATCGATGGGTTCGGGGACATGCTGGCCGATGATTTCGTCGAGCACGAGCAGACGGCGGGCCTCGCGCCGACGAAGGAGGGCGTCCTGGAGTTCTTCCGGATCCAGCGGGCGGCGTTCCCGGACATGCGCATGGACCCCGAGGACGTCCTGGTCGACGGCGACAAGGTTGTCGCGCGGGCGCGGATGACCGGAACGCATGAGGGTGAGCTCATGGGCATGCCCCCGACCGCGAAGACGGTCGATGTGCAGTTCATCGACATCATCCGGTTCGGCGATGACGGTCTCGCGCGCGAGCACTGGGGCGTCTTTGACCTGATGGCGATGATGCAGCAACTCGGTGCGGTCCCCGACGGCCCGCCGGCGTGACCTGACCAAGGGTGAGATCTCAGCCGAACGGGGGCTGCAGCCCGTTCCGCTCGAGCAGGTCCGGGATCGTCTCAGGCCTTATCGCCAGCCGGTAGCGGTCCCGGACCGCGCCCATCGCCTGCTCGTCGCGGGCGTTGAACGGCGCGGCAAGCTCGAAGAAGTACTCCTCGAAGCCTCCCGGGGAGATCAGCTCGAGGAACCGGACAGGCTCGGAACCGTTATTCCAGAACGCGTGGGGAATGCCGCGTGGCTTGACGACCAGCTCGCCGGGGCCGGCGTCGAGCACGTCGTCGCCGACCTGTGCGGTCAGCCTGCCACTGAGTACGTAGGAATATTCGTCCTCGCGCTCATGAGTATGTACCGGCGAGCCGAGCTGCCCTGCCGGGAGGTCGTGCTCCACGAGTCCGAAAGACCCCCCGGTCGCGGTCGCGGGAAGGATGCGCCGGGTGCCCAACGCCCTCCCGAATCGCACGTGCTCGCCGTCCGACGGACCGATCTTCTGCTGAATACCCACAGGGGGCTCCTTTCAAGAGGGTCTTGTTGAAACGTAGCTCGCGTCCGCGTGAAGCAGCAGACGAGCGCGGCGACGGACCGCGACTACGCGCACTCAACGCGGCATGCCGCAATGCGCATCGCGACGACATGTCGGCGACGCCCACGCATTCCGTGTTCTCCGGCATTCGCAGTCCGCGTCGTCGCTACCCGGATCCTTCGGCTCAGGACCGCTTTGCGTCGCGCGGGATCGAGTCGCCGAGCTCCGTTATCGCCGCCACAGCCACCATCTCCGGGGTAACGTCGACGGGCAGCCGCGCGGCCCCGACAGCTGCGAGTAGCGCGGATGCGGCGGCGTGCAGTCGACGGCCGGTCTCTGTGGCGGCCCGCTCTAGGAGCTCCTCGCGGTCGCGATCCGGCAGGCCGAGCAGGTGGGCCTCCGCCATCGCAGCCCCTCCGTCGGGCGATTCTTCGATGCCATCGAGCACGGCGTCATCCGCGGCAGGTGCCATGTCACTGAGAGCGATCTGTCGCACCATGAACCGGCCGAACGCCTCGGAGGCGTCCGACTCGAGCACCCGCCCCATCAGCTCCTTGAGCTCGGTGGCGCCAGGCTTGTTGGTCTCGCTCAAGGCTCGTCCACTCCGTTCACTCCTAGCTTGCGCATCTTCCCGCAGAATGGCACGCTCGGCTAGTGGGCGGTCGCGTCGCCTGCACGAAGTGTTGACCAAGCTTGCGATCGGCTCACGCAGCCCGCTCGACGGAGCATCCCGGATATGTAGAGCGGCCGTCTGCTCGAAGGCGAGCGCTCGCCGCGAGTTCTCGTCCGTCCTGAACAGTGTGACCAGACTCAACGCCACGAACCCGCCCGGTCGGTCGCCCGCCAGCCTTAGCGCGTCGGCCTCGTTTTCCAGCGCGTCGGCGATGAGTTCGAGCTCGCACGACGTGGGCCGCTCGCCCAACATCCCGGTGCCAGAGGATGCGCTGCTCGGCGGCCTCAGGAGAGTGCAGGCCGCCGCCGTCTGTGCTCTGCTGCGGAAGTAGTAGCCGCCCGCCTCACCGGCAGCGGTAGACACCGACGTTCTGATCGCGGCTGAGCGCGAAGGTCCAGCGTCCGCCGGCACACTCGGACCCGCTGCGAGGGCGGCTCACCCGCCTGCCCCGCTGGACGCACCGTCCCTCCGCGCAACGCACCGGCACCTGCGGGCTCGGGGGCGCGTA
Source organism: uncultured Thermoleophilaceae bacterium (assembly GCA_963813495.1). GTDB lineage: Bacteria > Actinomycetota > Thermoleophilia > Solirubrobacterales > Thermoleophilaceae > JACVRW01. The sequence continues at coordinate 134,284 of CAWEZC010000008.1, forward strand.
CTCCTTGGTGAGCGCCGGGTCGGGACGTCCCAGCTCGTCCCAGCCGCGATCGAGCAGCCCGGCGCACAGTCCCTGGGCCTGCGCGACGCTCGAGATCGAGTCAGCCGCGTAGAGCCCGGCGGCGGACCGGCCGCGGTAAAGGACGCACACGCGTTCGAAGTCCCGGTCCGGCTCCGTCGGCTCCGTCGGCTCCGTCCAGCCGCCCGGAACACCCGGTTGCGACCAGGCCGTGCACAGCTCGCGAGCGCGCTCGCCCGTGAGACGCACGAAGACCTGCTGCTCGCGCGTCACCAGCTCGCATCTCTGCGGCCGCAGCTGCGTGCTCCCGCGCTCTGGCTCGCTGTCATCGGAGCACCCGCACAGGAGTCCGAGCGCAGCCGCCCCAACGAGGATCGCTTTTCGCACGGGCGCATCGTAGGTCAGCACTGAGAGCAGATTCGGCGACCCTGGCCGCGGCCCGCCTCGCGCGGTCGGTCTCCACCGGGCGCGGTGGCGGGAGTCGCAACGTGCTGCCCGGGTAACAGGTGCCAATGTTTCGATTGCTGGGACGGATGCCCTTCTTCAAGCTGCTGGTTGTGGCGCAGATCGCGCTGCTGGCGTGGCGCCACCTACAGCGCCTCGACGCAAGTGACCGGCGCCGCCTGAGCGAGCTCGTGCGCCGCGGCCGCCGTATGGATCGATCCGAGCGCGACGAGCTGCGCCGCCTGCTCGGCAAGCTCGAACCTCGCGCGTTCGCCGCCGCGACCGCCAACGCGTTCTCACCCGTGGCGCTGCCGCGCCGCCTAGCTGTAGTTCCTAGCCAGGTTGTTCAGCCGTGAGCTGGGTGGCTTGTGGCCGAGGCTGCCGTGTCTTCGGGTGTAGTTGTAGTGGGTGAGCCAGCCGGAGAGGGCTTGGTTGCGTTCGCGGCTGTTGCGGTAGATGGCGCCGTAGGCCCAGCCGCCAAGCAGGGTTTGGATGAAGCGCTCGGCTTTGCCGTTGGTCTGGGGCCGGCGCGGGCGTGTGCGTAGGTGGCGGATCCCGAGCGCGACGCAGGCGACCTTGTGCAGCCTTGAGCGGTAGGCGGAGCCGTTATCGCTCATCACCGCCTGGACTTGCACGCCGCGCTGGGCAAACCAGCTGAGCGCCCGTCGCAGGAACGCGATCGCCGTCGTGGCCCGCTCATTGGGCAGCACCTCGACGTAGGCCAGGCGGCTGTAGTCGTCGACACAGACGTGCACGTAGTCGTAGCCGACCCCACGCTCGTCGTAGCGGCCCGGGCCGCGGCCGAGCAGCCGGTGGCCCGGGCGGTGAAAGCGGGCAAGCTTCTTGACGTCGACGTGCACCAGCTCGCCGGGCACAGAGCGCTCATAGCGGTTGGGCGGCTCCGGCGGCTCGAGCCGCGAGCGCTTGCCCAGCCCAATCCGGCCGAGAATCGCCGACACCGTCGAGAGCGGCATCGCCAGCACCTCCGCGATCTCGGCGCCGGTCATCCGCAGCCTGCGCAACGCCGCGATCGCCTCGACACGGTCCTCCGGCGTGCGGTGGGGCACCCTGAGCGGAGCCGAGGAACGATCCCACAGCCCCGCCTCGCCCTCGCGGCGATAACGCCCCACCCACTTCGCGCAACAGCGCTCGCTCACTCCGGCGGCCTCGGCCGCCTGCGCGAGCGACCAACCCTCATCAACAACCCGCCTCACCAACGTCAGCCTGCCCTTCGGGCCGAACGGCGCATTAGCGTGCAGCTTCATCCGGTGTCCTCCTTGGGGGGACTGGTGGCTTCGACACCCCCAGCCTCCAAGGAGGCCCGGATGAACAACGTGGTCAGGAACTACACCTAGCCGGCCGTTCGGCGCGCTGACTCGCAGGCGGGCGGCTGTCGGTCCAAACAGGGCGGCGGTAGGGAACGCTGCCCAGCGCGGCCAGCGCTTACCCGCTTCTCGCCACTTCCAATCTATACCGCAGACGGGGCCTTCATGAAGCCCTGGGTCGTGCCGCATAATCGCCCGCCGCAAGCCAGAACTCACGGAAAATGGAGGAGCGAAATGCGCGTGTCTTTCTCGACGAATCCGACGGGAGTGTGGCGATGACCGAGCATGCGGTGGTCATCGCCGGAGGCGGTCCCGCGGGGATGATGCTGGCGGCAGAGTTGGCGTTGGCGAAGGTGGACGTGGCGGTCGTCGAGCGGCGTCCCGATCACGTGCTCGTCGGCTCACGGGCCGGCGGCTTTCACTCGCGCACGATCGAGGTGCTGGATCAGCGTGGCGTCGCCGACCGGTTCCTCGCGGAGGGTCAGGTGGCTCAGGTCGCGACGTTCGGCGCGACTGTGTTGGACATGAGCGACTTCCCGACACGGCATCCGTACTCGCTCGGGATCTTTCAGAACCAGATCGAGCGGATCATGGCCGCCTGGATCGCCGAGCTGCCGGTGCACGTCTATTACGACCGTGAGGTGACGGGCTTCGCGCAGGACGACACCAGGATCGACGTCGAGCTGTCCGACGGCGAGTGGATGCGGGCGCGGTATCTCGTCGGGTGCGATGGAGGACGCAGCGTGATCCGGAAAGCAGCCGGTCTCGAGTTCCCGGGGTGGGATCCGACGAAGAGCAACCTGATCGCCGAGGTCGAGGTGACCGAGGAGCCGCCGCAGGGCATCCGCTTCGACGCCGCGGGCGCCCACGGCCTGCACAGGATGGAGGACGGGAGGACGGTCCGAGTCGTAACGACCGAGCAGCAGCTCGGGCCTGGCAGCGAGCCCACCCTGCGCGATCTAAGCGAAGCGCTCATCGCCGTGTACGGCACCGACTTCGGGATCCACAACCCCACCTGGATCTCCAGGTTCACCGACATGACACGGCAAGCCGCGGCCTACCGCGACAGACGAGTGCTGCTGGCAGGCGATGCGGCGCACGTGCACTACCCGGTGGGTGGGCAGGGCCTCAGCCTCGGCGTGCAGGATGCGGTGAATCTGGGCTGGAAGCTGGCTCAGGTGGTGAGCGGGACCGCCCCGGAGAGCCTCCTGGATACGTATCACGCCGAGCGTCACCCGGTCGCCGCCCGCGCGCTTAAGCACACGATGGCTCAGGGGGCGCTCCAGCGCCGCGACGATCGCATTCAGGCAGTGGTCGATGTGGTGTCGGAGCTGGCGAGCATGGACGAGCCTCGCAAGCGGCTCGCCGGGATCACCTCGGGGCTGGACATCCACTACGACCTCGGCGAGGGACATCCGCTGCTCGGACGCCGCATGCCCGATCTCGACCTGGTCACCGCCGACCGTCCGCTCCGAGTCTTCGAGCTGCTGCACGACGCCCGCCCGCTGCTGCTCAACCTCGGTGAGCCCGGTGACTTTGACATCACTCCATGGGCTGACCGGGTCCAGCTGATCGACGCGAGCTACACAGGGGAGTGGGAGCTCCCCGTACTCGGCGTGGTCAGCGCCCCCACCGCCGTGCTGATCCGCCCAGACGGCTACGTCGCCTGGGTAGGAGACGGCACCCACCTTGGGCTTCCTGACGCGCTGGCCACCTGGTTCGGGCCGCCCACTGCGGCGTAGCTCACCGCCTGCAACATCGATCTGCAAGGAGAGTTGCTGTAGCGGAGTCGCGTCCATCAAGTACGCACGGTTGGAGGTGCCGTCCCCAGACGCGTACGGCGGGGTGATAGGTGTGTGGATCAATGATGACTGGCGAAATGCGTCTGGGCATTGCGGATCATCTCGGCTGGGCGATTGCGGTGACAGCGTCGGCGGACCACGAGGTTGTGGATCGCCGGCGGATCGAGCTGATCGAGCCCGGCCTGACGTCGGCACCGATTCACTATGAGAGCCGGCGTCTCGATGTCGCTGCTACGGCTGCGCTGGTCGCGAAGGTGCGAGCGTCCGCCGTTCGAGCAACCTCAGCTGCCCTCGACGAGATCGAGACTGCGCTCCCCGTGCCGGTCCGCACGATCTCGCTCCGAGCCTTGCCACTTGCCTTCCCCGACGAGATCGCCATCCAACGTCGCGCACCCTATGAGGCCCGGGCCGACGCGATCATGTATCGCCAGGAGCTTTCGGAGCTCGCGCGCGCTCGTGGCTGGGAAGTCCACTTCTATGACGCGAAGTCGGTGGTAGGTCAAGCGGCCAGCATGCTGGCTGAGCTGGCTGACGAGGTCCTGCAGGGGCCTCGCGCAACGCTGGGACCACCCTGGACGAAGGACCATCAGATCGCACTCGCCGCAACGATCATGGCTGGCTGAATCCGTTTGCCGTGCAACCTCGGCATCGGCCGGCTGCGCCGGGAGTCGCGTGGACGGGGGCTTGCTCGGCGAGCTGGCGGGGCTGTCGAGCGCGCGTGATTGGTGGCATCGTCGAGTGGTTGCGCGCTCGATCTTCGTAGTCCTGGTTTGCGGCTGTGCGCTACTGCGCTGGCTGCTGTCGCCCGTGTGTCGCGAGCGGGCCCAGGAACAGCCCGCGCCGAGCGGCGTCGTGCATCAGGTTGTGGACGATCTGCTTGAGGCGCGCGCTTAGCTCCGGATCGGCGAGCGTGTCGTCGTCGTGGAAGGCGTCGTCGGCGGTGCCGATGGGGAGCTCGTCGTCGAGGACGTGCGCGCCGGCGGTGGCAAGCACCTTCTTCAGGTCGGCTTGCGCCCAGATGGCTCCAAACAGGCCGGTGCTCGCGCCGATCACGGCGACGGGCTTCTGGCGCAGCGCGTTGTCGGGGTAGGGGCGCGAGGCCCAGTCGAGCGCGTTCTTGAGCTGCCCGGGAATCGAGCCGTTGTACTCGGGGGTGGCGATGAGCAGTGCGTCGGCGGTCTCGATGCGGGAGCGCAGGCGCGCGACCGGCGCTGGGGCTGGCTCGACGTCGTGGTCTTCGGAATAGGGGGGCACGAGCGCGAGATCGGTGTGAAGCGGCATGCGCGCCGCCGACGGCAAGTGGCCGGCGGCGGCGCGCAGCAGTGCGGTGTTCAACGAGTCTGCTCGCAGGCTCCCCGAGATGCCGAGGATCAGCACGTCAGTCCGCGACGAGCTCGAGGTGGGCCGACAGCTCGATGGTCCACGAGAGCACGTCGCCGCCGCGGGGAAGCTGGGCCTGGAAGGTCATGCCCCAGTCGCGGCGGTCGATCTCGGCCCGGAGGTCCAGGGCGGCCCGCCGATCGCCGTAGATGTCCTCGACCGGGCCGAGGTAGGTGCCCGTGGCTGTGATCGGGCGCTCGACCCCGCGCATCGTCAGGAGGCCCTCGAGGGCAACGGTGCCGTCCTCCGAGAACTGGAGTCGTCGCGACTCGAACGTGATCTCGGGGTGGTCCCGTGCGTCGAAGAAGTCCTCCCCTTCGACGATGTGGGCGCGGAACTCCGCCGGCCGCCTGATGCCAATCGACTCGACCCGTACCCGGCCGCTCAGGCGAGGTCCACCCGAGCCCGTCTCGAGTCGAGCCTCGAGCTCGTCGAAGCCGGTACGGAACGACCCCACGCCCATGTGGCGCAGTTGCACCTGGACCGACGAGTGGTCGGGATCGGCGGTGGAGGATTCGGTGAAGGGGTGAACGGCGGCGGTGGTCATCGGCTGGCTCCTTCTTTGGTTTCCGAGTTGGCGGTGAGAACGTGATCCGTGCCCTCGGTCAGGGCGGCGTAGAGCGTGGCTGCGCTGCGGTGCTCGAGCAGCGGCGTGGCCTGCCCGGACCACATCGCGACGATGTCGGTGCGACCTTGGGCACGCGCGGCCGCGAGGACGGGCGCAAGGAGATAGCTCTGGTAGGGATAGGACTCGATCGCCCCGTGGGCGGTCAGCCGATTCACGAGCTCGTTCGGGATGCCTCGTGCGAGGCGACCGGTGAAGGCGCGGGTGAGTGTCGTCCGGCGCGCGCCGCCGTCGAGTAGAGCAGCCTTGTGCTCTGCGGTGGTGCCCGACTCGTCGGTGGCGAGGAAGGCCGTGCCGATCTGTACTCCCTCTGCACCCAGTGCGAGCGCGGCGATGATCCCGTCGGCGTCGGCGATGCCGCCCGCTGCGATCACGGGCGCGCGTACCTCCTCGACGGCGATCCGGACAAGAGGCAACGTTCCGAAGAGCGAGTCCTCCGCGGGAGCGAGGAAGGCTCCGCGATGCCCGCCCGCTTCGGCACCCGACGCGACGATGACGTCGATGCCCGCTTCGTCGAGCGCCACGGCTTCGTCGGGGGTCGTGGCGGTCCCGAGGGTGACCACTCCGCCTTCCCTGAAGGCGGCGAGCACGCGCTCATCGGGCACGCCGAAGACGAAGCTGAAAGCCGACGGCCGTACGTCGAGGATCGCAGAGGCCTGGTCCTCGAACCGCGCGGCGAAGCGCTCGGGTTGGGGAGGTGCGGCCACACCCACGTGTTCGTAGAGCGGCGCGAGTCGCCGGACCGCCGCGTGGTAGCGCTCGCGGGTCATTTCGGATTCGGGCAGGTCGTGATTCGAGACCCAGAGGTTCAGCGCAAATGACCGCCGGGTCGCCGCGTGAAGCTCACCGCCGATCTCGCGAATCTTGGCGGGATCGAGGTGGTGGACGCCGAACGAGCCGAGACCGCCTGCGTCGGCGACCGCGGCGGTCAACGCCACACTCGACAGGCCACCGCCGAACGGTCCCTGGACGATCGGCCGGTCGAGAGCGAGAAGGCGGCTTACACGAGTGTCCGGCCAACCAGAGAATGAAGGACGTAAGGTTGCCATTGCCGGTCACCTTAGGTAACTAGCTGGTGATAGGCAAGCAACTGCCAGTAGGCATTTGGTAACTTAGTGAAACCCATGGCCGCTTCGGTGACATACCGGCCGAGCCGCGTCGCAGCCTCCGCCCAACGAGTGCCCGTTGACCGAGTGCATGTCGTTTCTCGGCGGTGCCTGGACGCCGAACGTCATCTGGTACCTGCGAGAGGGACCCAGACGGTTCAACGAGCTGCGCGGCGACGTCGCGGGCATCTCGGCGAAGGTGCTCTCCCAGCGCCTCCAGCGGCTGGAGGTGGACGGCATCGTCGACCGCCGCGTGATGCCCACCTCCCCTCCCACGGTCGAGTACGAGCTCACCGAGCTCGGCCGCGAGCTCCTGCCGGCCGTCGACGCCATCGTCGAGGTGGGCCACCGCCTCAAGCAACGCCGCCGCACAAACGGCTCGAACTGATCGGCGATCCGCGCGGCAGCCCGTCGCCACGAATCATCCGACCCGATGAGCGGGGCGCAGCCGATCGGTCGATGTGGGGGCGGCTTGGAGCCAGGACCATCCCCGAATGCCCTCCAGATCTGCTCGCGCCCGCCCCGGTGTCTGCCTGCTCCGCGCAGGGATCAGCACCGTGGCGCTCGCCGTGTGGGCGCGATCCGCCTTGGGTGAGAACCACACCGAGCGAGCGCCAGCGCTTAGGTAAACGCCTTGACTCACAGTGAGACCCGGCCTAAGACGCGAGGGCCGTTGCCGAGTTGCAGACCTTGACGTGGAACTCCCCCGCTGGGATTCGAACCCACGACCTTCTGCATGGCAAGCAGGGCGTGGGGAGACGTGTACGCAGAACGTGCCCGCCAAGCGGCACCTTTCGCACGGACGCGGCCGGCGTCGTGTCCAGGAGTTGGCGTCGATGTGCGGCGGTTTGGGGACCGAACGGGGACCCGGTGACATAGACCGCGTTGAGTCGTTCCGGAGGACGATCTCGCGTTTATGAGTGGCCTGGGCCCGCGAACGGCGGCAGTCGTGGCGGCGTGAGCAGCCGAAAGCCTCGAAACGTGGGATCGCGATCGACCTATGTCGCGCCGCGTCGGCCTGTACGGTGCACTCCGTTGTCTGGCGTCGGCGGGATGGCCGCGATTGTCACGATCAGCACGGTTTCCGTGCGTGAGCTCGGTTGCGGGCGGCGTGGTCAATTGGACCCGCGTCCTCGGCATCGTCCTGCTGCGTGCGGGCACGGCGCTGATGACGCTGCGCTACGAGCAGATCTGAGGTGAAGCCGTGACTGCGCTTGACTCGAGCCTCCTTCCAGACTGGGTTGCAGACTTGGTGGATTGGGACCGGGCGTTGACGAGCGCCGAGGAACGCATGGGGCTCGCGATCGAGCTCGCCGCCCTCAACGTCGAGGCCGACACGGGTGGGCCCTTTGGGGCGATCGTGGTGGACACCGCAGACGGGAGGCTCCTCGGCGTCGGCGTCAACCGCGTCGTGCCGCTGGGGAACTCCATGCTCCACGCCGAGGCGATCGCGGTGATGGGCGCCGAGCAGCGGGTGGGGAGCTTCTCGCTCGCCGGCCAGGCGCGCGAGCTCTACTCCTCGTGCGCACCGTGTGCCATGTGCCTCGGCGCCATCCACTGGAGTGGGGTCGCTCGCCTGGTATGCGGGGCCACACGTGCGGACGCCCAAGCGCTCGGATTCGACGAAGGACCCGTCTTCGCGGAGTCGTACCGCTACCTCGAGCGGGAAGGCCTGGAGGTGGTCCACGGCGTGCGCCGCGAGGAGGCAGCCGAGGTGATGCGGGCATACCTGGAACGCGGCGGGCCGATCTACAACCCCTGACCACGCGCCCTCCGACCCACGCGCAGACGGTCGGAGCGGAGCTGCACGTACCCTTTGGGGCACGCCGTGAGTGGCTGCGGGAAACCCGAACCGTGTACCTGGATTCGCCGACGTGACCGCCATACGACCGACTACGCTGAGCGAGGCCGTTGAGGTTCGCGCGCGTCGACCCGAGCTGACGCCGATCGCCGGCGGCACCGACCTCATGGTCGAAGTGAACTTCGGCCGGACCGAGCTCGCCGGGGTGCTCGATCTCACCGCCGTGCCAGAGTTGCAGGGCATCGAGCGGGACGACCGCTGGATTCGCATCGGCGCCGCGCACCCGATGGCCGACATCGCCGCGCGTCTCCCCGATGTCGCGGCTCTCGCCGGAGCGGTCGTCACAGTGGGCTCGCCGCAGATCCGCGCGCGGGCAACCCTCGGAGGCAACCTCGCGACCGCGAGCCCGGCCGGGGACAGTCTCCCGGCGCTGCTGGTGCACGACGCCGAGGTCGAGGTGGCCGGGCCGAGCGGCGTCCGCAGGATGCCGATAGGTGACCTGCTGGTCTCGCCGGGGCAGACCTCGCTCCTCCCCGACGAACTGATCGTGGCCGTTCGCCTGCCTCGCGCCGCATGGCCAAGCCGCTTCGCGAAGGTTGGGACCCGCAACGCCATGGTCATCGCGACCTGCTCCGTCGCGGTCGCCGTCAACAGCGACACGGGCGCGGGGCGCATCGCCGCGGGCGCCGTCGCGCCGACCGCCTGCCGACTCCCCCAGGCCGAGGCCATCCTCGAGCAGCTCGCCGCGGCAGCCGCTGTTCCAACCCAGCCGCCACTGGACGAGCTCGAGCACGCGGCACGCGCCGACATCGCGCCGATCGACGACCACCGGTCGACCGCCGCCTACCGCGCGCACGCGACCGCGACACTCGTCCGCCGCCTCGCCCAGCGGCTGCTCGGCGCCCAATGAACATCACGCTGACCTTGAACGGACGCACGCTGAAGGCCGACGAGGTGGATCCCAACGCCTCCCTGCTCGACCTGCTGCGCGACTACCTGGGACACGTCGGGAGCAAGGACGCCTGCCGCCAGGGCGAGTGCGGCTCCTGCACGGTCCTGCTCGAGAACCAGCTCGTCTGCTCGTGTCTGGTTCACGCCGCACAGGCGGACGGCAGGTCGGTGGAGACGATCGAGGCGCTGTCCAGCTCGGACGGCCTCACGGATGTGCAGCAGGCGCTGGTCGACCGCGGGGCCGTGCAGTGCGGCTTCTGCACGCCCGGGATCGTGCTGGCCGCCCACTACCTGCTCGACCACACGCCGCATCCGACAGAGGGCGACGTTCGCACCGCCCTGAGCGGAAACCTCTGCCGCTGCACCGGCTACGAGGCCATCGTCAACGCGGTACTCGATGTTGCCGCCGAGCGAGCCGAGTCGTGAGCGTGACGACCGAGACCCGGCAGGTCGACGACAAGGTGGGCGCCGCGCGTCCTCACCGTGACGGAGTGCCCAAGGTGGCCGGCGAGTTCGCCTTCGCCTCGGACCTGCACAGGGACGGGGCGTTGTTCGGCGCGACCCTTCGGAGCCCTCACGCGTCAGCGCGAATTCGCTCACTTGACGTGGCCCCGGCGCTGCGCATACCGGGCGTCCGCTGTGCCCTCACCCACCAGGATGTCCCGGGACGGCCGACCTACGGGCTCGAGATCGCCGACCAGCCCGTGCTCGCGGCGGATCGCGTCCGCTACCACGGTGAGCCGGTGGCGATCGTGGCCGCCGAGACGGCCGCACTCGCGCACCGAGGCATCGCGGCGATCGAGATCGCGTTCGAGCCGCTCGCGCCGACCACCGATCCGGAGGAGGCGATCCGTCCCGGTGCGCCGGCCCTGCACCCGGAGGGCAATGTCCTGCGCCGCATCGAGGTCCGCCACGGCCTCGACGCGTGGCTCGAGGGAGCCGACGAGATCGTGGTCGAGGGCACTTACGAGCTCGGCATGCAGGACCAGGCCTTCCTCGGCCCCGAGGCAGGTCTGGCGGAACCAACTCCGGACGGGGGAGTCCGCCTCGAGGTCGCCACCCAGTGGCTGCACGTCGATCGCGACCAGACCGCCGCGAGCCTCGGCCTACCCGAGGAGAAGGTGGAGCTCGTCCTGGGAGGGGTCGGCGGCGCCTTCGGGGGTCGTGAGGACCTCTCGGTACAGATCCACGCAGCGATGCTCGCGCTGCGCACCGGACGCCCGGTCAAGATGACCTACGGGCGAGAGGAGTCGTTCCTGGGGCACGTGCACAGGCACGCGGCACGCCTCGAGTACGTCCACGCCGCCGACCGTGACGGCCGTTTGCGCTGGGTCCGCGCCAGGATCCTGCTCGACGGGGGTGCCTACGCCTCGAGCTCGCGGGCCGTCTGCCTGAACGCCGCCTCGACGGCGGTCGGCCCCTACCGCTGCCCGGCGGCGCGCGTGGAGTCGATCGTCGCGTACACGAACAACCCGCCCTGCGGCGCCATGCGGGGATTCGGCGCCGTCCAGACCTGCTTCGCCTACGAGGCGCAGATGGACAAGCTCGCGGCGGCCGTCGGCCTGAGTCCCATGGAGATCCGGCTGCGCAACGCCGCCGACGAGCAGGACGAGCTCCCGACGGGCCAGCGCTTCGGCAGGCCGGCACCTACGGGCCTGCTACTGGCGCGGCTGGCCCAGAAGCCGCCGCCCGACCTGCCGATCGGGTCGACGTTCTCGGGGGAGGCTGCGGCGGCGAGCGAGCCCGGCGACCTGCGCCGCGGCGTGGGCTGGGCGGTCGGCTTCAAGAACGTTGGCTTCTCGGCGGGATTCAACGAGCACTCCACGGCGCGCGTCCGCCTCGACGCCGACGACCACGGCCTGGTCGTCACCGTCCACACGGCCGCGTGCGAGGTCGGGCAGGGCCTCGTCACGGTCCAGGAGCAGATCGCTCGCACCGAGCTGCCCGCCTCAGCCGTCCACCTTCGCACCGCCGACACGGGGGTCGGCAACGCCGGCTCCTCATCCGCTTCGCGGCAGACCTGGGTGACGGGCGGCGCCGTTCGCGACGCCTGCCGCGAAGCCCGGCGCGAGCTGGTGCGCCGGGCGTCGGAACTGGCCGGGTGCGCCGAGGACGAGGTCGGTCTCGAGCTCGACGGAGCGCGCACGCCGACAGTCGAGATCCCGTACGCCGAGGTGATCGGGAGCGAGCCGATCGAGAACACGACCGTCTTCCGGCCCCGGGCGACCGAGACGCTCGACGAGGACGGCCAGGGCGATGCGCACTTCGCGTTCGCGTACGCGGCACACCGGGCGATCGTCGACGTCGACGTGGAGCTGGGGATCGTCCGGATCGTCGAGATCGCGACGACGCAGGACGTTGGCCGCGCCGTCAACCCCCTGGCGGTCGAGGGTCAGATCGCGGGCGGGATCGCGCAGGGCATCGGGCTCGCGCTCATGGAGGAACTCTTGATCGACGAGGGGCGCCTGCTCAATGGCTCGTTCACCGACTACCTGCTGCCGACCGCCCTGGACGTGCCGCGCATCCGGTTCGAGACGCTCGAGCTCGGACACCCCGACGCGCCGTACGGGCTCAACGGCGTTGGCGAGCCTCCCACGATCGCGTCGACGGCGGCAATCGCGGCAGCCGTCCGGGACGCCACGGGCGCCGCGGTTAGGAGGGTGCCGATTCGCCCCGAGCACCTGGTCAGCGACCTGCGTGCGCAGGATTCGCCGGCGCGCCCACCCGCGCCGGCGGATGCTTCGAGGTGACCGAGGCGGCCATGACGGTCGCGGTCTTCAACGAGCTCGACCAGGTGGCCGCCGTCGAGCTCCTGATGACCTGCTGTGCGTCAAAGGAATGGGCGGTAAACGTCGCCGCCCAGCGTCCGTTCAACGGCGCGGAGCTCCTGCTGGACGTCGCGGAACGGCGCTGGACGCTGCTGCCCGAAGCGGAGCGGCTGAAGGCGATCGAGGCGCACCCGCCGATCGGCGCGCCGGCCGCCGCGAGCGACCGCGAGCGTCGGGAGCAGGCCGGAGCCGCGCAGGCCGACCAGGCGACGCGCGAGGCCTTGGCCGCGCTCAACGAGGCCTATCGGGCGCGGTTCGGATTCGTCTTCTTGACCGACGCGAGCGGTCGCGACGCGAGCGACATGCTCGCGGAGCTCCGGACGCGCATCGCCAACAGCCCCGAGCAGGAGCGGGCGAAGGCCGAGGACCAGCAGTGGCGCATCATGCGCCGTCGCCTGCGGCGTGCGATCATCGGGCCCGCGCCCTTGCTCGTTTCAACTCACGTCCTCGACACCGCCGCAGGGGCGCCGGCCGCCGGCGTCGAAGTCAGCATCAGCGAGTCGGCCGACCAGCGGGAGTGGACGACGGTCGACACCCGCACCACGGACGTCTCGGGGCGCGTCGAGGGCGTGGAGGTTCCCAGCGGCGGCTGGGTTCGCCTGACCTTCGCCATCGGCGGCGAGTTCTTCGATGACGTCGTCGTCACGTTCGCGGCGGGCGACCGGGAGCGCGCCCACGTGCCGCTGCTGCTCGCGCCTTTCGGCTACTCGACCTACCTCGGCTCGTGACGCTCGGGCGCAACAGCTACGGCAAGTCCGAGATCCACCTGGTCCACCTCGACCGCTCAGACAAGCAGCACCGCGTGACCGACCTCACCGTCAGCGTTCAGCTGCAGGGCGACTTCGACGCGGCTCACCTCAAGGGGGACAACACCGGGCTGGTCGCGACGGACAGCCAGAAGAACATCGTCTACGGGCTCGCGCGCTCGGAGCCGCCGGGTGCGCCCGAGAGCTTCGCCCTGCGGGTGGCGAACTACCTGGTCGAGGAGTACGACTCCATCGGGCACGCCCGGGTCGACGTGGAGGCGGCGGACTGGGTTCCGCTCGCGGCGGACGCCTTCCAGCGTGAGGGCGGGCAGCGGCGCGTTGGGACGGCGGTAGTCAGCGGCGCCGGCGATCGGCACGTCCTCGGCGGGCTGAACGGCATGGCGCTGTTCAAGTCGGCGCACTCGGCGTTCGGCGGGTTCCTGCGCGACCGCTGGACGACCTTGGACGAGACCGACGACCGCATCCTCGCCTCCTCGGTGCGCGCCCGCTGGCGCTTCTCGTCGGTGGAGGTCGACTTCGACGAGCAGCATCGCCTCGCGACCGGCGCCATCACCGAGGCCTTCGCGCGCCACCACTCGGCGTCGCTGCAGCAGACCCTGTACGGAATGGGAGAGGCGCTGCTGGAGGCCTGCTCCGACGTTGCCGAGGCCCGCCTCTCGATGCCCAACCTCCACCACTTCCTCGTCGACCTGTCCGGCGTGGGCCTGGACAACCCCAACGTGGTCTTCCATGCCGACGACCGTCCCTACGGGCTGATCGAGGGCGTGGTGGAGCGCCCGGGCGCTCCAACCGCGGGCTCGGCCTGGCAGGGGCCGCTGCTGACGTGAGCCGCCTGACCGAGCGAATCGCGCAGCTGGCGTGCATCAGCGCCACGCCGCCGGACCAGGGCGTGACGCGCGAGAGCTACACGGAGCTCTACGACGAAGGGCTCCGACTCGTCGAGGGATGGATGGGGGAGGCGGGGCTGGCGACGCGCCGCGATGCCGCCGGGAACCTCTTTGGCCGGCTCGGCGCGGGGAGCCCCGACCGGCCCTGCGTGCTGGTCGGGTCGCACCTCGACTCCACGCTCAATGCCGGTCCGCTGGACGGCGTCTACGGAGTGCTCGGCGCGCTCGAGGCGGTCGACCGCCTACGGCTCTCCGGAACTGCGCCGGGCCGGTCGGTCGAGGTCGTCGCGATCACCGCCGAGGAGCCGCGCTTCTCCACCGGCTGTCTCGGCTCCCGGGCGCTCGTGGGGGACATGACCGCGGAGGTCGCCCGGCGCCTGGTCGACCGGGATGGGATCACGCTTGCCGAGGCCATGCAGGCGCTCTCGATGGATCCCGAGCTGCTCCCCGAGGCCTGCCTGCCCGCCGGGTATGCCGAGTTCTTCGTGGAGCTCCACATCGAGCAGGGCGCCGTGCTCGAGCACGAGGGCGCCCGGCTGGGGATCGTCACTGCGATAGCGGCGCCACACGACCTCCGCCTTGTCCTGACTGGAACGGCTGCGCACGCCGGCACGACGCCGATGACGCTCCGCCACGACGCCTTGCTCGGGGCGGCCGAGATCGCGCTGGCGGTGGAGGCAGCGGCGCGCGGCGGCGCCACCGGGCGCACGGTGGGGACCGTCGGGGCGGTCAGCGTCCGTCCCGGCGCCAACAACATCGTCCCCGGTCACGTCGAGATGGAGGTTGACGTCCGCGACACGGCCCTGCGCGAGCGCGAGGCCGTTGTCGCCGAGGTGCGCTCGACCGCCGCGGCGGTGTGCCGGCGGCGCGGTCTCGAGCTTGCGGTGGAGACGATTGCCGAGGACGTTCCGGTGGTCTGCTCGGAGCTCGTCCAGGAGGCCGTGGCCGAGGCCTGCGGGGACTGCGGGATCAAGGGCCACGCGATGGCGAGCGGCGCCTATCACGACGCGCTGGTGCTGGCCCGGACGATGCCGGTCGGCATGTTGTTCGTCCCCAGCGTAGGTGGCATCTCGCATCACCCCGACGAGTACACCGACCCGGCCGACCTCGACCTCGGCGTCGATGTCCTGACCGGCGCCCTGCGGCGCCTGGCGGCGCGATGAGCGACCGCGGCCGGCGGGGGGCCGGATACCTGCTGCTCACGCCCGCGAACCGCTACGCGAGCCGGTTGCCCTGGCTGCCCGACGCGGACGTGTACAAGCTCGTCAGTCCTCGGCTCGAGCCGGCGCTGTTCGCCCAGCAGCTGCTCTGCCTCGACGATGCACCGGCCGCTGCAGCCGTGGTCCCGTCCGCCTGCGAGCAGTTCCTGTACGTGCTCTCGGGCGAGCTGCGGACGAGCGTCGCCGGCCAGGAGCACAATCTGCGGACCGGGGCGTTCGAGTACTGCCCCGCCGGCACCACGCTCGCCCTGGTGGACGCGAGCGCGGCGCGCGTGCTGCGCATCCACCGGCCCTGGTCTCCGCTTCCCGGTGGCGGTCCGCCCGGACCGCGCCGCGGGCACCGGGACGAGTGCGACGCGGGCGAGACGCCCGTGGCCGGGCTCACCCGGCGCGAGTTGTTGCCCACCGACGACCCGGCCTTCGACTTCACGATGAGCATCATGCGCTTCGCGCCGGGGGTCGGGCTCGACCAGGTCGAGATCCACGACGAGGAGCACGGGCTGTACATGCTCGAGGGCGGGGGTGTCTACCTGCTCGGGACCGACTCGCACGACGTCACCGCCGACGACTTCATCTACATGGCGCCATACTGCCCGCAAGGTTTCGTGGCCGGTGCCGACGGCGCCGAGTACCTGCTCTACAAGGACATCCTCCGAGACCTCCCTTGACCGCGCCGGACTCGCTGGAGCATCGCGCGCAGCGCCTCGTGGATCGGGCCGGCGAGCTGGCTGCGATCACATCCCGCCCGGGCGGATGCAGCAGGCTGGCCTTCTCGGCGGAGCTTGCCGAGGCGCTCGGGCGGTTGCGCGGTTGGCTCGAGGCGGCCGGGCTGCGATGCGCGATGGATGCCGCCGGGAATCTGTCCGCGGTCCTGCCCGGCGCCGATCGCCGAGCTCCGCGCCTGCTGCTCGGTTCGCACCTCGACACCGTGCTGGACGGCGGCGCGTGGGACGGCACGCTGGGGGTGCTCGTCGCCGCCGACTGCGTGGAACTGCTCGCCGGCGGCTCGACGTCGCCAGCCTGCGACGTCGAGGTGCAGGTCTTCGCCGACGAGGAGGGCGTCCGCTTCGGGACCGGCTGCTTCGGCAGCCGGGCGCTGGCCGGGCTCGTGCACGAGAGCGAGCTGGACCGGGTCGATGCGGACGGGGTGAGCCTTCGTGAGGCGCTCGACGGCTTCACGCGCGTGCGAGGCGCGGTCGAGACGGCAAGGCGAGACCCGCACGGGCTGGGAGCCTTTCTCGAGGTCCACATCGAGCAGGGGCCGGTCCTCGAGCGGCTCGATCTGCCGGTCGCTGTGGGCTCGGCGATCGCGGGAAATACGCGGGCGGAGCTGCGCTTCGAGGGCGCGGCTGGGCACGCCGGTACCGTGCCGATGACGGACCGCCACGACGCGCTGGCCGCGGCGGCCGCGTGGACCGTTGAGGTCGAGCGGCGCGTCTCGGCCGAGCCTGAGCTGGTCGGGACGGTCGGCGACCTGTCGGCGCTCCCGGGTCAGGTGAACGTCATCGCCGCGAGCGCGCGGGCCACGCTGGACGTGCGCGGCCCCGACGACGCCCAGCGGCGGCGCGTGGTCGACGAGCTGCGCCGGCACGCCGAGCGCCAGGCCGAGCTGCGTGGGGCTCAAGTGAGCTGGACCGAGACGCTCGACCGGCCTGCGGCCCCGCTGGACCCCCAGCTGGCGCACGACGTGCAGCGCGTGCTCGCACGATCGGGGCCCGAGCCGCCGCTGCTCGTGAGCGGAGCCGGGCACGACGCGGCCGTGATGGCGTCGCTGTGCCCCACGGCGCTGCTGTTCGTCCGGTGCCGGGACGGCCTGAGCCATCATCCCGACGAGCACGTCGCACCCGGGGACGTCGGCAGCGCACTCGAGGCAACGGACGTTTTACTGGCTGACTGGCTGGCGCGATGGCCGCTGTACGATCGTCTGCCAGGCCCTCAACGGTGATCGACCGGCAGCACCTCCTCGCCGTCGCCCGAGGCGACGAACCCGCCGACTTGGTGGTACGCGACGCGCGCGTGTTCAGTGTGTTCACCCGCGAGTGGCTGGAGGGCGACGTCGCAGTGGCCGACGGACGATTCGCGGGCGTCGGGCGCTACGACGGCACCGAGACGCTCGACGCGCGTGGCGGCATGCTCGTGCCGGGCTTCGTGGACGCCCACGTGCACATCGAGTCGTCGATGCTGACGCTCGAGCGCTTCGCGGAGGTCGTCCTCGGCAGCGGGACCACGACCATCGTCGCCGACCCGCACGAGCTGGCCAACGTCGTCGGCGCCAAGGGCGTGCACTGGCTCCTCGACGCTGCCGAGCACGTCCCCCTGAACGTGTTCGTGATGGCGCCGTCGTGCGTGCCGGCGAGCCGGTTCGAGTCGCCGCACGGGCCGCTGGAGCTCGCGGACATGGAAGGCATCCTGGATCGGGAGGGTGCCCTCGGCGTGGCGGAGATGATGGATTTCCCCGCGGTCATCGCCGGCGACGCCTCCGCGCTCCGCAAGATCGCCGCTCGCGGCGCCAGCCACGCGGACGGTCACGCACCCGGCGTAAGCGGGCCGGCGCTGAACGCCTACCTCGCCGCGGGCATCAGGTCGGACCACGAGTCGACCACCTATCAGGAGGCCCTCGAGAAGCGCCGCAATGGTGCCTGGGTGCTCATTCGCGAGGCATCGAACGCCCGCAATCTCGAGGCGCTGGTCCCGATTGTGCGGCGCTACGGTCCGGAGCGCTGCGCCTTCTGCACCGACGACCGCGAGGCGGACGTGCTCTTCGACGAGGGCCACATCGACGGCATGTGTCGGACCGCTGTGCGCGTGGGCCTCACCGTGGAGGAAGCCCTGGTCCTCGCTAGCCACAACGGCGCCCTCTGCCACGGGCTCGATGACGTGGGCGCGATCGCGCCCGGCTATCGCGCCGATTTCGCGCTCCTTTCGGACGACTCGTTCCGGCCCTCGCGCGTCTACAAGGACGGGCGTGTGGTCGCGATCGACGGCGAAGCGCTGCCGATTGCCTCGCCGCCGCTGCCCGACTGGATCGCCGAGACCGTCCATATCGGGCCGATGACCGCCTCCGACTTTGCGATCCCTGCAAGCGGCGCGGACGTGCGGGTGATCAAGCTCGTGCCCGACCAGCTGCTCACGGGCTCGAGTACCGAGCGGCCACGCCTCAGCGGAGGCCTGGCCACGGCTGATCCGAGCTCCGACGTCGCCAAGATTGCCGTGGTCGAGCGCCACCACGCTACCGGGCGGATCGGGAAGGGCTTTGTCCGTGGTTTCGGTCTTCGCGACGGCGCGTTCGCGTCGACCGTCTCACATGACGCGCACAACGCGATCGTCGTGGGAGTCTCCGACGGCGACATGGAAGTGTGCGTCCGGCGGCTGGGTGAGATCGGTGGCGGGATCGTCGTTGCGCGCTCCGGGACCGTTCTTGCTGAGCTGCCGCTTCCGGTCGCGGGGCTCATGTCGGATCAACCGGGCGCCGCAGTCGCAGCGGCGCTGCGCGAGCTGCGCGTGGCGGTCGGCTCGCTCGGCGTCACGCTACGAGCGCCCTTCATGACGCTGAGCTTCCTCGGTCTGTCCGTCATGCCCGCCCTCAAGATCACCGACCGCGGCCTGATCGACGTGGATCGATTCGAGATCGTCCCGCTCGAGGTCGAGGGGTGAAGCGGGCGTCAGGGCTGATTGCGTAATCCGCTTCATGGTTCCCCTCCGTTGGCGCTGCAGAGCTCATCGCCGCACCGTCGCTTCGGCGATCATCCCTTGCGCGACATGCGGAGGGCCGCCCTTGCGATCGCTGACGAAGCACAGGAGGGCGTACTTGCCCGGCTTGTCGAGATCTAGCTCGGTGATCTGCTTCGTCCCGCCGTCGATCCTGGCGGTGTAGGACGTGTGCCCGTAGTCGAGCGGTGGCTCGGCGCCGCTCTGCCCTCGCCCAAAGGCCTTGCGCACCGCGCCGAGCGTCGCGCCGGGCTTGTATGGCACCGCGATCAGGTGGTGCGCCTCGTTGCCGGTGTTCGAGAACTCGATCGTGTTGTTGCCGGTTCTCAGCCCGGTTGCCCGGAAGCCGTACTCGTAGGCCTCGACCTTTGCCGACGCCGTCGGCAGCCCGCCCCGGCCGGCCTCG
The DNA here is from genome assembly GCA_963813495.1 of uncultured Thermoleophilaceae bacterium. Classification (GTDB taxonomy): domain Bacteria; phylum Actinomycetota; class Thermoleophilia; order Solirubrobacterales; family Thermoleophilaceae; genus JACVRW01. Next base: position 153,552 of record CAWEZC010000008.1, read on the forward strand.
CCCTTTACCTCGAACGATGCCACGCCGAACTTCAGACCTTGGCCCTGGTTCTGGAATGGGGCGTCGTACACGATGTAGTGGCCTGGCCGCAACCGTTGCGTCGCCGACCTCGAGCCACCCGGCGGTGCGGGACCGGTGCCGCCCGCGGCGTGGATCCAGCCGGGGCTGGGCGCCCCTTCGGCGGCGATGACCTTCAGCGCCTCCTCGGGCGTGTGACCGGCGTCGAGGCGGACCAGCTGGGCCTCGTGAAACGCGTTGCCCCTGTTCGCGATCTCGAGGGTCACGAGCCCGGGGGGCACCGATCTCGGGAGCGAGAGACGCGACCGCTTGCCGGCCTCGGTCGCCGTGATGGTGACCTTCTTCGGTGCTGCCTGCGCCTGGGCGTTCTCGTCCTTGTCTCCGCACGCTGCGAGACCGCCAAAGCTGATGGCGAGCAGCGCGAGCGCCGGGATGCTGCGCTTGATTGTGAGCTCGAGCGTCATCGTCCGCGTCCCCGTCTAGCTGAGGGCCGAGGCGGCCACGTAGACCACCATCTGACCGATTGCCAGGGTCGCGAGCACGATGGCGGCCGTCGCCATCCGGAAACCCTTCACGCCTGCGAGCTCCCGTCGCGAACGGATCCCGAGCACGATCGCCATCAGCCCGAGCGGCAGGCCGATCCAAAGCCCCCCGGCGGGCAGGCTCCAGGCGATCGTCGAGCCGGGTACTGACAGAACGGCCAGCAGGAGCGCCAGGCCGGGCCTTGCCCGCTGCGGGCCGACGTCGACGGCGGGGCGGTTGACGGTGCTTTCCATGGTTTTCCTTTCGAGAGGTGGACTGACCTCTCGAACCTACGAGCGCTGTGGCCGGTGCACATCGCTGCGAGCACCTGACCCACACCCGTGCCAGCACCTGCCTTCGGGCAGTGCCGGCCCGCGGCGTTAGCCCTGCGGCTCGACGGCCCGGAGGTAGGCGATCACCGCGAGCACGCGCCGGTGGGACTCGTCGCTCTCTGGCAGGTCGAGCTTCATCAGCACGCTGCGGACGTGGCCTTCCACCGTGCGACCGGTGAGCACGAGCCGACGGGCGATTGCGTTGTTGCTCAGTCCCTCGGCCATCAGCGCGAGCACCTCGCGCTCGCGCCCGGTCAGCGCGTCGAGGCCGTCCGCCTCGCCTCCCACCAGTGATGCTACGACCTTGGGATCCAGGGCCGAGCCACCTCCGGCCACGCGCTCGGCCGCGTCCAGGAACTCCGCGACGTCGAGGACCCTGTCCTTGAGCAGGTAGCCGAATCCACCCTCCGAGACGAGGCCGACAGCACCGGCCGACTCCACGTGCTGGGAGAGCATGAGCACGCCGACCTCGGGGTGGGCGTCGCGAATCCATCCTGCTGCGCGGATCCCTTCGTCGCTGAACGACGGCGGCATCCGGACGTCGACCACCGCGAGATCGGGTGTGTGCTCGCTGACCGCGGCACGGAGGCGGTCGGCGTTGTCGACCGCCGCGAGCACGTGGTGGCCTGCGCCCTCGAACAGCCGTCCGAGCCCTTCGCGGAGCAGGACCTGGTCCTCGGCGATTACGACTCGCATGGCAACTCCGCCGTGACGATCGTTCCGCGGTCGGGCCGGCTGTCCACACTCAGGCTGCCGCCGAGAGCCGCGACTCGGTCGGTCATGCCGGCGAGGCCGGAACCCTCCGACCGAACGGCGCCGCCCACGCCGTCGTCCCGGATGCAAACGACCAGATGACCGTTCCGCTTCGCCATGCTCAGGGTGACATGCGATGCGTGCGCGTGTTTGGCAGCGTTCGCGAGGGCCTCGCTGGCGACGAAGTACGCGGCGGTTTCGAGCTTGTCTTCGAAGCGCTCCCCTGTGGCCTCGACCTTGGTGTGTAGCGGTGAGCGCGAGGCAAGCTCGCGCAACGCGGGGGAGAGGCCGTCGTCGAGGCCGGCGGGCCGAACACCTCGAGCAAGCTCGCGCAGCTCCTCGATGGCGTCGGCAACCTCCTCGACGGTGGCGTTCAGCTCATTCGCCTCCGCGCTTGACGTGGGGAGCCGGCCCTGGACGTTGCGAAGGGCGAGCCCGATCGAGACCAGGCGCTGTTGGGCGCCGTCGTGGAGGTCTCGCTCTAGCCGGCGGCGTTCCTCGTAGCCGGCGGTGACAATGCGGGCGCGAGATTCCTCGACCTCAGCGAGGCGGCGGCGCACCTCAACGCGCAGGCGGGCGATCTCGATAGCCAGTCCAGCGGCTTCGATCACGCTCTCGAGGAGGTCGGGTCGCTCCCCGAGTGCTCTGTCGTGCACGACGGTCGCGAGCTGCAGTCCGCCCCGCCGAACCGGGGTGCGCGCCCCGCCGGCGCTGGGCAACTCGTCCACGGCGCGCCCCAACGCATCGACGTGAACCTCCTCGGCGGGCAACCAGAAGAACAGCTCGAGGCCGGGGTCGCCAATCGCTTCTGCCATCACCTCGCCCGTTGCCTCCGGTGCCGCGCGGCCAGCCCGCAGCTCTTCTAGGAAGCGCTCGACCTTGCGCAGGCCCTCGTATCGGGCCCGATCGAAGCGCCGGTCCACGAGAGTTTGGACCCGCGAGCGAAGCGGCCTGAAGAGGAGCACGACCACGAGCGTCGCCGCGGCCGTCGCGAGCGTGGAACCCGAGCCGATCGCCACGCCCAGTGTCAGCGAGATCGCGGCGAAGGTCGCCGCGAGCGCCGCGGTCACGGTGACGTAGACCAGCGTTCGGTTGATCAGCCGGTCGATCTCGTAGAGGCGGTAGCGCATCACCGCCACCCCGATCGCAACCGGTACTCCCGTCAGGGCCACGACCGAGGCGATCACCGTCACCGCGCCTTCGCTTCCCGTGATCGAGCTCTCGATCAGGCTGGCCACCACCGCTGCGGGAACGAGCAGCGCCGCGAAGGCGAGCCACCTGAGCTGAAGCCGCTCGACGAGCGATGCCCGCTTCATCCTCGTTCGAACGGCCACGGCCGCTGCCACGAGGGCGGCCAGGGATCCCAGGCCGCTGATCATGAAGGGGATCCCGACCACGGACTCGGACAGCTCAGGAAGCGGGCTGGAGACGTGAGCGAACTTCTCGCTGTAGCGCTCCGCGGAAAGCAAAGACACTACGGTCAGCGCTGCGAGCGACGCGCCCGCCACGATGGCAATCCGGCGCCACCTCGGTGACGGAAGGCGGCCGTCGGGGAATACGAGGGCGATTGCGGTCACGCAGATGAACAGCGTTGGCCATGCGCGCTCGTGGAAGAGAACGGCCCACTCCGCGCCCGGCAGGGCGCCCGGATCCTCGAGCACCGTGTAGTCCGCGTAAGGAGTCGCCACCGCATGCGCGCCCAGCACGAGTCCATTTGCCAGCAACAGCCAACCGATCGGATTCATGGGCCGCCGGATGGCGAGCACCAGGCCCGCCCCGCTCGACGCCAGCGCGGCAGTAGCCCATGCCACGCCGGTCCAGGTCTCTTCACCATGGCTGCCGGCGAGGGCGTTGAGCACCATCGCGAACACGACTCCCGCGGCCGTCAGGGAAGCGACCACCCAGGGCGCGACACGCCGAACTCGCATCCGCCAATCATGCTCCCGTTAGGGCGCCGCAACAACCGTGCTGCCCCTTGGCTCCGCGCGAGTGGTGGCACGGGTGCCATCAGGTGATCGCCGCGATGTGCCGCGGGCAGGCCACCTTAGGTGGCGCCGTCCGAAAGACACGTGCCGGCACTTGCCCGACTCAGGTGCTCGTGACGATGCGCCCCGACCGCGGTGGGCATAGCTTCGAGATGTCCGGCCAGCCCTCGAAGGGACACCATGCGCAGCTCACCCAACGGCCCCGTAGTCTCAACATCGAACGCCATGGCCGCCCACCAGATCGACCCGTTGCCCGCGCGCCGCGCCGCCGCGGCCGTATGCAGATTCGGATCGCCGCTGCACGCAACGGCCGCCGCCCCCCTCTGGCGCGCACTGAGTGATGAAGGCGCGCTCTGGTTGCTCACGCCGCCGCCGCGAGAGGGTGGGCGATGACCCGCGGCGCGCCTGACGGGCTCAGCGCCCTGGCGCGGAGAGCCGCCGGTGTGGCCGCGGTCGTTGCCGTTGTCGCGGGTTGCGGGGGCGGCGACGACGCACCGAGCTCAGGCGGGGGGACCACCACTGCAACCTCGGCGACGGCACCGTCGGCGCCCGGGGACCTCGACCGTGTGGTGAAGATCGATGGCGATCGCGGCCTCTATGTCAGATGCACCGGGACCGGCTCACCGACCGTGGTGATGGAGGGAGGGGACGAGGACACGAGCGACTCGTACGCGTTCGCCGAATCGACCGTCTCGAAGGTGACGCGGACGTGCGTGTACGACCGCGCCAACCTCGGGCAGAGCGATCCGGCTCCGGGTCCGCGCGGTCTGTCGGATCTGGACGGCGACCTCGAGCGCCTGGTCCAGGTCGCCAAGATCCCGCCGCCGTACGTGCTGGTCGGGGCCTCTGGAGGGGGCTACATCGCGGCGGGCTATGCGGAGGCGCATCCGCGGCAGATCGCGGGCCTCGTCTTCATCGACACCGCGGCTCCCTTCCGAAACCCGCCTCGCGAGATCGTGGAGGCGACCGACCCGTCCAACCCGGAGAACATCGAGAAGCGCGACTTCCTTCAGGTTGAGAAGGACGCCTGGAATGACCGCAAACGGATCGGGGACATCCCCGTGAAGATCGTCACCGCCAAGCCCTCGGCCGAAGCGATAAAGGAATCGCCCTACGCGTCCGAGCGCAGAGCGATTCGAAACAACGCCAGGGACCAGAGGGGCTGGTTCGTCCTCAGCCCTCGCGCGGAGCAGATCCTGGCCGACACTGGCCACGCGGTGGAAGAGGAAGACCCGGAGCTCGTCATCGACGCAATCCTCGATGCCGTGGAAGAAGCCCGGTGAGCCCTCGGCGCGGTACCCAATCGGTACCCAGCGGCGCAAACGCACCAGCCGACCGCGCACCCGAAAAAAACCTGCAAATGACGATCTTTAGAGCGGCTGATGGGATTCGAACCCCACGACCTTCTGGCTGCCGCTGAGGGATTGAGGGCGGTCCCGGCCGCACGTACCAATGTCCGCCGACCAGTCCCGCCGAGAAGGGAGCTGCCCTAGGCCATTACCCGGCGTCCAGGTCGCTATTCCGCCTTCGGCTCCAGGACGAATACCTCGACTGCCATGTCGGGATCGATGTGGTTAGCGCTCATGAAGGCGATTACCCTGCGGTCGAGGGCGTCCTCGACCACCTTCACGAGGTCGTCGCGCATGAGCCGCTGAAACTCGTGCCGATTGTTAATGACGTGCTCCGCCTTGCCGCTCTCGGCGAGACGGCGCTCGCCCGGTGTCAGCGTGTCGCCGAGCAAGATCGTCACGCTGTCGTCGTCGATCATGCTGCGCGCCTTGGTTGGCCCCCGCCCGGTGTAGTCGCGCAGTATCCGCACTGCACCATTGTTGATCTCTTGGTTCATCGCTGCCCTCGACAACCGCTTCTCTTGTGTAGGGCCGCTAGAAGGAGGAGAAGCGTGAAAGATCCCGCAGGCAGCGGCAAGCATGGTAGAGCCTTTCGGGACCACCGACTCGGGCGCGATAGTGGCGTCGACCGTTTGGTCGATCCCTCGATTCGCTGCCAAAAGTCGCGCTTCTTGCACGGGCCGGCGCGGCACCAATGCCTCGCTGGAGCCGTGAAGTTTTCGCGCTTGCCCTGCCGGCCGCGGGGAGGCGCCACGGACCCCGGCGACGCGGTGCTCACTGCTGCATTGCGCGCCGAGTTCTTGCATCGCGAGTTGCGCCGTCTTTCTGTGCTGTCTGATCGTCGCCTTCTTGCGGTTCCAGGTTGGGATGGACGCCCGCCGTGAGGCCTTGTGACTCGGCGACGCGCTGCAGCAGCAAGATGAGCTGCGAGCGCTCTGACGCGTTGAGTGCAGTCAGCAGATCGGCCTCGTGCTCTTCGGCGACGCCCTGGACCTCGGCCAGCAGCTCGCGGCCCTGGGGAGTCAGGTAGAGCGTGTACGCCCGCCGGTCGAACGGGTCGCGTTTTCGCTCGGCGAGCCCCCGCTGCTCGAGGTCGTCGACCAGCGCGACCACGGCGCTGCGGTGGATCCCGAGCGCGTTGCTTAGGGCCTGCTGGGACTCGCCTTCGGAGGCGGCGAGATGGCTGAGCATTCCGAAGTGCCGGGGATGGAGGCCGAATCGGGCCAGGCGCTCGGCGAAGCGCTGATGTGCGTGGGTGCCCAGCTGCGCCAGCAGGAAGCCGGCCCGGCGGCTCAGCCCCCGCGCCGGGGCTGCCTGCGCGCTGGTGGGATCGCGGGGCACCGTTTCGCGATGATACCGCGCGGGTAGAACTGTTCATCACATAAACAGTTTTCAGGCCAGCCTAGCTGGAGGGAGAAGCGGAAATGGCCCCGGTCAGCGTTCGCTACATCACCGACGACGTCGGCGCCGCGGTTGCCTTCTACGCCGAGCGGCTCGCCTTCAACGTCGAGACGCGGCCCGGACCTGGCTTTGCGATGCTCTCGCGCGGCGACCTGCGGCTGCTGCTCACTCGGCCCGGCGCGGGTGGGCAAGACAGCCGATGCCCGATGGCCGTCGTCCCCAGCCGGGGGCTGGAATCGCATCCAGATCGAGGTCTCAGACCTCGACCGCGAGGTCCAGTCGTTGCGCGAGGCTGGGCCAGCTTCCGTAACGACATCTCGACGGGGCGGGGCGGCAGCGAGATCCTGCTCGAGGACCCCTCGGGCAACCCGATCGAGCTCTTCCAGCCGGCCGACGCCTGAGCACTGCTCCTTCCAACCCCGACTCTGAAAGGCCTCAAACGTGCAATCCGAGCCGAACCTCACCACCAACGTCCTGCTGCGCAGCGAGGAGACCGGCGGCCACCTGTCCGTGACCGAGATCGTGGTCCCGCCGCACAGCGCCGGCCCCCCACTGCACACGCACGACTTCGACGAAGCCTTCTACGTGCTTGAGGGCGAGATGATCTTCCAAGTCGACGACGCTCTCGTCACGAAGGGCGCGGGCGAGCTCTCCTTCGCCGCGCGCAACGTAACCCACGCCCTGGCCAACCACAGCGACGCGCCCGCGCGCTACATGCTCGTCTGCACGCCCGCGGGCTTCGAGCGCCATTGGGCGCGCATCGCCGCCGACGCGGCCGGGGTCGAACCGCCGCAATGGGCGCTACAGCCCATTCCCGAGGTCACGGTCGTCGGGCCGCAGATCGCGGCGTAGGCGTGAGGCCACGCCGCGCGACCGCTCGAGTGTCCGCGAGGCGGTCCGTGGTCGTCGATGGTGCTCGCCGCGTATTCGGGGCGGAACGTCGACCGTCTCGTGACTCTGTTCCAGCGCGGCCAAGCGCAGCCGCAGCACGCTCGCGCTCGACCTCTACGCCGCGGCCATCGCACGGGCCACCGGGCGCGACACCAGCCCACAGGCCGAGTGGGCGTGCGTGTTTTCGTCCCGCTCAGCCAGCGCGTCAAGGTCAAGCAGGCGCGCGAGTTCGAGCGCGTCGCGTGATTGCGCGGGCGCCGCTGTTCCCCGAAGACCTCGCCAGTCGCGCCGACGAGCTGGTCATGACGTTCCGCGCCTCGATGGCGCCGGAGCCCGACCGGGCCGGCTGCCCCGATGGCGCACGCGGTGTGGTCGATGTGGCGCGGCTAGGCGTTGCCCTAGCGTTGCTTCCGGTGCGTCTCGAGGAAGTCCACAAACAACGAACCCTCGGTGTTTGCGGGGCTTTCTCGGTATGCCGGAGGAGGGTCTCGAACCCATGACACGCGGAATATGATCGCGCCAGGGGTGCTCGGGCCAGGGCCAGCCTGATCCGGATTTCGGCGTCCCCGCTCAGGTCTGGCTCGATGTTCGCGCCCGCCGCCGCCAAGTGGCGAGAAGCCGACCTCGGCGCCCAACCGATGGATTTCTGACCCTCGACGTATCTCTGCCGTCAAAGGGGCGATGTCCCGTCCCGGAAACGACCAGCAAGCGAGGATCAGATGACCATGAACATGCCCCCGACCGTGTCGCCGCAGGAGTGGAAGACGGCGCGCGAGGCACTGCTCGTCGAGGAGAAGGAGCTGACCCACGCCCGCGACGCGCTGGCCGCCAAGCGCCGCCGCATGCCGAGAATGGCCATCGAGAACGACTATGAGTTCGAGGGCCCGAACGGCCCCGCGAGCCTGCTCGACCTGTTCGAGGGGCGCCGGCAGCTGATCGTCTACCGCTTCTTCTTCGAGCCGGGCGTCCACGGGTGGCCCGACGGCGGCTGCCCCGGCTGCTCCTGGATTGCCGATCAGATCACGCATCCCGCCCATCTGAACGCCCGCGGCACCACGATTGCGCTGATCTCGCGCGCCCCGCAGACGGACATCGGGCGCTGGAAGGCGCGGATGGGCTGGGAGATCCTTCCGTGGTACACGCTGACCGACGACTTCGACACCGACTTCGACGTCGGCGAGTGGCACGGCACCAACGTCTTCTATCGCGACGACGACGATCGGATCTTCCGCACCTACTTCGTCGACGGCCGCGGCGACGAGGCGCTGGGCGGTACCTGGGCGTACCTCGACATCACCGCGCTCGGGCGCCAGGAGGACTGGGAGGACACGCCGGAGGGTTACCCGCAGAGCCCGGCGAACGTGTGGCTCAGGCGGCACGACGAGTACGACGCGCCGGCCGGCTCGGAGGCGGCCGAGGCGATGGCCGTGCAGGTCGAGCGCGGCCGGGCCGCGGGGCAGACGAAGAGCTCGGGCTTGTGATCGCCCACGTCGGAGGCGTGCCGGTGGAGGAGGTCCTGCTGCCTTGGGTGAGCGGGACGGGTGCGGCGCTGCTGCTGGCGCGTGCCTGGCTCGCTTCGCGCCTGGGACGAGGACGCCGGTAGTCGCCGGGGCCTTTCGTGCGGCCGAGCGATGGATTTCCGGCCTTCGTTGGATCTCTGTTCATAAAGCGGCAGTTCCGCCCACGAACGACCGGAAAGGCAGAAGCCAGATGAGCTCGGAAACCACTCAGACACGCAAGAAGACGACGACCGCCTGGGTGGTCGCCCTGACCGCGATCGGCTCTCTGATGGCGGCCCTCGACACGCTGGTGGTGTCGACGTCACTGAGCACGATCCGACTCGATCTGGGCGCCTCGATCGAGGACCTGGAATGGACGGTCAACGCCTACAACCTGAGCTTCGCGGTGTTGCTGATCACCGCCGCCGCGCTCGGCGATCGCTACGGCCGCCGGGCCTTTTACGCGATCGGGCTGGGCCTGTTCGCCGCGGCCTCGGCGGCGGCGGCGCTCGCGCCCAGCGTCGGCTTCCTCGTGGCGGCCCGGGCAGCCCAGGGGGCTGGCGCGGCGCTGGTGCTGACGCTGGGGCTGACGCTCTTGACCGCTGCCTTCCCGCCCGAGAAGCGAGGAGCGGCGATCGGCCTGTTCAGCGCGGTCACCGGGATCGCGGTGGCGCTTGGCCCCCTCGTCGGTGGCGGGATCGCCGAGGGCATCGACTGGACGTGGATCTTCTGGCTCAACGTGCCAATTGGCTTGGCCGCGATCCCGCTCGTGCTCGGGAAGATCGAGGAGAGCTACGGCGGCGACACCGGTCTCGACATTCCCGGCCTGGCGCTGATCAGCGCGGGTGCCTTCGGGCTGGTCTGGGCCCTGGTGCGCGGGAACTCCGTCGGTTGGGACAGCCTCGAGATCATCGGCGCGCTCGCGGCCGGCGCGGTGCTGGTGGCGGCGTTCATCGCCTGGGAGGTGCGCGCGGCGGAGCCGATGGTGCCGATGCGCTTCTTTCGCTCCCGCGCCTTCTCGGCGGGCAACGCGGCGATCTTCTTCACCCTCGCTTCGCTGTTCGGCGCCGTCTTCTTCTTCGCGCAGATGCTGCAGACGGCGCTCGGCTACGGACCTCTCGACGCGGGCCTGCGGTTGATGCCCTGGACCGTCACCTTCATCACCGTGGCCCCGGTCGTCGGCAACCTGGTGGACCGTGTCGGCGAGCGTCCGTTCATGGTCGCCGGGCTGTCGCTGCAGGCGGTGGCGATGGGATGGATCGCGGTGATCGCTGACTCCGGGCTCACCTACTCGGAGTTCCTGCTTCCGTCGATCCTCGCCGGCGTCGGGGTCTCGATGGCGATCCCCGCGGCGCAGAACTCAGTGGTCGGCTCGTTCTCCGTCGAGGACATCGGCAAGGCCGCCGGCGCCAACAGCATGATGCGCGAGCTCGGCGGCGTCTTCGGGATCGCGGTGGCTGCCGCGGTGTTCGCCGGCGCCGGCAGCTACGCCTCGTCCGACGCGTTCCTCGACGGGTTCGCGCCGGCGGTCGCCGTGCTCGCGGGGTTCTCGGCGCTCGGTGCGATCGTCGCCCTGGCCCTGCCGGGCCGACGTCCGACGGCCGAGTCCCTCCCCGTCGGTCCGGTCCCGGCGTTCGAGAGCGCGGGCGGAAGCTGATCACACTGTGATGACCAGACGATGACCCCGCTTCGCTCCAACCCGGTCGTCCACCTCGAGCTCCACACGGGTGACCTGCCGCAGGCCCGCGACCTCTACGCCGAGCTCTGCGGCTGGCGCCCGGAGTGGATCGAGACGCGAGCCGGCTCCTACCTCTCCCTGGGGCTCGGCGACGGGCTCGGGGGCGGGATCGTCGAGTGCCCTGTCCGCGGCCCGCTTTGGTTGCCGTACGTCGAGGTCGACGGAATCGCCGCTGCCACCGACCGGGCTCGCGGGCTCGGCGCCTCCGTCCTCCTGGAGCCCCGGGAGGGCCCGGCCGGATGGCGAAGCGTGGTCCGCACCGCCGTTGGCGGCGAGCTCGCCTTCTGGCAGCCGAAACGGAGAAGGTCATGAACGACGCCCGGCTGCTCGAGGCCGCCCGGGCGGGGGACGAGGATGCCTTCGCTCGGCTTGTTGAGTCCCACCGCCGCGCTCTGCACGCCCACTGCTACCGGATGCTCGGCTCGGTGGCCGACGCCGAGGACGCACTCCAAGACTCGCTGCTTAACGCCTGGCGAGGGCTCGCGAAGTTCGAGGGGCGAAGCTCGCTGCGCTCGTGGCTGTACACGATCGCGACCAACGCCTGCCTGCGAGCGATCGAGCGGCGGCCCAAGCGGGTGCTGCCGATCGACTACGCGCCCGCCGCCGACCCCCACGACGGCCTGGCCGAACCCCTGGTCGAATCGGTCTGGCTCGAGCCCTATCCCGACGAGCGCCACGGCCTCGAGGACGGGCTCGCCGGTCCGGAGGCGCGTTACGAGCAGCGCGAGAGCGTCGAGCTCGCCTTCATCGCGGCGCTCCAGCACCTGCCAGCGCGCCAGCGCGCCGTGCTCATCCTCCGCGACGTGCTCGGCTTCTCGGCGCGCGAGACGGCCGCGGCGCTGGAGATGTCGTCACCCGGTGTCGACAGCGCCCTGCAGCGCGCCCACAAGGCCGTCGACGAACGGCTTCCCCACCGCAGCCAGCAGGCGGTGCTCGGTTCGCTCGACGACCAGGGCCTGCGCGAGATCGTCGACCGCTACGTCGACGCCTTCGAGCGCGCCGACGTCGACGCCGTCGTCGAGATGCTCGCGGCCGACGGCGCGTTCACGATGCCGCCCCTGCCCACCTGGTACCGGGGGCGCGAGGCGGTGGCCGCGTTCCTGAAGGGCCATGTGCTGGCGAGGGAAAACCGCTGGCGCCTCGTGCCGGCCCGGGCGAACGGGCAGCTGGCGTTCGGGAACTACCGCTGGGACGAGGAGTGGCAGAGCTTCCTGCCGCGCAGCATCTCCGTGCTGACGCTCGACGGCGAGGGGATCGCCGAGATCACCACCTTCCTCGGTCCCGAGCTGCTTTCGAGCTTCGGGCTCCCGGAGGAGGTGCCGCCCGGCCGATGAGTTGACGCGGCCGAGCTGCGGAAGCTGTGCCTGTCCTTCCGGGGATTGGCCGAGACCTTCCCTTCGGCGCGAAGACATCGGCTGGACTGCTGCTTCTCAACGAACACAGGGGTGGGACGGGAGTCGATCGCGTCGCTGCGGACGCTTCTGTCTCGTCCAACCCAGGTGTGCGTCGCCGAGCGCGGGACACGCTCGCGACTGGGTGTGAGCGGTCGTCTCAGGCCAGTCTCATGTGGTCGTCGTAGCGTGGCTCGCCGATAGACCCCCGAGACCGCGGAGGCCCAGTGAGACGCCTTGGCCCGACGCTTATGACCCTTTCGTTCGCCGCGCTGTGCTCGTCGGCGATCGCGTACGCCGGCCTCTCCGGCGTCGGGGACGGCTCGGCGCTCGCGCCGGGAGGCTCGGCCGCCGCTGTCCGGCTCAAGGACGCGAAGCTCAACATTGAGCACAACGCGACAGACAAGGACACCGGCTTCCAGGGGTTCATCGACAGCGAGGGTTGGCGTCGGCTCGACGTGCGCGGGCCGGGCGGCCAGGTTCTGAGCTTCGAGGGCCGCGGCGCACTTGCTCGCCTGGGACTGACGGAACTGTTCTTCGAGACCGTCGAGCCCGAGAACGCGGACGTGCCGATCGAGCGGATGCTCGCGAAGCTGCCGGAGGGGAACTACTCGATTGCGGGGCCGGCGCAGGAGAACGGCAAGCGCACGGGCATGACTTCGGGGAAGGCCTGGCTCACCCACGACATCCCGGAGGGCCCGCAGCTCGTCTCCCCCGCGGAGGGCGCGACCGTGCCCGTGCGCGGCGTCGTCGCCCGCTGGAGGCCCGTGTCAAGGACGATCACCGGCGAGCCGGTCAGGATCATCGCCTACCAGCTCATCATCGAGAAGGATGTTGAGCCGCACCGGCACATGATCGGAAAGCTTGGGCTGAGCATGTACCTGCCGCGGTCGGTGACGAGCATCGCAGTCCCGAACGGGTTTCTGCAGCGCCGCACCGCGTACAACTGGGAGGTGCTCGCGATCGAGCGCAGCGGCAACCAGACCCTCTCGTCCGGCTCGTTCCGGACGCGCTGACGGCCGTCGGTCCGTGGAAGGGGCGCGCTGGTCGAGGCGGGCAACCACGCTCGAAACGGACGAGCTTCGGCGGTCTTGGCGGCGGTTTCGAGACTCGATCTGACAGTCGGCCGGGAGTGCCGCTCTGCGCGAGCAGCGAAACGCGCGATCGTCATGCGATCGGTCCCGACCTGCGGTCAGTGGCTACGGGCCGGAGAATCGTCCTCTCGCCAGTGCTTAGGAGCGTCGTGGGGTCATTCTGACCGGGGACCGGCTTGGCGCAGCGGAGTGGCATGTGCTCGCCGAACTCGAGCACACGCTCGTCGAGACCGGGATGGCCGTACCCGAGGTTGACGACGAAGCCGTCGCAGCCAGCCTCGAGGTACTCCACGAGCCGCTCCACCGCCCATTCCGGCGGAGCGGCGATCGCGTGACGGCCACGCTGGTCGCGCCCCACTTCCGGTTCGGGTCGCAGCGTTACGCCAATACGCAGAACGATGCGGCTGTCCGGGCGTCGTCCGCGCAGCTCGGCGGCCAGCGGCTCGACCTCGTCAGGTGGGAGCGCGACCGGATGCCAGACCCCGGTGCGCGCGGCGCGTCGCAGCGTCGCTCGCGACACGCCGGCCACCCACAGTTCTGCCCGACCGGGGCGAACGAGCGCCGGGGCCAGCCAGCCGTCCACCGAGAAGAAGTCGCTCTCGTAGATGACGCGTCCTGGCATCTGGTCGAACAGAGACATGGCGAGCTCGGCCACTCATCGGGCAGGCCCCCGGCGCTCGAAGTCCGAGCCGAGGAGCGCGAACTCGCCCTCCAGTCCAGCCCGCTGCGACGGCGGTCACGATACGGCCGCCGGACAGCAGGGTCGAGCGTCGTGAGCTGCTTGAGCGCGACGAGCGGGTTGCGTTGTGGAACGACGAGCGCCGAGACGCCGAGCTCGAGCCGTTGGGTCCGCGCGGCGAGAAACCGAGCGACACGAACCCCTCCGCGATGGTCCCGTACACCGGCGCGTGCTCGGGCGGCACGATCAGGTGGCCTGTGACCCAGCCGGAGTCGAAGCCCGGCCGCCGATGCCAGCCGCTCGGCGTCGAGTGCCTCGCCCTAGTTCGGCAGGATCACCGAGGTGCAGCTGCGCCACGGACGTGACGGTATCCGGGCCGAAGCGGGCTTGGCTAGCGGTTGCCGACACAAGGCGCGAGCTCGGCACGGCGGGCGTGAAGCATCGAAAGCTTGCCCGCCGGGCGCGCCATGACGCCCGGGGTGCGAGGGCTCAAGGTCGCGGACTCGAATCCGTCGGTGCTTCAGCGCAACGCTTCCGCTCACTGCTCCTTTGCGCGACATGCAGCAGCGACTCGCTGCGCCACGCCGGACGATTGCTCCTCGTCTAACGCGAGAGCGCGGCGGGCGCGAGCGCGACGGCCGCTCCTCGCGCATCTCAACCCTGAGCGGCGCATCGAGCGGTTTAGTGCAAACCGCCGATCCCATCGGGAGTCAGGTGCGGCGGTCTCCGGGTCGCCGCTCCGCTCGAGCGCGAGGGCGATCGCGCCCAAGGGCAGCGGATAGCTCGCTCCCACCTGCTCCAACGCTGCAATAGCCAGCGCTACGATCACCGCCGTGATCGCCGGAGTACACACGATCATCTTCGCCGAGGATGCCGAGCGAGCTCGGGAGTTCCTTCACGACGTGCTGGGCTTCGAGGGGGTCGATGCCGGCGAGGGCTGGCTGATCTTCGCCCTGCCGCCGGGTGAGGTCGCGGTCCACCCTGGCTCCGGCTGGGGCCGCGGGCCCGGGCATCACGCCCTGTTCCTCATGTGCCATGACATCGAGCCCACCGTCGCGGAACTCGAGCGCAAGGGCGTCGAGTTCGTATCTCCGATCGAGGACGAGGGCTGGGGCCGGATCGCGCACTTCAAGATCCCCGGCGCCGGCGAGATCGGTTTGTACGAACCCAGGCACCCAAGCCCACTCCAAGAGTTCGCGTAGCCGCTGAAGCGCTCGCTGACGATGTCCGCGATCGCGAGCCGGCCGCCAGAACGGAGGGCGCGCGCCGGGACGTGGCCCAGTTGGTAGAGCACACGACTGAACCCGTCGCGTCCCGCTCGAGTCTCGCCATGGGTTGGTGACTGCCGCTTTCGGCGCGGTCGCAAGTGTCTGGCCAGTCCAGCGCCACACGACCGGGAATGGACGAATGGCGGCAGCGCTTTTCGAAGCTAGGCGTGCTCCTGCCTTCCCAAGCGAAAGCGAAACCGGGAGCGGTCTCGGCGCCGATCCGAGCGAATCGTTACCGCATACCTGCCCCTAGCACCAGGAGTTGCCATTAGCCCACAAATACTGTGTATCGGCCGCGGAGGGCGTGGGGCGGGGTCGCGGAGAGTGTCGCAATCACGGCGAGACCGGCAGTCGCGCGGTCGCGTCCCGGGCCGGTATCGCATTGCGCGAAACGGAGCGCTCTCCTGGGTCACACCGAGGCGCCCGCTGTGGACGACGAGCAGGAGTGCAGGTTGAGAGTGCTGCTCCTCGACGAAGGCAGCACTGCGACCACGGACAAGGCGGAGGGGTGCCGGTGGGGCACGAGCACCTACCCGGCGCGGTCGATCTCGACCCTCCGCAGGGACGCAGAAGTTCCAGGTGCTGGTCGCTCGGAATCGCCTGCTAAAGAGCACCTTCCGACCGCGGATGCGAGTCGCCGCGGACACGATTGTCCAGTCATTGTCCGGTGACGCAGAGGCACTACTCGACTGCTACACGAAAAAGACCTGCAAATGCTGGTCTTTGGAGAGCGGCTGAAGGGATTCGAACCCTCGACCTTCTGCATGGCAAGCAGCGCCGACGACAACGACGGTTGACGACGAACGGCGACAAACCCGCATTCCAGACACAAATCCGAGCCCTCCCCGCGACCGGCTCCGCTCTCGGATGTGGGAAAGCTGCCGGGAGGTTTGGCCCGCTATTGGCCCGCGCCATAGGACGGGACGCCGAGCCCTCCACCTACGCCCGGTCTGGTCCGGCGACGGCCACGGCAGAGCCCCCCTGGAGCCGACCGCACACGCTGACGAGCGAGACCCCGCATCGGGTCGACATACGCAGGGCGACGGGATCGCCTCGAAGTTCCCCGACGTTCCCAGACGACCGGCGGTCTACGGAACCGAAGGTCACAGGTTCGAATCCTGTCGGGCGCGCTCACCAGGTCCCCTCAAATCGCCTCATATGCAGGAGCTTCCGTGCCGAGGCCTTCGCTCCGAGCCGGTGGAGCGCCGGTGAACACCACCACGACCGTTTACGCCCACGCCACGGGTGAGCACCGAGAGCGCGCTCTCGAGATCGTGGCGGCTTTCACAGTTGCCGATGACGCAGCGGCGCGCGTCCGTTCCGGGGAACCGAGCCCGGAGTAACCGACCTCAAGCGGCCGCTTTCCTTTCGCCGGCGTGTTGTTGAGCGTCTTCGGGCTGCACGTCGACCAGGCGCACGCTCCGAGACCGGCCGCTCGGCAGCTCGACCGTGACGACCGCCCCCGGTATGGCTCCGAGGAGGGCTCGCCCCATCGGGGAGGCCGCGGTGATGGTGTCGGGCCCGATCGACTCATGAGCGCTGGTGAGTCGGTACTCGCTCCTAGCACCGGAGGAGGGATTCTCGAGCAGCACCACCGACCCGATCACGACGGCCCCCCGGCGATAGTCGTCCGGGTCGATGACGACCGCAGCTTGGATCGTGTCCTTGAGCGAAGCCATTCGAGCTTCGAGCACCAGTTGTTCCTCGCGCACCGCGTGATATTCGTCGTTGTTCGATCCGCCACCGTAGGCACGGGCATCCCGGAGCCGTTGGGCGAGCTCGATGCGCGTGTGCCGCCGCAGCCGGTCGAGCTCCTTGCGCAGCTGCCCCAAGCTTGCGGCGGTCATCAGCGCGGCACCCGTCACACGTCCGGCGTGGTCCTCTGTCAGGTGAACGGTCAGGACTAGATGCTCCTTGGAACGAGCCGCCAGCGGTATGGGTGATTTCGACCATTCCTCGCCGCGACGGTGCCCACTGGGGAGCGGGGGGCTTAGTCCCTCAAGATCCCGCGCGCCATGTCCCTGTGGGCTCCGTAGAGGTAGCTCGCCAGAAGAGCGACGACCGCGCCGGGCATCGCCCAGATCGCTTCACCCACGCCTGGAGGGTTCTCCCCAGGAATCCCGGGCTGGGGAAGCAGGAAGCCCGAGACGAGCGCCCCGGCAAGCGCGGCCAGGAAGGCACCGACGATTCCGCGGCCAGAACCTGTCGGGAACGAACACCGTGAAATGCCAGAAGGCGATACCGATCATCGCCCAGACGAAGAGGGCCAGTGCCATCGACGCTCGCGCCTTGTTCCGCTACGCGGCGAGCCGCGTCTCGGGCGCGTCAGCCTGGTCGAGCGCCCGGCCCGTCCCCGCGGGGACGATGACGAACGGGCACCGCGCGAGCCGCGGCAGCTGCCACGCCACGGAGCCGGACAGGGGGAGCATGCCGTCTTCGTGATCGCCGGCGACCACGATCAGGCGCGCCCGCTCTCGCGCGGCGATGGCCTGCAGCGCATGCGCGGGCGGAGTCTCGGCCGCGTGGGTGTGCACGATTGACAGCTGGTCGCCGAGCCGCCTGGCGAGTGTGCGCGCGAATCGCACGACGTCGCTCGACTCCGCGGTCGCGTCCAGGCCTGCGACGATCGTGGAGGGCTCGGCCGCGTCCAGGGCCGGGTCGGTTGTGGCCGCGTGGTCGGGGACGACCATGACCGGGCATGGGGCCTGCCGGGCCAGGGTCTTCGACACGCTTCCCAGAACGGCGCTTGCGAGTCGGCCGCGGCCGCGCGTGCCTGTCACGATCAGCGTCGCTCTCACCTCGTCGGCGATCTGGGCCAGGCGGTCCGCCGCTATGCCGAGCTCGACGCGTTCGTCCGTCTGGAGGCCGGCAGGCAGGGCAGCCCGTGCGCGCGCCAGCGTCGCATGACCGCGGCGCGTGGCGCGGTTGCGGACTCTCTCCCTCTCCATCTTGGAGTTGAAGAGCCTCGGATCATCGCGAACATGGGCGAGAACCACCCGCCCTTCAAGAGCCGTCGCCACCTCGCCGCCTGCCTGCGCGACGCGGTCAGCGGTGCCCTCCTCGATTGCCAATACGATCGTGGGAACCACGGTCAGTCCTTTCGACGCTTTCCCACAGGCTGCCGGCGTGGGCGGGTTTCGCGTATGGGGCCGAATCCTCAATTCGCACCGCAGAGAGCCCCACCGTGAGTCGTGCGAGCGATCCGGGCCGATGCGGGATCGACCCCGCCGGAATGCGCGCTTGTACCCATGGATCGCCGGCCAATATTCCGCCAGGGTCCCCTTGATGGAGACGACTCACCCACGTGCAAGTAGCGTCCGCAGAGACGGCCGACCGTGATGAGACGCCCGCCGGGTGGTCTGGCACCTCGGTCAAGAGTCGCTGTGCTCCGGCGCGGATATCCGCACAACGCCGAGGTCGGCGTAGCCGACGACGATCCTTTCCCCTGGACTGTCACCGATAGTCTCGTCCGGGTCGAACCGATGACCTCGAGACCCCCTGCCGCCAAGTCGACCGTAGACGCGAGGGGCACACGCACGCTGGATGTCGGCGGGCGCGGGGAGGAGACGAGTCGGCGACGCGCTCCGTCGCTGCTGTGGTGGGTGTTCCTTGCGAACGCAACCGTGTTCGTGCTGGCGCTGCTGCTGCTCACGTTGAGCCCAATCACCATCGATGCACCGATCCGGCTCGAGCAGTTCGCGCTGCTCCTGGCGGGCTTCCTGCTGCTGTTGGGTCTGAACCTGGTGCTGCTGCGACGGGTCCTCTCGCCCCTGCTCAGGCTCACGGAGGTGATGGGCGCCATCGACCCGGACAGGCCGGGCCGCCGGCTCTCAGGAGTCGATCCACGCAGCGCCGAGGGCCAGGAGCTCGCCGCTGCCTTCAATTCGATGCTGGACAGGCTCGAGACGGCACGGCGCGAAGCGGCGCGCACTGCTCTGGCCGCGCAGGAAAGCGAGCGGACGCGGGTCGCGCGCGAGCTACACGACGAGATCGGTCAGACGCTGACCGCGGTGACGATCCAGGCCGAACGGGCTGCCGAGGGCGATCCGGCGCTGGCGGCAGAAGGCCTCTCCCGGGTCGCCGACGCGATCCGGGACAGCTTGGACGAGGTGCGCCGGATCGCCCGCGAGCTGCGTCCTGAGGCGCTCGACGATCTCGGACTCGTCAACGCCCTGATCGCCCTCTGCACGCGGGTGGGCGCTCAAGGGGAGCTACAGGTTCGTCGCGAGCTCCAGGGGCGGCTTCCGGAGCTGTCGCCGGATGTGGAGCTGGTCGTCTACCGGATCGCCCAGGAGGCGCTGACCAACGCGCTCCGTCATTCCGATGCCGGATCCGTCAGCGTGTCGCTGGCCGCAGACGCAGAGGAGCTCGCGCTGCGGGTGGCGGACGACGGCCGTGGGATGCCCCCACAGCTTCCCACCGACACGGCGGGCATAGCGGGGATGCGCGAGCGTGCGCTGCTCGTAGGCGGGCGGCTCTCGATACAGTCGCGACCGGATCACGGCACCGAGGTGCGACTCGCCATCCCCCTCGACCGAGAACCCGAATGACCGTTCCGCTGAAGACCCGCATCCTGTTGGCCGACGACCACGAGGTCGTTCGAAACGGCCTTCGGATGGTGCTCGACTCCGCGCCCGACCTCGAGGTCGTGGCCGAGGCTGGCGACGGCGCGGAGGCCGTTGAGCTCGCCCTCTCCGAGGACGTCCACCTGGCCGTGCTGGATGTGACGATGCCGCGCATGACCGGGCTGCAGGCGGCACGCGAACTGTCGCGACGCAAGCCCGAGTTGCGCGTGCTCATCCTGTCGATGCACGACAACGAGCAGTACTTCTTCGAGGCCCTCAAGGCCGGCGCCTCGGGGTACGTGCTCAAGTCCGTGGCGAACCGCGACCTGATCGAGGCCTGCCGCGCAACGATGCGGGGCGAGCCGTTCCTCTACCCGAACGCGGTCCGGGCGCTCGTACGCGACTACCTCGACCGCGCTGCGCGTGGGGAGGCCACGCCCGAGGACCCGCTCAGTCCGCGCGAGCTCGAGGTGGTCAAGCTGATCGCCGAGGGGTTGACGAGCGAGGAGATCGCCGGGCAGCTCTTCATCAGCAAGAAGACCGTGGACCGCCACCGCGCCAACGTGCTGGAGAAGCTCGGGATGCGCAATCGCGTCGAGCTCACCCGCTACGCCATCCGCCGCGGACTGGTGGTCCCCTAGCCCGCCGCCCCAGCGCCCCGCGCCGAGCGGAATGACCACAAGTGGATCGTCGCCCGAGCGCACCGACCTTCGGCGCGCGAGGAAGTGGAAGGTCGAGCCTGTCGAGAGAGGGAGAAGAAGCCAGGCACTGGCCGCAAGCCGAGATGGCGACTGACACCCATTGTTGACCGCGCGGTCCAACTCGATGATTGAGGCGTGGCTCAACTCGCCATCCCCTATCAAGTACGCGTCCCGGTCCCAAGCGACGAACTCGAGCGCTGGCGTGAGGAGCAGGCTGACAATCGCACCCTCCGACTGCCTCGGGACGTCTCGAGAGACAGGCGCTTCGTGGGTCTCCTGCCAACGCTGGTCGCATGACGTGTTCAGCGGCCGCCATGCAAGAGCAGCTTCAGACTTCACGCCGCGAGGCCCTA
>CAWEZC010000009.1:0-132398 GCA_963813495.1 uncultured Thermoleophilaceae bacterium
CGCGTTCCGTGACCGAAACCGCAAACTGATCAGCCAGGTCAGCCCGGTCGTTCAGTGAAGGGGGCGCGGGCGGGCAGCAGGTTTACCACGGCCGCCTCTGACGCCCTCCCGGTACCCGCGCAATCGGCCGGTATCGCGGGACAACAGGCGGTCGCCGTCAAGGCGCGAGATTGTGCTCTACGACTGAGCGCGCCGGACAGGATTCGAACCGGTGGCCTTCGGTTCCGTAGAAGGACGCCCTAGCAACCCGGCACCCTGCTCTCTATGAAGGGACGCGATTCGTTCCCACCTCGTTCCCACCCACGTGTTCGTTTGGTGGCATCCCTGAGGCATCGAGCACCGGCACTACTGGGATTCGCGCGAAGCGGTAGTCAGTCGGGCGGGCGCCTGCCGCTTTTCGTCTCCATGAAGAAGCGCCCGCTGTCAAGTGAGGTTGGTCTTTGGTGGTCAGGACTTCCTTTCGCGTGCGGGTTGGGCGCAACGCTCATGTCTCTATGGCCGCTTCAGCGAGCGGATCGTGCGAAATGGGACCGTTCCCTCCTGGGCGCAAGTCCAAAAGGGCGGTCAGGCCGCCAGACGAAAAGCGGCGCCTCGGGGAGCGAACTGCTGGTTGCGAGAAAGGCATGTGCCAGATCGCGTGGGCGAGCCGGCGGGCGAGGTCGATCTGGGCGACCTTCGCTCCGCGCTGGGTGCCGAGCCTCCGCTTCGTGCGCTGATAGCGCTCTGCGTAGGCAGGGTGCTTGAGCGCGTGCATCGTCGCCTCGAGCAGCGCCCAGCGCAGGTAGGTGGGACCGTGCTTGGTCAAGGGCCCGCGGCGGTCCCGCTCGCCCGACTGGTTGACGCGCGGGCACAGCCCGGTGTAGCCGGCCAGCTTCTCCGGCGTCGGGAACCTCTCGATCTCGCCGAGCTCGCCGGCGATCGTGAACGCGAGCACCCAGCCGATCCCGGGAGCGCTCATCAGCAGCGGAATGTAGGGGTGGCTGGCGTGATCCGACTTGAGCCGCTTGTTGGTCTGATCGATCTGGCGCTCGAGGTGATCGATCAGCTCCACCGAGGCGGTGATGTCACAGCGCCAGGGCTCGGGGATCGCCATCACCTCGAGCAGCTTGCGGCCCTCGGCCCCGAACAGGTCGGTGACCGGGCAGGGTTGCCGAAGCTGACAGCGAGGAGTGAGCGCGGTTTTGAGCATCGACTTGTGCTTGACCAGGTGCAGGCGGAAGCGAGCGAGCTCTCGCTGCTCGCGCACCCGCGGATCGGGCAGCCAGATCGAGGGGACGAAATCTCGGTGGCTCAGGGTCGCGAGGACCATCGAGTCGATCCGGTCGGTCTTGCAGGCCAAGCGGGCGAGGCCCTTGACCTTCTGGGCGTCGGCGATCTCAACGTGCCAACCGCAGCACTCGAGCGCGTCGTGCACGCAGCGGGCTCCGGTCATCGACTCGATCACGGCGCTGACCGGTCCGCCGTGGAGCTCGTCGACTCGCCCGGCGAAGGTCTTCAGCGCCTCGCCGTCCGGCGCGCAGATCAGCTGGTCGAGGTGGTTGCCCTGTCGAGTAGGCAAACATCGAGCTTCCTGCGACTGAGATCAAGTCCAGCGCGCAACATGTGAGCGGCCTCCTTGGTGCTCGGTTTTCGGTGATCACGGCGATCGTGTCACCGAGGAGGCACTCCTTCACGGCAGTCCAAAGCAGGAGCGATCGTCGGCTCGGCCGAGACGCCTCCTTCCACGTGGGAGGGGGAGAGCGGCGAGCTGTCGACTCGCTGCTGCTCGCCCAAACCCGTCGCTCAGGTGGCCACGACATCCGCTCGCCCCTTCGTTGGAGAGCGCACGTCTCGCTCTGCGCAGGATGATGGTCATGGCGCGTGGTACGGTCGCGGCTACTCGGGTATGGACTTTCGGCTCCTGGGCCCACTGGAGGTGGTCGAGCTTGATCGCCCTCTCGCGCTCGGCGGGGCCAAGCAGCGTTCGCTCTTGGCGATCCTTCTGCTCCAGGCGAACGAGCTCGTCTCGACTGACCGCTTGATCGACCAGCTGTGGGGGGCCGCCCCGCCGGCGACCTGTGCCAAGAGCATCCAGGTCTACGTCTCCCGGTTGCGCAAGCAGCTCGGCGAGCAGCGGCTCGCTACACAGGCACCCGGCTACGTGCTCCGGGTCGAGCCGTCCGAGCTCGACCTGGCCCGCTTCGAGCGCCTGGCGGATGAGGCACGGCGGAGCGACCCGCGCACCGCCGCGCGCAAGCTTCGGGATGCGCTTGCGCTCTGGCGCGGGTCCCCGCTCGCGGACCTGACGTACGAGCCGTTCGCACAGCCCGAGATCGCTAGGCTCGAGGAGCTCCGGATGGCCGTGCTCGAGCAGCGCATCGATGCGGACCTGGCCGTCGGGCGTCACGCCGAGCTTGTCGGCGAGCTCGAGGCGCTGATCGTGCGCAACCCGCTGCGGGAGCGGCTGCGGTTACAGCTCATGCTCGCCCTCTACCGCTCGGCGCGCCAGGCCGAGGCCCTCAACGCCTACCGTGCGGCTCGGAGCGAACTCTCGGAGGAGCTCGGGCTCGAGCCGAGCGAAGAGTTGCAGCGTCTCGAGCAGGCGATCCTGCGTCATGACCCGGGGATCGACCTGGCCGCCGGCGCGTTGCGAGGGGGGCCGCCGCCACCCGAGCGACCGGTGGCAGAGCGCGCGCTCCTGATCGTGCCGCGGGCGCTGCACGGCCTCGACCCGCTGCTTCGCCTCGCCGAGCCGCTGGCGGCCTCGGAGTTCCCGCACGAGCTGATCGTCGCGGGCGTCGTCCCGGCGGCTGAGCTGGCTGCCGCCACCGTGGCCCTGGCCGAGCGCCGCGACCAGCTGCTGGCCGCCGGACTCGCCGCCAGGACCGCGGCGTTCTCCTCGCCGCGGCGAGGCGAGGACATCGTCCGGCTCGCCGGCCAGGAGAACGTCGACCTGCTCCTCATGGATGCTGGATCGTCGCCGCTGGACGGCGACGCGCGAGTGGTCCTCGAACAGGCACCCTGCGACGTGGCCCTGCTCGCGGAGGCCGGCGGCTCGCTGGGAGAGGGGCCCGTGGTGGTGCCCTTCGGCGCCCGGTCGCACGACTGGGCGGCCCTCCGGCTCGGCGCTTGGGTTGCCCGCGCCACGGACGTCCCGCTGCGGCTGATCGGCTCGGCCGCCGAGGGTGGCAAGGAGGCACGCGATGCGAGCCGGCTGCTCGCCGACGCCTCGCTGATCGTCCAGCGCACCGCGGGCATCGTCGCCGAGCCGCTGCTCGCGAGCCCCGGCCGCCAGGGGGTCGCCGCACTCGCCGAGGGAGCGGCCCTGCTCGTGGTGGGCCTGTCGGAGCGCTGGCGCGAGGAGGGACTCGGCCGTGTGCGGGGCGAGCTCGCAGTGGCCCCGCCGGCGCCGACGGTGTTCGTCCGGCGCGGGAGGCGACCGGACGGCCTCGCGCCGGTCGAGACGCGCACGCCCTTCAGTTGGTCGCTGACCGGACACGCGCGCTAGCAGCACGCCGTTTACCAGCGTCTACCCGCGACCACCCCGGGCTGCAACCGGCCGCGCCGAAGCTGATCCACGAATCCGGCTGCATAGGGCGGCCGGCCCTGAAGGAGGCGACATGCTTCGACGTAGCCACATGCTCACCACCGCGGCCCTCCTGGCTGCCTGCGCCGTGCCGGCGTCCGCCGCCCCGTATGAGGAAATGCACTCGGATGGCGCCGCCAGAGGCGTCGTTGCTCCGCCCCCTTCCTCGATCGCGGCCTCGACTGCCGACGAGTACCAGGACCTGCGCTCGCCCGACACGGTCGTAATCCAAGCACCTGCGCCCGGTGAGGGCGTGAGGGGCATCGAGGACATGGCCCGCACGGCCGGCACCAGCGGCGTACACGAGGCCGACGGCGGTCAGTATGCGCTGAAGCGGGACTACGGCTCCCCCGACGCGGCCGACGCGGCCCGGGACCTGCCGTCCGTGCCGGCAGGCACGCATGCCGGGCCAGGCCCCTACACGGACTCGGAGCGCAGGCTGGTCGAGTCGGCCGAGGTGCAGGGGATGGTGCGCCGCGCCATCAGCGAGATACGCGAGACACCCACGGTCGTCGCCGTGCATGAACCGTCTGGTGGCTTCGACTGGGGCGACGCGGGCATCGGCGCGGCCGGAATGCTCGCGCTGTTCAGCATCGCCGGCGGATCGGCGCTGCTGTTGTCCGGGCGCAGGCGCCGCCGCGGCGTCGGGGTGGCGACGCCCTGAGCCGGCCGCCCGACCGTATCTGCATGCGAGGGGCGGCGCCCGCTGGCGCCGCCCCTCTCATGGTACGGTCGGTCATGGACTCGCCCCCCTCGGGGAGCTCAGCATGAAGGCAGCCATCAGCCCCGGCATGATCTTCGCCGGCTACCGCGTCGAGGAGTTGGTCGGGCGCGGCGGGATGGGTGTCGTGTACCGCGCGACGGACCTGTCCCTGGAGCGGCCGGTCGCGCTCAAGCTGGTCGCCCCGGAGCTGGCCGAGGACGAGCGCTTCCGGGAGCGCTTCCTGCGCGAGCCGCGGCTGGCGGCGTCGCTCGACCACCCGCACGTGATCCCGATCTACGAGGCGGGCGAGCAGGACGGCCAGCTCTACCTGGCGATGCGCTTCGTCGAGGGAAGCGATCTGAGAACGATCCTCGAGCGCGAGAAGAAGCTCTCGCCGGAGCGGACGCTGGCGGTGCTGGCCCAGGTCGCGGACGCGCTCGACGCCGCCCACCGGCGCGCGCTGGTGCATCGCGACGTCAAGCCCGCCAACGTCCTGCTTGACGAGGACGGGCATGCCTACCTGTCGGACTTCGGCATCACGAAACAGGTCGGTGGGGACTCGACCGACACGGGCCGCGTCGTCGGCACGCTCGACTACCTGGCGCCCGAGCAGATCCGCGGCGACCCCGTCGACGGGCGGGCCGATGTCTACGCGCTGGGCTGCGTGCTGTACGAGTGCCTCGCTGGTGTGCCGCCGTTCCGGCGCCCGACCGAGGCCGAGATCTTGTGGGCGCACATGCAGGAGCATCCCGCACCCCTGCACGGGCAGCCGCGACTCGACCCGGTGCTCCGTAAGGCGATGGCGAAGAACCAGGAGGACCGCTACGGGAGCTGCACCGAGCTGATCGACGCGGCAGCGGACGCCCTCGGGCTGGCACGCGCGCCGCGCGCCGCGCGCCGCTCGATCGTGCCGCCGGCCGTTCGCAGGCACGGCCGGGCCATCCTCGCCGGCGGCCTGTTGCTGCTGGCCGCGACAATCGCGCTGGCCATCGTGGCCCTGACCGGCGGCGAGGACGGGAGGGTCCGGCCGATCGGCAACGGCGTGGCCGCGATCAACCCCGAGGACGGGAGCGTGACGTCGTTCACGGAGTCGGAGACGCCTCCTGGCAACGTAGCGGTGGGCGAGGGGGGCGTCTGGGTGCTCGACAACGAGGCCGAGACCGTCTCCCGGATCGATCCGGACACGAAGGAGGTAACCGAGACCTTCGACACCCCCGGCGTGCCGAGCGAGCTCGCCGTCGGCGAGGGCGCTCTCTGGGTGGGCATCGCCGGCGGGCGCGGGGGCACGAACGCAACCGTCAGCGTCGCCCGGATGGATCCCGACGACGGCCGAGTCACCGGAACGGCGAGGCTCCGCGGCGACGGCGAGGGCTACCCGGTCGCCGGGACGCCGCGGGTCGCCGTGGGGGCCGGGGCTGTCTGGGCCGTCAACCCGGACGGAAGCGTGTCCCGCATCGACCCGAAGAGTGGGCGACTAATGGCGAAGATCGAGACCAAGCAGCAGGCGTGGACGATCGCCGCTGGCGACGGAGGCGTCTGGTTCTTGGGGTTCGACGGTCCGACGGGCGTCACCGAGATCGACACGCGCAGGAACCGCGTGGGCCGTACGATTCCGGTCGGGGCATCCGGGCTCATGGGGGTGGCCGTCGGCGGCGGCTCGGTCTGGGCAGCGGCCAACCAAGAAGGGGTCGTCTGGCAGATCATTCCCGAGCAGTTACCGGTCACGAGGACGATCGACGTCGGCAGGGGAGTCACGTTCGTCACCTACGGAGAGGGCGCCGTCTGGACCGGCAACTACGTCGACGGAGCGGTCGCTCGCGTCGATCCCGCCACGAGCAAGGTCACCGCGACAGCCTCCGTCGGCGCTCCCCAGGCATTGGCGGCGGGCGCCGGATCGGCCTGGGTGAGCGTCGCCGGTGGGACGACGGAGGGAGCACTGACCACGACCGCGTGCGGCGGGGTCGCCTCGGGACAGGGGACCCCTGACGTCCTGATCGCGTCGGACTTCCCGCTGCAAGGCCCGGCCAGCGCCGACGCGCGTGCGATGGAGGACGCGATCCGCCATGTACTCGAGCGACGTGGCTTCAAGGCGGGCGACCACACGGTCGGATATCAGTCGTGCGACGCCTCCACTCCTCAGACGGGCGGCTTCGAGTTTCGCAAGTGCGCCGCGAACGCGTCGGCCTACGCACACGCCGAACAGCTCGTGGCCGTGATCGGGCCGTATTCCTCGTTCTGCGGCCAGGTGCAGATCCCGATCACCAACCGCGCGCCGGGCGGGCCGCTTGCGATGGTCAGTGCGATTTCCACGCACCCTGGACTCACCCGCGGTGGCCCGATCAATGAGGCCGGCGGGTTGAGGGGCGAGCCCGCGGTCTATTACCCGACCGGAAAGCGGAGCTTCGTCCGGCTGATGGCGCGTGAGGACCTGCAGGGCGTGGCCAATGCCATGCTCGCGAAGGAGCTTGGCCTGAGACGCGTCTACGTGCTTCAAGAACCGGAGTGGAAGGTCGAGCAGACCGATCCGTTCCGGCGCACGGCTCGCCGGCTCGGGATCCAGATCGTGGGCGTTGCGAACTTCAGCGACGGCTCGGACCACGATCGCCTGGCCGAGCGGGTGGCGCGCTCCGGTGCCCAAGGCGTGTTCATCGCCGGTCTGGGATCGGAGGGCGGCGGCCGCGTGGTGATGGCCCTCGGTGATCGGCTCGGAAGCCGGATCAAGATCATGGCGGCCGACCCGTTCTTCCCGATCGCGGATGTGCTGGCCTTTGTCGGGCCGGCGGCCCATGGCCTGTACTTCAGCGCCACGGACGTCCCGCCGAGGGCGCAGCCCCTCGCAGGGCGGCGCTTCGCGCGCGACACCGGGACACTCGATGCGCCGGTGTTCGGAATGCTGCCAGCCGGGCAAACGACCGAGCTTCTTCTCGATGCGATCGCCCGCTCCGACGGGACGCGGGCGTCGGTGCTCGAAGAGCTGCGCGGGGCCAAGGTCGAGGACGGCATCCTCGGCGACTTCCGCATCGACCGCTACGGCGACATCACGCCCGCCCGGCTCGCGATCTTCCGCATTACCGGAGCGACTCCCCCGGACACCCCGGTCTTCCCGCAGTACGAAGGAGCCGTCCTCGATCGCGTCATCGAGGTACCGGCGACCCTGGCGCGACCGTGAAGCCCGCAGCAGGCCCGGGCGATACCTCACACCTAGCGCCGCCGTGACCGTAGTGACCGGGAGGCGCGGACTTGCCACGCTCGAGGAGCATCCACTCGCCGTGACCGCTTTGTCGAGGCGGCCTCGGCGGGTGGTGCTCCGACGATGCGCACGTCCGCCAAGGCCCGCAGCACGAGACCTGAATCTCCGGACCGCGCGGCAGATCAAGCGTGGCGCCACCCTGCCGACCCGTCGTTATAGCGACTCCTCCCGCTCGCCCGAGACCGGCGATAGCGGAGCGAGCATTCCCGAAGGTCCACGCGGTCGGGGGCACAACTGCGCACGCCACGCCGGCCGTTTACAGTACCCCGACCCGAGGGTGGAGGAGATCGTCGTCGTGCGTGTTCGCAGGCAGGTGCCCGGAGCGTTTGCCGTTGTGCTGGTGGCGACGGGGGCGCTCGCCCTGTCGGCCGGTCCGACGGCGGCCCAGAGCGGTCCACTGGGGCCGACGTACACGCCCGGTGCCTCTGGTGCGGGCGACCCCTACTTCCCGTTCGCCGGCAACGGTGGGTACGACGTCCAGCACTACGACCTCGACCTCACCTACACGCCGCCGGCGCCCGCCCCGGCGCCGCTCGTTGGCCAGCTGAGCGGTGTGGCGACGATCGACCTGGTGGCCACGCAGGGCCTGGACCGATTCAACCTCGATCTGCGCGGCCTGGACGTGCGGGCGATCACCGTCAATGGGAAGCGGGCCAGCGAGGTGGCGCCGCCCGCTGCCGGGGCCGAGGTCGAGGGCGCGGCCTACTGGCAGGTGCAGGACGATGCGGCCCGCAGCTGGGAGCTCACGATCCAGCCCCGCCCCAAGATCAAGAAGGGGCAGACGGCGCGCGTCGTCGTCACCTACGGCGGTGCGACCACCCGGCCGACCGACATCGAGGACGCCCTCTACGGCTGGGTGACGATGCGCGACGGCGCCATGGTGGTGGGCGAGCCCGAGGGCTCGATGACCTGGTATCCGGTCAGCGACCACCAGACCGACAAGGCGACCTATGGCTTCGAGATCACCGTGCCCGAGGGCAAGGTCGCGGTCGCCAACGGGCTGCCAGCAGGTGACCCGGTCACCGAGGGCGGGTGGACCACCTGGTCCTGGGACGCTCCCGACGCGCAGGCCAGCTATCTCACGACCGCCTCGGTGGGTGACTACGACCTGCGCGTCTCGGAGACGCCCGGCGGGACACCCATCATTGACGCGGTGGACGACACCCTCACGGCTGCGAACGCGGCCATCACCGAGGCGAGCCTCGCCCTGCAGGCGGAGATCATCACGTTC
The DNA here is from genome assembly GCA_963813495.1 of uncultured Thermoleophilaceae bacterium. Taxonomy (GTDB): domain Bacteria; phylum Actinomycetota; class Thermoleophilia; order Solirubrobacterales; family Thermoleophilaceae; genus JACVRW01. The sequence continues at coordinate 8,750 of CAWEZC010000009.1, forward strand.
ATCGAGGAGACCTTCGTCCCGTATCCATTCAATTCTGCCGGCGCGATCGTCGATGACGACACCGTCGGCTACGCGCTCGAAACACAGACTCGGCCCGTGTACTCGCGGGTGGCACGGGAGAGCACCGTGGCCCACGAGATCGCGCACCAGTGGTTCGGCAACGCGGTGAGCCCGGAGCGCTGGGCGGACATCTGGCTCAACGAGGGCTGGGCGACCTACGTCGAGTGGTTGTGGAGCGAGGACAGGGGCGGCGACTCGGCCCCGGCGAGCTTCGACGCCGTCATGGAGATCCCAGCTGACGACCCGTTCTGGGAGCTGGCCATCGCGGACCCGGGCCCGTTCGGCCTGTTCCTCGGCGGGGTCTACGACCGGGGCGCGGCCACGCTGCACGCCCTCCGGGTCAAGGTCGGCGACGAGGCGTTCTTCACGGGCAGCCAGGAGTGGCTCACGCGCTACAACGACTCGGCCGCCACCACCAAAGAATTCGAAGCGGTCTTCGAGGAGGTCTCCGGCCAGGACCTGAGCACGTTCTTCGACGTGTGGGTGCGCACGCCGAGCAAGCCCACGACCTGGTGACGCCTCGACGCCGCCCGCCCGCACGGGACACTCTCGGCTGAGGCTCTGCAACATCGCAGCCCGGTCGTAGTTACCCAGCTGGCTGGTCCGCGAAAAGGTCGAAAAGCCCCTCTATGCGTACGTGGGAAGCTGGGCGTGAGAGCGCGGCGGACCCGGCACGATGGTGTGCCCTGCCAAATGAACGCGTTGGTCAGGCCTCCTCTAGTGGCTCGTGGGGCCCGCTAGGCAACCGGACGCGGAGGTCTTCGGGTTCATGCGTTGCTGTCAGCCCTCGCAGCAGGCAGCGCTCGACGCCTGGCTGAGCGCCCGCGACTGAAGCAAGAAGGCCCCGCGCATCGCGCGCCGCCCGTTTGCATGGAAACCGAAACTGGAGCGACCACCGACATGGCTGTTGCCCCTCGCCGAAAGCGCAAGCTTGAGCCGCCTCAAGGGACGTTACGCTCGGATGGGCCAGTGTCAGAGGCCTTAGCGCTCCACGCGATATCGCACATGCGTGGCGTGCGGTGAGTGCAGGGTCTCCACTGGCGTCAACCGCAGCTCGGCGATCCCGTCGAACAACCGCTCGCCCTCCCCGAGAAGCACCGGGGCGATGTCGAGCGTCAGCTCGTCCACGACCCCGGCCGCGAGCGCCTGACGCACAGTCAAGGCGCCGCCCGCAACGTCGACGCCGCGGTCGCCGGCAACCGCGATGGCCTGCTCGAATGCCGCTTCGAAGCCGCCGGTGACAAAGTGAAACGTCGTGCCGCCCTGCATCTCGATCGGGTCGTGGGCGTGGTGGGTGAGGACGAAGACAGGGGCGTGATACGGCGGCTCGTCGCCCCACCAGCCGCGCCAGTCCTCGTCCCAGGGGCCGCGGATCGGGCCGAACATGTTGCGGCCCATGACGTAGGCGCCGCGAGGGCGCAGCAACCAGGTCTGGGCGATGAGGTCCGCCTCGTCCGCCACCTCGCCGAGATGCCAGCCGTGAAGCTGCATGCCGCCGACCCCGAGCGGGTCCTCCCGCCTCTGGCTGGGCCCGGCGACAAAGCCGTCGAGCGATATGGACATGTGGCAGGTAGTCGCGGTCATTGCATCTCAGACTGACATAAGCCACAGAACTCATCGGCCACGCGGCGATGCGTACTAACGCCTCGGCGGGCCTCTGGCCGGGCGAAAGCCCCACGGCCCCGCCGCGACGCGGCGAGTGCGGAATGCGTGGTTCGCGGACGCCCCCGGGGCCATCGAAATCCTCGCCAGGCGGGAAGTCGCGGCAGCCCCAGCGCCAGACCGCAGAATGAATGCCCGCTGTACGCGTCCAAGCGACGACGAGGCTCCGACGCCGACGATCGGGACCGTGACGACCATGCAGCCGAAGCGTCCCGCCAACCCAGTCGCCCGTCAACTCAAGATCATCTGACCAGGGCAGCATCCGGCCGACTGCCTTGGACGAAAAGCACCACTCTTGACCCGCGCGTCGCCGGGATCGCCAGCCCGCCCGATCTCCACGAGGCTCGGAGGGTCCGACGACCCGAACCCAAAGGGCCCGATGAAGACCTACGCGATCACGTTCCTGCTCACGACGCCCACGCCTGACCGCGAGGTCGAGAGCTTCGCTGCCGAGGTCGCCGAGGACGCCCGCGCGCACCTGCGGGATGGGGAGGAGCTCGAGCTCGCCGGCGTTGAGCCGGCACCACCGGAGCGCCCACCTACGGGCGTCTGACGGCGGCTCGCGCGCAGGGCGAGGCGCGGCTCAGGATCGGCGTAGCGCGGGCTCAGGCGGACGCAAAGGCAGCTGGTTGGCCCTACACATTGGTACCCGATTGGTACCCGCACGCGCCCGAGCACCGCAGCCCGAAAGCACGAACCCCCGCGTTTGCAAGGGCTCCGGTAATAGCGGGAGCGGGATTCGAACCCGCGACCTTCGGGTTATGAGTTCGACAGCCCCGGGTCGGCGGGGTCCGTATCCCGCTTGGCAGAGCCTTTCTGGTCCGCTGAGGCTGGCTCAGTTTCGCTCAAATTGATGCCCGAATTGATGCCCGCTTCGAAGGCTCGTTCGACCAGGGCGGCCTCGCGGCGGTCATCGGGCTGGTAGTCGGCGTAGATGAGAACCGTCTTGTAGTCGCAGGGCCCGAGCCACTCCTGCAGCGTGCGCAGCGGAACGCCGGCGGCGGCGCAGCGGGTGGCGAAGGTGTGTCTGAACGAGTGGAAGGTGATCCCGTCGTCGCGCCCGTAGCGGTTCTCCATTCCGGCCGCCTTCATCGCGCTTTCGAAGCGGCTCCCCATCTTGGACGTGTCGTACGGGTTGCCCGTCTCGGGATGGCAGAAGACGAGATCATCGTCGCCCTGGTAGGCCGAGCGCTGGGAGTGGTGCTCGAGCTCGCGGGCGAGCCGGTCGGCCAAGGGGATGGAGCGGCTCCCGCGCCTGGACTTGGGCTTGCCGTCCTCGCCGCGGTAGCGCTTGCGTGGGATCCTGATCTTGCCGGCGGTCCAGTCGACGTCTCTCCACCGCAACGCCACGAGCTCGCCCTGGCGGGCACCGCACATGGCAGCGGCCAGGTAGAGGGCGCGGTCGGTGGGGCCGAGCAAGTCCTTGGGAACCTCACGTATCACGGCTTCGACTTCGTCGAGGGTCAGGAAGCGAATGTCTGGGTTGGTCGCCTCCACCGGCGGGCGGTCGACCGCGGCCACGGGGTTCATGCGCGCCCAGCCGCGCTTGACCGACCACTTCATCAGCCCGTGCAGGAAGGTCACGTGGTTCTGGATCGTCTTCGCCGATAAGCCGGCTCGCCGCTTGGCGGCCATGTAGCCCACGACGTCGTCAGGCTCGATGCGATCGAGCGCCTTACCGTCGAAGTAGGGGCCGAGGTGCCGGTCGAGCATGATCCGGTAGTCCTGGATCGTCGAGGTCGCGCGCCGCATCACGTGCTCGAGGTGGTGCAGGTATCGCTCTCCGGCGCTCTCTACGGTCGTGCGGCTGTGGCGCGCGATCACGACGACCTTTGCCGTCGACGCGCTCACCCACGAGCTGGCGCAGCCCTTCGTTGCAGCTGTACGTGGCGAGCACGCTCGCGGTGCCGACCGTCGGCCCTGCTGGGCTGGCGTTTCTGCTCCGCCCGGTTTGGTCGCTCCATGGGAGGGCGCTGGCGGTCCCGGGTCCGGGACGGAACCCGAGCCCTCCGGGCGAGGGCCCCGGGGCCCCGCCCCGACAGGGGCCGGCGGCGCGCAGCGCGGGGCTTGCAGTCCCGGACCCGGGCCGCATAATCGCGCTCACAAGGAGCCGACCAAGCCGGCGGGGACGGCTCGCGATCAGCGGGCTCCGACAGATGCAGGCCCGCTACTCCAGTGCCGCAAGTCCGGCCCGCGCTCGGCTCGCTGGCAGGCGCGATGTCGCGTTGCAATGGCATTCGGGTATGGCCAGCCGTCTAATCACGGCCCCGGGGCGTAGGCATGCGCGGTCTCGCACCGGCGGCCCGCACTGCTCCTGTCGTCGAGAAGCAGCACTGCGGGTGCGCCCTCCTCGTAGTCGTCCGGGGCGGCCGTCTGAGGTTCCGAGCCGAGACGCTCGCTCGCGTATGAAGCAGCAGGGGGGTGCGTCGTCCCGTCGGCGCGCTAGTGACGCCGGAGCCATGCGACCATCCGCGCCATGGTGGTCTGCGCGACGACCGCCGTGCCAGTCAATAGCGCGGCTCCCACGGGTGCGAGCGAGAGGGCGGTCTCCTCGATCGGGATCCCCGTGACGTGGGCGAACGTCATTGGAAGATCTCGGTGGTGCTATCGCCGCCCTGCAGGCGCACTTCGTGCGCGCGCGCGGGGCCTCCGGGTCGGTCGTGGAGGTCGACGAAGAAGTCCGGGTCGACCTTCATCCCGCCGTCGGGGTCGCAGTCCACCTTGAGCAGCCAGGAGCGCAGTTCGGGGTAGAACTGGTTGTCCCAGGTCGAGTAGAGCGAGTTGGTGACGTACAGCCGGCGGCCGTCGAGCGAGAGCTGGATCATCTGCGGTCCGCCGTTCAGTTCGCGGCCGGCGTCGTTTGGCTTGCCGAGCAGTCCGCCGAGCCAGAGCCGGCCGGTCAGCTTCGGGTTCTTCAGGTCGGAGACGTCGTACTGGCGCAGGTCGCCGTGCAGCCAGTTCGAGAAGTAGAGGAAGCGGTCGTCCATCGAGACGACCAGGTCGGTGATCAGGCCGGGCACGCCGCCGGGCAGTGGCCAGCCCTCGAGCTCCTCGTTCTCGACCTCGACCACGGGCTCGGCCCGGTAGCTCCCGTTCGAGCGGTGGAAGCGGAGGATGTTGCTCGCCAGCGTCGCCCCGACGAAGCCCTGGTCGGCGTCGGGGTCGTGCAGCCAGCGCAGCTCGAGCGGGATCAGCCCTTGTTCGCCGAGGTCGAGCGTCTGCTCGAGCCGCCGCTCGGCGAGGTCCCAGAAGTGCAGCCGCCGCCCATAGCGGCCGGCGACGACGTCGTCGATGTCGAAGCCGGGCTCGTAGGCGTTGGGCTCGCCCCACTCGGACGAGACCAGCACGTTCTTGCGCGGCTGGTACCAGAAGTCGTAATTGAGGCCCGGCTTTCGGCCGCCGTTCTCCCAGCGACCCTTGATCTCGAAGCTGCGCGCGTCGAGCACCGCGAAGCCACCCGAGCCGTTGCCGTCGGCGTCGCCGAGCATGCTGACGACGACGTTGTCGCCCGGCATGCAATGGACGGTGTGCGGCCGCGTGTAGCCCGTCTTCTCGATCAGCTCCCGCGGCTCGATCACCGTCTCGATCCGGGGCCGCCGCGGGTCGTCCGCCACGTTCAGGACGTGGATCCGCGACGAGCGCATACCCGGCACGATCAGATGCGAACGGTCGGGCCCGTGGCAGGCCGAGCTGCAGCGGTTCCAGCCGAAGTGGTGCAGCTCGTCGCCGACGTTCGGCATCGCCGTCTCGTGCACGATCCGCCCCTCATCGGCGTCGACGACGGCGAGGAAGTCCGGCCTCTCGACGCCCGTGCCCTGATGCAGGCAGGCGAGGTACAGGAACTCTTCCGCCGGCGCGCGCATGGCGTCCGCGGGCGAGTCGTAAAGCGATGCGGTGCGGTTTTGCTCGCTGCTCATCGCGAGCCTCCTTCGTCTCCGTCTTCGAGGTTCGGCCTGGCGGCACGCAGCGAGATGCTCTCGACCGCGTAGGTGCTGCAGGCCTCCAGTGCCCGCTCTGAGATGAAGCGGTAGTCGTTCGTGCGCAGCTCCTTCAGCTCGAGACCGTTCGCCTCGAGTGCGGCCACGTAGGTGCTGCGCGGGGTCGCTCCGGCGATGCAGGCGGCCCACAGCTCAAGGTTGCGCCGCGTGCGCTCCCTGGGCGCCCGGCCGCTCACGATGTCGGCGATCGCCAGCCTCCCGCCGGGCCGCAGCACGCGCGCAGCTTCGGCGAAGACGCGGTGCTTGAGCGGCGAAAGGTTGATGACACCGTTCGAGATGACCACGTCGAAGCTCGAGTCGTCGAAGGGCAGTTCCTCCATGTGGGCCTCGACGAACTCGACCTGCGAGAGCCCCTCGCGCTCCCGTGGCCGCGCCGCCTTGTCGAGCTGCTCGCAGTGATTTCCACGCCGACGACGCGACCCGACTCCCCAACCAAGACCGCCGCGCAGAAAGCATCGGTTCCCGATCCCGAGCCGAGGTCGAGGACGGCTTCGCCGGATTGGAGTCCGGCGAGATCGAGGTGATGCCCCACTCCGGCGAAGGACGCCAGCGCTTCGGCCGGAATTGCGTCGAGGAGCTCGCTGGGGTAACCGAGCTGCTTGGCCAGACTTCTTCCCACCTCGAAGTGAAGCGCCGCGCGCCCTCCGCGGGCGACATGTCGATACATGTCCTTGATCGCCGCCTCCAGGCGCGCTCCGTCCACGAGCGAACTCGCGTCGAGCTGTGGCAACGCCTCCGTGTTTGACGTCTCGTCCGGCGTGGCGCGAGACTTGCTGCTCATCGGGGCTCCTGGAGATCGGCTTGCGAGTGTACGCCGATCGCGTAGGCGGGTATGTAGTTCATCCTTGGTTCCCCGGTACGACTCTGGCCGCGTGCAGGTTGTCCATCACCACGGGGATCGTCTGCGCGAGGACATCCGTTGGGCTGAATTCGATGATCTCGGCGCCCGCGTAGTGGACGGGCGTGTGGCTGGGCGGGACGTAGTAGGCGTCGCCGGCCTCGTAGGTTTCGTCGCGGTCGGCGAACCGGAAGGCCACCCTGCCCTTGATCACGTAGCCCCAGCGCGGCAGCTGGCAGCGGTCGTCCGGCAGCCCGCGGAAGAGGTCGGCGAGGTCGGCGTCCGCTGTGTGTGACTCGAAGCAGACGGAGTATCCGCCATCGAGGTGCTCGAGCTGTACTTCGAGGCCCTCCAGCGCAAGCGTCTCTGATGCGGTTTCTCTCGACACCTTCGGCATCTCGCGGCTCCTGTGCTCGTGGCTTGCCCGCACCGGGCTCGAGACCGAGGCTAGGCGCGCGCGGCCGCTCCCGCATCGGTGCCGGTACCCAAACTGAGGTCGCTCGCTACGTAATCCCGTGCGCGTGGGCCCAGGCGGTCGCGACCGCCCGCGCCGTGCGGCCGGAAGCGCCGATCTTGAGGTAGACGTTGGCCACGTGGCGCTCCACGGTGCGTACGCTGAGCACGAGCTCGGCGGCGATGTCGGCGTTCCCCAGCCCGCGTGCGACCAGCCGGAGCACCTCGGCCTCGCGGGCCGAGAGCCCGCCGACGCGCGCCTCCCGTGGCCGCGCGCCGAGCTCCTCCAGCACCTTGCCGGCGCGGGCCTCGGCCTTCGCCGCGGGCCCGTCGCGCCCGAGGACGCGCAGCACGGAGGCGAGCTCGAGTCGCGCGAGTGCCGCGTCGTACCGGGCGCCGGCGGCGTCGAAGAGGTCGCCTGCGTCCTCGAGCAGCGGACAGGCGGCGGATTCGCCCGCCGCGGCCGCGACCCGGCCCTCGGCGAGCAGAGCCGCCGCGCGAAGCGGCGCGTTCGGGCATGCCGCGGCGATCGCGGCGATCTCCTCGGCGGCCTCGCGCGCGCACGCGGTGCCGCCGCCAGCCACCCCCGCGCGCACCATCAGGTCGAGCCCCGCCACCCGCTCGAAGCGATCCGCCTCGCCGACACGGCGCAGGAAGCGCGCCGCCGCGTCGATCGCCGTCTCGCTGTCTCCACGGTCGAGTGCCAGCAGCCCGACGAGGAGCGCGTGGAAGCGGTGCGACTCCACGCGGGCCAGAAGCGCCTCCGCCTCGCCGGTTCGTCCTTGCCGGCGCCGCAGCTCGGCGAGGCGGGCGAGCGGATCGACGTCACGCCCCGGCCGCAGCGCGCCGAGCTCTTCGATCGCCGCCGTGAGCTCCTCTTCGGCGCGCTCCCAATCGCCGTGCCAGAGCAGCACGTCCGCGTAGGCGGTGCGGCAGATCGAGAACATCTGACGGTCCGCAAACCGTGTCGCGATGTCGCGCACGCGCAGGCACCACTCGGTCGCCCGCTCGAGGTCGCGGACCAGCTTGCAGGCGTCGATCATGTGGCAGCAGACCGTCTCGATCGAGTCCGCATCGGTCATCTCGCCGCCGACCGCGGCCGCCGCGGCAGCATCCAGTCGCCGCATCCCCTCCTCGATCTTCCCGGTACTGACCAGAGCGAGGCCGTTGAGCGCGAGCGCGAGCATCTCGACGTCGACCGCTTCCACCTCACGCGCGAGCGCGATCGCCTGCGCCGATCCCTCCAGCGCCACATCGGGGTGGTGGTCAGAGAGCGCGAAGTGGGCGCGGATCAGTGTCACCCACGCGGTCGCAACGCTCGGCGGCTCCCCCTCTACGAGCAGCGCCGCGCGCTCGACCCAGCCCGAGGCCTCGGCCGGCCCCCGGAAGGCGTACGCATCGTGGCAGAGCTGGATCGCGAGCCGTGCGGCAGTCGCGGCGTCGCCTCGCGACCGAGCGAGGCGGTAGCCGCGCTGATGCGCCTCGATCGCGGCCTGCGCATCGAGCTCGTAGCGGGCGGCCAGACCCGCCCCCTCGAACGCCTCCGGCGTCTCCTCCTGCGCAAGCGCGTCCGCGAAACGTACCCGCGCCTCGGCCCATGCGCCCCGCGCGAGCGCCACACGCCCGTCCTCGATCGCTCTATTCGGCTCGTCCGCTCGCGTGGGCGCAACCATAGTCCGGACAGGCTGCACCCAAGGGTTCGGGCGACTCGCAGGGCGACAGCAAGCGCGATCGGAATTGGGGCGCTCGTGCACGAGCTAGACCTCGATCCGCGGGCCACGATCCACTCCCCGTACCGGCGCTGCCGCTCCGCGCGAGATGGGAGGGTCTCGGCCGGCGCGCGGTCGCACCCGCTCGGGACGAGCACTAGGAGCGCACCCGGCGCGAGATCGGCCCCCGCGCCAGTCCTCCATTTGTGGACGACCGGGAGTTGGCCGTCCTGTGATCGCTGGCCGGTTGCGGCAGCGGGCTCGTGTACTTCGCAGCGAGGCAGTCGTCCACCGAGGGGAGATGTTCATGTCCGTGTCGCCGTTGTTGAATGCCGCCGGTCGTCGTCGCTCGCCGGCCACGCTGCCCGGCTATCTCGCCGGGCGTCCGCCGCGCAACGAGGGGATCCGCTACCCGGCCGATCCGCCGCCTGTCGAGGAGATCGTCGCGGTCATGCACCAAGCCGGCGACGGGGTCCACGGCGCGCGCGCCCGCGGTCTGATCGTGGTGCTCTGGCGCGCCGGGCTGCGCATCCAGGAAGCGCTCTCGCTGGCCGAGGTCGACCTCGACGAGCAGCGCGGCGCGCTGCTTGTCCGCAACGGCAAAGGCGGCAAGCGCCGCGAGGTCGGCATGGACCGCTGGGGCTTCGAGCGGCTGCGTCCGTGGCTTGGCCACCGCACGCGCCTGCCGGTCGGCCCGCTGTTCTGCATCATCGGCGGGCCCACGTCGACGTGCTCTTCACGCGTCGCCCGTGGCGCAAGCGGGGCGTGGGCGCGGCGCTCCTCGGCGACTCCTTCGGTCGCTTCTGGGAGCGCGGCGAGCACAGCGTCGGACTCGGCGTCGACGCGGCGAGCGACACCCGGCGTTTCGCCTCTACGAGCGCGCCGGGATGACGCCCGCGCTCGGCTGGGTGGCGTACGAGAAAGACCTCGGTGACACTGGGTGAGCAGCGCAACAAGGGCGAGAGCTGTCGCCCCGTTTCCATCCGCGGGCGCCGTGGGGGCCGACTGACTGGGAATGTTGCGGACCTACTCCGCTGTCCGGGGCCCTGGCGCTGACAAGCCAGGTCGACATCTGCGCGCGCACTCCATCTGGTGCGGCGAATGGCTCGAGGGCACCGCGCACGGCCTCGAGGAGTCTGGGGCGAATTCGATCCGCGCCCTCCCCCGCCAGGCGGATGATCTCGCCGGCCGGGCCGAGGGCCGTGACGTAGTCGACCGCCTCGTCGAGATCGCGGCCGATCAGCATCTGGCTGTCGAACCGGGCAAGGCGGATGTCCTCGTAGCCTGCGCTGACCAGGATCCCGCTCGTGGTGTCGGCATTGGCCATCGAGAACGGGCCCGGCCCGCAGGTCGGCTCGTCGGAGTCCTCGCGCCGTTTGAGGATTTCCTCAACAGCGAGCTCGGCCTCGTGGAGCCAGGGGTTGTCGGGCTTTTGGCGCCAGACGACCATGCACAGCTCCCCGCCGGGCACGAGTGCGGAACGCACATTGCGCAGAGCCCTCACGGGGTTCGCGAAGAACATCGTCCCGAAGCGAGCGAAGGCTCGGTCGAATCCGTTCTCGAGCCCGCCGGCCTCGACGTCGGCGACCGCGAAGCGGACGTTCGCGACCCCGGCCTCCTGGGCCTCGGCCGTGGCAGCCTCGATGAATCGGGGCGAGGCATCCAGTCCGACCACCTCGCCCCCCGGCCGGACCATCGCGGCGATCTGCTGCGCCGCATCGCCGAAGCCGCACCCGATGTCGAGCACCCGCTCGCCCGCTCGGGGCGGATGAAGCTCGAGCGCCCGGTCGCCATGGGCACTCAGACCCGGAAGGATTATGTGGCGGAATCTGGCGAAGCGGTCGAACAGGACTCCGTCCCAAGCCTTCACCGCCTCCTGATTGCCGGCCGTGACCGACCTTGTGGGCGATACGAGCTGTTCCTGGGCGAGGCGCGACATGAAATCTCCGGGTGGCGAGATCGGTTGACCCGCTAGGACTCCGCCGCGGGGTCGATCCTTCCCGACCGGCTGCGAAGCCGCCGGCCGCGGCCTCAGGCCCTCGCCCTGGGTGAGCTGGGCCGGACCGCGGCCGCCGTCTCGGCCAGCGCGTCGACGAGGGTCGCCGCGCCGGGGTGGCCGGGTGCGCCTGATCTCACCGCCGCCGAAATGCGGCGTCGCAGCGGCCCCTGTGCGGGGAGGCCTCAGGGTGCTCAGCCCAGTGCCCGCGCGAGGCGGTCTTCGACCGCTTTTCGCGCTCGGTCGAGCGCGGCCGGGTCGCGGAAGAGCAGGTAATGGCCGTTGGCTTCGTGGAGCACGGCGTTGAGCTCGAAGGTGAGCTGCCCAATATCGGTGTCTGCGGCCAGGTCGCCCTGCTGTTGGGCTTCGCGCGCGTTGGTTTCGAGCAGGTCGGTCCAGCCGGCGATGATGGTGCGCACGCTGTCTCGGATCGGCCCGCGGCGGGTGTCCAATTCGGCCGCGGTGGCGAGGAAGAAGCAGCCGCCGGGGAAAACGCCGCGCTGGACGTAGGAGACGAACGCCTCACACAGGGTTCGGAGGCGTTCGAGCCCCTCCGGGACCTCCAGCGCGGGCGCGACGACCTCGGCGGTGAATACCCCCTCGGCGGCGCTGACGGCGGCGAGCTGAAGGTCCTCCTTTGAGTCGAAATGGGCGTAGAGGCCGCTCTTGCTCATCCCGATCTCGTGGGCGAGGCGGCCGATCGAGAGGCCCTCGAGGCCCTCGATGGTCGCAAGGCGCGCGGCCGTGTCGACGATCTTGCGGTAGCTGCGCTCGCCGTCGGCACGGGTGCGTCGCTTGCGTGTTTGAGAAGTAGCCACGGCGCTGCGGACTGGTCGCTTGACAACTTAGCACGAGCGGTCGTATTGTACAGTAAGTGCGAACGATCGTACTTTCTACACCCGAAACGCGCCAACTGCTGGATTCGGACCGGCTGCCGGGCCATCTCGACCGTCTCTACCGGGCGGCGTGGGCGCTGTGCGGGTCGCCTCACGACGCGGAGGACCTGGTGCAGGAGACCATTGCGCGGGTTCTTGCGCGGCCGCGACGGTTGCGCCGGGCAGAGGAGCTTCCGTATCTGCTCGGTGCCCTGCGCAACGTCTACCTGACGAGCCTCCGCAGCGCGAGCCGACGTCCCCGTGGTGTCGAGCTGCCGGCAGAGGAGAGCCAGACGATGCGCTCGGCGCGGCCCGGGCCCGACCAGGCGCTCGAGCATGCCGAGCTGCTCGAGGCCATCGACGCCCTGCCCCACGACTTCCGCAAAGCCCTGGTGGCGGTCGACGTCGTCGGGCTTTCCTATCGCGAGGCGGCTCAGGCGCTGGGCACCCGCGAGGGCACGATCACCACGCGACTGTTCCGCGGACGGCGGCGCGTCGTGCGGGCCCTCGGAAGCGAGACGGCGACCGCCACCGGAACCCCATGACCCGGGAAGGATCGGCCCCGCGCCGGAGTCAAATACGACAGATCCGATCACGTCCTGCAGGACTCGCATCAATGCAAGCCAGAACAGACGACACAACCAGGAGGACGGCAATGACCAGCATCAGCACGACAGCCGGCGCCGCACGCCGGGACCTGAGCGGCTTCGAAGGCCGGTTAATCGGGCCGGAGGACGGCGACTACGACGAGGCGCGCAAGGTCTACAACGCGATGATCGACAAGCGGCCGGCGCTGATCGCGCGCTGTGCCAGCCCGGACGACGTGTCCAGGGCGATCGCGTTCGGGCGTGACCAGGACCTGCCGCTGGCCATCCGGAGCGGGGGCCACAACGGCGCCGGGCTGGGGACCTGCGACGACGGGGTGGTCATCGACCTGTCGCAGCTGAATGAGGTCCAGGTCGATCCGCGGGCCCGAATGGTCCGGGTGGGCGGCGGCTCCACCTTGGGCGCGGTCGATCGCGCCACGAACGACCACGGGCTCGCGACGCCGAGCGGGATCATCTCGACCACCGGGGTGGGCGGAATCACGCTCGGCGGCGGCCTGGGCTACCTGACCCGCTCCTGCGGGCTGGCGATCGACAACCTGCTCGCCGCCGAGCTGGTGCTCGCCAGCGGCGAGCGCGTGCGCGCGAGCGCCGATGAGCATCCCGACCTCTACTGGGCGATCCGCGGCGGCGGCGGCAACTTCGGCGTCGTCACCTCGTTCGAGTTCCGGCTGCACGAGGTAGGCACCATCATCGGCGGCCCAACGTTCTGGCCCGTTGAGATGGCCGCCGAGGTGCTGTCGGTCTACCGCGAGTTTCTCCCCGCCGCCCCGCGCGAGCTGTACGGCTTCTACGCCTTTGCGACCGTGCCGCCGGCGGACCCGTTCCCAAGCGAGATCCACCTGCGCAAGGTCTGCGGCATCGTGTGGTGCTACGTAGGCGGCGAGGACGATGCCGCCCGGGAGATGGCCCCCCTGCTCGACGCCCTGCCCGAGCCGCTCCTGCACGGCGTCCAGCCGATGCCGCACCCGGCGCTCCAAAGCGCCTTCGACGGCCTCTACCCGCCGGGGGACCAGTGGTACTGGCGCGCCGACTTCGTCAACGAGGTCCCCGACGCCGCGGTCGACCTGCATGCCCGCTTCGGCGCGGATCTGCCGACCATGAAGTCGACCATGCACCTCTACCCGATCGACGGCGCCGCACACGATCTCGCCCCGGGCGACACAGCCTGGAGCTATCGCGACGCGAGCTTCGCCACCGTCTATGCCGGGGTGGATCCCGACCCCGCCAACGCGGAGGCGGTCCGGCGCTGGACCGTCGACTACTACGAGGCCCTGCATCCCTATTCGGCCGGTGGCGCCTACGTGAACATGATGGGCGAGGGCCAGGGGCGGGTGCGTGCCAGCTACCGCGACAACTACGACAGGCTCGCACGCATCAAGGGGATCTACGACCCCGACAACACCTTCCGCGTCAACTGGAACATCGAGCCGGAGGGATAGGGCTCGGGGATGGCCGCCGGCTTCGATGTCCTGGTGGTCGGGGGTGGCTCGGCGGGCTGCGTGCTCGCAGCCCGCCTGAGCCAGGACGGCCGGCGGGTCTGCCTCATCGAGGCGGGGCCCGACTACGGGCCGTACGCCCACGGGCGCTGGCCCGAGGACATGCTCGACGCCCGCCGGCTCGCCTTCTCCCACTCCTGGGAAACCGACAGGGAAGACCGCTCGCAGCTGCGGGCGCGGATCATCGGCGGCTGCTCCGCGCACAACGCCTGCATCGTGCTCGAGGGCGCCCCGGCCGACTATGACGAGTGGGGCCACGGCTGGAGCTACGACGTACTCGAGCCGTACCTGCGGCGGGCCGAGAGCGAGCTGCAGGTGCGCCGAATCGCGCCCGAGGAGCTGTCGCCCTGGCACGCGGCCTTCGCCGCCGCGACGGGAGAAGACGCGATCCTGCACCCGGTCAACGCGATCGGCGCGGTTCGCTGGAACGCCGCCTTCGCCTATCTCGATCCCGCACGGCCGCGCGAGAACCTGACGATCGTCGCTGACACCCTGGTCGACCGCGTCCTGCTCGCCGGCGATCGAGCGGTAGGGGTGGCCACGCCGGCCGGCGAGCTGCGCGCCCCCAGCGTGGTGCTGGCCTCCGGGGCCTACGGCTCGCCAGGGATCCTGCTGCGCGGCGGGATCGGTCCGGAGCGCGGGCTGCCCGTCGGCGAGGGTCTCTGCGACCACGTCGGCGTCGGCTTCGGTTTCGAGGGGACGCGGCGGCTCCAGCGCGAGACGGCCGAGTACGAGAGATCGCAGCCGCTCTTCATGGCCCAGGTCACCGTTTCCATGGCCAGCAGCGCCTGCGAACCGGGCCTGCGCGATCTGTTTCTCTTTCCCGGGATCGACCCCGGCGAGGGGGACTACGAAGCAAGCGTTGCCGTCTTCGCCATGAAGCCCGCGTCGCGCGGCTCGGTGCGCCTGACCTCGGACGACCCCCGCGCGCCGCTCGCGGTCGACCACGGCTTTCTCTCGGACGCGCGCGACACCGAGGTCCTGGCCGAAGGCGTCCAAACGGCTCGCGAGCTGACCGCCGGCGATGTCGTACGCGACTACGCCGGTCGTGAGACCCGCCCGGGACCGGACGTCGACGCGCTCGCCCACGTGACGGGCGCCGCACGAGGCTTCTTTCACCCTACCGGAACCTGCGCGATCGGCCAGGTCGTCGACGGCAGCGGCCGCGTCCTGGGCCTCGACGGGCTCCATGTCGTCGACGCGTCGATCATGCCGACCATCCCACGCGCCAACACCAACCTCTCCACGATCGCGCTGGCCGAGCGGCTGGCGGAGAGCATTTAGGCGAGGCGGGGTCAGCCGCCGGTGGTCCGCGCTCGCCGGTGGCCGCGTCCGATCCTGGCTGTCGGGTCGCGATGCGACCGGAGAAGAACAGCGCGGCCGCCGCGACGATCGCGATCACCGCGAGCACGGTTCGCAGCGCGCGCAGCCGCGCCGTCGCGTTCTCGTCCACGATCTCTGAGGCCGGCTCACCCGTCACGCGGGCCTGCTCGAGCGCGGACTCGCGGGCCCTCGGACGCGAGACGGCGACCGCCACCGGAAACCCATGACCCGGGAAGGACCGGCCCCGCGCCGGAGTCAAACCAGCAGAACCGATTTACCTTCTGCGTCGCGTGACTTCGTCGGCGAAGCCTCCGTAGACCGTCGTACCAGCTGAATTGCCGGGTGGGCATTGGTGCGAGTCCTCCAACGGTGGGCTTGTCGCGGCAGTCACGGCTCCCCCCTGACGGCTTCGACAATTGCGCCGCCAGCGGCGATCGAGCTCCATCAGAAATCGAATATGTCCTTCAGGTAGAGAAGCAATTGGCGGTCTACAACGGTCACGACCTCGTCGCGCTCGTTGTAGGACAGGACAAGACCGCGGCCGTCTTCGTCAACTTGCATCCCTTCAATCCTCGGAAGAATCGGTTTGAACCGCGAATGATGCCCAATTGATGCCCGTACTCGCTCTTTCACGCGCGGTTAGAAACCAAGAAACCCCCGGAATAGCGGGGGTTTCGTGAAGTAGCGGGGGCGGGATTCGAACCCGCGACCTTCGGGTTATGAGCCCGACGAGCTACCTGACTGCTCCACCCCGCGGCGTGACGTACGAGGGTAGCAACGATGCCGCGCTCGTCAACGTCCCTGGCGGCCCGCCGGCGGTGTAGCGTCCGCCGCATGAGAGTCGCCGTTGTCGACCAGGGCACCAACACCACTCGTCTGCTCGCGGCCGACGTCGAGGAGGGCGCGGTGGTCGATCTCGAGCGCCGCACGATGATCACGGGACTGGGCCAGGGGGTCGATGCCACGGGCCGGCTGGCCGACGAGGCCATGGACCGCGTGCGCGAGGCGCTCGCGGGATATCGCGAGGTCATCGACCGTCTGAACGTCGACCGGGTGATCGCGGTGGCCACCAGCGCCATGCGCGACGCCGACAACGGGCCCGCCTTTCGCGACGAGCTCAACGAGCGCTTTGCGATCGACGCCCGCACGATCTCCGGGGACGAGGAAGCGGGGCTGACCTTCCTCGGAGCCACCGCGGGCCGGACGCCGGGAGAGCAGGAGCAGCCCGGATCCGTGGTCGTGATCGACATCGGCGGCGGATCCACCGAGTACGTGATCGGCGACCCCGGGCGCGACCCGGCCTTCCACGTCTCGACCCAGATGGGATCGGTGCGCCACAGCGAGCGCTTCCTGAGCAGCGACCCGCCCGAGCACGAGGAGCTCGAACGCCTCGCCGAGGACATTCAGCACGTGCTCGACGAGGCCGTGCCGCTCGACCAGCGCGAGGCCACCTCACACGCCATCGCCGTGGCGGGAACGGCCACCACCCTGGCCGCCATCGATCAGGAGCTCGACCCCTACGACTCCGAGAAGGTGCACGGCTACCGCGTCAGCCTGGCCGCCGCGGAGCGCATTCAGGCCATGCTGGCCGCCCTGCGCCTCGAGGAACGGCGGCGCGTGACGGGCCTGCATCCGGATCGGGCGCCCACCATCGTCGCCGGGGTGACCATCCTGGTGGAGTCGATCCGGGCCTTCGGGCTGGAGGAGGTCGAGGTGAGCGAGGCGGACATCCTGCACGGAGCCGCCCTGGCCGCCGCCGCCGGCGTCGAGATCGGCTGACCTCCCCCGGCGCAGAACCGCCCGCCAACAAAAAGAACCGCCCGCGTCATGCGGGCGGCTCTCGAAACGGCCCCGTCAGGACGGGCAGGGGTACGTGCCATGAAGGGGCCTTGCGGTTCGGACGGCGGGAGGCGCCGATACGATGCGGCTTCGCCCGAACCTATGAGCCGAACGGAGGCACCGGCAGTGTTGGCCGCACGGCCTCTCCACCCAGCGGCGTCATCATAAACCAGAATGGGTGATCGGGGAAGGGCTCCCGGCGCATGTTTCTCGGCAATTCTCCGGATGCCGAGAAGTTGCGTTTACGCAAGATTGGCCTTGCGCGGGTAGACCACCGAGGGATCGGTCAGCACGTTGACGAGCGCGGGCCTGCCGGAGGCGAAGGCGCGCTCGAGTGCGGGGCGCAGCTGGTCGGGGCGCTCCACCAGCTCGCCGTGGCCGCCGAGGGTGCGAACCAGCTCGTCGTAGCGCAGGCCCGGCTGAAGGTCGGCCGCCACCGAGTAGCCGTAGAGAAACTCCATCGGGTGCTTTTCGAGCGCCCAGATGCCGTTGTTGCCCATCACGCCGACCACCGGTATGCCGTGACGCACGTAGGTGTCGAACTCGAGCCCCGCAAAGCCGAAGGCGCCGTCGCCCAGCAGGAGGCAGACCTGGCGATCAGGGTTGGCGATCTTGGCCGCCAGGGCGAAGCCGGGGCCGGCACCGAGGCAGCCGTAGGGCCCGGGGTCCATCCAGCAGCCGGGCTCGTAGGTCTCGATCATGCGTCCGGCGAAGGAGACGAAGTCGCCTCCGTCTCCGATCACCACCGCATCGCGGTCGAGGATCTGGCCGAGCTCGTGATAGACCCGCATGGGGTGAAGCGGCGCCCGCTCGTCGAGCAGGTCGTCCCGCTCGGCCGCCCGCTTCTCTTCTTCGGCCGACCGGAGCGAGTTCACCCAGGCGGAGCGGTCGGTCGTCCCGGCCGCGCCCCTGCGGAGAGAGTCGAGCGCGCCGGCGACGCTGCCGTAGAGCTCGGCGGCGACCTCGCGCGGGTGTGCCCGCTCGGGCGCCGAGGAGCCGACCACCACCAGCGTCGTGTCCTCGCCGAAAGAGCCACCGAAGCCCAAGCGGAAGTCCATCGGCACTCCGACCACCAGGGCCACGTCGGCGCCCTTGAGACCGGCGCCGCGCGCGCGAGAGAAGAACAGCGGATCATCGGCCGGCACACAGCCGCGAGCCAAGCCGTTGAGAAAGACCGGTATCTGGAGCTCGCGGCACAGCGCCTGGAGCTCGTGCTCGGCGTGGGCCCAGTAGAGACCGGTCCCGGCCATGACGACCGGTCGCTGCGCTGAGCGGAGCAGCTCGATCGCGCGTTCCAGGGCATCACCGTCCGCCACCGGCAGGCCCGCAGGATCGGGCAGCGAGGCCGGAGCGTCAGCGTCCACGTCGGACTCCATGAAGACCTGGTCGAGCGGGAAGTCGATGAACGTGGGACCCGATGGAGGAGTCAGCGAAACCCGCAGCGCCTCGTCCACCAGGCCAGGGATCTCGGCCGTTGAGGCCGCCGTGCGTGCGAGCTTCGTCACCGGCGCGACGAAGGGCACGTGATCGATCTCCTGTAGCGACCCCATCCCCCAGCGCAGGGCCGGCGCGCGTCCGCCGAGCGCCACCATGGGCGTGCCGTTCATGAGCGCCGAGGCCATCCCGCTCATCCCGTTGGTCACCCCCGGGCCGGCCGTGAGCGCGCACACTCCGGGCTCGCGCGTGGCCTTGGCCCAGCCCTCCGCCGCAAAGGCAGCCGACTGCTCGTGGCGCACGTCGACGATGTCGATTCCCTCTTCGCGACAGCCGTCGTAGATGGAGAACAAGTGACCACCCGACAGCGTGAACAGCTTCGTCACCCCGTGCGCCTTGAGCCGCTTGGCGACCAGCCGGCCGCCGTGCAGCGCGGTCCCCTGTTCTGTCTCGGTACCGGTGGACACCGGCCCGCGAGCCTACCCGATCGGGTATAAGCCGAGCCAATGGGTATGCAGCTCGACGGCGACTTCGACGGGTCCTTCCCCTACGAGCCGCGATTCGTGAACGCCGGAGCCGTCCGGCTCCACTATGTCGACGAGGGTCCCCCCGATGCCCCGCCCACCCTGTTCGTCCACGGCAACCCCACCTGGAGCTACATGTGGCGCCGGCCGATCGCCGAGCTCAGCACCCGCGGCCGGCGTTGCGTGGCCTTCGACCACATGGGCTTCGGACGCTCGGACAAGCCGCCCTACCTGTCGGGCTACTCGCTGCAGGTCCACATCGACAATGCGCTCGCGCTGATCGACCAGCTCGACCTGCGCGATGTCACGCTCGTGGTGCACGACTGGGGCGGGCCGATCGGTTTGGGCGCGCTCCTCCAGCGCGCGGACCGGTTGCGCGCGCTGGTCCTCATCAATACCTGGGCCTGGGAGCTGCCTAGTTTCCTGCCCCCGTTCCTGCGCGAGTTCCGTACCGAGGGGCTGGGCGAGATCCTGGCGCTGGGCGGCAACCTGTTCGTGGAGTCGATGCCGGGCGGGATGGCACGGCGCGACGTGGATGCGGATGTGATGGAGGCCTACCGAGCGCCATTTCCGGACTACTGGTCGCGCGTCGGCACGCTGGCCTTCCAGCGCGAGATCCCCCTCACCGAGCGCGACCGCAGCGCCCGCCTGATGGGCTCGATCCACGAGCGTCTCGACAGCCTCGATGTGCCCGTGCGCCTGATCTGGGGCATGCGCGATCCGGTCTTCCAGCCCGTCTTCCTCGAGCAGTGGCTCGAGATCTACCCGCAGGCCGAGGTGGCCAGAGTGCCCGACGCGGGGCACTTCGTTCTCGAGGACGACCCGGATGCGGTGGTGAAGGCGCTGGTCGGCTAGCTAGGAGGTGGTGGCGGAGGCGCGCCGCGAAGCGGCCTCGATCGACTCCACGTTGCGCGGGAGGACCTCCACGCGCAGGCGGTTGCCGAAGACCACGTGCAGGATCACTCCGCCGAAGCGCTCGGCCAGCGTGCGGGCGTCGTAGAGAGCCGACTCGATGTCGACCCCCGCCACGCCGCAGGCCTCGAGGAAGCGGGAAGCGATCGGGCCGTCGAGCTCGCCTGCGGTCAGCTCGAGCTGCTCGGTGCGGAACAGGCCGGCCGTGGAGCCGTTGGCGGGCTGAATCACCACGGCGGCGATGTCGTCGGAAAGCACCCGCGCCTCGCTGCGCACGCTCTCAATGAGCCCCGCGGCGGTGGCGTCGCGCCCGAGTTCGTCGAGCAGCTCCTGCAGCCGATCGCGTCCGAGGATGCCGCCCTCCGTGCGGGCCTCCATCAGCCCGTCCGTGAACATCGACGCGACCGCGCCGGGCACCAGCGGCACCGTCGTCTGGCGCAGCCCGGTGCGCACGCCGACGCCGATGGGCGGCGAGGAGCCCGCCGTGACGGGCTCGTGCGGCTGCGGGCCGACGACGATCGGCGACGGATGCCCGGCGCTCGCGTACGTCAAGCGAGCCCGTCTCCGGATCGTGCACGGCCAGGAGCACGGTGGCGAAGTCTCCGCCCAGGTTCTCGTCGATCACGCGGCCCGCAACCTGGAGCGCGACGCGCGGCTCGAGGCCGGCCTCGAGGTAGGCCCGCAGCGTGTAGCGCATGAAGGCCGTGCGGGCGAGCGCCCCGCGGCCGTGGCCGGACACGTCACCGAGGATGAAGCCCACGCGCCCGCCGGCCAGCGGCAGGACGTCGTAGAAGTCGCCGCCGGCGCCGGGACCGTCGGCCGGCCGGTAGGCCACCGAGGTGCGCAGCGCGCCGACCCGCTCCGGCACCGGGGGCAGGAGCGCGGTCTGGAGGAGCCCGACCTCTTGCAGCAGCTCCCCGCGCTGGCGGGTCAGGCGGCGGTTGCGAAGTGCGGAGAGCAGATAGCCGAGCCCGAGCAGGAGCGACAGCGCGGCGAGCGCGATCAGCGCGATGATGATCCAGTCGGGTACGAAGCTGACGAAGCCGGCGAGGTCACCGAAGACGGGCTCGCCGAAGGGGACGATCTGATTGGTGTCGCCGTTGACGAACTCACCGTCGCCCTGGCCGCCGGAGCCGCCGCCGTCGTCACCGGAGCCGGTGGGCGCGAGCGAAGCCGGTGTGAGGGCAACCGGGGTCGCCGTGGCGCCGAGAATCGCGCCGGTGCCGGTGCCGTCGCCCACGTCGACGCCGAGCGAGCCGCCGTCGCCGCCGTTGGTGTTGCCGATGGGCCGCTCAGTGCCGAATACCCCACCGTTCACGCCGCCTGCCCCGGATTCCGGAATCAGCGGGCTATCCACCAGAGGAAGGCCGGGCCCTTCGGAACCCGTGCCCGAATCATCGTTCGGGTCGCCACCGTCACCGGCAGGGGCCTCGATCGGATCCTCGGGCTGTGCGTCGCCTCCGGCCAGGCCCGTGCCGGGGTCGGCCTCGACCTCCTCCGCCGGCGGCTTGCCCGCTCCGCCGGAGAGACCCGGTGAGTCGGTCTCGCCACCGCCGGGCCTGCCCGCCGTGCCGCCGTCACTCGGAGGCGCCTCGCCGGGATCCTCACCCGGCTGGGGCGCGGGCTCGGTGGGCGGTGCCTCGGGTGCCTCGGGATCGACCGGCTCCTCCTTGTCGCCGCCCCCGCCCGGCTCGCCGGGAGCGTTCGGCTCCTCGGCCGGAGGAGCGGGGTCGGGCGGAACCGAGGGGTCGGTGGGCTCGGTCGGCGGCACCGGATCGACGGGCGGATCGACCGGCGGCGCCGGATCGACGGGCGGCACCGGGTCGACCGGTGGATCGACCGGCGGCACCGCATCCACCGGCACCGGGTCCACGGGCACTGCCGGATCGACGGGAGCCGCCGGGTCCGGGACCTGCGTGTCGGCTGGTGGAACCGTCGCGATCGCCGTGTCCCCCTGTTTGGCTTCGGCGTTCGTGAGCGGGCCACCGGCGCTTCCACCCAGGAGCACGACCGCAATCGCGCAGAAGACAGCGGCGCTGGAAAGCGCGCGGGCTGCAAGCACCCGCGCCTCATGACGCAGGGGGTGGAAGGGGGCCACGTTCTCTATCTCGGCATTTACGAGGTCAGCTTTAGTCCCGAGCCGACCGAAGGTCGAACATTCGTCCAGCACCGAGAAGGAAGAAGTCAGCGGCCGGGGGCAGGCCTCGGAATCCCACGCGCGACTGACTGCGCCTCTCCTCCATGAGCAGGACCACAACTCCAGTATGCCTGCGATTTGCGTGTACGCGAGCCGTTATGTGAACAGGGCCGTATTCCGGCCTCCGACCGGGTTCTCAGCCCCCCCGGCGGCCTTGCCGGAAAGCCGCGTATACGCAGGCTATTCGGCGTCGGGACGGGCTTCGCCGGGCCACGATCCGGTGGTCCGGTAGAAGGCGCGGCGGCTCCCGTGGTCGGTGGCCTCCTTGACCATCCGGAAGACGGCCCCCTGGATCGCGCCGGCCAGCAGCAGGCGGCTCCAGCGGATGTCGCGGTGCTTGGAGTCCGGCGGCTCCTCTTGGTCGAACAGGCCCCACAGCTGGTCGAAGACCTTCCTGGAGATGAGTCCGGCAAGCAGGCTCGCGCCCACTGAGACGGGGATGAAGAGCAGCTTGGCCATGACCGGTGTATACCCGACCTGGATGGCGCTAGTCAGCAGCGCCGGTCATATCCTGAGGGCGAAAACTAGGATCCGCTTGCCCGGGTAGGCGAACTGGTACAGCCGGCGCCCTTAAAAGGCGCTGCTCGCAGGAGCATTGTGGGTTCGAGTCCCACCCCGGGCACTGGCTCCCGGCCTGCGCCTGCGCAACTCCCGCATTGCTACGGTGTTTGCGGGCCCGGTACCCCAGACGAGGGCCCTTTCTCCTTGGAAGCTTCTGCACTCAGGCAATCAGCCGGATTGCCCGCGCTCGCCGGGCGTTCTCCCCTGCTGCGCCTGCAGAGCGACGAGCGCCTGGTGGCACTCATCAGGCGCGGGCATCATGGCGCCTTCGAGGCCCTGGTCCAGCGCTACCAGCCCAGGCTGCTCGCCTTCTGCCGCCACATGCTGAGCTCGCAGGAGGACGCCGAGGATGTTCTGCAGGAGGTCTTCGCCGCGTCGTTCAACGCGATCTGCGCCGACGAGCGGCCGATTCACGCGCGCCCCTGGCTGTACCGGATCGCCCGCAACCGCTGCCTGAACCACCTGCGCCGTCCCCAGCCGGCCGGCCAGGACTCGATGGACGTCTTCGAGCGCGACGGCGGGGTGACCACCGCGGACACGGTCCACAGGCGCGAGGAGTTCCGCAACATCGTCGCCGACGTCCAGGAGCTGCCCGAGACCCAGCGCACCGCGCTGCTTCTGCGCGAGATCGACGCGCTTTCCTACGACCAGATCGCCGAGGCGATGGAGACCACGGTGCCGAGCGTGAAGTCGCTTCTCGTACGCGCCCGTGTCGCGCTCGCAGAGGCGTCGGAGGCGCGGCTGCTCACCTGCGAGGAGGTGCGCCTCGAGCTCGGCCAGGTCGCCGAGGGCCTGGTCAGGTCCTCGCCGCCCGTCCGCCGCCACCTCAAGGGCTGCGACCGCTGCCGCACCTTCAAGGCTGAGCTGCGCAATACCACCAAGGCTCTGGCCGCCGTCTACCCGGTGGTGCCATTCCTGTTCCTGAAGAAGCTGTGGGTGGCCAAGATCGGCGTGGGTGGCGCTGCCGCGGTCTCGAGCGGCGGCGCCGGAGCCGGCGCGGCCGGCACCGGCATGGCGGGGGCCGCGGCCACCGCGGCCGGCGGGATCACCGCCGGCGGCGCGGTGTCGGCCGGGATCGGGACCCTGGCTTCGAAGACCGCTGCCGGCATGGCCGCCGCCGTGATCGTGACCGCCGGAGCCGTCGAGGTGAAGCACGCGAGTGAGCGCCCGGTGGGCCCCGCCGTCCCGGCCTTGGTCGCCCAGGCGCCCGTGGCCCCGCCGGTCGCCGCGCCCGCCCAGGCACCGCGGGCCGAGCCCAAGGTCAGGCCGGCCGCCGCCAAGGCCCGGCCCGAGCCGAAGGCCAAGCCCGAGCCGGTGGCGGCAGCGCCCGCGGCGCCACCCGTGGAGGCTCCCGCGCCGGCGCCGGTACCCGTCCCTGCGCCGGCCCCGACTCCGATCCCGGTACAGGAGGGGGGCTCCACCGTGGTGCTTCCGCCGCGTGAGGAGGAGCCCGCGGCCACCACCGACCCGCCTCCCGGTGAGCCGATCGACGCCACCCTGCCTCCCGGTGAGCCGGTCGACCCCACGCTGCCGCCGCCGGCTCCCCCCGCGGGCGAACCGGGCGTGACGCCGATCGCACCGCCGCTTCCGCCCGGCCCCTGAGCTGACGCGCCGGCGTCGGCTCGCACTCCGCCGCCCCCGGTCCGCTTACTAGGCTGCCACGCCGTGATCGACTACGACGACTTCATGAAGGTCGACATCCGCGTCGGCCGCGTGGTGCGCGTGGAGGACTTCCCCGAGGCCCGCAAGCCGGCCTGGAAGCTGCTCATCGACTTCGGGCCCGAGATCGGCGAGAAGCGATCGTCGGCGCAGATCAAGAACTACTCGCGCGACGAGCTCGAGGACAGCCTGGTCCTCGCGGTGGTCAACTTCCCGCCCCGCCAGATCGGGCCCTTCATGTCGGAGGTCCTGACGCTGGGTGTACCGGACGAGGAGGGCCAGGTGATCCTGCTGCGCCCCCGCTCCGACGTGCCCGTCGGGGGCCGGATGTTCTAGGCGACGGCCGCGAGGCCGATCACCTTCAGCCGCCGCTCCAGCGCCTTCATCGCAAACGCCCGTGTCTCCTCGAGCGAGGCGCCCAGCACCTCGGTCTCGCCCTCCACGTACCACTTGGGGCGCAGCACGGCGTCGGCGATCGGGGCCACCTCGGCGAGCGTGCGCGTGATGGCGTCGCCGTACTTGGGATCCTCCAGGGCCATCTCACGCAGGAAGCGCGCACCGAAGGCGACGTGGCGATGCTCGTCGCGCGCGATCTTGTTGAAGCCGTCGCAGAAGCCGGGCAGCGTGCCGACCTCCTCGTTGTACTGCAGGATGAAGTGCTGCCCGGTGAGGGCCAGCATGCCCTCGATCACCATGTGGTAGAGCGTGACCGCCTCCACCAGCAGCTCCAGATCCTCGGGCCGGCGCGCAAGGCCGTCCACGCGGCTCTTGAGCATCCCGTCGAAGAGCTCGTTGAACTCCGGGTTGACGTGGTCGCTCGTCTCTGCCAGCCGGCCCTGCAGCGAATCGGCCTCGAGGATCCCGACCTCCTCGTAGAAGCGGTTGAAGAAGCGCACGTGACGCGCCTCGTCGGCGATCTGGGTGCAGAGGAAGATGCGCATCTCCTCGGTGGGAGCGGCCCGCATCATCGGGCCCAGCTCCTCGGCGACCTTCTGCTCGCCGATGAAGAACGAGGACAGCCCGTACATGCGCTGGAAGCGCTCCTCCTCCGGGATGCGCTCGTGCCAGTCGATCCGGTCCTGGGAGAAGTCGAGATCCTGCGTGGCCCACTGCTGGCGCTCCCACAGCTCGTAGAGCTCGAAGTAGCTCAGGAGATGGACCTCTCCGCGGTCCGCGGACTCCAGCACGGCGGGGTCGCTGGTGGCCTGGAAGTCCTCGCGCTCGGTCCGCTGGATGACGGATTCGCTCACGGCTGCTCTCCTCGATGACTGGGCGGGCGTTCGCGCGCAGCGTATCGGATGGTTGGCTGGCCAGCCAGTTTCCGGCCAGGATGCCGCGAGAGTGGCTGCCGCGAGCTCAGGGGCCGGGCTCGGCCGTCGCCGCGATCCGCACCCGGCCCGGTGCGCCCATCACCTGCCCCACCAGGACCTCGCCGGGACGCAGGCCGTCGAAGGTGGTCGAGACCGAGCCGAGCCCGTCGCTGACCTCGATGGTCCTGCCCGCGAACGTCAACCCGTAGGAGTTGCCGTCCCTTGCCCGCAGCTCCACTCGAATCGAGATGAAGGGGGGCACGCGCACCAGGCGCGGCTTGATCTGGCCCCCGCCGGCGGTGAACAGCGCCAGGGTGCGCGCCGGCTCCTCGTCGCCCGCCCCGCCCTGCTCGTCCTCGGGCGACGGGGCCGGGGCGGTTCCGGGCTCGGTCTCGGTGGCCGGCGGCTCGACCCCCGTCTCCGCCTCGGTCTCCGTCTCCTGCTCCTCGGTCACGGTCTCCTCCTGCGTGGCGGGGGGCGAGGTTGCCGTGGTCTCGGACTTCTCGTCATCGGAGCCGCAGGCTCCGAGGCCCAGCAGCAGCCCAGCCACCAGCGACCCGACGAAAAGCCGACTGGACGTGCGGCTGAATCTGCCGATGATGGTTAGTGCGGAGAGTTGCAATGACCGGAAGGCCATGGACACACGGTAATCGCCTGATCGGCTTCGATCCGATCCGCAAGCGGCTGTGGATCGGCGGACAGCGCGTTCACCACGGGGCCACCGGCCTCGGCCTGACCCTGCTGGGCGCCGTCCTCGTGGCCCACGACTGGAAGGACCGGCCGATCTGGTTCCAGCGCGGCGCGCAGGAGCCGCGCTAGGTCACCCCACCTCGCCTCAGAGACTCAAGGTCGCTCCGGGCTCGAGCACCTCGACCGTGCTCTGGCGCCGGCTTTCGCCCGATGTGCGCCGCTCGACGTCGGCCTTGAAGGCCTGGTCGTCGGTCTCGATGGGCGGGAACGTGCCGTAGTGACAGGGGATGACCGTCCGGGCGCCGATCAGCTCCGCCGCGATCACCGCATCGTGGCGGTCCATCGTGTAGTGGCCGCCGATGCACATGAGAGCGGCGTCGAGCTCGTCGCGCTCACCAACGAGGCGCAGGTCCGAAAACAGCGCGGTGTCGCCCAGGTGATAGATCGTCTTGCCGCCCAGATTGATGACCAGGCCGGCGGGCGTGTTGACCGTGCCACCGGGCGTGGTCGAGGTGTGCCACGCGGGCACGAGGCGCACCCACCCGCCCTCGAACTCGACGGTGCCCCCGAGATTGGGGTCCGCGACGTTCTCGATGTCGTGGTCCCCCAGCTCGCCGGCCAGCTCGACGATGGCCACGCACTGCGCTCCCGTGCGCTTGGCGATGTCGACCACGTCGCCCCAGTGGTCGGAGTGGCCGTGGGTCAGGAAGATGTGGGTGGGTTCGACCTCCGAGGCCTCGACGGCCGCCTTGGGGTTGCCCGTCAGGAAGGGGTCGACGAGCACTCGCGTGTCGCCCTCGGTCAGCTCGAAGCAGGAATGGCCCAGGAAGCGGATGTCCACGGTCAGGTTCCTCCGGAAGTGTCGGGTTTTTCGTCAGGATCCACGGTTCCCAGTTCACGGGCGAGCTCCCATCCGACCGCGACGCCGATGAGCATGCCCATGCGCGTCTCCTCGGCGATCAGGGCGTCGATGCGCGCGGCCCGTTCGCCTTCATCGGGCTCGGCCGCCGCGGCATGCACCTGAGAGGCGTGGGCGTCACCGAACCAGCCGCCCTCGTTCAGGGCCTCGCCCAGGATGCGCTGAAGCTGGGGCGCGGCCGCCGAAACGAGGCGCTCCGCACCCTCGAAGCGGTCGGTATCCGACAGCGCGCGGATGGCCGCCTCCAACTGCTCCTCTGAGAACACGAGGCTGATACTAGGACCCCGGCCGGGGCGGCCCTGTCAGTACGCGTTCTTGCGGGTGAACACCGGCAGCACGAGCCCTATCAGCGCACCGAGTACGGCGCCCCCCACCGCGGCCGCGATGTTGGCCTCCTCGGTGGTGAGCGAGAGCAGGACCAGCACCACCGCGATCACGTAGACCCCGAGCAGGTCGTTTCCGCGGTCCTCCCCCCGCCGAGCGGCCAGTCGGTCGTCCACCAGCCAGGCGCAGAGCATGCCCAGCGCGGCGCCGTTGGCTCCGTAGACGGGATAGAGCGGCGGGTTCTCGAGCAGCGGGGGCGTCTCGAGCGTCACCGCCAGGCCGGCGCCGGCCGCGCCGCAGAGCACGAACAGCGCCACGGGGACGAGCGGCCCGAAGCGGCGCTCCAGGAGCGTTCCGAAGATGCCCACCGGTACGAGGGCGACGAAGGCGTAGCCGAGCTGGTCGGCGTGATGGAAGGGGGCGACGAACCAGCGCCAGACCTCCTCCTGCGGCGGCACGATCAGATAGCCGACGTCGAGCAGGGGCTTGGCGGCGTAGAGCAGCAGGCCGGCAACGCAGAGCAGCAGCAGCGCGAAGGTGGCGTAGGGTCGAGTTTCGGGCGCGATGCCCGCGATCTCGTCCGCTCGCAGCCGGGGCAGCTTGGCGCGCGCCCGGCGCTTGGGCTGTGCCTCGCCCCCGGAGCGGTCGATCTTCGGGGCGCGCTTGCGGATCCGCTGCCCGCAGTACGGGCATTCGGTTATGTACGGGCTCACCTCGGACCCGCAGTTCTTGCAGACGACGAAGAGGTCGGGCTGCGACACGCCCTCTCAGAGTACCCGCCGGGGAATGGCTACTCGCCCGGAGTCTCGGCGGCCTTGGGCACGGTGGCGTCGAGGATTTCCCTCACGACCTCGCGCAGATCGTGATTGGCCTCGTAGACCACCGCCTGCCGTGACGCGCCGTTGCCGTTCTCGAGGATGTCCTCGAGGTGGTCGAGCTCGGCGGCCGAGCCCAGCTCCTCGGCGTGGGGATGCAGGCGGTCGATCACCCGCCGCGCCAGGTCGGGCACCGGCACACGGGCCCTGTCGGGCAGGTCGACCAGCTGGGCGCCGAGCCCGTGACGCGCCGCCAGCCATTTGTTCTCGTCGAGCATCTCGTAGGGGTAGCGCGAGAGCTCCTTCCCCGCCTCGTAGTGCTCGGACAGTTCCTTGACCATGGCCTGGATCAGGGCCGCTATGCCGAGCGTGTGCTCGACACGGGTCTGGGAATCCATGCAGCGAACCTCGACCGTGCCGAAGTTGGGATGCGGGCGCACGTCGTACCAGAGATAGGTGTAGTCCCCGATCACCTTCGAGCTCATCATGAACTCGATGCGCCTGGTCCAGTCCGCGAAGTCGTCGTAGCGGGGCGGAATCCCGTTGCGCGGAAAGGCGCGGAAGATCGGCGTGCGGGTCGAGTCGAGACCCGTGGAGTCCCCTCGCCAGAAGGGTGAGTTGGCCGACAGGGCGAGCAGCAGCGGCACGTGCACCCGCATTCCGTTGGTCACGTGGACGGCCTTGTCGGGGTCGTCGACCCCCACGTGCACGTGGATCCCGAAGATGATCTCCTGGCGGGCCACGAACTGCAGGCCCGAGATCAGATCGCGGTAGCGCGGCCGGGCCGAGATGCGCTGGTCCTCCCACAGCGCGAACGGATGGGTGCCGGCCGAGCCGATGGCGATGCCGCGGCGCTCGGCCGCAACCTGGACCGCGCTGCGCAGCGCCCGCAGCTGGACGCCCGCCACTGCCGTGTTGTCCACCGGTGTGGTCGCGATCTCGCACACCGACTCCATCAGCTCGGGCTTGATCTCCCCCTCGGGGAGGGCGCCATCCAGGTCCTCGAGGAGCCCCTCGATCGAGTTGGACAGGTCGAGGGTCTCGTCATCGACGATCATGAGCTCCTCCTCGATCCCGAGGGAGTAGGAGGGCCCGGTGAACCGGTGCTCCACACGGCCATCGTATCCGCAGGCCTCGGCGGCAAACGGGGTATAACAACGGTCAGGAGACGCGGCCGCGTCCGCGTCTCGCGCTGTTCCCCTGTCCAAAGGAGACGTAATGGCACTCGGCTACGACGGCATGCTCTACATCCTCGCGTTCGATCACCGCGGGTCGTTTCAGAAGAAGATGTTCGGGATCGAGGGGGATCCGACCCCCGAGGAAACGGAACGCATCGCCGACGCAAAGCACCTGATCTTCGAAGGCATGCTCAAGGCGACCGAGCAGGGGCTCGAGCCGGGCACCGCCGGCGTGCTGGTGGACGAGCAGTTCGGCGCGCCCACCGGTCTGCCTCAGGAGGCCAAGGAGCGCGGGCTGCTCCTGGCCATGCCCGTCGAGAAGTCCGGCCAGGACGAGTTCGACTTCCAGTACGGCGACGAGTTCGGCGAGCACATCGAGCAGTTCGATCCCGACTTCTCGAAGGTGCTCGTGCGCTTCAACCCGGACGGCGACGCCGAGATGAACGAGCGCCAGCGCGAGCGTCTGAAGCGCCTCGGCGACTGGCTGCACGCGCACGATCACAAGTACCTCTTCGAGCTGCTGGTGCCCGCCGAGCCGGAGCAGCTCGAGCAGGTCGGCGGCGATACCGATCGTTACGACGCCGAGCTGCGCCCCGAGCTGATGCGGCGCACGATCGTCGAGTTCCAGGAAGCGGGCGTGGAACCCGACATCTGGAAGATCGAGGGCGTCGACGAGCAGGCGGACTGCGAGCGCCTCTCCGAGGCCGCCAGGCGCGACGGCCGTGACGGCGTCGTGTGCGTCGTGCTGGGCCGCGGCGCCAACGACGAGAAGGTCGACCACTGGCTCCGCGCGGGAGCGCCCGTCCCGGGCTACGCGGGCTTCGCGATCGGCCGCAGCATCTGGTGGGACGCGCTCAAGGGCTTCCTCGATGGAAGCATCGAGCGCGAGGACGCCGCCCAGCGGATCGCGGAGAACTACCTGCGCTTCGTGCGCGTCTACCAGGAGGCGGCCAAGGAGCACGCCACGGCGTGAGCCTGCGGGTCAGAAACCGCGCTGGGGAGCCGGCTACCGCTGGTAGCCTTCCGCCCGCGATGAAAATGCGTCAGTCGATAGCGCAGTTCGAGGAGGCCTTCCGCGAGGAGGCGGCCGAATCGGTCGTGCGCCGCGACCAGCTGCGCAAGCACGCCGCCCAGCGCTCGCGCGTGCGGCGCGTGCAGCGCTCTCGCAAGGCGGGCAAGTTCCGCTTCGCGCTGCTCGCGCTGACGCTCGTCGCCACCGCGGTGATCGTGACGATCGTCATGTTCGAGACGCTCGCCATGCTCGCCGGCTAGCGCCGGCGGCTCAGCTCAGCTCACGTGGAGTTCTGAAGCTCGTCCAGTGCACCGTCGATCTCGGGTCGCTTCCGGGGATCCTCGTTCTGCTGGATCTCCAGGTAGACCTCCCGGCGGTACACCGGCACCGAGCGCGGCGCCTCGATCCCGATGCGCACCTTCTCGCCCATGATCGCGAGCACCGAGATCTCGATGTCGTCACCGATCATGATGCTCTGATTCGCTTTACGTGTAAGGACCAGCACGCCGGACGCCTCCCCTGCCGACGGAATTACGTCATCCCAGTAGAACATCGTTCTCACGTGGGCGCAACGGGTAACCGTCG
Source organism: uncultured Thermoleophilaceae bacterium (assembly GCA_963813495.1). Lineage (GTDB taxonomy): Bacteria > Actinomycetota > Thermoleophilia > Solirubrobacterales > Thermoleophilaceae > JACVRW01. Next base: position 39,727 of record CAWEZC010000009.1, read on the forward strand.
TTCCCCCAAATGAGGCTTTTTCGGCTTGCAGATTGGTAGTGTCCGGCTCCGCTTGGCACGTAGATCGCTAAAGCCTCAGCTCAATCAGATCCGGACCTGGGTCCGTCAGGGCCGGACCGACGCCTGGATCGCCCACCAGCTCGAGGTGTCGGTGGCGGACATCCGCTCGTTCAAGCGCGAGCACGACCTGGCGCCGGCCGACGCGCCGGAGCCGAACGGCGAAGCCGGTCCTCCGTCAGGGGACGGCGAGGAGCAGGATCTGAGAGCCGAGGACGATGCTCTGGTGGCCGCCGCGCTCGAGGCCGAGCGCCAGGCCGAGCAGGAGGTCTCCGACGAGGACGACGAGGAGGAGGACGAGGACGACGAGGGATCGGCGGAGGAAGAGGGCGACAAGCCGCGCCGCCGACGTCGTGGGCGCCGCGGCGGACGCGGGCGCCGGCGCCGTCCCAAGGCGCTCGACGGCACCTTCGACCACGGTCAGGAGGGCTACGGGCTCTGGCTCGATCCCGCGGTCCAGGATGACCCCGTCTACGCCGAGCACTGGGCCGGTCATCGCCCCGTGACCGTCTCGGTGGAGCCCGACCGCATCGTGATCACGCGCACCGGCGAAGAGCCGGACGACGAAGCGGACGACAGCTAGCGCCGTCGCTACATTCGCGTCTGTGGCCTACGCGCTGGAGAACGCCCTGTACCAGTGGCGCGAGGGCGAGCAGCGGCTCGCCTCCGCCCCGGAGCCGGCGCGCACCGACCTCGACCTCGCCGCGGACGCCGTGATCGAGGAGCTGCGCCGCCGGTTGGGCTCGACCTTCGTGCTCGACGAGCTGGCCGACCTCTACGCCGCCGACACCGACTGGGCGACCGCCCTGGCCTGGCGCCACGCCGCCGGCGGCGACGCCACCGCCGTCGTCGACGCCGCCTTCAACCGGTACGCGCGCGAGGCGTCCAACTACGCCGGCGGGCGCGCCCGCGAGACGCACGAGCGCCCCTAGGCCGCGCTAGGGCAGGTTCTCGATCACGTAGGCGTGTTCGCCCTGGCGCACCATGCCGAGTCGCCGAGCCTCGCGCTCGAGCGCGCCCGGGTCGCGCAGCGCGGTCACGCGGCGCTTGAGCACCCGGTTCTCGGTGCGCAGGTCGTTCAGCTCACCCTTCTGGTGTCCGGCCGTGCTCGACTGCTGGATCCAGTGCTTGGCGGGCGAGATGTAGAGCACGAGGATGAACAGCAGCGTGGCGAGCAGCGCCAGACGGCCGAGGCGGTCCCAGCGGATGCCCGAGCGGCGACGGCTCGGAAAGGCGGCGGCGGCACGTCCCATCCGGACGACCTTCGCCGCGTGAGGATCAGCTCCTGCTAGGTGCGAAAAGCCGTGCGCCCGGGGTACGAGGCGTCCGGGCCCAGCGCTTCCTCGATCCGCAGCAGCTGGTTGTACTTGGCCGTGCGGTCCGAGCGCGACGGCGCGCCGGTCTTGATCTGGCCGCAGCCGGTGGCCACAGCGAGGTCGGCGATGGTCGTGTCCTCGGTCTCGCCGGAGCGGTGGGACATCACCGCGCTGTAGCCGGCGTCGTTGGCCATGCCCATCGCCTCGAGCGTCTCGGTGAGGGTGCCGATCTGGTTCACCTTCACCAGGATCGAGTTGGCCACGCCCTCGTCGATGCCGCGCCGCAGGCGCTCGGTATTGGTCACGAACAGGTCGTCGCCCACCAGTTGTATGCGCTTCCCGATCTGCTCGGTGAGCGTGCGCCAGCCGCCCCAGTCCTCCTCGTCCATGCCGTCCTCGATCGACACGATCGGGTAGCGCTCGGCCAGGCCGGTCCAGAGGTCGGCCATCTCGGCGGAGGAGAGCACGCGCCCCTCGTGCTCCAGCGTGTAGGCGCCGTCAGAGAACAGCTCGCTGGTGGCGGGGTCCAGGGCGATGGCTACGTCGTCGCCGGGGCGGTGGCCGGCCGCCTCGATGCCGGCCACGAGCGCCTCGAGGGCCGCCTCATTGGAGTCGAGGTCAGGGGCGAAACCGCCCTCGTCACCCACCGCCGTCCCAAGGCCGCGGTCGTGCAGGATGCCCTTGAGCGCGTGGAAGACCTCGGTGCCGGCGCGCAGAGCCTCGGCGAAGGAGGTGGCGCCCACGGGCACCACCATGAACTCCTGGAAGTCGATCTTGTTGTCGGCGTGCGCGCCCCCGTTGAGGACGTTCATCATGGGCACGGGCAGCACGTGGGCCGCATCGCCACCCAGGTAGCGCCATAGCGGCAGGCCGGCCTCGGCGGCCGCGGCCTTGGCGGCGGCCAGGGACACCCCCAGGATCGCGTTGGCCCCCAGGCGCCCTTTGTTGGGCGTGCCGTCGAGCTCGATCATGGCTCGGTCCAGCGCGACTTGGTCCGCCGCATCGAGCCCGCGCACCGCGTCAGCGAGCTCGCCGTTGACGTTGGCCAGGGCGCGGGTCACTCCCTTGCCGCCCCAGGCCTCGCCGCCATCGCGCAACTCGACCGCCTCGAACTCGCCCGTCGAGGCGCCCGACGGCACCGCCGCCCGACCCGCAGCACCCGACTTGAGCACCACGTCGGCCTCCACGGTCGGATTGCCGCGGCTGTCGAGGATCTGCCGGGCGTGCACCTTCTCGATCTCGCTCAATCTGCCTCCACCTGTTCTCTGAAGCGGTCCGCCGCCCGCCGGAGGGCGAGCTCGGGGTCGACTCCTGCGTCGATAGCATCGCGCACCGCTGCCAGCAGGCGCTCACCGGGCTCATCCGAGTCGCCCCTCCACGAGTGGCCGGCACCGGCGGCGCGCTTGAGCACCTTCTTGGCGTACAGCGTGGAGGGCAGGGTCTCGGGCAGCTCGCCGAAGATCTCGCCGCCGCGCTCGTCGTCACGCTTGATCTGATTCCAGTTGCTCACCACGTCGCCCGCGGTGGCAGCGGCGCGATCGGCGAACACGTGGGGGTGGCGGCGGATCAGCTTCTGGCGTACGTGCTCGGCCACCTGTTCGAGCGACCCCTGTCCCCGCTCCTCGAGGAGCAACGACAGGAAGTAGACCTGAAACAGGACATCGCCGAGCTCATCGAGCAGCTTGGCGTCGTCGCCCGAGTGGGCGGCGTCGGCCAGCTCGTACGCCTCCTCCACCGTGTGAGGCACGATCGAGCGCTCGTCCTGCTCGCGGTCCCACGGGCACTCCACCCGCAGCCGGCGCGTGATCTCGTCGAGGCGCCGAAGCGCGCCGGCGAGATCAGCGTCGGTCATCTACGGCTGTTGCTGCGGGTTCTCGGGCGTCGGAGTGGGCGCGGGCTGCGCCGGAGCCTGACCGTTCGGGTCGCCGCCGGAGGCCGGACCGGTCTCGGTCTTCTCCTTCGGCGCGTTCTTGCACTCGGCCACCCGGTAGTCGTCGGCGCAGTCGGTCTCGTCCTTGTACTCGTCGCGGAAGTCCTTGATGAACTTGTCCAGAGCCTTCTGCTGCCCCTGTGAGCGCAAAAGGTTCTTGATCGTCTCCTTGGACTGCTCGAGCGTCTGCTGCGAGGCGTCCGTGATCTTCTGCACTTCGAAGACCTCCCAGCCGAACTGGGTCTTGACCGGGCCCTCCAGCTCGCCCTTCTTGGCCGAGAAGATCGCCTCGTCGAGCGCCTTCTCCTGCTGGCCCTCGGTCACGGCCGGCTGCTTGCCGCCCTGAGCCTTGGAGGCCTCGTCAATCGAGTACTTGTTGACCACGGTCTTCCAGCTGTCGCCGCTCTCGAGCGCCTGCTTGGCCTGGTTGGCCTTGGCCTCGTCCTTGGTCAGGACCACGCGCAGGTCGCGGCGCTCCGGCTGGGCGAAGCGCTTCTTGTTCTTGTCGTAATAGGCCTGGACCTCGGCATCGGTGACCTTCTTCGACTCCTCGGTGACCTTCTGCGTCAGCTTCTGCTGCAGCTGGTCGAGCTTGACCCGGAAGAGGATGTCCTCCTCCGTCATGCCCGAGGTCTTCAAAAACTCGTTGTAGGCCTTGTCGGTGGGGAAGGCCTGCTTCTTCTGATCCTCGAAGGACTTCTTGATCTCCTTGTCGGAGACGTCGACGTCCTGCTTTTCGGCCTCCTGCTGGACCCAGGAGGCCTGGATCAGGAACTGCATGACCTCGGTCTTGAGCGTGTCGTACTCGCTCGCACACTGCTTCTGGAGGGCAGAGTCGCTCTGCTTCGTCTGGCCCTCGGCCACCGGCAGCTTCTTCTTGGCCGCGACGCACTTGGTGTAGTCGGGCGGGTCGGGCACGGCCGCCGCGCCGCCCTGGGCACCCTGGCCCATGGCCGCGGTCTTGAGCCACTTGTCGAACTCGTCCTGACTGATCGTGTCGTCACCGACCTTGGCGACGGCGCCGGTGGGCACGTCGTTGCCGCAGGCGCTCACGGCCAGGGCGGACAGGCCGAGTGTGGCCATGGCGAGCAGGGACTTGATGGGGGCGTGTGTCATCGATGCCATGTCTAGGGCCTGTACGTAAAGACTCGCTTAATCGGGAAATCGCACGGCGGGGCCGCAAGCGACGGCGAAGGGTAGCGAAAGAAATCCTCAGTCCGGCACGGGTTCGGTGGCGACCTCGAGAATCGCCTCCGCCGCAGTGACCACGGCCCGGAAGCGCTCGTCCGGCTCGTCGGGCAGGCGCACCCGCACCGTCTCGCGCCCCGACTCGTAGAGCGCCTCGGGCACCTGCGCGCGCAGCGCCTTGGCCCCCGTGGAGTCGAGCTCGATCGGGGTCACCGACATGCGCCCGCCGGCAAAATCGACCGAGCGGGCGCCCGCGCGGCCCAGCTTGATGCGAGCGTCCTGGAGGCGGATGAGGTTGTCCAGCGCCTCCGGGATCGGGCCGAAGCGGTCGGCCAGCTCCTCGCGCAGCATGATCAGCTGCGCGATCTCGCGGGCCCCGGCCACGCGGCGATGGATCTCGATCTTGGCCGCTTCGTAGGGCACGTAGTCGCCGGGCACGTAGGCGTCCACCGGCAGGTCCATGCGCACCGGCTCGGCGCTTTCCTCGACGGAGTCGCCGGCCAGCAGGCGCACCGCCTCGTCGATCATGCCCACGTAGAGCTCGAAGCCCACAGCGGCCACGTGCCCGGACTGCTCGTCGCCGAGCAGGTTGCCCGCTCCGCGGATCTCGAGATCGCGCATGGCGATCTTGAAGCCCGAGCCGAGCTCGGTGTAGTCCGACAGCGTGGCCAGTCGCGCGCCCGCCTCCTCCGACAGCGCCGCCGCGCTCGGGTAGAGGAGGTAGGCGTAGGCACGCTCCCGAGAGCGCCCCACCCGCCCGCGGATCTGGTAGAGCTGGGCCAGCCCGAGCTCGTCAGCCCGCTCGACGATCAGGGTGTTCGCGGTCGAGATGTCGAGCCCGGACTCGACGATCGTGGTGCAGACGAGCACGTCGGCCTGGCCGCGCAGGAACGACAGCATGATCTTCTCGAGCTCGCCCTCGGCCATCTGGCCGTGCGCCACGGCCACCCGCGCCTCGGGCGCGAGCGCGCGCACTCGCTCGGCGGTCTCGTCGATCGTGTCCACGCGGTTGTGCAGGAAGAAAGCCTGGCCACCGCGCGCCACCTCGCGGCGGATCGCCTTGGCCACGAGGTCCTCGTCGTAGTCGCCCACGTAAGTCTTGACCGGGCGCCGACCCTCCGGCGGTGTCTCGATCACGGAGATGTCGCGCAAGCCGGCCAGGGACATCTGCAGGGTGCGCGGGATCGGCGTGGCCGACAGCGACAGCACGTCGACCTTGAGCCGCAGCTGGCGCATCAGCTCCTTCTGCTTGACCCCGAAGCGCTGCTCCTCGTCCACGATCAGCAGCCCCAGGTTCTTGGGCCGCACGTCGCGCGAGAGCAGCCGGTGGGTGCCGATCAGGATGTCCACCTTGCCTTCGGTGAAGGCCACCAGCGACTGGCGCACGTTGGCCGCCGAGCGGAAGCGCGAGACCATCTCGATCTTGAACGGGTAGTCGCGCAGGCGCTCCTCGAAGGTGCCCAGGTGCTGCTGGGCCAGCACGGTGGTGGGGGCCAGGAACATCACCTGCTTGCCGTCCTCGGCCGCCTTGAAGGCGGCGCGGAGCGCGACCTCGGTCTTGCCGTAGCCGACGTCTCCGCAGATCAGGCGGTCCATCGGGCGCGCCTCCTCCATGTCCGCCCGCACCGCCTCGATGGCCTCGAGCTGGTCCGGCGTCTCGCGGTAGGGGAAGCTGGCCTCGAAGTCGAGCTGCCACTCGCTGTCGCGCGGAAAGCCGTGGCCCGCTCGGCGCTTTCGCTCGGCATAGAGGTTGATCAGCTCGCCGGCCAGCGCCTGGGCGGCGCGCCGGGCCTTGAGCTTCATCTGCTCCCACTGCTTGCCGCCGAGCTTGGACAGCGGGGGATCGCCGGCGTCGGCGCCGACGTAGCGGCTGATCTTGTGGAGCTGGTCGCTGGGCACGAAGACACGGTCGCCGTCGCGGTACTCGAGCTCCAGGTAGTCGCGCGTCACCCCGCCCACGGTCTTGGTCTCGAAGCCGGTGAAGAGCGCGATGCCGTGATCCTCGTGGACCACCGGGGAGCCGGCGCGCAGGTCGCTGAAAGAGGCCACCGTGCCCGCCGCGGGGCCCGCGGGGCGATCGCTGCGGCGGCGGCGCAACAGGCGGTGCTCCGGCAGCACGGCGAGCTTGAGCTGGGGAGCTATGAAGCCGTCGCGCAGGCTGGCGTGGGCAAACGTCACCGACGCCTCGGCGGGCGCAGGCTGCCCGTCGAGAAACGCGGCCTGCACGCGGGCCAGGTTGAGCTGGGCGCGCTCGGCCTCGCCGCGTCGGGCCCAGGCCACGAACGTGCGATAGCCCGAGCGCACCAGCTTCTCCAGCTCGGGCTCGGCGTCCCGCAACGAGCGGGCGGCGCTGTCGGCGGCCTGCGCGCGGAACTCGTAAGGCTGGTCCTGGGAGATGCTGGACAGGCGTAACGAGGCTCGCCGCTCGAGCGCAGCGTCGAGCTGCTCCGGCGCGACGTACAGGTTGTGCGCGTCGTCGTCGTGGAAGCTCGTTGTCACGTCCTCCCAGTAGTCGCGCAGCGCGGGGGCCAGCTCCTCCTCGGCCGACACCGCCACGAGCGCGTCCTCGGGTACCAGGTCGAGCAGCTCGCGGAAGCGGTCCACGGGCAGCACGTCGGCCACGTCGGGGCGCTCGGACTCCTCGCTCACGGCCGCCATCTCGGCCAGCTCGCGGTGCTCGGGGGCGAGCTCGGCGGCCGGGGCGATCTCCACGCGCTCGGCCTCCTCAAGTGAGCGCTGGGTGAAAGTCGAGAACCAGGTGAGCCGCTCGACCTCGATGTCGAACAGCTCGCAGCGCACCGCACGCTCCTCGGTGGCGGGATAGACGTCGAGGATGTCGCCGCGGATCGCGAACTGGCCACGGTCCTCGACCTGCTCCACGCGCTCGTAGCCGCAGGCCACCAGCTGACCGGCCACCTCGTCGAGGTCCAGCAGGCCGCCCTTCTCGATCTCGAAGCCGTGCGGACGCAGCTCGGGGTCGGGCACCTTCTCCGCCAGCGCCACTGCGCTGGTGACCAGCACGGCGGGCTCGCTGCCGAGAGAACGCGTGCTCGCGCCCGCCGGGGGCTCGCCGACCAGCGCATCCAGCGCAGCCACGCGCAGCCCCACCAGGTGCGGCGGCGGAGCGAGATGGGACTCGTAGCGCATGCCCCGCGCCGGGTAGAAGCGCACGGGACGCGGGCTCAGGAACGCCTTGAGGTCGGCCGCGAGATCGCGCGCGGCCCGGTCGTCCCCCGCCACCACGAGCGCGGGGCGCCCGGGATCGGCGTCGATCAAGGAGGCGAGCAGGTAGGGGCGCATGCTGCCCGAGACGAAGACCCGCTGGGGCTCTGCACGCGCGGCCTCGGCCAGCGACCTGACCGAGTCGTCGTGCTGTGCGTATGTGAGAAGGCTCCTGAGCATGCGCTGCGGCCGCCCGGCGGTGCCGCGCGGCCCTGTGTCGAGTCTAGGCGCCGGTGTGGGGTTCTCGGCCGGGAAGGGGTAGGTGGCACCGGTGAGCTCGATCGAGGTGCGCGACCTGACCAAGCGCTTCGGCAGCGTGACTGCGGTGGACGGGGTCAGCTTCGAGGTCGAGCCGGGGCTGGTCACCGGCTTTCTCGGCCCCAACGGAGCGGGCAAGACGACGACGCTGCGGATGATCCTCGGCCTCGCCCACCCCACGAGCGGCACGGCGGCCGTGGAGGGCTCCCCCTATGTGGACCTCGCCGACCCGGCGCGCACCGTGGGCGCCGTGCTCGAGCGCTCGGGCTTTCATCCCGGGCGTAGGGCCCGCGATCACCTCCGCACGCTCGCGCGCGCGGCACGCCTGCCCGAGTCGCGCGCCGATGAGGTGCTCGAGGCCGTGGCCCTCACCGACGCCGGCGGCCGGCGTGCCGGCCAGTACTCGCTGGGCATGCGCCAGCGGCTGTCCCTCGCCACTGCGTTGCTCGGCGAGCCGCGCATCCTGATCCTCGACGAGCCCGCCAACGGTCTCGATCCTCAGGGCATCCGCTGGCTGCGCGACTACCTGCGCTGGTACGCCGCCCAGGGACGAACCGTGCTGGTGTCGAGCCACGTGCTGGCCGAGATGTCGCAGACCGCCGACGCCGTGATCGTGATCGCCCGCGGCAAGGTCGTGGCCCAGGGTCCGCTCGCCGAGATCGTCGCGGGCGCGTCGGGAGGCGCGGTGCTGGTGCGCAGCCCCGGCGCGGAGCGGCTGGTGGGCGCGCTGCGGGGTGAGGGCTTCCACGTCGAAACGACGCCCGACGGGTCGCTCGTGGTCACCGGCACCGAGGCCGCCGCGGTTGGCGATCTCGCCTTGCGCGAGGGGCTGGCAGTCCACGAGCTGCGCGAGCGCGAGGCTTCGCTCGAGGACGTCTTCTTCGAGCTGACCGGCGAGGAGTCGAGGCCCTCGTGAACGCCCTGGTCAGCTCCGAGCTCCTGAAGCTGCGCACCACCCGGACCGCATTCGGCTTCCTGGTGGCCACCGTGCTGCTCACCCTGGGCGTGGGCGCCGCGACCTTCGCCACGATCGAAGCCACCGGCGAACAGGATCTCAAGGACGCGCTCGCCGGCGCGGGCTTCGTGGCGGCGCTTCTGCTGGTGCTCGGCATCGTGGCCGCCACGGGCGAGTACCGGCACGGGACCATCACCTCGTCCCTGCTCGTGTCCCCGGACCGGGTCCGCTTCCTCGCGGCGAAGATCCTCGCCTACCTGCTGACCGGGGCGGCCCTCGGCCTGGTGGCCATGCTCGTCTCGTTCGCGGTCGGCGTGCCGTGGCTGTCGGCGCGCGACGCGCCGCTCGAACTCCTGGAAACGGGCGACTACGTCTCGCTCGCCGTCGAGGGCGTGGCGCTGGCCGCGTTGGCGGGCGCGCTGGGTGTGGCCGTGGGGACGCTGATCCGGAACCAGATAGCGGCCGTCGTGGGCACGCTCGTGTACCTCTTCGTCCTCGATCCCGTGCTCTCACTGGTGTCCGAGGACGTGGCGGCGTACACCCCCGGCGGCGCCATCAGCGGCCTCGGCGGGAACGCGCCGGACTACGTGCTCGATCCGCTTCCCGCGGGGCTGGTGCTGGCGGGCTGGACACTGCTGTTCGCGGCCGCGGCCCTGCTGGTGGACCGCCGCCGCGACGTGTTCTAGTCCTCCGCGGTGACCACCCGGTCGAGCTCGTCGGCGGCGCGCTCGACCAGCTCGCGCACCTCGCCGGCCGGCTCCGAGAAGCGGCCCAAGACGTGGGCGGAGACGATCTCCGGATCGGTCGTGTCGGGCCGCCCGACCCCCACCCGGACGCGCCGGAAGTCCGCGCTGCCGAGGCCACGCTTGAGGGACTTGAGCCCGTTGTGGCCGGCCAGCCCCCCGCCCACGCGGGACTCGACGCGGCCGAAGGGCAGGTCTATCTCGTCGTGCACCACCAGCACGTGATCGAGGTCGACGCCCAGGGCGCCGCGCGCGGGGCTGACGGCGTCGCCGGAGTCGTTCATGTAGGTCTGGGGCAGCAATACCCCGACGCGCGGACCGCCCGTGCCGGTGCGGCCGTGGGTGTAGAGCCCGCCGTACTTCTTCTTCGCGCGGGGAAGGCCCCAGCGCTCGGCTGCCAGCGCGGCCGCATCGAAGCCGACGTTGTGGCGGGTGCCGGCGTAGCGGTCCCCGGGGTTTCCGAGTCCGACGACCAGCCAGTCGACCTTTCCGCCGCCTTCAGAGCGGCGGAACAGGCTCAGGAGCCCTCGCCCTCCTCGGCAGGCTCGCCCTCTTCGCCCTCCGCGCCCTCGGCCGGCTCGCCCTCCTCGCCCTCGACGCCCTCGCCAACGAGCTCGGTCTCCTCCTCGATCTCCGGCTCCTCGACCTCGGTGGGGACCACCACGGTGGCGATCAGCGTCTCGTCGAGGTCGTCGAGGAAGGTCACGCCCTCCGGCGCGGGAACCTCGGACAGGTGCAGCGTGCCGGCGATCTCCATGCCGGACACGTCGACCGCGACGTAGTCGGGGATCGCCGTGGGCAGCGCCTCGATGTTGAGCTGGTGGGTCACGTGCTCGAGCACGCCGCCCTCCTTGACGCCGGGTGCCTCCTCCGCCCCTTCGACGTGCACTCCGACCACGGTCTGGATCTTCTCGTCGAGGCGCACCTCGAGCAGATCGATGTGCATGACCTCGCCACGCACGGGGTGCAGCTGCTGATCCTTCACGATCACGGGGCGCTTCCCGCCCGCCACCTCGAGATCGATCAGGGCGGAGCCGTCGACCAGCACCTGCCGCAGCAGCCGAGCGTCGACCGCAAAGGCCGTCGAGTCGCCGTTGCCGCCGCCGTAGACCACGCCCGGCACGAGGCCCTCGCGGCGCAGGCGCTTGACCGCACGGGTGCCCCGCTCTGGGCGTTCGTCGGCACTGAGTATGGGTCGCTGCGAGGAGGCCATGACGGCTGGCCAGTGTAGCGATGCCCTCTGTCCCGCGAGCCGGCAGCGCCCTCGGCCTATCCTCCGCGGGGTGGCTCCGGCCGACGACAACTCCATTCCCACCGGCCGCATCCGCCGCACAGCCCAGGTGGGCACGGTCGTCGGGACCGAGGGCGTGCGCTACGCCGGCACTCGTGCCGCCAATATCGCCCGCTCGCGCGAGGGCGCCTCGGAGGCGCTCGAGCAGCGCCACGTGGAGGCCGCCGAGCGCATGGTCGAGACGCTCGGGCGCATGAAGGGTGCGGCGATGAAGATCGGCCAGCTTGCCTCCTTCATCGACACCGAGTTCCTGCCGCCCGAGTACCGCGAGCTCTACCAGGAGCAGCTCGCCTCCCTGCGCTCCACGGCGCCGTCGATGCCCTGGAAGAAGGTGCGCTCGGTGCTGGACGAGGAGTGGGACGAGCCGGTTGAGGAGCTGTTCGAGGACTTCGATCACGACGCCGCCGCGGCGGCCTCGATCGGCCAGGTGCACCGGGCGCAGCTCCCCGATGGCCGGGCGGTGGCGGTCAAGATCCAGTACCCCGGCGTGGCGGCGGCGATCGCCGCCGACATGCAGAACGCCGGCATGATCCTGCGCATGGCCAAGGCACTGGCGCCGGGCCTCGACGCCGGCGCCGCAGCGGCCGAGCTCAAGGAGCGCGTGATGGAGGAGCTCGACTACGAGCTCGAGGCGCAGTCGCAGCGCGCCTTCGCGCGCGGCTACCGCGGCCATCCCTTCGTCCACGTGCCCGACGTGGTCACCCGCCTCTCGACCGAGCGCGTGCTGGTGAGCGAGTGGGTCGACGGGGCGGGCTTCGAGGAGGTGCGCACGAGTTCGCAGGCCCAGCGCGACCGCTTCGGGGAGATCGTCTTCCGCTTCTGCTTCGGCTCGATCTATCACCTGCAGCACTTCAACGCGGACGCCCACCCGGGCAACTACTTGCGGATGCCCGACGGGCGGGTGGCCTTCCTCGACTTCGGCATGACCAAGCACCTCGACGATGACCAGATCGAGCTCGAGATCGCCGCGCTCGAGGCGGTCTTCGACGAGGACCCCGAAGAGCTGCGCGTGGCCCTGCACGACCTGGGCTTCCTGCGTGATCCACGCAAGGTGGACGCCGAGCTGCTGATGGAGCACGTACGCGCCGTAGGCGGCTGGTACATGGAGGACAGCGAGGTCACGATCGACTCCTACCGCGTGATGGAGGCGATCGCCGCCGTGTCCGACCCGCGCTCCTCGTTCTACCGGCTGATGCGGCGCGAGAACCTTCCCGCCAACGAGCTCATGGGCCGGCGCATGGAGTCCGGCGTCCTGGCCGTACTGGGTCAGCTCAACGCCACGCGCAACTGGTACCGCATCGGCCGCGAATGGTGGTTCGGCGACCCGCCCGCGACCGAGCTCGGCGAACAGGAACGGGCCTGGGCGCAGAGCGGCTCGGGCGGCGCGCGCTCGATCAGGCGCCCGGCTTGACGGCCATGTCTATGACCACCAGCACCAGGATCGTCATCTCGACGGCGTTCACGGCCAGGATGCGGTTGATGCCCCGCTTGACGTCGGGTGCAGCGGCGCCGCCTGCCTCTGCGGCCTTCTCGATCCGGATCCCCTCGCGCGGATAGAAGATCGCGCCCAGCACAAGGCTCAGCACCCAGGCCAGCAGAGCGAGGCTGATCCAGAGGTCGCTGTACTCGTAGCCCACCTCGTTGACCAGCAGCAGGCCGGCCACGAGCAGGAGCACCGCCAGGGGTGCGTAGAAACGGCTCATGATCTTCAGGGCATTGCGGTTGAAGGCCAGCAGCTGCTCGTCGTCACCGGTCTTGGCGACCCAGCGGCCGAGCACGTGCACCGAAACGCCGCCGCCCACCCAGAGCACGGCGCAGACGAGGTGGATGGCCAGGTAGAGCTCGTACACCCGCGGAGACGCGCCGACTCAGAAGAGCTGGTTCTCGCCGGCGAAGATCTCGGAGACCGAGTCGTCGATGAAGATGCGCCGGATGGAGTCCTCGAGGATGTCGGCACAGCTCAGCTGCGTGATCAGCTCGGGGGCGCCGGGGCGCATCGGCACGGTATCGGTGACCACGATGCCCGAGAGCGGGCCGTTCGCGAGGATCTCGTACGCGTTGCCCGAGAAGAGGCCGTGCGTGGCCACCGCGTAGACGCGCTCCGCCCCCTCGTCCAGCACGGTCTGGGCAGCGGCGTTCAGGGTGCCGCCGGTGGCGATGATGTCGTCGACGATCACGGCGGTCCTACCCTTGACGTCGCCGATCACGTAGCCGATCTCGGCCACCTGCTGCGCGGGCCGCTCCTTCTCCATCAGCGCGTAGGGGGCCCCCACCTTCTGGGCGAACTTGCGGACGAGCTTCACGCGGCCGGCATCGGGCGCGATGATCACCAGGTCCTCGTCGGCCAGGCGGTCGGTCACGAACTGGGTCAAGATCGGCATCGCGGTCATGTGGTCGACCGGCTTGGAGAAGAAGCCCTGCACCTGGCCGGCGTGGAGATCCATGGCCACCAGGCGGTCCGCCCCTGCGGTCTCGAGCACCTCGGCCAGCAGCCGCGCCGAGATCGGTTCGCGCGGGGCGGACTTCTTGTCCTGGCGCGAGTAGCCGTACCACGGCGTGACGGCCACGATCCGGTGCGCGGAGGCGTGCTTGGCGGCGTGGATCATCAGCAGCAGCTCCCAGAGGGCGTCGTTCACCGTGAGCCCCTCGCGCTCCGAGCCGCAGATCGACTGGACGATGAACAGGTCGGCGCCGCGGATCGACTCGGCGTAGCGGCAGTAGACCTCGCCGTCGGCGAACGTCTTCAGCCCAGCGTCGGTGAGAGCGAGGCCGAGCTTTCCGGCGATCTTGCCGCCCAGCTCCTGACTGGCGCGCCCGGCGGCGATCATCAGCCGCTTCTCGTAGCCCGCGGTGATGCTCGACGGGAGCGCCGGCGCGGTGGCGGAATCGAGCAGCTTGCTCATTGCGATTCCCCCTCCACGCGGTCCGCGTAGCCCTCTACGTTCTTCTGTTTTTCCCGGGCGATACCGAGCGCTCCCTCGGGGACGTCGCCAGTGATGACCGAACCTGCCCCAGTGTACGCGCGATCGCCGACGTCAACGGGTGCGACGAGGGAGGTGTGCACGCCCGTCTTCGCGCTCTTTCCGACCTTCGTCCGGTGCTTGCGCCGGCCGTCGTAGTTGGCCGTGATGGTGCTGGCCCCGAGGTTGGCCTGCTCGCCCACGTCGGCGTCGCCTATGTAGGACAGATGGGGCACCTTGGCGCCCGGGCCGATCTCCGAGTTCTTGACCTCGACGTAGGTGCCGATCTTTGCCCCCGGGCCGACCACCGTGCCCGGTCGCAGGTACGCGAAGGGCCCCACGCGGGCGCCGTCGCCGATCTCGGCCTCCACGGCCACGGTCTCGAGGACCACGGCGCCGTCGCCGACGCGGGAGTCGGTGAGCGTCGTGCGCGGGCCGAGCTCGCTGCCCTCCCCCACGCGCGTCTGGCCCAGGAGGCTCACGCCCGGGCCGATGGTGCTGTCCCGGCCGATCGTGACCCCGGCGTCGACGCGCGTGCTGGCGGGCTGGAGAAAGGTCACGCCCGTCTCGGCGTGCTGCTCGATGATGCGCCTCTGGGCAGCGGCCTCGGCGTGCATGAGGCCCACGCGGTCGTTGACTCCGAGGGCGATATCGGCGTCCTCGGTGGCGTGCGTGGCCACGATCCCGCCGGCTGCGGCCAGCACGGGAAAGACACCGGTGAGGTAGAGCTCCCCGTCCTCGAGCCCGACCTGGTCGAGCGCCTCGTAGAGCCCCCGAGCCTCGAAAACGTAGGTGCCGAGGTTGATCTCGTCGATGTCGAGCAGCTCGGGGGCCAGCCCCTCGGTGTTCTTGGTCTCCACTATGCGCTCGAAGCTGCCGTCCGCGCTGCGCACGATGCGCCCGTAGCCGGTGGGGTCGAGCTGGTCGGTGGTGAGGATGGTGGCGGCTGCCTGATCCTCGCGATGCTGGGCGAACAGGCCGGCGATCTGGTGGGAGGTCACGAGCGGATGGTCGCCGGAGAGGATCACGACGGGAGGGCCATCCTCGGCGGCCGTGCGGGCCGCCAGGACCGCCGCCGCCGTCCCCTCCCCCTCCTCCTGCTCGATGACCTCGACCCCTTCGGAGAGCTCACCCTCGACCCCGTCGTCCGGGCGCACCACGCACACCACGCGCTCGGCGCCGGCGTCGCGCGCGGCGTCGATGATCCATTCGATCATGGGCTTGCCACAGACGCGGTGGAGCACCTTGGGCGTGGCGGAGCGCATCCGCGTGCCATGGCCGGCGGCCATGATCAGGACCGTGAACGGGGCGGCCATCGGTCCGTGAGCGTAGCGGCGGACCGCCGGCTCAGCCGACTCGGGTCAGCGGACGGACGCTGCGGCCTGTTCGCGGCACTGCCGCCCGCCGCAGTCGGTGAGGTCTCCGAGGATGCGCCGCAGCGTGCGCAGCCGCACGCGGAAACGCGGATCGCCGCTGAGCGAGTTGAGCTGGGCCGGGTCGCGTCTGAGGTCGTAGAGCTCCCGCTGCCCGCCCTCGTAGTCGACGAACAGCCAGCGTGTGGTGCGCACCGCGCGCCAGGCCGGAACGCGGGGCTGCGACCCCTTGGCGCCCTCCTCCTTCCTGCCTCGCCCGCGCGCGCCGTTGCCGCCGGTCTCGTGGAGGAGGGGACGCAGGCTGCGCAGGCGCGTGTTCCGGGCGAAGGGCAGCACGGAGCGGCCGTCGAGCGCAAGCGGAGCTCGGGCCGGTGTGGCCTCAAGGATGGTGGGAGCCAGGTCGACGTTGCCGACCAGCGCGTTCGAGGTCCGGCCCCTGAGCACCCTCGGGCCGCGGATCAGCAGCGGCACCCGAGTGGAGGGGTCGTAGGGGAGCATCTTGCCCAGCGGAACACGGTGCTCGCCCTGCATGAAGCCGTTGTCGGAGGTGAAGATGACGTAGGTGTTGTCCAGCACCCCCTGCCGAGCGAGCTCGCGGACGAGCCGCTCCACCGCCTCGTCGACCGCGAGCAGGGACTCCCTGCGCTCGCGCATGCGACGTGCGATCGCCACGTGGTGCGAGGCCCTCAGCGGACGGTTCCAGCGACCCAGGAACCAGGGCTTGTCAGAGACGTCCTGCTCGTTGTAGCTCGCCGGCCTCACGGGAGCGGCGTCCCGGAAAGCGCCCCGGTGGCGCGGGGCGGGCCGGACGAGCTGGTGGGTCTGCCTCTGCATGAAGCTCGACTCGTGGTGCGGAGCCACGAAGGCCATCGACAGGAAGAACGGGTCCTCCCCGGCGTGGCGGCGGATGAAGGAGAGCCCTTTGTTGGCCAGCACGTCGGTCTGGTAGAGGCGCGGCGTCTGGCTGAGCGGCCGTCCGTAGGTTCGCGTGCGGCCGTTCTCGTGGATCTTGTAGCCCCACATCCTGTAGGTGGAGTGATCGACGAGGCCGTACCACTCCGTCCAGCCGGCGGGTTGGTCCGCCGGCCGCTCGATCCCATAGCCGTTCAGGTACTTGCCCACGTGCGCGGTCACGTATCCGGCCCGCTCGAGCCAGACCGGCAGGTACTCGTCGGTCTTCAGGCGCAGGTAGCCGCCGCCGCACTCCGGGTAGAGGCAGAGGACGCGGTTGTTGTGGGCGTACTGGCCGGTGAGGAAGGTCGCACGCGAGGGGCAGCAGAGCGGGTAGGAAACGTACGAGCGGTCGAACGTCACCCCGCCCGCGCCCAGCAGGCGGCGGGTGCGGCGCATGACCGCCATGTCTCCCACGGTTTGATCGTCGGTCATCACGAGCACCACGTTGGGCGGCGGCGGGCCGGGCGGATTGCCGGCCTCCCCCGCCGCTTCCTGCGCCGGGGCCGGTCCGGCCCAGGCGCAGGCCGGCAGCACGATCGCCGCGACCAGGAGCCCGCGCAACCGACCTCTACGACTCTGGCCTGTCACCGAGCGAACCTGCGGAATATGGCAATGGCTCCCAGGTAGGAGTCCTCGGAGGTCACGTAGACGTTGCGCCCGTCGGGGCTCACAGTCACGGCGACCGCGACGGTCAGGCCGCGGCCTTCAGGGCAGCCCAGCACCCCGCCGCGGATGAAGCAGCCGCGCCGGCCGGGCAGTGGAGTGAGCGTCCCGCTGGTCCGGTTGCGGGCGTTCACTCCCATGCCGTTGACTCGCGAGGAGACGGCGTACACGTTCTGGCCGTCCGGGCTGACGGCGACGCTCCAGACCTCGTCGAGCATGCGCCCGGCCCCGCAGCGGCCGCCGAGGCTCGATTGCCCGAGGCAGCCGCGCCTGCCGCCGGCCTGGCTCAGCTCGCCCGAGCCCCGGTCGCGACGGAGCACGGCCACCGCGTCGCTGATCGAGGCGGCCACGTAGAGGCCGCGGCCGTCGGGCGTCATGGCCAGCTCGACGGGGCCGCGCAGGTGGTGGCCTCGCCCACAGCCCTCCGCCGCCGCCACGGCGATGCAGCCCGCGGCCCCGTCCGGCTGGGACAGGCCGGCCGGGCCCTTTCGCAGCGTGGCCACGGCACTGCTGCCCATGCTGGCGACGAGGACGCTCTGACCGTCGGCGCTCACGATCACGTCCTCGGGAGACCGCATGGCGCGAGCGGGGGTGCAGCCATCGAAGCCGCCGCGAGCCATGCAGCCTGCCGGGCCGGCGTCCTGGGTGAGCGTGCCGTCACTCGCTCGGGAGAGCACCGCAACCGCGCTGGGGGACCGCCGGCCCGCCACGTAGACGTGCTTCCCGTCGGGGCTGACCGCCACCGCCACCGGTTCGTTGAGGCCGTGGCCATCCACGCATCCGCCGCCCGGGCGCTGGCTGATGCAGCCGGCGCCACCGGCGAGCTGGCGGATGTCGCCGGTCCGGCGATTGCGGGCGAAGACCACGAGCGCGCTGCTGTCGACGGCCGTGACGTAGAGGTTGCGCCCGTCCGGGCTGACCGCGACGGCCGACGGGCGGGCCAGGGCGCGCCCGGAGGCACACGAGCCCGCGCCGCGGTGGCTGACGCAACCCCGCGCTCGGGGGAGCTGCTCCAGGCCACCGTCGCGCGGGTTGCGCGCGAACACGGACACGGCGTTGCTGCCGTAGGCGGCCACGTACGCGTGGCGCCCGTCGGGGCTGATTGCGATGTCCTGCGGGCTCGTGACCGCGCGCGCCTCGGCGCAGCGGTTGACGCCCGCCCGGTGGATACAGCCGAGACGCCCGGGGGGCTGAACGAGCCGGCCGGCGGCCCCGCCGGAGCCTGCGTCGTGCGCGGCCGGCCCGGCGCTCGCCGGCAGCCCACCGCTGAAAAGAACAACGGCGCCGCTGAGAACGAGGAAACCCGCCACCGCGACCCAACGCCGCGATGCAACCTCGGGAGAGCCAAGCTTCGTTCCCAGGTTCATGCGAGCCGTGAGCGAATGTAACCGATTGGGTGGTCGCCGTGCCAGTTATACGGCCATGTCCCACTCTTGGTGGAAGGATTTCACCCACTTCCGCACCGTGTTGTCCGACACTCCGTACTTTCGGCCTACGGCCAGGTAGCTCATGCTCGCCAGGTCGTCCATTAACTGGCGGTATGCAGGGCGCTGCACTTTCCAGGCGGTGGGTCTTGGCCCTCGCAGATGACTTCGGTCGTGCCGGGATCCACAGGCCGAGGAGCAGTAGCGCTGACGCGACGACCTGGGCTCAAACACCTTGTCGCAGCGCAAGCAACGCTTCGACTCGAGAGTGGTCTTTCGCCCGCAGTGCGTCTCGAGGGTTGCAGCACAGTTCGGACAGACAATCCTGAGGTTCTCTAGCCGGTGATCGTCCCGGATGCCGTTGATGTGATCGAGGATCAGAGACATCCGCTGACCCCGCCATCGCTCGCCCTGGCCGCAGAGCTCACAAGCCCGGACCTTGACACCCTCCTCGAAAAGCCGTCGGTTTAGGTGACCCCGGTGGTATCCAGACCCGGCTACGAGAATTTGTTCCAGCGGGAGCCGGCTGCCACCATCGCCTCGGCGACGCGCGGCGGCATGGCGGTCGAAGTGCTCCGTCGAGATTTGCCAGGTGACGCACCACTTCTTCAGGACGACATGCGCTCCCCCTGACGGACACATTCCGAGTCGGCGCAGGGTCTCGGCGTACGAAAGAGACGCAGCAACGGCGTCTCGCGCGGCCTGCTCCGAATACTTAGGACCGCGGGTTCTCATACAAACATATGTTCGTATAAGCGGCGGACGGAACCCGAGGCTGGGGAGCCAGGAGTCGAACCCGGGCCTCAGCATCCAAAGTGCCGCGTGCAAGCCAACTACACCACTCCCCAGTGGCGTCTGGCGAAGGTACCAAGGAGCCGCGCTGCAGAGGCGGTGCCGGCGGGGATGCCTAGCGGTCCTTGAGCTCCTTCGGCACCCGGCCGGCCTCCGACCCCTTCTCCCGGGCCGGGCCACCCGGGGGCAATATGCCCAGCACTCTCATCGCCTTCAGGCCCAGCGAGAGGCGTTCGCGGCCGTCGGTGGAGGAGACGTCGAGCGTGGTCAGCTCCTTCACCCGCTCCAGGCGGTAGCGGATGGTGTGGCGGTGGGTGAAGAGCCTCTCGGCCGTCTTGGCCACGTTGCCGTCGGCGTCGAGGAAGGACTCGAGCGTGCGGACGAGCTCCGTCTCGTACTGGTCGTCGTAGGTGACGAGCGGCGCAACGGTCTCCTCGAAGAAGCCCTGCAGCTCGCTCGGGTCCTCGCTCATCGCCGGCAACAGCAGGCGGTAGGCGCCGGTCTCCTCGAAGGAGAGCTCGGGCAGGGCGCGGGCCTCGGCCACGTTGGCGGCGAGCAGAGCCTCGGCGCCGGCGCGGTGCAGATCGGCAGGGTCGGCGGTGTGACGCGAGCGGGCGACGGTCAGCGCGAAGCCCGGCAGGCTGGCCTCGAGCTCGCGCATGACCGAGGAGGCTGCACGACGGCCCGCCACCGCGTCGGGACCGGGAATCAGGATCACCAGCTCGCGCTCGGCGCGCATGTCGGCGTGATCGTTGGGGCCGGCTCCGTGGCGGAACGCCCAGCCTGCCTCGACCAGCGCGGCCAGCACGCCGCGCTCGATCGCCCGCGCACCGCGCTCGGCGAGGGTCACCACCCGCGCCCGCCAGTCGCCCTCCTCCGGGTGGTAGGGCCGGGCCCGCACCACAAGCGCCGTGGCGCCGGAGCTGAGCTCGCAGCCCAGCTCACCCGCGCGGGCGGCGATGTTCTCGCGATCGGTGATACGGCGGCCGAGCAGGTCCTCGAGAAAGTCGCCGACGGCCTCCTCGCTGGCGCGCTCGGGGGCCCGCGCGCGCTCGAGCTCGAGTGCGATCAGGTTGGCCACCAGCCGCAGCAGCGCGGCGGGCGGCGGCTCGCTGCGAGCGCGGTAGCGCAACTCCCCCACGGTGGCGTCCGCCACCACCAGGCCGACCTTCTCCGTGTCGTTCTCGCCCGCCATCACCGCCCGCTCGTCCTCGGGAGAGGCGCAGGCCACGGCCAGCACCCGGCTCGACGCGTCCAGCACGATCACGCTCGCATCGAGCGCGCGGCCGGCCGCCCGGGCCACCGAGGGCAGTCCGGCGCCCGACTCGACGGCCTCCGAGACCTCGTCGAGTGCGTCCAGGAAAGAGCGCGGCTGCGCGGCCGCGGAAGCGGTTTGACGGCCGGCGGCCATGGGCCGATCGTACCGAGGCCCTGCCCGATCGATGACCAAATCGGCTCAAAGTGCCCGCACTGAGCGGGTTCGAACGAGCCGGGCGCTAGGCGTACTGGTCGTAGCTCCAGACCACCGCGAGACCCACCGCGGCACCGATCCCGAGCAGGCTGGCGAGGATGAACAGGGTCAGAAACGTCGCGGCGGCCTTCTCCCACAATCGGCCGTAGCAGCGCCAGGCCGGCATCAGGATCAGGAAGACGTAACAGGCCCCGACGAGCCCCGCCGCCAGGGCAATCGTCACGTCGGTACCGGTGAGATCGAGATTGCTCATCGTTCGGCGCGCGCAGGAGGGCCAGGGCGCCCGGCCCGCTGCTCCTGGCCATTGTTGCGCACGTACTCGACGACCAGGACGATGGCCGTCAGCGCGGCGAAGATCCCGCAGCCGAGGCCCCAGCCGGCGGCCACATCGGACCAGTAGTGGGCCCGCAGGTAGATGCGCGTGACGCCGACCACAGCCGTGATGGCGATCGCCACCAGCAGCACCGCCGCGTTGGTGACGAGGCCGAGGCGGCGGGTCAGCACGAGTGCCACCGTGATCCACGCGGTGGCGTAGGCGGCGTGGCCACTGGGAAACGAGGCGAGCGAGGTGCGCACGAGCGGGCCTGCCGGCCGCGGCCGGTCCACTGCCCCCTTGGTCACGTGCACGGCGATATAGATCAACGCCAGGCCCCCGAGGAGCACGCTGACCTCGGCCCAGCGGCGCCGGGTAGCGAGCACGACCGAGGTGGCCAGCACGAGCGCGATCACCGTGGGCAGGGCGCCGAGCTGGGTGACGACCTTGGCGATGTCGACTGCCATCTCGTTGTAGAGGCGGTCCGACAGGTCGAGCAGTTCCGTGTCGAGCGGAGTCGGACCCAGGGAACCGGAGAGCTCGACCACGTACAGGAGAAAGACCCAGATGCCCACTCCGGCGACCGCCATCGTGGTGGTCAGCTCCAGTCCGAGGTCTCCGGGCGTGACGCGATTCCAGAGAAAGCGCACGCGCGGCGCCAGCCGGTTCCACGCCGGCCCGATGACCCGACGGTAGACCGGCCGTCCGAGCACGAACAGAGGCCGGACGAAGGGGTTGCTCTCGTGAGCCAGCAACCATTGCTTGATCTCGCCCCGCCGCCGGTAGGCCACCACCACTCCGACGACCACGGCAACGGTGAGCCCGAACGCGAACACCGCCTGGCCGGCGATCTCCGCGACGCGGTCGAAGGAGCGCCAGAAGATGTAACCGAGAGTGCAGAAGATCGTGGCCCACAGCCCGGTGCCGACGATGCTGTAGGGGATGAAGCGCCGATAGGCGAGGCCCGACGAGCCCGCGATGAACGGCGCCAGCGCGCGCACCAGGCCGATGAACCGGCCGATCAGGATCGTCTTGCCGCCGTGGCGATCGAAGTAGCCCTCGACCTGCTCGAGCCGTTCGTGGGTGATCTTGACCCGGGGGCCGTGCTTCTCCAGGAAGCCCCGGCCGAGGCGGCGACCTATGTAGAAGCTCGTGGTGTCGCCCAGGATCGCGCATACCCAGACCAGGCCGATCAGCGGGATCAGGCGGATCTCGCCCTGACCCGCTATCACCCCGCCGGCGATCACCACGGTCTCGCCGGGAGCCACGAGGCCGACGAAGGCGCCGGTCTCCAGGAAGGCCATCACCCCCACCAGGGCATAGGTCCACGGGCCCAGCGCCTCTGCGATGTCCTCGATCACGGTCTTGGGATCCGGGAGCGCGGAGAGGACCCCACTGGCGTAGACCCCCAGCGCAAGCGCGAGCAGGATGCCGATTCCCTTTTTCTCGAGCGACAGCCGGCGCCAGCGCCAGGCCACGAAGCCGACGCTCAGCACCGCGGCGACGGCGGCGAAGATCTGGAGGGGGGACACCGCGGCGGAGGGTACGCCAAGCGCGCCGGCGCGCCGGCGCCTTTACGCCATGGTGCGGAAGACCGTCACCAGCGAATCGGGGAGGGAGGCCGCGGCCAGCTGGGCGGCGGCGCGCTCGCCGAAGAGCCCGAAGCAGGTGGGGCCGGAGCCGCTGACCGCCGCGCCCAGAGCGCCGGCCGCCCGAAGGAGCGCGAGCGTGTCGTGCAGCTCGGGTCTGAGCGAGAGCGCAGCCGGCTGGAGGTCGTTCTCGAGCGAGGAGGCCAGCCGCGAGGGCTCGGCGGCCGCCGCCCGCACGACCCGGCGCAGCGGCTCGGGTTCGAGCGGCTCGCGCCAGCCGCCCAGCCGATCGAGCTCGGCGTACACATCGGCCGTCGAGAGACCCACGGGGTCGGGCACCAGCACGGCCGCCAGCGCCGGCAGCTCGACCGGCTCGACGCTCTCCCCCGTCCCCTGGACCAGCGCGTGACCGGGCTCCACCTGGCTGGGCACATCGGAGCCCAGCCCGGCCGCAAGCTCGCGCAGCACACCGGCGTCGAGGGGAGCGCCGGCGAGGCGGTTGACGATCCGCAGCGCCGCGGCGGCGTCGGCGCTGCCGCCGCCCAGGCCGGCGGCCACCGGAATCCGCTTGACGATGCGGATCGAGACCGCAGGCAGCGGAGCAGATAGCGAAACCCGCCGCCGAAACTCCTCGATGGCGCTGAGAGCGAGGTTCTCCCCCTCGACCCCCGGGCACTCGACGGTGTCGTCGCCGGAGCCGCTCAGCGCCCCGTAGACCTCGTCGGCGAGGTCGATGGAGGCGAACAGCGAGCTGAGCGGATGCAGGCCCTCCGGCCGGGGAGGCCCGACGTGCAGAACGAGGTTGAGCTTCGCGGGAGCCTGCTCGTGGACGGGCACGGCGCGGAAGGCTACGCGTGGGGGTCAGCGTGGTCGCAGCGCGGCGAGCCGATCCTGCCCGATCGTCTCAGCCAGGCGCACCCAATCCTGCGGCGCGAGTCGCTCTGCGCGGGCGTCGGCGGGATGGCCGATCTGCTCCAGGGCGGCACGGGTTGCGGGGCGGAGGTCCTCCGGTGCGCCCGGGCTCAGCGCCAGCGACCCCGACAGCGCCTTGCGGCGATGGGCAAAGCCGGCGTGGACGAGCGCAACCAGTTCGGCCGGCGGCGCCGGGGCCGTTCGCTTCAGCAGGACGAGAGCCGACTCGACGTTGGGCTCGGGGTGAAAGACCGTCCGCGGTACGCGGCGCAGGATGCGCACGTCGCAGGCCAGCTGGGCGAGCACCGAGGTGGCCCCGTAGCTCTTCCCCCCGGGCGCCGCGGCGAGCCGCTCGCCCACCTCGCGCTGCACCATCGCCACCCAGCGCGTGGCGTCCGGGAGCTCGGCCATCGACTTGAGGAGCACAGTGGCCGCCACGCCGTAGGGCAGGTTGGCCACGACCTTGCCGGGCGATGGGTCGAGCGAGCCCAGGTCGAGCCGGACGGCGTCGGCCAGGTGCAATTCGGCGTCCGGGTAGGGCTCGAGGGCCTCGAGCAGCGGACCCTCGAGTGAGCGGTCGATCTCGACCACGTGCAGGTGCCCGACCCGCGCAGCGAGGTACTCCGACAGCACGCCGAGGCCTCCGCCCACCTCGAGCACCACGTCGCCCGGGCCGAGCTCCGCGGCGCGTCCGAGCACCCCCAGGAGGTTGTCGTCGATCAGGAAGTTCTGGCCGAGCTCGCGGTTGGGCCGGATGCCGAACGCGCGCAGCCGGCGCAGACTGGCCTGGCGTGGTTCGTCAGACACGGTCGCGTGCAGCGGCTGCCCTCGCGAGAAAGGTCCTGGCGCGACGGGCTCCCGCCGGCGACGCCCGTGCGATCGCCGCCCTCACGGACCCAGCACGCGCTCGGCGTTGCCGTCCATGGTCCGCTCGAGCTCCTCGTAGGTCACGCCGCGCAGCTCGGCGAGGAAACGGGCGGTGTGGGTGACGTGGGCGGGCTCGTTGGGTCGCCCCCGCACGGGCTGGGGCGCGAGGTAGGGGGAGTCGGTCTCCACCAGCAGGAGCTCGGATGGCAGTTCGCGTGCGGCGTCCTGGAGCTCGGTGGCCTTTGGGTAGGTCACGTTGCCGGCGAACGAACAGAGGTAGCCCCGGTCCACGCATTCCTCCAGGCGCTCGGGGGCCGAGAAGCAGTGGAGAATGACGGCCGGTAGCCCCGGGGTGTGCTCGCGGAGCAGTGCGAATGTGTCGTCCTCGGCCGCCCTGGTGTGTATGACCACGGGCAGGCCCACTCGCTCGGCCAGCTCGAGCTGTGCCTCGAAAGCGCGGCGCTGGTCCGAGCGGGGCGCGTAGTCGCGGTAGTAGTCAAGCCCCGTTTCGCCGAGGGCGCGCGCACCGGGATCGGCCGCGGCGAGTGCAATCTCCTCGAGCGAGCCGGAGTCGAAGCCCCGGGTCTCATGAGGATGGCGGCCGACGATGGCCACCACCTCGTCGTGCTGGTGTGCCGCCTCCAGCGCTCGCGCGATCGAGGGACCGTTCATCCCTACAGTGGCCAGCCGCCCGACGCCCGCCTCTCGGGCTCGCTCCACGAGCTCGGCGTCCGGCGGTTCGCACGCATCGAGGTGGCAGTGGGTGTCGATCACCAGGACGCCCTACGCCGCGGGCGCCTCGGCCTCGACGCGCGGGAAGAGCTGGCCGAGGTCCCCGATGCTCGCTCCGCCCTCCGCCTCCCCGAAGCGGGCCAGGTCGAGCGAGAGGTCGGGGCGGCCGAGCGCCTCGAGCAGCCGCTCGGCCGACTCGGGAACGAACGGATGCAGCAGCACCGAGACCACGCGCAGGCCCTCGGCAAGGCCGTACAGGACCTGGTCGAGATGGCCTGCCTCGCTCTCGTCCTTGGAGAGCTGCCAGGGCTCCTCCTCCTGGACGTAGCGATTGAGCCGCTTGATGCGTCGCCAGATGTCGTCGAGCGCGGCGGTGAGCTCGATCCGGTCGATGTTCGCGCGGACGGACTCGGCGAGCCCCTCGAACTCTCCGGCCAGCACGGCCGGCGGCTCGGCCTCGGGCACGACACCCTCGCGATAGCGGCTGATCATCGCGAGCGTCCGGCTTGCCAGGTTGCCGTATTCGTTGGCCAGCTCGGTGTTGTAGCGAGTCTCGAAGCCCTCGGGCGAGACCTCGCCGTCACCGCCGAAGTTCACCTCGCGCAGAGCGTAGAAGCGCAGGGCGTCGGCGCCATAGAGGTCCGCCACCTGGAAGGGCTCGATCACGTTGCCCAGCGACTTGGACATCTTCTCCTCGCCCAGCAGCAGGTAGCCGTGAATGGCCACACGCCGGGGCACTTCCAGCCCGGCCGCCATCAACAGCGCCGGCCAGATGACCGCGTGGAACTTGAGGATGTCCTTGCCGATCAGGTGGACCGTGGCCGGCCAGAAGCGCCCAGTCAGGTCCTCGCCCGGCCGCGCGTACGACAGCGCGGTGTAGTAATTGAGCAGGGCGTCGATCCAGACGTAGACCACCTGCGACGAGTCCCAGGGCACGGGCACGCCCCACTTCAGGCGCTGGCGGCTGAGCGAGAAGTCGAGCAGGCCACCCTTGATGAAGGACAGCGCCTCGTTGTAGCGATTCTGGGGAACGACGAAGTCGGGCCGCTCGGCGTAGAGCCGCTCGAGCGGCTCCTGGAAGGCGGACAGGCGAAAGAACCAGTTGTCCTCCTTCTCCTTCTCGAGGACGATGTGGTGAATCGGGCAGCGGTTGCCCTCCTCGAGCTCCGACTCGGTCTTGAAGTCGGCGCAGCGCGGGCAGTACCAGCCCTCGTAATGACCGGCGTAGACGTGCCCGTTGTCGTGGATGCGCTGCACCACCTCGGCGACCTTGGCCATGTGCTCCGGGTCGGTGGTGCGGATGAAGAAGTCGTTGGTGGCGTTCAGGCGCGCCGCCAGCTCCTTGAAGCGCACCGCGTTGCGGTCGCCCAGCTCGCGGGGAGTGATGCCGAGCTTCTCGGCGGCCTGGGCCACCGGCTCGCCGTGCTCGTCGGTCCCCGTCAGGAAGAAGACGTCCTCGCCCCGCTGGCGCATGTGCCGAGCGAGCACGTCGGCGGCGATCGTCGTGTAGGCGTGCCCGAGATGGGGCTCGCCGTTGACGTAGTAGATGGGCGTGGTGACGTAATACGGCATCCACGACCGATGCTACGCGAGTGCCCCAGCGCGATCCGGCGAGGGTGGATCGCACCCTGGCCACCGGTCAGCCCCGACCGACCAGGGGACGCAGCCACGACGAAACCCGCGCCGCGCCGCGCCGCGCCGTACTGCGGCCCTCTCCGCTCAGACCGAGGATCGCCGCGGCCAGGAGCAGGCCGAGACAGGCGGCGACCCAGCCGAGATCCGGCCCCGCAGACCCACCGGGGCTCGCCGGCGAAGCGCCGGACCGCTGCGTGGCCGAGACGGGAGAGCCGCTCGAAGCGTCCCCGGCCGGCGGCGAGCCGCCGGCCGTCCGCGCTCCCGGACCGAGCTCGGGCCGCGCCCCGGGCGCGCGCGCCGAATGAACGTCGGCGCCGCGCTCGGCGTGGCCGGCCGGTGCGCTGCCGGCAGCGGCGCCGAAGAGGCGCCCGGCTCCCCGAAGGCGCTCGGCTCCCTCCGAGCCGCCAGGGGCCGGCTCCGGCTGGCGGCCGGCGCCGGGTGCGGGTGCCTCCACTCCGCCGTATACCGGCACTCCGCGCACCGCTGGCACCCGGCGCGCCGCCGGCCAACGCCGTGCGCCCGGCGACGGGCTCCGGACAGGAACTCGGCGCGTGCCGGTAAGCGGCCGCCGCGCCGGCACGCCGCCCGGCGCCGGCGCGGGCAGCGGAGCCGGGGCCGGCGCCACCGGAGCGGGCGCGGGGACCGGAGCGGGGGCGGGCAGAGGATCATTCGGAGCGGCCGCCGGCGGCGGTCCGAGCAGCGCCAGCGGATCGCGGTAGGCGTGCCGGCTGCCCGACTCCCGCACGCCGAAATGGAGATGGGCCCGCTCGACCGAACGCCGGCCCGACGTGCCCACCGATCCCAGCCGGGCGCCCGCCGGGACGCGCTCGCCCTTTCGCACCGCAAGCGAGGAGAGATGCAGGTACGACGTGTCGAGTCCCTCGGCCGTGCGCACGCTCACCGTCACGCCCGATGAACCGGCCGTCCCGGCGAACAGGACCTCGCCGCCGGCGGCTGCCGCCACCGGAGCGCCGACCGGTCCGGCGATGTCTATCCCGCGGTGCTGGCCGGGCGCGTAGGGGTCATCGCCGTTCCGGTACGGGGTGATCAGCTCGCCGGCCAGCGGCCAGCTCCAGGCCGCCGGCGCGGGCGGCGCGTGGACCATCAGGGCGACGAGCAGCAGTGCGAGAGTGAGCGGGAGAGATCGCATGCCACGACCGTACGGCGGCGTTCCGGGATCTCATCCCGGCTGTGGCCGTCCCGTGCGTGTTCGTCACTGTTCCGTCTGACTTTGGGGCGATTTCGTGAGGGCCGTGTAGAGAGCGTTCGCACTCCCACCGGTCAGCTCCGCCACCACCGAGGCCGCCCGCCGTGGATGCGCGCCCGCGTCGACGAGCCGGCGCAGGGCATCGATGCCGGCCGGTTCGCTGCCCGCTTGCTCGGCCTCCGAGGCGGGTCCGAGCACCAGCACGACCTCACCCCGCAGCGGGGCATCGGCAACGCGCGCCGCGAGCTCGGCCGCACTACCGCGCACGATCTCCTCGTGCACCTTGGTCAGCTCGCGGCACACCGCCACCTCGCGCCCCGGATCGAGCTCGGCGAGCACTGCCAGGGTGCCCGGCACCCGCCGCGGCGATTCGAAAGCCACGAGCGTCCCGCCGGGCTCGGCGAGCACCCGGCGCAGCTCGCCCTTCTTGCGCGGCAGGAAGCCGTGGAAGCGCCACTCGTCGGCGGGCAGCCCGGAGGCCACCAGCGCGGTGATGGCGGCGGAGGGGCCGGGCAGCACCTCCACCGGCAGCCCGGCCGCCACACAGCTGCGCACCAGCACGTAGCCGGGATCGGACACGAGCGGCATCCCGGCGTCCGATACGAGGGCCACCACGGCGCCCTCCCGCATGCGTGCCACCAGCTCCGAGGCACGCACCTGCTCGTTGTGCTCGTGGTAGGAGACGAGCTTGGCCTTGACGCCGTAGCGGTCGAGCAGGACCCGCGTGCGACGCGTGTCCTCGCAGGCCACCACGTCCGCCTCGCGCAGGGCCGAGAGCACGCGCAGCGTCACGTCCTCGAGGTTGCCGATCGGAGTGGGGCAGACAACCAGGCGGCCGGTCACCCTTCCGCGCTCCCTCCCGAACCCGACGCCGCGAGCGCCTCCAGCGCCAACAGCGCAGCTCCGATCATCCCCGACTCGTCCCCGAAATGGGCGGGCAGAATGGACAACGCCTCGCGCGGCGGAGGCAAGGCCCGCTCGGCCACCACGGCGCGTGCAGGCTCGAGCAGGAGGTCGCCCGCGCGCACTGCCCCTCCGCCGATAACGATCACCTGCGGGTTGAACAGGTTGACCACGCCGACGAGGCCGTACCCGAGCCTCCGTCCTACCTCCTCGAGGACCGAGCGCGCGGCGGCGTCGCCGTCGTGGGCCAGCTCGGTGACTATCCCACCGCTGATCTCGCCTCCCTTCGCCAACCGGCGCCCGAGCTCTGAGTCGGGACGCTCGCGCGCCACCCGCTCGCCTTCCCGCCCGATCGCGTTGCCGGACACGAGTGTCTCGAAGCAGCCTCGCCCCGGGCAGGCGCCCGGGCAGTCCATGCCATCGATGTCGAGCACGGTGTGGCCCAGTTCCGCACCCAGGCCCGCGGCGCCGCGATAGATCTCGCCGTTCAGATAGAGGCCGGTGCCGATCCCCGTACCCAGCGAGACCATCACCACGTGCCGGAAGCCGCGGCCCACACCGGCGCGTGCCTCGGCGAGCACCGAGGCGTTGCCGTCGTTGTCCACCACCACGGGCAGCCCCAGGCGTTCGCTCATCAAGTCGCGGAAACGCACGTCATCGAGCGGAAGGTGGTTGGACCAGCGCGACACTCCGGTCTCCCACTCCACCAGCGCCGGGATCCCGAAGCCCACCGCCTCGACGCCGGGAGCCGCGCCGAGGATCTCCTCCACGGCGCCCATGAAGATGTCCAGGGTCTCCTGGCGATCGGCTCCGCGCCAGGTGCGGTGCACCCGGTGATGGACCACGAGGTCCTCGTCCACCACCCCTCCGAGCAGCTTCGTTCCCCCCGCGTCTATGGCGATCACTCGCCTTGGCGGCATGGCGGGTAGATATACAGAGGGGGGTGACAAATCCGACTTCCGGCCCTCCGGACCGCCCGGAGTACAAGGTCTACCGCGCTCGCAGGAGACCGATCGCCCGCGGCGCCAACCTCGATGCGCTGAAGCGGCGCCTCTCGCGCAGCCGCGGCGACGATGACCCGCGCCCGCGGCGCGACGGGGATCGCCGCGTCACTCCGGGCCGCGTGCTCAAGTGGGTGGCCCTCGCGGTGGTCGGCTGGCTGATCCTGTCGCTCGTCGTGTTCCTGATCAGCGCGAGCACGCAGGAGGGCATCTCGCCGGAGGCCGAGAAGGCGTTGTCCTCCGACGGCAACCTGCTGACCGGGGCCAACATCCTGGTGCTCGGCTCCGACGTTCGCACCGGGGAGTCGATCGACAAGAGCCTCCAGGGCCCGGGGCGCTCGGACACGATCATGCTCGTCCACGCGGCGCTCGGGAGCGTGCGCAAGCTCTCGATCCCGCGCGACGTGGAGGTCGACATCCCGGGGCACGGGGTCGACAAGATCAACGCCGCCTACGCCATCGGCGGCCCGGCGCTGACGATCGAGACGGTCGAGTCCTTCCTCGGCAACGGCCTCAAGATCAATCACCTCGTGGAGGTCGATTTCGAGGACTTCCCCGAGTTCATCGACTCGCTGGGCGGCATCACCGTCGACTCGCAGTCGCGCATCTGCTCGCCGCCGTTCGACAACTTCTGGAAGGGCATCCGCTTCAAGAAGGGTGAGAACGAGCTGGACGGGCGGCGCGCGCTCGGCTTCGCCCGGGTGCGCAAGAACCCGTGCGCGCCGGCTGAGGACGATCGCGACCGGGCCGCCCGCCAGCAGGAGGTGATGCGTGCGATCGGCAGTCAGGTGAAGTCGCCGAGCACGTTCTTCCGGCTGCCCCTCGTGAGCTGGACCGCGCCCAAGACGCTGAAGACCGACATGGGCGGCTTCCAGCTGATGGCCCTGTTCGCCGACATGGCCACCGGCAACTCGTCGGACACCGAGGTGCTGGAGGCGACCTGCTGCAACGGGAGCAACCTGTTCGTCACCGACGGCGCCAAGGCGGACGCCGTGAAGAAGCTGGAGGACGGAAGCTAGTCGGAGCTCGAGGAACCGCTCGACCCCGACGACGACCCGCTCGAGCTCGAGGACCCACTGGACCCCGAGTCCCCCTTGGAGCCCGACGAGGATTCCGACTTGCCCGACGACTCGCCCTTGCCCGACGACTCGCCCTTGCCCCCGCCCTCGGATGCCGCGGCGGCGCCGGTCTTCTTCTTGCCGTAGTCGGTGTTGTAGAAGCCAGAGCCCTTGAAGTGCACAGCCACCGGGTGGAACACCCTCTGAACGGGCGCGCCGCAGGTGGAGCAGGCGGTTACGGGATCCTCGGTCATGCGCTGCATGACCTCGAAGTTGTGGCCCCGGTCGCAGCGGTACTCGTAAATGGGCATGGCACTCCGAGTATACGAGTGCCAAAGAAAGCCTCAGCCAGATGGCGGCTGCGGCTGCTCCAGGTCGCGCAGCAGCGAGACGCGCGTGCTGTGCCACACGATCCAGGCGGCGAGGTGACCGATGGGGCGCAGGGCCGAGACGACCATCGCGGGCAACCTACCCCAGGGCCCGCACTGCGACAGGCCAAGATCGGCCCGGCGGGTCCAAATACCGGTCTTTTCCGCTTCTGGGTAGGGTCAGCGTCGTGGTGACCATGGACCAGATCGTGGCCCTCTGCAAGCGGCGCGGCTTCATCTTCCCCGCCTCGGAGATCTACGGGGGGATCGCCAACACCTATGACTACGGGCACTACGGCGTCCTGCTCAAGAACAACGTGATCGGCGAGTGGTGGAAGGCGATGATCCAGGAGCGCGACGACGTGGTGGCGCTTGACTCGGCCATCATCCAGCACCCGCGCACCTGGGAGGCCTCGGGCCATCTCGCGGGCTTCACCGACCCTCTGATCGACTGCCGCACCTGCAAGCAGCGTTTCCGGGCCGACCACCTCGCCGAGGAGCTGGCCGGCACCGGCAACAACCCCGACATCCGCTGCGGGCGCGCCCCGTCCAAGCTGCCGGGGCAGCACCCGGATTGCGACCTGACCGAGGCGCGCGAGTTCAACCTGATGTTCGAGACCACCATCGGGCCCGTCAAGGAGGCCGGCTCCACGGTCTTCCTCCGGCCCGAGACCGCGCAGGGCATCTTCCTCAACTTCAAGAACACGCTCCAGTACGCGCGCCGCAAGCCGCCCTTCGGGATCGCTCAGATCGGCAAGTCGTTCCGCAACGAGATCACCCCCGGCAACTTCGTGTTTCGCACGCTCGAGTTCGAGCAGATGGAGATGGAGTTCTTCGTGCCCCCCGCCGAGGCCGAGCACTGGCACCAGCATTGGATGGGGGCGCGGATGAGCTGGTACGAGAGCCTCGGGCTGGATCGCGAGAAGCTCCGGCTACGCCCGCACGGCGCCGACGAGCTGTCGCACTACTCGTCGGCCACGAGCGACATCGAGTACCTCTATCCGATCGGCTGGTCCGAGCTCGAGGGCATCGCCAACCGGGGCGACTTCGACCTCACCCAGCACACGAAGTTCTCGGGCGAGAAGCTCGAGTACGTGGACACCGCCACAGGCGAGCGCTATGTGCCGCACGTGATCGAGCCCGCCGGTGGGGTGGGCCGCGCTGTGCTGGCGCTCATGTGCGACGCCTACGCCGAGGAGGAGGTGGAAGGTCGCAAGCGCACTGTGCTGCGCCTCCATCCGAAGATGGCGCCGGTCAAGGTGGCGGTGCTCCCGCTCGTCAACCGCGACGGCATGCCCGAGCTGGCCCGCGGCCTCTACGAGAAGCTGCGCAGCCGCATCCCCGCCGAATACGACGCCGGCGGCTCGATCGGCAAGCGCTACCGGCGTCAGGACGAGATCGGCACACCGTGGGGAGTCACGGTCGACGGCCAGACGGTCGAGGACGACACGGTGACCCTGCGCGACCGCGATTCCCTGGAGCAGGCGCGGCTGCCGATGGAGGAGCTGGGCGACGAGCTCGAGCGCCGGCTCAGGGCCGCATGACCGACGTTCGCCGGATCGTCCCGTACCTGGAGGGCCCGGACTTCGAGGCGCTCACCGACTTCTACACCGGCGCACTGGGGCTGGACGCCGCAATGGAGGCGGAGAACTTCCTGGGACTCGCCTCCCGCCAGAACAGCAGCGCGCAGATCGTGGCCGCGGCGCCCGGCACCGAGCAGCCGCTGCCGCGCCTCGGGATCGACGTGGGCGATCCCGCGGCCGTCGACGCCGTTCATGCTGAGTGCGTGCGACGCGGCCTGGAGATCGTCTATCCGCTCACCGACGAGCCCTGGGGCATCCACCGCTTCTTCGTGCGCGACCCGGGCGGCAACGTGATCAGCGTGCTCGCACATTCCGAGTGATCCTCGGACTGCCCGGTCCCGAAGCGCTTCTCGACGGCGCCGTCAACGCCTGGGACCTCCTGCCCGTGGTCGGCGGCGGTGTGGCCGATCTGCGCCGCCAGCCCTCCTCGGTGATCGACGAGGGGCCGCAGCGCACCGTGCACCGTTTTCGCTCCAGCCGCGCGGCGGCCCGGCGCCACGCCCCGGTGCTGCTCGTGCCGCCTCTCGCGGCACCCCCGGCCTGCTTCGACCTGCGGCGCGGCTGCAGCCTGGCCGAGCACCTGATCGGCCAGGGCCATCCGACCTATCTCGTCGAGTACGGGCCGATAGCCTTCAGCGACCGCGCGCTCGGCCTCGAGCACTGGGTCGAGAACGTGATCCCCAACGCGATCCGCGCGGTGTCCGACGACGCCGGAGGGGCACCCGTCCAACCCGTGGGCTGGTCCCTGGGCGGCATCATGCTGCTGCTGGCCGAGGCCGGCGAGCCGGGGCTGCCCGTGGGCTCGATCTCACTTGTGGGCAGCCCCTTCGATTTCCGCAAGATCCGCCTGTTCGCGCCGATCCGCCAACTCGGCCGGCTCACCGGAGGAGGGCTGGGCACCGCCCTTTACCGCATGCTGGGCGGCGCCCCCGCCTCACTGGTCTCGCTGGGCTTTCGCCTCACCTCGATCGATCGCTACGTGACCCGCCCGCTGTGGCTGGCCGGCCATCTGCGGGACCGCGAGGCACTTGCCCAGATGGAGGCCGTCGACGACTACATGGCCCACATGCTGGCCTACCCGGGCCGTACGTTCGGCCAGCTCTACCACGCCTTCTTCCGGGTCAACGACCTGGCCGACGGCCGCATCTCCCTCTCCGGTAAGACCATCGACCTGCACGAGGTGCGTGTGCCCGTGCTCTCGGTGGCGGGCGAATCCGACGTGCTCGCCCCGCCGGACGCGGTGCATCACGTGGGCGGGTTGCTCGAGAACGCGCCGGAGGTGCGGCTCGAGTCAGCCCCCGGCGGGCATCTCGGCGTACTCACCGGGATGGGGGCGCGCGAGACGACGTGGCGCCACTTGGACGACTTCCGGCGACACAATCAGGACGGCGCGCCGAGCAGCCGGCGCGCCGTGCCCACGCCGAGCTCGAAGGCGGCCCCCTGATCCCACTCGGGATCGGATAGGACCTGGATGCCGAAGCCGTCAGCCAGGGCGAACAGGATCGAGGCCACCGCCTCGGGCTCGGCCTGGAGGCGGATCACGCCCTCGCGCTCCTTGACCCGCAACCAGCCCGCCAGCCGCTCGCGCCACTGGCGGTAGAGCTCGGCCAGCTCCGCGCGTATCTCCTCGGAGTGGCGCGAGGCGGAGAGCATCTCGTAGATCACGGCCTGCCCGCCGCGGTCGTCTTCGAGGAACTCGTTCAGGCCCACGACCAGCGCATCCAGGATCTCGTCGATCGTGCCCGCCTGTGCGAGGCGCTCGTCCATGTTCTGGTTGCGCACCTCGCAGTCGTGGCGCACGACCTCGACGAGCAGCTGCTCCTTGGAGCCGAAGTAGTAGTGCAGCAGGCCCCGCGATACGCCCGCCTCGCGGGCCACGTGGTCGAAGGTCGAGCCGGCCGCTCCCCGGCGGCCTACGCTCGAGCGCATGGCCGCGATGATGCGCTGGGCCTTATCGCCCTCGAGCCGTCGCGGCGGCCCGGAGCCGGTCATGCTGGTGGCGGCTTCCATCGCGCGCGGCATGCTATCTGGCCGGCCAGCCGAAGCGGTCCGCGGAGGTGCTCAGAAAGGCGAGAGGCGCCCGGAGGCGCCTCTCGCAAGACTCGTGCTCTTCGGAACCGGCTAGGTCGTGCCCACCGGCTCGCTCGAGCTCGACGCCGGCTGCGGAGTGGTGCTGGCCGTGTACTCGAACTCCTCTTCCGCGCCGAACAGCGCGTCGAGGACCTTCTTGCGCAGGCCCTCGCTGGCCACGAGCGCCACACCGGCGCCCACGACGGCCAGAAGCAGGAGCCGGCCCTTGCGGCTCTTCTTCTTCTTGTTTCCGCGCAGGGAGTCGGCCGCGTCCTTCAACGAGGCCGCTGCGTCCTTGAGCTCACGCTGGACCTTCTTGTCGTCAAGGGCCTTGGCTGGTCCCTTGCCGTTCACGCGCCCGTAGGCCTTCCTGGCCGAGACGAAGGCGTTGCGCAGGTTCTCCCGCAGCTCCGCGTCCTCCACCAGGCGATTTACGTATGGATTGCTGCGGACCGCCTGGCCGGCGGCGACCGCGCCGGCTCCGGCTCTGACGGCCTTCTTCTTCGATGCCATTGCTCTCCTCGATCCGCCTTTGGTTGGGACACTCTACCCGGGAATAGGCAAGCGCACCCGATCAGGCTGCTCTACGAGGCCGGCGCTTCTCGAGCGCGGCCCCGAGCACCTCGTCCACGTCGTCCACGAGCACGAACTTCATTCGCTTGCGCAGGTGGGCGGGGATGTCGTCGATGTCGGGCTCGTTGCGGCGCGGAACGATCAGCCTGTTGATGTCGGCCCGCTGGGCGGCGAGCGCCTTCTCCTTGAGGCCGCCGATCGGCAGCACCTTGCCCGTGAGCGTGATCTCCCCGGTCATGGCCGTGTCCGAGCGCACCGGCCGGCCGCTGACCTGCGAGGCGATCGCCGTGGCCATCGTGATGCCCGCACTCGGCCCGTCCTTCGGGATCGCGCCGGCGGGCACGTGCACGTGCAGGTCGTGGGTGCGAAACCAATCGTTGCCGACGTCTCCGTCGAACGAGCCGGCGTGCGTCTTGATGTAGGAGAGCGCGGCGGCCGCGGACTCCTTCATCACGTCGCCCAGCTGACCAGTGATCTGCAGCTTGCCGTCTCCCGGGAAGGCGGTGGCCTCCACGAACAGCACGTCGCCGCCCACCGGCGTCCAGGCCAGGCCGGTGGCCACGCCGGGCTCGTCGGTGCGGCGCTGAACATCGGGCAGGAAGCGGCGCTTGCCGAGCAGCTCGAGCACGGTCGCCGGCCGGATGACCCGCTTCGAGCGGCGACTGCCCTCGGCGAACTCGCGCGCCACCTTGCGGCAGACCGAGCCGATCTCCCGCTCCAGGTTGCGCACGCCGGCCTCGCGCGTGTAGCCGTCGATGATCACCTCGAGCGCGTCGTCGGTGAACTCGATCTTCGAGCGCCCGACCCCGTTCTCGACCATCTGGCGCGGCACGAGATAGCGCTTGGCGATCTCGCGCTTCTCCTCCTGGGTGTAGCCGGACAGCTCGATGATCTCCATGCGGTCGCGCAACGCGGGCGGCACGGGATCGAGCTGGTTGGCCGTGCAGATGAAGAAGCAGCTCGACAGGTCGAAGGGGACGTCGAGGTAGTGGTCGCGGAAGCTCGAGTTCTGCTCGGGGTCGAGCACTTCGAGCATCGCGCTGGAGGGGTCGCCGCGAAAGTCCGAACCCATCTTGTCGATCTCGTCGATCATGAAGACCGGGTTGTTGGACTCGGCGTCGCGCAGCGCGCGGATGATCGTGCCCGGCATCGCACCTATGTAGGTGCGGCGGTGCCCGCGAATCTCCGACTCGTCGCGCACCCCGCCGACCGATATGCGCTCGAAGGCGCGGCCCATCGCCTCGGCCACCGAGCGCCCGAGCGAGGTCTTGCCCACCCCGGGAGGCCCGACGAAGCAGAGGATGGAGGAGCGCGCGTCGGGCTTGAGCTTGCGCACGGCGAGGAACTCGAGGATGCGGTCCTTGACGGCCTCTATGTCGTAGTGGTCGCGATCGAGGACCTCGCGCGCGTGGCGCAGGTCGAAGTTGTCCTCGCTCGCCTTCGACCACGGCAGCGAGGCGAGCCATTCCAGGTAGGTGCGGATCACCCCGTGCTCGGCCGCCTGAGGCGGCAGGTGCTCGAAGCGCGAGAGCTCGCGCTCGGCCTGCTTCCAGGCTTGGTCGGGGAGCTGCGCCTCCTCGAGCTGGCGGCGCAGCTCCTGAGCCTCGATCTCCTGCTCGTCGTGCTCGCCGAGCTCGTCCTGGATGGCCTTCAGCTGCTGGCGCAGGAACCATTCGCGCTGGCCCTTGTCCATCTCCGACTGCACCTGGGTCTGGATGCGCGTCCCGATCTCCACCAGTTCGAGCTCGCGGGCCAGGATCTCCGAGAGCATGCGCAGCCGCTTGGTCACGTCGCGCTCCTCGAGCAGGGCCTGCTTCTCCTCGGTCTTGATGCGCAACGCGCCGGCGATCAGGTGCGCGAGCTCGGCCGGATCGTCGAGGTTGGCCACCGCCACCAGCAGCTCCTCGGGCAGATAGGGCAGCTCCTCGATGATGCGCGAGAAGGTGCCCTGCACGTTGCGATGGAGCGCCTCCAGCTCAGGGGAGGGACTGACAATGTCGGGGGCTTCCTTGAGGCGCGCGATGAGGTACGGCTCCGTGGCGATGAACTCCTCGAGGTCCACCCGCTGCGCGCCGTGCACGAGGATGCGCAGCGTTCCGTCGGGCACCTTGAGCATGCGCGCCACCACGCCGGCGACTCCCACGCGATACAGGTCGTCCGGGCCGGGCTCCTCGGCCTCGGGGTTCTTGGAGGCGACCATCACCAGCATGCGGCTGCCGGCCAGCACGTCGTTGATCAGCGCCACGGAGCGCTCCTGCCCGACGGCCAGCGGCGTGAGTGCCTCCGGGAACGGGACGGCCTCGCGCAGCGGCAGCACGGGCAGGGTCTCCGGCATGCTGGTGCGCACCTCGGCGGTCACCACCTCCCCCTCGCTGGCGGGGATGTGGATGCTCATCCTTCTTCGATCGGGACTCGGCGCACGCCCTGTTCGAGCCGGGCGAGCGGTATCTCGACCTCGAGGATCCCGTCCTCGTAGGAGGCCCGGGCCGCCTCGGCCACCACATCGGCGCCCAGCTCCACCAGCCGGCGGAAGGGGCCGTGCTCGATCTCGATCTGCTGGTAGAGCCGCCCGGCGGCCTCGTTGGGCCGCCGCTCACCGGTGATCAGAAGCTGGCGGCCGCGGATCTCGAGCGCCACGTCGGCGATGTCGACGCCGGAGAGGTCGGTCTTGACGACGGCGCGAGGAGGGTCATCGGTGTAGTAGACGTCGACCGAGGGCGAGAAGCCGCGGCCCCTCAACCCGGTCTGGCGCTCGAAGACATCGCCGAACAACTCATCGATCTCACGCCGCATGCGGTCGAAGTTGGCGAACAGGTCGCGCTGCGAGCTCACGTATGCCGAGAATAGACCGCCTCGGCCTTGACTCCACCGTGACGCCCTTTTCGTGGAACCGGGAATGCTCCGGCCCATGAACCTGCGCTTCCTGCTCACCGCCTTCGTCGCCCTCCTGCTCCTCCCCGCCGCGGCCGTCGCCAAGCCGCGCGAGGTCGAGGTGCAGCTGCTCGGCCTCAACGACTTCCATGGCCACCTGGAGTCGACCACTCCCGGGACGATCGCGCCCTCACCCACCGACCCGCGCGTACCCGCCGGTGGGGCCGAGTACCTGGCCACGCACGTGCGCAATCTCGAGGGCGACGCCCGCAACTCGCTGCTCGTCTCCGCCGGCGACCTGATCGGCGCGTCCCCCCTGCTCTCGGCGCTGTTTCACGACGAGCCGACGATCGAGGCCATGAACCGCATCGGGCTCGATCTCAATGCCGTGGGCAACCACGAGTTCGACGAAGGCGCGGCTGAGCTCAAGCGCATGCAGCGCGGCGGCTGCCACCCCGAGGACGGTTGCCAGGACGGGACCGGCTTCGGTGGGGCGAAGTTCGACTTCCTGGCGGCCAACGTCGTCGACGAGGCGCGCGGGCGCACCCTGTTCCGCCCCTACGAGATCCGCAGGTTCCAGGGAATCAAGGTGGGCTTCATCGGCATGACCCTCGAGGGGACGCCGGACATCGTGTCGCCGTCCGGCGTGGCGGGGCTCGACTTCCTCGATGAGGCCGAGACGGCCAACCGCTACGCGCGCGAGCTGCGCCGCAAGGGCGTGCGGGCAGTCGTGGTGCTGCTCCACGAGGGCGGAGTGCAGTCGCAGCCCGGCGGCATCAACGACTGCAATGGGATCTCCGGCTCGATCGTGGACATCGTCGAGCGCACGACGCAGGCGGTCGACCTGTTCGTGACCGGCCACACCCACTCGGCCTACAACTGCGTGATCGACGGCCGGCCGGTCACGAGCGCGAGCTCCTTCGGGCGCCTCGTCACGGACATCGACCTCACACTCGACCGGCGCTCGCGCGACGTGGTCGAGGTGGCGGCGAACAACCTGATCGTCACCCAGAACGTGTTCAAGGCGGGTGACATCACCCAGCTGATCGACCGCTACAACGCGATCGCCGCCCCGCTGCGTGACCGCGTGATCGGGCGCATCTCCGCCGACATCACCCGCACTCCCGACGACTCGCTCGAGAACGCGGCCGGCAACCTGATCGCCGACGCACAGCTGGCGGCCACGGCCGACCCGGGCAGCGGCGCTGCGGTGGCGGCCTTCATGAACCCCGGCGGCGTGCGCTCGGACTTCACGTTCGCGCAGAGCGGCGCGGAAGGCGACGGCAACGTGACCTACGGCGAGGCATTCACGGTGCAGCCGTTCGGCAACTCACTCGTCACCATGACGCTCACCGGGGCTCAGGTGCTGGAGATGCTCAAGCAGCAGTGGTGCGGGCAGAGCGCCCCGCGCGTGCTCTTGCCCTCGAGCAGCGTCGCGTACTCGTACAGCTCGAGCGCGGCGAGCGCCCTGGTGGGCCAGCCCTGCGCCGGAGCGGCCAATCCCGTCACCGGGCTGACGATCGGCGGCGCACCGGTGGATCCGGCGGCGAGCTACCGCATCACGGTGAACTCGTTCCTCGCCGACGGCGGCGATCTTTTCAGCGTGCTGCGCGAGGGGACGGACCGGCTCGGCGGCGCGGTGGACACCGACGCGCTGGAGGCCTACATCGCTCCCTCGCTCGGCGGTGCGGCGATAGCGCCGCCGGCGCTCGACCGCATCGACGTCGTGCCGTAGGGGCGAGCCTCAGGAGAGGCGCGCGGCGAGCCCTCGCGCATTCATGTGCGCGAGGGCTCCCGAACGCCCATCCGGGCGCTGCCCATGATGCGGAAGGAGACCGTTTGGGACGGGCCCGCGCCCCATCCGGCGGCGTCGGCGTCGCGCATGAAGCCGGCGCGGTCCCCGCGCGTGCCCGGCTGGTAGGCCACCCACTTTGCGTGCGACGAGTAGACGAGCTTGGCGCCCATGGCCTCGACCAGCTCGGCGCCGCCGGCGTTACCCGTGCGCAGATGCTCCACGTCTCGGGCGGTGAGGGCGTAGCGCACGATCGGCTCGCCGTCGCGGCCCACGCGTACCTCGCCCACCCCGCGGTCGCGCAGAACCACGGCCGCCGGCAGGTGGCCGGCTCGCTCGGCTACACGTCGTAGGTCGCGCCCTCGCGGGCCACCTCGACGGGCCCGCCGAAGGCGCGGGCCGCCTCGCGCCGGGCCCACTCCCAGTCGAGCTCGTCGGAGATGTGCACGAGGACGACGCGCCTGGCCCCGGCGGCGCGCGCCAGCTCGCCCGCCTCCGCGGGCGTGAGATGCCCACGTACGCCGGTGCGCTCGGGCCGGGGCAGCGTCGCCTCCACGAGCATCAGCTCTGCGCCGGGAGCGAACTCGCGCAGGACGTCGGTGGGGCACGAGTCGGCCCCGTAGACGATCCTGCGGCCGCCGGAGGAGAAGCTCATGGCAAACGTCTCGGTGAAGTGCGGGACGGCCTGGAAGCCGACCTCCACGGGGCCGATCTGCAGCGTCGCGGACGGGTCGTACTCACTCATGGCGAAGGCGTTCTCGATCAGCGCCTCCGGCCCCCAGGTGCCGGCAAGGCGGCGAAACGCGGCCTGCCCCCCGGGCGGCACGTGAAGCTCCGGACGCGCCGGGTTGTCGGTGCCCGGCCAGCGGTCCACCGGCACCGGCTGCTGGCGGGGCGCGTAGGTGAGCGCGTAGGAGTAGGGGACGAGGTCGAGGAAGTGGTCGGCGTGCAGATGGGAGATCACCACGGCGTCGACGTCGACGTAGTCGATGCGCTCGCGCAGCTTGCCGAATACGCCGTTGCCGCAGTCGATCAGCACGGCGGTGCCGGCCTCCTCGAGCAGGTAGCCCGAACAAGCTCCCCCGGCGTCCTGCCAGGACGGCGACTTGCCGAGCACGGTGAGCCGCATCGGCCCGGACTCTACCCCGCCCGGGAGCTACTGTTCGCGCCGGGACGCGCCGGAGCTGAGATGGAAGAGGACGCCGTTCTCGTAGGACGC
This sequence comes from uncultured Thermoleophilaceae bacterium, assembly GCA_963813495.1. Taxonomy (GTDB): domain Bacteria; phylum Actinomycetota; class Thermoleophilia; order Solirubrobacterales; family Thermoleophilaceae; genus JACVRW01. Next base: position 81,017 of record CAWEZC010000009.1, read on the forward strand.
CAGACGGAGCTGGCCGCCATAGCGCGGATGCTGAGTGCGTCCGGGGCATCGGCTGCAGCCCTGGAGGTGCTCGGAGAAACCGGCATGGGCAAGACGCGCCTGCTCGCGGAGCTGAGCGGGCAGGCCGTCGAGCAGGGCCGGCTGGTCCTCGAGGGACGCGCCGCCGAGTTCGAGGGGACGCTGCCGTTCGCCATCTTCATCGACGCTCTCGATGACTACCTGGGCACGGTCGAGCCGCGCCGCATCGAGCGCCTGGGCGACGAGCCTGCCGGCCACCTGCGGGCGATCTTTCCCTCGCTCGCGGCCGCCGCCGAGGGTCAGGGCCCGCTCCAAGACGAGCGCTTTCGCTCCTACCGGGCCGTGCGCCTGCTGCTCGAGACCCTGGCCTCGCGGCGCCCGCTGCTGTTGGTGCTCGATGACGCGCACTGGTGCGACGAGGCATCGCTCGAACTGCTGTCCCACCTGTTGCGCCACCGCCCGCGGGGCGAGGTCCTGATCGCCTTCGCCCACCGGCCGCGGCAGCTGGCGCAGCGCCTGGCGCCCGCCCTGGCCCGGGCGATCTCAGGCGGCGCGGACGAGCGGCTCGAGCTCACGGCGCTCTCGCCCGAGGAGGCGGACGGCCTGCTGGGCGACGGCTGGCCGGCGGCCACGCGCGACGAGCTCTACAGGGAAAGCGGGGGCAACCCCTTCTACTTGGGCCAGCTCGCCCGGGCCGCGCGGCGCGGTGCACGCCGGCGCGCGGCTCCGTCCGCTGAGCCGAGCGAGGTGCCCAGGCCAGTCCAGGCCGCCCTGGACGAGGAGCTTCACGAGTTGAGCGAGGCCCCCGCTCTGGCGGTCCGCGCGGCGGCGACCGTCGGCTATGAGTTCGAGTCCGATCTGGTGGCCGAGGCGGCCGAGCTGGACGAGGCGCAGGCGCTCGCCGCGATCGAGGCGCTGGTGGAGCGCGACCTGGTGCGGCCCAGCCTGCCACCCGGGCGCTTTCGCTTTCGCCATCCGATCGTGCGCCACGCCGTCTACGAGTCGGCCGGCCCGGCCTGGCGCCTCGGTGCGCACCGCCGGATCGCGGCCGCTCTCGAGGGCCGCGAGGCGCCGGCGCTGGCGCGCGCACAGCACGTGGAGTTGTCGGCCCGTCCGGGCGACGAGGCGGCGCTCCGCGTACTGGCCGAAGCCGGTCATGCCGCGATGTCGCGGGCACCCGCCAGCGCCGCCCACTGGTTCGAGGCGGCGCTCGGGCTGCTCCCCGAGGGTACGCCGGCGGAACGTCGCCTCGAGTTGCTGGTGCCCATGGCCACGGCTCTGGGCAGCACCGGGAGACTCGAGCTGAGCCGGGGGGCGCTACGCGAGACCCTCGCTCTGCTGCCTCCCGACCTCGCCTCGCTGCGTGGGCAGGTGGTGGCCTTCATCGCGAAGATCGAGCACCTGCTGGGGCGCCACGGCGAGGCCAGCGCGCTGTTGAGGGACGCGCTCGAGGAGCTCGGAGGACGCGAGTCGCCCGAGGCCGCGGCCCTCCAGTTGGAGCTGGCGATGGACTGCCTCTACGCACCGGACTACGACCGCATGGTCCGCAACGCGAGGGCCGCGCATGAGGCCGCAGCCGCCGCTGGGAACCGTTCGCTCCTGGCCGCCGCCGCCGGCGCGCTGGCCCTGGCGGAGTACAACGTCGGCCACATCGCGGCGGCCGAGCGCGCCCACGCCGAGGCCGGCGCGCTGGTCGACTCGCTCTCGGACTTCGAGTTGGGCGCCCGCGTAGACGCGCTGCTGAATCTGGGTTGGTCCTGCCAGAACCTGGAGCGCCACACCGAGGGCATCCGCTACCTGGAGCGCGGGCTGGACGTCTCGCGGGCCACCGGCCAGGGCCACCTGCTGGTGCCGCTCACGATCGGCAGCGCGATCTGCATGACGTGGCTCGGCCGCCTCGACTCCGCCGCCGCGCTCGCGGACGAGACGATCGAGTCCGCCCGGCTGGCCCTCAACGGCCACTCGCTCGCCCTGGCACTGAGCCTGAGGTGCTGGATCGCCACGCTGGCCGGCGACCTCGCGCTCGCGGAACGCTGTGGTGACGAGGCGCTCGAGGTGGCCGGCGAGGGCGTACGCGACAACTACTTCTCGGCCCTCAGCGCATGCTACGTGGCCGAGGCCAGGCTCGAGGCGGGCGATCCGGCGCGCTGTCGCCAGGAGCTGCTCGCCGGGGCCCGCGGGCCGCAGCTGCCGCTGATCGAGCTGAGCTACCGGGCCCACTTCTACGAGATCCTCACCCGGGCCGCGCTGGCACTCGACGACACCGAACAGGCACGGGCCTGGGCGACCCGGGCCGAGCACTGCGCGCTCAACAGCCCGCTCGGTGGGCGCAGGGCGGAGGCGCTGCTCGCCCGCGCCGCGCTTCAGCTCGCCGAAGGCGCTCACGGCGTGGCCGCCGACACGGCCCTCGCCGCGGCGGAGGCGGCCGAGGGCCCAGCCGATCGCATCGTGGCCGCACGCGCCCGCACGCTGGCCGGCCGCGCACTAGCTCTCAGCGGTCAGCGCCGCCGAGCGGCAGCCGAGCTCGAACGCGCGCTGGGCACGCTGCAGGCCTGCGGGGCGCGCCGCTACTCCGACGCGGCGGCGCGTGAGCTGCGCCGCCAGGGCCGCCGCGTGCCCCGTCCGGTCCGCCGGCGCGCCGGCGGGGAGGGCATGGCCGCCCTCAGCGCGCGCGAGCTCGAGGTCGCGGAGCTGGTGGCCGAAGGCCGCACCAACCGCCAGGTGGCCGAGGCCCTCTACCTCAGCGAGAAGACGATCGAGAACCACCTGGGGCGGATCTTCGCCAAGCTCGGGGTGCCCTCACGGGCCGCGCTGGCCGGGATGCTCGCAGCGGCCGAACGGCTCGAGCGCTAGGGCTCGGGCTCAGGCCTTGGGCTGGGGGAACGCGTAGGCCGACGTCGTCCGCTCGCTGCGAAAGACGAAGGCCAGCTGCCGCTCAGGCGCCAGCCCCCTCTCGGCCGGTCTGAAGGTGGTGCAAGGCTTGCCGAGGTTCAGCGCGCACAGCTTGTTCTGATGGAAATAGCAGTCCTCACAGCGGACGGGCTTCGTCTTCGGCACGGGCGGCATGCTGCACCACCCCGGGCCGGTATTCCAGTCCCCGTTAACCGCACTTTGCAGGGTCCTCCGGAGAAGGCCCGCTCGGAGCGCTTTTTTCAGGGGGGCGAACTTCGGGAAGTACTCTCGCCCGGTGGAGCTGATCGCCGGAGCCACGGGATATGTGGGCGGACGCCTGCTGCGCCGTCTCATCGCGGAGGGGCGATCGGTGCGGGCGTTGGCCCGCCGGCCCGAGCGGGTGGAAACGCTCGAGGGCGTGGACGCCGTGGCCGGCGACCTGCTCAGCGGAGCGGGCCTCGAGGAGGCCCTGGCCGGATGCTCGACGGCCTACTACCTCGTGCACTCGATGGAGGCCTCCGACGACCCTGACTTCGCCTCCCGCGACCGGCGGGCGGCCGAGGCCTTCGGAAGCGCGGCCGCGGCCGCCGGCGTGGAGCGCATCGTCTACCTCGGGGGCATCGCGCCGGCCGGCCCGCTGTCCCCCCACCTGCGCTCGCGCCTGGAAGTCGAGGAGATCCTGCTCGCCGCGGTGCCCGCCTCCACCGCCCTGCGGGCCTCGATCGTGATAGGCGCCGGCTCATCCTCGTTCCGGGTGCTCGTGCGCCTGGTGGAGCGGCTGCGCGTGCTTCCCATGCCCAGCTGGCGCTCCAACCGCACGCAGCCGATCGACGAGCGTGACGTGATCGAGTATCTGGCCCGGACGCCGGCGCTGCCCGCCGTTGCGGGCCGTTCGCTGGACGTCTGCGGGCCGGACGTGGTGAGCTACGGCGAGATGGTCGAGCGCATAGCCGAGCTGATGGGCGTGGGCCGCATGCCGCTCGGCCTCGGCGTCTCGTTCACTCCGCCCGCGAGCGCCGTGGTCGCCGCTGTGACCGGACAGCCGCTCGAGCTCGTACGACCTTTGATGGAAAGCCTGGGAACGGACATCCTTCCCCGTGACGCCACCGAGGCCGCGCGCCTGTACGGCATGCGCCCACGGCGCTTCGAGCGTGCCGTCGAGCGCGCGCTCGCCGACTGGGAGGCCGTGGAAAGCCTCGCTGCGCGGTGAGGGTGGAACGCACCCTGCAGATCGCGGCGTCGCCCGAGACCCTCTACAAGGTGGTGATGGACCCCAAGCGCCTGGCGGACTGGGTCACGATTCACCAGGAACTGGAGGACGCCCCGCGGGGTCAGCTGCGAAAGGGGTCGAAGCTGACCCAGGCGCTGAAGCTCGCCGGGCGCAGGTTCAAGGTGCGCTGGACGGTGGTGGAGAACGACCCCTGCCGGCACGTCGTCTGGGAAGGGCACGGGCCGGTCGGATCCCAGGCCCGTGTGGAGTACGTCTTCGCCCCGAATGGCAAAGGCACGCGCTTCTCCTACGTCAACGAGTACGACCTGCCCGGGGGCCCACTCGGGCGGGTCGCGGGCCGAGCGGTGGCCAGGGTCACAGAAAAGGAACTGGAAGGTTCCTTGCGCCGGCTCAAGTCATTGGTGGAATAACGGTTACAGTTACTTGTCATGGCTGATTTCCTGGATGAGAAACTCAAAGAGATAGACACACGCCTGAGCGAGCTCCGTCCTCTCGTGGACGAGTACAACCGGCTGGAGAAGGCCGCTGCGGCACTCAAGGGCGTGAGCGGTGGCGGCGGGCGGCCCACCCGGCGGAGGGGCAGCGCCCCGCGGGCCAGGGGCGGCCGGCGTGGCCGGCCGCGGGGCAGCGGCACCCGCGCGCGCGAAGCCCTGGAGCTGGTGCGCACCCGCCCGGGCATCACCATTGCGGAGATGGCCGACGCCATGGGAATCAAGGCGAACTACCTGTACCGCGTGATGCCCACCCTCGAGTCCGAGGGTCAGGTGGTCAAGCGCGACCGGGGCTGGCACCCGGCCTGAACGTACCGCACAGCCGCCTACACCAGACCGAGCTCGCGGACGGCGCTGCGCTCATCCTTGAGCTCGTTCACCGTGTTGTCGATCTTGCCGCGGGCGAAGTCGCCCACCTCCAAGCCCTGTTCGACCGAGTAGCTGCCGGCCTTCACCCGCACCGGGAAGCTGGAGATGATCCCCTCCTCGACCCCGTAAGAGCCGTCCGAGCGAACGGCCATCGAGCGCAGTCCCTCTGCGCCCAGCACCCAGTCGCGCACGTGATCGATGGCGGCGTTGGCGGCACTGGCCGCCGACGACGCACCACGCGCCTCGATGATCTCCGCGCCGCGCTTGCCCACGCGCGGGATGTAGTCGTTCTCGTACCAATCCATGTCGACCTGCTCGGCGGCGGTCTGGCCGTTCACCTTCGCGTTGAACAGGTCGGGGAACATCGTGGGTGAGTGGTTGCCCCACACCACCAGGTCCTCCACCTGCTCGACTCCCACGCCGAGCTTGCCCGCGAGCTGCGCGACGGCGCGGTTCTCGTCGAGCCGCGTCATGGCGGTGAAGCGCTCCGAAGGGATGTCGGGAGCGTTGGACATCGCGATCAGCGCGTTGGTGTTGGCCGGGTTGCCCACCACCAGGATGCGCACGTCCTCCGCGGCGCCGGCGTTGAGGGCCTCGCCCTGAGGCTTGAAGATCTGCCCGTTGGCCTCCAGCAGATCGGCCCTCTCCATCCCCTTGGTCCGCGGCCGTGCGCCCACCAGAAGCGCGACGTCGACCCCGTCGAAGGCCTTGACCGGGTCGTCGTAGATCTCGGTCGAGGCCAGCAGGGGAAAGGCGCAGTCCTGCAGCTCGAGGGCCGTGCCCTCGGCCGCCTTGACCGCATCCGGGATCTCGAGCAGGCGCAGGTCGATCTTCTCGTCGGGACCGAGCATCTGGCCGCTCGCGATGCGAAACAGCAGGGCGTAGCCGATCTGGCCGGCGGCCCCGGTTACGGTGACTTTCATTAGAGCTCCTCAATAACGGCGTCGGCGAACTCACTCGTACCCACGGCAGAGGGATCGTCACGCGTGGGCTTGAGGTCGTAGGTCACCTTCTCGCCCTTGCGGATCACCTCCGCGATTCCGCGCTCCATGCGATCGGCCGCCTCGGTCTCGTTGAGATGGCGCAGCATCAGCACGCCCGAGAGGAGTAGGGCGGTGGGGTTGACCCGGTTCTGGCCCTTGTACTTGGGAGCGGATCCGTGGGTGGCCTCGAAGATCGCCCCCTCCGTTCCGATGTTGGCTCCCGGGGCCAGGCCCAGCCCGCCGATCATGCCGGCAGCGAGGTCGGACACGATGTCGCCGTAGAGGTTGGGCAGCACGACCACGTCGTACTCCTCCGGGCGTGACACGAGCTGGTTGCAGAGGTTGTCGATGATGCGGTCCTCGAACTCGACGCCGGGATGGCGCTCGGCCACCTGACGGGCCACCTCGAGGAAGAGGCCGTCGGAGAACTTCATGATGTTGGCCTTGTGGGCTGCGGTCACCTTGCCGCGCCCGTTCTCCTCGGCGTAGCGGAAGGCCGACTCCACGATCCGGTCGGAGCCGAACACCGAGATCGGCTTGATCGAGATGCCGGAGTCGTCGCGGGTGGGCGAGTCGAGCTCGTCGGCCAGGAAGCGCCGGAGCTTCTCCACCTCCTCCGAGCCCCTCTCGAACTCGATGCCCGCGTACAGGTCCTCGGTGTTCTCGCGCACGATCACGATGTCGGTTTCGGGGAAGCGCGTGCGCACGCCCTCGTAGGCCTTGCAGGGCCGGATGCAGGAGTAGAGGTCGAACTCCTTGCGCAGGGCGACGTTGATGGAGCGAAAGCCCGAGCCCACCGGAGTCGTGGTCGGCCCCTTGATGGCCACCCCACGCTCTCGGATCGAGTCGAGCGTGCGCCGAGGCAGCGGATCGCCCTCCGACTCGTAGACATCCACGCCGGCGTCCTGGAGATCCCAGTCGAATTCGACGCCGGTGGCCTCGAGCACGCGGCGGGTGGCCTCCGCGATCTCGGGCCCGGTCCCGTCGCCTGGGATGAGGGTGACTCTGTGAGCCAAGGATTGGTCCTTTCCAACTCTGGTTCTGTTCAGGAAAGCGGTGATTATGGCGGCGAGCCGCTAGCCGCTCGTTTCGCCTGCCACCATCTCAGGCACATGTTCGGTGGCAGCACGATCCAGCTCGGTCGCTTCTTCGGAATTCGCTTCGGCGTGGACGTCAGCTGGTTCATCATCCTGTTCCTGATCATCTTCTCGCTGTCGAGCTACTACGAGGACGTAGCTCCGGGCTCGAACGCGTTCGTGCTGGCCACCGTCAGCGCACTGCTCTTCTTCCTCTCGATCCTCCTGCACGAGCTCGGCCACGCGGTGGTGGCCATCCGCAACGGGATCCCGATCGAGGGGATCGACCTGTGGATGTTCGGCGGGGTCGCCAAGCTCGCTCGTGACACCGACTCGCCGGGCGTCGAGTTCCGCGTAGCGGTGGCGGGTCCGCTCGTGACCCTGGCCATCGCCGGCCTCTGCTTCGGAGCCGGCGCCGCCATCTCCAGCCCGAGCGAAGTGGCCGAGAGCACCCGTTTCACCGACGACGTCGTGGGCGCCAGCACCGCGGTGCTCGGCTATCTGGCCTCGATCAACATCATCCTGCTGGCGTTCAACCTGATTCCCGGCTTCCCGCTCGACGGCGGGCGCATCGCCCGGGCCATCGCATGGAAGATCACCGGCGATCGCAACAAGGCCACGCGCTTCGCGGGCATGCTGGGCCGCGGCTTCGGCTACCTGATGATCGCGGGAGGCGTCCTGGCCCTGATCACGGGGTTCGGCTTCGTCACCGGTATCTGGTTCGTCTTCATCGGCTTCTTCCTGGCGCAGGCGGCCGGCTCCGCCGTCGCCCAGGCGCGCTTCTCCGATCGCATCGGGGACATCCGCGTCTCCGACGTGATGGACGCCGAGCCCGTGGCCATTCCGGAGGCCTACACGCTCGCCGAAGCCGAGCAGGAGTTCTTCCTGCGCTACGGCTGGCCCTGGTTCCCGGTGGTGGACTCCAGGGGGCGACTGGTGGGCGTGGTGGCCCGTGAAGCCGTGACCAGCGTTCCCGAGAGCGAGCGCCACGCCCGCCCCGTGACCTCCGTCATGGCTCGCGACGACGCCGGCAGCGGCCTGCGCGCCCGCCTCGAGGATCCGCTCGAGAATCTGCTCGGCAACGACGGACTGTCGCGCCTGGGGGCGGTGATGGCGGTCGACGATTCCGGCGTGCTGCGAGGCATCGTCACCGTCGATGCGGTGCGCCGGGCGCTGCGCGGCGTCGTGCCTGCCTAGGAAGGGCCCCGGATGAAGTTGCGCGCCAACGCGAGGACCTGTGCGACGAGCCGAGCGTTGATTGCTGGGCGGGTGTTGGAGCACGGCAGGTCGCTCGCGCGGCGGCGGCCGAGGCCCGGCAGTGGGCGCGTCGCGCCGCGGTGGACCCGCCGCCAGCGCCCGGTCCCTAGCCGCCCTGCGATAGCCCCCCGCCCTATCCCCAAGGCCGTGAGCTGCCGTCGCGCCACCACGCCGGGTTGCCAACAGGCGAGCTTGCCCGCCGTTTGGCTCCGAGCCGCTGGCCCGCCACGGGGAACAACGCGTACTTTCCATAGAATCGCCCTCGCCCCATGCCCCAGCACGACGTCCTCGTCATAGGAGCCGGCCTCGCCGGCCAGCGCGCCGCCCTAGCAGCGGCGGAGAAGGGCGCATCGGTGGGCATCATCTCCAAGGTCCATCCGGTGCGTTCGCACTCGAACGCCGCGCAGGGCGGCATCAACGCGGCGCTCGATCCGCAGGACTCCTGGGAGTCCCACGCCTTCGACACGGTCAAGGGCTCCGACTACCTGGGCGACCAGGATGCAATCGAGATCATGTGCCGCGAGGCGCCCGAGGAGCTGCTCACGCTGGAGCACCTTGGGGTGACCTTCCACCGCAACGAGGAGGGGCGCCTGGGCAAGCGGGCCTTCGGCGGAGCAAGCGCGGCGCGCACCTACTACGTCGCCGACATCACCGGGCAGGCGATCCTGCACGTCCTCTACGAGCAGCTCATGAAGTTCGAGGAGGTGTACCGCTACGAGGAGTGGTTCACCACCGCGCTGGTCCAGGACGACGACGGCCGGATCGCCGGGGCGATCACGCGCAACATCCGCGACGGCTCGATGGAGCTGTTCGCCGCCAAGGCGGTGATCCTGGCCACCGGTGGCAACGGCCAGATCTACGACCCCACCACGAACGCGCTCATCTGCACCGGCGACGGCATCGCCATGGCGTACCGCATCGGCGCTCCGCTGATGGACATGGAGATGATCCAGTACCACCCCACCACGCTGGCGGGCCTGGGACTCCTGATCACCGAGGGCGCCCGCGGCGAGGGAGCCCATCTATACAACGCCGAGGGCGAGCGCTTCATGGAGAAGTACGCCCCCAACAAGATGGAGCTGGCCTCGCGCGACGTCGTCTCGCGCGCCGAGCAGACCGAGATCAACGAGGGGCGCGGCTTCCACGACGGCACGGTCGCCCTCGACATCACAATGGTGCCGCGCAAGCGCATCCACGAGGCCCTGCGCGAGATCGTCAACGTGGGCCGCGACTTCGCCGGGGTCGACATCACGCGCGAGCCGATCCACATCAAGCCCGGCAACCACTACGTGATGGGCGGCGTGAAGACGGACATCTACGGCCGCACGCCGATCCCCGGGCTCTACGCCGCCGGCGAGTGTGCCTGCGTCTCCGTGCACGGAGGCAACCGCCTGGGGGCCAACTCGCTGCTCGACACGCTGGTGTTCGGCCGCCGCTCGGGCGCCCACGCCGCCGACGCCGTGCACGGAACCTCCATGCCCTCCGCCTCGCGCGCCGCTCTGGACGACGAGAGCCGCATGATCGACGGGCTGATCCAGCTCGCCGACACCGGGCGGCGGGTGTCCGAGATCAAGGCCGAGCTCGGTCAGGTGATGGACAAGTACGTGGCCGTGTTCCGCGACGAGGCCGGCCTGGCCACCGCGCTCGAGAGCGTCCAGCGCCTCAAGCAAGAGGCTCAGAAGGTGGCCATCGATGACAAGGGCACGATCTTCAATCAGGACGTGCTCGGCGCCCTCGAGCTGCAGTTCATGCTCGACAACGCGGAGGCCATCGTCGTGTCCGCGATCGAGCGCAAGGAGAGCCGCGGGGCCCAGTACCGCACGGACTTCCCCGACCGCAACGACGACGAGTGGCTCAAGCACATCAACGTGGCGGCCAACGGGGCCGGGCCCGAGGTCTCCTACTCCGAGGTCACTATGACCCAGTGGGAGCCCCAGGAAAGGACGTATTGAGGTGGCCGACTACACGCTCAAGATCCGCCGCTTCAACCCCGAGTCGGGCGAGCCGGCCTACTGGAAGGACTACGGCGCCGAGCTGCCACCCGAGCGCTCGGTGCTCGACGCGATCCTCCAGATCAAGGACCGTGAGGACGCCTCGATCGGCATCCGCTGCTCCTGCCGCGCCGCCATCTGCGGGTCGTGCGGGGTGAAGATCAACGGTCGCTCCGCGCTGGCCTGCAACACCCGGATCGGAGATGCCGCCGAGAAGTCGCGCGACGGTGCGATCGTGGTCGAGCCGATGGGCAACATGCCGGTGCTCAAGGACCTGATCACCGACATGGAGGCGGTCCACTGGAAGAAGGTCCGCCGGGTGATCCCGTGGCTGCTTCCTGCCGAGGCGCCGCCGGAGGACCAGGAGTACATCGTCCCCGCGGAGGCGATGCTCGACGTGACTCAGGCGATGGCCTGCATCCACTGCGGCGTCTGCGTCTCCTCCTGCCTGTCCATGGAGGTCGATCCCGAGTTCATCGGCCCCGCTGCGCTGGCGAAGGCCTACCGCTTCGTGGGCGACCCGCGCGACGGCGAGCACGAGGCCCGTCTAAAGGATCTGGCCGAGGACCCGCACGGGATCTACGACTGCACCCACTGCTTCGCCTGTGTCGAGGTCTGCCCCAAGGACGTGGCGCCGATGGATCAGATCATGCGCCTTCGCCGCAAGGCGACCAACGACTACGAGATCAAGGACTCCAACAACGGCTACGGCCACGAGAAGGCCTTCGTCAACATCATCGAGAAGTGGGGCACCCTGCACGAGGCGCAGCTGCTCCCGCGCTCGTTCGGCGACGGTTCGCTCGTCAAGGGCCAGCTCAGCCCCAGCGGGGCCAAGCAGCTGACCCAGAACCTGCCCACCGTCATCGACGGACTGAGGTCGGGCAAGGTCAGCCCTGTCAAGGCCTTGATTCATCACAAGCTGCCCGACCAGACACAGGTGCGGCGGGTCATCAAGGAGATCGAATCGCGCGACGAGCGCATCGAGCTCAACCTCTACATCGTCGGCGAGATGGCCGGCGACGACGAGATGGGCGCGTTCGCCGAGGAAGCGGGAGAGACATGAAGCTGGCCTACTGGCCCGGATGCGTATCCCGGGGCTTCACGCCTGAGCTGCACGGGTCCATGGCCAAGGTCGCCCCGCTGCTCGACCTCGAGCTGGTGGAGCTGGACCGGGCGAATTGCTGCGGCGCCGGTGTGATCGCCGAGCACAACCAGGAGCTGGTCGACACCCTCAACGCGCGCACCTTCGCGATGGCGCAGGGCGTCGAGGGGGCGGCGGGCATGATGAACATCTGCTCGACCTGCCAGGGAGCGCAGTCGGAGTGCCAGCAGCGCCTCGACGCGAGCGGCGCCTACCGCGACGAGGTCAACCGCCATCTTCAGCCGGAGAGCCTCTCCTACGAGCCCGGCGGCGGCTGGTGGAACAAGAACTTCCTCTGGATCCTCGTGGAGGAGATCGGCCTCGACGCGTTGCGCGGAAAGGTTCAGCGCCCGCTCGAAGGACTGCGCCTGGCGCCCTTCTACGGCTGCTACATCGTGCGCCCGTCGGGGCGGCTCGGCTTCGACGACAACCCGGACCGCGACCAGTACCTGGGCTGGGTGATCGAGGCCCTCGGCGGCGAAGCCGTGGAGTACGCGGGAGCACGCAAGTGCTGCGGCTTCCCGGTCATCACGATGAACCGCACCACCTCGTTACGGCAGGCCGGGCGCCACTTGGCCGACGCGATCGACGCCGGGGCCGACGCGCTCGTGACCCCGTGCCCGCTCTGCCACCTGAACCTGGACCTCCAGCAGCCCGCTGCGGCCAACTTCGTGGAGCGCGATCTGGGCGTTCCCGTGCTCCATCTGCCACAGGCCGTGGGCCTGGCGCTGGGGCTCGAGCCCAAGGAGTTGGGTATGGGAAAGCACGTGGTCTCGACCAAGGAAGTGCAGCGCAAGGTCGCGCAGCTCGCCGCCGCGTAGACGCCGCCGCGCGGCTCAGGCGGCCGACGCGGAGCGCAACAGCCCGCGCACGTTGAGCAGCTCCGCAACCTGAACGGCGTTGGTGGCCGCGCCCTTGCGCAGGTTGTTGCCCACGATCCAGAGGTTGAGGCAGCGGTCGTGCGAGGGGTCGCGACGGATGCGCCCGACCAGCACCTCGTCGCGCCCGGCGGCGTCGAGAGCCGTGGGATAGAGGCCGTTGCCGGGATCGTCGATCACGAGCAACCCGGGCGCCGACGAGAGCAGCTCGCGGCACTGCTCCACCGACAGCACAGCGCGCGTCTGCACGTTGGCGGACACCGAATGGCCGGTGAAGACCGGCACGCGGGCGCAGGTGGCCGACACGCCGACGTCGTCGCGCCCGAGGATCTTGCGCGTCTCGCGCATGCACTTGCGCTCCTCGGTCGTGTAGTCGTCGCCGTCCTTGAAGGTCTCCACCTGGGGCAGCACGTTGAACGCGATCTGGTGCGGGTAGACCGCCGGGGCGGGCAGCTCGCGCTCCTCGATCACGGCCTCGGCCTGGCGCTGGAGCTCGTCGATCGCCTTCTGGCCAGTGCCCGACACGGCCTGGTAGCTCGACATGATCACGCGCTCGATACCCGCCTCCTGAAGGATCGGGCCGAGTGCGACCACGGTCTGCATGGTCGTGCAGTTGGGGTTGGCCACGATGCCCTTGTGGACGGCCAGCGCGTCGGGGTTGACCTCCGACACCACCAGCGGCACATCCTCCTCCATGCGCCACTGGGAGGAGTTGTCCACCACCACGGCGCCCGCCTCAGCGAACCGCGGCGCCCACTCGGCGCTCACAGCCGAGCCGGCGGAGAAGAGGGCGATGTCGAAATCCTGGATCGAGTCGTCGCCCAGCGCCACGACGGTGAGCTCGCTGTCGCCCCAGGCGAGCGTGCGCCCGGCGGAGCGCTCGGAGGCGAAGGGCACGACCTCGTCGGCCGGAAACGAGCGCTCGCGCAGCACGTCGAGCATCACCGAGCCTACGGCGCCGGTGGCGCCCACCACGGCAACGCGCATCTCTAGGCCACCTTCGGGCGATGCACGCCCGTGACGTCCTCGGGCAGCACGGCGTCGGCGCCCAGCCCGAACGCGCTGTGCAGGCGCTGGACGGCGGTCTCGACATGCTCCTCGCGCACCACGCAGGAGATCTTGATCGGCGAGGTGGAGATCATCTCGATGTTGACGCCGGCGTGGCCGAGCACGGTGAAGGTCTTGGCCGCCACACCCGGGTGGCTCTTCATCCCTGCGCCCACAACGGAGACCTTGCCCATGCGGGCGTCGGTGGCGATCGCGCCGAAGCCGAGCGCGTCCCGGATGGCCTCGAGGGTCTCGCGAGCGCTGTCGAGGTCGTCGCGCGGGACGGTGAAGGACATGTCGGCCTTGTGCCCCTCGGACTGAGGCTCGTTCTGGATGATCATGTCCACGTTGATGTTCGCCTCGGCCAGCGCGGTGAGCACGCGACCGGCGATGCCCGGGACGTCGGGCAGGCCGGTGAGTGTGACGCGCGCCTCGGCGGTGGAGTGGGTCACGGCTGTCACGAGCGGGCGTTCCATAGTCAGTTCCTCGTCCTGGATCACGGTACCGGGTCCATCCTCGAAGCTCGATCGGCAGTGAATCGTGACGCCGTGGTTGCGGGCGTACTCCACCGAGCGCAGCTGCAGCACCCCTGCGCCGCTGGCCGACATCTCGAGCATCTCCTCGAAGGTCACCACCGGCAGCTTGCGCGCCCCGGGGACCACGCGCGGGTCGGCGCTGAACACGCCGGCCACGTCGGTGTAGATCTCACACACGTGCGCGCCCAGCGCGGCGGCCAGGGCCACCGCCGTGGTGTCCGATCCGCCGCGGCCCAGGGTGGTCACGTCGAGCGAGTCCTGCGAGACCCCCTGGAAGCCGGCCACGAGCACGATCTTGCCCCCGTCGAGCGACTCGCGGATGCGCTGGGCCTTGACCGCGAGGATGCGCGCCTTGGTGTGCCCGGAGTCGGTGACGATGCCGGCCTGGGAACCCGTGAGCGAGATCGCCTCGTGCCCCAGGTCGTTGATGACCATGGCCGCCAGCGCGCAGGAGACACGCTCGCCGGTGGAGAGGAGCATGTCCATCTCGCGCGGGTGCGGACGAGCCGACACCTCGTGGGCGAGCGAGACGAGCTCGTCGGTGTGCTTGCCGCGGGCGGAGAGCACCGCGACCACGCTGTTGCCCTCCTCGGCGCTCGCGACGATGCGCTGCGCCGCGCGCTTGATGCGCTCGGCGTCCGCCACCGAGGTGCCGCCGAACTTCATCACCACGGTGTCCGCCGCCGGAGAAGACATCCGCGCCAAAGATAGCCGCGCCGGGTCGTGTACTAGGTTGCGCCGGTGCTCGCGGATCCGGCCCGGCGGCGAAACGTGCTGATCGCCGCCCTCGGCGCGCTCGCGCTCGGAGCCGGAGTGCTGGGCGCAGTCCTGGGCGCCAACCAGGGTGACGGGGACGGGCTGATCCGGCCGCTACCCGAGCCGGGCCGCGCAAAGCCGCCGGAGCGGGTCTCCTTCCTCGCTCGCATCGTGCCGCCGCCTGCGGATCCCGGCGAGACCCGGGCGGAGGGCCCGGCGGTGCCCCGCAGCGTGGCCGACCTCGCCCGGCGGCTCCCGCTCGAGCGCAAGGTGGCTCAGCTGTTCCTCTACGGCTTCACGGGCCGCGACTCCGGTGCAGAGATCTTTCGCCGCCTGCGCCGGCTCGACCTGGGCGGCGTGGTGGTGACGGGACCGAACTACACCGATGCCGGCGGCCTGGGCGCGCTCGCCGGCGAGGCACGCCGGGTAGCGGGCTCGCGCAAACGCGTACCCCCGTTCGTCATGGCGATCCAAGAGGGTGGCGAGCTCAACTCGTTCCCCGATCTCCCGCCCGCCGATGCGCCTGCCGACCTGCCCTCGGCCCGCGAGGCCGGCCGCCAGGCGTTCGATTCCGCTCGCACCCTGCGCAGCCTGAACGTCACCGGGGTGCTGGGACCGGTGCTCGATGTGGGGCTCGAGAGCGGTTCGGCGCTGGGGGTGCGCCTCTACTCCGACGACCCCGAGGAGGTGGCCGCGTACGCGGTCGCCACGGTGCGGGCCTACCGGCGCGCACGCGTGTTCAGCGCGGTCAAGCATCTACCGGGTATCGGCTCCGCCGATCAGTCGACCCAGGACGGGCCCGCAACCGTCGGGCTCGGCCTGCCGGAGCTGCGCGAGCGCGACCTGATTCCCTTTCGGGCAGCCATCGAGGCCGGCGTCCCCGGGGTGGTGCTGGGCCACGCGCTGTACCCGATCAGCGACTTCACGGTGCCCGCCTCCCTCTCCCCCGCGGTGGCCACGGAGCTGCTGCGCGACGAGCTCGGCTTCGAGGGCGTCGCGATCACCGACAACCTGGCCGATCCCGCCATCACGGCACTCTCCACGGTGCCCGCGGCGGCGGTCGAGGCGGTGCGCGCCGGTGCCGACATGGTCTTCGTGTCCGGGCCCCCCGGCGATCAGCAGGCGGCCTTCGCTGCCCTCCTGCGGGCGGTGCGCAGCGGGCGCATCCCGCGGGCCAGGCTCGACCGGGCCGTGGGCCGGATCCTCGTGGCCAAGCGCAACTACGGGCTGATCGGCTAGAACGCGGCCGGCCGCGCCTCAGGCGAGCGGCTCGGCCTCGACCCGGTTGTCGTTGAAGATCGGCGCGTGGGCCGTCTCGGTCAGCACCTGCGAGGTGGTCACCTGGGCGCTGCGCCCGTCGCGGTAGTCGCGGTTCCACCAGCCCATGGGCGCGACCAGCACGCCGGGACGGGCATCCTCGGACACGCGCGCCCGGCAGGCAAAGGCTCCGCGGTCGTTCCACACGCGCACCTGTTCACCGTCCGCGATCCCGCGCTCAGCCGCGTCGGCGGGGTGTACCACCACCTCGGGCTCGGGCTGGGCATCGTGTTGGCGGCGCTGGTTGGCGAAGGTCGAGTTGAGGAAGAGGTGCGTCTTCGGGGTCACGAGCGCGAGCCGGAAGCGCTCGGCGAGCGCGGCGTCCGCCACCTCCGCCGGGGGCACGTAGTCGGCCCGCAGGGCCACCCTGCCCGACTGGGTGCCGAAGCCGCCCTCGGCATGGGGCACCGGCCCCTGGCCCAGGTCGATCTTGGTCCAGCCGCGCTCGCGCAGGCCGTTCTCCTCGAAGCCCTCGAGCAGCTGCTCGACCAGCTGCTCGTCGCTGTCGGTGAAGCAGGGTTCGTCGAGCCCGAGCCGAGCCGCCAGCAGGCGGAAGGCCTCGGTGTTGGGCTTGGCCTCCCCGAGCGGCTCGATCGCCGGCTCGCTCCAGGTGAGGTAGTGGTGGCCCCAGGAGAAGATCACGTCGCGGTGCTCGAGCTGGGTGGTGGCCGGCAGCACCACGTCCGCATGGGCGGCGGTGTCGGTCATGAACTGTTCGAGCACCACGCTGAACAGGTCCTCGCGGCCCAGCCCCTCCAGCACGCGCTCCTGATCGGGCGCGATCGCAGCCGGATTGGAGTTCCAGCACACCAGGGCCCGCACCGGTGGCTCGAGCTCGGGGTCGGTCAGCGCCCGGCCCAGCTGGGACATGTTGATCGTGCGCACGGGGCCGGGGCGCAGCTCGCGCCGCTGCAGCGGCCCCTCGCTCACGGCCGCCGCGGTGGCGGTGGGGATGTACGAGCATCCGCCGCCGCGGTCGCGCCAGGCCCCGGTGAGCGCCGGCAGCGAGGCCAGCGTGGAGTAGGCGGCGGGCGCGCCGAGGTGGCGCTGAGCGCCCACTCCCAGGCGCAGCAGGGCCGGACGCGTGGAGGCGAAGGCCCGGCCCACGCGGGCGATCGTCTCGGCCTCCACCCCGCTGATCTCGGCGGCGCGCTCGACCGGGAACTCGGCCAGCTGCGCCAGCAGCTCGTCGTAGCCCTCCGCGTGGCGCCGACACCAGTCTTCGTCCTGCAGGCCGGCGTCGACGATCGCCCGCATCATCCCGATGCCCAGCGCGGCGTCGGTGCCGGGCAGCGGGCGCAGGTGCTCGTCGGCCACCCGCGCGGTGCGGCTGCGGAAGGGGTCGACGACCACGATTCGGGCGCCCGCCTTGCGGGCGTCGAGCAGTTTGCGCCACAGGTGGGGAGCGGTGGACATCGGGTTCCAGCCCCACACGACCACGTAACGCGCGTTGTGCCACTCCTCGGGATCGACCTCCGGCGAGAAGCCGTGCGCCATCACGGTGCCGGCGATGCCCGCGCTGGCACAGATGGTCCGCTCGAGCTCCGTAGCGCCCAGAGCGTTCATCACACGCGCGCTCATCGTGTTCCCCTGGATCAGGCCCTGCGTGCCGGCGTACGAATAGGGCAGGATCGACTCGCCGCCGAACTCGTCGCGCGCACGCGCGAGCCCTGCGGCCGCGCGATCGAGGGCTTCGTCCCAGCTCGCGCGCCGGAAGCGGGCCTCGCCCTTGGCGCCCTCGCGGATCAGGGGGTGCAGAAGCCGCTCTTCGGAATAGACGCGCTCGAGGTAGTTGGACACCTTGCCGCACAGGAAGCCCACGGTGATCGGGTGATCGGGATCGCCGGCCACCTTGGTCGCCCGGCCGTCCTCCACCGTCACGTGCATGGCGCAGGTGTCGGGACAGTCGTGCGGACAGGCGCCGCGGACCAGGCGGGTGGCCATAGCGGTGATCGTACGCCTCCGCGCCTGGCTAGATCGCCTGGCGGCCGCGCAGCGCCCGGCCGAGCGTGATCTCGTCCGCGTACTCGAGGTCCGAGCCCACCGGCAGCCCGCTGGCCAGCCGCGTGACCACCACCTCGGGTGAGCGCTCGCGCAGCGCATCGGCCAGGAAGAGCGCGGTGGCCTCGCCGGTGGTTGTGGCGTTGGTGGCGATCACCACCTCGCGCACCGCGGCGCCGTTGTCCACCCGGCCCAGGAGCTCGGAGACGTGGAGGTCCTCGGGATCGACCCCGTCGATCGGCGAGAGGGCGCCGCCCAGCACGTGATAGCGCCCATGGAACTCGCCCGAGCGCTCGATCGGGATCACGTCGCTCGGCTGCTCGACCACGCAGATCGTGGCCGTCTCGCGGCGCTCGTCCTGACAGATCCGGCAGGTGGCCTCCGTGGCCAGGTTGAAGCAGACCTCGCACTGGCCGACCGTGGCCTTGACCTCCCGGATGGCGTCCGCCAGCGCGAGCGCCTCTTCCTCCGAAGCGCTCAGGACGTGGAAGGCGAGGCGCTGCGCGGTGCGCTGCCCGATGCCGGGCAGGCGGGCGAGCTCGGTGATTAGGCGGTTGACCGGTGCAGCGAACAAGGGGCCGAACAGCGTAGCTTCGGCCGCGGTCGGGCCGGCCGGGCTAGAACCCAGGCAGGCCCAGGCCGCCGAGCCCGCCGGCGCCGCCCAGGCCGCCGGTGGCCGCGCTCATCTTCGTCGCGGCCAGCTCCTGGGCGGAGCGGATCGCCTCGTTGACCGCGGCCTGGACCATGTCCTGCAGCATGTCCACGTCCTCTGGGTCGACCGCCTCGGGATCGATGGTCAGCTCCTTGAGCTCCAGGTCGCCGCTGATCTTGACCGTCACCATGCCTCCGCCCGCGCTCGTCTCCACCACCTCGTTGGCGAGCTCCTCCTGGGCCTTGGCCATGTCGGCTTGCATCTTCTGGACCTGCTTCATCATCTGGCTCATGTTGGGCTGACCCATCTCTACTGGTCCTTTTCCTCTTCGGGATCGTCAAAGACCTCCTCCGCGCCGAACTCCGCACGTAGGCGCTCGATGAGCTGGTCGTGGTCGAGGGTGGCCGGGCCGGGTGCCGCCGCCTCGTCGCTCAGCTCGAAGGCAAGTGCGAGCGAATGCCCGGTGAGCCCGCGCAGGGCGCTGGTCACCAGCTCGCGGTTGGCCTCCGCCTTCTTCTTCACGAAGGCGGCGTCGGTGGGGAAGGCGACCGTCAGCCGGTCGGCCTCGACCGCGGTCGGGACGGCAGCGCCGATCGCGGCGCCCAGCATCCCGTTGTCCTCGGTCACCGCATCGGCCACGGCCGGCCATAGGGCCCTGATCTGCTCGAGCTCGACCGCCCCCACGGGCTGCGGCGCCTGCTCGGCCCGAGGCTCGACTGCCACCGCGGCCGAGGGGCCGGCCGCCGTCGCTCGCTGAGGAGCGGCCGGCGCCTGAGCCTGCGCGGAGCTCGACTCGGCCCCGGGCTCGGCCGCCGGCTCCTGGGGCGCCCCAGCCGCACCGAGCCTCCGTTCGAGCTGCTCGATTCGGTAGATGAGCGCCTGTAGCGAGAGGTCGGCCTGGGGCTGAGTTGCCTTCAACAGCGCCATCTCGAGCTGGATGCGCGGCTCCGAGCCGTCCTTGACGGCGGCGATCGCCGCGGCCAGGAAGTCGATCGCGCGCAGGATCTCGCCCTGCGAGAAGCGCTCGGCCTGGGAGGACAGGCGGTCGGTGTGCCCGGCGGTGACCGAGAAGGACTCGGGCACCTCGCCCAGCGTCTGAACCACGAACAGATGCCGCAGGTGGGCCGACAGGTCGCGCATGAACTGCGTGTAGTCGCGCCCCGACTCGCCCAGCCTCTGCACGCCCAGGAGGGCCGCCTTGGGATCCCGCGTGGCCAGCGCCTCCGCGGCGTCGAGCACGAGCTCGGCGTCGGCCACCCCCAGGATGTCGAGCACGTCGCCGAGGTCCACCTGGCGGCCGCCGTAGGTGACGAGCTGCTCGAGTGTGCCGAGGGCGTCGCGGAACGAGCCGGTGGCCGCGCGCGCGAGCATCGCCACCGCCGAGTCGGGAATCTCGATCTCCTCCTCGGCGGCCACCCGGCGCAGCACGCCCGCGATCTGCTCGAGCGAGGGGCGCTGGAAGTCGAAGCGGTGGCAGCGGTCCACGATGGTGGCCGGGACCTTGTGGGCCTCGGTGGTGGCCAGCACGAAGACCACGTGCGCCGGCGGCTCCTCCAGCGTCTTGAGGAAGGCGTTCCAGGCCGCCGTGGAGAGCATGTGCGCCTCGTCGAGGATGTAGACGCGCCGGTGACCCTGCATCGGCGCCAGCGCCACGTTTTCGCGCAACTCGCGGATGTCGTCCACCGAGTTGTTGGAGGCAGCGTCCATCTCGACCACGTCGAGGGAGGTGCCCGCCAGGATGGCGCGCGACTCCGCTGTGTCGGGGTCGAACTCGACGTCGGGGCCACCCTCGGCGTTCAGGGCGCAGGCCAGCAGCTTGGCCATGGAGGTCTTGCCCGTCCCGCGCGAGCCCACGAACAGGTAGGCGTGGTGAACCTTGTCGAGCCCGATCGCGTTGCGGAGCGTCCTGACGATGTGCTCCTGGCCCACCACCGAGTCAAAGGTGCGTGGGCGGTGGCGGCGGTACAGGGAGAGCATCAGTCGCCCCATGCTAGCTGCGCGGCGGGCGGTGGACAGCGGACCCGCCCGCGGAGATACTCGCTCGCATGATCTCCACTGTGGCCGTCGGCACGGACGGCTCCTCGACCGCGAGCGACGCCGTCGAAGCGGCCGCCGAAATGGCTCGCCGCTACGACGCGAAGCTGGTGCTGCTGAGCGCTTTCCAGGCGACCGACGGCGCGCCGCGGAACCTCAGCGGGTCCTCGCGCGAGATCCAATGGAGCTTCAGCCCCGTGGCCCGGCTGACCGAGCAGCTCGAGCGAACCGAGGCGGAGCTGCGCGCCGGCGGGATCGAATGCGACACGCTCATCGAGGAGGGCGACCCGGCGGAGGTGCTCGTCCGGCTCGCGGAGCGCTGCGGAGCCGATGTGCTCGTCATCGGCAACAAAGGGATGCAGCGTCGCCTGCTGGGCAGCGTCCCGAACACCGTGACCCACAGGGCGAGCTGCTCGGTGTTCGTGGTGAAGACGACCTAGACCGGCACGAGGTCCGTGCTGGGGAGCGACATACGCGCCTTGCTCCACCCGATGGACACCACGCGGCACGCCGGTCCTCGTCACAGTGCGAGCCGGCCCGGGCGTATATGCCGTCGACTAGTCGAGCAGGTCGAGCGCGGCGCCTACCACCGTCTCGGCGTCGATCTCGTGGTGGCGGTAGACGTCCGCGAGGTCGCCCGACTGGCCGAAGCGGCTCACGCCGAGCGGTGTCAGCGGCACCGCGTTGACGGAGGCCAGGAAGGTGAGCGCGTTGGGATCGCCGTCGAGCACCGTGACCATCGGGGCGGCGCGCTCGGGGGGCAGCAGAGCGTCGAGGATCTCCGTGGGGTGGTCGGCCAGGCCGGCGCGCGCGCGCAGGGAGCGGAAGAGCAGGTCGGCGCTGGTCACGCAGAGCACGTCGACGTCGTCGCCCAGCACCGCGGCCGCTTCGAGCACCTCGGGCATCACCGCGCCCATCCCCACCAGCGTGAGCCGCGGCCGGCCGGGAGCGCGGCGCAGCGGATAGCCGCCGGCCAGCACCAGATCGCGCTCCACCTTCCCGGCGTGCGCCTGTTCGATCGGCCGCGTGGAGAGCCGGAAGTAGGCCGACTCGCCGTCCGGCCGGCCCAGCCGTGACAGCGCGTGCAGCAGGGTCCATTCCAGGTCCTGCCCAAAGGCCGGCTCCCAGAAGGTGCAGCCCGGCTGCGCGATTCCGATCGAGGGCGTGACGATCGACTGGTGCGCTCCGCCCTCGGGCGCCAGCGACACGCCGCTCGGCGTGCCCACCAGGATCGACTGCCCGCCCGCGTAGATGCCGAACGACCACGGCTCGAGCGCCCGGCCCACGAACGGGTCGTAGATCGTTCCGATCGGCAGCAGTGGCTGGCCGTAGCGGCTCCAGGTCACGCCCAGCTCGCCGAGCAGGCCCACCAGGTTGGTCTCGGCGATCCCGAGCTCGATGTGGCGCCCGGCTGTGCTCTCGTGCCAGTGCACGAGCGTCTGGGAGTCGTCGGAAAACCAGTCGCGCCGCTCCCCCACCGACCAGATCCCCGCCTTGTTGATCCAGCCGCCCAGGTTGGTCGAGCTGGCCACGTCCGGGCTCACGGTGACCACGCGCTCGGCCACCTCGGGGGCCTCGTAGCCAAGGTCGACGAAGAAGCGCCCGAAGGCCTGCTGGGTTGATGTAGCGCCCCGGTGCTTGCGCCCCAGGCTGGCCGGGACCGCGACGGGCCGGCGCGGCCGGGGCTCGTCGCGAGCCAGCGCCACCGCTGCCGCGTTGCATAGCTGCGCCTCGGGGCTCGCAGGATCGAAGCGCGCCCAGGGCGCGCGCGGATCGGCGCCGAGGCTCTCGGCGAGCTCGGCGAACTGGTCGGCGGTGAGCAGCGCCGAGTGGTTCTCCGGATGGCCCTCGATGGGCAGCGACCAGCCCTTGAGCGTGTAGGCGAACACGACCGTCGGGCGGTCGTGCTCGACGGCCCGGTAGGCCTCGATGAGCTTGCTCAGATCGTGGCCCCCGAGGTCGCGGAAGGCCTCGCGCAGCTCATCGTCTTCCAGCTCGCTCACCAGCCGCCCCAGCTTCGGAGCCCGGCCCGGCAGGCGCTCGCGCAGCTCGCCCGGCTGTGCTCGTAGCAGGCGCTGGTACTCCTCGTTGGGCATCTCGTCGATGCGCCGGCGCAGCTCCGCGCCGCCCTCGCGCTCGAACAACGACTCCAGACGGCGCCCGTACTTGACCGTGATCACCTGCCAGCCCGCCGCCTCGAACATCCCCGCCAGGCGGCCGAAGGCGATGTCGGGGACCACCCGGTCGAGCGACTGGCGGTTGAGGTCCACCACCCACAGCACCTCCCCCAGTCGCGCCACCCAGGGGTCGGCAATCGCCTCCCAGACCGCGCCCTCATCCAGCTCGGCGTCGCCCAGCAGCGCGATCTGGCGACCCATCGGCGGCGCCTCGAGGCGGTGATGCTCGAGGTAGCGGCGCGCCATGGCCGCCCAGATCGGGGCGGTCGCGCCGATACCGACCGAACCGGTGGAGAAGTCCACGGGATCGGGATCCTTGGTCCGGCTCGGATAGCTCTGGAGGCCGCCGAACTCGCGCAGGGTCTCGAGATAGCGCTCGTCGAGGCGCCCGAGCAGGTAATTGACGGCGTGCAGCACGGGTGACGCGTGCGGTTTGACCGAGACGCGGTCCTCGGCCCGCAGCTCGGAGAACCACAGCGCCGTCATCAGCGACACCATCGACGCGCTCGAAGCCTGGTGGCCTCCCACCTTGACCCCGGAGCGGTTCTCGCGCACCCGGTTGGCGTGATGAACGATCGCCGTGGCCAGCCACAACACCCGGCGCTCCACTCCCTGGAGGGTGCTCAGGTCAGCCGGAGCGTGCGGCGGCGACGGCGGAGTCGTGATCGGTGAACCACTCAAACGAGGCGATCTTCCCATCCCTGAGCCCGATGAGGATCACGAAGGGCATGTCGCCCTCCACCCCGCTGGAACGGCCTCGTGCCCTCCAGGCGCCGCTCGCCACGACGCGGTCGCCATACACCTCGATCCTGTCGGCGTCGATCAGGCTGGACTCCCACACCGTGCGCCACTGGTCGATGTTGGCTCGGATACCGTCGTGACCGCGATACGTCGTCTGCTCGGGCCACTCGGCGCCAGCGTACATGGCGGCGTCTTGCGCAAACAGCTCCACCACCGCGTCCACGTCGCCCCGGTTCCAGCGGTCGATCAGAAGGCGTGCGAATTGGCGCTTGTCCTCGTCCTCGTCCGCCATCGCGAGGCCAGTGTATGGACCGTGCACCCTTCTTCGAAACTCGTTCTCGGGCGTGCCCGCCGATCATCGGCTCCGGCCAGGCTGATCCGCGGCGCACGGACGGTATCGCTTAAGGCTGCTTCCTCCCGGATCTGACCTGGTTCGCGAGCGTCCGCCGCGCGGGACCCGGCCATCTACGCCTCTGTCCGGCGTACTGACCCCGAGAGCGGAAGTCCCTCAGTCGGGAATTCAGCCCCGCTAGAGCGGCTTGCGGGTGCAGGGCACCGCTACCTCCCCGCCTAGCACGGTCCACCGCCTAGGCTAGCGGGCCGTCCAGCCCAGGTCCATGGGCAAAGCTGCTCCGCTGAACGCCGCGCCGCCCGGACCCGCGAGGAAGGCGACTACCTCGGCCACCTCCTCGGGCTCGATCAGCCGCTTGATGGCGTGCGGCGCGAGGATGACCTCGTCGAGCACGCGCTCCTCGGGAACGTCGTTGACCTCGGCCTGGCCGGCGATCTGGGCCTCCACCAGCGGAGTGCGCACGAATCCCGGGCACACCGCCGTGGCGTTGATGCCGTGCTCGGCGCCCTCGAGGGCGAGCGTCTTGACCAGGCCGAGCACTCCGTGCTTGGCCGAGACGTAGGCCGACTTGTAGGGGGAGGCCACGAGGCCGTGCACCGAAGCCACCGCCACGTAGCGTCCCTGGGGGCTGGCGACCAGCTCGGGCCAGGAGTACTTGGCCAGCAGAAAGGGGCTGCTGAGAAGCAGCGCGATGAGCTGGTCCCAGCGCTCCTCGGGAAAGTCGGCGACGGAGTCCACGTGCTGCACCCCGGCGTTGGGGACCACCACGTCGAGGCGGCCGAACTCGTCGCGCGCCGCCTGCACCGCCGCGCGGTTGCCTTCCCTGGTGGTGAGGTCGCACGCCACCGGACGGCCGGGCCCGCTGGGGTCGGGCTCGAGATCGGCTGCGACCACTTCCAGCCCGTCCTGCTCGAGGCGTGCGGCGATCGCTCGGCCGATGCCTCCGGCCGCTCCGGTCACGAGGGCGCAGAGGTTGTCCTCGGTCGAACTCATGTCAGGGCCGCGATACCCGTTTCGGGGACGGGCCACGCGGGCGGCGGCTGCGTCTAGGCTGGCGCCGCCACCCGACGAGAGGAAGCGCATGGCTCTCCGCATGCCCGTATCCACGGACGACGCCCCCGCGGCGATCGGTCCCTACAGCCAGGGAATCCGCACCGGCTCGCTCCTGTTCTGCTCGGGTCAGATCCCGCTCGACCCGACCACCGGGGAGATCGTCAAGACCGACGTCGAGGGCCAGGCCCGTCGCTGCCTGGAGAACCTGGCGGCCGTGTGCGAGGCCGCCGGCACCTCGCTCGACCAGGCCGTCCGCTGCACCGTCTACCTCACCGACATCGGCGACTTCGCGCGCGTCAACGAGGTCTATGCGCAGTTCTTCGAGGGTGACGATCCACCCGCGCGCGTTGCGG
This sequence comes from uncultured Thermoleophilaceae bacterium, assembly GCA_963813495.1. Lineage (GTDB taxonomy): Bacteria > Actinomycetota > Thermoleophilia > Solirubrobacterales > Thermoleophilaceae > JACVRW01. The sequence goes on from CAWEZC010000009.1 coordinate 106,363, forward strand.
TCGGCGTGGCTGCGCTGCCCAAGGGAGCCGACGTGGAGATCGACGCGATAGTGGCGCTCTGAGCAGGCGTGCCGCCGACGCAACCCGGGTATGCGCGGGTCATGGCGAAGACCAAGCAGGACAAGAAGCTCTACAACCGCATGCGTGAGGGCGGGCTGCGCAAGAGCGTCGCCCGGCGCCTCTCGGAGCTCCCCGCGAGCACCGGCGGGGGCAAGAAGACCGCGCCCAAGCCCCTGCGTGACGCGATCGAGCGGCTCGAAACAACCGTCGACGAGCTGCGCGACCACGCCGGACGAGGCCGGCGCAGCGCGTCCGCGCGCAAGGCGGCTCGCACGCGGAGCGGCAAGGCCAAGGCCAGCAGCGCGTCGGCCCGCAAGGGCGCCCGCAGCCGGTCCAAGTCCTAGGTCACCCGCGGGCGTTCGCTCGGCATCTGGCGCTGGACGCCGCTCGCCACGAGCGTGCGCAGACGTTCGAGCGCATCGTGCACGTCGCTGAAGCTGGTGTAGAGGGGCGGTAGCCCGAGCCGGATCGAGTCGGGACCGCGAAAGTCGGGCACCACCCGCGCGCGCTCGACCAGGGCGCGCGTGATCGGCCAGGCCTCCGGATGGCGCACGCTCACGTGGGCACCACGGTGGGCGGCGTCACGGGGGCTCCCGAGCGTGAAGCCCAGCGGTGCGAGCCACTCGTCGTGCAGCTCGACGGCGTAGGCCGTGAGGGCGGCCGCCTTGGCGGCGATGGCGTCGATGCCCGCCTCCTCGACGAGCCGCGCGCCCTCCTCGACCGCCACCAGCGCCGGCACGTTGGGCGTGCCGCCCAGGAAACTGCGTAGGCCCGGCTCCGGGTCCCAGGACCGCTCCATCTCGAACTGCCGGCGCTGGCCGAACCAGCCCCGGATCGGAGTGCGCAGCGCCGACTGGAGGTCGTCGCGCACGAACATGAAGGCGGGCGCGCCCGGCCCGGCGTTCAGGTACTTGTAGGTGCAGCCCACGGCCAGCCCGATGCCCTCGGCGCGGATCACGCCCGCCGAGTGGCTCAGGTCCCACAGCACCGGTGCGGCCGCCGCGCTCTCGATCTCCGCCGTGGGAGCCACCGCGCCGGAGCGATAGTTGACGTGGGAGAGGCTCACCAGTGCCACCTCTCCCCCCGCCGCGCGCTCCACGTCCTCGGCCTGGGGGCCGGCGACCGGGTCGGACTCGAACAGGCGCAGCTCGCGGCCGTGAGCGGAGGCCAGACCCTCGAGCACGTAGCGGTCGGTCGGGAAGTTGCCGCTGTCCGTGACGATCGGCCCGGGCCGGGTGGCGAGGAGAGCGGACGCCAGCTTGTACAGATTCACGGTGGTGGAGTCCGACACGATCACCTCGCCGGGGCGCGCGCCCAGGGCCGCCTGGGCCAACAGATCGCCAACCAGTACGGGCAGGTCAAGCCATTCGTGCCAGGCGCTCACCAGCTCGCTGCCCCATTGGTCGAGCAGGGCGTGTACGCGCGCACGTGTGGCCAGCGGCAGTCGTCCGAGGGAGTTGCCGTCGAGGTAGATCGTGCTCGCGTCGGCGAACACGAAGCGCTCGCGGAAGCGGGCGAGGGGATCGGCGCGGTCGAGCTCCTGCGCCCGCTGACCGGAGCTCACGCCTCGGCCTCCAGCCAGCGCAGCACCGGCGTCCAGGCGACCGAGCCCGGGTCGAGGTGCTCCATGTGCCCGACGCCGGGAAGGGTTACCAGCTCGCAGCGATCGCCGGCCTCGTCGGCGCGCTCGGCGTAACCGCGCCCGATCGAGACCGGCACCACCTCGTCGGCCTCCCCGTGGACCAGCAGCTGCGGGACGCCGATCGGCAGGCGCTCGATCGGCGAGGCGGAGTCGTAGCGCTGTGGCACCTTACCCGGTGCCCCGCCGAGCAGCACCCGCACCACTCCCTTCGAGAGGCCGAGCCGGTGCGCCTCACGCAGGTCGAGGACGCCGGCCTGGGCCACCGCACCGGCGGGGCGGATGCGAGGCTCGGCCCCGGGAGCCGCGGGCGGGAGGCCGCGCCGCGCGGCGCCCCAGACGGCCAGGTGCCCACCCGCCGAGTGCCCGATGGTGGTCACGCGCGCGAGGTCGAGCGGCTCGTCGAGCCGGCCCAGATGGTCGATTCCCACGGCTACGTCCTCGAAGGTCGCCGGCCAGCCGCCGCGGCTGCGCCAGCCCAGGCGGCGGTACTCGAGGTTCCACACCGCCCAGCCGCGGCCGGCCAGGTCGGCCACCAGCCGGTCCTCCAGTCGCAGCCGATAGCGGGCGCGCCAGAAGCCTCCGTGAATCAGCACGGCCACCGGAAAGGGGCCCTGGTGGTCGGGCAGGGTCAGCTCGCCGAACTGATCCCGTCGCTCGCCGTAGGAATAGCGCCGCGATTCGATGAGCGCAGCCTAGGCGCCCACGGTGTGCACACCCATCTGCCGCGACCCGGGACGCGGGGCTAAACTGGGTCGCCTCCCGGGCGCGTAGCTCAGCGGGAGAGCGCTCGCCTCACACGCGAGAGGTCGCTGGTTCGAACCCAGCCGCGCCCATGTCGGGGATGCCCCGCCACAGCGGGGTTTTTTCGTGGGCCATTGGCACCCCACCCTTTTCCTCTCGACCCCCCCATGGAAGCGTTGTGGAAGCGGTTTTATCGCTCCCTCCGTGACATAGCCACTGGAGGTAGCCGATTGAGCAGCACCACGACCTCAACGAGCCGACTAGCGGGAAGCTCAGGTTCAGTCAGGTCTGCAACTACCTCATCCACGACTTGGAGTCGGGGACCTCGGGAGGCTGAACCACGACCACGTCAGGCGTCGTCGCGTCGGCAAACCACGCGACATCGTCCGCCCAGTACCCGCTGTTCCGAACAGGCCGAAGATCGGGCGCTACAGACTTAGTAGGTCAGCGGCTTCGCCATGCCGTGCTGGGCTGCGGCGAGCCGGTCCAGCCGCGCGCTTGATGCCGCTGCGAGCCACTTCCCTCAGCGGCTCACAGGCCATAGGCTGGACCGATGCGACGGCGCGCCCTACCCATCGTCCTAGCAACCACATGCACGCTCGTCTTCGCTGGCGCTCCAGCCACCGCGCGGACGCAGCAGCCGGGCGTGACGATCTACGAGGCGTGCGACATCGTGGCGAGCGCACCCTACGGGGTCGGATACGAGTTCACCGGCGGCGAGCCCGGCGAGATTGTCTCGGTGGTGACCTATTACGACGGCGACTTCATCGTCGGCGTTACCGCCCCGCTGGACGCCCAAGGCAGAATTAGCGGCCTCCCGTTTGACAGCGGGCGCGCGACGCCCCTTGGCATTGTCACGATTCGGGTCTTCGCCAACCCCGACGAGCTTCCGGTTTTTCCGGTCCCCGACCCGAGTCTGCGCCTCTTGGCCGAAGACAGGCTTGCCCATCCATGCGAAGGACGGCCACAACCTTCGACGAAGGATGCCTGCAAGAACGGCGGCTGGCGTTCCTTCGGCGTCTTCGAGAACCAGGGTGACTGCGTCAGCTTCGTAGCGACCCGAGGGACGAATCCGCCAGGACGGTAGGAGACGGCTCCACGCGGCGCGCTCAGGGCTTGTCGGGCTCAGGGGCGGGCGTAGCGACCTCGGCTAGGCACTGGTATGGACTCGGGGTCACCGGCAGTGAGATGATCGCCAGAGGTGGACAGACCCCGCATACCACTGCGAAAGCCGGCCGGCGCGGTCCTGATCGCGCTCTCGTCGTTACTTGCCGGACCGACCCCCACACCGGCCGTGCATGCGAACGGCGGACCCGCTTTCTCGCTGCACGATTTCGCCTACACGAGGACAGCATTCATCCGGCAGAACGAAGTCGGCTACGACTTCGTCGATCTGAACCACTGGCGAGTGAGGATCTGCACATCCCGCCCCGCGCGCCTTCGCATACGTGCGGTTGTCGACTCGCTCGACTTCGGTACCCAGACGTTCCGCTTCGTGCGCCGTCAGCCAGCCGGGTGTACCCGCCACCGCCTGCGAGCGGAAAACGAGGTGTTCCCGGAGGAGGGCACCGACTCCCGGCTACGCGTCGCCTGGCGAGACCAACACCGGCGCACTCGCTGGCTGACCGCCGGCGATCCGGCTCCGGACTAGCCTTGAATCTTCGCCCCCTCCCCGGGTAGACACCGGACCCGACCCGCAAATGGCGAGAACGGCGAGCTAGTCATCCACGCCCAAGAAGACACGCGTTGGCTTGGGCTGACTCGCGTTGGCGCCGTGGACTGGGCCAGCGTGCGGGTTTCCGAGCGAGATGAGTCCTGCCGTCGAGACAAGGTGGAAGGCCTTGTGACCTCTACGGGTCGTGGGAGTTCGAATTTCACTGGGCATGGGAAAGCCCGCTAAACGCGGGCTTTCCTCGTTGCTCATGGATTCACCGCCCAAGATGGCTGTGGCGCGCCCGGGAGCGAGCGCGCCACCGCCTGCGGTGGGAGAAGCTATGCGCTTGCGCCTGCCTTGGGCTGGCGGAGCTTCGCCTTCATCTCCTCGACCTTGGCGTGGGCGTCTGCCTTGGTCTTGTCGACGCGAGCGTCACGCAGCTCCTTGCGAGCCTCGTGCTTGGCCTTCCGCTGCGCCTCCTCGGCCGCGGCGATCTCCTCCTCGACGTCGACCGCCGGCCGGCGCAGGACCTCGCCACCAAACCGCGCCATCGCGGCGTCGATGACCTCGGGGCCCTGCTCGGTGACCTGAGCGAGGACCGCGGTCCTCGTCGGCTGGACCTGCTTCGAGATCTCGCCGAGGACCGATTCCGTCGTATCGACCTCATCGATGTCGAACAGCGATCCGAGGAGCATTCCGTACGCCCCGCCGAGCAGCATGCCGAGCGGGCCGCCGATGATCCCGATCAGCAGGCCGATCAGGCCGCCGCTCGCGGTGCCGACATAGGGGTCCTCGCCAACATCGCTCTTGACCTCGACGCGGCCCTCGCCGTCACGCGTGACGACGGCAGCGCCAGTGATCTTGATCTGGCCCTGGGAATCGAGCTGCTTTAGGTCGGTGAGCGCCTGGTAGGCGTTCTTGTCGTTCTCCGGGTCCTCGCCGAAGGTGATCACCAGCACGTTGTCCGGTGAGAAATAGTCGGGGGTCATTGGGACCAACCTTTCCTTGAGTGTGTTCTAGGGACGGCGCAAGGCTCCCGCCGACGTGTGTGAGCGGTCATCACAAACTTCGTGTGATTGTGGGAGAGTCTTATTGGGGATTTGGCTGAGACCCAGCAGCAGACGCGATCGTCGGCGGATCGGTTCGTTTCGCGACCCGTTCTCTTCGAGCGGCTGTCAGCCGCCGCTCCGGGCACCGTCACGCTCGTCTGCGCACCAGCGGGTAGCGGGAAGACCGTTCTGCTGCGGTCATGGGCCGCGAAAACCGACGAGGCTGTCGCGTGGGTAACTGTCGAGCGCGGTGAGCGTGACGCGCAACGGTTCTGGCTTCACGTGATCGACGCCCTGGCCGACGCCGCCGGCGATGACGTGATCGAGCGGGTCAGTCCCGCGCCGGGCTTCGCTGGCGCGGTGGTGGTAGAGCGGCTCGTGGGGCAGTTGGAGCGGCTCGAGCGGCCGGTCCAACTGGTGATCGACGACCTGCACGAGCTCGACTCGGAAGACGCGCTCGCCTGGCTGGAGATGCTGGTCACGCGGCCACCGGCACAGGTCCGGATCCTGCTTGGAACACGCGAGGAGCCGACCCTGGGCCTGCACCGCCTGAGAGTCGCGGACAGGCTGACGGAGCTGCGCGGCCACGATCTGCACTTCTCGCTCGACGAAACCCGCGCCCTTCTGGATACAAGCGGAATTACTCTGTCGGATTCCGGCCTGGCGTCCCTGCACGAACGCACCGAGGGATGGGCGGCCGGTTTGCGCCTGGCGGCGATCTCGCTGGCCGCGCACCCGAACCCGGAGCGCTTTGTGTCCGAGTTCTCCGGCAGCGAGCGGACCGTGGCGGGCTACCTCCTCGCCGAGGTGCTGGAGCGCCAGCCGCCGGAGGTGCGCGACCTGCTCTTGCGCACGTCGATGCTCGAGCGCGTCAGCGGCCCGCTGGCCGATGTGCTCACCGGCGGCACGGGGGCCGAGGCGACCCTCCAGCGGCTCGAAGACCAGAACGCCTTCGTCACGGCACTGGACGCCGGCCGTACCTGGTTCCGCTACCACCACCTGTTCGCCGATCTCTTGCGCCTCGAATTGCGGCGCGTCGCGCCGGCGACGATCCCCTCGCTGCACCGCGCCGCGGCCGCCTGGCACGAACAGGAGGGCGACGTCGTCGAAGCCGTCCGCCACTATCAAGCGGCCGGTGACTGGGCACCGGCTGGACGCCTGCTCCTGGACAACTACTTCACGCTGACGATGGCCGGCCGGGGCGAGACGCTCCACGCGCTGCTTGGCCTGTTCCCGGCCGATGCCCGTGTGGGCGACGGAAATCTCTCGGCCGCGCTTGCCATCGACAGCATCCTCCACGGCGTGCTCGACGAGGCCGCCGCCGAATTCGCCGTCGCTCGGCGACTGGCGGCAGCGGCTCCGGCAGACAGACGGCGCGTCTTTGACGTGTACCTGGCGGTCATCGAGGGCGAGCTCGCCCGCCGGCGCAACGATCTGCCCGAGGCTCAGGAAGCAATGCGCGCACTGGAGGCAGCGCTCAGCGCTACGGCAGACGCAAACGAGCTACCCGTACGGCCGGATTACTGGGCGCTCGCACTGATGAACCTGGGCATCGCGGAACTGTGGGCCGGCCATCCCGACGACGCGCGGCAGCATCTCGAGGACGCTCTCAACCGCACGCGCCGGATCTCACGGCCGTTCATCGAGGTCGGCTGCCTCGCGCACCTCGCACTCGCCGCGCCGCTCACCGGGCAGCCGCTGCCGCTCGCGCTCGAGCTGAGCGAGCGGGCACTCGCGATTGCCGAGGAGCACGGCTGGACCGGCCAGTCGATGACCACCGGCGCGTTCGCGATGGCCGGCATGGCGCTCGTGCGGATGGGGCGCTTCGCCGAAGCCGAGCGCCATCTCACGAGCGCGGGGGAATCGCTACGCACGGCAGCCGACCGTGGGACCGAGGTCGTGCTCCAACACGCCCGCGGCATGCTGCGCTTCGGCGAGGGCCGCTTCGACGAAGCGCTGGCGGAGTTCGCGCGCGCGCAGAGCCTCGAACGGCTGCTCGCCAGCGAGCACGTGTTCACGGTCGACGTGCACGGGCGCGCTCTCCAGGTACGGGTGCGAATGGGCGACGCGGAATCCGCTCAACTCGAGATCGCCCGTTTGAGCGCGGAACAGCGTAACCGCGCCGGAGCCCGCATCGCGCTCGCGGCTCTGGAGCTCGAACAGGACAGCCCGGAAGGGGCGATCGAGGCGCTGGCGCCCGTACTCGACGGTTCTGCGCCGGCTCTGTACGAGCGCTGGGGGCGCGCCGAGGCGCTCTTGCTCCAAGCGATCGCCAGCGATCGGCTCGGCGAGCGCCGCGCGGCGGAGGAGGCGCTCGAGGCGACGCTCGAGCTCGCTGAGCCGGACGGCCTCATCCTGCCCTTCATGCTTTGGCCAAGCCGGGAGCTGCTCGAGCGGCACCCGAAACATCGGACTGCCCACGCGACGCTCATCTCGACGATCCTCGACGCGCTGGCCGGGCGCTCCTCTCCTCAGCGTCGATTGGATGCGCCGCTGCGGGATGAATTGAGCGGGGCCGAGCTGCGCGTGGTTAGGTACCTGCCGAGTAACCTGACCGCGTCGGAAATCGCGTCCGAGCTCGTGGTGTCCACCAACACCGTCCGGACGCACATGCGCCACATCTACGCGAAGCTCGACGCTCACACGCGCAGCGAGGCCGTCGCTCGCGCACGCGAGCTCGGGCTGGTTGCCCCTGGAGCGGTGCGGCGCTGAGGCTTAGCCTTCGGTGGCCGACCAGCTCAGCTCGAGCTCGAGCTCGATCCGGTCGCCGTTCGACCTCAGCCACCTCTCCAAGCGGAGCTCTTCATCAACAGGAACCGTGATCCGGCGGCCCGCTGCGATCAGCTCGAGCGGGCCGCCGGCGGTCAGTGCGTACGCGATGTCGATCAGCCGCTCAGCGGCCTGCTGACGCGACAGCCGTTCGTCTTGCCTGAACTCCGTCACGGTTGAGCTCCCGTCACAGCTCCTCGCGCAGCGCGCGGATCTGGAATGCCCGCACGATGTTCGTGACGCCCTGCATCAGCGCCCAGATACCGGCGAAGACCAAGAGCACGTACGCCTTGTGGATGAAGAACTGGCCCGAGGTCCAGAAGGCAAGCGCCGTCATCAGGATCCCCGAGATCAGTCCCAGCCACCAGAGCGGGTTGATCGCACGCTCGAGAAAAGCGCGGATCATCCACCACACGCCGACGATCAGGAACAGGAAGCCCAGGATGTCGGCGATGCCGGCGAACGTGTCCTCCGGGTTGACGAAGCAGACGATGGCGGACACGAGAAAGAGCCCGCCAAACAGCGCCCAGGCCCAGCGCGCCGGCACGTCCAACCTCGACAGAGCGATGTTCTCGATGCCAAGCGTCAGGAACATCAGCCCGACGAGGATGCCGACAGTAGTCACGGACGCCTGGTCGAACTGAAGAATGACCAGCGCGACGGCGACCCACGCGATGCCCGCGACCAGCAGGACCCACCAGTAACCGGTGGCTTTGCGCACCGCTTCGCGCGGCGACGGGATGGAAGGTGTTGCGAATTGTGGTGTTGCAGCGTGTTCGCTCACGATTACCTCCGGGGTGTGGTTTGTTGTCGCGACCGATGGTCCGGGGGACATGTGTGAGCCGTCGTCACACGCTTTGCGTGATTGAGGGCAGTCAGGTCGGCTGCTGCTGTTCAGCGAGGTCGGCGGCCCCGACGCGGGCCCTCCTGGCCGCGGTGAACTCCTCGACGAGAATCTGGAGTCCCGCTGCGATCGGCACGCCGATGATCGCCCCTATGAAGCCGAACAGCGCTCCGAACGCGAGCACGCTGACGAGCACGGTGAAGCCCGACACGCGGGCGGCCCTCCCGATGATCGTCGGCTGGAGAACGTAGTTCTCGATCTGCTGGTAGACCACCATCACAATCGCGAAGGCGACCAGAGCCTCGACGCTGACCGACAGCGCGACGACGCCGATGATGACCCCGGCGATCGTCGCCCCGACCGTAGGGATAAGGTCTAGGAGCCCCGCGATCAGCGCCAGGGCGAGCGGGTACGGCAGATCGAGAATGACCGCGGTAACGCCGTAAACGGTCCCGCAGATCACCGAGATGGCGAGGTTGCCGAGCATGTAGCGCGAGGTCGTGTTGACGATTCGATTCGTCACGTCCAGGTAGCGCTCCCGCTTGTCGCGGTACATCAGGCCCCCGATCCAGTCGCGTACGCGCGGTTCGTCGATCAGGCCGAACAGCGTCAGGAAGATGACCGAGAAGAACAGGGTCACCGCCCCGAAGGCCGACACCCCGACATCGGCGACGCCGCCCGAGACCGTGGCCACGCCCCTGGTGATGTCGGTCGCGTGCTCCCTCAACGTGTCGAGCGAGCCGCTGCCACCGTTGAGGAAGTCCCCCACATCGCTGTGCCTCACGTCATCCACGATCTGCGGCAGGTCGTGGCTGAACCCGCGCACCGCGTCGCTGACCGCCTGCGCGAGCCCCAGCACCACGACGGCGAGGGCGACGACTATCCCCAGGACGAGCACCGTCGAGCACAGCGCCCTGCTCCAGCGCAGGCGCCGCTCCATCGCTGTCGCCACCGGCGAGAGGACGGCCACGCTGAAGAAGGACACGAAGATGATCAGCAGGGCGCTCCCGATCGACGCCAGCGCTCCGGCGAGCGCGACGATGCCGGCGGCCAAGAGCAGCGTCCGGACCGATATCGACACCACGACATCGGCGCGCCCGGTGTCGCTCATAACGGCACCTGCCAGCCCATCGTGATCGGCCGCTCGTGGGGCAGCCGGAAGTCCACCGGACTGGCCGCCTTGCGCGCGACGGCGACGAACAGCCGCTTGCGCCATCGATGCATTCCGGCGGCGTCGGTCACGCCGATCGTGATGCGCGAGAGGAAGTAGGTCGCGCTGTCGAGGTCGATGTCGCACTCGAGGCGCTTCTCGGTGGCGAGGCGGAGCGCCACGGGTTGTGTCGACCTCGTCCTGGAAGCCGAAGCGCTCTGCGTCAGCCCCGCGGGGGCCGACCGCCACGCGGTGCGTGTGCGAGGCGCCGGTCCGGCCAGGGACTGAACGTCACTCGCGACGGCGGCAGCGGGGGGTGTCATCGGACGAGGGTCCCCGCTGCGCGAGTGAGCCGTCGTCACACACTTCTGACGATTGAGGAGTGAGCGCGCCGGTCGAGCCTTGTACGTCAACCACGCGCCGAGCGTCGCCGCTCCAGGGCGGCTACCGCCACGGGCGCCAGCGCCACGCCGCTGGCCGTTCCTGCGATCGTGTCGGACGGGTAATGCACGCCCGTGTGGACACGCGAGTAGGCGACCAGCGACGCAACGGCGCTCAGCGGGATCCCGGCCTGCGGCCACGCGGCACTGACACCGCTGGCGAAGGCGAAGGCGGACGCGGAATGGCCCGAGGGCCAGGACGTGGAGCGCGGCATTGCGACCTGGCGGGGGACCGGGACGTCGTGCATCTGCCTGTCGGGTCGGCGCCGGTTGCCGAGCGGCTTCAGCACCAGGTTCACAACGGCCGAAGTGAGGGCGATGGAAGCCAGGCCGTTCTCCGCGGCGCGCCGGCCGCGCTCGCCGCCGCATACGGCGAGCAGGACGGAGCAGCCGAGCCACAGCCGCGAATGGTTCGCGGCCCGGGAGAGCCGGCGGAGCGCCCCGTCCATGGCCGGCGTCGGCGTGGCCGCGATCGCCGCGTAGGCCGCCGCGTCGAGTCTGTCGAGCTCAACGGCCCAGGCGGGCGGGCGGAGCGCAGTGTGGCTGTCGGACGGGGGCGTCATGACCTCCCGATGGGATGGGCCCGCGCTGACGCCTCGCGGCAGCCCGTGCTGTTCATCAATCCGAACTCCGGCGGCGGCCGGGCTGGACGGGCCGGGCTTGTCGAGGCGGCTCGTGAACGGGGGATCGAGCCTATCGTCCTGGGGCCCGGCGATGACCTCAGCGCCCTCGCAGGCGAGGCTGCGGCGGGTGGGGCCGACGTGCTCGGCATGGCGGGCGGAGACGGATCGCTGTCGGTCGTGGCGGCCGCCGCAACCGCCCATGGAGTCCCGTTCATATGCGTTCCTGCCGGGACCCGGAACCACTTCGCCCGCGACCTGGGCCTGGACCCGAATCACCTCGTCGGGGCGCTCGACGCGTTCACTCATGCGCTCGAGGGGTCCATCGACCTCGGCGACGTGAACGGGCGCCCATTTCTCAACAATGTGTCGCTTGGCGTGTACGGGGCGGCTGTGCAGCGGGAGAGCTATCGCGATGCGAAGGGGCGCACGCTCTTCGAGACCGCGGCCGAGGTGTTGGGTCCGAGCGCGGAGCTGCCCGGCGTGCGCCTTGTCGACGACCTCGGTGTCGTCCACACCAACCCCGCGGTGGTCCTGGTGTCGAACAACCCCTACGCACGTCGGCGTCGGCGCAGGGGCGGACTTCGCCCGGCGCTCGACAGGGGGCAACTCGGAGTCCTCGTTCTCTACAGGCCGGGCGGTCCCCCCGGGCCTCCCGGCCGCGGATGGGCCGCGCGCTCCCTGGACGTGACCGCCGGCGATGCGGTGGCCGCGGGCCTGGACGGAGAGGCGATTCAGCTCGGGCCCACCATTGACTTCAGCGTGCGGCCGAGAGCGCTGCGCGTGCGCATCCCGATCAGCCGATGACCCGCGCGACGATCACGCAAAGCTTGTGATGACAGGTCGTCCGGCTCGCACCGATCGTCCAGGCCATGGAAACCGCACTTTGGACAACACAGCTGCTCCTCGCAGCAATCTTTTTCGCCACCGGCTTGACCAAGCTCACGCAGCCGCGCGCACAGCTCGCGGCGGGCCCGATGGGCTGGGCCGCCGACGTGACCGATGTGGAGTTCCGCACCGTCGGCCTCCTCGAGGTACTGGGCGCGCTCGGCTTGGTCCTGCCGGGCGCCTTGGGCGTCGCGCCGCTTCTCATCCCGCTCGCAGCGGTGGGTCTCGCGCTGACCATGATCGGGGCGATCGTCACGCACGTGCGCATGGGCGAGACTGACCGCCTCGCCGTGCCGATCATCCTCCTCGCCCTCACCTTGTTCGTCGCCATCGAGCGCTTCGGCGCGCAGAGCCTGGGATGACGATGAGCTCCCACCTCGCTGGTGACAACGACGCGGACCTCGATGGGTCTGCGTCGGTACGCGCCCCTGTCGGCCGGGCGCTCCATCGCGACCTAGCAACGAAGCGCGAAGTCGACGGACTGCGCGTCCGCGCGGACGCGCGACCGACCTTCGAGCGCGCGCTCGGGTACCACGAGCGTGTCGACCAGCTCGTCGCGGCTCTTCTCGCTGAGCGAGGCGTCGAGCCAGAAGACGCGCCTCTCAGCCCGCAGTGCGGCAACCCGTTCTCTGTCGCCGGCGGCGAGCCCGGTCGGGACCTCGTTCACGACTCATAAGAGTGGGGTCGCCGCAGGAGGGTTGCGGCGTCGGATCACATGAGATGTGTGACGACCGCTCACCCAGCTCGCGCTCATACTGCGGGCATGGATACCGCGACAACCACGGCACCTCCGGCAGTTGCGCAGATCACGCGCGCGATGACGTACGACTCGCCCACGCGGCTGATCGAGTGGCTCACCGATCGCATCGCGGCGAGGGGTTACGCGGGGTGAGCAACACGGTGGACAAGCCCCACGCGGACGCCTCGGTGCCGGATACTGCGATAGCGCCTTCCCCGTTCACTCCGATCGCCAACTATGCCTTCCTGTCCAACTGCCACACGGGCGCGCTCGTGGCCCCGGACGGCACGGTCGACTGGCTGTGCGTCCCCCGGTTCGACTCGCCCAGCGTGTTCGGCGCCCTGCTCGACCGGGGCGCGGGCGGCTTCAGGTTCGCCCCGTTCGGGATCAACGTCCCCAGCGACAGGATCTATGAGCCCGGGACCAACACACTTGTCACTTCCTGGAAGACCCCGACGGGCTGGGTGGTCGTCCGCGACGCGCTCGCGATGGGACCGCGCCGTGGCGAGGACACGGTTACACCGCACACGAGACCGCCATCCGACGAGGACGCCGATCACGCGCTCGTGCGGACCGCCAAATGCATCGACGGCAGTGTGGAGATCGATCTCGTGTGCGAGCCCGCGTTCGACTATGGGCGCGTTCCCGGCGAGTGGGCGCTGAGCCCGGATAGGCATCGAGCGGACGCGACCGGCGGTGACCAGGCACTCCGGCTCCAGACCGACATGCTCGTGGGCATCGAGGCCGGCCGGGCTCGGGCCCGCCACGTCCTGCGCGCCGGTGAGACGGTCTACTGCGCACTAGCCTGGAGCGACGAAGCGCTCGTTCCGTCCACCGCCGACGAGGCCGGCGATCAGCTCGACGCGACCACGCGCTTCTGGCGCGACTGGCTCGCCCGCGCCGCGATCCCTGACCACGAGCTCGGCCCGATGATCCAGCGGTCGGCGCTGACGATCAAGGGCCTCACGTACATGCCGACCGGGGCGACGGTCGCGGCGCTCACCACGTCGCTGCCCGAGACACCCGCCGGCGAGCGGAACTGGGACTACCGCTACACCTGGCTCCGCGACTCGACCTTCCTACTACGTGCGCTGCACTTCCTGCTCCTGGATTGGGAGGCCGACGAGTTCATGCAGTTCATGGCCGACCTCGACCGCAACGACGACGGCGGTCTCCAGATCATGTACGGGATCGACGGTCGCCGCGATTTGACCGAGTCGGTGCGCGAGGACCTATCCGGCTACGGCGGCGCACAGCCCGTCCGGATCGGCAACGGCGCCTTCGACCAGCGGCAAAACGACGTCTTCGGTGCCGCCCTCGACTCCGTCCTACTCCACAGCCGCCGAAGCCAGCGCATTCCGGGCCGCCTGTGGCCGCTCGTGCAGGCGCAGGTCGAGTGCGCGACAGCGGTGTGGCGTAAACCGGACCAGGGCATCTGGGAGGCGCGCGGCGAGCCGCAGCACTACGTCTCATCGAAGCTGATGTGCTGGGTCGCGCTCGATCGCGCAGCGCGTCTCGCGAACATCAGCGGAGAAGCTGCGCTCTCGGCCAGCTGGGCACAGACTGCCGCGGAGATCAAGTCGGACATCCTCAAGCACGGGGTCGACAGTCGCGGCGTGCTGCGCCAGCACTACGACACCGACGCGCTCGACGCCTCCACGCTGCTCGCGGGGATTTTCGGATTCCTGCCGCCCGACGACGCACGACTGCGTGCCACCGTCCTGGCCGTCGAAGACGAGCTGAGCGAACAGGGCTACGTGTTGCGCTACCGCACCGAACAGACCGACGACGGACTATCCGGCAAGGAGGGGAGCTTTCTCATCTGCTCCTTCTGGCTCGTATCGGCGCTGGCGATCATCGGCGAGCCCCAACGGGCAAGACATCTGATGGAGCGCCTCGTGAAGGCCGCATCCCCGCTGGGGCTGTATGCGGAGGAGTTCGACGCCGAGACCGGCAGACACCTCGGGAACTTCCCGCAGGCCTTCTCGCACCTCGCTCTGGTCGAGGCCGCCGCGCGACTCATCGTCGCAGAGGGCCTGAAGGAGGTCGTCGGCTGAGCGCCCTGACGAGCGCGCTCGCGCCGCCACGTGAGGCAAACGCACTGCTGCTTTTCGCGCAAAGCAGCACTCGAGGCGGCACGGCCCCCCGCGCATGGAATGCGATAGCGACGAGGCGAGCAGATCTGCGCGTCAACACGGCAGCGGCTGTCGGACGGACGGCCTGGCCTGCAATGCTCGGCCCATGATGGTGTCGCTGCGCCGACGCACCGGAGGGTCGTGCTGTGGAGCTCTGCGCAATGAAGCACCCTCGATTGCGGCACCGCTCCTCGAGACGCTGCATGGCGCCGGGTGATGAGCTTTTGGGCCGCCCGCCGTCACACACACTATGAGCTCCATCACCGACGACCTCCGGCCGCTCGACGAGCAGGCCTTCGGCGCCCGCGTCGAGCCGCACCGCCGCGAGTTGCACGTCCACTGCTACCGCCTGCTCGGGTCGTTCGAGGAGGCCGAGGACCTCGTTCAGGAGGCGTTCCTGCGCGCGTGGCGCCGGCGCGAGACGTACGAGGGCCGCGCGTCGGTTCGCGCGTGGCTGTACCGGATCGCGACGAACGCCTGCCTCGACGCGCTCGACAAGCGCCCGCGGCGGCCGAGCGCGAGCGGCGAGGTCGCGTGGCTGCAGCCCTATCCCGACGAGCTCCTCGAGCAGCTGCCCGACCGGCGCGAGGGCCCGGAGGACGTGGCGCTCGCCAAGGAGACCGTCGAGCTGGCGTTCATCGCCGCGATCCAGCACCTCGCGCCGCTGCCGCGGGCCGTGCTCGTGCTGCGCGACGTCCTCGGCTGCTCGGCGAAGGAGACCGCGCGGCTGCTCGAGACGACAGTGGCGTCGGTGAACTCCGCGCTGCAGCGCGCGCGGGCTGGGTTGCGGGAGAGGCTGCCCGAGGACCGCGAGGCGTGGCGACACGTCGCCGAGCCGACCGCCGCCGAGCGGGAGCTGCTCGCCAGCTACGTGGAGTGCAGCGAGCGCGCCGACGCCGAGGGCCTGGCCGCGCTCATGCACGAGGACGTCCGCTTCTCGATGCCGCCGACGCCCGGCGTCTGGACCGGCCGAAGCACGGTCGTGCAGGGCTGGATCGACGGCGGGTTCGGATCGGAGGCGTTCGGCAGCATGCGGTGCGTGGTCACCCGCGCCAACGGTCAGCCCGCCGTCGCGGGCTACGTGCGCAAGCCGGGAGACGCCGCGTACAAACCGCTGGCGATCGACGTCCTGCGGGTGCAGGACGGGGTCGTCACCGAGATCGTCACCTTCGACGGCGCGGTGTTCGAGCACTTCGACCTGCCGGCCACGCTCAGCGCGGCGGTCGGTACTCGATGAACGCCCCTACCTCGATCACCATCACGCCAGTCTTCGTTGCCGACCTTTCCGTCGAGGGCGAGCGGATGCCGGTCTACGTGCACGTGATCGACCATCCCGATGCGCGCGTGCTGGTCGACACCGGCATGACGGAGCTGCACCCGGCGATGGCCGACATGGATCCCCGCCTCCAGCCGCTGAGCGAGCAGGACTTCGATCTCGCCGGCATCGACATCGTCGTCAACACACACCTGCACGCCGACCACTGCGGCGGCAACCACCTCTTCGCCGGCAAGCCGATCTATGTCCAGCGTCGGGAGCTCGACGACGCGCGCAGCAAGGACGACTACACCATTCGCGAGTGGGTCGAGGCGCCCGGCCTGCAGTACGTGCCGGTCGACGGCGAGCACGAGCTGCTGCCCGGGCTCCGACTCGTCCCGGCGCCGGGCCACACACCCGGCATGCAGATGGTCGTCGTCGAGACTGGCGGGCGCCCGGTCATCGTCGGCGGCGACGTGGCGGTGTGGTTCGGCGAGTTCGACGAGCCGCCCACCGAAGGCCGGCAGCGGGTCCTTGCGCTGGACCCCGAGCTCGTCTGGCTCACGCACGAGCGCGAGCCATGGCGACCCCCGCACCGTCTGAGGCATCACGCCGGCGCTCTCTGAGTCGTCGAGTGGCATGCACTCAAGGACCGGCTGCTGAGCGACGCCGGCAGCAGGGCATCGACAACGCCGAGATCATCGAAACCGTCCATGCCCGCCGCGCGCCCATGATTCCCGTCAGCACATCGCCGCCACTCTGAGACGGCAATCGCCTCGTGCCGCTCATCGCGCAGGGCAGGAGTGCCGGGCCGCCGGGACGCCGCCCCAGGCGATGGGGTCCCGCTCGAGGACTGCGAGAGGTACGATCGGGTGACCCCGGTCACATCGGTGGAGCGCGGTCATTCTCCTTGCGCCTTGGCACTGAGTGCGCCAAGCCGCGCCGCGCTTCTGGCGTCCATTGGCACGAAGGTCTCGATCGCGAGGTTTGCCGCCGAGACCTCCAGCGGCGCCCCGAGGGTGGCGATCACGGTGAAGAGGCTGACCTCGCCGACCGGTGTGCGCAGGTCCAGCGACACGACGGGCTGAGTCGCCGGGCTGGTCGGTGGATCGTCCGGGAGATAGACCTCCACATCCTCGATCAGCTCGGCGAGCGCCGGGTCGGCGTCCTCCCGGCTCTTTCGCCTCAGTTTCGTGATCAGGGGCGCGTTGCAGGCCGCGGTCATCGACGAGACCTTCGGCAGGCCGCCGGGGTGAACGCCGAGGCGGAGCATGTTGATCGGGGGCTCGAGGAGCTCCGGATCGACCCCGTCCCAGAGGAGCGACGCTGCCCGATTGGCCTCGATCAGGTTCCAGAGACCGTCGACGATCAACGCCGGGTTCGGCTCGTGGGCTTCCAGCAGCCGGCTGAGTGACTCGCGCAGCGGCCGCATCATCTCGCCGTCATACGCCTGCTCCAGATAGGGCGGAGCGAAGCCCCCAGCGAGCAGTAGGCGGTTGCGCTCGGCGATCGGTAGGTCGAGGTGCTGGGCCAGGTGGACGAGGAGCTGGCGACTCGGGCTGGACCGGCCGGTCTCGACGAAGCTCAGGTGCTTGGTCGAGACGTTGGCGTCCAGGGACAGCTCGAGTTGGCTGAGGCCACGTCGCCTGCGCCAAAAGCGGATCAACTCGCCCGCGGTCCGGGGCTCCTGCTCGGTCTGGGCGACCACCCGATCGACGTTAGCGGGGCGTCCGCTCAGGTTCCATTACCCGGCGTGTAAAGCCGGCCGGCGTTACACGCGAGGTAATGGACGCGCGGCCGTTCTTCCGGGACCGTTCACGGCGAAGCAACCCAGTGGAGGTTCGAATGAACGTCAATGATCCGAACGAGCTCGCCGAGCGCTACACGGCGGTCTGGATGGAGCCGGATGGCGATCGCCGCCGCACGGCGATCGCCGATGTCTGGAGCGAGGATGCGATCCACATCCTCCAGCCCACGCAGGAGGTTTACGAGGCCGCCGCTGAGCGGGCCGTCAACCCGACCTGGCAGGTGCGCGGCCACGCCGAGCTCGAAGCCAGGGTGACCTCGGCCTACGAGGATTTCGTGGCGACCGGCCAGATGGCCTTTCGGACGCGGGACGGCGCGAAGCGCCTCGGGGATGTGGTGACCTGGCGGTGGGAAGGGGTCTCACCGGATGGCGAGGTGCTCGGCGCCGGCCTCGAGTTCGTGGTCCTCGCCGCCGACGGCCGGATCGCGACCGACTACCAGTTCGTCGAGTGAGCGCGATGGCGACGGTTGATGCAAACGGCGTCACGCTCGGGGTCGAGAACTTCGGCGACGCGGCGGCGCCGCTCGTCCTGCTCGCGGGCGCCACGACCATGCTCTCCTGGCCAGACGCGCTCTGCGAGGCGCTCGCGCGCGGCGGGCGCCACGTCGTGCGGTACGACCTGCGCGATTCCGGCGCGTCTACCACCGTCGATCCCAAGGCGCCGGCGTACACGCTGCGCGATCTCGTAGCCGACGCCGCGGCGCTCGCCCGCGAGCTCGACCACCGGCCGGCGCACCTGGCGGGCATCGGCGTGGGCGGGATGGTCGCCCAGGTCGCTGCGCTTGACCACCCGGATGCGTTCTCGGCGCTCACCCTCGCCGGTACGCGCCCCGTCGCTCCAGGCCGAGTCGACAAGGACCTGCCCGACCATGACGCGGCGATGATGGACCGGCTGTTCTCGCGCTCGATGCCCGACTGGTCCGACCGCGCCGCGGTGGCGGAGTTCGCTGCCGGCGGGGCGGAGATCCTCGGCGACGACCCTGCCGCCGCGCGCGCGACCGCCGGGCGCATCTGGGACCGAACGCCGGGGACGGAGCCCGCGGTGCAAATGGCCAACCAGATGGGCATGGTGTTCTCCAAGCTCAACTGCAAGCCGCGCTGGCGCGAGCGCCTGTCCGAGCTCGCGAACCCGGCGCTCGTGGTGCACGGTCGCCGCGATCCGTTCTTCCCCGTCGGCAACGGCGAAGCGCTCGCGCGCGAGATCCCTGATGCGCGGCTGCTGGTGCTCGAACGCGCCGCGACGGCGATCCCCGATGCGGCCGCCGGTGAGGTCGCGGCGGCGATGCTCGCGCTCTAGGCGCTCACAGATCCTGCGGGCACGGCGACCGTCGATGGAGTTCCACCGCGCCGCCAGCCAGCCGCCCGTGACCGGCCAGGCGATGCGGACTGGCTTCCGCTTCCGCGTGGTAGGAGCGAAGAGTCAGAGCCGCCGGCTCGCTAGTGCTTTCGCCTGGCAGCGCGAGTCCGGGCTGCTCAGAACGGACTGCTGGTTTCCATGCAAAGCAGGAGCAGGGGCCAGTCGAAAGTACGGATGACCAAGCGACCCGCCAAGCGGGCGGACCGAAGTAGCCCGCCCGCCTAACTTCACATCAGCTCAGCGCTGGCACCACGGCTTCGCAGAAGTCGTCGCTCCGCCCGGTTGAGCCTTTGACCATCCCCAGGTCTTCGAGAAACACGTCGTCGGAGGGGTCGGCCGGCGTGCCGCCGTGATCGACGATGAACATGAACCGGACCTGACCCGGGTTCCTGGCGATCGCCTTGCCGTCCTCTCCGTAGACCACGCCGTTACCGGTGGAAAGGTTCATGATCGTCAGCGTGCCGTCGCCGTTGTCCGTAACGTGCAAGTCCTTCTCAATGAAATTCGTGACAGCAGTGACGGACTTGTCGTTTGCCGTGTTCGTATACACGTCTGTCGCTTTGCCGTGTTCGAGGAAGTAGGCCAGACGATTCCGTCCGTGTGGAACCGCTTGGACGCGAGCGTCTAGGACGGACGCGTCTTCCACGGTCAGTCCCTCGACACCGCAGAAGTTATTGAGGACGAACGTGTCCTCCTCATGAATCGTCTCCCGAAAGATCTGCTTGGCGCTGGCAGCCGTGGCGAGCATGACTGCAGCGGTTGCAGCTAGCGCCAGAATCGCGCTGAGCCGCAGCGCGCGTGAGTGCCTCATCGCTCCCTCCTAGGTATGGAAAGCGTGGCTTGGCGGCGGGGCTTGCGTCTCTCGGGCGAGCGTACCTCAGAATGGGTACGCGAAAGGGAGGGTTTTCGGCCCATTGGCCTCTCGCCTGAGGAGCAGGGCGGCGCTAAGTCGCGAGGGCCAATAGTGCGGATGACCACCGCGAGGAGCCACGGCCCGCGCGGCTACTGCGTTTCGTCCAAAGCGGCAGTGCATCCGAGCTAGCCGCGCGTCCGTCCCATCGCTGCTAAGCCTGTTCGCCAGACGCCGTCGACGTTCGGCGGTGTTAGGTTGGGCGGGCGGGGGCGAAGAAGTCGACGAGCAGTTGTGTGACGCGCTCGGGCTCGTCGTGGTGGACCCAGTGCGACGCGTCGGGCAGGCGCTCGACGCGGTCGAGGTTGGGGACGTCCTCGTGGTGGGGCTCGGCGAGATCCGGGCCGAGGTAGCGATCCTTCTGGCCCCAGATGACCAGGGTCGGCGCCGAGATCGGCTGGAGCTCCGTCTTGGTGCCCTTCGGCGGTCGCACCGCGGCACGGTAGTAGTCGATCATCGCGGCCGCGGCGCCTGGCTGCGACCACGCCTCGATATAGCGATCGGTCTCCTCCTTCGCGTACGGCGGCTGGGCGTCGCGCAGGAAGTGCTGGAAGAACTCCCAGTCCTTCGCGCGCACGTGGTGCTCGGGCAGCTCTGGGAGCGCGAAGTAGAAGAAGTACCAGGACCGCGCGAGCTGGCCGGGGTGGCGCAGTCCCTCGTTGAGCTTGCGCGGATGGGCCGCGTTGAGGATGGCCAGACGGTCCACCACCTCGGGGTGGTTCATCGCCGCAGCCCAGGCGGCGGTTCCGCCCCAGTCGTGGCCGACCACCCGCGCGGACTCGGCGCCGCGTTCGCGGATGAGATCGCGCACGTCGGCGGCCAGCTTGCCGGCGGTGTAAGCCGCGAGGCCGTCGGGCTTCGACGACAGGTTGTAGCCGCGCAGGTCGGGTGCGACCACGCGGAAACCGGCCGCCGCGAGCGGCGCGATCTGCAGCCGCCAGCCGTACCAGAACTCCGGGAAGCCGTGCAGCAGGACGACCAGCGGCCCGTCGCCGGCCTCGACGTAATGGAGCCTCACGTCGCCGACTTCGGCGTAGCCCTCCCGAAGCTCGATCCCGACGTCAGGCAGCATGCTGGTGGTAGTCATGAGGACCTCCTTGGGTGGGGGACTTGGGCATTCAGCGAACCGACGCGAACGCGGCGCGTAGTTCCTCGGAGAAGAGCTCCGGCTCCTCCCACGCGGCGAAGTGGCCGCCCCTGTCGACCTCGTTGAAGTAGGTGAGGTTGGGATAGGCCGTCTCGGCCCAGCTGCGCGGAGTCCACCAGATCTCGCCGGGGAAGGTGGTGAACCCGACCGGGATCGACGGCGGCGGCAGAGGCTCGCGGCCCGCGGCCGGTGCGTCCGGCCCGTAGGCCTCCCAGTACGACCGGGCCGCGGAGGCGCCGGTGCCGGTCAGCCAGTACACCGTGATGTTGTCCAGGACGTTGTCCCGGGTGAGGTTGCCCGAGGGCTGCCCGTCGACGAAGGCGCCGGAGATCTTGTAGTAACTGTCCGTGTCGTGATCGACCATCCAGGCCGCGAGGGCGACGGGTGAATCCAGCAGGGCGTAGCCGATCGTCTGCGGCCGGGTGGCCATCTCGACGAAGTAGCCGTTTCCGGACTGCTGGAAAGTGGCGATCTGCGCGGCCGCGGCGCGTTCCTCGTCGGTGTCCGTCGGCATGGCGCCGCCAAGCGCCGGCACGAGCAGGTTCGTGTGGATGCCGATCAGCCCCTCGAGTGCCTGGCGGCCCATCGCGTCGGTGACGCCAGCGCCCACGTCGCCGCCCTGGGCCACGTAGCGGGTGTAGCCGAGGCGGCGCATGAGCTCCGCCCAGGCTCGTGCAGTCCGGCCCAGGTCCCAGCCGACGTCGACCGGCTCGCCCGAGAAGCCGTACCCGGGCAGGGAGGGCAGCACGAGGTGGAAGGCATCCTCGGCGCTGCCGCCGTGCGCGGTCGGGTCCGCCAGCGGGCCGACGGAGTCGATCATCTCCATGACGGAGCCCGGCCAGCCGTGCGTCATGATCAGCGGCAGCGCGTTTTCGTGCCGCGAGCGCACGTGGATGAAGTGGATGTTCACGCCGTCGATCTCCGTCGTGAACTGCGGGAGTGCGTTCAGCTTCGCTTCGACCCGTCCCAAGTCGTAGTCCGTGGCCCAGTAGCGGGCGAGCGCCTGGATCGTCGCCAGTTGCACGCCCTGCGACCGATCGGCGACGAGCTCACTGGAGGGCCAGCGCGTCGCGACGAGTCGACGGCGCAGCTCAGCGAGCTGCTCCTCCGGAACCTCGATCCGGAACGGGCGGCTGGTGGCCGTGACGGCCATAGCGGCGCTCCTTCGTTCGCTCGACGGACTCGGGGAGCCTCTCATACGGCTCCGAGGCGAGCATCACCCGATGCGGGTGATACGAGGGCGGCCAGCCACCGCTGTGCGCCTGCGCCTCAGCACATGCCCGCTGCGAGCGAGGACGGCCCCCGCCTAGACCGCTTCCGCATTCCATGCAAAGCAGGCGCGCGACGCGAGGGGCAACAGGGTTCATCAGGGGAGGGACTCCCTCGACCCTTCGCCGGAAACCGCCAGGACTGGTCCTCTGAGTGTGCGCGAGAATCGCTTAGAGGGCCGTCTGCGCGTCTGGGGGCTAGCCGGCGGGCTTGAGCACGACGACCGGGATCTCCCGGCTCGTGAAGCTTTGGTACTCCTCATACGGGGGGTAAAGCTCGACGAGCCTCGGCCACAGACGGGCGCGCTCTTCGGCGTTCGCCAGTCTCGGCCTGACTCGCCGACGCACACCTCCCACCTCGACCTCGGTCTCGGACATGGCCATCAGGTTGTGAAACCAGGCGGGGTGCGTGTCGGTCCCGCCCTTCGAGCCGACCACGACGACGTCGGCGCCGTCCTCGAGATACATGAGCGGCGTTTCACGCGCCTGCCCACTCCTGCGCCCGCGATTGTGCAGGACAAGCACCGGGACCCCCATCAGCTTGCCGCCGAAGCGCCCGCGGGTCAGGTGCATCAGTCGCACCTGCAAGCGGCCGAAAGCGTTGAACAGCGTCCAGAACGGCGACGACGCCGGGGGCGGAGGCTTGGCCACCAGCCGATCCTAACGCGGCCCTCGGCACCGCCGGGCTCACGCCTGCAGACTGATTCATCGGAGGCGCTTCGGCGTGCAACCGCCCCACTGCTGCTTCTGCCTGCTTGCACAAGTCGAGGTCGCGCCGAGCGGACTGCTGGTTTCCATGCAAAGCGGGAGCCAGCCCGCTCACTCCCGCTGGTCGTCCGTGCGACAGCGCGCGGCGATGGCGCCACTGCCGCCTTCCATGCACGCGACGGTGCTGGCGAAGGCAGCGCGTGTGCCCGTTGTCGGGATGTGCAGGCCGGGTAGTGGGTCGTACGCCTGCCTATCGGGTGACCGTCCCGGTGAAGGTCTCGCGGCCCCCCCCGACTTTCGACTCGAGCACTCCCCTCATCCGGCCCCCGCCGCTGAGTTCCTCAAAGCTGCCGAGGCCCTTCACGACCTTCCAATCGCTTCGTTGTTTCACGTCAGGTGGCGTTGAGGTGAAGGTGATCGTCAGGGTGCCCCGGGGCAGCGGAACGCCCTCACCACCGACCGGGACTGGGCCTCCACAGGCCCGGGAGCACAAGTACCTCACGCGGCTGGAGAGCGAGTCGCGCTAGGTCCTGCAGGCTCCCGCTGCCCGGCGTACCGATGACGAAGCCCGTCGATGAGACATCTATCTGCGTCCAGGATCGTCGAGGGAACCCGAGAAGGCCCGAATGCGTTCAGCCGGCGGTCGAGAAGGTTTCGGCTGACGCCTACCTCGCGAGCCCGTATGTTACGGACACCATGGGAGAAACCAGATGAGCATGTACGCAGTCGTCGATCCGGCCACGGGTGAGAAGGTCAAGGAGTACCCCACCAGCAGCGACGACGATCTTCGCGCCGCGATCGGTCGTGCCGACGAAGTCCACCGGAGGTGGTCGGCCTCGTCGACCGTCGCCGAGCGCGCCGACCTGGTGCGCCGCGTCGGCGAGCTGCACGTCGAGCGGCGCCAGGAGCTGGCCGAGATCATCGTCCGCGAGATGGGCAAGCCGATCGAGCAGGCGCTCGGCGAGGTCGACTTCGTCGGCGACATCTACGGCTTCTACGCAGACAACGCCGAGCAGCTGATGGCGGATGAGCCGATCAAGCTGCTCGCCGGCGACGGATCCGCGGTGGTCCGTCGCAGCTCGTTTGGCGTCCTGCTCGGGATCATGCCGTGGAACTTCCCTTACTACCAGGTGGCCCGCTTCGCCGGTCCGAACCTGGTGATCGGGAACACGATTGTCTTGAAGCACGCGCCGCAGTGCCCGGAGTCGGCGGAGGCGATGCAGAAGCTATTCGCCGAGGCTGGCTTCCCTGAAGGCGCGTACGAGAACGTCTACGCGACAAACGAGCAGATCGAGTGGGTGATCGCCGATCCGCGCGTGCGCGGCGTCTCAGTGACCGGATCGGAGCGCGCCGGAGCCGCGGTGGCGGAGATCGCGGGCCGCAACCTGAAGAAGGTCGTGCTCGAGATGGGTGGGTCCGATCCGTTCATAGTGCTCGGGACCGACGACCTCGACAAGACCGTCGAGGACGCCGCCTCCGCGCGCCTCGACAACACCGGGCAGTCATGCAACGCGGCCAAGCGGTTCATCGTGGTCGACGACCTATACGAGCCGTTCCTCGAGAAGTTCACCGCCGCGCTGACGGCCGTCAAGCCGGGCGACCCGGCATCGTCCGACAGCGAGATCGGTCCGCTGTCGTCGACTGCCGCGGCCGACCGGCTCGAGGACCAGGTCAAGCGTGCGATCGACCAGGGCGCGAAGGTGGTCGTCGGCGGGGGGCGCGAGGGCAATTTCTTCGAGCCAACCGTACTGACCGACATCGGCCCCAACAACGACGCTTACCGCGAGGAGCTGTTCGGCCCGGTCGCGCAGGTCTACCGCGTGTCCTCCGAGGAGGAGGCGGTCAAGCTTGCGAACGACACGCCCTTTGGGCTGGGCTCGTACGTGATGTCGACCGACCCCGAGCAGGCCGAGCGCGTGGCCAACCAGATCGACGCCGGCATGGTCTACGTGAACATCGTCGGAGCCGACGGAGCCGAGCTGCCGTTTGGCGGCACCAAGCGATCCGGCTTCGGCCGCGAACTCGGCACCTACGGTGCCGACGAGTTCGTGAACAAGAAGCTCATCCGCATCGGATGAGCGCGGGCGGCCGCTCATGACGAGCGCAGAAGGGAGCTAGCGCTCGAGGCCGCGGCCCCACCGCGACGAAGCCGCGCAGGCATGGGGTCGGGGCGGAACCTCGCAGACCCTGAGCGGATTCCGGCCGTTGTCATCAGCACTCAATCAGGGGCGGATCGGCGCCGCGTCCTGAATCGTCAGCGCGGTGACCCGCACACCGTCGCTCCACCTGCCGTTGGAGCGGTGTTGGGGCGTGTTGCCGAGTGCGTAGCGGCAGTAGTGGCCCTCGAGCGCGCAGCTGCGCAGCGCGTCCCAGACCTTCCAGCAGAAGTTCCAGTCGTAGGCGTTGGCCGGTCCAAAGCCGCCGCCGCCGGGATCGGATCCCGATGCGCACACCCCGTGGCTGGAAGACAATGTGGGCTTGCCGTGGCTGTGCGTGTGCGTCAGCACGAGATCCTTGTTCTTCGCCGGGATGCTTGTCAGTTTCGGGAAAACGCTGTTGCAACTGCCGTCGGCCTGCGACTCACCCTTGTCGGTCGTTCCACTGATGACGCCGTCTTGACCAGAGTGGCACTGAAAGAGCGTCGAAGAGGGAATGCCTCCTAAATCGTCGTCGAGCGCGGGCTCGTTGTTGCCCGTCAAGCCACCGTCATGGGGGTCGTCGAGAAAGATCGCCCTCGGCTTCGGTAGGTGCAGCGACCTGTACCGGTTTGCCAGGTTGGCCGTGACGATGCCGCCGAACGAGAAGCCGAAGTAGCTCGCCTTCTTGACCCGAGGCCGCACTCGGTTGTGGCCC
>CAWEZC010000010.1:0-614406 GCA_963813495.1 uncultured Thermoleophilaceae bacterium
GAAGCGCTTCAGCACGTCCATGTCGATCTGCTCGGGCTCGTCGTAACGGTAGCCCCGCTCCTGCATGCAGGCGGACCAGCTCTCCACGGCTCTCACCATCCGCTGGTCCTGGTTGATCCGCTCCTCAAGTTCGTCGAACTTTCCCTGGAGCGTCGCCAGCACCGCCGCTCCGCCGAAGATCACCTCGGTCGCCTTTTTCGTGCAGCCGCCGAGCTCGGTCGCGGCGTCGTTGTCTATCGCCTCCGCGAACGTGAGACCGGGATTGTCGCCCCAGAGTGCCCGATCGTAGGCCGCCCTGTCGGCGACGCCGAGGGTTCTGCGGAGCCGCTGGTTGGGGTCCGACTCGACGGTGCCGCGCCCGAATAGCGTGCTGATGCCGTACCCGAACTGGTCGAGAAACTCCTCGTCGGACATGCGCGCATTCCCAGTGAGCGCCGCGCGCTGGGCGAGCGGGTCCAAGGGCACGTAGTCGAAGCCCTGCGCCTTCATACAGTCGCGGATGCGCCCCTCGACGCGGCTTTGTCGTTCGACGACCCCGCTTTCGCTGAATCCCAGCTGGTCCTCGAGCTCGACCGGAGTGTCCGGGGCGGCCGGATCGTCGCCACCACAGCCGAAGAACAGGATCATGGCTATCACCGCGGCGGTCAGCGACGGTAGATGACGGCGCGCGTGGGTCATGCGGTCCAGTCCTTTCGTGGGATCACGAGGTCCCCGATCGAAGGGCCTCGACGGGTTCCATAACGGCGGCTCGCAAGGACGGGTAGGCGCCCGAGAGCAGCCCGATCAGCGCGCCGGCTAGTGGTGCGGCTAAGGGCACCCACGGATCCAGCACAGGGGTCCAGGTCCGGCTGGCGGAGACGGCGACGACCACGAGGATGCCGAGGCTCGCCCCCACGATTCCGCCCAGGAGCCCCATCACCGCACTCTCGACCAGGAACTGCGCCGCGATGTGCCGGCGAGCCGCCCCCAGCGCTCGTCGCAGGCCGATCTCGCCCACCCGCTCGAGCACCGAGACGAGGGTGACGTTCGCGATGCCGAGCGCGCCCACTAGCAGCGACACGCCGCCGAGCAGCAGGAAGAGGGCGTTCAGGTCGTTCTCCACTCCGGCACGGAGCGTCTTGGGATCCGGCGGAGCGGCCACCCGCAACAGCGCAGGGTCGGTCGGACTCAGCGCCTTCGGCGCTTGGCGGGCGACGACCTCGACGGCGCCGATGTCGGTCTCCACCTGCACCGAAGCGGGCGCGGCCAGCCCGAACTCCCGGCGCGCGGTGCCGTTCGGGATGGTGACCGAGCCGATCAGCGCGGGCTGGCGCTCGACGCTCGCGACCAGGCCGCTGACCTGATACAGCCGGTCGCCAATGAAGATCGCCGGCTGCTGGTCGACGTTCGTGATGCCGAGCCTCCGGGCGGCGTTCGCACCCAGCACGGCCGTACGGTCGGCCCGCGCCGAATGCCCGGCGTCGGGGAAACGGCCGGCCGTGAGCTGGGCGCGCACAGCACGCCACAGCCCCGGGGACGCCGCCTTGACCGGCAGCTGCACGTCGGTCTGGCCAAGCGGATCGTTGATAGGGACCGATCGCACGAGCGCCCCCCGCACGGCGACGTCGGAGAGGGTTCCCGCCTCAGCGACTCCGTTCAGGCGACGCAACCGGGTCTCCGCGTCCCAGGGGATCGCCTCGCTGGCCGCATTCCCGCCGAGTGCCCCGGGCACGGGCGTGACGACGACATCTGTGGCGGCGACCTCGCTGAAGCGCCCGACGATCTGATTGCCGGCGGTCTTCGACAGCCCGATCGTGGCCACGAGGGCGCCGACGCCGATGACGGTCCCAAGCACGGTCAGCGCCACCCGGCCCGGTCGCGCCAACAGCCCTGCGGCGGCCTCCCGCAGAAGGTCGCGCGGCGGCAGGCGCGGAGGCGGCGGAGGCACCGGGGTCATTCGTCCATCTCCTCGATGTCCCCGTCCACGATGCGCCCGTCAACCAGGCGCACCACCCGCCTTGCTGTCGCGGCTACCGCCTCGTCGTGGGTCACGACGACGAGCGTGAGCCCCTGCCGGGCGAGCGCGTCGAAGAGCAGCAGCAGGGATTCCGTGTTCGCGGAATCGAGGTTGCCCGTCGGCTCGTCGCAAAGGAGCAGGCTGGGCGACGCCAGCAGCGCCCGGGCGATCGCCACGCGCTGCTGCTCTCCACCCGAGAGCTTCGTGGGCAGAAAGTCACGGCGCTGCCCCATCCCGACCCGCTCGAGGGCGGTGACGGCGCGCTCGCGCCGTCCCACCCGCGTGCCGCCGGCGTAGAGCTCGGCGAGCGTCACGTTCTCGACCGCCGTGCGGTGCCTGAGCAGGTGGAAGCTCTGGAAGACGAAGCCGATGCGTCGCGCTCGCACAGCTGTGAGCTCGCCTTCGCTGAGCCGGCTTACGTCCAGGCCGTCGATGAGGTAGGTCCCGACCGTCGGGTGATCGAGGCAGCCGAGGATGTTCAGCAGAGTGGACTTGCCCGATCCCGACGGTCCGACGATCGCCACCCAGTCCCCACGGTCGATCGTCAGATCGACACCGCGAAGCGCGTCGACGGGCGGATCGCTGCCGTAGGTGCGTCCGACCCCGCGTAGCTCGACAACGGGCCAGCCCTCGCCCGGGTTCAGCACCTGTTCGAGAGACGCGGAGTGCATCGCGAGCGGGTCGGCGCTTGGGAGAGGGTCAGGGCCCAACGCCGCTCCCCGCGGTGCCCGCGCCCCTGGCCCCGACGATGACGAGATCGTCGGCCGCGAGTCGGTCGCTGACCGGCCGAACCTCGACGAGGCCATGGGCCGCGAGCCCCGGCTCGACCTCCACGTACTCTGCCAGCCCGCCTACACCCTCGCGCTGGACCCGCGTACTCCCGTCGGCGCCGACGGACAATGCGTTGACGGGGACCGTGAGCACGGCCTCCCGCGTGCTCTTGACGGCGATAGTCAGCTTCACCGAGGCCCCGACCAGCTGAGCGGGTGCCGTCCCGGGCGCGACCTCGAGGTACACGCGCGCCGGGTCGACCTTGTGCGTCCCGGGACGGTCGGCGACCTGGGTCACGACGCCGGTCGCCCGGACGCCGAGGTCCGGCTCCTCGATCGTGACTCGCGCCCCCGGCCTCACCAGCTTGGCGTCGTTCAGCGAGAGCGACGAGTCGATCGCGAGGCGCGAGTTGCTGACCGTCATCACGTTCCCGGCCGCGGTGTCGCCCCGGCGAACACGCACGGAGTCGACGCGCAGCGGAAGGGTCGGGAAGAACAGCACCTCGTTCGCGGGCACCTGGATGCCGATCCTGCCGGCCAGCCGAGCCGCCTCCGCCTCGGTCTCCCGGGCCTCCCGCGCCGCCGACTCGCTCAGGAGCCGCTGCAGCGAGGTGTCGCCGGGGGTGCTCAGCACCCGAAGCCGCGTGGCAGCGAGCAGTGCCTGGCGGCGCGCCGTCGACAGCGCCCGCTCCGCCCGCACGAGCCTCGCGGCGGCGGTTCGCGAGCTGCTGATCGCACGGCCCCGGTCGGCTCTGGCGATCGCGACGGCATCGTCACCCGCAGCGCGCGTGGCCGCGGCGGACCTGGCGGCGGCGCGGAGATCGAGTTGGGCGACGGCGATGTCGTCAGCCGCCTGCCGGCCCGCGGCCTCAAGGGCAGCGCGCTCGGCCGGCGAGGTGTCGGGCGGCGCCTCGGCGAGGGTGCGCTGCGCCTCGGTCTGCGCGTCAACCGCCTTGTTGAGCGTCGCCTGCTTGAGCGCCACATCC
This sequence comes from uncultured Thermoleophilaceae bacterium, assembly GCA_963813495.1. Classification (GTDB taxonomy): domain Bacteria; phylum Actinomycetota; class Thermoleophilia; order Solirubrobacterales; family Thermoleophilaceae; genus JACVRW01. The sequence continues at coordinate 3,753 of CAWEZC010000010.1, forward strand.
GCCGCCGCCAGCTCATTGTCTCGTCGCGCGCTGCTCAGCGCGAGCGTGATGGCGGTCGTGCGCCGCGCAGCCTCCCCGGCGTCGCTTGCCCTGATCCGAGCGGTCCTCAGTCCGAGCGCCGCGCTGTCGATTCCGTTCCGAGCCGTCTCGACGTCCATGCGCGCTTGTGCGATCTCGCCCGGCGTGACCCCGCGGGCCGCGCTCTGGATCGCCAGGCGGGCTTGAAGATGGAGGTCACGGGCCGCCGCTGCGCCGGCGTTGGCGGTGCGCAGCTGATCGATCTGGATGTCGGTCGGGCCGAAGGGCGCCCAGCCCTCGCTCTCGTACCAGGCGGCTACCGCCGCCCCGGTCTCGCCGTCGTAGCGGCCGTCGACGGGCCCGGGCGAAAACCCCAGCCGCACCAGCGCGCTCTCAAGCTGGCCGACGTCCGGGCCCCTGCTCCCGGGACCGATGTCGCGGTGAGACGGCACCGCGCCCCCAAGGACAAACACTGGGCGCCCCGAGAGCGACATCGCGACGGTGCCCTCCGCGATGCTTGTTCCCCGGCGTGGCCGCTGGGTGACGATCTCGCTGTCGCCGCTGCCCTGCTTGACCTGCGAAGTGGCGAGCACGACCGGCTGCGGCGAGCCGTAGCGGACCGTCCCTCGGACGATTACCTCGCTCGCAAGCACGCGCCGCTCCACCGGCACGGTGATTGCCCCAGGCTTGGGAGCGGCGGTCTCGGCGGCTACCTGGGCCGGCGAGCGGACCTGACGCCCGGCAACCCAGGCTCCCAGTGCGAGCAGGACGACAAGGCTCAGGCCGACCCCGACGCTTCGTCTAGCGGCGATCATCGCTCACGCGTCCACTGCGGCAGAGCCGGAGGCGCGGGCTCCTTTGTGCGGAGGCTCATCGATAGCTGACCAGGTCCAGCCGCCCGTCTGCAGGCTTCTCGCGCACGAGCCCCACTCCCGCGCAGTAGAGCTTGAACTCGGTGCTCTTGTCGAGCGGGGCGAAGTCCCTCGTCCTGATGCAGTCGTCGAACTGCCCGGCTGGTGTTGTCACCCCGAGCCCAATCGCCACGACCTTCGAGCGGTCCTCGGCTACGCCCGGCGCCCGCTCCTGCTCGAACACCTTTCCCACCTTCGGCTTGGCGGGCATGAATAGACCCGGCTTCGCGCCCTTCTTGCCGGCGAGCCATTGGCCTTCGTGGCCGACGACCTTGCCGTTCTCTATGTCGTCAACCCGCTCGCCGAAGTACCAGACCCTTCCTTTCCGGTCCTGGGCGAAGTAGTCGTTCGTGTGTTCGACGAGCTCGCCGTCCTCGAACTCGCGGACGTCGACGATCGCCACACGGACTCCTGCCACCCGTGTGGTTCTCTTCAGCACGCGGCTGACGACGCGGGTCTTGGTGTCGCCCTCGCGCCCTTCGAAGACGGTGCGCTTGACCGAGGTGAGGGGAACGAGTGGGTGGTCGACCTTCGCTGTGTACCTTGCGGGCCGCTTGGTGGATCCGCGCCCCGGTCCAGGCGAGCCGCCCCGGTTGTCGTCTGCGAGCCGTGCCGCAGCACCCGTGTCACCCGAGCCCCCGGCCGGCGGGACCGCGCTGTCCGGTGGTGCCACCGACCCCGGAGGCGCCTCCGCAGGCGTGGTGGCGCCGTACAGCCCGCTGATGGCGTAGCCACGCGTATCGAGCTCCAGCGCTTCCCTGTTGGCGATCGCGCGCGCGCCGGGCTCGAGTTGCGCCGAGCCGGTCAGCACCAGCGTCTCTCCCTCCGGATCGTCCACAGCGCCGACCTGGATGATGCCCACGCCGCGTGCGTGATACTTGGTCTGGATGCCGCCCTCCGGATCGAGCGGGCTCGTCTCATGGGTCAGCAACACTGGGGCGAAGCAGGCGACCGGGACGCAGACCTGCCCTTCCCCGCTGATCGTCTCCGCGCAGTCGAGGAAGGCGATCGTGGGCGAGAAGCCCTGTAACCACGACTGGCCCTTCTGTGGCGAGTCCAGCATGTGTATTCCGGCTTCGGCGCCGGCCACACCGGCGATCCAGGTGTTCGGCGCTCCGAAGAACGCTCCGTCCTCGAACTCCTCGGGGTATTCCCCGAGGTTCCAGACGTTGCCGTTGTCATCCTGCGCGAAGAACGCCAGCTCCCTCTCGGCGAGCTCATCTTCGTTTACATCCACATCCCAGACGACTCGGGTCGGCACACCGTCGATCACCTTGGTCAGGTCCGTGACCGTGAACGTCACCGTATGAGGCAGCGGCCCGCCGCCCCGGTTCGCACGCCCCTCGAGGGTCAACTGTGTCCCGGGGGTCAGCGGGAGCCACTCGTTGTCGATTACGAGTGGCTCGAGAAACTCGTCCCGCACGAACGCGACAGGTTGAGGGCAGGGAGGAGCGGCGGTTGCGCTGGATGTCGCAGCGCCGGCTTGGCCGGCCGCGGCCGTCACTGCACCGGCGCCGAGGAGCAAGACCGCGGCAAGGGTACTCATGCTGGGCCCTCCGGCCAGGTGTTCCCTGAACATTGAGTTCTCCTACGAGCAGTGTCCCGAGCCGCGTGCATGTAGGCGACCCCCTATCTGGCTATATCTGCAACCCCAAGTGAGGAGATTTCTTGCACGCGGTCGCCATTCGTGCTCAATTGCGTTGACCACCCCACCGGACCCTTCTGGGACTTGCCCAGATAGCACCGGTCGGCGTGACCAACGTCTGAGAGGAGTCCCGAGAATGTCGTCTGGCCCGCGAATGGCAGGGGTCGCGACAACGGGCCTCATGGCGCCCTTCCGAACGGCGGACCGAGCGAGGAGCCGACTCGTCGCTGGCCTGCTGCCGGCAGCAGTGCTCGCCTGGGTGGCGGTGCTCCTCGCGCCGGCGCCGGCGCTGGCCATTGACGAGTTTTCGGTAGCGCCCGGCATCAATCCCGGTGGAATAACCGCCGGGCCCGATGGCGCGCTGTGGTTCGTCGAGGAAGGGACGAACACGATCGGGCGGATCACGACCGCCGGTGTCGTGACCAACCACTTCCCGGTCCCAGCCGGTCCCGCTTCGTCGGTGAGCGCGCTCGATCAGATCACCGCTGGGCCAGACGGGGCGCTCTGGTTCACACAGCCCCGGGACAATCAGATCGGGCGACTCACAACCGCCGGTGGCATGCCCGCAGAGTTCACTTTTTCCATCCCCGACGCCGAGCCCGAGGGGATTACCGTCGGACCGGACGGTGCGCTCTGGTTCACCGCGGCAAAGGCCGGCAAGATCGGGCGAATCACGACCGCGGGGGTATTCGACCCCCCGACCGGATTTCCGCCAACAGGCATTGCCGGGGAGGGAATTTCCGACATAACCGTGGGGGCCGATGGAGCGCTCTGGTTCACCGAATCAACCGGCAACCGGATCGGGCGCATCACCACGGGCGGAACAATCACTCACTACGACGTTCCGACCTCGAGCAGCGACCCGTCCGGAATAACGCAGGGCCCCGGCGGCCTCTGGTTCACCGAATTCAACACCGGGCAGCTCGCTCAGATCACGACCGCCGGGTCAATCACCGAATATCCGGGCGCCGGGGTCGGTCCATCCGCGATAGCCGTCGGGCGCGATGGGGCCCTCTGGTACACCGAATCGGACCCCAGCGCCAACGCGATCGGCCGGATGACCACGGGCGGCGTTGTCACCAACCACTTCCCAGTTCCAACTCCCGGCAGCGAGCCCTCCGACATCACCACCGGGCCCGACGGCGCGCTCTGGTTCACAGAGTTCCTCGGTAACAAGATCGGCCGGATCGAGACCGCTCCGCCGTTCGTTCCGCCCCCGCCTCCGCCGCCTGTCTCGATTCTCCCCGCGAAGAAGAAGCCGAGCTGCACCGTGCCCAAGGTGCGCGGCCTGAGCCTGCGGAAGGCCAAGAAGAAGCTCAAGCGGGCGAAGTGCAAGTACCGGATTCGTGGAACGGGCAGAGTCGTCTCTACCTCACCGAAGGCGGGAAAGCGCACGACCAAGAGGGTCGCGGTGAAGGCCAAGCCCAAGAGGCCCAAAGGCAGAGCGCGCTAGCGGCGACGGAACCAGCCAGTGGATGGACTGTCATCAACCGTGAATGGGGGTTGCCGTCAATGATCCGCGCGATCGTCCGATCGAGCCTGCGTTTCCGACTCCTGGTCGTCGGCATTGCCGTGGGAGTCATGGTCGTGGGCATCGTTCAGCTGCGCGACGCGCCGGTCGACGTGCTCCCCGAGTTCAGCCCGCCACACGCTGAGATCCAGACCGAGGCGCTCGGGCTGTCGGCAGAGGAGGTCGAGCAGCTGATCACCGTTCCGCTCGAGGCGGACCTGCTGAACGGCGTTCAGGGCGTCGACGTGATCCGCTCCGAGTCCATTCCCGGCATGTCCTCGATCGTGCTCGTCTTCGAGCCCGGGACAGACGTCTACCGCGCCCGGCAGCTGATCCAGGAGCGCCTGACCCAGGCGCACGCCCTGCCGCACGTATCGGCACCGCCCACACTGCTCCAGCCGCTGTCGTCGTCGAGCCGCGTGCTGATGATCGGGCTGTCGTCGAACGAGCTCTCACCGATCGAGCGGTCGGTGATCGCGCGCTGGACGGTGCGGCCGCGGCTGATGGGCGTGCCCGGCGTGGCGAACGTGGCCATCTGGGGCATGCGCGACCAGCAGCTCCAGGTGCAGGTCGATCCGGAGCGGCTGCGCGCCAGGAACGTCACGCTGCCCCAGGTCATCAAGACCGCCGGGAACGCGCAGGCGGTGTCATCGCTGAGCTTCCTGGAGGGCTCGACCCCCGGCACGGGCGGTTTCATCGATACCCCGCAGCAGCGGCTTCAGGTCCGCAACGTGCTCGACCGGATCGCGAACCCCGATGCGCTCGGCAAGGTGCCCGTCGAGGAGACGGGCGGGAGGCTTCGCCTCACCGATGTGGCGGACATCAGAATCGGACACCAGCCGCTGATCGGTGACGCGGTGGTCAATGATCGCGACGGCCTGCTGCTGGTCGTCGAGAAGTTCCCGGGCGCGAGCACGCTCGAGGTCACGGACGGAGTCGAGGAGGCGCTCGACGAGCTGCGGCCCGGGCTCACGGGCCTGCGGACGGACACCTCCGTGTTCCGGCCGGCGACCCTGATCGATGATGCCATCGACAACCTCACCCTGACGTTGATCATCGCCGGCCTGCTGCTGGCGCTGGTGCTGGCCGCCTTCCTCTTCCGGTGGCGCGCGGTGCTGATCGCCCTCGTGACCGTCCCGGTGTCGCTCGTCGCCGCGGCTCTCGTGCTCGACCTGCTCGGCGAGAGCTTCAACGCGATCTCGTTCGCCGGCCTGGCGGTGGCGATCGCCGTCGTGATCGACGACGCCGTCGTCAGCGCCGAGAACGTCGCCAGGCGCCTGCGTGCGCAACGCGCCGACGGGCGCGACGGGTCGACCGCCGAGGTTGTCCTGCAGGCATCGCACGAGATGCGGAGCCCCTTGGCGTACGCGACGTTGATAGCGCTCCTGGCGGTGGTGCCCCTTGCCATCATGGAGGGTCGGCCCGGCGCGTTCTTCGAGCCGCTGGCGCTCGCCTATGCGCTCGCGGTGGCGGCGTCCATGCTGGTCGCGCTGACGCTCGGCCCGGCGCTGAGCCTGATGCTCTTCTCGCGGGGAGCGCCCGGAGGCCGCGGGTCTCCGCTGCTGCGGCCGCTGGCTGCGCGCTATCTGGGCGCGCTGTCACGAGTCGTCCACAGGCCGAGGGCTGCGCTCATCGCCGCGGCCGCGGCCGTGGTCGTCGGTCTCGCGTTGCTGCCGCTGCTGGGAACGTCGCTGATCCCTTCGTTCAAGGACAGGGACCTGCTGGTCCGTCTCGACGGCGAACCCGGGACGTCCAACCCGAGGATGACCCGGATCGCCACCGACCTCAGCCGCGAGCTGCGAGCCATCCCGGGCGTGGACAACGTAGGGGCCCACGTTGGACGGGCGGTGACGGGCGACCAGGTGGTCGACGTCAACTCGGGCGAGCTTTGGGTCAGCATCGACTCGAGCGCCGACTACGACGCGACGGTGGCATCGATCGACGATGTGGTCGACCGCACGCGCAGCGTCGATCGCGAAGTCGTCAGCTATTCGGCGCAGAAGATCAGGGACGTCGGAGCGCTGGGCCAGGCCGACAAGGGGGTCTCGGGCAACGACCTCAACGTGCTCACCGGCTCCGACGACCCGCTCGTCGTCCGCATCTACGGCCAGGACCTGGCCACCCTCAGGCGCGAGGCAAGCAAGGTGCACGGGATCGTGTCCCAGGTCGACGGTGTCGCAAACCCGCGCCTCGAGCTGCCGGTGACTCAGCCGACCATCGAGATCGAGACCGACCTCGACAGGGCACAGCGCTTCGGCGTCAAGCCGGGCGACGTGCGCCGCGCCGCGGCCACCCTGGTGCAGGGGATCCAGGTCGGAAGTGTCTTCGAGCAGCAGAAGGTCTTCGAGGTGGTCGTGAAGGGCGTGCCGGCCACGCGCAACAGCGTGGCGAGCGTACGCAACCTGCTGATCGACGGCCCCGACGGCGGTCACCTACGACTGAGCCAGGTTGCCGACGTGCAGGTTGCAGCGCGGCCGATCGTCATCGACCGCGACGCGGTCTCGCGCCACATCGACATCGTGGCGGGCGTCAGCGGGCGCAGCCTCGGCTCGGTGGCCACCGAGATCCAGGACCGCCTGGCCAAAGTCAGCTTCCCGCTCGAGTATCACGCCGAGGTGCTGCAGGAGACCACCGGCGAGGAGCTCGGCGGCACGCAGATGATCGCCTTCGCGATCGCCGCCGCGATCGCAGCCTTCCTGCTCCTGCAGGCCGCCTTCAGGAGCTGGCGTTTGGCGACGCTGGTCCTCCTGACCCTCCCGGTGGCGCTGGTGGGCGGCGTGCCGGCGGCGCTCATCGGCGGCGAGCTGTCGCTCGGGTCGTTGATCGGCTTCCTGGCGCTGCTCGGGCTCGCCGCTCGTACAGGAGTCGTGCTGATATTTCACTTCCAGGACCTCGAGCGCGAGGGCGAGAGCTTCGGCCCCGAGCTGATCGAGCGCGGAGCGCGGGACCGGTTCGTGCCGCTCCTGACCTCCGCGCTCGCAACGGCTGTGGTGATGCTCCCGTTCGTGATCGCCGGGAGCCGGCCCGGTCTCGAAGTCGTGCACCCGATGGCCGTGGTCGTGCTTGGTGGACTCGTGACGTCGATTCTGCTGAGCCTCTTCGTGCTGCCCACGCTCTACCTGCGCTTAGGCGGCCGCCAGCCAGCCGCCTCCCCCGAGGAGGATCTGCTGCAACGCTGGGCCGGCGCCGAGCCCGTGCCGGCAAAGGCCGGGGAGCATGAGACGGCCATCTAGGCGCGGGGGGCTGGCCTTCGGCTTGCTGCTGGTCGTGGCCGCGCTGCCGTTCGCGGGATGCACCGAGGTCGAGACCGAATCCGCGACCGGCTACGAGCCCTCCAAGCTCGAGCCGGTCAAGGGAGACGGCGACCTCCAGCGGGTGACCTTCACGGCGGAGGGGGCCAAGCGGATCGGCCTCCGAACGGCGACCGTTCGCCGCAGCGGGAAGCACACGGTCGTCCCTTACGCCGCTCTGCTGTACGACCCCGAGGGGAAGACCTATGTGTACACCAGCCCGAGCTCGCTCGAGTTCGTGCGCGCAGAGGTACAGGTGCGCCGCATCGAGGGAGATCGGACCGTGCTTTCGGGCGGTCCGCCGGTGGGCACCGAGATCGTGACGGTCGGTGCCACGGAGGTGTACGGCACCGAGCTCGAGGTCCCGAGCCATTGACCGGGCCGGGGAACGAACGCTAATGCGCTGGATCGTGTCCAGAAGCCTGCGGTTCCGGTGGCTGGTGCTCTTCACCGCGGCGGCGATGATGGTTTTCGGCATCGCCCAGATCCCCAGCGCGAAGGTCGACGTCTTCCCCGAGTTCGCGCCGCCGCGAGTCGAGATCCAGACGATCGCCCTGGGCAACTCCTCGACAGAGGTCGAACAGCTGATCACGGTTCCGATCGAGGAGCAGCTCAACGGGCTGCCCGGACTCGACGAGCTGCGCTCGAAGTCGGTCGCCCAGCTCTCGTCGATTCAGCTCATCTTCGAGCGCGGGACCGATGAGATGCGAGCGCGGCAGCTGGTGCAGGAGCGGATCGCCCAGGTCACGCCCACCCTCCCGACCTGGGCAAGCCCACCGTGGATGATGCCGCCGCTTTCGGCGACGAGCCGGATCATGAAGATCGGGCTCTCCTCCGACGACCTGAACCTGGTCGAGATGTCGTCGGTCTCCTACTGGAAGATCAGGCAACGCCTGCTCCGGGTCTCCGGCGTGGCGGCGGTGGACATCTACGGCGAGCGCCTGCAGCAGCGCCACGTACAGGTCGATCCGGCCAAGCTGGCGGAGAACGGTGTCTCACTGGAACGGGTGATGGAGACCAGCGCCAACGCCGTCGACGCCGGGGTGCTGGCTTACACCGAGAGCTTCGCGCCCGGCACCGGCGGGTTCGTGGAGGCGGGCGGCCAGCGCATGAACGTCCGGCACGTGCAACCGATCGTCGGGCCGGAGCAGCTCGGCGAGGTGCCCGTCGTTAACAGGAGCGGCAGGGTGCTGCGGCTGTCCGACCTCGGCACGGTACGAGAGGCCCACCAGCCGGTCTGGGGTGCGGGCGTCGTCAACGGAGGCCCCGGTCTGCTGCTGATCGTCCAGAAGTTCCGCGGCGCCAACACCATGGAGGTGACGGAGGGGGTCGAGCAGGCGGTGGCCGAGCTGCGACCTGGGCTCCCGGGAATCGAGATCGACACCACGATCTTCCGGCCGGCCACCTTCATCGAGCAGTCGATCGACAACCTCACGAGGGCGTTGCTGATCGGCGTGCTGCTCGTGATCTTCATCATCGTCGCCTTCCTGTTCGAGTGGCGTACGGCGTTCATCAGCCTGATCGCCATCCCGCTGTCGCTGATCGCGGCGATCTTGGTGCTCGACCTGGGCGGCAGGAGCATCAACGTGATGGTCCTGGCCGGCCTGGTGGTCGCCATCGGGGTGGTGGTGGACGACGCGATCATCGACGTGGAGAACATCGTGCGGCGGCTGCGGCGAGCACGCCTGGAGGGCAGCGACATCTCGACGTTCCGCGTCGTGCTCGACGCCTCGGTGGAGGTGCGCAGCGCGATCACTTACGCGACTGTCATCAACGTCGTGGCGATCGTCCCTGTCTTCTTCCTGCAGGGCCTGTCGGGTTCGTTCTTCCAGCCGCTAGTGCTCTCCTACGGGCTGGCGGTGCTGGTGTCGATGCTGGTAGCGCTGACGGTCACGCCGGCGCTCTGCCTCCTCCTCCTCTCGAAGGGACAACTGCGGCAGCGCGAGTCCCCGTTGCTGCGGGCGCTGAAGCGGGGGTACGTGGCGATCCTCGAACGGGTGATCCGCCGGCCCAATCCGGCGATCGTGACGGCGGGCGTCCTCATGCTCACCGGGCTCCTGATCTATCCGACGCTCGGGTCGCAGCTGCTGCCCAACTTCAAGGAGCGGGACTTCCTGATGCACTGGCTCACCGAGCCGGCCACCGGCGCGTCGGAGGAGACACGCGTCTCGGTGAGGGCCTGCCGCGACCTGCGCGAGATCCCTGGTGTCCGAAACTGCGGCTCCCACATCGGGCAGGCGCTGATGTCGGACGAGATCTACGGCGTCTACTTCGGCGAGAACTGGATCAGCGTCAGCGAGGACGTCGACTACGACAAGACGCTCGACGCTGTCCACCGGACAGTCGAGGGCTATCCCGGGCTCTATCGCGACGTGCAGACCTACCTGAGGGAACGGATCAAGGAAGTGCTGACGGGGACGAGCGAGTCGATCGTCGTGCGCATCTTCGGCCCGGACCTGCCCGTCCTTCGCGAGAAGGCTGACGAGATCGCAAAGCGAATCGCAGAGGTCGACGGCGTGATCGACGCTCATCCGGACTTCGCAGAGGAGCTGCCGCACATCGAGGTGGAGCTGAACCTGGCCGCGGCACGGCGCCACGGCCTCAAGCCGGGGGACGTCCGCCGGCAGTCCTCGACGCTGTTGGCCAGCGAGGAGGTCAGCGACATCTTCGACGGCGGCAAGGCTTACGACGTGCACGTCTGGAGCATCCCGTCAGCGCGCAACAGCGTGAGCGACGTCGAGACCCTCCCGATCGACACCCCGGGCGGCGAGCATGTTCAGCTGCAGCAGGTGGCCGACGTGCGCGTGGCGCCGACTCCCAACCACATCGAGCGGGAGCTGCAGTCGCGACGCATCGACGTCGGCGCCAACGTGGAGGGTCGTGACCTCGCCTCCGTGGTCGACGAGGTCGAGGATCGCGTGGACGGCGTGAAGTTCCCGCGCGAATACCACGCGGAAGTGCTGGGGGAGTCCACGGAGCTGAACGCCGCCCAGGACCGACTGTTCGTCTTCGGAATCGCCGCCGCGATCGCGATCTTCCTGCTGCTCCACGCGGCGTTCGGCAGCCTGCGGCTGGCGATCCTGACGTTCCTGCTACTGCCGATGGCGCTGGTGGGCGGCGTGCTCGCGGTGTGGCTCGGCGACGGCGTGCTGTCGCTCGGCTCGCTGGTCGGGTTCCTGACCGTGTTCGGCATCGCAGCACGCAACGGCATCTTGATGATCAGCCACTTCCAGCATCTCGAGCGCCACGAGGGGGAGGCCTTCGGCCCCGGGCTCGTGCTGCGCGGAGCGACCGAACGGCTCGCTCCGATCGTGATGACCGCCTCGGCGACCGGCCTGGCGCTCGTGCCCCTGGCGGTTCCGGGCGCCATCCCAGGCCACGAGATCGAGCACCCGATGGCGATCGTAATCCTGGGCGGCCTCCTCACCGCGACCCTGCTCAACCTGTTCGTCTTGCCTTCCCTCTACCTGCGCTTCGGGAAGGGCAGGAGGATGGGCGAGAACTAGAAGAGCTCCTCCGAGGAGACCTGCCGCTCCTCGGGGCCGCTGCGTCGCTCCTCCGAAGGGGTGCGCTGCTGCTTGTGGAGGATGAGACGGGCCAGCGCTCCGGTGAGCTCCTCGAGATACTCCGAGATAGTGGCGTCGCCTCCCACCTCATGGAGGGACTCATCGGTTGCCCTCCAGGCCTCGTCCTCGGTCAGGCCAAAGCGCATTGCCCCCTCAAGGATCGCTTGCAGGGACGGGATCGGGGTGTGGTCTGAGTGCATCTCTCCCATCGGCTCTTAGTACCCCACGTCGGACCGATCTACCTTGGCACCTCCACCTGAGAGCGGCCTGAGAGCGCGATGCTATGAGGCGCTGCCCACGCTAAGCCGTCCGACCACTTAGCCGGTCGATCGGAGACGGTGTAGAGGGAAGGCAAGATGGCGGCCGAGGAGTACATCGACGCCGGGGAGCGCGTCGTCGTCATCCTCAACCAGCGGGGGCGGTCGAAGGCCACGGGGATTCCCGTCGAGATGCGCTTCGCTCAAGTGTGGACGCTCCGGGACGCACAGGGGATCAGGATGCAGCTGTACGCGAGCGTGGAGGAAGCAGTCGAAGCCGTGCGGCTGTCGGAGTAGGCGATGTCGCAGGAGAACGTGGAACTGGTGCGGCCGGCAACGCGGGGTTCAACTTCTCAGCCGGCTGGCCGCACAGCCTGGAGCGGTAGTCGTCGCGGGTTCTCTGTGCGCGAGCGATCCTCAGGGCGCCGGATCGGCTTCGCCCGCGTCCGTGGTGAGCGGCGCGAACGCCTGGGCGCGGGCGTAGAGCTTGTAGAGCCGCAGCTCGTCGGAGAAGCCGGTGGCACACACCCGCTGGAAGATTCGGTACGCCGCCTCGTCGGAGAGGTCCGACTCGGCCGACTTCGAGCTCTGCGGCGTGAGCTGACCGCGGATGTCCCTGATCGTCGCGTAGCGCCGCTCCACCGAGCCGCCGTGCCAGTCTCGGCAGTTCGCGAACTGGGCCGTGGAATTTCCACTCATCAGGCCCACTCCCCGGATGTCGACCGGGGCGTCCCTGTCACGGCCGGCGGCGCCGTCGTCGTTCGCTCCGCAAGCCGGCAGCGCGACTGCGGCGGCCGCGAGCAGGAGCATGGCGAGGCCGGCGCGGCTCGCTCGCCTCAAGGCATCAGTTCGGCGAGCCGTTTCCTCAGCGCCCTCGCCTCGGCCGATTTCTCGAACGCCCGAGCCGCCGCGGTCCGGCTCATGACCGTGCTCCGTGCGGCCGGGCTGCCGGGCCTGGCCGGCCGTGTCCACCAGTCGCAGTCCGTAGGCCCGGTGGCGTCGTCGGGGCCGTTACCGCAGTCGACCAGGTAGTTGAGCTTGGCGACGTCGTTGTTGCCGACGCTGGTGGCACAGTTCGACGGCAGCACCTGAGGCGCCTCGCCCGGGAGAAGACCGGCGTTGCCTGGACCGGTCACGCTGGCCGCGGTCCCGTCTGGGCCGGTGTTCCCGAACCAGCAGTTCCCGGTGTTGGCCGCAAACAACTCGCCCCACCAGAAGTCGTTGCCGTTCGGCTTCCTCTGCCCCGCGCCACCGGTGTGGACGTTGCCGAACATGTCGATTGCGCCCGGGTAGCGGAAGCCCTTCGGCGCTCTGCCGACGCGGTTGCGGAAGAACCGGTTGCCGCACGAGGTCGACAGCCCGTTGGCCGGCGCACCGGGGCACGAGATTCCGGGGAAGATGTCGCCCTCGGCGCCGCCGCCGTTGGTGAGGGAGTCCGGGACGGCGAACAGCATCGCCCCGTCGCGCCAGTTGTCGAAGATCCAGTTGTGGTGGACGCGAGCGTCGTTCATGCCCGCGTAGACGATCCCGGTGCCGATCGGCACTCCCACCAGCGGGGCTACAGGCGGACGGTCGGTGTAGAGGTCGAGGTTGTTCGCGTAGATGTAGTTGTGGTCGATCTCCGAGCTGTCAGCCGGGAAGCCGGGATGACCGGCGGCCGAGAGCGTGTCGCTCGAGATCCCGCTCGTGTTGCCGTAGATGTGGTTGCGCGTGATGCGCACGGCGTTGCCCATCGAGCCCGAGTAGCCGAGCGCAGAGCCGTGGAGGTCGCAGTCCCTGATGACGGTATTCGGGCGCGGGGCGTCCGGATAGAAGTCGGTTGCCTGGGAGCCGGTCTCGGGAGCCGCGCCCGGGTACACCACCGCGTCGCCTGCCCCGAACCCGTCGCAGTTCTGGACGAGGTTGTGGTCCGAGGTGAAGGAGAGGTGGCCGTAGTCAGCGCCCCAGAAGAACTTCACCCGGTCGAGCAGGACGCCGTCGACCTCCTCGTTGTAGAACGTGTGTTCCCGCGCACCGCGCACGAGGAAGTTGCGTCCGACGAAGCCGTCGGCGCGGTCGACTCGCATGACGACGTGCTTGGCATAGCCGCCCGGCTTTGCCCCCGGCCCCTTGCCCCGATAGTCGGTGCCGGCGTCCATGATCACGTCCTCGGGCTTCGGCCCGGTGCCCTCGATCTGCAGGTTGCACCGCAGGCACCGGCCGAGCTCCTGCCGCGGGATGCCTCTGCGGTCCGAGCGCGGCGGCACTGGCGGTTCGCCTTTGACGGCGCGCCCCTGCACGTAGATCAGGTTCTGGTCGTTGGGGCAGGTGACCTGGTACTCGTAGCTCGGGGTGAGGTCTCCACTGGCGTCCCTCTGGAGCAGGCTCGGGTTGCACTTCGGGTCGTTCTCGGGGGCCCTGCGCGAGTTCGGCTCGGTGTAGTGGCCCGGCATGATCAGGATCCGGTCGTTGTTGCCCGCGTCGAGAACCGCCTTCTGGACCGAGCGGTAGTCGCACTGCGCGGCCAGGGCGTCGTTGATGGCGAGCAGCCGCTTAGCCTCGCGCTTGGAGAGCTTGAGCTTCGGCTGGCTTGGACGGAGGCGGTAGCCCTGCTTGCGGGCCTCGCGCACGGATGCGCGCAGGAGGGCCAGCGAGTGCGCGCCCCTGGTGCCCTTGCAGACGACGAGCACGTCGCCGCGGTGGGACCCGGCGACGGGCACGGGGCCGGGTCGCGCCTCACGCACCGCCGACGCCAACGAGCGCGCCCTGGGCACCTTGCCGCCGGCCGGCGGGCTGACCGAGTTGTCGGGGCGCGGATCCGGCCAGTACGACGGCCGCTCGAGGTGAGCCAGGGCGAGCGCCGGCAGGGCCAGCATCACGGCTGCGAGCGTGGCGGCTAGCGACACTCCACGCATCGTGAAACGCCGCTTACGTGTTTGCTTCTCGCGCAACCCCATCCTCCTTGGCCTTCGTCGTCGAGCCCACGCGGCCTCGGGCAGGAGGTCGCGGCGCGAATCTAACAGAGGCCGGGCGGAGGACGCCCCCGCCAGCGCGCTTCAGGGTCTTGGTTTCGTCTCACGCCGGCGCCGGCGCTTCCTCGCCCTCACCTGAGGGCTGGTGTCACCGGTCGCAGCAGCAGGGCGAGCAGCGCTCCGGTGGCGGCGAAGGCGGCGGCCACCAGGAAAGCGGCGTGGTAGCCGCCCGTGAGCGCAATGAGCTGGCCGTCGCCGCCGCTGCGCAGGCTGTCGGTGCGCGAGTCGGCGACGCTGACCAGCACGGCCAGTCCCAGCGCGCCGCCCATCATGAAGGCGGTGTTGACGATCCCCGAGGCGAGTCCGGCCTCGCTGGGCTCGACGTCGCCCATCGCGGCCAGCAACAAGGGGTTGAAGGTGATGCCGCCTCCGATGCCCATGACGATCATCCCCGGGAGCACGTGGGCGACGAAGTCCCCGTCGGCGGGGGCCTGGGTGAACAGGAGCAGGCCGATCGTGAAGAAGGTCAGTCCGGCCACCAGCGGCGGCTTGATGCCGAAGCGCATGACGAGGCGGTCGGAGAGGGCGATCGAGCCGGCGCCCATCACGAGCGTCGTCGGCAGGAAGGCGAGCCCGACCTCGAGCGGGCTGTAGTCCAGCACCAGCTGCAGGTAGAGCGCCGCGAGGAAGAACCACCCGAACATCGATGCCGCCATCAGGGCACCCACCGCGTTCGCGACGGAGATGTTGCGCAGCCGGAAGAGGCCGAGCGGAATCAGCGGTGACCGGACCCGCGCCTCCACCGTGATGAAGACAGCAAGGAGGCCCGCGGCCGCGGCGAGCAGCCCCAGCGTCGTGCCGGAGGTCCAGCCGTTCTCGTTGCCATTGATCACGGCGTAGGTGCCGAGCATCACCGCGGCGGTCACGGTCACCGCCCCGGTCAGGTCGAGGCGGCCGTCCTCAGCGCTCCCGCGGTCATCCGGGAGGAGTGAGAGGCAGAGCGCGATGACGGTGATCCCGATGGGGAGATTGACGAGGAAGATCCAGTTCCAGGCCAACAGGTCGGTGAGCACGCCGCCCAGCAGAACGCCGGCCGTACCGCCCCCGGAGAGCACGAACCCGAAGATGCCCATCGCCTTTGCGCGGTCGGCGGGCTCGGTGAAGATCGTCATGATCAGAGAGAGCGCGACCACCGACACGATGGCGCCGCCGAAGCCCTGCACCGCCCGCGCCACCACGAGGAACTCCTGCGAGCCGGCCAGCCCACAGGCCAGCGAGGTGGCCGTGAACAGCGCCAGTCCGAGGAGTAACAGTCGCCGGCGCCCGAACAGGTCGCTGAGCCGCCCGCCGAGCAGCAGGAAGCCGCCGAAGGTGAGCAGATACGCGTTCACCACCCAGGCGAGCGATGACTCGGAGAAGCCCAGGTCGGCCTGGATCGACGGAAGAGCGACGTTCACGATCGTCGAGTCGAGCACGATCAGCACGTCGCCGAGGCAGAGCACGTAGAGCGCGAGCCACCGCCTGCGCCCCTCGAGTGTCGTGCCGCTTTCCGGGGCCGTTCGGGCGTCGGTCTGCGTCGTCGTCATCGCGGGGTCACTCCCGTTCGAAAGCCTGGAGCCGGGTTAAGCTACCGGTTCAACCAGGCTTGAAGTCAAGCTGCCCGCCCGAAACCCCGGCCGTTCGAGAAGATGTGCAGAGCGTGTGGCCGCCCGAAGCGATCGAGTTTCTACGCGAGCTGGAGCTCAACAACGACCGCGACTGGTTCAAGGCCAACCGCGCCCGCTATGACGCCGACCTGGTCGAGCCGGCGAGGGAGCTGGCCGAGCAGCTTCGCGATCTCGGCGAGGCGCACCTGTTCCGGCCCTATCACGACACACGCTTTCACATGCGCCCCCCGATCAAGGAGCAGTTCGGGCTGGCGATCGGCTACGGCGGGGCGGGCGGCTACTACGTGGAGCTCTCGCTAGACGGCCTGCTCGTCGCCGCCGGGCTGCACGCACCGGCGCCTGACCAGCTCGAGCGCTATCGCGCGGCAATCGACGACGGGCGCCGGGCAGCATCGTATGAGCGCGCACTCGGCGCGGCCGCGGCGGCCGGCTTGGAGCCCGCGCCGCCCGTGCTCAAGCGGGCACCCAAGGGCTACCCGGTCGGCCACCCGCGAATCGAGCGGCTGCGAATGAAGGAGCTCACCGTGTACCGCCGCCACGAGCTGAAGCCCTGGCTGCACACGCGCTCCGCCGACGAGCGCGTCCGCTCCGAGCTGGAGAGCACCCGGCCCCTGGTTCGCTGGCTGGCCAAGCACGTCGGTCCGTCCCGGCGAGAGCGCCGGTGACGCCGGTAGGGTCGTCGGACTCACCGCGCAACGGCCCGCGGCGGCGCTCGCTCGTCATCACCCGTGAATGTTCTCCTGTGCATCGTCCTCCTCCTCGGCGCCAATGTCGCGGCGATCGGAGCCATGCTGTTCGTCCGGCGCGGAGCGCCGGAGGGGAGCCGCTTCAAGGACGGGGATCGCGCGTCGGGGGTCTTCGGCGTGCTGGCGGGTGGCTTTGCCATCTTCGCCGGCTTCATCATCTTTCTCGCCTTCACGAGCTACGACCAGTCGCGGAGCGGCGGTGAGGCCGAAGCGCTCACGTCCGCTGTCGCCCTTCGCCCTACCCCAGTGCAAGCTGGCGGCCAGCGCGCAGGCCGAGCGGCTCGAGGCCCAGGCGGCCGCGGCGTCCGACGACGTGGGCCGCTTCATCCAGCGGGCGGACAACTATTCGCTGGCCGTCGTGCTGTTCGCCGCGTCGCTGTTCTTTGCGGGCATCAGCACCCGCCTGCATTCGCCCAAGCCGCGGATGGTCGTGCTGGGACTCGGCTATGTCCTGTTCCTCGGCACCGTGATCTGGATCTCGACCTTCCCGGTCAGCCTGTCCGTGTAGCGGCCCGGCCGGCTGAGCGACTGCCGCAGCCGCGCATGTGGCAGGCTCAGTCGCGTGGGGTTGACGCAGCGGCTGGCCGGTATCGACGTCTCGGCGCTCTCGGACGCCGACAAGACGCTGCCGGTGGTGGACCCGGCGATCAGGGCGATGATTCCCGACGTGCGCATGGCCGGACCGGCGTTCACGGTGGTGGCCGAGGACGACCATCTGCCGGTGATGGACGCGCTCGCCGAGGCCGCGCCCGGCGACGTTCTGGTGATCGCGGCGAACGGCGGGTCGCGCGCCGTCTTCGGCGAGCTGTTCGCCACCGAGGCGCGTGGGCGTGGGCTGGCCGGGATCGTTGCCGACGGGTTCTGTCGCGACCTGCGCGGCCTTAGAGGCATCGGGCTGCCGGTGTTCGCGCGCGGCACCACGCCGCGTTCGGGCACCACGGTGTCACGGGCCCCGTCCGGGGCGACGATCCGCTGCGGCGGCGTCCAGGTGTCTCCGGGCGACATCGTGTTCGGCGACGACGACGGCCTGCTGATCGCCCCGGAAGAGCGGATCGCGGCCGCGCTCGAGAGCGCCGAGCTGATCGGGCGCGGCGAACACGCGATCCTCGCTGCGCAGGCTCGCGGCGAGGCCCTGCACGGCCTTACCAACCACGAGGAACACGTCGCGGCGCTCGACCGCGGCGAGGCCAGCGCGCTGGCCTTTCGGGTCGATGACTGACTTCTCCCACGCCTTCGCGCGCAGGACGCAGCTGCCCGGCGGCAGCGAGCTGGCCACCATCCTCGCCGGAAGCCCGCCCGGTGTGCTGTCGATGATGGGCGGGTTTCCGAATCCGGCGACGTTTCCGACCGACGAGCTCGACGAGCTCGGGGCGCGACTCGTGCGCGAGGACGCTGCGGTCGCACTGCAGTACACGGCGTGCGAGGGGATCCCGAGCGTCCGCGAGTACCTGCTCGACCGCCAGCAGCAGCTCCAGGGCCGGCGCCCCGAGCTCGGCGAGCTGATCGTCACCAGCGGTGGGATGGAATGCATCACGCTGATGTGCCAGGCGTTGATCGATCCGGGCGATGCGATCGCCGTCGAGGCGCCCACCTATCTCGCCGCGTTGATGGCCCTTGGCCGTGCCGAGGCCGAGACGGTCACGATCGCGATGGACGATGACGGCCTGGGCGTCGATGAGCTCGGGGCGCGGCTGGCAGGCGGCCTGCGTCCCAAGTTCGTCTACACGATCCCGGAGTACCAGAACCCGACCGGCCGCACACTCCCACTCGAGCGGCGCCACGAGCTGGTCGAGCTCTGCCGCCGGCACGGCGTGCTGATCCTCGAGGACGTCGCTTACAGAGAGCTGTCCTTCGACGGTACGTCGCTGCCCACGCTGTGGTCGCTCGGGCCGGACATCGTGGTGCAGGCGGGTACGTTCTCCAAGAGCTTTTTCCCGGGCGTTCGGCTCGGGTGGGCCGTCGGCCCGTCCGAGGTCGTGGCCCAGCTCGCGGCGGCGAAGCAGAACACCGACCAGTGCGCCGGCGGCCTCGGGCAGCGCATGGTCGAGGAGTACGGCCGCGGCGGCGGCTTCGAGCGCCACCTGCCGGAGGCACGGGCGTTGTACGCGTCGCACTGGGCGGCTCTGTCCGCGGCGCTGACGCGCCACATGCCCGAAGGGGTCGCCTGGACCGAGCCGGCGGGTGGGTTTCTCACCTGGCTCACCTTGCCGGAGGGGCTCGACACGCTCGCCCTGCGTCCGGCTGCCATCGCCGCGGGCGTGGCCTACGTCCCGGGCCCGCCGTTCCATGTCGGCGACCGTGGCCGCAACGCACTGCGGCTCTCGTTCAGCCATCTCAGCGAGCCGGAGCTCGAAACAGCCGCCGAGCGCCTGGCCTCGGTCGTCCGCGACGCGCTCGTGCCTGTCTAAGCGGTTGTCGCGACCCCGGCCGGCACGACCTCGAGGAACTGCGCCGTGTCGGGGAACTGCCGGAACCGAGCGATCTTGCCGTCCTGCACATCCCAGATGTGGACGACGTTCAGATCCAGCTCCTTACCGGTGCTCTTGCCGGTTCCCGTGTAACGCGCCACCACGGCGACAGTGTCCCCAGAAGCGATCAGCTCGGTGGGCGTGACCGCGAAGTCGGGGATGTCGGTTGTAATAGGGCCAAGGACGTTGTGCGCCACCGCGTCGCCGCCTCGGTAGACGCCGCCGTAGGGCATGCCTTCAGCCTCGTGCCATTCGACGTCGTCCGCCATCGCGTCGAGCACGGCTGCGACATCGCCTCGTCCAAAGGCCTCGTAGACGCCCTCGACTACTTGGACGCTCTGCTCCGCCACGAGTCCTCCTCGATCGACTGCGAGTCTGGAGTCAAACTACCACCGCGTGGCTCAGCCCGCGGGCGTGAGCACGATCTCCGCGAAGGCGGTCAGGGGCGGCGCGCGACTCGATCGGCGGGTTCTGTACTCGGCCTGGAACACGCCACGCAGATTGCCGGCGCCCGCGTGCCCGGAGTCGATCGACGTGCTGATCACGCCCCTGCAGCCTGCCGCGGTGGACTGCGGATGGGCGTGCTGGTTGTGTCCGAGGCTGTAGATGACGCTCACGCGGGAGCAGTCCACCGGTCCGCCGGAGTCGGTCACGGTCACCTCGTAGGGGACCGACTCTCCGAAACGGAAAGCTTGGCCCGGGCTGGGCCGCACGAACCTGATCGCCGGCCTCACGCGACCCGCCACGATCTGCACCGACGTCGCGGCCGAGCGTCCCGATCGGTCCACCACCCTGAGCGTGGCGTCGTACACGCCCCGGCGGCGATAGGCATGGCGCGGCGAGGGACTCGTGGAGTCGATCCTGCCGTCGGACTCGAAGTCCCACTCGTAGCTCAGCCGGTCGCCGTCGGGGTCGGTGCTGCCCGCGCTGGAGAAGGCCACGCGGAGCGGCGCGGGCCCGTCCGCGGGCCGGGCCGAGGCCTTGGGTGAGGGTGTGCGGCCCCCGCGGACGTAGTCGATCCGAGACAGCTGGGCCTCCGGGTTCTCCCGGTTGTAGCCGTCCCCGTACTCGAGCACGTACAGCGCGCCGTCCGGTCCGAACTCCATGTCCATCGGGTTGTCGAAGGCGACGGACCCGAGCAGCGGGGAGATGCTGGACAGCCGGCCGTGGCGGTCGAGCCGAAAGTCGCGGACGTAGTCGCGGGTCCATTCATAGAACATGGCCGCGCCGTTGTAGTGACGTGGCCATCTGAGCCGCGAGCGGCCGGCGCTGCGGTAGTCGTAGACCGGACCCGCCATCGGGCCGACTCCCGACCCGAACCCCAGCTCGGGAAACGACCTGGAGGGCGAGAGCGAGTACCAGATCTCCGGACGCACGGGCGCCGGCAGCAGGCGCCGGCCGGTGTTGTGGGGCGAGTCGTTGACCAGGCGCCGGCGGCAGTCGAACGGGCCCGCCGAGCGGCCGGTGGCGAAGTCGTAGTCGACGTAGGGGAGGGCCGGGGTGACGCAGTACGGCCAGCCGTAGTTGCCCGGGCGGCGGATGACCATCCAGCGGCCGTGACCGGCAGGTCCGCGCAGCGGCTGCGCTGCGACAGCATCGGGTGAGTAGTCGGACAGCAGCACGACGCCGCGGCGGCGATCGACCGAGAAGCGGAAGGGGTTGCGCAGCCCCATGGCGTAGATCTCGGGGCGCGTCCGCTTCCTGCCCCCGGGAAAGAGGTTCCCTGCCGGGATGGTGTAGCCGCCGCGCGACTTGGGCCGGATGCGCAGCAGCTTGCCTCGGAGGTCGTTGGTGTTGGCGGCGCTGCGCTGGCTGTCGAGCGCCGGGTTTCGGTCCGGCCGCTCGTCGAGCGTGGCGAAGCCATCCGAGATGAACGGATAGGTGTCGTCGCCCGTGGACAGGTAGAGATTTCCTCTGGCGTCGAAGTCGATGTCACCGCCCACGTGGCAGCAGAGCCCGCGGTCCACCGGCACGTCGATGATCGTCTGCTCGGAGCCCAGGTCCAGGCGCGCTCCTCTCAGCTTGAAGCGGGAAAGCCGGACCCGGCCCCGGAAGCGGCGCCAGTCGCGGGCCGTGCCCACCACCGGCGCATCGCCCTCGTTCACGGCCGGCGTGGCCGGGTCGTCGAGCGGTGTGCGCCCGGGCGGCGAGTAGTAGAGATAGACCCAGCGGTTGCGGCGGAAGCCGGGGTCGACGGCCACGCTCTGCAGGCCCTCCTCGTCGTGGCGGTAGACGTCGAGCCGCGCAGCGATCGTGTTCCGCCCGCTGCGCGGGTCGTGCAGGTGGACCTCTCCGGAGCGCGCGGTGTGGAGCACTCGCCCACCGGGCAGCACGGCCAGGCCCATCGGCTCGCCCGGATCGGCGTTCAGCGTGACCTTCTGGTAGGCGGCGTCCACCGTCGCGCGACAGTCTCCCTTCACCAATCCCGCGGCCCAGCGGATACCGCCCAGCAGATGACGGCGGAAGGCGGGCTCGCCGTAGGACTCCTCGGTGTGTCCGCCTCCCGTGTACCACGAGCGTCCGCCGGCGTAGCGGTGACACCAGGCGATCGGGTGGTCGGCACCCATCTGCCCGCCCTGATAGGTCCGCTCGTCGAGCGTAGCCAGCACGTGGACGCTGCCGCGCGGGTTGGCCCGGTAGTCGTACCACTCGTCGGTTCGTATCCAGCGCCCGGGCAGGTGCCGAGTCGACGGGTGACGGCGGTCGGCCACCCTGACGGTCGCCTCCTGAAACTGGGGGAACAGGGGGTGGGACCTGAAGTACGCGCCCACCAGGCGGCCGTAGAAGGCCCAGCCGTACTCCGTGTCAGCGGCGGCGTGGACGCCCACGTAGCCGCCGCCGGCGCGGATGTAGCGCTCGAAGGCGGCCTGCCGGCCGGCGTCCAGAACGTCGCCCGTCGTGCTCAGGAAGACGACCGCCGCATAGCGGCGCAAGCCGCGCCGGGAGAAGGCGGCGGCGTCCTCGGTCGCGTCCACTTCGAAGCCGTGCCGCGCGCCGAGCCGGCGGACCGCCCGGACCGCGGTGGCGATCGACGAGTGGCGAAAGCCGGCGGTCTTCGAGAACACGAGCACACGCTGCTCGGCTCTGGCGCGCGCATCGGCTCGCTCGACAGGTGCCAGCCCGCAGACGGTGAGGCTCGCGGCCACCAACGCGAGTGTGCAGGCTCCCACGCGCGTGCCTCGGCGACCCACAGCGCGACCCTACTGTGTCTCCTGGTCTCGGGCGGCCGCCCGGTTACGGCGCGGTGTTGAAGCGCTCGATGCCGATTAGCGGTCGCAGCCTGTGCTCCAGGCTGCGGTCGGAGAAGGCGCGGCGCAGGACGTCGTCGCCGAGCGCGTTGCCGAGGGCCGCCATGATCATGCCCTGGTCGAGCGACAGGTAGGCGTCGGAGACACGCCTGGTCTGGACGTTGACGCTGTCGCGGAATCCCCAGTCCCCATAGAGACCGGGGACGTCCTGTCTGAGCCTGCGCAGGTTCGCCACGGTTTCGCGGGGCGCGAAGCGCAGCGCGAGGAAGGCGGCGTCGACGTCTGGACGCGTCTGCTGCCGTCGCTGCCGAAGGTCCTAACCGCGTTTGCCCCGAGTCTGCCCCGGGGATATAGCGCCCGCGGTCCCGCCGGGCCGGTCACCACGGGGAGGTCTTTTCATGAGTGGAACGCGTCGTCGCCTGCTGGCGCTCGGCCTTGCGGCTGTCCTGTTGAGTCTCGTCGTCGCGGCGTCCGCGCCGGCCGGAGGGAAGCCCACCCGCGACCGGGTGGCGCTCCAGGCGGTGAAGCAGGGACAAGACCGCGGGATCGAGCGGCGCATCGACTCGCTCATCCGGCGCATGACTCTCGACGAGAAGCTCAATCAGCTCACGCTGCTCTCCGACGGTCAGATGAAGGCGAACCCGGCGGAGGCGCGCAAGCCGGTCGGGTCGGTGTTCAGCGAGACCAACCCTGTGCTGATCAACCGGTACCAGCGTGACGCGGTGAAGAACTCACGGCTGGGCATACCGATCCTGTTCGCCTTCGACACGATCCACGGCTTCCGCACGATCTTCCCGATTCCGCTCGGCGCCGCCAGCAGCTTCGACCCGGGGGTGGCGAGGGCCGACCACAGGATCGGCGCCTTCGAGTCCGCGGCGGTGGGGCTCAAGCAGATCTACAGCCCGATGGTCGACCTCTCGCACGAGCCGCGCTGGGGCCGGATCGCCGAGGCCGCTGGTGAGGACCCGTACCTTAACTCCGTGATGGCCGCGGCCCGCGTGAAGGGCGCCCAGGGCAACGACTACGGCGCGCCGAACCGGGTCGTGACGAGCGTCAAGCACTTCGCCGCGTACGGCGAGCCCGACGCCGGTCGCGACTACAACACCACGGACATGTCGATCCAGCGGCTCTGGAACTTCTACCTGCCGCCGTTCAAGGCCGCGGTGGATGCCGGCTCGGACACGCTCATGTGCTCGTTCAACGCGATCAACGGCGTGCCCGCCTGCGCCAACCGCCAGCTGGAGACCAACGTCCTCAAGCGGCGTTGGAATTTCGACGGCTTCGTCGAGAGCGACTACACCGCGGTGGCCGAGCTGCGCTCCTGCCCGGGTGAGAGCCCGGCCGGCGGCCCATGCGGGCACGGCGTGGCCGAGAACGGCCGGGAAGCCGCCCGCCTGGCGCTGAACGCCGGAACGGACTCGGAGATGGTGTCGACCAACTACCGCGACTTCGGCCGTCAGCTCGTGGCGAGCGGCCAGGTCTCGATGCGCCGCATCGACGACGCGGTGCGCCGGATCCTGAGGGTGAAGTTCCGCGCCGGCCTGTTCGAGAACCCCTATGTCGACGTCGACGCGGCGGAGGGCAAGCAACTGCTGCCCCAGAACCGCGCAGCGGCGCGCCGCGCGGCCGCGCGCTCGATGGTCCTGCTCAAGAACGACGGTCCTGTGCTGCCGCTCGACCCGGCCAAGTCGACGGCGATCATCGGCCCGCTCGGTAACAGCCGGCACGACATGCTCGGACCGTGGTGGGGCCGGGGAGCCGACGAGGACGCGGTGTCGCTCTTCGACGGCATGCGGGCCCAGAACCCGAACACGACGTTCACGCCCGGCTGCACGATCAGCAACAACGAGCTGTACGACCCCGAGAACGAGTGCGCGTCCAACGCCGGCTTCCCGGCGGCGGTGGCCGCCGCCCAGGCTGCCGATCAGGTGGTGCTGGCAGTCGGTGAGACGCGCGAGATGAGTGGCGAGGCGGAGTCGCGCTCGATGCTCGACCTGCCCGGACTGCAGGAGGAGCTGATCGACGAGATCAAGAAGACGGGCAAGCCGTTCGCGGTCGTGCTGT
The DNA here is from genome assembly GCA_963813495.1 of uncultured Thermoleophilaceae bacterium. Lineage (GTDB taxonomy): Bacteria > Actinomycetota > Thermoleophilia > Solirubrobacterales > Thermoleophilaceae > JACVRW01. Next base: position 28,094 of record CAWEZC010000010.1, read on the forward strand.
TCAACGGCCGCCCGCTCACGCTCGAGGAGGTCCAGGCTGACTCGCCCGCGATCCTCGAGGCCTGGTTCCCGGGCGTGGAGGCGGGCAACGCCACGGCGGATGTGCTCTACGGCAAGGTCAACCCGGGCGGCAAGCTCCCCGTGAGCTTCCCGCGTAACGTCGGCCAGGTGCCGATTTACTACAACCACAAGCCGACCGGCCGGCCGTGCGACGTGAACTCGAGGTACAACTCGCGCCACCGCGACATCCGGAGCTGCGCGCCGCTCTACGAGTTCGGCTACGGCCTGAGCTACACGACGTTCACGATCTCGGGAACGCGGCTGAGCTCGGCCACCATGGACGCGCGCCGCGGCAGCGTGACAGTCAGCGCGGAGGTCACGAACACCGGCACGCGGGCGGGTGACGAGGTCGCACAGCTGTACATCAACGACCCGTGGCGAGCATCTCGCAACCCGTGCGCCGCCTGCGGGGCTTCGAACGGGTGACGCTCGAGCCGGGCCAGACCAAGACCGTGCGTTGGGCGCTCGACCGCGACGACGTCGGCTTCTACGACAACAGCAGCCGCTTCATCGTCGAGAACGGACGCATCAACGTGTTCGTGGGCAGCACCTCGAGCCAGTCAGACAACAGGCAGTCGTTCACCGTCAGCGGTGGGCGGGCCGTGGAGGCGGCCAGGCGATGACACCAGAGCGCTTCGGCGCAGCACGATGAGAAGACCGATCACTGGCGGGGCCGCGAGACGGGCGCGCCACCTGGGAGGGCGGCGAGGAGATGCTCGCCACCCGCCGCGTCCCCTCCTGATCAGCGGCGAGGCTCGCCCGTCCGCTTCGGCTCGTCCGTCCGCGTCGGCTCGCCCGGCGCGCCCGTCCGCTCGGGCCCGCCCGGCGCACCCGGGTCCTTGAGCGCCTCGGCTGCCCGCTTGGCCTTGTCCTGCGTACTGCCCTTGCTCGACGCGATGTCCTTCAGCTCCTGCGCATCCTCCTTCAGCGCGCCGGTGCCACCGCGTTTCTCCACCATCTGCTTGGCCCTGTTGACGAGATCGTTGAGGCGCATCGTTGCTCCTGCTTCGTCGGGGATCATCCATGAAGGTAGTGGGTGGCGCCTCAGGGACGTAGCTCCTTTCTCCTCCTCTTCGGTGCGTATCTTCCGCGTACACCGGCCAGATTTGTCGCAATTTACGAAGAAAGTTTGGCGGATGAGGCCTTCCCGCTGGCGGCAAAGCCCAGCCTCAACTAGAGGTGAGAAAGGTGTTGTAAACCCGGCCGCCAGGATGGCAGTGACAGACGGGTTGGACGCGAGCACACAGCCTTCGGCGAGACCGCCTTGCGCGCCCAAGGCATGGTGTGGCGGGCGGGTTCGTGTGGTCGCGCTGGTCGCCTCGTTGGCACTGCTGCTCGCGGGCCTGAGCCCGGTCGCCGAGGCCCACGCTGAGGAGACGGTGGGCGCTGACAGCGGGACCGTGGGCGCTGACAGCGGGACCGTCACCGAGGTCGAGGGCGGCGGAGGGCCTCCGGCCGCGACTCCCGTATCGAGCGACCCCGGACCCGGCGGCCTGCCTGCGTCGCAGCCGGAGGAGCCGCCGAGCACTCCCGCTCCGGTAACCGGCGATGAATCGGGGCCGGCTACGCCGGTTGACTCCAGCGAGCCCAGCGGGCCCGGATCGGAAGGCCCGGCCGAAACGCCGTCACTGACATCAGGGGCGCCTGAGGAGACGCCGGCGATGAACATCGACGCCGGCTTGGCCGGATCGGACGCTGAGCCTCCAATCGCCTCGGGCACGGGCGCCCCCATCGGGGGACGGACGGATGCTCCGACAGCTCCGCCCGGGCCGCCGCTGGCGGCCGCGATCGACCCTCGTCCCACGCCGGTCGCATTGGAGGCCATTGCGGTTAGGGCGAGGCCCAAGGCCGCGCGGAACCATCGGCCCTCGACAGCGCCCGTCACTGCACCTGCTCCGCGCGCTTGGCGCGTCGCCGCGCCGATGCCCGGCCCCGGTCAGACTCCCTTCACGCTGCCCACGTCGTCCCGGGGCGGCGCCCGCGGCAGCCGGCCCGTGGTGACCGAGCAGGCCCAACCTGCGCCGAGTCTCCCGCGTTCGATTCCCAACTCCGGTTGGCCGACCGCAGCGGACGGGTCCATCTGCGCCGCCTCGGGCTCCTGTGGCGGCAGCCCAGGGGCCAGTGGGCTCATGCTGCTCACGATCGCAATGTGTATCTGCGTACTGCTCTTCGAGCGTCTGGTGCCGGATGCCACACATTGGCGCTCGGAGAGCTTCGTCAGCCTCCGTGAACGCCCGGGATAGCTCCCTCCGGATTGCCGCCCCCACCGCCATGTGCCCTGAGCGCGTGGCGGCGACCCAGCCGGACAGGAGACCCCCCTTCCATGCCCAAGACAGACTCCCCGCCATCGTCCTCCAAGACGCCCGTCCACGGGTACTCGAACCGATCCGGACGAGGAGACGCCGCCGTCGGCGACCAGCTGCATGCACTGCACAACTTCGTCAGCGGGCTGCGGCGAAGGCTGGCGCTTCGCAGGTGGGTTGACGGTGGGCGTGCGACCGGCCCGCAGGTGGGCGACAGTGAGCGCTTCTCCAGCTCAGAACCCACGCGTCGCTTCTCCCGAGACGGCATGGGGGGCGACCGTCGCGATCTCGCACCGGGCCGTCGCTACCTCGTCACGGGCTGTGCCGGCTTCATCGGCTCCCATCTGGTTCAGGCACTCACCGCGCGCGGCTGCGTGGTCGTCGGCGTCGATGCTGTGACCGACACCTACGCGCCCGAGCTCAAGGAGCGCAATCTCCACGAATGCCAGGCGCAGGGCGATTTCCGCTTCAGCCGGCTGGACCTCGCTGAGGAGCCGGTGGAAGCTTTGCTCGACGCAGTCGACGGGATCTTCCATCTGGCCGCGCGACCGGGGGTGAGATCGAGCTGGGGGCCGAGCTTCGCCGGCTATCTGCGGAACAACGTTCTGCTCACCCAGCGGGTCTTCGAGGCCGCGGTCGAGCGGGGCATCAGGGTCGTCTATGCGTCCTCATCGTCGGTATACGGTGACGCCGAGGCTTACCCCCTCCGCGAGGACTCCAAGCCCCTTCCGGTGTCACCCTACGGGGTGTCCAAGCTGGCCTGCGAAGCTCTTGCGCATTCCTACGCGCGCTCCGGTGGCCTGGACGCAGTCGGACTGCGTTACTTCTCGGTCTACGGGCCAAGGCAGCGGCCCGATATGGCGTTCGCCGGCGCCCTCGAGTGCCTGGCCCAGAGCCGCTCGTTCACGCTACTCGGAGACGGGCACCAGACACGCGATTTCACCTTCGTGGGCGACGTGGTGGAGGCCACGCTGAGGGCCATGCAACGCGCACCTTCGGAGCGTGTCTACAACATCGGCGGTGGCTCTGAAATATCGCTCTTGAATGCACTGAAGCTCCTGGAGCGCGTAGTCGGCCGCCGGCTCGACGTACGGCCGCTGTCGGCCGCCGCAGGGGACCCCCGTCGCACGAGCGCCGACATCGGGCAAGCCTCGGCGGAACTGGGCTGGCGGCCGGTCACCTCGCTGGAGGCGGGTCTTGCCGCCCAGGCGACTGGCGCCACGGCGCCGAGCGCAGCGCCGGCGCTGTCGTGGGCGGAGCCTCTCTGACCCGGCACGCAGGGGAGCCCTCTGCCGCAAGTCTCCGTGCGGCGCTGGTCATTCAGAGCTTCCGTCCTCACGTGGGCGGCGCCGAGCTCCAGCTGGAGCGGCTCGTTCCACGGCTTGCCCACCTCGGGGTCCGCACGGAGATACTCACCCGTGCTGTCAAGGGGTGGCCGCGGACCGAGTCGATTCCCGGGTCGATCGTGCTCCGGACACCGGTCGCCGGCGAGTCGCCGGTCGCCTCGGTGGTATATGTGGCGGTGGCGCTAGGCCACCTGCTGCGGCGCCGTTCCCGAATCGACCTCGTCCATGCGCACGGAGCTCTCTCACCGGCGACGATCGCTCTGGGCGGCCGCCTGCTCGGGATCCCGATCCTCGTCACCGTGCTCGGCACCGGCGAGCACGGCGACCTCAGCCGGCTCTCCCGCAAGCCGCTGGGCCGGACCAGGGCGCAGCTGCTCTTTCGTTCGGCATGGTTCGCGGCGTTGAGCGCCGAAGCGGGCCAGGAGCTGCGGGCCCGCGGCGTGCCTCCCGGGCGAGTCCTCGCGCTTCCCAACGGCGTCGACCTCGACATCCACCTCCCCGCAACAGGCGAGGAGCGCCAGCGGCTGCGAAAGCGACTTGGGCTGCCGGCCGACCGGTTCGTTGCTTCGTTCGTAGGCCGCCTGCATCCGGTCAAGGACGTGGACACCCTGCTCGCGGCCGCGGCGCGCGTGCCCGAACTCACGCTCGTGGTGGTCGGCGACGGTCCGGAGCGCCGGCGCCTCGAGGCCAAGGCTCAAGAATTGGGTATCGAGAGCAGGGTGATCTTTCGTGGCCTCTCGTCGGAGGTGCCCCACGTCCTGCGGGCCTCGGACGCCTTCATGCTCTCCTCGCACGGCGAGGGCATGTCCAACGCGTTGCTCGAAGCGATGGCCTGTGGCCTGCCGTGCCTAGCGAGCCGCTCGGTGGGCGGCGCTGGGGAGCTCTTGCGCGCGGGGCGCGGCATGCTGCTGGCTGACGGCGATGCCTCCGCCTGGGCCACCGCCATCCAGCGTCTGATCGACGAGCCCAGGCTGCGAACCGAGACCGGCACGGCCGCCGCAAGCTTCGTCGCGCAGGAGCTGTCGCTGGACGCGGCGGCGGACCGGCTCGCGCGGGCGTATGCACTCGTTTCCGGCGTCGAGTCGCGCCCGGCGTGAGTACCGGCGCTCCCATCGTCCTGTATGTGGTGTCGCGCTTTCCGGTCGTCACCGAGACCTTTGTTGTCAACGAGTGGCTCGCGCTCTCCCAGCGCTTCCGGATGCAGCTCGCCGCGCTGCGTCGTCGCCACGAGCCGCCGGTTCATCTCGAGACCCGGCGCGTGATGCCACACGTGCTCTATCTCAGTGCGCCGCGCAGGAGGCTCGTCACAGCTCATCTCGGGTGGCTGGCCCGGCGCCCGCGCGCCTATCTCTCGGTTCTCGCTGCAGTGCTGCGCGGAGCCCTTCGGGACTCCGGTTCGGAGGGTGCGAAGGAGATCTTGGTGTTCCTCCAGACCGCGGTGCTGGCCCGGGTCGCAGCGCGCGAGGGCGTCGACCACGTCCACGCGCATTTCGCGACTCACCCGGCGACCGCGGCCTGGATGGTGCACCGGCTCACGGGCATCCCGTTCAGCTTCACCGCTCACGCCAACGATCTCTTCTTGGCTCCTTCGCTGCTCGATCGCAAGACGGCCGATGCGCGCTTCGTGGTCGCGATCTCGGAGTACAACAGGCAGGTGCTGCTCGACGGCTGCCCCTCTGCTCATCGGCTGGAGGTTGTCCACTGCGGTGTCGACAGCGAGCGCTACCGCTGGCGAGGTCTGGAGGGCCGGGATTCCCACCGCGTGGTGTGCGTGGCGAGCCTGACGGCCAAGAAGGGCCACGCGCACCTCATCGACGCTCTTGCTCTGCTCGTCGGGCGACGGCCCGGGATCGTCCTCGAGCTCGTGGGCGACGGGCCAGAGCGCGGCCGGATCCTGGAGCGCGCGCGCCGTCGCGGCGTGGCCGAGCACCTACGCCTGCTCGGAGCGCGGTCCTCCGAGGACGTTCAGGCGACGCTGGCGGGCGCCCGGGCGTTCGCACTTCCCTCGGTGCGGTTGCCCAGCGGCAGGATGGAGGGAATCCCCGTCGCCCTCATGGAGGCGATGGCCAGCGGCGTTCCCGTCGTGGCCAGCCGTCTCTCAGGCATTCCCGAGCTGGTCCGGGACGAAGAGACGGGGCTTCTCGTCGAACCGGGAGATCCGCAAGCGCTCGCGGCGGCGCTGGCGCGTCTGCTCGACGACGACAGGCTCGCGGCCGAGCTGGCGCTTAGAGCGCGCGAGCTCGTGGAACGGTCGTTCAGCCTCACGCGCGAGGCGCAGAAGCTCGGCGACCTCTTCGGCGATTCGATCAGCGAGCGGAAGGCTTAATGCTCGCCGCCTCCAGGATGGTTGGCTACTTGACGGCTGCGATGCGGTTGCCCATAGCGTTCGCTCCCAGGCGCGTCCGGACCAGACGCCGTCCCAGCGAGCCGGTGGCCCTCGCCGAGGCTTCGAGCCCCGTTGCCGCCAGCACCGGAGCCGTGACGGTTCGTCCGTGGACCGTGAGGAACGTGCACACCCTCGAAAAGCCGGCCTCCCGCATCAGGGTGGCAAGCTCCTGATTCGTGTACTCCTTGAGGTGGAACCCGGTAGCCACCGGGTCGAAGTTCCTCGAGATGTCGTGTGGACCCGACATGCGGTTGGGGGTGATGCACAGGTACACACCGCTCGATGCAAGGGCACGGTGGATGTTGGCTAGCTGTTCCGCGGCGTCGTCGGGATGTAGGTGCTCCATCAGCTGGTCGCTGAAGGCGACGTGCACTGTGGCGGTCGGAACGGGGATGCTGCGGCCGTCGGTGATGACCAATTCCATGTTCGCTCGCTGTGCCGCCGCGGCAGTGATCTCCTCCGATACCTCGAGCGCATACACCTTGCCGGCGCGGGCTGCCACGCGGGACGCGAGCGTGCAGTCTCCGGCTCCGATCTCCAGGTACGTTCCGTCCTTGGGCAGAAACCGTTTGATCGTGTTGAGGTGCTTCTCGATTCGGGTCGACCGGATGTCGGGATCGGCCTTCCAGCCGAGCTGCGGGTGGTCCGGCACGCTTCGGAAGAGCTCGTCGTAGACCTCGGAGTAGAGGCGCCCGCGCTCCTCGGGGGTCGCGCGCCGCAGTCGATCGGCGAGGCGCCGCTCGACCTCGTAGTGGTGACGCAGCTGCTCCGGCGTACGGGCAGACTGCACGCCACGACAGCGCTCGGCGGCCCGACCTGAATGCGCGTTGGAGCTGCTCGAGCCGCCGCTCGCTTCGGGAGTCCTCACCTTGGTCCCGGATCGGCGGCGCTCGCGCGCTCGATGGCGGGCTGCCAGCAGCACTCCCGCCGGGCCACGCGGCACGAGCCACGTGCGGTCCCAGCGGTCGCGCGCGCCGAACCGGTACTTGTACGGCTCGGTACCGCGCAGGAAATCGAACGTCTGCGCGCCGTGGTCGGCGGCGAACTCGAGCGCGTGCAGGATCAGCACGTTGCCCAGGGCGTGGCGCGCGTAACTACGATCCCAGCCCGATTGATAAGCGGCGAACGTGTCTCGCCACCAGAACCCATACAGGACGCCCGCGATCGCCTCCCCACGGCGTGCCACGACGGCGGCCGGCCCTCTACCAGGGCCTGCGGCCCTGACAAGTTCACCATGTAGGGGGAGCTGATGGATCCCGAAGGATCCGCCGCCACGATCCGCCCGGCCCCGGGCGTGCAGGTCGAACAGGGCAACCAGGAGCGGCTCGTCGACCCGTCCAGGCGACACCCATTCGAAGCGCATCCCCTCGTGCTCCAGACGCCGCGTGAACCGTCGTAGCTGGCGGACGAACGTGCCCGATGGCCCACCCGCTCCGGGCACAATCGGCAGCGCGACGCGTGGACACGCGGTGGCCTCCACTACCCGCGCGCCGGATGGCAGGACCAGCGAGCAGTCGGGGTCCGCGCTGCGCACAAGCAGCGCTGAGCCGGCGATGGCGTCCGAGAGCCAGGCAGCCACCGCTTCACTGCAGTCGCCCGACACCAGCCAGCCACAATGGTCGGCCGCGCCCGCCCCGCTGCCGGCATTGGCACGAACCGGGACCACGACCGGAAGCCGCCGATGCAGACGCTCGCGACTGTGGCTCAGCGCCACAACCGCCTCTAGGCGGCCGGACGGCGCGCGCCACGCCGCCACCTGGGTGGCGGGTCGGGCAGCGATGGTCTCCCACCACCCCAGGACCCAGTCGGGCGTCTGGAAGTACGAACTGCCCTCATGGCGCGCCGTCAGCTCGAGCCAGTCACGACCGAGAGCCTCGAGGCTCGCGAGGTCCTTCAGGTCCACGACCTCGGGACCACTCATCAGGCCTGCCCCAAGGCTAAGCCGGCAGCTTGCGGCGCGCGTCCCGCAGCTTCCCCCAGAACTCGAAGCTGGTCGCCTTGACGCGGTCGACAGGCTCGGACTCGCCCGGGCCCCGAGGCGAGAGGTTCAGCTTGCGCAGCCGGCGGTTGATCCGGTTGACGGACTCTGCCCGCTCGCTGAACTCCGTATAGAACGGGATCGAGAAGGACACCGAGATGCCGGCCTCGGTGGTGACCCAGTGGGGCACGAACGACGGCAGGTAGACCCCTACGCCGGGATCGAGCCGGAAGTCCTCGGCTACCTGCTCCATTGCCGCAAAGTCGCATTCCTCGGCGTCGTAGTACCGATCGAGCTCGCGCTGGCGGATCGAGTCGTCGTCGAAGGCGGCAACGCTGACGTGCTTGACGCCCCGGACCTGGAGCAGGAAGCTGTGCTCGGGGTCGAAGTGCATCGGCGTGTTGGCGGCGGGTGCGGTGATAAAGAGGTAGCCCGTGCGGCGCCGCATGCCCCCCTCACGATCCCGGAGGATCTCCTCGACCTCATCGAGGCACTCGTTGATCAGCTCGGAGTACTGGCGATCCTGCTGGATGTCGCGCAGGGAGATCCTGGACCCGTTGCGCTCGACGTCCCGGATGGTCGCTGACGGCGGCCCGTCGCCCACATCGACATAGCCTTCCCGATTGACCAGAGGCAGGTTGCCGCGCTCCCTCCGCACAGAGTCGGGCGGCAACCGATCGGCGAGCTCCGCCATCGCGTCGAGGCTGAAGAGGGGATGATCGACCAGCGCATGACCGACTGCGATCGAGCGGCGCGCGAACGCGCTGCTGAACCCAGAAACGTCGATATCGAGCAGCTGGCTCATGCCAGGGTCTCCTTTGTCCGCGAACAACCCCAAACATACCGGCAACCGGGCTCTTTTATCCGTGTGCCCCGTAATCGCGGAAGCGCGCCGGATGAAAGCCCGAGCACCCGATCGAATCGAAGTCGGGATCCCTTGAGCGGAGGTTTCCGCCCCCGTCTAACAGGCTGCCGGGAACGCCAGTCCGGCTGATGAAAGCCGGGGCGCCGTGGCCGATGTTCTGGCGGGCGACGTTATCGCTGCCGCGCAGCTCGAAGCCCGTGATGTTCGACTCACGGGCCCTCACGAGGATATTGCGCTCGATGCGTACGCGCGAAGTGTCACGCGAGAGGCTGACGTTCTGGGAGCTGTTGTAGATCGTGTTGAGGCGGACCTCGACATTGATCGCGCCGCCTGTGGTGCCGCCCGGTCCGAGCTTGATGCCGCGGCCGTTCTCGGCGTTGAAGAGGATGTTGCGCGAGATGACCCCGTGCGGGCTTGGGCTGGCGGTCATGTCCGCCACGTAGACGTTGTGGTCCTGGTTCACTCCATTGGTGGGGAACGTGTCGTGGATGCAGTTGCGTCTGACCGTCCAGCGGCCGAGGTTGTTGCGGGGACCGTCGTCGATTTGAAGGCCCGAGGTCGAGTGCGCCCCCCAGATCTCCGAGCGCGTGAGCCTCCATCCCGTACCGCCGAAGATGCGCACGAGCGTCTCATTGGGGTTGTCGGGGGCCCACTCCACGTCGAGGCCACGGATCGTCCAATAGCTGGGACTGCCAATCCAGAGCTGGCCGCGCACAACCGGTTGCTCGCCGGGAAAGTTCGTCACGAGCACCCGGGCGCCTCGGCGGCCCCCCGCGACCGTGACCTTGACGCGTTCCCGATACGTCCCGCCGCGTACGTACAGGCGCTGGCCGTATCGCAACCGCTTGAGTGCACGGGCAAGCGTTCTGAACGGCCGCCCACGGCTGCCCCGTGCGGCGTCCGAGCCGCTGGGTGCCACATAAAAGGTGCGGCGTATGCTCGAAGGAGGCTCGGGCGTCCTCGCGGCCCGCGGACCGCTGTCGGGGCTGTCGTTGCATGCCGTCAGGACGAGTGCGGCGACGAGGAGCGACAGCCCCGCGGTCGTCGCAGTGGCGTGGTTCAGCGGTGAACTGGCCATCGCCCGAATCCTGCTGGGCACGGATTGAGTGCCCATCTGAGGGCGTGATATCGCCCGCGTGCGGCCGTTGACCTCATCCTGTCTTGCGACCTGACGAGTTGCCAGGATCCCTTGATCGTGTCGTGCCAGTAGAGCTCCAGGTCAACTCGCGAGGCGAGCCACCGGAACACGGTTCGACGCTCCTCGCGCCGGCGGCCGTCGTCGACGAGAATCGAGGCGTTGGGGCGCAGGCGATCGCCAAACACGCCAAGCGCGGGCCAGCGCGCCCAAGGCCTGTCGGCCGGTGGACCATCGACCACGAGCAGGTCGATTGCCTCAGGCAGCTCGCCGAGACATTCGAGGTCGTACCAATCCACGACCTCTCCACCGAACACCTGCGACTTGAGCGGCGCGCAGATCATCTTGCAGACGTCCGATAGCCCAGCGGCGTCGATCTGCCGCTGGGTGGACTCGGCGAACCGGGAGTCGTGCTCGAGGCTGAACAGCCGGCCGCGGCCGTTGCGCCTGAGGAAACCGCCGATGAGGAGCGTCGTGGTGCCGGATCCGCATTCCACCACCGTCTCCGGGACGCGCATGAGCTGGTCGGCAATCAGGCGGCCGAAGTCTGGCTCGATCGCCCATGTACCGAGTGGTGGGGAGCGGTCGCCGAGCCATCCGGCGAGGGCTGACGCATCAGCGCTGTTCCGCACCTCGCAGAGCGACTCGTGTCGAGCCCCCAGCAGCTCGCGCCGGGCCGTCCCGGCGATCAGGCCGAGCCCGGCCGCCCGCCGCAACGGGGTGCCGGAAGCCCGGGCCGCTGCGAGCACACCGGCGGAGGTGGCGACGCCCCGGAGCTCCGGCCATCCTCGGGCATCGACCTGGAGCATGACGAACCGGTTTCGCCACCGTCGGCCTGTGCCTCGGGAGTCCACGCTCGGCTGATCAATAGCATCTGCATGCCCGCCGGTGCCCACACCCATCACGCCCTGCGGGCTTCAGTTGGGCCCGCCGTCATACGGCGCCGCAGATCCAGCAGCGGACGGACCAGCATCTCGAACCCGTCGGGCACCACCGTGCGCAGCAGTGCCAGGTAAAGCGTCGCGCCGAGCGGAATCCCCAGAGCGAGCGCGGCAGTGGGCGGCAGGGCAATCGTCACCGCGTACAGCACCACAGCCATCACCACCGACAGACCGAACGCCGGAGCGGCCGCCGCGAAGGTCGCGTACCACGGGAGGCCGAGGACCCGGCCGATCACCACGCCGAGCAGGGCGAGGGAGACGGTCTTCTCGGCCACCTGCGACGCGGCCACCGCCGTGATGCCGTAGGGGGCAGCGAACCAGACGGCCGGGAAGAGGATCGCGATCTGCATGACACCAGTTGCCGTGAGGAGCCACGAGCGGCCGAGCGCCTTGAACACAGCCCCGGGCATGCTCGCCAGCGACCCCAGGCCTGCCCAGATCGCCACAAGGGCCATCGGGTCGGCCGCCGAGCGCCACTTCTCCCCGTACAGCGTGAGCACGAGAGGAAGCGCGAGCGCCGCTATACCGAAAGCAGCCGGCCAGGCCACCATGGCGCCCAACCGGATCGTCTGCAGGTATCCGTGCCGCAGGTCGTCGTCCACGTCGGTCACCGGCTCATCATGCAGGCGGGCATAGAACGGGAACAGCACGTCGCCAGCTATTCGGAAGCCGGTGAGGATCACGAGCTCGGGCAGCCGGAAGGCCAGGTAGTACACGCCCAGGGCGGCCGCGCCCAGCTTGCTGCCGACCACCAGGTAGTCGAAGTTCGCGGCCGCCGCGCCGAGCATGCCAACCGCGACGATGCCCAGGCCAAAGCGCAGCATCGAGGGCAGGTGGCTTCGCGATATAACCAGCTGCGGGCGGAACGAGTGGACGAGCCACAGGCCGATCGACTGCACCAGCGTGCCGGCCACGTGGCCGATGACGAGGCTCCAGGCACCTGCGCCGGCCAGCGCGAGCACGATGCTGACGACGCCCTTCGTCAGCCCGGCGGCGAGCTTGGGGCCGAACAGGGTCTGAAACTGCAGAGAGCGCCGGAGCCGATACTCGTGTGCCTTGCCGAGCGCGGAGAACGGGAACTGCAGCGCAAGTACGCGGAGGAGCGGAACGACCTCCTCGCCGGGGCCGATGCTCGCCAGCAACGGGGCGGCGAACCACGTGGCCGCAAAGAGCGCGGTCGAACCGAGCATTCCCATCCAGAAGGCGGTTGAAGAGACGCGCTGATCCAGAGCGTCGGAGCGGTAGACCAGCGCCGCGCCGAGGCCGAGGTCGCCGATGTACTCGAGCGAATACATGACTGCGAGCGCGAACGCGACCAAGCCGAACTCGCTCGGTACGAGCAGGCGCGCGAGCACCAGCGTGGCGACGAAGACGAGCAGCTTGCCGCCGGCGTCGCCGGCACCCGCCCACAGAAAACCCCTGAAGGCCCGGCGGCTGAGGTCACGCATCGGGCCTCACAATCGCCTGGCCGGTGAGCTTCCGGGCCTGCGAGACATCGTCCGTCAGCGCGCGAGTGAGGCGCGCCACAAGCGCTTCCGACACGAACACTCTGGTCAGGAGGGCCAGCTTGCGGCGGGTAAGGCTGCAGGGGTCGAGCGCGAGCGATTCGATGGCGTAGCGCCTGGAGACGCGCTTGTCGCCCACGATCGCGCTCAAGAGCCCAGCGTGAAGGAAGGCGGCCGAGGCGGCGCTGCGGCGCACCAGCGGCCGCTTCCAGGCCGGCTCGAGGTCGCGAAGATGGCGGTCGGCGATCGCCAGATGAACGTTGATGCGCCCTCGCCCGGCCCTGGGCGTGATGCTGCGCGCGTGCCGCCTGACCAGTGCCACGACCTCATCGATGAACCCGATCGGGAAGCGCTTCGCGATCTCGAGCCAAGTGTCCCAATCCTCAGCGATCGGGCGCTCGCTGAACCCTCCCGCCGCTTCCAGGGCCGAGCGCCGCACAAGGACCGAGCTGGGGTTGAGGACCACGTTGTGGCGCAGCAGGGGGACGAAGACCGTGCCGCATGCCGGGCCGCGCAGGGCGTGGACGATGCTTGTCGGTCGCATCGCCTCGTCGCAGGCAAAGGCGTGCGCGGCGACGAGCGCGGCGGCGGGGTGTTGCTCCAAGTGCGCGACGCCCGCCGCCACCCGGTGCGGAAGCCAGGCGTCGTCAGCGTCGAGGAAGGCGACGAGCGGAGCCGATGTGGCCCAGAAGCCTCCGTTGCGGGCCCGTCCTGCACCGCCCTGTGGCTGGTGGAGGTAGCGTACGCCACGGTCCGCGTAGCGAGCGGCGACGGCCTCGGTGTCGTCGGTCGACCCGTCGTCGACCACGAGCACCGTCAGGTTCGAATAGCTCTGCGCCAGAACGCTCTCGATGGCCTGGCCCAGGAATCGGCCGTAGTTGTGGCTGGTGATGATCGCATCGACCATCGGGCCTGTGTCCGGGACTTCGGCCACTCGCCGACGGTGCGTTAGGAGCCCGCATCCTCGGCGAAGAGGCGTCGGGCCACCGGAGGAGGCATGTGCTCGTGCAGATAGGCATGCCAGTCGATGGCGCCTTCGATCTTGGCGGCGAGGCGCTCGACTGGCTCGGCCTCCACCCCCAGGCGCGCGATGCGCAACAAGCCGTCGGAGTCGCGCACCGCCCGCGGCAGCGAGATCGCCCCCAGCTCGTACCCCGCCTGCCGGGCGGCAGCGAGCGTCTCGGTGGTCACGTAGCGTCCCAGCTTTCCCCACGGGTAGGCCACCGCGCGCACTCGCTCACCAAGGCGCTGCTCCAGAATCTCCCGCGAGCGCCGGAGATCGTGCTCGGCCTCGCCGAGCGAGAGTCGTGCGAGATTTCGGTGGCTCCACGTGTGCGAGCCGATCGCCATGCCCGCACCGCGCAGGTCGTGCACATCCGGCCACGAGAGCGGGCACAGTTGCTCCCGAGAGGTGCCCCAGATGTCCGCGAGGTGCGTCATCACGCGCTCGTCGCGCTCGATGAAGCCCGCGGTGACGAAGAAGGTCGCCGTCATGCCCCGGGCGGCCAGGAGCGGCATAGCATGGCTGCGGTTGTCCGCGTAACCGTCATCGAAGGTGATGGCCACGTGGGGACCACCGGTCGGGAGCGGCCCGGCGACGAGCTCATCGAGTGCCAGCACACTGCAGTGCGCCTCGAGCCAGTCGAGGTGCCGGTCGAACAGGTCGGGACCGATCGAGAGATCGCTCGGCGACGAAGCCACCGAGTGGTAGCAGAGCACGACTCGGCGGCCGGCCAGATCGGGCTTTGGCAGAACGCGCCGAGCGCCGAGGTTGGCTGCGCGGGTGAGCCGTTTGCGGGTGCTCGGCGGCAGCGTCAGGCGCCGGCCTGCCACAGGATCAGTTCCTCGCCCGAGGCCCGCGCACGACGCCACGCTGCCCGACGGGGTCCCAGCGCTCGAACCTCACGTCGGCCAGCACTGAGAGCACCGCTACCGCCGCTGCCGCATTGGCCAGACAGAAGAAGTAGGGGATCCAGAGCGGCTTGAGCCGGCCCCAGCGCGTGTGCGCCAGCAGACCACCCGCCGTCGCCAGCCCATAAAAAGCGAGCTGCGGCCCCAGCGCAACCCACCAGCGCCGGTCCCGCCTCGCCAGCACGACGCTGCTCGCCAGCATCGCAACGAGAAAGAAGGCCACGAAACGCCTGAGGATCTTGTGGACCACCACCTCGATTCCGTACAGGCCAGTGCGCGTGGGCAGCAGCGCACGACCGAGCCCCAGGGCGGAGCGCAGCCCACGGTTCATCACGCGCACCTTGCGCCACAGCTCCGTGGCGCCCTCCTCGGGGGTCTCCACGAGGATGACCGCCCGCTCGTCGAAGGCAAGCCGCCCGCCGGCCAAGACAACCTCGCTCGAGATGATGAAGTCGTCGGCTCCGGCGTCGTCCGCGAAGGGCGTGAAGAAAGCTCGGCGTATCGCGTACAGGTGACCGCTGGCGGACACGACACTTCCGACCTGGTCCTCGAGCCGCTTCAGAAGCCGCTCGTACCGCCAGTACAGGCCCTCGCCGCGCGCAACTGGCCGGCCGTCCTCCTGCACGTGACGGACCACGTTCGCGGCAACACCACCGACCCGCTCGTCAACGAAGTTCGAGACCAGCTCGCGGAGGGATCCCGGCTCGAAGAGCGAGTCGGCGTCGGTGAACACCAGGATCTCGCCCGAGCACAGCTGCTCAGCGCTGTTGAGCGCCGCGAGCTTCCCCACACGCGGAAGGTCGAGCACCTCGGTCGCCCCGGCTCGGCGCGCGGCCTCCACGGTCCCGTCCTCTGAGCCGTCGGACGCCACGATGAGCTCGATCAGCGCGTTCGGATAGTCGGAGGCCCAGACGTTGGCGACCCTGTCCGCGATGATCTCGACCTCGTCGTGCGCCGCCACGATCACCGACAGCGGGAGCTCGACCGGCGACCGCCGCCGCGGGCTGGGGCGCACCCGCCCCAGGAGGGCCAGAGCGAGCGGGTAGCCGGCGTAGACGCTGGCCACTACCGCGCTCGAGGAGGTAAAGATCGCGACCGCCTTCATCGCGCAGAACTCCGCGCCAGGCGCCTTGCCGCCAGGCCGAGGCCCACGAAGATCCACTGGTAGCGCGCGTAGGCGCTGTGCAGGGTGACGGCGCAGATGAGGAAGGCGCCAAGCGCCACAAGCAGTCCTTCGCCCAGCAACGCTTCGTTGCCCTCCAGGCGCGAACGCGCTCGCCACGCACCCGTCAAGGCCAGCCACAGCACACCGAAGAACGCCAGGGTTCCGAGCAGTCCCGTCTCCGCGAGCGACTCGAGGTAGAGATTGTGGGCAGCGCGCCGCTGCGTACGCTGATCAATCCCGATGGCTGCGGAGTAGTCCCGGTAGTGGACCTCGAAGTTGTCAGGCCCGACGCCGATGAGCGGGTGATCGGCCCACATCTGCAGGCCGGCGAGGTTCTCGCTCTTGCGCCCGCGCAGTGAGCCGTCCTCAAGCGACGCGCCTCCAGAGCTCACGGCCTCGGACAGCGCCCCGACCCGCTGCTGCAGGGTGTTCGGCAGCAGCAGGGCGCCGAGCACGATCGCGGCGCATACGGTGGCTGCGACGACATGCAGGCGCACGCCCCGGAACAAGGCGACCGCGACGGCCGCAAGAACCAGCGTGACCAGCGCGGCCCGCGACTGGGTGTAGACCACGCCGGTGGCGCAGACGACTGCCAAGGCTGCGGCGAGCGCGCGTGCAGAAGGGCGCGAATGGACGAGCGCGAGGTAGAAGGCGAGTACGGCCGCGGTGACGAGGACCTGCCCGAAAGGATTCGGGTTGAGCGGGCCGGCGCTGCGTAGCGCTTCGCCAGCTGGCAGGACGCCGGCGAAGCCACCGTAGGACGATCCATAGGTCTTCGTGACCTGCTGGACTATGGCCAGGAAAGCCAGCGAGCCGACGCCCGCTACGACGGCCCAGATTGCCCGCCGCAGCCACGCTGGCGAGTCGAGGAGCACTATCAGCATGCCGACCACCACTCCGTAGCTGACGAGATCGAGCGTCTCGGCCACGGCGGCCCCGCGATCGCTGGCGAAGAGCGAAGCTGCGACGTACGCCAGCGCGAGCGCCGCGAACACGATCAGTTCGGGCGGAACCGAGAAACGTTCGCGGCCGGCGGCCCATCGCGCCAGCGCGCCGGCCAGGATGACGGCGGTCACGGCATGGGCAGAGCTCGGGCCGGCGAGCACGTTGGGGATGTAGGCCATCAGGAGAAAGAGAGCGCCGACCAGACACCACCGAAGCCGCGCGCTTGCGGCCGCAACCGCCAGGCCGCCCAGGACGGCAAGGACCAGCAGCCGCAACGGGTCGTCCGCCTGGCCCAGCGCGCTGCCCACCGCAAAGGCCGCCACCGCGGCGGCGATCCAGCCCGCCCATAGAGCAAGCCTCCGCGCGGCCGCAGGCGGCGGAGCCGGCCCGCTCAGCCCGACCTCGCTCATGTCAGCCATCGTCCTTGGGTCGGACCGGGGTCGGGCGCCGGTCCGGAGAATCCGGCTCGGCGTCTGCTTGACGCGGAGAGCTGGGCGCAGGGCTCAGGCCGGGCCCGGGGGAGGGCGCCGGGTCGGGCTGTGGGGGAGTGGCCGGGTCGGGCGGTGGGGAAGGCGTTGGGAAAGGCGCCGGGTCGGACGGTGGGGAAGGCGCCGGGTCGGGCGGTGAAGGCGCCGGGTCGGGTCGCGGGGAAGCGGCCGGGTCGGGCTGAGGCGGCGGGTCCGACTCCAGGGGGTCGGTCGGCTTCGGGGCAGCGGTCGGCTTGGGTGGGGTGGCGGGCTTCCGGGGGGCCGACTTCGTCCCCGCGCCGGACTTCGCCCGGGTGCCCGCTTTCGCCCGCGTGCCGGTTTTGGTCCGCGCTCCTGTCTTCGGCTGGGTCTTGGCCTTGCCGCGTGAGCCGGTCTTCGGCCGGGGTGCTGTCTTGGGCCCGTCGTCGGTCTTCGCCCGCGCATCCGGGGGCGATTGCCCGCTGGGCTGTGGGGCCGGCGCGGGGTCTGCCGCCCCGTCGAGCTTCGCGGAACCGTCCAGGGAGGGTTGCGGCTTCGTCCGGCGGCCGCGTCTTGGCCCTCGCGGTCTTACGCGACGGAGCATCCGGCTCGATCGCGGACGGCGGCTCCTCTTGCCCCTTGGCGTCCGACCGTCTTCGCCAGCTCGCTTGTCGAGCTCGTAACGCCGCACCGGCTCGACTCGCCACGCGGTGAGAGCCCGTCGCGGGCGATGCCACTGCTCCGCTCGCCTCCTCGCGGGCGAGGAGGGCCCGCAGCCGAGGCTCGAGGCCCAGCTCGGCAGCCACCAGGGCCACCCCCAGCGCCGTTCCCACCAGGAGGGCCAGAAGCACGACCTGTGGGGTACTCGGACCGGTGGTGCCCTCGCCGGGATCAACGCTCAGGCGTTCCAGCACGTAGGCGGAGTAGCTGGACGCGACGTAGTCCGACGCGGCGGTCGTGTAACCGCCGGCGAGCGAGTTGACCGTGGCCTGATCGGGTCCGGCGAGGGTCGAGTCGATCAACGTGCTGCCCGGACGCCCTGTCGCCTCGACGGTGTAGTCGTCTTCGAGCTCGACGTTGGCATTCACGGCGGCCCGCTCCAGCATCGCGCGGCTGTCGAGCACGTCGACCACGGTTTGGATCAACGGGCCATCGGACCTGAGCGCCTCCAGGGTTCCAGGCAGATCGTTGTTCGAGATCGCCGCATCCGGACGCATCACGAAGCGGACAGTCGTCTGATGGCCGTCGGACTCGCCGGCGGCAGCTGTCGCGGCTCCCAGGACCGTGATGGCGGCCACTGCCGCGACCACCCACCACCGGCGCGCCAGACGGGAGCGAAGGGCTGCGAGGTCCAAGCTCAGTAGGCCCCCTTGGACACGAAAACGGAGCGCACGGTCGCCACGATCAACTGGAGATTCACACGGATCGATCTGGAGCGGGCCTGCCGGATGTCGAGGCGGCAGCGAGCCGCGAAGTCCGCGCTTCCGCGTCCCTCGGCCTGCCATCTCCCCACCAGGCCCGGTGTGACGTCCAAGCGCTCGCTCTGCCAGAGATCGTAATCGGCGAGCTTCACGGAGCAGGGCCGCGGGCCCACCAGAGTCATCTCCCCGCGCAGCAGGTTGTAGAGCTGAGGAAGCTCGTCGAGAGAGTGCCTGCGCAGGAAGCGGCCGACCCGCGTGACGCGCGGATCCTCGGCGATCTTGAAATCAGGCCACGCCATCGTGTTCAGGTGCCTCAGCTGCGCCTTCATGCGATCGGCGTCGCGCGTCATGCTGCGCAGCTTGACCATGTCGAACGGTCGCCCGTCGCGTCCTAAGCGGCTGATGCGGACAAAGGCCGGTCCGGGCGAGTCGAGCTTCACCGCGACTGCCAGCAACGCGACCAGCGGGACAATGGTGGGCGCGAGCACCAGCAGAACGATCAGATCGATCATCCGGCGCAATTGCGGAGCGAGCGGCCGTGTCTCGAACAACACCAGCGGCCGCTCGCCGCCCGCCGCTGGCTCCTCCGCGCCCAGACCCGAGGGCTCGAGCTCACGAGCCCCGTCTCGGCCGCGACCGGGGCCGTCCCCGTCGCGAGGGCCGCGCTCGACCGGCCAGGGGCGCTCTCGCGACCTGGCGATCTCCTTGAGGGAGGCAAAGGTCGGTCCGTCGTCCGGGAAGAGGGCAACCCCGACTAGGACGTTCGCGCGATCGCGAATCGGGGCGCGACCCAGGACGGCCAGGGCCACACTCTCGTCGGCGCCCGGCAACACCACGATCAGGCGGCCGGTGAGGCCGCGTACCAGCGCGTCGGTTACGCGAAGGCAGGGCAGGAGGTCACGCGCGATCCGGGCGAGGCGGCGAGAGGTCCGGCGGCCCTCGCTAACGGACAGGCTCGCGACCGCGAGCCGCGATCCCTCCCGCCGCACCCGAGCGAAGTCGCGGGCAATCGGATCGGGCGGCGCGAGCGTCGCGGAGCGCAGCGTACGCGTACCGGTGGCGCCGTCCCTGAGAAAGAAGGACGAGAGGCCGACCGAGAGGGCCGCGAACCGGTCGGCCACCAGCAACAGCGCCGCGACGAGGCCGAGGTAGAGGATGAGATCAGCGCCGCCATAGCCCAGCGCGCCCACGGCCACACAGCCGAGCGCCAGCGGCCACGTCGCCCAGGAGGGCAGCCGGGCCGCGCGACCCACCAGCACCGTGGCCTGCGCGGCGATGATCGCCCCGAAGCCCAACAGCCACGGGCCGTCGGCGTTCGCGAGCGCCGCGGAGGCCAGCGCAACGAGCAAAGCGCCGGCCAGCCACATCAGGAGCAGCATGGATGCCTCCGGATTGGGTCTTGTTCAATCTGCGCACATGACTCGCGGCCCGTCAAGCCTTGAACGAGGGTGACGGGCGAGGTTCGCACCGGCGCAAGGTAACCGGAGCGAGGGCGCCTCCGCTTAGTGCCACGGCAACCAGGGGCCATCATCGCCGTTTACCCACCACGGCGCCGGATCATCCCCCGGAAGAGCGCGCCCGGACGGTTCCTCTCGAAGGGCCCCCGGCGGCGCTCAGTCCTCGATAGCGGACATCACGTGCTTGACGCGCGTGTACTCCTCGAACGAGTACGCCGACAGGTCCTTGCCGTAGCCCGACTGCTTGAAGCCGCCGTGCGGCATCTCGGCCACGAGCGGGATGTGACAGTTGATCCAGACGCAGCCGAAGTCGAGGCTCCGCGACACGCGCAGCGCGCGCTTGTGATTGCTCGTCCAGACGCTCGAGGCCAGGCCGTAGTCGGTCCCGTTCGCCCAGCGCAGCGCCTCGTCCTCGTCGCTGAAGGACTGCACGGTGATGACCGGTCCGAAGACCTCGTCGGTGGCGAGCTCGTCGGCCTGCTCGACCCCGGCGATCACCGTCGGCGAGTAGAAGTAGCCGTTCTCGCTCGCGCGGTCTCCGCCCACCAGCACGTTGGCGTGGTCGGGGGTCCGTTCCACCATCCCGCTCACCTTCTCCAGCTGAGTGGCGTTGTTGATCGGTGGGATGAAGAAGTCCTCGGAGTCGGGCTCCTCGTCCTTGGACAGGCGCACGGTGCCGGCCTGCTCCACGAGCGCGGCGGCGATGTCGTCTCGCACCCGCTCGCTCGCCAGCACCCGGGTGGCCGCGGTGCAGTCCTGGCCGGCGTTGAAGTAACCGGCCACGGCAATCTCCTCGGCTGCGGTCGAGAGGTCGGCGTCGTCGAAGACGATCACGGGCGCCTTGCCGCCGAGCTCGAGGTGGGTTCGCTTGAGGGTGTCCGCCGCCGAGCGCGCCACCGCCTTGCCCGCGCCGATGCTGCCGGTGATGGACACCATCTGCGGAATCGGATGCGCCACCACCTCAGCGCCGGTGTCGCGGTCGCCGCAGACCACGTTGAAGACGCCGGGGGGCAGGGCCTCGGCGAATAGCTCGGCCATGTAGAGCGTGCTCGCCGGCGTGGTGTCGGACGGCTTGATCACCATCGTGTTGCCCGCGGCCAGCGCCGGGCCGAACTTCCACACCGCCATCATCATCGGGTAGTTCCAGGGCGTGACCGCCCCGACCACTCCGATCGGCTCGCGCCGGATCGAGGAGGTGAAGCCGCTCATGTACTCGGCGGTCGCCTTGCCCTCGAGCATGCGCGCAGCGCCCGCGAAGAAGCGGATCTGGTCGCACATCGGCGGGATCTCCTCGCTGAGAGTGAGGCCCTTGGGCTTGCCCGTGTTCTCGGCCTCGACCTCCACCAGGCGCTCGGCGTTCTCCTCGAGGGCGTCGGCCATCTTGAGGAGAGCGGTCATGCGCTCGCTCGGGGTGCTGTCGCGCCAGCCGCCGTCGAACGCCGTCTGAGCCGCCTTCAGGGCTTCGTCCACATCGGCCGGGCCCGACTTGGGAGCCTTTGCGTAGACCTCCCCGGTCGAGGGATTCACGATGTCCATCGTCGCGCCGTCCTGCGGCGGCTTGAACTCTCCGTTGATGAAGTTGCGCAGCTCGCGCGGCTCGGCCATCAGATCTCCTGGTTCCTCTAGTGGGCCCGGCAGGGGCGTTTATGGCACAGCCGGCGCCCCGGTGCAACGTTGCTGCGCACCCGGCCGAGCCGGGCGCTTGCGCAAAGGCAGGCTAGGCCGCGCGCAGGCCCTCGGCGAAGGCCTGAGTGTGGCTGCGCTCGGCGAAATCCTCGAACGATTGGCTCCAGGTGACCCCGGGCCAGCGGTACTCGGCTCGGCCCTCGGCGGGGAAGTAGGCGGCCGTGTAGATCGTGCCCATGCCGCTGGAGAAGGCCGTGCTGTAGAGGGGCGGCTCCAGGAAGGCCTGGATGAGACGCTCCTGCGTGGTGCCCGGCGCCTGCAGCAGCTCGAGCACGTACTCCTCGCGCTCGTAGCTGCCCACCGCGTGGGCGTACTCGGGCCAGTCACCCTCCCGCTGGTGGTTGGTGGCGGCGGGGACGTCGCGGAACTCGGGTTCGCGATCGGGACCCACGAGCGCCGTGACGAAGCGCCCGGAGCGATCGAGCAGCGTCACGTTCTGGGGCGCGTGGACAGGGATGCGGGCGAGAGCCTCGCGGGCCTCGTCGACCGTTTCACAGACCTCCAGCAGGTAGCGGATGACGACGGGGATCGCGAAACCGTCGCCCACCGCGCGCCGGCCGCCGAACGTGAGCGATACGGCCAGGCCGGCGTCGTTGATCCCGTCGAGCAGGCCCCACAGGCAGTCGCTCATCCCGATCACCCGCCGCCCGGTCCACTGAGTGGAGAGGACGATGCCCTCGGCGCGCGAGGCCGGGTAGTCGTAGTTGCGCACGAGCACCGGATCGCCGCGCGTCCAGGCTCCCTGGGAGCAGCCGACGACGAAGCCGGGCGGCCGGTAGAGCGAGAGAAAGCGGGCGGCCAGCTCGTCGCCGCCGGCGAGCTCGACGAGGCGCTCGTACGTGGGGACCAGCTCGGGCATGTGCTCTCTCAGCTTTCGCCGGCAGCGCGCCAGGCCGGGGCGGGCGGCCTCGCCCTCCTTGAGGTACCAGGCACGGTAGGCCGGCCACATCGCGTCAAAGGAGGACTTCCAGCGCGCGCCCGGAGCGGGCTCCTCGATGGCCTCGAAGAGGAGCGAGTCGCCGCCCGCGGGAGTGGCCGCGCTGTCGGCGCGGTGGTGGGGGAGCAGGCCGGGCTCGCGCTCCAGCTCGTCCCAGACCGGCTTCCAGTAGCGGTCGATCGCCTCGATCGCCACCTTGGGCAAGCCGAGCGTCTTCACCCAGTCGGGAAGAGAGGTCACGCCCGCCAACGCTAGCGGGGGCTCAGGCCGCACCAGTCGCGGATGAACAGGCCCAGCACCTGTGCGGTCTCCACCACTGACGGCAGGAAGACGCGCTCGTCGACGCCGTGGATCGCCTCGGCGTGGGGCCCGTAGCAGAGCGCGGGCGTGTTCCCGTAAAGCTGGAAGTTGCGCGCATCGGTGGTGGCGGTGGAGGCGAACACCGGCGCGCCGGCCCCGGTGACCCGCTCGGCGGCCCGGCCGAGCGCGGTGGCCACGGGCGCCTCGGGCTCGAGCGTGTAGCCCTCGCAGGCGAAGCCGTCGTAGAGCACCTCGACCTCGAAGCCGGCGAGCAGCGGGTCGTCGGACGCGGCAGTCGCGACGGCCTCCTCGACACGGCTCTTGAGGGATTCCACTTGTGTGCCGGGATAGAGCGCCAGCCTGAAGCGGGTGATGCTCTCGCCGGCCACGGTGGAGGGCCAGTCACCGCCGCGGATCACGCCCACGTTGAGGTTGATCGGGTGGGGATAGACGTCGTAGGGGGCCGGCGGGTCGACGTTCAGCTCCGCCTCCAGCGCACGTAGCGCGGCGATGATCGGAAAGGCGGCCTCGATCGCGTTCTGCCCCTCGGGCGCGTCGCCGGCGTGGGCTGGGCGCCCGGCCAGCCGGACCCCGAACCAGAGCACGCCCACCTGTGAGTTCTGGATGCCGCCGCTGGTGGGCTCGGTCACGATCACGGCATCGGCGGTGCGCCCGGCCAGCACGCAGGTCAGGGCCCCATTGCCACTGCATTCCTCCTCCACCACCGACTGCAGGTCCACGGGTGCCCGCGGCGCAAGGCCGAGCTGCATGAGGCCGCGCACGGCGCCGGCGATCGCCACGAGGCCGGCCTTCATGTCTCCCGCCCCGCGCCCGTAGAGCCAGTCGTCCTCGCGCCGGGCGCTGAAGGGCGGCGAGGCCCACATCGCCTCCGGCGCCGGGCTCACCACGTCGATGTGCCCGTTGAGGACGAGCGAGCGCCCATCCGCGGGCTCGGCCGCGGGCCAGGCGGCGACCACGTTGGCCTTGCCGGCCACGTCCCAGCTGAAGGGCGAGGCGCCGGGGTGCCCACGCAGCGCCTCGGGATCGAGCGGCAGGTCGAGCGCTTCCAGGCCGAGCTCCAGAAAGGCGTCGCGCATCACGGCCTGGCCGGCGGCCTCCTGCCCCAGCAGGGTCGGTGTCTCCACGAGGCGTACCAGCAGGTCCTCCATCCATGTGCGCTCGGCCGCGATCGCGCCGAGGATCGGCTCGTCAGCCGTGGTCACAGGCGTCGTCCGCCGGAGGCACGTCGAGCGCGGGGTTGCGGTCGAAGAAGCCGACGGGCTTGAGCTGGAAGGAGACGGTGTCGACCGGCATCACGGGCCACTCCTCCGGGCGAGTCATGTGGTGCAGCCCGAACACGTACCAGAGCACCACGTCGGTGTTCTCGATCGGGCGGTTGGCTGCGGTCCATGCGGGCAGGCCGGCGTCCTCGACGCTCTGAACGGGGAACTCGCCACAAGGCCAGCGCTCGTCGGGCTCGTAGGGCGTGACCCAGAGGGTGTGGCCGATCGCCTGCGCGCGCCGCAGCACGGGCGAGCCCGGGTCCATCATGGCCGGGAAGCAGGCGCCGGGCACCAGCTTGTAGCCGACCGGCGTGCCGAGCCCGTTCCTGGAGCTCTCGTTTACCACTTTCCAGGCGCGCTGGGTCTGCCAGTCGTAGTCCTGCCTGCCTTCCTCTTCGGTGCGCAGCGGCGTGCTGCGCTGGACGAGCGCCAGGCCGTGGGGGTTGTCCGCCGCGATTGGCAGCGCCTCCGACTCGGTCATGTGGACCGTGTTCGCCTCGCCGTCGACGTCCAGGTCGAGCCGAGCGACGATGAAGTGCTGGTGAAACGGCGCGTAGGTGCGCTTGTCGACGAGCGTGCCGTAGGGCGGCTGGTCGCCCTCGGGGAAGTGCGTCGTAACCATGATGCCGGTGGCCCGCACCTCGCACTCGATGCTGCCGTCCTGGTAGAAGCGCCAGTAGACGAGGTACTCGTAGTTGGCCACGGTGGCGTGGAAGGAGACCACCAGCCGGCGGGCGCGCCTCACCTCGGCGCCGGCCATGGGATCGACGTGCTTCCAGAGGACGGCGTCGTCCTCCTCGTGGATGCAGATCGCGTTCTTGATGGTCCTGGGCTCGCCGGTGGCATCGTGTACGACCGCGTCGAGGTAGCTGATCTCGCCCAGGCAATCGCAGCCCAGCTCCAGCGAGGTGGTCATGAAGCCGAGGCCCCACTCGCCGATGTCGAACGCCGTGCGCGCCTTGTGGTCGTTGGTGGGATCGCGGTAGGGCACGACCATCTCGGCGAACGACATGCGGTGCGCCACCGGACGCAAGCGCTCGCCGTCCTGGTAGCCGAGGGCGTGGATGACGAGTCCTTCGCGCGGGTTGAACCCCAGCCGCATCGACCACCGCTGCCAGCGCAGCAGCTGACCATCGAGGGTGAACGACGCACCCTCCGGCTGGACGATCTCGAGCGGCTTCACGTCGTCGCGCAGCTTCTGGCCGGGCACGAGGGCGGGCACGTACTCACCCATGGTGCGAGGCCGTTCGAGGGCGGACTGGTCATCCACCTCGAGCAGCTCCATGGTGTTCATGTCGACGACGAAGTGCAGGCCGCTGAGCGGATTGGCGTAGGGGTTGGAGATCTCGCCGTTGCGGTACCAGACGTCGGTCCAGCCGACCCTCCGGTCGCGATACTTCTCGGGCACGAGCAGCCCGCCGTAGGCCCAGGTGTCGAAGAGCACGCCGTCGAGGTCGCGGATGCCGTGGCGCTCCAGCGCCGCGAGCACCAGGGGCTCCTTGCGCAGCGCGACGTTGCACTCGTAGAACTCGGCCTCGGTGAAGTTGGCCTGCTCGCCGGGCCGGTGTTCCCAGACGAGAACGCGGTCCTCGCCGAGCGAGACGATCGCCTTGTAGGTCTGGCCGTCCCCGCGGCTCCAGCAGGAGACGATTGCCTCGCGGGCGCCGGCGTCTCCGGCCGAGAGGCCGGCCAGAGCCTGCTTGGACGGCTCGTTGAGCTCGATCGTCCCGAAGCGCCAGCCCGGCCCCACGCCCTTGTCCCTGCGCACGATCGAGACGGCCTGGCGGATCTCTTCGGCGGAGAGCGGGTCGAGCGCATGCCGGGTGATCACGGCGTGCATCCTCTGTGATCGCGACTGCGAGGACAAGCTCGGCGGGCATAGAATCGGGACCCGCCAAGGAGGCTCATGGCCGATACCACGCCGACACTGCGGGGCATCTCCGAGATCCGGGGCTTCTTCCGCACCAATCAGACGCCGATCTACTTCGTCTCACCGACGGCGTTCAACCTCCTCGGGATCGACCGCTGGGTGCGGGACTTCTTCTACGTCAACTACTTCGACTCGTTCGAGGGCAGCCATCCGCGCGTGTTCGTGCCGCGTGAGCGTCCCTACCGGGAGTTCGAGTCGATCGAGGAGGTCTGCAGCTATCTGCTCGAGCACCGGGAGGTGCTCGAGCTGATCCGCAGGCGCGGCGGCGCCGGCAAGGCGCTGTTCGTGTTCTTCAACGACGAGACCGAGGCCTGTGCCGCCGACGCCGGGCTCGAGGTGGCCCTCCCTCCGGCGGAGCTGCGTCACCGCCTCGACTCCAAGATCGTCACCACACGTATCGGGGAAGAGGCGGGCGTGCCGAGCGTTCCGAACGTCCTCGGGCGGGCCACCAGCTACGCCGAGCTCATCGAGCTCGCCCGCGCTGCGGAGCTCGGCGACGACCTCGTGGTCCAGACGCCCTACGGCGATTCGGGCAAGACGACCTTCTTCGTGTCCGCGGAGTCCGACTGGAACGAGAACGCCGAGGACATGGCGGGGCAGGAGCTGAAGGTGATGCGCCGCATCAACCCGCGGGCCGTGGCCGTGGAGGCGTGCATCACGCGCCACGGCACCGTCGTCGGGCCACTGATGACCGATCTCACCGGCCATCCGGAGCTGACCCCGTACCGCGGGGGCTGGTGTGGCAACGACATCTTCCCGGACGCTCTCTCGCCGCAGCATCGTGAGCGGGCGCGCGAGCTCACGCGCCGGCTCGGCGACCGGCTCGCGCAGGAGGGCTACCGGGGGCTGCTCGAGGTCGACTACCTGGTCGACACGGACAGCGACGAGCTCTACCTCGGCGAGCTCAACCCGCGCCTCAGTGGGATCAGCTCGATGACGAACGTCAGCGCGGGGGCCTACGCCGACGTGCCGCTGTTCCTGTTCCACCTGCTCGAGTACATGGACGTCGATTACGAGATCGACGTCGATGACATCAACCGGCGCTGGTCCAGCCACGACGCCACGGACGTCTGGAGCCAGCTCGTCCTCAAGGAGCCCGACGATCGCGTGGAGCTGCTCACCGGCACGCCGAGGACGGGCATCTGGCGGCGAGAGGGCGAGACCGGGATCAGGTTCAGCCGCTGGGGCAACGACTGGCACAGCCTCCAGGACGAGACCGAGGGCTTCTACCTGCGCGTGCTCGGGCCCGGCGACTACCGCTACAAGGGAGCCGACCTCGGCATCCTGGTTACCCGCGGGCGCCTGCAGACCGAGGACAACGAGCTGACCGAGCGCTGCCGCGGCTGGATCGCCGGCATCCGCTCCCAGTTCGCCGGGACCCTGGTCGGGGACAACGCCGACCCGCCCCCCAAGCACGACGCGCTCGCGTTCAAGTTCTCCTGACATGATCGACCCGCTCAAGCGCTGGGCGGCGATCGGTGAGAAGCCCGACTACGCCGGCCTGCTCACGTTCGCCGGAGGCTTGTACACCGAGGATCCCGCCGAGCTGGAGGGGTCGACGTGGCGATCGTGGGAGCCCCGATGGACGACCTCGTCTCCGACCGCCCCGGGGCGAGCCTGGCGCCGCGGGCGATCCGATCCGCCAGCAGCCCTCCCGGGGCCCATCTGGAGGCGGGGCTGAACGCGTTCGCGGAGCTGAGGGTGGTGGACTTCGGCGACGCCGCGGTGGTGCCCGGCGCCCCGCGGCGCTCGCACGCGGCCATCGAGGCGGTCGTGGGTGAGGTGCTGGGCGCGGGCGCCATGCCGCTCGTGATCGGCGGAGACCACTCGATCTCGGAACCCAGCGTGCGCGCCTGCGCGGCCGCGCGCGGACCGCTGGGCATGGTGCATTTCGACACCCACACCGACACCGCAGAGGAGGTCTTCGGCGCGCGCCTCTCGCACGGCACGTTCATGCGCAGCCTCCTGGATGACGGTCACGTGGACGCACCCCGCTACGCACAGATCGGCCTGCGCGGCTACTGGCCCGGCGAGAGCGAGTTCGCCTGGCAGGCCGAGCGCGAGATCACCAGCCTGTTCATGCACGACATCCGCGATCTCGGGATCAAGCAGGTGGTGGCGCGAGCGCTCGAGGTGGTGGGCGGCGCGCCCGCCTACCTCACCGTGGACATCGATGTGCTCGACCCGGCCTTCGTGCCCGGCACGGGCACCCCCGAGCCCGGCGGCCTGACGTCGGCCGAGCTTCTGTGGGCCGTGCGCGAGGTGGCGCAGCGGCTCGAGCTGGTGGGAGCCGACCTCGTGAAGGTGATCCCCACCAACGTCGGCACGGCCGACTCGTCGGCCTTGGTCGCGGACCGGATCGTGCGCGAGATCCTCACCGGGATCGCGCTGCGGCGGAGGGCTGCACGGGCCGGTCCGTCGAAGGTCTGAGCCTCAGCGGTAGGTCACCAGCGACGCGTCGGGTCCGTCCAGGTAGGCGTGCTCGTTGAAGGAGACGAGCGTCGTGCCCGCGCGGCCCGTGACCACCTTCGTCACGCCGGCGTTGACCGTCACGCGATTGAAGGTGACGAAGGCCTCGGGCTGGAGGCTCAGCAGCTCCACGCAGATCGCCGCCACGGGCCCGCCCGAGGTGGATACAACGGCGGTCTCGCCGGACGACAGTGATGCGGCCAGCTCCCGCAGTGCTGCGCCGACCCGGTCGCGAAAGGCGACCCATGACCGCTCACCCGACTCGGCTATCCACGCCAGCAGGGCACCGTCGAGCGTGCTCTGGAACTCACGCGAGCTGGCGGAGACGAAGCCCGCGCCGGCGTGCCGGGCCACGATCTCGTCGCTCTCGTACTCGTTCCAGCGGGGGTCGATCTCGACCTCCCGTCCGGACAGGGTGGCGATCGGCGCCGCGGTGTCGCGCTGGCGCGCGAGCGAGCCGCTCACCACGCGGTCGACCTGCACGCAGCGCCCATCGAGGTCGGCGGCCAGCGCCTTGGCCTGCTCTGTGCCGCGCTTCGAGAGCACGTCGTAGTCCTCGCTCCCGAAGGAGCCCTGGGCGTGGCGGACGAGAAGCAGCGTCGGCACCGCGCGGAGGTTAGTCGCGCGCTGCGAGCTGCAAGCGACCGGCTCGAGCCGGGATCAAGCGGCAAGCGGCGGCGCGAGACGCCGCACGACCCTAGGCGCTCTTCTTGTCCAGCAGCTGGAGCAGTTCGTGCGCCGCGAGCTCAATCGCCTTGTGGCGCCATTCGGCGGCGCGGTAGTGGCAAGCGATCAGGCCCGTCCGGTGGATCCGGCGGAAGTCGCCGTAGACGAACGCGTAGCGGGCCTTGGTCTCGTCGGTGGCTCCCTCGGTGAGCCCGAGGTGCCATTCGGCGTAGTCGTCCCAGGAGTGGGTGGCCAGGAACTTGTTCTCGTCGTCGGCGCCGGGCTGGACGTCTCCCCAGTCGCTGTCGAGGACGTATTGGCGCGCATCGATGAGCTTCCGGGCGCGGGCCACGGCGGCTTGGTTGACCGCATAGGAGGCCATGGCGGGCATTCTGCCTCAGTGGGCCGGGAATACGGGGGCTGCCTCGGCGGTCATGCGAAGCGACCCCGAGATGTGGAGGACGACCATGGACAAGACGCACTCAGACAGCTGGCTACGGCGACTGTGGACGGCCGCACGCGCCGCCCACGCTCGGGACTCACAGGAGTGGACCGAGCGCATCGAGCGCCCCTCGGCGCGCTAGGAACTGGCGAGCTCGTCCAGCCGGCGGTAGGCCAGCGCCACTGCCATCGCACCCTCCCCGACCGCACCCGCCACGCGCTTGGTCGAGCCGCTGCGCACGTCGCCGGCGGCGAACAGTCCCGGGACGCTGGTCTCGAGCGCCAGCGGATCGCGGTCGAGCGGCCAGCCCTCGGGACGGCGGCCGTTCTCCAGCAGGTCGGGACCGGTGAGGATGAAGCGGGCGCGGTCGGTCCTCACCCCACCATCCTCCGCCCAGCCCGTGCGCGGCTCACCGCCGATGCAGATGAACAGGGCCGACGCGGCGACGTGCTCGGTGCGCCGGTCGGCATCGGCGATGGTCACACCGGTCAGGCGGCCGCCGTCCGTTGCGAGCTCCTGCACCTGCGTGCGCAGCCGCACCTCGATGAAGGGATGGTTCTCGATTCTCGGAACCAGGTAGCCGGAGAGCGTCTTGCCGAGTCGCTCGCCGCGTACCAGCATCTTCACCCGGGCGCCCGCGTTGGCCAGGTTGAGCACCGCCTGTCCAGCCGAGTTGCCGGCACCCACGACGATCACCTCCTCGCCACCGCACTGGACGGCCTCGCTGCGCCCGGCTCCGTAGTAGACGCCGCGGCCGAGCAGCTCGTCCACTCCCTCCACTCCGAGCTCGCGCCAGGACATCCCGGGTGCGGCCAGCGCCACGTCCGATGAGATCTCGGCGCCGTCGCTCAGCGTGAAGCTGCTGCGCTTGCCGTCGTGACTTCCGCCCACCACGCCGCGCATCAGCACCAGCTCGGCGCCGAAGCCCTCGGCCTGTCGTCCAGCCAGCCGGGCGAGTTCGGCGCCGCCGATGCCGTCGGGGAAGCCGAAGAAGTTCTCGATCATGGAGGTGTGGGAGGCCTGGCCCCCGGGCACCTCGCGCTCGATCACGACGGTCGAGAGCCCGTCAGAGGCGGCGTACACCGCGGCGGCCAGCCCGGCCGGACCGGCCCCGATGACGGCCAGGTCGTAGTGCGACCTGTCCGGGCCGGAGATCTCGTTCCAGGCCCGAGCCAGCGATTCGACCGTGGTCGCGGTGTGCACCTCGTCGCCGTCGATCAGGACGGGAAGCGCGGTTCCGGGATCGAGACCACGGCGCTCGAGCAGATCGGTGGCCTCACGACTGCCCGCCTCGAACCACTCGTGGGGCTGGGCCGAACGCGTGAGGAAGTCGCGCAGCCGGTGGTGCTCCGGCTCGATGCGCACCCCGATCAGTTGGACGGTGGGTCGGACCGGGCTCACGCGAGCCCATCTTAGGGACGCCTCAGCGCGTCAGGATGATGCGCCGGCGCACCACGACGCTGTCGCCGACGGCGTCGGTCCCGCGGATGTAGAGGGTCAGAGCCGTGGTACCCAGGCGGGCCAGCCGGATTCGAGCGCGACGGTTCAGGCGCACGGTCGCGCGCCGCGAGAACGTGCCCCGCAGGCTCACGGTCCCGACCGACACCGACCGTCTGCTTCGTGTGAGGCGGGCCTTGCGGGCCTCGCGAGGCCCGAGCGACAGCTTCAGGCGTGCCGAGCAGCGCTTGGTGCAAGTCACGCGCGCCAGCAGGCCGCGGGCCAGCACGCGCCGGAGTGGCTGGCGGTCCTTGACCCGCAGCGAGATCCGGAGCGGCCGCGGACCGGCGGCCGGGACCGGCACCGGGGACGATACGGGCGGAAGCGCCGGGAGCGGCGGCTGGGCGGTGGTGCGCGGGGGGGCGGGATCGGGGATCGTGCCGGGCGCGGCGATCTCCAGCGAGCGGCGGGCATCGAGGCGCCCGCCGGTGGCCACGCGCCCGTTGAGCGACGCCACCTTGTCCACTCCGGACAGCAGGGCGTGGCGCATCTCCGCCGCGCTGAACATCGGCTCGGCGGCCAGCAGCAGCGCGGCGGCGCCGGCCACGTGCGGTGTGGCCATCGAGGTGCCGCTCTTGTACTCATACGAGCCGCCGATCCAGGTGCTGAGGATGGTCTCGCCCGGTGCCGCGAGATCGACCGAGGCGGCGCCGAAGTTCGAGAAGCTCGAGAGCACGTCGTGACGGTTGGTGGCTGCGACGCAGACGATGTTGGCGAGCGGGTAGGTGCACGGGTAGTCGGGCAGCGGGACATCGTTGCTGTCGCCGATGCCGTCGGGCCGCCATTACCCGCCGCCACCACGAAGAGGACGCTGGGAAGGGACGCCATGGCGGTCTGCTCGGTCTGCGAGAAGGACTCCGACCCGAGGCTGAGGTTGACGATCCGCACGCCGCTGCCTGCCGCGTAGCCATAGGCGCTTGACGACATCGGCGACCGTCCCGCTCCCGCTCGCATTGATCGCACGCAGGGCCATCAGCCGCGTGTGCCCAGTTCGCCCCGGCCACGCCCAGGTGGTTGTTGGTCCGCGCGCCGATGGTGCCGGCCACGTGGGTGCCGTGCCCGTTGTCATCGTTGGGCTCGGGATCGTCGACCCACCCAGTCCCAGCCGCGCACGTCGTCGACGAATCCGTTGCCGATCGTCGTCCAGGCCGTTGCTGTTCGCGCGCCGAGCCGCTCTCGCCGGGGTTGGTCCAGCTCGATCCGGCCAGGTCGGGGTGGTTGAGGAATACTCCGCTGTCGACCACGGCGACCACCGTGTTGCGCTGCCCGTGGTGATGTCCCAGGCGGCGAGTGCGTTGATGTCCGCGCCCGCTACTCCGTTCGTCTGCCCGGTGTTGCGAAGACCCCACTGCGTCGCGAAGCGGTGTCGTCCGGGCTCAGCGAAGGCGCGCCGGTAGAAGTTCGGCTCCGCGTAGACGCACGTCATCCGCTCGCTCGAGCGCGCGTTCGGCGCCAGCGCGAGGACTGGCCTGGGTCGACGTTGACCAGCTGAAGCCCGCGAACCGGCAGCGTGCTGTCGAGCTCGACGCCGCGCCCGCTCGCGGAGCGCGGCGCGGTCTGCCGCGTCAGCAGACGGCGCAAAGCGGACGAGCAGCTCGCCGGGAGGCGCGTCGGTCTGGCCCTGTGCAGGCGCGGCGAACAGCGCGGCAACGGCGAGCGCCGGCGCCAATGCGCTCATCAACGGCATTCCTAGACGGGCTCCCACTCGGACACCAGGGTAGGCCAGATGGCCTGAGATGGGGCGCCGGCGGCGGCCGGCGCTCCGTCCTCGATCACTCGCTCACCTCGCGCTCGACCCGCGCGGCCCGGCCGGGCATGAAGGCAATCGCGGACTGAACGACGTTGGAGCGACCGCAGCCGGCGCGCGAGGAGAAGCGGGGCCGTGCGGCCGCGGAGCAGCGTCATGAGACCTCCTGGTCCTGATGGTTGCCGGTCTCGGCGGTAGTCGCGCTGCGCTGGCCCGACCTGACGCGGCTCAGAGCAGCTCGCGCACCGCCCCCAGCACGTCCTCGGCGCCCGGCAGCGCTGCCTTCTCGAGCGAGGGCGCGAAGGGGATCGGCAGATCGGGCATCGTCACGCGGCGGGCCGCCACCGGGCCGGCCGCCTCGACGGCAAGGGCCACCACCTCGGCCGCGTAACCCCCCTGAGGCGGACCCTCCTCGACGACCACCAGGCGCTCAGTGCGGCCGCTCAACGTGACCGCGGCATGCTCTGCGGGCTCCTGCTCGAGCATGCGGCGCCGCTGTGGCTCGCTGCGGCGGTCGAGTCCGAACAGGAGTGCCTTGGTCAGCGGCCGCAGCCGCACGTCGACCAGCACGGGGGCGGGCCCGAGCGCCGCCACGCCCACCGCGGCGATCCGCGCAGCACCCGCTCTGGCCACCGCCTCGCTGCCGGCCGCCGCCATGCCGTCGAGCCAGTCGGCCGGGTCGTGCTCGCCGATGCCGGCGGCGATGTGCGCGCGGGCGTGGTCGCGACGGGCGCCCGCCACGAGCGAACCGTCTTCGCGCACCACCGTCGCCCGCACTCCGGAGAGGCCGACGTCAAAGCCGAGGGCGTGCTGGCTCATGCCAGCTTGATATATCACCCATCCGCATGGCCCGCGCAACGACATCGGCGTGGCGTCGCCCGCGGCTTCAGCGCATCGCCCTGGCCGGGGCCGGCGCACTGCCGCAGGCGGCCTCGCGCCGGCTCGCCGGGCCCGGCCGCGAGTGCGCAGGGCGGCGGCTCGAGCCCGACATCGAGGTCGTTCTCGGTCTGGTGGAGCGCTACGGCTGGCCCGACTTCACGAGCCTTTCGCCCCCCGCAGCGAGGCTCGAGGTCGAACGCGAGGCGAGGGCCTTCGCGCCGCGCAGAGTTCGTGGAGTGTCGGTGCGCCACCTGCAGGTACCGGGCGCCGCCGGCGGGCTCGCCGCCCGCCTGTACGCCCCCGACGGCGCCGGGGCGACCGGGCCGCTGCTGCTGTACCTGCACGGCGGCGGCTGGGTGTTCGGCTCGCCCGCCATCTACGACGGCCTGTGCCGCTTCATCGCCCGCCATTCCGGCATGCGCGTGCTCTCGGCCTCGTACCGGCTCGCACCCGAGAACCGCTTCCCGGCGGGCTTCGAGGACGCGCGCGCCACGCTCCGGTGGACGCTCGCCAACGCCGCCTCGCTGGGAGCAAGCCGGGTCGGGGTGGGTGGCGACAGCGCCGGCGGCAACCTAGCTGCGGTGCTGGCGCACGAGGCGGGCGAGCGGCTCGCCTTCCAGTTCCTGCTGTGCCCGGTGACCGACCTCTCGCGCGAGCACCCCTCGTACTCCACCTTCGCCGACGGCCCCTTCCTGACCGCGCAGGAGATGCGCTGGTTTCGCGCCCACTACCTGTCCGGCGAGGAGGCCGCGCAGGACCCCCGGGCCTCGCCGCTGCTGGCGCCGGACCTGGCGGCCACACCGCCCACCTACCTGGCCGTGGCCGGCTTCGATCCCCTCTGTGACGAGGCGCTCGCCTACGGCGCGCGCCTTCGCGAGGCCGGCATCGACGTCACGCTGGCCCTGCACGAGGGCCAGGTGCACGGCTTCGCCGAGCTCATCGGACCGAGCCCGAGCGGGCGCGAAGCCACGATCCAAGCATGCCGCTGGTTGAGCGATCACTAGGCCAGGAAGCCGCCGCCGACCCGCAGCGTCGTGCCGGTGGTGAACGACGCCGCGTCGGACAGCAGCCAGACCGCCGCCGCCGGGCAGGTCGTCGGTATGCCGGCGTCGATCCTTCAGGCGAGAGGCGGTTCGCCCGCATGTTCTGCGCCGCGTACACCCAGCTCGCCCTCCTGGCGGTCCAGTGCATAGCCCCGCTCGCGCCAGCCGCCGGTTCTCCGCCAGCGCGCGGGCGGACACCAGCGTGTTGCGGGTGCGCCGCTCGAGTGGCCCGTGGCGGGCAACGAACTCACGGACGGCGTCGTCGTACACCGCCGCGCAGGTCCGTGGCGACGGCGTCCTCGATGGCGTCTCCGCCAACGTCTGGGCCTCCACAGTGCCCTCGCACTACCGCCACGTGCCCCTGGGCGCTGTGGTGCCGTGGGGCCAGGGCCCGCTGCTGATGGCGGCCGGCGCTCGAGAACGGGGAGGATGAGGGCGATGCGCGAGGGTCGCGGTGTGCTGGTGACGGGGGCGGCGAACGGGATCGGCCGGGCCACGGCCGCGCGCCTG
The DNA here is from genome assembly GCA_963813495.1 of uncultured Thermoleophilaceae bacterium. GTDB lineage: Bacteria > Actinomycetota > Thermoleophilia > Solirubrobacterales > Thermoleophilaceae > JACVRW01. The sequence continues at coordinate 63,346 of CAWEZC010000010.1, forward strand.
GCCGCCGCCGGAGCGCGAGTGTGCGCCGTCGACCGCGAGCAGGCGAGTCCGCCGCCGGGCGGCTGTTCGCTCGTGGCCGAGCTCGCTGAGCTCGGCGCCCTGCCGGACGTGGTCAGGCAAGCCGAGGAGGAGGTCGGGCCCCTCGATGCCCTGGTCAACGTCGCGGGGATCTTCGAGTCCTCGCCGGTCGCCGAACTGTCGCCCGAAGGGCTGGAACGGACGCTGGCCGTCAACCTGAAGGCGCCGATCCTGCTGGCCGCCGCCGTGGCGCGCGGCATGACTGAGCGCGGGTATGGGCGTGTCGTCAACGTGACCTCCGTCCACGCGCGCGTGTCGGAGCGCGAGGCGCTCGCATATGACATGTCGAAGGCGGGCCTCGAGGGCGCGACGCGCACGCTCGGCATCGAGCTCGCTTCGAGCGGCGTGCTCGTCAACGCGGTGGCGCCAGGGTTCGTATCCACGCGCATGGCTCTCGGCGCCGACAGCAAGGACGTGCTGGAGAGCGAGCCCCTGCGCCGTACCTACGTGGACGAGGGGCGCCTGCCGCTGCGGCGCAGCGCGACCCCCGAGGAGGTCGCCGACTGCATCGTCTGGCTCGCCGGCCCGGGCAACACCTACGTGACCGCGCAGACGGTCACGATCGACGGGGGCCTCACTGCGACGTTTTGACCAACCGGCACGCCGTCATCGGGCTGCAGGCTTCCGGGCCTCGAGCTACCCGTGGGCGTCGTCTACGGCGCCAAGGGCCGTATCCTGCCCCGACGTGGGCGAGACGATGACGCGCGTTGCAGTGGACCTGCCGCAGGCGGTGGTCACGCCCCTGCCCGGCAGCGGGCACTTCCTCCAAAAAGGCGCGCCCGAAGCGGTCGCCGGGGTGCTGGCCGAGTTCTTCGCCGCGGAGCCGGAGGGCTGATGCGCCCCCCTCCCGCGATGGTGAGCGCGGCGCCCGAGCAGGGCCTGCTTGCGGCGGCTCGCGCGGGCGACGAGGACGCGTTCCGGAGGCTCGTGGAGCCGCTCCACGCGGAGCTGCACGCCCACTGCTACCGGATGCTCGCGTCGGTGCAGGACGCCGAGGACGCCCTCCAGGACGCCCTGCTGCGTGCCTGGCGCGCCCTGCCCGGTTTCGAGGGCCGCAGCGCGCTCGCGTCTTGGCTTTACAAGATCACCACCAATGCGTGCCTGGACGCGATCGGGCGGCGCTCCAAGCGGGTGCTTCCGATCGACTACGGTGCGGCACCGGGCGCCGGGGCTGCCTCCCCAGGGCCGCTCCCGGACTCGACATGGGTGGAGCCCTACCCGGACGAGCAACTCGGCCTGGAGGACGGGCGGGCCCGGCCGGAGGCCAGCTACGAGCAGCGCGAGGCCGTGGAGCTCGCCTTCATCGCGGCGCTGCAGCACCTGCCGGCTCGCCAGCGCGCGGCGCTCATTCTCCGCGATGTGCTCGGCTTCTCGGCGCGCGAGGTCGCCGACGCGCTCGCCACCAGCGTGGCCTCCATCAACAGCGCTCTGCAGCGCGCGCGCGCGAGCATCGACGAACGGCTCCCGCCGCGTAGCCAGCAGGCCACGCTGCGCTCGCTCGGCGACGAGCGGCTCCGCGAGATCGTCGAACGCTTCGTCGCCGCGTTCGAGAGCGGAGATGTCGAGGCGGTCCTGGCCGTGCTGGCCGAGGACGCCGGCTTCTCCATGCCTCCCTACCCGGGTCACTACCGGGGCCGCGGGCAGATCGGTGACTCCTGGCTCATGCCCGGCGGACCGCCTCCGCGTCTTCGCTACCTGCCGGCGCGGGCCAACGGGCAGCTGGCGCTGGGCACCTATGTGAACGACCCGCAGCGGGACGGCTATGTCGCGCTCGCGCTCGATGTGCTCACCCTCGACGGCGGGCAGATCGCGGAGGTCATCGCCTTCCGGCGGCCGGAGCTGTTTCAGCAGTTCGGGCTCCCGCAGGAGCTCCCCGCCTGAGCGGGCCGCTTGACATCGAGACGCCGCACGGCCCGGCGCGTGCTCACCTGCGCGCCGCGGAGCGCCCCAGCGCAGCACTGGTCCTCGGCCACGGAGCCGGCGGGGGGATCGCTGCGCCCGACCTCGTAGCGGCCACCGACGCCGCTCGTTCCGAGGGCTTCACGGTCGCGCTCGTCGAGCAGCCATATCGCGTGGCCGGGCGTCGCTCTCCGGCTCCCGCTCGCCAGCTTGACGCGGCCTGGATTGCGGTGATCGAGCAGCTGGCTGCGGGCGAGCTGTCCGGACTACCGCTCGTCACGGGCGGCCGTTCGATGGGCGCCCGCGTGGCCTGTCGCACGTCGGACGCGACCGCCGCCGCAGCGGTGCTCTGCCTGGCCTTTCCGCTCAGGCCTCCACGCCGCAAGGGCGGAGCCGAGCCGCCTAGCCGCCTGGACGAGCTCGACGCGGTGACGGTTCCGGTGCTCGTGGTTCAGGGTGAGAGTGACCCGTTCGGCACGCCTGCGCCCGGCCCCCGGCGTGTCGTGGTCGAGGTGGCGGGCAACCACAGCCTGCGCAAGGACCACGCGGGGGTGGCGGGCGCGGTGCGGGACTGGCTGCGCGGCGTCGTCGCGGGTCCAGCCGCTGTGTGACGTACGTCACGGAACGAGGCGATGAGTTTCGATGGCCTGCCAGGTCTGTTCTCACGTGACTGCTCAATCGACAACCGATACCGCTGCCACAGGCGACCGCCGGCGCTGGCTGGCCCTCTACGTGCTCTGCGTAGGGATGCTGATGATCGTGCTCGACGCCACGGTCGTGAACGTCGCGCTGCCCTCGATCCAGGACGATCTGGGCTTCTCCCAGAACAACCTCGCCTGGGTCGTCAACGCTTATCTGATCGCCTTCGGCGGCCTGCTGCTGCTGGCCGGCCGCATCGGCGACCTGATCGGGCAGCGCCGCATCTTCCTGATCGGTCTGACCGTGTTCACCGTAGCCTCGCTGCTGTGCGCGGTGGCGCAGAGTCAGGGTGTGCTGATCGCCGCCCGCTTCGTGCAGGGCGTCGGCGGTGCGCTGACCTCCGCCGTCATCCTCGGCATGATCGTCACGATGTTCCCGGAGCCGCGGGAGCAGGCCAAGGCGATCGGCGTCTACACCTTCGTCGCGGTCGCGGGCGGCTCGATCGGCCTGCTGGTCGGCGGTGTGCTCACCGAGGCGATCAACTGGCATTGGATCTTCTTCGTGAACCTGCCCATCGGCGTGGCCACCGGGCTGTTTGCGCTCAGGCTGGTCGACGGCGATGAGGGAATCGGCCTCAAGGCGGGCGCGGACCTACCGGGAGCCGTGCTGCTCACCGGCGGGCTCATGCTCGGCGTGTACACGATCCTCGAGGTCGGCGAACAGGGCTGGGGCTCGACCCAGACGCTCGCGCTCGGCGGCATCTCACTCGCTCTGCTCGCGGCCTTCCTCGTGCGCCAGGCGCGCATCGCCAACCCTCTGATGCCGCTGCGCCTGTTCCGCTCGCGCAACGTGGCCGGAGCCAACCTGGTCCAGGCTCTGCTGGTGGTGGGCATGTTCGGGATGTTCTTCCTGGGCGCGCTCTACATGCAGCGGATCCTTGCCTACAGCGCGCTCGACGTCGGCCTGGCCTTCCTGCCTTCGACGATCGTGATGGGCACGATGTCGTTCCGCGTCTCGGCGCGGGTCAACCTGCGCTTCGGCCCGAAGGCCGTGCTCATGCCCAGCATGCTCGCCATCGCCGCCGGCGTGCTTCTCTTCGCCCGCACTCCCGTCGACGGGAGCTTCGCCGTCGACATCCTGCCCGCGATGATCCTGCTCGGCGCCGGTGCCGGGCTGGCCTTCCCGGCGCTGATGACGCTCGCGATGTCGGGTGCCACCCCGAGCGACTCGGGTCTCGCCTCCGGTCTCGTCAACACGAGCGTGCAGGTGGGCGGCGCGATCGGCCTGGCAGTGCTGGCGACCCTGGCCACCGAGCGCACCGACAGCCTGCTGGCTGACGGCGAGCAGGCGGCCGCCGCGCTCAACTCCGGCTACCACCTCGCCTACCTCATCGGGGCCGCGATGGTGGGGGTCGCCTTCGTGGTCGCGCTCCTCGTTCTGCGCTCCGAGGCCCCGGCCACCGGGGAGCAGGAGGCCGATGGCGGCGCCGAGGCGACCTCCCGCCGGCCGGCCTACTCCGAGGCCTAGAACGGTCCAGCCCCCGGTCCGGCCGGCGGGGGTCGGCCGACGCGCCCGTTACGTTGGCGCCATGACAGCTCGCCGCCGCGCCCAGCGCCTCGCCCTCACAACAGCCGCCGCAGGTGTCGTCGCCGTGGCGGTGGGCGGTGCGGTGGCCCCGGCCGAGACCGGGCAGGCCGCGGCCAAGCAGATCACCCCGGCGGGTGTGGGCGCCGTCAAGCTCGGCGCGACCTTCCAGGATCTGCGCGCGCAGGGCCTCGTCGGGCGCATCCGCAGGGGCTGCGAGCTGGGCGGTCCCAAGACCCGCTCGGCCAAACTGCTCGCTCCCCTGAAGGGCGGCGTCAACTTCACGCTGACCAAGCCGCGCAAGGTCACCGACATCGTCGTGCGCGGCGGCGCCCGGGCACGCGGCGTGGGGATCGGGGCGAAGATCCCCAAGATCAAGGCCGCCTTTCCCAAGGCGGTGGTCGACCACAGCACCGATTCGGTCTTCGGCATCACGCTCGTGAAGATCCCGAAGAGCGGTGGAGGCAGGCTTCAGTTCGCGGTGAGCACCACCACCAAGAGGACGACCCTGATCGGCGTTCCCTTCATCGCCTTCTGCGAGTAGCTATCCCAGAGGCGCCAGGAGCGCCTTCTTACCCTCGAAGGCGAAGAACAGCAGGTCGACCATCCGGAAGGTCGAGTTGTCGGGGCCCAGCGAAGGCTTGAAGGCGCTGTCGCGGACGATCGAGTGCGTGCTTCCCTCCATCGCCCGGTGAAAGGTCTCCGCCACGATGCGAGCGCCCACGCCCTTGAGCTTGCCGCCGTTGAACTCCGCCTCGCGCAGGATGTAGAACCAGAGCGGCGTGTCCTTCAGGAAAGCCTGCCGCTGGGCCGCGGTCAGCGACTCGATGTCGGCGCCGCCCGATCCGTTGCGCAGCTGGGCGTTGGTCAGCTTGGTCACGGTGACGCCCTTGTTCTTGAGGAACGTGACCATCTGCTGGCCGGTGGCCAGCTTGACCATCTTCGCGCGCGTCAGGTTGCGGAAGGCGAGGTTGCGGCGGGCGTCGTTGAAGCCGACGTTGGGCCCGCCGAAGCTGCCCGTCGGAAGGTGCTCGAGCGGGTTGACCAGCGTCGAGTCGATGCGCATCGCCCGGTTGAACTTGCCCGCAGGGACCTGTAGCCCCGGCTTGGGGATCTCGCCGAAGTCGTAGAGGCGCCGGAAGTCCGCGATCCAGTTGCTGGGCAGCCGCGAACCGCCCCCGAGGTCGCCGCCGGTGGCCGAGAACAGGAACAGCAGCTCGAGCGAGCCGGACCCGCCGTCGAAGATCTTGTTCCAGTTGTAGCCGCGCCGGATCATCGCGTGCCCGAGGCGGAAGCCGGCCACCGAGAACTCGAGCGGCATCGTAGGCACGTCGGTGGGCGTGGCGCCCACCTCGAAGACCTTGCGGCCCTGGTTGAACACGTTGTTGACCACGCCGGCCGCCGCGATCCGAGGCAGGTAGTCGTTGCGCAGCATCCACTGGTAGTGCTTGGTCACCAGCTCGCGCGCCTTGGCGAAGCGCTGGCCCGCGGGCACCGAGGCGGGCAGCGTGTCGACCACGCGATTGTGAAAGCGGATCATCGCCAGGTGAGTCTGGGCGACGGCGAGGTTCTCGTCATTGCGGAGATCGGGGATGACCGCCTTGCGCTTCTTGGCCTGCGTGTTGCCCAGGCCGCGCGGCAGGTCGAACCCGTTCTTGGCGGGGATCCCGTCCGCGGCCACCGTCTTGCCCGTCTTGAGGTGCAGGCCGTCGGACTCGTAGAACTTGGCCGACTCGGGATCCTGGGGCCCGGCCCCGTAGAGGGAGTCGAGGTCGAGGCTGGGTGAGCGTCCCTGCAGCAGGGCGGCCGGCGAGATGTTGGCCCCGAGCGTGACGGTCGTCTTGTCGAAGGTCAGGTCGTGGTCGACGAACTGGCCCAGGTAGGTGAAACCGGCCGGGATCCCGGTTGCGCCTCCGCCGCCGGCGGCCATCTCATGACCGATCTTCTTGCGGTTCGGCTCACCGAGCTGGCGGCCGACACCCTTCGGCCCCATCCGCGAGAAGCGAAACGGCGGTGCCGTGTCCGCCGCCGCGATCGACGCCACCGTGCGTCCCCCGTCGGCCTCCGTCAGCAGCCCCTCGCCGACCACGAAATAGCTCTCAGAACCATGCTTCTCCACGCCGCCTCCTTGTCGTCGAATCGCACGCGAACCGGCGCTGGTCCTGTGCCCGCCATGGCAGACCGCGCCGGCGCGACACTCTCACGCCGGAAGTCCGGCGTCAACGCGGGGTGAGCGTCAGGGCGAGTACTCCCACGGCTCCAGCAGCGGAGGCATCGGCCCGCGGTCGGGCTCCGTGCCGCAGCGGTCGCAGTGAGGCGGGCGTTCGGCGTTGCGAAAGCCCAGCGCCGCCCAGACGATGAGCCACAGGCCGAGGCTGAGAATCGAGAGCCATATGTGGGGGAGCTCCTCGACCGGACCGTCTCACGGACGAATCTGGCGCGGCAACCCCATCCGGGGGTGACCGCTCGGTCAGGTTCCATAACCTGCGCAGCGCTGTGGCGGGCGACATCCAGTACGAGCTCATGCGTGTACGCCTGGGCGACGGCGAAGAGACGACCGTCTACCTGGTGCGCCACCCGCTCGCTTCCACCCACGTGCGAGCGGTGCACTTTCCCGAGCCCACCCGCCTGGACCACTGGTGCGCTGCCCAGGGCCATCCCGAGGCCATGGTCGGCGGCTTCTTCGTGCGCGATCCCTATCGGCCCCTGGGCGAGCTCCGCCTCCGTGGGGGCCCGATCGCCCACGAGCCGATCCCTGAGCCGTGGGGCCCTCGGCGCGCGTGCGTCCATCTCCACGACGGAGTCCGGATCGCGCGCCGCGAGCAGCTCGGCGCCGACCCGCCGGGCGATCTGCTCCAGGCCGGGCCGCTGCTCGTCTCCGAGGGCCGGCCGGTGGCCATCGCTGACGACCACGAGGGCTTCTCGGGCGGGGCGGCGCAGTTCGACTCCGACATCACGGTCGGCCGCTATCCGCGTTGCGCGCTGGGCATCGGACAGGACGAGCTGCTCGCGGTCTGCTGTGACGGACGCCGCTCGGGTGTCGACGGAGGCCTCGACCTCGCGCAGCTGGGGCGCCTGCTCATCTCCTTCGGCGCCAGGCACGCGATCAACCTCGACGGCGGCGGCTCGGCGACGCTCGTGCATCGCGGGCACCTGCTCAACCGGCCCTACTCGAGTCACCACCAGCCCGCTCCGGAATCCCGGCCCGTGGTCACGGCGCTGGTCTTCACCGCGGGTGGCTGAGAGAGCCTCCGAGCGGCTCGCCTGGGCGGTCGGGGCGCTGGCCGTCCAGCAGGCAGATTGCCTGCTCGAGATCGGCTGCGGACACGGCGTGGCGGTCTCGCTCGCCTGCGCCAGGCTCACCAGCGGCCAAATCACCGCCATCGATCGCTCCGCCAAGATGATCGACCAGGCCACGAGGCGCAATCACGGCTGCATCGCCGCGGGCCGGGCCCGGCTCATGAGGACCAGCCTGACCGATGCCGACTTCGCCGGCCGGCGCTTCGACAAGATCTTCGCCGTGCACGTGGCCGTGTTCTGGCGCGAGCCGGAGCGCTCCCTGGGGATCGTCCACGAGCTGCTCGCTCCCGGCGGCGCCCTCTATCTGTTCAACCAGTCACCCGGGTGGACCGAGCCGGGGAGCGCCCCGGCCTTCGCTGCCCGGCTCGGCGGAATCCTCTCGGAGCACGACTTCGCGGTCGCCGAGGTGCTGGTGGAGCAGCTGAGCTCCGGGCCGGCGGTGGGCGTGGTGGCGCGCCCGCTTACGCCGGAGGCGTGATCCCCCAGCGCGTCGTGAACGACTCGCCCGGCTCCAGCACCACCACGTTCTCGCCGCTGCGAAAGGCGTTCGGTGGGCAGGTCATGGGTTCGATGGCGATGCTACGCCGGCTGACGCTGGGCACCGGATCGCCGGTGAAGACCATGACGTGGGAATGCCTCTCGTCCACCCACAGCACCAGCTCCCTGCCGGAGGAGGGATCGTGGAGCGTCACGTGCGCGCGCCCGTCGTCGTCACGCTCGAGATCGCCGAAGGCATGGTCGAGACGGGTGGCGCCGATGGCCCGGCGGCTGCGGAAGTCGAACTCGGTGCCGTCGACCGCTGTGGAGTCGACCGGTATGCCGCGCTCGTCGGGATGCAGAACGGTCTGAGCCGGCAGCTCCAGGAGCAGGGAGTCGACCGTCTCGCTGCCGAGTGTCACGTAGGGGTGGGCGCCGCAGCCGTAGGGGGCGGCCTCCGCGCCGCAGTTGACGGCGGACGTCTGGACCTGCAGGCCGCCGTCGGCGAGCCGGTACTCGGCGCTCAGGTCGAGCGTGAAGGGGTAGCCCGGCCGGGGATGCAGGCGGTGCGTCATCACGACCCGGTGCGGCTCGCGCTCGGCGGCCGTCCAGACCGCCCAGCGCACGAGGCCGTGGATGGCGTCGAGCTCGGGCACGTCGTCGAGCGGGAGCTGGTGCGTCACGCCCCCGAACTCGTAGCGTCCATCCTCGATGCGGTTGGGCCACGGGATCAGCAGCTGGCCACGGCCCGAGCTGCTCATCTCCCCGGGCGCGTATCCGTCGAGCAGCTCACGCTCGCCGGCGGAGTACTGGCGCAGCCCCGCGCCGACCTCCACCACCGTTGCGCGCTGGCCGGCGTGGGCGATCTCGTACTGCTCCCCTGAGGGAGCGCGAGTCACGGAACGCTTTGAGCGGCGCGGGTCCCCCGCTCGACGCTTGCGAGCTCACCTTCGATCAGGGCGCTTTGACGCTGCCCGAAGCGCGCTCCGATCCACTTGATCAGGACCTCGACGCGCCGCCCACGGGCACCGCCGAGGTAGTAGAGGTGCACCGCCAGGTATATGAAAAAGGCCGGCGGCCCCCAGAGCTTGAGGCCCCTGACCTCGCACACTGCCTTGTTGCGGCCGATGACCGCCAGAGCCCCCTTGTCGAGGTACTTGAAGGGGGTCGAGGCTCCGGTGCCGCCGGCGTGGATCCCCTTGACCACGTGGTGGGCCTGCTGGATGGCCACCGTCGCCAGCCCCGGAAGCGGCTTGCCGCCCGGTCCCTCGAGGGTCGCGATGTCGCCGATCACGGAGATCTCCGGATGCCCCGGCACGGTCAGCTCGGGAGTCACCTGGATGCGCCCGCCGCGGTCGGTGCCGGCCCCGGTGGCGCGCGCGAGCGCTGCGGTGAGTGGCACGGCCTGGACGCCGGCCGCCCAGATCACCGTCCGGGCTTCGATTCGCTCGCTGGCATCGCCGACCTGGATCGTCACGCCGCGGGTGTCGATCGCCGTCGCCCGCACCCCCTCGCGCACGGTCACACCCAGCTCGGCGAGCCCGTCGGCGACCTTCCGCGACAGCTTCTTGCTGAATGCCGACACCAGGCGATCGCCTGCGTCGAGGAGGATCACCCGCGCGTGCGCGGGGTCGATCTGCCGGAAGCCGTGCTTCATCAACCGCGCGGTCTGGGCCAGCTGGCCGGCCACCTCCACCCCGGTCGCGCCGCCGCCGATGACCACGAAGGTGAGCCACTCCGCGCGGGTGGCCTCGTCCTGGGCGCGCTCGGCCTCCTCGAACGCGGCGAAGTAGCGGTTGCGCAGGTCGAGCACGTCTTCAAAGGTCTTGAGCCCGCACGAGACCTGCTGCCACTCGTCGCGTCCGAAATACGAGGTCTGCGCGCCGCAGGCGACGATCAGGCTGTCGTAGCCGAGACGCTCGCCGCGGTCGAGGACGAGCTCGCGGCGGTCGGCGTCGACATCGGTGACCTCGGCCATCACAAAGCGCGTGTTGGCCGCACGTCCCAGCTCCTCGCGGATCGGCGAGGCACAGTCGCTCTCCGCGAGCCCACCCAGCGCCGCCTGGTAGAGCAGCGGCTGGAACAGGTGGTGGTTCATCCGGTCGACGAGCGTCACGTCCACGTCGGCTTGCTTCAGCCTGCCGGCGGCGGCGAGGCCGCCGAACCCCGCGCCGACAATGACCACGCGCCGGCGGCCCGTGCCGTTGGCGTCAGGTGGCACGAGCGGGCCCTCCCAGCGGGCCTACGCTCTCGGTGACGGCCTGCGCGCCCAGCCGCTCAAGCAGATGGTCGCCCACCCTCATCGCGTTCGCCATGGCCGTCAGGGCCGGGTTCACCGCGCCGATCGACGGGAAGAAGCTCGTGTCGACCACGTAGAGGTTGTCGAGCTCGTGGGCCTTGCAGTCGCGGTCGAGCACCGACGACTCAGGGTCGCTCCCGAAGCGGCAGGTGCCGGCCTGGTGGGCCACACCGGCCACGGGGATCACGTTGGCAAGGTACGCGTGGCGTGGGATCAGGTGATCGGGGTGCATTCCGATCTGCCCGAGGAGCGACTTGAGCTTTTGAAAGAGCCGCTTGCGGGGCTCGTGGTTGGTCGCCTGGTAGCTGAGCTTGAGCCGGCCCTCGCCGTCCACGGTCACGCGGTTCTCGGCGCGCGGCAGGTCTTCCACCGACAGCCAGAAGTCGACCGCGTGACGGGCCATCTCCTCGAGCGTCTTGGTCGGGGCGAGCTTCGTCTCCAGCGGCTTCTCGCCCCGGTACATGGGGGCCGAGGACTTGCCCACCATCTGGATGTTCCCGAGCGGAAAGTCGAAGTCGTCGCTGCCGAAATAGAAGTCGTTGAGCCCGAGTGTCTTCTGGAAGACGGTGGGGTTCGGCTCCTTGGAGAGCGCCAGCACCGCGACGCTGTCGTGGAAGGTGTAGTTGCGCCCGACCTGGTCCGAGTTGTTGGCCAGACCGCCGGGATGCTTCTCGGAGGCAGAGGAGAGCAGCAACCGCGCCGAGTTGGCCGCTCCGCAGGCGACGACCACGATGTCTGCCGTCAAGGTCTCGCGGGCGCCGTCGTGCTCGACGGCCACCTCGGTCACCGCGCTGCCCGCCGGGTCCGTATGCAGCGCTACGGCGCGCGCGTTCGTCAGCAGCGTGACGTTGTCGTACTCGAGCGCGGGGCGCACCGCCATCACCTCGGCGTCGGACTTGGCGTGCACCAGGCACGGGAAGCCGTCGCAGGTGGCACACCGCACGCAGCGGCTGTAGGGCATGTTGCCCTCCTCGAGGAGGATCCCGCACGGGGCGTGGAATGGCTGGTGTCCTGCCGCCGCGAGGTCGTCCGAGAGCTGCTGGATGCGCGGCTCGTGCGACACCGCGGGAAACGGGTAGGGGGCGCTGGCCGGCGGCTCGGTCGGGTCCTCGCCGCGCGCGCCGTGCACCTGGTAGAGCTGCTCGGCCTCGGTGTAGTAGGGCTCGAGCTCGTCGTAGGCGATGGGCCAGGCGGGCGAGATGCCGTCGTGATGTTGGAGCTCGCCGAAGTCCTCGGCGCGGAGCCGGTAGAGCGCAGCGCCGTAGAGCTTGGTGGCGCCCCCGACGAAATAGTGCACTTGCGGCTGGAAGGGCTTGCCCTTGTCGTCGTACCAGGTGTCCTCGGAGATGTAGCGGCCATCCACGAACACCTCCTGGGCGGACCAGTTGGCGGGTTCCCGTGGGAGCCAGTCCCCCCGCTCCAGCAGCAGGATGCGCTTGCCCGACGGCGCGAGGCGGTGGACGAGGGTGCCCCCGCCGGCGCCGCTTCCGATCACGATCACGTCGTACGCACTCATCCGCTGATCTCCTCGATTCGCTCGGCCAGGATGATGCGCGCCGCCGCCTGGATCAGCGCCAGGTGCGAGAAGGCCTGTGGGAAGTTGCCAAGGTGCTGCCCCGTGCCGGTATCGAACTCCTCGGCGTACAGCCCGAGGGGCGAGGCCACACGCAGCAGCCGTTCCATCATGTCCCGGGCGCGCTGGCGATCACCGACAGCGGCGAGTGCCGAGACGAGCCAGAAGGAGCAGATCAGGAAGCTGCCCTCCTTGCCCGAGAGGCCATCGTCGGTCTCGTCGGTGCGGTAGCGCAGCACGAAGCCATCCTCGGTCAGGTCGTCGGCGATCGCCTCCACGCTTTGGCGCAGACGCTCGTCGTCGTGGGGAAGGAAGCCGAAGAGTGCGGCCAGCAGGGTCGAGGCATCGAGTGCGTCCGTGTCGTAGTGCTGGCGCAGCACGCCGTCGCGCAGGCCGTGCTCGAGGATGTCAGCCTTGATCTCGTCCGCCGTTGCGCGCCAGCCCACTTCGAGCTCGGGGGCGCCGCGGATGCCGGCGAGCTTCGCCGCGCGGTCAAGGGCGACCCAGCACATCAACTTCGAGGAGACGTAGTGCTGCGGCGCTCCGCGCGCCTCCCAGATCCCCTGGTCCGGATTGCCCCAGACCGCGGTGGCGCATTTGGCCTGTGCCTCGACGATGGGCCACAACCGCTGGGGCAAGCGGCCGCTGCGCCGCCCGTGGAGCAGAATCGAGTCGAGCGCCGCGCCGAAGACATCGTTCTGGCGCTGGTCGAAGGCCCCGTTGCCGAGGCGCACGGGATGCGCACCTGCGTACCCGGAGAGCTCGTCGCGGGTGGACTCGGTGAGGTCGCGCCGCCCGTCGATCCCGTACATGATCTGCAGCGCGCCGTCCTCGTTGGCCTCGAGATCGGCCACAAACTGCATGAACTCGTCGGCCTCCCAGTCGAGGTTGAGGAAGTGAAGCGCCTGCAGGGTGAAGGTGGAGTCGCGGATCCAGGTGTAGCGGTAGTCCCAGTTGCGCTCACCCCCGGGCGTCTCCGGCAGCGAGGTGGTGGGGGCGGCGACGGTGGCGCCGGTAGGCATGTAGGTCAGGCCCTTGATGGTCAGCGCAGAGCGCTGGATCGGATCGCGCCAGCGATGGTCCGGGAGGCGGGCGGTGGCCAGCCATCGGCGCCAGAAGCGGGTGGTCGCCGCCATGCGCTCGTTGGCCTCGTCGGCGTTCTGCGGCACCGCCAGGTCGCCCGCCCAGGAGAGCGCGCAGTAGGCCTGCTCGCCCTGCTCGAGGGTATGGCGCGCGCGCGCCCAGTTGCCCTCGATGCCGAGTGCCATGTCGGTCTGCAGCCGCAGCGTCAGTTCGCCGCCGACCACGTCGGCGGTGTGACGCTCCTCATCGGCCAGGGTCCACTCGCCCGGCACGCGGCCGTAGTCGAAGTCGGGCTCGCAGACGAGCTCCATCTCGACAAGGCCATCCAGACACAGGATCGTGCGCACCAGCATGTGGTCGCCGTCGTAGTCGGCGGGCGGCCGGGTGTGGGGCGTGACGGTGTCCTCGTGCCGCCTCGGCCCCATCGTCAGGGCGTCGCGCACCAGCGCCCATCCCGTCGGCGTCTTCCACGTGGTGGTCACAATGTTGGTGCCGGGCTCGTAGATCCGGGCGGTGGGGACGTTGATCCCGAACGGCCCGAGCCGGAACGAGCCCGCTTGGCGATCGAGCAGCTGCCCGAAGACGCTGGGCGAGTCGAAGCGCGGCACGCAGAGCCAGTCGACCGATCCGTCGGGGGCCACGAGCGCGCTCGTATGGCAGTTCGAGAGAAAGGCGTAGTCCGCGATGGGTGGGAAGGGGGATGGCGCCGCAGCGCTCTGGGGGGTGGTTTCGGGCACGGTGCTCATTCCGGAATCCAGGGACCGCGCCAGCCGCCCGCGGCTGCGACGAGAGCGTCGGCTGCGTCCGGGCCCCACGATCCCTTCGCGTACGCGTGCACCGGTGGCGGTGAGTCGAGCAGCGGCTGCACCACCCGCCAGGCCTCCTCGATGCTGTCCTGGCGCGTGAAGCGCATGCTGTCTCCGATCATCGCCGCGTGCAGGAGCACCTCATAGGGCGTTGCTCCCTCGCCGCCCTCGTCGGCGAACTCCATGTCGAGATTGATCTGCTCGGGCGTGACTCCATCTCCGCGCTTAGCGGCGACGAGCAGCCGAATCCCCGTCGTGGGATCGAGCTTGATCACCAGCTGATCGGGTTCCGGGCTCCGCGCTCCCGAAGCCTGGAAGCCGAGCCGGGGTGGCTCATCGAACACGAGCCGCAGCTCGGTCTGGGTGATCGGCAGGTTCTTCCCCGTGCGGATGAAGAAGGGCACCCCGGACCAACGCCAGTTGTCGATCTCGAGACGCAGCGCCGCGTAGGTCTCGGTGCTGGAGTCGGGGGCGCAGCCCTCCGTATCGCAGTAGCCCTCGTATTGGCCGCGCACGTAGTGCGCAGGGTCGGCGGCGGGCATCGCCTGGAAGACCGAGACGATCGCGTTCTTGAGCGACGTGGCGTCGCGGCGGGCCGGCGGCTCCATGGCGGCGGCGGCCACGACCTGCATCAGGTGGTTGACGACGACGTCGCGCACGGCGCCGACCGGGTCGTAGAAGTGGCCGCGGTCATCGACCCCGAAGTCCTCGGCCATCGTGATCTGGACCGAGGAGAGGTAGTTGCGGTTCCAGACCGGCTCGAACATCGTGTTTGCGAACCGCAGAAAGAGGATCTCGACCAGACCCATCTTGCCCAGGAAGTGGTCGATCCGGTACAGCTGTGATTCGTCAAGGTACTTGTGGACCTGCTCGTTGAGTGCGGCCGCCGACGCCACGTCATGCCCGAACGGCTTCTCCACCACGACGCGCGCGGACTTCGTCAGCCCCGCGTTCGCCAGGCCCTCGATGACCATGCCAAAGAGCGAGGGCGGGATCTCGAGGTAGAACACCGGGCTGCGAGCGTCCTTGAGGGCGGCGGCCATCCGCGCGTAGGTGGCGTCGTCACCGAAGTCGCCGGCCAGGTATGAGAGGCGCGCCGAAAAGCGGTCGAAGACCTCGTCGTCGATCGTCTCGCCGCAGTCCTGGATGCACTGGCGTGCGTGCGCCCGGAGTTGCTCGACCGTCCAGTCGTCACCGGCCACACCGACGATCGGGCAATCGAGCAGGCCGCGGCTCTCCAGGCGGTAGAGCGAGTGGAAGGTCATCACCTTGGCGAGGTCGCCCGTGATCCCGAAGACCACGAACACGTCGGCGGGCTGTGTGCCGCTGGCATCGGGCTGGGCCGGAGCGGCGCCGGGGCCAGGTCGTACCGCGGTGCTCATAGCGGGGCCATTCCGTCGGGGGAGGGGCGGCGATCGTCGAGCTGGATGGTGCCGGGGCGGATCCACGGTCGCATCACCCCGATCGGATGATTCCGCCCCGAATCGCATCGCTTACGGTGCCATCGTGGACATGGCCGCGGCTGAGTTCCGGGAGCTCTTCGACGCGGTCTCGAATTGGGACCGTTGGGGCGACGACGCGGAGCGTGGCGCCCTCAACCATCTGACCCCCGAACGGACCGCTGCGGCAGCACGGCTGGTTCGGAGCGGCATCACGGTCACTCTGAGCCGGCCGCTGAGGACCGACGTCGGCGTCGACCTGCCCGAGCCGGCGGACCACCACATGACCATGCTGACCGACGTGGACATCGGATCGGGATCCCTGCGCTTCGCGAAGGACTACGTGGGCGTCGACTACCACAACGACGGCCACACTCACATCGACGCCTTCTGCCACGTGGCGTTCGACGGCTTCTTATACGGCGGCCAGCCGGCTGAGTCCGTTACCGCCGATGGCGCCTCCACGGGCGCGGTAGAGGTCCTCAGGGACGGCCTGGTGGGCCGCGGTGTCCTGCTGGACGTGCCGAAGGTGCGTGGGGTCCCCTGGATCGAGCCCGGCGATCACATCTTCCGCGCGGATCTCGAGGCGGCCGAGCGCCGCCAGGGGGTGACCGTGGGGGCAGGCGACATCCTGCTCGTCCGCACCGGCCATTCGCGCCGGCAGGCGGAGCTCGAGCCGTGGGACACACCCGCGGCCAAGGCCGGTCTGCACCCCACGGCCGCGTCGTTCCTGGCCGAGCGGGAGGTCGCGGCCCTCGGCTCGGACGGCAACAGCGACACCGCCCCGAGCACGACGGAAGGGGTGGCGTTCCCAATTCATGTCCTGGCCCTGAACGCGATGGGGGTCCACCTGCTCGACTACCTCCAGTTCGAGGACGTCGTGCACCAGTGCGAGGCGGCCGGCCGCTGGGAGTTTCTGTTCACGACCGCTCCCCTGCGGATCGTCCGGGGCACGGGGTCCCCGGTCAACCCCACCGCGGTCTTCTGAGGTGAGCCATGGCGTCCACAGCTGATACCTCGACCGCGCCCGCGCGGGCGCGGCTCGTCCTCCTGTCGCTCATTCTCGTGGCGGCCGTCGCGAACCTCAACCTGGCCGTGGCCAACGTCGCCCTGCCGGATATCGGCAAGGCCTTCGATGCCGGGCAGACGGCGCTGAACCTCGTGGCCGTGGGCTACTCGCTCGGTCTCGCCGCCTCGGTGCTCTATCTCGGCGCCCTCGGTGACCGCTACGGGCGCAAGCGGATGCTGCTGCTGGGCACCGGCCTGGCGATCCCGGCCTCGTTGGTGGCCGCGCTGGCGCCCTCCATCGAGGTGCTGTTTGGGGCGCGACTGTTCGGTGGGCTGGCGGCGGGGATGGCCTATCCCACCACGCTTGCCCTGATCACCGCGCTGTGGTCCGGCTCGGCCCGCACGCACTCGATCGCGCTCTGGTCCGCGCTCGGTGGCGCGATCTCGGCGCTCGGCCCGTTGCTTGCGGGTGCCCTGCTCACGGGCTTCGAATGGGGCTCGGTCTTCGTGATCAGCCTCCCGCTCGCAGTGGTAGCCCTGTACCTGGCGTTCCGGTACGTCCCGGCGCACGTCAACGAGGCGACCGATCCGGTGGACAACCTCGGGGGCATCCTCTCGGTCCTGCTGGTGGCCGCGCTGGTGCTGGCCATCAACTTCGCCCCGGTCCCCAACGAGGGGGCGGTCGCAATTGGCCTGGGCGCGGTCGCGCTCGCGGCCACGGCGGCCTTTGTACTGAGGCAGAGGCGGGCCAGGACGCCGCTCTACGACCTCGATGTGGCCGGCCGCCGGACCTTCTGGGTGGCTGCGCTGGCCGGCATCATCGTGTTCGGCACGCTCATGGGGGCGATGTTCGTAGGCCAGCAGTTCCTGCAGAACGTGCTCGCCTACTCCACGCTCGATGCCGGGCTCGCCATCCTCCCCGCGGCCGTCTGCATGGTCATCGTCGCGCCCCGCTCGGCGAAGCTCGTCAACGCGCGCGGCGCACGACTGACTCTGCTGATCGGCTACGCCTTCTGCCTGTTGGGCTTTCTGGCCATGCTCCTGCTCTGGAAGGAGGACATCTCCTACTGGAAGGTCGGACTCGCCTATGCCCTAATCGGCACCGGGGTGGGGTTTGCGGGCACCCCCGCATCGCACTCGCTCACGGGCTCGGTACCGGTTCGGCGGGCCGGCATGGCCTCGGGGACCGCCGACCTGCAGCGCGACCTCGGCGGCGCGATCATGCAGTCGATCCTCGGAGCAGTGCTCACGGCCGGGTACGCGGCAGCCGTGGGAGCGGCGATCGCGGGGTCGCCCGACCAGGACAAGATCAGCGATCAGGTGCAGGGGGAGTTGACCAAGTCCTTCTCGAGCGCCGCGGAGACGGCGGAGCGGTACCCGCAGTACGAGAGCCAGATCATCGCCGCCGCCAAGTCGTCCTTCCTGCAGGGCGACGACTGGGCCTACGGGGCCGGGATCGTAGCCATCCTGATCGGCGCGGTGATCGTCTTCTTCCTCTTCCCGAAGCAGGAGAAGGAGGAAGAGCTGCTCGCCCAGTACGAGGCCGAAGACGCGGCGCCCGCCCCCACCGAGCAGCCGGCGTGATCGTGCGTCTGATGACCTGACGGTTAGGCCACCGGCGTCGCCGGCTCACGGCCCTCGAGCACGGCGATCACGTTCTCTGCGCACAGTCGCGCCATTGCCTTCCGCGTGGCGCCCGTGGCCGACCCGATGTGAGGGAGCAGCACGGTGTTGGGGAGCTGCCGCAATGCGGCCGGCACGTTGGGCTCGTCCTCGTACACGTCAAGACCCGCGGCGCCGAGCCTACCGTCACGCAGGGCATCGACCAGCGCGCCGGTGTCCACCACTGCTCCGCGGCTGGTGTTGACCAGGATCGCTCCCTGCTTCATCCGGGCGAGAGCCCTGGCATCGATCAGATGCCTGGTTGCGCCCGTGAGTGGCACATGGAGGCTTACGTAGTCGGCGATTCCGAGCAGGGCGTCGAGCTCGTAACGGCCGGCGCCCGCCGGCGCCGCCGAGGCGGAGCGCGCCGCGTAGAGCAGCCGCACGCCGAACGGCGCCAGCAGCTCCGCGACGCGGCGGGCTATCCGGCCGAAGCCCACGAGGCCGACGGTCGCGCCGGCCAGTTCGCACCCCAGGAAGCGCTCCGTGTTACCGGGCCAGCGTCCGCCGCGCACCATCGAGTCGGCTTCGGTGATGCGCCGCCCGGCGGCCAGCATCAGGGCCACCGCGAGTTCCGCCGTCGCGCCCGTCAGCACGTCCGGCGTGTTGGTGACCCTCACTCCGCGCGCACGGGCGGCCTCGAGATCGATGTTGTCGTAGCCCACGCCGAAGCTCGCAATGACCTGGAGGGAGCCGCCCGCCGCGTCCAGCAGCTCCGCGTCCACCGGGATGCTCGTGTCAGCCACGATCGCCTGGGCGCCGGCAGCGTGCTCGGCGAGCCAGGTACGGACGGCCGGACCGTCGCCGGACTCCACGCTGAAGCGTTCGCTGAGCGGCTCGAGACCTGCGCTCGGCAGGTCGCATGCTACGACCACTCTGACTCTCGTCGCCATCGGCTCGCGGGCCACCGTAGCTGCAGGCGGCGCCCGGCGCTTCACCCGAACGGGGGGATGCAGGTTGCGAGCCCGGGCGGATAACGTCGCCCCTGTGAACGGGATGCGGCCTTGATCGGCCATTCACTCGCCGTTGCGCACCGGCAGCCCGCGCGCGCGGGCTGGGATCTGTGGATCGCCCTCGGCTTCGCCATCGGGTCCGCCTGCTTCTTCATCGCCCCGTTCCCGGGATTCGTGCAGCTCGTCGGGCCCGGGGCCGACGGGGTCGTCTTCTTCGCCGGCTCCATCTTCTTCACGCTCGCGGCCGGCCTCGAGGTCCGTGAGGCCACCCTGAGGCGAGGCGCCCGCTGGGGCGCCGACCCTTCCTGGTGGAGCGCCGCGATCCAGTTCCTGGGAACCCTCTGGTTCAACGTGGACACCTTCGACGCGATGGAGACCGGACTGTCGACCCAGCAGGAGGATCGCCTGGTCTGGGGCCCGGACCTCATCGGGTCGGGTTGCTTCCTGATATCGGGTGTCCTGGCCTACCGGGTGGCGAGCGGCCCGGGCCTGCGACCGCTTCGCCGCGACCGCGAGTGGAAGATGGCCACCGTCAACCTCGTCGGCTGCGTGCTGTTCGGGATCTCTGCGATCGCTGCCTACGTGGTGCCCGCGAGCGGCTCGATCCTCGACCTCGCCGCCGCCAACTGGACCACCGCTCTCGGCGCGGCGTGCTTCTTCGCCGGCGCCCTGATGCTTCTGCCCCGAAGGCACGCGGAGACTCCGCGCGCCGCTACTGGCCCCGTCGTCTCCAAGGAGGCATGACATGCCGCACAACGATCAGCCCCCCGCCACACCGGCCCCTTCCGAGGGCGCGATCACCCTCAGCCATCAGCTGGAGGAGTTGGCACATCAGTTCGGGAACCGCTTCCTGCTCCAGCCGGCGCCCGACAACGCGCTGCCGGAGCACGGGATGCCTGCCGTCGACGCCATGCGGCTGATCGGCGAGGAACTCGTGCTCGACGGGATCCCCATGCGCAACCTGGCCACCTTCGTGACCACCTGGATGGAGCCCGAGGCCCAGCGGGTGATCGCCGAGAACCTGCACCGCAACTTCATCGATCACGCCGAGTATCCGCAGACCGCCGAGATCGAGCAGCGCTGCATCCGCATGCTGGCCGACCTCTTCCACGCACCGGGGGAGACCACCGGTGCGCGAACACAGGGCTCCTCCGAGGCGATCATGCTAGGGGCTCTCTCGCTCAAGTGGAAGTGGCGCGGACGGCGCGAGAAGGCGGGCAAGGACACCAGCAACCCGAACCTCATCTTCGGCGGTGACGTGCACGTGGTGTGGGAGAAGTTCTGCCGCTACTTCGACGTCGAGCCGCGCATAATCCCGCTCCAGAAGGACAAGTACACGATCGGCCCGGAGGACGTCGAACCCCACATCGACGAGAACACGATCGGCGTCGCGGCGGTTCTCGGCACCACGTTCACCGGCCATGCCGACGACATCGTCGGTATCAACGACCTGCTCGTGCGCCTCAAGAACGAGCGGGGGCTCGACGTCCCGCTCCACGTGGACGGCGCCAGCGGCGCGTTCGTATGGCCGTTCCTCTATCCCCACTCGGAGTGGGACTTCCGCCTCGAGCAGGTTCGCTCGATCAACGCGTCGGGCCACAAGTTCGGGCTCGTCTATCCCGGTATCGGCTGGCTGATCTTCCGCGAGCGCAGCGACCTGCCCGAGGACCTCGTGTTCTACGAGAACTACCTGGGCAAGACCGACGCCACCTTCACGCTCAACTTCTCCACGGGATCGGCCATGGTGCTGGCCCAGTACTACAACTTCGTCCGCTTCGGGCGAAACGGGTATCAGTTCATCATGGAGACGATGCAGGCCAACACCCGTGCGCTGGCCAAGCGGATCGCAGACATCGGCAAGTTCAGCCTGATCGGCGACGGTGAGGAGCAGCTGCCGCTGGTGGCCTTCCAGCTCGCGGAGGAACTCGACTACGACGAGTTCGACATCGCCTCCCAACTCGCCGCCGAGCGGGGGTGGATGGTGCCCGCCTACACGCTGCCGCCGAACGCGGACCACATCAAGATGATGCGCGCGCTCGTCAAGCTGACGCTCGGCCACACGCTGACGACCACGCTCGCCGACGACATCGCGCAGGCCTGCGAGACGCTCGACGAGAAGGGTGGGCTCCACGAGATCGACCGCCAGCGGGTGAGGACGGGGACGGGGTATTGACGGAGCCGGTTCTGCTCGAGGGGGGCGACTTCCTCATGGGCAACGCCGGCGCCTACGCGTATCCGGATGACGGCGAGGGGCCGGTGCGTCGGATTCGGCTTGATGCCTTCCGGATTGATCCGTGCGCCGTGTCGAACGCCGAGTTCGGCCGTTTCGCCGAGGAGACGGGCCATGTGACCGAGGCGGAGGGCTTCGGCTGGTCGTTCGTGTTTGCCGGGCTGCTGCCGGACGACTTTCCCGATACGCGCGGCGTGGCCCACGCGCCGTGGTGGCGCGAGGTGGAGCTGGCCGACTGGCGCCACCCGGAGGGCCCGCAGTCGGATCTCGCAGGCCGGGGCGAGCACCCCGTGGTCCACGTGAGCTGGAACGACGCGCAGGCGTACTGCGACTGGTCGGACAAGCGCCTGCCCAGCGAGGCCGAATGGGAGTACGCGGCACGCGGGGGGCTGAGCGGCAAGGTGTTTCCCTGGGGGGATGAGCTCGAACCGGGGGGCGAGCACCGGATGAACGTCTGGCAGGGCGCCTTTCCCGGCGAGAACACGGTCGGCGACGGCTTCTACGCCACCTGCCCGGTCGAGGCGTTCACGCCCAACGGCTTCGGGTTACACAACATGACCGGCAATGTCTGGGAGTGGTGCTCGGACTGGTTTCACCCCGACTTCCACACCCGCGACAGGCGCACCAACCCGCAGGGGCCACGGCGCGGCACCAATCGCTCGACCCGGGGCGGTTCCTACCTGTGCCACCACTCCTACTGCCGCCGCTACAGAGTCGCAGCGCGCAACTCCCTTGAGCCCGGCTCCACCACCGGCAACACGGGCTTTCGCTGCGCGCGCGACGCGTGACTGAAGAGCGCTAGCTGCTCACCGAGAGCGAGGTAGAGCGCCACCGGCACGCCGGGACCCGAGCATGTGGTTGTTGGTCGATCCGTCGACAGTCGCCGACTGCTGCACCACACCCGGGAAGATCATCCCGTCGGGGTGATGCCCTGCGCCCGGCCATTTCGGATGATCCGGGCGCCTGGCATCTGATCTCAGGCGGCTCTCGTGCCCTATCAGCCATGACTATCGAGCCCACCTTCCTCGATCTCTCGGCGGACGCAGTCGACCTCTCGCGGGTGCAGTTTGCCCTGACGTCCCTCTACCACTTCGTCTTCGTCCCGCTGACGCTCGGCCTGGCCCCGTTCGTGGCGTTCATGCAGACGCGCTGGTACCGCACCGGCGATGAGAATTGGCTGCGCCTGACGCGCTTCTTCGGCACGCTACTGCTCATCAACTTCGCGATCGGGGCCGCGACCGGCCTCGTGCAGGAGTTTCAGTTCGGGATGAACTGGTCGGCCTTCTCGGTCTTCGTCGGCGACGCGGTCGGTCCCGCGATTGCGATCGAGGGTCTCGGCGCGTTCTTCCTCGAGTCCACGTTCCTCGGCCTTTGGGTCTTCGGCTGGTTCCGGCTGTCCCCAAAGCTGCACCTCGTCACGATCTACCTCGTCTGGCTCGCGACGTGGGCCTCGGCGTACTTCATCATCGCCTTCAACTCCTGGATGCAGCACCCGATCGGCTACGAGCTCAACGGGCAGACCGGGCGGGCCGAGGCCACGAACTTCATCGACATCCTGTTTCAGGGTTTCGCGGTCGTCGCCTGGGTCCACGTCATCCTCGCCGGCCTGATGGTCGGGGCCTTTCTCGTCCTCGGCGTCTCGTGCTGGCACCTCTGGCGTAAGCGCAACGTCGAGCTCTTCGGCATGACGGCCAGGCTTGCGGTGATCGTCGCGATCCCCGTCTCGCTCCTGAACCTGGGCGTCGGCAGCGAGTTCGGAGTGGTCGTCACCGACGTCCAGCCGATGAAGATCTCGGCGACCGAGGCGTTGTGGGAAACCGAGCAGCCGGCGGCATTCTCGCTCATCCAGATCGGTGGGTTCTCGGCGAGCGACCCGACGCCGTCGTTCGATATCGAGGTGCCGCGCCTCCTGTCGTTCCTCTCGACCAACTCCCTCGACGGCAAGGTGGTTGGCATCAACGAGCTTCAGCGGCAGGCCGCGCAGCAATACGGGCCGGGCAACTACATACCGAACGTCGAGCTCGTCTACTGGAGCATGCGCGCTATGGCCTATCTGGGCAGCCTGTCCGCCGTCCTCGCGCTCTGGGGCGGCTGGCTGCTACGCAAGCGCCGGCTCGAGGGCGCGACCTGGTTCCACCGCGCGGCTGTGGCGGGGATCGCGCTGCCGTTCCTGGCGGCTTTCGCCGGATGGATCCTCACCGAGGCCGGCCGGCAGCCGTGGGTCGTGTACGGCCTGTTGAAGACGGCCGATGCCGTGTCCCCGTCGGTCTCGACTACGACTGCGGCCCTCAGCCTGGGCTCGTTCGCCCTGCTGTACCTCGTGCTCGGCGGCCTTTACGTCTGGCTCATGCGCCGCCACGCCCGGCTGGACCCGCCCGAGGTCGAGCGCGAGGATCGTGCGCGGCCCTCCGCTCCGGCAGCGGGGTACTGAGCGATGGACCTCGAGACGCTCTGGTTCTGGGTCCTGTGCTTCTTCTGGGTCGGGTACTTCGTGCTGGAGGGGTTCGACTTCGGCGTGGGGGCGCTGCTCCCGGTGCTCGGGCGCAGCGAGGGCGACAAGGACGACATGTTCGAGACGATCGGCCCGGTCTGGGACGGCAACGAGGTCTGGCTCGTTGTGGCTGCCGGCGCCACCCTCGCGACGTTCCCGGTGTGGTACGCCACGATGTTCTCGGGGCTGTATCTCGCATTGGTCCTGATCCTCCTGTTGCTGATCCTGCGTGTCGTTTCGTTCGAGTGGCGCGGCAGGACGAAGAGCCCCCGCTGGCGGTCGGCCTGGACCTGGCTCAACACGTTGGGGTCCGTCGGCGCCCCGATCATCTGGGGCATCGCGTTCGCGAACCTGCTCCAGGGCCTCCCGATCAATTCGAGCCAGGAGTTCACGGGCGACTTCGGCGATCTCTTCAGCGTGTACACCGTGTTCGCGGGCTTCGCACTACTCGGCCTGTGCGTATTCCACGGCGCGGTCTACCTGACCCTGCGCACGAAGGGCGACCTGTGTGAGCGCGCGCGTGGGGCGGCCCGGCGCGCGGGGCCGATCGCGGCGCTGCTGGCGGTCGCCTTTCTCGTGTGGTCGCTCGCCGTCGCCGGCGATACCAACGACCAGGACGTGTTCCCGGGCGTCCTGGCCGTCGGGGCTGCCGTGCTCGCCGTGGCGATCGCCGCGGCCGCGGCCTACGCGGGGCGGCAGAGGGTGGCGTTCTTCGCCACCGCGGCTTCGGTGGCGCTGACGTTCGTGACGCTGTTCGTGCTCCTGAACCCGCGCGTCATGGTGTCCGCGCCGGACTTTGCCAACAGCCTCACGATCGACAACGCGTCCTCCGCCGACTACACGCTCAAGGTCACCACGATCGCCTGTACGGTCCTGCTTCCGGTGGTGATCCTCTACCAGGCCTGGACCTACCGCGTGTTCCGCGCCCGCGTGGGAGGTGAGGACCTCTCGGTGAGCCCCGCTGACCTGATCGCGCCGCGGAAGGGCCCGCAGCCAACCGACGGCGAGGCGTAGTCCCGTGGCCCTCCTCGCGGGCTTGGCAGGGACTCAGCGGTGCGGGCGCTCGATCCGCGGCTGACGCGCCGAGCCGGCGCGGCGCGATCGGCGCTGATCGCCGACGCGATGCTGGGCGTGCTCGCGGCCCTGCTCGTGCTCGCGCAGGCCGTGTTGATCGCGACCGTGGCCGCGCGCGCTTTCGGCGGGTCGTCACTGTCCTCCCTCTCGACGCTGCTCGCGTTGCTGTGCGCCGCCGTGGTGGCACGTGCTGCGTGTGCCTGGGGCTTCGAGTTCGTCGGCCGCCGCGCGGCGGCGCAGGTGATGTCACAGCTACGGATCGACCTCATCAGCGCCCGCCTGGATCGCCGCCCGGTAGCCCTCGACGGTGTCGCCGACGCCGAGCTCGCGACCACCGCCGTCGACGGGGTGGACGCGCTCGAGACGACGTTCGCCCGCTACCTGCCTCAGTTCCTGCTGGCGGTCTGCGTGCCGGTCGCGGTGCTCCTGCTCGTCGCGGTGATCGACCCGCTGTCGGCCGGGCTGATGCTGATCACGCTCCCGCTCGTGCCGGTCTTCATGTGGCTCATCGGACGGTCCACCCAGCGCCGTGCCGATGAGCGCCGTGCGGCGATGACCGTCCTTGCGAACCACTTCCTCGATGTGGTCCGGGGCCTCGCGACGCTGCGGGCCTACGGGCGCGGGCGTGTGCAGGGCGAGCGCATCGCACAGGTCAGCGAGGACTTTCGCACCGCGACGATGGGAACGCTACGCATCGCGTTCCTATCCGGAGCGGTCCTGGAGTTCGCGGCTACGCTCGGGATCGCGCTGATCGCCGTTACGGTCGGCGTACGGCTCACCGAGGGGGCTATTGGCTTCGAGGCCGCGCTCGTGGTGCTGATGCTCGCCCCCGAGCTGTATCTCCCGCTACGCAACCTCGCCGCGCAGTACCACGCAAGCTCGGACGGCCTCGCCGTCGCCGGCCGACTGCTCGACCTCGCGGAGGAGGAACAGGCTGAGCGCCCGTCCGTGGCGCTGGTCCCCCCGCCCGATCTGCGTCAAGCAGCCGTTCGCTTCGAGAGCGTCTCGTTCGCCTACCCCGGACGCGCGGCCGCCGTGCTCGACGGGTTCGACCTGTCGATCGAACCGGGGGAGACGGTGGCCCTCATTGGCGCGAGCGGCGCGGGCAAGAGCACCGTGTGTGCGCTGCTCCTGCGCTTCTGCGAGCCCACGTCGGGGCTGGTGGACGTCGGCGGGCTCGATCTCAGCCACGTCGATCGCGCGGCATGGCGTCGTCAGATCGCTTGGGTGCCCCAACACCCGACGCTGTTCCGCGCAACCGTGGCGGACAACATCAGGCTCGGCGACCCGGAGGCGGGCGAGGGGCTCGTGCGCAGGGCGGCGCATTTGGCCGGCGCCGATCGCTTCGTCGAGGCGCTCCCGGAGGGCTACGCGACCATCGTCGGCGACGGCGGGCGCGCGCTCTCGGCTGGGCAACGCCGCAGGATCGCGCTCGCGCGCGCGTTCCTGCGCGACGCCCCGCTGGCGATCCTCGACGAACCCACGGCCGACCTGGATGCGGAGAGCGCGGAGGTGGTGAGCGCGGCGGTGGAGCGCCTGCTCGGCGACCGCGCGGTGCTGCTGGTGGCCCATTCGCCTGAGCTCGCGGCGCGCGCGGACCGGATCGTGCGCCTCGAGGAGGCCCGGATGGTCGCGACGGTGGAGGCCTGCTGATGGCGGTGCTCGTACGGCTGGTACGGATCTCGGGGATGCGCCCTCGGCGCGTCGGGCTGGCGCTGGCCCTCGGCGCGCTCGCGCTTCTCTTCGCGGTCGCGCTCATGACCACCGCGGGCTACCTGATCTCTCGCGCGGCAGAGGAGCCACAGGTGCTCGAGCTCAGCGCCGCGATCGTCGCCGTGCGCTTCTTCGGCATCGCGCGGCCCGTGACCCGATACCTCGAGCGGCTCGCCTCGCACGACCTCGCCCTGCGCGCGCTCGGACAGGTGCGAGCGCGGTTCTACGACCGGATCGAGCCCCTCGCGCCCGCCCAGCTCGGCACCTTCCGGCGCGGCGACCTGCTGCGCAGGATGGTCGGCGATATCGAAGCCCTGCAGGGCCTCTACCTCCGCGCGCTCGCCCCTCCGGCCACCGCCGCGGTGGTCGCGGTCGTTTGTGTCGCCGTCGCCGCCGTGATGTTGCCCCTGGCGGGGGCTGTGCTGGCGTGGGGTCTGCTGGTCGCGGGGGTCCTCGTGCCGCTGCTCGCGGCACTGCTCGCCGGCCGTGTGGGCGCACGGCAGGCCGCCCTGCGCGGCGCACTCACGGCCGACCTGGTCGAAGCGCTACACGGATCCCCCGAGCTCGCCGCCTACGGGCGCGAGGACGAGACGATCGAGCGGGTTCGCACCAGGGACCGGGAACTCGTGCAGCTCGGGCGCCGTGACGCCCAAGTCGCCGGGCTCGCCGATGCGCTGTTCCTGGTCGTAGCGGGTCTCACCACCGCCGGCGTGCTCGCCGTGGCCGTCGCGGCCCACGAGAGCGGCACGCTCGACCGTGTCCTGGTCGCCACGCTCGCATTGCTGGCTATGGCGGCTTTCGAAGCCCTGACGCCGCTTCCCGCCGCCGCGCGCGAGCTGATGGCGACCACTGCCTCCGGCGCGCGCCTGCTGGAGCTGACCGATGCCGAGCCTGCCGTGAGCGACCCGGCGAACCCCCTGCCCGCCGCGGAGCTTCCGGCGGTGGTCGCGCTCGAGGGCGTGAGTGCACGGTACGCAGCGGGGGACCCGCTCGTCCTCGACCACGTCGACCTGCGCCTGGAGCCCGGCCGGCGCGTGGGTCTGGTCGGCACGAGCGGAGCCGGGAAGACCACCGTCGTCAACGTGCTGTTGAGGTTCCTCGACGTCGAGCGCGGCCGGGTGACGATCGCAGGGCGAGACGTGCGCGAGCTCCGGCAGGAGGATGTGCGCAGCACGTTCGCCCTGGCCGGGCAGGAGGCCCACATCTTCGACTCCACCATCCGCGAGAACCTGCTGCTTGCACGGCCGGGCGCGCCCGACGAGGATCTGCTCGAGGTGCTCGACCGGGCCCGCCTGAGGGTGTGGGTTGATGCCCTGCCTGACGGCTTGGGCACGTTCGTGGGCGAGGACGGCATGCAGCTCTCGGGCGGGCAGCGCCAGCGCCTCGTGGTTGCCCGCGCGCTGTTGTCGGGCGCACCGGTGCTGATCCTCGACGAGCCTACGGCGCATCTCGACCCGGCGACGGCAGAGGCTCTGATGGAAGACGTGCTCGATGCGAGCGCCGATCGCGCCGTGCTGCTGATCACGCACCGGCCTGAGGGCCTCGAGCGGATGGACGAGGTCCTCACGCTCCACGGGGGATGCTGATGCTGCTTACCTCTGCGGCCACCAAGATCAGCACCGACCTCGCCCGCGCCGCCGGGGAGCCGGCGGCGGCGAGCTAAGCCGGGTCGCCGCGCACCACCAGCACGGGCAGCGGGCAGCGGGCCAGGATCTGGCGCGAGGTGCTCCCCAGCAGGTGAGAGCGCAGGCCGGTGATGCCGTGCGATCCGATCACGACCACCGCCGCGCCGTGCTCCGTCGCCGCGGCCACGACCGCATCGGCCACGCGCAGCTGGTCCGGAATCGCGTGCGGCTCGGCCCGGAAGCCGAGTGAGCTCGCCAGTCGCGTGCCGTCCTTGGCCACCTGCGTCGCGTGGTCCTGCTGTGCCTGGTCGACCTCGGACGCGAGCTCGGGGTCGAGCGTCGCGGGACCGAGTCCGGCCAAGTCGTAGCCGGGATTGACGCTGGCCATCGCGGCCAGGCCCGGTTCCCAGACGGTCACCACCAGCGCACGGGCACCGCTGAACAGCTCCGCGGCCCGGCGCACGGCGGCCTGGGCGAGCTCGGAGCCGTCGTAGGCGATCAACACGGTATGTCCTGGCGTTGCTGCTTCCATTCGGTCAGTGGGGGCTGAACGCCCGTTGCGCGACGTCGCCATTCTCCACGATCAGCGCCGTGGACTCGGGGATCTCGAGCCAGGCGCCGGGCAGATCGGACAGCGGCTCGGAGACGACCACGCGGTCACCCTCGGCCAGCCGCTGCAGCCGCTCGTTGTCGGGGTGCAGGGCGCGCACCGAACCGAGGTCGGCCGAGACGAACAGCGTGCGCGACTTGTGCCGTGAGGAGTAGCGCACCGCCCACAGGTGTTCGCCGTCGCTGATTCCGAAGGTGCCCTGTACCGGCTTCGCCAGCCCATGCCGCACGGCCTCGGCTTCGACGAAGCCCACCGCACGCTCCATCGCGTCCAGGGGATCGTCCTGGAGGCCGAAGCTGAGCGCCAGGTGGAAGAGGAGCTCGGAGTCGGTGGACCCCGCCACGCCGTCGAACAACGCCGGATCGACCGCAATGAGTAGGTCGCGGCGCAACGCGTGGAAGTCGTGGATCAGTCCGTTGTGCACGAACAGCCAGCGCTCGTGGCGAAACGGGTGGCAGTTGGTCTGCTGCACCGGGCTGCCCACCGCCGCGCGGATGTGGGCGAGGAAGAGCGGTGACTCGACGTGGTCGGCCAGCTCGCGCAGGTTGGCGTCGTTCCAGGCCGGGTTGACGCTGCGGTAGCGAGCGGGCGTGCGGCGGTCGCGGACCCCGTACCAGCCCACGCCGAAGCCGTCGCCGTTGGTGGTCTCCGCGCCCATGCGCGAATGCAGGCTTTCGTCGATCAGGCCATGGCGGGTGCGGTAGAGCAGCTCGCCGATCACCAGCGGTTCCCCGATGTATGCGTTCCAGCGGCACACGCGAGCGCTCTACGCTGCGGGAGCGCCGGCCAGCAGCCGCGCCTTCTCGTGCTGGTACTCCGACTGGTCGAGCATCCCGCTGTCCCGCAGCCGGCCGAGACGCTCGAGCTGCTCCAACCGCTCTTCGGCGGCGACCGCTTCCGGATCGCGCCCGCCCCTGCCCAGTCCACGCACCCAGGCGCGGATGCCCCGGAACGAGTCCTCGCGCCGGGCGTCCGGGTATTCGCGCGCGGCTTGGCGGCGCAGCGCCTCGACCCCGATGGCGAGCAGCGCCAGCAGTACGAGCGCGGGAATGACCTGACGGAAGGCGGGGGTCGGCGCCCAGGCCAGCAGCACCAGAACCATGACGCCGTACGCGCCCCATGCCCAGCGTGGCTCGCGCAGGTAGGGCGCCAGGTCACGGCGCACGGCGACTGCCCAGCGCGTGGACCCCGCGAGCCAGGCCGCGATCACGATCACCGCGCCGTAGATGATGGTCGCCGTGGCCGCCTGCACCAGCAGCGAAGTCCCGATGCTCCAGGTCGCCTCCACCGCCGGCTCGACGGCATCGGTGGTCGCGAGCGCATCGACCACGGCCCCGCCCGCGAGCGCTCGCGCCACCAGGGCAGCTGCTCCGGCGAATAGCCACCCGATTCCGCAGGCCCGCAGGGCCTCGCGGCGCCAGCCCCGCGCCAGGTAAACCGCCAGCGCGAACAGAAGCAATGCCAGAGCGACGAACGCGATTGCCAGGGTCTTGAGCAACCAGACCGCGTCCTGGGCGGCCTTGAGCTGGTCCGAACGCAGCAAGACGATCTGGCTCGCCTCTGCCGGAAGCTTTTGCTCCACCCGTCCCCCGACGCCGAGGTTGCCCTGGGTCTGTCCGAGCAGGGCCTTGAGGTCGAGCGTCACCTCACCGCCGGAGGTCGAGACCACGTCACCGTCGCCCTCGACTATCTGGATGAGGCGCCGATGCGCGCGCCGGTTGGCCTCCTCCCAAGCCTGCTGGGGTATCGGCCGCTGGAGAAGCCGGTCCGCGCGCTGTTCCGCAAACCCCCGCAGAGCGCCGGCCGCGGGGCCAGCCAGCGTCGCGGCACGTTCGGGCTGGAAGACCTGCTCCAAGACCTGCTCGAGCTCCTGCTGCACGTCCACGTTCGCGTAGAGCTCGTCGACCAGGAAGCCCGCCACCTGGGCCCGAATCGCGTCGTCGTCGAGCAGCTCGGAGCTGGTCTCGACCCAATTGTCGGTATCGAGGAGCTGTCGGTTCGCCCAGATCGCGAAGATGGCGAGGAAGACGAGCAGCGAGGCAACCAGTATCAGGGCGATGGCGAGCTTGCGGTGGCTCCGTTCCGGGGTCGCCGGGGCGGTCTCGGGCCCGGGCTCGACGTCGGTACTCATCGCCGGGCCATCGGGTCGACGAGGCCGGCACCGCGCGCGCAGTTGACGGCGTGGGCGCGTGACGACACCCCCAGCTTCCGGTAGATGGCCCGCGCGTGGGTCTTCACGGTGTTGGGCGAGACGTAGAGGAGTTCGGCGATCTCGCGGAACGAGAGATGGCTGGGAAGGTACCGCAGCACCCGGACCTCAGCGCTCGTGAGCGACCAATCCGCGCCCGCCGTCAGGTCCAGCGCGAGATCGACCTCCCCGCGCACATCATCGAGCCAGGTGGAGAGCACCGCGGCGCCGGGCGTACGTCCGAGGGCGCGCGCCGCGCCCTCGACCAGCTCGGACGCGGGGGCGGGGCCGGTCAGCCGCAGGGCGGCGCGAGCGAACAGGATGCGGCACTCGGCGTCGTACCACGGGCTGGGATCGACGATGCGCTCGAGCAGCACAAGCGCCTGCTGGAGGTCGCATCTCGCCTCCGCCACCTGACCGCAGTGGGCACGGAACACGGCCGACACCGCGAACACGAGCGCAAGCGCCGGGCAGTCGCCGAGACCGCAGCGTTCGACCTGAGCGCGGGCGCGGGCGGCGAGGGCCTCAGCGCGCTCGTGATCGCCTTCGTCGGCCACCACCAGCGCCAGCTGAGACAGGCATAGAGCATGGACCATCGGGGTCGGCAGGGTGGCCCGGTGTGCGCCCTCCTCGAGGTGTGCCGCGGCCGGGCCGGGCTCGCCCTGGAGGTGGCAGGCGACGCCCTCGAGAAAACGACAGAGAGGGTTCCATGGGCTGCTCTCCGCCAGCAGCGCCCGGGCGCGCCCGGCGTCGGCCCGGAGCGCCTCGAGACCGCGCCGGCCCAGACTGGCCCGCATCATCGCGAGCCCGCCTGCGATGAAGTCGTCGGGCTCCTCCGGCGCAGCCACCTCCGCGACCGCGGTCCAGTGCGCGCTCTCCTCGAGGTTGCCGAGGGCGAGCGAGGCCGCCGCGGCGGCCAGCGCGAGCGCCGGACTGCCGGCACGCTCCGGCGCGCTGAAGCGGGCGAGCCAGTCTGCGATCGCCGTCCTGCGGCCTTGGGCGGCACGGGGGAGCACGGCGGCCCACAGCAGCCGCCCGGCCCCCGCTACGTCATGGGCCTCCACCGCGTGGTGGATCGCTCTCTCGGGGTCGCCCTGCTGGGCGAACCAGGCGCCGGCACGCTGGTGCAGGCGGATGGCGTCAGCCGGGTCGCGACGGCCGAGCTCGGCGCGCAGCACGTCGGCGAAGAGCCGGTGGTGGCGGTAGCCGGCCCCGCAGCGGTCGAGTCCCACGAGTAGCGCGTTCGAGCGCGCCAGGGCCGCCAGCTGCTCGGCGGAGTCGTCTCGCTCCAGCACCGCGTCGCACAGAGGTGCGGAGAGCTGATCGAGCACCGACGTGCGGGTGAGGAACTGGCGCTCCCCGGCCGACAGGGTGGACAACACCTCCTCGCGAACGTAGTCGGACACCAGCGGGTCGTCGCCGCTGAAGCCCTCAACCGCCGCTCTGCTTCCTTGCTGCTCGCGCAGCGACAGCGCGGCGAGATAGAGGCCGGCGGGCCAGCCCTCGGTACGGCGGGTGAGCGCAACGCCCTGCTCCGGCGAGAGCTCGAGCCCGGCGCGGCTGAGCAGCTCGCTGGCCTCTGACCTGGTCAGGGCCAGGTCGGTGCTGCGCAGCTCGAGCGAGCTGCCCTGCGCCCGCAGGCGGCCGACGGGCGGGCCGGCTTCGCTACGAGAGGCGAGCGCGAGCTGGGACCCCGGAGCCAGCGCCGCCCAGATCGCCTTCATCGCCTGGCGTGCCCCCCGGCTGCGCAGGACGTGCAGGTCGTCGAGCACGAGCACCATCGGCTGGTCGCGCCGGCTGAGGTGGCGTGCCATCCGCCGAAGTCCGATCCCGTCCTCAACCGGCCGCTCCGCGAGGGCCTCGAAGACATCCCAGCTGACCGGTTCGATCGCATCGAGCGTCACGGCCACGGCCGAGAGCAGCGTCGTCACATCGTTGTCGTGCTCGTCGAGGGTGACCCACGCGAAGGACCGTTCGTCGCTGGCCGCCCATTGCTCCAGCAGAGTCGTCTTCCCGTAACCCGCGGGAGCGGTGAGCAGCACGACCCGGGCCTGCCGCGCGTCGATCAGCCGCCCGAGCAGGCGCGGGCGAGGCACGAGCTCGGGACGCGGCGCGGGCGGAAGACGCTTGTGCACGATCGGTGCGGCGGCGGGCGGAGACGTGGCGCCCGGGGAGCCGATGGATGCCGTGACGGTGGAGGCCAACGCCGGCGCAGCGTCTCAGTGCGGACAAGCGCGACACAACGGCGCGGGCCTGCATGTCCGGGTGCGGCTCACTCCCGCCAATGAGGGCGCTGACCCCCTCCGATTCGCAGGGACGCCTGATTGCGCCCTGGCTCGGCGCCTCTCAAGATCGCCGTCACTACCGATACAACCGAAAGGACACTCTGGTCAGGGGGCACTTACGGACGCTGGATCGGAATCATCAGCGCGAGCTTCGGGGCGATCGGGGCGTTGCTGTCGATTCCCGGTTACCCGTTCTGGTCGCTGTGCGTGTTCATCCTCGACGTGCTCGTGATCTACGGCCTGGCCGTCTACGGCGGCCACCGCCCGGATGAATCGCGCGTGCGGGCGGCGAGGTAGGAGACCGCGAATTCACCCGCATCGGATGATGCGCCGGCCCGAGAGCTCGCCTTAGGTTCAGGTTTGGTCATCGACAGGAGGGAGAGGGGCGGACCGATGGGCACCCTGGCCGAGAATCCCGTGGCCGTCCTCGCTGTCGATGACCAGCGGATCTTCCTGGATGTCGCTCGTGAGGTGGTGGCGGCAACCCCTGGGTTCGACTGGGTGGGTGGAGCCACTTCGGGCGAAGAGGGGCTGGCCGCGGTGCGTGAGCTCGGCCCGGAGCTCGTGCTGCTCGACGTGCGCATGCCGGGCATGGACGGCATCGAGGTCGCGTGCCGGCTTACCGAGAGCCACCCGGACGTGGTGGTGGTGCTGATCTCGATGGAGGAGGGGCCGGCGATCGCCTCGGCGGCCGAGGACTGCGGCGCCGCGACCCTCGTGCGCAAGCAGGACTTCGGTCCGGCCATGCTGCGCCGGCTGTGGCGCAGCCACAGCTCCTAGGCCGGCACGGGCACCGGGATCTTGCCGATCACCCGGGTGCCGTCTCCCGGCCGGGAGCGGATCTCCAGCGTGCCCCCGACGGCCGACACGCGATCGCGCATGTTCAGCAGGCCGTCGCCCATGTCGCCGTGGTCCATGCTGAACCCGGGTCCGTCGTCGCGGACCTCGAAACGCAGGTCACCGTTGCGGTGCAGCGCTATCGACACCGAGTTGGCCTCGGGTGCGTGCTTGGCCACGTTCTGCAGCGCCTCGAGGCAACAGAAGTAGGCGGCCGTCTCGACGTCCTCGGGGTAGCGGTCGCCTCCCTCGGCCGCCACCGAGGCGGGGATCGGCGATTGGAGAGCCGCGGTGCGCAGCGCTTCGGTGAGCCCGCGAGCTTCGAGCACCGACGGGTAGACGCCCGCCGCGAGCGAGCGCAGCTCGTCCAGGGCGGCGTCCACCTCGTCGCCCAGCCGATGCAGCATCGCCCGCGCCCGCGAGGGGCTCTGATCCATCACCTCCTCGGCCAGCTCGAGCCGGATGCGCAGTGCCACCAGCCGCTGCTGGCCACCGTCGTGCAGGTCGCGTTCGATACGGCGGCGCTCGTCGTCGGCAGCGGCGAGGATGCGGGCTCGCGATGCACGCAGCTCGCTCAGCGAAGTCTCCACGCGCTCGGCCAGGCGCTGGTTGTCGCCCCACACGAATGCATAGGCCCCCACCGCCTCCAGGAAAGCGCGCTGCTCGGCAAGTGCGGAATCGTGAATCAGCGCGGCCACAGGACCGGCGTCGTCGGAGATCAGCGTGGCGGAGCGGTTGGAGGGGGGCGGAGGCAGCCCGATCGGCCGATCGTCGGCGTCGAGCCAGCCGCCGACGCCCTCGTTGCTCCAGTAGGCGAGCTCGACCGTGGGGTCGCCGAGAGTGTCGGCGAGCAGGTCGCGGCGCTGGGCCTGATTGCGGTGGCCGGGCAGCGCGTGAGCGAGGCTGACCAGGCAATCCGCGGTGTGGATACGCCAGCGCAGCAGTCCGATGAGGAAGGCGATGCAGATCGCTGGCAGGCCCAGGGCGATCAGCCCCGTCACCACCGTCAGGACCGAGTCGTCGGTGCCGGCGCGCCTGAGACCCAGGCCCGCAACTATGGCCAGCGTGCGCAGGATGGCCAGCACCAGCACGGGCGTGAGCGTGCGCCGCATCAGCGGCGTGAGGTGCCGGATCCGGTAGGCCAGCCGTGCGATGACGGCGAGCATGATCGCGGCCACGAGCAGCTCCCGCAGCGGCACGAGCACGTCGTCGAGCAGGGCGGGCTCGGAACCGGTGAGCATGAATGCGTTATCCGGACACGAGGCGGTGCAGGTGGAGAACTGCGCTGGCGTCGGAAAGCTCTCCGTGAAGAGGACGGTGGGCACGAACAGAACCAGCACGAGCGCGGCCGCGCCACCGGCCAGCCAGCGGTCCACCGGCGACGTCAGCCGGCCCGACGGGAACGAGAGCATCAGATAAATCAAGCCGGCCTCGACGGTCCAGCCGGCCATGCGGCCGATGCTGTAGATCGCGCCGTCGCTCGAGCTCGACAGCGCGGCGAAGAACCAGGCCACGCCGGCCAGCACCAGAAGGCGGCCGAAGCGGGCGTGGGTGCCCTCCCTCCAGGCGTACAGCCCGACCGCGATCGGCGTGGCCACGATGATCGCCTGTCGCTCGGCGAGCGAGACCGCGTGGGGCATGTCGCCGGCCAGCGCGATCGCCGCGGCGGCGCCCGCCAACAGGACCCCGGCCCCGCCCAGGGCAAGCGCGGCGGGCAGACTCAGTCCGTGCGCGTCCGTGGCTGGGGATCGGTCTGAGCGCGAGGGCAAAGCTCGAGCGCGGGCAGACGTCCTGCCGCGAGAACGGCGAACCGGTTCCACCCCTGGCGCTCCTCCTGTGGCGACAACCGTAAGGCATTTCACGTTGGCCCGCAGGCTTCGCACCGCGCTGTCACGACGGTTATGGTCCGCGCGTGACCCGCGTCATCCTGGCCGACGACAGCTTCATCGTGCGAGAGGGGCTGCGCGAGCTGCTGGCCGCCCAGCCCGGGATCGAGGTGGTCGGCGCCTGTGACGACCTCGAAGCACTGATGCAGACCGTCGATGACGAGCGGCCCGACGTCGTGATCACCGACATTCGCATGCCGCCGTCCCACACCGACGAGGGCATCCAGGCCGCCGCGCTACTGCGGAAGTCGCACCCGGAGGTGGGGGTGATGGTGCTGAGCCAGTACGCCCATCCGGGCTATGTCCTCGAGCTGCTCGAATCGGGCTCGGACGGGCGGGCCTACCTGCTCAAGGAACGCGTGCACGACCTGGCCCAGCTCACCTCCGCCATCGAGGCGGTGGCGACCGGGGGATCGGTCATCGACCCCAAGATCGTCGAGCTGCTGGTGTCGGCGCGAGCGGCCGGCGAGGCCTCACCGCTGGCGGAGCTGAGCGAGCGCGAGCGCGAGGTGCTCGCCGAGATTGCTCAGGGCAAGAGCAACCTCGCGATCGCTGAAACTCTCGGGGTCAGCAAGCGCGCTGTGGAGAAGAACACGCACTCGATCTTCCTGAAGCTGCGGCTCGCCGGTGAGGCTAAGGTGAGCCGGCGCGTGAAGGCCGCCCTTCTGTTCCTCAGCTCCGAAGAATTCGCGCCTTCTCCGACTGGAACTCCTCCTCGGTGAGCACACCCTGCTCCTTGAGGCCGGCGAGCTCCTTTAGCTGCTCGACGCGGTCCTCCGCCGGGGCGGGGGCGGCCGCCGGAGGGGGTGGGGGCTCGGGCTCGGCGGAGCCCTGGCCGGCATACGGATCCTGCGCCCCCCAGCGCTGGGCCTGCCGGCGGCTTACGCGATTGGAGACGGCGGTGGCGGTGCCCGCCACCACGGCGGTGCGGGCCATGCCGCGAAGCAAACCTGGCATTTCAGTGTCCCTTTCTTTCTAGGAAACCGCTTCGGCGGCGTCCAGGGCGTCGATCAAGTCCTGCACCGGGATGCGCTGGAAATCGACCAGCACGCCCCCATTCCGGCGCACGGCGGCGGCGAACGGCGCCGCCCAGCGGTTCTCGTAGACGATCAGCACGGCCGCGCTGCCTGGTTCGATGGCCTCCGCGGCGGTGGACACGTCGTCATCGCCCAGCAGTCCGGAGGAGGCTCCGTCGAAGACCTGGAAGTCGCCCAGACGCTCTGGTCCGATGTCGCTGGCCTGGAAGCCAGAGAAGCTGCCGTCCTCGTTCTCCATTACGAACATGACATCGAGCACCCGGATGATTCCGCGCTCGACGAGATCGAGCATCAGCGGGACGGCATCGCCCGTCATCGGGGCGTCCGCCGGATAGGCGATGACCACGATGTCGATCGGGCCGAGTTCCTCTTCGTGCGCTTCCATCCATGCCTCCGTTGTGGGCAGTCGGGGAGGCCCAGCGTAGGTGCGGGCTGGGTTGGCGCGCATCATCCCAAACGGGTGATCCACCTGCGCTCCGCTGCGTAGGAAGGAGGGCCCACCCACTCAAGGAGGCCCCATGCCCGGTATCGGACCCATGGAACTGATTGTCGTACTCATCGTCGCCCTGATCATCTTCGGCCCCAAGAAGCTCCCCGAGCTCGGCAAGTCGCTGGGCAGCGGGATGCGCAGCTTCAAGGACTCCGTGAGCGGTGGCGACCGCGAAGAGCTGCCCGCCGCGGACGGCGCGCCCGCCGAGAAGTCCTGAGTTCTCCGGAGCCCGGCAGGTGATCCGCCGGATCAAGCCGGTCGCCCACGACGACGAGCTGTCGCTGGTCGACCATCTCGACGAGCTGCGAGCCCGCCTGTTGGTGGCGCTCGCGGCCTTCGTGGTGGCCTTCGCGCTGACGGCTTGGCAGAACGACCCCGTGCTCGACATCATGAACGCCCCGCTTCCCGACGGGTTCCAGCCGATCACGCTCGGACCGGCAGAGCCGTTCATCCAGACGCTCAAGAACGCCGGCTACGCGGCGATCCTGCTCACGCTTCCGGTGCTCCTCTACCAGGCGTATGCCTTCGTGGTGCCGGCGCTCCACCCGCGCGAGCGACGCATGGCGCTACCGATGCTGCTGATGGTGCCGGTCCTGTTCATCGCCGGGGTGGTGTTCTGTTACGTCGTCGTCCTGCCCCCGGCGCTCGATTTCCTGCTCTCGTTCAATGACTCGCAGTTCAACAATCAGCTGCGGGCGAGCGACTACTACGACTTCTCCGTGCTGACCATGCTCGCCATGGGCCTCGGCTTCCAGGTGCCGGTGGGCGTGCTGGTGCTCACCCGCCTGGGCGTGCTCTCCTACGACAAGCTGCGGCGCAGCCGCCGCTACGCCATCGTCGGGATCGCCGTACTGGCCGCGCTGCTGCCCACGCTCGACCCGATCACGCTGGTGCTCGAGATGGTGCCCCTGATGGCGCTCTACGAGTTGAGTATCCAGCTCTCGAGGCTGGTCGAGCCCGGCGGTTGGGCACAGCGAGAACCGGCCTAGCCCGTGCCTTTGGGCGCGTAAGCCTCCACCGATCTTGCGCACGAACGGGTTGGGGGGTGCGGACAGCGCCGGGATAAGGGATAACTCAGTCACCGTTTCGGCAGGGGCCGGACGGAGCCGGTAACGGGCATGGAAGCCAAGCGGGCCGGGAGGCTGGCCGATGTTGTGGACGATTCTGCTGGTGGCGAGCGCATGGACGCTCGCGTCCGTGCTGCTGTCGCTGCTCCTGTTCCCGTTGTGGGAGAGCGCCAAGCGCGGTGACCGCGCGCAGCAGCGCCTTGACGAGCCGTTTGCCGGCGGCGAGTTCGCCCGGGAACCGGCGAGCGGGGCCTGGGCGCTGCCCGGCGACACCTCGCCGGCCGCCCCGCAAGGGCGCTCCGCACACGGCATCCCGTCGCCCCAGCGTCTCGGCTATGCCGGCCTCGTCCTCGAGCGCCTGGCCGAGCACGCCCGCGCCGTGCTCGCTGTCGATGGCGTGTGCATACTGGTCTGCGAGCGCGGGCAGACCGAGGTCGCCACCGTGGTGGCCGGCTCCGGCCTGGGCGAGCGCTTCGTACGGCACGGCTTCTCGGCGCAGAGCGGGCTCGCAGGGATGGCGCTGCGAACGGGCCGGCCCGTGATCCTGCCCGCCGCCCCTGGAGTTCCCGGTTCGCCCGAGTCCTTCACGCCCGAGCCGTTCGCGCGCGACGAGGTGCGCACCGCAGCGGCGGCGCCTCTGTCCGCCCCGCTGGGACCATGTGGCGCGCTCGTGGTCGGCTCGGCCGAGGCGGGGCCCGAGCTCGGCCTGATGGAGCTCGAGCTGTTGTCCGAGTTTGCGGGCCTGGCCAGCCGGGCGCTGCGCCACCACCAGCAGCGCGAGCTCGTTGCGGCCGACTCCGAGGCGGAGATCAGGGCGCTGGTCGGCGCGCTGGCCAGGGCTGACGGCGCGACCTTTCGCCACTCGCTCGAGGTGGCCGAGCTGGCCACCCGGGTGGGGCGCCGGCTGGGGCTCGATCGTGACGAGCTGCTCGAGCTCGAGCTGGCCGCCCTGCTTCACGACATCGGCAAGCTGAGACTGCCCGCGGAGCTGCTCGTCAGGCCCGGGCCGCTCAGCAAGGACGAATGGCAGCTCGTGGAGCGCCACCCCGAGTGGGGAGCCGACATCGTGGCCGGCATCCCCGGCCTCGAGGCGGTCGCGATGATCGTTCGCCTCCACCACGAGCGCGCCGACGGCACGGGCTACCCGCATGAGCTCCCCCACGAGCGTATCCCGAAGGCGAGCCGCATCGTGGCGGTCTGCGACGCCTACGGCGCGATGACCGCCGGCCGTCCCTACCAGGAGTCCGTCGAGCCGGGCGACGCCGTGGCGGAGCTCTCGCGCCATTGCGGCACTCAGTTCGACCCCGAGAGCGTTCGCACGCTCGCCCGCATCCTCGAGGGACAGTCGCTGGCTACGGCCTGAGGCCAAACCGGAATACGCACGCTCGATCGGCGGTCGTATCAACATGACGACCGGCACCATCCTTCCCCGCCGCATCAAGAACCCCGTACAGGGTGATGTGGCCATCTTCCTGGAGACGAGCGAGGAGTCGGGCGGCGAGCGCTCGCTGTTCGCCCTCGAGGTGGAGCCCGGCGGCCATGTGACTCCGCACCTCCATCAAACCTACGCCGAGCACTTCGTCGTGCGCGAGGGCCGGCTCACGGTCACCATCGGCGAGTCCCGTCATGAGCTGAGCCCCGGCGAGGAGGCCCTGGTCTCGCCCGGCGCGCTGCACTCGTGGTGCAACGACGGCAGCGAGCGCGCGGTGGCCGACGTGGAATTGCGGCCCGGGCACCCGGGCTTCGAGAAATCCCTGCGGGTGGCCTACGGGCTCGCCGCCGACGGCCGTGCTCTCTCCAACGGCCTGCCGCGCAATCCCTTGCACACCGCCCTGCTGCTCGCCTGGGCGGAGGCTCGGCTGCCCGCGGCCTACGCCGCCGTGGCTCCCGGGCTGGGGGCGCTGGCCTGGCTGGCCCGCCGCCTGGGCGTCGAGCGCGACCTGGAGCGCCGCTACCTCTGAGCGCCGTTCATCGCGCGGAGCCGGCCCCGGCTCCGGTGGGCATCACCCCGCCGTCGGCGAAGACCACGCCGTCGGCACACGAGGCCTCCACGAGGCCGCCGTGGAACTGCTCCTGGTAGAGGCTGCTGTAGAGGCCCCCCCGGGCGAGCAGCTCGGAGTGCGTGCCGCGCTCGACGAGCCGGCCGCGGTCGAGCACGAAGATCACATCCGCGGCGAAGATCGTCGACAGGCGATGGGCGATGGCCAGCGTGGTGCGCCCCTCCATCAGCGGCTCGAGGGCAGCCTGCACGAGGCGCTCGCTGGTGGTGTCCAGCGCCGAGGTGGCCTCGTCCAGTATCAGTATGCGTGGGTCCTTGAGGATCGCCCGAGCGATGGCAATCCGCTGTTTCTCTCCGCCCGACAAGCGGTACCCGCGCTCGCCGACCATCGTGTCGTAGCCCTCGTCGAGCTCGGTGATCCGGTCGTGTATCAGCGCCGCTCGGGCGGCCTCCTCGATCTCCTTCTGGGTGGCGTCGCGGCGCGCGTAGAGCAGGTTGTCGCGCACGCTCGAGTGGAACAAGTAGGTCTCCTGGGTCACCACGCCGACGATCTCGGCCAGCGCGGCGAGCTGCAGCCGGCGCACGTCGATGCCGTCGATCTGCACGCTCCCCGAGCTGGGGTCGTAGAGCCGCGGCACGAGGTAGGAGACGGTCGTCTTGCCGGCGCCGCTCGGCCCGACCAGGGCCGCCAGCTGACCGGGCTCGACCTCCAGCGAGAGCCCGTCGAGGGCGAAACGCCGGCTCCCGTCGAGCGCAGCATCGCCGCCACTGGGTGTGCTCTGCGGGTAGGCGAAGGACACCGAGTCGAAGGTCACGCGACCCTCGACGCGCTGGGCGTCCAGGCTGATCGCGTCGGGCGCGTCGACGATGTCCGGCTCGAGGTCGAGGTACTCGAAGACACGCTCGAACAGCGCCAGCGACGACTGGATCTCCACGGAGACGCGCAGGAGCGAGACGATCGGGAAGAACAGGCGCGTCTGGAGCGTCGTGAAGGCCACGATCGTGCCCGCGCTGATCGGCGACGCGCCGCCGGCCAGGGTCAGCCCGGCAACGAGATAGATGATCGCCGGCGTGATGCCGAAGAAGGCCTGCACGAGCGCGAAGAAACCCTGGCCGGTCATCTGCTGGCGCACCTGCAGCTCCGCCAGACGCTCGTTGGCCCGGCGGTAGCGCTCGATCTCGTCGGAGCGCCGCTCGAAGACCTTGGAGAGCAGGATGCCCGAGACCGAGAGCGTCTCCTGCGTGATCGCGCTCATCTCGGCCATCGACTCCTGAGTCTGCGCGCTCACCGCCCGCCGCAAGCGGCCCACGCGGTAGGTGAGCACCACGAACAAGGGCACGAGGATCAGCGACACCAGTGTGAGCTGCCAGGAAAGCACCAGCATGGCCACGAGGCTGCTGATGACCGTCACGACGTTCGCCAGGATCGAGGAGGCCGTGCTGGTGACCACCGTCTGCACGCCGCCCACGTCGTTGGCCAGGCGCGACTGGATCTCGCCGGTGCGCGTGCCGGTGAAGAAGGAGAGCGGCATCGACTGCAGATGCGCGTAGAGGCGGTCGCGCAGGTCCTGCATCACCCGGTTGCCCACGAAATTCGTCAGGTACGTCTGGCCCACCCCGATCACGCCGAGCACGATGGGGATCGCCACCATCACGCCGACGAGCAGATAGAGCAGCGACAGGTCGGGACCGCCGGCCACGAACAGGGCGTCGTCGAAGACCACCTGGACGAGCAGCGGGTTGACGATCCCGAGGCCGGAGGTCACGACGATCGAGATCAGGATCAGCGTCGTGCGGCCGCGATAGGGGCGAAACAAGCCGACTATGCGCCGCCCGAGACCCTCCCGCCCCCGCTTTTCGGTGTCCGCCACTTGCCGCCAGAGAGACTACGCAGGGGCCTGTGGCTGCTTCCCCGGCTCGCCGCGGGCGAGCCGATTTCCTCCGAGATCCCTACCTTTGTGGGCATGAGCGACCTCGCCCCACGTTCCGGCGGCCCGCCCTCGCGGCGTTCACGCGAGAAGCGCGCCTACCAGCTGGCCGTGGGCGGCGGGGTGGCGGGCGCCGTGGCGGTCATCGGGCTCGTGCTGGCCGTGGTGGGTGTGATCGGCTACGGGCTGCCCGTGCTGGCGCTCGTCATCGCGGTGATCTGCGTGCTGCTGTTCCGGCGCACCGTCTCCGGCTGAACCCCGCTCCGCGTCGAGAGCCCGGGCGCACGAGGCGCCGCAGGGGCTCCAAGTAGCCTCGCCCCGCATGGACCCGGCCGCCGGCCTCCCGATCCGCCGCAACACGGCCCTGCTGTCGGCCGCCCTGGCCACCAACTCGGCGATGCTGCAGCTGTCGGCGGCCGTGGCGTCGCTGACCTTGGTCAACGTGCTCGGGGTGGAGGGGCTGCTCGGTCTCGGCCCGGCGATCGTCCTCGGCTCCGGCGCCCTGGCCGCCCTGCCAGCCGGGCGGGCCATGGACCGCGTCGGGCGCGTGCCGGTGCTGGCCGCCGGCTATCTCACCGGCGCGTCGGGCTGCGCGCTGGCGGCGCTGGGCAGCGCCTCGGACCAGGGGGTCCTCGTGCTCGCCGGGCTCGTGGGCGTGGGCGCGGCCGGCGGGGTCGCGCTGCTGGCCCGCACCGCGGCGGGCGACATGTACCCGCCGGAGCGCCGTGCCCGCGGAATCGCCCTCGTCCTGTTCGGGGCCGTCTTCGGGGCCTTTCTCGGACCGGCCGTCTTCAGTCCGATCCTCGCTGGGCGCGAGCTCGACGGCGACGCCCTCGCGCCGCTCTGGCTGGCCGCGGGCGCGTTCATGGTCGTCGGCTGCGCCCTCGTGGCCTGCGTGCGCCCCGACCCGCGCCGCATCGCCGAGCTGCTCGAGCACGAGGAGCCGCTGGAGGAGGGGAGCAGGCGCGCCCCCCTGACGGAGCTGCTGGCGCGCCCCGGCGTCATCCCGGCCCTGATCGCCGCGCAGGCCAGCTTCGCGGTCATGGTCGGGGTGATGACCCTGACCGGGGCGGTGGTGGTCGACCATCACGGTCACGAGGGGCACGACGTCTTCCCGATCATCGGCGCGCACGTGATCGGCATGTACGCGCTGGTGATCGTGATCGGCGACCTGATCGACCGCATCGGGCGCACGCCCTCGCTGGCCGGAGGCCTGATCGTGATGGCGGGCTCGGTGATCAGCCTCCTGTGGGTGGAGAGCGTGCC
The DNA here is from genome assembly GCA_963813495.1 of uncultured Thermoleophilaceae bacterium. Taxonomy (GTDB): domain Bacteria; phylum Actinomycetota; class Thermoleophilia; order Solirubrobacterales; family Thermoleophilaceae; genus JACVRW01. Next base: position 106,872 of record CAWEZC010000010.1, read on the forward strand.
CGCCACCGCCGTCGCGTTGTTCGGCCTGGGCGTGGGCTGGAATCTCTCGTTCGTGGCTGCCACGGCCGAGCTCGCCGACCTCACCCATCCGTCCGAGCGCGGCCGCCTGCTCGGCTTCAACGATCTGCTCTCGGGGGCCACCGGGGCCGGGCTGGCACTGCTCGGCGGCGTGGCGCTGTCGGCGCTCGGGGTGGCCGCTCTCGCCATCGGGGGCACGGCCCTCGTGCTGGCCCCCGCGCTGTGGATCCTGCGTGTGACCAAGCTCCCAGTCGGCGCCGGGCCAAAGCTCTAAAACTGATCTCCCCCCAGGAGGTTCCCATGAGCTACGCAGCCCACCTGCCCCACCAGCGCGACCTTCTCGTCCCGATACTGGCCCTTGTGATCGGCGCGGCGGGTGCGACGGCGACCTACGCCGCCCTGGACGCCGACTCCGTCAGCGATGGCGGGGGCTCGGCAGCTCTGGTGGGCGCAAAGCACGCCCCGATGCCCCCACGCGCGGAGACCGGCGCGGCCGGCGTTCCGCAGACCTCCGCCTCCACGGGCCACAAGGGTGGCGGGCCCCCGGCCGAGCCGAGCTCGGCTCCGTCGCCCACCGGGGCCCTGCCGACAAACGCTCACCTTCCGGTCTCGCCGCTTCGCTGAAGGCCCGCTGGGGGGCGAGCCGAGCCCGGTTTCGCCCCCCCGCACGGAGGTCCCTCGGCGCCTCCGCCCCTCAACGGCGCCAGAGGCGGCCCAGCGATGCGCGCTCGAGCTCCCCGAGCTCGCGCCAGGCCCAGCGCACGGCGCTCTCGACGAGACTCGGGTGACCGTCACGCAGCGCCGCCTGAGGCGGCCCGCCGGCGAGCGAGGCCGCCGCCGTCGCCTGGTGGGCCACCTCGACGCCGTCCTCCACGACCATGTCGATCTCCACGTCCATGGCCAGTTCGGCGCGCTGGCTCATTAGGCCCAGCTCCTGGCCGATCGGATGGCTGTCGAGTGGATGGATCGTCAGCTCGACCTCGCGCCGCGCCGGCCCGCTGCGCACTCGCTGAAGCGAGACCGGGGCCTCGACCACCGACTGGTAGCACGCCCGGGTGCCGTCGCCGGCGTCCCGGAACTGCTTGAGGAACACCTGGCCCACCCGGCCTTCCACCATGTCGGCCACGAGGTCCGCCGTCAGGCGGATGTCGGCGAGGACCAGCTCCCCACCGCTGCGCAGGCTCGGTAGCCCGCCCGTCAGCTGGCGCAGGAAGGCCTCCGGGCCCTCCAGCGGCACGCCGTCGCGGGGGTCGGACTCGGCGGCGCCGGTCTCGGTGATCTCCAGGAAGGGATACCAGCCTGCGCCCTCGCTGCGGCCGAAGTTGCCGCCGTAGGCCTCGATCGCTACGTGCTCGCCCAGCCCGTCGTCCGGCGTGAAGCGCCCCATCGTCTTGGCGTAGCCGTAGGCCTCGCGCCCGCCGAGGTAGGACATCGGGTTGTCGACGAAGATGTACGGCACGGCCAGCACCAGGCGCTCGGCCACGAAGAAGCCGCCGCGCTGGTGCCCGGCGAGCACGGGAAACCAGAACGAGGCCTGCGTCTCGCGCACCGCCCCCCAGCGGTCGAAGGGAGGCGTGAGCGAGGTCACCCGCCCGAACTCCCCCACCAGCAGCAGCACGTCCGAGCTCACCGGGCGATACTCGATGGCGTCGCCCGCGGGCGCGTTGAACATGCGCTGCACCAGGGCGCCGATCCGGTCCTCGTCACCGCGCAGCAGCAGGCTGCGCAGACGCCCGCGCGCGCACAGGAAGGGCGGCGGCGCGGTGGCGCGCCCGCCGAACTCGACGTAGGGCGGCTGCTCGAGCGGGCGCGGGCGCAGCCAGCCTCCGCCGCGCCCCGGGATCGCCGGGCGCTCGTCGCCGATCAGGCCGGCGGCCGCCTCGATGCCGGAGATCACCGCTGCCTCCACACAGCCGCCGTCGATTCCGTTGCGCGTCCAGTCCCCGGCCAACATCAGGTTCTCGAAGCCCGAGTCGTCGGAGGGCAGCCGATGCTCGACCGAGCCGGCGGGCGTGAGCACGTAGCGCTCGGAGGGCGCGACGTTGGCGCGCCAGTACTGCGCCTCGAAGCGCCCGGGGCCGGTGCGCTCCTCTCGGTCGACGAGCACGCTCCAGTCGAAGCTGCCGTCGGGGCGCAGCGCGGCCGGCCACAGCGTCGCCATGTCGCGCTCCATGAACTCGACCGCGTTGCGCCGCACCCGCTCGGTGGCCTGGTCCTGGGTCTCGCCCGGCCGGTCCTCGAGCACGCCGCACAGGTAGCCGATCGTGCGCACCTCGTCGCCCTGATCCCACGACTCCCGTGGAATCAGGTGGGTCATGTCGCAGTAGGTGTCGATCGGCTCGACGTAGCAGCCCGCCACCGAGTTGCCCGCGTGGGTCCAGCCGAGCTCCTCGCTGCTGCGGTTGGCCCACACCTGGAAGGCCTGCGTGCGCACGGTGACCGCGCGCTCGATGCCGCTCTTGAAGCCCTCGTCGCGTTCCATCAGCTCGGCGCAGATGGGCGCCAGGGCGCCGACGGGGATGCCGAGCACCACCGCGTCGAAGTCCTCGCCTCGGCGCAGGCGCAGCGGCTCGCGCCGGAGCGGGTTGGCCTGAAGCTCGAAGTCGTGTCCGCGCGCGCGGGGCTCGAGCTGGTCCCAGAGCGGCTCGCTGGGCCAGCAGCCGAGGCCCTTGACGTCGGCCAGCGGCAGGTACTCCTGGGCCTCGTCGCGCAGCTCCGCCTGGGGCACCACGTCGATCGTGTCCACGCGCTTGGTGTCTCCGGCAACCCCGAGCCGCGTGACCTCGTGGAAGAACTTGAAGCGCACACCGCGACGGCGCAGCACCTCGTAGAGCGGCGTGAACACCACATCGCCCATCCCCGCCTGCATCTTCTGCATGATCGAGCCGCGGTAGCTGAACACGAGGCGCAGCAGGTCGTTGGTGGCCACGCCGGCGGCCACGTCGGCGGCGCCGATCGCGCCGCCCGGAAAGCCGAAGGCCACGTCGTAGACCGAGCGCAACACCGGGGCGCGCTGCTCGGGCGTGCGCCCGAGAGTGACCTCCTTGGCTCCATGGCGGGCGAGCCAGGCCGACCATTCTTCGTCGTTGACGGCGTCGAAGCCCTGCTCGAGCACGCCGTCCTCGACTATGCCGGCCAGCGTCGAGACCCCCGCGTCCACGAAGGTGAAGAACAGCCGCAGCTCGGCGTCATCCTCGATGGGCCCGCGCAGCACCAGCCAGAGCCAGTCACGAAAGCCTTTGAGCAGCTTGACGAGCAGCGCGGGCTGCGCCGCCTGACGCGCGACCAGGTTGTTGGTCTGGCCCGCGCGGAGGCCGGCGAGCCGCTCCGCCAGGGCGAGCAGGCGCTCGGCGCCTTCGAGCGGGAGCAAGAGCAGGTCGCCGGCCACGTCGGCGGCAAGGTCCTCGAACCAATCGGGGACGAAGGGGAAGTCGGGCTCGGACATGTCGAGCTCGCGATCGTCCTTGAGCGAGCGCCAGCCCGACAGCGCCCAGCCGCAGGCGACGGCCGCCATCTCCCAGAAGGTGGGCAGTGCTCCGGCCTCGCCCGGGCGCAGGAGGTTCCGCGGGAAGTCGAGCTCGTGCGCATGCCAGCCGGCACCCTGGCGGTCGTAGAGCACGAGCTGGTCGCACGGATCGAACGCGTCCCCCAGGGTGGCGAGCGGGGTCCCGGGCTCGCGCCCCAGCTCCTCGTAGGCGTCGCGCATCAGGCGAAAGGCGTTGTCGTAGAAGCCGAACCAGACGTGCAGCCCGTGCTCCTCGATCCTGTCTGCGCGCTCCCGGTTGCGACCGCTCGCTCCCTTGCCCCCGACCCGCCAGCCCAGCTGGTAGACGGTGACATCGAAGCGCTCGCGCAGCTCCGGCGTGGCCGTGAGCTCGAATGCGGCGGTCATTCCACCGACGCCGCCGCCGAGCACCGCGACCTTGGTGATGTGAGCGTTCTCGTTCACTTGGGGTTTGCAGCAGCCCCGCGCCGCCGTGCGATCCTATCCAGGTGCCCGAGACCGGCCAACGCATCTCTCAACCCGACCTTCGCCTCGTGCTTGAGGGCTATGAGCTGTGGAACGCGGGTGATCCGCAGGGCATGGCCGCGCTCTGCTTCACCGACGACATCGAGTGGCACAACGCGCCCGAGTGGCCGGGCCAGCGCTCCTATCAGGGCTCGGAGACCGTGGTGCGCTTCCTGCTGGAGGAAGTGGTGGGGGTGATCGAGCTCGGCGACATCGAGATCGAACAGCTCGACGTCTACGGCGACGAGGTCCTGATCGCGATGCTCGCCCGCACCCGGGGCCACGAGTCCAACCTCGACATCGGAAAGATCCCGGTCTTCCATGTGGCCCGGCTCCGAGACGGCAAGGTGGCTCGTATTCGGGCGTTCCTCGACCGCGACGAGGCCGTCGCCGCCGCTCGCACGGACACGCGCTGACCGTCGCGTAGTGTCGGCGGGCGTGCCGCCGCGCCCGCAGACCCAGGCTCGCGAAGAAGCCCGCCCCGCGAGGCTCGCGCTCCTGGCCGGCGGTGTGCGCGCCGGCGTGCCGTTCGCGATCGCCGGCGGGATCCTGGCCGCGTCCTTCGGCGTGGTGGCCCAGGACGCCGGCCTCACGGCGCTCGACGCGATCGTGATGTCGGTGATCGTGTTCGCCGGCTCAGCTCAGTTCGCGGCCATCGCGATCCTCGGCGGGGGCGGGACGGTGGCGGCGGCGGTGGGTGCCGCAGCGCTGATGAACTCGCGCTTCCTGCCCATGGGCGCAGCGCTGGCGCCTTCGCTGCCCGGCGGGCCGCTCAAGCGAGCCGCGCAGGGCCAGGTGGTGGTCGACGCGTCGTGGGCGCTGGCCGCCCGCGGCGACGGCAGCTTCGACCGCTGGCTGCTCTTCGGGGCCTCCGCGATCCAGTACGCGACCTGGGTGGGCGGAACCGTGATCGGCGCGCTCGGCGGCGATGCCATCGGCGATCCGCGAGCCCTCGGGCTCGACGCCATCTATCCCGCCTTCTTTCTCGCTCTCCTGATCACCGAGATGCGTGGTCGCCGCGCGCTGGCTGTGGGCGTCGCCGGCGCCGTGATCGCCCTCGCGCTCGTGCCCTTCACTCCGGCCGGTGTGCCCGTGCTGGTGGCCAGCTTCGCCGCGCTGGCCGGGCTCACACAGTCGGCCCAGGAAGCCGCGCGCGAAGCGGGTGCGCGCGAGGCGGCGGAGCGCGAGTCATGAGCACGAGCGTGGCTCTGATCGGCGGCTGTGCGCTGGTGACGGCGGCGATCAAGGCCGTAGGCCCGGTCGCCCTGGGCGGGCGCGACCTGCCGCTCTGGTTCACCAGCGTGATCGTCCTGCTGGCTCCCGCGCTGCTCGCGGCGCTGGTGGCCACCCAGGCTCTGGCAGAGGGCGACCGGTTGAACGTGGGGGCGGAGACGGTCGGGGTGGCCGCCGCCGGGCTGGTCGTCTGGCGCACGGGCTCGATCGTGGCCTGCGTGGTGGTGGCCGCGGGGCTGACGGCCCTGCTGCGCCTGCTGTGAGCACTCCCCTGCGAGCGCCCTCTACTGCTTCGTCATGGCGATCTTGAGCCGCTCCTCGGGTGTGATCAGGTGGTCGAGGTCCTCCGCGGCATCGTCGATGTCGATCTGAACCCATTCGACGGTGCCGTTGAAGTGGCTGTCCGCTGAGATGTAGTCGTCGCTGACCGGCGAGGCGGTGTCGGAGCCGACGTCGCAGGTCTCGTCGGCCGAGTAGATCATCGGGACGGTGCCTTCGACGCGGCCCTCGCCGGCCTTCGTGCCGTCGACGTAGAGCAAGACGGTGCCGCCCTTGCCGAGCCCGCCGCCGTCGAAGTCGAACTCCATGCGCACCTGATGGGTGCCCGAGGGGATCTCCTCGGCGCCCTCGATGTGAAAGCGCTGGACGCCGAACAGGTTGTAGCAGTACTTCGGCCTGCCGTTCTTGACGTACAGGCTCCATCCGGCGAACGCGCCGCCCTGGGCCACGATCACGCCCGCGGCGCCCCCGTCGGGAACCGTGAGCTCGGCGGTCACGGAGTGCGACTTGTTCTTGACGTTGATCACCACGTTCTCGGACAGCCTCCCCATACCCCCGAATAACAACTGCGATTTGCCCTTGATCAGGGTCGGGCGCCCTGCGAGGTCTGAGTTGAAGCGCTCGACGCGGCGGTCGTCGAGCGGGAGCACGTTGTACTTCCGAGCCTCTTCCATGAAGAGGGCCTTCAGCTCGTCGAGCTTCTCGGGCATCTCCGCCGCCAGGTCGTGCGCCTGGCTCCAATCCGTGTTGGTGTCGTAGAGCTCCCAGGTGTCGTCGGCGAACGGAGGCAGCTCGGCCATCACCCAGGGGGTCGAGTGGCGGGTCACGGCGGTCCAGCCCTTGTCGTAGATCCCGCGGTTGCAGAACATCTCGAAGTACTGCGTCTCGCGCCGCTCGGCCGCCCCGGCCTCGTCGAACGCGTAGCGCATGCTGACGCCCTCGATCGGCTTCTGCTCCACCCCGTGCACGACCTTCGGCTCCGGGATGCCGGCCGCGTCGAGAACCGTGGGGGCGACGTCGATCACGTGGTGGAACTGGTTGCGTACCTCGCCGCGCGCGCCCACGCCCTGGGGCCAGTGGACGATCGTTCCGTTGCGCGTCCCGCCCCAGTGCGAGGCGATCTGCTTCGTCCACTGGTACGGAGTGTCCATCGCGTGCGCCCAGCCCACGGCGTAGTGGTTGTAGGCCTCGGGGGTGCCGAACGCGTCGATCCGCTCCGCCATGAACTCGGTCGTCTGCAACGCGTTCGCGCCGTTGAGGGTGATCAGCTCGTTGAAGCAGCCGTGGACATCGCCCTCGGCGCTCGCCCCGTTGTCGCCGATGACGTAGTAGACGAGCGTGTTCTCGAGGACACCGAGATCGTCGAGCGAGTCAACCAGGCGGCCGACGTGGTGGTCGGTGTGCTCGAGGAACCCGGCGTAGACCTCCATCTGCCGAGCGAGGACCGGCTTGAGGTCAGCCGGGATGTCCTCCCAAGCAGGGATCTCCTCCGGGCGGGCGGTGAGCTCCGCGTCGGGCGGGATCACGCCGAGCTCCTTCTGGCGGGCGAACGTCTCCTCGCGCAACCTGTCCCAGCCCTGGTCGAACTTGCCGGCGTACTTCGCCGACCACTCCGGCGCCACGTGGTGCGGGGCGTGGGTCGCTCCGGGCGCGAAGTAGGCGAAGAAGGGCTTGTCCGCCATCAGGGCCTTCTGCTGGCGAATCCACTTGATCGCCCTGTCGGTCATGTCCTCGGTGAAGTGATAGCCCTCTTCCGGCGTCTTGTCGGGCTCGACCGCGGTCGTCCCCTCATACAGCGCCGGGTAGTACTGGTTCGTCTCCCCACCGATGAAGCCGTAGAAATACTCGAAGCCGCCCCCGCCGCTCGGCCACGAATCGAACGGGCCGAGCGGGCTCGTCTCCCACACCGGTATCTCATGGCACTTGCCGAACTGCGCGGTCGCGTAGCCGTTCAGCTTGAGCGTCTCAGCCAGCGGCGCGCACGTGTTCGGGCGCACCGACGTGTATCCCGGGGCCGAGGTCGCGATCTCCGTGATCCCGCCCATCCCGACCGAGTGGTGATTGCGACCCGAGAGCAGCGCGGCGCGTGTCGGCGAGCACAGCGCCGTCGTGTGGAAGCGATTGAACTTGAGCCCCTCTCCCGCCAGACGCTCCGCCGTCGGGGTCTGGCAGGGGCCGCCGAAGGCGCTCGAACAGCCAAAGCCCGCGTCGTCGATCAGCACGATCAGGACGTTCGGCGCACCCTCCGGAGGGCGCAGCGGCTCGATCGGCGCGAACCTCGCAGCCGGATCCTTGGCGTCCTCGTACACCGGCCCGTCATACGCGCGATCGGGAATCGGGAGCACGTCACGGCCGGACCTGCTTGGCTCGGGCACTGGAGGTTCCTCTCGCGTGGTCGACCAGGTAGCGCCGGAGCGCCGGCGTGTCCGCATCGTAGTGCTGCTCCGACTGAGCTGGCCTCACCCGATCGGGATGATCGCGCTAGGGGGCAGGTGAGTGGAGCGCGACCTGCGCGCGGAGGGTGTGCCGGCCTGCGCCGCCGGGCAGAAGGGAGGCACTGCCGGCGAATCTAGGAGACGGACATGGCTACGGTGACTGAGCTCGGACAGGCTGGACTGCAAGGCTGGCGCGAGAAGGTGGCAAACGGAATAGCGCAACCGGTCGCAGACCGTGCTCCCCTGAAGGAGGATCAGGTACGGGCGGCAGTCGGAGCGGCTTTCTTCGTCCTGGCTGTGCTCTACGTCGTCAAGACGATCTCCGCGGCCACGCGCCAGGCGCGCGGAGGTTGAGTCAGCCGAGCGACTGCGGGACTGGTGGCGCCCCAGGATCTCGGCGTGCCGATCGTGGCCACCATCGGCGTGTACGGATTCACTGCGCAGGAGTTCCTGGACCGGCTGCGTGAGGCGGACGTGGGCGTGCTCCTGGACGTGCGCCAGCGTCGCGGAGTGCGAGGCAGCGAATACGCGTGGGCGAACTCTGCGCGGCTGCAGGCGGCGCTGGCCGCGGCCGACATCGAGTACCGCCACCACAAGGAGCTCGCTCCCACCACCGAGCTGCGCCGGCTGCAGTACCGCGAGGACGACCGGCAGGGAGTCGGCAAGCGCTCGCGCACCGAGCTGGCGCCCGAGTACCGCGCGCGCTACATCGCCGAGATCCTGGACGCCGCCGACCTCGATGCCGTGGTGACCGAGTTTCCGGCCGACCAGGCAGCGGCGCTGATGTGCGTGGAACGCGATCCGCAGGCCTGCCACCGCTCGCTGATCGCGGAGCGCCTGGCCGCGCAGTACGGGATCGAGGTGACCCAGCTGCGTCCCGACTAACCGTCCCAGGCGGCGGCGGGTGGATGGCCGGCCTCCAAATGGTGCTCGCCGACGTCGAACGATCGCTCTCCAGCCGGCCCGCGACTAGGCCCTCAGCTTGCGCACCTGGAACGCCTTGATGATGTCCGTCACGCCGTGCAGGAGCGCCCAGATGCCGGCGAACACCAGCAGGACGTAGGCCTTCTCGATGAAGAACTGCCCGCCGGTCCAGAAGGCCAGGATGATCATCAGAATTCCCGAGATCAGCCCCAGCCACCAGAGCTCGTTCACGTCGCGGTCGATGAACGCCTGCATCGTCCAGAACACGCCCACGAGCAGGAACAGGAAGCCGAGGATGTCGGCGAGTGCCGCGAAGGTGTCCTCGGGGTTGAACAGGGCGATCAGCCCGGCGACCAGGAACAGCACGCCGAACAGGTACCAGAGCCATTTGAGCGTGGGCGCGATCGCGCCCACGGCGAACTGCTGAAAGCCCGAGAGCAGGAACATGATGCCGATGAGCACGCCGACGGTGGTGATCGAGGCCTCGTCGAACTGGAGGATGATCAGCGCGATCAGAATCCAGGCGACGCCCGCCACCAGCCACAGCCACCACAGCCTGCCGATCTGATCTGCGACCACACGCAGCTCTTCATCCGGGCTGACCGAGCTTTCCATGGCACCGCCTCCTCAGGTTGTTTTCCCTGCGTCAGCGTAGGCCGGGGGTCGGTCGGCCCGGTTGAAAATTGACGGCCTCGGCTTGCCTGGCATACCGCGGGGGTCGATGATGCACCCATGCGCCTGTCCGAAGCGGTGGCCACGGTCGTGCTGCGACCCGTGGTGGGAGCCGTGAGATTCGGCGGTCGCGCCGCCGAGGCGGCGACGCTCGCGACGGTCGACGCCGTTCTGGGCTCGCGGGTCACCGAGGAAGCGCTCGACAGAGTGCTGGCGAGCCCGCTCGTGCGCGATGCCCTGGGCAGGGCGCTGGCCGGGCCGCTCGTGGAGGAGGTGGGGCGCGACCTCGTCCGCCACCGCGTGGTCGAGCGCGTGACCGAGACGGTGCTGGAGGGTGACGCGATCGACCGCGCCGCGACCCGGGTGCTGGAGGGCCCGGAGCTCGAGCGCGTGGTCGAGACCGCGCTGGCGAGCCCGGCGATGGAGCGTGTGGTGGTGCAGGTGATCGACAGCAGGCTGCTCGACGAGACCGTGGCCCAGTTGCTCGAGAGCGAGGATCTCTGGGTGCTGGTGGAGGAGATCGCGCGCAGCCCCGCCGTCACCGACGCGATCACGCGGCAGAGCCTCGGTTTCGCCGATCAGGTTGCGGGCGGCGTGAGGACACGCTCGCGTGACGCCGACGCCTGGCTCGAGCGCGCCGCGCGGCGTGCGCTGCGGCGCGGGCAGCCCCCGGAGCTGAACGCTCCATGAGCCACGCGGAAGGCCCTCCGCGGCAGGTCGTGGGCGTGCGAGCTCGTGAGGTCGCGAGGCGTGTGCACGGCGAGCCCGCGGCCGCCTCCGACGCCGCCTACGAGGGCCTCATCACCCGTGCGATCGCGTTCTCGATCGACGCCGCGCTGATCAACCTCGCCGCGATCATCGTGGGTGTTGCGGTGGGACTGATCGTCTCGATCGTCGGCCTGCCCAACAGCATGGACGCCGCGCTGATCGCGCTGGGCGGCCTGGCCTGGTTGGTCTGGATCTTCGCCTACTTCGTGATCTTCTGGTCCACCACCGGCCAGACGCCCGGCAACCGCCTGCTGCGTATCCGGGTCTGCGACGCCGCCGATCGCACGCCGCTGCGCCCGCGCCGTTCCTTCATGAGGCTCGTATATCTGATGCTCGCCGCCCTGCCGCTGTTCGCGGGCTTCCTGCCGATCCTGTTCGACTCCCGCCGCCGCGGCTTGCACGACATGCTCGCGGGGTCTGTTGTGGTGAGCGCCGAGGACGAGCACCCGCCACCCGCCCCCTAGCGCCAATCGTGCCGGCCGAGGTCGGCGGGGGCGTAACATCAGAGCAGAGCACGATGATCGAGATAGGCGCAGCCCTCATGCTGGTCGGGGCCGTCCTTTTGGTGGCCGAAGCCCACGCGCCTGGAGGCGTGCTCGGCTCCCTCGGCGCCGCTGCGCTGGTGGGCGGGCTGGTGGTCGCCATCAGCGCCGCCGGAGCCGGGTTGGCGGTGGTGATCGCCGCGGCGCTCGCCGCGGCTCTCGTGTCCGCGCTGTGGCTGGCCGTGGCCACGCGCAAGGCGTTGGCCGCCGGCCGCCTGCGGGTGACCTCCGGGAGTGAGGCACTCAGCGGCCGCGCCGGCGTGGTGCGCAGCTGGGCGGGCGGCGCGGGCCAGGTGTTCGTGGACGGCGCGCTGTGGCGCGCCCGGCGCAGCATCATGGATGACGACGGCGAGCTCGCGGTGGGGGATACGGTCGTGGTCGAGCGGGTCAGTGGCCTGACCCTGGCGGTGCGGCGCGCCGAGGAGTGGGAGGAGCAGTTGTGATTGCTGCAGTGCTGATCGTGATCGCGGTCGTGGCCGTCGTGGCGGCGGTCCTCGCGGGAGCCTCGATCCGTGTGCTGCGCGAATACGAGCGCGGCGTGGTGTTCCGGCTCGGCCGGGTGATCGAGCAGAAGGGCCCGGGCCTCGTGCTGCTGATCCCGGCGATCGACCGGATAGTGCGGGTCAGCCTGCGCACGGTGGCCCTTCGCATCCCGCCACAGGAGGTCATCACCCGGGACAACGTGCCCGTCCGCGTGGCGGCGGTGGCCTACTTCCGCGTGATCGATCCGCGCCGCTCGGTGCTCGAGGTGGAGGACTACATGGCGGCCACCCTCCAGATCGCGCAGACGACCCTGCGCTCCGTGCTCGGCAAGGCGGAGCTCGACCACCTGCTGTCCGAGCGCGAGCGCCTCAACGAGAACCTCCAGCAGATCATCGACGAGCAGACCGAGCCCTGGGGCATCAAGGTCACGATCGTCGAGATCAAGGACGTGGAGATCCCCGAGCGCATGCAGCACGCCATGGCGCGCCAGGCCGAGGCGGAGCGCAACCGGCGCGCCAAGGTCATCAATGCCGAGGGCGAGTTCCAGGCGGCCGACCGCCTGGCGCAGGCGGCCGATGTGATCCGTCCCAACCCCGTCACGCTCCAGTTGCGCTACCTGCAGGCGCTGAACGACGTGAGCAGCAACCAGGCAGCCACGATCGTCTTCCCGCTGCCCATCGACCTGATCCGCCCGCTGCTCCAGAGCGGCGAGGACGCGAGCGTGGGGGCGGGGAACAAGCCCGTCGCGACTCCCGCTCTCTCGGAGCCGGAGCCGGAACCCGAGGTCGCGGCACTGGAGCAGGCCAAGCCCGCAGAGCTCGACGAGCCCGGCGAGCCCGCACGCGTCACCCGCCACTGACCGACAGAGCCCGCGTTAGGCTGCCGCGTCGTGTCGCTGCTCGATCGCTTCCGGCTCGACGGCAAGGTGGCTCTGGTCACCGGCGCCTCCTCCGGCCTCGGCGTGGCCTTCGCCGAGGGGCTGGCCGAGGCCGGGGCGGACATCGCCATCTGCGCGCGGCGCGTGGAGCGGCTCGAGGAAACCCGGGAGCGCGTCGAGGCGCTCGGCCGTCGCTGCCTCGCGCAGCCGGCCGACGTGACCGTGGTCGAGGACTGCCGTGGCGTGGTCGAGCGCACCATGGAGGAGCTCGGCCGCCTCGACGTGCTCGTCAACAATGCCGGCGTGGGCACCGCCTACCCGGCCTCACGCGAGGAGCCGGACGAGTTCCGCCGCGTGATCGACGTCAACCTCCACGGCTCCTACTGGATGGCGCAGGCCTGCGGGCGCGTGATGGAGCCGGGCAGCTCGATCGTGAACATCGGATCGGTGCTCGGCTCAACCACGGTGGGCCTGCCACAGGCCGCCTACGCGTCTTCAAAGGCGGGGATCATCGGGCTTACGCGCGACCTGGCCCAGCAGTGGACCGGCCGCAAGGGGATCCGTGTCAACGCGCTGGCGCCCGGCTTCTTCCCCTCCGAGATGACCGAGGAGTATCCGGAGGGCTATCTCGACGCCGCCATGCTCCGCGTCCCGGCGGGCCGCGCCGGCGAACCGGCAGAGCTCGTGGCCGCGTGCCTCTTCCTGGCCAGCGACGCCTCGTCCTATGTGACCGGTGTGCTGCTCCCCGTGGACGGCGGGCTGCTCACGACCTGACGCCCGTCAGGCCGCGTCGGCCACCGCCTTGCGCGCCATGCGCTCCGGATCGACCCGGACGACGTCCCAGACCAGCCCGACGGCCTCCATCGCCCGGATCACCATCCAGGACGGATCGACCGGCCAGCGGCTCATGCCGTGCGAGGCCGACGTCGGAAACGCGTGGTGGTTGTTGTGCCACGACTCGCCGAGGGTGAAGGGAGCGAGCCAGAGCAGGTTGCGCGACTCGTCGTCGGTCGCGAACCGGCGCCGCCCGAAGAAGTGGCAGAGCGAGTTGATGCTGTAGGTCACATGGTGGACCACCAGCATGCGCACACCGCCGCCCCACAGCAGGCCGGTGAGCGCCGCGGTGAGGGTGCCGCCGATGGCGTAGCCGAGCGCGAAGGCCAGCGCCAGTCCGCCCAGGGCCCAGACCAGGAAGGTGCGGTCGACGAAGCTGACGACCGGGTCGTTGACCAGGTCGGGCGCGTAGCGGCGCCGGTTGCCGCGCTGGGTGTGGATGAACAGCCAGCCCACGTGTGCGTGGAGCAGCCCCGTCAGTGCTCCGCGCCAACCGCCCTCATGGCCCACATGGGGGCTGTGGGGATCGCCGTCCTTGTCGGCAAAGGCGTGATGCTTGCGGTGGTCGGCCACCCAGGAGATCACGGGCCCCTCGATGGCCACCGAGCCGAAGATGGCCAGCAGCGCGCGCACCGGGCGACTGGTCTTGAAGCTGCGGTGGGTCAGGTGCCGGTGGAAACCGACCGTCACACCGAGGCCGGTGACCAGGTACATGATCACGAAGACGAAGACGTCGTGCCAGTGCAGGAGGTCGTTCCAAAGCTGCCAGCAGACGATGCCCAGAGCGATGAAGGGGAGCGCCGTGATCGTCCCGGTGGCGATCCGGTCGGCGGTCTCGTGAGCCACTGGTTCCACGTCGTCTGCCGTGGGCAGCACGGGGTCCGTCACCGACGTCGTAGTCAAGTACGCCTCCAAGCGCGAGCCGTTCGGGGTTTGGGTGACCCTACCCAGGCCCGGCGATTTGGATACGCGGCTGCTACGGTCATCGGGGTGAGCGACGCCGTCGCTCGCGAGGTTCTCGTCTCCGAACGCCGTTGCGATCTGGGTCAGCTGAATCTCCCAGATCATTTGCGGCCGGCCTCGGCCCGCCGTCGTGAGGAGTTACGAATGTCCACGCAGTCCTTCGCCGATCTCGGCGTGTCAGAAACGGTCGCGCGCGCTCTCGAGCGCAGCAAGATCGACACCCCCTTCCCTGTCCAGGAGGCCGTCATGCCCGACGTGCTGGAGGGTCGCGACGTGCTCGTGCGCTCGCCCACCGGCTCGGGCAAGACGCTCGCCTTCGGGATCCCGCTGGTCGACATCATCCAGGCCGACGACCCCCGCTGCGCCGCGCTCGTGCTCGTGCCCACCCGCGAGCTGGCCTCTCAGATCGTCGAGGCGCTGCGCGACATCGCCGCGTCCCGCGCGCTGTCGGTGGCAAGCGTCTACGGCGGTGTGGGGATCGAGCGCCAGGCCAAGCTGGCCCGCCGGGCCCACATCATCGTGGCCACTCCGGGCCGGCTCGAGGACCTGATCGCCCGCGGCGCGGTGCGCCTCGACCGCGTACGGGTGCTGGTGCTCGACGAGGCCGACCGCATGCTCGACATGGGCTTTCGCCCGCCGGTCGAGCGGATCGTTCGCCAGACGCCGGCCGATCGCCAGACGCTCTTCCTGTCCGCCACGCTCGACGGTGAGACCGGCCGGCTCGCCGCCGAGTACACGAGCAACCCGCGCCGCTACGAGCAGGAGGCCCCCCAGCAGGACCGCGTCAAGGTAGAGCACCGCTTCGTGGCCGTCGCCCACGAGGACAAGCTCGACTCCCTGGTGCGCGCCCTGCGCGAGGAGCGCGACTCGCGCACGCTCGTCTTCGTGCGCACCAAGCGCGGCGCCGACCGGCTGGTCAAGCGCCTGAAGGCCCGCGGAGTGGACGCGGCCGCCATGCACGGCGACAAGTCCCAGTCCCAGCGTGAGAAGGCTCTGAGCCGCTTCGATTCCGGGAAGGTCGCCGCACTGGTGGCCACCGACGTCGCGGCGCGCGGCATCGACGTACACGGCATCACCCACGTGATCAACTTCGACGCCCCGGAGGACCGCGACACCTACGTGCACCGCGTCGGCCGCACGGGCCGTGCCGGGCGCACCGGGATCGGCATCACCTTCGTGATGGGCGACCAGGCCCACGACGTGAGCCGCATCGCCGCCGACCTGCGCCTGCACGCGCAGTTCGCCGAGACCGGCCTCAGCGCGGCGGGCGGCCGCGGCCACGGCAGCCCGCGCCCCAAGCGCGCCCCGCGCCGGGCCCAGCACCAGCGTGGCGGGCGGCGCAGCCGCCAGCGCTGAGCCGCAACGGCGTCGGGCGATGGCTGACGACTTCCCGCCCGTCCCCGGCGTCGAGCATCGCTTCGTACAGGCCGGCCGCGTGCGCATGCACGTGGCCGAGGCCGGCCGCGGCGAGCCGGTCCTCCTGCTCCACGGCTGGCCTCAGCACTGGTACGTCTGGCGCGGGGTGATTCCGAGCCTGGCCCCGCATGCTCGGGTGATCTGCCCCGACCTGCGGGGCTTCGGCTGGAGCGCCGTGCCGCGCGGCGGCTACGACCGCGAGACGATGGCCGCCGACGTTCTGGGGCTGATGGATGCGCTCGGCTTGGAGCGCGTGCTGCTGGCCGGCCACGACTGGGGCGGCTGGATCGGCTTCCTGCTGGCCCTGCACCACCCGCAGCGGATCGAGCGCCTCCTGGCCTGCGGCATCGTGCCGCCGTGGCCGGCCCGCGACGCGCGCGGGCTGCTCGGTATCTGGCGGCTGAGCTACCAGCTTCCTCTGGCCACGCCCGGCGTGGGCAGGGGACGGGCGGGCCGCTGGGTCGCCCGGCTGGGCATGCAGAGCGCACGTCCGGCGATGAGCGAGGATGAGATCGCCGCGTTCATCGCGCGCCTCGGCGGCGAGCACGGGCGAGCGAGCGAGCTGCTCTACCGCACCTTCCTCCTGCGCGAGCTGGGGCCGGTCGCAGCCGGCCGCTACGCCCAACAGCCGCTCGAGGTGCCCACGCTGCTGCTGGCCGGCGACCGCGACCCGGCGATCCCCGCACGCCAGGTAGAACAGGCCGCGGCCCGCTCGACGGCGGTGGAGCTCGAGCTGGTCGAGGGCGCCGGACACTTCCTCGTCGACGAACGCCCGGAGCTCGTGGCCGAGCGTGCACGGAGTTTTCTCCTGAGCTAGGGGCCGGCCGATGCCGGCGTCACCCGGAGACGGGCCGGCGCCATCGCGTCCTCGGCGCAGTCGCGGCGCAGGTCAGGAACTACAGCTAGTCCTGCGGCCGGGTGCAGCGCACCTGATAGACGGACGTGAAGCCGCTCTCGAAGCCCCGCCGCGCGGCCCGCAGGTAGATGCGCCAGACGCGGACGCGTTCGGCACCGCCGATCCGCACCGCGTCGTCGAGTCGCTGGTCGAAGCGGCGAGCCCAGTGGCGCAGCGTCTCGGCGTAATCGGCGGCCAGTCCCTCCACGTGCTCCACCGGCAGGCCCGCTCGCTCCATCGCCAGCGCGATGCGCGAGAGGTGAAGCGGGGCGGCGTCGGGGAAGACGTAGCGTTCGGAGAAGGCCCCGGCCTCGGGCTCACCGTGACGCAGCCGCGCGATGCCGTGGTTGAGCACCCGCCCGCCCGGCCGCACGAGGCGCGCCACCTGGCGCGCGTACTCGTCGATCTGGACGTTTCCCACGTGCTCCACCATCCCGATGCTGGCCACGGCGTCGAAGGGCGCGTCGCTCAGCTCGCGGTAGTCCTCGACGCGTATGTCCACGCGGTCGGCCACGCCCGCTTCGGCGGCGCGCCGGCGGGCCAGCTCGGCCTGCGGCCCGGACAGGGTGATCCCGGTGACGTGGACGTCCCGCTCCCGGGCGGCGTGGATGGCGAAGCTGCCCCAGCCGCAGCCGATGTCGAGCACGCGCTGGCCGGGC
The DNA here is from genome assembly GCA_963813495.1 of uncultured Thermoleophilaceae bacterium. GTDB lineage: Bacteria > Actinomycetota > Thermoleophilia > Solirubrobacterales > Thermoleophilaceae > JACVRW01. The sequence goes on from CAWEZC010000010.1 coordinate 123,879, forward strand.
TCCAGCGCGAGCTTGTCGCACACCAGCGCGAGCTTGGCCTGCTGCGCCTCCTCCAGGGTCGTCGCTCCGCGCGAGAACAGCGCGCAGCTGTAGGTCATCGAATCGTCGAGGAAGAGCGCGAAGAAGTCATTGGAGAGGTTGTAGTGGTGCTGGACCGCCCGTGCGTCGCGTGAGCGGCTGTGGCGGCGCCCGCGCGGGCGCAACTCGGCGGCCGGGATGCTCGGCGGGCGCACCACGCCACAGGCCCGCGCGGCGGCCAGCATCAGGCGCGCCTTGGAAGAGCGATCGATGGGCGGCGGCTGCCAGTCGCGCAGCAGCTCGAGCAGGGAGTCGACGTCGTCCACGTCGAGCGCACCCGACACGTAGGCCCGGCCGAGGCCCAGCTGACCGGGCGCTCGCAGCGCGTGGGCCAGAGCAGCCGGCGAGCGCACGGTGAAGGTCGGCCCGTCGTCGCCGTTGGTCGACGCCAGCCGGCTGCCGTCCCACAGCCGGATCGCGAAGGGCCGGTCGGGAAGGGCCTTCTCGACTTCTTCGATGAGGGGTTCAGTTCGCGACATGCGGGCCGACAAGGTAGCGCCACGCCTCCCGAGAACGCCTCGTCGCAGGGGTAGTCTGGTGCCCGTGCTGCAGGTGGCCCGCCATGAATCCGAGGAGCTGAGCTGGGAGATGGTCACCCGCGGCGCCCATCCGCGGCTGCGCAGCCACGTCCGCAACTACACCGGCTACGTCGAGCACACGGCCAAGCCGCTGCGCCGGCTCGAGGTGCCCACCGCCGACGTGACGCTGATCATCAGCCCCGACTCCGAGCTCGGGCTGCCCGACGTGCGCGATCCCTCGCGCCCGGCGGCCCGCCACACCTCGTTCGTGGCCGCGCTGCACGACACATACGCGCTGGTTGACCACGGCGGCCATCAGCACGGGATCGAGGTGCGGCTGACCCCCCTCGGCGCGCACACCCTGTTCGCCCTGCCGATGCACGAGCTGACCAACCGGGTCGTCGCGCTGGACGACGTGCTGGGCCCCGGAGCGGGCGAGCTGGTGGAACGCCTCTGGGACCTGTCCGGCTGGGAGCCGCGCTTCCTCTTGCTCGACGAGCTGATCGGCACGCGGGTCCGCGCCGCGGCCCGCCCGCCCTCGCATGAGCTGTTCTGGGCCTGGCGGCGGCTGCGCGAGAGCCAGGGCCGGGTGGGTATCGGCGCGCTGGCCCGGGAGCTGGGCTGGAGCCACCGGCGCCTGATCGCCCGCTTTCGCGAGCAGATCGGGATGCCGCCGAAGATGCTGAGCCGCGTGCTGCGCTTCGAGCGTGTTTCCGGGCTGCTGCGCGATACGCCGGCGCCCCGTCTGGCCGAGCTTGCCCTGGACTGCGGCTACTACGACCAGGCCCACCTCAACCGCGACTTCCGCGACTTCGCCGGCACCACCCCCGGCGCCTACCTGGCGGCGCGCCTGCCCAAAGGCGGCGGCGTGACGGCAGCAGGCCCTTAGCGTCAATTCCTTCCAAGACGGCCAGGGGCGCGCGACGTAGCCTGGGCCCATGCAGACCGTCTATCCCATTCTCAAGTACGAGGACGCCCACGCGGCGATCGACTTCATCGAGCGAGCGTTCGGCGTCGAGCGCCACGCCGTCCACACCAGCGACGACGGAGACGTCACCCACGCCGAGCTCCTGTTCGGCGACCAGTTCCTGATGCTCGGCTCGACACGACAGGGCGACGAGCGCTTCAACCAGGGGGCGGGACGAAGCGCGCTCTACCTGGTGATCGACGATCCCGACGACCGCTTCGAGCGCGCGAAGGCCGCCGGCGCGGAGATCGTGATGGAGCCGACCGACCAGGACTACGGGTCGCGCGACTTCTCGGTGCGCGACCCCGAGGGCAACATCTGGTCGTTCGGGACCTACGCGCCCGAGAAACAGGGCTAGGCGGCGGCCGCCTCGGCCGCCTCGCGCTCCCGGGCGCGCAGGACCGCGACCGCGCCGGCGCCGGGACTTACCGTGATGCTGCGCCGGCGCGTTCGCTCGATCCCGTCGCCGGCGAGCCCCAGCTCGCTGTCGGCCAGCACCGCGCGCAGCACGATCTTCATCTCGAGCTGGGCGAAGCTCGCGCCCAGGCAGCGCCGCCGCCCGCCACCGAAGGGAATCCAGGTGTAGGTGCCCGGCCCCTGCTCGAAGAAGCGCTCGGGCCGGAACGCGTAGGGGTCGGGGTAGATCGCCGGATCGTGATGGATCAGGTAGGCGTTGGCGGCAAGCACGCAGCCCGGCGGATAGGTCCAGCCGCCGATCTCCACCGGCTCCATCACCAGCCGCGGCGCGGCGTTGGGGAGCACCGGGCGACGGCGCAGCGTCTCCTGCACAGTGGCGGTCAGGTAGGCCTCGTCGCCGCCGCGGTCGATCTCGTCGGTCAGCCGGCGCAGCACCGCGGGGGTGCGCGCCAGGCGCTCGAAGGCCCAGGCCAGCTCCGATGCGGTGGTCTCATGGCCGGCCACCAGCAACGTCATCAGCTCGTCGCGCAGCTCCTGGGCGGACATCGGCGAGCCGTCCTCGTGGCGGGCCTCCAGGAGCATGGCCAGCACGTCGTCGCGCTCGCCGGGATCGCGCCGGCGCTCGTCGATCAGCTCGAAGAGGAGCGAGTCGGTCTCCTCGCGGTCGCGCACGAACTGACCCCAGCGGCGCCCGCGCTGCAGCACGGGCAGCATCGAGCTCGGGCTGGCGCCGACCTCCAGGATCGTGTTGAGCCGCCGGCGCAGGGCATCGAAGCGTCCGCCGGGATCGACGCCGAATACCGCCCGCAGGATGATCTCGAGCGTCAGCGCCTGCAGCCGCGGATGCAGCGGGATGGGTTCACCGCGCGGCCAGGTCGCGACTTCGCGCTCCGCCACCTCGGCCACCAGCCCGGAGAGGCGCTGCATCTTCTCGCCGTGGAAGGCAGGCAACATGAGCTTGCGCTGGCTCATGTGCGCACCCTCGTCGAGCAGGATCACCGAGTTGACGCCCACCACGGGCTCGAGGATGCGCGCGCCCTGCCCGGGGTGGAGCACCTCGGGCGGCGCCGTGAACACCTCCTTGACCACCTCCGGATCGGCCAGGTGCACGAACGGCGGGCTCTGCAGGAAAAGGAGCGTGAAGCGGTTGCCGTACCGCGCCCGGCAACGCTCGAAGAAGGGCGCCGTGCGGGTCCACCAGCCGAGCGTCTGGAGTGTCTTGGGGAGGCGCGGGCCGGGCGGGAGGCCGCGGGGCATCCTCCAAATCTACGCCACCCTTCTCGGCCCCGCGAGCCCCGCGCCGTTTGCCGCCCGAGGCAGGCGGGGAGGACGGGGAGGTGGATCGCAGATCGGCCAGCCCCGAGGACCTGCCGCCGCTCGAGCTGCGGCGGCTGCGTGACCTCGAGGTCGAGGAGCCCTCCGGACCGGGCCGTCCGGCGCATCTGAGCGCCGCCAGCGGAGTGGTCCGGCGCGGCGACTTCGTCTACGTGATCGGCGACGACGAGCTCCACCTCGGGATCTTCACGCTCTCGTCGGCGGCGCCGGGACGGCTGAAGCGCGTGCTCGAGGGCGATCTGCCCAGCGACCATGACGAGCGCTCCCAGGAGAAGCCCGATCTCGAGGCACTGACGCTGCTGCCGCCCTTCGAGGACCATCCCTACGGAGCCCTGCTCGGGCTCGGATCTGGCTCAGGCTCCAACCGTGATCGCGGCTTCGTGTGTGCCCTCGCCCCTGACGGATCGCTCGCCGAGGAGCCGCGCGAGATCGACCTGCATCCGGTCTACGAGCTGCTGCGCGAGCACGTGGTGGCCGAGTTGAACGTGGAGGGCGCCGCCACGATGGGGGAGAGCCTCTGGCTGCTCCAGCGCGGTGATTCAGAGCAGGGCACGAACCTGGTGGCCGAGCTCTCACTCGAGCAGGTGATGAGGTCGCTGCGCCACGACCGGCGCATCGACGCCCACGAGCTCGAGAACGTGCGTGCCTACGACCTCGGCTCCATCGACGGCGTCGAACTCACCTTCAGCGACGCCACGCCGATCGCAGACCGGCTGCTGGTGTTCACGGCTTCGGCCGAGGCTGAGGACGGCGCCATCCGGGGGTCGGTGGTCGGGACGCTCGAAGCCGACGGCACCGTGCACCGGCTGCGAGCGATCGACCGCCGCTGGAAGGTGGAGGGAGTGCACGCGGCCATGGACACCGGCGTGCTCGACTTCACTTTCGTATGCGACCAGGACGATCCGGATGCGCCCTCCCCGCTTCTCTCGGCCACGATGCCGATGGAGGGCCGCCTCGAATTCGAGGCGGATGCGAGCTCCTAGAGGAGCAGAAGCAGGATCACGATAAGCAGGATTACGACGACGGTTCCGATTCCGATGTACATGGGGCTTGTCTCCTCGCGTTGACTGTTCTCCTCTTTGCCTCTAATCGGCGCACGCAAACCAGTTGTCCATGCGAAAGGATGCGGTCATGCGCTGGCAGCGCCCCGGCAAGAACCGCGATGTCATCGACGCCCGAGGCGGGGGCGGCGGCTTCGGCCGCGGCGCCGGCATGCCCGGCGGGCGCATGGCCATCCCCGGTGGCCTCGGCCTCGCCGGGGTGGTCGTGTTCGTGCTCCTGCAGCTGCTCTCGGGCGGCGGCAGCAGCCCGGCCTTCGGCGTGGACAACCAGTTCGGCGAGTCGCCCCAGGCGCCCGACGCGCAGGGCATCCCTGCGGGTCAGGACCCCGAGCAGGACCTCAAGGACTTCAGCTCCTACGTGTTCACTCGCGTGCAGGACACCTGGGAGGAGACCTTCCAGCGTGCCGGCAAGCCCTACCAGCGGTCCCAGCTCGTGCTCTACCGCGGAGGGGTGAACACCGGTTGTGGCAGCGCCTCGTCGGCGGTCGGTCCGTTCTACTGCCCCCCGGACCGGCGGGTCTATATCGACCTCTCCTTCTACGACGACATGCAACGCCAGCTCGGCGCCTCGGGCGACTTCGCCTGGGCCTACGTGATCGCGCACGAGCTCGGCCATCACGTGCAGAACGAGCTGGGCACGAGCGACGAGGTACGCCGGCTCCAGCAGGAGCGGCCCGGCGAGGCCAACGTGCTCTCGGTACGCCAGGAGCTGCAGGCCGACTGCTACGCCGGGGTGTGGGCGCACACCGTCTACGAGGCCGGTGACCTCGAGCCGGGCGACGTGGACGAGGCGGTGGGCGCGTCCGAGTCGGTTGGCGACGACCGGCTGCAGGGCCGCAGCGGCAGCATCAACCCTGACTCCTTCACCCACGGCAGCTCCGAGCAGCGGGCCCGCTGGTTCAACAGGGGCCGCGAGCGCGGCGACCCGGGCGACTGCGACACGTTCTCGGCCGACGAGGTCTAGCGCGGCAGGGTGCCCGAGCGTGCGATGCGCCGGAAGCTGCGTCCGCTCGGGCGCGCCGTGCGCTCGAGCGTCTTCGGGTCGTACGAGTAGAACCCGAAGCGCGGGTAGTAGCCCGAGGTCCACTCGAAGTTGTCGACCAGCGACCAGGCGAAGTAGCCCTTCACTCGCGCCTCGCGCGCCCGCATCGCCGCGCGCAGCTGGCGCAGGTGGCCGAGCAGGTAGGCACGCCGCTGATCGTCATCGGCGTCGGCCAGCCCGTTCTCGGTCACGTAGACCGGCAGGCCGTAGCCACCGACCTTCCTGAGCACCTGCCGAAAGCCCTGCGGGTAGATCTCCCAGCCGAACTCGGTGCAGGTGGTGGGGCATGGTGGCGCGTCCGGTCGCTGCGGGATCCGGTACTCGTTGCGCGGCAGGAAGTCGAACAGCGGCACCGCCGTGCTGACCGCGGAGCCGAGGCCCGTCACCCGGCTGCGGAAGTAGTAGTTGAGGCCGACGAAGTCTGCCTTGCCCCCGCCCAGCGGCGAACGCTCGCCGGACTCGATGCGACCGTCGACATCCTTGTCGTCGTAGCCCCGCACCGCACCGTTCAGGAACACCCGGTTGAAGATGTAGTCGGCGTGCTCGGTTCCGGCGCGGTCGTCGGCAGAGGCCGGATTGGCCGGGGTGAAGGCGATCATGTTGTGCACGGGGCCGACCCGCGCGCGCCGGTCGTGGCGATGGATCGCGTCGTAGGCGCGTGCATTGGCGAAGACGAAGTTGCGCACCACCCGCACCGCGCCGGTGAACGAGTTGACTCCGGGCGGAAACCACCCCGCGAGCGCGCCGGGGACGTTCACGTAGCCGTTCGTGGCCACGACCATCGGCTCGTTCAGCGTGACCCACAGGTCCACGAGGTCGCCGTACCTCCAGGCGGCCCAGGCGGCGTACTTGCCGAACTCGCGCACGGTTCTGGAGTCGAGCCAGCCGCCGCGCTCGAGCTCGGGAAGGGGATCGTCGGGCCCGCGTCCCGCGAACGCGGCGCCGGCGGCGAGCGGATCGTGCAGCCACAGCGGCGTGGTGAAGTGGTGAAGGGTCACCACCGGCTCGAGGCCGCGCTGCCTCAGGGCGCGCAGCTCGGCTGCGTAGTGGCGTACGGCAGCGCGGTTGGCCAGGCGGTCGAGCTGGCGCGGCGTGGATGCGCCGGCGGTGGAGCGCGGGAAGATGCGGCTCCACTCGATCGAGAAGCGGAAGGCGTTGGCCCCGAGGCCACGCCGGGCCAGCGCGGCATCGCGGCGGTACTCGCGCCAGTGGCCGGGTCCGCGCTCGACGAGATCGCCGCTCTGGCGGCCCGCGTCGATGTTGGCCTGATCGTGCGACCACGCCCACCAGTCGCTGCGCGGATCCTGGTTCGAGGGGCTGCCGCCCGCCTCGGTCTGGAACCCGGAGATCGCCGTGCCCCACAGGAAGCCGCGCGGGAAGTCCCGCGCCTCGGAGGAGGAGGCGGGGGTGGCGAAGGACGCGAGGACGGCTAGAAGGAGTCCGAGTAGAAGTCTCGCTCCCACCGGTGTCTCCTGAGCTTTTCGACCTGCTCGGCGGGCAGGCCCTGCCCATCGCCAATGGCCATGTTGCGCTCGACGTTGCGGACGCTGCGCATCCCCGGGATCACCGTGGACACGGCCGGCTCCGAGAGCACGAAGCGCAGGGCGGTGGCGGCCATCTCGTCCACCTCGATGCCGAGGTCCTGCAGGATCGCCTCCACGTGGTCCTGCACCGCCTGCTTGCGCTCGCCGCGGAAGTAGTGATTGCGGAAGTCACCCTCGGGGAACTCGCTATCCGGTGTGATGTGGCCGGTGAGCCCGCCCTCGTCCAGAGCCACGCGCACGATCACGCCGACGTCGTGCTTGCGCACGGCGGGGAAGAGCCGGTCCACGGGCGACTGGTCGAAGACGTTGTAGATCACCTGGACGGTGTCGGCCCTCCCGCTCTCGACGATCCCCAGCGCACTCTCGGGCTCGTGATCGTTGATCGATACCCCGAAGAAGCGAATCTTGCCCTCCTCCCTGAGGGCCTCGACGGTCTCCTGCCAGTCGCCCTGGTCGAGCCACTCGTCGCGCCACACGTGGAACTGCTGGACGTCGAGGGTCTCGAGTCGCAGGTTCTGCAGGCTGCGCTCCGTGAAACGGCGTATGTGCGCGGCCGGGAAGACGTCCTCCACACGGCTGCCCTCGGCTGCGGGCCAGGTGAGGTTCTTCGGCGGCACCTTGGTGGCCACGTAGACGCGCTCGTCGCGCTCGCGCAGGACCTGTCCGACCAGCCGCTCGCTGTGGCCGTCGCCGTAGGCCGCCGCGGTGTCGATGAAGTTGAGCCCCAGATCGATCGCCCGGTGCAGGGCGCGGATCGACTCGTCGTCCTCGGCGCCCTCCCACTGGACACCGCTGATGCCCCACGCCCCGTAGCCGATCTCCGAGACCTCGAGGCCCGTCCTTCCGAGTCTCCTGAGCTGCATGGCGCGCAACCGTACTGGACGGTGCTTGGCGTGCCTCGCTGTGGGTAAGCCGACAGGATGGAGGGCGTCGTGGACATCGACCGCGTCATGACCTTCGACACGCGCGGTGGCAACGTCCGCTATGTCCTCAAGGACACGGACGGAAACGAGTACACCACGTTCCGGGAAGCGATCGGCAAGGAAGCCAAGCGACTCGAGGGACGCCGGGCGCGCATCGAATACCACGAGAATCAGCGCGGGGAGTACACCAACGTCTACCTCGACAAGGTCGAGCCGGCGCCCGAGGAGCCCGGCGAAGGCGCCGCCGGAAGAGACACCGATCCGGACGAAGCGGCCTGGCGTACGGCGGTCGAGGCCGCCCCCTGGCTCGCCGGTGAGTCGGGGCCCGGGGAGGAGGTCCCTCCCGAGGAGCTCTACGACAAGCTCAAGCCGTTCAAGGACCGCGTGGCGGAGGACATCAAGGACGCCGAGACCGAGGGCACCGACTCGAGCTAGCGGCGCTTCGGCGCTGACGGTACGGTAGGCCGGCCCCCATGGCCGGTCTCGACCGCAGCACCATGCTGGCCCTCGGTGCGATGGCGCTGGCGGTGTTCGTCATCGCCAACGACCTGACCGCCCTCAGCGTCGCACTGCCCGACATCGAGAGCGACTTCGACTCCGATGTAACGACGGTGCAGTGGGTCATCAACGCCTACGCGCTGATCTTCGGCGTGTTGATCGTGACCGGCGGGCGCCTGGCCGACATGTTCGGCCGCCGCCGGCTGTTCTTCATCGGTGCCGCCATCTTCGCCCTGTTCTCGGTGCTCGGCGGCGCCGCCCAGGACGAGGTCTGGCTGATCGTCTGCCGTGCGCTGATGGGCATCGGGGGCGCGATCATGTGGCCGGCGGCGCTGGGCATGACCTACGACGTGCTACCCGAGGACAAGGCCGGCCTCGCGGGCGGGTTGATCATCGGCGTCGCCGGCTTCGGCAACGCCGCCGGGCCCTTGCTCGGCGGAGCGCTCACCGAGGCGCTCAGCTGGCGCGCGATCATGTACCTGAACCTCCCCATCGCCGCCCTGGCCTGTTTTGCCACCTGGCGCGCGATAGACGAATCCAAGTCGGACACCGGGCGCGAGCGCATCGACTACGCAGGGATCGCCAGCCTTTCCGTGGGCCTGATCGCGCTGCTGGTGGCGCTCGACCAGGCCACAGACTGGGGCTGGAGCGACCCGCGCATTCTCGGGTTGTTCGCGCTCTGCGTCCTGCTGTTGGGGGCCTTCGCGGTCAACGAGCGGCGGGCCGGGTCGTGGGCCCTGATCCCTCGCGACGTGATGGCCAACTCGGACTTCCGGGCGGCCTGCATCGCCACTCTGATGATGTCGGCGGTCTTCTTCGCCTCGCTGCTGTTCCTGCCGCAGTTCTTCCAGAAGATCCTCGGCTACAGCCCGCTCGAGGCGGGCGCCGGCCTGCTGCCGATGATGGTGGTGTTCGCCGTGACCTCGTTCGTGGCGGGCGGCCTCTATGCCCGTCTGGGCCCGAAGCTGATCGTCTCGGCGGGAGCGGTCTGCCTCACGCTCGGCTCCTTCCTCATCTCACTGATCGACCGCGACTCCGGCTTCACCGCGCTGGTACCCGGGATGGTCGTGATGGGGATCGGCGTCGGATTGTTCTACTCCTCGATAACCACCGCGGCGGTAACCGCGCTCGACCCGTCGCGCTCCAGCCTGGCCGGCGGCATCGTCTACATGTTCCAGGTGGCCGGCGGCTCGGTGGGTCTGGGCCTGACCACGACCGTCTTCATCACGGCGTCAGAGGACAAGCTGCAGAGCGACCTCGCGGACTCGGGCCTGAAGAACAGCGAGATCGACGCGCTCCACGGCGCGCTGGCCGGGACCGAGTCGGCCACGGAGATCCTGGCCCGCTTCTCGCGCGACACCGGCGAGCGTCTGCTCGAGCTGGTGCGCGACGCCTTCGCCTCCGGGATGCAGTGGGCTTTTCGCCTGGTGGCGGTGCTCGCCTTCTTCGGGCTGGTCGCCTCGGTTCTGTTCGTGGGCGGCTCGCTGCTGCACGCGCGCGGCGCGACCGCCTCGGCGGCCACGGAGGAGCCTTAGGCGAACGGCGCCCTGAGCGCCACCGCTCCTCGTGAGTCCAGCCCGAAGCGCAGCTCCGGCACCTGCGCAAGGCCGGAACGCGTGCGCTCGGGGTCGGGCGCGTAGACGAGCAGGAAACCGCCGCCGCCGGCGCCGAGCGAGATCACGCCCGCCGCGCCCGCGGCCAGGGCACGCTCGCGCAATGCGTCCATCGCGGGCGTCACCGTGCCCGGCGCACGCTCGCGCTTGGTCTCCCAGCCCTCGTGCGTGAGCTCCGCGAAGCGCGCCAGGTCGCCCGCCTCGAGCGCCCCGCAGGTCGCTTGCGCCAGCTCCTCGAGGCGCTGGAGAACGGCGCGGATCCGCGTGTCGCCGGCAGCCACGCCGGACAGCACGTCGGATGCCGAGCGCTCGGCGCCGGTGAAGAACAGCAGGCAGTGCTCGTCCAGGGCCCGGACGACCTGCTCCGGCAGTCGCAGCTCGCGCGCCTCGACCGTGTCGTCAGTGCGGAAGGTGTACGCGCGCACGCCGCCGTGTGCAGCCGCGTATTGGTCCTGCTTGCCGGTCCCCCAGCCGAGAACGCCGATCTCGATATCGCAGGCCTCCTCCGCCAGCGCGGCAGGCTCCAGCGCCGAAGCCCCGCCGGCGGCGCGCAGGGCGGTGATGGCGCAGACCGCGTACGCGCCCGACGACCCCATGCCCGTCCCCGGCGGCACGTCTGCCAGGGAGGCCAGTTCGAGAGGCGGGCCGTCCCAGTGACGGCGCAGCGCCTCGCGCAGGATGGGATGGACGACCTCCCCGGGATGCTCGACCTCCTCACACTCCAGATGCTTGAGCCGAAAGCGGGTACTGCATCTCGGCTGACACGAGCATGTGCACGTAGCGGTCGATGGCAACCGAGACCACGAAGCCGCCGTGCTCGCGGTAGTGGAAGGGCAGGTCGGTGCCACCCCCGCCGAGGGCCACGCGCAAGGGTGCTCGGGCGACGATCGCTCCCACGGCCGGGAGCCTACGCACGGCTCGAGCGCCTCGTGGCCGGTCGCCATATGCTGGCGCGGTGCGGCGGCGACTACGGGAGCTCGGCTTCACGGTCGGCCGCTTTCCGACCGGGGGGCGCAACGCGCTGGTGGACGTGCCGGGCGTGCTGGTGGGGCACCGCACCCTGATCGAGGGCGATCGGCTGCGCACCGGGGTCACCGCGATCCTGCCCCACGACGGCAACCTCTACGCCGACAAGGTGCTCGGCGCCTGTCACGTGATCAACGGCTACGGCAAGCCGGCCGGGCTCAGTCAGCTCGACGAGCTCGGCACCGTGGAGAGCCCCCTGCTGCTCACCAACACGCTGTCGGTGGGGCCGGTCTGGGAGGGCGGGCTGCGTCACCTGCTCGAGCTCAATCCCGACGCTGCGCGCGACCGCGACACCGTCAACGTGATCGTCGGAGAGTGCTTCGACGGCTGGCTGTCCGATGCCCGCGCGCTCGCCGTCCGCCCCGAGCACGCGCTCGAGGCGATCGCGGGGGCCGGCCGCAACGAGGTGCGCGAGGGCGCGGTGGGGGCCGGCACGGGCACGACCTGCTTCGGCTACAAGTCGGGAGTGGGCACTTCCTCGCGCCGCGTGCAGGACCACGTGCTCGGTTGCCTGGTGGTCTCAAACTTCGGCGCGCGGCGCGACCTCCATCTGCTCGTCGGTCCCCTCGAAGAGCGCGACGACGTGGTCGAGCCGCCGGCCCAGGGCGGGTCCATCATGATCGTGCTGGGCACCGACGCTCCGCTGTCGGAGCGCCAGCTGCGCCGCGTCGCCGTCCGTGCCACCTTCGGGCTCGGCCGGGCGGGTTCGTTTGCCTCGCACGGCAGCGGCGAGTACGCGCTGGCGTTCTCGACCGCGCACCGGCTGCCTCACCGCGCCGACGGCCGGCAGCTCGAGCTCCACCTGGTGCGCGACGACTCTCCGGGGCTGCGCGACCTGTTCGAGGCGGCGGGCGAGGTGGTGTACGAGGCGGTGCTCAACTCGCTCTGCGCCGCCGACACGATGCAGGGCCGCGACGGCAACCGGGTGGAGGCCTTCCCCTATGAGCTGCTCGAACGCGCGTCCGGAGTGGGGCGTGCCTGAGGTCGCGGTGATCGGGGCGGGAGGCGTGGGCGTGGCCTGCGCCGGGGCGATCCTCCAGGCCGGAATCGCCGACCGGCTCGTCATCTATGACCGCAGCGCCGACCGCGCACGCGGGGAGGCCCTGGACTTCGAGCACGGCTCGTCGCTCCTCGCCGCCTGCCAGATCGAGGGGCGGCCGCTCTCGGAGGCGGCGCCGGCCGACCTCGGCATCCTGGCCGTCGGGGCGATGCCGCGCGCCGGAGAGCCGCGGAGCGAGGTCCTCGCACAGAACCTGGACGTCGCAGCCGCGGTGGCCGACGCCTTCGACGACGCGCTGCCGCACGTGCTGATGGTGGTCAGCAACCCCGTCGATACGGTCACCGAGTACCTGGTTCGCCGCTTCCGCGGGCGCGGGGTGGGGGTGTTCGGGTCCGGCACCGCCCTCGACTCGTGGCGCCTGCGCGAGCGGCTGGGGACCGAGCTCGACGTCCATCCCAGCAACGTCCACGCGTGGGTCATCGGCGAGCACGGGCTGTCGATGGTCGTCGCGTTCTCCTGCGTACGGGTCGGCCCGTTCACGCTCGACGAGGTGGCCGAGCAGCGCGGGGGAGCGCTCGACCTCGAGGCGATCGACGACTACGTGCGCATGGCCGGGCCGCGCGTACACCAGCTCAAGGGCTCCACCTCGAGCGCCATTGGCCTGGTCGCCGCCCGGCTCGCGGGCCACGTGCTGCGCGAGCACGACTACCTGATCCCGGTGAGCGTGCCGGTCGAGGAGGGCCTGTGCGCCAGCCTGCCCGCCCGGCTGGGCCCGGCGGGCGCAGGCGAGCCGCTGATGCCGGCGCTCACGGCCGAGGAGCGAGAGGCCTGGGACTCGTCGCTCGCCGGCCTGCGTCAGGCGGCCGAGCGAATCACGAGCATCTGAGCGGGCCCGGCGGGAGAACGGTGAAGGGCCCCGTACGGAGCCCTTCGCCTGTCCCGCGACGGCAGGTCCGAGCAGACCCGCCGCTTACCCTCGGTCGCCGCCCTACGACTCCCGGGTCTTCTTCGAGACGCACTTGCCGAATGCGTTGCTCTTGTTGGCGTTGGTGCCGTACGTCTCCTTGAACGCGTCCGCGTCGGCCTTGCGCTCGTCGGCGCACTGCTTGGCCGCATTGCGGAACTCCTTGGCCTCCTGCTCATCGGCGGCGTCCAGCTCGGCCTTCTTGGCCTTGGCCTTTCCGGATACGCACTTGCCGTGAGCGTTCTTGCCCTGGCCGTTGGGCTTGCTGCCGTAGTACTCGGCGAAGCTCTTGCCGTCGTGGGTCGCCGCGAAGTCCGGATCGGCGGCCTCCGCCTTGCACTCCTTGGAGGCGTTGCGGGCGGCCGTCTGCTCCTCGGCGGCCTCCTCAGCCGCGTTCTGGCGCACGCAGCGACTCATGCTCTTGTACTTGGTCTTCCAGGCCTCGCGCGTGGCCTTGGTGTTGCCGCGCTCTGACTTGCACTGGGCGATCGCGGCCCGCTTGTCGTCCTGATCCGGAGCCGGCTTCGCCACGGCGCCCGCCGGCACCATGAGCGCCACAGCAGCGAGCCCGGCAGCTAGTTTGAGTTTCTGCATATGGGTGAAACGCGCGCCGACGGCAAAGGTTGGGAAGTAATGAGCCAACCTCGGATGGCCGACAGCGTTCCTATGGGTGATGAAGGCCGAGTCACCGGCAGCCCCAAGGGGTACAACTCTTGGGCGATGCCCGCCAGTTCGCTACCCGCCCGTGCTCCGGCGCGAAGCGCGCGCCCCAAGCGCCTGCTCGCGCTGCTCGGTGACGAGCGCCTCGTGGAGCAGATGGCGCGTGGCAACGAGGCTGCCTTCGAGGTCGCCTTTGAGCGGCACGGCACGGCCATCCTCGGCTTCTGCCGGCATATGCTGGGTTCCGTCGAGGACGCCGAGGACGCCGTGCAGCACACCTTCGCGGCGGCCTGGCGGGACCTCGGCCGAGGGGGCGAGCGCGACATCGCGCTGCGGCCGTGGCTCTACGCGATCGCCCGAAACCGTTGCCTCTCCATGCTGCGCGCCCGCCGTGAGCACAGCGCCGCTGTCGAGGAGCTGCCCACTGCCGGGCTATCCGAGGAGGTCGAGCGGCGCCGCGAGCTGCGCGAGCTGCTGGCCGACCTCAGGGAGTTGCCCGAGGTGCAGCGTGCGGCGTTGCTGCTGTCGGAAGCCGCGGGCCTCGCGCACGCCGACGTGGCGGACGTGCTGGGCTGCCCGGTGTCCAAGGTGAAGTCGCTGGTGTTCCAGGCTCGCAGCGCGCTCATCGCGCGGCGGGAGGCGCGCGACACGCCGTGCGAGCAGATCCGAGAGCAGCTGGCCAACCTGCGCGGCGGTTCGCTGCGGCGCACCCCGCTGCGGCTGCATGTCGCGGCGTGCCCGGGCTGCCGTGAGTACCGCGAGGAGGTCAAGCGCCAGCGCCGCTTGCTCGGTGCCGCCCTGCCAGTGCTGCCCGGCGCGGGCCTCAAGGCGAGCGTGCTCGCGGCCGCAGGACTCGGCGGGAGCGGTTCCGCCGCGGGTGGGCTGGGCGCCGTGTTCGGCGGCGCAGCCGGATCGGCGCTGCTGGCCAAGGCGGCGGTAGTCGGGGTTCTGGCCGGCGGTGGTGTGGTTGCCGGCAACACGTTGATGGACGAGATCGAGCGAGACACGCGCGCGCCGCAGTCCGCGCAGCCGTCAGCGGTCAGGCCCGCACCCCTCGCGGAGCGCGACCGCCCGGCGCAGAGCAGCGCCGGCAGCGGCACCGATCCGTCCGCGAACAAGTCCTCAGGGTCCGGAAATCGGGCGCTGCGTGAGCCGCGCAGGAGCCGGCGGCCGCGCGATTCGTCTCGCAGGCGCCCACAGGCTGGAGCCGTGTCGCCGGGGTTGGGCCGGCGCAGGTCCGGACACAACAAGAAGCAGCCCGGCGCTGGAGCGCGAAGCCTCGGCAAGCCTCCCTCGCAGGCCGGGCGGGCGCGCGGGCGCGGCCCGATCGCGGCACCGCCCGGCTCCACGCCGGTCAAGCGCGGGCCTGCGCCCAAGCCTGTGCCGGCCGGCCGGAGCAAGCATCCTTCCGGCCCCCTGCCTGCGGTCAAGGCGCCGCCCAACCCGAAGGCGTCGGCACCGGCACAGAAAGCCGCGCCTCCCGCAACGCTTCCCCCCGAGCGCGGCAAGGCGCCCAAGCTCTAGGCGGAGGCGCAGCGGCTCTGGGGCCCACCCTCGACGAGCTCGTCATCGCCGACGAGGTCGCCCCTTGGCGCGATGCCGGCTTCGACGTGAAGGACAACGAGATAGCCGTGGGCAGCATTCGCCTGCGCCTGGTCGGCAAGGGCGAGCGCCGCGGCATCGTCTCCTGGTCCGTGCGCGATGCCGGCTCACTCGAGCTGGACGGACTGGCCACCAGCCCGTCGACGAGGTCGCCCTCCTTCGGCGGCGGTCACCCCAACGGCGTGCTGGCCATCGATCACGTGGTGGTGATGACGCCGGACCGGGACCGCACCGTCGCCATGCTGGAAAGCGCGGGCTTCGCCCTGCGCCGGCTGCGCGAGGCCCCCACTCCGGGCGGTTCGGCGCGTCAGGCCTTCTTTCGCATGGCCGAGGTCATCCTCGAGGTGGTGGAGGCTCCGGCGGGGAGCGCTCTCGCCGCTGATCCCGACGGTCCGGCACGGCTCTGGGGGATCTCTTTCCTGGTCGAGGACATGCAATTCACCGCGGCTGTGCTCGGTCCCCTGCTCGGACGCCCGCGCGCGGCGGTCCAGCCCGGGCGCCTGATCGCGACGCTGCGCCGCGAGGCGGGCGTCGGGCCGGCGGTCGCCTTCATGAGCCCGGGGCCGGGTGCCGCCTGAGTGCAGACGCTCAGGCGACCGGGCGCAGCGCGACCTCGAGCTCGCGCCGCTCGACGGCCAGCGAGAGCTCGGCCGGGCTGCGGCCCAGCTCGGCCCAGCGTTCGCTCGCCGTGCCGCGGAAGCGGTCGAGGAACTCGTCGGTGTGCATCGGGTCGTGGTGAAAGAGCATCAGGCGCTCGGCCTCCACGCGCTGGGCGAAGACCAGGGCGTCGGACAGGCGCGAGTGGCCCCAGCCGACGTGGCCCGGGTACTCGCTGTCGCTGTACTGGCAGTCGTGGAGCAGGAGCGTGGAGCCGCGCGCGAGGTCGAAGCCGCTGATCCAGTCGGCGTCGTCCTCGCCGAGGTCGATGCCAAGGGCCGGCTCGTGGTCGGGGATGTAGCAGAGCGAGGTGTCGCCGTCGGTGACGCGGTAGCCGAGCGTGGGCCCGCGGTGGGTGACCGAGGCGGCGCGAATGGTGGCCGACCCGACCTGCCACTCACTGTGGGGAGCCTCGCGAAAGGACACGTCGCAGGGCAGCTCGCGCACCTCCACCGGGGACAGCGGCGCCGAGATGTAGCGGGCGATCCGGTC
Source organism: uncultured Thermoleophilaceae bacterium (assembly GCA_963813495.1). GTDB lineage: Bacteria > Actinomycetota > Thermoleophilia > Solirubrobacterales > Thermoleophilaceae > JACVRW01. Next base: position 140,276 of record CAWEZC010000010.1, read on the forward strand.
CTGCAGGGACGCATCCGGTGCCTCGGGGCCCCAGATCACGACGTGGGCGTCGGTGCGAAACAGCGGGGCGAAGAACATCAGGCCCTGGATGTGGTCGAGGTGGAGGTGGGTGAGCAGGATGTAGATGCGCTCGATGTCCGGCGACAGCTCCAGGCCCAGGCCGCGGATCCCGGTTCCGGCATCGAGCACGAGCAGCGTGCCGTCCGAAAGGGTGACCGACACGCAGGAGGTGTTCCCGCCGTAGCGGGCGGTCTCGCGCCCGGGTGACGGGACCGAGCCGCGAGCGCCCCAGATCTTCACCCGCAAGTCAGGCCTCCTCCTCGTCCTCCACGCTCCAGAAGATGGCCATGGCCCCGTGGGTGCCGGCCATCGTCACGATCGGAATCGCCGTGACCTGGATCTCGTGCTCGGCACCGTCCAGGGCGCGGATGCGGAAGCGCCCGAGCGAGGGCCGGTTGCGGCGCAGCGCGACGGTGAGGGGCAGCTCGTCCCAGGCGATCGGATTGCCGTCCTGGTCGAGCGGGCCGAACTCGGTGCCCCAGCGCTCGGGTGGCAGCTGGCCGGCGTCCTCGAAGCGGCGGCCCAGCAGCAGGCCGGCGGCGTCGTTGTAGAAGACGACCACGCCGTCCGCGTCCACGAGAAACGCGGGAGTCGACAACCCGGTCATGAGGTTGCGCGCGTGGATGAGCTGAAGCGGACGCTGCCCGTCGGTCACCAGCCGAACTCTACGAGGCTCGCGGCCCCCCTGAGACCCGGCCGAGACCAAGTCGATACTGACGCCGCCCGGGCGCGCCCATACGTTGGCCCCGAGCATGACCGGACTGAGACACCTCTCGCAGAGCGAGTCTCCGGACGGGCGGCGGCGCATCGTCAACGCACCGCACGGCCGGGCGGTGATCGAGGGCGGTGGCGCGGGCCGGGGGGTGTGGGCCCTCCCAATACACCTATCCGGCACCCAAAGGGCCCACCCGCTCTCGTGCCGCCGCGCGCGGGTGCGGGGGCGGAGGTCGAGCCTCAGCCGAGCGCGTACTCCCGCACCTCGTCGAGAACCGTGCTGCCGCCGATCTCGACCGAGCCGTCGGCCTGGGGCCGGGCCAGGATCCGCGAGCCCTTGCCCTGGCGGATGTCTATCGCGCGGCCGAGCCGCGCCCCGAGCTGCACCGCGGCGGCGCCCGTGGCCTCGTCCTCGGCGATGCCGATGCGGACCGGGAACACGCGCGAGCGCAGGATTCCCGCTTCCTCGTCGATCCAGGCCCAGCCGCCGATCATGTCGTGGCCGCGCGGCGGGCCCTCGAGCGACTCGACCTCGGACGGCGACGTCAGCTGCTCCCATTCGTAGGTGGGCGGCCATTCCGGGCGTCCCGCGATGAAGGCCATGTCGTCGTCGTAGCGCACGGCCACCTCGCCGGCCGGCGGGCGCAGTGCGTCGACCGGGGCCCGCTCGCCGGCCAGCAGCCAGGCGGTGCCGACGCTCGGATGGCCGGCGAAATCGAGCTCGACCGCGGGGGTGAAGATCCGCATCTCGCCGCGCGCCTGATCGTCCACGAACACCGTTTCGCTCAAACCGAGGTCCGCGGCCACCCGCTGGCGCTCGGAGGCGGCTATCTCCGAGCCCTCGAGGAACACAGCCAGAGGGTTGCCGCCGGCTACCGTCCTCGGAGGCGAATACGCGAAGCAGGTGAAGGGTGGGCATGGTCGAAACCTAAACGCCGGTGACTGCGGTTAGGGTTCCGCCCATGGCGGGCGACATCGAGCTGCGTTCGGGCGAGGAGGAGGTCTACCAGGGCCACCCCTCATGGCGGGCGCTCGCCGGCTTCTACGTCATCGGCCTGCTGGTCGCCCTTGGCGTGTTCCTCATCTGCTTCTTCCTCGTGGATTCGCAGTTCCTCGCTGTGCTGCTGGGCCTGGGGCTGGCGGCTCTCGTGCTGGTCGCCGGCTATCTGCGCCGTGTGGCGACCAACTACCTGATCACCAGCCAGCGCCTGCGCATCAGCCGCGGGGTGGTGCGCCGGCGGGTACAGGAGACCCGGCTCGACCGGGTGCAGAACGTGAACTTCGACCAGAGCGTGCTCGACCGGATGCTGCGCGTGGGCACGGTGGACTTCGACACCGCGGGCAGCGACGACTCGGAGTTCCGGTTCGAGTGGGTCAACGATCCCGAGGGCGTGGTGAGGGCGGTCAACGACGCCGTTCACGAGCGCGACGTCGCGGGACCTTGAAGCTGGCCACGATCACCGCGGTGTTCACCGCGGCGGTGCCCGCAGCGGGCGAGGTCAGGGCGCCGGCCCCCGAGGCGGTCTTCCCGGTTCAGGGCGAGGTCGGCTGGGGCGAGGCCGACGCCCGTTTCGGCGCCTGGCGTGGAGGTCACGCGCACGAGGGCCAGGACGTGTTCGCCTCAGCCGGCACGCCGCTCGTCTCGATCCGCGACGGCGAGGTGGTCGAGAAGGGCGACGACGGCGGGCGGGGCAACTACGTGGCGATCTGGAGCTCCGCCGCACGCCGGACGTTCGTCTATCTGCACATGCTGCGGCCGACCTCGCTGCGTGAGGGTGAACGGGTGCAGGCCGGAGGGCGCATCGGCGCCGTGGGCTGCACGGGCTCGTGCTGGGGCGACCACCTGCACCTCGAGCTGCGGCGCGGAAAGGGCGCGACCGGACGGCCGCAGAACCCGCTCCCCCTGCTGCGCAGCCTTGCCGCGCACCGCTGAGCGCACCCCAGTACGCTGCCGGTTCCCGTGGACCAGATGGAGCTCCGCAACCGGCTGGTCATGGCAACCCAGATGTGGCGGGAAGCCACGGACGCCGCGCTTCCGCGCATGCCGCCCGGCGACCCCCGCGAGCAGCTGAACGCGTTCGAGCTCAAGCTGATCGACATGCTCTGCGCCCAGGCCACGCCGCAGAGCGCCCGCGACGTGGCCGACAAGACCTGGGATCTGGTGCACGCGAGAAGCGATGAGGATCCGGTCAAGCGGCGCGTGGTGGAGTGCCACGAAGCCCTCGCGCGGCTATCGGCGCGAGGCGGCGGCCCCGGTTTCTAGTCTTCACAAACGGTGAGAGAGCTCCCTGAGCTGTTCGAGACCCGCGTGATGGCGCGCTCTCTGGCCTACCTCTTCCTCGCAGGGGCGCTGTTGGGGGTGCTCACGCTCCTGTTCCCGCACTCCGCAGCGATCATGGATCGAGAGCTCGTGGGGCTCGCCGTCGTGGCCGCGGCGACAGGCCTTGCCCTCTACCTGTGGGCTGACCACGCACGGGTCTGGCAGGTGCACGTGGTCCTGGCGTTCGGCACCGTGGTGCTGAGCCTGGCCGTCTACCTGGTCGAGAACACGGTCATCTACCCGCTGCTCTACACGTGGGCGGCGTTGTTCGCGTTCTACTTCTTCCGGCTCGAGATCGCGCTCGCCCACCTGGCCCTGATCGGGCTCTGCTACGCCGTGGTCCTGATCGACCTCCAGCCGGACAGCGCCGTCGTGCGCTGGCTCCTGGCCGTGGCCACGCCGCTCGTCGCCGGACTCTTGATCTCGCGCCTGCTGGGCCGGATGCGTGCCGAGGCAGAGGGGGCGGACGAGCGTGCCTACGCGCTGCAGGAGAGCGAGGCGCGCACGCGACTGGTGCTCGACAACGCGCCCGACGCCTTCGTCACGCTCGACCGCGACGGCGTGATCATCTCCTGGAACACGGCTGCCGAGCGGCTCTTCGGCTGGACCGCCTCGGAGGCGGTCGGGGTGCCGATGCGGGCGCTGATAGTCCCGCCCGAGTTCCGTGACCGCCACGACACCCGGCGCATGTCGCTGGTGGACACCCCCAGCGTGGTGGCCACCCAGCGCTACGACGTCGAGCTGCTGCGGCGTGACGGCTCGCGCTTCCCCGGTGAGGCCACCGTCTCGAAGATCGAGATAAAGGGCGACCCCTTCGTGTCGGGCTTCATCCGCGATGTCACCGAGCGCGTGCGCCGCCAGGAGGAGCGCGAGGCGCTGCTGCGCGAACAGGCCGCGCGGGTCGAGGCCGAGCGGGTGACCGAGCTCGTGGGTCGTGTGACCCGGCTCATCGACGCCGCGCTGATCTCGGGCACGCTCGAGGAGATCCTGACCACGCTGGTGCGTGAGGTGCGGGGCGTGCTCGAGGCCGACGCCGCGACGATCATGCTGACCGAGGAGGATGATCGCCTCAGCGTGGGCGCCTCCTCCGCCGGAGTCAGATCGCCCGGTGGCGACGGCGACCTGCCCTCCGAGACGGTCGCCTTCGGGGAGGGCTTCGCGGGCCGCGTGGCGCTGACACGGGAGGCCATGCTCACCCACGGCCCCTCGCCCGAGGACCTGCCCGACCCGGCGTTGCGCTCGATCGAGATCGACTCTCTGATCGGGGTGCCGCTGCTGGCCGACAACGAAGTGACCGGGGTGCTGGTGGCCGGGGCGGCCGCGCCACGCCGCTTCACCCCCGATGACCTGGCCCTGCTGCGCCTGGCCGCCGACCGCGTGGCACTCGCACTCCTGCACGCACGGCTGTACGAGCGCGAGCACCGCATCGCGGTGACCCTCCAGCGCAGCCTCATGCCGGACCGGGTCCCCCAGCCGCCCGGGCTCGAGGTGGCGGCGCGCTACGAGCCCGCCGCCGCGGAGGCCGAGGTGGGCGGGGACTGGTACGACGTGATCCCGATGCCCGCCGGCGCGGTGGGCCTCGTGATGGGCGACATCGCCGGCAAGGGGCTGGCCGCGGCTTCGATGGTGGGGCGCCTGCGCAGTGCGCTGCGCGCCTACGCACTCGAGGGACACGACCCCGCGCGCGTGGTCGAGCAGCTCAACCGGCTCGTCTGGGCCGATGGGGGAGAAGGGCAGATGGCCACCCTGCTCTATCTGGTGGTCGACCCCGGCGAGGGTCGCATGCACTGGGTCAACGCCGGGCATCCCGCTCCACTGCTCGTGGTGGGGGACGACCCGCCCCATTTCCTCGAGAAGGGTGGCTCGGTGCCGCTCGGCGTGCTGCCCTTCCCCAGCTACGAGCAGATGTCGGTGGAGATGAAGCCCGGGACCACGGTCGTGCTCTACACCGATGGGCTGATCGAGCGCCCGGGGGAGCATCTCGACGACGGCATGGCGCAACTCGCGGCCCGTGTGCGCGAGGCGGCCGAGAATCCCGACGCCCTCTGCGAGCACCTGCTGGCCACGCTGTTGCCCGCGGGCGGGGCCACCGACGACGTCGCGATCCTCGCCCTGAGGAACCTGCCCGTCACCGACCACTTCCAGGTCCAGTTCCCGGTTGAGCCGGAGTCGCTCGCGCAGATGCGCTCGATGCTGCGCCGCTGGCTGACCCACGCGCGGGCCGGGGGCCGCGAGGTGGCCGAGATCATCACCGCGTGCGGTGAGGCCGCCACCAACGCGATCGAGCACGCAGGCGGTGTCGCGGGCCTGCCGTTCGACATCGCCGGGCGGGTGATGGACGGGGAAGTGGAGATCTCGGTGCACGACCATGGCGCCTGGCGCGAGCCGCGCGAGGGCGACCAGGGGCGCGGCCTCGCGCTCATGGAGGCCCTGATGGATACCGTTGCGGTCGCGCCCTCCCCTACGGGAACGACGGTGCGCATGACTCGCAAGCTGGACGGCAACGGAGGAGCGCAGTGACAGACGAGCTGGTCAAGCTCGTAATCGAGGATCAGGGGGACGTGGTGATCGCGCGCCTGACGGGCGAGCTCGATATCGCCGGCGCCCCCCAGACCGGGGAGCGGATCGGAGAGGCCGTTCCCAATTCGGCACGCGGGCTGGTGGTCGACATGAGCGAGCTCGAGTTCATCGACTCGAGCGGAGTGGCGATGCTGTTCGGGCTGGTCCGCCGCCTGTCCAGCCGCCGCCAGGAGCTGCGTGTCGTAGCTCCCGACGGGCGCCCCGTGGCCCGCGTGCTCGAGATCGTGGAGTTCGCCCGCGCGGCGCCGATCCGAGCCGACGTGGACTCCGCGGTCGCCGAGATCGCCTGACGGCCACCCGGCACCTCGACTGGGACGGTGCGCACAACGCACGCGACCTCGGCGGGCTGCGCACGCGCGCCGGCGGCACGACGCGCCGAGGGGCTATCGCGCGCTCCGACGGCCTCGATCGGCTGAGCGCACAGGGCTGGAACGCCGTGCTGGGCCACGGCGTTCGCACCATCATCGACCTGCGCAACGAGGACGAACGCGAGCCCGACTCGTGCGCGCGGCCGGACGCGCTGGCCACGCTTTCGCTCCCGCATGACCCGGCTCGAGGAGCACGACTTCTGGAACGGCGGCTGGGAGGACTCCCCGGAGTTCGGCACGCCGCTCTACTACGCCGCCCACCTCGGGCGCTTTCCCGAGCGGAGCGCACGGGTGCTGGCCGCGATCGCTCACGCTCCGCCGGGGGGAGTGGTGGTGCACTGCGCCGGCGGGCGCGACCGCACCGGCCTCATCAGCCTGCTCTTGCTCGCCCTCGCCGGAGTCGAGACCGAGGAGATCGTCGCCGACTACGAACTGAGTGACGAGCGCCTGCCGCCGTTCTGGGCGGAGCGCGGCATGGGCGACCAGAAGGCCGAGCTGGAGCGCTATCTGGCCGGGCGCGGCACCTCAGCCGCCGAACTGGTCGCCGCGCTGGTGGAGTCCACGGACCTGGAGGGCCGGATGCGCGAGGGCGGCCTGTCCGGCGTGGAGCTCGCCGCGCTGCGGGACCGCCTTGCGGGCCCGTAGCGTCAGGCCGCCGCCGCGTGCTGCGCCTCGGCGATGAAGTCGAGCACCAGCCGGTTGAACTCCTCTGCGCGCTCGACGCTGGCGCCGTGCGGTGCGCCGTCGATCACCGTGAGCCGCGCTTCGGGGATCAGCTCCGCCAGCTCCCGTGACTTCCAGATCGGTACGAGGAGGTCGTGTTCCGCCCCGATCACGTGCACCGGCAGCGACAGCGAGCCGAGCCGCTCCCGGGTGTCGTGACGGCTGGACGCCGCCAGCTGGCGCGCGAAGGCCTCGGGGGGCTGTGGGTGGGGGTTCTGGAGCATCATCCCGCGCAGGAAGGCCACCGCCTCCGGGCTCTCGAAGAACTCCTCGGACTGGTTGAGCAGGAGCAGCTCGTCGACGTGCTCCTCGTGGCTGACCTTGAGCACGCGCGACCCCCAGACGTCGCTCAGCGAACGGGCCCAGGCCCCCCCGGCGGCAAAGGTCACCGCGAGCGTGAGAGTGCGGACGCGTTGAGGAGCCTGGCAGGCCAGCTCCTGGGCGATCGCGCCGCCCATCGAGACGCCGAGCAGGTGGAAGCTCTCGAGCTCGAGCGCGTCGGCCAGGGCGAGCGTGTCGCGCGCCATGTCCGCGATCTCGTACTCCGCCTCGTTGATCGACGAGCGCCCCACGTCGCGGTTGTCGAAGATGATCGTTCGGTGCCGTGCGGAGAAGGCGGGCACCTGCAGGGTCCAGGCGAGCACGTCCGCGGAGAGGCCCATTACGCACAGCAGCGGCTCCCCCTGTCCGTGCTCCTCGTAGTACAGCGTCTGGCCGTTGGCTTCGATCTCGGGCATCCGGCGAAGCCTAGCTTGGCTGGCCAGCCAACTTGGTAGGCTCGCCGCGGCTCCATGGGCAAGGTATGCGTCATCGGCGCAGGTTCTTCCGGCATCGCCTCCTGTCAGGTGCTCCAGGCACGCGGCATCGATTTCGACTGCTACGAGAAGGGGTCGGAGGTGGGCGGCAACTGGCGCTACGACAACGACAACGGCATGTCGTCCGCCTACCGCTCGCTGTTCATCAACACCTCGCGGCGGATGATGGAGTACTCCACCTACCCGATGCCGGACGACTATCCGGACTATCCGCACCACACGCAGATCGCGACCTACTTCGACGACTACGTCGACCATTTCGGGTTCCGTGACCGGATTCGCTTCCGCACCGAGGTGATGAGCGTCCTGCCGGCCGCCGGCGGCAGCTGGGAGGTCACTCTCGACGACGGAAGCACGCACGACTACGAGGCCGTGCTCGTCGCCAACGGCCACCACTGGAACCCGCGCTGGCCCGAGCCCGCCTTTCCCGGTCAGGACGGCTTTGCCGGCGAACAGCTGCACGCTCACCACTACCGCGAGCCGGACGAGCGATTCGCGGGCAAGCGCGTGCTGGTGCTGGGTATCGGAAACTCCGCCACCGACATCTCGGTGGAGACCTCGCGCCACGCGGAGATCACCTACCTGGCCATGCGTCGCGGCGCCTATGTGATCCCCAAGTACATCGGGGGCAAGCCCACCGACCAGCTGGCCCCGGATTGGATCTCGCGGCTGCCCTTCTGGGCCACGCGCACCCTGCTCGGACAGCGGCTGAAGCAGATCCAGGGCGACATGGAGTCCTACGGCCTGCCCAAGCCCGACCACAAGCTCGGCCAGGCCCATCCCACGCTCTCGTCCGACCTGCTGCCGCGCATCGGCCACGGGCGCGTCAAGGTCAAGCCCAACATCGCGCGCATCGAGGGCCCCACCGTGCATTTCGTGGACGGCACGGGCACCGAGATCGACACGATCGTCTGGTGCACCGGCTACCGCATCACCTTCCCGTTCCTGTCCTCGGAGGTGATCGACGTCCAGGACAACCACGTGTCCCTGTTCCGGCGCGTCGTGCATCCAGCGCGAGCGGGCCTCTACTTCATCGGCTTGGTGCAGCCGCTGGGCGCGATCATGCCGGTGGCCGAGCGGCAGTCCGAGTGGATCGCCGACGTGCTCGAGGGCCGTGCCGCGCTGCCCGACGCCGCCACGATGCGCAGCGAGATCGCCGCCGAGGAGGAGGCCATGCGCCGCCGCTACGTCGCCTCGCCGCGGCACACGATCCAGGTGGACTTCCGGCCCTACATGCGACTGCTGACGGCCGAGCGCGGCCGCAGCGAAGGCATCCGGCGGCCGCTCGGCTCGCTCTCCGGCGGGCAGGAGCGGGTGGCCGCACCCGCCTCCGGCTGATGGCCGGGGTTGCGGTGGTCACCGGGGCCGGGCGCGGCCTCGGCCGCGCGGTGGCGCGCCGGCTGGCCGGGCGTGGCTACACGGTGCTCTGCACCGACATCGACGCAGACGCGGCCGCCGAGACCGCCGACATCGTGGGCGGCTTCTCGCTGGCGCACGACGTCCGCGTTCCGGACGCTCACCGCGAGGTCGCCCGTGCCGCGAGCGAGCGCGGGCCGCTCGAGGTGTGGGTCAACAATGCGGGCATCCTGCGCACAGTCAAGGCCTGGGAGCACTCCGACGACGAGGTCCGCCTGCTCGTGGAGGTCAACGTGCTCGGCGTGATGCACGGCTCGCGAGCGGCGGTGGACGCGATGCGCAGCGGGGCCGGCCAGAACCGGCACATCATCAACATCGCCTCGCTCTCGGCCCTCACGCCGGTGCCCGGGCTGGCCGTCTATGCCGCCACCAAGCACGCCGTGCTCGGCTTCACCGGCTCGCTGCAGGGGGATCTCAACGTCGCGGGCCTGCCGATCACGGTCCACGCCGTCTGCCCTGACGCCGCCGACACCGACATGGTGCGTGAGCGGGTGGGCGACGAGGACTCCGCGATGGTCTTCTCGGCGCCGCGGCTGCTGAGCGCCGACGAGGTGGCCGACCGCACGGCCGGTCTGCTCGATTCGCGAGAGCTGGTGGCGGTCATCCCGCGCTGGCGCGGCTGGGTGGCGCGCTCGAGCGCGATGCTGGGCCGCCACGCGCTCGTGGGCGTGCCGCTGCTGCGCAAGCAGGGCGCTCGCCGCCGTGCCCGGGCAGAGTAGGTTCTTCACAGCGACCAAGGAGGAGACGACGTGGCCGAGACAACCACCTATCCCGAACGCAGCTCCAAGACACCGGCCGCGTCGGCGCCCGCAATCGAGGTCGAGAACCCGGCCACAGGCGAGGTCATCGCCCGGGTGGCGGTTGTCGATCCCGCCGACGTGGCCGAGCGGGTGGCACGCGCCCGCCGCGCCCAGCCGGGCTGGGAGGCGCTCGGCTTCGACGGTCGCAGCGCAGTGCTCAAGCGCTGCCAGAAGTGGATGTCCGACAACTCGGAGCGCGTGGTCGACACGATCGTGTCCGAGACGGGCAAGACCTACGAGGACGCGTTCACCGCGGAGGTCGGCTACGCGATGACCGCCTTCGCCTTCTGGGCCTCGCACGCCGAGAAGTACCTGGCCGAGGAGAAGGTCAGGGCTTCCTCGCCCTTCGTCAAGGGGCGCAAGCTGACCGTGCGCTACGCCCCGGTGGGCGTGGTCGGCGTGATCGGCCCCTGGAACTACCCGCTCACCAATTCCTTCGGGGACTGCATCCCGGCTCTGGCCGCCGGCAACGCCGTGCTCCTCAAGCCCTCCGAGGTCACACCGCTCACCTCGATGCTGATGGGCGAGATGCTGCGGGAATGCGGGTTGCCGGAGGACGTCTACCAGGTGGTTCCGGGTTCCGGAGAGACGGCCACCGCGCTCATCGACGAGGTCGACTTCGTGATGTTCACGGGCTCGACGGCGACCGGCAAGAAGGTGATGAAGCGCGCCGCGCGCACGCTCACCCCCGTGGCGCTCGAGCTGGGCGGCAAGGACCCGATGATCGTGTGTGCCGACGCCGATGTGGAGCGGGCCGCCAACGCCGCTGTGCACTACTCGATGCAGAACGCCGGGCAGACCTGCATCTCCACCGAGCGGGTGTACGTGGAGGAGCCGATCTACGACGACTTCGTGCGGCTCGTGACCGACAAGGTCAACGCGCTGCGCCAGGGCCGGCCCGCCGGACCGGGCTCGACCGACCTGGGCGCCATGACCCACTCGCCGCAGTCGGACATCGTCGAGCGCCACGTGGCCGACGCCGTCGCGAAGGGCGCGCGCGTGGTCACGGGCGGCAACCGCCGCGATGAGCACGGCCATTTCTTCGAGCCCACCGTGCTGGTCGACGTCGACCACACGATGGACTGCATGGTCGAGGAGACCTTCGGGCCGACCGTGCCGATCATGAGGGTCGCCGACGCCGACGAGGCCGTGCGGCTTTCGAACGACTCGCCGTTCGGGCTGCAGGCCTCGGTCTGGACCAAGGACTCCGCCAAGGGGGAGCGCCTGGCGCGCCGCATCGAGGCCGGGGCGGTGACCGTCAACGACGCCCAGGTCAACTACCTGGCGCTCGAGCTGCCGATGGGTGGCTGGAAGGCTTCGGGGCTGGGAACCCGCCACGGCGCCGCCGGGATCCGCAAGTACACCAAGCAGCAGACCCTGCTCGTCACGAGCTTCGCGCCGCTGAAGCGCGACGTGCACATGATGCCCTACGGAGCGCGCCGGACGAAGCTGCTCGGGCGGCTGCTCAAGCTCGTCTACGGCCGCGGACGCTAGGGGTAGAGATCGCCGTCTTCGCCGATCACGAAGATCGCGGAGACGGGGCAGTTCCCGGCGGCGGCGATCACGTCGTCGACCGGTGCGCCGTCTGGGTCGACCACCACCGCCTTGTCCTCCTCGTCGAGCTGGAAGACGTCGGGGGCGGTGTCGACGCAGTCGCCTGAGCCGATGCAGAGCGCGCGGTCGACCCGGATCTCGATCCGGTTGACGGGCGAGAGCTCGGCCAAGTCAGCTCCGCCGGCGAAGGACGACGAAGGCGATCGCGCCGAGCAGGAGTAGAAGTGGCAGCAGCAGGGCGAGCGGACGGGCGGCGCGCTCGGCCACGCGTGACGAGTCCGTGGCGGGGCCCGGGGCGGGCATCGCGAACTCCTCGGCGGCGAGGATGTCGTGCGGCTCCTGGATGCCGCTGGGGTCCGCGGGGAAGCGGTCGTCACGCGTGCCGATCCCGAACTCCTCGGCGGCGAGGATGTCGTGCGGTTGCTCGATTCCGCTCGGGTCGGGCGGCGGGGAGGGCGAGTGGCGTTCCGAGTTGCTCATCCTCCCTATCGTTCCAGATCCATGGACACTCCTCCCTCCACCGGCGGCCTCGTGCCAGACCCCACCCGCACCGAGCTCGAGGCCGCCGCCTTCCGCCGCCTGCTTCAGCATCTGGGCTCCCGGACCGATGTTCAGAACATCGACCTGATGGAGCTCGCCGGCTTCTGTCGCAACTGCCTGTCTCGCTGGTACCGCGAAGCCGCGGAGGAGCGGGGCATCGAGGTGGCTGACGCCGAAGCGCGGGAGCTCGTCTACGGGATGCCCTACTCAGAGTGGAAGTCCAGATACCAGCAAGAACGCGCAACGGGCTGACCCTGCTCGCGCTGACGGCGGCCCTTGCCGGCTGCGGCACCGCCACCTCCCAGCCGGGAGAGGAGCAGGCGAGCGCGGCGGGCGCCGCGCCGGCGGACGAGGTGGTGCTGACGCCGGAGACGGCCCGCGAGGGTCGCGAGCGCCTGAGTGCCGGCGAGCGGGAGGCGAGCGAGCCGGCGAAGGCTCGGGTGGTCGAGCTGCGCGGCGCCGGATCTCAGGGCGGAAGCGAGGCCAGCCCGCGCGCCGACGCCCCCAGTCCCGGAGCGCCCACGGACGCCGAGGTACGCACCGAGCTGCGCGAGGCACGCGCCGCGCTCACCACCTTCCGCAAGCATCTCAACACCACGGCGTTCCTGCGCACGGGCCCGCGGGCCCGCGTGCTGGCCGACGGCACGGCGATCGCGCCTGACAACGCACCCGATGTGGTCAAGCGGGTGATCCTGGCGGCCAACGAGATCGCCAAATTCCCCTACAAGTGGGGCGGTGGCCACGGCGCCTGGCGCGACAACGGCTACGACTGCTCGGGCTCCGTCTCGTTCGCGCTGGCCGGAGCCGGGCTGCTCGAGAGTCCGCTCACCTCCGTCGGCTTCCTCGACTACGGCGTATCGGGGCCGGGCAGGTGGATCACGATCTACACCAACAACGGCCACGTGTTCATGTACGTGGCCGGCCTGCGCTTCGACACCAGCGGCCAGTCCGGCGCGGGCACCCGCTGGCAGGAGGCCGATCGCACCACGGCCGGGTTCGCCGTGCGCCACCTCCCGGGCCTGTAACGCCCGCGTGGCTCAGGGCCGGTAGGGCGGCGCCTCGCCCCAGCCCCACTTGGGGACGGGCGCTTTGGGGGGCGGCTCGGCTCCGGGCTGCGAGTTGGCCACCGCCAGGCGCGTGCCCCACTCGATGTAGGCCACGAAGGCCGAGCGGAACTCCGGGTCGGCCGGCATCTCGACATCGTCGGCGGCGTCGCAGATCAGGCTGACCCAGCGGCGCCGCATGTCCTCGGTCAACGCCAGCCCGCTGTGCTTGGCCAGCATGTGCGGGTAGCCGCCGTGCTCCTCGGTGTAGCGCGGCGGGCCCCCGAAGACCTCGGCCAGCCAGGCGGCCACGTGCGTGGGGTGCTCCGGATCCATCCCCCGGAAGACGGGCTCGAGCAAGTCGTCCCCGCGGACGCGGGCGTAGAAGGCCTCGGTCAGTCGCTCGAAGGCCTCCGCGCCGCCGGCCCACTCGTAGAGGCTGGGGGTGGCGGAGCTCATCAGTCGAGCTCCGCCGGGACCAGATCGATGTCCTGGGGCCGGCCGGCACGCAGCAGTCGCACGCGCACCGGCACGCCGATCAGCTCGGCGACCATCAGGCGCTGGAGGTCCTCCACGCGCTCGGTCGGAGTGCCGTCCACGGCCAGGATCAGATCCTCGGCACGAAGGCCGGCGTGGTCGGCCGGGCTGCCGTCCACCACCTCCACGACCTCGATGCAGGTGCTCGCGCCCGCCGCCTCGCGCGCCGCCGGCGGCACCGGCCGAGGCCCTCCGGCGATGCCCAGGTAGGCGCGCCGGACCCGCCCGTCGGCCATCAGGCTGGCCACCACCCGCTGCGTGGTCTCGTTGATCGGCACGGCGAGGCCGAGGCCCACCCCGGCAACCGCGGTGTTGATGCCCACCACGCGACCGCGGCTGTCGGCCAGCGCCCCGCCCGAGTTGCCGGGGTTGAGCGCGGCGTCGGTCTGGATCACGTTGTCGATCACGCGGTAGGCACGGCGGGTGCGGGCCGGCAGCGAGCGCCCGAGCCCGGAGACTACGCCCGCTGTGACCGAGCCCCCGAGCCCGTTGGGGTTGCCGATCGCCACCACCAGCTGGCCCACCTTGAGGCGTTCGGCGTCGCCGAGCTCCGCTGCCTCGAGCCCGCCGCCCTCGGCTCGCAGCAGTGCGAGGTCGGACAACTCGTCGCGGCCGATCACCTCGAAGCGCTCCTCGCGCCCGTCGGCGAAGCTGGCTCGCCCGCGGGCACTCGAGCGTCCCACCACATGAGCGGAGGTGAGCAGGAAGCCGTCGGGCGTGAGCGCCACCGCGCTGCCCGCGCCGGCCGGGACCTGACCACCCCGGGTGCGCCGCATCACGCGCAGGCTCGCCACCGACGGTGCCAGGCGCTCCGCCACGGCCACCACGGCGCGCGAGTACGCGTCGAGTGCCTCGGACTCGGCAGGATCTATGGGAGCAGGATGTTCGGCCACGGGACTCATGACGTGAAGTGCGCCGTGACGGAGCGCTCGTCGGTGCCGCGGAGCACGGTGACCTCGAGGTCGCCGCCGGTCGCGGGCACGTCGTCGAGAACGCTGTAGAGGGACTCGACTCCGTCGATGTCCCTACCGCCCGCCGCGACGATCAGATCGCCGCGCTCGATGCCGGCGCTCGCCGCCGGCCCGTCGTCCTCGACGGCGCGGACCAGCAGGCCCTCGCGCTCGGGCAGTCCCACCGCACGGCGCATGCGCCGTGCCACTCGCGGCGGGGCCACCGCCACGCCGAGGCGATGGTTGACGGGCGCCTCGCCGCGGGCCAGCAGCGACACGCGCTCCTTGACCGCGGCGCCGGCCGGCGCGGCGAGAATCAGTCCGCCGTCCAGCCGGATGCTGTTGATCCCCAGCAGGTTGCCGTCGGGGCTGACGAGCGGGCCGCCCGACGATCCGCGCGGAAGCGGGGCGGTGTGCTCGATGGCGCCGCGCACGCGGCGCCCGCGCGGCCCCCGGAAGCTGCGCGGTGCCGAGGACACGAAGCCCGGGGTGGCGCGCAGGCCGCGCCCGCCCGGGTCGGCCAGGGCGATCACCGCCGTGCCGATCCCCGGTGCCTCAGCGGGCTCCCAGGCGACCGCAGGAAGATCTCCGGTGTCGACCGAGAGCACGGCCAGCGCCAGGTCGGTGTCCACGCCGGCCAGCTCGGCGGTCTCCCGGCGACCGTCGCTGAAGGTCACGGTGGTCTCCTCGCGACGAAGGTTCTGCGCTGCGGTGAGGACCTGGCCGGGCGCGATGATCACGCCCGAGCCGAGGCCCCAGCCGCGGCCGAGGCCCACCACCGAGGGCCCCACTCTCTCCGCCGTGCCGGCGATCGTGTCCTGAAGCGTCCCGCCTGCGTGTCATGCCTGCTCTCCTGATCGCTACTCACTTGCAAATTGCTAGCGACTATACAGAGCCGGACCGGCTGCGAGGATTGATGTCGTGGCGGACCCACCCACACCCCTCGCAGCCGCTCTCGACAGCGTCGGGGACCGCTGGACGCTGCTGCTGATCGAGGCGCTGCTCGACGGCCCGCGGCGCTTCGGCGACCTGCAGCAGCAGCTGGGCCGGATCGCGCCCAACGTACTCAGCCAGCGGCTGCGCCGTCTCGAAGGAGAGGGTCTGGTGGTGGCCCAGCCCTACTCCGAGCGCCCGCAGCGCTTCGTCTACGAGCTGAGCGCATCGGGCCACGAGCTGGCCGGCGCGCTGCGGATGCTCGCCGACTGGGGGGCCCGGCACCGCGAGGCGGCGGAGCCACCCCGTCACGAGGCCTGCGGCAGCTCGCTGGAGGCGCGCTGGTGGTGTCCCACCTGCGAACGGCCGGTGGACGAGGACGAGGCCGCGGACCTGCACTACGCCTAGAAACCCCTGCTGACAAGCACCTTGCGCCCGTGGCCGGGCCCGAGGGGTGACTGCTACCTTCCGCCGTTCCGTGGATGACGAGCCCACACGCCGTCTCGAGTCCGGGGGACGGCCTCCGGGTGGGCCCCCGCGCCCCCCGGGACGAGAGCCGGATTCGGTCTACCAGCGCCGCCGAATGATCGCGGCGGGGGTCTTCGCCGTCGTTTTCCTGCTGCTGATCGTGTTGATCGTGAGCGCCGGCGGCGACTCGGAGCCGAGCGACGATGCGCCCGCTGACCTCGGGGTGCCCACCACCACCACGCCCGCGCGCGATGAGACCGACACCGAGAGGACCGACACCGAGACGGAGACGGAGACGACCGACACCTCGGCCACCCCCGTCACGCCGGTGACACCGCCCAGCGGGGGCGGCAGCACGCCGGTCACTCCCACCCCCCAGCAGGGCGGCGGCGAGGCCGCCCCGGTAACGCCCACCCCCGCGCCCCCGCCGCAGAGCGGCGAGGGGGGCGGCGCCCAGGCGCCGCCCGGGGACGGGTAGCGACGGCCGTCGCGCTCAGCCGTCGTCGGCCGACGGCCGCCGTCGCGCCCGCTTGACCTCGCTGCGGCGGCGTTTGCCCTCCAGCCTGCGCCTCCGCGACGACCCGGTCGGCGTGGTGGCCCGTCGCGGGCGCTGCACCACGAGGGCCGATTCCAGCCGGCCGGCCAGGCGCTCGAGCGCCAGGTCGCGGTTGCGTGTCTGGCTGCGGGTGTCCTGGGCCACCGCGCGCACCACCGGTCCC
This sequence comes from uncultured Thermoleophilaceae bacterium, assembly GCA_963813495.1. GTDB lineage: Bacteria > Actinomycetota > Thermoleophilia > Solirubrobacterales > Thermoleophilaceae > JACVRW01. The sequence goes on from CAWEZC010000010.1 coordinate 156,816, forward strand.
AGCCGGGCGGCCACACGCCGCTTCTGCTCGTCGCTGAGCGCGCGTGACGCGTCGACGTCGAAACTCGCCTCCACGCGCGAGGCGGTGACGTTGGCGTGCTGGCCGCCCGGTCCCGACGAACGGCTGGTGCGCAGGTCTACCTCGGAAAGGGGGATGGCGGCGTGTCGGCCGATCCGAAGCGGGTCGTCCATGGCAGCGCCACGCTAGCGAGAGCACGCCGGCGGCGTGATGGCGCCGCAGGGCGCCGCCGCCGGTCGCTCCATTCGCGCAGCGTCTGATCGCCGGGCACATCGCACTCGAGGGGGAGAAAGGCCAGCTCGCGGACTGTTTGAGTGGTGGGCGTCATACCCCTCTGACCGGGCAGTTCGCCGCGAATTACGCGGTTCCTGCGAAGCTCCCGCGCCATGCGGGTCGCGGTGATGGGCCATGTGGAGTGGGTCGAGTTCGCACAGGTGCCGCACGTGCCGGCGGCCGGCGAGATCGTGCATGCGGAGCAAAGCTTCGAGGCACCCGGCGGGGGCGGGGCGGTGGCGGCCGTGCAGTTGGCGAAGCTGGCCGGTGAGGCCACTCTGTACACCGCGCTGGGTGACGACGAGCTGGCGCGTCGCGCGGAGCAGAAGCTGGCAACGCTGGGACTGCGTGTCAGCGCGGCCGCCCGAACCGAGCCGCAGCGGCGCGGTTTCGTGCACCTCGACTCGGCCGGCGAGCGAACGATCACCGTGCTCGGCCCGCGGCTGGGCCCGGTAGGCGCCGACCGCCTCCCCTGGCACGAGCTCGACCACACCGATGCCGTCTATCTCACCGCCGGCGACGCCGAGGCCGTTCGCCGCGCGCGGCGTGCGCGGGTGCTGGTCGGCGCCGCACGCGGGATGGACACGCTGGCCGAGGCCGGTGTCAGGCTCGACGCCCTCGTCGCGAGCGCCAACGACACGTGGGAGCGTTACGAGCCCGGGGACCTCGACCCCGAGCCGCGCTACGTGGTGCGGACGGCCGGGGCGGAGGGGGGCGAGTGGCAGTCGGCCGCCGGCGTGCGGGGCCGCTGGCAGGCCACGCCGCCGCCCGGGCCGGTACGAGACTCGTTCGGCTGCGGGGACAGCTTCGCCGCCGGGCTCACCTACGGGCTGGGCCGGGGCTGGCCGATCGGGCAGGCGCTTGAGCTGGCAGCCCGCTGCGGCGCGGCCTGCCTGACCGGCCGAGGACCGTACGAGGGCCAGCTGCGCCTGGCTGCTCAGTGGCCCGCGACGCGTCCGTCCTCGGGTTCGATCGACAGCCCGGACTCGACCCAGGCGAGCAAGCCGCCGTCCAGGTTGTAGGCCTCGAAGCCGGCCTCGCGAAAGGCGTTGGTGGCCATCGCCGAACGGGCACCCGAACGGCAGTAGAACACCAGGGGCCGCTCGCGGTCGAGACTGCCCGCCCGCGTCGCCAGCTCCTCGAGCTCGATGTGCTCGTCCCCGGAGATGCGCCCGGCGACATGCTCCTCGGGCGTGCGCACGTCGACCAGCTGAGTGCCGGTCTCATCCAGCAGCTCGGCGACGCGGCGCGGTGGGAGGCCGGAAGGCTCGCTCATGCTTCCGTGACGTTAGCGCGCTCGGTTAGGCTGGCCGCCATGGAATGGACCGTTCGGGGAAAGACCGTCTTCATCACCGGCGCTGCCCGTGGGCTCGGCGCCGAAACGGCGCGCCGGGTCGCGGCGCGGGGGGCCAACGTGGCGCTCGTGGGGCTGGAAGCGGAGGAACTCCAGCGGGTGGCGGCCCAGTGCGGCTCGAACGCCGCCTGGTTCGAGTGCGACGTGCGTGACACCGAGGCTCTCGCGCAGGCCGTGCGGGGAAGTGTCGAACGCTTCGGTGGGATCGACGTGTGCATGGCCAACGCCGGCATCGCCCCGATCGGCATGGTGCGCTCGACCGATCCGGAGGCCTTCGAGCGCACGATCGAGATCAACCTGCTCGGGGTCTGGCGCACCGTGCGGGCGTGCCTGCCCCAGGTGATCGAGCACCAGGGCTACGTGCTGGTCATCGCCTCCCTGGCCGCGGCTGTGCACGGGCCCGGCATGGCCGCCTACTCGGCCAGCAAGGCCGGCGCCGAGGCGTTCGGCGACTCCCTGCGCGTGGAGGTCAAGAACCTGGGCGTGGACGTGGGCGTCGGCTACTTCAGCTTCATCGATACCGACATGGTCCGCGGGGCCGATGCCCATCCGGCCGTCGGCAAGCTGCGCGAGAACATGCCGGGAGTGTTCAGCAAGACGTACCCGCTGGCCGACGCCGGCCAGGCGATCGCCGACGGGATCGAGACTCGCAGCCGCTGGGTCGTCGTACCGCGCTGGGGCCGGGCCCTGCTCGTGTTGCGCACGGCGCTCTCGCCTTTGCTCGACAGGGCAAGCCTCAGCAGTGCGGTCGAGGGCGACGCTCTGTTCATGGAGGACGTGGAGCAGCGCGGCGTCGAGGCGGCATCGTCGCCGGTGGGGGCGGGGGGCGAGGCGGTCAGTGCCACGGCCTCGGCCACCAGCCCGCGTGCCGCCGGCAACGGGGGGCCCGACGGCGAGCGTGCGGTGGAGGAGCCGGTCGAGCAGGCCTAGACGCTCTGCCTGCCGGTCTCGCGGCTATCGTCACGAGCGATGGCCAAGCGCGACCCGAGAATGATTCCGCTCGGCTACGGCAAGTTCGTCCGGGCCGACCGCATCTACGCGCTCGTACCCCTCGAGGGCGACGATCGCCGCGACGGCCGGCGCACATATGTCCACGTGGACGGCCTCGTCGAGCCGGTGGTGGCCTCACGCTCCGAACGCGCGATTCTCGCCGACGTGGAGACGGCCCTCGCCGAGGCGGCCGGGCTGCCGCGGCGGCGCCGCGGAGCGGCGGCCGGGCAGGAGAGCCTGCTCTAGCAGCGCGGGCCCCGCAGAGCCGCCAACGGGACGGCGCGTGCCATCGCCCGATAGCCGGCGTTGCTGAGATGCAGGCCATCGCCGCTGTCATAGTGCGGCAGCAGGCGGTTCGGACGTGACGGGTCACGCAGGGCGGCATGGAAGTCGATGACCGCGTCCGGTTCGCCGCTATGCCGGATCCACTTGTTCACGCGGTCACGGGTCTTCGGAGAGCGCGGGGTGTCGGCTGGGAGCAGCGTGCCTACGACGGCCCGGAGGCCGTTGCGATTCAGCCGCCGAATGATCGTTCGCAGCACAGCGATGATCTGGCCTGCACCGGCGGCAGGGGAGGATGCGAGGTCGTTCGTCCCCTGCAGGACGATCACGTCGCTCACACCGGCCTGGTCGAGCACATCCGCGTCCAGTCTCGTGACCGCAGCGGGCCGCAAGCGCGAGCCGCCCCTCGCCCTCATGACCAGGCCGTCGCCGGAGATCCCGGCATTCATCACCGAGAGCCCGGCGCCTGCCTTCACCAGACGCTGGGCCAGCAGTGCAGGGTAGGTCGCACGGGCGTTCATCGCGCCCGGGAAGCCCTCGGTCAGGGAGTCGCCGAAGGCGACAACAGCGCCAACTCGTTTCGGGGCGACCACCTCGATATCACTCAGATAGGGCCAGCTGAAGAGTGCCTGGCCGAACGCCGACCCATCGATATCGCGCGTGTGATCGCCCGCTCCCGGGGCAGTCGAGTAGGAGGTCCGGTAGGCAAGAATGTTATGCCCGCTGACCGGGCTCGGGCCGTTGACGTTCATGCTCACGGCGAGATCCCCAAAGGCCCGGAAGCGCAGACGGACAGGATCGCTGGCGAGCTCCTGGCCCGCCGCGAGCGTCACCCCTTGCCGACCGCGAAAGCGCAGGACCCGCAGGCTGCCGGGCACGATGCCTGGCCCCGCCGAGCGTTTGGCCACCGACGCCGCCGAGACCTTGAGCGGCCGCAGGCCGAAGCGATTGGAGAGCCTGACCCTCACCTTCAGGCCACCGAAGTTCGGCCGAACCACCAGCCGCAGCGACTGGTCGGAGAAGCCGGGATCGAAGGTGGTCAACGGGCTCGCGCTCCAGGCACCGATCCAGTGGCTGCCCGCGCAATCCGCGCGCCCAAGCGCGTCCGCAGGAGCCGGGGTCAGAGCGAAAAGGGCGAGCAGGCAGCCAACGGCGCGGCCGGCGCTCAGGGACCGGCGAACGCCCGCACCGGACGGCGCTCCGGCGCCACCTGGAGCACCTCCACGTCCGCGAGCGCCGGGGTGTACCAGTGACCCCCGATACAGGCGATCTTGATGAAGTCCATCGGCCCGTCGGTGCTCGCCAGCGCGAAGCGGTCGGTGATTTCGGCGGGCAGGTCGCACTGCGGGCAGCGTACGTAGTCCATCGGGCTCTCCTTGCTGGGGGGAACGTCTGGCTGTCAGGACCGCCTGCCTGCCCCCGCCATTCCCTGCGGCCGTGTGAGGAGCCTCACAGGGCGGGTCGCGCGACTCGGATCAGAGGCGCTGGCGCCCGAGCCGCGGTGGCGATCCACCGCGCGGGTTGGTGCGCTCGAGCAACTCGATCTCGTCGAGCGCCTGGCCGGCGCCCAGCGCGACGCAGTTGAGCGGCGACTCGGCCAGGCGGGCGGGCACGTTGGTCTCCTCTGCGAGCCGGTCGGCCAAGCCGCGCAGGAGGGCGCCGCCGCCCGCCAGCACGATGCCACGCTGGGGAACGTCGGAGGCCAGCTCGGGCGGCGTGTCCTCGAGCGCATCCTTGACCGCATCGACGATCTCCTCCACCTGGTCCTCCAGCGCCTCGCGCATCTCCTCGCTCTGGATCTCGACCTGTCGCGGGAGCCCCGACACGGGGTCACGTCCCTTCACGTCGCTGGTGCCCTGCGAGCGGTCCGGCGCGACGCCGCCCACCTCGAGCTTCACCCGTTCCGCCGTGGTCTCGCCGATCGCCAGGCCATGCGTGTTGCGCAGCCAGGCTGCCACGGCATCGTCGAGGTCGTAGCCGCCGACCCGCAGCGAGCGCGAAACCACTATGCCGCCCAGTGAGATCACGGCCACCTCGCTGGTCCCGCCTCCCACGTCGACCACCACGCTCGCTCGCGGCTCGTCGATGGGAAGTCCGGCGCCGATGGCCGCGGCGAGTGGCTCTTCGATCAGCTGCACCGAGCGCGCTCCGGCGGCCACGCAGGCCTCGGTGAGCGCGCGCTGCTCCACGTCGGTGATGCCCGAGGGAGCGCACATCATCACGCGCGGCCGCGCGTGACGGCTGCGGTGGACCCGGCCCATGAAATGGCGCAGCATCTTCTCGGTGACCTCGAAGTCCGCGATCACGCCGTGACGCAGCGGCCGCACGGCGGTGATGCGCGCGGGGGTGCGTCCGATCATCCGCTGGGCCTCCTCGCCGACCGCGTGCACGGCGCCGCTGAGGGTGTCCACCGCCACCACCGACGGCTCGGAGACCACGATGCCCTCCCCGCGCACGAACACGAGCGTGTTCGCCGTGCCCAGGTCGATGGCGATGTCCTGTCCGCCCAGCCGGGGCAACAGCCGCCGCCGCAGGGGCAGGCGGGCGGAACCCAGCCGCCCGCCTCGGGGGCTCAGGGGCACGTGCCGAATCCGGCGGTGGCTTGAGGAGCGGAGATCAGCGCTCCATCACGCTAGCGGAGCGCGCAGCGCGATGAGCGTGTTGCAGCGTGCGGTTCAGCCGCCGTTGGCCGCCGCCGCGTACGTGCGGCTGGGCTCGCCGCGCAGGGCGGTGGGGGCGGGCAGCGGCGTGCCCTTGGCGGTGGCGCCGGCCAACACGGGCAGCACCAGGCTGGAAGCGCGCGCTCCGCCCAAGGCGACCGTGTTGGTGGTGCGGCCGCGGTCGATTGTGGCGAAGTCCCAGCGCGGGCGGTCACCGCCCGTGGCCTGGAGCGTGACGCGGATGCGCGACCCGGCGCGGAAAGCATGGGCCACGGGGTACACAGGCACTCGCACGAGCCCGTACCGGCCGCGCGGAAGCCGGGCGGCGTCGGCGGCGAGGTGGGTCGGGAACGGGTCGATTGGCGTGGAGCGCCGGGGGTCGAGCTTGCGGTGCGAGGCCCGCAGCCAGCCGTTCTGGACATAGGTCTCGTTGCCATCCGGGCGCACCTCGCTGAGGGTGACCTGCAGGTCGGTGTCCCGCGCCGAGGACCTCAGGTACACGTCGAGGCTCGAGGGTCCGGCGATCACCACGTCTCGCTCCAGGGGCGGGGAGACGAAGCCCAGGCCCTTTCCGGCCACCACCGGTGCCCACTCGTACGGAGGCTGGGCCTTCCAGGCGTCCTCGGCGCCGTTGCCGGGCAGAGTCTGCCTCGGCCGCGCGTCCGGATCGGCGACGTAGCGCGCGCTGCTCGTCTTCGCCGGCTTGGTTCTCAGCTCCCCGTTGGGGCCGAGCCAGTAGCGCGTGGCCCGCGCCTCGCGAGGCGGCCAGGCTCCGTAGCCGAGCTCCCAGGTGGCCCCGATCGATCCCGGTCCCTGCGGGCCTGCGCCGTTGTCCATCAGCAGGCGGACACGAGGATCTTTCTCGAACTCGGCCTTGGCGGCGGCCACGCTGGGGAAGCCCGCGAGGCGAGACTGCTGGACGGGCGCCGCCCCGGCATCGGCCAGGAAGCGGTAGAGCTGGCCGCTCAGCCCGATGATCGAGGGCGGGATGTTCGGGACCTCGTTGGCGACATAGAGCTTGAGGAACTCGGCCCAGCGGGTGATCGTGCTCGGCCCCAGCGAATCCGCGTGCACGCCGTTCTGCAGCGAGATCCACACGCGTGGATTGCGCCTGAGGTTGCTCAGGCTCTCCGCGAAGTGGCCGCCCGTCTGCTCGTCCTGGAACTGCCCGACGAGGAAGACGGGCACCTTCGCGCGCTTGAGCCACGGACCGGGCGCGCGCCGGGCGAACAGGGACGGCGTGCGGAAGGGGTTCTGCTTCTGCAACTCGAGCGCATCCTGGGTCTGCAGCCGCAGCCGCTGATTGGCCCGGCAGCGCTCGTCGCCCGCCTCCACCAGCGCCTGCGCATAGGGCTGTCCGCCGCCTGGTGCCGGCTCGGCGTCATCCATGCGCTCCTGGATCCACGTCTGCGCGAAGCCGGAGTTGAAGATGCCGCCCGGATAGCCCGTGCCGGTGTAGAGATCGTCGGTCACCGACATCGGCGCGACGGCGGACAGGTGCGGCGGCCGGGTGCCTGCCGCGAAGAGCTGGCTGATGCCCGAGAAGGAGATCCCGGCCATGCCCACCTTGCCGCCCTTGACCCAGGATTGAGCGGCCACGCTCTCCACCGCGTCATAGCCGTCGTAGGTGGTGGGCAGGTCGAACAGGTCGAAGGCGCCGCCCGAGCAACCGGAGCCGCGCATTTGCACGCTGACCACCGCAAAACCGAGCAGGGGGCCGATCAGCGATCCCACCGCAGTCGAGGAGGCCGGCGCGAGCGGGTCGGTCGAGCCTCCGCCACTGAGCGAGTTGATGACCGAGGTGAGCAGGTCGTTGGGCGCGGCCACCTGATAGCCGGAGTGCTCGATGAAGGTGGGGAAGGGCCCGTCAGCGAGCGTCTTGCCGGCGGGCAGGCGCACGGTCATCGCGAGCTCGACGCCGTCGCGCATCTTCACGTAGTTGAGCCCCTGTTGGAGCTCTTGGCGCCGGTAGAAGGAGGCCTTGGGGTTGTCGCCCTCTCGCAGCACCCGGAAGGGGGAGCTCGAGACAGCCCTCGCGCCCTCGCCGCTGCGTACCCGGTAGCCACGGCCCGGCTCGAGCCCGCGGAAGATCCTGCTGCCGAGCCGGTCGGCGCGGCCGCGCGCCAGCACGCGGCCGCGGGCATCGACGAGACGCAGCTGCTGGCCACGCTTGGCATCCAGCACGTAAGCGTGGTTGATCCCCCCGCGCGCGCCGAACTTCGCCCTACTGGTTGCGCCAGCGGCCGCCGCGGGCACGAGACCCAGACCGGTGCACAGGCACACGAGCCCAAGCGCAAGAGCGACCACGACACGCGGCCTCGGTTCGGGGCCAGTTTCGATGAGATTCACGTGCGACAGGGGTCGGCACCGTATACGAAGCCCGGAACGGAGGTATCGACGTGTTGCTGGAGGACAAGAGCGCCGTGATCTACGGAGGTGGAGGTGCGATCGGCGGGGCCGTGGCCCGAGCCTTCGCCCGCGAAGGAGCCAGGGTGTTTCTCACCGGCCGCAGCCGGCCGGCACTGGAAGAGGTAGCGGGTGAGATCCGCGACGCCGGCGGCGCGGCCGAGATCGCGGCACTCGACGCGCTCGACGAGAAGGCCGTCGACGAGCACGCCGAGGCGATGGCGGCACGGGCGGGCAGCATCGACATCTCCATGAACGTGATCGCTCACCCGGCGGTGCACGGGACTCCGTTGCACGAGATGACGCTGGAGGACTACACCTCGTCGGTGATGACCGCAGTCCGGACGACGTTCCTGACCTCCCGTGCCGCCGCCCGCCACATGATCCGGCAGCGGTCCGGGGTGATCCTGGCCTTCGGCGGCTCGGGCGACCCGATGCGCGACTACTACATCGGGGGGACCCAGGTCGCCTTCGAGGCGATCGAGTCCATGCGCCGCCAGCTGGCCGCCGAACTGGGCGCGCACGGCGTGCGCGTGGTGACGCTGCGTACGGGCGGTGTGCCCGAGTCGCTCCCCGGGCTTCGAGGGCCGCGAGGCGATCGTCGAAGGCATGGAGAAGGAGTCCATGCTCGGGCGGACGGCGACGCTCGAGGACGTCGGCCACGTGGCCGCGTTCGTGGCCTCCGAGCGTGCGCGGACCATGACCGCGGCCACCGCCAACATCAGCTGCGGGGCGCTGGTGGACTAGCCGGCCGGCGCCTGTACGGCACGCCGGCCGGCCCGGCCCGCTCAGGCGGGGGTCGGCTCCAACACCGCCTGCCCGTCGAGCATGGTCTGCTGCTCCGCCTGCTCGATCGGAGCATCGCGCTCGATGTCGCGCTCCCGCACCAGCCAGAGTGCCGCCACCGCCGCGACCAGTGACACGAGTCCTCCGAGCATCAGGATCTCGTTCAGCCCGGAGATGAAGCCCTGACCGGCCGCGTCGGCCACGGTTTCGCGGGCACCGGCGGGAATCGTGCCCGTGGCCGCGTCGAGGTTCCCCGACGACGCCGCCTCGATGAGCTGCCGCGGGCGCTCCCCGGTCGCGGCGGGCGTGCCCGCCGCGAGCTGCTCGACCTCAGACGCGCCACGGCTGAGGAAGATCGCCCCCCAGGCCGCGATGCCCACGGCGATGCCGACCTGCCGGAACGTGTCGTTGATCCCCGCGGCCATGCCGCTCTGCTCCTTGGGCACCACGCTCAGGGCCACGTCGGCGATCACCGGGTTGAGCAGCCCGACGCCGGCGCCGGCCACCAGGAAGCCCCCGAGCATCGCCGTCCATTCGTCGGCCGGGTCGACTCCGCCCATCAGCAACAGGCCCACGCCGGTCAGGCCGAGCCCGGCGGACATGAGCACCCGGGCGGGCATCCGGGCCAGCAGCGCCCCTCCGGCCGCGGCGGCGAAGAAGCTGATCACGGTGAACGGCAGGTAGATCAACCCCGCCTCGAGCGGCGAATGGCCGAGGTGGTTCTGCAGGTAGAACGTGATGTACAGGAAGAGCGCGAACATCGAGGCCGACACGCCCAGGGCCGCCAGCTGCACGCCGGTGAAGGCGGGCTTGCGGAAGAGCCGCAGCGGCAGCATCGGCTGCTTCACGCGGCTCTCGATCACCACGAAGGCCAGCAGCAGCGCAAGCGCGCCGCCGAGCAGTCCGAGGATGACGGGGCTGCCCCAGCCCTCCTCGTTGCCTCTCAGGAGGCCGAAGACGAGCAGGAAGAGCGCCGAGCTGAAGGTCGCGAGCCCGGCCCAGTCGACGCCCGTGGCGTTCGGGTCGCGGCTCTCGCGGAGCTTGGTGTAGGTGACCCCAATCGCGGCGATCCCGACCGGCACGTTGATGAAGAACACCCATTCCCATCCCAGCGAGTCGACGAGCGCCCCGCCCACGAGCGGTCCGACCGCCACCGACACGCCGATGGTGGCGCCGTAGATGCCCATCGCCGTCCCGCGCTCGCGGCCGGCGGGGAACTCCTGGGCGACGAGCGCCAGCGACACCGCGAACAGGATGGCTCCGCCGATCCCCTGGATCGCCCGGGCGATGTTGAGGAAGGTGGGGTCGGTGGCGAGGCCGGCGGCCAGCGATGCCAGCGAGAAGATCCCCAGACCGATCGCAAAGAGCCGGCGCCGTCCCAGCCGGTCGGCGAGCGAGCCCGCCGTCAGCACCAGCGCGGCCAGCGCCAGGGTGTAGGCATCGATGACCCACTGCAGTTCGGTGAAGCTGGCGTTCAGGTCCTCCTGGATCGCCGGCAGCGCGGTGTTGACCACCGTGATGTCGAGCAGGAGCATGAATGTGGCCACGCTCACCGCGAGCAAGGTCCACCATTTGCGTTGCATGTCTAGTCCTCCGGGCGCGATATGGTCAGGTAAACTTGTCAGGCGACCCTACCATAATCATCAGGCTTCCTTACCAACTGTGACCATGGACACACAACGAGATGTCCCCCTCATCGCCCTCCTGACGCAGGTCAGAGACGCCGTCGGATCCGAGCTCTTTGCCCGCCTGACCGAACTCGGCTTCGCGGAGCTGCGGCCCGCGCACGGCTGCGTGTTCGCGAACATCGATGACGGTGGGTCCCGGCTCACCGAGCTCGCCGAGCGGTCGGGCTTCACCAAGCAATCGGTCGGCGAAGCCGTGGCGGACCTGGAGCAGCTCGGCTTCGTCGAGCGCGTGCGCGACCCGGCGGACGGCCGCGCGAAGATCATTCAGCTCACGGCGCACGGGCGCGAGGCGCTGACGGCCTCGCAGGAGATCTTCGCCGACATCGATCGCCACTTCACAGAGGAGATCGGCCGCGAGCGCTACGCGGAGTTCCGGCAGATCCTGATGGACCTTCACGGGCTCACGCGAGCGTCCGCCGACCCGGTGCGCCGGGCGGCTTGAGCCTCAGCCGGCCGGCGCCTGCTCGCGCTCGGCCCGCCCGCGGTCGGGGACCTCGGCGCCTCCGGTGATCAGCCGCGCGGCGCGGCCCTTGGTGAAGAAGCTGAAGGCCCAGCGGATGAACACGACGAGGCGGTTCTGGAAGCCGATCAGGTACCAGAGATGCACGAACAGCCAAGTGATCCAGGCGAGCAGCCCGCTCAGACGCACGCCATGGCCGAGGTCCGCCACCGCTCGCGCCCTCCCGATGGTGGCGAGGTTGCCCTTGTCGCGGTAGCGGAACGGAGTCGAGCCACGCCCGGCCAGGCGGTCGCGGACCACACGCGCGGCGTGGGTCCCCTGCTGCATGGCCACGGGGGCGACGCCGGGGTAGACCACGGGTTCGCCGTTCGTGCCGCGGACGCGCACCATGTCCCCGAGCGCGAACACCTCGGGGTGCCCAGGGAGGCTGAGGTCGGGCTCGACGGCGACCCGCCGGGCCTGGTCGAGGTCCGCCCCGGTGCGTTCGGCGAGCCGCGCGGCCAGCACCGACGCAGTGACCCCGGCGGCCCAGATCACGGTACGAGCGGGGATGCGTTCGCTATTGCCGTCGGGAGTCTCGACCGTCACGGCGTCCGCGTCGATGTCGGTCACCGCGTGGCGCAGCAGCGGGGTCACGCCGAGCTGGCGCAGGGCCCGCTCGGCCTTGGCCGACAGCGAGGGAGGAAAGCTGGTCAGCACGCGGTCGGCCAGCTCCAGCAGCAGCACCTGTGCGTCGCTGGGATCGACCGAGCGGAAGTCTTGAGGCAGGGTGTTGTCCGACATCTCGCCGATCTGCCCGGCCATCTCCACTCCGGTCGGGCCGGCTCCCACGATCACGAAGGTCAGCCAGGCGCGGCGCCGGTCGGGATCGGGCTCGAGCTCCGCCGCCTCGAAGGCGCTGAGCACCCGGTGGCGCACCCCGAGCGCGCTCTCCAGCGACTTCACCTCGGGAGCGTGGGCCTTCCACTCCTCGTGACCGAAGTAGGAGTAGCTCGAGCCCCCCGCCACGATCAGCGTGTCATAGGGCACCTCGATAGCGCGGTCCATGCCCACCTCGGACTCGAGCCGGACGTGGCGCTGCTCGAGGTCGAAATCGGCGACCTCCGCCATCAGCACGCGCACGTTGTCCCTGCGCTTGAAGATCGCGCGCAGCGGGTAGGCGACCTCGCCTGGGGTGAGTGCTCCGGTGGCCACCTGGTAGGTGAGCGGTTGAAAGAGATGGAAGTTGCGCCGGTCGACGAGGGTGATGTCGACATTGGCACTCAGCAGGCCGTGGGCCGCCCGCAGTCCTCCAAAGCCGCCACCCACGATGACCACACGGTGTCTCATGCCGATTGCGATAGTAGGCCGCTCGTCATCCGCACACCCGCCTGGCCGTGGCCACCAGGGTGCGGGCGACCATCTCGGTGTCGGCGAGACTGACCCATTCCTCGACCTCGTGCGCGCCCTGTCCACCCGGTCCGAACAGGACGGTGGGGATGCCCGCCGCGGCGATGAAGGCGGAGTCGGCCCAGTAGGACGCCCCGGCGATCGCTGCGGTTGCTCCGCCGGCTTGGGCAGTGGCCGCTTCGCGGACGGCCTTCACGATCGGCTCGCCGGCCGAGATCTCGAACGGCTCGCGCACCTGAAGGGTGCGCCGGCGGGCCTCGAGCTGCGGATCGGCGGCACGGCAGCGATCGAGCAGAGTCTCGAGCTCGGCCTCCGCGTCGACGCCGGTTTCCCCCGGCAGGGTGCGCCGTTCCAGTCCGATCAGGCACCGCGCCGGGTAGCTCGACAGCTCCGCCCCGCCCTCGATCAGCGAGGCGTGCACCGAGCCCCGCCCGACGAGCGGATGGGTGCGATCGGCCAGCGCGCGATCGAGCTCGCCCAGCGCGGTGAGCAGCGGGCCGCTCTTGACGATCGCATCGACTCCGAGGTGCGGGCGTGAGCCGTGGGCCGCCCGCCCGCTGACCTCGATGTCACTCCACACAAAGCCCTTGTGCGCCACCGCCACCCTGAGCTCGGTGGGCTCGGTGACCACCGCGGCGTCGGCCTCGACCCTGCGCAGGACGTCCTGCACGCCGAGGCTGGCGTGCTCCTCGTCGGCCACCGCGGCCACCACCACGTCCCCCGCCAGTCCGAGTCCTGCTGCTTCGCGGCACGCGACGAGGGCCGCAGCCAGGCCCGCCTTCATGTCGTAGGCGCCGCGGCCGTAGAGCCGGTCTCCCTCGACGCGCGGGTCGTGCGGGTCGGTCATGCCCTCCACGCCGACGGTGTCGAGGTGCCCGCACAGCAGCAGCGTGCGCCCGCCGCCGCGGCCGCGCGCCGTCACGAGAACGCTCGGGCGCCCCGGCGTGGCGTCGAGCAACTCCACCTCGAGCCCCACGGAGCGCGCCCAGGAGGCGGTGTGCCGAGCGATCTCGTTCTCGCCGGCGCCGCCTGGGATGAGCGCGGGATTGACCGAGTCGATCGCCACCAGGGCCCGGCTGAGCTCGGCTACCTCTGCGTACACGCGGAGAACGCTACGCGCCGGTGTCGCGAACCCCAACCGGAGGCGTACCCTCTCGGGCATGAGCCTTCGCGCGCGTGACGCACTTCTCTCCAAGCTGGGTGACCTCCGCCACGAGCCCACCGCCAAGCGCATCAGGGCGAATATCGGCGACCAGACCGCGGTGGACAGCACGCGAGCTCTGCTCGTGTGGGAGCCACGCCGGATCGTGCCCTCGTACGCCGTTCCGATCGAGGACCTGGACGGCGAGCTGAGCGCGGCGACTGGCGAATCCGCGGCCGCGGACGCCCCGGTTCTCCACCCCGGCATCCCCTTCAGCGCCCACTCCACCCCGGGCGAGGCCCTGGACGTTCGCGCGTCCGGTCACACCCGCGCCGGCGCGGCGTTCCGGCCCGCGGATCCCGAGCTCGCCGGTCACGTGGTGCTCGACTTCAACGGCTTCGACGCCTGGTACGAGGAGGACGAGCAGACTTTCGGCCACCCTCGCGACCCCTTCCACCGGATCGACATCCGGCGCAGCTCCCGGCCGGTGCGCGTCGAGGTCGACGGTGAGCTCGTGGCCCAAAGCACCCGGCCCACGCTCGTCTTCGAGACCAACCTGCCCGTGCGCTACTACCTCCCGCGCGAGGACATCACGGTGGGGCTCGAGGCGACCCCCCGGCGGACGTATTGCCCCTACAAGGGCAGCGCCTCCTACTGGTCCTTCGAAGCGGGCGGCCGCACGGTGGAGAATCTGCTGTGGACCTACGACCAGCCGCTCGAGGACGCCGGCGCGCTCACCGGTCTGGTCTCCTTCTACGACGAGATGTTCGACGTGGACCTCGACGGGCAGCGCCGCGAGCGCCCCGAATCGCCCTTCTCCCAGGTCCTCCTCGAGGAGTTCGGGGTCGAGCGCTAGGCGTCGCGACTTACGCCGCGACCGCGGAGTGCGCGGCGACCTCGGCCAGCGCGCCGGCAGCTTCATCGACCGGGGCCAGCCCTCCGATGTCGGCCGAGATGCGACCGGCGTTGGCGCGGTAGCTCGGGTCGCCGAGCAGCTCGCGCACGGCATCCGTCAGGCGCGGCAGCGCTGCCTCGCCCCCCTCCAGGGCAAGTCCGGCACCGGCCTGCTCGACGAGCTGGGCGTTCTCGGGCTGGTCGGCGAACAGACCGAGGAGCGCCATCGGCACGCCCGCCCTGAGCGCCGCCAGGGTCGATCCCGACCCGCCGTGACCCACCATGGCCGCCGTGTGCGGCATGACCGCCGGCTGCGGGACCCAGCGCTCGAGGTGCACCGACTTCGGGAGCGGGCCCAGCTCGTCGGGGTCGGCCGAGTCGATGGTCAGGAGCACCCGCACCGGAAGGGCGGCCAGCGCATCGACGGCACCGCGGTACAGGCTCGGGTAGTAGCCGTGCGTGGGCGACTGGGCCTCGGTGCCGAAGGACAGGTAGACGAGCGGCGCGTCCGATCCCGCCCACCAGTCGGGTAGCGCGGGTGCCTCCGGCTCGGCTGCAGCGCGGAAGCGAAGGCGCTGCGCCGTACGCCAGTTGCGCGACAAGGGCTGCAGCGAGGCCGGCGCGAGGGTGAGCAGTGGCGTCCGCCGCATCCGCTCTCCGCCCGGGTCGGGCGCCAGCCCTAGCTCCCGGCCGAGTGCGTCGATCGCCGGCACGGCGAGGATGTGCCCGAGGTCCTCGAGCTGGTCGGACAGGCAGACCCCGACCCAGGCGAGCGGGATGCCGGCCCGCTCGGCCGCCAGCGCGGCGGCGGCCTCGCACGTCTCGGGGACGATCAGGTCGGGCCGCCATTCGTCAACGATCTCCATCACGCCCGGCAGCGCCGCCCGCCCCCAGCTGTTCACGAACATCTCGCGCACGGCCGTCGCCATCACGTCCTGGGGGGCGGCGGCGTGCAGTCTCGCCCGCACGCGGTCGAGCTCCTGCTCCGCCGGTGCGGCGAAGCCGCGGTAGGGAAGGCCCGCCCGCAGCACGTGGCGCTCGGCGAGCGGCGGGCCGGCCACGAGCACGTCGTGTCCCGCGCGCTCGCAGGCGCGGACGAAGGGAACCAGCGGACCTACGTGGCCCGCGCCGGCTGTGGTGGAGAACAGGATGCGCACAAGGGGTCAGACCACGCGCGGGCGGTCTCTATTCCCGAGGCGCCCGCTCATTTCGAGTCATGGAAGATGACTCCCATGGCCGTGCGCGATCCGCCGGTGATCGTGCTGACGCCGTGCCGGAGGCCCACCTGGTGATAGCCGCGCTTTCCCGCTTGCGGGCGCCGGCGAGTCGGGAAGATGACGAACGCGCCCTGCGGGGGCTCCAGCACGTGCGCGCGGCTCTGCGCTCGCGGGCGCTGCTCGAGCAGCACGAACTGTCCTCCCTGGTAGTCCACACCGGGCTCCGAGAGGACGGTGAGGACCTGGAACGGGAAGTAGACCTCGCCGTAGAGGTCCTGGTGCAGCGCGTTCCAGTCACCGGCGCCGTAACGCAGGATCAGCGGGGTCGGGCGCTCCTGGCCCGAGGCACGGCAGCGCGCCAGCAGCTGTCCGTGCTCGAGGGGGAACTCGTCACCGCTTCCTCCCAGTCGCGACTCCCATTCGTTGGCCACAGGGGCCAGCCGCCGGTAGAAGGCACCGCGCAGCGCCTGGATCGGGCCCGGCAGCGGGTGGTCGAAGTAGCGGTAGCGTCCGTCGCCGAAGCGGTGGCGGGCCATCTCGATGGTCGAGCGAAAGCGGCCGCCGTCGAAGAGCGCGGCCAGGCTCTCGCACTCGTCGCGTTCGAGCAGCGTTCGGGTCACGGCAAAGCCGTGCGTGTCGAGCTGGGCGGTGAGGTCGCGCCAGTCCAGAGCATCGACGCGGCCGGCGAGTGGGATCTCCGTGGTGCTGGTGGTCATGCACCCAGAACGCGGGAGCCGCCCGCCCCGTGAGGTCGCCGGCGAAGCGTCAGCTGTCGCGCGGGGCGGTCCTGCGGAGCTCGACGCGGCCGCCCACATCGCGCACCTCGAAGGCGGGCTGCGGCCGCGTGGCCGGCCCGCGCACCAGCGCTCCGTCGCGCAGCCCGAAGCGTGAGCCGTGACAGGGGCACACGATCTCCTCGGCCTCGACGGTGCCCTCGCTCAGGGAGCAGCCGCGATGCGAGCAGCGATCGTGGATCGCATGGATGCGCTCGCCGTCGCGAAGCAACAACACGGGAGTCTCGTCGACGACCACCCGCACCGGGCGGCGCTCGGGCAGCTGAGGGGCGTCCGCGACGGCCGTCCACTCGGTGGGACCGGGATCGAAGACGGTCTGGTCGGCGCCGACTCCCTTTACGAGGGTCAGGTGGCCGCCGAGGTAGCCGCCGGCCATGAGCGCGGTGGCGCCGCCCGCCCCCAAGAGGGCGCCGCGTCGCCGGGCTCCCCGCCGCCGGGCCACCAGCGACGCGCCGTACAACGAGAGCGCGAGCGCATTGGACGCGGCATGGACGATGCCGACCCGCCGCGCGCCGGGGTCTCCCGCTTCGGTGTCGGACCAGTCGCTGACGCCCGTCAGCGCCGTGGGGGGATAGGCCGCCATGCCCACGGCAATCAGGCGCTCGCTGGCCCGCTCGCTTCCCTCGCCACCGATCACGTCGAGCACGGATGCGCTCACGAAGGAGCCGATCACGACGTCGGTCAAGAGCGGATGCACGGCGTGCCCCAGCCAGGTTCCGCTCACCGCCTCCTTGAGCGCGCGCGGAGAAAGGGCCCTACGCGCGACCCTCGCCACCGTCTTGGCCGCGGGGTCGAGAGCCGTCGCGGACTCGAGGGCCGCCACCACCGGCTCCAGCGGCGACCTGTTTCGCGTGCGCGCCTCGGCCGCGATGCTCATCCCTGACGAGTACCCGGAAAACGGCGCCGGAATCTCAGCCCGTGGCCCGGGTGATCCGGCCGCTCACGTCGCGCAGGCGCTCGATCAGCTCGGGTGGCTCGTGGACCTCGAACTCGTGGCCCACCATCGCGACCCGCATGGCCAGCCAGTCGAGGTTGTCGTCGCTCGTGCACAAGAGGCAGTGCTCGTCGTCGATGGGCTCGACCGTGCCTCCCAGCCAGCGGCGCGCTCGCACCTCCTCCGCAGGGGCCTGCACGGTCACGCGCGCCTCGAAGCGGGCGGGCGCCGCCGCCAGGCTCTGGCCCACGTAGCTGGCGGCGTCCGTGGCCGGCAGCGTGCGCGGCTCGAAGCGCACGCCGCTGGACGACGGCCTCGCCAACCGGTCGACGCGAAACGTCCGCCAGCCGGCCCGTCCGCAATCCCAGGCCACGAGGTACCAGCGCCGCCCCGCGTTCACGAGCGAGTGCGGCTCGACCTCGCGGCGGGAATCGGCATCATCACGGGCGGTGTAGGCGAAGCGCAGGCGCTCCTGATCGCGACAGGCCGCGGCGATGACCGTGAGGTGCTGGGCGTCCACCTGCGGGCCGCCGGGCAGGGGAAGGGTGGTCGTCGCCGTCTGCAGCGCGCGTACGCGCCGGCGCAGGTGGGATGGGAGCACCTGCTCGAGCTTCACCAGCGCGCGCACCGAGGTCTCCTCGATTCCGGCGACCGAGCCGCCCGCTGCCGTGCGCAGCCCGACCGCGATGGCGATCGCCTCCTCGTCGTCGAGCAGCAGCGGCGGCATCGCCGTGCCCGCCCGCAGCTGATAGCCGCCCGCCGGCCCCGTCATCGAGTCGACCGGGTATCCCAGCCCACGCAACCGCTCCACGTCGCGCCGGATCGTGCGCCCGGACACGCCGAGGCGGCCGGCGAGCTCGTTGCCCGGCCAGTCGCGGCGTCCCTGGAGGAGCGAGAGCAGCGTGAGCAGCCGGCTGGACGTGGTCTCGGCCATGAGCCCATAGTCCACCATTCTTAGGACAGAAGCTGGCCTAAATGCTTGCCAGAGTACCGGCATGCCAACCACTGAAACGAGCACCGGCCCGGCCATCTCGGTAACCGGCCTGGTCAAGTCGTACGGTTCCGTGCGCGCCCTCGACGGCATCGATCTCGAGGCGGCGCCGGGCACCGTCCTCGGAGTGCTGGGCCCCAATGGCGCCGGCAAGACCACGGCCGTGCGCATCCTCACCACACTGCTGGCGCCGGACGGCGGCAGCGCGCGGGTGGCGGGACTCGATGTGGTCGAGGACGCGACCGCACTGCGCGCCCGCATCGGGCTCGCCGGACAGTACGCAGCCGTCGACGACAACCTCACGGGCGTCGAGAACCTGGTCATGGTGGGCCGCCTCTACGGCGAGCCGCGCCGGGCGGCCCGCACGCGCGCCCGGGAGCTGCTCGACGGCTTTGCGCTGGCCGAGGCCGGCGACCGTGTGGCCAAGACCTACTCCGGCGGCATGCGCCGGCGCCTGGACCTCGCGGCCGCCCTGGTGGCGCGTCCGCCCGTGCTCTTCCTCGACGAGCCCACCACGGGCCTGGATCCGCGCAGCCGCATCGACCTGTGGGAGACGATCGAGGACCTGGTGGCCGAGGGTACGACCGTGCTGCTGACCACGCAGTACCTCGACGAGGCCGACCGGCTCGCCCACCGCATCGCCGTGATCGACCGGGGCAGGGTGATCGCCGACGGCACGGCGGACGAGCTCAAGGACCGCGTGGGCGGTGAGCGCGTCGAGGTGAGGCTGACCCACCCGGCGGCCGCGGCAGCCGCGGAGGCCGCGCTGGCGGACATGACCGACGAGGCGCCGCAGAGCGAGCACGACGTCGTGCGCGTGACGGTCCAGGAGCGCAGCGGCGCGATCATGGAGGCTGCGCGCCGACTCGACCGCGCAGGAGTCGGGGTCGACGACATCGCGGTGCGCCGGCCCGGGCTGGACGACGTGTTCCTCTCGCTCACCGGCCACGCCGCCGAGCTCAGCGAGCCGGGCGAAGCAGACCGGCAGGAGGACGACCGAACGGAGGTGGCGGCATGACCCGCCTGGTGCCCGACACGATGGTCATGGCGGAGCGCAATCTCGTGCGCCTGCCGCGCAACCCCGACCTGCTGCTCGGCTTCACGATCCAGCCGGTCATGTTCGTGCTGCTGTTCGTCTACGTCTTCGGCGGGGCGATCTCCACGCCGGGCTACGACTACGTGGACTTCCTGATCCCGGGGATCATCGTCCAGAACATCGCGTTCGGCGGCTTTGTCACCGCCCTCGGCCTGGCCGAGGATCTGAACAAGGGCCTGATCGACCGCTTCCGCTCGCTCCCCACGGCGCGGGCCTCGGTGCTGGCGGGCCGCACGCTCGCCGACGTCGTGACCAACTCGATCTCGATCGCCGTGCTGCTCGTCACCGGCCTGATCATCGGCTTCGGCTTCGATGCGGGCGTCCTTCAGGTGCTGGCCGGATTCGGTCTGCTGCTGCTGTTCGGTTTCGCCTTCTCCTGGATCTTCGCCCTGATCGGGCTGTCGGTGTCCTCGCCGGAGGCGGCCAACGGGCTGGGCTTCACGCTGATCTTCCCGATCACCTTCATCTCGTCGGCCTTCGTACCTGTCGAGTCGATGCCGTCATGGCTGGAGACGGTCGCCGACGCCAACCCGGTCAGCGTCGTGGTGGACGCCATGCGAGCGCTCTGGCTCGACGCCCCGGCGGGCGACAGTATCTGGCTGGCCGTCGTCTGGTGCTTCGTCCTGATCGCGATCTTCGCGCCGCTAGCCGTCGCGAAGTACCGCCGAACGGCTACGAAGTGACGCTCTCCGGCAGACCGTGACGAGCCACGACGCGGTCGTAGTTGATACGCATGATGTCGATCACGTCGCGCACGTCGTCCTCGTTCTCGATGCGGCGTGCGCCGAAGCCCGGCTTGCCGGGGAAGACGGGGTGGTAGTCCACCCGGCCCTCCTCGAAGAGGACGGTCCAGACCTCCTTGGGGAAGCCGAAGTGGGCCGTGCGGTCCCCGTGCAGGTGGCCGATCTCCTTACGGCCCACCTTGAAGGCGAACTCGCCCCGCTCACCGTCTCCGGCCTCGACTCCCGGCCATGACGTGACCTCTGCGGTGATCTGCTGACTGGCGGTGGGGTGCGGGCTCACAAGCGCCTCCTCGGCATCTGATCCGGTCTCGGAGCGAACCTTACAAGTTCAAGTGAACTTGAAGTCAAGAGCGGGCCCACTCAGCTACAGGTCCTTGACCTCCGCAAGCACGGCTCCCACCGATTCTTTGGCGTCCCCGAACAGCAGCGCCGTGTTCTCGTTGTAGAAGAGCGGGTTGTCGATGCCCGCAAAGCCGGTGTTCATCGAGCGCTTGAGCACGATCACCTGAGCGGCCTTGTCCACGTCGAGGATCGGCATGCCGTATATGGGGGAGCCCTCGTCCTCGCGCGCCGCGGGGTTGGTCACGTCGTTGGCTCCGATCACGAGCGCCACGTCGGTCTGCGGGAACTCGGGGTTGATCTCGTCCATCTCCATGAGATTCTCGTAGGGCACGTCGGCCTCGGCGAGGAGCACGTTCATGTGGCCGGGCATGCGGCCGGCCACCGGGTGGATGGCGTAGTCGACCTCTATGCCGCGCTTCTCGAGCTCGTCGGCCAGCTCGCGCACGGTGTGCTGGGCCTGCGCTACCGCCATGCCGTAGCCGGGAGCGACCACGACCTTGGACGCATAGGCGAGCTGGATCGCCACATCCGCTGCGCTAGTGGAGCGCACGGGCTTCTGCTCGCCGTCGCCGGCGGCGGCAGCGGTGGTCACGCCGCCGAAGCCGCCGGCGAAGATGTTCACGATCGAGCGGTTCATGGCCTCGGCCATCTGGGCGGTCAGGATCGAGCCCGACGCGCCCACGAGCATGCCGCCCACGATCAGGGCCACGTTGTCCAGCGCCATGCCGGCCGCCGCCGCGCTCAGCCCGGTGAAGGCGTTGAGCAGCGAGATGACGACCGGCATGTCGGCCCCGCCGATCGGCAGCACGAACAGGTTCCCGAGGATCGCCGCCCCGATCAGGATGGCCAGGAACAGGAGCTCGGACTCGCTGCCGGCGGCGATCGCCACCGCGCAGGCCACCACCGCAGCGAGCAGCAGCATATTGATGACCTGCTGGCCGGGCAGCTGGATCGGGCGCCCCGGGAGGACCTCCTGCAGCTTGCCGAACGCGATGAGCGAGCCCCAGAAGGAGACGGAGCCGATGATCGCCGCGAGCAGTATCGGGATGAGCGTCTCCAGCTCGGGGTTGCCTCCCAGCAGTTCGAGCGAGTCGCGGTACTCCACGAAGGCGATCAGGGCCACCGCTCCGCCGCCGACGCCGTTGAACAGCGCCACCATCTGCGGCATGGCGGTCATCTTCACGCTGCGCGCCGCGGGCACTCCCACTGCCGTGCCGGCCACGATGCCCACGGCGATCAGCCCGTAGTCGCCGACGAAGTCGTAGAGCAGCGTGCCCACCACGGCGAAGGCCATGCCCACCGCGGCCACCATGTTGCCCCGGCGCGCGGTCCGCGGATGGTTGAGCAGCCGCAGGCCCAGGATGAACAGGACGAAGGCGACGATGTAGAGGACCCGGATGAAGTCGGGGTCCTGGAAGAAGCTCGCCGTGTACGTCACGCGGCTTCCTCGAGGGGCGCGGGCTCCTCCTCGACCGTCTTCTGCTCGGGCGGGGGCCTGCGCTGCTTGAACATCTCGAGCATGCGGTCGGTGACGAGGAAGCCACCGACGATGTTGATAGTGCCGAAGGCGATCGCGATCACCAGCAGCAGCTCGTTGAGGAAGCCCTCGGTCTCGCCGATCAGCAGCAGGCCGCCGAGCAGCACGATGCCGTGGATGGCATTGGTGGCCGACATCAGCGGCGTGTGCAGGGTGTTCGGCACCTTCGAGATGACTTCCAAGCCGACGAAGGCGGCGAGGACCAGGATGGTGAGCTCGGTGAGCAGGTCCATTGCTACGCGGTCACCCCCGCCGCCGCCTTCGCGCCCTCATGGACGATCTGCCCCTCGTGAGTGATGCAGGCCCCCTTGATGATCTCGTCCTCGAAATCCAGCTTGAGCTCGCCGTCGTCGTTCATCAGCTCGAGCAGCGACTGGACGTTGCGGGCGTAGAGCGACGAGGCGTGATCGGGCATCGAGGCCGGCAGGTTCACCGGTCCGATGATGCTCACGCCCTCGCGGACGACGGTCTCACCCGCCTCGGTCAGCTCGCAGTTGCCGCCGGTCTCCGCGGCCAGGTCTACGATCACCGACCCCGGCTTCATGTTCCTGACGGCCTGCTCGGTCACCAGCAGAGGCGCGCGGCGACCGGGCACCGCGGCGGTGGAGATGACTGCGTCCATCTGACCAATCTGGACCGCGAGCAGGTCACGTTGCTTGGCCTGTTCCTCCTCGGTCAGCTGGCGCGCGTAGCCGCCGGCGGCCTCGGCATCCTCGAGTCCCATGTCGAGCTCGAGGAAGCGCGCCCCGAGCGACTCGATCTGCTCTTTCACCGCCAAGCGCACGTCGAAGGCCTGGACGATCGCGCCCAGCCGGCGCGCCGTGGCTATCGCCTGCAGGCCGGCCACGCCCGCGCCCAGCACGAGCACTTTGGCGGGCCGCACGGTGCCGGCGGCCGTGGTCAGCATCGGGAAGAAGCGCGGCAGCCCCTGTGCGGCCAGCAGAGCCGCGCGGTAGCCGGCCACGGTCGCCTGGGAGGAGAGGGCGTCCATCGACTGCGCCCGAGTGATGCGCGGGATGGCCTCCATGGCGAAGCTGGTGACCCCGGCGTCGGCCAGGCCGCGCACGCTGTCCCCCGCGGTCAGCGGTTGCAGAAAGGCGATCAGCACCGCTCCCCGGCCGAGGCGGCCGATCTCCTCCGCGCTCGGCGCAGCGACCTTGGCCACCACGTCGCCGCCGTAGCCGTCACCCACACCGGCGCCGGCCTCGACGTAGGCCTCGTCCGGCTGGTGGGCAGCCGCGCCCGCGCCGGCTTCGACGGTGACCTGGATGTCGCTGCGGATGAGCCGCCGGGCCACCTCGGGCACCAGCGCCACGCGGGTTTCGCCCGCTGCGACTTCCTTAGGTACTGAGACGTTCATAGGTGCGAGCCAGGCATCGGGGGCGCGGCACTCTATCCCAGCACAAAGCACGGCGCGCCCCACCGGCGCCTGCGCCGACTGGTTACCCTGCCCGCCGTGCTGCGCCGTTTCGTGCCCATCGCCGCCTGCCTCGCCACCCTCCTCGGCGCGGGCAGCGCCACTGCGGCCGGCACGGAGCCCGGCGCGCCGGCTCAGGCGGCCGAGGCGAGCATCCCCGCCTGCGCGTTCGGCCCTCCCTCGGGCGGTCTCACCCGCTTCTACCGGGCCCAGGCGGCCCGCGCCGAGCGGCGCCACGGCGGCGGCGGCGCGAGCCGGCGGGCCTTCAGCGCCGGGTTGGCCGCCTATGTCTATGGCCTCGCACCGGTCTCGGTCCGCCAGACCGTGCAGCGCTTTCCCGAGAACCAGCTCGTGAGCATTGGGACGCTGGCAACCCCGGAGTCGAAGGCGGTAGTGCTGCCGAACCACGACACGACCTACACGGTCGGCCGCCTGAACCTCGATCGCGAACCCCTGGTGATCGACGTTCCGGACACGGCCGGGCGTTACTACGTGATCCAGCTGCTCGACGCCTACTCGAACACCATCTCCTACATCGGGCGCCGCACGACGGGCACCCGGGCCGGCTCTTACGCGATCGCCGGGCCTGACTTCAGCGGCCCCCTGCCCGCGGGGGTCCGCCGCATCGAGAGTCCCACCAAACTGGTCTGGGTGCTCGGCCGTACGCTGGTGCGCAGCCCCCAGGACCTGCCCGCCGTGACCCAGCTCATGGGCGGGTATACCGCCACCCCGCTGGCCTCCTGGGCCGGCGGCGGGCGGGGGGTGCCGATCCTGCTCGCCGGCTTCCCCGCCACACCGCCGCTCAGCCTGCCGTCGGGACTCGGCTTCCTCGACGCGCTGGGCACGGCGCTAGCCGAGAATCCCGCCCCCGGCGGTGACGCCTGCCTCCTGCGGGTCCTTGCGCGCGCGGGAATCGGCGCCGGCCGCACGCCGAGCTCAGACGCGCCGGACTCCGTGCGCGCGGCGCTCGAGGCGGGGGTAAGGGCCGGCAGCCGGCTCATCATCCGCGCCGAGCAGCGCGAGAGGCGCGCCAGCGCCGGCGCCAACAACGGCTGGCTCCTGCCCGGGACCTACATCGGCGACTACGGGCGCAACTGGCTGGGGCGGGCCGTGATCGCCCGCGGCGCCCTGGGCGCCAACACGCGGCGCGAGACCGTCTATCCGGTCGCGCTCACGGATTCGCGCGGTCGCGCGTTGAGCGGGCGCCACCGCTACACGCTCCGGTTCCCGCGCGGCGAGCTGCCGCCGGTGGGTGCCTTTTGGTCCTTGACCATGTACGACGACGGCCCCTATCTCGTGGACAACCCGATCGACCGCTACGCGATCGGCGACCGCACCAAGGGGCTGCGCCGCGCGCGCGACGGCTCGCTCACGCTCCACATCCAGAACCGGCCGCCGCGCGACCCCGTCGCTCGGGCCAACTGGCTGCCTGCGCCCCGCGGGAGCCTGCGTCTCGCCCTACGCCTGTACGAGCCCGAACGCAGCGTGCTGAGTGGGCGCTGGAGGCCGCCTCCGCTGCTGCGCCGCTGAGGCCGAGGGCCCGGCCGCCCGCCTGGATACACTCGGGGTCCGGCCTGCCGCAGGGGTCGTGTCATGGACGAAAAGACCGTCGAGAAGCTCGATCGCGTGGTCGTCCGGTTCGCCGGCGACTCGGGTGACGGCATGCAACTGACGGGCAGCCGCTTCACGGACGCCACCGCCGTGGTGGGCAACGACCTCGCCACGCTCCCCGACTTCCCCGCCGAGATCCGCGCGCCGGCGGGCACGCCGCACGGCGTCTCGGCCTTCCAGATCCACTTCGCCTCCCGTGACATCCTCACGCCGGGCGACCATCCCAACGTGCTCGTGGCCATGAACCCGGCCGCGCTCATCACCAACGTGGGGACGGTCGAGAAGGGCGGCACGGTGATCGTCAACGAGGACGGCTTCACCGACCACAATCTGCGCAAGGCCGGCTACGAGTCGAATCCACTGGAGAACGAGTCGCTCGACGACTACAGCGTCTTCCGCGTGCCCATGACCTCGATGACCGTGAGGGCCACCGAGGAGATCGACGGGATCACGCCGCGCGACGCCGCACGCTGCAAGAACCTGTTCGCCCTCGGGCTGGTGTCCTGGATGTACGGACGCCCCACCGAGCCCACGGTGGCCTGGGTGGAGGCCAAGTTCTCCGAGAAGCCGCAGCTGGCGGCGGCCAACCTGGCCGCCTTCCGTGCCGGCTACAACTTCGGCGAGACGGCTGAGCTGCTCGCCGTGCACTACGAGATCGACCCGGCGCCCGCGCCTCCCGGTACGTACCGCAACGTCAACGGCACGCAGGCGCTGGCCTACGGGCTGATCGCGGCGAGCATCCAGTCCGGCCTGCAGCTCTTCTACGCGAGCTATCCGATAACGCCAGCCTCCGAGGTGCTCCACGCGCTGTCGCGCTACCAGAAGCTGGGCGTGCGCACGGTGCAGGCCGAGGACGAGATAGCCGCGGTGAACATGGCGCTGGGCGCCGCCTTCGCCGGCCATCTGGGGGTCACGGCCACGAGCGGCCCGGGCATGGACCTGAAGGCGGAGACGATCGGGCTGGCGGTGGCCTACGAGCTGCCCCTGCTGGTGGTCGACGTCCAGCGTGCGGGCCCCTCCACGGGCATGCCCACGAAGACCGAGGCGGCCGACCTGATGCTGGCCCTGTACGGGCGCCACGGCGAGTCGCCCCTCCCGGTGGTGGCACCCTCCACTCCGTCGGACTGCTTCCACTCCGCCATCGAAGCCGCCCGCATCGCGATCACCCACCGCACCCCGGTGATCCTGCTCAGCGACACCTTCCTGGCCAACTCCTCGGAGCCCTGGAAGCTGCCGGAGGTGGCGAGCCTTCCCACGATCGACCCCGCCTTCGCGACTGATCCCACCGGCTTCATGCCCTACGCGCGCGACGGCAAGCTCGCGCGCCCCTGGGCGGTGCCCGGCACGCCCGGCCTTCGCCACCGGATCGGGGGCCTCGAGAAGGAGGACGGCAGCGGGAACATCTCGTACGCGTCCGACAATCACGAGCACATGACTTACCTGCGCGCGGAGCGGATCGCGCGGGTGAAGGTGCCCGACATCGAGGTGGACGACCCCGACGGCGACGCCACGCTGCTGGTGCTGGGCTGGGGCTCGAGCTACGGCGCGATCCAGGGCGCCGCCCGGCGCCTTCGGCGTGAGAAGCAGCTCAAGCTCGCCACCGCCCACGTCAAGCACCTCAACCCGCTGCCCGGCAACACCGAGGACGTGCTGCGCAGCTACGAGCGGGTACTCGTCCCCGAGATGAACCTGGGCCAGCTGGTAAAGGTCCTGCGCGCCGAGTACCTGCTCGATGTGGAGAGCTACACGAAGGTCGACGGCCTGCCGATCTTCACCCGCGACATGATCGAGCAGATCGAGGAGCGCATCGGATGACGGCCGACAAGGGCCACAACGGGCATGGCGCCAACGGCGGCGACGTCTTGAAGCTCACCAAAGCGGATTTCTCCTCCGACCAGGAGACGCGCTGGTGCCCGGGCTGCGGCGACTACGCCGTGCTCGCCTCGGTGCAGTCCTTCATGCCCGATCTCGGCATTGCGCCGGACAAGATCGTGTTCGTCACCGGCATCGGCTGCGCCGGGCGCTTCGTCTACTACATGGACACCTACGGGATGCACGGCATCCACGGGCGGGCGCCCGCGCTGGCCACCGGCGTGGCGACCTCGCGGCCCGACCTGTCGGTCTGGGTGGTGGCCGGCGACGGCGACGCCCTCTCGATCGGCGGCAACCACCTGATCCACGCCCTGCGCCGCAACGTGCCCCTCAAGATCCTGCTCTTCAACAACCAGATCTATGGTCTGACGAAGGGCCAGTACTCGCCCACCAGCGAGGAGGGCAAGGTCACGAAGTCCACCCCGTTCGGCTCCCAGGACCACCCCTTCAATCCCGTTTCGCTGGCGCTGGGAGCCGAGGCCTCGTTCGTCGCGCGCACCGTCGACACCGACAAGTCGCACATGGCCGAGATCCTGCGCGCCGCCGCGGCACACGAGGGCACGTCGCTGGTGGAGATCTATCAGAACTGCAACGTCTTCAACGACGGCGCCTTCGACGCCGTCCGGGCCAAGGGACAGAGGGAGCTCAACCAGATCCGGTTGGTGCACGGCGAGCCGATCCGCTTCGGCGCCGAGAGTGAGCGAGGCGTGGCGCGCGGGGCCGACGGCCGCCTCGAGTTCGTCGACGTGGCCGAGGTGGGGGAGGACGCGATCCTCGTCCACGACGCCCAGCGCCCCGAGCCCAGCCTGGCCTTCGAACTGGCCCACCTGGCCTCCCGCCCCACCGGCCCCACGCCGATCGGCGTGTTCCGCTCGATCTCCCGCCCGGTCTACGGGCAGGAGCTGGCGCTCGAGCTGGAGAGGACCCACGAGGGCGTGGGGCAGGAGCAGCTCCACGAGTTGCTCCATTCGGGCGACACCTGGACCGTCAGCTAGCCGCTGCTTCAGGCTGCGAGGTCGAGGACCATCTCGCTGACGCCGCTCCCGGAGTGACGCTGCTCGAGGTGGTCGGTCAGCTTGCGCATCAGGCGGTGCGCCGGCACATTGTCGGCCGCGATGGTGGCGCTGAAACGGCGGATGCGCCGCCCGCGCGCGCGTGCGGCCAGCAACTCGGAGAGCAGCGAGCCGACTCCGCGGCCCTGCCAGTCGTCCGCCACCACGATGGCCACATCAGCCGCGTCGGGGTCGTCGTGAAGACGAACGAAGCGAGCGACCGCGATCAGGCGGCGGACCGGCTCAGCCGGATACTCAGCCACCAGTGCCACATGATCGCGGCCGTCCACCTCGGTCAGGTATCGCAGCTCCGCCCGGCTGAAGCTGCTCTTGGGTGTGAGGAAGCGCCGCTGCACACTCTCCTCCGAAAGGTGCCGCAGCCCGTTCTCCAGCATGCGCTTGTCGTCCGCGCGGATCGGCCGGATCAGGATCGGGGCTCCGTCTGGAAGGCGCCTGAGCACATCTGAAGCGTGTCGCGCGCAGCGCTGCACTTGTGTGCGTTGCGTCACGCTACCTGGGCGGGCCGCGGAGCAGCCAGGCCAGCTGCGCCTGGCGCTCCAGCACCTGGGCGGTGAGCAGCGCGTCGGCCGGCGTGGCGCCGACCGTCAATGCGCCGTGACGGGCCAGCAGCGCCGCCCGGCGTCCCGCCAGAGCCTCCAGCGCGTGCCCGGCAATCTCATCGGAGCCGGTCGGCCCGTAGGGCGCAGTCTGCACCGGCCCACCGGCGCGGGCCTCGATCTCCTCGGTTCCCGTGTCGAGCGATTCGCCCAGGAAGCTCCAGGCGGTGGCGTGCACACTGTGGGTGTGCACTATCGCGGCCACGTCGGGCCGCGCCCGGTAGACGGCGAGATGCACTCGCCGCTCGCTCGAAGGCGCACGCTCGCCCGCCACCAGCTCGCCGCTAGTCGACAGGGTGACGAGGTCGGCGTCGGTCATATCCGGGTAGTCCAGCCCGGCGGGCGTGATGTGGACCAGCTCGCCCTCACGGGCGCTCACGTTGCCCGCCGTGCCTGCCACCAGCCCGAGCCGCAGCATCTCGCGCGCGGCCGCGACGACCTCAGCCCGGAGCGACACGCCGGATCGACTGCTGATAGGGGGATTCGAGCACGCCCGCCTCGGTGAAGATGGCGGTGACGAGCTCTGCCGGGGTCACGTCGAAGGCGGGGTTGTAGGCCTGGCCGTCCACGGTCACCTCGGCCGGGTCGCGCTCCTCGATCGGTATGCCCAGGCCGCTCTCCGTGGCGGGATCGATCGTGGACAGCGGCGCGGCCACATAGAACGGCACCTCGTGGCGGGCGGCCAGCACGGCCAGCGGATAGGTGCCGATCTTGTTGGCCACGTCGCCGTTGGCGGCGATGCGGTCGGCGCCCACCACGACCCGGTCCACCTCGCCGCGCGCCAGCAGCGAGCCTGCGGCCGAGTCCGCCACCACCCGGTGGGGGATGCCCGCTCGGCGCAGCTCCCAGGCGGTCAGCCGCGCGCCCTGCAGCAGCGGGCGCGTCTCGTCGACCCACACCTGAGCCAGCCGTCCGTTGTCCCAGGCCGAGCGGAGCACTCCGCAGGCGGTGCCGTAGCCGGCCGTGGCCAGGGCTCCGGCGTTGCAGTGGGTGAGTGCGCGGTCTCCGGGCGCGAAGCGCTCGGCCCCGAGCTCGGACAGACGCCGGTCGGCCTCGTCCTGGCGGCGGTGCAGATCCTCGGCCAGGTCGAGCAGCGAGCCGCGCTCGCGGACGGCTTCCTCCAGAGCGCGGTCGAGCGCCCAGCCGAGATTGACGGCCGTCGGGCGGGTGGCGCGCAGGATGCCCGCTGCCGCCTCGAGGTCCTCGCCCTGCTCCGCGGCAAGGGCCATGCCGTAGGCGGCCGCCACTCCGATGGCGGGTGCTCCGCGCACGGCCATGCCGCTGATGCAGTCGGCCACCTGCGCCGCGGTGTCGCAGCGGATCCAGGTCTCGTCGGCGGGCAGGGCCCGTTGGTCGAGGACCAGCAGCGCACCGCCCTCGAAGCGAAGTGGCTCGGCGCTCACCGCTTCGACGCTACTACGAGCCGTCGCAGGTGGGCGTCGACGAGCTCGGTCAGGCGCTCGGCGGTGAACGTCCGCCGCTCGAACGAGGCCTGCACCGCGAGCCCGTCTACGAGCGCCACGAGCTCCGCCGCCTCGCGCTCGGCATCGAGCGCTGGGCCCAGCAAGCCTTCGCGCTGTGCGTCGCGCATGACCTCGGCCAGGCCGGAGCGCCAGGCGCGGTAGGCCACCCGGTGGGCCTTGGCCAGCTCCGGCCGGGTGAGCGCGAGGCCCAGGCCGGCAAACCAGACCCGCACCTCGGCGCGCCGCTCGGCGTCGAGTGGAAGACCTTCCAGCAGCATCGCCCGCAACAGCTCGAGCGGATCCGCCGTCCGTTCGGCCGCCGCGGCTATCCGCCGGCTCATGCGGTCGGCGACGGTGCGGAACGCGAACAGGGTCAGCTCTTCCTTGTCGGGGAAGTAGTGAACGAGAGCGCCCGTCGACCGGCCCGCCTCGGCGGCCACCCGGCGCACCGTCAGCGCTTCGACGCCCTCGCTGGAGACGAGGCGCCAGACCGCCGCGGCCAGCTCGGCGCGACGCTGCTCATGATCGACGATCTTGGGCATAAGATCCTTGAGCTTATACCGAACGTTTGATATAAAACAGCGATGGACGTCAAGTGGATTCTCGCCCTTGCATTGGAAGCCGGCTTCTGGCTGATGCTGGCGACCTTCCTCGTCCTGCGCTACCGCTACGGGATGGAGGGGATCACCCGTCTGTTCGTGGTGGGCGTCGTGCTGGACACGCTCGGCATCGTCGCGCTCGGTGCATGGGACTTCGCCGACACCGGTCAGGTGAGCGGCTACACGCTGTTCATCGTCGCGCTGATCGCCTACTCGCTGACCTCAGGACGCAAGCACCTGGAGCACCTCGACGCCTGGATGGCGCGCAGGATCAAGCCCGCGCGGCCGCGATCGCGCGCTACCAGCCGGCCGTGCCCGGACCGCCCTTGAACGGCCCGGTGATGTCCGCGGTGATCCAGCCACCGTAGAAGTCGCCGGCGTTCGGATCTACCCGCTCGTCATCGAGGTAGCAGGCCGCGACGCGCTGGGGATAGAAGGCGACGTGGTCGCGCAGCCCGGCGTAGCGGGCCACCGGTTCGGGATAGGACCAGGCCGCGGCCTCGGCACCGTTGACCGTCCAGTAGCGAGCCTGGCCCTTCCATTCGCAGACCGTGCGGCGGGGGTGTGGCGCGAGCAGATCCATGCGGACGTCGTCCGGGGGGATGTAGATGGCCGGCGGCTGGCTGGTCTCGAGCACCCGAAGGGCGCGCTCGGAGTCGGCGATCACGACACCGCCGTGCTCAACCCGGGCCCTGCGTGAGGACGGCTCGAGGGCGGGTGGCCGCGGGTAGTCCCAGACCGATTCCATCTCCGGTCGAGACTACCCGCGGCCCGCGGGGGCTCCCAGCGCCCGCCCGTCCGCCTAGCTCCCGGTCAGCCCGGTCTCCGAGAGGTACTGGCCGGCCACCGCCTCGGGCGTCTCCTTGTCGAGGTCGACGCGCGCGTTCAGCTCCTGCATGACCTCGTCGGTCAGGCCCTTGCTGACCAGGTCGACGGTCTCGGGCATGTCCGGCCCGGCCTTCTCGACCACGTCGTTGCGCACGACGAGCGTCGAGTTGTAAGGCGGGAACATGCCTTTGTCGTCCTCGAGCAGCACGAAGCCCTCGCGCTTGTTCTGAGGGTCGGTGGTGAACACGATCGAGACATCGGCCTGGCCCTTGCTCAGCACCTCGTGACGCAGGGCGATGTCGACGGGCACGAACTTCTTGAAGTCGAGTCCGTAGACCTCCTGCAGCCCGAGCAGGCAGTCGAGCCGCTGCCGGCACTCCGGGGTTCCGTAGAGGGTCAGATCCTGTGACTTGCCCTCGAGGTCCGAGATCTTCTGCAGGCCCAGCTTGTCGGCGGTCTCCTTGGTCACCGCCACCTCGTTCGAGCTCACGAACGGGGTGGGGGGCAGGGCGGTCAGATCCTTGTCGGCGAAGCCCTGCTTGGCCTGCTCATAGGCCTTGTCCTCGTCGCTCGGAAGCGCATCGGCCTTGACCCCGAAGAAGGACAGCAGCGCGGTTCCGGTGTACTCCGGGTAGGCGCTGATCTCGCCGCTCTCCAGCGCCTTCAGGGCGGTCTTCTCGTCGCCGAGATTGAGCTCGGTCTCGACCTCGTAGCCGGCGGCCGCGAGCGCCTGGGCGTAGATCTCCCCGAGGACCTTCTGCTCGGTGAAGTTCTTCGACCCGATGGTGAGCGTGGTGGAGCCGTTCTCGGGGTTGGACTGGATCTGACCGCTGGGCGCCTCTTCCGATGTGGAGCCGGCATCCCCGCCGCCGCCGTCGTCGTCATCGTCGTCGCCGCAGGCGGCGAGGGTGAGAGCCGCTACCAGCAGCATGAGCAGCATCAGCCAGCGTTGCTTTTTCACGTTGTGGCTTCCCTCCTTCTGGTGGGAATCGCGAGGCGACGAGTATTGCCGCCGTCCTCTAGCTTCAGGCCCCGCGGCGTGACGGCGCGTTGCACCAGCCCGAGCAGGACCTCTGTGGCGACGGCCAGGAGAGCGACGATGATCGCCGCCGCCAGCCTGCCCTCGTCGCCGTAGGTGTTGACGTTGATGATCGGATCGCCGAGCGTGACCACGCCTGCCAGCGGGGCGATCGTGGCGGTGGCGATCACGTTCACGGCCGAGATGCGGATTCCGCCGAAGATCAGCGGCAGCGCGAGCGGCAGTTCCACCCGGCGCACGATCTGCGCTCCGGTCATGCCCATGCCGCGCGCGGCGTCGACCGTGTCGCGATCCACCTGCCGCACCCCCGTGTAGGCGTTGGTGAGGATCGGCGGGATGGCCAGCAGCACCAGCGCGAGCGTGAGGTTGGTGAAGCCGACGCCGATGTAGGCCACGAAGAAGGCGATCAGCGCGAGGCTCGGCACAGCACGCCCCACGTTGGACGCGTTGATGGCCAGAAAGCCGCCCTTGCCGATGTGGCCCAGCCAGAGGCCCAGCGGGATCGACAGCGCGCAGGCGATGGCCATCGCCACCCCCGACAGCTTCAGGTGCTCCCAGGTCAGCTCCCAGAGCTCGGACAGGCCGCCCACCTGGCTGCCGCCCGCGGGCGACTCGCGCTCGTTGAAGATGAAGTCGACGGCGTCGCCGAACTGGCCTAGGAAGGCGATCGTGCCGCTCATCGCGCCGCCGCCGCCCGTGTCCAGGGCGTGATGGCCCGCTGCACCAGCAGGATGAGGCCGTCGAGCACCGCGGCCAGGAGCACCGCGAGGCCGCCGGCCACGATCACGTTGGACTTGAACGTGATGTCGGCGAAGATCTGCTCGCCGAGGCCGCCGGCGCCGGCGAAGAAGGCCAGCGTGGCCAGGCCGACCGTGGTGGTCACCGCGATACGCAGGCCGGCCATGATCTCGGGCAGCGCCAGCGGCACCTCCACCCGCCACAGCAGCTGCTGGTCGGTGAGGCCCATCCCGCGACCGGCGTCCTTGGTCTCCTCGGGAACGTTGTCGAGCCCGGTGAGCACGTTGCGGAAGATGATCAGCAGCACGTAGGCCACCAGCGCGACGATCGCCGTGGTGAAGCCGCGGCCGGTGATCGGCAGCAGCAGGAAGAAGGCCGCGATGCTGGGGATCGTGTAGAGCACCCCGGTGACCTGGGTGATCGGGTTGATCAGCCAGCGCCGGCGGTAGGCCACGAGCGCCAGCGTGAAGGCGATCACGAAGCCGATCGCCATGGCCACGCCGGTGAGCACGACGTGCTCCCAGAACGGGCTCAGGTAACGGTCGAAGTTGTCCGCGATCCACTCCGGGCAGAAGCCGTTGTCGGCGACGCAGGAGTCCTCGGTGCGCTCCCGGATCTCGACCTGGGCGAGAAGCGCGGTCACAGGGCGTCGGCCCCGCTCGGGACCTGCTCGGGATCGGTGCGCAGGACGTGGCTGAGGATCTCGATCGAGAGGACCCCGGTGATCTCGCCCCGATCGTTCACGACGGGGCCGTACTGGACCTCTTCGGCGAGCAGGTCGGAGAGCGCGTCGCGAAGGACGGTGTCGTAGTCGAGGATCGGGTCGGGCTTGGACAGCCGCTGGCTCTCGACCCTGTCGCCGCTGATGGCCCGCTCGTTCAGCCAGCCCAGCGGGCGTCCGGACTCGTCGACCACCAGCGGGTACGGGACCTCGGATTCGGCGGCCCGGTCGCGCGCCTCGGTGACCGGCTGACCCACGCGAACCAACGGCGCCTTCCAAAGGTCCACGTCGCGCACGCGCTGCAGCGCGAGGCGCTTGAGTGCCCGGTCGGCGCCCACGAAGTCCTCGACGAAGTCGTCGGCCGGCTGCATGAGCAGCTCAGCGGGGGAGGCGTACTGCGCCAGCCGGCCACCCTTGCGCATGATCGCGATCCGGTCACCCATCTTGATCGCCTCGTCGATGTCGTGGGTGACGAAGACGATCGTCTTGCGGATCTCGCGCTGCAGGCGCAGGAACTCGTTCTGGAGGCGCTCGCGGTTGATCGGGTCGATGGCGCCGAAGGGCTCGTCCATCAGCATCAGCGGGGGATCGACGGCGAGCGCCCGGGCCACGCCCACGCGCTGCCGCTGGCCGCCCGAGAGCTGGCCGGGGTAGCGGTCGCGCGTATCGTCGGGATCGAGGCTCACGAGCTGCAGCAGCTCATCGACACGAGCACGGAGGCGCGCCTTGTCCCAGCCCTTCAGACGCGGGACGGTGGCGATGTTGCCGGCCACGCTGAGGTGGGGGAAGAGGCCGATCTGCTGGATCGCGTAGCCAATGTCGCGGCGTAGCTCGGCCGGACGCCGCTCCCTGACGCTCGAGTCGTCGAGCAGGATGTCGCCCTCGGTGATGTCGATCATGCGGTTGACCATCCGCATGGCAGTCGTCTTGCCGCAGCCCGAGGGGCCGACCAGCACGCAGATCTCGCCGGCGGGAACGGTCAGCGAGAGATGGTCGACCGCGGGCTCGCGCTGGCCGGGATAGATCTTGGTGGCTTCGCGGAACTCGAGCGTGGCGGCCCCCGTCTCAGGCGACGGCGACGGCCCCGTGGTATGGGCGGAATCTGAGTTATTCACGGGTGGGGGTCCCGGAGGAAGGGAGGAAGACTACCCGGACGGGGTATCGGCGCCGCGCCGACTTCGCGAAGCCTTAATCTCGGCTCCCGCAAGCCTCTCCAGCTCGCGGCGCAGGTCCTCGCGCAGCTCGTGCACCTCGTCTGCGGCGATCTCCGGGTCGGCTTCGGCGCTCTCCACCAGCGCCGCCGCCAGCGTCTCGCTCGCCTCCCGCAGTTCGCGCTCGGCACCGGCGCGCTGACGGGCCGAGGAGCCGCGCAGGGCCAGGGCCCTCTCCTTCGTCTCCTCCGCGAAGCCGGCAAGCCGCTCACGGTCGGCGGGCGGCAGGATGCGCCAGCGCCCGTACAGCCCCCGGGCCACTCGCACTCCCAGCGCGGCCGTGGCGGCCGCGCCGCCGATCACTAGCTTGGCCGACGGCATCGCACGCGCCATCGTGGCGCGCGCCCAGGACGGAACGTCGTGTTCGGCGGCTAGCCGAGGGCGGCGGCCGCGAGCCGGTCGACCTGCTCGGGGTCCGCGGAGCTCGGGAAGAACACCAGCTCGTCGCAGCCCTCGGCCTCGAAGGCCTGGATGTAGCCCTTGACCGTTTCCTCGTCCTTGGCCACCGCACCCACGATCTGGTCCGCGTAGTCGCCCAGCCACTCGTAGTAGCCGCCCACACCCTCCTGAGCTTCGGCCGCGGCGTTGTCCCCGAGCGAGAAGTAGGCCAGCGAGCCGGCATAGGGCTTGCCCTCGCGGCCCGCCTCCCTCCAGGCGGCCTCGAGCTTCGCGCGCATCTGGGCGAACATGTCCGGTGGGACCCCGCCCGCGACCCAGCCGTCGGCCTCGGCGGCGCGCCGGTAGGCGGCGTCTACGCTGCCGCCTATGA
Source organism: uncultured Thermoleophilaceae bacterium (assembly GCA_963813495.1). Lineage (GTDB taxonomy): Bacteria > Actinomycetota > Thermoleophilia > Solirubrobacterales > Thermoleophilaceae > JACVRW01. Next base: position 192,748 of record CAWEZC010000010.1, read on the forward strand.
CCAGCTTGGGCGGGTTGTCGCTCACGTCGGGCCCGACTCCGCCGGCGAAGCCCTTTTGATCGCCCGCCCAGACGCTCTTGATCTCGGCCAGCATCTCGTCGAAGCGCCGGCCGCGCTCCTCGAAGAGGACGCCGGAGGCCTCGTAGTCGTCCCGGCGCGCCCCCACGGCGACGCCCAGCACCAGCCGGCCGCCGGACAGGTGGTGCACGCTCGCAGCCTGCTTGGCCAGCAGCGCGGCATTCACGCGGTAGGGGGCGATCAGGATGCTGGTCAGGAGCTTGATCCGCTCGGTGACGGCGGCCGCGGCGGCTAGCGCCACGAGCGGCTCGTAGTTGCGATAGACGATGCGGTCGAGGGTCCCCAGGGAGGAGAACCCGGCGTCGTCGGCGCGGACCGCCCACTCGGTCAGCTTCTTCCCGTCGACCCCCTCGATCGTGGTGGGCAGTCCGATCGCGATGTCCATGAGCTTCCTTCGGGTCGTAGCCTCTGGGCGTGGAAGTAGACCAGCTGGAGCCCTGGGCCAACTCCCTGCTCGTCTCCGGCCGTGTGGGCCGGCTGGCCTTCGTCGACGATGACGAGCGCCCGCGGGTGTTGCCGGTCACCTATGCGCTGGCCGATGGTGTCGTCTGGAGCGCGATCGACGACAAGCCCAAGCGTGCTGCGGAGCCGGCGCGAGTGGGCTTCCTGCGCCGCCGCCCCGAGGCCGCGTTGTGCGTCGACGTCTACGACGACGACTGGAGCCGCCTAGCGTGGGTCCAGCTGCTCGGAGAAGTGGCCGTGCTGCCACTCGAGGAGGGCGCTCGAGGGCTGGCGGCGCTGGCCGAGAAGTACGAGGCCTACGCGGAGCGCACGCCGCCGGGCCCGCTGCTGCGCCTGTCGGTCGAGCGGGCGCTCTCGTGGCGCGCCGCCGGATAGCCGCGCCGCGACCACTCGCTCCAGGAGCCGGGGTAGAGCCGCGCTCCCTGGAGGCCCGCTGCCTCTGCCGCGAGCAGCACGACACAGGCCGTGACGCCGGAGCCGCAATAGGCGACGAGATCCTGCGCCCCGGCGGCCCCGGCCCGTCGAAAACGCTCTTGTAGTTCCTGCACGTCGGCGAAGCGGCCCTGTGGCGCCAGCTCCGCGCTCGGCAGGTTGACGGCACCCGGGATGTGGCCGGCCACGGCGTCGACGGGCTCGACCTCGCCGCGGTAGCGCTCGGGCGCGCGCGCGTCGACGAGGAGTGTGGAGGCGTCTCGGGCGGCGAGCTCTTCCGCGGTGGCCGTGTCGCGGCGGTCGGACCGGGCGATGAACGGGTTCGGGTCGAGGTCGTGCTCCGCCGCGCCGGGCGCTGCCGGCGCCGCCGCCGCTTCCAGCACCCCGCGCTGCGCGCGCCAGGCGCGCAGCCCGCCGTCGAGCACGGCCACGTCGTGGTGGCCGAAGTGGCGCAGCAGCCACCAGAGGCGCGCTGCGCCACCCTCGCCTGCCTCGTCGTAGGCGATCACCGTCGAGCGGGCGCCGATCCCGGCGCGCCGTGCCGCGGCCTGGAAGTCCTCGGCGGCGGGGAGCGGATGGCGCCCGGCCTCCCCCGGTCGCGCCGACAGATCTCGATCCACATCCAGGAAGCTCGCCCCCGGGATGTGGCCCTCGCGCCAGAGCCGCTCCCCCGCACCAGGCTCACCGAGGCGAAAGCGGCAGTCGACCACCCGCAGGCCCGGGGCGCCGAGTTGCTCGCGCAGCCAGGCGACCTCTCGCAGCGGCCGCACACTCATCGCCCGCCATCCGTGGGTTCCGGGAGCCACTCCGGGCTAGCCTACGTCCATGAGGGCGATGGTGCTCCACGCCGCGGGCGAGCAGCTTCGCGAGGAGGAGCTGCCCACTCCGGAGCCGGGGCCGGGCGAGGTGCTGCTCGAGGTGGGGGCGTGCGGCGTCTGCCGTACCGACCTCCACATAGTGGACGGTGAGCTCACCGAGCCCAAGCTGCCGCTCGTGCCCGGCCACCAGATCGTGGCCACGGTAGCCGACGGCGGCGAGCGCTTCGAGCCCGGCGAGCGGGTCGGCGTGCCCTGGCTCGGCTGGACCGACGGGAGCTGTCGCTACTGCCTGAGCGGGCGCGAGAATCTCTGCGACCGTGCCGTGTTCACTGGCTATGGGCGCGACGGCGGCTATGCCCGCTACGCGGTGGCCGACGAGCGCTTCTGCTTCCCCATCCCGGCCGGCTACCCCGACCTCCAGGCGGCGCCGCTGCTGTGCGCAGGGCTGATCGGTTTTCGTACCCTGCGCCTGGCCGGCGACCCCGGGCGGGTGGGCATCTACGGCTTCGGCTCCGCCGCCCACATCGTCTGCCAGGTCGCCGTGCACGAGGGCCGGAGGGTGTTCGCCTTCACCCGCGCGGAGGATCACGAGGCGCAGCAGTTCGCGCTCGAGCTGGGCGCGGAATGGGCTGGGGATGCACTCGGCCCGGCGCCCGAGGAGCTCGATGCGGCCCTCGTCTTCGCCCCGGCCGGCGAGCTCATCCCAGCAGCGCTCGCGGCGCTCGCCAAGGGGGGCAGCGTGGTGTGCGGCGGCATCCACATGAGCGATATCCCCTCCTTCCCCTACGAGCTCATGTGGGGCGAGCGCGTGCTGCGCTCGGTGGCCAACCTCACGCGCGCCGATGGGGAGGAGTTCCTCGCGCTGGCTCCTGGTGTGCCGGTCCGCACTCTGGTGAGGGCCTTTCCGCTGGCAGCGGCCAACGACGCGCTGGACCACATCCGGTCCGGCGACCTGCGCGGCGCCGCGGTGGTCGTGCCCTAGGCGGCTCGCGGGAAGCGCCGCGGCGCGGCCGTGCGGGCCGGGCGCCGGCGCGCCTCGGCGCGGGCGAAGCAGTTGAGGGCGTCGCCGACCGCGCTCCATGCCGGGGCCGACACCGCCATGCCGCAGTGCGAGGCGTGGATCTCCACCTGACTGGTGGCGTGGGGGTCGAGACACGATCGCCAGTCGACCACGCCATCCGACTTCGAGTAGACCGCAACCATCCCCACGCCGCGCCGGAGCGGCGACGCGAGGTCCTTCCAGAACGACGCGCAGCAAACGCTGTCGAGACAGGAACGCTTGAACAGGCCGGGGGCGCCGAGCGAGCCGAGCCGCCCCACTGCCTCCACCTGCAGGCGCACCAGCCAGTGCACCGCGAGCGGGTCGAGCTGCGGCGAACCGAGGGCGACGATGCCGCACACCAAGTCGGGCCGCCGGCGCCCGAGCACCTTGGCGATCGTCCCGCCGCGGCTCTGGCCCACCACCACCGCCCGCTGGCCCTGCTCGGCCACGAGCGCTTCGAGCTTCTCCTCGAGCCGCGTTACGATCGCGCCCGAGCAGTCCACGTTGGCGCGCATGCCGGCTCGCTCGGGCCGGTAGCCCGTGCGCTTCAGCCAGCCGGCCATCATCGCGAGCGACCCGTCGCCGGCCATGAATCCGGGAACGAGCAGCACCGGGCGGCCGCGGCCGTCGACAACGCCGTCGCCACGGAAGACGGGATCCCGCAGCAGACGGGCCGTTTCCAGGCCGATGCGAGCCTCCCGCCAGAGTGGCGGCCGGGCACTTCGCGAAATTCGGGCCGGTCCCTTCATCGCGGCTGGGTCACCCTAGTCGGCGGACGGGACGCACGCACTCTGTACGGCATTCACCCATGTCAACGTTCCGATAGGTCTATTTTTCTCGCCCATGCGTGCCGTAACCGTCAGTGACGGAAATCTCCTGATCGAGGACCACCCCGATCCGGAGCCTGGCCAGAACCAGGTCCTCGTGCGCGTGCGCGGGGCCGGACTCAACGGGGCGGACATGCTCCAGCGCCGCGGCGCCTATCCCGCTCCGCCCGGAGAGCCGCAGGACATCCCCGGCCTAGAGCTGGCCGGCGAGGTGACCGCTCTCGGCCCGGGGGCGAGCCGCTTCGCCGAGGGCGACCGCGTGATGGCGGTGGTGGGCGGGGGCGGCCAGGCCGAGCTCGCCGTGGTGCACGAGCGTGCCGCGATGCCCGTTCCCGGGGACCTCGACTGGGCCCAGGCCGGCGGCCTGCCCGAGGTGTTCACCACCGCGCACGACGCAGTCTTCACCCAGGCGGGCCTGCGTCCCGGCGAGCGCCTCCTGGTGCACGGAGCCGCGGGCGGAGTGGGCACCGCGGCCGTCCAGCTGGGCCGGGCGATGGGAGCTCGCGTCACCGCGAGCGTCCGCCGCGAAGAGCTGCGCGACGAGGTCGAGCGCCTCGGCGCCCAGGTGATCGGGCCCGAGGGCTTTGCCGAGCACGGGCCGTTCGACGTGATCCTCGAGCTGGTCGGCGCCGGGAACCTCGAGGAGAATCTGGCCGCGCTGGCGAGCCGCGGGCGCGTGGCGGTGATCGGCGTGGGGGGCAGCGGTCCCGTCGCCGAGATCAACCTGCTCACCCTGATGCAGAAGCGGGCGCGCATCCACGGCTCCGTCCTGCGCTCGCGCCCGCTGGAGGAGAAGGCGATCGCTGCCCGCCTGGTGGAGACCGAGGTGCTGCCCCACTTCGAGTCGGGAGCGCTGAGGGTGCCGGTGGCCGAGACGTTCCCGCTTGCCGACGCGGAGCAGGCGTACGACCGCTTCGCGGCCGGCGGCAAGCTGGGCAAGATCGTGCTGGTGCCCTAGCCGGCCGGCGCGAAGCGCGAAGCGTGTGCTTTGGTTGCAAGCTCAAGTGAGCTTGAACATCGCGCGGCCGCGTGCTTTGCTCTCGGCATGTCCAGCCTGCTCACGATCGGCGAGACCTCACGGCGCAGCGGCGTGGCGGCCTCCGCGCTGCGCTTCTACGAGGAGCGGGGCCTGATCAGCTCCGAGCGGGCCGGGTCGGCCCACCGCCGTTTCCGGCGCCCGGTGCTGCGCCGCGTCGCGTTCATCGTGTTCGCCCAGCGCGTCGGGCTGAGCCTCGACGAGATCGGCATGGAGCTGGCCAAGCTGCCGCCCGACCGGGCTCCCACCCGCCGCGACTGGTCGCGCCTGTCGAGCCGCTGGACGGCACGGATCGACGAGCGCATCGCCGAGCTCGAGCGCCTCAAGGTCGGGCTCACGGAGTGCATCGGGTGCGGCTGCCTGTCGCTCGAGCGCTGCCAGCTCGCCAATCCCGGCGATCGGGCCGGCAGGATGGGACCGGGGCCGCGCTACTGGGTCGGCGATCGCCCGGCGGCCTGAGCGCGCCGAGCCGCCCGACCGGCCGCTACACGCGCAGCCCCGCCAGCAGCGCCAGCAGCGGCGGCTCGACCTGGCGCCGCGTGGCCTCCGGATCCTCGGAGTCGGCGATCATCATTCCCGCCTCGGCCATGGCGCCGACCAGGAGGTGGGCCAGGGGAGTGACTTCCTGCTCGCGGAATACGCCCTGATCCATCGCGTTGCGCAGGCCGAAGGAGACCAGCCCGAGGCCGTAGCGCGCGTCGATCTCGCGCCACTCGCGCCAGCCCAGGAGCGCCGGCGCGTCGAGCAGCGCGATTCGAAGCACGGCGGGCTCGGTGCATGCATCGAGAAAGGCCCGCACCCCGGCGACCATCAGCTCCCAGGGGTCCGCGACGCTCTGCATCTGCGCGGCGATCGCCCCGATGATGCGCGCCTCGAGGCGCTCGAACACGGCGCGGAACAGATCCTGCTTGTCGCGGAAGTGGTGATACAGGGCGCCGCGGGTCACGCCAGCCCGGGCCACGATCTCCTCAGTGCCCACGGCCGCGTAGCCCCGCTCGGCAAAGAGGTCGTGGGCTACGGTGAGCAGCCGCTCGCGGGTCTGCTCCGCCGTCGACATACAGCCTGTATGCTAGGGGACATACAACCTGTATGTCAGTGAAAGGGGCCGAGATGGCGGTGAGCGCAGCACAGGGAGCCGGACCGGAAGCGAGCGCAGCACGATGGAGGTCCCCGCACCTGGGACCGGCGAGGACGCTCGACATCGGCGGCACCAGGGTCCCCGCCCACGTGACCGGCGAGGGGCCGCCGATCGTGTTCGTCCACGGCGCCCTGGTGAACGCCAACCTCTGGCGCAAGGTGGTGCCGCTGCTCGAGGGCCATACCCGAGTCACGCTCGACCTGCCGCTCGGCTCTCATCTCGAGGCCCAGGGCGACAGCGTCGATCTCTCGGTTCCCGCGCTGGCCGGACTCGTAAGCGGCGCCCTCGAGGCCCTCGACCTGTCCGACGCCACCGTGGTCGGCAACGACACCGGAGGCGCCCTCACGCAGATCGCCGTGACCAGCCGGCCGGAGCGAGTCGGCCGGGTCGTGCTCACCTCCTGCGACGCGTTCGACAACTTCCCGCCGCGCCTGTTCCGGATTCTCTTCGCGCCGTCGCGCGTGCCCGGTGGGCTCCGCGCAACCGTCGCGCTTCTCCGCCTCCGTCCGGCGCGTCGGCTGCCCGTGGCCTACGGCTGGTTGTCCAAGCGCCCGATCGAGCCCGCGGCCGAGGACAGCTACGTGCTGCCGGTGCTCGAGGACCGTGGGATACGCAGGGACGTGACTCGGCTGCTGGGCGGCCTCGACACGCGCTACACGATCGAGGCCGCCCGCCTGCTGCGCTCCTTCCAGCGCCCGCTGCTGCTGGCCTGGTCGAGGAAGGACCACTTCTTCCCGCCCGAGCACGCCGAGCGGCTCGCCGCGCTGGTGCCCGACGGACGGGTGGAGTGGATCGAGGACTCGCTGACCTTCAGCGCGGAGGACCAGCCCGAGCGTCTCGCGGGGCTGATCAGGAGCTTCGCGGCCGCGTCGGCCGGCGCGCCTTCGCCCGCCCCCGCGTCTAGTTGAGCCGCTCCACGAGCATGGCCTGACCCTGGCCCCCGGCCACGCACATGGTCTCGAGGCCGATCGTCTTGTCGTCGGTCTCGAGGCCGTTGAGCAGAGTGGTCATGATGCGCGCTCCGGTCATGCCGAACGGGTGGCCGAGTGCGATCGCGCCGCCGTGCGGGTTGAGCTTCTCCAGCGGGATGTTGCACTGGTCCATGATCGGGATCACCTGAGCGGCGAAGGCCTCGTTGAGCTCCACCGTGTCCACGTCCTCGATCGTCATGCCTGCCCGCTCGAGCACCTTCTGAATGGCCCAGATCGGCGCCACGCCCATGTACTCCGGCTCGATCGCCGCCGTGGCCGAGGTGATCACCCGCGCGCGGGGCTTGAGGCCGAGCTCGGCGGCCTTGTCGGCCGACATCACCAGCACCGCGGCCGCGCCGTCGTTGAGCGGACAGGAGTTGCCCGCCGTGACCTTGCCGTCTTCCCTGAAGACCGGGTCGAGCTGGGAGAGCTTCTCGAGCGTGGAGCTGGCACGCGGCCCGTCGTCCTTGGCCACCAACGTCCCGTCGGACAGCGTCACCGGCACGATCTCACGGTCGAAGTAGCCGTTCTCCTGAGAGGCCACGGCCTGCTCCTGAGAGCGTTGGGCGTACTTGTCCATGTCCGCGCGGCTGACCTCGTAGCGGTCGGCGACGTTCTCGGCCGTCAGCCCCATCGAGATGTAGGCGTCGGGGTCGCCGTTCTTGCCCTGGAGATGCTCGTTCTGATCCTGTGGGCGGGCGCCCTCGACGGCCTCGTTGTAGCGCGAGACCCATTCGACGCCGGCTGCGATGTAGGCGTCGCCCTGATCGGCGACGACCGCGTTGGCGGCCTGGCGGATCGACTCGAGGCTGGAGGCGCAGTAGCGCGAGACGGTGGTGCCGTTGGTGCCGAGCGGCAGCCGCTCCGAGCGCAGCGCGATGATGCGGCCCATGTTGAAGCCCTGCAGCCCCTGCGGCAGCCCCACACCGCAGTAGACCTCCTCGATCAGCTCGGCATCGACCTCCCGATTGCGCTCGAGCAGGGCATCCACGACGAAGGCCCCCATCTCGTCGGGACGCAACTGTGCGAGCGAGCCCTTGAAGGCGCGGCCGATCGGGGTTCGGACGGCATCGACGATCACTGCTTCGGCCATGGCTGGCGACGGCTCCTTGTGCGAGTGGGGAAGGGAAAGGGTCGCGAGGGGGTGGCAAAAGGCTACTCACCGCCTCTGCGATGGCGCCGGCCCCGGTCAGGGTCTAGGGTCGCGACACGCCGGTCGAAGGAATCCCGTGGCCGCTCTCATTCGCCCGCTTGCACGCACACTCGTCCCGCTGGCCGCCGCCCTCGGCGCGCTGCTGGCACCCGGAGCGGCGCAGGCCGGTCTCCGGCTGATGTCGCCGAGCGTCGTGGGTGGTCTCGCGGGCGTCGGTGACGATGCGGGCGGCGAGGAACCCCCCTTCGTGCTCGAGCCGCTGAAGCGCCCCACCTGCTCGGGGCGCCGGGCGACCATCGTGGGAACCGGCCGCTCCGATGTCCTGCGCGGCACCCCGAGAGCAGACGTGATCGTGGCCCGGGGCGGTGCGGACCGCGTGATTGCATTCGCGGGCCGCGACGTCGTCTGTGGCGGTCGTGGCGCCGACCGCATCCTCGGGGGCCGGGGCGCGGACCAGCTCGCCGGGCAGCGGGGCGCGGACGAGCTGGTAGGCGGGCGCGGCGACGACCGTCTTGCCGGCGGCCGCGGCAGGGATCTGCTGCGCGGCAAGAGGGGCGACGACCGCCTCGACGGCGGACCGGGCACGGACCGGGTGCGCGGCGGGCGGGGCACCGACGTGGGCCCTCGTCGGCCGACGAGACGTCGGCCGCGCGCCGCGGCTAGCGGGGCGGCATCCGCAGAGCGCCGTCCAGCCTCAGCGTCTCGCCGTTGAGCATCGTGTTCTCGGCGATGTGGCAGGCCAAGCGCGCGTACTCCTCCGGTCGGCCGAGCCGGGAGGGAAAGGGGATCTGATTCCCGAGCGCCTGGCGAGCGTCGTCGGGCAGCCCGGCCAGCAGTGGCGTGTCGAACAGCCCGGGGGCGATCGTGCAGACCCGGATGCCCAGGCGCGCCAGATCGCGCGCGGCGGGCAGCGTGAGCCCGACCACTCCGCCCTTGGAGGCCGAATAGGCGGCCTGCCCGATCTGGCCGTCGAAGGCGGCGATCGAGGCCGTCATGACCACCGCCCCGCGCTCGCCTTCGGCATCGGGCTCGTTTCGCGCCATCGCGCCGGCGGCCAGGCGCAGCACGTTGAAGGTGCCGATCAGGTTCACGGCGATCACCGTCTCGAAGGGCTTCAGTGCGGCCGGCCCGTCGCGCTTGACCGTGCGCTCGGCCCAGCCGATGCCGGCACAGGACGCCGCGAGGCGCAGCTCGCCGAAGGCCGCCACGGCCTCCTCCACCGCCGCGCCCACGCGCTCCTCGTCGGTCACGTCGGCCGCCACGAACAACCCGCCGATCTCCTCGGCCAGCCCGGCCCCGCGCTGCGCGTTGAGGTCTGCGATCGCCACGCGTGCTCCGCGGGAGGCCAGCTCGCGCGCGGTGGCTTCACCCAAGCCGGAGGCTCCGCCGGCCACCAGTGCGCCGATCCCGTTCAGCTCCATGCAGACGGGCAGACTATTGGGCGGGAGCCACCTCGCTCGGCTCGCTCGCCCGGCGAGACTCGCGGTGCAGTGCCACTCCCGAGATCACCAGCGCCACACCGAGTGTCTCGGCGAGCGAGGGCACCTGGGCGAGCACCACGATGCCGATCACCGTGGCGGTCGCGGGCAGCAGCGACACCATCAGGGAGTAGGTGGAGCGGGCCAGGCGGCGCATGGCCAGCTGGTCGCTGACGTAGGGGATGACCGAGGACGAGATGCCGACGCCGAGCCCGGCGAGCAGGGCCACCGGATCGCCCAGCGCCGGCACGGCGGCCCAGCCCGCCATCGGCGTGACGGCCACCAGGGCGACCACCATGGAGGCGGCCAGGCCGTCGACGCCCTCGAGCACGCCGAGGCGCGACACGCGGTGGGCGAGCACGATGTAGAGGGCGAACAGTGCCGCGTTGGCGAAGGCGAAGGTCAGCCCTAACGCGCCACCCTCGACCCCCACGCCGGTGAGCAGGTAGACCCCGGCCACGGCCAGGGCGAGAGCCGCGGCGTTGCGGGGCGTGCGGGCGCCCAGCGCGGCGAGCGCGATCACCGGCAGGAACTCGATCGCAGCGACCGTGCCCAGCGGCAGGCGGTCGATGGCCAGGTAGAAGCAGCAGTTCATCGCCGCCAGCACCACTCCCCAGCCGGCGATCAGGCGCCGGCCCTCGGCGTCCAGGCGCGCGAGTGCCCGCCAGGGCCGGCGCCAGAGCGCGAACACCAGGGCCGCGGCGGCGATTCGCAGCCAGGCGACCCCGAGGGCATCCACGCGGACGAACAGGAGGACCGCGAAGGCGGGGCCCAGATAGTGGAAGACCGCGCTGACGACGAAGTAGACGTGCGGCGGAATGCGCTCGCTATACACGCCGTCAACGTTTGCGCCGCAGGCCGTCTGCGTACAGGCCCAAACGAAGGTAAGCTGGCTGTCGTGCTGACGAATCGAAGGCCGAACGAGCTCGACAACACCAATCTGTGTCTCCTGCAGGAGCTTCAGGCCGACGCTCGCCTGACCAACGCGGAGCTGGGCCGGCGCGTCGGGCTGTCGGCTCCCGCCGTCTCGGAGCGGCTGGCCCGCCTCGAGCAGTCCGGCGCGATCAGGGGCTACCACGCCGAGGTCGACCCGCGCGCGCTCGGCTATTCGCTCGGCGTGGTGATCCGCATCCGCCCGGCGCCGCGCGAGCTGCACCAGGTCGCAGAGCTGGCTCAGCGCACACCGGAGGTGGTGGAGTGCCAGCGCATCACCGGCGAGGACTGCTACTTCATGCGCGCGCACGTCCGCGACGTCGAGCATCTCGAGGAGCTGATCGACCGCTTCGCCGTGTACGGACAGACCACCAGCTCGATCGTCCAGTCCTCGCCCGTCGCGCGGCGCGGGCTGCCGCTTGCCCAGACCGAGCCCGAGCTCTAGGCGGGCGCCGGCCGCGCGAAGGCCAGGCCGAACAGCGCGGAGCCGTCGGTGAAGAAATCGTCGAGCGCGAGACCCGCTTGCCTTAGCTCGGCCTCCACCGCGTCACGGGTGAACTTCGCGCTGATCTCGGTGCGGAGCTCCTCGCCGTCGGCGAAGGTCACCTCGAGATCCGCGCCGTCGATGCGCACGGTCTGGGCTCCGTTGGCGCGCAGGCGCATCTCGATCCAGGAGTTGGCCTCGTCGAAGAAGGCCACGTGCTCGAACGCCTCGGGCTTGAAGTCGGCCTCGAGACCGACATTGATGACCCTCAGCACGTTGCGGTTGAACTCGGCGGTGACCCCCGCGCTGTCGTTGTAGGCCGCTTCGAGCACCGCCCGGTCCTTGACCAGATCGGTGCCGATGACGAGTCGGTCGAGGGGCGCCATGATGCGGCGGATACGACGCAGGAACAGGGCGCGCTCGGGCGAGTGGAGGTTGCCGATGGTGCCGTCGAGGAAGGCGAACAGCCGCTGCCGGCCGTTCGGGATCCGCTCGAGATCGCGGCCGAAGTCCCCCACCACGCCGTGCACCTCGAGCCCGGGGTACATCTCGGTCAGCTCGATCGCGCAGGCGTGCACGACCGACTCGTCGACGTCGAAGGGGACGTAGCGCTCGAGGCTGCCCCGGCCGGCCATCGCATAGAGCAGGGCCCGCGTCTTCGACGCCATCCCCGAGCCCAGCTCCACCAGTTCCGTGGCCCCGGCGCGCCGGACGATCGACGGCGCATGGCGGTTGAGGATCTCCCGCTCGCAACGCGTGGGGTATTACTCCGGCAGCGCTGCGACTCCTCCGAGGGGCTCTGTTCGTGCTGTATCGATGGTCACGGGCGGGACAGCTAGGTCCTGCCTACCCGCGTGGCGTTACGCGGGAACGCCTATTCGGACACTCGCTCCACGAGGAAGGAGATGCGCACGAGCGCGCGCCACTCGTCGAGGTTCTCGCCACGCAGCCCGGTGGAGACGACGTCGACCGCCTTGATGTTGCGCAGCGACTGGCGTGCATCCTCGAGCGCCGCCTTGACTGCCCCGTCCGAGCTCTCAGGTGAGCTCCCGACCACTTCGATGATCTTGGTGACCGCCACGCTGTCTCCTCTCGTCGTTGGCGGCGTCAGGGTATCCCTTGTAGCCTCCGCCGTGATGGAAGCCTCCAGGGCCGAGGGGAGGAGCGGCTACCTCGATTTCTCGCGTCTGACGCCGGGCGAGTTCTTCGGCATGGGCGCTGCGGTGGTGTTGTTCCTGTCGCTGTGGCTGCCCTGGTTCACCACCAGCGAGTCCAATCCCAACTCGGAGATCGCCGGCCGCAGCGGCGGCGACGGCGCCAACGCCTGGCAGGTGTTCAGTACGCTCGACTGGCTGCTGGCGCTTGCCTGCACGGCGCCGTTCATTCTCTCCTGGATCATCGCCCGCGGCCACAAGCTGACCTGGAAGCCGGGAGAGGTCACGATGATCGTGGGGATCGTCGCCTTCATGCTGATCCTCTGCAACGGGATCATCCTCGGGCGTCCCGGTGACAGCGTCGACATCGGGCTCGGTATCGGCTACTTCGTCGCCCTGATTGCGTCGGCGGGCCTGCTGGTGGCGGGCTACCTGCGCCAGGCCATCTACGGCGACGCCAAGAAACCACCGGGAGTGATCTGATCAACGACGCCGCGGTACGCCCGGGACGAAATCTGGCCATGGAGCTGGTGCGGACAACCGAGTACGCGGCGCTCGCCTGCGCGCGCTGGATCGGCCGCGGAGACAAGGAGGGGGCAGACGGCGCCGCGGTGGACGCCATGCGCCTCCTGCTCGACCGGGTCTCCATGGACGGCGTGGTGGTGATCGGCGAGGGCGAGAAGGACGAGGCGCCCATGCTCTACAACGGCGAGCACATCGGCGACGGCTCGGATCCCAAGGTCGACATCGCCGTCGACCCGCTCGAGGGCACGGAGCTGTGCGCCAAGGGCCTGCCCAACGCGATCGCCACGATCGCGCTGTCCGAGCGGGGGACCATGTTCGACCCCGGCCCGTGCGTCTACATGCTCAAGATGGTCACCTCGGCCGGCCTGGCCCACTTGCTCGACCTCGACCGCCCGCTCGGCGAGACCCTCAGGCTCATGGCCGATGAGAAGGGCGTCGCGGTGGGCGACCTCGTGGTGATCATGCTCGACCGGCCGCGCCACGACGAGGCCACCAAGGAGATCCGCGAAGCGGGCGCGCGGATCCGGCTGATCCCGCACGGCGACGTGTCGGCGGCTCTGGCCGCCGTGACCGAGAACTCATCGGTTGATCTGCTGTACGGCATCGGCGGCACCCCGGAGGGCGTGCTGGCCGCCGCGGCGATCAAGTGCACGGGAGGCCAGATCCTCGGGCGGCTGTGGCCGCGCTCCGACGAGGAGCGCCGCGCCGCGCTCGAGGCCGGCTACGACCTCGACGAGACGCTCGACCGGGACCGGCTGGTGTCGGGCGAGGACGTCTTCTTCGCGGCCACCGGCGTGACCTCCGGCGAGATGCTGGACGGAGTGGCCTACATCGGGCGGCAGGGGGCGGTCACGGAGTCGATCTCCATGCGCTCGCGCTCGGGCACGGTGCGCACCATCACGGCTCGTCACGACCGGGCGAAGCTGCGGGCGATAACGGGCGAGAAGCTGGGCTGAGCGCGCCCACGTGGGAGCGCTGGAGCTCCAAGTTGGCCAGCGAGCGCAGGAACGCGTGGGTCACGATCACGTGGATGCGCAACTGGGTCTCGTTGTAGATCCGTCGCCCGATTCGGGCAAACCAGCCCCAGCCCGCGATCAGCGGATAGAAGTTCACGACCTCGGATGAGACGGTCGCCGTGACCTCGTCCGCCGACGCGCTCTCCGGCTGCAGGCGTTTCACCGAGAGACGGAGGTAGCCCTTGGCTCCCCTGCCGGCGGGCGCCACGAGCAGGCCCTTCTCGATCGGCCAGCTGACTGTGCCGCCGTCCTGCTCGATGTGGTACTCGGGCTTGTGGAAGCGCAGTAGGGCGAAGGGCCGGCGGAACAGCACGACCTCGCGGTAGTCGTCCCCGTAGACGACCCGCAGGATGCCCAGCGAGAAGCGGGTGAGGAAGTGCCAGTAGGTGCGCGCGAGACGCTCGAGGTACTCAGGCGACCAGATGCGATCGAACTCCGCGCGCGGGAGGGTGACCTCCGCCACCTGCTTGGAGCCGATGGCGCCGTCCTCGGCATAGTCCGAGCGCGGTACGTCGAGGATGTTGACGCGCGCGCGCGTTCGCCGTTCGCGCTCCAGCAGGCGGCGGGGGTGGCGCCGCCTCACAGCAGCTCCACCTCCACCCGCTCGCCGGCCGCGGCCTCGCCCTCGCCGGGTCCGATCAGAGCGAGGGCGTCCGCACCCACCATCGAGGTGAGCATGTGAGAGCCCTGCTCCTTGAGCGTGAGCCTTGCCCGCAGGCCCTCGTCGTCCTGGCTCAGGCGCACCCGCACGGCCTGCTCACGGCGCGGATTGCGGGGCACCGCTTCTTCCAGCATCGCGCTGGCCCGCCGGGCCGCGGGGTCGGCGCCCTGGAGGGCGGACACGGCGGGGCGGGCGAAGAGCTGGAAGGTGACCATCGCCGAGACAGGGTTGCCGGGCAGCCCGAAGGCCAGCGCGTTCTGGCGCGTTCCGAACCAGGTGGGCTTGCCGGGGCGCAGCGAGACGCCCCAGAAGCGCTCCTCTGCTCCCAGCTCCCGCAATGCGCCCTTCACATGGTCATGGGGGCCCACCGACACTCCACCGGAGATGACCACGACGTCGGCGGCCTCGAAGGCGCGGCCGATGGCCTCACGGGTGCCCTCCGCCGTGTCGGGCACGGTCTCCCGGCTCACGAGCTGCGCTCCCGCGCGCTCTACCTGGGCGGCGAGGGCAAAGCCGTTGGACGAGTAGATCTGGCCCGGCTGAAGCGGAACGCCGGGGGCCACCAGCTCGTCGCCCGTAACGAGCAGGGCCACGCGCGGGCGTCGTGCGCAGCGCAGCTCGGCGCGCCCCACCGAGGCGGCGACCCCTATTTCGGCCGGGCCGATCGGCGTGCCGCGCGGCAGCACCACGTGACCGGCGCGCACATCTTCGCCCGAGCGGCGGATATTCGCCCCCTGCGCCGTCTCCTCCACCTCGACCCGGTCGCCGTCGGCGCGGGTGCGCTCGACCGGGATCACGGCACTGGCGCCCTCGGGGACGGCTGCGCCGGTGGAGATTCGTATCGCTGTGCCCGGGCGCACGGGCTGCTCGGCGGGGCGCCCGGCGCGCGACTCGCCGATCAGCTCGAGCGCCGCGGCCGGTCCGGCCACCAGGGCGAAGCCGTCCATGGCCGAGGAGTCGAAGGGAGGCACGTCGATCGCGCTCGTCACGTCCTCGGCCAGCACCCGTCCCGCGGCCGTGGCGAGTTCCACCGCTTGGTCGCCCAGCGGCCGTACGGACTCGAGAACGAGCCGGCGCGCCTCCTCGATCGAGATCAGCACGCGGGAATCTTCCCATTGCGTGAGGTGAGAACTGGTCGTGCGCACCCGGCAGGGCCGGGTGCTTCGCGGAAAGGGTCGTGCGCACCCGGCAGAGCCGGGTGCTTCGCGGAAAGCCGTCTCCCGTTCGCCGTGTTCGCGGTTAGGATCGACCGAGTCGCGTGAGACGCCGGGTGCCCAAGCTGAAGGCCGCCTCATGACATCCATCCGGGGCCCGCTCGCGCGCCTCGAGCGCTCGCGGGACGAGCTGGCCAAGGCCTGGCTGGTGCAGCTGATCGAGCGGGCCTCCCTCGACGAGATCCGTGAGCTACCCACCGAGCAGATCGCGCGCGAGCTCCCCGACCTGATCACCGACATCGTCCGCGCGGCGGCACGCGCCGACGGCGCCGACTCGTACCGGCTCTCGGGCGAGCAGGCTCAGCGGGCCGTGGCGCTCGCGGAGCTGCGCGGCGGGGGCGGCGAGGCCAGCCCGACCGACGTGGCGCGCGACGTCGCGTCCCTGCAGCGGGTTCTGGTGCACGCGCTGCGCGAGGATCTGGGCGACAGCGACCCGGGACGCTTCGCCGATGCCGTGGAGGGCCTGGTGGACGCCACCGGCGCGGTCCAGGCTGCCGCACTGGAATCGCTCGTGGAACGAGGCTCGCGGCGCGTCGAGATCCAGGCGGTCAGCGATCCGCTCACCGGCCTGGGCAACCTGCGCCGCCTCCAGCGTGACATCGCCGGGCTGGTCGATCTCCACAAGCGCTATCGCCACCCCTTCGCCGTGCTCCTGATGGACATCGAGGGCCTGAAGCGGATCAACGATGCTCACGGCCCCGCGGCGGGCGATCGCGTGCTGATCGGCGTGGCGATGTCGCTGCGGCGCTCGATCCGCTCGGTCGACACCCCGATCCGGCTCGGAGGAGACGAGTTCTGCGTGCTCGCCCCCGAGCAGGACGCCCGTGGTGCGGTCAGCCTCGCCGAGCGCCTGGTTGGCGCGATACCGATCGAGGTCGCGGTCCCGGGAGAGTCGCCCGTCGGCCTCTCGCTGGGCGTTGCCTCCTGTCCCGCGCACGGCGACGAGGCGCAGGCCCTGATCGATGCGGCCGATCGCGCGATGTATCGGGCCAAGGCGGCGGGTGAGCCGGTAGGACTGGCCGAGCCGCCGGGCGCCTAGGCGAGCAGCGCTCGGGTGGACTCGGCGATGTGGGGCCGCAACGCCTCGGGCCCCTCTGCCTCGAGCGCGGCCACCAGCTCGAGGTGGTCGGTAGCCATGCGCTCGAAGGTCCACGCGGGCGGCAGCTGGAGCACGAACAAGCGCAGCTCGGCGCCGGCCTGACGATGGACGGCCGCGATCCGCGGGCTGGCGGCTGCCAGCACGATCTCGTGATGCAGTTCCTCGTGGGCCTCGGCCACACTGCCCCACGACGGCCGCCTGCGCCGGCATAGCGAGGCCAGCCGCTCGGCGGCGGCATGGACGCCGCTCGGAAGCCTGCCGGCGCCGCGCTCGAGCGCCCGGCGCGCGGCCTCGACCTCCAGCGCCGTGCGCAGCTCCGACAGTCCCCGTACGTCCTCCGGCGACAGGCTGGTGACCCGCGCGCCCCGATTGGGCTGGATCTGGACCAGACCCTCGCCCTGCAGGGTGCGCAGGGCGGAGCGCAGCGAGTGGCGGGCCACCTCGTATTCGCTCGACAGGGCCTCCTCGCGCAGGGGCGTGCCGGGGGACAGCTCCCCGTCGAGGATGCGCGCCCGCAACCCCTCGGTCAGCGCGTCGACGGTGGAAAGGCGGGTGACTTCTCTCGGCTGCTGTGCGCTCACTCGATCAGGCCGTGGCGGATGCCGATGGCCACGGCCTGGGTGCGGGTAGAGGCCTCGAGCTTGGCGAGGATCCGCTTGGTGTGAGTGCGCACGGTTTCGGTGGAGAGCCCGAGCTTCTCGGCCACCGCGTCGGTCTGCATGCCGTCCGCGAGCATCTGCAGGATTTCGCGCTGTCGCGCGCTCAGCGTGCGGTCGCCCTCGTCGAGCACGATCGTCGAGGACAACCCGGGATCGACGTAGAACTCGCCCGAGCGGGCGGCGTCGATGGCCCGGATCAGGTCCTCCGAGGGCGAGTCCTTGCGGACGTAGCCCTTGACGCCTGCCTTGAGCGCCTCGCTCAGCAGGCGCGCACCGCCGTCGGACGTGAAGACGACGATCGGGGCACGCACCTCGTCCTTCAGGCGCCCGACCACCTGGCCGACGTCGACGCCGGCCCGCCACGGATCCACGATGACCACGTCCAGGGGGCCGCCGCTGGCGACCTCGCCCGCGTCCTCGACCGATTCGGCATCGGTGATGCGCGCACCCGCGAACGCTCCCTCGAGCACGGCGCGGACGCCGGCACGAACCACCGGGTGGTCATCGATGATGAGGCAGCGAGGAGATTCCTTCGCGCCGGTCGGCATCGCCGCTCAGCATACCTCGAATGCTCGCCGGATCCCCGTACCGGTGTACCGGCTGCTTGGCTAGCGGTCACACAGCCCGGGTGCCGTACGGCCGGCCTCAGGGCCGCGGCAGGCGCCGCCAGACCTCTCGTGCGACCGACCCGGCCACGCGAACGCCGCCGCCGGCCAGTTTGGCCGCGGCGTGCACGGCGCTCCCCAGGGGGTCGCCCGCCGCTCGCTCCTCGGGACGCGGAGGATCCTCGGGCTGGCGCTTCCCGGCCCCGCCCGTCGCCGCTCCCGCGGCGCGGCGGCCGGGAGCAGCCGGCTTGGGGCGCGCGCGGCTCTTGGGTTTGGTGCCGGACGCGGGCCGAGCGGCCGCTGTCCCCGTCTTCTCGGCCTGTTCGGCGGCCGCCTCCGCCGCTGCTGCAGGGCGACCCGCGCTGCGCTTCTCGCTGCGCCGCCCGGGCCGCGAACGCGGCAGGTTGCCCAGAACTCCGTCGTCCTCTGCCATGGGCGGGGAGTCTAGTCTCGGCCGGACCGGGTACAGGTCTTCCACTCGCAAACCGAGAGGTTTGGAGAGTGACCCGTAGCGGGGACAAACTTCCCGAAAGAGCTAATCGTTTCCGCTACCCGAGCGAGTAGGCTAGGACCATGTTGGCTGACTGGCTAGTCGGGCGGATATTCCGCTCTGGGCCGCTTGACTTCACCTTGTCCAGCGTTAGTGTGTACATAGTCTGACCGATTGGGCCCGGCGCCCTCGCGCTGGGCCCTGCGCGCCGTAAGGAAGAGGATGTCTGTAGCCGAACTTCAAGAGCTCGAGGAGGTAAAGCTCCTCGTCGCAAAGGGCACCACCACCGGAACGCTCACCTACGCCGAGGTAGCCAGCGCGCTGGCTGAGGTCGAACTCGACGAGGGCGATATCGAGGAGCTGCACGGCTACTTCGAGAAGTCCGAGATCGAGCTGGTCGAGGACGATCCGACGCACGCCGCTCCCGTGGTGGAGCGAGCTGTGGATCGCCGCTCGCGGCGCAAGAAGGCGACCATCGACCTCAAGCCGGACATGACCACCGACTCCCTTCAGCTGTTCCTGAAGGACATCGGCAAGGTCCGGCTGCTCACCGCGCAGGAGGAGGTCGACCTCGCCAAGCGCATCGAGCGCGGCGACCTCGACGCCAAGCAGAAGATGGTCGAGTCCAACCTGCGCCTGGTCGTCTCGATCGCCAAGAACTATCGCAACCAGGGCCTGCCCTTCCTCGACCTGATCCAGGAGGGGACGCTGGGCCTCGTGCGCGCCGCCGAGAAGTTCGACTACCGCAAGGGCTTCAAGTTCTCGACCTATGCCACCTGGTGGATCCGCCAGGCGATCGCCCGCGCGCTCGCCGACAAGGCCCGCACTATCCGCATCCCGGTGCACGTGGTCGAGAAGCTCAACAAGATCGGCCGCGCCGAGCGCAAGCTCGTCACCGAACTCGGCCGCGAGCCCACCCCGGAGGAGATCGCCGAGCACACCGGCATCGAGCCGGAGGAGGTCGAGTCGATCAAGCGCTCGGCCCAGGCGCCGGTCTCACTCGAGAAGCCCGTCGGCGACGAGGAGGAGTCCGAGTTCGGCCAGTTCATCGCCGACGAGCGGGCCGAGTCGCCGTACGAGCGGGCTGCCGAGATCCTCACCAAGGAGGCGCTGCGCGAGGCGCTCGAGAACCTCTCCTACCGGGAGCGGCGCGTGCTCGAGCTGCGCTACGGGCTGGGCGGGGAGCATCCCCGCACCCTCGACGAGGTGGGCCGCACCTTCAACGTGACGCGCGAGCGCATCCGCCAGATCGAGAACCAGTCGCTCAAGAAGCTTCAGAGCCTCGCCGAGGCCCAGAAGCTTCGCGACGTCGCCTGAGCCCGGCCCAGCCGCCGGTAGCCGTCCAAAGCCCGCGCCCGCCGCTCAAGACCGGGGCGGGGGTGCCGATGCGATCTACATGTTCGACATCGACGCCGCCCTCATGCGCGTGATCGAGATGGAGGGCTCCGACCTCCATCTCAAGGTTCCCTCGCGCCCCGTCATCCGCCGCCACGGAAAGCTCGAAGCCATCGAGGGCTCAGAGCCGCTGCGGCCCGAGGACACCGAGAACACGCTCTTCCACATGCTCACCGACGAATCGAAGCTCGAGTCCTTCCGGGCCGAGCGCGAGGTCGACTTCTCGTACTCGATTCCCGGTGTCGCCCGCTTCCGCGTGAACGCCTTCGTGCAGCGCGGATCGGTTTCGCTCGTATCCCGCGCCATCCCGTTCCAGGTCAAGACCGTCTCCGAGCTGTTGCTCCCCCCGGTGATCTCCGAGATCGCCGACGAGGAACGGGGGCTGATCCTCCTCACCGGCACCACCGGTTCGGGCAAGTCCACCACGCTGGCGTCGATGATCGACCACATCAACACGAACTACGCCAAGCACGTGGTGACGATCGAGGACCCGGTCGAGTTCCTCCACCGCGACAAGACGTCGATCATCAACCAGCGCGAGGTGGGCGAGGACACCGCCTCCTTCGCCCGCGCGCTGCGCCGGGTGCTGCGCCAGGACCCGGACGTGATCCTGGTGGGCGAGATGCGCGACGAGGAGACGGTGCGGACCGCCCTGTCCGCCGCCGAGACCGGTCACCTGGTGCTCTCCACGATCCACACCGTGGACGCCACCGAGTCGGTCAACCGCATCATCGACTTCTTCCCCCAGGCCGAGCAGCGCCAGGCGCGCGCGATGCTGGCCGGCACGCTCAAGGCGGTGATCTCGCAGCGGCTCGTGCGCACGCCGGACCGCACCGGCCGCGTGGCCACCTGCGAGATCCTGCGCATGACGGGCCGGGTGCGCGACATGATCATGAACCCCGACGAGACGGGCAAGCTGCCCGAGGTGGTCTCCGAGGGCGCCTACTACGGGATGCAGACCTTCGATCAGGCGCTGCTCTACCACGTCCAGGCGGGCCGTGTGTCGATGGACGACGCCCTCAAGGCGGCCACTCATCCGCACGACTTCAAGCTGCTCGTGTCCTCCGACGGCCAGCGCCACACATCGGTCGAGTCGGTGTTCGGCGAGGACATCAACGAGGAGGAGACGTCACTCGCCGGCCCGGCCGGCAACGGCACCGAGCCGGCGATCAGCGGCGCGGGCGGCCCGGAAGGACCCGCAGGCTGAGCCGGCGCGGCCCTCGAAGCTGCTCTCGTCGGAGCGCCGGACCAGGCGCGGCGGGCGCCGCTTGAAGCCGCCAACTCGCGCAGGTTGCGCGGCTCTCCCGGGCCGCCTGCGCCATCGACGGGAAGACGGCTGTCAGCGCAAGCGCGGCCAGCAGGATTCCGCGGCGGGTCAAGGCTGCGCAGGGCAGCGCGGGCCGTTGACTAGGCTGCGTTTCCGCGACCGAGAAGACCAAGGAGAACAGGTGCAGAGCACACTGGGTGAGTTTCAGGAGACCAAGTCCGAGCAGCCGTTCGCGCTTCAGAACTCGAAGCTGTTGAAGGTGCATCTCGATCAGGTGACGATCCAGGCCAAGGCCGGCTCGATGGTCGCCTATCAGGGCCAGGTGGCCTTCGAGCACGCGGGCTCCGGAGGCATGAGCCGCATGCTCAAGAAGGCCGTCTCCGGCGAGGGCACGACGCTGATGAAGATGTCCGGCAGCGGGGAGGTGTTCCTGGCTGACACCGCCCAGGAGATCCACCTCCTCTATCTGGAGAACGATGCGATCACGGTCAACGGGCAGAACCTGCTGGCGTTCGATTCCGGGATCGACTGGGACATCAAGAAGGTGGAGGGCGCCAGCGGCTTCGTGGCCGGTGGTCTGTTCAACACCGCGCTCCAGGGCACGGGCTGGGTGGCCATCGTCTCGGACGGTCCGCCGGTGCTCCTCAACACCGGCGAGGCGCCGACCTTCGCCGACCCGGCTGCGGCGATCACCTGGGCCTCGAGCGTCCAGACCAGCATCAAGACCGACATCAAGATGAAGAACTTCATTGGGCGCGGCTCGGGCGAGTCGATACAGATGGGCTTCGCCGGTCCCGGATGGGTACTCGTGCAGCCCAGCGAGGGCCGCGTGCTGGGCATGGGCGGAGGCGGCGGCGGCGGCGGAGGGCTGCTCAGCAACCTGGGCGGCTGAGCCGGTTCCGCATTACTTCAGTTGATGAAGTGTTGCGCTATCCTGGCGCATATGGGCGATCCCAGCTGCCCCGTATGCGCCACGGCCGACATCATCTGCGGCAAGTGGACGATCCTCGTCATCCGTGACCTCGCCGAGGCGCGCAGCCGCTTCTGCGAACTCGAGCGCTCGCTGGCGGGGATCAGCCCGCGCACGTTGTCGCTGCGGCTGCGGGCGCTGGAAGAGCAGGGCATCGTCGAGCGCCATACCTTCCCCGAGGTCCCCCCGCGCGTGGAGTATTCGCTCACCGCCAAGGGGCGCGCCCTGGTGCCGCTGATCGACGACATGCGCCGCTACGGGCGCGAATGGCTCGGCGTCGAGGACGGCGCCTGCATCGACCGAAGCGCCGCCGGCCGGGCCACCGTCGCAGCGTAGGCCGGCGCCCGTTCGCCGCCGCGCGGCTCCCGCGCAGCGAAGTCAGGGTGGGCCTGGTCGAGATACCAGCCGAAGGCGCGGTCGACCAGGCGCTGGTCGCCGAGGGCGCGCAGCACCAGCGTCAGAGCGCGCGGAGGCAGTCGTGGGATCAGCCTCTGCAGGCCCAGAGCCAGGCCGTAGGCGCGGCGGTGCGCCGCACTGAAGGATGCGTAGCGGCGCAGCGCCTCGTCCCGGATGCGCTCGCCGGCCAGCACGGCCAGCAGCTCGCGCCCGCAGGCGATCCCGAAGTAGAAGGCCATGCGAATGCCCTCGCCGGAGAGCGGAAAGCAGTGCCCCGCCGAGTCTCCGACGAAGAACACGTCTCCCTCGGCCGCCCGCCGCAGGCGGTGGGGAAACCAGTTGCCCTGGTAGCGGACGGGATCGCGCTCGAGGCGTCCCGCCAGGTCCAAGGTCGGCTCCTTCACGTGGTCGCGCGGCTCGTAGGAGCCCACCCCGACGCGCTGCTCGGCGCCGGCGGGCACGCTCCAGCCGTAGCCCTCGCGTACCAGCGAGCGGTCGATCCAGACGTCGAGGTCGGTGCCGCCGCCGTCCGGATGCACCTCCAGGCCGCGTGACAGCGGCGCCTCGGGGGGCTGGTTGCGCCGGCCGGCAAGCACGCGGCGCCAGCCCAGCGCGTCGACCACGAGCGGCGCCTCGATGGTGCCGCGGTCGCTGAGCACACCGCCGTTGTCCCGCCCGCGGACGGTGGCGATCTCGAAACGGGCGTCGGTCTGGTCGCGCAGCAGGCGGCAGAGCTCGCGGTAGTCGAACGCCGCCCAGCTCCAGGGCAGCCGACAGCGCACCGAGCCGTGCGGCGTGTGGAAGCCCATGTGCGGGAGCTCCTGGCGGATCGCCCCCTCGACGCCCATGGCCTCGAGCCAGGGACGCGGCGCGGCGCAGGCCGAGGTCGCGCGCTCGCCGATCTCGTAGCGGTCCACCAGCAGGACGTCGGCGCCGCTGCCCGCCAGCTCGCGGGCCACCGCCAGGCCGGCGAAGCTGGCGCCGCAGACGAGCACGTCGGCGCGGGCGCTACGAAGTGCGGTGCGCTGCTCCCCGCGGAGGGTCGCGCGGCGCGTCACGCGCTCGCCCGCAGCCCGGTGGCCACGGCGCCGGCCAGCTCCCAGGGCGGCAGCGCCGCACGGTGGCGCAGCACGTCGAAGCCGAGGCGCTCGGTGCGGTCGAGGACCCCGACGTAGACGGCGCGCGCCATCCGTATCCCACGCCGGACGTTGGGCTCCACCAGCTCGGCGGCCGCCGAGCCCTCGCTGAAAAGGCCGCGGGCGCGTTCGACCTCGAGGGCCAGCAGGCGGCGAAAGCCCGGCGTCGGTTCGCGGCCGGCGATGTCGCGGGTGGTCACGCCAAAGCGGTCCAGGTCCTCCGCGGGCAGGTAGACGCGGTCGAGCTCCCAGTCCTCACGCACGTCGCGCACGAAGTTGGTGAGCTGGAAGGCGAGCGCGAGCCGCTCGAAGGGCGTGCGCTGCCCCTCCGGGGCGCCGAGCAGAGCACCGAGTATGCGTCCCACCGAGCCGGCGCTCCCCTGCATGTAGCCCTCGAGTTCGGGCCAGGTCTGTACCCGCACGGGCGCGCAGTCGATGCGCATGGAGTCGAAGTAGCGGTCGAGCTCGCGCAGCGGGAGGTCGTGGCGGCGACCGGCGTCGGCCAGCGCGGCCACCACGGGATGACTGGCCGGCTGGCCGTCGAGCGCGCGCCTCAGCCGCTCCTCCCAGAGGCCGACTGCGGCCCGGCGCTCGGCGGCGGCCGCCGGAGTGGCGCTGGGGCCGTCGACCACGTCGTCCACCTCGCGCACGAAGGCGTACAGCGCGTGGACCGCCGGGCGCACGTCGGGCGACAGCCGCCGCGTGGCCCAGTAGTAGGTCGGGTCGCGGCGACGGTGGAGCCTGCGGCAGCTGTCGTAGCAGCCGCGCATCGTGGGATCGATCCGGTCGGCCATATCTGTCGTACGCATCACTACCACGAAGCAGCCAAGGTAGCGGGGCAGGATCCCGGCGCTGTGAAGCGAATCTCGCGGCTATGCGCAACCGTGCTCTCCACGACGCGCTGCGGGACTTCGCGCTGGAGGCCGCCGCGCTCCTCACCGATGACCTGCGCGACGGCGCGGAGGTCGAGTTCGACGTAGTGGATGAAGGAGACCGGCGCGGGGCGGTCCTCTACCGCTACCAGCCACGCACCGGAGGCTTCATCGCCGAACGCTGGCCCCGGCTGCGCGAGCTGCCCCACTGCGCGCCCGCCTGCAGCGAGCTGGGGGCGGGCGCCGCCACCTGGCTTCGCGTCAACGGCCTGCGCGGTGAGCAGGCCGAGCCGGCTCTGCAGGCGATGCTCGAACGGCTCTACGAGGACGCCACCAGCTTTGGCTTTCCCGAGGAGCGCTTCGAGAGGGTCTATCTCGAGGTGGAGGGAACGCTCTACCGCGACGCCGTTCGCGATCGCGTCGTCGCCTCCCTCGACGGTGCCTGGATGGACGCCGAGCGGGTCGACCTGGGCAGCGGGCTGTCGCTGGTGCGCGGCGACCACGCCGACGCGCCCGCCGAGGCCGTCTATCCCGAGGGCGGCGACGGGGCGCCGGCGCTGCTGTGCGTGCTCGACCGCGACACCGCCGCCCACGAGCGCCTCAGTCCCGTCGAGGCCGAGGAACGCTTCCGCAGCCTCGTGACCGCCCTGCGGCTGTGGGGCCCGGGCGCGGTCAGCCTGGCCACGCCGGGCTGGCGCCGCAGCGACGGCGGGCGCTGGGTGGCGCTGCCGATAGGAGCCAGCGGCCGTGGCCGGGGGGAGGGCTGGACGCTGCGCGAGGGCGAGGAGCGCGCCCTGCGCGAGTTCGTGGCCGTGCTCGAGAAGACGGCCGCGCCGCCGACGATCGCCTGGGCGCTGGCCCGCTTCGAGATGGGTTGCGACCGGGCGCGTGACTCCGAGGCGCTCACCGACCATCTGCTCGCCTTGCGCGCCCTGCTCGACGCCACCAGCGTGGCCGGCGAGGCCAGCCTCGCCCTGCGAACTGCGGCTCTGTGTGCCGAGGAGGGCGAGCGCCGCGGCGTGCAGCGCCGCGTCGAGGCCGCCGTCTCGCTGGAACGGATCCTGATGGGCGGCGGCGGGCGCCCGCCCGGCGAGCAGCCCAGCGAGATCGTCCAAGAGCTCGAGGGACACGTGCGCGCCCTGCTGCGCGACGTGCTCTGCGGTTACCTCGACGCGGATCTCAAGAGCGTGGCCGACGACATCCTGCTCGAGACCCACCCCGAGCCCTTCATGGAGATCCAGGCTCGTGACCTGCGCAAGGAACGGGCGGAGGCGGCGGAGGCGGCCATGCTGCCCGAGGTCGAGGCGGAGCCGGAGCCGTACCTCGACTACGGCCCCGAGGACGAGGACTACGTGGCCGCCGACGAGGATTACGACAGCACTGAGGAGTACGAGGGCAGTGAGGACTACGACACCTCGGAGCTCGAGCCGGTGAGCGTGACGACCGAGGCGGAGGCGATCGAGCAGCCGGCGCTCGACGGCGTGACGCCCTCGGAGGACTGGGCATCAGACGAACCCGAGGACTACTCCGCCCCGGTCTGATCGAAGCGGGTCCGCCGATTACGGCGAACCTGTCGCCGCTTTCGTCCACACCCTCATTCAGTCGGCGAACAGGTACTCGTCCATCAGGCCCAGCCCGCGGAGGTCGTGGACGTCCTCCTCGAGGTGGGGGATCTCGATCAGCGGCCGCCGGCCCAGCCGCTTTTTCAGCCGGTCGAGGTTGCCGCGGTCGCGCGCGGCCAGGCGGCGCTCGTCCTCCCAGGTCTGCAGCACCTTGCCCGCCAGCGGCTCGCCCAGGAGTTGCTCGACCTCGGCCGAGACATCCTTGCCGTCCGCGAGCTGCGGATGCACGCGGTTGGCCACCACCCCGGTGAAGGGCAGCCCGGCGTCCAGCAGGCGGCGCTGGAAGAAGGCGGCCTCCTCGATCGCGTCGGTGTGAGGGGAGGTCACGAGCACGAATGCCGTGCGGCTGTCGGCCAGCAGGTGGTTGACCACCTCGGCGCGCTCCCGGAAGCCGCCCGCCATCTCTCCGAAGCTGCGAAAGAAGCCCGACAGGTCCTCGAGCAGATCCACGCCCGTGGCCCGCTTCATCACCGAGAAGAGCATCCCGGTTCCGCGCCCGAACACCTTCAGGCCCAGAAAGCCGGGCGCGGTGAAGAACTGCAGCGAGCGCGAGTCGATGAAGGCCGACAGCTTCTTGGGGGCGTCGATGAAGTCGAGCGCGTTGCGGGTGGGGGGCGTGTCCAGCACGAGCAGGTCGTAGCGGCCCTCCTGGTGCAGCTCGTGGAGCTTCTCCATGGCCATGTACTCCTGCGAACCGGCGACCGCGTTCGAGAGCTCCTGGTAGATGCGGTTGGACAGGACGGCGTCGCGCGTGCGCACGTCGGGGGCGTGCCACTCGATCAGGTCGTCGAAGGTGCGCTTGGCGTCGAGCATCATCGCCCACAGCTCTCCGTCCACGTCGGCTTTGACGCGCGTCTCCTCGTTGCCGAGCTCGGGCAGCCCCAGCGAGCTGGCCAGCCGCTTTGCCGGATCGATCGTGAGAACGGCCACCTTCTTGCCCCGCGCGGCCATGCCCAGCGCGATGGCGGCCGACGTGGTGGTCTTGCCCACCCCGCCCGAGCCCGCGCAGATGCAGATGTCCTTGCGCTCGAGCCAGTCCTCGATCACAGGGTCTCCTCGAGCAGGACGGAGAGGGTGTCGAGCTCCGGGCGGCCCAGCTCCGGGGCGAACAGGAAGGGCAGCGTGCTGACCGTGGCCCCGGCCTCCTCGCGCAGGCGCCCGACCTGCGCGCGCTGGCCCTCCGCGCGGCGGTGCTCGAGCAGCGCGGCGGCCAGCGCGGCACGCGCCGCAGGGCTGCCGCGGCCGTTGACGGTCGCGAGCCGCCCGGCCTCTTCGGCATCGAAGCGCTCGGGGTAGAGGCCGTTGACCACGATCGCGTCGAGGGCCATGTCGTCCTCGGCGAGCCGGTCCTCGAGGTCGAGGGTCTCGCTCACGGGCATCTCCTCGGGCAGCGCGGCGGCGATGATGCCCGTGGTGAGCGGATCGCGCGAGAAGTCGTCGATGCGCCCGGCCTGGCGCGCCACCGGGCCGGCCCGGGCGATGCGGGCGTAGGTCGCGGGTGCCCGCAGCAGAGCCACACCGTGGCCGGTGGCCGGAGCGTCGACGATCGCGACGTCGAACACCGAGCCGCCGGTGCGTCGCTCGAGCTGGGCGAGGTCCCAGATCTTGCCCATCGTGACAAGCTCGCTCACTCCGGGCGCGGCCGCCGTGAGCAGCTGGAAGATGCGGCTCCCGCCCAGCAGGCCCGCGAGCGTGCCGGAGCGCAGCTGATGGCGCAGCCACTCCTCCATCGCCCGGCCGGGATCGATCGACAGGCCGAACAGGTTGGTGTCGAGCTCCACCTCCTGACGTCCCGCATTGCCCCGGCCGAACAGGCTGAGCAGGCGCTGCTGCTCCGATACCTCGACCACCACCGCGCGCCTGCCTCGGCGCGCAGCGGCCAGCCCCAGCGCCGCAGCGATGGTGGTCTTGCCGGTGCCGCCCTTGCCCATGACGATCACCAGCCGCTTGTCGAGTAGCGCACTCACCGGACACCAAGAGTGAAGGATTCCGTTGAGTACGTGCGAATACGGCTTGCGTATGACGCCCACGGCCAAGGTCATCGCCTTCACCAACCAGAAGGGCGGCGTCGCCAAGACGACCACCACCCTCAATCTTGCGGCGGCGTTCGTTGAGCGCGGGCACCGTGTGCTCTGCGTCGATCTCGACCCGCAGGGCAACCTCACGATGAGCCAGGGGATCGACCCCGACTCGCTCGAGGCGTCGATGTACGACGTGCTCGTGCACCACCTCTCGATCCGCGAGGTGATCCGCAAGCGCGAGGTGGACGTGGCCTGCGCCTCCATCGACCTCGCGGGGGCCGAGATCGCGATGTCGATGATGATCGGCCGCGAGCGCTCCCTCAAGAAGGCCTTCGCGCCGATCCTCGAAGACTACGACTACATCTTCATCGACACGCCGCCCAGCCTCGGGCTGCTCACGATCAACGCGCTGACGGCGTCCGACAAGGTGATCGTCCCCGTCCAGTGCGAGTATCTGTCCATGCGCGGGCTGATCCAGCTTCAGAACACGCTGTCGATGGTGCGTGAGGAGCTCAATCCCGATATCGAGATCGAGGGCATCCTGCCGACTCTCGTCGACAACCGCACGGTGCACGCCAAGGAGGCGATTGAGATCCTGGAGGAGAACTTCGGGGACCGCGTCTTCGCGTCGCGCATCAACAAGACGGTGCGGTTCGCCGAGGCGCCGGTGAAGGGCATGTCGGTGCTCAAGTACGACCCCGACGGTAAGGCGGCCTACGCCTACCGCCAGCTAGCGGAGGAGGTCCTTGCGAATGGCAAGCGGTAACAGGGCGAGCATGCGCGAGGGTCCCCTTGCCCAGCTCTTCCGCAAGACGGAAGAGGACGAGGCCGCCGCCGAGCCCAAGGCCGGCAAGGCTCTGCCCGAGGGTGGCCCGTCTCCGCAGGCCACCCGCCAGGCGCCGGAACCCCAGGGAAATCGTGAAGGCACCCCGCCGCCCGAGCCGGCTGAGCCACGCCGTCCGCCGGAGCCCGTCGGCAGTCGCATGACCGAGGCCGCCCGCCGCGCCGAGGAACGCGAGCAGGCTCGCCGCGAGCGCGACGACCGCACGAGCCGGTACGAGGGCGTGCCCACGCCCGAGGAGCGCCTGCGCTCGGTGTTCTCCTCCGACATCCCTGAGAACATGCTCGAGCGCGCGCCCGAGAGGCAGGCGCCCGAGCCTCCCGCGCGCGAGCCCCTCCCCATGATCAGCGCGATGTCGAGCGGCGTCACCGAGCCGCTCCTGCGCGTGGTCGGCGTGGGCGGTGCCGGCGTCAACGCCGTCAACCGCATGATCGAGGCCGAGGTCGAGGGCGTCGAGTTCCTGGCCGTCAACACCGACATGCAGTCGCTCGAGGGCTCCTCCGCCGACACGCGCGTGCATATCGGCAACGACATCACCCGGGGCCTGGGCTCGGGCTCCAACCCGGACCTCGGCCGCGCTGCCGCTGTGGAGAGCTACGACGAGCTGAAGGGCCTGCTCAAGGGCTCCGACATGGTGTTCATCACCGCCGGCTCAGGCGGGGGCACCGGCACGGGCGCGGCGCCCATCGTGGCGCGCATCTCGCGCGAGATCGGCGCACTCACGGTGGGCATCGTGACCAAGCCGTTCTCCTTCGAGGGCGCCCGCCGCGGCGAGCAGGCCGATCGCGGCGTGGAGGAACTGGCCCGTGAGGTCGACACGCTGATCGTGATTCCCAACTCGCGTCTGCTGTCGGTGCTCGACAAGTCCACGTCCATGGTCGAGGCCTTCCGCGTGGCCGACGACGTCCTGCGCCAGGGCGTGCAGGGCATCTCCGACCTGATCACGCTTCCGGGCCTGATCAACCTCGACTTCGCGGACGTGCGCACGATCATGGCCGAGGCGGGACAGGCGCTGCTCGGCATCGGCATGGGTACCGGCGACCGCCGCGCGATGGACGCGGTCGAGCACGCCATCGAGTCGCCCCTCCTCGAGACCTCGCTGGAGGGCGCGCGCTCGATCCTGCTCTCCGTCACCGGCGGCCGTGATCTCTCGCTGTGGGAGGTCAACGAGTCGGCCAAGGCTGTGGCCGAGGCCGCCCACCCGGACGCCAACATCATCTTCGGCGCCATGGTCGACGAGAAGATCGAGGATCAGGTGTGGGTGACCGTGGTGGCCACCGGCTACGGCGATCGGCCCGTGTACCGGGCCTCCCCGCGCCAGGAGTCACGCAGCATCCCGGCGGACACCGAGCCGCGGGTGAGCCGGTCGCCCAAACGGGAGCGTCAGAGGGCGGGCATGCTCAGCGACGTCGACGTCCCGGAATTCATTCCGCGCGGCTGAGACACGACGCCGTGTAGGGCCCGTGGCGCCGCACGGATAGCTTTCTGCGCATGAGAGGGGTCGTCGCGGCCGGTCATCCGCTCACGGCGCACGCCGGAGCCGAAGTCCTGCGCGCGGGCGGAAACGCCGTCGACGCCGCCGTGGCCTGTGTGCTGATGTCGTTCGTGGCCGAGTCGCCGCTGACCGGCCCCGGTGCCGGCGGCTTCATGCTCGTGCACACGCCCGCCGGCGGCAGCCGGCTGCTCGACTTCTTCGTGGCCGCGCCCGGCCACGGGCACGACGGCCGCGAGCCCGTGCCGCTCACCCCCATCGACGTGCGCTTCGCCGAGGACGCCGTCCAGCGCTTCAACGTCGGCCCGTCGTCCTGCGGCGCCTACGGCACCACTCTGGGCCTGGCCGAGGCGCTGGCGCGCTTCGGCACTCTGTCGCTGGCCGAGCTGTGCGCCCCGGCCGCCCGCGCCGCCCACGACGGCGTCGAGGTGGTGCCGATGCAGGCCTTCCTGTTCGAGATCCTCGAGCCGATCCTGCGCTCGAGTCCGGAGTCCGATGCTCTGTATGCACCCGACGGAAGGATCCTGCGCGAGGGGGAGACGATTCGGCTGCCGGAGCTCGGCGATCTGCTCGAGCGGCTGGGCGCCGAGGGGCCGGACTTCCTCTACCGCGGCGACGTGGCGAGCGCAGTGAGTGCCTGGGTGATCGAGCGCGGCGGCCTGCTCACGACCGAGGATCTGGCCCGCTACGAGGTGATCGACCGGCCCCCGGCGCGGGTGCGTTACCAAGGTCGAGAGGTGCTGACCAATCCGCCGCCGTCGTCCGGCGGGATCCTGATCGCCGACGCGCTGGGCATCCTGGAGCGCCTCGAACGGCCCCACGACCCCAGCGTGATAGCCGAGGTGATCGCCTCCACCAACCGGGCGCGCGACGAGGACTTCTTGGAGGGGCTGGGCAGCGAGGGCTATCTGGAGCGCTTCCTGGCCAAGGACGCGCTGGACTCAGTGGCCACCGAGGTGCGCTCGCGGCTCGGCAACACGACCCATGTCTCGGTCATGGACGAGGAGGGCGACTGCGCCGCGGTCACGTGCTCCAACGGGTCGTGCTCGGGCGTGGTGGTGCCAGGCACCGGCATGCACCTCAACAACATGCTGGGCGAGCAGGACCTCAACCCGCTCGGCTTCCACCGCCACGAGCCCGGCACGCGCGTGCCGAGCATGATGGCGCCCACCGTGGTGCTCGCCGAGGGTCGCCCGGAGGTGGCCATCGGCAGCGCCGGCTCCAATCGCATCCGCTCGGCCGTCCTACAGACCGTGCTCGGCGTGCTCGACCTCGGGCTGCCTGCCCAGGAGGCGGTTTCGCGGCCGCGTATCCACGTCGAGGGGCGCGAGGTGGACGCCGAGCCGGGAGTCGACGAGGCCCCACTCGAGCGGCTGGAGAGCGGAGGCTGGGCGGTGCGCCGCTGGGCCGAGCAGAACCTGTTCTTCGGTGGCGTCCAGGCGGTGGCCCGAAAACCGGGGAGCGGCGAGCTCACCGGCGGCGGCGATCCGCGCCGCGGCGGTGTGGTCGAGTCGGTCACCGACGGCTGAGGCCGCCTCGACTCGCTGTCCAAGCGCGGCGGGCAAATCTCCGACAGCGGTCGAATGACCGGGCCGTGTCGGGCCGCGCGTCTACAACCTGACGATCTCCAACGCGCCCGGCCCGCGCGCGCCGCTGTACCTGCACGGCCGGTCACTCGTTTCCACGGCTGCGGTGGCGGCGGGGCGCTGGCGCTCGCGGCGCCGGCCGATCAGCCGCGCAGGTGCCCGTTGGCGCTGGCCCGCTCGGCGGCGCGCTCGGCGAGCTTGATGCGCTCGAGTGCATCGCTGAAGAGCGCGTCGAGCTGCTCCAGGCGACTGCTCTCGGAGCGCAGCTCGAGCAGCGCCTGCTTGGCCTCCGGCTCCACGTCGAGTGTTGCCGCCATGCCGTACGCGTCGAGGCGGTCTAGCGCATCCGCCTCCGGGCGCGAGTCCGTAACCTGCTCGACGAGGTCGGCGTAGCGCTCGCGGGCCTTGCCCGCCGCTTCGTCGTCGCTCTTGTCGTCTGACGGCAGAACCTCGATGTCGCCGGCGGGATAGGGCAGGTCCTCGATGCGTCGCAGCAGGCGGAACGGATCCGTGCCCTCGACCAGGATGTTGAGCCGCCCGTCCTCGAACTCCTCGAGCACGCGTGAGATGCGCGCCGAGCAGCCCACCTCCTTGAGGCCGTCGTCCGAGAGCCAGATGATCCCGAACTCGGTGTCCTCGTCGAGGCACTCGCCGACCATGGTCTTGTAGCGGTCTTCGAAGATGTGCAGCGGGACGAGTTCCTGTGGCAGCAGCACCAGGCCGAGAGGAAACAGCGGGAAGCGCTCGATGGTCTGCGCCATGCTCCACAGAGGCTACTCGCGAGCGCCCCCGGTGGAAGCGCCATCCGGTTGGCCGTCGCGCTCGTACTTCCACTGTGACCGCACTGCTCTGGCTCACCCGCGACCTGCGCCTGCACGACCATCCCGCGCTGCGCGCCGCGCTCGACGGCCACGCCAGCGTCGTGGCGGTGTTCTGCTTCGACGAGCGGCTGCTGCACGGCCGTCACGCCTCGGGCCCGCGCACGCAGTTCCTGCTCGAGTCGCTTAGCGACCTGAGCGAGCGCCTGGAGGGCAATCTGGTGCTTCGGCACGGGCCGCCCGAGCGGGAGCTGATCGGCCTTGCGCGCGACCTGGACGCGCGGGAGGTGCACTTCACCGTCGACTCGGGGCCTTTCGCGCGTCGCCGCATGGAGCGCGTGTGTCGTGCGTTGCGCGATGCCGGAGTGGAGCCGACGGCCCATCCGGGGCTGCACGCGGTCGACGACCTCACCGCCCTGCGCACCAAGACCGGCAAGCCCTACACCGTGTTCAGCCCCTTTCACCGGAGCTGGCTCGAGGTGCCGCGCCGCGAGGTGCTCGGACGCCCGCGCAGGCTGCCATCAGTGCCGAGCGGACTGGACAAGGGGCACATTCCCGCGCTCGCGGAGCTCGGCCTCGAGCAGGAGGTCAGCGACCCAGCTCCGGGTGGCGAGACCGCCGGCCGCGAACGGCTCGCCGCCTTCCTGCGCGATGACCTGGAGCGCTACACCGACAACCACGACGCCCTGGGGCGAGACAAGACCTCCCGGCTCTCCCCCTATCTCCACTTCGGCTGCCTGTCGCCGCGCGAGATCGAGGAGCGCCTGCCCGGCGGCAAGGGAGCCGAGGCCTTCCGGCGCCAGCTCTGCTGGCGCGACTTCTACCACCACGTGATGCGCGAGTTCCCGCGCAACGCGCGCTCGGAGTTCCAGGAGCGCTACCGCGGCTCGATCAGCTGGAGCTACGCCGAGAAGCGCTTCGAGGCCTGGTGCGACGGGCGCACCGGCTATCCGCTGGTCGACGCCGCCATGCGCCAGCTGCGCCGCGAGGGCTGGATGCACAACCGGGCGCGGCTGGTGGCGGGCTCGTTTCTCACCAAGCAGCTGGGCATCGACTGGCGCTGGGGCGAGCGCTGGTTCATGCGCCTGCTGGTGGACGGCGACGAGGCGAACAACAACGGCAACTGGCAGTGGATCGCCTCGGTGGGGGTAGACCCGCAGCCCTTCTTCCGGCGCATCTACAACCCGACGCTGCATCTGGAGCGCTATGACCCGGAGGGCCACTACGTGCGCCGCTATGTCGAGGAGCTGGGCCCCGTCCCCGATGAATATCTGCGCGAGCCCTGGACGATGCCCGAGGAGGTCCAGCGCGAGGTCGGGGTGATCATCGGCTTGGACTATCCGGAGCCGATCGTCGACCACCGCGAGGGCCGGGCGGCGGCCTTCGAGC
Source organism: uncultured Thermoleophilaceae bacterium (assembly GCA_963813495.1). Lineage (GTDB taxonomy): Bacteria > Actinomycetota > Thermoleophilia > Solirubrobacterales > Thermoleophilaceae > JACVRW01. The sequence goes on from CAWEZC010000010.1 coordinate 226,828, forward strand.
GCTACGGGCAGGGAGCTAAGGCGTCCAGATAGGGCGACCCGAAGTCAACGCGGCCGCCGCCGCGCCGATACAGGGCTCATGTCCATCGAGGTGACCAATGGTCTCCCTGAGAGCGCCGATCACGGCGTGAGCCTGGAGCTCACGCTGGCTGAGGCCGAGGCGGTCAAGTCCTGGCTGCTCAAGCCGTCGGCGGACGGAAGCGCCGCCATCGACGACGAGAACGCCAAGTCGGTGATGGTGAAGCTGGGCGCCCAGCTCGATTTCGTGCAGGGCGTGCAGCAAGTCCGCGATGAGCTCGAGGCAGCGGGTTTTCCCACCGAGACGATGAGCGACGATCAGGTCGCCGATCTCGGCAGGCGCATCGCCGAATCCCCGATTCGCCGCTTCTCCGGGAGCTGAAAAACCGACCTGTTGCGGGCGCGGCGCGCGGCTCCGGCCGGGCCGCCCCGCCAGGCTCGCATCCGGCGACCGCTACTTTCGCCTCATGGCGACCGCCGCTCCGCCCGCCCCGACGGGCCCGGCACACGTGGCGGTGGTTTCCTTCCTTGCCGCCCGCGCGGCACCCAGCGGCGGCTTCTGGATAGCTCTGGCCGGCGGCGTGGCCCTGGCCCGCGTGGCCGAGCGCCGCGGTGCTCGCCTCGGCTTCGGGGCCAGCGTCGCGGCGATGCTCGAGACCGTGGCGATCATCGGGCCGGCCCGCTTCGGCATCCCGCTCACCCAGGCGGTCACGGCTCCGCTTCTGGGCCGGCTCGAAGCGCGCGGCTGGGCGCTGGTGCCCCAGATGCTTCTCTGCGCAGCCCTGCGTCTCATCCACAACACCGCCACCACGGCCTTCTTCATCTGGGTCATCACCGGCGGCCTCGACGCCTACGCGGGTACCTACGACGCGCTCGGCCGCCGCATCGGCATCGACGTAGGCACCGCCGACGCCCTGGTGCTGACCGCGGCGGGCCTGCTGGTGTGGGCGGCGTTCGCGAGCGTCATCCAGGTGCTGGTCTATCGCCGCGGGCTGCGCCACTGGGAAGAGCCGGCGGCAGACGAGGGCCAACCGATCCAAGTTTCCGGTGATTCACGGGAGCTTGGCGAGGTCGAACCCGGGAGCGACCATCGCGGGCGCTTCGACCCGCGTGCGATCAGCGTGGCCGCCGCGGTCGCCTTCGCGCTGCTGCTGATCAGCACGGAATGGGTCGTGCTCGGCGCGGTGGCCCTGTGGCTCGCGGGCGCATGGGCGCTCGCGCGCGGAGACCGCGAGCCCGTGCCCATCGGCCTTCTCTTTGCCGCCGTGCTCGGCTTCGGCGCATTGATCTTCACGTTGGGCGGCGGCCTGGGCCTCGATCTGGCGCTGCGTCGCGCCGCCCGCGCCGCCCTGCTCGTGCTCGTCGCGACCTGGCTGCGCGCGGCCGCGGGCGCCGACGGCCTGCGCGAGGTGTTCCGGCGTGGCCTCGGCCGGTTGCGGGCGATCCCCTCGATGCCCGAGGCCGTGACGGTCCTCGACGGGATCGCCGCCGAGGGGCGATTGGTGGCGGCGGCCCGCTCTCTGGCCGCGCGCCTCCGCGACGTGGCCCTGAGGCCGCTGCCGCTGCTCGACGCGGTTCTGGTGTGGGTGGTGAGCGAGGCCAACGCCTTTCGCCCACTCGCAGCGGGTGTGCCACCGCAGCTCGCGCTGCGCTCGGTGGACGTGTTGCTCGTGCTGCTCGCCGCGCTGGTTCCTGCCGCGGCGCTGGCGCTCGCCTGAGCTTCTACCCCGGTGCGCGCGCCGAGATCAGCAGGTTGTAGAAGAGTGCCGCCGGCAGCCGGGGCTCGAGCAACGAGCGATCGACGCTCTGCAGGAGCAGGTAGCCCCGGTGGGCGTAGACCCGCCATGCCCAGGGAATCTCGTCGGGGTCGGCCGAGGCCTCGAGCGTGCGGTTGGCCCAGCCGAACAGGGAGGCCGCCAGCTCCTCGCCGCACACCCGGACGTTCGCGAAGCCGGCGCCCTGTGCATGGGCGGCGAGGGCCGACGGCGTGAAGGCGTGGACGTCGACGACCTGCTCGAGCTCGTCCTCCTCGGTCCAGCGGGCGGCGCCGCTGCCGTTGGCGCCCCGACGCGGAGCAGCGCCCATCAGGGCCCGCCAGACCGGCGCCAGCGCCACCGCGCCGCGCTTGGGCACGGCGGCGATGCGGTCGCCGTGGCGCGACGGCTCGCCGCAGAAGGCCACGACCCCGCCGGGGCGCAGCACCCGGCCGAACTCGCGAAAGGCCGCGTCGAGGTCCGTCAGGTGGTGAAGGACGGCGTGGCCGAAGACGAGGTCGAACTCGTCGTCCGCGAAGGGGAGCTCGGTTGCCTGGCAGGCGGCCGTCTCGACCGACTCGCCCAGCTCGCGCGCCGAGCGCCCGAGCGCCCGCAGCATGCCGGGCGAGATGTCGGTGGCCACGCCCTCCGTGATCACTCCCGCCCGCAGCAGGTTGAGCGTGAAGTAACCCGTGCCGGCGCCGATCTCGAGCGCACGGCGGTAACGGCGCGGCTCGTGGCCCAGGGCCTTGCGGAGCTTGCCGACCACCTGCGCCTGGCCGACCTCGTCGTAGTTGATGCCCCACTTGGAGTCGTAGTGGGAGGCGGCCAGGTCGTGGTAGCGCACGTTGGCGTCGCGGATGCTCTCGGCCGTCGGCATGGCCGGGGAACAGTAGTACCTAGACTCCCGCCGCCCATGCAGGACACCGTCCAGAGAGACCAGCCGAGCGGCGTACCTCCGCTCGAGCTGACCGGGGAGCGCACGCTGCCCGACGTGCCGGCTGAGAACTACTGGTTTCGCCGCCACCTCGCGGTCTACGAGTGGGTGGCGGGGCGCTGCGCCGGGCTCGACGTGGTCGACATGGCCTGCGGAGAGGGCTACGGGGTCGAGGTGCTGGCCCGGCGCGCGCGCCACGTGACCGGGGTGGACGCCAACCCCCAGGCTCACGAGCACGCCCGGCTCAAGTACAGCCGCCCGGGCGTGCGCTTCGAGCGGGACCTGGTGGAGAGCTACTCGGAGCCCTGTGACGCCGTCGTCTTCCTGCAGACGATCGAGCACGTACCCGATCCCGAGTCCGCGCTGAGCCACTTCCGTTCGCTGCTGCGCCCCGGCGGCACGGCGTACGTCTCCACGCCCAACCTGCTGACGCTGGCGCCGCCCGGGGCGGAGAAGTCCGGCAACCCGTGGCACATCAAGGAGTACCGCGTCGAGGAGTTTCGCGCGCTGTGCCGCAGCGCGTTCGGGCGAGTAGAGCTGATGGGCCTGTTCCACGCACGCGTGCTCAGGGCACACGAGCTGGCCTTGCGCGTCGGCTGGGACCGGGTGCACGCCGCGCTCGGCGTGACGAGGCCCTTCTACGACCGCTTCACCCCTTCTCTGTCGGCACGTGACTTCGCTCTGCGCCCGGGTCCGCTCGACCGTGCTCTCGACTTCGTCGCCGTCCTTCGCCCTTGAGCCGCGAGCGCCCGGGCGCGCTGGCGCTCGTACTGCACTCGCACATGCCCTATGTGGAGGGCTTCGGCACCTGGCCCTTCGGCGAGGAGTGGCTGTGGGAGGCCGTGGCCTGCGTCTACCTGCCCCTGCTCGAGCTGATCGACGGCGCGCCGCTGACCATCGGGCTCACTCCCGTGCTGTGCGACCAGTTCGAGGCCATGCGCGACGACGCGGGCGAGCGCTACCTGCGCTTCCTGCGCGAGATCCGCGCGCCGATCCACGCGGAAGACGCGGCCGGCCTGGACCGCGGCGGAGACCGTGAGCTGGCCGCCGAGGTGCGCCGGGCGGCGGGCGACTACGTGTTCGCCGAGCAGGCCTTCGAGAGCCACGACCGCGACCTGCTGGGGGCGTTCGGGGCGCTCGAGCGAGTGGAGCTCTGGACCTCCGCCGCCACCCATGCGCTGCTTCCGTTGTTGGCCACCGACGCCGGGATGCGCCTGCAGCTGGCCACCGGCACGGCGGCTCACGTCGAGCGCTTCGGAGGCTGGAACGGAGGCCTGTGGCTGCCCGAGTGCGCCTACGTACCAGGACTGGAGCGCGACCTGGCCGATCACGGCGTTCGCGCCTTCTGCGTCGACCAGACCCCGCAGCCGGGCTTCGACCACCTGCGGCCCGTGCTCAGCGACGCCGGTCCCGTGGCCGTGCCGATCGATTGGGCGACGGTCGAGCTCGTGTGGAACGACCAGCGCGGCTATCCGGTTGACGGCACCTACCGCGACTACCACCGCCGCACCGTGCACGACCTCAAGCCCTGGAACAACGCCGGCCGGCCCTACGACCGCGAGGCGGCGCTGGCGCTGGCCCACGAGCACGCGCGCGACTTCGTGGGACGCGCGCTCGACCGGGTAGCGGAGGGCGGGCTGCTCTGCTGCGCGCTCGACACCGAGCTGCTGGGCCACTGGTGGTACGAGGGTCCGGCCTGGCTGGCCGCCGTGCTCGAGGAGTCAGCGCGCCAGGGCATCGAGCTGGTGACCGTCAGTGAAGGGCTCGAACGGGTCGAGCCGCGGCCTCGGCCATTGGCCGCATCGAGCTGGGGCGAGCACAAGGACCTGTCCACCTGGGACGCGCCCGGCGTGGCCGAGTTCGCCTTCGACGCGCGCGCCGCGGAGCTGCGCACGGTGGCCGCCGCGGCCGGCGGCGCCCATGTGCGCCCGGCACTCGAGCGTGCCGCCCGCGAGCTGCTGGCGCTCCAGTCGAGTGACTGGGCCTTCATGGCCACCCGCCGGCTGGCCGCCGACTACCCCCGGACGCGCCTCGCCGCGCATCGCGCCGAGCACGCTGCGGCGCTGGAAGCGGCGGCCGCGAAGCTATTGTCTCCGGCTGCGGTTTCCGAGCCCGCCCTGCGCAACCTCGCCCCCCACCTGGACCTCGCCTCGCTCACCACTCCCTGATGCGCATCCTCATCCTCTCCTGGGAGTACCCGCCCCTGATCGAGGGCGGCCTCGCCCGTCACGTGCGCAAGCTCGCCGAGAACCTCGTGCTGCAGGACATGGACGTGCACGTGCTGGCCCGCGGCCGCGAGGAGGACCCGGTGGAGGAGGAGGTCGGTGGAGTACTGGTGCACCGTGTGCTCGAGCCCGAGCGGCCGCGCGACCTCGGCGAGTTCGTGGCCTGGATCGAGCACATGAACTCCGACATGCTCGCCGCCGGGGTCGAGGTGGGAGACCGCTACGACTTCGACGTCGTACACGGGCACGACTGGCTGGTGGCCTCGGCCGGCGACCATCTGGCCAAGCGCTTCCGCGCCCCGCTCGTGGTGACGATCCACGCCACCGAGTACGGGCGCCACCAGGGCTGGGTCGACAAGCACCCCCAGTCCTACATCCACGGCGTCGAGCGCTGGATGGCCAACCGCGCCGAGCACGTGATCACCTGCTCGTCCTACATGCGCGAGCACGTGGCCGACATCTACGGCCTCGAGGAGGAGCGCGTGGCCGTGATTCCGAACGGGATCGACCCGTCCGAGCTCGTGCCGGTCGACGATCTCGAGGCGCTGCGCGCCCGCTTCGCCGCCCCGGAGGAGAAGCTCGTCCTGCTCGTCGGCCGGCTGGTCTACGAGAAGGGCTTCCAGCTGGCGCTCGAGGCGCTTCCGGGCCTGATCGAGCGCCTCGGCAACGTGCGCTTCATCGTGGCCGGCTCGGGCACCGCCGAGGCCGAGCTGCGCGAACAGGCGCGCGAGCTCGGGCTCGACGATTACGGCACCTTCCTGGGCTGGATCGGCGACGACGTGCTGCATTCGCTCTACCGCATCGCCGACCTCACGGTGGTGCCCTCGATCTACGAGCCCTTCGGCCTGGTCGCGCTCGAGGCGATGGCCTCCGGTTGCCCCTGCCTGGTGGCCGATACCGGCGGACTGCGGGAGGTCGTTCCCAACGAGGACGTAGGTCTGCGCTTCCGCTCGCGCGACCCGAGCTCGCTGGCCACCATGGCCGAGCGGCTGCTCACCGACGCCGAACTGCGCGACCGCCTCGTGGCCGAGGCCTCGGAGCACGTGCTCAGCTTCGACTGGGCCGACGTCGCACGCCAGGTGGCTGTGGTCTACCGCGAGACCCAGCGGGCGAGCCTGCGCAGCGGGTAGCGCAGCACGAAGGTCGAGAGCCACAGAGCGTGGGAGAGCTCCACGGCGATGAAGGCGAGCGGCACGCTGAGAAGGAAGATGAAGCCGAAGCCGAACGCGACCGGGCTGCCGAAGGGCTGCGTGTCCTCCACGTGGTCGGCGTGGACGAAGCCCCTCCGCAGGGAGTAGTGGGTCATCGACCAGTGGACCAAAGAGACGAGCGCGAGCACGGTGCCGAAGACCGCGTTTGCCAGCGGCGTGGTGTCGTAGCGATCGAGGAGGTCGGTGGCGAACGGGAGGATCACGATCAACAGGAGGAACAGCAGGTTCAGTGCCATCAGGCGGCCGTTGAACCGCGTGAGCGTGTGAAACAGGTTGTGGTGGATGACCCAGAAGCGGCCGATCAGCGCGAACGACAGGACATAGGCGTAGAGCGAGGGCAGCAGGTCCACGAGCGCCTCGCCGAGCTCGCCGGAATCCACCGTCGGCGCCTCGATGTTCAGCACGAGGAGCGTGATGGCCACAGCCATGACGCCGTCGGTGAAGGCCACGATGCGCCCGAAGTCGGTGCGCTCCATGGGGGCAGCTAAGCCCTCTCGCCGGATGGATCAGCGTGCGGAGCTGCGCTGCTCGAGCAGCAGCGCAGCCGCTCGGACCCCGCTGCGGATCGCGCCCTCCATGAGCGCGGCGAACTCCCCCCCGGTGTGCTCCCCGGCGAAGGCCAGCGGGCCGGTGGGCCGGGCGCTGAGCTCGGCCACCTCGGGGGCGGGCGACGTCGAATAGGCGGCGCGCACCCAGGGGTCGTCGGACCAGGTGGAGAGCAGGGCACCGCGCCTGTCGAGATCGAGGTCGGGACGCAGCCGCTCGAGCGCCGACAGCCAGTGCGAGGGGCCACGCCGGACCTCCAGCCGCTCGAGTGCGGCAGACGACCCGGCGAAGCTGCTGACCACCGGCTGGGGCTCGTCGAGCTCGGCGGTGGCCGTCCAGCTCCAGAAGCGCTCGGTCACCGACATCACCGCGTTGGGCGGCGCGGGGCTCAGCAGAGGGACGAACAGCTTGGCCGCGTGGCCGTAGCGGACACCCGCGAGCGCGGAACGCAGCGGCTCGGGCAGGGGAGGGTCGAAGCGGATGCGCTCCAGCACGCTCGCGGGCACCGCCACCACGCACACGTCCGCGTCGAGCTCGGCGCCGGCCGCTCGCACGCGCACACCTCCCTGCCCCGACTGCCACGAGATGGCCTCCACCGGTGAGTTGAGACGGACCGCCGGGCCGAGCTCCCCGGCCAGCGCCAGGGGCAGCTCCTGGTTGCCGCCGGCGATGCTGGGGGCAGGCTCATCGTCCACGTGGGCCAGACCGGCGAGGTCGCTCGCGCCCACCACGTCGGCCGAGTTGGCGCTCGAGATCTCCACGCGCGCCAGCAGGGCCTCGCGGGCGCCGGGTGCCATGTCGAGGCTCTCGAGCAGGTTTCGCGCGCCCACGCGCGGCACACCTCTCGACAGCGCGCGCTCCAGCTCGGCCACCGCGGCGCCCAGCTCCCGCTCGTCGGTGCCGAGGCCGCCGCGCGGCTCGCGCCGGCCGTAGCGCATCCCCTTGTCCCAGTAGCCGAGGCCGTACCGCTCGGCCAGGTCGCGGATGGCGGTGTTGCCCGGGAGGATGAACTCGGCACCCATCTCCACCAGCGCTCCGTTGGCGAGGCGGCGCGACCAGACGCGCCCGCCCACGCGCTCGCGGGCCTCGAGCACCACGACCTCGGCTCCGGCGCGGCTCAGCTCGCGGGCGGCGGTCAGCCCGGCGAGCCCCGCGCCGACCACCGCGGCTCTCATGCCGAGGGTGCCGCGCGTTTCGCCAGGGCGTCCACGACGGTGGCTCCGCTCTCGTGCACGAGCACGGGGTTCAACTCGATCAGATCGAGCCCGGTCTCCAGCAGCAGCTCGCCCGCCGCCGCGGCGAGCCGGGCGGCGGCGGCCACGTCCACAGGCGGGCGCCCGCGCCCGCCCGTCAGGAGGGGGGCGGCCCTCAGGTCGCGGATCGCCCGCTCGACCCGCGCGGGAGTGGCGGGCAGCGGTACCACCACGGCGTCGGCCAGCAGCTCGGTCCAGAGCCCGCCTGCGGCGATGGCCAGGCTGGGCACGACGCCCTCCACGCGGGCGGAGACGAGCAGCTCGGCCCCGGGCGGCGCCATGCGCTCGACGAGCACGTGAGCGTCCTCGAGGCCCAGGGCCATCAGGCGCCGGTGCGCGGCGCGCAGCTCGGTCTCGTCGGCCACGTCGAGCACGAGCCCACCGACTTCGCTCTTGTGGCGCAGCGAGGCGGAGCTGAGCTTCACGGCCACGCGGTCCCCGAGCTCGTGCAGCGCGGCCACGGCGTCGTCCTCGGTGCCCACGAGGCGGCCGTCGGCCACCGGCAGGCGGGCACTCCGCAGCAGCTCCTTGGCCTCGTGCTCCGACAGCCACCCGCCTCCACCGTTGCCCCTGCCGTGCGCGACGCGACGCGTGGCCGCTGCGATCTCGCGTAGACGCTCGGGCCGTCCCGGCGGCCGATCGAGGGCGGCTGCGCAGGCGATCCCCGTGCGCAGCCCCGAGATGGCTGGGATGCCGTCCGCGATGAAGCGCGCCGCCGCCGCGTCGTCGAGCAGCTCCGGCAGGGTGGACGCGACCATCACGGGTACGGGGCTGGCCGCGGCGCCCCGGTGGATGCCTTCGCGCACGTCTCGCCAGGATTCCTCGGAGGTCGCGTCGATACCCACGGGCTGGTCATAGAGCACGAGCTCGCGGCCGATCGCCGGGTCCTCGGCGGTGGTGGCCACGATGTCGCGTAGCGTTTCGATCTCGCCCCAGATCAGCGCCGTGTAGTCGAGCGGATTGGCCACGGTGGCGGCTGCGGGGAGCAGCGTGCGCAGCCGCGCGGCGGTGGCCGGGGCCAGCGCGGGAAGAGCGACACCGAGCCGCTCGCACTCGTCGGCCGCGAGCGCGGAATCGCCCCCGGAGCAGGTGAGCACGGCCAGCCCCGCCGAACGCCGGCGGGCACCGGGGACGGCCATCGCCTTGGCCAGCTCGAGCAGCTCGTGGACGTCGGCGGCCCAGGTGCCGCCGGCCTCCTCGACCAGGGCTTCGAAGACGCGCTGGTCGCCGGCCACCGCCCCGGTGTGCGCCGCCGCCGCGGCGGAGCCCGCCGCCGAGACACCCACCTTCAACACCGCCACCCCCACGTCGTGCTCCGCGCACGAGGCGAGCGCCTCGGCCAGCAGCGCGCCGTTGCCGTCGGCCTCGAGGTAGAGCGCCACCGCACCCACACCCTCCTCGCGGGCCAGCTGGGCGACCCACTCCGCGGGGTCGAGCACCACCGAGTTGCCGCACGAGACGATGGTGTGGAAGCGTAGGCCGCGGCTGGAGTTGAGGGCGTTGACCGACACATTGCCGCTCTGCGAGACCAGGGCCACACGGCCCGCCTCGAAGGGGCGCAGGGCGTCGCCCCAGAGGGCGGCCCGCTCGTGTAGAGCCACGAGGCCATTGCCGTTTGGTCCGCAGACCGGCAGGTTGTGGCGCAACGCGGCGTCACGCAGGGCCCGCTCGCGCTCTGTCCCCGCATCCGCCTCGCCGGAGGCCGCATGTGAGGAGTCGTCCTGCGCCGCCGCGCCGGCCTGCATCTCGCCGAAGCCTGCGCCGTAGACCACCGCGCCGCCGCAGCCCAGTGCGCCGGCCTCTTCGATCACCGCGGGCACGGCCTCCGCGCGGATCGCCACCACCACCGCATCGGGCGGCTCGGGGCAGGCGCTCAGGCTGGGGAAGCAGGGGCGTCCGTGGACCCGCTCGCGGCCGGGGTTAACGCCCCACACCTCCCCGGGGTAGCCCGCGAGATCCAGGTTGATCAGCGTCTGCCCGGCGTAGGAGCCGTGCCGCTCGGTCGCACCGACCACCGCCACCGAGCGGGGGTGGAGAAGACGGGAGAGGTCCACCGCGGCGCCAGGCTAGTGGAGCACGCGCTCCACGCCGCGCCGCTCGAGCGCCCGGGCGATGATCAGCCGCTGGATCTCGCTCGTGCCCTCCCATATGCGGTCCACCCGCAGCTCGCGGAGGAAGCGCTCCGCCACGTTGGTGCGCATGTAGCCCCGCCCTCCGAAGATCTGCACGCAGCGGTCGGCACAGCGCCCGGCGGCCTCGGAGACGAACAGCTTGGCCATCGAGGCCTTGGCGTGGACGATCTTGGGATCGGCGCCGGAGTCGGCCAGACGCGCCACCTCGAGGGTCAGCAGTCGCCCCGCCGCCGTGTCGGCGGCCGAGTCGGCCAGCGGGAAGGACACGCCCTGGTAGTCCATGATCCGGCTGCCGCCCTGCTCGCGCTCGAGCGCCCACGCGGTGGTCTCCTCGATCAGCCGCAGCATGGAGCCCACACCGCGCGCGGCTATGCCCAGCCGCTCCTCGGTGAACCAGGCCCGCTGAAGGTCGTCCCCGCCGCCGAGGCCGCCTACGACGGCATCGTCGGGTACCTCGACGCCGCTGAAGCGGATCGTCGGGTGACCATGGGGATAGCTGTGGGTGAAGGGCGGGTCGTCGACGATTTCGATGCCGCCCGCGGCGCGGTCGACCAGGAAGAGCGTCGGCAGCTTGGCCCCGTCGACCAGGGCATTGGCCATCACGATGTAGACCGAGGCGACGTCACCGGTGGTCACGAACCACTTCTCGCCGTCGATCACCCAGCCGTCGTCGGTGCGGCGCGCCGTGGTGGCGATGCGCGAGGGATCGGAGCCCGCCTCTGCCTCCGTGACCGCGTAGGCATCGTGCAGCTCGCCGCGCAGCGCCGGCTTGAGGTAGTGCTCGATCTGCTCGGGCGTGCCACTCGCAAGCACGTTGTAGGCGTTGGGCATCCACCAGGAGAGAGCGTTGGTGGATCGGCCGAGCTGCTCCTCGACGAGAAACCACTCCGTCTTCGTCCAGCCCTGCCCGCCGTGCTCGGGGGCGTGCAGCCCTCCGGACAGGCGCAGCTCGATCGCAGCGCGCTTGATCTCCTGCTTGAGCTCCTCGGAGATGTGCCCGCCGTCGCGCTCGGCCTGCTCCTCGTTTGGGATGAGCCACTCGTCCACGAAGCGCCGGGCCCGCTCCTGTAGGTCGAGCTCCTCGGGGGTGAAGCTGCCCGCGAGCGCCGGGGCGGCGGGGGTGACCGTCATGCGCGTCCTCCGATGCGATGGATGGGCCCGGCGGAGCGTCGCTTCGTCAGCCCGAGGGCCAGGTTGTCGTGGTTTGCGATCACGTCGTCGACCAACGCGCGCGCCTCAGCCACATCCGCGTCGCCAGGGACCGAGCGGGCGAGCGCCGCGGCATCCGCCAGGTAGCTCCGCCAGGATCGGCGCGTCCCGCGCGTGACCAGCCGTTCGATCCGCTCGCGCTCGCGCTCCACGAGCTCGGCCGGCGGTCGCGCTCCCGCGCGCAGGGTCGCAATCGCCTCGGGCAGCTCGCGCTCGGGTTCTGGGGTGATGGAAAGCCATGCGTGGCGGGCGCCAGACGGACGCACGGGCCCATGGTATCATGCGACTGATCACAAAGTCAGGATTGCCCATGGCCGGCGCCGAATCCGTCATCGAGGCCCTTCCCAAGGCCCTTTCGCCCCACTTCTACCGCGATCCCGCGGTGCTGGAGCTCGAGCAGGAACGCATTTTCGCGCGTACCTGGCAGCTCGTGGCCCACGTCTCTCAGCTGCTCGTGCCGGGCCGCTACCTGACCGCCACCGCCGGCCTGGAGCCGGTGCTCGTGCTGCGCGACGACGAGGGCGAGCTGCGCGCCTTTCGCAACGTCTGCCGCCACCGCGGCTCGCGCCTGCTGAGCGGGACCGGCGACTGCCCGAAGGCGATCCGCTGCCTCTACCACGGCTGGACGTACCGGCTCGACGGGCAGCTGATCGGGGTGCCCGAGGGCCGCTCGATCCCCGGTCTCGACAAGTCCCGGCTGGGGCTGTTTCCGGCCCGCGTCGAGGTGATGTCCGGTCTCATCTTCGTCAACCTCGACATGGACGCGGAGCCGCTGGCCGAGCAGGTGGCCGGTCTGCCCGAGCGGCTCGAGCGCTACGGCTTCGAGCAGCTCGAGCCACTGCTGGAGAAGCCCACCTCCCAGCCCGCCAACTGGAAGATCGTGGTGGACAACTACCTGGAGGGCTACCACGTGCCTATCGCGCATCCGGGGCTGATGCGCCTGCTCGACTACAAGCGCTACGACGTCGAGGTGCATGACAACTGGATCTGGTTCGAGGCGCCGCTGCGCGACAAGCCGTCCGGCAACCGGATGGAGCGCATCTATCAGCGCCTCGTCACGCCGATGCCGGGCCTCGCCGAGGAGGACCGGCGCGTGTGGCGTTACATCCTGATCTACCCGAATACCACGATCGATCTCTATCCCGACCAGATCGGGACCTGGCGCATCAATCCGGACGGCCCCTTCAAGACCGCCGACCAGGCGATCACGCTGCTGCCCGCCGACGTGAGCATGCGCACCCGCGCCGCCCGGTACGCCAACCGCAAGGTCAACGAGCTGGTCTCCGACGAGGACGTGGACCTGGTGGCCAACGTGCAGGCCGGCATCGAGACGCGCGGCTGGGAGCCCGGTCCGCTGTCCGGGCGCGAGGCGGCCATCGCCTGGTTTGCCGACCGCATACGCGCCGACCTCGCGCAGGAAGGATGAGCGCGGCGGCCGCCGTCGAGCCAAGACAGAGCGCCCGCGGGGCCCGCGAGCGCATCCTGGCCGCCGCGGTCGAGCGCATCGCCAGCGACGGCATCGACGACATGCGCATCGCGCGGGTGGCCACGGACGCCGGTGTGTCGACCTCGCTTGTTCACTACCACTTCGAGACCCGCGAGGCGCTGCTGGCCGAAGCGCTCGAGTACTCCTACGAGCTGGCCGGGGATGCGCGCATCGAGGAGGGCGCGGACAGTCTCGGGCACGTCGAACGCCTCGCCGCGATGGCCGACCAGTTCCTGCCCTACCCCGGTGTCCTGGAGCGCGACTGGATCCTCTGGGTCGAGCTCTGGCTGCGTGCCGTGCGCCACCCCGAGTTGCGCCCCACGGCAGCCCGGCTCTACGCGCGCATGCGCGAGTGGCTGGCCGAGGCGATCAGTGCCGGAATCGAGAGCGGCGCCTTCCGCGCGGGCGCCGATCCCGAGCGTGCGGCCGACCGCCTGATGGCGCTCGGCGACGGCTACGGAATCCGCGTGCTGATCGGCGAGCTCGACATCGAGCACGCCCGCCGGGAGCTGTGGGCCGGCCTCGCCGAGGAGCTCGGCCTGCCCGCCGAGCCGCCCCGCAGCTCTTGACCGTACGTCCTCGCGCAGCTACGTTTACTGAATCGTCGTTCAAGTTACTGAGGGTGGGAGCTGACGCGATGAGCCCGCGGCCGCGGCTCGACCACGTGCGCCGGCCGGAGATCCTGGCCGCCGCAGCGACGGTCATCCGCGAGCGCGGACTGGAGAATGTGCGGGTCACCGATGTGGCCGAGGCGGCCGGCACCAGTGCGCCGGCGGTCCTCTACTGGTTCGCCTCCAAGGCGGAGTTGCTCAAGGAGGCCCTGACATCCGCGGAGGAACGCTTCTACGATGAACTGGCGTGCGACCTCGATGGGATCGAGAGCGCTCGCGAGCGCCTCGTGCACATAGTCGAAAGCGGATCCGGAGACGGCGACTACGACGCAGCCCTGTGGATGGAGCTGTGGGCCAAGGCGCTGCGCGATCCGGAGCTCGCGGCCACGCGCGCGGAGCTCGACGGGCGCTGGCGCACTGCGATCGCCGGCGTCGTCCGGGAGGGACAGCAGAGCGGCGAGTTCGGCCCTGCGGACGCCGACGAGTTCGCGGTGCTGCTGGCCGCGCTGCTCGACGGCCTGTCGGTTCAGCTCGCGCTCGACGACGCGGAGGTGACTTCGGGGAGGGTGCGCGAGCTGGCGCTCAAGCTCGCCGAGCGGGAGCTGGGCTGTGAGTTGGTGAAGGCCGGGAGGCCGGCGGCATGACTGAACACGCGATGGAGGTAACGAGGTGCTGAGGGACATCGACGAGCTACTGGGCCGCGGGCTCGACCGCAGGGTCGACCGCCGCGGGCTCTTTCGGGGCGGGGCAGGGCTGGCGCTCGGGGCCGGCTTGGCCGGCTGCGGCGTGGGCAACAGCAGCAGCGGCAGCAAGGAAGAGACCGAGAAGCCGATCAAGAAGAAGGTCGATGGAGACCTCGTCTACTTCAACTACTCGGAGTACATCGATCCCGCACTCGTCAAGGGCTTCGAGAAGCTGCACGGGGTCAAGGTGCGGGAGTCGTACTTCGACTCGATGTCGGCGATGACGGCCAAGCTGCGCGCCGGGATCGCCTACGACGTGATCTTTCCCAGCAGTGAGTACGTCCAGCGGCTGCTCTCGGGGAACCAGCTGCGCCGGATCGACCGGGACCAGCTCAAGAACATCGACACGGTCTACTCCCAGTTCGCCGACCCCTGGTACGACAAGGGGGGCGAGCACTCGACGCCCTACGGCATGTACGCCACCGGCCTCGGGTACCGCGCCGACAAGGTCACGGGCATGAGCGGTTCCTGGAGAGACCTGGGGACCGCAGACAGCGACGGCCGCAGCTTCCTGCTCGATGACTACCAGGAGGCCATCGGCATGGCGAACCTGGTCAACGGCTTTCCTCTCAACGAGACCGACGAGGGCAAGCTCGAGGAGTCGCTCGACTATCTCACCGGCCTCAAGCCGAAGCTGCGCGGAATCTCGGCCGACACGATCACCAACATGACGAGCGGCAACGCCTGGATCCAGCACCTGTGGAACGGCGACATCGTCAACATCCGCAACTCGGTGGACAACCCCGAGGACTTCAAGTTCCAGAAGTGCCGCGAGGGGATCCCGGTCGGCAACGACAACTTCTGCATCCCCGTCAACGCCGAGCATCCGGGGACGGCCCTGCTGTTCATCGAGTACATGCTCGACCCCGAGCACGCGGCCCAGAACGTCGAGTGGATCGGCTACCCGATGCCCTACGACGGTCCCCCGACCGAGGCCTTCAAGGGGCTCGTGAAGGACGACCCCGAGATCAACGTGACGGTGGAGGATCTCGAGAACGGGCAGCAGTACGAGAACCTGAAGGGCGAAGGCCGGCTGGCGTGGGACAAGGTCTGGACCGAGTTCAGGGTCTCGTAGCCATCGAATGAACGAGAGTCGCTTCGCTTCGCGGTTCCTGCTTCCCGGCGGGTTGTGGCTGCTTGCGCTGTTCGTGACACCGCTGATCTGCCTGCTGGCGATCTCGTTCGGCCACACCGATGACCTGGGCGAGGCGCTCTACGGCTTCGAGCTCGACAACTACCGCCGCGTCTTCGACCCCGACCTGCTGCCGGTCCTGTTCCGCTCGGTCGGCTTCGCGCTGGCCACCGTCGTGATCTGCCTGCTGATCGGCTACCCGGTTGCCTACTACATCGCCATCTTCGGCGGCCGCTGGAAGAACGTGCTGCTTGCGCTGGTGGTGCTGCCCTTCTTCGTCAACTATCTGGTGCGCACCTACGCCTGGATCGCCATGCTCGGCGACGACGGCCTCGTCAACGGCCTGCTCGGGGGCGACATCCGCTTCCTCAACACGCCCTACGCGGTGATCGGCGGCCTCGTGTACGGCTTCCTGGCCTTCATGATCCTGCCCATCTTCGCCTCGCTCGATCGCATGGACCCGTCCCTGATCGAGGCCGGCAAGGACCTCTACGGCAGGCCCTGGCAGACGTTCCGCCACGTTACCTGGCCGCACACGATGCAGGGCGTGCTGGCCGGTTCGGTGCTCGTCTTCCTGCCCGCCGTGGGCGACTTCGTGTCCGCTTCGCTGCTCGGCGGGCCCGACGACGTGATGATCGGCAACCTGATCCAGCAGCAGTTCCAGGCGTCCGACAACTGGCCCTTCGGGGCAGCGCTGACCGTCGTGATGATGCTCTTCCTGCTGATCTGGATGTCGCTCTATCTGCGCTCGGCGGCGCGCGAGGCGAGGGAGGCGACATGAGCGTCGACGTCGCCGAGGGGACGACCACCACCCGGCCGGCCGGCGAGCCGGCGCGCCGCAGGCCGCCGAAGGACTTCGACCGCCCGCGCTTCCTCAAGGTCTTCACCGGTCTTTTCTTCATCGTCCTGTTCGCCCCGATCGCGCTGGTGATCCTGTTCTCGTTCAACTCCAGCCGCTCACTCCAGGACTTCCAGGGCTTCAGCCTGCGCTGGTACGAGCAGTTCTTCGAGTCGGAGTCGCTGCGCGACTCCCTGATCGCCAGCGTCCAGATCGCGCTGATCACGATGGTGGTCGCCACCGTGCTCGGGACCATGCTGGCCTACGGCCTGGTGAGGGCCCGCACGCGCTGGTCTGACGCGGCCAACGTGATGATGCTGATTCCGCTCGTGACGCCCGAGATCGTGGCCGGAGCTTCTGCGTTGCTGCTGTTCACGCAGGTCGGCCTCGAGCTGTCGATCACGACGATCGTCCTCGCCCACATCACCTTCTCGATCTCCTACGTGACCGTGGTCGTGCGGGCGCGGCTCGCCGCGCTGGGCCGCGAGGTCGAGGCCGCCTCGATGGATCTGGGCGCCACGCGCTGGCAGACCTTCCGGCTGGTGACGCTGCCCTCGCTGTGGCCGGCGGTGCTGGCGGCCGGCCTGCTGGTGTTCGCCCTGTCGTTTGACGACTTCGTGCTCTCGTTCTTCACCACCGGCGAGTCGCCTCAGCCGCTGCCGGTGCGCATCTGGACGCAAATCCGCTTCGGTGTGAGGCCGACGATCAACGCGATCGGCACCTTCATGCTCGTCATCTCGACGCTGTCCATCGGACTGGCGCTGCTGCTGCCGCGCCTGCTGGGACGGCACGAGAGCGGGCTCAAGGTGCTGCTCGGGAGGGAGGGCGCATGAGCGCGATTCGCTTCGAAGGGGTGACCAAGCGCTTCGGCGAGGCGGTGGCCGTGGACGACCTCAACCTGGAAGTCGAGAAGGGCGAGTTCTTCTCGCTGCTCGGCCCCTCGGGATGCGGCAAGACCACGACGCTGCGCATGGTCGCCGGCTTCGAGCAGCCCAGCGAGGGACGCATTTTCCTCGAGGGGGACCCGGTCGAGACCGTGCCGCCGTACGAGCGCAACGTGAACACCGTCTTCCAGAGCTACGCGTTGTTCGAGCATCTCAACATCGAGGACAACGTGGCCTTCGGGCTCAAGCGGCGCAAGATCGACAAGGCCGAGATCCGAACGCGGGTGGCCGAGGCACTCGAGCTCGTGCAGCTCCGTGAACGCGACACCGCTCGCCCGCGTGAGCTCTCGGGTGGCCAGAAGCAGCGCGTGGCGCTGGCCCGAGCGCTGGTCAACCGCCCCTCGGTGCTGCTCCTCGACGAGCCCCTCGGGGCGCTCGACCTGAAGCTGCGCAAGCAGATGCAGGTGGAGCTCAAGGGCATCCAGCGCGAGGTGGGCATCACATTCCTCTATGTGACCCATGACCAAGAAGAGGCGCTGGCGATGTCCGACCGCATCGCGGTCATGCAGGATGGTGAGATCCAGCAGTACGGCTCCCCGGAGGACATCTACGAGCATCCCGTCGGTCCCTTCGTGGCGGGCTTCATCGGCGTCTCCAACCTGCTGCCGGGAGTGGCCGAGAACGGCGGGGTACGCCTGGCGGGAGGCGCCTGCTGCGAGGCCCAGGTGCCGGACGAGTGCGCCGAGGGCACCGACGTCCAGCTCTCCGTGCGTCCCGAGAAGCTCGTGATCGACGAGCTCGAGGAGGGCATGGTCTCGGTCGAGGGGACGATCGTCGAGCGCGTCTACGTGGGCACGTCCACCCAGATCATCGTCGAGATCAGCCCGGGCGTGACGCTCGTGGCGCTCGAGCAGAACTTCTCGCGGGCGCGCTCGGACGACCGCTGGGAGATCGGCAACCGCGTGAAGGTCGGCTGGCACCCGGAGCATGCGCTGGTGCTGCGCTGACGCTCAGATGCCCAGGCCCTCCTCGGGATTGCCGAAGAGGCGCTTCGACTTGTCGTTGAGGTCGTCGAAGCGCTCGACCAGCTGAGCGGCTACCCGCCAGCGGTCGGCTTCTTTGCGCACGCGCCAGAGGTGAAAGCAGGACCCGGTGAACTCGTCGCTCGTGGGCGACGGTGTGTTCGGTCATGCCCCCTCGCTCATGCCGACCCCGTGTTCTACCCGCTTCAGGCCGGGCCGGCTGCGGCGCTGAAGCGGGCGTCTCGCCGTGGCCTACGGGCGCATCGCCAGCGAGCGCTTACCGCGCGGCGGCGAGGGGCAGCCGGAGGCGGCGCGTCGCCCGCCGGCGATCCTTGAGCACCCGCTGCGCCGCGTTGTGCCCGCAGGCCGCCATCACGCCGCCGCCCGGGTGGGTGCCCGCCCCGCAGAGGTAGAGGCCGTGCACCGGAGTGGCGTACTGGGCCAGCAGGGGGGAGGGGCGCATGAAGGCCATCTGCTCCAGCCCCTGCTCGCCCTGGAAGATCGAGCCTCCTTCGAGGCCGAAGATGCGCTCGAGGTCGGGCGGGGCCAGGACCTCGTGGTGGATCACCGCGTCGGGGAGGTTCGGGGCCCGGCGCGCGACAATATCGAGGCAGCGCTGGGCGTAGGCCTCACGGTCGCCCTCGCCCCAGTCCTCCTCGCGATGAGGCCCGTACTGGGTGAACATCGTCATCACGGTCGTGCCGTCGTCGGTGAGCGACGGGTCGACCGCGCTCGGCACCTCCATCTCCACGTACGGCCCCTCGGCCGGCACGCCGCGGGTGGCGTCCTGCCAGGCCCGCTCGAGATAGTCGACCGACGGGCACAGGGCCAATCCGGTGCGCAGCAGCCGCTCGCCGTCCTCGGCCGAGACGCCCTCGTAACGCGGCGGCTCGGACAGCACCCAGTTGATCTTGACCGAGCCTCCGCGGCTGCGGAAGCGGCGCATGTCGGTGACCACCTCGTCGGGAAAGTGCTGGGCGCCGACCATGTCGAGCACGGTGGTGCGCGGGTGTGCGCCGGAGATCACCAGCGGCGCGCGCAGCTGCTCGCCGTCGACCAGCGTGACGCCCGTGGTGCGTCCGCCGTCCACGTCGATCGAGGCCACGCCGGCGCCGGTGCGGATCACGGCCCCAGAGGCCTCGGCGCTGCGAGCGATCGCCTGGCTGATCCCGCCCATGCCGCCCTTCACGTGTCCCCAGAGCCCGCCGATCCCGTTGAGCTCCCCGAGCGCGTGGTGGAGCAGGTTGTAGGCCGTTCCCGGGGTGCGCGGCCCGGCCCAGACGCCGACCACGCCGGTGCTGGCGAACGAACCCTTGATGGCGTCCGACTCGAAGAACTCATCGAGCAGATCGCCCACGGACATCGTCATGACACGGAACAGCTCCAGCGTGTCGCGCCGGCTCATGCCCGCCGCGCGGCCGGCCTCGCGCAGCAGGGAGAGCAGGTCGCCGGGGCGGCGGGAGCCGAGCGCGGGAGGCGGGCGCAGCATGAGCGGGCGCAGGAAGCGCGCGCAGCGCTCGAGCAGTTCCTCGAAGTCCGGGTAGGCGGCGGCGTCGCGGGGCGAGTGGGGTGCGATCGAGGCCTGGGTCGCGCGCGTGTCGATGAAGAAGAAGAGCGGCCTGCCGTCCTCGGCGAACGTGGCGAAGGCGGGGTCGAGCGGAATCGCCTGGTAGCCGAAGTCGTGCAGGCGCAGATCGCTGACGACCTTGGGCTGGAGCATGGAGACCACGTACGACGCGCGCGAGACCCGGTGTCCCGGCCACACCTCCTCGGTCACGCAGGCGCCGCCGATGATCTCCCTGCGCTCGAGCACGCAAACGCGCAGCCCGGCCTGCGCGAGGTAGGCCGCGCAGGTGAGGCCGTTGTGGCCGGCACCGACGACGATGGCGTCGAGGTTGGGTGGCGCGGCGCCGTTGCTGTTCACGCCGTCACCTGCATCCGCTCGCCGGCCTCCTGCAGCACCGCGCCCAGGGTGCCGGCGATGGTCTCGAACTCGCGCCGGCCGGCCACGAGCGGAGGCGAGATCTGCACCACGGGATCGCCGCGGTCGTCGGCGCGGCAGATCAGGCCGCGCTCGAGCAGCTGAGGGGACACGAAGCCGCGCAGCAGTTCGTCGCACTCCTCGTCCGAGAAGCCGGCTCTCGTCTCCTTGTCCTTGACCAGCTCGAGGGCGTAGAAGTAGCCGGCGCCGCGCAGGTCGCCCACGATCGGCAGCTCGAGCAACTCGGCGAGGCTGGCGCGGAAGTCGGCTTCGTGGCTGCGCACGTGCTCGAGGATGCGGTCACGCTTCATGATCTCGATGTTCTTCAGAGCCACAGCCGCCTGCACCGGGTGGCCACCGAAGGTCATGCCGTGCGTGTACATCGAGCCCGGCTGCTTGAAGGGCTCCATGACCCGCTCGCTGGCGATGAGCGCTCCGATGGCGGCGTAGGCCGAAGACAGTCCCTTGGCGCAGGTGATCATGTCCGGCCGGACGCCGTAACGCTCCGAGGCGAACCAGTGCCCTAGGCGACCGAAGCCGTTGATCACCTCGTCGGCGCACAGCAGGATTCCGTGCTCGTCGCAGAGCGCCCGCACACCCTCGAAGTAGCCGGCCGGAGGCAGGAACGAGCCGCCGGCGTTCTGCACCGGCTCCATGATCACCATCGCCACGGTCTCGGGGCCGGCCTGCTGGATCGTCCCCTCGAGCTCCTCGAGCAGGAAGGCGGTGAACTGCGCCTCGGTCTCCTCCGGCGGGCGGTGGTAGCGGTTGGTGTTCGAGACATGCAGCACGTCGGGAACGAGTGGCTCGAACGGCGTGCGCAACTCGGCCGTGCCGGTGATCGAGAGCGCTCCCATGGTGGTTCCGTGGTAGGCCACGCGCCGGGCGATCGCCTTCCAGCGCCTCTCTCCGCGCGCCGTGTGGTACTCCCGGGCCAGCTTCCAGGCGGCCTCGACCGCCTCCGAGCCGCCGGAGACGAAGAATGCGCGATTGAGATCGCCCGGCGCGAGGCCGGCCAGCTCTGCGGCCAGCTCGATCGAGCGCGGGTGCGCGTAGGTCCAGTTGATCGCGAAGGGCAGCTCGCGCATCTGCGCGGCGGCGGCCTCGCCCATCTCCTCCCCGTAGCCATAGCCCACGTTGACGCAGAAGAGGCCGGCCAGAGCATCGAGGTAGCGCTTGCCGTGGGCGTCCTCGATGTAGCAGCCGTCACCCCGCACGATCACCTGGAGATCCGACGGGTCGGCGAACGAGCCCATGTCGGTGAAATGCATCCAGAGGTGGTCGAGGGCGGTCCGCTGAAGCGCGGCGGCGTCGTGCATCCGGGCAGAATATCGTGCGACTGACTACAAAGTCAAAGACTCCGGTATGCTCTCGCCCGATGGTCGGAGGAGCCCGGCTTGCATGACGTGATCGTGGTGGGCGCGGGCCTCGCCGGGCTGGCCGCCGGGCGCGACCTGGCCGCCGCCGGCGCGGATGTCGTGGTGCTCGAGGCGCGCGAGCGCCCCGGCGGGCGCGTGGAGCAGGAGCTGCTGCCCGACGGCCGCCCGGTGCAGTTCGGGGGCGAGGTGGTGGCCGACTGGATGGCGGCCTACCTGGAGCTCGTGGGGGAGCTGGGCCTGACGCTCGAGCCCAGCTACACGGCGCTCGGCCTGCCCTACGCGTGGGGGGCCGACGAGGGCGTGGCGGTAGGCGAGCGCGCGCCCTGGATGGCCGACGCCGACGAGGCCGACCTCGAGCGCGTCGAGAGCCGGTTCGCGGCTCTGGCGCGCAGCGTCGATCCCACCGACCCCTGGGGCCATGCCGAGGCCGAGCGCCTTGACCGAGCCAGCGTCGGTCAGTGGCTGCGCTCGATGGACGCCCGGCCGGGCGTGATCCGGCTGCTCGAGCACATGGCGCGCTCGCTCTCGATCGACTCGATCGAGCGCACCTCGCTGCTGGCTCAACTGCGCAAGGAGGCCGCGGGCGGCGGGCACGGCTTCTACGACGAGGGTCGCTGGGAAAACCTGCGCGTGGCCGAGGGCTCGGCCACGGTGGCTCTGCGCATGGCCGCCGAGCTCGCCGATGAGCTGCGGCTCGGCTGCGTGGTCGAGGCGATTGACGTCGCGGCTGGGCGCTGCACCGTCACGCTGGCCCCCCATGCGGGCACGGGCGGTGGCGAGCGCCTCGAGTCCGAGGCTGTGGTCTGCGCCCTTCCCGTGGGGCCGCTGCGCGACATCGAGGTGAGCGGTGTGTCCGCCGAGCGGCTCGGGTCGCTGCATCGCCAGCGCGCCGCGCTCGCCTTCAAGACCGTGGTGGCGTACCCCACGTCGTTCTGGGATGTGGGCGGAGCCACCAGCGACGGCGTCTGGGCCTCGGTGTGGGTCCAGCGCGACGGCATCCTCTCCTCGCTCACGCCACCCGACCGGCTCGGCCCCTTCCTGGCTACTCCCGAGCCGCAGCGCCGGCGCGAGTTCCTCGAGCAGCTGGCGGCGCTGATGGGCGAGGCGGCGCTCGAGCCGAGCCTCTACGCCACCCGCCTGTGGGGCACCGATCCCTTCACCCAGGGCTACGTCACCGGCTGGCGCCCGGGCGACGTGATGGCCGTGGGGCCGTTGCACGGCACGCACGAGCCGCCCTTCTACGTCTGCGGCTCAGACCAGTGGGTGGCCGGCTACATGGAGGGCGCCGTGCGCACGGGGCGCAACGCCGCCTCCCAGGCGCTGGGCCGGGGACCGCGCGATTTCGCGCTGCCGGTCAGCGTGGGCTGAGTGGAGGCGGGGGTTCGCCGAGGCCCCAGGCGTCGAGGCCGCCGTCGATAGTGACGGTGGTGCCGGTTATGTAGGCGCCGCCCGGAGAGACCAGGAAGGCGATCGCCGCCGCCACCTCGTCGGGCTGCCCGAGCCGGCCCAAGGGCACCTGGCGCGCCATGGCCTCGAGGTCGTCGCCGTAGGACTCGAGACCCTCGGTGTGGATGTTGCCGAGCGCGAGCGAGATCACCCTGATGCGATGACGGCTCCACTCGGCGGCCAGGCCCCCGGCGAGGTTGTCGAGTCCCGCGCGCGCGGCGGCCGCGTGCGCGTAGCCGGGGATGCCGCGGCGCGGGCTGAAGGCGTTGAACAGGATCACGCCACGTTGGCGCGGGATCATCGAGCGAACGGCCACTTCGCGGGTGAGCTGCCAGGTGGCGTCGAGCGCCAGGCGATGGACGGCGCGCCAGCCCTTGAGGGTGATCTCCTCGGCGGGCGCGCTGAACTGGCCGCCCGCGTTGTTGACGAGCACGTCGATCTGGCCGAAGGCCTCGAGCGCGGCGTCCACCAGCGCCTCGACCTCGTCGGGCTCGCGCAGGTCGGTGGGGCAGGCCAGACACTCGACGCCCATTGCTTCGAGGCCGGCGCGCGCCTGGGCCAGCGGCTCGGGGCGGCGCCCGCAGATGACCAGTCGGGCCCCCGTGCGCCCCAGCTCGAGCGCCGTGGCCCGTCCGATGCCCGTGCCGCCCCCGCTGATCAGGGCCACCGCGCCGGCATTGGCGTCTTCGTGCAGCGGAGAGCGGAAGGGCTCGCCGCTCACGTCCCGGGAGCGCCGCCGGCCCGGCCCTCGGCGAACTCCCGGGCCGAGGCCAGGAAGGCGTCGCCCTCGAGCGCCCGGGCGTAGGCGGGCCAGCGGCGCTCGGCCAGGGCGGCGAAGGTGTCCTCGACCGAGAGCGCCTCGCCACGGCGCACGATCTCCTTGGTGGCCTGCACGACGGCCGGCGGGCAGCCGGCGATGTGGTCGGCCAGCCGGCGCGCCTCCTCGAGCAGCCCGGCGAGCGGGACGATCGAGCGCACCAGGCCCCAGCGGGCTGCCTCGGCGGCGGGCATGCGCCTGCTCGTGAGCAGCAGGTCCATGGCCACGAACCAGGGCAGGCGCCGGGGCAGCCGCTGGGCCCCGCCGGCGTCGGGGACGACCCCGATGCCCAGCTCGGGCAGGAAGAACTCGGCGTGGTCGGCGGCCACGATCAGGTCACAGGCCAGAACCATCTCGAAGCCTCCGCCGGCGGCGAGGCCGTTTACCGCGGCGATCACGGGCTTGTCGAGGTCGAACATCTCGGTGAAGCCGGCGAAGCCGCCCGGGCCGAAGTCCGTCGACGGGTCCTCCTCGCCGGAGGCCGCGGCCTTCAGGTCCCAGCCGGCGGAGAAGAAGCGCTCGCCTGCCGCGCTGAGCAGGCCGACGTGCAGGTCGGGGTCGTCGCGTAGCCGTGCGAAGGCGTCGTGCAGGGCGAGGCTGGTGGCACGGTCGATCGCGTTGGCCTTGGGCCGGTCGATCACGATCTCGAGGACTGCGCCCCGGGCGCTGACCGCGACCGCGGCGCTCATCGCACCCGGAAGGTGGTGTGCGCCAGCACGCTGTAGCCGTCGTCGAGCATCAGCGTGGCGCGGTAGCGCCCGGGCGCCAGCTTGCCGAGGTCACTCTGGGTGAACGTGACGCTCCCGTAGGGGCGCGCACCCGTGTAGAGGAAGCCGGCGTAGTTGTAGACATCGGGCTCGCCCGCGGGGTAGATGCCGACCCAGTCGAACTTGTTGGCCGGGGCGCCCCGGAAGCGCAGCTTGATGGGAGCACCGCGATCGAAGCTCGCGCGCGCCGCGCTGATCGCCGGCCGCGTGCCACGCGCCTCGATCCAGAACGGCGACGCCGCCAGCACACGGCCGCGCCGGTCCAGAAGCGCCGCCCGGTAGGCGCCCGGGCGCAGCGGGCCGGTGCCGAGCAGGGGCGCGATGTGATCGGAGGCGTCGTAGATCGGCAGCGACATCAGGGGCCTGTTCGAGTTCGGCGCCAGGATCGCAACCTTGCGGCCGTTCGGCCTCAGCTGCGTGTAGCGCAGTGTCACGCGGTCGCCGCGGGTGACGACCCGCGGGTGGGGGCTCACGAGCGCGGGCGCGCTGTCTGGCGCGACCGAGAACGTGGAGGCCACGGCCCGGTGGTCGGAGGGCCATGGGCTCACGCCCAGCTCGACGCTCGGTCCACCCGCCTCGCCCACGAGCCGGCTGGCGAGCGTGGTCGTAGGTCCGGCGGTCATCACCCAGTCGATGCGGTCCACCGTCTCGACTCGCCGGATCCGGGGCGGCGGCGTGCCGGCGGTCCAGGTGAGGCCGGGCCAGGCGACCGGGTCGGGGTGCGCCTCGCGGTAGGAGTCGCGGATGCCGAAGCGGGCCAGCGCGCTCGAGACCGGCCAGGCCAAGGGGAACTTCACGCGCGCGGGGAAGGCCGCGGCGGTCGCGCCGGTCCAGTCGAGGTGCGAGGGCGAGTTGAAGTCGCCCACGAGGAAGGTGGGGGTGCCGGACGGCCAAGTCGCGCCAGCGGGCGCAGCCAGGGCCGGATCTCCGGCAGTCGCACGGAGCGCTCCAGCGCGAGCACCTTCTTCGGACCCTGCCCGTCGCGCGCCGCCTCGGGCCCGTAGGGCGAGGAGGTGAGGTGGAGGTTGCCGATCGCGACCACGCTGTCGAGATCGAGCGCCGCGTAGTCGAGGCGGACGCCGCCGCGCTTCACGGAGAAGAGCGGCCAGCGCGAGATCACGTGGAGGCTCTCGTCGTAGTAGGGCAGTCCGGAGAGGCGGGCGATCCGAGGCACGTTGCCCTCCGGCTCCTGCAGGCCGACGATGTCGGCACCCGACTCGCGGATGGCGCGCCCCACCTGGTTCTCGTCGATCTGCGCGCCGCCGTACCAGACGTTGAAGGTCATCACTGTGACCACCCGCTCCGGCTCAGCCGCCCGGCCGGGTGCCGCCCCGGCGGCGAGCGCGCCGAGAGCCAGAGCGAGCGCGGGCAGGATGAGCAGCCGAAGCCGAGCGCGCGCTCTTTGTGCGACTGACCACAAAGTCAACAAGGGCAACCTACCACGCGCCACACCGGCTTGCCAACGACAGGAGCCCGCACTGGGCGGGCTCCTGTGCCGTTGGTCTGGATGCCGGCTTGGCCTACGCCTCGGCCGGCCTGGCCTCCCCGCTGGGGCGCGGTCCCCGGCGCTCCGCCTGTGGCTCCGGCGCGACGGGCTCCACCGAGCCCTCGAGCGCGGGTCCCTTGGGCAGCCACTCGAGCCACTTCGGCAGGTACCAGTTCCAGTCGCCGAGCAGCTTCATCGTGGCCGGCAGCAGCACCCCGCGCACCAGCGTGGCGTCGATCAGGATGGCCGCCGCCAGGCCGACGCCGAACTGCTTCATGTCGATGAACTGAAGCGTCGCGAAGATGCCGAACACCGCCACCATCACGATCGCCGCCGCGGTCACCACACCTGCCGTCGACTTGATGCCGTGCGAGATGGCGTCCGAGGTCGACTCGCCGCGGTCCACCGCCTCCTTGATCCGGCTGAGGATGAACACGTGGTAGTCCATCGACAGGCCGAACAGGATCACGAACAGCATCAGCGGGAACCAGGCGCTGATCGCGCCCGTGGAGTCGAAGTTCAGCAACCCCTCGAGGTTCCCGTCCTGGAAGACCCAGGTCACGATGCCCAGCGCCGCTGACACCGACAGGATGTTCAGCAGGATCGCCTTGACCGGGATGACGATCGAGCGGAACGTGACCAGCAGCAGCACGAACGCCATCGCGAAGACGAACGCGAACACGTACCAGATGCGTTCCGCCATCAGGTCGTTGAAGTCGACCGAGCCGGCGGTGAAGCCGGTCACGCCGACCACCTCACCGGCGGTCAGGCCGGACGTGACCTGCGGCACGACGTCCTGGCGAAGCGCCTCGACAGCGGTCAGCGACGCGTCGTCCGTGCCCGTCCCGGCCAGCGGAACCTCGATCACGGCTATTTCGCCGTCAGGGCTCGTGTCGATCGTGACCGGCTCGTTGAACTGGTCGGAATCCCGAGCGATCTGGCGCATCTCCTCCACCGCGGCCTGGATCTCGGCCGGGTTGAGGTTCTTGCCCTCGACCACGATGTCGGCCGTGAACTGCTCGCCGGGGAAGGCGGCCTGCATCCGGTCGTAGGTCTGCATGATGCCGATCGAGCGCGGCAGCCCGTCCACGCCGGAGTCCGCGGTGTGGATGTGGAACACGGGAATGGCGAGCACCACCAGTACTGCGCCGGCGACGATTGCCGAGGCCAGCGGCCGCTTGAGCACGCGGTCCAGCAGCCACGACCAGACGCGCGGCTCGCCGGTGCGCTTCTCGGGCTTCAGGAACGGCACTCGTCCCTTGTTCACCCGGTCGCCGAGCTTGGACAGCACTGCGGGCAAAACCGTCAGCGAGCCCAGCACGGCGATCGCCACGACGATGATCGTGCCCGTGGCGAACGAGACGAAGGTCGCCGCGCCGCCCAGGTACATGCCCGCCATGGCGGCCATCACGGTTATGCCGGATACCAGGATCGCGCGCCCCGACGTGGCCGCCGCTGCCTCTAGCGCTGCCTCCTCGCTGCGCCCGCGGGCACGTTCCTCACGCTCGCGACGGATATAGAAGAGCGCGTAGTCGACTCCCACGGCCAGGCCGATCAGGAGCACCACCGAGTTGATGGACTCGTCCACCGGGGCGATCTGGCTGATCGGCCCGATCAGGCTGATCGCGGCCGCCACGGCGGTCACGGCCAGCAGCAGAGGGACGAACGCCGCCAGCAGCGCGCCAAAAGCAAGGATGAGGATGATCAGGGTGATCGGGAGGGAGGTGACCTCCGCCCTCTGGAAGTCGTCCTCGAAGGCCTGGCTGAGCGCTTTGTCCGCGCTCG
The DNA here is from genome assembly GCA_963813495.1 of uncultured Thermoleophilaceae bacterium. Taxonomy (GTDB): domain Bacteria; phylum Actinomycetota; class Thermoleophilia; order Solirubrobacterales; family Thermoleophilaceae; genus JACVRW01. Next base: position 254,489 of record CAWEZC010000010.1, read on the forward strand.
CATCGCCGAACTCCTCGATGCGGAAGCCCGCCTGTTGGCGGTCCAGCTCCGCGACCGCGGCCAGGGCGGGGTCGACCTTGTCCTCGGCTTCGTCGCCGGGCAACTCGAACGTCACGAGTGCGGACTTGCCGTCCTCGGACAGCGACCCCTGGCTGCCCTTGGCGTAAGGACTCTGGACGTTCTGCACGTCCCTGGTCTTCTCCAGCCGGGCTACGGTTGTCTCAACCACCTGACGGAACTGCGCATCACCGTTGCGAGCTCCGTTCTGGCTCTGGATCAGGACGCTCTCACCCGACTTGTCGGGAAAGTGGTCGGATACGGCCTTGTCGGCTCTACCTGATTCGCCGATGCCGTAGTCGCTGTCGGACAGCGTCTGCGTGCCCACCGAACCGCCGATGAACACGGCCAGGATCACGAAGACGAGCCATCCTCCAATGGCCTTCTTGCGGTTCTGCGCGCTCCAGCGACCGGCGCGCGCTGCGATGTTCTTTGTGCGGTTCTCGTTCATGAAGCCAGCATCCGCCTCGTTGCGCGGCTCTCCAATGCGGTCTCCCGGCCAACCGGGGTGCGGTTAGCCGAACCGTTCGAGACGGCGGCGCAGCTGCCGGGGATCCGCTCCGGTTCGGCCCGGAGCTGGCGCCAGGTGAAAACGGAGCGTGCGATAGCCCGCGGCGTCCAGCAGCTGATCGCGGCGGCGCTCGCTTCTCGACGGCAGCACGGGCGCTACGAATACCGCATGCGCCGCGGTGCCTCGCGCATCCGGATCAACCGGGCCGGCACGCCGCCCACCACCGCGTTGGCCGGTACGTCGCGGGTCACCACGGCGTTGGTCCCGATCACCGCATTGTCGCCCACCGTCACCCCGCGCAGGATGCACGCGCCGTAGCCGATCCAGACGTTGTTGCCTACCCGCACGTCGCGCTTGTAGATGCCCTGCAGCCGGATAGGGCGGTCCACCTCGACGATGCCGTGGTCGAAGTCGATCAGCATCACGCGGTCGGCGACCACGCACTCTCTCCCGATCGAGACGTGCTGGAAGGAGGAGATCGTGCACTCCTGGCCGATCACGGTCTTGGCCCCGATCGAGATCGTGCCCTCGTGCGAGCGCAGCTTGCAGCCGTGCCCGACCCAGCACCAGCGGCCCAGCTCGAGCGTCGCCTGCGGAGCCACCTCCAGCGCGCAGCCGGGGCCGATGAAGGCGAGGCCGTCGAGGCGAAGCCGGGCCCCGAGGCGCAGCTTCCAGGCTCCCAGGCGCACGGCCAGGCGCAGGTACTTGGCGTTCAGCATCCCCTTGCGGCGCAGGAAGCGCAGCAGCGTCAGCGTGCCGCCGTGACGCGGCGGCGGCTCGCCACGGATCTCCGGCGGGAGATCTGACGGCGGAGCGGCGATCGGCTCGGTGGCGCCCTCCATGGGGGGCTGGATGATAGGTGTGGGTATCCGTATTGGCGCCAGCGCCGAACCGGTTCACAATCCCAGTTGCAATGGCCACGACCGTTCTCATCGTCGACGATCACCCGAGCTTCCGCGCGAGTGCCCGCATGCTGCTCGAGTCGGAGGGCTTCGTAGTGGTGGGCGAGGCGGAAAGCGGCCTGCGCGCGATCGAGGCGGTGCGCGACCTGCATCCGGATCTCGTGTTGCTCGATGTCCAGCTGCCGGACATCGACGGAATCGAGGTGGCGGCCCGGCTCACCTCCAACGGCGCCGCGCCCGCGATCGTGCTGACTTCGAGTCGTGACCTCGCGGACCTCGGTTCGCTGGGCGGGGCGCGCGGCTTCATTCCGAAGTCGGAGCTGTCGGGAGCCGCTCTGGAGGCATTCCTCTGAGCAGCCTGAGCCGCGCTCTCTGGGCGCTGGCCGTCGCGGGCCTGGTGCTGGGGCTCGCCGTGGCGGCGCTGGTCCTCACGAGCGACACCCTCGAGTTGCGCGGTGTGTGGACCGCGGCCACGCTGTTCATCGGCTGGAGCTTCATCGGGGTCGGCCTCTATGCGTGGGGGCGCCGGCCCGACAACCGCGTGGGGATGCTGATGGCGGCCACCGGCTTCGCCTGGCTGGTGGCGGGCCTCGGCCTGTCGGACATAGCGGGCCCGTTCACGATCGGCCAGCTGCTGGGCGCCCTCTACTTCGCGGTGGCCATCCACCTGCTGCTGGCCTTTCCCGACGGCCGACTGCGCACTCAGGCCGAGCGGCTGATCGTCTGGAGCCTGTACCTGCTCACCACGGTCGGGATCTTCCCCGCCTACCTGTTCCTGGACGCGAGGGCGGACTTCGAATGCGCCGAGTGTCCGGACAACGTCCTGCTGGTGGAGCGCAGCGAGACGCTGGTCAACCTGATCAGCGCCATGGTGAACGTGGTGGGCGCGGTGCTGGTGACCGCCGTGCTGGTGGTGTTGATACAGCGCTGGCGGCGAGCCAGCCCGGCGCAGCGCCGCCTGCTCGTGCCCGTCTACGCCGCCGGCGTGGCGCTGATGCTCCTGCTGATCGTGACCGTCGTGCTGCAGGTGGGTGGGATCGACGAGGTCGCGAAGGAGGTCGCCTGGGTCGGTGCCATGATCCCCTTCGGCCTCGTGCCCTACCTGTTCCTGGGGACGCTGGTGCGGGCGCGCATGATCCAGAGCGGCGCGGTGGGCTCGCTGATCGCCCGCCTCAGCGAGATGCCCCAGAGCGGTGAGCTGCGCGACGCCCTGGCCGACGTCCTGGGCGACCCCAGCCTGGAGGTCATCTACTGGATTCCCGAGGAGGAGCGCTACGTCGATGCTGCCGGCCACGCGCGCGAGCTGCCCGCACCCGCCTCTGGACGCGCCTTCACGACCGTCGAGCGCGACGGCCGTTCGGTCGCGGCCATCCTGCACGACCCGCTGCTGCTCGACCGCCGCGACGGCCATGTCGACGCGATCGGCGCGGCCGCTTCGCTGGCGCTGGAGACCGAACGGCTCGACGCCGAGCTGCGCTGCAAGCTCGAGGAGCTGCGCGAGTCGCGCGAGCGCATGCTTCGCATCGGGCTCGAGGAACGCCGGCGACTCGAGCGGGACCTCCACGACGGGGCCCAGCAGCGGCTCGTCTCGATGGCGCTCGGCCTGCGCCTGGCGCGGGCCAAGGTGCATGACGAGCCCGAGGCCGCCGCCACGCTGCTGGCCGCCGCAGCCGACGAGCTCGACGCCGCGCTCGAGGAGCTGCGTGAGCTCGCCCGCGGCATCCATCCCGCGGTGCTCTCCGACCGCGGCCTCGATACCGCGCTCGCGACGCTGGCCCACCGGGCGCCGGTGCCGGTCGAGCTGAGCGAGCTGCCGGCCGAGCCGCTGCCCGAGGCGATCGAGCTGGCCGCCTACTTCGTGGTGGCGGAGGCTCTCACCAACGTCGCCAAGTACGCCCGCGCGAGCCGCGCGACCGTCAGCCTCGAGCGCGAGAACGGACGCCTGGTGGTGGAGGTGGCCGATGACGGCGTGGGGGGCGCGGACCCCGAGCGCGGCACCGGCCTGCGCGGGCTGGCGGATCGTATCGCCGTCCTGGAGGGCAGGCTCGACGTGGAGTCCGAGCTCGGGCGCGGCACCACCGTGACTGCGAGGATTCCGGTCAGATGAACGACGTGCAACCCGCGGTGCGCATAGTGGTGGCCGACGACTCGGTCCTGCTGCGCGAGGGCGTGGTCCGGCTGCTGGAGGAATGGGGCTTCGACGTCGTGGCCCAGGCGGGCGACGCGGAGGACCTGCTGCGCAAGGTCAATGCCCACAAGCCCGATGTGGCCGTTGTCGACATCCGCATGCCGCCCACCAACACCGACGACGGCCTGCGCGCGGCGCTCGAGATTCGCTCGCTGCATCCCGACACGGGCGTGCTGGTGCTCTCCCAGTACGTCGAAGAGGGCTACGCGCTGGAGCTGGTGGGCGACAGCGCCGGGGGAGTGGGCTATCTACTCAAGGATCGCGTGGCCGATGTCGAGCGCTTCGTCGACTCGGTCAAGCGCGTGGCCCAGGGCGGCTCCGCGCTCGACCCGGAGGTCGTGGCCCAGCTCGTGGGTCGCGCGCGCCGCGACGATCCGCTCGAGGCGCTGACGCCGCGCGAGCGCGAGGTGCTCGAGCTAATGGCCGAAGGACGCTCCAACCAGGCGATCGCCGAGCAGATGATCGTCACCGAGCGCGCGGTGGAGAAGCACGTGACGAGCATCTTCGGCAAGCTCGACCTGCCGCCCGCGCCGGAGGACCACCGCCGCGTGCTCGCCGTACTGGCGTTCCTCAAGGCCTAGGCACAACTGAGATCAGATACTCGCCGCGGAAGAGCAGCGTGCCGTCGTCGGCCAGGTTCTCCTGCTCCAGATACTCGACGTAGGCAGTGCGCAGCTCTCCCTCGCGGGCCGCCAGCGCCTCGCGCGCGTTGAGCATCGGCCCAAAGCTCTCCAGCATGAAGTCCGCGTAGCTCTCGACGCTCGCGTCGCGCCACTCGATCTCCCCGCGCTCGAAGCGTCCATCGCCGAGCAGTTCGCGCACGTGTTCTTCCGTGCCCCACAAGAGGGGCGACTCCGCGCCTGGCGGCGGGGGCACGAGACCGGCCACGAGGCCGAACATACGGCCTATCGCCCCGGTGGGCGTCCAGCAGGCGATGCCGATCGTGCCGCCCGGCCGGCAGACCCGCTTCATCTCCGCGGCGGTGCGCGCGTGATCGGGGGCGAACATGTGACCGAACGCGGACACGACGCGGTCGAAGCTCGCGTCGCCGAAGGGCAGATCCTGAGCGTCGCCGTCCACCCATTCCACCTCCACCATCGCGTCGGCCGCCCGCTCGCGCGCGATCTCGAGCAGCCGTGGGGAGAAGTCGAGGCCGGTGACCCGCGCGCCCGCGCGCACTGCGGGTATGGCGACGTTCCCGGTGCCGCAGGCCACATCGAGCACCTCCATGCCGGGCTCGACGGTCGCCGCCTCCACCAAGCGCTCGGCGGCGTCGGTGATCTTCTCGGCTACGGCCGCGTAGTTGCCGGAGCCCCACATCGTCTTCGGGTCCATGGGCGCACTATGGCCGGTTGGCCGTACCGCGTGCAAGCGGACCTTTTGCCAACCTGCTGCCCCATGGATTCGATCGTCAGCGCCACCGACGTCCGCCGACGCTACGGGGAGGGCGACGCGGCCGTGAACGCGCTCGCCGGTGTGACGGTCGGCTTCGAGCGCAGCCGCTTCAGCGCCATCATGGGGCCGTCCGGCTCGGGCAAGTCGACCCTGATGCACATCCTGGCGGGTCTTGACCGGCCGACCTCGGGGACGGTCGCTATCGACGGCGTCGAGATCACTGCGCTGGACGATGCCGACCTGACCCGCCTGCGCCGCGACAAGCTCGGATTCATCTTCCAGTTCTTCAACCTGATCCCGGTCCTCACAGCCGAGGAGAACGTGGTGCTGCCGCTCTCGATCGCCGGCAGGAAGGCGGACGCCGAATGGATCGAGCGGCTAATTCAGACGGTGGGCCTGGAGGATCGCCGCACCCATCGGCCCTCCGAGCTCTCCGGCGGCCAGCAGCAGCGCGTGGCGGTGGCCCGGGCGCTGGCCTCCAAGCCGGCCGTGGTGTTCGCCGACGAGCCCACCGGCAACCTCGACTCCAAGGCAAGTGAGGAGGTGCTGCGCCTGCTGAGGCGGTCCGTGGACGAGTTCGGCCAGACCGTGGTGATGGTGACCCACGACCCCGAGGCCGCCTCCTACGCCGACCGCCTCCTGGTGCTGCGCGACGGCCTGGTGGTGCACGACGCGGAGGCGGGCAGCGCCAACGAGGTCATCGAACTCATGAAGGCGGTTGCGTAGGCGATGACGAAGGTCTCGCTCCGCGGTCTCGCGCAGCGCAAGCTGCGCGCCTTCGTGACGATGCTCGCCGTGCTGCTCGGTGTGGCCTTCATCGCCGGCAGCTACGTGCTGACCGACACGATCAACCGCTCCTTCGACGAGATCTTCGACGTGGCCTACGCCGGCACGGACGTCGCGATCTCCTCAAGCACCACCGGCCAGGCCGAGAACGCCGAAGTGCCGCCCTTCTCCGAGCGCTACCTCGATCGCGTGCGCGACGTCGAGGGGGTGGAGAAGGCGGCCGGGGGCATCTTCACCATCGCTCGCTTCGTCGACGAGGACGGCGACCCGCTGAGCGCCTCGTTTGCGCCCGAATTCGTCTCCTCCACCGCGCCGGAGCCGTTCGAGACGCTCACCTACACCGACGGACGCCCGCCGCGGAGCGCCTCCGAGGCCTCGATCGACGAGTCGACCGCCGACCGCGAGGGCTTCGACCTGGGCGACACGCTGCGCATCGCCGGCGCCGCCGGGGTCAAGGGCTACGAGATCGTCGGTGTTCAGCGCCTTGGCGACACCTCGTCGGGCGGCTCGGGCACCGCCCAACTCACGCTGCCCGAGGCCCAGCGCCTGACCGAGAAGGAGGGCGAACTCGACGCCATCTCCGTCCAGGCGGCTCCCGGAGTCACGCCCGCGGAGCTCAAGCAGCGGCTCAACAGAGTGCTGCCGGCGCGCCTGAATGTGGAGACCGGCACCGAGGCGGCCTCGCGCCAGGCTCAGGACATCAAGGACGACCTGAGCTTCTTCCGGGTAATCCTGCTCGTGTTCGGTGGCGTGGCCCTGCTGGTAGGCAGCTTCCTGATCTTCAACACGTTCTCGATCACCGTCGCCCAGCGCATCCGCGAGCTCGGGATGCTGCGCACGCTCGGGGCCACGCGCGGCCAGATCCTGAGTGGCATGGTGCTCGAGGCGGCGATCATCGGTCTGATCGGCTCGCTGCTTGGAGTGCTGGCCGGGATCGGCTTCGCAGGCGGGCTGAACGCGATCTTCAAGACCTTCGGCATCGACCTGCCCAACACCGGGACGGTGATCGCCACGCGCACGATCGTCCTTTCGGTCGTGGTGGGCCTGGTGGTGACCCTCTTCTCGGCGCTCACGCCGGCCCTGCGGGCGACGCGGGTCTCGCCCATGGCCGCTCTGCTGGAAGCCGAGCTGCCCGAGAGCCGCGCGCGCGGGCGCGTCTTCCTGAGCCTGGCGGCGCTGCTCACGCTGGGCGGGATCGCACTGGCCTGCTTCGGGCTGTTCGGCGGGATCGACGACTCCAACGCGGCGGCCGGCCTGGTGGGCGGCGGCGCCGTGGCCACCCTGTTCGGGGTCTCGATGCTGAGCCCCAAGCTCGTCCGGCCGCTGGCTTCGGTGATCGGCTGGCCGCTGGAGCGGCTGCGCGGGATCACCGGCCGTCTCGCACGCGAGAACGCGGTCCGCAAGCCCGGCCGCACGGCGGTCACGGCGGGCGCGCTGATGATCGGTCTGGCGGTCGTGGTCTTCGTCACGGTGTTCGCGGCGGGCATCAGCGCCTCGGTCTCCAACGCGATCGACCGCAACTTCCAGGGCGACCTCGTCCTTCAGAACAGCGACGGCTTCTCTCCCATCAGCAACGGTGCGGGCCGCGCCGCCGGGAACGTCGAGGGCGTGCAGACGGTCTCCTCGCTGAGCTTCGCCGGTGGCGTCCGCGACGGCAAAGACGTCCGGCTCTCGGGTGTCGACCCGGCGGGCGTGTCCGACGTTCTCACACTCGACTGGGAGGACGGCTCGCCCGAGACGCTGTCGACCCTGGGCGCCCGCGAGGCGGTGGCCGATGACGCCTGGGCCAAGTCCAACGACCTCGACGTGGGCGACACGGTGACGATCCGGACCCCGCTGGAGCGCCGGGCCCGGTTCACGATCGAGGGGACGGTCAAGGACAACGCCGACCTGCTGGGCAACCTGGTGGTGCCGGAGCGGGTGCTGCGCCGTGAGTTCGGCGTGCGCGAGCCCAGCATCACCTTCATCCGCCTGGCGCCGGGCGCCGATGCCGACCGCGTTCAGGAGTCCATCAAGCGCGCGGTGGAGCAGCGCTTCCCAACCGTCGACACGCTCAACCAGCAGGAGCTCAAGGACAACCAGGAAGAGCAGATCAACCAGCTGGTGGCCTTCTTCTACGTGCTGCTCGCGCTGGCCATCGTGATCTCGCTGTTGGGGATCATCACCACGCTCGCCCTATCGATCCACGAGCGCACGCGCGAGCTCGGCATGCTGCGCGCGGTGGGCATGTCGCGCCGTCAGGTGCGGCGCCTGATCCGCTACGAGTCGGTGATCACGGCACTGATCGGGGCGATCCTGGGAACGGTGCTGGGCATCGTGTTCGCCGCGCTCGTGTCACGGCCGCTGGCCGACGAGGGCTTCGAGCTGGCCTATCCGGTGGGCACGCTCGTGGTGCTGCTGATCCTGGCCGCGCTGGCGGGCGTACTGGCCGCGATCTGGCCCGCGCGCCGCGCGGCCCGGCTCGACATCCTGCGCGCGCTCGCCTACGAGTAGGCTCGCGCCGCGATGAGCGACATCCCGGTGACCGGTGTCTCGGAGCTCGTGCTCGAGGTGGTCGATCTGGCGGCCTCGGAGGAGTTCTACGCCGGCGCCCTGGGACTGCCCGTGGTCGAGCGCTGGCCCGACCGTGAGGCGATCTGGCTGATGGCGGGTGAGCGGACCCGCATCGGCCTGTGGCGCCCGCAGGTGGGCCTCGCCGGCGGGCGCGGCGGGATCCACGTGCACTGGGCGATGCACATCGCCGACGAGGACTTCGACTCCGCCGTGGCGCTGTTGCGCGAGCGCGGGCAGGAGGTCGAGGTGCTCGAGTTCTCGCCTGGATGGGGTCGCGCCGCCTACGTCGACGACCCGGATGGCAACGTGGTCGAGCTGTGGACCTGGGACGTGGGGGGCCACCTGCGCTGACTAGAGTTGCCGGCGCCATGCCGGCCTCCGGACGCACCGCCGCCGACCTCGCCGAGCGCCTTCTGGCGGGAGACAAGCGCGCGCTGGCCCGGGCCATCTCGCTGGTGGAGAACGACGACCCCGAGGGTTGGAGGCTGGTGCGCGAGGTCTACCCGAGCACGGGTCGCGCCTCCGTGGTGGGCTTCACGGGTCCGCCCGGCGTGGGCAAGTCGACGATCATCGGGCGGCTGGTGGAGGAGGCTCGCGCGCGCGACCGTGAGGTGGCCGTCCTCTCGATCGACCCCAGTTCCCCCTTCACCCAGGGCGCGCTGCTGGGCGATCGCATCCGCCTGTCGGACCACTTCCTCGATCCGGGCGTCTACATCCGCTCGATGGCCAGCCGCGGCTCACTGGGCGGGTTGTCCGAAGCCACCCTGCAGGCGGCGCTCTTGATGGACGCCTCCGGCAAGGACGACGTGTTCCTCGAGACCGTGGGGGTGGGCCAGGCCGAGGTCGACATCATCGACCACGCGGACACGGTCGTGCTCGCGCTGATGCCGGGCTCGGGCGACTCCGTCCAGGCCCTGAAGGCGGGCGTGATGGAGATCCCCGATGTGATCGTGGTCAACAAGGCGGACCATCCACTAACCGACACGATGGTGCGCGAGATTCGCGGAGTGCTCTCGCTGGGCCCGCAGGAAGGCTGGCGGGTGCCGATCGTGAAGGCCGAGGCCAGCCGCAACGAGGGCATCGAGGAGCTGGCCGCGAAGATGGCCGAGCATCGCGAGTTCATCGAGAAGGAGGGGACGCTGGCCGAGCGGCGCAAGCGGAACCTCCTGAACGAGGTGATCGCGCTGGCCGCCGGACGCATGCGGCGTCGCCTCGAGGCCCAGGTGCGCGAGGACGAATCGATCCACGAGCTGCTCGACGAGGTCGTGGCGCGGCGCCTCGACCCGGCGAGCGCGGCGGCCAAGCTGCTGGAACGCGATCCGGGCCCGTGCTCCGAGTAGCCTGATCGGCGTGACCGACTCCCGGTCCTACCGTCTCCGGGGCGACGAGGCACTACCCGAGGGGATCGCCCGGGTCGCGCGCGGGCGCATCGACCACGCGATCGAGGAGCTCGGCGGCGAGAGCGACAGCAGCTCCGTGGCTGCCGTGCACAACGCGCGCAAGGACATCAAGAAGCTGCGCGCGCTCTTACGACTGATCCGCGGAGAGATCGGCGGCAGTGTCTACCGGCGCGAGAATGTTGCCTTTCGGGCCGCGGCGGCCGAGCTCGCGGGCACGCGCGACGCCGACGTGCTGGTGGCCACGCTCGACGGCCTGGAGCTGGACGACCACGTGGCCGGCCCGCTGCGACGGACGCTGGAGACCCAGCGGCTGCTCACGAGCGGCGGCGGGCGCAGCCACGCCGCCACGCAGGCGATCGAGATTCTCAGCGACGCGCGGGCACGCGTGGTGGACTGGCCGCTGGAACGCCACGGCTTCGAGGCGCTCGAGCCGGGGCTTCGGCGGATGTACCGGCGCGGCCGGCGTGACTACCGGGCCATGCGCGAGCAGGCCGGCGTCGAGGGCCTCCACGAGTGGCGCAAGCGGGTCAAGGAGCTCTGGTACGACCATGTGCTGCTGGCCTTCGTCTGGAAGCCGCTGATGGACGCCGTGGCCGACGAGGCGCATGCCCTGTCCGAGCGGCTGGGCGACGACCACGATCTCGCCCTGCTGCTCGCCTGGACGCACGAGCACTCCGAGCCGGCGCCCGAAGTCGTGGAGGAGATCGAGCGGCGCCGCGCCGCACTGCAGGCGGACGCCCTCGTGCTGGGGGCGCGGCTCTACGCCGACCGAACCGGAGTCTTCATCGAGCGCCTGGAGCGCTGGTGGGACACGGCGGCGCGCGAGCAGGGACCACAGACGCCGGTCAACACCAGCTCCACCCCCTCGGTGTGATTGCCGCCGCGCCGCGCGGCGTCGAGCGCCGCCGCAACGTCCAGCGGAGCATCCACGTCGGCCACCTCGCCGCAGCTGGAGCAGACGAAGTGGTGATGCTCCTCGACGCGCGGATCCCACAGCGCGGCGCCGCTCCCGGCGGCGAGGCGCTTCACGATGCCGAGCTGCTCGAAGAGCTCGAGGGCCGCATAGACCGTGGGCAGCGACGCGTTGGGCAGGCGCTCCGAGACAGCCTCCAGCACCTGCTCGGCCGTGAGGTGCCGGTCGAGATCGAGCAGCGCCCGGTGGATCAGCACGCGTTGCGGGGTCACCCGCATGCCGCGTTCGCGCAGGGCCGCCGCGAGCTTGTCGTCCGTCGCTCTCATTAGGTGACCCTTACTTTAATTGATTTGCAATAGTATGTCCATGACCTCAGCAGGACAGCTGGTCACGCGCCTGCGCGGCATCGACGATCGCCGGCTCGCACTGCAGTTCGTGCAGCCGGCCCTCATCGGCCTGATCGACGGGACCATCTCGACGCTGGCCCCGATCTTCGCCACGGCCTACCTGGCCGGCCCGCGCGAGGCGCTGCTGGTGGGCGTGGCGGCGGCGCTGGGCGCCGCCATCAGCATGGGCCTCTCCGAAGGGCTCTCGGACGATGGCTCGCTGACCGGGCGGGGCAGCTCGCAGGCTCGCGGCCTGATCACCGGCGGGGCGACCTTCCTCGGCGGCTCGCTGCACGCCCTGCCGTTCCTGATATCCGACCTCGACAAGGCGCTGATGCTGGCCTACGCCGTGGTCGCCGTCGAGCTGGTGCTGATCGCGTGGATCCGCCGGCGCTTCATGCAGGTGTCGCTGACGCGGTCGCTCGTGCAGGTGACCCTCGGTGGCGCGATCGTGGCCACCGTGGGTGTGGTGATCGGAAGCGCGGCTTAGGGCGAGCGCCCGGCGTGGCCGGGTGCGCTGCGAGAACTCTCCCCCTCGTCGAACTCCTGGACGAGTCGCTTGGGCGCAGCCAGGCGCCAGGCGTCCTCCAGCACCTCGGCGAGCTCGTCCTCGTCGATGGCGGCGAGCCGCACGAGCACGTAGCCGTAGCCCTCGTAGTGCGGGGTCTGGAAGAAGATCTCCGGCTCGGACTCGATCAGCAGCCGCTTCTCGCCCTTGTCGACCTTGGCGACCAGCACCGAGTCCTCGTCGCGCAGCCGGGCGAAGAACTTCCCGCGCACCTTCCATGAGGGGGTGCCGTACGAGCTGCCCTCCTCGGCGTCGGGCAGGCTGGCAACGATGCGGCGGACGGTCGCTGGCTTGGACATGGCCCGGCAGTGTGCCATCCGCCGCCTACCTGAGCGGCGCCGCGCCGGCCGTCCGGCGCGCCCGGTGCAGCTCGCGCGCGACCACGGCGGCCAGCGCGGCGGCCACGGCGCCGGCAAGCCAGAACGGCCACGCATTGCCGGACTCGAACGGCGGGAACAGGCTGGTGAGGGGGCCGAACGGGGCGTCGGGCCGGTCCGTGACGAACGAGCCGTCGCCCCAGCGCAGGTCCACGTAGAGCCAGGCCGAGGCCGCGACTGTCAGGGCGGCCAGGAGCGTGCCCACGCGCGGGGCGTGGCGCAGGCCCCAGGCCACGAGCGGGACGGCCAGGGGCAGGACCGCCAGCATCTGGCGGCCGGGAAACCAGAATCCGAACATGGTGGGGGCGAGGAACGCGGCCACCAGCAGCTGGCCGCCGAGTACAGCCGCGCAGAGGTCGCCCGTCAGCTCGATCTCGCGCAACCGGGGGACCGCCCGGGCCAGACGCTCGCGGTGGGATCGCCACAGCCACCACAGCCCGGCGAAGGCCAGGAGGAGGACGGGCGCCCAGCGCAGCAGGCCGTAGTCGCGGTCCAGGAACAGGGCCACCAGGCGGTAAGCGCGCTCCACATGGCCCCCCGGGAAGGTCGCGCCGGTGGCCGTCTCTCCCGCCGGGCCGGCCGCGTACGGGGTGGGCCCGCCGTAGAACGCCTCGTTGACTCCCACGTACACCGCGAGACTGAAGAGCGACAGCTCCACCGACCCGACCGCGAGCGTGCGGCGGTGGGCCCGCCACAGCGCCCGGGCCGCGAAGAAGCCCGCCACCAGCCCCGCCGGCACGAACTTCGTCCCCAGCCAGGGCAGGAGCCCCAGCAGCGCGAAGCAGACGAACGCGTCGCGGCGGCTCGGCCGCGAATCGAGCCGCACGGCCAGGAGCGCGGCCGCGGCCAGCGCGGCAGCGGCCGTGAGCTCCGGATAAACGGCGCTGCCGTAGGCGAGCATCGGGGGCGACAGACCCACCGCGAGCGCCGCCCCCAGGGCCCACGGGTCGGGCACCACCCTCAGCGCCAGCCGGTAGGCAAGCGCCACCGCCAGGGCGGCCACGGCGGCGAGGAACAGCTCGACTCCCTCAGTTCCGCCCAGCGCGTACACCGGCGCCGTGACCAGGGGCAGGCCCGGGCCGTGGGGCTCGTTGAGGCGGCCCTCGGTCTCCCTGCCCTGGCGCTCGAGCTCGTAGGGATAGAACTTGGCGTAGGCCCGCTCGGCGTACTCGTCGTTCACGTCCACGTCGCCGTCCTCGACGATCGATTCCGTGGCGAGCAGGTAGTGCGGCTCATCGCCTCCGTAGCGGGAGTCGCCGAAGGCATCGAGGCCGAGCGTCGCCGCATAGGCGGCGAACAGGACCAGCCATAGGGCAAGGGTGCGGCGCACGGCGTCCCGCAGACTAGGGGGCCGCCGTGCCCGCGTTCGCCTATTGGGCTACGAGTGCGATTCCCTCCGCGTAGGTCGCGATCGAGCGCTGCAACCCGTCGCCCACCGAGGCGTCGATGACGCCCAGGTCGTCGACGATCAGGTCGGCCCGCAGCATCTGCCGCTGGAAGGCTTCGTCATGGCGCAGCGCGTCCATCTGTGCCTCGCTGCCCTGCAGCAGGACGAATCCGTTGAGCTCGCCCCCATGGGGGTTGAGAAGGCAGACCTCGAAGCTCTCGATCCGGCCGTCGGACTGCAGCCCGCCGTAGAACTCGAGCGTTTCGTTGAACACCTCGAGCGCGCGTTCCTCCCGTCCGCGCACCACCTGGCCCCAGCCGATGAACAGGCCAGCATCAGCCATGAGCAACCTCCCTAGATCGGGTGTGGAGTCCTCGGGTCCACCGTACGCCCGCCCAGCCCGCGGGGCAAGCAACTCCCCTCAGCAGCCGAGCGCCCGGGCGATCACCATCTGCTGCACCTCGTCCGTGCCCTCGCCGATCGTGAGCACCTTGGCGTCACGGTAGAAGCGGCAGACCGGATACTCCTCGATGTAGCCGTAGCCACCGTGGATCTGCACCGCCTCCTCGGCGGCGCGCACGGCCAGGCGGCCCGTCTTGAGCTTGGCCTGCGCCGCGGTGAGGCTGAAGGGCTTGCCGGCGTCCTTCTCGACGGCCGACTTGTAGGTGAGCAGGCGGGCCGCCTCGATCTCGGTCGACATGTCCGCGAGCTTGCTCTGGATCGCCTGGTACTTGGAGATCGGCTGCCCGAAGGCGATCCGCTCGCGCGCGTAGGCGAGCGCCTCGTCCAGGGCGCCCTGTGCGAGCCCGACCCCCATAGCGCTGACTCCGATGCGACCTCCGTCGAGGGTCTGCAGGAACTGCTTGAAGCCGTGCCCGCGCGGGCCCACCAGGTTCTCCTCGGGGACGCGGCAGTCCTCGAAGCTGAGGGGGCGGGTGTCGGAGGCGTTCCAGCCCATCTTGCGATAGGGCGCCCCGATCTCGTAGCCCGGGGTGCCGTTGGGAACGAGGAGGTTGGAGATCTCGTCCTCGCCGGTGCGCGCCGTGATGGTCACGAAGCCCGAGATGTCGGTGCCGGAGTTGGTGATGAACTGCTTGGCGCCGTTGATGGTCCACTCGCGCGCATGCTCATCGAGGTTCGCGCGGGTACGCGCATTACCGGCGTCCGACCCGGCTTCCGGCTCGGTCAGCCCGAAGGCGCCGAGCAGCTCGCCCGAGCACAGGCGCGGCAGCCACTCCTCCTTCTGCGCCTCGGATCCGAACGCGTACAACGGCCATGTGCCCAGGCTCGTGTGGGCCGCCACCGTGATGGCCACGCTCGAGTCGACCCGTGCCAGCTCCTCGATGGCGATCGCGTAACTGAGATTGTCGGCGCCGCCGCCCCCGAGCTCCTCGGGGTAGGGGATTCCCATCAGCCCGAGCTCGCCCAGCTTGGCCACGATCTCGTAGGGAAAGGACTTGGTGCGGTCGAGCTCCCCGGCCACCGGGCGCACTTCACCGTCGGCGAAGTCGCGTACGAGCCGGCGGATGTCCTGGTGCTCTTCCGAGAGGTCGAAGTTCATGCCGCCGCGGATGCTAACCGGGCCGCATCACCGCCCCGCGGGCCGGCTGAACCGCGACTCTCGCGCAAGGCAGAGGAGGTTGCGAGGGCCGGCACTCGCTCCGACCTCGAAGGCGGTGGCCAGCGTGTACCCGGCGGCACCGCAGGAGCGAGCCCGATAGACGTCGAAGCTGAGCGCCCGTCCGCTGCCGCTGACCTTCCGCTCGAGACATCTCACCCGCATGGTCACGGTCGTCACGTCCGTGCCGGGGTTGGAGAGACGGAACACCCAGCCGCCGGACGTGGGCTGCGCCGAGCGAAAGCCGATCGGGCCGTCGGCTCCGTAACCCGTCGGGGCATAGCCTCGGCGGCAGAGCAGTTCGACCCGCCGCGTGCTGCCGGGTGCCACGGGGATAGCGGGCGACCGGCGGGTCTGCACTTCGAGCCGTACGGCGCCGATTCCGCGGGGCACGGCCAGGCGCACGCAGCGCAGCACGGCGCTGGCCCGGCCTCCACCGCCCGGCGCGGCGGCGAGCGCGAAGCGCCAGCGCCGGCCGTCCGGGTCCGGCAGCGACCTGTGTACCTCGATGCCCTCGGCCAGGCCGGTGATCACAGCGTTGAGGGCGACGGCGCCGGACGGGCAGGACAGGACCAGCAGCCGCGGGGCGCCGGACTCCACCGTCACCTGCCCGGGCACCGAGGTCGGCCGGACCACGTCCTTGGCCTCGGCACCGGCAGCACCCGGACCAAGCACGGCAGCGGCAGCGGCCCCCGCTGCGATCCTCCTCGTCAACATGCGCCACGCTACCTCGGCTGTGCCGTGCGCGCCAGCGAGCGTGCCGGGAGGGATGGGTGGCCGTCGCGCTCGGCATACCCGCGCGGGCGCGCGAGCCAGGCGGCCTCGAGGGCACGCCGGCGAGCGACTTCGCGAGCCTGCTCGAGCGGCTCGGCCCGCTGAAGCTGATCGCCGTGTCTGGGCGCCACGCGGCCAGCGGCCTGGCCCAAGCGCTCCTGGATCGGATTGATGCAGCGACGAGCCCTGCGGCTAGGCCACGCGGCGCAGCCGCCGGCTCATGGCGGCGCCCGACGCCCCGAACAGGGAGCAGAGCCGGCCGAAGCAGGCGTCGGGGTCACGCTCGCGCAGGCGCTCGTAGTGGCGGCGCACCAGCTCGGCGGGCATCAGGAGAGCGGCGGCGAACTCGTTGGCCTGCGCTTCCTCGGGGGGATAGGCCGGGCGTGCCGCGGCGGTCAGGGGCCGCTCGCCCTCCTCGGGCTGAGGGTCGACCGCGTGGTGTCGGCACCAGACGGCGCCGTCGTGGCGGTGCAGGCACCAGTGGCCGAGCTCGTGGCCGATGGTGAAGCGCCGCCGCGGTGGCCACTCGCGGGCCTCGGCCGCGTTGACCCAGATCTCCCCGAGCGACGGCAGCAGCAGCCCCGAGAGACCCTGGGTCGAGTCCAGGTCGGGCACCCCTGGTGCAGAGCGCAGATCAGCCACGTCGCGCACATGCAGCCCGAAGCACGAGTCGGCGATCTGCTCCACGGGAACCGGCAGCGTGTTGCCGTCCCAGAGCCAGCCCGGAACGTCCGCGAGCACTCGCTCGGCGCGCTGTTCGAACTCAGACTGCATGCGCAATCCGATGGTAGGCGCCGGTCAGGGCGGAGAAGCGGACGCCAATCGCTGCAGCAGCGCCCGCACGATCCGCTCGCCCGCCGCCGACCAGAACCCCGGCCCGCGCGGCAGCCCCTGCAGGCACAGGTCGGCGCGCCGGCGCAATCGCTCGTCCGAGCGCAGGGCGCGACCGAGTGCCACGGCGAGCGCCTGGTCCCCCGAAGCGAGAGCGAACCGATAGAGCGCGAGGAGGTCGTGCATGCAGTTGAGGTCCGGGCGCGCGGCTCAAGCTGACGGAGGCCGGCCTCGGAAGAGACGATCGACCTCGTCCCAGTCCTCGGGCGCGGCGCCGGTCGCAGCCTCCGGCGTGTCCTGCGCGGGAGCCTGCCCGGGCCCGGGCGGCGATACGCGGCCCATCGTGGTGCGTGCGAACACCGCGCCGGCGTCCTGTCTCGGGGGCCCCGGCGCGGGCAGCTGCCCCGCCTTGCGCAGCGCCTCGGCGCTCCAGCCGACGATCTTGCCGAGGGCGTCGAGCACCGTTTCCGACACGCCCTGTTCGGGGAGGAGCCCCTGCTCCATCTGGTGGTAGTAGAGCGCGACCTTCTCCTCCTGGGCCTGCGCCCCGAGGCGCGCCGCCAGCTGGCCCACCAGCTCGGAGCGGCGCAGGCGTGCCCGGGCGCGCAGGCGTGGCAGCAGCGAGGGCCACATTCCGCTCTGCCCCTCCAGCGAGCGCTGCACGCCCTCGGCCACCGCGGCCGCGGGCGAGCTCCTGAGGGCCAGCGGGTCGAAGTCGCGCCGCGGAGCGGCTTCCAGGTAGGCGTCGATCAGGCCGCCGAGCAGCTCGCGGTCGATGCCCGAGGCTCGTTCCAGATAGGGCCGGGGGTCGGCGTCGCCGCTCTCGCGGTGCGCGTGCTTGTACTCGGTGAGCAGTCGTTCGACGTCGCTCATGGCTCAATCCGGAGTATCGCTGCCCTCCTCGAGCAGCTCCCTGACGCGCCGCTGGAAGCGCGACGCGATCTGGTGGACGTTGGCCTCGGTCATGCCGCCGCCCACCAGCTCGGCTGCCTTCCCGGCCGAATTGGGACCGAGCACATAGAGGTCGATCACCGAGCGGTGGCGATCGTCCTCGAGCTCGGCGAGCGCGCGCCGGATGCAGTCCCGCGCGAACAGCGCCTCACCCTCGAAGGGCACCTCCGGCTCCTGGCCCCAGACCTCGTCGTCGTGCTCGTGCTCGCTCGGCAGGGCAGTGGTCTTGGGCCTGCGGCTGCGCGCGTCGTGGTAGTCGGCGATCCGGCGCGACAGGATCGTGTGCAGCCAGCTCTTGAACTCGCCCACCGAGCCGCCGTCGAACGCGGAGGCGATCGCGCTGAAGAGCGTCTCCGCGACCACGTCCTCGACATCGTCGTCCGGCAGCTTCAGGCGGGCACGGTTGAGCAGGATCGAGTGGTAGCCGTAGACGAGCACGGCGACGGCCGGCTTCATGGCCTCGTGGCGACCTGCGGCGCGGGCCTCCCGCAGGTAGCCGATGAGCTGCTCGTCGCCCAGCGCGCGCAGCTGCGGTTCGGGAAGCTCTTGAAACTCGGCCACTGGGATGGAGTCGGAACGGGGCCCGGCGACCTGACAACTACCACTTCCGTCCGGTGCGCGCGGCAGGCTCGCTCGCTCGTGGCCGAGATCTCGATCACGCGGGCGGCTCCTTCGGCGCGGTTCGTGCTGCCCTCGGATCGCAGCTACCTCGCGCCCCGGCACGTGTGGGCCCGGCTCGATGACGGCGTGGCGACTGTCGGGGTCAGCGCTCCGCTCGGCGAGATGCTCTGGTTCGCCCCCGAGGTGCGCTTCTGGGCGGTCGAGCGGGTGGAGGTGGGGGACACCCTGGCCACCGTCCAGGGCCGCTCGGGCCGTACCGTCACGATCGGCTCGCCCGTGGCCGGCTCGGTGGTCAAGCTCAACTCGCTGCTCGAAAGGGCCCCGCACGCCCTGCTCGCCCAGCCCTACGGCGGCGGCTGGGTGGCGTGCATCGCGCCCGAGCGCTGGGAGCGTGACCAGGCGCGGCTGGTCACCGCACGGGCCTACCGCGCCCGCCTCGACAGCGAGCTGCCGATCGGCCGCGACTTCTGCTTCGGCGGAGCCCTGCTGCCCGCACCGCTCGGCTAATCCCGGGTATCTCTACCGAGTTTATGGGGAATTGCTATCGTCACCGCCGTGGCGAGCTCGTTCGACGTCCATCAGCACCTCTGGCCGGAACCGGTCCTGCGCGTGCTGGAGAGCCGTGCGAGCGCGCCGCGCGCCCTGTGGCGGCGCGATGGTCGCTGGGAGGTGCGACTCGAGGCGGAATCCGCGTTCGAGATCGATCCCGCCGACCACGATGTACAGGAACGTGCGGAGCGACTCGGCGGCCAGGGCGTCGACCGGGCGCTCGTCGCGTTGTCGTCCCCGGTCGGGGCGGAGGCCCTCTTCTCCGTCGTGTCGGCCTGGAACGAGTTCGCAACAGGGCTTCCGGGCGAGCTCGGCTGGTGGGCCGCGATTCCCCATCCTCCCGCGGCCGGCCGGGGCGAGCTCGCCCGTGAAGCGCTCTCCAACGGAGCGGCCGGCGTCTGCCTGCCGGCGGGCGAGCTGGCCGCCCCGCGGCTGAGCGAGGACCTCCGCGCCCTTCTCGAAGTGCTCGAGCGCGAGAGCGCGCCGCTGTTCGTGCATCCAGGCCCCGTGGCCGGCGACGCAGCCGCGACGCCCGGCTGGTGGTGGTCCGCGACCTCCTACGTCGCCCAGCAGCACGCCGCCTGGCACGCCTTCCATGCCGCTGTGCGGCCGGCGTTTCCGGGTCTGCGGGCGATCTTCGCGCTCCTTGCCGGACTCGCTCCGCTCCAGGCCGAGCGCACCGCCGCACGCGGCGGGCCCCCGCGCGAGGCCGCGGTCCATGACGAGCTCTGCTTCTACGACACCTCGTCCTACGGCCCCCGCGCGGTGAGCGCCATGGCCACGGTCGTCGGCATCGGCCAGCTCGTTCACGGCACCGACCACCCGGTGGCGCCCTCCGGCGCCGATCCGGTGGCCGCAGCGTTCGGTGAGGGCTATGCCGACATCGTGCGCGGCAGCAGCGCCGCGCGAGCGCTCGGGTACACGTGGGTGCCGGCGTGAGCGAGCCGGTCCGCCCGGCGCTGCGCGACATGCTTCTCGAATGGGTCGGGCGCGAGGAGGCCTGGAGCCCGCTGGTGCGCCATGACAGCGACGAGCGAGTCCACACGCTGCTCCACCGCGACGACGACGTGGAGGTCTACGTGGTGTGCTGGATGGGCGGTCACGACACCGGCTTCCACGATCACGACGAGAGCGCGGCCGCTATCACCGTGCTGGCCGGCACCGTCACCGAGGAGCGCCTGGCGCTGAACGGCTCGGTGGAGGTCACGCTGGGCGCGGGCGACACCGTCACGATCGCGCGGGAAGCGATCCACCGGGTGCGTCACGCCGGCGATCTGCCCGCGATCACGCTCCACGCCTACTCGCCACCGCTGCAACGCGTGGGGACCTACGAGATCGCGAACGACGGCGCCCTGCTGCGCCATGCGCGGCCCTCGGGCGTAACGTTGGAGGCGGCGGCCGCCCCCTGACCGGCCTATCAGAGAGGAGATCACCATGTCCGCAACCGATGACCTGCTGCGCAACGCGGAGGCCTTTGCCGAGGATTTCGACAAGGGAGACCTGGCCATGCCTCCGGCCAAGAAGGTCGCGATCGTGGCCTGCATGGATGCCCGCATCAGCCCGTTTGCCCTGTTCGGCCTCGAGGTGGGCGACGCCCATGTGATCCGCAACGCCGGCGGGATCATCTCCGACGACGAGATCCGCTCGCTCGCGATCTCCCAGCGCCTGCTCGGGACGGAGGAGATCATCCTCGTCCACCACACCGACTGCGGCATGCTGACCTTCACCGACGACGAGTTTCGCGCCCAGATCCAGGCGGAGACCGGCATCAAGCCCCAGTGGCCGGCCGAGTCGTTCACCGACCTCGAGGACGACCTGCGCCAGTCGCTGGCCCGCGTCAAGACCAGTCCCTTCATCCCCAACAAGGACAGCGTGCGCGGCTTCGTCTACGAGGTCGAGACGGGCCGCTTGCGCGAGGTGTCCTAGGCGGGCGCCCGGGTGCGCGGCTTGATCGTCGCCACCGCCACGCCGGCCAGCACCACGAGCACGCCGGAGAGCTGAACCACCGACGGGGACTCGGACAGCAGCAGGGCGCCCAGGAACACCGAGCAGACCGGCTGGAGCATGAGGATGATCGAGGTGACCACGGCGGGGAGCCGCGGGAGCGAGACCGAGATCAGAAGCCAGCCCAGGACCTGCGAGGAGAGCGCCAGCACCACCAGCCAGAACTGAGCCTCGAGGTCGGGGACCCAGTCGATGTCGCCGAGCACGATTCCGCCGAGGGCGGAGAAGACGGCGCCCGACAGCGTGGCGTCGAACAGCGGCCCGGCGGGGCGGCGCTCGTCGGCATTGCCCTGGCGCAGGATCAGTATGAAAAGGGCGTAGCTGATCGCGGTGAGCACCCCGAAGACCACCCCCAGGAGAGGATCCTCTCCGTAGGCGCCGGCCCCGACCACGCCGGAGATCAGCACCACGCCGGCGAACACCACGGGGATGGCCGCCAGCTCGCGGTTGTCGGGCCGTTCGCCCAGGGCGGCCCAGGCGATCAGGCCCACGAGGATCACCTGGATGTTGCCGAGCACCGTAGCCAGCCCCGCGCCCACGGCCTCGATCGAGTAGTGCCAGAGCGTCAGATCGGCGGCGAAGAGCACGCCGGCACCGAACACGGGCAGCCGTTCGCGCAGCGGGCGCGGGCCGTAGCGGCGGCGCTCGATCCAGGCCAGCAGGCCGAGTACGGGCAGCGCATACGCACAGCGAAAGAAGGCGGCGGTCGAGGGAGAGACATCGGCGAGAGCGACGAGGATCGCCGAGAAGGCGATCACGAACGCGCCCAGGGCGCCGGCGAGTACGGGACGTTCGCCCACGACGCCCGAGACTAGCCGCGGGTCCATCGGTCTCCGGCCGCTGAGTATCGTGCGCCGCCGTGCAGCGCAACACCGTCCTCTGGACCCTGGTCCTGTTCTTCGGAGCGTCCCTCATGTTCGCGGCCATCCGCAATGCCACCGAGGACGAGAGCACCGCCGTCTCGCTCGCCGCTCAGGGTGCCGCCGGCCTATTGCTGATAGTGGTGTTGATCCTGTACGTGAGGCGCAGGGGGTGACGCCGCCCGGCGAGCAGACCGTGCTGGTGACCGGCTCGACCGACGGGCTGGGCAAGCGGGTGGCGGCGGAGCTCGTCCAGCGGGGCGCCACGGTGCTGGTGCACGGTCGCGACCCCGAGAAGGTGCGGGCGGCCGCCGCCGAGACCGGTGCCGCGCAGGGACTCACCGCTGATCTCGTCTCGCTGGCCCGGGTGCGCGAGCTGGCCGGGCAGATCGGGCAGCTCGACGTGCTCGTCAACAACGCCGGCGTGATCGTGCCGCAGCGCGCAAAGAGCGCCGACGGCCACGAGCTCACCTTCGCGGTCAACCACCTGTCGCACTTCGCCCTCACCGGCCTGCTCCTGCCCCGGTTGCGCCGGCCGGCGCGCATCGTGAACGTGTCCTCGATCGGCCAGGCGCCGATCGACTTCGCCGACATCGAGTCCGGGCAGGGCTATGACGCCTACACCGCCTACGCGCGCTCCAAGCTGGCTCAGGTGCTGTTCACCTTCGAGCTGGCCGAGCGCTTGGGAGGAGCCGAGCCCGCGGTGAACGCCGTTCATCCGGCCACGCTCATGGACACGAAAATGGTGCGCGAGACCTTCGGCCGTTCGCGCAGCCGGATCGAGGAGGGCGCTGAGGCGGTGGTGCGCCTGGTCACCGACCCCGCGCTGGACGGCGTGACGGGCCGCTTCTTCGACGGCATCCGAGAGGCCAGCGCACACCCGCAGGCCTACGACCACGCCGCGCGCAGGCGTCTGTGGGAGCTCAGCGAGCGGATGACGGGCGTGCCGCAGGCGGTGTGATGCGCTGGGTGGTCGACGGCATGAACGTGATCGGGTCGCGGCCGGACGGCTGGTGGCGCGATCGCCCTGCCGCGATGCGCGCGCTCACCGCGCAACTCGGTGACCTGGCGCGCTCGAGTGGCGACGAGCTGACGGTGATCTTCGACGGGCGCCCGTTCGCGCTGGAGGGGGAGCGGGGCGTGACAGTGCAGTTCGCGCGGCGCGGTGGGCCCGACGCGGCGGACGACGACATCGCCGCGCTCGTGGAGGCGGATGAGGATCCGGGTGGACTCACCGTCGTGACCTCGGACGGCGCCCTCGGCGCGCGGGTGTCGCGTGCCGGCGCCCGCATCATGGGAGCGGGCGAGCTTTCGCCGCCGGCTCGACTCGTGAGCGGCTCGCGCTACCGCACCGCGTTCCTGGACTGGCTCGCCTGCGCCGTCCGGGGCAGGGACGAGCCCGCGGCGCGAGCGGCCGCGGTCGTGGGCGAGACGGTGGTGGCCGCCGGCACTGCCGGGCACGTGCTGGACTTCGACGACACCTACCTGCCCGGCCTCGCCCACCTGAGCGCGCCGAGCGCTCCAGCGGCGCTCGTGACCGGTGCGGAGCAGGGGCGCACGCTGGGCGAGGTCCTGGCCGCGTATGCGGAGGGCTTCGAGGCGATGGGGGCCGTGGCCCGGGCGAGTCACCCCGCGCTCTACCACGGGCACTTCCACCCCACGGCTGTGTGCGGCGGAGTCGGCGCGGCCGTGGCTGCGGCGGCGGCGCTCGAGTTGGACGCCGAGCAGCAGGACAGCGCGCAGGCCATTGCGCTCATCGGCGCGGCCGGCCTGCGCGCGGCCTTCGGCTCCCACGGCAAGTCGCTGCAGGTGGGGCTGGCAGCCGGCGCCGGCGTCCGCGCCGCCCGGCTGGCACAGGCGGGTGCGCGAGTGCCGCTCGCGAGCGCCGCTCGCGGCTTCGCCGACGCCACCGGCGGTGCCTTCGCTCGCCCCGACCCCGCCGAGCCCGCGATCGCGGAGAACTGGATCAAGGCCTGGCCCTGCTGTCTGCAGACCCATGGTGCGATCGAGGCCGCGGCCCGGGTGGGCGAGGCGCGCGCCCTGGCCGTCGCCGTGCATCCTGTGTCGGTTCAGGCGGCCGCTTACGGCCCGCGCCCGGCAGACGGCCTCCAGGCCAAATTCTCGATTCCCTACGTCACCGCCTGGACGCTGCTGCACGGCCCGCCGCGCGTGGACAGCTTCGAGAGCATCGACGGCCGGGTCTGCGAACTGGCCGAGCGCATCGAGGTGCGGACCGAGCCGGCGCTGCTCGAGTCGGAATGCGTGCTGAGTGCCGACGGCACCGAGCTCGCCCGCGTGCAGGCCGCGCTGGGCTCCCCGGGGCAGCCGCTGAGCGATGAGCTCCTGGCCGCCAAGGTGGCCGACCTGGCCGGATCGGAGCTGACGGGTGCACTGGACCACCCGGAGCGGCCGGCGGCGGATCTGCTGGACACGCTGGTGAGGACCTAGGAGCTGACGAGCGCCCGTTCGGGCGCCGCCGGCGCCCCGCCGTCGTGGGCCAGGCGCTGGGTCACGACCACGCGCGCGCCGCGCGCCGGCACGGCGGTCACGTGCTGGACGCGTGGGCGCTCGGGTCGTGGCGAGGTGGCGCGCAGGCGCACCCGCCTGAGCACCTCACGCAGCACGGTGCGCATCTCCACCTGCGCGAAGGCCGCGCCGATGCAGCGCCGCACGCCACCCCCGAAGGGGATCCAGGCGTAGGAGTCGTGGCGGCCGCCTGTGCCCGCATGGGTATCGAGGAAACGCTCGGGCCGGAACTGCTCGGGCTCGGTCCAGAGGTCCGGGCGGGCGTGCATCGCGGCGATGGCGGGCACCACCATCGTGCCGGCCGGCAGCAGGTAGCCCGCCACCTCGGTGTCGCGCGTGAGCTTGCGCGCGACGTCGGCGACCACCGGGCGCGTGCGCAGCGTCTCCTTGACCACCGCGTCCAGGTACTCGTCCTCGTCGAGCGAGGCGAGCAGGCGCTCGAGCGCCTGCGGCGTGCGCAGCAGCCGCTCGAAGGCCCAGGCAAGCCCGGTCGCCGTGGTCTCGTGGCCGGCGGTCAGCAGCGTGACCAGCTCGTCGCGCAGCTCGCGGTCGCTCATCGGCTCGCCGTCCTCGTGGCGCGCGCCGAGCAGGAGGGAGAGCACGTCGTCGCGCTCCTCGGCGCCTCCGAGGGCACGGCGCTCGGCGACCTCGGCGAAGATCAGTTCGTCCACCGCCGCCAGGGCTCGCCGAAAGCGCGCGGCGGGGCTGCGGCCGCCGAAGTCGCGGTCCATGAAGGGAAGCCAGTTGAGCATGCTCGTGGCTTCGCCGAGCCGCGGTATCTGGGCGCGGAAGCTATCCATCCGCTGGCGATCGCGCACCCCGAACACGGCCCGGAGGATCACCTCCAGCGTTATCGACTGCATGCGCGGACGCAGCGGGAAGGGGCGTCCGACCGGCCAGCCGGCCACCTCGGCCTCGGTCGCCTCCGCCATGACCTGCACGTAGCGGCGCACGCGTTCGCCATGGAAGGGCGGCAGCAGGAGCTTGCGCTGGCTCAGGTGGCGATCCTCGTCGAGGGTCAGCAGCGAGTGCTCACCGAGCGCGTCGCCGAGGGCCAGGATGTTGGCCTCGCCCGCGTGAAAGACGGTCGGGTCGCCGGTGAAGACCCGCTTGACCTCGGCCGGATCGCACACGTAGACGACTTGCCCGAAGAAGGGGAAGCGCGACGAGAACACGTTGCCGTGCCGGCGCCGCCGCGACTTCATCCAGCCGTAGGGCGAGGCCGTGACCAACGCCGCCTGGACCAGGGACGGCAACCGGGGGCCGGGCGGAAAGCTCATGCACAGGTTGTACAGCGCGAGGGCGGGGCTGCGATCCTTCGTCCGTGCGTACAACCCTGCTAGCCGCCCTGCTCGTGCTCCTGCTGTGCCCCGCCGCGCTCGCGCAGGGCACGCTGACCGAGGCGGCCGATGCTCTGCGCGACACGCCGGTATACGTCGACCCGGACGCCGAGCGCCCGCTGTCCGAACAGGAGGTGGCCCAGCTGCGCCGGGCGATCTCCGAGCGTGGCGCGGGGCCGCTGTACATAGCCGTCCTGCCGGAGGACGCGCAGGACGAGTCGGGAGGCGACCCCGGAGCCGCGCTGCGCGAGCTGGCCCTGTCGGTGGGCGAGCCGGGCACCTATGCGGCGGTGTTCGGGAACACGCTGCGCGCAGGCGCGACCGACGAGGTCCTGCCCTCCGGCGACGCCGGCCGGCTGGCTGAGCAGGCCGTCGAGGCCGAGCAGGGCAACGGCACGGCCGCGGTGCTGAATGACTTCGTGCGACGGGTGGGAGAGGCGCGGGCCGGGGGCGACACCGAAGGCACCGCTGACGGCGGCGGGGGCGGCTTCCCCTTCCTCCTGCTGGCGCTGGTCGCGGTGCCGCTCGCGCTCTTCGGCTTCAGCCGGCGCAACCGGCGCAAGCGCGAGGCGGCCGACCTCGGCCAGGTCAAGGAGGCCGCCCGCGACGACCTCGTCGCCCTCGGGGACGACATCCGGGCGCTGGACCTCGACGTCCAGATGCCGGATGCCGACAAGGAGGCCCGCTCGCGCTACGACCAGGCCGTCGAGCGCTACCAGGAGGCCGAGCAGGCCTGGACGGCCGCACGACGTCCCCAGGACATGGAGAAGGTGACCTCGCTGCTCGAGGAAGGGCGCTGGGCGATGGGAGCGGCGCGCGCCCGCTTCGCCGGCGAGCCCGAGCCCGAGCGCCGCACGCCCTGCTTCTTCGATCCGCGCCACGGTCCGTCGGTGGCCGACGTGGACTGGGCACCACCCGACGGGGAGACGCGCCCCGTGCCCGTGTGCGCCGCCGACGCCCAGCGCCTGAAGGACGGCGAGGAGCCGCCGATGCGCCAGGTCGAGTGGGACGGCCGGCGCGTGCCCTACTGGCAGGCGGGCCCGGCCTTCTCGCCCTGGGCCGGAGGGTTCTTCGGCGGCGGCCTGCTGCCCGGGCTGTTCATCGGCTCGCTGCTCGGCGGCGGGTACGGAGGCTTCGGTGGGAGCTCGGAGGCCCAGGCCGCGGGCGACCAGGGCGACTTCGGCGATACCGGCGCGGGGGACTTCGGGGGCGGCTTCGGAGGGGGAGACTTCGGCGGCGGGGGCGACTTCTAGGCGTTCAGGAACTTCGCGATGGCCGCGTGGCTCTCGCGCGGCCGCTCGAGTTGGGGGACGTGCCCGCACGGCAGCTCCAGATGGGTGGCCCGCGGCAGCGCGTCCTCCACGTGACGGCGAAAGCCGATCGGCACGAGGGTGTCCTCGGTGCCCCACACGAACAGCGACCGGCACTCGAGCTGCGCCAGGCGTGTCCAGAAGCCGTCGTCGCCGTGCGGCTCGTCGAGATAGATGTTGCGTGCCGCGGCGTAGAAGGCGGCGCGGCCGCGCGGGGTGAGGTAGGCACGCAGGAATTCATCCATGCCGGCGGCGGCCCATCCCTCGGCGGCGCCCGGGATGAGGCGCCGCAGGACGCCCTCGACAACGGGCCGCGGAGCGAGCTGCAGCAATCCCAGCTCGGGGCGCAGCGCACGCACCAGCGGCGCCCAGCGGCGGTCGCGCAACCAGGCCAGAGCGGGGCTCAGGAGTACCAGGCCGCCGACCCGTTCGGGGTCCAGGAGGCCCGCCTCGAGCGCCACCCGGCCGCCCATGCTGTTGCCGGCCAGGTCCGCCTGCTCCAGCCCAAGCGCGTCCATGGTCTCGAACAGGGCCCGCGCGAACCAGGGCGCGTCGTAGGGCGCCGCGATGGGCTTGTCCGACTCCCCGAAGCCGGGCAGGTCGATGGCGATCACCCGAAAGGCGCCGGCCAGCGCCGCCACGGTGGGCAGAAACGACGCCTTGGTGCCGCCGAGGCCGTGGACGCAGAGGAGCGTGCGCTCGCCGGTACCGGCGCTCAGGGTCGAGATGCGCCCCGCCCGACTGGTGCGCACGGTCTCGAAGGCGAGCCGTCCGGGCTCGTCCGATCCGCTGGTGGCGGCGAGGAAGCCCACGCCGAGATGCAGGCTGTGGCGGATCTGAAGGCGACCCCTCCGGAAGGCGTCCATGCCGCCGCGCAGGTCCTCGGCGATGCCCGTCCAGGTGGCGGCGCTCGCCCGCAGGGCGGCGTCCGGGGAGGCGTCGGCTTCGGCGGGTTCGAGCCGCAGCCTGCGGCCGTCGATCAGTGCGTCCCAGGCCTCACGTTCGCCCAGCTCCAGGCGGATTCGAGCGCGGCCGCCGGGCACGTCGATCGGGTCCGGGTCGAAGCGACCGGCCAGGGAGCTGATCGCGTCCGGCGGGGCGTGGGTCTGGGTGGCGGTGGCCATTTGCCCTCTGGAAGGCTACGGGCGGCTTCGGTGGGCAGATCTCACAGAGCGACGACTCGGCCCGTGCCCGCGCTCTCGTAGAGCGCGGCGATGGTGCGGGCCTGGCCCACGGCGTCCTCGCGGCCCAGCAGTGGCGGGCGCTCGCCCGCCGCCGCAGCCGCGAAGTCGCGCAGCTCACACGCGTAGGGATCGTCCTCGTCGGTCCGAACCGCTTCCACCGAACCGTCGGGGCCGCGCACCTCGATCACCGGCTCGCGCGAATGCCAGGGGTCGTCCATGAACAGCGAACCCTCCGAGCCCACCACCTCGAGCTCGTCCCGGGCGGCCGAGTCGAGGGCACAGTCGAACTGGGCGAGCACGTCGTCCGCCAGGCGCAGGGTGGCGGCCACGCGGACGTCGACGCCCTCGCCGCCCAGCACCTGCCGGGCTGCCAGCTCGAGCGGCTCGCCCGCCACCAGGCGCGTGCCGCTCACGCAGTAGCAGCCCACATCCATGAGCGCCCCGCCCTCGAGCTCCGCCGACAGCCTCACGTCGGCCGCGTCGTCGAGCGGGAACGAGAAGGCGGCCCGGACCACGCGCAGCTCGCCGATCCGGGGCAGCAGCTCGACGAGCCGCCGCGCCTGGGGGTGGTGGCGCCACATGAACGCCTCGGTGAGCACCCGGCCGGCTCGCTCGGCCATGTCGAAGGCCCGCTCGACCTGCTCGGGATCGCGCGCCATCGGCTTCTCGCAGAGCACGTGCTTGCCGGCCTCGAGTGAGCGAATCGACCAGTCGACGTGCATCGAGTTCGGCAGCGACACGTAGACGGCGTCGACATCCGGATCGGCGAGCAGCGCCTCGTACGAGCCGTGCGCCCGGCTGATCCCGAGCGAGGCGGCCTGCGCCTCCGCTCGATCCAGGCCGCGGGAGGCCACGGCCACCACGTCGACCTCGCCGACTTGGCGGGCTCCCGCCACGAGCTTCTCGTTGATGCGGGCTGTGGAGAGCAGTCCTAGCCTCAGCGCCATGATGCGGCTGAGGCCGTCAAGCTCGTCCGGATTGCGCCTGGCGCCGGCGCGACAGCGAGTCGACCGTGACCGCCAGCAACAGCACGCCGCCGGTGATGAGGAACTTCTCGCCCGAGCCCAGTCCGAGCAGGCCGAGGCCGTTGTCGATCGAGGCGATCACGAGCGCACCCAGCAGCGCGCTCTTGATGTGCCCGACGCCGCCGAACAGCGAGGTCCCGCCGATCACCGCCGCGGCGATCGAGTAGAGCAGGATCTCGCCGCCGCCGGATCCGGTGTCGACCGAGCGCAGCCGTGACGCGAGCACCAGTCCGCCCACCGCGGCCATGAACGAGCAGATCGCGAACACCATGATCTTGATGCGGTCGACGTTGATGCCGGCCCGCCTGGCCGCCTCGGCGTTGCCGCCGACGGCGTAGACGTAGCGACCGAACTTCGTCCGTCCCAGCACGAATCCCCAGAACAGCAGGAAGAAGCCGACGACCAGGAATACGTAAGGAATCCCGCGATCCTCGTTGGCCACCCACACCACCACGCCGAGCACCAGCGCGAGGAAGGCGACCCGCAGGCCGATCAGCGCGAGGGCGTCGTGCTCGAGCTGCGCGCGGCGCCGTACACGCACTTCGTTGAGCTGGATGCCCGCGTAGATGAGGACGGCCACCAGCCAGAGGATCCACGAGGTGGCCTCGGGCAGGAAGTCGTTGGCCAGGCCGATCATGAAGCTGTCCTGGAGCACCACGGTCCCGCGCGATCCGATCAACAGCAGCACCACGCCGTTCCAGGCGATCAGGCCCGCGAGGGTGACCACGAACGATGGAATCCCGATCTTGGTGATGATCAGCCCGTGGAACGTGCCGATCGCTATGCCGGATCCGAGCGCCAGCGCGATCGCGATCGGCGTGGACACCTGGCTCCCGTCCGGGATCAGCAGCACCGCGGCGATCACCCCGGCCACACCTGACACGTAGCCCACCGAGAGGTCGATCTCGCCCAGCAGCAGCACGAATACGATGCCCATGGCGATCGTCGTGTACGCGGCGGACTGGACGATCAGGTTGACGAAGTTGCCGGCGGTGAGGAAGCGGTCGTTCTGCGACTGGAAGACGATCGCGATGATGATCAGGCCGACGATGATCGGCAGCGATCCGAGCTGGCCGGAGCGGACGTCGGTCCACCACTCGCGGACCGCGTCGCCGATGCCGCCGGACGTCGCGGTGGGGGCGGGGGGGCCCGACGGTGCGGGAGCGGTCGCGGTGCTCACGCCACGACCTCCTCGGTCTCGTCGGCGATGCCGGGCACCTTGGAGAGCTTGCCGGCTGTGATCGCCTGGACGACCTCCTGCTGCGTCGTCTCGGTGCGCTTGAACTCGGCCACCGTCTGGCCCAGCCGCAGCACGGAGATGTTGTCCGCCACCTCGAAGATGTCGTGCAGGTTGTGGGAGATGAGGATCACCGCGAGGCCGCGCTCGGCCAGGCGACGCACCAGGTCGAGCACCTGGGCGGTCTGCGCCACGCCCAGCGCGGCGGTGGGCTCGTCGAGGATCACGAGCTTCGAGTTCCACATCACGGCCTTGGCCACCGCGACGGACTGGCGCTGGCCGCCAGAGAGGCCGGCGACCGTCTGGCGCACGCTGCGGATGGTGGTCACGGACAGGCTCGAGAGGGTCTCGCGCGCGCGGGCCTCCATCTTGGTCTCGTCGAGCGTGTGGAGCGGCTCGAGCTCCTCCCGGCCCAGGAACATGTTCTGGACCACGTCGAGGTTGTCGGCCAGCGCCAGATCCTGGTAGACGACCTCGATGCCGAGAGCGCTCGCCGCCTTGGGGTGGTGGATGCTCACACGCTCGCCTTCGAAGAGCATCTCGCCATCGTCGATGCGGTAGATCCCGGCCACGCACTTGACAAGCGTCGACTTGCCGGCGCCGTTGTCGCCCACGAGTGCCGTGACGACCCCTGCGGGCGCCCTGAAGTCGACCTCGTGCAGCGCCACGACGGCACCGAAGTGCTTGCTCACGCCGCGCAGCTCAAGCAGCGGTGTATCGGTCATTCAGAACTCTCCTCCTCGAACTGCGCCGGACTCTACGCCGCGCGGCCCCGGGGCGCGATGCGCCCCGGGGCTTGCGGTGGAGAGTGTTCCTACAGGCCGAGCTCCTCACACTTGGCCGCGACCTTCCCGGCGCAGACGTCCTCCTTGGTCGGGTAGTCGGGGTTGCCGAAGTACTCGCCGATGTTGTCCTTGGTCACCGGGACGGGCTCGAGCAGCACGCTCGGGACCTCCTCGGTGCCATTGTCGACCGGCGTGGTCTCGGCAGTGGGCTCCTCGCCCTTGGCCAGCGCGATCGCCAGGTCAGCGGCAGCGTCGGCCTCCTTCTCGATCGCCTTGTAGACGGTCATGCACTGATCGCCGTTGACGATGTTCTGAAGCCCCTCGAGCGTGGCGTCCTGCCCGGTCACCGGGATCTGCGGCAGCTTGCGCTGCTTCAGAGCCGAGATGGCCGCGTTGCCGAGGCCGTCGTTGGCGGCCAGCACCCCGTCGACGTTGTTGCCCGCCTTCTGCAGCATCTGCTCGAAGATCGTCAGAGCCTGCTGGTTGTCCCAGTCGGGCACGGACTGGTCATCGACCTTGGTCCAGTCGCCGGACTCGAACTTCTTGTCGATCACCGAGTCGTAGCCGTTCTTGAACAGCGTGGCGTTGTTGTCCGTCGGCGAGCCGTTGAGGACGGCCACGGCCGCCTTCTTGTCGCCGATGCAGTCGACCAGCCCCTGACCCTGCAGTTCGCCGACCTTCTCGTTGTCGAACGAGACGTAGTAGTCCGTCGCGTCCGTGTCGAGGGTCAGACGGTCGTAGTCGATCACCTTGACGTCCTGGGACTGCGCGTTGGCCGCGATGGCCGCGCCCGAACCCGAGTCGAGGTTCACCAGCAACAGCACGTTCGCGCCGTTGGTGATCATCTGCTCGGCCTGCTGGGTCTGGGTGGCCTTGTCGCCCTCCGCGTTCTGGATGTCGGCGTCCACGCCCGCGGCCTTGAAGGCCTTCTGCAGCGCGGGTCGATCCACCGTCTCCCAGCGCACAGAAGACTGTGAGTCGGGCAGCAGCACACCGACCTTGGGCGTATCGCCTCCGCCTCCGTCGCCTCCGCCGCCACCTCCATCGTCGTCGTCGTCGCCACAGGCGGCCAGTCCGCTCATGGCCAGGGCGCCGGCCGCAGCCAGCGCCAAGAACGTCTTCCTCTTGGACACGTGTCCCTCCTCGTGATTGGGGTTGGATGCTTTCTGCACAGTCATGCCGCGGCCGCTCCTGCCACGCGCGCGGCCACCTCGTGCTCGGACTGCATGAGCACGAGGGCAAGGGCACCGAGCATGTTCGCCCGCTCGCCCAGTTCTCCCGCCACGATCTCCAGCCCGTTCGCCGCTTCGGGAAGCGCGTCGCGCTGGACGGCCTCCCGGAGCGGGTCGAGTAGGAGGTCGCCTGCCTCCCCGAGATCGCCGCCAATCACGACCATCTCGGGTCCGAACAGATTTATGAGCCCGGCCACCACGCCGCCCACCAGCTGGCCCGCGTCGCTGATGGCCCGCCGGCAGCCCGCGTCGCCTCCCAGCGCGGCGTCGATGATGTCGCGCACGGTCCAGTCGCCCTCGCGGCTGGCCTGTACCAGCGCCAGCAGCGCCTGCGTGGAGGCCAGCGTCTCGAGGCAACCGCGGTTGCCGCAGCGGCACAGGGGCCCCTGAGGGTCGACCACCACGTGGCCGATCTCTCCCGCGGTGCCGTGTGCACCGCGATAGGGGCGGCCGTCGACCACCATGCCGGCGCCGATGCCGGAGCCGATCGACACGAACACGGCGAAACGCGCCTTGCGGCCCGCGCCCAGGGTCACCTCGGCGAGCGCCCCGAGGTTCGCGTCGTTGTCCACGTACACGGGCGTGCCGAGGCGGCTCTCGAGCTCGGTCGCGGCGTCCACGTCCACCCAGCCGGGCAGGACCGCTCCCTTGTGGAGCGCGCCGCGCTCATGGTCGATCGGCCCGGCGAGCGCGATCCCGGCGCCGAGCACGCGGTCGCGCTCGATGCCGAGCTCGGCGAGCAGTCGATCGACCTGCTCGGCGGCCAGGTCGAGCGCGCCGGTGGCGTCGTGGTCGACGTCGAGCTTGGTGCTGGTCTCCGCGAGCACGATGCGCGAGAGGTCGGAGACCGCCACCCGGAGCCGGTCGTGATCGAAGTCGATGCCCACCGCGGCGCCGGCCGAGGGGTCGAGGGCCAACAGCGCCGCAGGCCGGCCGGGCTGGCCCTCGCCGGCGAAATGGCCGGGTCGTTCGATCACGATTCCGCGCCGCTCCAGGTCGCTGACGAGCGTCGAGACCGTCGAGCGCGACAGGCCCGTGCGCCGGGCCAGTTCGGCCCTGCTGGCCATGCCGTTCACTCGGAGGTGATCCACGATGCGAAGACGGTTGAGCTCCCGCAGGGAACTCAGGGAGCCAGAGCCCGGTGCCACGCTGCGGACGCTTCCAGGCCGATGGATTTTTGTCAAGGCTCGGACTAATGTAGGGCTGGTTAAGCGTTATTAAGTTCGGGTTAAGGAGGAACTCGGCCGACGCCCTGTGGCTGGGTCGTGCGCGACTGCCACCACAGGGTCGCCCGCGGCTCCCGTCGCCGACTTTTCGCGGTTTGCGCGCAGTGTCGTAACGCGCGCGTGCCCACCGTTGCGTGTTCTCACCGTACGGTCGCGTGCGTGGATTCGCAGAGCGGACAGGCGGCGGTGGAGTGGGTCGGCCTGCTGTTGTTGATGTCGCTCGGCCTGGCGGGCCTGCTCGCGCTGGCGCCCAGGGTGGAGGGGCGCAGCCTGGGCGGGGCGCTCGCCCACGCGATCACGTGCACGGCCGGAGGGCGCTGCGTCGAGCCGGCGCGGGCCGGACCGGCACCGCACGGCCCTGCTTTCGGCCTGGCGGCGGGCCGGGTGGTGCCGCGCGCGCGGTCGCTTGGCTCGCTCCCGCGCCCGGTCGTGCCGCGCGCCCGGCCCCGCGCCCGGTCGTGCCGCGCGCCCGGCCCCGTCCCTCGCTCCCCCGGCCGCCGCTTGCGCCCGACCGCGCGGCCGCGGCCTTCCAGGCCCTCCGCGGCGTCAAGCGCATCGCCGGTCGAGCCTGGATCGTCTGCCTGGGCTACAAACGGTTCCAATACGAGCGGGCGCACCCCGAGGTCACGATCACGGGCCGGATGCCTGTGCGGGAGGCGCTGCGCATCGCCAACGCCTGTCTCAACCCGGCGGAGTTCCTGGGCGAGGAGGGCTAGCGTGCGGTGCGCGGTCCGACAGTGCCTCGAGGGTCGCGGCGAGTGCCGGGCGCCGCGCGGCCCCATGGCGGACCAGCGCCGACACGTGGCGGCGCGGCGCAGCGGGCTCGACCTCCGCGAAGCGAACGGCGTCCGAGCCCGAGCAGGCCAGCGCGGGGAGGAGGCCGACTCCGAGTCCTGATCCGACCAGTGTCTGGAGCAGCAGGGCGTCGTCGCTTCGGTGCACTATGCGGGGCGCAAACCCTGCTACGCGGCAGGCCTGCTCGAGCACGGCGGCGAACTGCGTGCCCGCCAGGCCGGCGATCCAGGCGGCCTCGCTGAGCGTGGCGAGCGGCACCCGTGCGCGGGCCGGATCGGCTCGGGGCAGGACCAGCCAGAGCGGTTCGGTCAGAAGCAGGTGCGACTCGAGTCCTCCGACCGGAGGCGGATCGACTCCTTCGTAGCTCTCGGACACCAGCACGTCGAGCGCGCCTGAGCGAAGCAGGGGGACGCCGTCCTCGGGCTCGTGCTCTCGGACCGTGCACGAAAGTTCGGGGTGACGCCCAGCCAGGTCGACGATCGCCGGCACCACCAGTCCGGCGGCCGCGCTGGGAAACGAGCCGATGACGATGTTGCCGCGAACGCCCTGGTCCGCAGCGGCGAGCTCCGCCTCGGCGGCGTCGAGCTCAGCGAGCACGTGGTCGGTGCGCGCCACGAGCCCATGTGCGGCGGGCGTCAGCCGGACCCGGCGTCCGTCACGTTCGAGCAGCGTGACCCCGGCCTCGCGCTCGAGTTGGGCGAGCGACTGGGAGATCGCCGACGGCGTGTAGCCGACCACTCTGGCCACCTCCGCGATCGTGCCGCGGCGCGACAGCTCGCTCAGGAACCTCAGTCGCCGAAGGTCGAGCATCGTTCAGCTGAGCTTACGCTTACCGCAAGCCATCGGTGCTTGTGCTTGCTCTCTCGCGGTCCAATACTGCGCTGAATGGCCGGTCGCCCCCGCAGGGAACCTGACCGCGAGAGCGATCGCTACGAGCCGCTACCGGGCTTCGTCGAGCTGCCCCGCTGGGTCTGGCGCAGGATGGGACGCCGCCTGCGGATAGCGACCGGCGTCGTTCTGGCCGCCGCGGCCGTAGCGGCGATTCCGCTGGCACTCGAGATTCGCGAGTCCAACGAGCAACGCGCCGAAGCGGAGAGCCGCGAACGAACCGAACGCCGCGTGCGGCTCGTCCGCGAGCTGCGGGCCGAGCAGCGACCGCGCTTCGGGCGCTTCGTCTCGGCGCCGCCTACGGGGGCGCCGCAGGAGGACCGCCTCAGGGCTCGCGCACGACAGCTGAACGACCTATCGGCCGCGATCCTCGGCGACGCTCGCCGCCGCGTGCGCTCGGGCGAGCTCGAGGGATCGATCCGCCGCGTGACCTGCCGCCCGTTCCCTCGAACGGTCGACGGAGTGGGCGCCGAGCAGGACCTCTCGCGCAACCGCGGTCGCTACTCGTGCATCGCCGTGACGGCCGAGATAGAACGCAGTGAGGCAAGCGTCGGCGCGCTGATCGGCCACCAGTACCGGGCGCAGATCGGGTTCGGGACCGGCCGCTACGCCTACTGCAAGATCTCCGGTCAGGCCGGGCCGGCCCGCGAGCAGCTCGTGACCACGCCGCGCGCCTGCGGCGGGGCCTGACCGCCAGGCCCCGCCGCGGGCGTGGGCCCTTTGAATGCCGGATACGGGGACTCAGAGGGCCCACCCCACCAAGCCCCGTGCGAGGTGCCCGGCGGACCCCGGGCGCGCACAGCCGGTGCAAACAGCGCACGAGGTCGTAACCCTGTGCACACACGTGTGCGCGCGTGGGTCGTACGGTCGCGCGCATGAATGGCGAACAGGGCCAGGCTGCGGTTGAGTGGGTCGCGCTGGTCCTCTTGGTCTCGCTTGCCCTGGGCGGTCTTCTGGCGGTCGCGCCGCTGGTCGACGGCCGCTCGCTCGGCGGGTTCCTGACCCACCGGATCGCCTGTGCCGCGCGGGGTGGATGCGAGGACGGCGACGCCGCGCTCGTCGGCGCCTACGGCCCGAGCGATGCGGCGCTGGTTCGCCGGCACGCGCCCAACCTCGTCTACGAGCCCGGCGAGCGGCAGATTCCGGTGGACTGGAGACGCTGCCGCAAGCCCTCCTGCGCGAACGCGCCCGATGACCGCGACCTGGACGTCCACGGCAGCGAGGCCGGTGCCCGGGCGACGGTATTCACGCACGTATTGCGCCGGGACCGGCGCACCTTTCTCCAGTACTGGCTGTACTACCCCGACTCCAACTCGACCTGGGCCGGCTCGGACAGGGCGTGGGAGCTGGCCTGGCTGGTGCCGCGGATCCGGGGCATCGTGGATGAGGCACCCCGCTATCCGGGCTATCACGAGGACGACTGGGAGAGCTACCACGTGCGCCTCGAACGCGACGGCAGCGCGTGGGTGCGCGCGAGTTCGCACGGCCGTTTCCAGGGCTGCAGCGAGAGCGAGTGCGAGGGTCGCTGGGTGGGCTCCACGGGCTGGACCCGCGTCTCGCGTGGCAGCCATGCCGGCCACATCCCGTTTCGCACCGAGGTGCGCCCGCGAGCTCCCGGCCCGGCGGGGGCGCGCGTGCCGCGCGGCAAGACACCCGGTGCCCCGCCGGTCCGCCTGCGCCGCTTGCCGCTCTACCCCGGGCCCGGCAATCGCGAGCGCTCGAGCAGCGCCGAGGGTCTGCGCCTGGTCCCGCTGGAGACTCGCGCCGAGCACCGCTACCGCCCGCTCGACCCCGGGATCAGTCCTCCGTGGCGAAAGGAGGTCTACGACGAGCCAGAAAGCGAGGGCTCCTGACGACCCGCTGCGAGCTGCCTCCACGCCGGCGCCCCGGGGCTGCCCGAGTGGGGCCCGGCTGCACCAAATCGCGCACACGTTCACAATCCCCGCAGAGGAGCGCCAAGCAGATGGAGGATCGACAGCTGTGAGCGACGCGAAGAGCCTGCCCGAACAGGTGGCATACCAGCTCGGCAACGTCAAGATTCTCGCCGACGCCGGCGTCGTCGGCCCGATGCGGCCCGACCGCCTGTGGGCCGTGCTGCGCACCCTTCAGCACTGGGGCCGTAGCCCCGCCGCGGGCTCGATCGCCCTGGCCGCGCGCTATCCCAGCGAGACGATGATCGTGGACGAGCTGGGCTCGTTGACCTATTCGGAGGTCAACGCGCGCACCAATGCGCTGGCCCACTCACTGGCCGATGCCGGCGTGGGGGAGGGCGACGGAGTGGGCATCATGTGCCGCAACCATCGCGGCTTCATCGAGGCGACGATCGCGGTGTCGAAGCTCGGCGCGGACGCCCTCTACCTGAACACCGCTTTCGCCGGCCCGCAGCTCACCGAGGTGACCAAGCGAGAGAAGCCGCGGGCGCTCATCCACGACGAGGAGTTTTCCGGCCTGCTCGAGGGTGCGGGCCAGGGCCGCAAGCGCTTCGTGGCCTGGCACGACTCCGACTCCAGCGCCGACCCGACCCTCGATCAGCTGATCGCCAAGGGAGATCGCAGCGACGTGGTGCCGCCCTCCCGCGAGGGCCGCGCGGTGATTCTCACCAGCGGCACGACGGGCACGCCAAAGGGAGCCTCGCGGGGCAATCCCCAGTCGCTCGACCCGGCGGTTTCGCTGCTTTCCAAGATCCCGCTGAAGACGCGTCAGGTGTCCCACATCGCCGCTCCGCTGTTCCACTCCTGGGGCTTCGCGCACTTCACGCTCGGCCTGATCCTGGGCAGCACGTACGTGCTGCGACGCAAGTTCGACCCCGAGGACTGCCTGGCGACGCTCGCCCGCTACCGCTGCGACTCGCTGGTCGTGGTGCCGGTGATGATGCAGCGCATCCTCGATCTGCCCGCCGAGGTGCGAGCCCGCTACGACCTCTCCAATCTCAAAGTGGTGGCGGCCAGCGGGTCGGCGCTGCCCGGCGACCTGGCCACCCATTGGATGGACGAGGTGGGAGACACGCTCTACAACCTCTACGGCTCCACCGAGGTGGCCTGGGCTTCGATCGCCACGCCGGAGGACATGCGCGCGGCGCCGGGTACCGCGGGCCAGCCGCCGCGCGGCACCGTGGTCAAGCTCTACGACGAGAACGGCAGCGAGGTCCCAGAGGGCCTCACCGGTCGCATCTTCGTCGGCAACGAGATGCTCTTCGAGGGCTATACCGGCGGTGGCTCGAAGAACGTGATCGGCTCGCTGATGGCCACCGGCGACGTCGGCCGGTTCGACTCGGGCGGGCGCCTGTTCGTGGAGGGTCGCGACGACGAGATGATCGTGTCCGGCGGTGAGAACGTCTTCCCCAAGGAGGTGGAGGATGCGCTGGCCCGTCACGAGTCCGTGGCGGAGGCCGCCGCGCTGGGGGTCGACGACAAGGACTTCGGCCAGCGTCTGCGCGCCTTCGTCGTGCTCGAGCCGGGTCACGATGCCGGCGAGGACGAACTCAAGGCGCACGTCAAGAAGAACCTCGCGCGCTACAAGGTCCCGCGCGAGATCTGGTTTCTCCACGAGCTGCCGCGCAACGCCACCGGCAAGGTGCTCAAGCGCGAGCTGCGCGAGATGGACGCCCCGGAGACGGCCGGCTCCAAATAGGCGCATGAGTAACCCCTTGCGGGGGTAACGGCTCCCCGACAACGGAGAGAGGAGCCGGAATGGACGCTGGAGTGATCATCGCGATCGTCGTCGGTGGCCTGATCCTGGTGGCGCTGCTGATGCTGCTGGCCAAGCGGGGCCGTGACAGCCGCCACGAGACGCGCCGTCATGAAGCACGCGAGCTCAGGCGGGAAGCCGACGTGCGCACTGCAGAGGCCGACGAGATGAAGGCCGAGGCCGAGGAGCGCGCCGCCCGTGCCCGCCGTGAGGACGCGGCGGCCCGCCAGCAGGTCGCGCACGCGCAGGACCGGGAGCAGGAGGCGGAGGCACAGCACGCCCGAGCCCACGATCTGGACCCCGACGCGAAGGGTGACTACGAGCGTGGCTCGCACCGCGACCGCGAGTCGGAGATCGATGTCGCCAGGACGGATGCGGCCGCCAATGACGGGCGCAACGCCGACGAGCAGGCCGGCACCTCGTCAGAGCCGGTGTCGGGCGAGGGCTACGAGGAACGCCGAGTGGTCCGTGAGGGAGACCCCGACGATCCGGACGTGGTGCGCGAGGAGCGCGTTCGCGGGGAGCGGCAGGACCGCTAGTCGCTGAACGCAGAGGGGCGCGCCGGCTCGGCGCGCCCCTGCGTTTTCGCGGGGGTCAGCCCGCCTGGATCAACCCGTGCGGGTCGAAGACGTACTTCTTGGCTGCGCCCTTGTCGAAGTCCTCGTAGCCCTGTTGCGCCTCATCCAGGGTGATGACCGTCGCGTTGACCGCCTTCGCGATCTGCGCCCGGTCGCTGAGGATCATCTGCATCAGGCCGTGGTGGTACTTCATCACCGGGCACTGGCCCGTGGTGAAGCTGTGTGACTTCGCCCAGCCGAGCCCGATGCTGATCGAGAGCGAGCCCACCTTGGCCGCGTCGTCGATGCCGCCCGGGTCGCCGGTCACGTAGAGGCCCGGGATGCCGAGCTTGCCCGCCACCCGGGTCACGTCCATGATCGAGTTGAGAACGGTGGCCGGAGCCTCGTGGTCGGCGTCCGCGCCGTGGCCGCGGGCCTCGAAGCCGACGGCGTCGACCGCTGCGTCGACCTCCGGCACCCCGAGGATCTGCTCGATCTGATCCTTCGGATCGCCCTTGGAGACGTCGACCGTCTCGCAGCCGAAGCTGCGCGCCTGCTGGAGGCGCTCGGGGATCAGGTCACCGACGATCACGACCGCCGCACCCAGCAGCTGGGCCGAGTGGGCCGCGGCGAGCCCCACCGGGCCGCCCCCGGCGACGTAGACCGTGGAACCGGGCCCCACGCCGGCCGTGTAGGCACCGTGGAATCCCGTCGGGAAGATGTCCGACAGCATCGTCAGGTCGAGGATCTTCTCCATCGCCTGGTCCTTGTCGGGGAACTTGAGCAGGTTCCAGTCGGCGTAGGGCACCACCACGTACTCCGCCTGGCCGCCCACCCAACCGCCCATGTCCACGTAGCCGTACGCCGAGCCGGGCCGATCGGGATTGACATTCAGGCACACGCCCGTGTTGCCGGTCTTGCACATGCGACAGCGGCCACAGGCGATGTTGAACGGCACCGAGCAGAGATCGCCCTCCTGGATGAACTCCACGCCCGGCCCGGTCTCGATCACCTCGCCGGTGATCTCGTGCCCGAGGATGAGGCCCTCGGGGGCTGTCGTGCGGCCGCGCACCATGTGCTGGTCCGAGCCGCAGATGTTGGTGGATACGATCTTGAGGATCGCCGCATGCGGAAGCTGGCGACCCACGTTGTCGGGGTTGACCCCCGGCCCGTCCTGCAACTCGAAGGTCGGGAAGTCGATGTTCTGCACCTCGACCTTCCCGGTCCCCATGTAGGCGACGCCTCTGTTGTCGGCCATCGCTGCTCTCCCCCTCGTCGAAGTCCCGCTGCTCGCTCGGCCGCCGGCGGGCCCGATCTGGAGTCGCGCCGGGGAGCGCTCGGGTTCACACTCGATGTATCCGGGACCGGTCCTGCCTAACCGTGGGCGCTCAGAGCACGTGCTCGGCGAGTCGCCCGCGGAGGTGGTCGCAGCGGCGGGACAGCTCCTCGGTGCGCGCCTGGGTCACCCAGAGCCCGGGGTGGTCGCGGCCGCCGTGGCAGCCGCCGGCCATCGAGAACGCGTACTCCCACGTGGCCATGTGGGTCCTCAACTCGGCCGTAGCGCGCTTTAGCTGTTCCTCGAGTTGCTCTCGCATCGGATGTCCTGCCGCTCGGGTGCCTCTGTATTTCATCGCGAGCGTCGGAGGGAACGACGAAGGGCGGCGGACCGCAGACTGCGCGGCCCGCCGCCCCGTGTCTCGTCGTGCCTAGCCGCAGACGGGCCAGTGGCCTGCGCCGTGGCGGCTCAGCAACAGCCACGCACGCCAGGTCTGCTCGTGGCGTGATGCGGCGACCGGGTCTCCGCCGCCACCGACGACCTGCCAGGTGCTGGAGCTGAACTGGTACATGCCGCGGTAGGTCCCGCCGCCCCCGACGGCGCGAGGGTTGCCGTGGGACTCGCAGGCCGCGATCGAGGCCAGCTGCTCGCGACCCCAGCCCGGGATCTTCCGGACCTTCAGGCGAAACAGCGCCGCCTGCCCGCGCGCTGAGCGCAGGAAGTTGCCGAACCGGGTTCGCATCCGGTCGATCGAGGTCCGCAGCTCGGGGGCCGTGGCCGCACGGTCCTGCTCGCGGGCCGCCACCACCAGGTTGCGCCCCCGGTAGACCTCGTGGCGGTCCAGCTTGGTGCGCCAGCGCCGGTATGAGCGCTGGAGGCCGACACCGGCGGCCTTCGCCTTCGGGCCCCCGGAGCTCGGGTTGGAGTTGGTCGTTGTCGTATCAGCGGCGCTGCTCGATTCCTGCTGAGCAGCCGCCGGTATACCCACCGCCGCCGCGAGCACGAGCGCGCACGCGAACGCCAGCAGGAGTGTCACCTGCTTCTTCAACGGAGATACCTCCGGGTGTTGCCTGCCCGGCATTGACGCCCGAGACCTGCGACAGCCGGCTCAGCCCGCTGGGTCAGGTCCCGATCTGGCGCCCGCCAGGGCTTGCCGAGTCCGCGAGTCGTCTCCCGCACGCGGACAGGGCCGAGATCGGCTTACCGAGCCACCGTAGCCACCGTATCCGCCAACCAAACCGAAGTGTGATCCATGTCACACACCGTGAAAACGGCGTGAAACGAAGCGACCAGCCCCTAGCCTGCTCCAGTCGCGGGATCTGCGTCTCTCAGTGGCGGCGCGCCAACTCGATCAGCAGGCGCGTGCCAAAGCCGCTGGCGCCCTTGCCGACGTAGTTGCGGCCCATGCCCCAGGCGGTGCCGGCGATGTCGATGTGGACCCAGGGGCGGTCGTCCACGAACTGGCGCAGGAACTCGGCCGCGTAGCTCGACATCGCCACGCGTTGCTCGGCCGCGTTTGTCAGGTCCGCGTACTGACCCTTGGTCAGCTCGTGGTACTCGGGATGCAGGGGCATGCGCCATCCGATCTCGCCGGCGGCCGCGCCGGCCGCCTCTACCCGCGAGTACCAGTCATCGTCGTTCGAGAAGAGCCCGGAATACGTGTGCCCCAGGGCGACGAGGATGGCGCCGGTGAGGGTGGCCAGGTCGACGATCCGCTCCGCGCCCTGCTCGACCGCATAACTCAAAGCGTCGGCCAGCACCAGGCGTCCCTCGGCGTCGGTGTTGTTGACCTCGATCGTCGTGCCGTTCATGGCCGTGACGATGTCGCCCGGCTTGACGGCGTGGCCGCTGGGCATGTTCTCGGTGGCGCCCACCACGGCCGTGATCGTGGCCGGCAGGCCAAGCTCGGCTATGCCCGCCATCGCCTCGATCACCGCGGCGCCGCCGGACATGTCGAACTTCATCTCCTGCATCTTCGCCGAGGGCTTGATCGAGATGCCGCCGGTATCGAAGGTCACCGCCTTGCCCACATAGGCCAGATGCGGCCCCGTGGCGCCGGGCGGGCGCCAGCGCAGCACGATCAGCCGCGGCTCGACGTGACTGCCCTGCGCCACCGCCGCGAAGGCCCCCATGCCGCGGGCCACGATCGCGTCGCGGTCGAGCAGCTCCAGCTCGAGGGCGTCGTGCTGGTCGGCGATCTCGGCGGCACGCTCGGCCAGGAACACGGGCGTGGCCACGTTGGCGGGCAGGTTCT
Organism: uncultured Thermoleophilaceae bacterium; assembly: GCA_963813495.1. Lineage (GTDB taxonomy): Bacteria > Actinomycetota > Thermoleophilia > Solirubrobacterales > Thermoleophilaceae > JACVRW01. Next base: position 297,442 of record CAWEZC010000010.1, read on the forward strand.
GCAGGTCGCGCGCGGCATTGGCCGCAGCGGCGGCCACCCGCGCGCGCTCGACCTCGGCGGGGTCAACCTCCTCGCCGGCGATCTCCAGCGACTCGACCCGGTCGCTGTCGCTCTTCTTGGTCTTGAAGCGATCGAAGGAGTAGAGGCGCAGCAGCGTGCCCTCCGCCAGAGCGCCGGCAAGCCCCGCGCCGGGCACGGCGGCCCACGACAGCGACACGGCCCCCAGCTCCCTGGCTCGCCCGGCCGCCGCTCCTGCCGCCACGCGGGCGCGCTCGGCATCGAGCTCGTCGCGCTTGCCCAGCCCTGCGATCAGCACGCGTCGCTGGCCGCCACCGGGCGCGTCCTCGTGCGCCACCGCCACGGACTTCAGCCCGGGCTTGGCCTCACCGAGCTCGACCAGTCGCTGCAGGGCGGGGTCGGCCAGCGACTCACCCTCGAACAGCCCCACCACGCGGGTGTCGGCGGCGGTCTCCTCGGGGGTGCCGCGGCGGGCGCTGACGCTGGGTCCGGGCATGGGCGCGGGAGCATAACCGCGACCAACCCGGCGATATGGTTCTCGGCGCCCGCAACTCGCAAGGAGACGCAGCTCAGATGCCCAAGACCGTGATCCTCGGCGCCGCACGGACGCCGTTCGGCAAGATGGGCGGCGCCTTGGCGTCGCTCGATGCGACCGAGCTCGGCGGCAGCGCCATCGCCGCCGCCCTCGAGCGTGCCGAGGTGGCCCCCGAGCAGGTCGAGCATGTCGTCTTCGGGCAGGTGCTCCAGGCGGGCCAGGGCCAGATCCCCAGCCGCCAGGCGCAGATCAAGGGCGGCATTCCCAAGGAGGTCAGCTCCGAGACCGTCAACAAGGTGTGCGCCTCGGGGCTTCGCTCCGCGGGCATCGTCGACCAAGCGGTGCGCGCGGGCGACCTCGGCGTGGCCGTGGCCGGCGGCATGGAGTCCATGTCGAGCGCCCCGTACCTGCTCAAGCAGGCGCGCTTCGGCTTCCGCATGGGCGAGGCCAAGGCGCTCGACGCAATGGTCACCGACGGCCTGACCAACCCCTTCACCGGCAAGCACATGGGTGCGGAGGCCGACGAGGTCGGGGAGGAGCTCGAGATCACGCGCGCCGACATGGACCGCTTCGCCCTGCGCTCCCACGAGCTCGCGATCCAGGCGACCGACGAGGGCCGGCTGCCCGAGGAGATCGTGCCGGTCACGATCAGCTCGCGCAAGGGCGACACCACCGTCGAGGTCGACGAGGCGCCCCGGCGCGAGTCGACGCTCGAGGCGCTCTCCAAGCTTCGCGGCGCATTCCACAAGGAGGGCGCGCACACGGCCGGCAACGCCCCGGGCGTGAACGACGGCGCCGGTGCGTTCGTGCTCGCCAGTGACGAATGGGCCGCCGCAAACGGGCGCCGCCCGATCGCAACGATCGTGGCCCAGGCCGCCGTGGCCGACGAGTTTCCCTATCTGGCCCGCACCCCGGCCAACGCCACTCAGAAGGCGCTCGAGCAGGCCGGGCTGTCGGTGGACGACATCGACCTGTTCGAGATCAACGAGGCCTTCGCCTCGGTGGCGCTCAACTCGATGCGCATGCTCGGCGTCGACGAGGCCAAGGTCAACGTCAACGGGGGCGCGATCGCGCTCGGGCACCCGATCGGGGCCTCCGGCGCGCGAATCCTGATGACGCTCGCCAACGAGCTGCGCCGGCGCGGCGGTGGCCTCGGCGTGGCGGCGATCTGCTCGGGCGGCGGCCAGGGCGACGCGATGATCATCGAAGTAAACGGCAACTAGCGGGGACAGGGTGCGGCGCGCCCGCGCGTAACTGCGGCCTTCTCGTGCGTTACCTCTGAGGAGATGTCCGCAGAGGTGATTCCCTTTCCGCACCCCGAATCCGAGCTCGAAGCGCTCGCGGAGGCCGTGCTCCGCCGCAACGACAACGGCGGCTACACCGTTCCCTCGCGAGCCACCTATCCGCATCAGTGGAACTGGGATTCGGCGCTGGCTGCGCTGGGCTGGGCCGGCGTCGATCCGAGCCGCGCCTGGACCGAGCTGCAGACCCTCGCCGGGGCGCGGGACAGCGGCGGAATGATCCCGCACATCGCGTTCCACACGCGCCTGTCCGACCGCGTGAACGGGCGCCTGCGGAGCCTGCTGACCACCGTCGCCCGCCCCTACGCGCGCTATCTCCCGGGGCCGCGCTGGTGGGGGCGCCGTTTCAGCATCGATGGCCGGCGCATCTCCGGCATCACGCAGCCGCCGGTCGCGGCCACCTGCATGCGGCTGCTGTTCGAGGCGCATCCGGACGAGCGCCGAGCGCGCTCGCTGCTGCAGCCGCTGCTCGAATGGCATCGCTTCCTGCTCGAGGAGCGCGACCCGCGCGGAGTGGGCGAGCCGGTGCTGATCCACCCTTGGGAGTCTGGCCGCGACAACGCCCTCGAATGGGACGACCCGCTCTGGCGCGTGCTGCCCGAGGTCTCGGTGGTACGCCGCCGCGACACCGACTCGGTGGACGCCGCCGAGCGCCCCAGCGACGAGCACTACCGCCGCTTCCTGACCCTCGTGAGGCGCGGCGCGGCACTCGACTGGGCGCAGAGCCGGCTGGCGCGAAGCGGCCCCTTCCGCGTTCTGGATCCTGGCTTCAGCGCGATCCTGGCCCGCGCCTGCCACGACCTCGCCCTGCTGGCCACCGACCTCGGCGAGAGCCGAGTGGCCGAAGAGAGCCATCTGGCCTGTGAGCGGGTCGCCGGCGCGCTGCGCGCGCGCGCCGGCTCCGACGGGCTCATCCGTGCCGTCGACATGGTGAGCGAGTCGCCGCTCGCGGCCACCGGGGCGGGCAGTGCGCTCGCCGCGCTCGCGCCCGGGCTCGCCGGTGTCCAGGTGAGTGCGCTGCGACACGAGGTAACGGAGGGCCGGCTCGCCTCTCCCTACGGCGTGCGCTCGCTCGCGAGCGACGACCCGGCGCGCTCGCCCCGCAACTACTGGCGCGGGCCCGTCTGGGCGAACGTGACCTGGCTGTGCGCTCTGGGGCTCGAGGAGTACGGAGAGCACACGGCTGCCGCCCGGCTGCGCGGCCGCATGCTCGATTCCGTGGAGGGCGGGGGGATCCGTGAGTACTTCGTGCCGGACTCGGGCCGGGGGCTGGGCACGCGCGACTTCACCTGGACCGCGGCGCTGGCCCTGCGCGAGCTGAGACGGGGCGCGGTCGGTACGCGCAGCGAGGCGGCGGCCTGACCCGGGCGTGCCCGAGAGGGCGGGTCCTAGACTCTGAGCGATGGCAGCCGAGCCCCAGGCGATGACGGACGCGGAGCGCTGGTTTCGGGAGCGTTTTTCGAGCGTGCCGGAGCGTGCCGCGCTGTTTTCGACGTTGAGCGGGGAGCCGGTGGCGCCGTTGTACACGGCGGACGACGTGGGCCCGGCCGAGGAAATCGGTTTTCCGGGTGAGTTTCCGTTTACGCGTGGTGTGTATCCGTCGATGTATCGCGGGCGGTTGTGGACGATGCGCCAGTTCGCGGGGTTCGGGACGGCGGAGGAGACCAACGAGCGCTTTCGCTATCTGCTCGATCACGGCCAGACGGGTTTGTCGACGGCGTTTGACATGCCGTCGTTGATGGGCCACGACTCCGACCATCCGCGCTCCGAGGGCGAGGTGGGCCGCGAGGGGGTGGCGGTCGATTCGCTGGCCGACATGGAGGCGCTGTTCGGGGGGATCGACATGGGTGGGGTGTCGACCTCGATGACGATCAACGCGCCGGCGGCGCTGATGCTGGCCTTCTATGTGGTGGCGGCAGAGCGTCAGGGGGTCGGGCCGGAGCGGCTGGCGGGGACGATCCAGACCGACATCCTGAAGGAGTACATCGCCCAGAAGGAGTGGTGTTTTCCGATCGATCCGGCTATGCGGCTGGTCACCGACATGGTGGAGTACTGCGCGCGGGCGATGCCGCGCTGGCATCCGATCTCGATCAGCGGGTACCACATCAGGGAGGCCGGCTCGACGGCGGCGCAGGAGCTGGCGTTCACGCTCAAGGACGGATTCACCTACGTGGAGCACGGTGTGGAGCGTGGCCTTCGGGTGGACGAGTTCGCCCCGCGGTTGTCGTTCTTCTTCAACGCGCACATCGATTTCTTCGAGGAGATCGCCAAGTACCGCGCGGCGCGGCGGATCTGGGCGCGGGAGCTGCGGGACACGTATGGGGCCCGCGACGAGCGTTCGCTGCTGATGCGTTTCCACACCCAGACGGCGGGGGTGTCGCTGACCGCCCAGCAGCCGTTGAACAACATCGTCAGGACGGCCACCGAGGCGCTGTCGGCGGTGTTGGGTGGCACGCAGTCGCTGCACACCAACAGCTTCGACGAGGCGCTGGCGTTGCCGACCGAGGGGGCGGTCCGGGTGGCGCTCAGGACACAGCAGATCCTCGCCCACGAGACCGGGGTGGCCAACACGATCGACCCCCTGGGCGGGTCCTATTTCGTGGAGGCGCTGACCGATCGGCTGGAGGCGGAGGCCTACGACTACTTCCGCCGCATCGACGAGCTCGGCGGGATGGTGGAGGCGATCAAGCAGAACTATCCCCAGACCGAGATCGCCGACGCGTCGTTTCGGCTCCAGCAGGAGATCGAGCGCGGCGAGCGGGTCATCGTTGGGGTCAACCGCCACCAGCACGAGGACGACCAGGCCACCGACACCCTGCGCATCCCGCCGGGGCTGGAGCGCAAGCAGATCGGCCGCGTGCAAGCCGTCCGCGCCGCCCGCGACAGCCAGGCCGTGGAGTCCACGCTGGCCGAACTGCGCGACGCCGCCGCCGGCGACCGCAACCTGATGGACCCGCTGCTGCATTGCGCGCGCGCCCACGCCACCGAAGGCGAGATCGTCCAGTCCCTCCAGCAGGTCTTCGGCACCTACACCGAAACCCCCGTCTTCTAAGCGCCGGAGCGGCGTCGCCGAACGTCCATTCGGTCCGCCGCCATTCAAGGGATCGCGCCCGCGGCCGATGCCAACCGGGTGAAGCCACGCTTCCTTGCTCTCGCGACCGCGTTTCTGGTCCTGGCTCCCGCGGCCCACGCGTACGCGGCGCCCGAGCAGGGTGATGCCGGCGAGCTGCCAAGCAGCGCTCAGAACCTGACCGGCGAGGCGGTGGGTACGATCAGCGGCGGGCTGGACGGGCCCGAGCCCGGCGACCTCTACCGGATCTGCCTGTCGGGCGGCGGGTCGTTCTCGGCCACCACGGAGGGCGCCACGGAGATCGACACCCAGCTCTTCCTGTTCAACGGGGCGGGCCGCGGCGTGTACGCCAACGACGACTGGTCCGGCACCAAGCAGGCGACCCTCCCCGCCGACAACCCGCTGACTCCCGCCACTCCGGGCGAGTACTTCCTCGGCGTGAGCTCCTACGGCAGCGATCCCTACAGCGCCGACGGAATCATCTTCCCGAACGTCGCCTACCTGGTGGGCGCCACCGGCCGCGGGGCCGGCGCGCCGCTCGAGCGCTGGGACGGGCGTCCGCGCGAGGAGGGCGACTACACCGTCACGCTCACCGGCACGACGGTGTGCGACTCCACGGCCCCGGCGATCGACCTGCGCATCCCCAGCGACGGCGTCCAGGTCCCGCTCGGGGCTCGGGTCGAGGTCGACTTCAGCTGCACCGACGATGGGGGCTCGGGCCTGGCATCGTGCGAGGGCACGGTGGCCGACGGCGCCACGCTCGACACCTCCACGCTCGGCACCAAGTCCGTGACCGTGACCGCGCTCGACCGGGCCGGCAACCAGTCGGTGGTCACCGCAAGCGTCGAGGTGACCGACCAGACGGCACCCGTCATCGACCTGCGTACTCCCGCCGAGGGCGCGGTCTACACCGTGGGCGGCGAGGTGACGGTCGACTACGACTGCGCCGACCAGCCCGCTGGCTCGGGCCTGGCCACCTGCACGGGCGACCTGGCCGACGGGGCCAGGCTCGACACCTCCAGCCCCGGGACGCGCAGCTTCACCGTCACGTCCGGCGACAGCGCGGGCAATACGACCGCTGAGACCGTCTCCTATGACGTCGCCGCCGCCGGCCACGAGTTCGAGGGCTTCCTGTGGCCGGTCGAGGCCTTCCCCGGGGTCACCCGCTGGGTGGCCGGCGTTCCGGTCCCGATCCGCTTCTCCCTGGGCGGCGACCAGGGCCGCGACGTGCTGGCCGACGGCTACCCGCAGGTCGCCGAGGTGGACTGCGGGGCCGGCGAGACGCCGGAACAGGGGGCTCCCGCGCGCAGTGCCTGGGGCCAGGGGCTGCGCTATCGGCCGCGCAAGGACCGCTACGTCTACTTGTGGAAGACCGAACACCGCTGGGCGGGGAGCTGCCGCCAGTTCCTGCTGCGGCTGGACGATGGGTCGCTGCAGCGCGCAGAGTTCAAGTTCCCGCGGCGCTGGTGGTGGCGGTAGCCCGCTCCGGATTGCGTAGGACGTCCGGCACGGGATAGATTGCCGGTCTGATGAGGCACTGGCTCGTCCTCGGCGCGATCTACGCGCTCGCCGCAGCACTCGTACTGCCGACCTCGTTGTTCGCCTCCGAAGACGCCGCGCCGGCCGCAGCGCCGGCCGCGCCTGCGGAGCAGCCGTCCGTCGCCGCGGAGCAGCCCGGACCGGAAGCCCAGGCGCCGCCGCTCGCAGCGGAGGCGCAGGTGGCGCCCACAGGCGACCCGGCGCCCGCAGCGCCCGAGACCGCTCCGGGGGCGCCCGGCCCCGAGCCGGCGGCCGCCCAAGGGAGCGCCACCGGCGAGACACCGGCAGAGGCCAACGGCGTCCAGGATCTCGGTGACGAGCGCGACCGCCCGGGTGAGCAGACCGAGCGCCTGCTGGTGAAGGCCGCGGCCACCTCCAACGTCGTCATCACCGACTTCGAGTTCACGCCGGCCACGATCACGGTCATCCAGGGCGACACGGTCGTCTGGACCAACGACGGGCCCACCGCTCACTCCGCCACCGCCTCGGACGGCAGCTTCGACACCGGCATCTTCCCTTCAGGGGAGAGCCGCGAGGTCACCTTCGACGATCCCGGCAGGTTCGCCTACATCTGCACGCCTCACCCCAACATGAAGGGCACCGTGGTGGTGGAGGCGGCGGACAGCGACCCGGCCGGGCAGGAGGAGGAGGCCGCTGTCGAGAACGCCGAGGAGGTGGAGGACCAGGCTCTCGCCGAGGACACCCTGCCGGCCACCGGCGGTGAGGTGCAGGCGCTGATCATGCTCGGCCTGCTGATGCTCGCGCTCGGGGCCGTCATCGAGTTTCGCGCCCGCCGGCAGAGCTGAGGGCCACGGACCCGCACGGGGTAACCTCCGCCGGCATGTCGAGCCGAAAGATCCGCGTGGTGGTGGCCAAGCCGGGCCTGGACGGCCATGACCGTGGCGCCAAGATCATCGCCCGCGCGTTGCGGGACGCGGGCATGGAGGTGATCTACACCGGCCTGCACCAGACACCCGAGCAGATCGTCGAAACCGTGCTGCAGGAGGATGCGGACGCAGTGGGCCTGTCGATTCTCTCCGGCGCGCACATGACGCTCGTTCCGCGCATCGCCGCACTGCTCAAGGACGAGGGCGCCGAGGATGTCGTGCTGGTGGTGGGCGGGACGATTCCGAGCGAGGACATCGCCGAGCTCAAGGAGCTCGGTGTGGCCGAGGTGTTCACCCCGGGCGCTCCGGTGCAGGGGATCATCGACTTCCTGCGCCAGGCCGTACCGGCGTGAGGATGGAATCGTGCGCAGCCAGCCGAGCCGGCTGCTTCGCCTGAGCATTGGCGCCGCTACGCGATTGACTCGTCAGTCAATGAAGTAACATCGGCTCCGCCGCAGGGGGCAAGACGCCGTCCAGCGCGCCAAGTCTCAAGCCAAGGAGAAGCTTCCGTGAAGATCTGCGTCCTCGTAAAAGAGGTGCCCGACGCCGCCGTCGAGAAGCGCATGGACCAGGGCTCCAAGCGCATCGACCGCTCGGGCGAGACCACTCTGAACCAGTTCGACACCCACGCCATCGAGGCTGCGATGCAGATCCGCGAAGGCGGTGAGGTGGACGTCGAGGAGATCGTTGCCGTGACGATGGCGCCCGCCGAGGCCGGGCGCACGCTCAACAAGGCGGTGGCGCTGGGCGCCGACCGCTCCGTGCACCTGACCGACGAAGCCCTCGCGGGCTCCGACGTGTGCGCCACCGGCTACGCGCTGGCGAAGGTGCTCGAGGCGGAGTCGCCCGACCTCGTTCTGCTCGGCCAGCAGTCGGCCGACGGCGAGTGCTACACGATCGGCGCGGTGGTGGCCGACCATCTGCGCATGCCCTCGCTGACCCAGGTGATCCAGCTGGACGTCGACGGCGGCAAGCTGCGCTGCGAGCGCCAGGCCGAATACGGGTACGACACCGTCGAGGTCGAGCTGCCTGCCGTGATCGCGGTGGGTGATGCCATCAACGAGCCGCGCTACCCCTCGCTCAAGGCGATCATGGGAGCCAAGAAGAAGCCGCGCGACGTCAAGGCCGTCGGCGACGTCGGCATCGAGGCCGATCGCGTCGGAGAGGAGGGCTCGCGCACCGCGGTCCTAGGCATCAACCCGCCGGCCGAGAAGGCCGCCGGCGAGATCATCGAGGACGAGGACACGAACGAGACCGTCGAGCGCATCGTCAGCTGGCTCGAGGAAAGGAAGCTGCTGGCATGAGCATCCTCACCTACGCACTTCACCACGAGGGCGAGTTCAACAAGAACTCGCTGGGCGCCGTTTCCGAGGGCGCCAAGCTGGCCCAGGCGCTGGGCGGCGAGGCCGCCGCCGTCGTGGTCGGCGGGGACGACCTGACCGACGAGCTGTGCGCCTCGCTGGGCCGCTTTGGCGCGGCCAAGGTCTACCGCGTCAAGGGACCGGAAGGCCTCGCCCAGCCGGTTGTCGACGCGATGGCCAAGGTCATCTCCGAGAACGGTTACAAGTACGCGCTCTTCGGAGGCGGCCTGCTCGGCTTCGAGATCGGCGCCGGCCTCACCGCGCGGCTCAACGCCGGCGTGACCATGGAGGTCACCGCCGTGCGGGCCGAGGACGGCAAGCTCGTGGCCGAGCGCCCGATCCTGCAGGACTCGGCCATCGTGGACGTCGGCTACGTCGGCGAGCCGGGAATCATCATCGGCCGCCTCAACGCCTTCGACGTCCAGGAGGCCGGCGACGGCGCGGCCGAGGTCATCGACGTCGACGTCTCCTTCGAGGACCATTCGACCAAGGCCGTGATGGTGCAGCGCGGCGAGCAGCGCGGCGCCGACGTGAACATTGAAGACGCCGACATCCTGGTGGCCGGCGGCCGTGGCCTGGGCAAGGCCGAGGGCTTCGAGCTGTGCGAGTCGCTGGCCGGCGCCCTGGGCGGCGCCGTGGCCGCCACCCGCGCGGTGGTGGACGCCGGCTGGTACCCCTACGCGGCGCAGATCGGGCAGACCGGCAAGACGGTGGCTCCCAAGCTCTACCTGGCGGCCGGCATCTCCGGTGCGATCCAGCACAAGGTCGGTATGCAGGCCTCGGAGAACATCGTCGCGATCAACAAGGATCCCAATGCCCCGATCTTCGAGTTCTCCGACCTCGGCGTGGTCGGCGACCTCAACAAGATCATGCCGAAGCTGACCGAGGCCCTGAAGGCCAAGAGAGGCTGACCCGCGGATGCCCACCGCACCGATCGAGTTCCCGCCGCCCGTCGACTCCGCCAAGGAGTTCGTGGGCGCGCCCACCGACCCCGAGGACGAGCGCATCGAGGTGGGCGTCGCGATCGTGGGCGGCGGCCCCGGGGGCCTGGCCTGCGCCATCAGGCTGACCCAGCTGCTGGCCGAGGACGAGGCGCTGACGGAATCGCTGGGCGAGGTGCCCGTTGCGCTCGTCGAGAAGGGCAAGGGTCCCGGCTCGCACCTGCTCTCCGGCGCGATGATGAACCCGTCGGCGATGCGCAAGCTCTTCCCCGACCTCCCGGAGAGCGAGTGGCCGACCTACGGCGCGGTGGAGAAGGACACGGTCTACCTGCTGCCCAACCGCAAGCGGGCCATTCCGCTCAAGCCGACCCCGCCGCCGTTTCGCAACCACGGCAACCACGTGACCTCGGTCGCCCAGCTCGGCCGCTGGCTGTCCGACCAGGCCGAGGAGGCCGGGGTCTACATACTGGGCGAGACCGTGGCGGCCAAGCTGCTCGTCGAGGACGGCCGCGTGGTCGGAGTGCGCTCGGGCGACAAGGGCCGCGGCAAGGAGGGCGAGGAGCTCGGCAACTTCGAGCCCGGGGCGGATCTGATCGCCCAGGCCACCGTGCTGGCCGAGGGCACCCAGGGCCACCTGACCGGTGCGGCCATCCGGCACTTCGAGCTCGGCTCCGAGGATCCCCAGCAGTGGGAGCTCGGCGTGAAGGAGGTTTGGGAGGTACGGCAGCCGCTCGACCGGGTCATCCACACGATGGCCTGGCCGCTGCGCTTCGGGCCCCAGTACCGCGAGTTCGGCGGCTCGTTCATCTACCCGATGGGCGAGGACCGCGTATCGATGGGCCTCGTGGTGGGGCTCGACTACCGCGACGCCAGCTTCTCGGTCCACGACGCCCTCCAGGAGCTCAAGGGCCATCCGCTCGTCGCGAAGATCATCGAGGGCGGCAAGCGTGTCGGCTGGGGGGCCAAGACGATCCCCTCCGGCGGCTACTGGGCCCAGCCGCGCCGCTACTGGGCACCCGGCCTCGCCATCGCCGGTGACGGCGCCGGCATGGTGAACATCCCGACGCTCAAGGGCGTGCACTACGCCATGCACGCCGGCATGTTCGCCGCGGAGGCCATCTACGAGCGCCTGAAGGCCGGCGTAGAGGGCACCGCCGACCTCTCGAACTACGAGCGCAAGGTCCGCGGCTCGGAGATCCAGAAGGACATCCGGCGCTCGCGCAACATGCGCCAGCCCTTCTCGCGCGGCTTCCTCGTCGGCGGCGCGATCGCCAACATGATGGAGATCTCCGGCGGGCGCTTTCCCGGCGGCCGCTGGAAGACCCACGACGACGCCACCGTGGACGTCTTCATCGGCGACCGCGACAAGCGCTACCCAAAGCCCGACGGCAAGACCACCTTCGACAAGCTGTCCTCGGTCTTCCTCACCGGCAACGCCACGCGCGACGATGCCCCCAACCACATCCGCATCCAGGACAGGGTGCCGCTCGAGCTGGCGCTGATGTGGCAGAACATGTGCCCCGCCGCGGTCTACGAGGTGCCCGAGGAGGAGATCGAGGGCGCCCGCGTGAACGGCAACACCCAAGGGGGCGCAGGCGGCAAGCTCGACGGCAGCCACGAGGTCAAGCTGCACATCACTCCCTCGAACTGCGTGCAGTGCGGGGCGATCACCGCCAAGGGCGGCCGGCTGACGCCGCCCGAGGGCGGCGACGGCCCCAACTACCAGGTCACCTGACGCTGCCAGGCAAGCGGGGGTCCTGGAAGTTTGTCCACCAGAAGGCGACAAACTTCATGAAGCCCCTTCCCGCGCCGCCCGGTATTCCGTTCGGGCCGTGAAGCTCGCCCGCATCTCCTCGGTCAGCTCGTCCAGGAACTCCTCGCGGTAGGTCGAGTCGGTGAGCACGGCAATCGAGTAGTAGAGGCCGGCGAAGGCTCCGATCCCTGCCGACACGCGCAGCAGCGCCTCGGTGATCTCGATGCGCTCCCCGAAGAGGTCGAAGGCGAGTATCAGCGAGCCGTCGGCCACCTCCCATGACTCCCGGATGGGCGCTCCGATGGCCAGGCTTCCCAGCACTATGAAGAAGCCCATCACCGCCAGGCTCACCACCAGGGTCTGAAGCGCCTGGCTCACGAACAGCACAAGGGCAACGTTGAAGCGCTCACGCCGCTCGAGCTCGGGTCCGTCGCCCGCTTCGCGCTCGAGCTCCCTGACTTCGCGCGGAAGCCTGAAGATCACGAACAGCGATCCGGCTCCCACCAGCAGCAGGCCGACCAGCACAAGGAAGGCGTCGGGCATCTGCGAGAAGACCTGCCACATCTCGGTGTTGACGAACAGCACCAGCGCGAACACCAGGAGCAGCGGCACGGCTTTGGACAGCACGGCCACCGCGACGTTGAGCTGGCCCACCAGCCGCATCCCGGCCCAGCGCACGATCCACACGAGCCCGCCCGCAATCACCGCGTAGGTCAAGGCCAGCAGCAGCGCGTTGCCGGCCAGCGTGAGAGCCGCGCTTCCGAGCTGGCCGCCGAAGATCAGCGGTAGCGCGGCGGGGACGAAGAGGAACAGTGCCAGCTCGAGGTTGCCGACGTGCTCGGGCAACGACCAGAAGCGTCGCCCGCGCAGCAGGTTCAACAGACCGAAGGCACCGAGCAGGATCGCCAGGCCGCCGAGCGCGGCGCCTACGTTGGCCGCCAGCGACCAGCTCAGCTGGATCGCGCCGAGCATCTCGCCGATGAACACGAGCGCCAGCAGAGGGGCGGCGCGGGTCCAGACGTCCTCGCGCGCGGAGCGGTCCTCGATGAACAGGGGCAGGCCCGCGCGTTGGAAGCGGTGCTCGTATTCCTCGAGTCCGGCCACGCCTCCATTCCAGAGGGCGAGGCGGACGGCGCCGCTAGACTCGAGGGAGTCATGAAGCCGGATATCCATCCCGAGTACGTCCCCTCGCACGTACGCTGCACCTGCGGCAACGAGTTCTGGACGCGCTCCACCAAGCCCGAGCTGCACGTCGAGATCTGCTCGAACTGCCACCCGTTCTACACGGGCAAGCAGAAGCTCGTGGACACCGGAGGTCGCGTCGAGCGCTTCCGCCGCCGTGCCGCGCGCTCCCGCCGCTAGGCAACCGAGCCGCCACCGCCCGCAGGACGCCGCAACTATGCGTCCCTGGGCCTGTTTTCACGGGGCATGCGTCGTGCGTCAACCGTCACCGCTCTCAGCGCCGCCACCGTGGCGGCGCTGAGTCTGCCCGCGCTCGCACACGCGGCCGTGGCCGGGGCCGCCGAGCTGCCCCAGGCCTCGGTCAGGACCGTCGAGTGCTCGCTGGTCGACCACGCGGCCGCCTTCAAGGGGCGCATGCTTCGCGTCGAGGGCAGTGAGCGGATGGGCATGCGCTTCACCCTGCTGGAGCGCACGGACGCCCGCGGCTTCCGGCCCGTCAAGGCGACCGGTCTCGGACGCTGGAACCGCTCCAAGCCAGGGGTGGGCACGTTCGCCTACCGTCAGGACGTCAAGGGCCTGCCCGAGAACGCTCTTCACCGGATGCGTGTCGACTTTCGCTGGTACGCCCCGGACGGCCGCGTGCTGGCCCAGCTTCAGCGCAAGTCGCGCTCCTGCCGGCAGTTCGTCGCACTGCCCAACCTGAAGGCCAAGGTCGTGGGCTCGGCTCGGACCAAGGTGCGGGGCGTGTCTCGCTACAGCGTGCAGGTCTCCAACGCAGGTCGTGCCGCTGTGGCGGGGTCCGCGCTGCGCTTCTCGGTCGACGGCAGCGTGCTCAACACGGTGACCCTGGGTCGGCTGGCGGTCGGCGAGCAACGCCTCATCGGCTTCCGCGGTCCGGCCTGCACGGGTTCGGTCAAGGTCGAGGCCGACCCCGACGGCCTGATCGCCGAGAGCTCCGAGCAGGACAACGTTCAGGAGCTTTCCTGCGCCGAGATTGCGCCCGCTCCGAGCACTGCTTGAAAGACAGAGTCGAGACGCCGATACGATGAGGAAGGTGAGCGCCTCCCCGACCACGAGCGATCCGTCGAGCAACGGACACGCGCCCGACCACCTGCGCGAGGCCACCAAGGACGCACCGATCGGCGGCCAGGCCGTGCTCGAAGGGGTCATGATGCGCGGCATCTCGACCTGGGCGGTGGCGGTGCGAAAGCCCTCTGCCGAGCAGCTGGCGGCGGGCGGCGCCGACTCCAAGGAGGGCGCCACGGGCGAGATCGAGGTGATCTCCGAGCCGCTGGTGTCGTGGACCAAGCGCCACCGGATCCTGCGCCTGCCGGTGATCCGCGGCGTGGCCGCTCTGGGCGAGTCGCTCAAGATCGGCTTCCGCGCCCTCGGCATCTCGGCCAACGCGCAGATGCCGCCCGACGAGGCGGGCGAGCAGAAGGACCTCGGCGGCGGCGCCTGGGTAGGCACGATCGTCTTCGCTCTCCTGTTCGCCGTCGGCCTCTTCTTCCTCCTGCCCGCCGGCCTGACCAACCTCTTCGCCGACCAGATCCCCAACTCGATCCTGTTCGTGGTGATCGAGAAGCTGGTGCGGATCTCCATCTTCCTGGGCTACCTCGCGCTGATCTCGCGCATGCCCGACCTGCAGCGCGTCTTCGAGTACCACGGCGCCGAGCACAAGACGATCTCGTGCTACGAGGCAGGCGAGGAGCTGACGCCGGAGAACGCCCAGCGCTTCTCGCGCTTCCATCCGCGCTGCGGCACGAGCTTCCTGCTGCTGGTGATGATCGTGGCGATCGTCGTGTTCGCCCCGCTGGGCAAGCTCGACTGGCACTGGTTGTTCATCTCCCGCGTCGTGGGCATCCCGATCGTGGCCGGGCTGGCCTTCGAGCTGATCAAGTGGTTCGGCAAGAACCGCACCAAGCGCTGGGCCCGCATCCTGATGTGGCCGGGCATCCAGCTCCAGCGCCTGACGACGCGCGAGCCCGATCTCTCCCAGCTGGCCGTCGCCATCGCCGCGCTGCAGGCGGTCCTGGCGGTGGAGAACCCCCGTGCCGTCGCCGACGAGGACAAGGTCGGCATGGAGGTCGTGGCCTAGACCGGTGGGGCCGCCCGCGGCGCGGGCCGCCTGAGCTCAGTCCAGTCCCGGACCTCCGCCCGTCATCGGGAACTCACGCCCCCGCGATCCGTGGTTTCCCGCACTCGCGCGAGGAGCAGGCCCGGGTGAGGCCGTTAGCCGGGAACTGCGCTAGCGCTCGATGAGGTCGTTGTCGAGCGCGTAACGAACCAGCTCGGCACGGGTCGAGCGACCGAGCTTCTGCTGTATGTGGGCGCGGTGGGTCTCCACGGTTCGCACGCTCAGCACGAGCTGCTGAGCGATCTCGTTGTTGGTGTACCCGAGCGCGATCAGGCGCAGCACCTCGAGCTCCCGATCGCTGAGCTCGGCCAGCGCACCGGTGGGGGTTTCGGGCGTGGCCGCCATGCGTGCGCCAAGCTCCGGATTCAGCCAGGTACCGCCGCCGGCGGCGGCGCGGATCGCCTGTACGAGCTCCGCTCCCGCTGCGTGCTTGAGCACGTAGCCGCGAGCTCCGGCCTGCAGTGCCTCGCGTGCGAAGGCGGGGTCCTCCTGCTGGTGAGGACGACGACCGAGGTCTGTGGTGAGGCCTCGGCGATGCGTGGGATCGCCGCCAGGCTCGAGCCACCGGGCATGTTGAGGTCGAGCACCAGCACGGTGGGCTTGTGACCGAGCACGAAGCGCTGAGCCGAACCCACGTCGCCCGCCTCGGCGACGACTCTCATGTCGTCCGCGGCGTCGAGCAGCATTCGCAATCCGGTGCGAACGACCGGGTGGTCGTCCGCGAGCACGATCGTGACGTCGGACGCTCCGTCGTCCAATGAAGGCGCGCTATCGATCATGACCAGACCCCAGCATCGGTGCCGCGGGGCGATTCGCCATCGGCCCGGTTCCGCGACAACACTGCGGAGAACTACGGAGCTGGGCCGCTCGAAGCTAGCCGCCACCGGGGACCGAACTGGAGGCCGGGTCGATGCTGCGTCCAGGCCGCAGGCGTTTCCGTAGCAACCACGGATGGCAAGCCCGCCTGCTCCGGGTGGAATCGGCTCCTCCCGCTCTGCGGAGCGAGACTGCCGGGCTTCCGGCGCCGATCCCGAGGAGACGTGAGTGCCCGACACGCAGGCCGCAACGGAGTCTGCCCGCCGGCAGCGAGTCCTCCTCGTCTACGCCAGCACGCATGGGCATACCGAGAAGATCGCGTTGCGCGTTGCACGAGCCCTTCGAGAGGAGGGGGCCCACGTTCAGATGTGCGATGTGGCTTCGGCGGCGAAGCTCGCGACATCCGACTACGACGGCGTGATCGTCGGCGCCTCGGTCCATGGGGGTCGCCACCAACGCGAGATCGTCGACTGGGTGAAGAGGCATGCCATCACCCTGAGCGCGATGCCATCGGCCTTCTTCTCCGTTTGCCTCACCGCCGCGGATGACACGGCCGAGTCGCACGAGGCCACGCGCACCTACCTCGACGACCTGGAGGACGACACGGGCTGGACGCCGCGCAAGCGAGTGTCGTTCGCCGGCGCGCTGCAGTATCGGGAGTACGACTTCGCCACTCGCCTCCCCATGCGTCTGGTCATGCGTCGCGGCCAGCATCCGACGGACGTGACGCAGGACTACGACTACACCGACTGGGGGGCGGTCGACCGCTTCGCCCACGAGTGCGCCGCGCTGCTCGGCGGCTCATAGCCTCGACGGAGTTCATCGCAACCCGTGGTTCTCCACGATCCGGATCCGGGCGTTTCGCGCTGGCGGCCTCGAGGTGCCACGCCTAGCCTCGGTCCCGTGACGGCGTCGGGAGAGTCCGTCGTTTCGCCGCCCCAGCCTGTCGTGGTCGGCGTCGACGAGCGCCCACAAGGCCGCGACGCATTGGCGCTCGGCGCCGCCGTCGCCAAGGCACTCGAGGTTGGGCTGGTCGTAGCGTCCGTGTACCCGCCGGAGTTTGGGCTCAAGCCGCGCCGCGGTGACGAGCATCGAGCCAAGGCCGAGTACACCGCCGCGGAGGCGTTGGAGGGACTCGCGTACGCCGGCGATGCCGAGTGGCAAGTGGTCGCCGGACGCTCGCCGGCGCACGGGTTGCACGATCTCGCTGAGAGTCTGCGCGCCGCGGCTGTCGTTATCGGCTCGAGCCATCGGGGGGCGCTCGGCCGTGTGCTCGTGGGGAACGTCGCCACGCAGCTGCTGTCCGGCGGTCCCTGCCCGGTGCTTGTGGCCCCCCTCGGGCTCGCGGACCTCGGTCCGCTCGCGCTGCAGCGGATCGGAGTGGGATTCGACGACAGCGGTGAGTCCTGGCACGCCCTCGAGCGCGCCGCCTCGCTGGCCGCAGCGACCGGCGGAAGCGTACGCGTGATTCATGCGCTCAGACCGCTCACGATTCCGCCATCCGCACCACTTTCGCCCGTCGAGACCGAGCTCGAGCTCCGGCGTTTGGCTGAGCTCGCCACCGGGCGAGCGCTGGCCAGCCTGTCGAAGGCGGTCAGTCCAGAATCGAGACTCGTCCCCGGCGACCCCGTGCGGGTGCTCGAAGCCGAGGCCCAGCGCGACCTCGATCTGCTCGTGCTGGGCTCGCGGGCTTTCGGTCCGGTGCGTCGAGTGCTGCTGGGGAGCGTCTCGTCGGAGGTCGTGCGGCTCGCCCCCTGCCCGGTGATGGTCGTGCCGCGTTCGGCGGAGCCCGCCCCGAGCGCCGCAGCGCCGGTGGCGGCGGACGCGTCCGAGCCCGTCACGAGCTGACGCGCACCACTGCGGGAAACCCCGCCACTACTACGGCCCTCCACCGATGTGCAGCGCTCCCGCGCCGTGGAAGCTGTGGGGTGAAGGAGGTGACGGCATGATTCGTGCGGTACGACACTTCCTCTGGTATCTCGAGTACCACTCGACCGGGGGCAGGGACGGTCCCGTCAGGCGGGCGAGCCTGTCCACGAGGGCCGCCTCGACCGGGCCGAGCGCACGCGCGCACGAAGCACGCGAGGCCATCGTGCGCCAGCCAAGGCAGCGGAGTCCTGCGGACGAGCACGGCCCGCGGAGTCCTGCGGACGAGCACGGCTCGGAGGGGTCCTAGTGGATCGCTCTCACTAGCTGCCACCCGGCCTACCGGACGCCTCCGCGAGCCGATCGAGGTCGACGTCATCGAGCGTCGTCACCACGAGGTCGGCCTCGGCTGCGATCAGCAGCTCGACGTCATCCGCTCGCGCCACGCCGAGCGCCGCGATGCCACCCGCCTTGGCGGCCTGGACACCCGCCACGGCGTCCTCGACGACGAAGCACTCGCGCGGCAGGAGATCGAGCTCCGTCGCGGCGGTAAGGAAGATCTCCGGGTCGGGCTTGCCGTGCTCGAAGTCGCGACCCGAGATGTCCACGTCGAAGAGCTCGAGCAGGCTGAGGTCCGGCCGAACGAAGTCGTAGTCGAGCCCCTCGTCCTCGGCGAACGTGTCCAGCCGGATCCGTCCGAGCATCAGCCCGGCGTTCTTCGACGACGACGCCGCCGCGAGCCGAACCTTCACGGCCCGCAGGGCGAGAACGAGGCGCAGCGCGTCGGGGAAGGCAGTGAACTTGCCGGCCTCGATCAGCTCGAGGACGATCTGCTGCTTCCGCTCGGCGTAGGCGTCGACGCGGATCTCGGCATCGGGCACCTGGAAGTAGTCGAGCGCGGCGCGGGCGCCGCTCATGCGCGGCTTGCCCGCGACGATCTGTTGGTAGAGCTCCGGTGTGAAACGTTCAGGCGAGTACGTGGTATCGGGGCGCACATCACTCCAGCGCGTCTCCATCAGCTCCTGCAGCGTGTCCCTCCAGGCGCGCTCGTGCGGCGAGTTCACGAGCACGCCGTCGACGTCGAAGATCGCTCCGCGAAAGCTTGCCGCCACTAGCGCAAGCCCGCCCCGGCGGGGATGGTGAATGTGCAGCGCTCGCCGGGGGCGAGCTCCCGTACCTCGTCGGCGACCCCGACCCTGACGGGCGGGCTGAAGCCGTCTGCCAGGGCGAACACGGTGAGCTCGCTGCCCTCGACCGTCACCCTGATCGCGGTGTCACGGAGTTGCATCGGAAACGACAGACCGTCGAGCCGGCCGACCAGCCTCGGGGTGAAGTAGACCACCCCGTCGCGGATCTCCGTGCCGAGGAAGATCCTCTGGACGAGGTCCAGCGTCCCGCTCATCACCCCCAAGTGAATGCCCTCCGGGGTCGTGCCTCCCTGGATATCCCCGATGTCACTCTCCAGCGCCATCAGGAATCGCTCCCACGAGCTTTCGGGATCGATGCCCGCCAGGACGCCGGCGTGGACGATCAGGCTCAGCGTCGACCCGTGCGAGGTCCGCCGGTCGTAGTACTGGATGTTCTTGCGCGCAGTGTCCGGCGTGTACTCGTAGCCAAGCCGCTCGAACAGGCGCCGCAGCTCGTACTCCGGGAACAGGAAGAAGAGCATCACGGTGTCGGCCTGCTTAGCCACCTTGAAGCGGTCGGGATGATCGCCCTCCGCCCGCAGGATGCGATCGAGCCGCTGGATGTTGCCGTACTTGGCGCGGTAGGCCTCCCAGTCGAGCTCCTCCAGGTCCTCGTAGCCCTCGAACTGGCTGATGATCCCGTCGCCGTGGAAGGGCACGAACATCTTGCGACTGATCTCCTCCCACCTTCGAAGCTCCTCGTCGCTGAGACCGATGCTCGCGCGCAGGGCGTCGCGGCGGCTCGCGGGGAGGAGAGCGAGGACCTTCTGAGCGGTCTCGCAGATCCAGGCGACCATCACGTTGGTGTACGCGTTGTTGCGCAGGCCTCCCTCGGCGGCGCCCGGATACTTCTCGTGGAACTCATCCGGGCCCATCACCCCGTGGATCTCCCAGCGATCGCGCGCCGGGTTGAAGTGCGCCATGGAGGCCCAGAAGCGCGCGATCTCCAGCATCATCTCGGCCCCGCAGTCGCGCAGGAAGGCGAGCTCGTGGGTCGCCTGGTGGTAGTTCCAGACGGTGTAGAAGATCGCCGCGCTGACGTGGCGCTGGTTGCGGCTGAGGTCCGGGTCCCACATGGCCGGAGAGCGGGTTGAGGTGGACGGTCTGGGTCTCCTCGTGTCCGTCGCTGCCGCTCTGCCAGGGGTACATCGCGCCCTGGTAGCCGGCTTCGCGGGCCGCCGCGCGGGCCTCGGCGATCCGCCGGTAGCGGTACAGGATCAGCCCCCGCGTGATCATCGGCAGCCGGAGGTTGAGGAAGGGATAGACGAACAGCTCGTCCCAGAAGACGTGCCCGCGATACGCCTCGCCGTTGAGGCCGCGAGCCGGGACTCCGGCATCGTGGTGGGCGGTGAGCCGCGAGCAGACCTGGAGCAGATGGGCGGTGTGGAAGCGCAGCATGAACTGGACGCGCTGCTCGCGCGGAAGCTGCAGGTCGCAGACCTTCCAGAGCTCGTCCCATGCCCGGGCGTGATCCTCGAGGGCCGCTTCAAACGTCCAATAGCGAGCCACGCTCCTGGCCGCGGTCTGCAGCGGCTCGCTGATGCCGCGGTCGCGCGAGGTGTAGAGAGCCGCCAGCTTCTCGACACGCACGGACGAGCCCTCGTTCACGTCGAACGCGAGGATCTGCTGGATGTAGTCCTCCGTCTGGTAGGTGTCGCGGTCGACGTCGAGCTCCTCCTCCCCGCGATAGACGCGCGTGCGCGCGGCCTCGGCCACCTCGATTCTGGACTGCCGGGTTCGCGACTTCAGCGCGATCACATCGTCGCCGTAGATCCGCGGGCCCTGGGGGTCGAGGTGACGCCCCTCCAGCTGCCGGTAGCGGGCGACGCCCCGGTTCAGGACCCGCCCGTCGAGCGCCGACACGACCTCGACCCTGCCCGACCAGTTCTCCGGCGTCAGCTGCCAGCTGATGGCCGCCTGGTGCATGCGGCCCATGCTGACGAAGCGGCGACTGCTAAGGCTCGTCTCGCGGCCCGCTCGATCCCGGAAGCGCAGCTCGCGCACTACGAGCGGGCTGCGGAAGTCGTACTCGTGCCGATAGGAGAGCAACTCGACGTTCTCGAGGCGGAAAGGCTCCTCGCCCTCGATCCGGAGCTTGAGCACGAGCCAGTTGGGCAGGTTCACCAGGTCCTCGTTGGGAACGGGACTGCCTCCCATCACCGTCGTCTCCCGGTTGTACACGCCGTGCGCGTAGGTGCCCGCGTAGTGCGTGTCGTCCACGTCCTCCCACTCCGCGCAACCGCGCGTGCAGAAGTAGCCGTTGCCGGTCGACGTGAGGGCCTCCCTCAGCCCCTCCGCGGCGGGATCGAAGTCCTCGTAGGCGAGCAGGAAACCCTTCACCCGTCCTCCCGTGCGAGCCCCTCGAGGAATCGCTCCACTTCCTTTGGCGAGGCCAGCAGGTAGTCGGCGGCGGTGCCCCGCCCGGCCAGCTCCGGGTCAGCGGCATCTCCGACCAGGATGCCGACGCCTCGCCCGGCCAGCGCCTCGAAGGCGTCTTCATCGGTGATGTCGTCGCCCAGGTAGAACGGAATCACGTCGTCACCGTCGAGACCAAGCGCCTGGAGCAGATGGAGAACGGCCTTGCCCTTGTCCCAGTCGAGCTTGGGCTGGATCTCGTAGACCATCTTGCCCGGCGTGACCTTGAGCTCGTCGGCGTGCTCGGCCAACACGGCGTCGACGGCCGCCGCTATCAGCGTCCGCTCCGCTTCGGCGACCAACCGGTAGTGGAGGGCGACCGAACGCCGCTTGGGCTCGATGAGGGCGCCCTCCACCGAGCCGATGTCCTTGCGCAGCCTCGCCGTGACACGTCCCATCAGCTCCTCGAAGCCGACACCCTCGGCGCGCTCGGTGGCGCCCCCGTCGGGGCTCCAGATGTCGAAGCCGTGGCTGCCGGCGACGACCAGATCGTCGATGCCCATCAGCTCCTGGACGACCCGCCGGTCACGACCGCTGACCACGCATACGGTGCAGCGGCCGGCCAGCCCCCGCACGGCGTCGCGCATGCTCGCGGAGATGAGCGCGTCCTCGGGCCGGTCGACGATCGGGGTCAGCGTCCCGTCGTAGTCGAGGAAGACGGCCGGGCGCCTCCCGGCCTGACGCTCTGCGAGCTGATCGGCGTCGGCGAGCGCGTGCGGCAGCCGGCGGATGTCGTCGGATTGCACGCGAGACAAAGTACGGCCACCGCGAGCGCCAGGCATCGGCGCTACGCCGCAGGGGGATTGTGGCCAACTACCCACGGCCGCGCGGCGAGACCTCCACCACGAGCGCGGGGTCGAAGGCCTCGACCGGCTCGTGCGGGTAGCCCCGCGGGTTGCTGACGACATGGGTTCCGGCGACCTCGAGGTCGGCCGTCCGATGCGAATGGCCGTAGATCCACAGCGCCACGCGATCGCCCGCCATCAGCCCCGTGAGATCGCTGGCGAAGGCGCCGACCAACGCCCGATGCACGGGCGAGCTCGGCCGGGCGGGTACGAGCGGGGCGTGGTGCGTGATCACGACCGTCGGGCCGTCGTGCCGGACAGCCAGCCGCTCGCCGAGCCAGCGGCGGCTCGCTGCGTGCAGGGCGAGGGTGTCCTCGGGGCGCAGCGTCCGCCCCTCGTCGCTCGAGGTGATCAGCTCGTAGTCGTTGAGCAGGCGGCCGCATACCGCCATCGAGCGCTCCAGCTCCTCGCTCCCGGCGGCCAGGAAATCGCTCCACAGGGTGCAGCCGAGGAAGCGCACGCCGTCGAGCACGACCTCATCGTTCTCCAGCACCCGCACGGGGCTGCCGGCCGCTGCCGCGCGCAGCTCCCTGGTGAGCGCCGGGAGCGCATAGCGATAGTACTCGTGGTTGCCGGCCACGAACAGCACGGGCCGGTCTGCCGACCAGCGGCGCGCGAGGCGCACACCCTCGGTCCCGAGGCCGATGTCACCGGCGAGCACCACGGCTTCGGCGTCGACCATCGGGAATTCGAAGGCGCCGAACTCGACGTGAAGGTCGCTGATGACGTGCAGGCGCACTGGCTCGAGCAGGCTACCCGCCCGAGTCCGTAGTTCTCCGCCTCTGCGCAGCGGCACGCTGCGGTTGAGACGTTCACCTTGGCGTCATAGGGTTGAGCCGGTGACGAGAAGGCGTGGGCGGCATGAGTGAGGTCGTCTTCCCGATCCTCTGGGGGATCGGGATGCTGGTGTTCGCGGGAATCATGGCCGTCAAGGCGCGGCTCTTGTTCCGCTCGCGTCCGGCGGCGCGCCTCGATCGGATCCCGGAGCGGATCTGGCGGACGACCACCTATGGGCTCGGCCAGAAGAAGTTCCTCTCCGGCGAGCAGCCGTCGGGGATCATGCACGCGCTCGTCTTCTGGGGCTTCGTCGTCCTGATGCTCCAGGTGATCATTCTCTTCGGCCGCGCGTTCGATGCGGACTGGAGCATTCCCGGGTTCGGGCCGGACCAGGTGCTCGGCCCGCCGTTCTTCCTCGCCCGCGATCTGCTCGAGCTGGTCGTGATCGTCGGCGTCGCCTACATGCTCTACCGGCGCGTGGTCCTCCACACCCCACGGCTGTTCGGGCTCGGCCGCGCCGAGCAGCGCTACCGCGATGCCCCCCACTGGGAGGGCGTCCTGATCCTCATCTTCATCCTGCTGATCATGCTCGGCGGGCTGCTGTACGACGCAGGCCGCCTCGTCGCGGACGACATCCAGGGCAACGAGCGCGACTTCGCGCCGTTCGCCGCGCTGGCGGCCGCCGCGCTCGGCGGCCTCAGTCGCTCGGCGGCGAACACCGTCAGCGAGGTCGGATGGTGGATGCACTGCGTGACGATCCTCGTGTTCCTATGCATGTTGCCGCTCTCAAAGCACTTTCACATCATCACCGGGATCCCGAATGTGTTCTTCGGCAAGCTTCCGCCGCGATCCGAGGAACGGCCGCTCGCGATCACGCACGTACCCGCCGCCCCGGTGGCCGCGCTGGACGCGCCTCCCGAGGGACAGCCCGGGGTGGCCTCGCTCGCTGACGTCAGCTGGAAGCAGGTGCTCGACGCCTTCTCCTGCACGGAGTGCGGTCGCTGCACGGCGGTCTGCCCAGCGACCGCGAGCGGTACCCTGCTGGCGCCGCGCCAGGTGATCCTCGACATCCGCGACCGCCTCTACGACCACCCGGACGAGCAGCGCAACAGCGACGGTGAGGCTGAGCCCCTGATCTCCGCGGAGGCCCTGTGGGCGTGCACGACCTGCATGGCCTGCGTCGAGGCGTGCCCGGTTGGGATCGAACACGTGCCGACCATCGTCGACATGCGCCGCAACCTGGTCCTCGAGGGCGAGCTCGATCCGCTCCTGCAGCAGACGCTCGAGAACTACGGCACCCAGGGCAACTCATACGGCAAGTCGGCGCGCATGCGGGCCCGCTGGGCCAAGAGCCTCGATTTCAAGATCCCGGACGCGCGCAAGGAGCCCGTGGAGTACGTGTGGTTCGTGGGTGACTTCGCCTCCTTCGACGAGCGTGTGCAGCTTGCCTCGCAGAGCGTCGCGCGGATCCTGCACGATGCCGGCGTGTCGTTCGGGCTGCTCTACGAGGGCGAGCGCAACTCGGGCAACGACGTGCGCAGGATCGGCGAAGAGGGCCTGTTCGAGATGCTCGTCGAGCAGAACATGGGCGTGTTCGCCGAAGCGGAGTTCGAGGCGATCTTCACAACCGACCCGCACTCGCTGAATGCGCTGCGAAACGAGTATCCGAAGTACGGGCTCGACAAGCCGGTCTACCACTACACGGAGCTGCTCGCCGACCTGGTGGCGCAGGGCGTGATCTCGCTGCGCACCCCGCTCACCGGGACGCGCGTGACCTACCACGATCCCTGCTATCTCGCGCGCTACAACCGGATCACGGAGGCGCCGCGCGCGCTTATCGAGGCGACCGGCGCCGAGCTCGTGGAGATGCCGCGCCACGGAACGAACACCTTCTGCTGCGGCGCCGGGGGCGGCCGGATCTGGATGATGGACGACGACTCCACCGAGGAACGGCCGAGCGAGCAGCGAATCCGCGAGGCGCAGGCCGTGGGCGGCATCGACTACTTCCTCGTCAGCTGCCCGAAGGACCTTGCGATGTACTCGGACGCCGTAAAGGTCGTGGGCGCCGAGTTCGAGGTTGCGGAGCTCACGGCGCTGATCGAGCGGGCACTCCAGCAGGCCGAACCGCTGCAGCCGGACGGCGCGGGGGCGGTCTAGCCCGAAGGGCCGCGGCCCTCAGTCGCCGATCAGGTTCGTCAGCTCGTCAGCGACGTCGAACAGGTCGGCGACCACCCCGTAGTGGGCGATGTTGAAGATCGCCGCCGAGGGATCCGAGTTGATCGCGACGATCAGCTCAGCCCCCTGCATGCCCTCGACATGCTCCGGCGCACCCGAGACTCCGAGCGACAGGTACAGCTTCGGCCGCACCTTGGCGCCCGACTTCCCCACCTGTCGCACCTTGGGCAGCCACCCCGAATCGATCACCGGCCGCGACGCTCCCAGCTCGGCGCCCAGGGCGTCGGCCAGATCCTCCGCGACCGGGATGTTGTCGGCGCCCCCGATGCCACGGCCAACGCAGACGATCCGGTCCGCCTTCGTCAGGTCGACCCCCTCGTCCGGAAGTTCGACGGGCTCGATGAACGACGTCCTCAGGTTGTCCAGCTCGGCAGGTGACGCGAGCTGTACGCGCTCGCCACGCCCGGCGCCCTGCGGCTCCTCGAGCAGGGCTGTGCTGTTGATGGCGAACACCGCCGGCAGCGGAGTGCGTGCGGTGGCCTCGAGCTGACCTCCGTAGAGCCCGCTGATCGACTGCGCCTCTCCGCCCTCCACCTCCAGTCCGACGCAGAAGCCCACGAAGGGAAGGTCTGTCGCCGCGGCGGCCGCGGCAGCGAGGTCGTAGCCGGAGGTGGTGTTCTCGAGCACCACGAGGTCGGGCGAGCGCTCCCTGATCGCCGCCGCGATCACCGCCTGGTGCGCCTCCGGCAGGTAGGGGGAGAGCGCCGGGTGGGTGGCTTCGAGGACCACGTCGGCCGCGCTCAGACCCTCTCCGTCCGACGACTCGCCTCCGGCCACGAGCGCCACCAGGGCGCCGCCGGCCGCGTCTGCCAGCGGCCGTGCGAACGCTAGAAGCCGCTCGTTGACCTGTGATTCAACGTAGACGAGGACGTCGCCCATCAGCCCACCAGAGCTCCTCGTTCGCGCAGCACCGCCACGAGCCGCTCGGCCGCCTCTTCGGCATCACCCTCAATCATCGTCGCGTGCGCCTGCGGGATAGGACGAGCCATCGCTGTGAGCGTCGATGCCGCGGCGGGCGCCGAGACGCTGACGTTCAGCGCCTCGGGATCAGCCTCGGTCATGGCCTGGCGAAGCCTGGCCATCGCCACGTAGCGGGGCGGGGAGCTTGCGGACTGCACGCCGACGACAGCCGGCAGTTGGAGGCCCAGCACCGCGAGCCGCCCACCGGCGTACTCCTGCGTGACGCGCGCGGATCCATCGGCCAGGCTGACTCCGACGACGACGTTTGCCTGGGGCCAGCCGAGCATCGTGGCGAGCAGGGGCGCCGTCTGACCGAACACGTCGGACGGCGCCTGGACGCCGGTCAGCACGATGTCGGGAGCCAACTTACGGAACGCCTCGGCGAAGGCGAGCGCCCCCGTCCGCGAGTCGTACGCGTCGATCTCGCCGGCTTCCACCACCACCACCCGGTCCGCCCCACGCGCATACGCCAGGCGAAGCGCCTGCTCGATCCCTTCCGACCGCAGCCCCACGGCCGTGACGGTGGCGCCCGTGGCCTCCTTGATCAGCACCGCCTCCTCGAGCGCCTGGTCGTCGAACTCGTTGATGACCATGTCGACGAGCTCACGATCGACGTCCGTGCCGCTGTCATCGACCTCGAGCTCGTCACCAGCCTTCGGCATCAGTCGTACCGCGACCGCGATGTTCATCGCCGCCCGCTCGCAAGGCGAAGATCCAACTCCGTCCGCTCGGGCCAGCTCCGGAAAGGTGGCATGCGCGAGACCTTAAAGCGAGAGCCAGGCCGCGGGATCAGTAGTTTGCCCACTCATCCTCGGGGTCTAGGCCCGATGGCGGGGCCGTCGTGAGGTGGCAGGCTGACCGGCGGGCTATCGAGGAGAAGGAGCTGTCTCATGGCGAACGAGGTCAACGCTGAGACGTTGAACGTGGCGCTCAAGTCGATTGATGAGTTCGCGGCGGCCGAGCTTCCGGATTCGCTCTTGATCGAGCTCGATGAGCGCGACGAGTTCCCGGAGGAGCTGGTGCGCCGGATGTCGTCGGGTGAGGAGCTGGGTATCCAGCTGCTGTTCGTGCCGTACGAGTATGGGGGCATGGGAGGCGGCGCGTTCGACGTGTATCGCGTCTGCGAGCGGATGGCTGCGATCGACCTGGGACTTGCGACGTCGGAGCTAGCAACGTTCCTCGGTAGCGACCCGATCAGGGTCGGCGGGACCGACGACCAGAAGAGCAAGTACATGGGCCGGATCGCCAAGGAGGGGGTCCTGTTCGCCTACGGCGCCACCGAGCCCGAGGCGGGCAGCGACCTCGGTGCGCTCAAGACGACGGCGGAGCGGATCAGCGACAACGGCTCGACGACCGGCTATCGCATAAGCGGCGTCAAGCAGTGGATCAGCAACGGCGGCGTGGCGGACCTCTACACGATCCTGGCGCTCGCACCCGACGGGCCGAGCTGGTTCGTTGTCGAGTCGGGTACCGAGGGCTTCAGTCACGGAAAGCACGAGGACAAGCACGGCATCCGGCTGAGCAACACGGCCGCCCTCTTTCTCGACAACGTCTACGTCGCCGCCGATGGGCTGGTCGGGGGCGTCGAGGGACAGGGTCTCGTCCAGGCCCAGCAGGTGTTCGGCTACACCAGGTTGATGGTGGCTGCGTTCGGGCTGGGCGCGGGGTGGGAGGCACTCGACCGCGCGATCCCCTACTCGAAAAAGCGGGTCCAGGCCGGCGGGCCGCTCTCCGAGAAGGAGGGCTACACGCACAAGCTGATCGTCCCGCACGCGATCGCGCTCGAAGCGTCGCGCGCGGCGATCGAGGAGACCGCCGAGCGGCTGGACGCGGGCGAGGGCCATCTCCTGATCGAGGGGGCGATCGCCAAGTACCTCGCAACCGAGGCCGGGGACGCGGCGGCCGACGCGGCGATCCAGGCTCATGGGGGCTACGGCTACACGCACGACTACATGGTCGAGAAGATCAAGCGCGACGTCCGCATCACCCGGATCTATGAGGGCACCTCGGAGATCATGGAGATGACGATCGCGCGGGGGCGCTGGCAGGAGCACCTGAAATCGAGCGGCGACTACTACCACGCGAGTGCCCGTGAGCTCGAGGCGCTCCACACCACCTATCCCACCGTCGGCGCGAACTTCGCCGCGCTCGCCCACCACGCACTCGGGGAGCTGCTCGAGCAGTGCCGTGTCGGGAAGCTGACCCGTCACCAGCACATCCTGTTTCGGCTGGGAGCCTTGATCGCTCAGGGCGAGGGCGCCGCTGCGCTCGCCAGGCGAGCTCAGCGAGCTGCGGACAAGCAGCTCAATCCGAAGGGGTCGAAGCGCCTCAAGCCAGCGGCGCTCGCCGCCGCGAGCCGCGTGTACGCGCGCGACGCGGCCCTTGACATCGCCACCGAGGCCGTCCGCCTGGTGGGGGGAGCCGACGGCCAGCTCGGAGAGCTCGAGCAGCGTCTCGGCCTCACCTCGATCAATCGCGCTCAGGCCGGACGGCTCGCTGACCTCGCGGAGGTCAAGGAGGCGGTCTATGGGCGCATGCGACCCTGACCCGGAGATTCGACCAGAGGCTGATCTGAAATGCCCGATTCCCTAGACCACGCCGCCGCGATCGTTGGCGTGAGCGCGATCCTGCCCGATGCCCCGGACGCCGCGACGTTCTGGGACAACGTGACCACCGGCCGCTACTCGATCAGCGAGGTCGACCCCGAGCGCTGGGACCCGGCGCTGTACTACGACCCGGACTCTCAGGCTCCGGAGAAGACCTACTCGAAGATCGGCGGCTGGGTGCGCGAGTGGGAGTGGGACCCGCTCGCCTGGCACCTGCCCATCCCGCCGAAGGTGGCGGACGGCATGGACGAGGGCCAGAAATGGGCGGTCGCCTGCACGCGCATGGCGCTGGCTGACTACGGATGGCCCGAGCGGGAGCTGGACCTGGAGCACACCGCGGTGATCCTCGGCAACGCAATGGGCGGCGAGAAGCACTACCTGACCACGCTGCGCATCACCTTCCCCGAGCTGGCGCGCGAGCTGGAGCGCGCTGAGAGCTTCGCCGCGCTGCCCGCCGAGGTCCGGGCGACGATGGCGCGCGAGCTGAAGACGAACATGGAAGCCTGGCTGCCGGAGATCACCGAGGACACCATGCCCGGCGAGCTGGCCAACTGCGCCGCCGGCCGGATTGCCAACCTCTTCAATTTCCACGGGCCCAACTTCACCGTGGACGCCGCGTGCGCGTCAGCGTTGGCGGCCTTGGACGCGGCGGTCGAGGGGCTGCGCGAGCGCGAGTTCGACGTGGCGATCGTCGGCGGGGTCGACCGCAACATGGGTGTCTCGAGCTTCGTCAAGTTCTGCGCGATCGGCGCGCTCTCGCCGACGGGCACGCGGCCGTACGCAGATGGCGCCGACGGCTTCGTCATGGGTGAGGGCGCCGGCCTGTTCGTGCTCAAGCGGCTCGCCGACGCTGAGCGCGACGGCGACCGAATCTACGCGGTCGTGCGCGGCGTCGGAGGGGCAAGCGACGGCAAGGGCAAGGGCATCACCGCGCCCAACCCGATCGGCCAGCGCCTCGCGGTGGAGCGCGCGTGGCGTAGTGCGGGCCTGTCGCCCGCGGAGTGCACGCTCGTGGAGGGCCACGGGACGTCCACGCGCGTGGGCGACGTCGTCGAGGTGGGCAGCCTCATCGATGCCTTCGCGGGCGCGAAGCTCGACTCCGGCTCGGTCGCGCTGGGGTCCGTGAAGTCGAACATCGGCCACCTGAAAGGAGCCGCGGGGGCGGCGGGCATCCTCAAGACCGCGCTCGCCCTGCACCACAAGGTGCTGCCGCCGAGCCTGAACTTCGAGCGGCCCAACCCGAACGTGGACTGGTCGGCCTCTCCGTTCGCGGTCAACACCGAGCTGCGCGACTGGGAGGTCCCCCAGGGCCAGGCCCGCGTCGCAGGCGTGAGCGCCTTCGGATTCGGCGGTACCAACTTCCACATCGTCATGGAGGAACACGTGCCCGGACGACTGAGTTCCAACGGCCACAGCTCGATCGCCGTGCCGGCCAACGTGCCGGCGGCGGCCTCGCCATCCCGCGCCCCTGCCGCGCCCACCACCGGCAAGGCGCCGCTGCGCGGTGCGCTCGTGATCGGCGCCGCCGACGAGGTCTCGCTGGCCAACGAGCTGCGCACCGCGTTGGCCGAGGCGCGCCAGGGGCGCCACCTCGACCCCGCGCCGCCGAGCGCTGCGGCGCTGCGCTCGCCCGAGCGGATCGCGATCGACTACGCCGACGGCGACGAGCTGGTGGCCAAGGCCGAGATCACGCTGCGCGCCCTACAGGGGGGCAACCCCGCATCCTGGCCGGCGCTGCGCGCGCGCGGCATCTTCCGCGGCAGCGGAGCGCCGGGCAAGGTGGCCTTCCTGTACACGGGTCAGGGCTCGCAGTACGCCAACATGCTCGCCGACCTTCGCGGTCGTGAGCCGGTCGTGGCCGAGATCTTCGACGAGGCTGACGCGATCATGACCCCGCTGCTGGAGGGGCGCCGCCTGTCTGACATCATCTTCGCCGATCCAGCCGACGCGGACGCGGTCGCGCGCGCCGAGGAGGAGCTGCGCCGCACGGAGATCACCCAGCCCGCGGTGCTCACCGTGGACATGGCGCTCACGCGCCTGCTCGGCGCGTATGGGATCGGTCCGGACATCGTCATGGGGCACTCGCTGGGCGAGTACGGCGCGCTGGTCGAGGCGGGAGCGATGTCGTTTGATGCGGCGCTCGAGGCGGTGAGCGCGCGCGGGCATGGGATGGCGAGCCTGGAGCTCGAGGACCCCGGCGCGATGGCCGCGGTAATGGCCCCGGTCGAGGATGTCGAGGAGATCGTGGCGGAGACCGACGGCTACGTCGTGCTCGCCAACGTCAACTCGACCCACCAGGTCGTCCTCGGCGGCGCCTCCGCGGCCGTCGGTACGGTCGTCGCGGCGCTGCAGGAGCGCGGGCACCAAGCGATCCCGCTGCCGGTCAGCCACGCGTTCCACACCGAGATCGTGGCCCCCGCAAGCGAACCGCTGCGGGCGGCGCTCAAACGGCTCGGGCTGCGCGCGCCGCAGCTGCCGATCGTGGCCAATGTCAACGGCGAGCTCTACCCGTCCGGGGAGGGCGTGGAGGAGCAGATGGTCGACATCCTGGGCCGCCAGGTGGCCTCCCCCGTGCAGTTCGTCAAGGGCCTGCGGACGCTCTACGACGCGGGCGCGCGGGTCTTCGTGGAGGTTGGTCCCAAGCACGCGCTGCGGGGCTTCGCGGCCGATGTGCTGGGCGAGGACAAGGTGATGGCCCTGGCCTCGAACCACCCGAAGCTCGGCGACGTCCCGTCCTTCAACACCGCGCTGTGCGGCCTCTACGCCTCGGGCCTGGGGGCGGGGATGGAGCCACTCCCGCGCGAGGCCGCCGCGCTGGGCGCGGCCGCGACGGCGCAGCCGCGCTTCCCGGCGATGCCGGCGGCAGCTCCGGCCGAGGCCCCGCCCGCCGCGGTCCCGACCCCCGCGGCGGCCGGAGCCCCCGCGCCGGGCGGCGACGGCCTCGACGAAGCGACGTACGGCAACCTCGGCCGGCTCTTCGCCGAGTTCCTCGAGCGTGGCCGCGAGCTGATCGGCGCCCCTGGCGACGGCAGCCCGCGGAGGACCGAGCCGGTGGTGATCACCGGCGCCGCACTCGGGCTGCCCGGCGCCGAGCGGCTGTTCGACGACGCCAACATCGTGCGCCTGCTGGGCGGCGAACAGGGAATCGACGTGATCCCCGGCCGGGTGCGCCGGGAGATGCTCGACAAGCACATCACGCGCCTGGTCAAGTCCGACGAAGGGGGCGCCGCATTCGAGACGATCGACCGGCTCGACGACGTCATCAAGCTGGCGGCGCGCGCCGGCGCCTTCGACGTCGTCGAGGAATTCGGTGTGGACGCCGACCGCGTGGGCGCACTGGGGCGCGCCACCCAGCTGGCGATCGCCGCGGGAATCGACGCGCTGCGCGACGCCGGCCTGCCGCTCGTGCGCCACTACAAGACCACGACGGTGGGCTCGAAGCTACCCGATCGCTGGGGGCTGCCCGGCGTGCTGCGCGACGACACCGGCGTCATCTTCGCCTCGGCCTTCCCGGGCCTGGAGGAGATGACGGACGAGGTCGCTCGCCAGACCGAGGACCGGATGCGCCGCGAGCGGCTGGCGGCGCTTCACTCGCTGCGCGAGCGCATGCTCGACCACGAGCACCACGACCAGGTCACGCTCGGCGAGGTCGAGCGGCGCATCCATGAGGTCTCGCTGCAGATCGAGCAGCAGCCGTACACGTTCGACCGCCGCTTCATCTTCCGGGTGCTCTCCATGGGGCACTCCCAGTTCGCCGAGCTAATCGGCGCGCGCGGGCCCAACACGCAGGTGAATGCCGCGTGCGCCAGCACGACCCAGGCCGTGGCCCTCGCCGAGGACTGGATCCGCGCGGGGCGCTGCCGGCGGGTGGTCGTCGTGGCGGCCGACGACGCGACCTCGGACACCATGCTCGGCTGGCTGGGCGCCGGCTTCCTTGCCTCCGGCGCGGCGGCGACCGACGAGGTCGTCGAGGAGGCCGCGCTGCCCTTCGACCGGCGCCGCCACGGCATGATCATCGGCATGGGCGCCGCGGCGCTCGTGGTCGAGAGCGCCGAGGCGGCCCGCGAGCGCGGGATAACGCCGATCTGCGAGGTGCTCGGGTCGGTCACCGCCAACTCCGCGTTCCACGGCACCCGCCTCGACGTGACGCACATCGGTGGGGTCATGGAGCAGGTCGTCGCCCAAGCCGAGGCGCGCGGCGTCCCCCGGCACGAGATGGCGTCGGAGATGCTGTTCGTCTCGCACGAGACCTACACCCCGGCGCGGGGCGGGAGCGCCGCGGCGGAGATCAACGCGCTGCGCCGGGTCTTCGGCGACGACGCCGATCGCGTCGTCATCGCCAACACCAAGGGATACACCGGCCATCCGATGGGCGTCGGGCTCGAGGACGTCATGGCCGTCAAGGCGCTTGAGACCGGCGTCGTCCCGCCCGTGCCGAACTTCCGCGACCCCGACCCCGAGCTCGGGAACCTCAACCTGTCGCACGGCGGCCTCTACCCGGTGCGCTACGCGCTGCGCCTGGCGGCGGGATTCGGCTCGCAGATCAGCATGCTGCTGTTGCGCTGGACGCCGGTGGCCGACGGCCGGCGACGCCACCCGGAGGAGCTCGGCTTCGGCTACCGGATCGCCGACCGCGCGGCCTGGACAGCGTGGCTGCGCAGGGTGAGCGGCTACGAGGAACCGAAGCTCGAGGTCGTGCTGCACCGCCTGCGCGTGGCCGATCAGGGTCCGGCGGCCACGGTGTCGCAGGAGCCCGAGGAGATCGCCGTGCCGCTCGGCGCGCCGGTGGACCAGCCGCCGGAGGCGGCCGCGCTGCCCGCCGCCGCGCCCGCGCAGCCGGCGGAGCCGGCTCCCGCGGTGGCGGCCCCGGCGGCGGCCGCGGTGAAGGAGCCTGTGGCCGAGCCGGCGGTGATGGCGGAGCCGGCGGCGGCGGGGCCTGTTGGCGCCCCGGGGGGCGACGAGGTCGCGGGGCGTGTGTTGGGGATCGTGGCTGAGCAGACGGGTTATCCCGAGGACCTGCTCGACATGGATCTCGATCTCGAGGCGGATCTGGGGATCGACACGGTCAAGCAGGCTGAGGTGTTCGCGACGATCCGTGAGGCCTACGAGATCGAGCGCGACGATTCGCTGAAGCTGCGTGACTACCCGACGATCAACCACGTTGTGGGCTTCGTGCGCGAGCGTGCGGGGATCGGTGAGGCAGCGGCGGCTGCCACGGAGCCGGCTCCGGCGCCGCGGCGAAGGAGCCTGCGGCCGAGCCGGCGGTGATGGCGGAGCCGGCGGCGGCGGGGCCTGTTGGCGCCCCGGGGGGCGACGAGGTCGCGGGGCGTGTGTTGGGGATCGTGGCTGAGCAGACGGGTTATCCCGAGGACCTGCTCGACATGGATCTCGATCTCGAGGCGGATCTGGGGATCGACACGGTCAAGCAGGCTGAGGTGTTCGCGACGATCCGTGAGGCCTACGAGATCGAGCGCGACGATTCGCTGAAGCTGCGTGACTACCCGACGATCAACCACGTTGTGGGCTTCGTGCGCGAGCGTGCGGGGATCGGTGAGGCGCGGCGGCTGCCACGGAGCCGGCTCCGGCGGCCGCGGCGAAGGAGCCTGCGGCCGAGCCGGCGGTGATGGCGGAGCCGGCTGCGGCGGGGCCTGTTGGCGCCCCGGGGGGCGACGAGGTCGCGGGGCGTGTGTTGGGGATCGTGGCCGAGCAGACGGGCTATCCCGAGGACCTGCTCGACATGGATCTCGATCTCGAGGCTGACCTGGGGATCGACACGGTCAAGCAGGCTGAGGTGTTCGCGACGATCCGCGAGGCCTACGAGATCGAGCGCGACGACTCGCTGAAGCTGCGTGACTACCCGACGATCAACCACGTTGTGGGCTTCGTGCGCGAGCGTGCGGGGATCGGTGAGGCAGCGGCGACTGCCACGGAGCCGGCTCCCGCAGCGGCCGCGGCCGCCGCCGTCGGCCCCGACATGAAGGACTACCCGCGCCGAGTGCCGGAGCCCGTCGTGCGCCCCCCGCTCGACGTCTGCGTCGACACCGGCGTGAAGCTGGGAGAGGGTAGCCGTGTCGTCTTGATGCCCGACCGGGGCGGCGTGGCCAAGGCGCTCGGGAAGCGACTTGCGAAGCTGCGCGTGGAGGTTCTCACGATCGAGGGCATGCCGGAGGTCGAGGAGCTCGAGCAGCGACTCGAGGAGTGGAGCGCCGCGGGACCGATCCAGGGCGTCTACTGGCTGCCCGCCCTCGACGACGAGGGCGACGTCCGCTCGCTCGAGCCCGCCGAGTGGAGGGCCGCGCTGCACGCGCGCGTGAAGCTGCTCGCGGTGACGATGCGCGGGCTGGCCGGCCAGGTCGAGGACGACGGCACCTTCCTCGTGACCGCCACCCGCCTCGGCGGGCGCCACGGCTACGACCGCGACGGGTCCACGTCGGTGCTCGGCGGCGCGGTCAGCGGCTTCACGAAGGCGCTCGCGCGTGAACGGGAGAAGGCGCTCGTGAAGGTCGTCGACTTCGCCGCCAGCCGCAGGAAGGCGGCACTGGCCGACATCCTGATCGACGAGACCCTGCGCGACCCCGGGGCGGTCGAGATCGGCTACGCCGGCGACCTGCGCTGGAGTGTCACGCTGGTCGAGCGCGACACCGAGCCGGACCCGGAGCGCGAGCTCTCGGGAGACACCGTGTTCGTGGTCACCGGGGCGGCCGGCAGCATCGTCTCGGCGATCACGGCCGACCTGGCGAAGGCCTCGGGCGGCACGTTCCACCTGCTCGACCTGGTGGCCGAGCCGGATACCTCCGACCCGGACCTGGAGCGTTTCGTCTCGGATCACGACGGCCTCAAGCTCGAGCTGGCCGACCGCATCAAGCAGGGCGGCAAGCGCCCGACACCGAAGCTCGTGGAGCGGGAGCTCGCGCGGATCGAGCGTGCGCGCGCGGCCCATGACGCGCTGGAGGCGATTCGCGCGGCCGGCGGCACGGCGCACTGGCACCAGTGCGACCTCACCGACGCGGACGCGGTCGAGGAGGCGTTGGCCGACGTGCGCGAGGGCGGGCGCGTGGACGTCCTGATGCACTGCGCGGGGCTCGAGATCAGCCACTTCCTGCCCGACAAGCCCCAGCGCGAGTACGACCTCGTCTTCGACGTCAAGGTGGACGGCTGGTTCTCGCTGTTGAGAGCCCTGCGCGATGTCAAGATCGGCACGGCCGTGGCGTTCAGTTCGATCGCCGGCCGCTTCGGCAACGCCGGGCAGACCGACTACTCGGCCGCCAACGACCTGCTCTGCAAGAGCGTCTCGAATCTGCGTCGTAGCCCGTCAGGCACGCGCGGCGTGGCGATCGACTGGACGGCGTGGGCGAGGATCGGCATGGCGAGCCGCGGCTCGATCCCCAAGATGATGGAGATGGCCGGCATCGACATGCTGCCGCCCGAGATCGGCATTCCCGTGGTTCGGCGCGAGATCACGGCAGCGGGCGACGGTGGCGAGGTGTTGGTCGCGGGCGCGCTCGGAGTTCTGGCCGAGGAGCGCCACCCGACGGGAGGGCTCGACCCCGATGCCGCCAGTCAAAGGGTCGCGGCCCCGCGGGGGCCCATGACCGGCCGGATCGTCTCCATGCCGCTCACCCGTGGCCTGACCGTCCTGACCGAGCTCGACCCGAGCCGACAGGCGTTCCTCGACGACCACCGCATCGACGGCACCCCCGTGTTGCCGGGCGTGATGGGGATGGAGGGCTTCGCCGAGGCCGCGCATGCCCTGCTGCCGGGATGGCACGTGAGCGCGCTCGAGGACATCGACCTGAGAGCCCCGTTCAAGTTCTACCGCGACGAGCCGCGCACGCTCGAGCTGCGCGCGCTGCTGCGCGACGGTGGCGATGGCACGGTGGTGGCCGACTGCCGGCTGATCGGGCGGCGCACCTTGCCGGGCAAGGAGGAGGAGGAGACCGTTCACTTCAGCGGCCGGGCGCGCCTGGCGCAGGAGGCGCCGCCCGCGCCCAAGCGCGAGCGCCCTGACGCCCAGGCGGGCGACGGCGGTGAGGTGGGGCGCGAGGCGGTCTATCGGGTGTACTTCCACGGGCCCGCCTATCAGGTACTCGAGAGCGCCTGGCGCGCGGACGGCGACGTCGTCGGGCGTCTGGCGGCCGACCTGCCGCCGGCCCACGAGCCGCCCGGCCAGCCGACGGAGATCGCACCGCGTCTGATCGAGCTCTGTTTCCAGACCGCGGGCGTCTTGGAGCTCGGCACGTCCGGGCGCATGGGCCTTCCGACCCACGTGGACCGCGTGGTGCGCTTCGAAGGCGCGGACGAGCAGGGCGCACTATTCGCCGTGGTCCGTCCGCGCGACGGCAAGGGTGTGGACGCCGATGTGATCGATGAGAACGGGAAGGTGCGGGTGCGCCTCGAGGGCTACCTGACGACCGCGCTGCCGGGCGGGCTCGATCTCGAGGCGCTCGATCCGATCCGCGCCGCGATGAACTAGATGGACTCGCAGCGACCGTTCGCACGCCTGGCGATCGTCAACCGCGGAGAGGCGGCGATGCGCCTCGTGCACGCCGCGCGGGAGCTGAACGAGGAGCGCGAGGAGCAGCTCCACCTGATCGCGCTCTACACCGCAGCCGAGGCGCACGCGATGTTCGTGCGCCGCGCCGACGAGGGTTACTGCCTCGGCCCGGGCACCTATACCGCCGCCGATGGCAGCCGCCGGGCCGGTTACCTCGACTACGCCGCCCTGGAGCGGGCCCTGCGGGAGACCCGGGCCGAGGCCGCGTGGGTCGGCTGGGGCTTCGTCGCCGAGCACCCCGACTTCGCGGAGCTGTGCGAGCGGCTGGGCATCGTGTTCGTGGGCCCGAGCTCCCGCACCATGCGATTGCTGGGCGACAAGATCCGCTCGAAGCAGCTCGCCGAGGAAGCGGGAGTGCCCGTGGCGCCCTGGAGCGGCGGCCCGGTCGATACGCTCGACGACGCCGTCCGTCACGGTGAGGCGATCGGGTATCCCCTGATGATCAAGGCCACGGCCGGTGGCGGCGGGCGGGGGATCCGCCGCGCCGACGGTCCCGACGAGCTTGCGTCGGCGTTCGAGCGCGCCCGCGCCGAGGCCGAGCAGGCCTTCGGCGACCCCACCGTCCTGCTGGAGCGACTCGTTACGGCGGCCCGCCACGTCGAGGTCCAGGCGATCGCCGACGGGGCGGGCAACGCGTGGGCGGTCGGTGTGCGCGACTGCAGCCTCCAGCGCCGCAATCAGAAGGTGATCGAGGAGTCGGCCAGCACCGCGCTCACGCCGGAGCAGGACGAGGAGACGCGGGAGGCCGCGCGGCGCCTGGTCCTGGAGGCGGGCTATCGGGGCGCGGCCACGGTCGAGTTCCTCTACGAGCCGCGGGGACGGCGCTTCTCGTTCATGGAGGTGAACGCCCGCTTGCAGGTGGAGCACCCGGTGACCGAGATGACGACCGGGCTCGACCTGGTCAAGCTGCAGCTCCACGTGGCCTCGGGCGGGCGCCTTGAGGGCGATCCGCCGCCGGCGACCGGGCACGCCGTAGAGGCGCGCCTGAACGCGGAGGACCCCGCCATGGACTTCGCCCCCGCTCCGGGGCGGGTTGAGCTGCTGAACCTGCCGAGCGGCCCGGGATTGCGTGTCGATCGGGGTGTCGAGAGCGGCGATGTGATACCGCCGGACTTCGACTCGATGATCGCGAAGGTGATCGCTGTTGGCCGCGACCGCGACGAGGCCCTCGCCCGTCTCCGTCGCGGGCTGCGCGAGACAACTGCCCTGATCGAGGACGGCAGCACCAACCGGGGCTTCCTGCTCGAGCTGCTCGAGCACCCCGACGTCCTTGCCGGCCGCGTGGACACCACCTGGCTCGACCGGCACCGGATCGGCGCGGGGGCCGACCGGCCGGCGCACGCCGACATCGCCCTCCTTCAAGCGGTACTCGAGCTCGCCGAGGCCGAGGAGGCCGCCGACCGCGCGCGCTTCTACGCCTATGCTCGCCGGGGGCGCCCTCGGGCCCATGACGAGGTTGGCCGTACCCTCGATCTCGCCTACCGGGGACAGGGCTACCGCTTCCAGGTGGTCCAGGTGGCGCCGGGCCGCTCCCGGGTGACCGTCAACGGTTCGACTCTCGAGGTGCAGGTGGAGCGGCTGACCGACCATGAGCGGCGACTCACGCTGGCCGGCCGCGTCCACCGGACGGTGATCTCCGGGCAGGGCACCCACATGCTCGTGGAGGTCGACGGGGTGCCCCACCGGGTCTCCCACGACGAGGGTGGCATCGTGCGCAGCCAAGCCCCCGGCGTCGTGGTGTCGGTTCCGGTGGCCGAGGGCGACGAGGTAGCCGCCGGGGACGTGCTGGCGGTCCTCGAAAGCATGAAGATGGAGTCGTCTCTCACCGCGCCGCGGGCCGGGCGCGTGCGCCGGGTGCTGGTGGGCCCGAACACCCAGGTGGGAGCGCGCACGCCGCTCGTCCAGATCGACGAGCTCGAGGCCGGGGACGGGCCAGAGGAGGGCGAGCGCGTCGAATTCACGGCAGGCCCTGCCGAGGCCGCGGACACGCCGGAGCACTGCGAGGAGAACCTACGCCGCCTGGAGTGGCTCGTGCTGGGCTACGACGTGACCGATGCCGACGTCAAGCGGATCATCGCCGACCTCCACGGCGCCTGCGCCGATCTCTCGTGCAGCCCCGAGCTCATTCCCGGCGAGCACCGGTTGCTGCGCTTGTTCGCGGACCTCAGGGCGCTCACGCGGCCGCGTCACGAGGAGGACCTCGAGGGCGAGCTGCTGCGGAGCCCGCAGGAGTACCTGCACGCTTTCCTGCGCTCGCTCGACGCCGAGGCAGAGGGACTGCCGGAACGTTTCATCGAGCTGCTCTCGCGCGCGCTCGCCCACTACGGGATCACGGAGCTCGATCGAACGCCGGCGCTCGAGGAGGCCGGTTACCGCATCGCCCTGTCCCAACAGCGCGTGGCCACGCAACGCGCGGCCATCACTGCGATCCTCGACCGCCGCCTGGAGCTCGTCGACGACCTGGCGGGCAACGTGCCGGCCGACTTCCGCGAGGTGCTCGACCACCTCGAGGCCACGATGGAGGGTCGCGACCAGGTGCTGGCCGACCTCGCCCGGCAGGTGCGCTACCGCTACTACGACGAGCCGGTGATCGCGGCCGGCCGCGAGGCCACCTACGCCGACATGAACGACCACTTGACCGCGCTCGCGTCCGCGCCGGACGCGCCCGAGCGGACCGACAGGATCCATGCGCTCGTGGAATGCCCCCAGCCACTGGCGCCTCTGCTCTCGAGCCGCATGCGTGCCGCCGATCCCGCGCTGCGGCGGGCGCTGCTCGAGACGATGGCGCGCCGCTACCACCGCGTGGGGGAGCTGTCAGCGTTCCGGGAAGCGAGTGCCGGAGGCGTGACATTCCTCTGCTCGGACCTCGAGCGCGAGGGCGAGACGCGCCGCCTCGCCACGGCCTTCGTGGAACTGGGGCAGGCGGAAGCGGCGGTCCGCGCGCTGGCGGCGCTCGCGGCCGATGCGGACGGGACGATGGAGTTCGTGGCCGACTTCTACGCCGCCTACTCCGAGGCCGCCCCGCCGCGCGAGGAGCTTCGCGCCCGCCTGCGCGAAGCGATCGAGCAGGCGTCGCTGCCGGCTCGGGTGGAACGCGTGCTGTTCGCCGTGGCCGAGCCCGCGCGCGGGCGGGGCATGTCCGCCGTGGACTTCGCCTCCTTCCGGCGCGCTCCGGACGGAGGCTTCCGGGAGGACGACTCCCTGCCGGGCCTCCATCCGATGATGGCCGAGCGCCTACGCCTCTGGCGGCTCAAGGAGTTCGAGCTGGCGCGCCTGCCGTCGGCCGAGGACGTCTACCTCTATCGGGGGGTGGCCAGGGCCAACCCCAAGGACGAGCGTCTGTTCGGGCTCGCCGAGGTGCGCGACCTAACGCCCGTTCGCGACGACAGCGGCCGCCTGCGTGGCCTGCCCGAGCTGGAGCGAGTGCTGGTCGAGACGCTCGAGGCGATGCGCGCCTTCCAGGCCCCGCGCGAGCCGCGCAGGCGGTTGCTCTGGAACCGAGTGCTCCTCTACGCGTGGCCCACGATCGAGGTGGCCGCAGAAGACGTGCGCGCGGTGATCGAGCGTTACGCGCGCGCGACCGGTGGCCTCGGGATCGAGATGGTCGAGCTGCGCGGCATGATGCGCATGCCGGACGGTGCCGAGCGCGCGCGCGAGTTGCGCTTCCGCAGCCCCAGCGGGCGCGGCGTGGTGGTGGAGGTGGACGATCCGCCCACCCATCCGCTCCAGCCACTCGACGAGGGCGCACGGCGCATCGTGCAGTCCCGGCGTCGCGGCACGGTGCATCCCGCGGAGCTCGTCAAGCTGCTCGCACCCGCACACGGCGACGGCGATCACGGCGGGCATCCCCCGGGCGTCTTCGTCGAGCACGACTTCGACGCGGCCGGGCGCCTCGCGCCGGTCAGCCGTGGCCCGGCGCTCAACGAGGCCAGCGTGGTGGTAGGTCTCGTGCGCAACCACACGGAGCGCTATCCGGAGGGCATGCAGCGGGTCGCGCTGCTGAGCGACCCTACGCGCGCGCTCGGATCGCTGGCCGAGCCGGAGTGCATGCGGATCATTGCCGCCCTCGACCTGGCCGAAGAGCTCGGGGTGCCAGTCGAATGGTTCGCCCTGTCCGCCGGCGCGAAGATCGCCATGGACTCCGGCACCGAGAACATGGACTGGATCGCCGCGGTGCTGCGCCGGATAATCGACTTCACCCAGCGCGGCGGCGAGCTGAACGTGGTCGTGACCGGAATCAACGTCGGCGCACAGCCGTACTGGAACGCCGAAGCCACGATGCTCATGCACACGCGCGGGATCCTCGTGATGACGCCGGAAAGCGCGATGGTGCTGACCGGCAAGCAGGCGCTCGACTACTCGGGCGGGGTGTCCGCCGAGGACAACTTCGGCATCGGCGGCTATGAGCGCATCATGGGACCCAACGGCCAGGCCCAGTACTGGGCACCCGACCTCCCGGCCGCCTGCCGGACACTGCTGTCCCACTACGAGCACACCTACGTGGCCCCCGGCGAGCGCTTCCCGCGCCGCGCCGAGACCTCCGATCCGATCGAGCGCGACGTCCGCAGCTCGCCTCACTCCGCGCCCGGGTCGGACCTGCGCGAGGTGGGCGGGATCTTCTCCGAGGAGACGAATCCCGGCCGCAAGAAGCCGTTCGACATCCGCGCGGTGATGCGGGCCGCGGTCGACCGCGACCACCCGCCGCTCGAGCGCTGGGCCGGGTGGCATGAGGCGGAGACCGCCGTGGTGTGGGACGCCCACCTGGGTGGCTGGCCGGTATCCATGCTCGGCATCGAGTCTCGGCCGCTGCCGCGCCATGGGCCGCTGCCGGCCGACGGTCCCGAGCGGTGGACTTCGGGCACTCTCTTTCCGCAGTCGTCGCGCAAGATCGCCCGCGCGATCAACGCCGCCGCAGGCCGGCGCCCGTTGGTTGTCGTGGCCAATCTCGCGGGCTTCGACGGCTCGCCCGAATCGATGGCCCGCTGGCAGCTCGAGTACGGCGCCGAGATCGGCCGGGCGGTGGTGAACTTCCGCGGCCCGATCGTCTTCTGCGTCGTCTCCCGGTATCACGGCGGGGCGTTCGTGGTGTTTTCGCAGCGCCTGAACGACAACCTCGAGGCGGTGGCGCTCGAGGGCTCGCACGCCTCGGTGATCGGAGGCGCCCCGGCCGCGGCAGTCGTCTTCGCCCCGGAGGTCAGACGCCGCGCTGCTCAGGACCCCCGCATCGTGGAGCTCGATCAGCGCATCGAGGCCGCCGAGGGGGCGCAGCGTCAGCGCCTGCGAGCCGAGCGCGCTGCCGCCTGGTCGGAGGTGCACGCCGAGCGGCTGGGAGAGCTGGCGGCGGAGTTCGACTCCGTCCACTCAGTGGAGCGAGCGCTGCGCATGGGATCGGTCAGCCGCATCATCGCCCCCGCCTCCCTGCGCCCGTTCCTGATCGACGCGGTAGAGCGTGGGATGTGCCGCTCACTCGAGCGGGACGAGGCGGCCCATGACGTCGCTGGGCTGGCTGACCCGTTCCCTCGCTGACGTCCCTGCGGACGACGGCTGGCTCGGTCCCGGCGAGATCGAGGTGTTGGCCGGGCTCGGGTTCGAAAGGCGCCGTGCGGACTGGCGGCTCGGGCGCTATGCGGCAAAGACCGCGCTGGCGGTCTGGATGGGCGTGCAGCCCGGACGGGTGGAGGTGCGAGCGGCGCCCGGCGGCGCCCCGGAGCCCTGGCTCGACGGTGGCCGGACCCCGGTCTCGCTGTCTCTCAGCCATCGGGCGGGGCGCGCGCTCGCTGTGGTGGGCGAGGCACACACGACGCTCGGCTGCGACCTCGAGCTGATCGAGCCGCGCAGCCGCGCCTTCCTGAACGACTGGTTCATGCCGGCGGAGCGCGCGCTCGTGGCCCGCGCCCGCGCCGACCGGCGCGATCTGGTGGCCAACCTCCTCTGGACCGGCAAGGAAGCCGCCGCGAAGGTGCGCCGCGAGGGGCTGCGCCTCGACGTGCGCGACGCCGTGGTGGCGCCCGACGGGATCGACTCCGCGACGCCGGGATGGCGTCGGCTCGCCGTGACCTGGGCGGATGGCGGCGGGCACGCCGCGGGCTGGTGGCGGGCCGAGCCGGACTGGGTGATGGCGGTGGCCGGAAACCCGGCGCCCGGGCCCCCGCGGCCGCTCGACGGCCGCTGGGCCGGCGCCCTCTGAGGGCGACGCCCGAGCGGCCTGCTCCTATCCCGCGTTGCGGCAAGTCCGGTCCCCGGCCCGTGGTTTCCCCGCTGGTGCAGGTGGGCCGTTGGTGGTGTCATCGGTTCCCAAGCTTTCAACTGGGAGACGATGATCCATGCACCAGATCCTGGGAGCCAATCCGGCGATGCGACGAGCCTGGCTCGCGCACAACACCGGACATGCCCTCGAGGCGGCCGCGAGGATGGCGTTCGCGCCCGAGGAGACCCGCGGGAGCATCGAGAACCTCGTGGGTGCGACCCATATCCCGCTCGGCATAGGGGGCCCGATCCGCGTCAACGGGCAGTACGCCGACGGGCTGTTCTTCGTGCCGTTCGCGACCACGGAGGGGACCC
This sequence comes from uncultured Thermoleophilaceae bacterium, assembly GCA_963813495.1. GTDB lineage: Bacteria > Actinomycetota > Thermoleophilia > Solirubrobacterales > Thermoleophilaceae > JACVRW01. Next base: position 340,988 of record CAWEZC010000010.1, read on the forward strand.
TCGTCACGACCTACCAGTACGGCATGAGGGCCATCAGCGAGGCGGGTGGCGCCAACGCGTACGTGGTGGCGGACGCGCTCGACATCACCCCGTGCTTCGTGGTCGCGACGACGCGTGACGCGCTCGCCCTGGCAGGCTGGCTCGACGATCACCTGCCCGAGCTCCAGGCCCTGGCCGCTGAGACCACCGCTCACGGCCGCCTGGTGGAGCTCCGTCCGCAGGTGTTCGGCCGGCGTGTCTTTGCACAGTTCGTGTTCAGCACGGGGGATGCGATGGGCCTCAACATGGTCAATCTCGCGGTCGACCGGGTCTGCCGTCATGTCGCGGAGGCGGTGCCGTGCGAGCGGTGGTACCTCCGCTGCAACTACTCGAGCGACAAGAAGCCTGCCGCGATCAACCTCTTCCGGCCCTACGGCAAGGAGGTGGCGATCGACCTGACGCTGCCGGCGAAAGTCGTCGAGGAACACCTCGGCACGACGTCCGCCGAGCTGGTCGAGTTCGCGGCCTCGGGGCGACTCGGCACCATGCTGGCGGGTGCGCTCGGCGCCAACGCACATCTTGCGAACGGCCTGGCCGCCATCTACATCGCGTGCGGGCAGGATGTAGCTCAGATCGTCAACGCGAGCATCGGCTTTCTGGACTTCGAGCTCGTCGGCACGGACGATCTCTACGTGGCCGCGCGGCTGCCGAACCTCGTGGTCGGCACGGTTGGAGGTGGGACCACCCTCCCGACGCAGCGGGAGTGCCTGGCCCTGCTCGGCTGCGACGGTGATGGCACGGCCCGGAAGTTCGCCGAGATCGTGGGAGCGACCCTCGTTGCCGGCGAGCTCGCCATCTGCGCGGCCCTGGCCAATGGTCGCTTCATCGAGGCCCACCGGCGAAACCGGCTGATCGCTGCGGGCGCCGAATAGCTGCGGCCGGCCCTCGGCGACCGCAGCGAGGGCGCCGGCAGCCGGGGTTACGGCTCGAGGACGATGCGGGCAGCCACCCGGCCGGCCTCGACGTCCGCGATCGCCTCGTTGACCTCGTCGAGCGGGCGCACCTCGCTGATGACCCTCGTCTTGCCGGCCGCGTGCAGCTCGAAGACCTCCCGCAGATCGGTGCGCGTGCCCACGATCGAGCCGATCACTGAGATCCCATTGAGCACGGTCTCGAAGATCGGCAGCCTCACCTCGTTCTCGGCGGGCAGCGCGACGAACACCAGCGTCCCGCCGCGCCGCAGCGATCCGTAGGCCTGCTCGAACGATCGGGGCGAGACGGCGAGCGCAATCGCCTGATCGGCGCCGCCGAGCCGCTGGATCGCCTCCACCGGGTCCTCCTTCGCCGCATTCACGGTGAACTCGGCGCCGAGTTCGCGGGAGAGCTCGAGCTTCTCGTCGATGAGGTCCACGGCAACCACGCGTGCGCCGGCGATCGCCGCATACTGGATCGCCAGGTGGCCAAGCCCGCCGGCGCCGAACACGGCCACGAGGTCCGACGAGCGGGTACCCGCGACCTTGATCGCCTTGTACGTGGTCACGCCCGCGCAGGTGAGCGGCGCCGCGTCGAACGGATCGATCCCGTCCGGAACCTTGACGACATAACGGGCATAGGCCTTCGCGAGTTCTCCGAAGCCTCCGTCGACCGAATAGCCCATGTTCTCCTGCGAGAGGCAGAGCGTTTCCCAGCCGGAAACGCAGTAGTCGCAGCTGCCGCAGGCGTACGCCAGCCAGGGCATTGCGACGCGATCACCCGCCACCACCTCGCTCACGCCGGGTCCCAGCTCAGCGACGATCCCGACGCCTTCGTGCCCGGGAATGAAGGGCGGCGACGGCTTCACCGGCCAGTCGCCATGCGCGGCGTGGATGTCGGTATGGCAGAGACCTGACGCCTCCACCTTGACGAGCACCTCACCGGGTCCGAGTGGAGGCCTCGCAACCGCGTCTACGGTCAGCGGGCTGTCGAAGTCGTGCACGACGGCCGCCCGGTAGGTGGCGGTCGGACCGCCTGTAACGGTCGGTTGAGGGCTGGTAGTCGACATCGTCATTGCCTCCCGGTCAGAAGTGGGCCACCGATCCTGAGGCAGGCGGGGCGGAGCGACATCCGGAGCTCGCCACAGGCCGGACGCGGGGAAGTACGGACGCTTATGAGGTCGGCCAAGGCCAGCAGCTCGGCTTTCCGATCGGCCAGAACACGCCGCAGGGCGGGTGGCCGCCGTCGCGCACGACGCGTAGCTTTCCACTGCCCGCACCCCCGGCGTAGGTACGCTGGTCCGCGGTGCGACGGCGGAGCGCTGACTGATCGATGGCACGGAAGCTCGTGATCGGCTACGACGGCACCGCGGAGGGGGAGGACGCGCTCGCGCTGGCACGGCTGCTTGCACCGCCGCTGGGTGCCGAGCTGCTGGCCGCCTGCGTGAAGGCAGTGCCGCACCCCCGGCCGCGCGGCCACGAGACGCGCTCGCGGCTGGAGCACGCGGCCGAGCGGACGCTCGCCGGCGCGGCCGGCGAGGACCTCGAGCGGCGGGCGGTGGTGTCCGCCTCGCCCGCTCGCGGGTTGTTCGAGCTCGCCGAAGGCGAGCGGGCTCACCTGTTGGTGGTCGGCTCCTCGCACCACAGCGGCCTGGGAGCGGTGCTCGCAGGCAGTGTCGGCCGCGCGGTGCTGCAGGGTGCGCCCTGTCCCGTGGCGCTGGCCCCGCGCGGCTACCACGCTCAGGACGTGGACCGGCTGCGCGTCCTGGGGGTCGGTTTCGACGGCTCTGCGGAGGCCGAGCGGGCGCTCGGCGGAGCGATCGACCTCGCCCGGCGGGCCGAGGCGACGATGCGCGTGATCGTGGCGCTGACCCCCCTCGAGGGGCCCTACGACAACCTGTCGCGCCACGAGACGCTGCGGGAGGCGGCGGGCACTGCGGTGGAGCGCTGCCCGCCGCAGCTGCGCGCCGAGGGGCGCATCCGCACGGGCGCCGCCGCCACGGTGCTGCGCGAGGAGGCCGACATGGGCATCGACCTGCTCATGCTCGGTTCGCGCGGCTATGGCCCGTTGCTTCGCACGTGGCTCGGCTCGGTTGCGGCCGAGCTCATGCAGTCGGCGCCCTGTCCGCTGCTGGTGTTTCCCCGTGGCACGGGCGGACCCGACTAGCCTGCCGGTCGCCGCCCGACGTGATCGATCTCCACTGCCACATCCTGCCGGCCCTCGACGACGGCGCCCTCGACCTCGAGGACGCGCTCGGGATGGCCAGGCAGGCGCAGGCCGACGGGATCCGCATCGTGTGCGCGACGCCTCACATCAGGCACGACCACGACGTGGTGGCCGGAGAGCTCGCCGGTCGCGTGGCGGAGCTGAATGCTGAGCTGGGCCGCAATGGGATCCCCACCCGCGTGACCACGGGTGGCGAGGTCTCCGAGACGGCCCTGCCCCGTCTCGACGACGCCGAGCTGCGCGCGGTTTCGCTCGGAGGAGCAGGGCGCTGGGTCCTCTTGGAGCCCGCTCCGGGCCCGCTCACGGATTCGCTCGACGCGGCGGTGGTGGCGCTGGAGCGGCGCGGTTTTGGCAGCGTGATCGCGCACCCGGAGCGTCACGCACACGGAGATTTGGGCGGCCACCTGGCCCGCCTGGTTGACCGCGGCGCGCTGGTACAGGTGACGGCCGCGATGCTCGAGCACGAGCACGCCGCCCCCGTGATCATGGATCTGGCCCGGCAGGGGGTCGTACACCTGCTGGGCAGCGATGCTCACAGCTCCAGGGCGGGCCGCCCCGTCAGGCTGTCCCTTGGCCTGGAGGCTCTGCGCGAGGCGGCCACGCTGGCGCCGCACCTCGATTGGGTGGCGCGCGAGGCGCCCGCGGCGATCCTGGCCGGCCTGGACGTCGCGATCCCGTTTCCGCCGAAGCGGCGGTAGCTCCGTGCCGACGAGCCGCTGCTTTCGAGCGAGTCCGGGACTTTGCGTTCGTCCCCGCGCCGTTAGCAGCCGCGGTGTCCAACGGTCGCGGTCAGAGCTGGCGCAGCTCCACGCGCTCGGCCAGCTCTTCGATCACGGACCACTTCGCGCTCCCCAGGCCGCGGCGCATGAAGCAGGCGGCGCCGGCGGCCGCGCCGAGTACCAGCGAGCGTTCCCAGCCCTCGCCGGTGGCGACCGCCGCCGCCATGGCCCCGAGCATCGAGTCGCCGCAGCCCTCGCGAAATCCGCGCTCGAGCCGAGGCGGCACGACCTCCCAGGCCTGGCCGTCGCGCAGCGCGAGCGCCGGCTCGCCGGCGCGGGTCACGACCGCAGACCGGGCACCGCGCTCGAGCAGGTGCTCCGCCGCCGGTCGCCAGCGCCGGCCGTCGACCGGGGCACCCAGCCACTCGGCGAGCTCCCAGTCGTTGATCTTGACGAGGTCGGGCCCTTCGTCGAGCGCGCTGTCAAGCGACGAGCGTGACAGGTCGACGAAGACCCGCACGCCGTTCGTGCGGGCCGTGGAGACGAGTCTCCCGTAGACCTCAGGGGGGAGCACTCCGTCGGGAAACGCGCCACAGACCGCAAGCACCGCGCTGCGTAGCGCAGCGGTGGAGGTGAGCGACACCAGGTCGTCGAGCTCGTGGCGAGAGACGGGTCCGCTCCAGGAGCCGGACAAGAGCCGCCGCTCTCCCTCGCGGCGATCGAGCACGGAGCAACCGCTGCGAGTCGCCGTTCGCACCAGCCGGCGCTCGCCCGGGAGCGCCCCGAGCAGCGGGCCCAGCACCTCGCCGACCTCCCCGCCGAGGAACCCGCAGAGGATCGGATTGACGCCGAGCTCCGCGGCTGTCCGGGTGACCCAAACGCCCTGCCCGCCGGCGTGGAGGTGGATGTCGTCGCCTCCGTCGGGCCGCCCCTCGATGGTCACGGTGAGCAGCGGACTCGGCCCGAAGACCGTGACCTTCGGCGGTTCTTCTGGTGGTGGCATCGGCCGCGCCAGCCTACGTAGCAGGACCGGCTCGCCCATCGGGGAGGACTACGGATCGGCGTCAGCGGTCAGCGGCTCGCCAGGCGCGGCGGGGTGGCCGCGTACTCGAGCAGGTGCTCGAACTCGTCGTCGTCGAACTCCGCGGCGGCTTCCGCGTAAAGCCCCAGACCCCAGGCCATGAGCTCGGGATTGGGATTGACGTTGTGGCGCAGCACCGCCCACAGCGTCCAGCCGTACTTCGACATCAGCGCCCACAGCCGGGCGCGGGCCACAAGCGCCGGGTATGGCTCGCCGAAGTAGTGGCCCACGAGCTGCTCGAGCTGCTCGAGGGACAGATGGGACTCCGACCATGCATCACCGAGGTCCGAACAGGGGTCGTTGTTGCCGGAGTAGTCGTAGTCGATGAGCCGTAGGCCCGAGGGGGTGTCGATGAGGTTCTCGGCCACCACGTCGTTGTGACAGGCCGCCGGGGACATGGGATGTGTGGCGAAGGCCCGCTCGATCCGGCGCACGTGGCCCTGGTAGCGCAGGTAGCCGTCGGGCAGCGCGAACCCACGAGCCAGCGCGGTGGCCTGGTAGTCGCGCTGGCGACGGAACATGTCGAAGCTCCCTTGAAAACGGCAGCCAGCGTGCAGGCGCCGCAGCAGGGCGGCGACCTCCTCGAGCCGGTCGCCGCGGCGCAGGTCCTCGGGAGTCAGCGTCCGCCCCTCCAGGAAGCGCATGATCAGCACGCGCTCCGTTGGCAGCCAGGCGACGAACGGCGCCCCCACTCCGGCGGCGGACGCCGCCGCGCAGTTGGCCAGCTCACTCTCGCGGTCGATGTCGAGCACGTCGCAGTCGGGCGCGTCGATGCGAACGACGAAGGTCCCGGCCGGGGACTCGACCTTGAAGTTGGTGTTGGTGAGCCCCGCCAGCCGCTCGACGCTATCGGCGCCGCGGAGCTCCGGCACGGCCTCGATCGCCGCGGCCACGAGCTCGTCGGCGTTCATGGCCCCGCGCATAGCAGCGTGCCCGCCAGATCGACCGTGAGGCGGTCGACGACGAGATCGGCCACCCCGCTGGTCTCGTCATACGCACCGCCGCGTATGGCCACGCAGCGCATCCCGGCAGCACGGGCGGCACGCGCACCATCGGTCGCGTCCTCGACCACCACGGTGTGCTCGGGCGCGATTGCGGCGCGCTCGTCTCGGTTGATGTGGTCCAGCGCCGCGCGGAAGCTCTCGGGGTCCGGCTTGCCGGCCCGGACCTCGTCGATCGAGACGATGACCGAAACGAGCTCGGCCAGGCCCGCAAGCTCCAGAACGTGCTCGATCTCCTCTCGGAACGCGCCTGAAGCTATGCCCACGGGCACCTGGGCCGCGACGGCCCGCACGAAGGCGGCCGTCTCGTCGGCGACAGGATGGCCTTCGCTCACCGCTGACCTGTAGCGTGCGACGCGTTCGCGCAGCAGGTGATCCGCTGTGGCCGCCTCCAGCGGCCGTCCGTCGGCCTCGAACAAGCGCCCGAACATCGCCTCGTCGGGCAGGCCGGCGTAGCGGGAATAGTGCGCGCGCTCGAAAACGAGGCCATGCTCCCGCAGCAGCTCCTCGTAGATGCCGATGAGCAGGGCCTCGTCGTCGGCAACGGTGCCGTTGAAGTCGAGGATGACGGCGCGGGCGGCGAGCATCAGGAACCCGGCGGAGGCATTGGCCACAACCCTATCCGCGCTTCGCCGCGCTATCGTCGCGATCGGCGGCGCATCGCCGCCAGGGATACCCTTGATCCGCACCCTCGGTATCGGAGGGGACATGGCGAAGTACGCGCTGTTTTTCACATACACGCCTGAGGCCTGGGATTCGATGGTCGAGAGCCCAAGAGATCGAGAGGCTCAGGCCCGCGCCGTCGTCGAGGCGGCCAACGGCACGATGGAGGCCGTCTACTGGATGTTCGGGCCCCACGACGGCCTCTGCATCTTCGACGCCCCGACATCGGTGGACGCGGGAGCGGTCAGCGTTGCGGTGGGCAGCACAGGGTCCTTCCAGAGTCTGGAGACCCGCGAACTGCTCGCCCAGGCGCAGCTGACCGAGATGCTGGAGGCCGCTCGCGAGTGCCGGCGCCGCTATCAGCCGCCGAGCCGTCGAGCGCCGGCGAGGTAGCGGGTCCACTCATCACGTTTCTCGGCGTAGGCGGGCGGAAGGGACACGTTCAGCTTCTCGGCCACCTCCAGCCACCTGAGGGCGCTTTCGTAGTCTCGCCAGCCGGCGTCCGCGTCCGCCGCGGTGAACGCCAGCTCGAGGGCCGCCGTGCGGTCGGCCTCGGCCACTTCGGCTTCTTCGCCGAGGAGCACCTCGACGTCGTCGAGCGGCGGCGGCTGCCCACCCTCGGTCCGCCCGGCGATGTAGGAGGCGAGGTAGCGGGCCGCGATCTTGCCGGGGGGCCACCACAGGACATTGCGGCCCGCGGTGGAGGTTGCCTCGCGGTCGGATAGGGCGGCCCGAAGGAAGCGCGGCGCGGAGCCGGTCAGGAGCGCCGCGCGGAGCAGGAGATCCGGTGCGCGCGGCTCGACAGTCGCTCCGGCGAGCGCCGCGATCGTGGCCGCGGCCGCGTCCGCCTGCTGAGCCGCCAGTCCGCCCTGCTTGATCGGGAACGAGGTGGCGTCCCCCGCCGCGAAGACGCGCGTCAGGCCCTTCACCCGGCCGAGGCCGTCGGTGGGGATGAAGCCTCCCGCTCCACGCGGGACGCCAGGAAGGAAGGGCAAGCGCAACTCGGGCATCGCCACCACGCGCTCCGCCTCCAGCTCGCCGCCGTCCTCGAGCAGGAGACGCCCGCCGCTTGCCTTGCGCGGCACGCGCGACGTGACGATCTCGAAGCGCTCCTCTTCGAGCAGCTCCGCGACCTCGCGGCTGGCGCGCGCGCCGAAGACCTCAAGCGGTGCGCCCTCGTGCGTGACGAGAGCCCACTCGACATCGTGCCCGTGCCCGCGCAGGTGCGCAGCCGACAGGAGCGCGAGCTCGTACAGCGGCAGCGGCCAACTGGTGCGGGGATGCAGCGCGAAGGCGACGCTGCGGACCCGTCCGCGCTCGAGCTCTCCGAGCAGGCCCTCGAAGGCCTCGACATCGGCGGGCCCGCGAAACGTGAGCGCGCCGCTCACGGCCTCGACGGGCCTGACCCCGACGGCGAGCAGCAGCGCGTCGTAGTGCAGCGTGCGTCCGCTGGCCGTGTGCAGGGTCTGGCGTCCGGGGTCGAGGCTCGCCAGCGCGTCCCGGCGGTGGCGCGCGCCGTGCTGGGCGGCAAACTCGGCCAAGTCGATCCGTGCCGGGCGCGCGAGCCCGAACGGCTCGGCCACAGCGAGCGGCCGGTACACGAACTCACGCTCGGGGGCCAGCAGGTCGATCCGCACGCGCGGGCCTGCCAGCCGGTGGAGCGCGAGCAGCGCCTCGAGTCCCGCCACGCCGCCGCCGGCGATGACGACGTCGAGCGGGGGCTCGTCCCGCGCCTTGAACAAGGTCACGCCCATACCCGGGAGGCTCAGCCGACCGCGGCGCTGCCGATCATGCCGGGCCCCTGGCGACGCCGGCGGCGATGTCGAGCCTGGAGATCACACCGCGGAATCGTTGTTCGCCTGCGGCCGGATGCCATCCGGAGAAGCCACCTGCAGCAGCGCGGCGAACTACTGACGCAGCGAGCGCGCGCGGGGCTCGTTGCCGAGCGAGCCGGTCGCCGCGGGTTCGCCGAGCAGGCGCTGCGGGAAACCCCGCATGCGCGGCGGCCGCCGCGCACCTACGCTACGGCGCGACATGCAAACGGAGCGCTCCCCGCAGGTGTTCGAGCGCGAGGCGCTGGACCAGCTCCTCCACGCGCTGCGCCAGCGCGGCTTCACGCCGGTCGGACCCACCGTCCGGCAGGGGGCGATCGTCTACGAGGCGCTCGAATCCACCGCCGACTTGCCGGCCGGCTGGACCGACGTGCAGGAGGGCGGCAGCTACCGGCTCGAGCGCAGGGACGACGACGCCCTCTTCGGGCACAACGTCGGCCCAGAGTCGTGGAAGCGGCTGCTCTTCCCTCCGACCCTCGCGTTATGGAAGGCCCGGCGCTCCGCTGAGGGTGAGCTCGAGGTGCACGAGGATGCCTCCGAGCGGCCGCGCTACGCGCTGATCGGCGTTCGGTCGTGCGACCTGCACGCCATCGCAGTGCAGGACCGCACCTTCCTCGAGGGCCCCTGGGGCGACGACGACTACCGCGCCCGCCGCGAGCATGCCTTCATCGTCGCCGTCAACTGCGGCCAGGCGGCGGCGACCTGCTTCTGCGTTTCGATGGGCACGGGGCCTCGCGCGGAGTCCGGTTTCGACCTGGCGCTCACCGAGCTGCTGGACGGCGGCCGGCACCGCTTTCTCGTCGAGGTGGGGAGCGAGCGGGGGGCGGAGGTGCTGAACGAGATCCCGTCCCGCGCTGCCGAGACCAGCGACGAGCAGGCCGCCGAGCGTGCGGTCGAGCGCGCCGCCTCCCAGATGGGCCGCTCGCTCGACACCACCGACATCAGAGACCTGCTCTACCGCAACCAAGAGCACCCGCGCTGGGACGAGGTGGCCGACCGCTGCCTGACGTGCGGGAACTGCACGATGGTCTGCCCGACCTGCTTCTGCAGCAGCGTTGACGACGTGACCGATCTTGCCGGTGAGGAGGCCACGCGGGTGCGCCGCTGGGAATCCTGCTTCTCGCTCGAGCACTCCTACGTCAACGGCGGCAGCGTGCGCGCCTCGGGAAAGGCGCGCTACCGCCAGTGGATGACCCACAAGCTCGCCTCCTGGATCGACCAGTTCGGCACGTCGGGCTGCGTGGGCTGCGGCCGCTGCATCACCTGGTGCCCGGTCGCGATCGACATCACCGAGGAGGCGGCGGTCATCCGCGCCACGGACGGGGGGGGCGATGCTGACCATTGACGCTCTCCTCGGCGACGTGCCGGCCCTGGCGGGCCTGCCCGCGGAGCACCGCGAGCTGATCGCCGGCTGCGGCACGAACCGGGTCTTCGCCGCCGGCGAGCACCTGATGAGCGAGGGCGAGCCGGCGAGCGACTTCTATGTGCTTCGCCGCGGCGACGTGGCACTCGAGACCTTCGTTCCGCAGCGCGGCGCGCTCGTGATCGAGACGCTGCACGACGGCGACCTCGTCGGCTGGTCCTGGCTCGTGCCGCCCTACAGGACGATGTTCGACGCGCGCGCCCTTGCGCCCACCCACGCGATGTGCTTCGACGGCGCCTGCCTGCGCGCCAAGTGCGAGAAGGACCACGACCTCGGGTACGAGCTCCTGAGCCGCTTCACCGGGGTGATCGTCGAGCGCCTGCAGGCGACCCGGCTCCGGCTACTCGATCTCTATGACCACGGCGCCGGCTGACACCGCTCCCACCCGTGGGGCGATGGTTCCCGAGGCCTTCCGGATCACCCGGCGCTCGCAGGAGACCGCCCATACGTGGACGCTCGAGCTGACGCCCGAGCAGGATGGGGCCCTGCCCGGCTTCGCGCCGGGGCAGTTCGCGATGCTCTACGCCTTCGGAAAGGGCGAAGTGCCCATCTCGGTGAGCGGCGACCTCACGCGGCCCGGTCCGCTCGTCTACACGATCCGCTCCTTGGGTGCGGTCACCGCCGCGCTCTGCGCCGCGGCGCTCGGCGAGGCCGTGGGTGTGCGGGGGCCGTTCGGCACGTCCTGGCCGCTCCGGGCGGCCGAGGGGCGCGACGTGCTGGTAGTCGCCGGCGGGGTCGGGCTGGCGCCGCTGCGTCCGGTCGTCCACCACCTTCTGGCAAACCGGGAGCGCTTCCGCAGCGTGTCGCTGCTCTACGGCGGGCGTGCGCCGGAGGAACTGCTCTACCGCGGCCAGCTCGAGCGCTGGCGGGGCCGGCTCGACGCCCAGGTCGAGGTGATCGTGGACCGGGCGTCCGCCGGCTGGCGCGGTCGCGTGGGTGTGGTCCCGAGCCTCGTGTCCCGCGCCGACGTCGACCCCACCGACGCCGTCGCGCTCGTATGCGGACCCGAGGTGATGATGCGCTTCACGGCCGCCGCCCTGGCGGATCGCGGCTTCGCGGAGGATCGGATCTTCGTCTCGCTGGAGCGCAACATGGGTTGCGCGATCGGGCTGTGCGGCCATTGTCAGCTCCAGCACCTGTTCATCTGCAAGGACGGCCCGGTGCTCACGCTGGGCGCCGTCGAGCCGCTGCTGCGGGTCCGGGAGCTCTGATGGCGGGCAACCCGAAGCTGGCCGTCTGGAAGTTCGCCTCGTGCGACGGCTGCCAGCTCAGCCTGCTCGACTTGGAGGACGAACTGCTGGCGCTGGCGGATGAGATCGAGATCGCCTACTTCGTCGAGGCGCGCAGGGAGACGGTGAGCGGCCCGTATGACCTCTCCCTGGTCGAGGGCTCGGTGACGACACCGGAGGACGCCGAGCGGATCCGGACGGTGCGCGCGCAGTCCCGGCGGCTCGTGACGATCGGGGCGTGCGCCACCTCCGGCGGCATCCAGGCGCTGCGTAACTTCGCCGACGTCGAGGACTTCCTCTCCGTCGTCTACGCCTCGCCCGAGTACGTGTCGACTCTCGCGACCTCGACCCCCATCGCCGATCACGTGCACGTGGACTTCGAGCTGCACGGATGCCCGATCGACAAGCGGCAGCTGCTGGAGGTGATCAGCGCCTTCCTCCATGAGCGCAGACCGGCGATCCCTTCGAGCAGCGTCTGCCTCGAGTGCAAGCGCCGCGGCAACGTCTGCATCATGGTCGCCCGTGGCACGCCCTGCCTGGGGCCGGTCACCCACGCCGGTTGCGGAGCGCTGTGCCCGGCCTACGACCGCGGCTGCTACGGCTGCTATGGACCGATGGAGACGCCCAACGCGGCAGCGCTGTCGGGCTGGCTGGGAGGGCTCGGGGCAGAGGACGCCGACCTCGTTCGCCTGTACCGCACCTTCAATGCCAACGCGCCGCCGTTCCGAGAGGAGAGCGAGGCTCATGAGCGTTGAAGGGCCACGCCCAACGCGCACGATCACGACGGACGTCCTCGCCCGCGTCGAGGGGGAGGGCGCGATGCACGTGCGGATCCGTGACTCGAAGGTCGAGCGCGTCGAGTTGCGTATCTACGAGCCTCCGCGCTTCTTCGAGGCGTTCCTACGCGGCCGGCGCTACACCGAGCTGCCGGACATCACCGCGCGCATCTGCGGCATCTGCCCGGTCGCCTATCAGATGAGCGCCTGCGCGGCTGTCGAGGACGCGTGCGGCGTGAGCGTGGACGAGCCCATTCGCCTGCTGCGCCGGCTGATCTACTGCGGCGAGTGGCTCGAGAGCCACGCTCTGCACGTGTTCATGCTCCACGCCGCGGACTTCCTCGGCTACGAGAGCGCGATCGCGATGGCGCGGGACCATCGCGAGCTGGTGGAGAGTGGGCTGCGCATCAAGAAGGCCGGCAACGAGCTGATCCGGGTAATCGGCGGCCGCGAGGTCCACCCGATCAACGTGCGCGTGGGCGGCTTCTGGCGGGCGCCCGCGAGGCGCGACCTGCGTGCGCTGGCCGAACGGCTGAAGGTGGCGCGCGAGCTCGCGCGCGAGACGGTGGGCTGGGCGGGGACGCTCGACTTCCCCGAGCTCGAGCGGCATTACGAGTTCGTCGCTCTCCGGCACCCGGACGACTATCCGCTCGAGCGCGGACGGCTTGCCTCGAGCCGTGGCCTCGACATAGGCCCCGCCGAGTACGACGAGCACTTCCTCGAGGAGCAGGTACCTCACTCGAACGCCCTCCACTCCCGCCTGCGCGAGCGCGGCTCCTACCTCGTCGGGCCCTTGGCACGCTACGCCCTGAACGGGGAGCGCCTCTCACCGCTCGCGCGCGAGGCGGCGGCGGAGGCGGGGCTGGAGCCCGTGTGCCGCAATCCGTTTCGCAGCATCCTCGTTCGCAGCGTCGAGATCCTCCACGCGCTCGATGAAGCGCTCCGCTTGATCGACGGCTACGAGGAGCCCGAGCGCCCGGCGGTCGATGTGCCGGCGCGCGCAGGCATCGGTTACGGGTGGACGGAGGCCCCGCGCGGCATGCTCTGGCACAGCTACCGCATCGACGAGGAAGGCACGATCTTGGAGGCGCGGATCGTGCCCCCCACCTCACAGAACCAGAGCACCATCGAGGAGGATCTGCATGCGCTCGTGGACCGGAACGTCGACCTTCCCGACGAGCCGCTGCGCCTGCGCTGCGAGCAGGCGATCCGCAACTTCGACCCGTGCATCTCGTGCGCGACGCACTTCCTCAGCCTCGAGGTCGACCGCGGGTGACGCTCGTGATCGGCCTCGGGAACGAGTGGCGCCGCGACGACGCCGCCGGCCTCGCCGTGGCCTGGCGCCTCCGAGGCCGGCTGCCGGCCTCGGTCGGCATTCTCGAGCTGGAGGGTGAGCCCGTCGCCCTGCTCGAGGCCTGGGAGGGCGTCTCTGAGGCGCTCGTGGTCGATGCGGTCAGCTCCGGCGCGGCGCCGGGGACGATCCACCGCCTCGACCCCGGACGCGAGCGGCTCCCGTCCGAGCTGTGTCACGGGTCGAGCCATTCGCTCGGTCTGGCCGAGGCGGTCGAGCTCGGCCGCGCGCTCGGGCGCCTGCCCGCGCGGCTCCTCGTCTTCGGGATCGAAGGCGAGTGCTTCGCCGCCGGGAGCGGTCTCAGCCCGAGGGTCGAGCGAGCCGTCGCCGAGCTCGTGGACGAGCTGAGCGCGCGCCCCGAGGGCGGGCTCTAAGGCCAACTACCCACTCGGTCCGCGGGGAATCCCCGATGGAGCGTGACCCGTGCAGACATACGGTTCGGCAACGTCACCCGACACTAGGAGAGTCATGCCAGTCAAGGTCGCCATAAACGGCTTCGGCCGCATCGGTCGCGCATTCCTGCGCTCGGCCGTCGAGAGCGGCGCCGATATCGAGGTCGTGGCGGTAAACGACGTTGCAGACGCGACCACCCTGGCGGCGCTCCTGCGGCACGACTCGGTCTACGGCCGCTTCCCCGGCACGGTGACGGAGAGCGATGGGGCGATCAGTTTCGATGGGTCCAAGCTCCGGGTGCTCTCCGAGCCTGAGCCGGCCTCCCTCCCCTGGGGCGAGCTCGACGTGGACGTCGTCATCGAGAGCACCGGCCGCTTTCGTACCCGGGCGGCGGCGGCACAGCACCTCGACGCCGGCGCGCGCAAGGTGATCATCTCCGCGCCGGCCAAGGGAAGCGAGCCGGCGGACGCCACCGTGGTGCTCGGCGTGAACTTCGACGAGGTTTACGACCCCGAGGCGCACGACGTGATCACGAACGCGTCCTGCACCACCAACTGCCTGGCGCCCGTGGCAAAGGTGCTGCATGAGACGGTCGGGATCCGGCACGGCCTGATGACCACCGTGCACGCCTACACCTCCGACCAGAACCTGCTCGATGGGCCGCATTCGGACCTCCGCCGGGCGCGGGCCGGCGCGATCAACCTGGTCCCCACCTCCACTGGGGCGGCGAAGGCGCTCGGGATCGTGATCCCGGAGCTCGAGGGACGCCTCCACGGGTATGCAGTGCGGGTCCCGCTGCCCACAGGGTCGCTCGTGGACCTGACCGTGGAGACCGAGCGCGAGACGAGCGTCGACGAGGTCAACGCCGCCTTCCGTGAGCGCGCCGACACCGGCGCCTTGGCCGGGATCCTGGCCTACAGCGAGGAGCCGCTCGTGGCTACGGACATCGTCGGGTCGCCCTACTCCTCGATCTTCGACGCTCCCCTGACCAGTGTCATCGACGGCACGCAGGTCAAGGTGGTGTCCTGGTACGACAACGAGTGGGGCTACGCGACGCGGATGGTCGAGCTGGCCGAGCGGGTAGTGGTCCCGGTGCCCTCGTCGGCCTGACGGTTAGCTTGCGGATGCGGCCTGCGCCGCCGCCACCCGCGCGATCGGCACGCGGAAGGGCGAGCAGCTGACGTAGTCGAGCCCGGCCGCGTGGCAGAACCGGATGGAGTCCGGGTCGCCGCCATGCTCGCCGCAGATGCCGACCTCGAGCCCGGGGCGCGCGGCGCGGCCGCGCTCGACCGCCATCCGCACGAGCTCGCCGACGCCCTTCTCGTCGATCCGCGCGAACGGCGAGCGCTCGAGGATCCCGCTGTCGGCGTAGTGGGGGACGACACGGGCCTCGATGTCGTCGCGCGAGAAGCCGAGGGCGGTCTGCGTCAGGTCGTTGGTGCCGAACGAGAAGAACTCGGCGTGGCGCGCGATCTCGCCGGCCACGAAGCACGCCCGCGGCAGCTCGATCATCGTGCCGAGGCCGAAGTCGCGGCCGGGCTCGAAGCCCTCCTCGGCGGCCACGCGGATCACGAGGTCGCTGGCGAGCTCCAGCTCGCGGGCGTACGCCACGAGCGGGATCATGATCTCTACACGTGGGGCGCGGCCCGTGCGCTCGTCCAGGGCGCGGACGGCGCGGAAGATGGCGCGCGCCTGCATCTCGTAGATCTCGGGATGGATCAGCCCCAGCCGCACTCCGCGGGTGCCGAGCATCGGGTTGCCCTCCTCGAGCGCGCGCATGCGCTCTTGCTGGTGCTCGAGCTCCGCCAGCTCCGGCGCGCCCTGCAGGCGCGCCACGGTGATGTGCTCCACGAGCTCGAGGCGGTCGGGGAGGAACTCGTGCAGCGGCGGGTCCAGCAGCCGGATCGTGACAGGCCATCCCTCCATCGCGGCGAACAGCCCCTCGAAGTCCTCCTGCTGCAGGGGCAGCAGCTCGTCGAGCGCGGCGCGCCGCCCGGCCTCGTCCTCGGCCATGATCATCCGCTGCATCCGAGGCTGCCGGTCGGCGGCCATGAACATGTGCTCGGTCCGGCACAGGCCGATGCCCTCGGCGCCGAACTCGCGTGCGCGGCGCGCGTCCTCCGGTGAGTCGGCGTTGGCCCGCACGCCGAGCGTGCGCAGTTCGTCGCACCATCCCAGCACGGTCTCGAAGCTCGGGTCCACCTGCGGCGTCACGAGCGGCACGTCGTCGAGCGTGATCTGGCCGGCGGTTCCGTCGATCGCGATCAGGTCGCCCTCGCGCAGAACCCGCTCGCCGATCCGCACGTGGCCGTCGTGCAGGTCGATGTCCAGCTCGCCGGCGCCGGTCACCGCCGGGCGGCCCATGCCGCGAGCAACGAGCGCCGCGTGCGAGGCCTTGCCGCCCTCGGAGGTGAGAACGCCCTTGGCGGCGTGGAATCCGGCGACGTCGTCGGCCTCGGTGAACGGCCGCACCAGGATCACGTCGCGTCCGTCCTCGGCGGCGGCCACGGCGTCCGGCGCCGTGAACACGATCGCGCCCTTGGCCGCGCCCGGCGACGCTGCCACGCCGCGGGCGACGACCTCGTACGGCGCGCCGGGCGCGAAGGTCGGATGCAGGAGCGCCTTCAGCGAGCCGGCGTCGATCGTGGCGATCGCCTCTGCCGGGGTCAGCAGACCCTCATCCACGGCGTCCACGGCGAAGCGCACCGCGGCCTGGGCGGGTCGCTTGGCGCTGCGCGTCTGGAGCATGTAGAGGCGCCCGTCCTCGACGGTGAACTCCGTGTCCTGGATGTCCTTGTAGTGACGCTCGAGCGTGCGCAGGATCTCCCACAGCCGATCGTGCACCTCCGGCATCCAGCTCGCCAGCTCGGACAGGTCGCGCGGGGTGCGCATGCCTGACACGACGTCCTCGCCCTGCGCGTCGACCAGGAAGTCGCCGCTGGGCTCGGGCGCGCCGGTTACCTCGTCGCGCGAGAAGGCCACGCCGGACCCCGACGTCGGCCCCCTGTTGCCGTAGACCATCTGCTGGACGTTGACCGCGGTGCCCCAGTCGTCTGGGATCCCGTTGATGCGGCGGTAGGCGACCGCGCGCTCGCCCATCCAGGAGTCGAACACCGCCTCGATCGACTGCTGGAGCTGGTCGCGTGGATCGGTGGGGAAGTCGTAGAGCGCCTGGAAACGGCGCAGTGAGCTCGCGCAGAGCGTCGGCGTCCAGCTCGGTGTCGAGCCTCACGCCGCGCTCGCGCTTGATGCGGGCGATCTCATCCTCGAAGCGCGCGCCCTCGAGCCCGCGCACGACGTCGCCGAACATCTGCACCAGGCGGCGGTAGGAGTCCCAGGCGAAGCGCGGGTTGCCGGTGCGCTCGGCGAGCCCCTCGACGGAGGCGTTGTCCAGGCCGAGGTTCAAGACGGTGTCCATCATCCCCGGCATGGAGTCGCGGGCGCCGCTGCGCACGGAGACGAGCAACGGGTCCTGCGGGTCGCCGAGCCGCTTGCCGGCGGCCGCTTCCAGGCGCGCCAGCGCCTCGTCGACCGCCTCGGAGAGCCCCTCGGGCGGCGTGCGATCGGCGCGCATGTACTCCACGCATGCCTCGGTGGTGATGGTGAAGCCGGCGGGCACCAGGTCGGCACCCAGCAGGCGCGTCATCTCGGCTACGCCCGCGCCCTTGCCGCCCAACAGCTCGCGCATCTCGCGCGACCCCTCGGCGAAGTCGTAAACCCACTTCGTCAACACCTGTGTTTGCATCAGATCTCCTCCGGTTCCATCCTGATCGCGCCGCTGGGGCACTCGGATACGCACATTCCGCACCCCTTGCAGTAGTCCAGGTCGATCGCGTAGCCGTTCACGTTGGCGGCCACGGCCTCGGAGAGCTTCAGCACGGCATTGTCTGGACAGACGCCGTAGCAGTTGTCGCACGAGAAGCAGTTGCCGCACGAGAGGCAGCGGCGCGCCTCGAAGAGGGCGTTCGACTCGTCCAGGCCCTGGACCACCTCGTCGAAGGTGCCCTGGCGGCGTATCGGGTCGAGCTGCGGCTGCACCGTCCGCGGGGCGTCGGCGTAATACCAGGTGTTGAGCATGTCGAAGGTGATGAGCTCGTGCTTGGGCGGCGGCTCGTAGTGCTGCCCGCGCAGCCAGCCGTCGACGTAGCGGGCGGCCTTCTTGCCGTGGCCGATGCCGACCGTGACGGTGCGCTCGTCGGGCACCATGTCGCCGCCGGCGAAGATCCCGCGGTGGCCGGTCATCATGTTCGGCGCCACCTGGACCACGCCGTCCTCGACCTCGATGCCCGCCACGCCCTCGAGCAGCGACAGGTCGGTGTCCTGGCCGAGCGCGAGCACCACGGAGTCCGCCTCCAGCTCCTCGAGCTCGCCGGTGGGCTGGGGGAAACCCGTCTCGTCGAGCTCCATCTTCTCGATCAGGAGCTTGCCCTCGTCGGCCTGCTTGATGGTGGAGAGCCAGCGCATCATCACGCCCTCCTCCTCGGCCTCCTCGACCTCGAAGTCGTGGGCGGGCATGCGCTCGCGCGTGCGCCGGTAGACGACGACCGCCTCCTCGGCGCCGAGCCGCTTGGCGGTGCGGGCGACGTCCATCGCCGTGTTGCCGCCGCCGTAGACGACCACGCGGCGTCCCAGCATCGGTTTCTCCTCGCCCTCCATGCTGCGCAGCACCGAGAGAGCGTCCAGGATGTGTGCGGACTCGCCGGCGGGGATGTAGGCGCGCTTTGAGATGTGGGCGCCGACCGCCAGGAAGGCGGCGTCGAAGCCGCCCTCCAGCATGGACTCCTCGATGTTGGTGACCTTCGCGTTCAGCTCGAGCTTGACGCCCATGTCGAGGATGCGATGCACCTCGGCGTCGAGCACGTCGCGTGGCAACCGGTACTTGGGGATGCCGAAACGCATCATGCCCCCGGCGAGGGGCCCGGCCTCGTGGATGGTCACATCGTGCCCGAGCCGGGTGAGGTGGTAGGCGGCGGAGAGCCCGGACGGGCCGGCGCCCACCACGAGCACGCGCTTGCCGGACGGCGGCGCCGCTACCTCGACCGTCCAACCCTGTTCGATCGCCTGGTCGCCGAGGAAGCGCTCGACTGAGTTGATGCCCACCGTCTCGTCGAGCTGGCCGCGGTTGCAGGAGGTCTCGCAGGGGTGGTAGCAGACGCGCCCCATGATCGCCGGGAACGGGTTGTCCTCCATGATCTGGCGCCAGGCGTGCTCGTAGCCCTCGCCGCCCTCCTCGGCGTTGTAGAGCCACTGCTGGATGTTCTCGCCGGCCGGACAGGCGTGGTTGCAGGGCGGCAGCCGGTCGACGTAGACGGCGCGCTCGGTGCGCCAGCTGCCGGTCTTGTTCGCCAGGCTCGAGCCGACGTCGAGAGTGATCGCGAAGGGCTTGTCCATCAGCGCGGCCCCCCGTGCGTCTCGGTGAGCAGGCGCATCAGGTTGCTGTCGTCCTGAAGCTGGCCCGTCGGCTCCGGCCGCTCGGGGCCCAGTCCCGCCGCGTCGTCCGCGTCGCCGGGCAGGTCCGCTCCCTCGCTCTCGTCGGCGAGCAGGCCGAAGCGTGCGATGTTGCGGTCGGCGATCGCCTGCAGGCGCTCGATCACGTCGGGATGGCCCTTGGGCCCGAACAGGTGCGCGTAGCGGCGCTGGAGCTTGAGGTAGTCCTCGACCGGCACCTGGCGGCGGATCTTGGAGACGCCGACGACCTCCCCGTGCTCGGCCTCGAACACGGGGAAGAGCCCGGTCTCCTTGACCAGCCGCGCGATCCGGATCGTGTCGCGCGAGGCGGAGCCCCAGCCCAGCGGGCAGGGCACGAAGACATGCAGGTAGCGAGCGCCGCGGAACTGCATCGCGCGCTCGACCTTGTACTCGAGGTCGCGCAGCTCGGCGACCGTCGCGGTGGCCACGTAGGGGATCTCGTGGGCCATCGCGATCAGCGGAACGTTCTTGCCCTGGCCGAACACGTTGCCCGGCTCGGGCCCGACGGGCTTGGTGGTCGCCGTGCGCGCGCCCGGCGGCGTGGCGCCCGAGCGCTGCACGCCGGTGTTCATGTAGGCCTCGTTGTCGTAGCAGATGTAGAGCACGTCGTCGCCACGCTCGAACATCCCGGACAGGCAGGCGAAGCCGATGTCGACCGTCCCGCCGTCGCCGCCCTGGCCGACCACGCGGATGTCGGTGCGGCCCTTGACCTTGAGTGCGGCTGCGATCCCGGTGGCCACCGCCGGCGCGTTGCCGAACAGCGAGTGGATCCAGGGCAGCTGCCAGGACGACTCGGGGTAGGGCGTGGAGAACACCTCGAGGCAGCCGGTCGCGTTGGCGGCGATCAGCTGGCCGTCGGTGGCGCGCATGGCGGCGTCGAGCGCGTAGCGCGCCCCGAGCGCCTCGCCGCAGCCCTGGCAGGCGCGGTGGCCGGAGGTGAGAGAGTTGGAGCGCTCCGTGCGCGCCTGGACGGATCGCTCTTCCGGCGGGCAGCAGGCGGTTGCCCGCCACGAAGCTGCCTGCTTGGTAGAACTTGATCTCCTGGTAGGGCACGATCGTTTCCTCCTAATGGGGGCGCGCGGCGACGATCCCGATGTCGCGCAGCATGTTTTCCGCGTGCGGGCCCGACAGGCGCTTCTCCTGCTGGCGCAGCAACTCGCGCTCGACGATCTCCAGGTTCAGGTCGAGGAAGGTCTGGCGCTCGAGCCGGTCCTCGAGGGCATCGGCCAGCAGCCTGTGCAGCGACTTCTTGGTGATCGGCCGGCCGCCCAGTCCGGCGACCACGTCGTACACCGTCGTGGGTAGCCCCGACACGGCGAGGCGCACGTTCTGGCCGACGATCCCGCCGACTCCCACGGCGAACGCCTTCTCCAGCACCACCACGCGCCGCGCGTGGCCGAGCGCCTCGCGCACCTCGTCGAGCGGATACGGCCGGAAGCACGTGATCCCCACGACGCCGATCTTCACGCCCTGGTCGCGCAGCTCGTCGACCACGTCCTCGATCGTCCCGAGCACCGAGCCGAGCGCGACGATCACGGTCTCGGCGTCGTCGGTGCGGTAGCTCCTGAGCAGCCCGCCCGAGTCGCGCCCGAACGCCTCCTTGAAGTCGGCGGCGATCTCAGGGACGAGGTCGAGCGCCAGCATCTGCTTGGCGTGCATCAGGTAGCGGACCTCGAAGAACGCCTCCGGGCCCACCATTGCGCCGATCGTGACCGGCTCGCCCGGGTCGAGCACCTGGCGCGGCTCGAAGGGGGGCAGGAAGGCGTCGACCTGCTCCTGGGTCGGGATGTCCACGCGCTCGTGTGCGTGCGTGAGGATGAAGCCGTCCATGCAGACCATGACCGGCAGCGAGAGCTCCTCGGCGAGCCGGTAGGCCTGGATGTGGAGATCGAGCGCCTCCTGGTTGGTCTCGGCGTAGAGCTGGATCCAACCGGAGTCGCGCTGCGACATCGAGTCACTGTGGTCGTTCCAGATGTTGATCGGCGCGCCGATGGCGCGGTTGGCCAATGTCATCACGATCGGCAGCCCGAGCCCGGACGCGTTGTAGAGCGCCTCGCACATGTAGAGCAGGCCCTGGCTGGCGGTGGCGGTGTAGGCGCGCGCGCCGGCGGCGGACGCCCCGATCGCCACCGACATCGCCGCGAACTCCGACTCGACGCTCACGTACTCGCAGGGCGCGAGCTCGCCGGTGCGCACCTTGTCGGAGAGCGCCTCGACGATGTGGGTCTGGGGCGAGATCGGGTAGGCGCAGACCACCTCCGGCCGGCACAGCGCCACCGCGTCCGCGACCGCGTGCGACCCCTCTTTCTGCTCAAGCATGAGTGCGCTCCTTGATCTCCCGCTCCACCAGATCAAAGGCGGCGGCCGCGGCGGCGGCGTTGCCGTCGCCCAGCTTTCCGGGGAACTTCTCGCGGATCGCTGCCGCCACCGAGTCGAGCGAGATCAGGCCGCTGAGCGCCGCGAACCCGCCGACCAGCACGGCGTTGGGTATCGGCCTTCCCAGGTGCTCACGCGCGAGCTCGGTTGCGGGGACCGTCAGCAGGTGCTCGCGGCGAAAACGCTCGAACAGCTCGCCGAGCCCGAGCCCGTCGAAGCTACGCGCCGAGTTGATCAGGATGAACCCGTCGGCGCCGAGCCCGCTGAACACGTCGACCTGGTGGAGCAGCGTGGGATCCTGGATGATCAGCGCGTCGGGCTCCCCGACTGGCTCGCGCACCCGGATCTCCCTGTCGTCGATGCGGCAGAACGCCACGACCGGAGCGCCGGTGCGCTCGGAGCCGAAGCTCGGGAACGCCTGCGCATGGCGGCCCTCGATGAAGGCCGCGATGGAGAGCATCTCCGCGGCCGTGACGACGCCCTGGCCGCCGCGCCCATGGATGCGCACCTGGAACATCGACCGATTCTCCTGCCGGGGCGGCCGCGTGATATCCGTGGAACACGCCCGTCCGATCGGGGGAAACCCGCAGACCCCTGCCACCAGGTAGCGATCCGAAGCCGCAGGCCGCGACGTCCGTAGCTGCTACGGACCGGGTTACGAAGGGTGTGCGGATGCGAGGACAGCGGCCCCTGCGTAGCTTTCGCGAAATGAATGCAGCTGTGTTCGAGGGCGCGAGAAGACGGTGAGCCAGGAGAAGCCCGTAGTCTCGGGATTCATGTCACAACCCAAAGGCGGCAGCCGGGAGGAGCCGAGTTCGCGCGCGGCCGAGCCGGAGCTCGACGGGCTGAACGAGATCGTCCTGCATGGGCACAGCGTCCTCTACCGCTCGGCGGGCAGCGGACCCGTGGTCGTGCTGGTCCACGGGATCACGTCGACATCGGCCACCTGGGCCAACGTGCTGCCGTATCTGGCCGAGCGCTTCACCGTCATCGCTCCCGATCTGCTCGGCCACGGCGAATCGGCCAAGCCACGAGGGGACTATTCGCTGGGGGCCTACGCGAGCGGGATCCGCGATCTGCTGACCGCGCTGGGACACGAGCGAGCGACGTTCGTCGGGCACTCCCTGGGCGGTGGTATCGCCATGCAGCTCGCATACCAGTTCCCCGAGCACTGCGAGCGCCTGGTCCTGGTGAGCAGCGGTGGGTTGGGGCGCGACATCACGCTGCTGCTGCGGGCCGCCAGCCTTCCGGGCTCTGAGCTCGTGCTTCCGCTGCTCGTCAACGACCAGGTGCTCGGGGCCGGCCGGGTGGTGGGAGACTTGCTCGGCCGCATCGGGTTGCGCGTGCACACCGACGTGGAGGAGGTCCTGCGCGGTCATGCCTCGCTCTCCGACGGCGAGGCGCGCGCGGCGTTCCTGCACACGCTCAGGACGATCGTCGATCTCCGAGGTCAGCGGGTGGATGCGCGCGATCGCCTCTACCTCGCCCGAGCTCTCCCGTTCCTGCTCGTCTGGGGCGAGCGCGACCCGATCATCCCGGTCGAGCACGCGCGCGCGGCCCATCGGCTGGTACCGGGCAGTCGGCTCGAGATCTTTCCCGACGCGGGCCACTTCCCACACCTCGACGATCCGCTTCGCTTCGTCCAGCTGCTGATCAACTTCATGGAGACGAGCGAGCCCGCGCAGGTCGATGCCGACCGCTGGACCGAGTTGCTGCGCACCGGTGCGGACGAGGTCGCCTCGTCGGCGGGGCCTGCGTCTCGGCGTCGCCGGCCCGCCAAGTCGGTGGCCGGCCGCCGATCGACGAGCTGAGGGCCGCCCAGGAGCTCGGAGCTCAGCTCGGGCGGCTGAAGGCCCGGCTGGCGAGCAACGGATGCGCTCCTGATGGAGATGGCGCCCCGGCCGGCTCGAGCTCGGCGTGGTCGGGCGCGCTCTCCCCTCAGCGCCGCTAGTTCTTTCTGGCGGACGTGCGCTTGCGCGCGCTGGAGCCGCTCGCGGTCCCGGTCCTCCGCTTCGCGGGCTTTCGCTTGCCCGCGACCGCCTGCTGGACCTCCTCCAGATCCTTGGTTACGTGCCTGCTCACCCTGCGGAGGTTCTTGCGTGCGTCTCGCAGCGTGGTCTCCATGTCCTTGAGCAACTCGCGCGATCCGCGGCTCATCTCGGACCGGAGGTCCTTCAGCGCCGACTCGGCCGCATCGATGGAGTCGTGCAACCGCTCCAACGCCTTGTCGCCGCTGCTACGGGCACCTGTCTTGCCTGCGGTCTTGGTCTGTGTCGTCTTTGTCTGTCTCTGGGCCACCTCACCCCTCCGCGGTCGTGAGCATTTCCGATGCTCAGCCTACGCCCGTGATCACGCCTCGCGCCGGGTGATGGAGCGCGATGGCTCTTCCACGCGGTCGTCGAGGGGCGGCTCGCCCGCGACGCTAGCGCCCGAGCGTGCGTCCCAGCTCGCGCGCGCGGGCCGCGAGGCCGTCGAGCAGGTCGCGGACCGAGGCGAGCCCGGCGCGCAGCTCCTCGTCGCCGGCCTCGACCGGCAGCATCGAGTCCTGCAGCGCGACGAGGGCGAGGTCCGCTTCGGCCACGGCGTCGACGGCACGCTCGATATAGCCGGGCGCGCCGCTGGGCGACAGCCCGGGGGACGGCTCCTCGAAGCTGCGTCCGGACAGTCCGTGGCGCTCCGCGAAGGCCGCATGGGTGCGTCGCGCCCGGCCGAACGCCAACTGCACCGGCCGGAAGAAGACCTCCTCGAGGCGCTCCGCGTTGTGGTCGTCGAGCCGTTCGTAGGCCTCGGTGAGGTAGGCGAGTGCGAAGCCGAGCTCCTCGATCGCCTCGGCGATGGTGTCGAGCAGCTGTTGGCGCGCCTCGGCGGCAGAGTAGGCCATGCCCGTGAGACTAGGCCGGGACCGCGTGTTTCAGCTGCGGCCATAACGGAAACGCCTTAGTGATGGGCGCCGTGCTCCTCACCGGCGCCACGGGCTTCGTAGGGACGGAACTGCTGCAGCGTTTCCTGTCGCGCGGTGAACGCCATGTCTACGCCCTCGTGCGCGCTCCCGACGACCGTGCCGCAGCCGGGCGGCTGGCGGCGCACCCCCGCCTGACCGCGGTCGCCGGCGACATCGAACAGAAGGGCCTCGGCCTGGCGCCGGCGACGGCGCGGCGGCTCAGGAGCGACGTGAGCACGGTGATCCACTGCGCCGCCTCGGTCTCCTTCGATCTGCCCCTGGCCGAATCGCGCCGGGTCAACGTGGAGGGGACTCGCAACGTGCTCGAGCTCGGCGAGCGCTGTGACGGGCTCGAACGGCTCACCTACGTGTCCACCGCCTATGTGGCCGGCGAGCCGCCCGGGGTCTTCGGTGAGGACCAGCTCGATGTCGGTCAGCGCTTTCGCAACAGCTACGAGCGCTCGAAGTTCGAGGCCGAGCTGATGCTTCAGGAGCGCGGCGCCCATCTTCCGTTGCAGGTGCTGCGGCCGAGCATCGTCGTCGGTGACAGCCGCACCGGGCGCACCTCCTCGTTCAACGTGCTCTACGGACCGCTCAAGGCCATCGCCCGCGGCGCGATTCCCGCAATACCCGCGCGCCGCTCTTCACCGGTGGACGTGGTGCCCGTCGACTACGTGGCCGATCGCGCCTACGAGCTCGCCAGCGGAGGTCCCGAGGGCACCTTTCATCTCGTCGCCGGGCGCAATGCGACCAGCGTGGGCCGCCTGCTCGAGCTGGCCGGCGAGCACCTCGGCAGGCGGCCCCCGGCCGTGCTGCCGCCCCGGGCCTACCGTCGCCTCGTGCACCCTCTGCTGCGCCGCCGCCGGCCAGGCCTGAGAAAGATGGAGGTCTATTTTCCGTACTTCTCGATGCGGGTGCGTTTCGACGATCGCAAGCTCGGCCCGGCGCCGCCGGTGGAGGGCTATTTCGGGCGCCTGATCCAGTTCGCTCAGGCCGCGCGCTGGGGCAGGCGCGAGCCGGACGCGTAGAGTCTCTCTCATGGCCGTGCCACAGTCGGCGAGCTCAGCCCCGCCCGGTGGCGCCCGAGAACGGATTCTCGAGGCGGCGTACGACCTGTTCAGCCGCGAAGGGATTGCCGCAGTGGGCGTCGACACGATCGTCGCGGAGGCGGGCGTCGCCAAAATGACGCTCTACCGCCACTTCCCGTCGAAGGCCGAGCTCGCGCTCGCCTTCCTGGAGCGCCGCGAGGAGCGCTGGACCCGCGAATGGCTCCAGGCCGAGGCCATCCGCCGCGGCTCCACCCCCGCCGAGCGGTTGCTCGCCATCTTCGACGTCTTCGCCGAATGGTTCGCGCTCGAGAGCTTCGAGGGCTGCTCGTTCGTGAACATCCTCCTGGAGATCTCTGACCGCGATGACCAGATCCGGGTGGCCAGCGTCAGGCACCTGGCCAACATTCGCGAGTTCGTGCGCGGGCTTGCGGAGGAGGCCGGGGCAGAGGACCCCGAAGGCCTCGCCTGTCAGTGGCACATCCTCATGAAGGGCTCGATCGTGGCGGCGGGCGAGGGCGATCGCGATGCAGCCTGGCGAGCTCAGGACGTGGGCGCCCTGCTGCTCGAGCGCGAGCTCGGCATCCGCGTTCCCGGATCCTCCTAGTCCGAGGCCCGGCGGGCGCCCGGTACAAGACTTCGGCTCCGACCATTAGTCGAATGCCAAACGGGGATGGCCGCAGCGCTAGGGGCCGAACGCGGAGTTCGTACGGCGTCGCAACGCGCGCGCCCGGTCGGTGCCCCGGCGCCCGCGCCACGGGTGGGGACCCTTGGCCCAGGGGTGCCAGCCGAGCGTCCCGTAGTGCTCGCGCACGCGCGCCTTCAGGTCGCCCCGGTGGTCCTGGCACGAATAGCGGTTGGCCCCGTAGATGCCGCGGCCGTGCCACACGAGCCAGCGATCCGGCTCGGCGTCGACGTACTCGCCATGGCGCAGGTCGAGGAGCTGGTGCTCGAGGTTGGCCTGCGTCTCGGGGCCGGGCCTGCAGCCGCAGAACTCACACCTGAAGACGACCGCGACGGGCACACGGTCAAGCTACCCCAAGCGGAGCCGCTCCGAATCGCGACCGCCGGCCGTCTCGCGCCGCTCCCAGTGGATCTCGGCGAGCTCGGCGGGCGGGTCTCCGCGCAACAGCCACGTCCCGTCGGCCTTGCGCAGGAGCAGGCCGCTCTCATCGATCCTGCGCAGGCCGGTGGTCACCGAGGCGCGGCGGCTCCCGACGAGCTGACCGAGAAGCTCGTGGGACATCCGCAGTCGGATGCTGATCCCGTCCGGCGTGACGTGGCCCCAGCGCTCGGCCAGGTGCCAGAAGAGAACGAGCAGCCGCGTCTCGACCGGCGAGAGTTGTAGGAGCGCCTGGTGAATCGACATTCGCAGCGTTCGCCTGACGGCCCGCTCGAGCAGCGCGCGCATCACCTGCGGCCAGCGCGCGAGCATGCGGGCGAGCTGCTCGTCGAGGATCGCGAGCCCCACGGGCGCAAGCACGTGCCAGCGTACGTGGTAGCGGACGAGCCCCCCTTCACGGAGGGGGACCCAGGGTTGCAGCACATCGCCCTCGCCGAGCAACTCGGTGCAGGTCGAGCCCGCGAGGATGACGTCGCGCGCCAGCACCCCCTTGAGCATCAGGAAGCCGAGCCGGCCCCGATCGCCCTCGTCGTGCGGCACCTCCCAGCGTCCACAGGGAAGCGACTTGACCCGTGCTACGAGCTCGAGCCGGGCCTGCCGGATCTGCGCCGCGGGCACCCGCAATCCGAGCTCGGGGTCGACCTCCAGCAGGCGGACCGATCCCTCCTGCGCCGGATCGGATCGCGTCGAGGTCTCGCCGACATGGTCCTGCGAACCCTGCTCGCTGCTCATACAGACCGTCCTCCCTCAGTCCATGCGCGAGCCTACCTCGGCCGTGTTGAAATGCAACGTTGAACCGCAACAGCCCGGCTTTGCAGGTGTAAGCCGGGCCGCTTAAGGTCGCCCCGCGAGCGAGCGTGGGGAGGAGCGGTTATGTGCCTGGCCATTCCCGGCCAGATCGTCGAGATCGTCGACGCCGAGAACCGTCTCGCGAAGGTCGACGTCGCCGGCGTGCAGCGCACGATCAACATCGGCCTTCTGGACGAGGACGGCACCGGTGTGGACTCCGGCGACTGGGTGCTCATCCACGTCGGCTTCGCGATGTCGCGGGTGGACGAGGACGAGGCGATCGCCACCCGCCGCCAGCTGGAGCGGATGGGCGAGAACTACGAGGCCGAGCTCGAGGAGCTCAAGGCGAGCGTGATCGAGTGAACGAGTCGCAGGTCGCCAACTCGTGCGGGGACCACTGCATCACCTGCTCCGACGAGGGCATCCCGATGCAGGTCGAGCGCATCGACGAGGGCCGCGGCCTGGCTCTCTGCGCTGCCGAGGACGGCTCGCGCAGCACGGTCGAGATCACGCTGGTCGAGCCGGTGGCGCCCGGCGACCGGCTGCTGGTCCATGCCGGGGTCGCGCTGGTGGGGCTCGAGGCATGAAGTACGTCGACGAGTTCCGCGATCCCGAGCTGGGGCGCGTGCTGGCCACGGAGATCCTGGGCGCGGTCGAGCCCGGTCGCCATTACAAGTTCATGGAGGTCTGCGGGGGCCACACGCACTCGATCTACAAGTACGGCGTCGACGACCTGCTGCCCGCCAACGTCGAGCTCGTGCACGGCCCGGGCTGCCCCGTCTGCGTGATCCCGATGGGCCGCGTGGACGATGGCATTGCGATCGCCCGCGAGCCGGGGGTGATCTTCACCTGCTTCGGCGACATGATGCGCGTACCGGGTTCGGAGGGCAGCCTGCTCGAGGCCAAGGCGGAGGGCGCGGACATCCGCATGGTCTACTCGCCGCTCGACGCGCTGCGCATCGCCAAGCAGAACCCCGACCGCGAGGTGGTCTTCTTCGCGATCGGCTTCGAGACCACGGCACCGTCGACAGCCCTCACTCTCAAGCGCGCGAAGGCCGAGGGCGTAGAGAACTTCTCCTGTATGTGCAGTCACGTGACGATCGTGCCGCCGCTACGTGCGCTGCTCGATTCGCCCGACCTGCGGCTCGACGGGTTCGTCGGCCCGGGTCACGTATCGACAGTCGTCGGGGCCCGGCCGTTCCAGTTCATCCCCGCCGACTACGGCAAGCCGATCGTCGTCGCCGGCTTCGAGCCGCTCGACATCCTCCAGGCGATCCGGATGATCCTCGCGCAGCTCGCCGAGGGCCGCTGCGAGGTCGAGAACCAGTACGCGCGTGTGGTGCCCGAGGAGGGCAACCCGCGGGCGCTCGCGGTCATGGCCGAGGTGTTCGAGCTGCGGCCGCACTTCGAGTGGCGCGGGCTCGGCTTCATCTCGCAGAGCGGGCTGAAGCTCTCGGAGGCCTACGCCGACCTGGACGCCGAGCTGCGCTTCAGCGTCCCCGGCGTGCGCGTCGCGGACCCGAAGGCGTGCCAGTGCGGCGAGGTGCTGAAGGGCGTGATCAAGCCCTGGGAATGCAAGGTGTTCGGGACCGCGTGCACTCCCGAGCGCCCGATCGGCACCTGCATGGTCTCCTCCGAGGGCGCCTGCGCCGCCTACTACAACTACGGCCGCTTCGCGCGCGAGCGGGAGGTCGTGTAGGTGGCGGCGCTGGGCGAGGAGCGCGGCCCGGGCGCCGGCCGGGCGAGCACCGCAGCCATCGACAGGGAGGAGCGCATCCTCGGCATCATCGAGACCGCCCGCGGCAAGCGCGCGAAGTTCCGCGATGCGCGCATCAACATGGCCCACGGCGCCGGCGGCAAGGCCACCCAGAGCATGATCGAGGGGCTATTCGTGCCGGCGTTCGGGTCCGAGACCCTGCGCGCCATGGGGGATGCGGGCGCCGTGGAGGCCGACGGGGTGCAGCTGGCGCTCACCACCGACTCGTTCGTGGTCAAGCCGATTCGCTTCCCCGGCGGCTCGATCGGCGACCTGGCGGTCAACGGGACGGTCAACGACCTCGCGGTGTCGGGAGCTCGCCCGCTGGCGCTCAGCCTGTCGCTCATCCTCGAGGAGGGTCTCCCGTCGGACGAGCTCAGGGCCGAGGTCGAGGCGATCGCCGCGGCCGTCGAGGCCGCCGGCGTTCAGATCGTGGCCGGCGACACGAAGGTGGTGGAGCGCGGCGCCGCCGACAAGATGTACGTCTGCACCAGCGGCGTCGGCCTGCGCGATCCTCGCGCGCGCATGGCGCCCGACGCGCTGCGGCCCGGTGACCGAATCCTGCTCTCGGGCACGATCGGCGAGCACGGCACCGCGATCATGCTGGCGCGCGGCGAGTTCGAGCTCGACGCCGCGATCGAGTCCGACACGCGCTCGCTCTGGCCGGTGGTGGACGCACTGCTGGAGGAGGCCGGACCGTCGCTGCACTGCGCGCGTGACGCCACGCGCGGAGGGGTGGCCTCGGTGCTGAACGAGCTGGCCCGCTCTTCGCAGGTGGCAATGCTCGCGCGCGAGGCGGCGGTGCCGATCGACCCGGCGGTGGCCGGGGCGTCCGAGATCTTGGGGATCGACCCAATGTACGTGGCCAACGAGGGCAAGCTGGTCGCCTTCGTGGCGCCCGAGGCCGCGGACCGGGCCCTGAGCGCGATGCGCTCGGTGCCCGGCTGCGAGCGCGCGGCCGAGATCGGCGAGGTGCGTACCGAGCCGCCGGGCATGGTGCTGATGGAGACGGGCTTTGGCGGCAAGCGAGTGATGGACCAGCTGGTAGGGGATCCGCTGCCGCGGATCTGTTGAGCGAGGAAGGAGCGCCGATGGCGACGACCGACGTATACGCGGAGCACAGGAAGACCGAGGAGGTCACCGCGCACGTCCTGTGGATGACCACGGGTCTCTCCTGTGAAGGGGACTCGGTTGCCATGACCTCGGCGACCAACCCGAGTCTCGAGGACATCATCACCCAGGCGATCCCGGGCATGCCCAAGGTCGTCGTGCACAACCAGGTGATCGCCTACGAGGTGGGCGACGAGTACATCCAGGCCTGGTACGACGCCGAGAACGGCGAGCTCGACCCGTTCGTGCTGGTGATCGAGGGCTCACTGGGCAACGAGAAGATCAACGGCGAGGGCCACTGGACCGGCTTCGGGGTCAACCCCGAGAACGGCCAGCCGATCACGACCAACGAGTGGATCGACCGGCTGGCACCGAAGTCGGCCGCGGTCGTCGCCATCGGCACCTGCGCCACGTACGGCGGCATTCCGGCGATGAAGAACAACCCCACGGGCGCCATGGGCGTGCCGGACTACCTGGGCTGGAAGTGGAAGTCCAAGGCCGGACTGCCGGTCGTCTGCATCCCGGGCTGTCCCGCCCAGCCCGACAACATGACCGAGACCCTGCTCTACCTGGCGCTCCACCTCGCCGGGCTGGCGCCCGCTCCCGAGCTCGACGAGCAGCTGCGCCCGAAGTGGCTGTTCGGCCGCACCGTCCGCGAGGGCTGCAACCGGGCCGGCTTCGCCGAGGAGGGCGACTTCGCCACCGAGTACGGGTCCGACCACCGCTGCCTGGTCAAGCTCGGCTGCAAGGGGCCGGTGGTCAAGTGCAACGTGCCGATCCGCGGCTGGGTCAACGGCATCGGGGGCTGCCCGAACGTGGGCGGCATCTGCATGGCCTGCACGATGCCGGGCTTCCCCGACAAGTACATGCCGTTCATGGAGGCCAACCCCTGGGGGGTGGCTGCGGAGAACATCATGCGGTTCAGCTACGGGCCGATCGTCCGCTATCTCCGCAGGCGCCACGTCACCCGCCAGTACGACGTCGAGCCAGAGTGGCGGCACAACAAACCAGAGCTCACCACCGGCTACTCCGCGCGCTGGTAGAGGGAGGCGCACATGTCAACAGTTGAGTCACCCCGTGAACAGAAGGTCCTCGTCAAGGAGATGTCGTGGGACCCGATCACCCGCATCGTCGGGTCGCTCGGGATCCACACGGAGATCGATTTCTCCAACCAGCAGGTCCTGAAGTGCTACTCGACGTCGATGGTCTTCCGCGGCTTCGACATCTTCATGAAGGGGATCGATCCGCGCGACGCGCACTTCATCACCAGCCGCATCTGCGGCATCTGCGGCGACAACCACTGCACCTGCTCGTGCCTGAACCAGAACATGGCCTACGGGGTCAAGCCGCCGCCGCTCGGCGACATGGCCTTCAACATGGCCGAGGCCGCGGACTACATCTTCGATCACGCGATCTTCAACGACTGCATGGCGAACGTGGACTTCTGCGAGCAGATGGTGAAGGAGACCAATCCGACGCTGCTCGCGACGGCCGAGAACACCTCGGCTCCGCACTCGGACATCCACGGCTACAAGACGATCGCCGACATCATGCGGGCGCTCAACCCGTTCACGGGTGAGTTCTACCTGGAGACCCTCCACGTGGCCCGTTACACGCGCGAGATGTACTGCCTGTTCGGCGGGCGCCACACCCATCCCTCGACGATCATGCCCGGCGGCTGCAGCGCGGACATCACCCACCAGACCTGCACGGACTACTACGTGCGCCTCATGAAGTACTTCGATTACGTGAAGCGCAGCGTGCCCATGCACGACGACCTGTACGACTTCTTCCTCACGGAGTTGCCGGGGTACGACATGGTGGGCTACCGGGAGACGAACCTGGTCAACTGGGGCTCGTTCGACGATCCGGACTACGTCGACTACAGCTACAAGAACATGACCGAGTGGGGGCGCAAGCGCTACATCACCCCCGGGATCGCGATCAACGGCGAGTTGATCACCACGGATCTGGTCGAGATCAACCTGGCCATCCGCATCCTGCTCGGCAGCTCGTACTTCGACGGCTGGGAGAACGAGCGGACCTTCGTCACCCACGACCCGCTCGGCAACCCCGTCGACAAGAACCATCCTTGGAACAAGGTCACGCTGCCCAAGCCGCAGAAGCGCGACTTCACCGACAAGTACACCTGGGTGGTGTCGCCGCGCATCTACGACCAGCGGACCGACACGCACGTGTGCTGCGACACCGGTGGCGGGCCCTTCGCGCGCCAGTGGTGCACGGCCAAGGCCGGGCTCGTCGACTTCGGCTACGCCAAGGCCACGGGCCACAGCATCAAGATGGTCCTGCCGCGTTCGGCGAGCTTCCCCGAGATGGAGATGGAGTGGCACGTCCCGGAGAAGTCGAACGCGATCGAGCGCGATCGGGCTCGCACCTACCACCAGGCCTATTCGGCGCTGATCGCGCTGCACAACCTGGAGCGGGCAATGAAGGAGGTGCAGGCCGGCCGCACCAAGAGCTGGAACGACTTCAAGGTTCCGGACTCGGCGGTCAGCGTGGGCTTCCACGAGGCGGCTCGCGGCGTGCTGTCGCACCACATGGTGATCGAGGACGGAAAGATCGCGAACTACCAGCCCTACCCACCGACGCCGTGGAATGCGAGTCCGCGCGACGTCTACGGGACTCCGGGCCCCTACGAGGACGCGGTGCAGAACACGCCGATCTTCGAGGAGAACGGCCCGGAGAACTTCAAGGGGGTCGACATCATGCGGGCGGTCCGCTCGTTCGACCCGTGTCTGCCCTGCGGGGTGCACATGTACGGAGGGAAGGGGTCGGTGCGCAAGGTGGTCCACACGCCGACGGCCCTCTGCTAGCCGGATGGAGCCCGAGCAGCTGATAGCCCGTGTCCAGGAGCTCACGGGCCGACTCGAGGACCTCGACGACCCGGCGTGCCGTGCTCTGGCCGAGGAGCTGACCGCGGCCGTCGTTCAGATGTACGGCGCCGGGCTCGAGCGGATCGTCGAACTGGCTGACGCCGAGATGCGCGACGAGCTGGCCAATGACAGCCTCGTAGCGGGGTTGCTGATGATCCACGACCTGTATCCGGTGCCGATCGAAGAGCGTGTGATGCAGGCGCTGGACACTGTCAGGCCCTACATGGAATCCCACGGCGGCAACGTGGAGCTCCTCGGGATCGAGAACGGCATTGCCAAGCTGCGCCTCGAGGGCAGCTGCAAGTCGTGCCGCGCCTCCTCGTCGACGCTCGAGCTGGCCGTGCGCCAGGCGCTCGAGGAGGCGGCGCCGGATCTCGACGGGATGGATGTCGCAGGGGTCGTGGAGGAAGAGGAGGAGGCAGAGATCAGCGGCGTCCCGTTGCCGATCGTGCAGGTGAACGGGGCCCCGTCGTGGCACACGCTCAGCATCGACTCGTCCGAGTTGCTCGTAGCCACCGACGTCCGGGGGGTGCCGCTCGTGGTCGCCAACGTCGAGGGGACGCTGCTCGCCTACCGCAACAGCTGTGCCGACTGCGGCGGGGCGCTCGACGGCGGGGCGCTCGACGGCGGGGCGCTCGAGTGCCCCGGTTGCGGGCGCAGCTACTTCCTTCCGCAGGCCGGACGCTCGATGGACGACGATCACCTCCAGCTCGAGCCGGTGCCGCTGCTACATGACGAGGAAGCGATCAGGGTCGCTCTGTGAAAAGCATCGACGAGGCAGTGGCGAGCCGCCGGAAGGCGTTGATGGTCTCGGGGCTGCGCGGCCTCGCGCAGCCCAAGCCGCCGACTCCGGCGCCGGAGGCCGAGCAGGCGACCGAGGCCGTCGAGCGCTGCGACCTCTGCCAGACCAGTCTGCCGCCGGATCACCGCCACATGCTCAACCTCTACGAGCGCCAGATCGTCTGCGTCTGCGAGGCCTGCTGGGCGCTGCGCTCCGGCGACACCGAGTTCCGCCCGGTGGGCAACCGCACGCTCTGGCTTGAGGACTTTCGGCTGCCGGAGGAGATCTGGGCCCAGTTCCGGATCCCTATCGGCCTAGCCTTCTTCATGTACTCGAGCGTCACCGACTGCGTCGTCGCGCTCTACCCGAGCCCCGCCGGCGCAACCGAGTCAGAGCTCCACTTCGAGACCTGGAACAGGCTCGCCAAGATGAACCCTGTGTTGGAGCGACTCGAGCCCGACGCTGAGGCGCTGATCGTCAACCGGACGGCGGATCCGCCGGCCTACGCCATAGCTCCGATCGATCGCTGCTACATGCTCGTGGGGCTGGTCAAGTCCGCGTGGGAGGGCATCTCCGGCGGGGCGGGGGTGGAGAGGGCGATCGACAGCTACTTCGACGACCTGAAGGCGGCCGCGCTGTGAGCCAGGCGCAGGCCATGGAGGCGCCGGTTGCGCCCGAGCCTGAGTTTCAGATCCTCGGCGCCAGCGGACGCCGGCACGCGGCGGTGCCCGCTCTCGACTTCGACGTCCACGTGAGTGAGCCCGGCGGCCGCTCGGTCTACGCGATCGCCCTCAGCGCGCAGATCATGATCGAGCCCGCCCGCCGTGCCTACGACGCCGAGACTCGCGAGCGGCTGGTCGAGCTGTTCGGGGCCCCGGAGCGCTGGGCCACCACCACGCGTAGCCTCGTCTGGCACAAGGCTGACGTGCTCGTGCCGGCCTTCACAGGCTCGACCACGTTCCGCGTCGCCGTGCCGGCCAGCTTCGACATGGAGGTGGCCTCGGCCAGGTACCTCTACGGCCTGCCCGACGGCGAGGTGCCGCTGGCCTTCAACTTCAACGGCACGGTCCACTATCGCGGCGACGACGGGCGGCTGCAGCTGTCGCTCGTCCCCTGGTCGTGCTCGGCGGAGTTCCGCTTCCCGGTGAGCACCTGGCGCGAGCTGATCGAGCACTACTACCCGCGGACCGGCTGGGTGCCGGTGCGTGAAGCAACGCTGCAGGCGCTTCAGCGCGAGAAGGCCCGGCGCGCGCTTCCGACTCTCGACGCCTGCCTGGCCGAGCTGCTGCGGGAGGGCTCGTGAGCCTCGAGGACCTCGTCGACTCTCTCCTTTATGAGGGTTACGCCCTCTATCCCTACACGCCCGGGGCCGCGAAGAACTCCACGCCCACGCCGTTCGGGATCGTCTACCCGCCCGCGTACGCCGAGGCTCTGGACACCACCTACGACCACCTCGAGCTGCAGTGCGTCGTCGAGGGAGAGGGCGAGCTCAGCGCCGAGGTGCGCTTCCTCGCGCCGAGCGGCGAGCGCCACCGGGCCGAGGCCCAGCGGCTCGAGGGCAGCGGCGAGTTTCGTGCCGCCGGCCTGTCGATTCGCACGCTATTGGCCGTGACCCCGCTGGAGGGCAACCGCCGGCTCGTCTCCTACCGCGTCGAGAACGTCACCGAGGCGCCACCCGGGCTGAACCGCGCCGCCGCCATCGAGCGCTCGCTGATCTCGGCCCACCCGATCGTCAGCGTCAGGGGAGGGCGCTTCATCTCTCAGCTCGAGGCGCCCTGCGACAGCGTCAACACCTGGCCCGTGCTCGCCTCGCCCCAGGACGACGTGATGCTCGGCGCCGCGATCGTGCTGCCCGACCATCCGCAGATCGCCCCCGAGAGCCAGGCCAACCTGTTCGACAACACCGAGATCGAGGAGGCTCTCGTCCTGCACGTACAGGCCCTGAGCGACGGCGAGCGGGCCGAGCTCGAGCAGCAGGACCCGGCGGTGCGGGACATGATCGAGCGCGCCCGCGCCGTGACTCCGGAGCAGCTGCTCAACCTGCACGGCCGCGTCGAGGTGCGCGACCCCGTCACGCTCGAGCCGCCCCAGCCGTCGCCCGACGTGCGCGACCCCACGCGCGGGCTGCCCGAGGTCGAGGTGGACGGCGTGGTCTTCCGGCGCGGCGGCAAGGTCGTGGTGCGGCCGGGATTGGACGCGGACCTGCAGGCGCGCGCGCTCGAGGGTCGCACGGTGACGGTCGAGCGCATCTACCGCGACTACGACGGCAAAATTCATCTCGGCGTCAGCGTCGACCAGCCGGGCCAGGAGATCATGCGCGAGACGGGCCGCTTTCTGTGGTTCTTTCCCCCCGAGGTAGAGAGCGTGGCGGAGCCACGCGGTCACTCCGGCATGGATGCTGAGAGTCGGCATCAAGAGCGCCGACAGGATGGAGGCGCAAGGTAATCGTGAAGCAGATACTGGTTGCCGGAATCGGCAACGCGTGGCTCAAGGACGACGGCTTCGGCGGCGAGGTGGTCAAGCGGCTGAACGCGCGCACGCTGCCGGAGGGCGCCGCCGTGTTCGACTTCGGAACCGGCGGGCTTGACCTGGCGTACGAGGTCATGCGTGGATACGACGCGCTGCTGCTGATCGACGTGAGTCGCCAGGGCGGGGAGCCGGGAACGCTCTACGTGATGGAGGCGCTCGAGGAGGAGGTCGAGGCCGGCATAGAGGACGGGCAGGTGCTCAACCCGCACGGCATGGATCCCCAGACGGTGCTGCGCTTCATCAAGACGCTCGGGGCCTGGCCCGGCAAGGTCGTAGTCGTCGCGTGCGAGCCCGCCGAGGTCGAGGAGATGGGACTCGGCCTCAGCGCTGAGGTGGAGCGCGCGGTCGACGGCGCCGTCGACCTCGTGATCGAGACGGTCGAGCAGCTGGGCACCGACGCGGCGTACGTCGCCGACTGAGACGTGCACGAGCTGTCGCTCTCCGGCGCGATCGTGAACACGGTCGTCAAGCACGCTCAGGAGCGGGCGGTGAGCGTGGTGAACCTGCGGGTGGGTGCCCTGAGGCAGGTGGTGCCCGGCACGCTCGACTTCTACTTCGGCTTCGTGGCCAAGGGGACCGTGTGCGAGGGCGCACGGCTCGAGCAGGAGCTCGTCCCGGCGCGCCTGCACTGCACGCGCTGCGAGCGAGAGTGGGAGATGGACCTGCCGATCTTCCGTTGCCCGGACTGTGGCGATGCCGGCGAGGTCGAGGTGGGGAGCGGGAACGAATTCGAGGTGGAGTCGATCGAGGTCGAGGAGGCAGCGTGCATCGGACAAAGGTGAAGATCGTCGAGGAGGCACTCGACGCCAACAACACGATCGCGCAGGCCAACCGGGCCGACTTCGACCGGGCGGGGGTCAGGGTCGTGAACTTCATGAGCGCCCCGGGCGCCGGCAAGACCTCACTGCTGGAACGGGTGATCGCCGACCTCCCGGGAGTGCGGGTCGGAGTGCTCGAGGGCGACGTTCAGGGCTCGATGGACGCGGACCGGCTGGCCGCGCTGCACGTTCCGGTGACGCAGCTCAACACCGATCCGAGCTTCGGCGGAGAGTGTCATCTGGACGCGAACATGGTCCGCTCGGCGCTGCCCGGGCTGCCGCTCGGCGACATCGACCTGCTGGTGATCGAGAACGTGGGCAACCTCGTCTGTCCCGCAGAGTTCAGGGTGGGCGAGGACGCCCGCATCATGGTCTCTGCGGTCACCGAGGGTGAGGAGAAGCCGGCGAAGTACCCGCTCATGTTCCGGGCCTGCGAGCTGGTGCTGATCAACAAGATCGATCTGCTGCCCCACCTCGACTTCGACCTGGACAAGTTCCTCTACCACCTCGATGCCGTGCATCCTGGCGTGGAGCGCATCCTGGTCAGCGCCAAGACGGGCGAGGGGATGGACGAGTGGCGCGACTGGCTCACGCGGGTGGGCGCGCCGGCCGCTGCGGCGGAGGCGCCCGCGTGACGCCGGCGCTCGGCAGCGACGTCCTCGACCGGGCGCTGGCCGAGCGGACGCAGGCGAACGCGGAGTTCTTCGAGGCGCAGTCCGAGCGTCTCGCGCACCTATGCCATCGAATGGCTGAGCGCTTCGCGCGCGGGGGGCGGCTGATCGCCGTCGGCCGCTCGCCGGCCGCGCGCTCGGACGCCCGGCACGTGGCCGTCGAGTTCGTGCATCCGGTGATCGTCGGCAAGCGGGCGCTGCCCGCGCTCGCACTGGCCGGCGAGGGTGGGCCACTTGCCGAACAGGTCGAGCTGACGGCCGAGCCCGCCGACATCGCGATCGGCTTCGGCGCCGGCCAGGACGGGGGTGAGGCCGCGGCCGCGCTCGCGCTCGCGCGCGAGCGCGGTTGCCTGACGCTCGCCTTCGCGCCGGCCGGGGCCGAATGGGAGTTCGCCCCGCCGGGAACGGACCCCTCCATCCGCCAGGAGCTGGTGGAGACGCTCTACCACGTGCTCTGGGAGCTCGTGCACGTGTTCTTCGACCACCGCGGCCTGCTGGAAGGGCGCGAGGCACGCCAGGTGCACGACACCGGAGCCTCGAGCTTCCTCTACCCCTTCCTCGGCGAACAGGAGCACGATCTCGACGCGGTGGTGGAGGACGTTCGGCGATCGGTGCTGGCCAAGGCACATGAGGTCGCGGAGCTGCGCGTTCAGACGCTCACCGAGAATCGCGACGAGCTGGCCGCGGCCGCCGCAGCGCTGCGCGCAGAGCTGGACGCGGGGGGCCGCCTGCTGGCCCTCGGCAACGGCGGCTCGGCGACCGACGCAATGGATCTGGTGGCCGATCTCCGCTTTCCGCCGGATCCGCGCTGGCGGCCGCGGCGCGCGATCGACCTCACCGAGGACACCGCGATCCTCACGGCGATCGCGAACGACATCGGGACCGAGGCGATCTTCTCGCGGCAGGTGATTGCGCACGGCCGCGCGGGGGATGCGCTGCTGGCGATCTCCACCAGCGGCAACTCGGCGAACGTGATCCACGCGCTGGCGGAGGCCCGGCGGCGCAGCCTGCACTCGATCGCGATGGTGGGCTACGACGGCGGCCGCGTGGCGGCCGAGCGGCTGGCCGATCACGTGGTGGTCACGCGCTCGGAGCACATCCCGCGCATCCAGGAGGCCCAGGCGAGCGCCTATCACGTCCTGCGGGAGCTCGTAGCGTGACATCCAAGCTTCGCGGGCGCCGCCCGCTCGCTCCGACCGCGAAGGCTCGCGGGCGCCGCCCGCTCGCTCCATGAGCCGCGTGCGCGCCCGAGTCGAGGGCACGGTTCAGGGGGTCGGCTTCCGTCCCTACGTCTACCGGCTCGCCGGTGAGCTGGGGGTGGCCGGCCACGTCCTCAATGACGCCCGAGGCGTGGTGGTCGAGATCGAGGCGCCGCCGGAGACGGTCGACCGCTTCCTCACTCGGATGGCGGCGGAGGCGCCGCCGCTCGCGCACGTCGAGAGGGTGGTCGCCGAAGCGGTGGAGGAGACGGGGAGGCTCGGGTTCGTGATCCGGGAGAGCCTCGACGACGGCCAGGTGGGTGCCGCAGTCACGCCCGACGCCGCCACCTGCCCCGACTGCCTGGCCGAGCTGTTCGACCCCGCGGACCGCCGCTTTCGCTACCCGTTCACGAACTGCACCAACTGCGGGCCCCGCTTCACGATCGTCCGCGGCGTGCCCTACGACAGGCCGAACACGACGATGGCCGGCTTCACGATGTGCGAGTCGTGCCGGAGCGAGTACGAGAATCCGGCCGACCGTCGCTTCCACGCGCAGCCCAACGCCTGCCCGGACTGCGGGCCGCGGGTGGCGCTCGTCCACGCCGGAGGCCCTGCGCCGGAGGCTTCCGGCGCCCGCGACGACATACAGGCCGCCGCGCGGTCGCTGCTGGACGGCGCGATCGTCGCCATCAAGGGCCTCGGCGGCTTCCATCTCGCTTGCCGCGCCGACCACGAGTCTGCGGTCGCGGAGCTGCGTGCGCGCAAGCACCGCGAGGACAAGCCGTTCGCCCTGATGTGCCCCGACCTGGAGAGTGCCCACCGGCTGGTCCGCCTCCAGCCCGGCGAAATAGACCTGCTGGTCTCGCCGCAGCGTCCGATCGTGCTGGCGCGCCGGCGAGCGGGGGCGAAGGTGGCGCCGGCCGTGGCGCCGCGCTCGAGCGAACTCGGCGTGATGCTCCCGTACTCGCCGCTTCACCAGCTGCTGCTGGCCGACGCCGGCACGCCACTGGTGATGACGAGTGGCAACCGCTCGGACGAGCCGATCGCCTATCGCGACGAGGACGCCCGCGAGCGGCTGGCCGCCATCGCGGACCTGTTCCTGGTGCACGACCGGCCGATCGAGACCCGCACCGACGATTCGGTCGTGCGCGTGGCGGCGGGGCGCCCCCAGCTGCTGCGCCGCTCGCGCGGCTACGTGCCCGCCGAGTCCGCGCTACCGGTCGCGTGCCGTGCGCAGCTCCTCGCCTGCGGCGCCGAGCAGAAGAACACCTTCGGCGCCGCGAAGGACGGCCGCGCTTGGGTGGGGCACCACATCGGCGACCTCGAGAACTACGAGACGCTCAGCTCGTTCACCGAGGGCATCGCTCACTTCAAGCGGCTGTTCGCCGTCGAGCCTGAGGTGGTGGCGCACGACCTCCACCCTGAGTACCTGTCCACCAAGTACGCGATGGAGCTCGACGGAGTGCGCCTGGTCGGCGTCCAGCACCACCACGCGCACCTGGCGGCGTGTCTCGCCGAGCACGGGGAGACCGGCCCGGCGATCGGAGCCATCTTCGACGGCACCGGGTACGGCGGCGACGGCACGGTCTGGGGCGGCGAGCTGCTCCTGGGGGACCTCACGCGCTTCGAGCGCGCGGGCCTGCTGCTGCCCGTTCGGCTGCCGGGCGGTGCTGCGGCAGTGAGGCAGCCTTGGCGTATGGCCTGCGCATGGCTGGGAGAGGCGAGTGGCCAGGCCGCGCCCATGCCGCGAGGGCTGAGCGGGCAAGTCACGCCACGAGCCTGGCGCCAGGTTTGGGAGCTGGTGCGGACAGGGGTCGCCTCGCCGCCGACCTCGAGCATGGGCCGGCTCTTCGATGCCGTCGCTGCGCTCTGCGGCATCCGCGCGGAGGTCAACTACGAGGGCCAGGCCGCCGTCGAGCTCGAGGCCTGCTGCGACACCGGCGAGCTCGGTGCCTACCCGTTCCCGCTGCTGGACGAGGGGGGTGGCCCGCTCGTGATGGACGCGCGCCCGGCGGTGGCCGCCGTCGCCCGCGAGGTCAAGCAGGGGGTCGCGATCCCGCGGGTGGCTGCCCGCTTCCACAACGCGGTCGCCGAGGTCACCGCGCAGGGTTGCGTGCGGGCGGCCGAGCGTGGCGAGACGGAGCTCGTGGTGCTCTCCGGGGGCGTCTTCCAGAATCGCCGCCTGCTCGAACAGACGTCGGCGCTGCTCGGCGCGGCGGGCCTAAGGGTCCTGCTCCCGGAGCGGCTGCCTGCCAACGACGGCGGCATCGCCTACGGCCAGCTCGCGGTGGCCGCGGCGCGCGAGGCCGCGGGGGAGGGGCCGTTCACAGCGTGACCGGCTCCGGACCCACAGACGCGAGAGCGATCCTGGCCGAGAAGGTGTTCGCCGGGGGACAGACCAAGCCGTTTGCCGAGCTGACGCGCGCCGAGGTCGAGGCGCGCGCGCAGGAACTGCGCGAGGTGTCCGGATGGGGGCCGACCGCGCGAGTCGGCTCGGTGGCGCGCGAGTGGGGAGCGCTGGCGCGCCTGATGGCCGAAACGGGGGCCGAATCGGTGGGCGAGGTCGACCACGGCGAGCTCGTCGGGCGCGCGCAGAAGCTGTGGATCGTGCCGCCGGGCGGCAGCCTGCTCTGAGGTCGAGCGGGCCGGCACTACCCTAGGTCGGCGATGATCGAACGCCTGGTGCAGCAGATCGAAGAACGCTTCGGCGAGCTCTCCGATCAGATGGCCGACCCGGAGGTGATCTCGGATCAGACCCGCTACGCCGATGTCGGCCGTGCCTACCGCCAGCTCGAGCCCGCACATGGGCTGGCCGTCGAGTGGCGCCGCGCCACCGACGACGCCGCGGGCGCGCGCGAGCTGCTGGCCGAGGGCGAGGACGACGAGCTGCGCGAGCTACTGCGCTCCTCGGAGGAACGCCTGGGCGAGCTCGAGGAGGAGATCCGCCTGGCGATGGTCGAGCCGGACCCCAACGACGACAAGGACGTGATCGTCGAGATTCGCCCCGGTGCGGGCGGGGAGGAGGCCGGCCTGTTCGCGGCAGATCTCTACCGCATGCTCGGCCGCTACGCCGAGCGGCGTGGCTTCAAGCAGGAGCCGATCGAGGTGGGTGACGGCCATTTCACCTTCGCCCTCAAGGGTCGCGGCGCCTACAGCGTGTTCAAGTACGAGGGCGGCACGCATCGCGTGCAGCGGGTGCCCGAGACCGAGTCCCAGGGACGTATCCACACCTCGACGGCCACCGTGGCGGTGCTGCCCGAGGCCGAGGACGTGGACGTGCACATCGACCCGAGCGACCTGCAGACCGATGTCTACCGCTCTTCTGGACCGGGTGGGCAGTCGGTCAACACGACGGACTCGGCGGTGCGCATCACGCACAAGCCGACCGGGCTCGTGGTCTCCATGCAGGACGAGAAGTCGCAGCTTCAGAACCGCGAGAAGGCGATGCGCGTGCTGCGAGCGCGGCTGCTGGAGCGCGAGATGGCCGCGCAGCAGGCCGAGCAGGCCGCCGCCCGACTCGCCCAGGTGGGCACCGGCGAGCGCGCCGAGAAGATCCGCACGTACAACTTCCCCCAGGACCGCGTTACCGATCATCGGGTGGGTCTCACCAAGGGCAACCTGCCCGGGGTGCTGGGGGGCGAGCTCGACGAGTTCACCGCCGCACTCGAGTCCGAGGAGAAGCGCCGCGCGCTCGAGACAGCACAGCCGGTGGGCGGATGACCCCCGCGCCGGTCAACGGCACCCGCTCCACGGGAATGACCGTGCGCGACGCTCTCGACGCCGCCGGGCTGGCCATCGAGGCGGCCGGCGTGAGCATGCCGCGCCTCGACGCTGAGCTGCTCGTGGCCGACGCTCTCGGCGTCGAGCGGGCGAAGCTGTTCATGGATCCGGATCTCGAGATACCGCCGGCCGCGGCGCGAGTGATCTCCCAGAGCGTGCGCCGGCGCGTGCAGCGCGAGCCCGTGGCCTACATCCTCGGGCGCCGCGGTTTTCGCTACCTCGAGCTGACGGTGGACTCGCGGGTCATCATTCCGCGCCCGGAGACAGAGCTGCTGGTGGAGCTCGCACTCGATCTGCCCGCCGGGGCACGCGTCCACGACGTGGGCACCGGCGCCGGGGCGATCGCACTCGCCCTGCTCGACGAGCGCCCCGATCTTCACGTGACCGCCTCCGAGCCCTACGAGCCCGCCGCCGCAGTGGCCCGCGAGAACGCCTTGCGCCTCGAGCTGCCGCTCGTGGTCAGCGCGGACTTCGGGCTGCCGCCCGGCGACTACGACCTGGTGCTCGCCAACCTTCCCTACATCCCCGAGCGCGACTGGCAGCAGATGCAACCGGAGATTCGCGGCTATGAGCCGCGCGAGGCCTTCGTCTCCGGGGCCGACGGCCTCGACGCCATCCGTCAGCTGATCGCCCAGGCCTCGGCCGGCACGCGGATCGCGCTCGAGCACGGCCAGGACCAGGCCCGAGAGGTGCGCGGGCTACTGGACGAGGCCGAGACCTACCCCGACCTGGCGCACTGGGACCGCATCACCGTGGGACGCGCTCTCTGACGTCCGAAGAGGTCGCCACCTTCGAGCGCTGCATTGCGGTCGGCGGCGTGGCGCTGTTCCCGGCCGACACGGTCTATGGCCTGGCCACCGAGCCCGACTCGCGCGAGGGAGTGCAGCGGCTGTTCGGGCTCAAGGGGCGCAACCCGGACCGGCCAGCGGCCGTGATGTTCTTCGGGCTCGAGCTCGCCCTCGCCGCCCTCCCCGAGCTCGGGCCGCGCACCCGTGCTGCTGTCGAGC
Source organism: uncultured Thermoleophilaceae bacterium (assembly GCA_963813495.1). Taxonomy (GTDB): domain Bacteria; phylum Actinomycetota; class Thermoleophilia; order Solirubrobacterales; family Thermoleophilaceae; genus JACVRW01. The sequence continues at coordinate 384,922 of CAWEZC010000010.1, forward strand.
GGCTGCTGCCCGGCGCACTCACGCTGCTGATTCCCAACCCCGCGCGGCGCTACCCGCTGGCCTGCGGGCCGGAGCCCGAGCGCCTGGGCCTGCGAGTCCCGGCGCTCGCGGGGGCGCCGGCGCCGCTGGCCGGTGTGAGCCGGCCGGTACTTCAGTCGAGCGCCAATCGCTCAGGGGGCGCCGACGCCCGCCGGCTCGGCGACGTGGACGCCGGCATCCGAGCGGGCGTGGACGTGATCCTGGACGGGGGCGAGCTCCCGGGCGCCCCGTCCACCGTGTTGGATCTGGGTGGCTACGAGCAGGACGGGAGCTGGGCGGTCCGCCGCGAGGGAGCCGTCCCGCGTGTCGCGGTGGTCGAGGCGCTGCGCTCACTCCCCCCGGCGCCACCCGGCTGATCGCGCGCACCCCGGTGGTACCGTGAGCCAATGAGCGAGCTGAGCCCCGATTTCTTCACCAAGCCGGTAGCCGACGTCGATCCCGAGATCGCCGGAGTGCTCCGGGACGAGGCTTCCCGCCAGGAGCGGACGCTCGAGATGATCGCCTCCGAGAACTTCGTTCCCCAGGCGATCCTCGACTGCCAGGGCTCGGTGCTGACCAACAAGTACGCCGAGGGCTATCCCGGCAAGCGCTACTACGGCGGCTGCGAGTACGTGGACGTCGCCGAGCAGCTCGCCATCGACCGCGCCAAGGAGCTGTTCGGGGCCGAGCACGCCAACGTGCAGCCGCACGCCGGGGCGCAGGCCAACGCGGCCGTCTACATGTCGCTGCTGGAGCCCGGCGACCGGATCCTGGGCATGAAGCTCGACCACGGCGGCCATCTCACACACGGGATGAAGATCAACTTCTCCGGGCTCTATTTCGACATCGTGGCCTACGGCGTGCGCGAGGAGGACTCGCTGCTCGACATGGACGAGCTCGCTCGGGTGGCCGAGGAGTCGAGGCCGAAGCTGATCATCGCCGGCTGGTCGGCCTATCCGCGCCAGCTCGACTTCGCGCGCTTCCGTGAGATCGCCGACTCGGTGGGGGCCTTCCTGATGGCCGATATGGCCCACTTCGCCGGCCTGGTGGCCGCGGGCGAGCACCCCAACCCGGTGCCGCACTGCGACGTGGTCACCACCACCACCCACAAGACGCTCTGCGGTCCGCGCGGCGGCATGATCCTCAGCAAGGAAGAGCACGCCAAGAAGATCAACTCACGCGTGTTCCCCGGCAACCAGGGCGGCCCGCTCATGCACGCGATCGCCGGCAAGGCCGTGGCCTTCAAGGTGGCGCAGTCCGAGCTGTTTCGCGAGCGCCAGCGGCGCACCCGCGAGGGCGCGGCGATCCTGGCCGAGGAGATGGTGTCCGCGGGAGTCAACGTGCTCACCGGCGGCACCGACGTCCACCTGGTACTGGCCGACCTGCGCGAGTCGGAGCTCGACGGGCAGCAGGCCGAGGACCGGCTCCACGAGGTCGGCATCACGGTCAATCGCAACGCCGTCCCGTTCGACCCGCGTCCGCCCGCGGTTTCCTCGGGCCTGCGCATCGGCACGCCGGCGCTGGCCACCCGTGGCTTCAAGGCGGACGATTTCCGCGAGGTCGGCCGGGTGATCGGCGAGGCGCTCACCGGAGACTTCTCCGATTCCAAGCGAGTCGAGCTCGGCGAGCGCACGGGCACACTCGCCGACCGTTACCCGCTCTACCCCCAGCTCGCCGAGCCCATCGTCGCCTGAGTCGCCCTCCTCGCCCGTCGTCCTCGCGTTACCCTGGACGGGGATGACCGAAGCCGCCCCTCAGCAGCTGCTCGCGCAGGCGCCTCAGCTGCCGAAGCCCCGCCTGCGCGGCGTCTCGCACAAGTGGGCGTTCTACGTCGCGTGCGTGATCGGCGCGGCGCTCGTGATCGCCGCCCCGTCGGGTACCCCGCGGCTCGCGGCGGCGATCTACGCGCTCAGCGTGGCGGTGCTGTTCGGCACCAGCGCGCTCTACCACCGCATCAACTGGGATTCCGCGGCGGCCCGCCGCTGGATGCGGCGGCTCGACCACTCGGCGATCTTCCTGCTGATTGCGGGCACCTACACGCCCTTCGCTCTGTTGGTTCTCGAGGGCCCGCTCGCCACGGTGATCATCGTGGTGGTGTGGGCCGGTGCGCTGAGCGGGATCGTCATGAAGCTCATCTGGATCGACGCTCCCAAGCCCGTCGTGGCCATCGCCTACGTGATGCTCGGCTGGGTGGCGGTGGCCGCCTTCCCCGACCTGCTCGAGAAGCTGGGCGTGACCGGAGCCGCGCTGGTGGCAGCGGGTGGAGTCCTATACACGCTGGGCGCGGTGGTGTACGCGTTCCAGCGCCCGGATCCGGCCCCGACGGTGTTCGGCTACCACGAGATCTTCCACCTGCTGGTGATCGTGGCCGCCGCCTTGCAGTACGCGGTGGTCGCGTTCTACGTGCTGCCGAACGCCTGAGCGGGGCAGTTCCCTCCGAGGCGCCATTAGGCTGGCTCGTAGATGGACGAGCTCGATGCCCTGTGGGCGTTCCTCGTCGCCGCGCTGATCGCGTTCGCTGCCACCCCTCCGGTCGCGCGGCTGGCGCGCCGGCTGGGAGTGATCCACCACCCCCGCGACCGCGACCTCCACGAGCGCCCCGTGCCCGGTCTCGGCGGCCTGGCCATACTCGTGGCGGTGGTGGTGGCCGCGCTGCTGTTCATGCCCGGCGGCCAGGAGACACGCGGCATCGTCGGTGGAGCCATCGCTATCGCCCTGATCGGGGCGATCGACGACTGGAAGCCCGGCGGCCTGCACCCGGCCGTCAAGCTGGCGGGCCAGTTCTGCGCGGCCGCCATTCCGGTGTTCTGCGAGGTGCGCGTCGACAACGTCACGCTTCCCTTCATCGACCCGATCCAGCTCGGCGACTGGGGCTACCCGCTCACGCTCGTCGGGATCGTCGCGGTGATGAACGTGGTCAACTTCACCGACGGCGCCGACGGTCTGGCCGCCGGCGTGTGCACCATCGCCGCTGCCACCTTCGCGATCATCGCGCTGTCGCTCGAGCGCGACTCCGCGGGGATCCTCGCGGCGCTCACGGCGGGAGCCGCCATCGGCTTCCTGTGGCACAACTTCCATCCGGCGTCGATCTTCATGGGCGACGCGGGCTCGAATCTGCTCGGCCTGCTGCTGGCCTGCGTGGCGATCCAGGGGGTGTTGAAGACGGCCGCCGTCGTGGCCCTGTTCTTCCCGCTGCTGATCCTGGCCGTCCCGGCGCTGGACGCCACCTTCGTGGTGGCCAAGCGCATCAAGTACCGCAGACCCGTCTACGCCGCCGACAGCTGGCACTTCCACCACCGCTTCGCGAACATCGGCTTCTCCCAGCGCCGCACGGTGCTCTACCTCTACGGCTGGACGCTGTCGCTGGCGGCGCTCGCACTGGCGATGCGCTTCGTGCCCTACTCGGACGACGACGGCACCCTGCACGTGGGCTGGACCCTGGTCATCGCGGCCTTCGGCGCCGTCGCGCTGGCGGCCAGCGTCTACCTCGTGCTCGTCCTGGAGATCCTCAAGTTCCGCCGCTTCCGCGAGCGCGAGATCCGGCGGGCCGTCGAGACCGGCGAGATGCCCGCGCTGTCCGCGGAGCAGATCGAGGACGAGATCGAGCGCGAGGTGGAGACGGGCGAGTTCGAGGCGGTGTGACTCAGAACAGCGTGCCCTGCGCGGGTTGCTCGTTTCGCTCGCGCGCCGCCGGCATCGTGATCGGGTCGTGCTCCGGTACCGGGCCCGGGCGAGCGGAGTCCGTGGCCGCGCCCCGGAAGCCGGGGACCGTTCGCCCGTTGCGCCGCCGCAGCTCGTCGCGCGGCCGCGCCAGCTCCGAGATCCGCTGCCGCTCGGCCTTCGGCGCGTAGGCACCGCGCGCATACAGGCGCTCGTAGCGCGGCACCAGGTCGGGCCGGTAGGAACTCAGCCAGTCCATGAACACCTGCCGGACCTCGCCGCGCAGGTGCAGGCAGATACCGCCGATGTTGACCGCGCCCGCCTCGGCGCACAGCGTCAGGATCTCCTCCACCTGCTCGGGCGAGTCGTTGATGCCCGGCATCAGCGGCGCGATCAGGACGCCGCACGGGATCCCCTGGCGGTTGAGCTCAGCCACCGCCTCGATGCGCTTGCGCGGGTGCGGGGTGTGCGGCTCGCTCGAGCGCCACGCCTTCTCGTCGAGCGTCGGGATCGAGAGGTTCGCGGCAAATCCGGCCGCCTCGTGGACCTCCTTCATCAGCTCGACGTCGCGCAACAACAGCGGTGACTTGGTGAGCACCGAGGAGGGCGTGTGCGAGTCGCGCATCGCCTCCCAGATCCCGGGCATGAGCTTGTAGCGGCCCTCGACCCACTGATACGGATCGGTGTTCGTCCCCAGCGCGACGTGCTCACGCTTCCACGAGGGCTTCATCAACTCGGCCCGCGCCACCTCGGGCACGTTGACCTTGACGACGATCTCCTTCTCGAAGTCCCGGCCCGCGTTGAAGTCGAGGTAGGTGTGGGTGGGGCGCGCGAAGCAGTAGGCACACGCATGGCTGCATCCCCTATAGGGGTTGATCGTCCAGCGGAACGGCATCCGCGACGCCTTCGGCACCCGGTTCAGGGCGGACTTGGAGCGGACCTCGTAGAAACGGGTGTCGAGCGCCTCGGGGGCGTCGAAGGTACGAATCGTGGCCGGCTCGCGGTAGCCCGGCAGCGCGCGGTTCTCCTCGGCCTCGACGCTCAGGTTGTCCCAGCGCATACGAACAGATGTTCGCAGATTCGGTGGACGGGCCGAGGCCTCAGCGGGCCTCCTCGCCGAGAGCCGTCACGATCACGTTGCGAGAACCACCACGGTCGCGGTGCTCGCACAGATAGATGCCCTGCCAGGTCCCGAGCGCGAGGCGGCCGCGGGAGACCGGAATCGTCAGCGAGGAGCCGGTCATGGAGGACTTGATGTGAGCCGGCATGTCATCGGGTCCCTCGAGGGTGTGCGCGAACCCGGGCCACCCGTCGGGGACGGCGTGGTCGAACCAGGTGGCGAAGTCGCGGCGCACATCGGGTGAGGCGTTCTCGTTGAGGGTCAGGGACGCAGAGGTGTGCTGCATGAAGAGGGTGGCGATGCCGACCGACAGCGCGCCGAGCTCGGGCACCGCCTCGGCGATCTCGGAAGTGACCAGGTGAAAGCCCCTCGGCCGAGCCTGGAGCGAGAGCTGTCTCTGGATCCACACGTACGGGATTCTGGCGGAGCGCCACGGCGGGGTCGCGGGAACGCCCGATCGAACATATGGTGGCTGCAGGCGTGACTAGCCTCGCTGCGAGCGGTCTCGCACGCGAACAGCGACAGAAGGGAGATGGAGGCGATGGCGAGCCGGACCGGAGTGGCTCGCGCCGCGACGTATGCCTGCGCAACGCTCGCCATGCTGGCTCTGCTGCTGGCGGCTCTGCCCGGCGAGCCTCTGCTCGACGACGCCGTTCTCCTGGTGGCCGCTGCCATCGCCGGTACCGTCGCGGCGGTGCTCGCGGCCCTCAACGACAAGCTGCTGCGACGCGACATAGCCATAATCACCGACGCCGCCCAGCGCGACTCGCTCACCGGGCTGCTCGGCCGGCGCGGCTTCGATGAGCGTCTCGACGCCGAGCTCGAGCGGGCCCGTCGCGCCGGAACGACGCTCAGCCTCGTGGTCGGCGACCTCGATCGCTTCAAGCGCGTCAACGACGCCCACGGTCACACTGGAGGCGACGTGGTCCTGAAACGGGCTGCGGAGATCCTCACGTGCGGCAAGCGGCGCTTCGACGGCTCCGCGCGCCTGGGCGGTGACGAGTTCGCCCTGCTGGCCGCGGATTGCGACGACCAAGGCGCGTACGTGCTCGCGGAGCGCCTGCGCAGCGCGATCGAGGAGAGCCTGGGCGCCGCGCCGTCGGTAACGATCAGCTTCGGGGTGGCCACTTTCCCCGTTCACGGCGACGCGCCCCTTGGGCTGCTGCACGCCGCGGATCAGGCGCTCTACGCCGCCAAGCGGCTGGGTCGCAACCGCACGGTCATCTCGAGCGACTGACATCCGCGGCGAGAGGCCGCGCGCGGCCTTCAAGAAGCGGCACGCTCCCTCCGATAGAGAACCGAGATGGGGATTGCCGAGGTCCTCGCCCTCACCGTGCCCACCGTCTGCGCTCTCGCGCTGGCGTTCGTCGCCCTGCGCCTGCACGGGCGCGTCCGCCAGCTGCGCGACCGTATCTCGGACGCCACCCGCAGCGACCCGCTGACCGGCCTGCTCAACCGGCGCGCCTTCGAGGAGCTCCTGGAGCTCGAGCTGGAGCGGGCCCGGCGCAGCGGGCGACCCCTGTCGATCATCATCGGAGATCTCGACGGCTTCGCGGCCGTCAACGAGAAGCTGGGACACGGCGCAGGCGACGACGCCCTGCTCGTGCTCGCCCAGGACCTGGCCAAGTGGAAGCGACGCGTCGACCAGGCCGCGCGTATCGGCGGTGAGGAGTTCGCGCTGCTGGTGCCGGACACCGACGAGCGCGGCGCGTTCATCCTGGCCGAGCGGCTGCGCCGTGCCGCCCACCGCAGCTTCAGCGAGCTTGCCGTGCCGCTCACGATCAGCTTCGGCGTGGCCAGCCAGCCCGAGCACGGACACGACGTCGCCGGTCTCCTCCGCGCGGCGGATCAGGCCATGATGGCCGCCAAGGAGCTGGGTCGCGACCGCTCGGTGATCTACAGCGCGGAGGTTGCGCGCATGCTGTTGATGGACGCGGGTGGAGCCACCGGCGACCTCCAGCTGGCCACGGTGATCGCGCTGGCCGAGGCTCTCGACATCCGCGATACGGGCACGGCCAAGCACTCGCACACGGTGAGCCGCTACGCCGAGCTGATGGCCGCCGAGCTGGGTCTCGAGCCCGCGCACGTGGCTCGCGTCCGGTTGGCCGGGGTGCTCCACGACGTGGGCAAGATCGGCGTCTCGGATGCCGTGCTCTCCAAGCCCGGGCCGCTCAGCGCCGATGAGTGGGTGGAGATGAAGACCCATCCCGAGATCGCGGCGCGGCTGCTGTCGCGAAGTGAGTTCGACGATCTGCGCCGCTGGATCCTGGCCCATCACGAGCGCCCGGACGGCGCGGGCTATCCGTTCGGTCTGGCCGGCGACCAGATTCCCCTCGAGTCGCGCATCCTCGCGGTCGCCGACGCCTATGAGGCGATGACCGCCGACCGCGTCTACCGCCTCGCCCTCGGCCTCGAAGCCGCACGGGCAGAGCTCGAAGGTGGCGCCGGGACGCAGTTCGACGCCGAGGTGGTCGCGGCGTTCCTGACGGCGCTCGAGCGCGCGGACGAGCCGCAGCTGGGCGCCCCGCGCAGTCTGATCGGCTAGACCGCTACGGCGCCAGCTCGGGGGCGAATGCCGCCAGCCGCGGCCAGGCCACCGCCCGGCGCAGCGCCGCGCGCGAGGCGGGATGCGTTGAGAGGCGAAACTCGGGCTTCAAGGTGGCCGACTGGTAGTAGACGGCCATGCGGACCCGCGCGTGGCTCTTGAGGAAGCCGAAGAACTGGCCGACGAAGCCGGGCACATCCGCGCCCCAGACTCCCCACTCCGCGAACGCGAACGGCTTGGAGCGCCACTTCGGGTAGCTGTAGAGGCTGTTCATCGCCCCGGCGTTGCGGTAGGGCGAGTACCAGGTGGTCCCCACCCAGTCTACGTAGGCGCCGCCCGGCCAGAAGTGCTTGGGATGGTTCTTGGCGATCTCCGGGTTTCCGAACGAGAGCGGCACCCACATCAGCGCGACGTCGGGCTCCGCCAGCTCCTCTCTACCGGTGCGCACCGGCGGCAGCCCCAGGCGGCGCAGCTTGGCATCGATTGCGCCCACCTCGCCGCCGCGCACGATCAGCGTCAGCCGCCGCCAGGCCTTCTTGAACTGGGCGGTCGAGTACGCCGGCCCGCGCGGGCGCCCGGAGGTGTCGTAGGGCGAGTACGAGTTGTTGCCGTTGTTCATCTCCGACAGCGGCCGCAGATAGGTGATCCCGCCGTGCTCGGCGAGCAGCCGGCCGAGCGCCACGAGGAAGCCGTCGCCGCCGCCGCGGGCCAGGTCGCGGGGGCTGAGCCCCGTTCCGTCGGTGGAGACGGACAGCATCGCCCGCGAGCGCATGCGCTCGGCGTCGGCCAGCCGGAAGGACAGCCAGTGCATGTCCGAGCTCGAGGCGCGCCACGAGATGAAGTAGTTGAAGACCGCCGGATGCTTGCCCGACTGCCGCCCGAAGTCGGCGATGTTGCCCGCCCGATACCCGCCCTGGCCTCCCCAGAGGACCTTGCCGCCAGGAGCCGTATAGGGCTCGGCAGCCGCCGCGCCCGGGACCAGTGCCAGGACGAACAGGGCCCCCAGCAGAGAGCGCATCACCGCCCGGCGAGCTCCCGGGAGAAGAACTCGAGCGCCGTGCGCGTCTTGGTCTGTTGCTCGCCGTCCAGCGGCACGCCTTTCTCGAGCAGGAAGCTGCGGCTCTCGGCCGCGGCCTGGAAGGCGTCCGGCGGTGTGGTCTTGGTCGACAACTCGAGGATGCGCGCCCCGTCCGGATAGGTCCACAGCTCCACGGTGAGCGGGCGCTCGAATCCCTCGGGCGTGTAGCGCAGCTTGAGGACCAGCACCGGCCCGAGCGGAGTCAGGTCATCGAGCTGGATGTCGTCCGGGGCATAGGCGGAGAAGAAGCGACGCTGGTCCTTCGAGAACAGCCGGCTGATGCGCCCGCGGCCCGCCACGGCCTCCCTCACGTCGTTCTGCGCGCGCCCTTTGAACGAGCCCGAGCAGACAAAGCCACCCGGTAGGGCGTCCACCTCGACCTTGAAGCCCTTGTGGCTCCGCACGTCGTCGGGGAGGTCGCCGGGCACGACCGGCCGTAGCTTGACCACCGTGTCCTCGCGGGCCCCCTGCACCCGTCGGGCGCGCACCACCACGCCGGCGGCGTCGAGCGCGAGATCCGGGGTGTCGAAGAAGAAGATCTGGCGCACCCGGGCATCGAGCGGATCCACCCCCAGGGCGGCCGCAGCAGAGCGGCCGTACTCCTCCGGGACGGTGAGTTTGAGCTCCACGCTGTCGGACCCCTTGAGTAGGCCCATCAGCTCGGTCAGGCGCTCGTCGGAGAGTTGTGGTCTCGCCAGGGAGGGCATCCGTCAACACTGACCGGATTGGGGTCGTAGCGCAACCCGCCCGGGCTGCTCAGCTCACCGGTTCTCGACCTTGTAAAGCTCCGGAACCAGCCGCTCGCTCGACTTCGGCGGACGCTTGTACTTGCGCCGTTGCCGGGGCGGGAGCTTCACCGCATCGTCATCGGGGATCCGCTCGAAGGGCACCGAGTCGAGCAGGTGGCTGATCAGGTTGAGCCGCGCCGAGCGCTTGTCGTCGCCGTCGACCACCCACCAGGGGCTCGAATCGGTGTCCGTGCGGGCCATCATCACGTCCTTGGCCTCCGCGTAGTCGACCCAGCGCGCCCGCGCCTGGAGGTCCATCGGGCTGAACTTCCAGCGCTTGGTGGGGTTCTTGAGCCGCTTCTCGAAGCGCTGCTCCTGCTCCTCGTCGCTGACCGAGAGCCAGTACTTGCGCAGCAGTATGCCGTCGCGCTGCAGCGCCTCCTCGAACAACGGGCAAAAGCGCAGGAACTCCTCGATCTGCTCCTCGGTGGCGAAGCCCATCACCCGCTCCACACCGGCGCGGTTGTACCAGCTGCGGTCGAACAGGACGATCTCACCCGCCGAGGGCAGCTGCGCGGCGTAGCGCTGGAAGTACCACTGCGTCTTCTCGCGCGAGTCGGGAGCGCTGAGCGCGGCCACGCGGCAGACGCGCGGGTTCAGGTGTTCCATGATGCGCTTGATCACCCCGCCCTTGCCCGCGGTGTCGCGGCCCTCGAAGACCACGACGAGCCGTTGCCCGGAGGTCACCACCCACTCCTGCAAATCGATCAGCTCGGTCTGCAGCCGCAGCAGCTCCTTCTCGTAGCGCTTGCGTGAGATCGTCTTGGTCTTCGCCACGCGCGGATGATCGCACGACCGGCGCCTACGGTCCCAGTCCGGCGCGACCCTTGGTCCCTCATGGTGGGTCCCGGCCGTTGGAGGCGGTTGCACTTACGTTGCCGCGATTTGCATGCCCGCGGTGTCCCAGCGCCAACTGTCACAAAGTAGTCACAAAGTCGCCATGTCATGTAGCTTTCCTGCCCCGGGTAAGGAGGACCCATCGCCGCACCCACTGCCGCGCGCCTCGCCCCTCCCGGAACGCCCCCTTGACGACTCACGCTCTGAAAGCATCTGACCCCATGCCGCTGCGCATGTTGCGGTATCTCGATCTCGTGGCTCTCGCTCTGGCGCTGCCCATCTTCGTGGCGGCAGGGCTGCCGCTGCTCGGCTGGGCCGGCGCCGCCGGCGGCTGGCTGCTGCAGCGGCTGATCCAGCATTTCATCGAGAAGCGCGCGCGTGAATCGGACGATCCTCGGACCGTGGCCGGGCTCCTGACCGGGAGCATGATCGCCCGCGGGTGGATCGTGGCCGGCTCGATCTTCATCGTCGGGCTGACCGAACGCGAGGCCGGGCTGGCCGCGGCGATCCTCTCGATCACCCTGTTCACCTTCTACTTCACGAGCCAGATGCTGACGCGGCCGTTCGAGGGCGAGGTGGGCCGGTGACCACCGCCGAGGCCAGCGCACCCGCAACCGGCGCCGAGTCGCCGAAGGGCGAGGAGCGCAAGGGCATGAGCACCCGGGCCAAGATCCTGCTCTACCTCGGCGTCTACTTCGGCGTGGCCGTTCTGCTCTACGTGATCTTCGGCAGCGACGGCGAGAACACCGAGTTCCAGCCCCAGGAGGAGTTCCGGCTCGAGCCCTGGATCGAGCTGAAGGTCGGCGGGCTCGACCTGTCCTTCAACAAGGCCGTCCTCTATCTGCTCCTCACGTGCATTCTCACGGTCGCGACGATGACCTACGTGGCGCGCCGGATGCAGGACAAGCCCAACCGCACGCAGACGATCGTCGAGGGCGCCTACGACCTCACCTACACCCAGATCACCCGGAACAACATGACCCAGGAGGCCGCGGCCAAGTGGTTCCCGTTCGTGGCCACCCTCTTCTTCTTCATCTGGTTCTCGAACATGCTGGGCTACATCCCGCTGCCGGTGAACGATCACGAGACGATCGACATCTTCGGGCTCGACTTCCCGGCCTTCGCGCTCTACGCCGCCACGGCGAACCTGTCGATCCCGCTGGTGCTCACCCTCACGGTGTTCTTCATCTACCAGTACGAGGGCATCCGCCGGCACGGCCTCGTCAAGTACCTCAAGGGCTGGCTGCCGGCGGGAGTGAGCGGCGCCGCCGCGGTCCCGATCTTCATCATCGAGGTGATCTCGCAGTTCGTGCGGATCATCTCGCTCTCCGTCCGACTGTTCGCGAACATCCTCGCCGGCCACCTGCTCATCCTGTTCATGGGCGGCGGCCTGGCGGTGCTGCTCGGAATCACCGCGCTCGGCTGGATCACCCTGCCGATGGCTATCGCCTTCTTCATCTTCGAGGTGGGGCTGGTGGCCACCCTGCAGGCCTTCATCTTCGCGACGCTCACATCCATCTACTTCGGCGAGGCATCCGCCGGTGGTCACTAAGGAGGATCCATGGATCTCGCAGTGTTGATTCCCATCGCCCAGGCGGCCGACCCCACGGACGGCCTCAAGGCGGTTGCGCTCGGCGTCGGCGCCGGTCTGGGCACGATCGGCCCGGGCATCGGCGTGGGCTACATCTTCGGCAAGGTGATCGAGTCGGTAACCCGGCAGCCGGAGATGCGTGAGGAGATCACGAGCATCCAGTGGCTCGGCTTCGCCCTCACCGAGGCGATCGTCTTCTACGCCTTCATCTTCGGCCTGATCGCCTTCTTCCTCTAGGTGGACGGCCTGGGCGACATCCTGCTGCTGGCGGCCACCGAAGAGGAGGGCGGCAGCTTCCTCGTAAGCCCCAATGTGGGGCTGATGATCTGGACGCTGCTGGCGTTCGGCACGACGCTGTACCTGCTCAACAAGCTCGCCTTCCCGCGCATCGCGGAAGCGCTGGACCGCCGCCGCCTGGCCATCGAGGAGTCGATCAACGCGGCCGAGCGCTCTCGTCGCGAGGCCGACGAGCTGCTCGAGGAGTACCGCGCCCGGCTGCGTGAGGCTCGCGAGCAGGCCGACGACATCGTGGTACGCGCCCGCAAGGCCGCGGAGAACCTGGGCGATCAGGCCAAGGTCGATGCCACCAGGCAGCGCGAAGAGCTACTGGCCGGCGCCCGGCGCGACATCGAGCAGGAGACCCGCCGCGCGCTCGAGGAGATCCGCAGGGAGGTGGCCGACCTCACGGTCATCGCTACCGAGAAGGTCACGCGCAAGTCACTGACGCCCCAGGACCACCGGCGCCTGATCGAGGAGGCGCTGCACGAGGTGGACTTCTCTGCCCTGGCCGGTGACGAAGGGCGTAGGAACTAGGTGATCTGATGGAAGAGATCGCCGAGGTCTACGCACGCGCGCTGTTCGACGCCAGTCAGGAGCACGGCGTCCTCGATCGCGTGCACGACGAGCTCGGTGAGTTCGCGGACGCGCTCGGCTCCGACCGGAACCTGCAGATCTTCCTGTTCTCGCCCTATTTCTCGTCCGAAGAGAAGAAGGACGGCGTGCGGCGAATCGTCACCGATGCCGACGAGCGCCTCGTCAACTTCCTGGAGCTGCTCGCCGAGCGACACCGGATGCCGGCGCTGTTTCGCATCCGGCGCCAGTTCGACGACCTGTGGGCCGAGGAGAACAGGCTGCTGCCCGTTACCGTCACGAGCGCGGTCGAGCTCGACCCGGCGATCGTCGAGGAGATCGGCGGCGAGATCGAAAAGCAGACCGGCCGGCGCGTGGAGCTCTCGAGCAGCGTGGATCCGGACGTGCTCGGCGGCCTGGTAGTACGGGTGGGCAACATGGTGCTCGACGCGACCGTCCGCCAGAGACTTGAACAGCTACGCAAGCAGGTGGCGAAAGCCGCCTAGGCGAAGCACCCCGCTCGGCCGGGTGCGCACGTCAATTAAGGAGAATCGCTCAAGTGCAGATCAAGCCAGACGAGATCACCAGCATCCTCAAGCAGCGAATCGAGGGGCTCGAGGACGGCGGCGCCGACCTGGCCGAGGTGGGCACCGTCCTCTCCATCGCGGACGGCATCTCGCGCGTCCACGGACTCGACAACTGCATGTCCACTGAGCTTCTCGAGCTGCCCCACGACGTCACCGGCCTGGCGCTCAACCTCGAGTCCGACAACGTCGGCGCCGTGCTCTTCGGCGACTGGGACAAGATCGAGGAGGGCGACCAGGTCAAGCGCACGGGCCGCCTGATGGAGGTCCCGGTGGGCGACGCCCTGCTGGGGCGCATCGTCTCCCCGCTCGGCCTGCCGCTGGACGGCAAGGGCGACATCAACACCGACGAGACCCGCCCGGTGGAGTTCAAGGCCCCCGGCGTGGTCCAGCGCCAGCCGGTGAAGGAGCCGCTGGTCACGGGGATCAAGCCGATCGATGCCATGACCAACGTGGGCCGCGGGCAGCGCGAGCTCATCATCGGCGACCGCCAGACCGGCAAGACGTCGATCTGCATCGACACGATCATCAACCAGAAGGATTCCGACGTCGTCTGCGTCTACGTGGCGATCGGGCAGCGCATGTCGACGGTGGTCGAGGTCGCCCAGCAGCTCGACGAGTACGGCGCGCTCGACCACACGATCATCGTGGCGGCCCCCGCCGACGAGGCCGCGCCGATCAAGTACCTGGCCCCCTACGCGGGCGCGGCGATGGCCGAGCACTTCCTCTACAAAGGCGGCCACTCGCTGGCCGTCTACGACGACCTCACCAAGCACGCCTATGCCTACCGGCAGATGTCGCTCCTGCTCCGCCGTCCGCCGGGCCGCGAGGCCTACCCGGGAGACGTCTTCTACCTGCACTCGCGCCTGCTCGAGCGCTCGGTGAAGCTGAGCGACGACCTCGACGGCGGCTCGTTCACCGCGCTGCCGATCATCGAGACACAGGCGGGCGACGTGTCCGCGTACATCCCCACCAACGTCATCTCGATCACCGATGGCCAGATCTTCCTGGAGGCCGACCTGTTCCGCTCGGGCGTGCGCCCCGCCATCAACGTGGGCATCTCGGTGTCCCGCGTCGGCGGCTCGGCCCAGACCACGCCGATGCGCAAGGTGGCGGGCCGGCTGCGGCTCGAGCTGTCCCAGTACCGCGAGCTCGAGGCTTTCGCGCAGTTCGGCTCCGACCTCGACGCCGACACCCAGGCCACGCTCAACCGCGGGGCGCGTCTGGTCGAGGCGCTCAACCAGGACGAGCGCCACCCGTGGCCGGTCGAGGACCAGGTGTCGGCCATCTACGCCGGCACCGGCGGCTATCTCGACCGCATCAAGGTCGAGCGGGTCAAGGAGTTCCTCGACTTCCTGCTCGCACGGCTGCACGCCGAGAACGAGGATCTGATGCAGAAGATCCACGAGGGCGAGTGGGGGGACGAGATCGAGTCCAAGCTGGGCGAGGAGATCGCCGAGGCGATCGACGACTTCGGTCCCGACTTCGACGTCGAGGGCAACCCGATCGAGGAGGGCGAGTCCGACCGCATCCTGTCCGAGGGGGAGCGCGGCCGCGAAAGCCGCACCGGCGGCGAGTCCGCCGACGGCTCCGCGGACAATTCGGGCAGCGACGAGTCAGACGAGGACCGCAGCGCTCAGGAGGCCCCCGAGCAGGAGCGCGCGCCCGCATGAGTAGATCCTGCGCACCCGGCCGAGCCGGGTGCTTCGCCCAGGTGCTCATCATCTGAATGGCCAACCTGAAGGACATCCGCAGCCGCATCGGCTCGGTCAAGAACATCCGCAAGATCACGCGCGCGATGGAGATGATCTCTGCTGCGCGCCTACGCAAGGCCGAGCAGCGGATCGAGCACCTGCGCCCCTACGCGGACGCGATCCGGCGCATGACCGCACGCGCGTCGCAGGCGGCTGACAACATCCCCAACCTGCCCGTGCTCCAAGAGCGCGAGCAGGTCGCGACCGTCGGCATCCTGCTCGTGACCGGGGATCGCGGCCTCGCCGGGCCCTTCAACTCGCAGATCGTGCGCGCCGGCAACCGCCGCGCCGCCGAGCTGCGCAACGACGGCAAGGAGGTGCTGTGGTACGCCGTCGGGCGCCGCGGCGTCTCTTCGCTCGAGTTCCGCCAGCTCGAGCTGGGCGCCTCGTGGACGGGCTTCACCGACCGGCCGGCCTTTGCCGACGCCCGCGCGGTGGCCGACGGGCTCACGTCGGCCTACGTGGACGGCAAGGTCGACCGCGTGGAGGTGATCTACAACGGCTACATCTCCCCGGTCAACCAGGAGGTGCGCGAGGAGACGCTGCTGCCACTGCAGCAGGCCGACGTGATCACCGAGGAGGAGGAGGAGCACGACGGCGACGACGGCGATGACGGCGATCAGTCCGACTCCCGGGCGCTGTGGCTCTACGAGCCCGACCCGGAGGAGATCCTCGCCCGGCTGGTGCCCGACTACGTGGAGATCTCGATCTACCGGGCGATGCTGGAGTCGACCGCATCGGAGCACGGCGCCCGCATGAGCGCAATGCGCAACGCCTCCGACAACGCCGGCGACCTCATCGACGACCTCACCCTCGCCGCCAACCGCCAGCGCCAGGCCGAGATCACCCAGGAGATCATGGAAGTCGTGGCCGGCGCGGAAGGACTTCGATAGCAGCGTTTGACTAGCGCAAGCGCTCGGCTCGGCCGAGTGCGCGCATTCGTACTAAGGAGAACTGACCAAGTGGAAGCCGCAACACAGACCTCGGAGCAAAGCCGCAACGGCGACGACGCCAACACGGGGACCGTGGAAGAGGTCCAGGGCGTGGTCGTTGAGGTCGCGTTTCCGGCCGAGCACCTGCCCGAGATCTACAACGCGCTCGAGATCGAGCTCGACCGGGCCGAGGAGGAGGGCAACTCCACACGTCTCGTGCTCGAGGTGCAGCAGCACCTCGGCGACGACCGCATCCGGGCGGTGGCGATGGACGCCACCGACGGCCTGGCGCGGGGCACCAAGGTCATCGACACCGGTGGTCCCATAACGGTGCCCGTGGGCCGCGGTGTCCTGGGCCGCATCTTCAACCTGCTCGGCGAACCGATCGACGAGAAGGGCGACGTCGAGACCGAGGAGCGCTGGCCGATCCACCGGCCCGCACCCGACGTCGAGGACCTGACGCCCACCCGCGAGCTGTTCGAGACCGGCATCAAGGTCGTCGACCTGCTCGCCCCGTACGCCAAGGGCGGCAAGGTCGGCCTGTTCGGCGGCGCCGGCGTGGGCAAGACGGTGCTCATCCAGGAGCTGATCAACAACATCGCCCAGGAGCACGGCGGGCTGTCGGCCTTCTGCGGCGTGGGCGAGCGCTCGCGCGAGGGCAACGACCTCTGGCTCGAGATGACCGAGTCGGGCGTGATCGACAAGACCATGCTCGTGTTCGGCCAGATGAACGAGCCGCCCGGGGCGCGCATGCGAGTGGCGCTGTCGGGCCTGACCATGGCGGAGTACTTCCGCGAGCAGGGCGGGCAGGACGTGCTGCTGTTCATCGACAACATCTTCCGCTTCGTCCAGGCGGGCTCCGAGGTGTCGGCGCTGCTGGGACGCATGCCCTCGCAGGTGGGCTACCAGCCCACGCTCGAGACAGAGATGGGCCAGCTCCAAGAGCGGATCACCTCCACCCGCCAGGGCTCGGTCACGTCGATCCAGGCGATCTACGTGCCGGCGGACGACCTCACCGACCCGGCCCCGGCGTCGGTCTTCGCCCACCTCAACGCCACCACGTCGCTGTCACGCTCGATCTCCGAGAAGGGGATCTACCCGGCTGTGGACCCGCTCGACTCGACGTCGACGATCCTCAAGCCCGACATCGTGGGCCAGGAGCACTACGACGTGGCCAACTCGGTCAAGGAGATCCTGCAGCGCTACCGAGAGCTGCAGGACATCATCGCGATCCTCGGCATCGACGAGCTCTCGGACGAGGACAAGCTCACCGTCCAGCGCGCTCGCAAGGTGGAGCGCTTCCTGTCGCAGCCGTTCTTCGTGGCCACCGACTTCACCGGCCTCGAGGGCAAGTACGTGTCGATCGAGGACACGGTGCGGTCGTTCAAGGAGATCATCGACGGCAAGCACGACGAGATCCCCGAGCGCGCCTTTCTGATGAAGGGCACGATCGACGAGGTGGTCGAGGCGGCGCGCGGCGCCGGCGAGGAGACCGAGGCCGAGGAGTCGAGCGGCGACGATGAGTCGCGCGAGGGCGAGGCCGAGGCCGAGGCGGAGGCGGGCGAGGACGCCGGCACGCGCGCCGAGGAGGACGAGGACCGCTAGTGGCCCGCTCGGCCTTCAACGTCGAGGTCCTGACCCCCGAGGGCCAGGTGTTCTCCGACGAGGTGGAGATGGTGAGCACGCGGACCACCACCGGCTCGATCGGCATCCTGGCCCACCACGCTCCGCTGATGGCGATCCTCGAGCCCACCGAGCTGCGGCTCTACAAGTCGGATTCCGACGTGGTGCGCTTCGCCCAGGGCGAGGGCTACCTGCAGGTGGTGGACAATCGCGCACTGGTGCTGGTCGAGGACGCGATCGCGCCGGAGGACATCGACCGTGGCGCCTTCGAGTCGCGTCTGCAGGAGGCGCGCGACGCGATCGAGCGCGCCGAGGAGGGCTCGGAGGAGCGCGCCCGAGCCGAGCGCGAGGTCCGGCGCTACGAGGCCTTCCTCGAGGTCGACTCCGGCTAGGCGCAGGCCGGATCGCTGGACTGGCTGGACCTCGAGCATCTCTTCGCGTACGTCGCGGGCGCCGCGCTGGTGATGACCCGGGGAGCGCCGGCGGCGAGGTTTGCCGCCGCACCGCTCTCGGGCACTCAGCTGAGATGGGCGCGACCGAGGTGAGGGCCGAGCAGCTCAGCTCGGACGAGCCGGAGACCAATCTGCGCAGGGCCATCGGCCCGCGCCTGCTGACCGTCTTCGTGGTGGGCGACATCCTCGGCGCTGGCATCTACGCGCTGGTGGGCGAGGTGGGGGCCGAGGTCGGGGGCGCCATCTGGACCGCCTTCATGGCCGCCTTCGTGCTGGCCGTCTTCACCGCCTTCGCCTACGCCGAGCTGGTGTCCAAGTATCCGCAGGCGGCGGGCGCGGCGCTCTACACCAACCGCGCCTTCGGGGTCCCGTTCTTCACCTTCATCGTCGCGTTTGCCGTGATGTCCTCGGGGATCGCATCCGCCAGCACGCTCGCACGCGCGTTCGCCGGCGACTACCTGACCGAGTTCGTGGACCTGCCGCTCGTGCTGGCGGCGATCCTCTTCATCCTGATCGTTGCGGCGATCAACCTGCGCGGCATCAGCGAGTCGGTCAAGGTCAATCTGGTGCTGACCTCGATCGAGGTCTTCGGCCTGATCCTGATCGTGGTCATCGGCGTGGCCGCCCTGGGCGAGGGCTCGGGCGACTTCTCGCGCAACTTCGAGTTCAAGGAGGGCGAGAGCGTGGTCACGGCGATCGTGGCCGGCACCGCGCTCTCGTTCTACGCGATGATCGGCTTCGAGGACTCGGTGAACGTGGCCGAGGAGACCCGGCATCCGGCGCGCGTCTTTCCGCGCGCCCTCTTCACCGGCCTTCTCATCGCGGGCACGCTCTACCTGCTGGTCACACTGACCGCGTCCTACGTGGTGCCCACCGCGCAGCTGTCCGATTCCGACGCGCCGCTGCTCGAGGTCGTGGAGGAGGGCCCGCTCGGGATCTCCACGCGGCTGTTCGCGTTCATCGCGCTGATGGCGGTGGCCAACAGCGCGCTGATCAACATGATCATGGCCTCGCGGATCGTCTACGGGATGGCCGACCAGGGCATCGTCGCCCGGCTGTTCGCGCGCACGCTTCCCTCACGACGCACCCCGATCGCGGCGATTCTCTTCACCACCGCGATCGCCATCGTCCTGATCTCCACCGGAGACCTCGCGACGCTCGCCGACACCACGGTGGTGCTGCTCTTGTCGGTGTTCATCGTGGTCAACATCGCTGTGCTCGTGCTGCGCCGTGATCCCGTCGAGCACGAGCACTTCCACGCGCCCGCGGTATTTCCGGTTCTGGGAGCGCTCGTGTCGGTCGCGCTGCTCGTGGACACCGCCACCGACGATCTCGCCGTCTTCGCGCGCGCGGGGATACTGCTGGCGGTGGGCGCGCTGCTGTGGCTGGTGAACCGCGTGCTGGACCGCCCGCCGGATGAGGCCGAGGTCGAACACCTGCCCGGCTGACCGCTCGGGTGCCCGGGGGCGACCGGTTAGGGTCCGGGCCTGATGGAGATCTTTCTCGCCCTCGTGGCCGCGCTGCTGTTCTCGCTCGGCACCGTACTCATGAGCCAGGTGGCTTCGAAGGCGTCTGACGAGGAGGCGGCGAAGGCCGGGTTCCTGCTCCAGCTCGCCCGTCAGCCACGCTGGATCGCGGGCATCGCGGCCGACGCTCTCGGCTTCGCCGCGCAGGCGGGGGCTCTTGCCATCGGACGGCTGGTGGTGGTCCAGCCGCTGCTGGCCACCGCCGTGGTCTTCGCGCTGCCGCTGAACTGGATGCTGGGGGGGCGCAAGCCGTCGCCCCGCGCCCTGCTTGCGGCGGTGGCGGTGACGGTCGGCCTCGGGGCCTTTCTCATCGCGTCCGACCCCACGGGCGGGGTGGACAACGCTTCGGCGACCGGATGGATCGTTTCCTTTGCGATCTGCGCGGTAGCGTCGGTCGGGCTCATTCTGGCCGCGCGCGGGCGCTCACCCGCGCGCCGGGCGGCCCTGCTCGGCACGGCAGCGGGCCTGTTGTTCGCGCTCAGCGCCGCCCTGACCAAGACGACGGTCGACCAGCTGGGCGACGGTGTGCTGACCGTCTTCGAGCACTGGCAGCTGTACGCCCTGATCGTGATCGGCTACCTGTCGATGATGCTGAGCCAGGCCTCGCTGCAGACCGGTGCGCTCGCTCCCGCGGTAGCCACCCAGATGGCGCTCGACCCGATCGCAAGCGTGCTGCTCGGCATCCTCGCCTTCGATGAGACCATCCACGACGACGCCCTGGGCGTGGTGCTGGCTCTGATGGCGTTCGCGGTGATGCTCGCCGGGCTCGTCTACCTGGCGCTTCACGAGGACGGCACCCAGACGGCCGGCCGCCCGCCCGAGCCGGCGCAGCCGGATAGGTGTCGGCCGAATTTGTCCCGATCGCCGCGCAGCGCCGCCCTGAGGGCCGTCAGGCCGGTCCGCACGCAGCTGTCGCGGCTGGCGGAGCGGCGCTTCGGGCCGGGGATCAGCACGGGCGGGGATCTCCGTCAGACCGAGCAGGGTTACGCCTACGGGATCTACCGCCCGACGTCCTGGTTGGTGTTGGAGCGGCTCTTCGCGCACCTGGAGGTGGCCGAAGACGACGTAATGGTGGACATCGGGTCTGGCATGGGGCGAGCCGTCCTGATGGCCGCGCGGCGTCCGTTCAAGCGGGTGATCGGCATCGAGCGCTCCGCGGAGCTGACGCAGATCGCGCGTGAGAACGTTGTTAGGGGCCGGCGCCGGTTGCGCTGTCAGGACATCGAGCTGCTCACCGTGGACGCCCTGGACTGGGAGATTCCCGACGACCTGACTCTCGCGTACCTCTACTGTCCCTTCCCCGACGAGGTCCTCGAACGGGTGCTGGCCAAGCTGATCCATTCGCTCGACAGAAGACCCAGGGGCTTTCGCCTGATCTACAACTTCAGCACGATCGGCAACCGGGATACCGTGAGGGCCACCGGCAGAGCGCTGCCGATAGAGCTGACGGCACCCTGGTACCTGCGCTCGGCGTACCGCGAACTCTCGATGTACCGGCTCACCTCCGAGGGCTGATGATCGCTCCCTGAGGCCCGAAGGTGGCAATCGGTGTGAAGGCAGCGATGTCTTCGTCGGAGTCTGCCAGCGGGCAGCCGTCTACGACGATCCAGGCGTGCCCTATCAGTTCCTCGCCGTCCCGGCGGACGCCACATTCGAGCTGCGGCTCGGCTCCCGCCTGGGCAAGAAATCGGTAGGCCAACAGGCAGCGCTCCAGGCAGTTGTCGTCGGCGCGGTCGTGCTCGCCGCGATAGAGCTGGAATAGCGTCGCGGCCACGAGCGCCTCACGGTCGGGACGACGCGGGCTGCTGCGTCGCCTTGGCCAGAGCAGGCGGACCAGCGAGCGCAGCGGCAGCGCGCGCCTCAGCAGTGGTAGCACCAGCCGCCAGCCCAGCATTCGAGACCCCAGCCACGCGGCGTCGGGCCGGTGCGCCGCCCTGGCTAATAGCGACGGTATCCTCAAGCGAGGAGCGGGCACGGTCATGCCGCCGAGTGGTCGAGCTCGCTCTCGAGGGCTCGGGTCACCTCTGCAAGCGTGGCCGGAAGGACATGCAGCCCGGACGGAAACGAGAGCTCGAACACCGGCACGCGGGCGCTCAGCTCGAGGTACTGGTCGACCATCTGCGCGCGTCGGACGGGATTCTCCAGATCGAAGCAGTAGGCGTGCTCGAGCAGCGCGGTGAAGGCGTGGCCCCCCTCCGTGCGCGAGGCACGCACGGCGCCGCGAGGGGTATCCGAACGGGTGAGGATGAATACGGCCGCCAGCGGGACCAGGCGTGCCGCCGCCGAATTGTCCTCGCGCGGGCCGGCGGCTCGCGCGTCGGTCCTGAAGTAGCGCTCGGAGGGCGGGCGAAGCTTGAGCGAGAACGGCAGGGCGAGGACCGACACGCCCTGCTCGGTCAGCTCCACGGCCACGGCGTCGTCGGCCCACAGTGGACGGTTCAGGTGGCGGCTCAGGCCGTACGCGAGAGTGGACTTCCCGGTGCGCGAGCGCCCACAGAGCGCCACGGCGCCTTGCGGCATCAGGACGGCGCTGGCGTGGAGGACCTCGCGACCCTCGGCCTGCAGCGCCATGGGCAGCACGCAGCGACGAAACCCATCGATAACGGCGTCGTGCTCGACCCCCGGCTCCGGGGACGCGGTTACACCCGCTTCCGCGTCACTCCAGCGAAACACACCGACGCCCGGCAGGCGCATCGAGCTGCGGGGGCCATCGCTCCACCCGAACGCCACCGTGCCGTACTCGTCGCGCCACACAGTCTCGTATCCCCGCCGGCCCGCGGCCGGGATAGGGACCTCTTCAGGCGCGCCGACTCGCAGCGTGAGCCGCGAGCCGGGGCTGCTTGGGGGACTACCCAGTTGGCTTCTGCTTGCGCGGCTCGCCCGGATCGCCGCCGGGCGGCGTCAGCTTGCCGCCACCCTGCTGAATCACATCGGGCACACGCCCGACGTGAGTCAGGGTCATCGGCTGCCAGGTAGGACGCTGCTCATTTCCCTGCCGTCGCATATTGACCTCCCGGTTACCGCCCGCGTAACCACGCTTCGAGGCTGAGGACATACCACAGCCGATGAACTTCGCGTTCGTCTCTCGCCGCGAAGGTGTGCATTGCGCTCGAGTGTAGGGCCTTGGCGTCGACGACGTCAAGGCGGGCCAGTTCCCGCGCCCCGCCCAGCTCCTGCCACGCGCGACGGCCCCCTTCGAGCATGACCGAACTGGAGTAGTTGGTGGCCACGACCTTCTTGTGCCTGTCGAAGCCGACCTCCGGGAAGCGCCGGGTCAACATTTCGCGCACCACGCCCTTGGAGCGCCCGCCTCGGTTCAGCAGCTCGGGCGGGACGCGAACGAGAAAGCGGATCAGGTCCGGATCCCAGAAGGGCTGCAAAACGCGAACGCCAAGCCGCCTTCCTGCCTCGTAGGTCTCCTCCACCTCGATGTTCATGAGCGGGTGATCGAGCGCCTCCTCGAGCTCTCGCTGGTAGAAGTCCCTCGTGATCGGCTCGGGCCGGTAGCGCAGCGCGCGCTCGTCCATCGCCCGGCGGATCTCCGGGTCGGGTGCCGCCCACTCCGGGGTGGCGGCGGCCACCGCGCGCTGGCGATGACGGCGCAGCAGTGCCGGCGCCGTTGCGCTCAGTCCCGCGGCCACCGTGGCCGAGAGCAGGTCGCGTACACCGAAGCGCCAGGCGATGTTGCGCGCCAGCAGCAACTTGGGAATGGGATTCGAGCGGCTGAGGTTGGCCCAGAGACGGTAGATGCCGAGCAGGTCGCCCGAGCGGAGCAGGTCGGCCGCGTAGTAGGGGCTCACGCATAGCCACTCGTCGCCGCCCGTGCCGGTGAGGATCGCCCCGCACCCCTCTCGCTCCGCCTCGCGGCCCAGACGCTGGTAGGCGGGCAGCCAATAATTAAGAAGCGGGGTGGGCCAGCCCCGACTCAGTTCGAGGGCAGCGGACACCACGCCGGCGGGCCCGGTGGCCTCCTCCAGACCGAGCAGCAGCTGGGGCAGGCCGAGCTCCTGCGCGATCCTCCGTTGTATGGACTCTTCGTCGCAGTCGGGATGTGGAAAGCGAAGCGAGAGCGCGCGCGGCGCCGGCAGCCCCGCCTCGCGGCTGCGGTCGCGGGCCACGGCCGCCACGCTGACAGAGTCGAGCCCTCCGCTGAGGTAGATGCCGGCCGGCCCATGGGCCAGGCAGCGGTCGATGGCCTGGGCAAAAAGCTCGTCGAACTGATCGAGCTCGTCCTCGGTGACCCAGTCATCGGAGCCGTTGGGACTCGGATCCCAGTAGCGGCGAAGATCGCGCTGGTCCCCGCGGAACTTCAGAACGTGCCCCGGAGGCACACGCCGAATGTCGCGGATCAAGGTTTCCTCGGGGTCGTGCCAGCGCAGGCAGGCCTGCTCTGCCACCACCACTCGGTTCAGCTCGCTCGACACCCCTGCGCTCGACCTGAGCGCTTCGAACGAGGACGAGAGGCGCAGCTCGTCGCCGACCTCCGCGTAGAAGAGTGGATGGACGCCAAGAGGATCACGAGCGCACAGGACCAGGTCTTGCTCGCGTCCCACAAGACGAGGGCAAAGCGGCCGCTCAGGCGCGAGACACTCTTCGCCGTGGCGTAGGCAGGCCTCGAGCACCAGCCGGGGATCGCTCGGGCCCCATTTGTCCCGCAAAAGGACCTTTCATGAGCTCGGCCCGGTCGTACAGATACCCGTCGAAGAGGACGCCGCATGACCCGTCGCCGGCGTACGTGCGGCGCTCTCTACGGCCCGCGCCTCGGCGCGGGCGCTCGCCGGGCGACGCGGCACGGCGAGCACCCAGCCATCCTGGCTGTCCGCATCGAGCCGGCCTGGAGAGAGCTCAGGCGCTCGCATCAGCCTGCAACAGCCCTTGGTCGGTCAGTTCGGCCACCAGCCGCTCGACCTCGTGGTCGAGGCTGTGGCGATCCACCTCGAACTCGGACTCGAGCGAGCGCTTGACCTCGTCGAGCTCGAGGCCTTCGCCGAGCAGCTCCCAGAAGCGCGCCCCGGTGAAGTTGAGCCGGTAGATCTCGTTGGTGCGCAGGTGAACCAGCACCACCTCGTCATCCAGCCTCCTGGCCACCACGTCCGGGTTGACTTGCACGGGGCGAGCATAGGCGGCGACTCGCCGGCTCGCCAGCGCTGTCAGTACTGGACGAGCGTTCCC
Source organism: uncultured Thermoleophilaceae bacterium (assembly GCA_963813495.1). GTDB lineage: Bacteria > Actinomycetota > Thermoleophilia > Solirubrobacterales > Thermoleophilaceae > JACVRW01. The sequence continues at coordinate 409,451 of CAWEZC010000010.1, forward strand.
GACCGTCGGCCGTAGCTGAGCGCCGCCCCGAACAGCCACATCGCGACCGGAAGCGACACCACGGCTATTGCCGCGAGGGCTAAAGCGTCGTCTTCCCAGCCCCCGCCCTGATAAAGGGCAGCGCGCAGGCCGTCGAAGGCGAACTTGGTGGGCACGACCTCGCCCACGACCTGCAACCAGCAGGGCAGCACCGAGACGGGGAAGAACGCCCCGCCGAGCAGACCGAGCGCAAAGGTGAACAGGCTGGCCAGGACCGCCCCCCGCTTGATCACCAGTACGAGACCACCCAGGGCGACCCCGATGCCGGAGAGCGCGGCTGCGCTGGCGGCGAGCACCACGCCGAAGCCGACCCAGTCGGCGCCGGCGAAGCTCACGCCAAGGAGCGTCCCGGCCACGATCAGGTAGACAGCCACTCGCACCATGGCGAACAGGAACGGGAGTCCGGCCATGCCCAGCGACAGTTCGGTGGCACTGAGCGGCTGCACCGTGAGCGCTTCCAGCGTCCCGGTGAGCTGCTCTTCGCGAACGCGCTGGGCGAGCTGCGTGCTCGTGGCCCCGATCACGATCGTCACCGCCAGCCCGACGGCAACGAAAGCGAAGTAGCTGGGGGCTCCTCCGAGGTCCTCCGTCGCCTGCGGGAAGGTCTCCGAGATGAAGAAGTAGATACAGAGGTCCACCACGCCGAGCACGATGTCGAGGTAGAACGCCACCCGGTAGGACTGCGTGATGGCGAAGTCCCGGCGCACGAGCGCGTAGATCGCCCGCGGCCGGGTCTTGCTAAGAGCCAAGGCCAACGCGCCGCCCGCAGTGGGCGAGGTCCTCGGCGCGGTGGGTGGCCACCACGGCGCCGGCGTGCTTGCGGCGCTCGACCGCGCTCCAGAGACGGCGCACGGCGTCGACATCGAGCGACCTCGTCGGCTCGTCGAGGAGCAGCAGGCGCGGCGCGCCGAGCAGTGCCCTCGCCAGCGCCACCTGCTGCAGCATTCCCGTCGAGCAGCCGTCGAGTCGCTGGCGGACGATGTCCTCGATCTCGAGTTCCTCGACGACGTTCTCGACGTTTTGCACCGCGGCTCGCTCGCCGGCGTGGCGCAGCCGGGCAAAAAAGAGCAGGTTCGCGCGCCCGGTCAGGCGCAGGTAGAAGGATCTCTCGGTCGTGAGCGAGGCGCCCACCATTTGCTGCGCCGCCCAGCTGCCGGCGGGGTGGGGGCCGACCCAGGCCTGTCCCGCCGAGGGGGTGAGCGTTCCGGCGACGCACCGGAGCAGGGTGGTCTTGCCGGATCCGTTTGGACCGAAAAGGGCGACCCGCTCACCGGGAGCCACGGCGAGATCGATGGGAGGCAGCGCGAGCTTGCCCTTGAAGCTCCGGGTGAGCCCACGCACAGTCAGGACCGCCGGGACATCAGGGCTTGTGGCTGCTGGTGTCATGAATCACTGACCCTAAGCTCTGATCAGGATGACGGGCCAGGACGCAACGTCGTCCGAGCTCATGGTCGCCGTCAGGCGGCGATCGTGGACCGGGCCACGGCGCGAGTCGTCACGGCGCTGCGCGACGAGGGCGTTCGCAGCATCCTGCTCAAGGGCCCGGTGCTCGCGGACTGGCTGTACGCCGACTCGCCGAGGGCCTACCTGGACGCAGACCTCCTGGTGGCACCAGCGGACGTGTCTCGCGCCGAGGCCGTGCTGGACGGCCTCGGCTACGCCAAGGTGCTCGGCGACGCCGACATCCCGCCCTTCAACCGGCAGCTGCACGCCCACACCTGGTGCCCACCGCGCGGGACCTCGATCGATCTGCACCGCACCCTGGCCGGCGCGCTGGCGACTCCGGCGACGGTGTGGGCGGTACTGAGTCAGGACGCCGTGATGGCGGAGGTCGATGGGACGGGGGTCGAGGTCCTGGGGCCGGAGGCCCGCTCCGTGATGGTCGTGCTGCATGCTGCGCATCACGGGGCCGGGGAGCACAAGCCGCTGGAGGACCTCTCACGCGCTCTCGAGGCGCTGGACGGCCAGGGCTGGGCAGCCGCCGCCGAACTTGCCGAACGACTCGAGCGCAAGCGAGCATTCGCCGCGGCGAGGATGCTCGCGCCTGGGCGGACTGGCCGCCCACGCGCCTCCACGGACGTGGAGGTGCGCGTCGAACGCTGCGCACCCCCGCTTGCCCTGCACATCGAATGGATGCGCGAGGCACGAGGCGTGAGGGCGAAGGCTCGCCTGCTCCTGCGGCTTCTGTTTCCGCCGCGCGCCTTCATGGAGCCTGGCCCGGGAGCACGCGGCCGCGCGCTGCGCTCGCGGGGGCGTACCTGCTTCGCATCGCCAAGCTGCGCCACGGGCCGGCGGCGCTCCTCGCTTGGAGACGCTCGCAGCGTGAAGGCCGGTGAGGCTCGCCCGCACGCTCGCGCTGCAACGGCCGCTCCCGTCGGCCGGCGCCTCGAACCGGTGCCGCGCGGCCGTAAGCGCTATAGGTACCGCCCATGGGTGAGCGAGAGCAGTACGCGCAGGGGGCCTTCTCCTGGACCGACCTCAACACCACCGAGACCGGGGCGGCCACTGACTTCTACCGGGCGTTGTTCGGCTGGGCCACCCACAGCGAGCCGATCCCCGGCGGCGGTGAGTACACGATGGCCGCCATCGATGGACGCAGGGTGGCGGGACTGTCCTCCGCGCCGCCCGGCCAGCATCCCGCATGGGTCTCCTACGTGACCGTGGACGACGCCGACGCCATGACGGCGCGCGCCTCGGGCCTCGGGGCGAGCATCATGGCCGGACCCTTCGACGTGATGGAGGCCGGCCGGATGGGGCTGCTCCAGGACCCCACCGGCGCGGTGTTCGCGCTCTGGCAGGCGGGCGAGAGCATCGGCGCGGAGCTGGTCAACGCGCCTGGCGCGCTCACGCTGAATCAGCTCAACACGCGCGATCCCGAGCGCGCCACCGCCTTTTACTCGGAGCTGTTCGGCTGGCGCATCGAGGCCACGTCCGGCACGGACACGCCGTACTGGGGCATCTACAACGGCGAGCAGCTCAACGGCGGCATGATGCAGCTGCCCGACGAGGCGCCGGCGCCGTCGCACTGGCTGGTGTACTTCGGCAGCGACGACCTCGACGGAGCGGCGCAGCGCATCGACTCCGCGGGGGGCGGCGTGATGGTGCCGCGCACCGCCGTGCCGGGAGGGGAGATCCTCGTGGCCCAGGATCCTCAGGGTGCGGTCTTCGGCCTTGTTGCCGGGCGGTACGACGACTGATGGGACGGCGCGAGGCCTACGCGCCGGGAAGCTTTTGCTGGGCCGATGTCGGCGCCGCCGACCGCGAGGCCGCCAAGACCTTCTTCGCCGAGCTGTTCGGCTGGGCGCACGAGGACCAGACCGGTTCACGCGGCAACGTCTACACGTTCCTTTCGAAGGATGGTGCCGTGGTGGCCGGCCTGCGCGAGGGGCCGCCGTTCTGGCTCTCCTACGTGTCGGTCGAGGATCTGGACGCCACGCTGGCGCAGGCGCGCGAGGCCGGCGCCGCGCTGCAGGACGAGCCCTACGAGGTGGCGCCTGCGGGACGCATGGCGGTCCTGGATGATCCCCAGGGCGCGGCCTTCGGGCTCTGGCAGGCGTATGACTTCCCCGGTGCCGGGCTGGTCAACGATGTGGGCGCGATGGTCTGGCAGCACCTGGCCACCAACGACGTGGACGCCGCCAAGGACTGGTACTCGGGGCTGTTCGGCTGGACCTGGGAGGAGCTCGAGGGGGCGCCGGGCTGGTGGAATGCCCGCGGCCGTGACGGCCGGCTGGCGGGGAGCGTGGCCGTGCTGCCCGTGGGCGGAGTCCCGCCCAACTGGCAGGTGAGCTTTACGGTCGAGGACGCCGTGATGGCCTGCGAGCGGGTGGAGCAGCAGGGCGGATCGGTCACCCTGCCGCGCATGGACACCCCTGTGGGAGGAATAGCGGTCGTGAGCGACCCGCAGGGCGCTCCCATGGGCCTTTTCGACGGCGTGCCCGAGCCGTAGGAGCTGCCGGCGCGGAGCGATGATCTTCAGCAGCGGCAGCGCCCGCAGCCTGGCCGGCAGGAACAGCCGGGCCACGGCGCGATCGCCGGCCACCGTCACTCGTGTGACCCGTGCGCCGCGGAAGGCGCGCGGGTTCACGCCACCAAGACGCTCCCCAACACCGATCCCGCTGCCCCCGGCCGGCCACAACGGCGCGATCATGGACTGGGTGCGCGCGGCTCGCCGACGCAGGCCGTCAGCCGTAGGGCTCGTCCCGCTCGCGCACGGCCTCCTTGAAGCCGAGCTCGGCCGCCCGCTGCTGGAAGGCGTAGCCCTCCGGCGTGTGTCGTGCGATGCCGTCGAAGAAGACGCCCAGCGACTGGGTGGCCTGGAGGCCCTGCGCGTAGAGCGTCTGGTTGACGAGCAGCTTCATCATCACCAGCTGGTTGACCGGCGTCAGCGCGATGCGCTGTAGCAGCGCCTCGAAGCGCTCGTCGAGCTCGCCGGCGGGCGGCGCCTCGATCGCCAGGCCCCATTCGAGCGCTGTGATGCCGTCGATCAGGTCGCCCGTGAAGAGCAGGCGCTTGGCCCGCTGGTCACCCACGCGAAAGGCCCACAGGGCCGAGGTGGGGACGCCCCACACCCGCGCGGGCGGATAGCCGATGCGGGCGTCGTCGGCCATCAGCAGCAGATCCGAGCAGAGCGCCATGTCGGTGCCGCCGGCCACGCAGAAGCCGTGCACCTTGCACACCACCGGCTTGTCTGAGTGAAAGAGGCTCATGAAGCCGCGCAGGTTGCGGCTCATCATCTGCCAGTCGGTCACCGGGTCCCAGGGCACGGACGGGTCGTGGCCCGGTGGCTCGGTCTCGGCGTACTCGACCAGGTCGTAGCCGCCGCAGAAGCCCTTGCCGTTGCCGGCCAGCGCGATGACGTGCACGTGGGGATCGAGGTTGGCCTGTTCCACGCAGGCCGCCAGCTCGCGTGGCATCTCCATGGTGATGCCGTTACCGCGCTCGGGGCGGTCGAGCGTGATGCGCGCGACCCGGCCGGTGACCTCGTAGGTGAGCGTCTGAGGTATGAAATTCGTCTCGACTTTCTGCCTAGGCGGCGAGCGCACGCTCGATGATCGCCGGCGCGTCGACGCCCGCGGGCAGAGTGCCGAATACCCGCCCGCCTGCCCCGTCGAGGCGCCCGGCGCAGAACGCGTCGGCCACTGCGGGCGGGGCGTGGCGCACCAGCAGGCTGGCCTGAAGGGCCAGGGCCAGATCGCCGACGACTCTGCGCGCCTCGAACTCCGGGTCCTGCGGGACGTAGCCCGCGAGCCGGTCGAGCCGGAAGTCGAGCAGCGCGTTGCCGCCGCGCGCGAGCTCGCACTCGGCCAGGAAGGCGGGCAGCGCCTCGGGCTCCCGGCCCAGCGCGCGCAGAACGTCGAGGGCCGAGACGTTGCCCGAGCCCTCCCAGATCGAGTTGAGCGGCGAATCGCGCACCAGGCGAGGCATTCCGGACTCCTCCACGTACCCGTTGCCGCCCAGGCACTCGAGCGCCTCGGTGGCGTGAGCCGGCGCGCGCTTGCAGACCCAGTGCTTCATCACCGCGGTGGCGATGCGGCGAAACGGGGCGTCACCCTCGTCGTAGGCCCGTGCCACGCGCAGCGCCGTGACCGTTGCCGCCTCGGACTCGATGGCGAGGTCGGCGAGCACGTTCTGCATCAGCGGCTGGTCGGCCAGCTGCTTCCCGAAGGCCGACCGGTGGCGGGCGTGGTGCACCGCCTGCACGAGCCCCCAGCGCATCGCGGTGGCCGAGCCGATCAGGCAGTCGAGCCGGGTGTGGTTGACCATGCGGATGATCGTCCGGACGCCCCGGCCCTCCTCGCCTACGAGGCGCGCCTTGACCCGCTCGAACTCCACCTCGCTCGAGGGGAGCGAGCGGGTCCCGAGCTTGTCCTTGAGGCGCTGGATGCGAAAGCCGGGATCGCTCGACTCGAAGAGGAAGCAGGACAGCCCGCCCGGCGCCTGGGCGAGCGTCAGGAAGACGTCGCAGGAGGGGTAGGAGCAGAACCACTTGTGGCCGGTCAGCTCGTGGAGGCCGTCGCCCGCCGGCTCGGCCCGAGTGGTGTTGGCACGGACGTCGGAACCGCCCTGCTTCTCGGTCATGGCCATGCCGGCGAGGGCGCCGTCGCCGTAGGACGGCCTGGTCAGCCGCGGCTCCCACTCGGCCGCCAGCTCGGGCTCCTCGCGCAGCGCGGGGATCGCCGAGTAGGTCATCGAGACCGGGCACATCACCCCAGAGTTGACCTGGCTCCATGTGTACATCAGGGCCGCTCGGACAACGTGAGCTCCGGGCTGGGGGTCGCGCCAGGGCAGGGCGTGGATCTCGCGTTCGATGGCTTGTCGCAGGCACCAGTGCCACGAGGGATCGAGCTCGACCTCGTCCACGCGGTTGCCGTAGCGATCGTGGCTGCGCAGCACCGGCTCGTTGCGCTCGGCGCGCTCCGAGTGGGCGAGCGCCGCGGGGCTGCCGGCGAGCTCGCCGGTGTCGCGCAGGCGGTCGACGCCCCAGCCACCACCCTCGCGCTCGAGGGCCTCGCGCAGCGAAAGGTCGGCCTCGAACACGTTGTAGGGCACCAGCGGCGGGGCTTGGTTTACGACCTCGTGCGTCGTGCCGGAGGTGAGCATGCCTCAAGTCTGCCTCATCCGGTCCTCGAGGCAAGCTTCGGAAGTTCTCCCGCGGCGTCCCTATGCTTCCCCGGCCTTCATGTCAGTGAACTTCCTCAACAAGGTGCTTCTCGCCGCCGTCCTGCTCTTGCTCGCCGGCGTGCCGGCCGCCTCGGCGGCGGGGCGCAGCGTTCCGCATGGCTTCTTCGGAGTGCACTGGACCCCCGAGCTGGTGGCCACGCCGGCCGACGCCCAGGACTTCCAGTGGGACCTGATGGCGTCCTCGGGGGTGGAGTCCCTGCGCGCCGATTTCTTCTGGCCCTCCGCCCAGCCCACCCGTGGTCAGCCGATCGACTTCTCGCTCTCGGACGGGCTCGTCCGGCGCGCCGCGCTGCGCGACATCGAACTGCTGCCGGTGGTCAACGAGGCGCCGCGCTGGGCTCGGGCCTTCCCCAGGTTCGTCAAGTCGCCCCCGCGCGACCCCGCCACCTACACGCGCTATCTGGCCGCGCTGGTGGACCGCTACGGGTCCGACGGCAGCTTCTGGACTGAGAACCCCGACCTGCCCAAGAAGCCGGTGCGCGACTGGCAGATCTGGAACGAGCCCCACTTGCGCCTGTACTGGAACGCCCCGGAGAGCAGCAAGTGGGCGCACCCCGGCGGGTACGGCCGGCTGCTGCGAGCCGCCTACAGGACGGTCAAGGCTCACGACCGCGACCGCCCGGGTCGTGCTGGCGGGCATCACCCAGCGCGCCTGGGAGGAGATCGACGACATGTACGCCCGCGGCGGCATCAAGGGCCACTTCGACGTCGCCGCCCTGCAGATCTTCCCTCAGACCGTGAAGCGCTCGGTACTGGCAACGCGGCTCTTTCGCCAGGCCTTGAACCGGCGCGGCGACCGTGCCAAGCCGATCTTCCTGACTGAGCTCAGCTGGCCGGCTTCCAGAGGCCGCACGCGCAGGATCAAGTACCTGGCCCACGAGACCAAGCGCAGCATGGCCACCAAGCTGGCCCAGGCCTACGACGCGCTGGCGCGCCGCCGCCGGGCGCTCGGCCTGGCGCGGGTCTATTGGTTCACCTGGGCCACGCCCTACGGCCGTGGCGGGAGCGTGTTCAACTACGCCGGGCTGCAGGCCTACAGCAACGGACGGTACGTCGCCCAGCCCGCCCTGGGTGCCTTCCAGCGCAAGGCGCGCCAGCTCCAGGGCTGCCAGAAGAACGCGCAGGGCACCTGTAAATGAGGTAGAACAGCAGGCATGACCCGCTCGTTCGCCCGGATGTTGGCTGCTGCCGTCACCGTCGCACTGTGTCTCGCACCCTCGGCCCTCGCCGCCAAGGGCTTCTCCTACGGAGTGGCCGCGGGTGAGATCTCCTCGTCGAGCGCGGTGTTGTGGGGCAAGGCGGCCAAGAGCGGCAAGTACACGCTCCAGGTGGCCCGCGACAAGCGCTTCCGGCGCGGCCTGAGCGCCAAGCTCGTGCGCGCCGAGGCGGGCAACGACAACACCGTGCAGGCCAAGGTGGGCAGGCTCCGCGCGGGCACTCGCCACTACTACCGCTTCGTCGGCAAGAAGGGCCGCAAGAGCGCCACCGGAACTTTCGTCACCGCACCCGGAAGCTCCGCCGACGCCACGCTCGAGTTTGCCTACACCGGCGACACCGACTTCACTCCCGCGCCGGGCCAGACCACGCCCTTCTGGAACACCGGCGGCGTCTTCAGTCGCATGAAGGCCGAGCGCAACGACTTCAACATCCATTTCGGCGACACGATCTACTCGGACAGCGAGGTGCCGGGCGCGCTCGAGCCGATCGCGCTCACGGTGGCGCAGAAGTGGGCCAAGTACAAGGTCAACGTGGGCAACGGGCCGCTGCAGGCCCTGCGCAGGTCGGCCGGCTTCTTCTCGCACTGGGACGACCACGAGTTCGTCAACGACTTCTCGCCCAACGAGAACACCTTCTCCAACGACGTCAACATCAACGGCCGCACGCTTTACAAGCGCAGCGTCAAGGCGTTCCGCAACTACTCCCCGGTGCGCTGGACCTCCAAGGACGGCCTCTACCGCACCGTCCGCTGGGGCCGCAACGTGGAGCTGTTCTTCCTCGACCAGCGCTCGTTCCGCAGCGCGAAGGCCGACGAGGGCGGTATCTGCAACAACCCCTCGACCGGCGAGCCCGACGTGGCGCCGACCGCTCCGCAAGCGGTGCGCAACGTGTTCGCCGCGCTGGTGCCTCCGCTGGCCCAGCCGGTGGCCCAGGCCTGCCTCGACGCGATTCGCAGCGAGCGCCGCACCTACCTGGGCGCGCGCCAGCTCAAGCGCTTCCTCGGCGACATCCGCGGATCCAAGGCCCGCTTCAAGATCGTGATGAACGAGCTTCCGATCCAGCAGTACTACGTGCTGCCCTACGACCGCTGGGAGGGCTACGAGGCCGAGCGCCAGCAGGTGCTGCGCGCCCTCCAGAACGTCAAGAACGTGGTCTTCCTGACCACCGACGTGCATGCCACGCTCGTCAACGACGCCCGCTTCCAGACCCTCGAGCAGGGCGGGGCCAAGGACAGCGGCATCCTCGACGTGACCGTCGGCTCGGCCGCCACCGCCAACCTGAGCCTGGAGATCGACACCGAGCTCGGCCGCCCCGGCACCGGCACGCTGGTCGACTCCGTCTTCTTCGAGACCGCGCCGCCCGGCGGCGTGGGCATGAAGTGCTCGATCGTCGACCAGTTCAGCTACGGCCAGGTCAAGGTCACGGCCAAGAAGCTGACGATCACGCCGAAGGGGATCGACGGCCGGCCGCAGGTCAACGGGACGAAGGCCTGCGGTCCGTTTGTGCTGAATTTCCAGCGCTAAAGCGGTCTCCGTGAAGCCTCGGCGGCGTTGCTGCTACTTTGCCGCCGGTGACTAGGACGCCTCGCCTCGCCTTGCTCTTGGCCATCTCGATTCTCGCGACCCTCGCGGCCGCGGCACCCGCCGATGCGGCCAAACGAAAGGTTCCGTTCGGGTTCTTCGGGACCGTGCTCGACACCTCGCAGAGCGACCGCATGTCGGATGCCGCTCTCGACGGCCAGATGGCCAGCATGGCGCGATCGGGCGTCGAGTCGGTGCGGGTGTTCGTTCACCTGGGCGACAGTTGAGACCTCCCCGGGGTCCTACGACTTTGCCCGGACCGATCGGGTCGTGCGCGCGGCGGCCGCGCACGGCCTGGACGTGCTGCCGATCGTGCTCGGCACCCCGGTCTGGGCCTCGAGCAACCCCTCCGACCCTCAGCGCGCGCTCCTCTACGCGCCCACGGATCCGCAGCCTACGCGAACTTCATGACCATGCTGGTCCAACCGTTACGGGCCGCGCGGCTCGTTCTGGGCCAGCTCCGGAACGCCACGGGTGCCGATCCGTGCCTGGCAGATCTGGAACGAGCCGGCGGCGGACTTCTTCTGGGCCACCCGGCCGTGGCCCTCTTCCTACACCCGGCTGCTGAGGGCGGCCTACCGGGCGGTCCACCGCGCCGACCGCCGCGCCACGGTGGTGCTCGGCAGCCTGACCGGGGTGGGCGGGTCAACTCCGTGGAGCCAGATGCGCCAGCTCTACAAGGCCGGCGCCAAGGGCCTCTTCGATGCGGTTTCGGTCCACTTCTTCTCCGCTGCGCCGTCGGTGCGCGTGACCGCGGCCCAGACCGTCAAGGTGGCCCAGCTGCTGCGCAGGGAGATGCGCCGCCGCCGGGACGGCAGGAAGAAGATCTGGTTCACCGAGCTCACCTGGACGGCCGCGAAGGGGCGGATCCCGAGGAGCAGGGAACTGGGCTTCGAGACCACGCCCAAGGGGCAGGCCGCCCGGCTCAGGACCGTCTTCCCGCGACTGGCACGCGAGCGCAGGCGACAGGGCATCGGACGCGTCTACTGGTACACCTGGGCGTCCGAGTACGTGCCACGGCTGACGCCCTTCGGCCCGGGCACGCCCACGTTCCAGTATGCGGGCCTCAACCGCTGGGACGGTAGCGGGGACGGGTTCACCGCCCTGCCGATACTCGGCACGTTCGCCAAGACGGTCGCCCGCTTCGAGGGCTGTCGCAAGTCGGCGAACGCCCGGCGTTGCCGCTAGCGCCTTCGTGGCGCCAGCGCAGCGAAAGTGCGCAGCCGCCGGGGCGTGGGCACGAAGCTCCGCCAGGAGACCGCGGCCGGACGCGCTTGTAGGCAATGAGGCTGGCGAGGAAGATGGCTGCATAGGAGGCGGAGGAGACCAGGGCCGCCGCGGTGATGCCTCCGCTGCCGAGGAAGATGACCAGGCCGATGATGGTAACGACCATGCCCAGGAGCTGGGTAACCGTGGCCGTGAACGGCCGGCCGGCTGCGTAGATGCCCGGCGCTCAGGATCGACGCTCCGGCGAAGAGCACCGCTCCGGGGAGGAGGAGGCGCAGGGACTCGGCGGCGTCGCGGAAGTCGTCTCCGTAGACGAGGCCCAGCAGGGGCTCGCGCGAAGACCGCGAGGCCCAGCGCCAGGAGGCCCGCCGCGAGCCAGAGAGGCCCAGAGCGAGCCGATCACCTTGAACGGCCCGCGCTCCGGGTCACGCGCTGCTGAGGGCAGCACGAGCCCAGCGAACGTGTTGGAGAGCTGGTAGACGATCAGCGAGATGTTGGTGGCCACGGAGTACAGGCCGACGCTGGCCGAGGCGACGAAGGCCGGCAGCATGGCCACGTCGAGCCGAGCGGTCACGTTCGCGGCGACGAGCGATCCCTGCCCGCGCACGCCAAACCACGCCGAACGCAGGCCGAGGTGCAGATCGAAGCGGCCTATGCCGAGGCTGCCGATGCTGCGCGCCATGCCGACGGCGAGGATCAAGCCCGCTCCTAGCGTGGAGACGAGCAGTGCGCTCTCGACGGTCAGGTCCTCCAGCCACCAGAGCACAACGAAGGTGATCGCTACGAGCAGCGGCTGGGCAAAGCGCAATACGTTGTAGAAGAGGAAGTCCTGCGTGCCGAGCAGGAGGCCGTAGTTCAGCTCGAGGCCCGATGACCACGACGATGGTGAACAAGAACCAGCGGCCGATGGTCACGGCCTGATCGTCGGTCGGAAAGATCGTCGGGAAGCAGGAGTTGGGCGAGCGCGACCCCGGTCGCCGCCAGCGGCAGGAGCATGAGCACCCAGGTCGTGAGCAGGCTCGCGCCCTGCTCGGGCCGTCGCGCGATGAAGAAGCTGAGGCTCTGGGCCACTCCGAGCGCGAACAGGAAGCCCGTGAGCTGGCTGACCGTCGTGAGCGCCACCGTCACGCCACGTCCGCTTGGTCCCAGCGCCCTGGCGGTGACGACACCGGTGACGAGGTTGGCCACTAGTGTCAGGCCCGAGAAGAGGTATGTGATGAGGCCCGCGCGAACGAGTCCTCGAGACAGCAGCCGGCGCAGCGTGCCCTCGGAGAGCGCGGCGTCCGGGGGCGGCGAGGGCGGAGGCCCCCTTACGTCGTCCGCGGGCATCAGCACACCGTAGGGATGCTCGTCACCGAAGGCTGACGAGCACGACTTCGCCCTCCAGCGCCAGCGTCAGCCGCGAGACGCGCTCGTGTCGCTCGACCGGCCGTGTGGACAGTGCTGGGCGCCAGACCTCGACGTCCGCCCTTCGCGGCCGCCGAGCGACAACTCGACAGTGAGCGGTGCAGGGTCGACGGGGCGTCGTGCACTCGCGTCCCACACGGAAACCGGTCGCCAGAGTGCGATGATCATCGACCCGTCGCGCCTGGTCAGTGTGAGGTGCTTCAGCTTCGGGCCTGCCTGATCTGTGCGAAGCCCACGAGGGTAGCTTCGACGCAGGTCTTCCCGGTGAGCTCCGCGGGCGCGGATGAGCGTCTGGAGGGCCGTGAAGGCCGGTTTGGGCGAGAGGTCGTTTCTCAGGAGGCCGAAATGCTGCTGGGGATCCTCGAGGCCCGGGTCGGGCTTCCCGTCCACCAGCTCGTAGAGGAACGTGCGCCGCACTCCGGCGCCGAAGGAGGTGACCACCAGGCGTGGCAGATAGACCGCGGCCGTTTGCTCGGACACGGTGTGTGGTAGCCGGGTGCGGCGAGTGCGTTGTGGTAACCGGCCTCGGTGAAGACGGCCCCGTAGTCCCGGGCGGCGCGAGGGCGATCCGCGAGGGCCCGCTCCAGGGCGGCCTCGGGTGGATCGCCGCCGGCATAGGGATGGGCGTTGAACAACCCCGGTAGCTGCGCCGGGATGTCGGCGCGGCTGGAGGGGTCGACGAAGCTTGGTCCCACCAAGGCCACCCCCCGGGTGCGCTCCTTCACCGCCGCCTCGAGCGCGGGCATGAAGGCCTGCAGTCGTGAGGACCAATCCGGGTCGCGGCCATCGTCGAGCTCGTTGGGGCCTTCGATGGCCTCGATGGCCCTGCCCATGACCAGCTGCGAGGCGTCCACGGCAACGGCGGGGTCCCCGGCCGGGTCGGCGATCAGAGTGCCACGGAGACCCTGCCGCGCAGCCGCCTGTAGACCCGCGGACAGGACCGGATTGGCACCGGCCGCGGCGTCACGAAAGTGCCTCGCGCCGAGCTCTCGCATGCGGGACAGCACCCTCGCCCGGTCGGCGTAGGCCGTATCGGCGTAGCCCAGGTGGAGGTTCACCCCGATCGAGTCGATGAGAGCCTCCGCCGGCTGGCTGTCGGCGCTCAGGTCGGGCGCCTCCTCGTCGCCGCCGGCAATGATCACGAGCGCCGCTGCGCCCATGACCACGAGCGCGAGAACGCCGGCCAGTCGCCAGATCAAGATGCTGCTCGTGCCACCGGCGGCCTAACGCGCAGTCACCGGCAGGTGGCTTCGACGATCTCGCGAATGCGGGCTTGGAAGAGGGCCGGCGCAAACTGTTCGGCGTGCGCGCGGATGTCCTTAGGGTCGAACGCGGTGAGGTCCCGCGACAGCGCTCCGACGAGGGCTTTGCTATCGCCGTTCGCAATCAACAGCCCGGTGCGCTCGGGCACGACGGTCTCCCGGACACCTCCCGAGTCGATCGCGATCACCGGCCGTCCCGAAGCCTGGGCCTCGACGGCCGCGATACCGAACTCCTCCACTCCGGGTACGACCAGCGCGGCGGCTCCGGCATAGAGCCGCGCCAGCTCCTCGTCAGCGACCCTTCCAAGGAACTCGGCCTGCCGGCCGTAACGCGCCTGGAGGCGCCCGAACTCGGGCCCCGACCCGACCATCTTGATCGGCCGTCCCGCCGCAGAAGCGGCCTCGATCGCAACCTCCGGGCGCTTGTGACGCACGAGCTCGCCCACGAAGAGGACGTAGTCGGCGGGCTCGCCAATGAAGAAACGATCGATCTCGACCGGTGGATGCACCACCGGGGCGTCTCGGCTCCAGTAGCGCCTGATCCGCTCGCGGGTGAGGCGGGCGTTGGCGACGTACTGGTTAACCCGGCCCGCTGCGCGGCGGTCGAAGGCCCGGTGACGGCGCAGCAGTAGGCTGAGCGTCGGCCGCAGCGGCCGCGGGATCTCGCTGAGAGCGACCGCTTGCTCGTGCCACGCGTAGCGGAAGGGAGAGTGGCAGTAGCAGACGTGCTTGGCGCCTTCGGGTGGGCGAACCCCATGGGCGAATGCGCTGCTGCTCGATACGACGCAGCCGGAGCCGGACACGTCGAGCCGTTCGACGGCCGGTTGAAATAGCGGCAGGCAAGCACGAAAGGTGCCCTGGCGCATCCCGAGACGCTGCAAGGGTGACGTCCTCAGCCGCCGCTCGGCGAAGCGTCCCTGGGTTCCCTCTTCGTCGTAGAGCAGGGTGGCGATGGCCGCACCGGGCCAGATGTCGGCGATCGACGCGAACGTGCGCTCGGCGCCGCGCAGGACGAGTAGATAGTCATGGGCGAGTACGGGTTCGGGCGGCACGCGGTCAGGCGGAAGCCTGCGCCTCCAGAGGAGTGGAAATCGCCTCCCGGGCAAGCCCGGCGAACGTGTCGATTCGATCGGCGGAGAGATCGTGCCCCTCGACCAGAGCGGCATTGGACCTGATTCTGCCCTCGTCCGTGGACGAGAAGAGCACGACGCCCCCGTCGTTGGAGTGCAGCGACCAGGCCATGAGCAGCTTCCCGACAATTTCACGGCTTGAGCAGTCCAGGCCGAGCTCGTCGGACCAGCGATGTCGCAGGCCAGGGTCGTTTAGGGCGTCCATGAGCCGGGCCACCAGGACCCGCATGGCGGCGTGGGTGATCGTCGCCCGCCCGTCGAGGGGCAACTGCTGCAGAACCGGCTCCAGCGCGTTGTTGCGTACCTGAACTATCCGCGCGAACTGAGGCCGCTCCGCCATGATGGTTCGCGTCGAGCCGATATCCGTGGCGATGCCGAAGTAGCGGATCTTGCCCTCCCGCACCAGGGCTTCGAGAAGCTCGAGCAACTCGTCTTGGAGGTCCTCCGGGCTGCACTCGTGCATCAGGAGGATGTCCACACAGTCGATGCGCATCTCGCTGAGGCTCGTCTCCAAGCTGGCCCGCGCCTCCGGGGCTGCGAAACGGCCGCTCCGGACCATCGAATGCGCCCGCTCACGCAGGCGTTTGCGCAGAGCCGGTGTGCGGCTGGCAGCCACCCGAGCCACCGCTTTGGCCGCCCTCAGCCTCGGGACCGGTGCGGCGGGACCATACCCAGCTTCGTGGTAATGGTCATGCCATCCCGATGGCGCGGAGAGGAAGTCGCCGAGCGCGCTCTCGGCCTCCCCGTACCCGTATGCTCGAGCCGTGTCGAAGTGGCCGATTCCGCTCTCGTGCGCGAGCTCGAGCAGCCGTACCGACTCCCGTCTCCCCAGCCTGGCCATGAGAGCGGCGGTGCCGAAGCCGAGGCGAGTCGTGGTCAGGTCCGTCCCGGGCAGCGTGATCTTTCTCATCGCGTAACAGTCGGCAAAGGGCGCGCGATGATAGACGATCTCCGAGACCTCCCCGAGGGGACAGAACTCCGGGCCGACCTCTGCGTGATCGGTGCCGGTGCTGCGGGCATCGCGATCGCCCTGGAGCTGATCGACAGCGGGCTCGACGTGATCGTCCTGGAGAGCGGCGGTCTGCGCACGAGCCACGAGACCGACAGCCTGAAGGAAGGGGAGTCGAGCGGCCTGGACCCGGCCGCGCTCAGCGAAGGGCGCGGACGCCTGCTGGGAGGTGCCACCGCGCTGTGGGCCGGGCAATGCATTCCACCGGACCCCGAGACCTTCAGCGAGCGCCCATGGGTGCCGCACAGCGGCTGGCCCTTCGACGAGCAGCAACTTGAGCCGTTCATCCGGCGTGCCGAAACGCTCTTCCAGATCGACGGTGAGGTGTACGACGAGCGGGTCTGGGATACCTTTCGGGTGCCGCGTCCACTGCTGGAACGAGACAGGCTGGTGCACCGCTTCACCGTGTGGTGCCCGGAGCCCCACCTGGGACGTCTGTACCGAGGGCGCCTCGCCGGCTCGGGCAACGTTCGCGTGCTGCTCAACGCCACCTGCACCGAATTGCTCACCACGCCTGACGGGACAGACTTCGACAGCGCGCGGATCCGGACCCCCGAGGGGAAGGCGGCCACGGTGCGGGCGCGGGCCTGCGTCCTGTGCTCGGGCGCCATCGAGAACAGCCGGCTGCTGTTGGCCTCGAACCGTCACCGGCCGGCGGGCATCGGCAATGCCACGATCTCGTCGGACGCTTCTTTCAGGAGCATCCCAACGGCAACACCGCCGTGATCGGGGGAGGCGATGTGCGGCGTTTGCAGGAGCTCTACGCATCTCTACCGCGGACGCGTGCGCTACCTCCCGCGCCTGGTGCTCAGTCGCGAGCTGCAGCAGTCCGAGGAGGTGCTCGCGTGCGCGGCCCATCCCGTCTTCCACTTCGGCGAGCAGTCGGGGATCGAGGCGGCACGGCGCGTCTACCGGGCGGTGAGGGCCCGTCAACGGCCTCGACGGCTGCGCCGGGAGCTCGGACGCATGGCCCGGGACGCCCCGCGACTGGTGCCGGTGGCCTATCGCCGCGTCGCTCACGGGCGCTCGGCCCGGGTGCAGCCGGTGCAGGTGACGCTGCAGACCTACGGAGAGCAGGCGCCCAATCCCAGGAGCCGGGTCACGCTCTCGCGGCGCCGAGACCGGCTCGGCGTTCTGATGCCCAAGGTCGACTGGCAGCTCACCGCGCTCACCGGCGCACGACCGAGGTGATGGTCAGGGTGGTGGCCGAGGAGTTTCGACGCCTCGGGCTGGGCGAGGTCCGGGGTGAGCCGTGGCTTGCCCGCGGCGAGTGGGCCAGCCACATGGGCGAGGCCCACCACCACATGGGGACCACGCGCTCGGGCTCGGCCCCGGAGTCGAGCGTGGTGGATCCGCAGGGCCAAGTGCACGGCGTGCGGGGACTGTTCGTCACCGGGTCGTCGGTGTTTCCGGCGTCCGGCTTTGCCAGCCCAACGCTGATGATCGCGGCGCTCGCCATTCGCCTCGGTGACCACCTAAAGGCCGACCTGCGGCGTTCTGGCTGATCGGTCATGCCCCGTTACTTCCTCGACCTGCCCGAGGAGGGGTCCGCCCGCCGCTGGGAGCGTGCCGGGCCGCGACCCGCGAGCGGGCGACACCCGCTATTTCGGCGCGGCCTTCCTGGAGATGGAGCGCGAGCTGCGCGACCGACATCGACGTGTACCTGACCTGGGAACGCGGAGCGGCTGCCCGCGTACGGGGACCGCGTGGTGGCGGTCGTGCTCGGCGACGAGGCCGGGCGGATCCCGCGCTACGTGGGCCGCGTGCGGGCCGTGTTCAAGAGCTACGGGCTGCGCCCCCGGCCGGCCACGGAGCTCCGCGGCGCGGCGCCGGTCGACCGGGCGCTCGGAGCTGGCGCAGCGCGGCGTGCACTGGCTGCGCTGGCTGCCCGGCGGCGGGGCGCACGCCCGGCTGCGGCTGGGCGGCGCCTGCGCGGCGGCCGCCCGCCGTGGTGGCTGATCCCGCTCGGCACCTACAACCAGGTGGAGCTGCCGGTGGCGCCCATCGAGCGAGCGGCCGACCGACGTCTTCTTCGCCGGCAGCGTGGAGCACCAGGGCCTCCTGCGCGGTACCGGCTGGGGTCCCCAAGGCCCGCAGCCGGCGCGAGATGCTGGCCGCGGTGGAGGAGATCGCGGCGCGCCGGCCCGGCCTGCGGACCGAACATCCGGCTGACCGCGGGCTTCACCTCGTCCGAGGACGCCGCGGAGGGGTACTCGCAGGCCCTCATGGACGCCCGGGTGTGCCTGGCCCCGCGGGGGAACTCGGCGGAGACGTTCCGCGTGCTCGAAGGGCTCCGCGCCGGACTGTCGTGGTCGTGAGCGAGCGCCTTCCGCCCTTCTGGTTCTACGAGGGCGGCCCGGTGCTCCAGCGTCGATCCTGGAGCGAGCTCGGCGACGTGGTGGCTGCCGGTGCTGGACGACCCCGCGAGCGCTGCGCGCGGCTCCACGCGGCGAGCCTGGCCTGGTGGCGGGAACGCTGCTCGGAGGCAGGCGGTGGGACGCTTCATGGCGGAGCGCCTGAACCGCGCTCTGAGCGCAAGCCCGGCGTTGCGATGCCGCGCCCCCTGTCACGCTCCCAGGGAGCCTGCCTTCCGTGATGAGGATTCTCTTCGCAAACCACACGGGCGCGTGGAGCGGCGCCGAGGTGTCGCTGATGCGCGTGCTCGCCGGCCTGCGGACGCGCACGCGGTGAGCGTCGCCTGCCCGCCGGCGGGCCGCTGGCCGACGTCCGTGGACGGCCGGCGATCGAGCACCTTCCCGCTGCCCGCGGTGGACGCCAGCCTGCGCATCCACCCGGTGCAGACTCCGGTGGGCCTCGGCTCAGCTCGGCCGCGGGCGTGGCGCTCGCGCGGACCGCGCGGCGGACGCGCCCGGACGTGATCCACGCCAACACCCCCCGCGCCGGGCTGATGGCCGCGATCGCCAGCGGCTGCGGGGCGGCGCCGTTCGTGGTGCGCGCGCACGAGCATCTTCCCCCGACCCTGGTCGGACGCAGCGGTCGCTGCGTGCTGGTCCGCTGCGGCGGAGGCGGTGGTCGCCAACTCCGGCTACACGGCCGCGCGCGCTCAACGAGGGCCTCGAACGCCCGATCGCCCTCGCGTCTACAACAGCATCGACCACGCCCGCTTCGACCCGCGCGCGTGGCGCCGGCGGCGCCTGCGCGAGGGGCTCGGCATCGGGCCGGAGGCCCGCCTGCTCGGCCACGTGGCGCAGATCACTCCCTGGAAGGGCCAGGACACCTCGATCAGGATGCGTCGCCGAGCTGCGGCGCGACGGGCTCGACGCCCACCTGCTCGTGGTCGGGCGAGATCGCCTTCGGCGGCAGCGGCGTGCGCTACGACAACCACGCGCTTCCTGCGAGACGCTCCACGCGGCTGGTCGGCGAGCTCGGCGTCGGCGGCGCCGTGCATTTCCTCGGCCAGCGCGACGACGTGCCGCGCCCTCATGCGGACGCTGGACCTGTCGCTCCTGCCGTCCTGGGATGAGCCCTTCGCCTGCGCCGTGGTCGAGAGCATGGCGATGGGCACCCCGCTGCTGGTCACTGCGGTGGGCGGCGGCCCGGAGCTGGTGGAGGACGGCGTGTCCGGCCGTCTGTTGCCGCCGAAGCGGCCCGGCACGTGGGCGGAGGCGGCGAAGGAGCTGCTGGCGGACCGGCCCGCGCTCGAGCGGATGGGCCGTCGGGCGCGTGAGGCCACGACCGCGCTTCAACGATGAGCGACATGCTAGCGACATGCTCGCCGTCTATCAGCGCGGGCTCGGTGGGCCGGCCCGTCCGCACCGTCGGGAGCCCGCGAGGCGGCGCGCATGGCGGGGCTGATCGCGCGGGTTCGGCCCCACGCGGCGGGCGCTGTCGAGAGGACGCGGTTCGCGATCTGGGCTGGCCGCTGTGGTGGGCGGCCCGGCGCCCTGCGCTGGCGTGGCCGACGACGGTCTCCATCCAGGCGGCGATTGCCTTCGCGTGGTCCTGCGGTGGTGAGCCTGCACGAGTACGACCGCGCGCTGGGGAATAGCCGCCATGTTCGCGTTCTGGTTGCTCGCTCCGGGCGTGCGCCGGATGCTCGGGCCTCCTGACCGGTCACGTGGCCAACGACCCGCTCTCGCTTGCGCCCTTTATGGCCACTGGCGCGATCGCGGGGCTCGAGCTCGTGAAGGTGCGCATGCCCGCGCACGTGCGACGGATCATCCTCGTGGCGGCGGCGGGCTTCGCGCTGGGCCTTCCGGTCGGGCTGCTGGCGGGGCCCAGAGCGGCGGTCTACGCCTTCTGCGCCTATCTGGCCGCGCTCGCGGCGGCCTTGCTGGGCTTCAACGAACGTGCGACGTCGCCCGCTCAGAGCACGGTTCGCAACGTTCTCCTGTTCGGGCTCCCGCCCCTGGCCGCGTACGCGATTCTCCAGCGGGTCGTGCCTCTCTCCGGGTGGGACCAGGCCTGGCTCGACGCCGTCGACTTCAACAGCATCGGCGCTCCGGCCGAGGGAGAGGTGCGGGTCTTCGCAACCCTCAACAGCCCGGGGGCGTTCGCGCCACTGCTCGCGCTCTCACTGCTCTGCTATCTGACGATCAGACCTCGGTACCCGGCTCTGGCTCTGGTCGGCGCCGGGCTCGTGTCGGTGGCACTCGCGCTGACCTACGTGCGCTCGGCCTGGATCGCCCTGATGGTCGCGGCTTTGGCCCACGTAATCGCTTCCCGTGGGCAGAGCGCCCTGCCGGGTTTTCGGCGCCGCGGCCGTGGTCGCGGCGGCCACGCTGGCTCTGGCCCCGGTGCTGCCCGCAGCCGCCGATGTCGTCGACCGCTTCGACACGATCGGCAACCTGGGCGACGATCGCTCGGCCACAGAGCGCTCGGCCACAGTGTCGGAGACGGCCCCGGAGGCGCTGCGCTCTACCCTCGGCCATGGCCTCGGTACCGCGGGTGAGCAGTCCAAGTTGAACGACGAGACGGGGCTGCGAACCCCAGACAACGGCTATCTGGCCCTGCTCTACCAGGTGGGGCCGGTGGGTTTTCTGCTGGTCGTTGCAGCGATGGTGCTCATGCTCGCTGCCGCCTGGAGGGGCGCCCGGGATCCCCGGCCCGGCCAAGAGCTGAGGCTTCTCCTGTTCGCCATGTTCATCTTCACGATCGTCCAGCTCGCTTCTGGCGACCAGTTCTACGGCGTCGGCGCGGTCTTCTTCTGGTTCATCGGCGGCCAGGTACTGGCCTACGACTACTTCCATGGGCGCCGAACCCATTCCGGCTCGGGCCGCAAGCGCTTGCTGGCGGCTCAGTAGAGAGGCGGCCGCCGTACGTCTAGGCGGTACGCCAGGCCTCCGGTGCGCTCACCGACCTGCCGGGCCGGCACACCGCCCACGATCGCCCGAGGCGGCACGTCACGCGTTGCCACCGCTCCGGCTGCCACTACGCCCCCTTGGCCCACGGTGACCCCGGCGAGCACTACCGCTCGGGTGGCTATCCAGGCATGGTCGGCGATGACGATGGGAGCCACCTGACGCTCGAAATCGGCAGAGGCGAGGTTGTGGTTGGCGGTGAGGAACTGCGTGTCCGACGACAGCAGGACGTCCTCGGCGATGGACAGGCCACCGCGCGCGTCGAGCACGACCCGGAAGCCCACCTGCACCCGGTCGCCGAGCGCGAGATGCTCGGCGCCGATGACCGTCGTGCCGCGAAACACGCAGACGCCCCGCCCCACGTCGGCCCCGACCGCCCGCAGCCAGCCGAGGCGCAGCCAGTGACCCGGCAGGTGGGTGATCAGCAGGTTGAACACCCCCTGGGCCAGAAAGCGCGTAAGCCGAGGCAAGAGAGGCTGGCGTTCAAGCCTCACGAATTGCCTGCCCGTAAAGCTCCTCGAGGCGGTCGACCACCCGCCCCCAGGCGTAGCGCTCCTCGATGATTCTGCGGTTGTAGGCGCCCATTTCGTGGCGCAGGGTGGAATCGGCCAGCACCTCACCGAGCGCGTTCGCCAGAGCGACAGGGTTGCCAGGAGCCACCTTGCGCCCGCCCTGGTCGGGTACCACGTAGCCCAGACCGCCTGCCTCGGTGGCCACGACCGGCTTTCCGCAGGCCATCGCCTCGAGCACCGAGAGCGGGTTGGGGTCCCCGTAGGCGGGCAGGCAGTAGACGTCGCAGGCCTGCATGGCCGCGACGGCCCGCGGCCGATCGAGGTGACCGACCAGCTCGACGCGATCGAGCAAGGCTGCGGAGCGTGCTCGGCGGCCAACCTCCGCGGCCTCCGGGCCGCCTCCGGCAACGACCAACCGCGCCTGCGGCAGCTCGGGCGCCAGCCGGGCGAAGGCGTCGAGGAGGACGTGCACGCCCTTACGGGTGTCCAAGTTGGCCAGGAAGAGAACCTCCTGGCCGACCCCGTTGCCAGAGCTGGGATGCCAGGTGCGTGTATCGACACCCAGTGGCAGTTCGTGCACCTGCAGCCCCCGCCGGCTCCGGACCACCACCTTCTCGACGGCAGCCGGGTTGGACGTCAGGACGGTGGTGGCGTAGCGCTGCTCTGCGGCGCGCAGACTCCGCTTGAGGCGGTGAGCGACCGGATTCTGCCGGGTGGCCGCGTCGTCGCCGGGAATCCAGTCTGGGACGTAAGGCCCGAGCACAACCGGTGCGGAGGTTCCGGCAAGCGCCAACGACACCCCCACTTCCACGGGAGTGACCTGATGCACCACATCGAAGCCCGCCTCGGACGCGAGGCGCCGATATAGGCCACGCACGCCGGCCATGAAGCGCAGCCGCGCCCGCACAGGCCCGTCCGCGGCCGGTACCAAAGCGTGGATCCGGAGGTTCTCCGGCAGGCGGTCGCGCAGCGCGACGTGCCCCGCCGCAACGTGCAGTTCGTGCCCCCGGCAGGCCAGCTCGCGGATGAATCCGAAGGCGACCAAACCGTCCCCGTGAGGGCGGTGATCGGTCAGCA
The DNA here is from genome assembly GCA_963813495.1 of uncultured Thermoleophilaceae bacterium. Lineage (GTDB taxonomy): Bacteria > Actinomycetota > Thermoleophilia > Solirubrobacterales > Thermoleophilaceae > JACVRW01. Next base: position 431,917 of record CAWEZC010000010.1, read on the forward strand.
ACGCTGAGGGGGCCACCACGAAGATGCGTAATGCCACGCAATCATCATCGTCCAAAGCTCAACCGCTTGCTGCAGCGCCCGGGTGCGAAACCTGCGCTAGCCTGAGCCGGTAGTGGCTCTTGAGGACGGCGCAAACACTGCCTACGGTGGGGATCCGGCAGGGCGGGCGCAAGTATCGCTGTTGACGGTGTTGCTTCGCCGCGCCCCGATCATCATCGTCGTCACGCTCCTGTGCGCAGGGGCCGCGGCCGCATTGGCGTATTCCAATCGCGACAGCTATGAATCGACGGCCAAGCTGCTGTTCCGTCAGACGATCGGCCCCGAGCAGGCCGCCCAGGGGCTGATCCCGGGGGCGCCCGACGCCGACAACCTGGCTCAAAACAACGTCGCTGTGGTCGACTCGCGGCGGGTAGCGTTGGAAACCGCGAAGCAACTCGGCGACGTATCAGCCGACGAGGTGGAGGACGACGTGGTGGTCGCGGGCCAGAAGGACAGTGACGTGGTCAACGTCACCGCGACTGCGAGCTCACCTGAGCGTGCCGCAGAGCTGGCGAACGCGTACGCCGAGACGGCGGAAAGCCAGGCCCGCGCCGATCAGCGTCGCCGGACGCTCGCGAACCTGCAGAGCGTGACCAGGCAGCTGCGCCGGCTCTCGCCCGAGCAGCGTCGCGGCCAAGCCGGGTCGGACCTGCGTTCACGGCAAAACACGTTGCGCACGCTGGCAGACGCGGGCGTGGGCAGCCCGCAGATCATTCAGCCCGCCTATCCGCCTGAGGACAAGACGGGCAGGCCAGTCGAGACAATCTTGCTCGGCGTCCTCTTCGGCCTGATCCTCGGTGTAGGGCTCGCGCTGCTCCGCGACCAGATGGATCGGCGGCTTCACCAGATCGCCGACGTCTCCTCCGCATTCGACGCTTCTGTGCTCGCCACGGTTCCGAGGCATCGCAAGCTCAAACGCCACGTCCCTTTCAGCGAGCTTCCCGCGGATGTCGCCGAGGCCTTCCGGATGCTCCAGATGAACCTGCGCTTCGGTCCCGGACCCCCGTTCGCAGCGTCCTCGTCACCTCTTCACGCGCCGGCGAGGGCAAGACCACCGTGGCGTGGAACCTGGCTTGCGCGGCCGCGTCCTCCGGTCTCTCGGTCACGCTCGTGGAGGCGGACCTACGTCGCCCCAGGCTGGCCGAGCGCTACGGTCTCGAAGCCGGCCCCCGGTCTGTCTGAGGTGCTGCGCGGCGAGGTGCTGATTGCCAACGCCCTCCAGAGTGTCTCCACGGCTGCGGGCGAGCCCGGCACCAATGGCCACCTGCGTTCCCTCAACGTGCTCACGGCCGGTGATCCCCCGCCCGATCCGTGGGCGCTGATGCAGTCATCCGCGATGGTGCGCGTGCTCGAAACGGTCTCACGTGATCTGTTGATCATCGACACACCGCCTATCCCGTACGTTGCCGACGCCATTGCCCTGGTGCGTCGGGTCGACGGCGTGCTGATCTGCGCGTCGGTCGACTCCACTAGCGGTGAGGAAGCCGCGGGACTTCGCGATCAGCTCAGGTCCCTCGACGCCTGGGTTGTCGGTGTGGTCGCCAACGGGGGTTCGGGCGCGACGGGATACGCGTATGCGGCGCCTTCCGCCGGCTTGGACTGGTCCCCTCCCGTGCCTGGGACAGGGCGATTCCCCGCGCCTCGCTCAGGGCGCCTCGAGAAACGCAGCGAGGACGTCCCCTCCGGGCGAGCCTAGTTCAGCGCCCGCGCGAGGGGTACTCGCCGCTCCGCCGGCTGAGCACGTAGGGGATCGTCCGAGCCAGGATCTTCGCGTCGAGCCAGAGCGACCAGTTCGCGCAGTACAGGTAGTCGATCTTGACCATGTCGCTCATGGGCACTCGGCTCGAGCCCAGGATCTGCCACGGCCCGGTCATGCCCGGGGCCACGTGGTGGCGGCGGCGCTGCCAGCCGGAGAAGAGACGGTCCTCGTCGACCACCAGGGGTCGCGGCCCGACCAGGCTCATGTCACCCGTGAGGACATTGAAGAGCTGTGGAAGCTCATCCAGCGACAGGCGGCGCAACAGCCGTCCCACGCGAGTGATGCGAGGATCGTCGGCGATCTTGAACAGCGGCGCGGGTGCCTCGTTTCGCTCCAGCAGTTCCTGTTTGCGCTCGTCGGCGTCACTGACCATCGTGCGGAACTTGAGCAACCAGAACTCGTTGCCGTGGCGGCCCACCCGCGTCTGGCGGTAGAGCACGCCGCCGGGTGAGCTCAGCTTCACCGCGAGGGCGATGAGCACCAGCGTGGGCGTCAGAACGAAGATCAGCCCGACCCCGACGACGATGTCGAAGACCCGCTTCAACAGCCTCGATGAAGGCGACAGTCCGAAGCCGCGCACGCCGAGTAGCACCTGGCCGCCGAGATCGTCGAACTCCACCGATGTGCCGACGACCTCCAGCATGCGCGGCAGAACGGCCACCCGGACCCCACAGGCGGTGGCCAAGCGAACGGTGTCGACAACGTCCTCGCCGTCCTCATGCCGAGGGGCGACGATTACGCGCTCGACGCGGTGCTGCTCCAGCACCGCCGCCAGCTCGTCGATGGTGCCGAGCAGCTTGTCGGGGGGCTCGGCGCGGTCCGGGCGAGCCGAAACCCGGCCGACCACAGTGGCGCCCAGACGTGGATCCTCCGCCAGCTTGCGCTTGACGAGCGTGGCGGCCGCCGCGTCGCCCACCACCAGCACCCGATCGGGCTCGGTGCTGCGGACCACGATGAATCGCGCCCCCGCCCTGAAGGCGAGCAGCGCTCCGGTAACGGCCCCCCAGAGCAGCAACGGGTGTGAGCGGCCCATGAACTCGATGCCCTGGACGGCCTCCACCAGCAGCACGAACATCGCCGCGACGGCAACGAGCACCGGGGCCTCGTCGAGGGTCGTCTTGTGCAGGACGTACTGATCGCGGTCGTAGAGCCCGGCGGCCTTGCTCAGCAGCAGATAGAAGGGCAGTAGCACCGCCAGCCATAGGGTGAGCCGGGCGTCGCTCAACGCCGCGACCGCGAGCAGGGACACCGTCACAGCCGAGAGGTCGGCGGCGACCAGCGCCAGGCGCGCCACTCCCTCGCGGCGCCGGGCACGCAGGTGCTGGCCCATCGGCTCGGGGGGCGGATCCGCCACGGCCAGCCGAGCCAGCGTCAGGTCGGCCAGCTCGGCGTCGGTCAGATGGGTGTCGGGCATGGACTGTTCGGCCTTCGCTCGCTCAGTACGCCCCGCGCGCCCCGAAGATCGCCGACACCGTCCGGAACAGGATCTTGATGTCCTTGCGCAGGCTGTAGTTCTCCACGTACTCGCGCTCAACGGCCATGCGCTCCTGGAAGTTGAGCTGCCCGCGGCCGTGAACTTGCATAGGTCCTGTCAAGCCGGGGCGCATCTGCAGGCGGAAGCGCTGCGTCTCGCCGTAACGCTCCACCAGCCACAGTTCCTCGGGGCGTGGCCCCACCAGGCTCATGTCGCCGCGCAGGACGTTGAGGAGCTGAGGCAGCTCGTCCAGGCTCGTGCGCCGCAGGAAGCGGCCCACGCGGGTGACGCGCGGGTCCTTGCGCAGCTTGAACATCGGCTCGGTCAGCTCGTCGACCGAGATGACCTCGGAGATCCGCTCCTCGGCGTCGTGGCACATCGTGCGGAACTTGGCGATCCGGAACGGCCTGCCGTGGCGCCCGGCGCGCAGCTGGGTGAACAGCGCCGGCCCGCGGGAGTCGAGCCGGACGGCGATCGCGATGAGCACCAGCAGCGGGAACAGCACCACGAGGGCAGAGACCGAGAGGATCACGTCGAGCGCTCGCTTGATCGCCATCGTCGAGGGCGATGTGCCCCAGGTGCGGTACTCGATCACCGGCATCTCGGCGATGTGGTTGAGCTCGACCGCCGTGCCGAGCATGGCTCGCATCGGCGGAACCACGCTCAGCTTGATCCCGCCCGAGCGGCAGGCCGAGACCACGTGGGCGAGCGTGCCCTCATCGAGCTCCGCCACGGCCAGCACCACGCGCTCCACGCGCGCCTCGGCCAGCAGCCATTGGAGGTCCTCCTGGGAGAGCTCGCTCAGGCGCTCGACCTCGGCGACGTAGCCCTTGTCGATCGCGCCGTTTCCCTGGCCGTTCCCGTTGCCGTCCCTGCCGTCGCCGGTCGAATACTCCATGACCGACAGGTGGTGGCCCGGCTCGAGCGCCAGCTTGCGGGCCACGGCATCGGCCAGCGGCCCGGCGCCCAGGACCAGGGCTCGCTCGGGGGGCACGCGGCGGCGCCAGATCGCTCGTGCCGCTGCCCGCAGGAGGAACGCAGAGGCGAGCGCAACGCGTACAGCGCGATAGCGCCCTCCACGGTGAGCGACTCGTTGGGCAACGCGCGGACGAAGAACAGCGTCCCGGCCACCGACAGGGTGATCCAATGGAAGATCGCGGGCGCCTCATCGACGGTCAGGTGCCAGATCCTCGGATGGTCGGAGTCGTAGAGGCCCTCCATCTTGGCGATGACGAGCCACAGGGGGAGGGTCACGAGCGCGACGAGCGGGTCGGTGGTCCCCTCGACCACCGTCATGGCGCCGATCGCGATCAGGAAGCATCCGACGTCGGCTGCAAACAGCAGTCGTCGTCTTAGCGCATCCTTTCGCGCGGCCGGAGCCCGGCGTGGGAGACCGGCTTCGCCGGTCGGCGCGGAGGTAGCGCGTCCGTGGGTGGTACCGACGGGCTGCACCTAGGGGAGAGCACCATAGACCAGGCTCCCGAAACGTGTCAGCCAGCCGTCCAAAGATCATCCCTGCCGCACGCCCTGCCCGGCTCTTTGATTCGCTATGCGCATCGCCGCAGACGGTCAAACTCTGGACGCCGCGCCGATCGCGGCGGCCGCGGCGGCGCCTGCGGCGCTCGTCTCGGCGGCGGCCATGGTGATCCTTATCGCCGGCGCGCCGATTGCCTGGCTCTGGCTCACGGTCTGCGCGGCCGCCACGTTGCCGGTTGCCGTCTGGGGCTTTGCCAGCGGGCGCTTTTTCGAGCCGCTGCCGTTGCTGGCGAGCGTCTGCGCGCTGCTGTTCGTGGTGCGGCCGCTGCAGCTGTTCAGCGGCTGGCGTGACCTCTACAGCGCTTTTTCGCCCAGCGACCCGATCGACCGGATGGTCCTTCTCGACGGCCAGGAGATGGCGCGTTTCGTCAGCGAGCGCCTCCAGGAGCCGATCGACAGCGCGTTCGCGCGCGCCACCGGCGCCTGCGCGCTGTTCCTCGTGGCGCTGCTGATCGGCTACCGGCTGGGCCTCGGTGGCCGCGCGGCGGAACGGCTCGCCGTGCTGCGCGGCCCGACCGGGTCGCTCAACGTCCGCGCCGCGATCGCCGCCTCGCTCCTGATCGGACTGGCCGCGCAGGCGGTGATCATCGTCCGCAGCGACGGTCCCGCCGCCTCGTTCGAGAACGCCTCGGAGCAGGCCGCCTTGTCGCAGAGCTTCGCGCTTTTCGTCATGGCCGGGTTCGCCACCGCCGGGCTGATCGTATGGGCCGCCTGGATGCGTCCCCGCAGCAGCCGGGGCTGGGCCGCGTTCCTGTTCAGCGTGTTGAGCGTGTGCGCCTTTGCGGTGGCCGCCGGGTCGCGCAGCCGGGTGTTCGTGGCCCTGCTGGTCCTGGCGCTGATCGTCCACTACCTGTGGCGCCCCTGGCGCCGGCGCGAACTCGCTCTCGCTCTGCTGCTTGGGCTCGCGTTCGTGAGCTCCTTCCTCGTCTTTCGCGAGGTGTCTGAGAGGCGCTCGCTGCGGGAGGCCGCCGAGGTCGCGCCGCGTCACGTGCTCGACGCCCGGGTGATCCTCAACGACATCACCTCGTTCGACCACGTGGTCTACGCCGACCACGATCTACGGCCGCGAGCGCGACCACGAGAACGGCCGTTTCCTGATCGACGGCGTGCGCTCGTTCGTGCCCCGAGCCATCGATTCCGGCAAGCCCGAGGGCGGCGACATCACCTTTCGAAAGGTGGTCTGGGGGGACACCTTGACCGCCGGGCGCCCACCTACGGCGGTCGGTGACCTCTGGATCGACTTCGGCTTTCCCGGGGTCGCCCTGGGCGGCCTCGTGGTCGGGCTGCTTGCCCGTGCACTGCTCGGCCTCACGGCCGGGACCGCTGCGGGCCGCGAGTACCGAGCGGCCCTCTATGCGATCGGCTTGATAGTTCTCTACACGCTCGTGGCGGAGACCTTCTCACTCGCGCTCGGCCTGCTCTTCACGCTGGCCCTGCCCTTCCTAGTGGCGGTGCACGTGTTCGGGCGGCTGCCCGCCGGACGCGGCTCAACGGCGTCCGGGCCGCCTTCGTGAGAGCGTGGATCGCCGCGGTGCTGGCGCTCGGCGCCTGCTGCCTGCCGGGCTGCAGCTTCGGAGGTGACGAGGTCGCCCAGCGCGTGCAGCAGCCGACGCTGCTGAGCGCTGCGGCGGTGGAGCGCCAGCAAGCCGCGTCGCCCGCCCGGGCGCTGTTCGAGTGGTGGCGGGCGATGCAGCTCGCCAACTTCCGGTCTGGCGCGCGCCACTACCCGGGGGAGCTGCAGCTCACGCCCGAGCAGCTGGAACGTCAGGTCCGGGTGGCCACGGGCGCGTTCAGCGCGCGGCCGCTGGTGGTGGAGGTCGACGAGAACGGGAGCCGCGCGACCGTGGCGGTCCTCCTCGAGAACCGGACGCGCGCCCCGAACGGGCGCGTCGACGTCCTGCGCGTGCCGCGGAGCTTCGAGCTCGTGCGCGAGAACGGGGATTGGCGGCTGGCCGACAACAACTATCTCGAGCGCGCCGTGCGCGACCAGGAGAGCCTCGCGGAGGCGCTGCGCGGCCAGCAGGGCTCAGCGCAGCCGTGACCGCCTCCGGAGTCAGCCGCCAGACACGGGCCGACGCGCTCGCCGAGGCCTGGCACCGCGCGCTGTCGAGCGCAGCGCCTGGGCGGCCAGCTCCCGCTCGCCGGGGCTGAGCGCTCCCAGGGCGAGCAGTCCCAGGCCGCCCGCAGCCAGGCCGGTGAGCCCGGCCACGGCGAGCGTAAGCAGGGCGCCGGCGCCCAGACCGGCGAGCCCCAGATCCACCACTCCCGCGGCCAGCCAGCCGGCCAGGCAGGCGCCGGCGAAGCGGGCGTAGCGGGCGTCGAAGGGCGAGGCACCGAGCTCGGCCACGGCGCGCCAGGTCCACCAGAGGTTGAACAGCGCGTAGGCCAGGAGCGTCGCGACGGCGGCCCCCGTGAGCTCCCAGACGCCGGTGAGCACCACCGTTCCCACCAGCAACAGCGGTAGGCCGACCAGCGAGGAGCGCCAGATCGCGTCGTAGGCTCCGATCGCGCTGAGCGTCGCGTAGCTCACCCCCAGCGCACCCTGCACCCCATAGCCCGCGAACAGGATCCGGAGCAGCGTCGTGGTGGTCTCCTGCTCGTCGGGGAAGACGATGCGGGCAATCTCGGGTGCGGTGATGAAGCCGATGCCCACCACCAGCAGCGTCGTGAAGGCCGACCAGCGGCAGGCCGCCCGATAGAGCGCCACCACGGCCTCGCGAGCACCGCTCACAGCCAGCCGCGTGGCCTCGGGTAGGAAGAACAGGCCGATCGCGATCACGAACTGGGCGCTGAACTCGGCCACGCGCAGGGCTACCGAGTAGGTGCCCGCCGGCGCGGCGCCGAGCACGAGGCCGACGATCACCACGTCGAGGTTGCCGAGCAGTCCCCAGACCACGCCGCCGAGCTGGAGAGCGCCCATGCCGCTCATGTCCGAGGCGCTGTCGGGCAGGTCGCGCATGGCGTGGCGCCAGGTCAGCACGGCGACCAGTCCGTTGAGCAGCGCGAAGGCCCACAGCACGGTGTCGCCGGACACGTCCGCGCCCAGCGCAAGCCCGGCGATGGCGGCCCGGCCGAGCGATACCGCGAGGTTGGTGGCCAGCGCGAAACGCCCGGGCTGGTTGCGCGCCCGGAAGACCGAGGCGGCGATCGTCGTGGCCCCCTGGGTCACCGCCAGAACGAGCGCAGCGACCACACCCGAGGCGCCGAGGCCTCCCTCGCTGCCGCCCGTGATGACGATCACGGCGGCCAGCACAAAGGGCAGGACCACGGCGAAGCGCCGGACGGCTCGGATCAGGTCGCCGCGTCCGAAGTCTCCCGCGGCCTCCGCCGAGGCGGCCTGGCGTGCCGTGGCGTCGGCCAGGCCGCTGGTGGCCAGGGCCGCCCCCAGGACACCGGCGGCCAGGGCGGCGAGCAGCGCCCCCAGCTCGTCGGCACCCAGTCCGCGCACGAGCAGAAGCAGCGTGGCCAGGGTAAGCGCCCGGGCCAGTATCCACGCCGTCCAGTTGACCGCCGTGCTGCGCCCGACGCGACGCCCGGCGTCGGCGCTCACGTCAGCGCGCGCCGTGGGCTCGCAGCACCTCGCCCAGGCGCTCGCGGAAGCGCTCCTCGGAGAAGCGCTCGGCGCTAAGGCGCAGCGCGTCGGCGTCCCAGCTGCGTCCCGCCAGCTCGCGCACGCCCGGCGCGGATCTGCTCGGGGTCGGAGCCGTCGCTCACGAGCACCCCGTCCTGGCCCGGGCGCACGATGTCGCGGGCGCCCGCCGCGGTCGGCGGCCAGCACCGGGGCACCGGCGGCCAGCGCCTCGACCATCGAGATGCCGAAGTCCTCCTCGCCCACGTGGATGAAGCCGCCGCCGCCGCAAAGCGCTCGGCCAGCTGCTCCGCGTCAGCCAGCCCTCGAGCTCGACGTTGGCGGGCAGCGCGGCCCGCAGGCGCGACTCGAGCGGCCCGAGGCCGACCATCGTCAGTCGCAGGTCGGGCAGCTCGCGGAAGGCCTCGGCCACCTCGAGCGGGCGCTTGTAGGAGACCAGCCGGTGGACCCAGAGGAAGCGGGTCGGATCGCGCGGCACGTCACGCGGGAAGTCGCCGACGGCCACCGGTGGCGGTACCACCACGGCCTCACGCTCGTAGAAGCTCGAGATGCGCTCGGCCACGGCGGTCGAGTTGGCCACGTAGACATCGGGTCGCCGCGAGGCCTCGCGGTCCCAGCGCCGCAGCCGGCCGCGCATCGCCCGCAGCGCCGCGCCCTTGACCCCGTTCACCCGGTTCTGCTCGGCGGCCGGCATCCAGACGTAGCGCATCGGGCGTGTGGCAGTAGCAGACGTGCAGTACGTCCGGCGGGCGTCCGACGCCGGCGGCGCAGGCGTGGGAGGAGCTCAGCACGAGCTCGTACCCGGACAGGTCGAGGCTGCTCGAAGAAGCGCGGCATGTAGGGCAGCAGCCAGCGCCAGCGGCCCGGGTCGTGTCCGCGCTGGCGCACCCCCGGCAGCGCGCCCAGGCGCGACTCGCGCACGATGGCCGAGACCAGCCGCGGGGGCAGTAGCTCGTGGGCGGCGTGGAAGGTGAAGATGTCGGGGTCGCGGGCGAACAGGTCGAGCATCGCGGCCACCGTGCGCTCGGCCCCGTGGTAGCCCTGGAACCAGTCGTGCACCAGCGCCGTGCGCATGGTGAGCGGCTCGGCGGGCGCGGGCGGGGCTGGGGGTGACGGGCAGCGTTGCGGGCCGGCTGCTCACGCAGATTCCAACTCCGCGGCCTGATACTCGGTGTAGCCCTTGTGGCGCTGCAGCGCGCGCCGGAAGCCGAGCGGCTTGGGCAGCCGCACGGCGCGGCGGTGGGAGCGCCCGCGGCGCCGGTAGCTGCGCCACTCGCGCAAGCCCGCCAGGCGGCCGCGCAGGGGCGCCAGCGTGCGCCCGGCCACCGAGGTGAAGATCACGTAGGCCGTGTCGTAGGCCACCATCCAGGGCCCGTTCAGCCAGAGCATCTCGGTGGAGGCGTTCTTGGCCAGCGTGCGCACGCGATTGCGTCCCACCAGATAGAGCTTGGCCGGAGAGCCGTGCTGGGCGGTGGCCGAGTGGTGGTGGTAGACCACGGCCCTGGGCGCGTACAGCGCCCTCCAGCCGTGAGCCTGGGCGCGCCAGGCGAGGTCGGCATCCTCGAAGAACGCGAAGAAGGTCTCGTCGAATCCGCCCACTTGGTCGAGCATCGCGCGCCGGAAGATCGCCGCACCGCCCGTGGCCCCGAAGACTTCGTACGGGCTCGCGCTCGGGATGGTCGCTGACCCGCGTGCCCACCAGGCGGTCGGCCGCGATGCCCAGGCGGTCGAGCTCCAACCCGGCCGAGTTGAGCACGGCCCGCCGGTCGGCGAAGCGCATCTGCGCCGCCACCGAGCCGATGCGCTCGTCTACGCGTCCGGCGTCGAGCATCAGCGCCACCGCGTCCGGCTCGACCGTCGTGTCGTTGTTGAACACGGCGATCCACTCGCCGCGGCTCTCGGCCACCCCGCGAGCCACGCCGCCGGCGAAGCCCTCGTTGCGCTCGAGCGAGACCACCCGCACCTCGGGAAAGCGCTCGCGCACGAGCTCGACCGAGCCGTCCTGCGAGCCGTTGTCGACGACGATCACCTCGGTGTCCTCGTCGACGGCCCGGAGGGCGCGCTCGAGCGACTGCAGGCACATGCGCAGCAGGTTGCGCCGCTCGTGGTTGACGATGATCGCGGACACGGCCACGCCGGTGCGCGGGCGCGCGCCGTTGCCAGCGCGCCAGGCTGCGGCCGGCGACGATCGGCTCGTCCTCGGCGAGCACGTCGCCGATCGCTGCGTCGGTGAGCCGGGCGCTGCGATCCCAGTTGAAGTAGGCGGCCCGCTCGATGCCCGCCCGCACCAGGCGCTCGCGCACCGCCTCATCGGTGGCGGCGCTGAGCAGGGCGTCGCCGAGCGCCGCGTCGTCGTCGGGATCGATCAGCAGGGCGGCGTCGCCGCAGGTCTCGGGCAGGGCCGTGCGGTTGGCCGCCACCACGGGCACGCCGCTGGCCATCGCCTCGAGCACCGGCAGGCCGAAGCCCTCGTAGAGCGAGGGCATGGCCAGCGCCAGCGCTCCCGCGTAGAGGCCGGGCAGGGCACCGTCGTCCACGTAGCCGAGCGCCCGCAGCGGAGGCGTCTCGCCGGGGCGCATGTAGGCACGTCCCGAGCCGGCGGAGACGAGCTCGATGCCCTCCCTCTCCAGCCGGTCGCGCACGTCGGCCAGCGAGGCCAGGTTCTTGCGGGCGATGCGCGTGCCCACCACCAGGATGTAGGGCCGCTCGAGCCCGTAGGCGCGGCGCACGGGCTCCACGTCGGCGTCCGGGGAGAAGCGGCTGTCGACGCCGTTGGGCACCACGACTATGCGGGCCGGGTCGACGTCGAGACCCTCGGCCAGCTCGCGCCGCGAGAACTCCGAGGGGGCGATCACGCGCCGGGCGCGCTGGGCCAGCAGCGGCATCATGTGCTTCTGGTAGGAGGCGTAGACCGCCGAATACCAGCCCGGATGGCGCAGGGCGGCGAGGTCGTGGAGGACCACGACGGTCCGCCGCGAGGCCACGGGGGCGAGGTTGGCCGGGCAATAGAGCAGGCGCGCCTGGCGCGATGCGGTGGGCAGCAGGGCCTGCTCCCACAGGTGGCCGGCGCGGTAGGCGAGCGCGGTGGGCGGCCGGGCCACGGCGTAGCGCGCCGGGTTGAGCCGGGGCAGCCGCGCCGCCATCTCCATCGTCACGCGCTCCACGCCGCCGATCTCGCGCCGGGCGGCGGCGCGCGCGTTGATCAGGACCGGCGCTTCGCGTCCGCGCGACCGCGTGAGCCGCGCTCCCGTTGGAGCCGGGCTCGACGCTTCCGGCCTCAGCGTCCGGCGCGTGTGGTCGCGGAGACGGTCGTGCTCAAGCGTGAGCCTCGGATCGGTTGGCTTGCGCCACGGGGGAGTCGTCATCGGCGGCCATTCCTAGCACGGTTCTCTCCCCGGCGGAGGGCGAGCAGGCCGGTCTCCTCGCTCCAGGCCACGGCCGCCGCGGCCAACAGCAGCGCGGGCAGCGTGACCGCCGGCATCTCCCAGTCCCAGTCGAGCCCGGCGTGAAAGGCCCACGCCGCCAGGCCCGCGGCCAGCCCGGTCGGCCGCGCCGGGAGCGCGCCGGTAGAACCGGACCAGCGCGGCCCCCACGCCGCCGAAGAAGAGCAGGAGGAAGGCAAGGCCCACGAGACCCAGCTCCGCGGCGGTCTCGAGGTACAGCGAGTGAGCATCGGCGGCGGCGTCCACGCGATCTTCGTTCTTGAGCCATACCACCTGGAAGCCGCCCGAGCCAAGGCCCCTGAGCGGGTGCTCGGCGAAGCTAGTGGCCGCGATCTCCCAGTAGCGGTAGCGGTTGGTGTCGATCGATCCCAAGCGAGCCGGGTCGGCGCCGGCCGCGGGGGAGGCCCCTTCGGGCTTGCCCTCGTATGCGGCCAGCACCAGCCCTCCGACCACCAGCACCAGCAACGCCACGCCCGCAACGGTGGCCGGGCGCGAAACGAAGACGGGCAGCGAGGGCAGCTCGCGCGGGTTGCGCGGGGCTCCTGGGGGCGACCAGCGCCGCCGCAAAGGCGGCCAGGACCAGGGTCGCGAGCATCGAGCAGCCCTTCGGCGCTGTCGCGTTCTTCCAGCGAGGTGACCGTCGGGAGGGCACTGGCCACGATCGAGGCGATGCTCGCCGCCACCCCCACCGTCACGATGCTGCGCAGCTGAGGCCGCGACTCCGGGGCCAGGGCCACCAGTACCAGCAGGCCGACCGCCACCGCCGCCAGCGCACCACGCGCAAAGCTGAGGTAAACGCACAGCGCCGAGCACCACGCCGGCGCCCGCGACCAGCGATCGGAGCGCGCGCCCGCGGGCCGGATCGCCCGCCACCCGCACCGCAAGCACGAACCCCACCGCGGCCAGGATCCCGTACGCGTTCCAGTAGGTGAGCGGCTGCTCGAGGCGCCCGGCCGAGGAGCCACTCTGGTCGAGATCGATGATCGTTGGCAGCAGCCGCTCCGACAACCCGTAGGCACAGACCACGAACGTGCCCAGGGCGAGAGCGGGCTCGAGCGCCCGACGCACGCCGGTCTCGCGAAGCAGCGCGATCGCAGCGGTGAAAGCGCCCAGGTAGAGCAGCAGCCGCTGCAGATCGTCCTGCGCCCGGCCGCCGATGGGGGCCCAGGTGAGCGACAGCGCCGTCCACGCGCAGAGCAGGACGAGCCCCAGCAGGGCGAGACGCCCCGGCGTCGAGACGGGAAGCGGCCGCGGCGCGAAGAGAGCCACCAGTACCACCAGCGCCCAGGCGGCGAGCGCCGCGATGATCCGCGGCTCGTCGAAGAAACCCCCCGAGAAGAACGCCAAGACCGTCGGCAGGCCGATCAGGGCCGTCGCGCCGGCCGCGAGAACCCATCTCCGCATGGCGGCCCAGGTTAGTGGCTTCCGGCCCGGGCGGGCGGCGCACGAGAGCGGCGGCACAGCGCGTGTAGCTTGCCCGCCATGACCCGCCCCGCTCCAGCGGACGCCGGACCCCGTGGCCGTCCGCCGGCCCCGGCCCGATTCTGTTTGTCAGCTATGCCAGCCTCTGGGGCGGCGCCGAGCGCCTACTCGTAGACGTCGCTGCGGGGCTTGGGCGACCGGTCGTTCTCCTCTGCCCGGCGGGCGAGCTGGCGGCTCGGGCCCGGGACGCGGGGATCGCGGTGCTCGAGGGTCCAGAGCGTCCACGCGAACTGCGCGGCGGGGCTCGCACCGCCTGCACTGCCGCCGCTCAGCTGGCGGCCCACGCCCGCGAGATCCGCTCGCTCAGCGCGTCCCTGCGCCCGGCAGCCGTGGTGGCTTTCGGGATGCGCAGCGCGATCGCGGCGGCCGCCGGGGTGGGCGGCAGGCGACGGGGCGCCGCCGCTTGCTATTCGAGCACGTGGACCTGCTTCCCCGGGGTTCGGTGGTCGGTGCGTGCCGTGCGTGGCGCGGCGAACCGGGTGGACCGGGTGATCGCAGTCTCGGATGCGGTGGCGGTCGACCTCGATCCGCGAGCGGCGATTGGGCCCCAAGCTACGCGTGGCACGGCCCGGGATCGATTCGAAGCGTTCAGCGCAAGCCCGGTCCCCGCCGACCCACCGACCGCGCTGCTGCTGGGCGCGATCGTCGGCTGGAAGCGCCCGGACCTGGCCCTGGAGGCGGTGGCGATCGCCGCACGTGATCTGCCCGACCTGAGGCTGGTCGTGGCCGGCCACACCGTGGGGGAGGAGAGCGAGCGGCTGCTGGCGACCTGAAGCGCCGGGCCCAGGCCGCGGACCTGACGGGTACGGGTGGAGTTCCCGGGCACCCTGAGCGACCCGCGCGCCGCGCTGGCGGGCGCCTCCTGCCTCCTGCATTGCGCCGACAACGAGCCGTTCGGGCTGGTACTGCTCGAGGCCATGGCCTCGGGCCGGCCCGTGATCGCGCCGGCCTCGGGTGGCCCGCTGGAGATCGTCGCGCTCGGCTGCGGCCGCCTGTACGCGCCCGGCGACCCGCACGCCGCCGCCCGGGCGCTGGTCGAGGTCATCTCCGATCGCGATGGCCTACAGGAGATGGGCGCCCGTGCCCGGGCTCACGTGGCCGAGCAGTTCACGCTCGCCGATGGCCGGCGGCGATGGCTGGACGCCGCCCACCCTCACGTGGAGGAGATCCCGTCCGATCCCGAGGCTGGCGCAGGCCTGACCCTGGTCACTGTCGCTCACAACTCCGCGCCTGAGCTGGAGCGACTGCTGGCGTCGGTGGGCCGCCACCTCCCTGCCGCCGCGGTGGTGGTGGTGGATTCCGGTTCACAGGATGAGAGCGTGGAGGTCGCGCGGCAGCTGGGCCGGGGCGCGCGACGGTGCTCGAGCTGGCGAACGTGGGCTATGGCCGGGCCGCCAACGAGGGCCTGGAGCATGTGCGAGACGCGGCCTGCGTCGTGCTCAACCCGGACGTCGAGCTGGTGGACGGGTCACTCGCAGCGCTGGCGGGCGAGGCCCTGCGCGAGGACGCACCCGAGCGGCTGCTCGCCCCACTCGTGCTGCGTCCGGATGGCTCACGCCAGGACTCCGTGCACCCCGAGCCCGTGTCAGGCGCGGCCGTCCTGAATGCGCTGGTGCCTCCCGCCGTGCTGCCGCCGCCGCTACGGAGCGCCGTCCAGCCGTGGCGCTCGGACCGGCCGCGGCCCGTGGCATGGCCCGTGGGCTGCTGCGTCGGGGCACGCACGCAGACACTGCGCCGGCTCGGGCCCTTCGACCGCCGCATCTTCCTGTACGGCGAGGATCTCGAGCTGGGACTGCGCGCCCGCGACGCCGGCATCGAAACCTGGTGGTGGCCCCACGCCCGCGTGATCCACTACGAGGCTCACACCTCCCGGCGCAGCTTCGGGGGCGAGCCGTTCGAGATGCTTGCTGCGCAGCGCCACGCCGTCGTCGCCGAGCGCCGCGGCCAGCGGGCGGCGCGCTGGGACGACCGGCTGCAGGCGGCCACGTTCGTCAACCGGATCGCGCTCAAGGGTCTCGCGCGGAGATCGAACGACCGCGAGCGGCGCCAGCTGGAGGCGGTCCGGGGGCCGGGCGGGGCCCGGCTGGACGACGCCGGGTAGCGTGCCCGGCCCGCTCAGGCGGGTCGCGGCGGCCGGCGTCAAACACGCCGGCGAAGCGCGAGCCCGGAGAGCAGGAAGGCGGCACCGATGGCGGCGAGCAGGGTGGCCGGGCCGCCCGTGGCGGGCAGCGTCGGCGGAGCCCGTTGCCGCTGGACGGTGGCTCGGCCGACTCCGTGGTGCCGGTGGTGGTCGAGCCGGTGGTGCCTTCGCGGTCAGCGTCCGTTCTGGGTAGTCACCGCCGCCCTGGGTCTCGCCGGAGCCGTTGGACTGGACTGCTGCCGCCGCCGCTGCCGCCGCCGCCTGCCGCCGTCTTGCCCCTGGAAGGGGTCGGTGTATTGCTCGTCCCCTGCACTCTGTGCCATCGCGGCCGCGGGAAAGGCGACGGCGACGACGAGCGCGAGGGCGAGCAGGCCCCTGATCGTGCGCATCGCGGTATTCGTAGCAGAAAGGCGGCACGGCTCAGGAAGTCGCCCGTGCGCCCGGCCGCCCTAGACTGACGCGCCCATGTCCGCCTCGGCGACAGTCCGCCTCGCCATCGCAGCCGTGGCCCTGCTGGTGGGGGGCTGGCTGGTGGTGAGCCTGCGCACGAGTGACCTGGACGACGAGGGCGCGGCGCTCGTCAATCTCCGGCGGAGCGAGCTCTCGCCCGCCGAGGCGCGTGCGGGGAATCTCGACGCTGAGCGACGCTCGCCTGCTCAACGCGGACAAGGATCCACTCGTCAACGAGGTCATCCTCCTGTCCGCGTCCAACCGGATCGACGAGGCCAACGAACTGGCCGAGCGCGTCGTCGAGGACGAGCCGGAGAACGCGGACGCATGGTTCGTGCTCTGGGTGGCGTCGCTGGCGGCGCAGGACAGGCCCCGCGCCGAGCAGGCCATCAACAGACTGCGGGAGCTCGATCCGCTGCGCGGAAACACCCTCAAGCGGCTCGACCCCGACAGCGGCTCCTGAGTGAGCCCCGCGACTGACACGGGGGTGCCCGGCGTCACCGCCGAGGAGAGCACCACAGCGCCACCTGGGCTACAGGTGCGTCTCGACTATCCCCTGCCGGAGGACCTGGCGGTGGGGCACGGCACCGCGCTGTTCGTATGCGGCTGGTGCTTCTGCGCGAATGCTCGTGTCCGCTCCGTTGTCCTTGCCCTGGATGGGGAGCCTCAGGAGGCCATGGCATCCGGAATGCCCCGCGGCGACGTGTTCAAGGCCATGCATCCCGGCTTCGACCCCTACAAGACGGCCGAGCTCGACTGCGATCCCTCGTCGCTCGAGGATCCCGGGCTGCGCAGCTTTCGCAGTGGCTTCTGGGGCATGGTGCGGGTGGCGCCCAAGCGGGCTCTGCACGAGCGCGTGCTGACTCTGCGCGCGAGCTTGGAGGACGGGACCGTGGTGGAGGAGGAGCTCGCGCGCATAGCGGTCGCCGGTGCGCCCGCTCAACCGCTGGACCTGCCGGCGCCCGACCCGGCGGCCGGGCCGCTCGTGGCGATCTGCATGGCCACCTTCAACCCACCGGAGAAGCTGCTGCGGCGCCAGCTCGATTCGATCCGCGCCCAGACTCATTCCAACTGGGTGTGCGTGATCAGCGACGACTGCTCGACGCCCGAGAGCTTCGCCGCCCTCCAGGCCGCGGTTGAGGGCGACCCGCGTTTCGCGGTATCGCGCTCGCCGGGGCGGCGCCACTTCTACCACAACTTCGAGCGGGCGCTCGCGCTGGCGCCGAAGGCCGCGCAGTACGTCGCGATGGCCGACCAGGACGACTTCTGGCATCCGGACAAGCTCGAGACGCTGCTGGCCGAGCTCGGCGACGCCCAGCTCGTCTACAGCGACGCGCGCATCATCGATCGCGCGGGCGAGCTCATCTCCGACACCTACTGGAGCATCCGCCGGCCCAACCACCACAACCTCCTGTCGCTGCTGATGGCCAACTCCGTGACCGGAGCCGCCTCGTTGTTCCGGCGCGAGCTGCTCGACTATGCACTTCCCTTTCCGCCGCGCCAGTTCTCCCACTTCCACGATCACTGGATCGGGCTCACGGCACGTGTGCTGGGCGACGATCGCCTTCGTGGAGCGCCCGCTGTACGACTACGTGCAGCACGGCGGTGCCGTCCTGGGGCACGCGGGAGCCAACTGGATGCCCCCGCTGCGCGACCGGCTCGGCTGGCTGAAGAAGGACCCCAAGGCTCGAGTGCGCAGCTGGCGGCTGCATTACTTCGTGGATTGCTGCCGGCTGATTCAATTCACCACCATCCTGGACATGCGCTGCGGGCGTGCCATGAGTGGGGCCCGACGCCGCGCGCTGCGCCGTTTTCCGCGTGCCGAGCGGTCGCCACTCGCGCTGGCCAATCTCGGCCGGCGAGCCGTGCGCGAGTTGCTGGGGGAGCCGGAGACACTGGGGGCCGAGATAGCGTTGTTCTTCGCGTTCGTGTGGAGGCGTCTGGTGGTGGCGGCCACACGCGGACTCGAGCGGCCGCGCCGGCGTTTGCGGATCGATGCTCGCCCACCCATGACGCTGCTCCCGGCTCCGGGCCGCCGGGACCCCAACAACGTGGCCGTGGGCAGCGTGGGGGCTAAGATCGCTCCGCTGGAGCTGGCCCTGCGCGACGACGCTCCCGAGCGGGTCAACATCCTGATCCCCACGATCGATCTCGAGCACTTCTTCGGCGGGTACATCACCAAGCTCAACCTGGCTCGGCGGCTGGCCGAGCGCGGCGCGCGCGTGCGGATCCTGACGGTGGACCCGGTGCCCGTCCTGCCCCCCGCCTGGCACAAGCGGCTCGAGTCCTACAGCGGGCTCGCGGGACTGTTCGATCAGGTCGAGGTGGAGTTCGGGCGCGAATCGCAGGGCGTCGAGGTCAGCCGATCGGACCGGTTCGTCGCTACTACCTGGTGGACCGCTCACATCGCGCACCAAGCGCTCGAGGCCCAGGGCGGCGGGCGCTTCCTCTATCTGATCCAGGAATACGAGCCCTTCACCTTCCCGATGGGGACGTACGCGGCGCTGGCCAGCGACTCCTACCGTCTGCCTCACCACGCCGTGTTCTCGAGCGAGCTCCTGCGCGACTACTTTCGCCGTCACGAGATCGGTGTGTACGCCGCCGGCCGCGAGGCCGGCGACCGCGCCTCGGTCTCATTCGAGAACGCCATCACAGCGATCGATCCCCCGAGCGAGGCGCAGCTCGCCACGCGGGACACGAAACGGCTGCTGTTCTACGCGCGGCCCGAGCCTCACGCTGCCCGGAACATGTTCGAGCTCGGCGTGCTCGCGCTGGGCCGGGCGGTCGAGCAGGGCGCCTTCGGCCCGGGCTGGCAGCTGTCGGGCATCGGCACAGTGGAGGCGGCGCAGCGGCTGGAACTGGGCGGAGGAGCCGTGCTCGACCTGCTGGCCCGGCGCGATCAGGGCGGCTACGCCAACGTCCTGCGTGACCACGACGTGGGCCTGGCGCTCATGTTCACCCCTCACCCGAGCCTCGTGCCGATCGAGATGGCCTCGGCCGGCATGCTGACGGTCACCAACTCGTTCGAGAACAAGACGCCCGAGGCCATGCAGGCGATCTCCGGCAACCTGATCGTGAGCGAGCCCAGCATTGACGCCATCGCCGCGGGCCTGGCCGAGGCTGCAGCCGGCATGGGAGATTTTGAGCGCCGCGCCCGGGGCAGCGCAGTCCGCTGGAGCCGCGACTGGAACAGCTCCTTCGACGGTGAGCTGATGGCGCGTATCGAGGTCCTCCTGCGGGACTGAGCCGATGAACGTCTCCAATCCGCGCTTCCCCTTGTTCGACTCGCTGCGTGCGATCGCGGCCCTCAGCATCTTCGTATTTCACCTGCCCTCGGTGGCGCGCATCGCGCTCGACAACCCGGTCCAGCCGTATCTGCTGGTGCTGAACGTCGGGGTGGCCGTGTTCTTCCTGATCTCGGGCTTCCTGCTCTACCGGCCCTTTGCCCAGGCACGCTTCGAGGGGCGGCAGGCTCCGGCCACCGGAGCCTACGGCGAGCGGCGCGCGCTGCGCGTCGCGCCGGCCTACTGGGTCGCGCTGGTGTTCGTGGTGATCCTGGTAGGCAAGTCGGGGGAGGCCGGCACGGCGGACCCGGTGTTCACGCCGGAGGGCATCGTCAGGTACTTCCTCTTCCTACAGATCTACGACTCGGGCACGCTGCTGGGTGGCATCAGCGCGGCCTGGACTCTCTGCGTCGAGGTCACCTTCTACGCGATGCTGCCGCTCTGGGCCATGCTGATGCGGCGGGTGCCGAGCCGCTCACCAGAGGCCTTCCTCCGCTCGGAGCTGCTGGCTCTCGGCGGCCTGTTCGTGGTGGGCGTGGCCTGGACCGGCATCGCCGCGGCCAGCACCGACCTAAAGGCGGCGGCCTTCTTCGACGTGACCCAGATCGAGCCCTGGCTCTACGTGATGCCCGGGTACCTGGACCACTTCGCCGTGGGAATGGCCATGGCCGTGATCAGCGTTGCCACGATCGAGCGGCAGACCCAGCCCGCCTCCATGCGGCTCGTGGAGCGCGCGCCCTGGGCGCCCTGGCTGCTTGCACTGGCGGCCTTCGTCCTGATGGCCAACGTGACGAAATGGACGTCGGAGAGCTGGGCCGTCCGCGTGCTCGCCATCCACGAGCTCCAGGTGGTGCTGGCCTTCGGCCTGTTGCTGCCCGCTGTGTTCGGCGACCCCGAGCGCGGCTTCGTGCGCCGGGTGCTGGCCAATCGCGTGCTCCTATGGGTGGGGCTCGTGTCCTACGGCCTCTACCTGTGGCACGTGGCCGTCAACATCAAGCTCACGGAGTGGGGGGTGCTCGATGCCCTCGGCTCGGCGGGCTACATTCCCGTCGCCCTGGCCGCGTCGCTGCTGATGGCGGCCGTCAGCTTCTACGTGGTTGAGCGGCCCGCCATGCGACTGGGTCGTCGTCTGTCGCGCCGGCGACGCTCCCAGGACGCCGACATGCGCATGCGCGACCTGGCCCGCCACGAGCGCCCCGAGCCCGAGCCCGGCGCGCCCTGAGCCGGTCAGAGCTGCTCGGCGATACGCGGCGCCTCGCGGTTGAAGACCCATACGGCGAGCACGCAGAGGGCGACGTAGATGGCCACTGCGGGCAGCAGCTCGGCATAGCCGCCGGCCTGGGTGGCCGGACCTGGTGCGCCCGGATCGATCACCCACATGCGCGCCAGCTCGAACAGCGGCGCCAGCGGGTTGATCTGCATGATCTCTCGGAGCGTCTCGGGCACCACTTCGGCCGGGAACAGCACCGGCGTGCCGTAGAAGAGCACGGTGGCCAGCACCGACCAGATGATCGCGGTGTCGCGAAAGCGGGGGTACATCGAGGACACGATCATCGACACCGCGGTGGTGAGCACGAAGAGCAGCACCAGCACCACGGGGAAGAGCAGCCAGGTCCAGGTGGGGTCGATGCCCCAGGCGAGGATGAAAGCGAACACCACCACCAGGTTCAGGCCCAGGTTGAAGAGCGCGGTGAGCACCACGGCCAGCGGGATCACCAGGCGCGGGAACTGCGTCTTTCGCACCACGGACTCCTGCCCGACGATCGAGGTGACCGCCGTGATGGTGGCCTCCGAGAAGAAGCCGAAGAGCACGATGTTGAACAGCAGCAGGACGGGGTAGTTGGGCACCTCCGAGCCGATCCGGAACACCTGGGTGAAGACGGCCAGCAGGACCCCGAACAGCATCAGCGGCCGCGCTATCGACCACACATAGCCGAGCGCGGTTCCGAAGTAGGCCTTCTTGAAGTCGGTAACGGCGATGAGCGTGAGCAGCTCCCAGGAGCGCCGCCAGCCGCCGCCGAGGGCCGACGGCCCCCGCACCTCGCGCAGCGTCACCTCCTGAGCAGCCTCGCTCATCGTCGGGACTCCCGCTCGGGCACCGCAGCCACGTCGGTTTCCACCGAGACGATCCCGTGCGCCGGGTCGGGGCCGTAGACCACGAAGTCGAGCAGCCGCAGGCCCTGCACGGCCATGTCGCCCTCCTGGTGATCTCGGCGGACCCAGCAGTCCGCCGAGTAGCGGCCGGGGACCAACGCGTTCTCGACCCGGCCGGTCAGGCGTACCCGCTCGCCCTCAGCCAGCCGCCTGGGGGCGCCGCTGTCGAGATTGCGTGTGAAGCCGAACACAACCACGCTCTCGGCGTTCATGACGTTGATCAAGAAGGTGGGCTCCACCAGTTCGCGGCGCGCCTCGATCAGGACGTCAAGGAAGATGGGCCGGCCCTGCTCGACGTTGTCGATCGGGCTGGCCGCTCTCGTTCTCGAGGCGCGCGTGGACCAGGCGGGCATTGATGTCCGGCACCGCTGCCGTGGCCGCGGCGTCCTGCGAGCCATCGCCCCCGCCGAAATTGAGCCGGTAGTAGCGTCGCGCCGTCTCTTCCGGATCGCCGATGTACACGAGGCGGCCATCGTCCATCAGCATCGCGCGGTGGCACAGCGACTGCACTGTGCCCATGTCATGGGTCACCAGCACGATGGTCTTCCCCGAGCGGCGCTTCTCGTGGAAGAAGTCCATGCACTTCTGCGCGAAGGCCACATCACCCACGGCCAGCACCTCGTCGACGAGCATGATGTCTGCGTCCGCCTGCACCATCACCGCGAAGGCGAGCCGGACCATCATTCCCGATGAGTAGTTCTTCAGCTTGAGCTCGACGAAGTCCTCCAGCTCGGCGAACTCCAGTACGGCCTCGAGCCGCCGGCGCGCCTCGCGCTTTGAGAGCCCCATGAGCACGCCGTTGATCACGCCGTTCTCGCGCGCCGTCAACTCGGGGTTGAAGCCCACACCGAGTTCGATGAAAGGCGCCAGCCGACCCGCCATCCGGATGCGGCCGGCATCGGCGCGGTAGATGCTGGCGAGGACCTTGAGTAGGGTGCTCTTGCCCGAGCCGTTCTGCCCGACGATGCCAAAGAACTCACCCTGGTGGATGTCGAAGGAGATGTCGCGGAGGGCGACCAGCTGGCGGTACTCTGCCCGCGTGAACGGGTGCGTCGCGCGCTCCTTGAGGGTGTCCATGCGGTGCTCGGGCACGCGGAAGGCCTTCTGAAGGTTGCGTGCCTCCACCACGACGGGCCCTCGGATGGGGTCGCCCTCGCGCGCCACCGTCGTCGGCGCGCCGCTCTGGTCCTGGGCGGTTGGCGGGCTCTGCATGTCAGGAATTGTCGCGGTCCACGCCGGCGCCCGCGTGCGTCCCGGCAGGCTAACAGCACTAGGGTTCCCCGACATGCACGTGTCCGCTCGCCAGCCGGCCCCGCTCGGCGAGCGGGCTCAGGACAGGTCCGGCTCGGTCGAAGCGTCCCCGCCGTGGGGCCTGTCCCGCGGCTCTCCATCGACGCTGGCGCTGGCCGCGCTTGCCCTACTCACGCTGCTAGGCCTGGCCCTGCGCGTAGTGACGCTGAGCGAGGCGATGCTGGCCGATGAGCTCTCCTCCTACTGGATCATCTCGAGCAACGACCTCAGCGGCGTGGTCTCGACAGTGCATAGCGACGCCGAGATCACACCGCCGCTGTTCTTCGTGGCGGGCTGGCTGGCCACGCAGATCGAACTGACGCCCGAGATGGCGCGGCTGCCCTCGCTGCTGGCAGGAGTGGCCACCATTCCCGTGATCTACCTGCTCGGCCTGCGCACCGTGGGACGGACCGCCGCGCTCGTGGCGGCGGCGGCCACCGCATTCTCGCCCTTCATGATCTATTACTCGGCCGAGGCTCGCGGCTACGCCCTGCTGATGCTGCTGGTGGCGCTGTCCACCTTGGCCATGCTGTTGGCGCTGGACACCCGCCGCGTGCGCTGGTGGGTGCTGTACGGGGTCTGCTCGTGCGCCGCGGTGTACACGCACTACACCTGCGTGTTCCTATTGGGGACGCAGTTCCTGTGGCTGCTGTGGGTGCACCGGGAAGCGTGGCGGCCGGCGCTGATCGCCAACGTGACCGCGGCCCTGGGCTTTCTGCCCTGGCTCTCGGGAATGCGGGCCGATCTCGATTCGCCCACCACGGAGATCCTGTCCGCGCTGACCCCTTTCGACTGGCACTCCGTAGGGATCTCGCTCTCTCACGTTACCGTGGGGTATCCGTACAGTGTCGTCCAGCTCGAGGAGCTGCCGGGCACGCTGGGCGTGGTGCTGTTTGTGCTGGCGCTGGCTTTGGCGCTGGGCAGCCTCGGGCTGAGAGCCGCTCGCGCCGGGCTGCGCCGGTTCCTGGCCCGCGCCGATCGGCGCCTGCTGCTGGTGCTCGGGCTGGCGCTCTCGGTGCCGGTGGCCGAGGCGGCGCTGAGCGCCGTGAGCACCAACGTCTTCGGTGGGCGCAATTTGGCCGCTTCGTGGCCCGCGTTCGCCCTCTGCCTCGCTGCGCTGCTGGTGGCGGCGGGTCCGCGCCTACGCTACGCCACGGTGGCGCTGGCCCTGGGCTGCTTGGTCCTGGGCGCGCTCGACATGCTGAAGGACACCAACCGGCGACCCGACTATCAGGCCGTGGCAGCGTTCATCGAGGCCCGCTCCAGCCCCGGCGACGTGATCGTCGATGCCGCCGTCCTGAGCCCGGGCCCGTTGAGCCCGTTCGAAGTGGCGCTTGGGCGCTCCGACGACGTGTTTCGCTTCAGCGCCCCCGAGCAACGTGAGCGCCCCTTCGGCGTGTTCGACGCTGTGGTGCCGCGCAACCGGGTGATTCCCAACGCGGTCGCGGCCGCTGACGGCAGTCGCGTCTTCGTGCTCTCCGTGGAGGACCGGCCCAGCCCGGACACGACGGGCTTCCCCGCGCGCTACCGCCTGGCGCAGACGCGCACCTGGCCGGGCACGGCCAACCTCAGGGTGGAGATGTGGACGGAGGAGGCGGGTCCGAGCTGACTCAGAGCGGCAGTTCGGATGCCCTGTCGCCGACGACGGCAAATACCTTGAGCGCCGCGCGATCCGCCACTCCGGGTGCCGGAATGAACCCAAACCCGGACAGCAGGGCGGCCTGCCCGAATCTCGCGGCGATGTCCGGCCGACGGCTCCCTCCGGGGGTCATCGCGACCAGGCGGTCGCCCGAAAACAGCAGGATCCAGTCGGCCAGGCGGGGCCGGACGCCGTCGAGCGCCCAGCCGAAGATTCGCAGGGGTTGGTTCTGCGGGCTTACGAACTGGACCTCGCCCCTCGCCGCCCCCGGGCTCACGAGGAGCGGGGCGCCGAGCGACCACGAGATCGCCTGCCGGCCGCCGCGGCGCTCGAGGCGACCCTCGACCAAGCCCTTGTAGTGAAGCGCTGAGACGGGGAAGACACCAGGAAAGGTCCTTACTTCACGCACGAACGCGCGCCCACCCGGCCCACCCAGGCGGTCCATCCGCCGGCTGAGGCCAATGGGAAGCCTTTCGCCTTCCTCGAGCAGAATCTTGGCCGTCTCGGACCCCTGGAGGACGGTGTGGGCGATCGCCCAGACGTCGCGGCCAGAACGCAGTGTCCGCAAGGCCGGCCCGATCTCGATGTCGGGCCGATACACAGGCGGGGCAGCGCCGAGGTAGCGGTCGAGGGTCTTCTTCGGGAGGCGCTCGTCGAGAGCAAGGGGTGGTGGGATCTCGAGCACTACATCTCCCGGGGATGATTCTCGCTCGACGTAACCCGCCGCCTCCCTGAAAGGAGGGCGACGGAAGCCGTCTCCCAGGCTCTCGCTGAGGTTGATGGCGAGCAGGACGACGACACCGGCACCGGCCATATAGGCCAGCCTCCGGGGCAGTGCGTGGGATGCCATGCCCAGCAATACGCTCACCAGTACCACGAGAGCCGGGAGAGAGGCACTCAGGTTGCGAGGGAGATACAGGGAGGTTCCCGAGGCAGCGTAGAGCAGCAGGCCGGCCGGAGTGGCCAGCGCCACGAGGGCGATCAGGCCGATCTCCGAGCGCAGCAGCGGGCCGAGCCCGCGGGGCAGCGCCCGAGTACGGAGAGCCACCAGAGCGGCGAGCGCCAGCAGCCCTGCCACGAGCATCGCGCCCGCCGTTCCCGGCAACGTCCCGATCGGGAAGAAGGGGTGACCGATCAGTGTCTGGAGCGGCACCTTGACCACGGATCCGATGGTCACCGGCGAGGCCCCATCGATCACCCCGATGCCGTAGTCGTTCTGCCGCTGCGAGATGAAGCCCGGCAGCCACGGCAGATAGCCCACAGCGATGGCGGTCTGGGCGAGTAGCAGGGCACGTAAGCGATCACGGTGCACCCAGATGGCCCACGCGGCTTCGACCGCGATTACGAAAACGGCTGTGTAGTGGCTCCAGAGAGCGCCACAGGCACAGAGCCCATAGAGCACCCACCAGCGCCGCCGCCCGCCGTCGAGCGCTCGCAGCAGGGCCAGCGTCGAGAGCGCCACCAGGAACATCATGAGGGCATAGGTGCGAGCCTCGTCCGAGTACCAGATGGCAAAGGGGCCCAGCGCCGTCAGCGTCGCGGCTATCAGGCCGGCCCGCGAATCGGCGATCCGACGGGCGATCACGAAGACGAGCGGCACCAGAGCGGTGCCGAAGACAAGCGACGGGATGCGCACCAGTACCGTGCTGTCGCCGCCGAACTGCACCGACAGCCAGGCCAGGAAGTAGTGGAGCGGCGGCGTGATCGACGTGTTGTAGACGTCGCTCCACACGCCGGCGAGATCGTCGTTGCGTACGACGATGTAGTAGGTGAAGTCTTCGTCGCTGTAGAGGGACTGGTCGATCCCGATGAGGCGCAGCGCCAGAGCGAGGGCCGTGATGATGCCGAGGGCCAGCGCCACTGCGCCCGGCAGCGAGCGTCTGCCGCCCCGGCGCGGCCGGCATTCCTGGCGCGGGGCCTGCAGGCTGCCCGTCATCCGTGCCGGGGCCGGGCGAGCACGCCCTGCCAAGGAAACATGGAAACCCAGCTTAGGGGCTCGGCCTCGCGGGCCACGGCGCGCACGAAGCCGCGCCGGCTCCACGTGGACAGGTGTCCGGGAGTGGAGCCGAGCCGCTCCAAATAGCGGCCACGGGCGACGTTGCCGGCGCGGAAGAACGGCTCGTGTGGCACGGTCAGAAACAGGTGAGCGGCGCTCACCCGCGCGAGCTCCCGGAGTGCCTCCCGCGGCTCGGGCAGGTGCTCCAGCACCTCGGTGCAGAGCACGAGATCGAAGCGGTCGTCCTCGAAGGGCAGATCGCGGAGATCGCCCTGCACCGCCCGTACGCCGGGCAGGCGCGCCCGGAAGGACTCGAGTGCCTCCTCGCGCCCCTCCACGCCGGTGATCTCGTGCCGGCGAGCGCCTGGGCGAGCCAGCCGGTGACGTAGCCCTCGCCGCAGCCCGCGTCGAGCATCCGGGCGGGGGCCAGCGGCTCCACCTGCGCAAGCAGGCGCCGGCGGAAGCGCGAGAGCAGCCGTTGCTCCACTCCGCCGGCCTGCTCGAACTTGGCCGTGTTGTCGGTTTCCTGGCCGAATCGAGCCGGGAGGACCGGGTCCTGGCGTAGCGACACGGCGGCATCGTATGAAAAGGCACGCCAATATATTGACGGCATGCCGTCGTCCAACCTGCTCGGCACCGTCCCGTCGGCGGACCCCTTGCCGCCGGCGAGCGCTCCCGTCGATCTGTCCGTGGTGGTGCCCGTTCTCAACGAACGTGAGGCCATCGAGCCGCTCCAGGGCGAGATCGAGGCCGCGTGCGCCGCGCTGGGCCTGTCCTTCCAGGTGATCTGGGTCGACGACGGATCGACCGACGGCACCACCGAGGTGCTCGAGCGACTGGCCCGGGCGCGCCCCTCGGCGCAGATGGTGCGCCTGCGCCGCAACTTCGGCAAGTCGGCCGCCCTGCGCGCGGGGCTCGAGCGTCGACCGGGCTGCGGTCATCACCATGGACGGTGACGGCCAGGACGATCCGGCGGAGATCCCCGCGCTCCTGGCCAAGCTGGGCGAGGGCTACGACGTGGTGTCGGGCTGGAAGCAGCAGCGGCGCGACCCGACGTTCAAGCGCTGGGGCTCGCGTCTCTTCAACCGGCTGACCGCGAAGCTGTCGGGCGTTCCGCTGCACGACGTCAACTGCGGCCTCAAGGCCTATCGAGGTCCCGCCGTCCGGTCGCTGGAGATCTATGGGGAGCAGCACCGCTTCATCCCCGTTCTCGGCTTCCAGCGCGGGTGGCGGGTGGCGGAGATCCCGGTTCACCATCGCCCGCGCACGCAGGGCCGCTCCAAGTTCGGTCCTGAGCGGTACGCCCGCGGCCTGCTCGACCTGTTCAGCGTGCTCTTCATCGGCCGCTACCAGTATCGGCCGCTGCACCTGTTCGGGGGAGCGGGACTGATCTCGCTGTTTCTCGGCCTGCTCGTGTGTGTCTACCTGACCGTGGTGAAGCTCACCGGGAGAGCCGATCGGCGACCGGCCGCTTCTGTTCCTGGGCGTGCTGCTCGTAATCGCCGGCATCCAGCTCTTCACGCTGGGACTGGTGGGCGAGATGATCACCGCTACTCGCCAGGACGTGCTCGGCTCGCGCTCGACGCTCCATACGGTGGAGCGCGTGGTAGACGGGTCCGAACAGGGCGGCGCGGCGGCGCCGGCAGCCGCTACTTCGCAGCCAGGATGACGTTGTGCGCGCCGAGCCGGCGCACCAGCGGAGTTCGCTCGACGAGGCTCTCGGCTGCGGCCGCCGCGCGCAGCGCAGGGCGGGGTACGAAGTCCGGCACCATCCCGAGCTGATCCGAGCTAAGGATGCGCGCGCCGGCCGCGGTCAGTCCGCCCAGCACCTCATCCTCCGGAATCAGCCTCTCCTCGCCGGTGTCCTGAGGCACCTTGCCCATCAGCCGGCCCCAGTAGGGGTTGCGAGGATTGTGGTCCCACACGAGCACGCGCCCGCCCGGCTTGGCCACTCTCACCATCTCGCCGAGCGTTCGGCGGACGTCGCCCGGGTCGGCGATGTGATGCATGACCGCCACCGTGAGCACGAGGTCGAAGTGGTCGTCCGGGAAGGGGAGGGACGTGCCGGATCCGACCACCGCCTCGATCTCTGGAGCGCTTTCGCGCAGGACATCGAGCATCCCCGCGGAGGGATCGATGCCCGACATCTCCCAGCCGACGCCGGCCAGGCGCCGAGCCAGCACCCCGGTTCCGCAACCTACGTCGAGGCCGCGTCCCGGCGGGCAGCGCTCCACCACGTAGCGGGTCCGCTTGTCGAGATAGTGCTCGACCACGTGGGCCGGCAGCGACTCGTCGTAGACCTCGGCTATCGAGTCAAAGTGAGACGTGCTCACGGGCCTCGCCCTTTCCCGGCGAGCGGGCGTGCACGAAGGCGGGCGCCTTCTCGAGCCGCCGCGGGGAGCTGCGCCGGTAGCGCAGGATGAGCTGAATCATGCGCAGGCCCACCTGAACGGCCGCTATGCGCTTGCCGGTCACCGACGAGACCCCCACACGGGGGAGATAGTTCACCGGCACCTCGACGAAGCGCGCGCCTGAGACGATCGTGAGCATCATCACTTCGGCGCCCGCATGGTTGCCGCCCACCCTCATATTGGCCGCCACGTGTTCGGCGACGGGGCGGCGCAGCAGCCGGTAGGTGCAGCCGACATCGCTGAGATGGCTGGTGTTGAAGAGCACCTCCACCATCTTGGCCACCGCCCAGTTGCCCCAGCGCAAGGAAGAGGGCATGTTGGCGCCGGCCCAGATCAGCTCGCGAGTCGTGCGGGTGCCGAACACCACGTCGCACTCGTTGCTGTAGACGAGCAGCTTGGGCAGGTCCCCGGGGAGAAAGGTGCCGTCGGGCTCTGCAAGCACGATCAGCTCGCCCCGGGCCTCCAGCAGGCCCCGCCGGGTGGCGTGCCCATACCCCTGCTTGCGTTCCTCCACCAGCCGCGCGGCCGTCTTGGCCACCTCGTCCCTCGTCCCGGCCTGAGCATTGTTGTCCACCACCAGCACCTCGTCCACCAGGCCGGTGTCGAGAAAGCCGTCGATCACCTCGCGGATCGAGTCGCGCTCGGCGTACGTCATGAGAACGACTGAGACTGTTTTTCCGTTCCACATAAGGGCGCGATTGGCGCCGGGCGCCGGTCGGGGCGCAGCAGTCTAAACAGCTGCGGACCAAATACACTCCCGCGCCGTGCAGGAGCCAAGACACCTCAAGCTCGCCCGCCGGCCGCCAACCTGATCGCCTTCGGCTCCTCCATCACCAAGCCACAGGTCTACCGCCTGTGCGCCGAACCCGGCATCCGCCGTGCGGCCGAGCGCGACTCCGAGGTGTACGCCTTCGAGTCGGTCGGCTCGATCTTCCAGAGCTACAACCAGATCATCGAGGCGGCTGCCGCGCGTGACGATCTCGAGGCGCTGGTGCTGGTGCACCAGGACGCCGAGATCATGGATTCCGACTTCTGCGACAAAGTGCGCGGAGCGCTGGCTGATCCGGACGTGGGCGTGGTGGGCTGCGTGGGCGCCATAGGGGTACGCAGCGTCGCTTGGTGGGAGGGGTCCGTGGCGCTGGCCTCGTTCATCCACCGCTATGAAGAGCACGGTGGCGGCGACCTCCCGGCCTTCTCGTGGGTCTGGGCCGATGCGCCGCCGTATGCCCGCTTGGGCGAGGTGGACACGCTGGACGGCTTCTTGCTCGTGCTCTCACCGTGGGCGGTGCGGAACGTCCGTTTCGACGAGTCGCTGGGCATGCTGCACGGCTACGACTTCGACTTCTGCCTCCAGGTGCGCGAGGCGGGACGCAAGGTGATGACGGCCGACTTCCGCGCTATCCACAACCACTCCCTGCAGCCCTTCTCAGAGCCCGAGGATTGGATCCAGGCGCACGTCAGGATCGCGGACAAGTGGGAGCACCGCATGCCCGTCGTGGGCTCTGGCGCGGGCAGCTGGGAGCAGCGCGCGCGACGGGCCGACGCCGAGCGCGCCGCGGCACGGGCCGTGGACCTGGCGGGGGTGCTGGACACCCGGGCGCGAGTGCGTCATCTAGGACAAGCCATCGAAGACCACACGACGAGCATCTCGTGGCGCATCACGGCGCCGTTGCGTTTGATCGAGAGGCTGCGGGCGCGCGCGCGGTGATTGCCTTCGGTGCCTCGATCGGCGAGGTGGAGCCATTTCGCGACCATGCCGAGCCCGGAATTCTGCGCGCCGCCGAGCCGGGCGCCGAGATTTACCGCTTCGCAGCTTCGGGGCCGATTTCACGGACATACAACCTGATGCTGGACGCCGCGGGGCGGCACGACGACCTGGAGGCGCTCGTGCTGGTGCACTCGCACGTGGAGATCGTTGATCCCGGCTTCTGCGCGAAGGTCAGGGAGGCCATGCGTGACCCGGAGGTGGCGGTGCTGGGCTGCACGGGCTCGACGGGAGCCACCGGCATCGCCTGGTGGGAGGGCGCGGTGCGCACCGCCCCGGTGGTGCAGCACTACGGGGAGCACGGCGGCGGGGAGATGGTTGCCTTCTCGTGGGCCGAGCACGAGCCGGCTCCGGGCGAGGTCGACACGCTGGACGGCTTTCTGCTGGTGCTGTCGCCATGGGCTGTGCGCAACGTGCGCTTCGACGAGGCGCTGGCATTGGGTCACGGATTCGACCTGGACTACTGCCTGCAGGTCCGCGCGCAGGGCCGCAAGCTGATGACCGCCGACCTGCGCGTGATTCACCACCGCGGTCTGGAGCTGATCAGTGACCTGGAGCTGTGGGCGGAGGCCCATATCCAGGTGGCGGAGAAGTGGGAGGGACGCTTTCCGGGCGTCGAGCCGAGCACTCTGGACTGGAAGCGACGCGCCCGGCGAGCGGAAGCAGAGCGCGAAGCGGCCCGGGCGATGGCGCACTCGAACGCGCTGGCATCGGATGCCCGCGTGCTCGAGCTGGAACGCCGGCTGGAGGCGCTGACCGACACGGCCTCATGGCGCATCACCGAGCCGCTGCGCCGCCTGAACGTATGGCGCGCTCGGGCCGCCGAGCGCCGCAACCGCTCCTAGTCGTCGAGGGCCCGGCGAATCTCGGCCTTCGACACGACCTCCGCCTGCTTGCCGATGCCAGCCCGCAGCCTCAGCTGCGATAGGCGCTCGGCCAGCCCGAAGGCGCTCGAAGTGAGCAGGCGCTGAAGCACAGCCTCCTGGCGTCGCTGGCGCTCCTGCAGGCGCCAGATCTCCACCTGTCGCGTGTGGGCCTGGGCCAGATGGAAGACGCGGTTGCCCTCGAGGCGTTCGAGCACGGGGTTGCGGTCCCAGGGGTCGAGGATCTCCCCGAGCGCGTCCGAC
The DNA here is from genome assembly GCA_963813495.1 of uncultured Thermoleophilaceae bacterium. Classification (GTDB taxonomy): domain Bacteria; phylum Actinomycetota; class Thermoleophilia; order Solirubrobacterales; family Thermoleophilaceae; genus JACVRW01. Next base: position 463,495 of record CAWEZC010000010.1, read on the forward strand.
CACGGAGCGTCGGTGTGCCAGAGGAGCCCGAAGCCGAAGAACTGGGGCACCACCACCAGCCGCAGGCCCTCGCGACTGTCCACGAAATCCTCCACCGCCGTGAGCACCCCGTTGCGAGGCCCGCCCTCGCGCGCCGCCGATTTGGGATAGGGGACGCCGCCGTCGATGAGCCCGGGCTCGCCCGGAAAAATGCCCTTGCCGTTTCCCTTGCCGGCGAGCGGCTGGCGGTAGTCCTCGGGGACCAGCTCTGGCGCGAAGTAGTCGTCCCGGCGCGCGTGCGGCCAGCAGACGTCGTGGAAGAGTAGGAGGGGCAGTTCGGAGCCCGGCGCCCGGTCGCCAATCAGGCGCAGCTCCTCGCTGACCGTCCAGTAGTTGTGATCGCCGTCGATGATCGCCACGTCGGGCATCTCGATCCGCGGCAGCGCGGCCAGGCTGGTCTCGCGAATCAGCTCGAGTTCCGGGAATTGCTCCTCGAGCGCCACCAGCCCGGGCTGTGGCGAGGGGTCGATGGCTGAAATCCGGACTCCGGAGCCAGCCGCCCACTCCACGAGCAATCGCGTGAGATCGCCCGCAAATGCCCCAACCTCCACCACCGAGCGGGCACCGACCGCGTCCAGGCAGGGCAGCATCAGCTCTGCGTGGTTGCGCATGGACGTGGCCCAGCGCGTGGGGTCGTTCAGATAGGGGTCGAAGTCCTGGCGGGTGCGGTTCACAAGGGCGGGCAGTCTATATCGAGATCAGCTACGGCAGATGGCTACGACATCGAGGCATGCGTCGAGCTCATCTCCGGCGAGGCTGAAGTCGCCGACCTCGATGGTTCCGGCCTCCGGGTCGGGGTGCAGGCGTTCCTTGCCCAGCCGCCAGTCGTAAAGGCGCTGGCGAGCGCGCCGTGGCAGCAGGCGGCGCACACGCAGCGGGTCCTTGCGCAGCGAGAGCGTCCAGTTTCGCGTGCTCGCGGGCGACGATGGCCCGGTAGCGCTCGGAGCCGAAGATCCCCAACAGCTCCACGGACACGAAAAGGCCGCGGCACAAGGCGCCGAACTCGGAGGGGTCGTACTCCACGTAGTGATAGGGGTCGATGATCTCGTCCGGTCGGGCGAACGTGAGCCGATTGGGCGTCACGATCACCGCCGTGGCGCGCGGCTTCATGACCCGGCCGAATTCCCGGAGTGCGGGCTTCGGGTCGGGCACGTGCTCGATGGAGTGCACGGAGATCACCCCGTCGAACTCGCCGTCCGCAAAGGGGAGGCTGCGCATGTCCGCGCGCACCGTCGTGCGGGCCTGCCCCTCCATGGCCGCCTCATCCAGATCTATGCCCACTGTCTCCCGCGGGGCCAGCAGCTCGTAGCTGTGCCCCACGCCGCAGCCCACGTCGGCGATCCGGCCGGGCCCCAGGTACTCGGCACAGAGCGCATAGGCCGCTACGTGCCGCTGCCACGTCGGGTTGAAGCCCCCGCTCGAGGTCACCACGCGCTCGCCCGTGACGGAGGGAGTCAACTCTCGTCGATCCTCGCCGCGGGCGACCGGAACTTGGCCGAGGGGGCCAGCCCGGCCCGATGGAGCATGAGCCGCAGGCCCACGAAGAGCGTCTTCGAGCCATAGATGATGCCGCTGCGCAGGCCCACCGACGAGGCCTCCTCGAAGTAGCGGCCATTGGCCGGCACCTCCTCGATGCGCATGTCGAAGTACGCCGCCTGCATGAGCACCTCGGAGTCGAAGCTGAAGTCGGCGGAGTTGCGCAGGAAGGGGACGGTCAGGAGCAGCCGGCGCGAGTACGCGCGGTAGCCCGTGTGGGCCTCGGTCAGCCGGGTACCCATGATCCGGTTCTCCACCATCGTGAGCGCCCGGTTTACCACGTACTTCCAGCGCGGCATGCCGTTGGCTAGGGCCATGCCCGGCAGGGCCAGCCGGGAGCCGAGCACCAGATCGGCGCGCCCCGAGAGAATGGGCTCGACCATGCTGCCGATCAGCTCCGGCTCATACTGGCCGTCCGGATGCAGCATCACAACGGCGTCGGCCCCTCGCTGGAGCGCCTCCAGGTAACAAGTCTTCTGGTTGGCGCCGTAGCCTGCGTTGTGTGGGTGCCAGACCACGTGCAAGGGAAGGCGGCGGGCCAGTTCCACGGTGCCGTCGCTAGAGGCGTCGTCAACCAGGATCACCTCGTCCACCCAGTCGCGCGGGATCGCCTGCACGGTTCGCTCGAGGGTGCGGGCGGCGTTCATGGCCGGCATCACCACGATCACCTTGCCCGCCGGCCGCTCAGTCACGCCGGGCCTCCACGTACACGGTTCCGCCGCGGCGGGTGGCGACCTCGGTGGCGGTGGCCAGTGCCGCCACGGGAAAGAGCATCACTCCGGCGCCCAGAGCGCCCACTCGCCGCCGGCCCGACATCGGCAGACTGCGCGCCTCCGGCCGCCGAATGGCGTCATACAGGTCGGGGCGGCCCGGCAATGTGCCCACCAGGCCGTGGAGCCAGCCGAACAGCGCTTGGCCTCCGCGCCAGTGGCTCACTCTGGTGACCGTGAGGCCGAGGGACTGGAGGCGGCTCACAAGCGCGCCGGCGGGCAGGTGCACAAGATGACGCGGTAGGTCGAGATGAAACCAGCGGTCGCCGAACACGAGCGCCTGCAGGCTGGCGGCGTTGGGCACCGCCACCAGCAGGACGCCGCCCTCGTCCAGGAGCGCCCCGGCATGGTCGATCGCCGGGCCCGGCGCGGGTAGGTGCTCGAGGGCGTGCCAGAAGACGATCGCCGACCAGCTTCCTTCGATGTCGGTGATCTCCGCTTGACGCACGTCGTCGCGACGCGAGTCGCGCTCGAGACCGAGGGCCCGGCGCCCGCGCGCCCGCAGGGCGTCGAGCAGCGTTCCATCGCCCGAGCCGACGTCAAGGACAGCACCAGGCGGCGCCAGGCGGTCGATCCGGCCCGCCAGCCGGGCCCGAGTGTGCCGCAGGAGCGCATCGCCGAGTCCGGAAAAGCGCCCGGATTCCGGGCGGTAGCGCGCGTAGGCGTCGGCCAACTCGGCGTCGCTGGGCCAGGGGGAGGTGGTGGCGGCGCCGCATACCTGACAGCGGATCCTCCCCCCGAGTCGAGCGCCGGAAACGGCGAGCTGTGCGCCACACCAGGCGCAGGCGGCCGGCGCCCTGCTCTCTGAGGCCGTCGATTCCGGGTGGGGGACGGCGAAGCTCTCACCCCGGGGGAGGGATTGGCGGTCGGCTGTCACAGACGCGGCACTGTAGATCAGGCGTCGCGTCAATGGTCTATCTGGCTAGGATCCGCCGCCTGTCTCGCGAACCGTCCAATGGACAGTCGACCATCCCGGCGGCGATCGCACATGCGGAGCATCGGATCGTTTCCGGTCGGGCCGTCGTCAAGGACGAGGGCCGGACGGACACAGATGCGCTGCGCGCTTCGTTTCCCATCGCCGTTGCCCTGACCGTCGTCCTCGCCTTCGCGGCCTTCGGAGTCGTGATGGCCTTGGTGACGATCGCCATAGCACCCGAGCCCATCCCCGGACTGCCGGCGTCGCAACGCCAGAACGTCGAGACGGGCCTGTACGTTCTGGCGTTCGCCGTCATCTTGCCTCTCGCGGTGATCGCCGCGCCACGCCTTGCCGACCGGATCGCCGCGGGTCCGCAGGCCCCGGCCCTGCCCGCCCTGACCGCCGGACTGTGGGCGGGGCTGGCGGGTAGCGTGGTGCTGGCGAAGCTGCTCGATCGCCTCCAGGGCGTGGATGCCAGCGTCGCGCTGCTGATCTCGTTGGTCGTCTGGTGGATGGTCGCGTGCGTCGTGCTTGCCCGTGCCGTGACGGGTGGACCCGGGCGGCCCCGGCTGGCAGGGACTCAGCCGGTCGCCGTCCTGTGGGGGGTGGCCGGCGCGCTCGCGCTCGTCGCCTTCCTGACCACGGTGGAGCTTGGCTCGCTCAGCCCGCTCCCCCTGGTGCTCGGCGCAGTCGGCATTCCGGCCTACGTGTTGCTTGCCGAGCGGATTCCGCGGCCACGGATCTCCGCCGGATGGGGCGCCGCCCTGGATGTCCTGGTCGTCGCGGTGTTGCTTCTCGCCGTGGTGGATCTGGTGTTCATCACACCCGAGAACCCCGACGTCGGCGCGCTCGACCGCTTCCGGTACGCCGTCATGCAGTTCCATCAGGACTTCCTGATCGGGCCGGCCAACCAGGTTCTCGGCGGCAGTGCGCTGCTGGTGGAATCCGCGTCGCAGTATGGGGTCGGCTCGATTCTCTTCCTGGCGGGCTGGTTCAAGCTCGTGCCGATCGGCTACGGAACCTTCGCGCTGCTCGACGGCATCCTTACCGCGCTCTTCTTCGTTGCGGGCTACTGCATCCTGCGCATGGCGGGGGCCTCTCGTGCGCTCTCCGCCTTCGCGCTGCTGGTGGGTGTCGTCGTACTGGTCTTGAACCGTCCCTATCCCATCGGCGGGCTGCCGCAGGAGGGCCCGCTGCGATTCGGGTTGCCTATGGCGCTGATTCTCGTCACGGTGACGGGCGCCCGCTGGCCCCGCTGGACGAAGGCCACCGGGGCGCTGGCCTTCGTGATCCTGGCCGTCTCGTCGCTGTGGTCCTTCGAGGCCTTCGCCCTGACGCTCGCGACGTTCGTCGCGCTCGGCCTGATCGAGATGTGGCTACGGCCGCCCGGTGGGCGCCTGCGCCGGGGCGTCCGGCAGGCGGGGCTGGCCGTGGCTGCATGCGTGAGCGCTCACCTCATCTTCGCCGGTGTGACGCTCGCCGCCACTGGTGAACTGCCGAAGTGGGGTCAGTACCTCGAGTACCTCAACGCCTTCATCTTCGGTGACCTCGGCGACATCACGTACGACTTCACCCGCTGGTCGCCTGCCGTCGCCGTAGGCGGGGGCTATCTCGCCTCGGCCGCCGCGCTGCTCCTGTTGCTGCTTCGCCGGCCCGGAGTGGCACGCCGGGAAAGCGTTGCGCTGCTCGCGCTCACCGGTGTCACCACTTACGGGATCCTGTTCTTCAACTACTTCGTCGACCGGTCAGCCGACCACGTGCTGGCCTATGTGAGCCTGCCCCTCGTGCTGCTGGCGGTGATCTGGCTCAGTCTGCTCTTCCGACTGGACACCGGGAGCCCACGGCTGCGCCTGGGAGTGCGGGCCTTTGCGCTCGCCACCGTGACCCTGGCGCTGTCGGTCGCCTGGTCCTCGCTTGAAACGCGCTTCGACGATACGGCGCTGGCCCACGTGTTCCCCGGCGGACCGTCCACTCGCGAGGCGATGGACCGGCTGTGGAACTTCCCTCCGTACAACGACCGCTCGGTTCAGGGCGAGCAACTGCTCGATCGCTACATGCCGGGCCAGCGCCGCGTGCTGGTGCTCGCCGAGCCGTCGCTCAGCACGGAGATCCTCGTGCGCAGCGGACGGGCCAACCGTTTCTTCCTCGGAGACCCGCTCGACTACGACTTCGTGGCGGAAAGCCGGGGCCCCGGTCTGCGGGAGACCGTGAGCGAGCTCCGCTCGGGCGAGCGCCTGTTGGTGGACTCTGACGCGCTGGCGGTGTTGGGCAGCAGCGACCGGCGCCGGTCGAATGACGAGGCGCCCAAGCGGCCCATCGTCGGGTCGTCGTTGTCCCGCCTGCAGGTCTTCACACTCGGCCTGATCGACGAGCGCTTTCGCCTGCGACCGGTGGGCGGCGCCGATGCAATGGTGGTCTTCGAGCTCGAACGCCGGCGCTGAGCGGCGCGCTCATCCGGGGTTGCGGGCAAAGGCCCAGACCTGGACCGGGAGGTCCGGCTCGTTGCGCAGCGAGTGCCAGCGCCGGTAGGCGGGCCAGTGGTCGAGGTTGCCCGTCGACGCAGGCGCGGTTCCCCCATGAGCCCACCTCGTCGACCTCGAGGCCCGCCCGCTCCAGCAGCGTCCGCAGTCCGCGCGGCGTGAAGCGCCAGTAGTCCTTCATGCCGTAGGCCGGCAGCTCGTGCACGCGGATGAGGAACGGCGTGGAGACGATCACGTGGCCGCCCGGCGCGCACAGCCCGCGCAGGTTCTGTGCCGCCCGCCAGGGATCGTCCACGTGTTCGATCACCTGCTCGCAGATCACCACGTCGAACTCCTCGCGCTGGCTGAGCGGCGCGCAGAGGTCGAAGGCGGGGAAGTCGAGGCTCTCGAAGCGCTTCCAGGGCTTGGCCGCGTGGTTGTCGCCGCTGATCTCCGCCGCCTCGAGCGCTGCCGGGCTCGAGCCGCTCGATGTGGCGGTCCACGGCGTCGTAGAGCGCGACGCGCTGCCACTGCTCGGGCCCGAGCCGGCCTCGGGCAGGAGCACGCGGTCGCGCGCCGTGCGCAGCCGACCGGCGAGCACACCGACGCCGTCGGCCAGCCGGCTGCTCAGAACAGGCCGCGCCACGTCTCGCGCATCTCCTCGAGCTCGATCTCCACGCCGCCCACGTTGCTGTCCTCGCGAAACCAGCGCTCGAACTCGTCAGCCGCGGTGATCCGGTTGTGCGCGGCCCAGCCCTCCTGGACGTCGTGCTCGTGCCAGCGCCGCCGTTCGCGCGTTGCGTGACGCTGCCGGCAGAGCTCGTAGTCCATCCGGTGCAGGTGGATCAGGCGCAGGTCGGGATCGGGCTGGAACTGGAAATCCTCGCGTCCGTGAAAACCCGGCCGCCAGCGCATGGGTACGGTGGCGATCGCGGCCTTGTCGTAGGCGTCGTTGGCAAACCAGTGGCGGCGCTGGTCGAGGATCGGCGCGGACAGGTCGATGCGGCGGCTCGCTCTCCGGGACGTGGAAGATCTCGTAGCCGAGGCAGTTGACCCAGTCTTCGTCGAAGTCGTCCAGGTACTCGCCGAGCGTGCCCCATTCGGGGACCGGGGCGATGAACTCGTCGACGTCGGTCGCCACCACCACGTCGTATCTCCCCAGCAAGTCGTGCTGGAGCGCCTCGATCGTCCGCACCATCCAGGTGTGGTCGACCGCGTCCCTCTCCACCGGGATGCGCACGAATCCGTCCGCGTCGGTCGAGCCGTCGATCGACTCGTTGTCGAGCACGTATATGTCCTGCGGGCCGAAGAAGCGCGAGTAGTAGGCGAGCCAGAGCGGCAGGAAGACGGCCTCGTTGTGCACGATCGTTATCAGTGCGCGGCTCCGCGGCGAGCGCTCCGGGCCCGCGGCCGCGATGTAGCGCTCGCGCCGCTCACTGCGATCCTTTCGCCACAGGCTGAACCACGGCGCCAGCGGATGCCCGGGGCTGTCCTGGGGCTCGAGCACGAGCGGGCCGGCCGGGCGATCGCCCCAGCTCATGGGCGCCTCGCGTAGACCATGCGCACCGCCGTGCCGCGCATGGCCTCGTCCTGCTCACTGGTGACCTGAAAGCCGCGACCGGACAGCGAGGTCTCGACCTCGGCGCAGCGACCATCCTCGTCGTGTACCTCGACCACCAGCTGAGCGATGCGCGCCCAGTCAGCCTCGCCGATGCCGGCCAGCACGTCGAGCTCGGCGCGCTCCACGTCAATCTTCAGCAGATCCACCCGCTCAAGGCCTTCACCCGCCAGGAAGTCGGCCAGCGTGGTCAGCCGGCAGGTCAGGGTCTCGCCCTCGTAGCGTCCCTCCAGCTGCTCGTCCGCTTCGGGGCCCGAGAGACCGCGGTTGAGCAGCGCGGTGCGCACCAGTGCGCGGTCCCGGCGGGCGTCGGCGTAGAGGCCGGACATGGCTGCCGCACCCGGGTAGTAGGTGATCTCGGCCTGGCCGGGCGACGACGACAGTCCCAGTTCGTGGACGACACATGCCGACAGGCCGGCGAGGTTCTCGCGCAGAACCGAGCAGATGGGACCGACGGGCTCGAAGCTGTGCACCAGGCCGGCGCGGCAGTGCGACGCGAAGAACGCCGCGGCCACGCCGACGTTGCCGCCGACATCGAGCACCACGTCGCCCTCGTTCACCTCTACGCCGTGGCGCAGGTAGGTCTGTTCACCCGCGATCTCGGCCACCTGGAACCAGAGCTGCGAGGGGTCCGGGTGGTGCAGCAGCGGCGCGAGGGCCTCTATCCGCTCCTGTTTAGACGGCGATCGGACCGTACTCCTGCGGGAAGGCCGAGCCTCCGAAGAACCAGCTCTCGATCGCATAGCGCGGCTTCGGCATCGAGGGGTCCGAGCCGGTGGCGTGCAGGAACAGCTCGTCGAAGAAGAGCGCGTCGCCCGGCTCGAAGATGGGCCTGCACGATCTTCTTGTCCCCGGCGGCCTCCTCGGCTTTGGCCTGGGACACTTGGTAGTCGAGACACCGCCTCTTCGGTGGTGGTCGCGACGATGTCGTCGAGGCGGCGGGGCACGATGTCGAGGCCGGGCGACTCGTCGCCGCAGCGCGACAGTGAGACCCAGAGGTTGAGCGCCCGCACGTCGCCCATGAAGGCGCCGTCCTGGTGCCAGGCGCCGCCCACGTGGGGCTCGGCCTTGCGCAGCGTCGTCTTCTGCAGGGAGATCATCGGCGGCTCACCGAGGTAGTCGCCGACGAGCTTGGGCAGGCCGGCCGCGTCGAACATCTCGAGCATCTCGTAGGTCAGCATCGGCGCGTCGGGCGCGAGCACACCGCCGCCCTCCATGACCCACATGCGCGCGCCCTCGGCGATCTCGAAGGGCGACTGGGCCTGGAACTCCTCGTAGTAGCCCTCGGCCGGCGGCTCGCCTCGCGCCAGCTTCTGGCGCTCCGCGAACGCGCGGTCGATCTGGTCGGCGAAGCGCAGCGCGGCGTCGCGGTCGAGCAGGCCGCGCACGAGCAGGCAGCCGTCGCGCAGGATGCCCGCGCGGATCAGCTCGGGAGTGACCTGGTCGCGCGGTGAACTCCGGGAGCACCTCGGCCTCAGGGAGGTTGTCGTAGTCCGGCGTGGGGTGTTCGGGCTGGCTACCGTTGCCCACCAGCAGGCGGATGCCGGCGAGATGGCGCAGGTGCACCAAGCGGCGCTCGTTGTCACGATCCGGGTTGGCCCTGTTGGCCTCGGTCAGCCGTTCGATCTCGGCGAAGAGCTCGGAGTCGCTCCCCCTGAAGTCGTCGGCGGCCTCGGTCGGCCGGTCCACGGCGGGCCGCTCGACGACTGCCGTGCCCCCCTCGTTCTCCCTCTTGTTCCGCTTGAATAGCCGCATAGAGGCGGCACTGTAGCACCGGTTCTCAGTCCGTCTTGGCGCCGCCAATCGGGCGTGCCGGGGCGCCCACGACCGTGTGCCCGGGGGTACGTCGTCGACGACGACGGCGTTCGCGCCCACCTTCGCGTCGGCGCCGATCCGCACCCCGCCGATCACCTTGGCGCCGGTACCGATGCTCGCGCCGCTCTCGATCGTCGCCCCTCGGACATCTCCCGCGCGGAGACCGATCGTGACCCACGGGAAGATCATCGCTCCCGAGTGGATCTCCACCAGGCCGTCGGCCACCAGCTGGCCGTGCACGATGTAGACCCCGGGATGGACGACCACCGGATCGCCGATCGAGATCTGGGCGAGCGCCATGGACAGGCGATGGGCAAAGCCGCGGCAGGACCGGCACGCCCAGGCGCCTGGAGGCGGGCTTTGGCCCGGTAAAGCGCCTGGGCGAGAAAGGCGTCGCTCTGCCAGGCGAGCCGAAGCGCCTGCAGGGCGGCGTCGAGCGGGCCGCGGAACTCATGACGCTCTCCCCGGTAGAGGGCGGTCACGCGGGCGTCCGCAACAAGCGCCTCGAGAAAGCGGGGATGGCGCGACCGGATCTCGCGCCAGATGTCGTCGGCCGAGCCGGCCACGTCTGCTTCCTGCGGGGCCATGGCGCGCGGCAACCTACCACCCCTTCGCCGGCGTGCACATGGATTCAGCCCCGACGGTAGGGTGGCGCCGATCGCGTCCCAGACGCCAAAGCCCCGCATCCGTCCGTCGCTCGGCGCGCAGGCGCAGGCCGTGCGCACGAGGCTGCGCCACATCCCTGATGAGGGCCGGGACGCGAAGTGGCCATTGCTCGTCCTGGGAGCGGCGATGCTCGCGTCCTCCGCCGTCGATCCTGATCCTGAGCAGGGGGATGTCGCTCACCCCGGACGAGCTGTCGTGGTTTCTGACCACGCCGGACTTCTCGCCACGAGAGGCGCTCGAGCCCTACGGGGGCGCTCTGATCGCGACCACCCGGAGCGTGTATTGGGCGTTGCTCGAGATCTTCGGCCCCGGCTACCTCCCCTACCGCATTCTGGCCGCGGCCACCGTGGTCCTGACCGTCGGGGTGTTCTATGCCTATGCGAGCAAGGCCATCGGGCGCGTGGCTGCGCTGGCCCCGAGCCTGGTCTTGCTCCTCTTCGGACCGGACGCGCTCCACGTGCTCGCCGGGAACACGTTCACGGTGCTGCTGCCGATCGCCTGCGGCATCGGTGCGCTGCTGGCGGTGGAGAGGGGCGACCGCCGCGCCGACCTGCTGGCCTGTCTCCTCTTGTGCCTCGCGGTGGTCACCTATTCCACTGGGCTGGCAGTGACCGTCGGCGTCGCGGTGGCGATTTTGTGGCGGAGCGACCGCCGGCGCCGGGCCTGGATCGTTCGTCGTGCCGATCGCGCTCTACGTCACGTGGTGGCTCTGGGCACGAACGTCGACCGACGCCGGAAGCGGCATCGTCGCCTCGAACGTCCTGCTGATTCCTGCCTGGGGCTTCGAGTCGCTCGGCGCCATCGTCAGTTCGATGGTGGGGCTCAACTACAGGTTCGCCGGCGCTCCCGAGCCCATCCAGGCCGGTGCGCCGCTGGCACTGGCCGGCTTGGCGGCGTTGGCATGGCGCATCAGCAAGGCGCCGCTCCCACCGGCTTTCTGGCCCGCGCTCGCAGCAATCCTCGCGCTGTGGGCCCTCCAGGCTCTGGCCGCCGACGGCGCCGACAACTTTCCGGCCAGTCCGCACTACCTGTTCCCGGTCACGCTCCTCGCGCTGCTCGCCGCCGTGCAGGCGGCAAGCGGGTTGCGTTGGTCGGGGATCGTGCTACTCGTCGTGTTCGGTGTCGCAGGGGTCGCGCTGGCCACGAACCTCTCGCTGCTACGCCAGGAGGCAGCGAAGTACCGCTATGAGTACACCCCGGAGGCACGCGCGGCGCTCACCGGCCTGGACGTGGCGGACTCGAGCGCGGTTGCGAGCTTCGCCTTCGAGGGCTTGCCGCTCGATCTCGGGCTTTACAGCGCGTTTCGGGGCACAGGCGAGCGCCCGACGGCCGCCTACGTCGTGGCCAGCGAGCGCTTCGGGGGGACTTGGGTATCCCCCGGCCGAGCTATCCGAGACCGGTCGGGGCGCACAGCCGCGCGAGGCGGCGATCGCGGACTCCGTCCTCGTCGCGGCTCTCGACCTCGGCATCCAGCCAAGGCCAGGCGATCCTCCGGGCGATAGCTGCCGCCAGGCTCCGGCTGCCACGGCGGGGGCGACCACCTTCCCCCTCGAGCCCGGCAGCGCCGTGCTTGTCGACGGTGCGTCGGGGCCGGTCGCGGCGCGTCGCTTCGCCTCCGTCGCGACCAGCCAGATCGGCCTGGCGACGGCGGGCGTGCCCTTTGTCCTCCGTGTCCCACCCGATCGCGCGCCCGACCGTCCCTGGCAGGTGTCGGTCACCGGATCGTCGTTGCGCCTGTGCGACGCTGCATGATCGGCCCCCGGCTGCCCAATCCCCCGGCCCACCTGGCGACGCGCGTGGGCGCGCCGGAGGGAGCGGACCCGCTGGACTTCTACCTGCCGGAGGGGCCCGCCCCGCGCGAGCGGATCGAGCGCTTCCTGCCTGCCGGCGGGTCCTATGAGGGCCTGGGGGAGGGTTGAGAAACGCGCGCCACCGGCTGCGGTTGGCTCGTCGGCGCCCGTGAGTGGCCGGGCCGCCGTGGCTGACCTGGACGACGTGGTGATCCTGTGCGGCGGCCGCGGGACCCGCCTCCAGGAGCACACACCCGCGATTCCCAAGCCGCTGGTGGAGATCGGCGGCGAGCCGATCCTCTGGCACGTGATGCAGATCTATGCTGCACACGGCCTGCGGCGGTTCTGGTTGTGCACCGGCTTCAAGGGCCACCTGATCGAAGCGGCGGTGACCTCGCACGCGTGGCCGGATGGCGTGGAGGTGACCTGTGTCGACACGGGCCTCGATACCCCGACCGGTGGCCGCATCGCCCGCGTCGGTTCGCTCCTGGAGGGACGCTCCTTCTGCGCGACCTATGCCGACGGGGTGGCCGACATCGATCTCCGGCGGCTGATCGCCTTTCACCTCGAACACGCCGCGCTCGCCACGATGACCGTGGTGCGGCCACGGCTCCAGTTCGGCGTAGCCGATGTCGACGAAGACGGTCTGGTGTATGGCTTCAGGGAGAAGCCTCGGGCGGAGCACTGGGTCAACGGCGGCTTCTTCTGCTTCGCCGCGGAGGCCTTGAGCTATATCGCCGAGGACTCCGTTCTCGAGCGCGAGCCGCTCGAGAACCTGGCCGCGGCCGGACAGCTGCGCGCCTTCCGCCACAAGGGGTTCTGGGACTGCATGGACACCTATAAGGACGCGGTGATGCTCAACGACCTCTGGTCGCGCGGAGAAGCGCCCTGGCGAATCTCCGACTGAGTCCTCAGCGCCCGCCGCGGCGCCGGATCAGCTTCCGCGCCACCCTGGCAGCCGCCCGCAGCGGCGCTGTCAGCCGCCAGCTCCGGGACTGCTCGTAGAAGGCCCGCAGCTCCCCGTGGTCTCGGCGGAGCTGCTGCACGTTGTGGCGAAGCGCCAGGTATTCGCGCGGCTCCCCCTCCTCCGGGCGCTCGAGGTCCTCGACCGTCAGCTCTCCGGCCCGTCGGCGTAGAAGCGCCCAGCTCTGCCCGTGGACCAGCGCCTCCACGTGCACGATCTCGAAGGCGCGGCCCCAGTGAGCGCGCACCCACCAGTCGGACATGAACGTCACCGGGCCCCCGAGATCCCAGTCCCGTTCATGGCGCAGCACGTTCATTCCCACCCGGTCCTCATCCCAGGGCTCATCCAGCAGCACTTCTGACGCCCACGGCCCCATATAGGTCGCGATCAGCAGCCCATCGGGCTTGAGCAACCGGTGGAGCTCGAGCAACCACGGGAGGGAGGAATCGGTGAGGTGTGTGAACACCGAGAGCGCCCAGATCAGGTCGAAGCTGCCATGCTCGAGGCCCAGTGGCGGTGCCTGCCCGGACAGACGGACGTGGAGCGGCGGGCAGAGGTGGTGCTTGAGCCAGGTGATGCTCGGCGCGTCAATATCGGCGCCCCAGAACTCGGCGCTCTGTGCCTCAGAGAGAAAGTGGCGCAGGGTCCGTCCCGCCCCACAGCCGAAGTCCAGCACCCTGCGGCCCTCGAACGACCAGTCCGCCGGCAGCAGCTCCAGGAGCGCGAGCCGGGCCTCCGCGCCGCGCTGCTCGTAGGTGGCCTGGGGATTTTCGCTTCCGTCGAGCGAACACACGCGATGCGCAAGTTCGGGCGGCGGAAAGGGAACGCTCACGCTGACGGCTCGGCCATCGGCGCCGTGACCGGCGCCTCGCCGGCCTCGGCCCCCGGCGGCCGCCGCCCCAGCGCGAGGAAGAGCACCACCGCCGCGCACACCGCCTGAACCGCCAGCAGCGCCATCGCCACCCGGGTGAGGTCAGCCCCTATGGAGATCAGCGCCACCACCTCGACCACGACCGCAAGCGCCAGCACCCAGATGAAGCGATAGCGGTGCAGCGCAAGCAGGTACTGCACCGACAGGTAGGTGCAGGCGAGCAGGACCATGGCCAGGCCCAGCCATGGGAGGGCGTCGGAGGCCAGCGTGAGGTCCTCGCCGAACACCGCCTTGAGCAGGGGTTTCCCAGCGGCTACGAAGATCAGCACCATGGGAATGCCCGCGCCGACGATCAGCGCCAGGCAGCGCAGCAGGATCGCGCGCGCGTCCTCGCCGGTCTTGGAGCGGCGGGCGGCCTCGGGGACGAGGTACATGCCCAGGCCCACCGCGATCCAGATGATCGCCTTGGCCGCGACGGCGGCCACGGCGTATGAGCCTGCGGCGTCCCCGCTGGCCTCGTGCTTGACCACGATCACGTGCAGCTCCTGGATCGCCAGCAGCAGGGTCAGGGCGATCACCGGGGCCCGCGCGCCCACGAGCAGCTCGCGCAGCCGTGCCTCGCCCGCCTTGGCGGGGTCGGGCGCGGGCAGGACGCGCCTGAGCGGCACCGACAGTGCCAGGGCCATGGCCAGGAAGCCGAGCGCGGCGCCGAGGAAGGCGCCGGTCACGTCGAGGCCTATGCCCACGAGCACCAGCGCGAAGACGATCCGCGAGGTGGCCTCGCCGACGATGCTGAACGCCACCGCCCTGTAGCGCTCGAAGCCCTGCAGCACACCGCGCTCGACGCACAGGATCACCCAGAGCATCGCCGTGACCGGGATCGCGGCGGCCCCCCAGAGGTCGTCCACGTTGATGATGGCCCCGATCACCGAACGCAGCGGTATGGCCACCAGGCCCACGAGCACGGTGCCGATGGCGAGGCGTACCAGCCAGCGGTGGACCCCGGCGCCGACATCCGGCGATCCAGCCGCTCGCTCGCCGCTCACCTCCCGCGCCACGGCGATCTGCAGCGCCGAGCCTGGAACCATCAGGATGATGTACGCCGAGACCAGCACCGCCAGCGACCCGTACCCCGACGCCCCCAGCAGCCGAGCGAAGATGATCGTGAAGATGAGCGCCAGGACGTTCTGAGCGATGACAGCGGCACCCATCCCGGCGGCGCGCCCGGTGTCCGACCGGGTCAGGCTCGCCAGCGAGCCCCCGCAGGTCAGCCGACCCTCGGCGTGAGACGACCGGCGCGCGCACGGCGCCAGAGTACCCCCGAAAGGCCGCTCGCGCCCACCGCGCCGATGGCTGACCCGCCGGCAGAGACCCTCGCGCCGGGCCCCGATGGCCGCCGCCGCTGCTCGTGGGGCGCGTCCTCGCCCGACTACCTCGTCTACCACGACGAGGAATGGGGCCGGCCGGTCACCGACGACCGCGGCCTCTACGAGCGGATGGTCCTGGAGGGCTTCCAGTCCGGCCTCTCGTGGCTGACCATCCTGCGCAAGCGCGGCAGCTTTCGCAGAGCCTTCGCCGGCTTCGAGATCGAGAAGGTGGCGGCCTTCACCGATCAGGACGTCGAGCGCCTGCTGGACGACGCGGGCATCGTGCGTCACCGCGGGAAGATCGAGGCCGCCATCGCCAACGCCCGGGCAGCGACCGAGCTCGAGCTGCCGCTCGCCGACCTGATCTGGTCCCACGCGCCGCCGGACGGCCGACCTGCCCCGCGCGGCCGCGACGACGTGCCCGCCGTGACCCCCGAGTCCACGGCCCTGTCCAAGGAGCTCAAGCGCCGCGGCTTTCGCTTCGTCGGCCCGACCACGGCGTACGCCGCAATGCAGGCCTGTGGCGTGGTCAACGACCACCTCAGCGGCTGCTGGGTGCGCGCCGAGGTGGAACAAGAGCGCTTGGCGGCGCGCAGGCTCAGGTCCGCCGCAGGGTGACCATCACCTGGTAGAGATCGCCGGCCAGCAGATCGACGTCCACGAGCTCGAACTGAGGCGCCCAACGCTCGCGGATGTAGGGCAGCGTCACCACCGTCTCGCCGTAGGTCATCTCGCCGCCTTCGTACTGGAAATGGCCCTGCTTGGCTGGGTGAGGGACGAACAGGTAGCGGGGTTCGGCGAGTCGGGACTCCGCGTCGGCGCCTAGCCCATCCAGCACCGGACGCATCAAGGGTGAGAACTGCAGATATTGAGGTGGCCGAACTGTGACAATCAGACAACCGCCCGGGTTGAGCGCACGGTGCAGCGCCCGGAGGCAGCTCGCGTGCGCGGCTTCGGAGATGTGGGTGAAGACAGAGAAGGCGAAGGCGAGATCGAACCGTTCCTCGAACGGCACCCGTTCGGGCACGAAGTCGGTTCGCGCCAGTGTCGCCGGCACCCCGTTCCGGCGGCAGACGTCGAGAATCCCCTCTACCGGGTCACAGCCAAACAGGCGACCAGGCTCCAGGTCCCGCAAGAAAAAACGGGTCAGCCGCCCCCAGCCGCAGCCGAAGTCGAGAACGCGGGAGTCGGCGAGCGCACGGTCGCCGTGCCGGCCATAGCGCTCCGACAGCTTGCGGTAGAAAGCGGCGCTCTGAGCGGCGAGTGCGGCGCCGCTGGCACCGTTCCACACGCTCTGGAACTCGGGCTCGGGCGACGTCCGGTAGAAGGTCGCGAAGGTTGGGGAAGGCGCTGTACTGCTGGGTCAGCAACAACGCCCAGAGGTCGAGATCGAGATCACGAAACAAGGCGAAAGAGCGCCGCGACGGGTCGGAACAGGCAGCCTCGATCTCGCCCAGGCGGACGCCGCAGAGGTCAGTCAGCCAGGAGTCGTACTGCTCCGGTGGCGGCGCCTGCGGTGCTCCCGCGGGCGGTGAGTCCCGTCGTCGCCGAAGCGCACGTAGCGGCCTGGTGAGCCTCCAGGAGAGCGACTCCTCGTAACGCCTGCGCACCGCTTCGGCGTCGGGAGTGGGATCGGCGGGCGGTCCGCTCGACATTTCCGCAGCCTACATTCGCCCTCGCCCGAGCCGCGACGGCCTTCTCCTGTCCGCCGGTATCCTCAGCCGCGGGATGGATGAACGCGCTCTCACCGAGCGCCTGATCACCTACGACACGTCCACCCTCGAGGGCATGCAGAGCGCCGCCGGCTTCGTCAAGGGCTGGCTCGAGGCGCGGGACGTGGAGGTGACAGGCACGACACACAACGGGCGGCCCGTGCTGGCGGCCACCGTGGGGCCCCGCGAGGGGCCGACGATCGTGCTGCACGGACACCTCGACGTCGTGCCGGGCCATCCGCAGCAGTTCACCCCGCGCGTGGTCGGCGACCGTCTCTACGGCCGCGGCGCCTACGACATGAAGGGCGGCCTGGCGGCGATGATGTGCGCGCTCCACGACCTCGCCGCCCAGAGCCGCGTGCGCGTCCACTTCGTGTGCGTGGCCGACGAGGAGTCCGAGGAGCTCGAGGCGCGTGGCTCCGACCATCTCGTGGAGAGCGGCTACCTGGGCGACTTCGCGATCACCGGCGAGCCCACCAACATGCACATCGGCATCCAGGCCAAGGGCGTGCTGGCCATGCGCATCGAGGTCACCGGCACCGCCGCGCACGGCTCCACACCGTGGCTGGGCGACAACGCCGTCCTCAAGGCGCTCGACGTCTTCCGTGCGATCGAGGGCCTGTCCTTCGCGCGCGAGTCGTCCGAGCTCTTCGACCGTCCCTCAATCAACCTGAGCCGCATCCTGGGCGGTGACGCGCTCAACAAGGTCCCGGACCTGTGCGCCATCGACGTGGACGTGCGCTACCTGCCGGGGCAGGACCACGAGGCGATCTTGGGCGAGGTCGGAGAGATTGCCGACGCCTCCGTGGTCAAGGTCTTTCATCGCAGGCCCGCGATGGTCGAGCGCGAAAACATCTACGTGCAGACCCTGGGCGAGGCCATCTCGCACGTCGCACCGCCCACCAGCGAGCGGCTGGGTGTGGGCCGCGACGGCGCCTCGGACGCGATCTCCTTCCTCGAGGCCGGCGTGCCGGCGGTGGAGTGTGGCCCCACCGGCGAAGGCCACCACGGCCCCGAGGAATGGGTTTCGATCCGGTCGCTGGGCCAGTATCGAGAGGCTCTGGTGGAGTTCGTCACACTCCTTCCTGCTCGCCTCGGCTCCGGTGAAGACGATCGCCGGCTCAAGATCGCCTGATGTTCTTCGACGACATTCCCCGCCCCGGCCTGTGGAAGCGCCTGCTGCTTGGCGCGCTGCTCGTGATCTTCGCCTCGGCGGCGGCCACTGCGGTGGCGGCCTTCAACGAGGTCGACAAGGTCGTCGACGCGCTCAAGCTGGGGCCGGAGCTCAAGCTGCGCGAGGGCACGTTGGCGGAGACCGATCCCGGCGAGCCCCAGACGCTGCTGATCCTCGGCTCCGACCGCCGCCCCAGGAACAACGTCGAGGGCGCCGCTAGCGACGCGCGCTCGGACACGATCATGCTCGTCCGCCTCAATCCGGACAAGGAGGCCACGGCGATCATGTCGCTGCCGCGCGATCTCAAGGTGGAGATCCCGGGCGTGGGCACCGACAAGATCAACGCGGCCTACTCCTACGGGGGCCCGCAGAAGACGCTCGAGACGGTAAAGAAGCTCACCGGCCTGCCCATCAACCACATGGTCAACGTGAGCTTCAAGGGCTTCTGGCGGGCGGTCAACGCGATTGACTGCGTCTACACCGACGTCGACCGCGACTACTACAACGACAGCGCCGAGTACACCTTCATCGACATCGACGCGGGCTATCAGCGGCTGTGTGCCCGCCAGGCGCTGCAGTACGTGCGCTACCGCCACACCGACACCGATCTCGTGCGCTCGGCCCGCCAGCAGGACTTCCTTCGCCAGGCCAAGCAGCAGATCACGACCACCAAGCTGATCGACGAGTCGGACCGGCTGATGAAGATCTTCGGCCGCAACACCTCCACCGACCCGAGCCTGCGCTCGACGGCCGAGGTCCTGCGGCTGCTCAAGCTGGCGGTCTTCTCGGCCAACCAGCCGATCCAGGAGATCCACTTCGAGGGCACGATCGGCGAGAGCTACGTGGAGGCGAGCAACGAGCAGATCCAAGAACTCGTCCAGCAGTTCCTGCAGGTGGAGGACACGCCGGGGCCGCGCGGCGAGGCCCAGAAGAGCTCGAAGGCGCCGAAGAAGCGCAAGAAGCGCAAGAAGGCCTCGGCCGACGCCAGCGCGCTCGGCCTGTTCGACGCAACGAGCCTCGGCGCCGACCAGGGCCTGCAGGCCGTGCAGGCGGGAGCGGGGGGCACGCTGCCGGTGCTCTACCCGACGCTGCTGCTCAACTCGTCCGAGTTCGCCGACGCTCCGCGCGTGTACAAGCTCATGGGCCAAAACGGCAAGCGCTACGGCGCCTACCGAATGGTCATGCGCAAGTACAACGCCAACGGCGAGTACTACGGCCTGCAGGGCACCACCTGGCAGGACGCGCCGATCCTCCAGGACGCCACCGAGACGCGCAAGATCGGTGGACGCGAGTACGAGCTTCACTACGCCGGCGACCGCCTGCGCCTAGTGGCCTGGCGCACGCCCAAGGCCGCCTACTGGATCTCCAACACGCTGCTGCAGACGCTGACCGACAAGCAGATGCTGGCCATCGCGCGCTCCACGCGCCGCTGTTGCTAATAGCCTCCGCGGGTCCATGAGCGCGGAGCGGGAACCGATCGGGGTAATCGGCGTCGGCTGGGTGGGCCTCGTCACGGCCGCCTGCTTCGCCGAGCTCGGCCACGAGGTGTGGGCGCGCGACATCCTGCCCGACAAGGTCGAATCGCTGTCACGCGGCCAGGTTCCGATCCACGAGCCGGGCCTGCCCGAGCTGGTGACCAAGAACGCGGAGCGGCTGCACTTCACGACCGACATGCAGCTGGTGCTCGACCACGCCCAGCTCCTGTTCGTATGCGTCGACACCCCGCCCACCTACTCGGGCGACGCGGACCTGTCGCGCGTGGAGGCGGTGCTCGACGAGCTGGGCGACTCGAGCGAGCACGCCCTCGTCATGAAGAGCACGGTCCCCGTGGGCACGGGCCGCTCGATCCAGCGCCGCCGCCCCGGAACCGGCTATGTCTCCAACCCCGAGTTCCTCAAGGAGGGGAGCGCGGTGGCGGACTTCATGAAGCCGGACCGTGTGGTGGTGGGGGCCGACAAGGAGTGGGAGGACTACGCCCAGCGCGTCGAGGCCCTCTACGCGCCCCTCGGGGCGAACATACTCCGGGCCGACGTGGCCAGTGCGGAGATGATCAAGCTCGCCTCGAACGCCTTCCTCGCCACCAAGATCTCCTTCATCAACGAGATCGCCAACGTCTCCGAGGAGCTCGGAGCCGACGTGACCAAGGTCGCGGAGGGCATGGGCCTGGACGACCGGATCGGCCCTAAGTTCCTGCGTGCGGGCATTGGCTGGGGCGGGTCCTGCTTCCCCAAGGATGTCCAGGCCCTCAAGCAACTCGCCGGCAACTCCGGCTACCACTTCCAGCTGCTCACCGCGGTCATCGACGTCAACGAGCTGCAAAAGCGCCGCACGATCGGCAAGCTGCAGAAGCATCTGGGCTCGCTGGACGGCAAGGAGGTCGCTCTGCTCGGCGTGGCCTTCAAGCCGGACACCGACGACATCCGGGAGGCCACCAGCATCGTGCTCGCCGGGCGGCTGGCCGGGGAGGGGGCCGGCGTTAGGGTTTATGACCCGGTCGCGGCGTCCAAGGCGGATGGGCTGCTGGCCGGCGCGCGCGTGGCCGGCTCCGCCCTCGACGCCCTCGACGGCGCCGACGCCGTGGTGCTCGTCACCGAGTGGCCGGAGTTCCGCGAGCTCGACTGGGCCGGCGAGGTCAAGCAGCGGCTCAAGACGCCGCTGGTGATCGACGGCCGCAACTTCCTCGACCGGGATGCGCTCGTCGCCGCGGGCTTCACCTACGAAGGCATCGGGCGCTGACATGCAGGCGCTGGTTCTGGCGGGAGGTGAGGGCACCCGCCTGCGGCCGCTCACCTACACGACGCCCAAGCCGGTGATGCCCCTGGCCGGGCGCCCGTTCCTGTCCTTCATGCTGGATTGGCTGAGCACGCACGGGGTGGACGAGGTGATTCTGTCGTGCGGCTTCATGTCAGACGCCGTGCGGCGCGTCCTGGGCGACATCTACGACGGCATGCGCCTGCGCTACGTGATCGAGGAGGAGCCGCTCGGCACCGCCGGCCCCGTGCGCCTGGCGCTCGACCAGGGCGTGCTCGCCGAGCGTCTGCTCGTGCTCAACGGCGACGTCCTCTCGGACATGGACCTCAGCGCCGAGGTCACCCAGCACGAGCACACCGGAGCCCGCGTGACGCTCGCTCTCTATCCCGTCGAGGACACCGCGAGCTACGGCGTCGTGCCGACCGCGGAGGACGGGCAGGTCGAGGCCTTCTTGGAGAAGAGCGAGGGCCCGGTGCCCACCAACCGCATCAACGCCGGCGCCTACGTGGTGGAGCGCGAGGTTGTAGAGAGCATGATCGCGCCCGGCCGCGCCGTGTCCTTCGAGCGCGAGGTCTTCCCGCTGCTGGCCGGCCACGGTCTCTACGGCTATCACGCCGCCGGCTACTGGAACGACATCGGGGCTCCGGACCGCTACCTCGAGGCCACATGGGAGCTGCTCGCCGGGCGGGTCGAGTCGAAGCTGCCGCCGCGCGACGAGACCGGCTCGCTCATCTACGAGGGCTGCCTCGTGGCCGGGGCGCACGTGGGACCCCAAAGCGTGCTCGGACGCAACTGCGCGGTGGGTACCGACGCCCGCGTGGAGCGCTCGGTATTGCACGACCGGGTGCACGTCGGCGCCGACGCCACGCTCGTCGAGGCGGTGTTGGCCGAGCGCGTCCGCGTGGGCGAGCGCGCGCGCGTGGAGTCGCACGCGCTGGTGGGCGCCGGCGCGGTGATCGGCGAGGAGGCCGTGATCGAGGCGGGTGCGCGCATCGATCCGGACGCCCGGGTGGAAGCGGGAGCGCGGATCGCAGCCGCGGAGCCGGTGCTGTGAGCGACCTGACGCTCGATCGGGCGACCGTCGAGGCCGCCGACCCGGGCGGCATGCTGGGCGACGTGCTCGCGATGCCCCTTCAGCTGGGCGACGCGCTGTGGCGGGCGCAGTCCGCGGGCATCCGCCCGGCCGACAGCCCGGCCGGGCTCGTGATCTGCGGCATGGGCGGCTCCGCGATCGGCGGCGATCTCGCCGCCGCGGCGCTCGGCGACCGCGCCACCCGGCCGATCACCGTGGTGCGGGGCTACGCGCTCGAGGCGTGGACCCCTCCCGAGACCTTCGTGCTCTGCTCGAGCTACTCGGGCGAGACCGAGGAGACGCTGGCCTGCTTCGAGGCGGCAGTGGCCGCGGGCGCACGCCGGGCGGTGCTCACCACCGGGGGCACCCTGGCCGAGCTCGCGCGCGCCGAGGGCGTCCCGGTGATCGGGGTGCCGTCGGGCATGCAGCCACGGGCGGCGGTGGTCTACGGGACCGTGGCCTCGCTCGAGTGCGCCGCGCTGTGTGGCGCCGCGCCCTCGCTGCACGCCGAGATCGACACCGCCACTGCGCTGCTCGAACGGTTGGTCGAGGAGTGGGGGCCGGGCGCGCCCGAGGATTCGCTGGCGAAGTCGATCGCCCGTGAGCTGCAGGCCACCGTTCCGGTGGTCCACGGCTCCGGCGCCACGGTGGCCGTGGCACGGCGCTGGCACACGCAGGTCAACGAGAACGCCAAGACCCCTGCCTTCTGGTCCGAGCTCCCCGAAGCCAGCCATCACGAGATCTGCGGCTGGGAACGCGGGCCTCGACGAGCGCCGTTGTCGGCCGTCTTCCTGCACGATTCCGACAATCACCCACGCTTGGCCCGCCGCATCGAGCTCATGGCCGGCGAGGTCGCCGCCGCCGGCGCGCCCTCGGTGCAGGTGCCGGCCTACGGGGAGAGTCGCTTCGAGCGCGTGCTCGCCCAGGTTCTGCTCGGTGATCTCGTCAGCGTCTACCTGGCGGTGCTCGAGGACGTCGATCCCACTCCGATCGAGGCGATAACCCGCTTCAAGCAACACCTGGGCTGAGCGTCGGGCCGGTGGCCCAAACCTTGACACGATCGTGGTAAGGTTTGCGTCTCGCGATGGAGGGGCTCACGATCAACGAGGCCGCAGAGACGACCGGCTGGTCGCCTCGCATGCTGCGCTACATCGAAAGTGCCGGCCTGATCGAGCCCGCCCGCTCGCCCAAGGGGTATCGCCTCTTCGGACCGGGTGAGCTGCAGCGCCTGCGGACGCTGCGCGAGCTGCTCACCCGGTTCGACTGCGCCCTCTCGGACGTGGCGTTCGCCCGCCGGCTGGCCTCCGATCCCAAGCTGAGGACGGCCGTCGACCGCTGGTTCGAGGAGCGCCCCGAGAAGCCCGCCGAGGTCAGCACGGGCGACTGGCTCTCCTGGGAGCAGCAGAAGCACCAGCGCCTCCTCGCCGCCGACCCCACCCCGAAACTCACGGAGACCGCCGCATGACCGTTACCGATGCCACGCCCACCACGACGTCCGATTACAAGGTCGCGGACATCTCCCTGGCCGATTTCGGCCGCAAGGAGATCAGCCTGGCCGAGCACGAGATGCCCGGCCTCATGGCCATGCGCGAGGAGTACGGCGCGGCCCAGCCCCTGAAGGGCGCCCGCATCATGGGCTCCCTGCACATGACCGTGCAGACGGCGGTGCTGATCGAGACTCTCACGGCGCTGGGCGCCGAGGTGCGCTGGGTGTCGTGCAACATCTTCTCCACCCAGGACCACGCCGCCGCTGCCATCGCCGCCGCCGGCATCCCCGTGTTCGCCTGGAAGGGCGAGACGCTCGAGGAGTACTGGTGGTGCACCGAGCAGGCGCTCAACTGGCCCGGTCACGACGGCCCCAACATGATCCTCGACGACGGCGGTGACGCCACTCTGCTCGTGCACAAGGGCGTCGAGTTCGAGAAGGCCGGCGCCGTGCCGGACCCGGCCTCGGCGGAGTCCGAGGAGTTCCAGGTCGTGCTCGGCCTGCTTCAGCGCAATCTGGCCGAGGATCCGCAGAAGTTCACCCGCATGGCCGCCGACATCCAGGGCGTGACCGAGGAGACCACCACCGGCGTCCACCGTCTCTACGAGATGTACGAGCAGGGAACGCTGCTGTTCCCGGCCATCAACGTGAACGACTCGGTGACCAAGTCGAAGTTCGACAACCTCTATGGCTGCCGCCACTCGCTGATCGACGGCATCAACCGCGGCGTCGACGTGATGATCGCCGGCAAGACCGCGCTGATCTGCGGCTACGGCGACGTCGGCAAGGGCTGCGCCCAGTCGCTCAAGGGCCAGGGTGCCCGCGTGCTGATCGCCGAGATCGATCCGATCTGCGCTCTGCAGGCCGCCATGGACGGCTACCAGGTGGCGCGCCTCGAGGACGTGGTCGGCGACGTGGACATCTTCGTCACCGCCACCGGCAACAAGGACATCATCACCGCTGACCACATGAGCCGCATGAAGCACCAGGCGATCGTGGGCAACATCGGCCACTTCGACAACGAGATCGACATGGCCGGACTCGGCCAGATCGACGGCGTCGAGCGCATCAACATCAAGCCGCAGGTGGACGAGTGGCGCTTCTCCGACGGCCACTCGATCATCGTCCTCTCCGAGGGCCGGCTGCTGAACCTCGGCAACGCCACCGGCCACCCGAGCTTCGTGATGTCCAACTCGTTCACCAACCAGACGATCGCCCAGGTCGAGCTGTTCACCAAGAACGACGAGTACGAGAAGCAGGTCTACGTGCTGCCCAAGCACCTCGACGAGAAGGTCGCCCGGCTGCACCTCGGCTCGCTCGGGGCCAAGCTCACGGAGCTCAGCCCGGACCAGGCCGCCTACATCGGCGTGCCGGTCGAGGGCCCCTACAAGAGCGATCACTACCGCTATTAGCGTCAAGCCCGAGGTCCGCGACGCGGCGCTCGCCCCCGAGGGGCGGGCCCGCGTCGACTGGGCCGAGGGCCAGATGCCGGTACTGCGCTCGATCCGCGAGCGCTTCGAGGGCGAGTCACCGCTGGGCGACCTGAAGGTCGCGGCCTGTCTGCACGTGACGGCGGAGACGGCCACCCTCATGAAGGCCCTGACGGCCGGCGGCGCCGAGGTGGCGCTCTGCTCGGCCAACCCGCTCACCACCCAGGACGAGGTGGCCGCCGCGCTTGTGGCCGACGGGATCCCCGTTCAGGCTGCTCGCGGCGAGGACGCCGAGGCCTACGCGAGCCACGTGCACGCGCTGGCCGCCTGGAAGCCCGACATCACGCTGGACGACGGCGCCGACCTGCTCGTGCTCCTCCACGACCAGGGCGAGGCCGAGGACGTGCGCGGAGGAGCGGAGGAGACCACCACCGGCCTGCTGCGGCTGCGCCGCCTCGAGGCCGAGGGCCGGCTCGCCTGCCCGGTGATCGCGGTCAACGAGTCGCGCACGGAGCGCACCTTCAACGACCGCTACGGCACCGGTCAGTCGGCACTCGACGGCATTCTGCGCGCCACCAACCTGCTGCTGGCCGGGCGCTCGCTGGTGCTCTGTGGCTACGGGGCCACGGGCAAGGGAATCGCCCAGCGCGCGCGCGGAGCGGGGGCGGCCGTGATTGTGTGCGAGGTGGACCCGTTGCGAGCGCTCGAGGCGCGCATGGACGGCTTCCAGGTGATGACGGCGCTCGAGGCGGCCGCCACAGGCGACCTTTTCGTGACGGTCACGGGCACGCGCTCGGTGCTGCGGCGCGAGCACTTCGAGCGCATGAAGGATGGCGCCGTGCTGGCCAACGCCGGGCACTTCGACGTGGAGATCGACCTCGCCGGACTGCGCGAGCTGGCCGACGACGTGCGCCAGGTCCTGCCGCTCGTGGAGCAGTACGAGCTCGCCGACGGGCGCCGGCTCAACTTGCTGGCCCAGGGCCGGGTGGTCAACCTCGCGGCGGGCCAGGGGCACCCCGCGGCGGCGATGGACATGAGCTTCGCCAACCTGGCGCTCGCCGTCGAGCATCTCGCCCTGCACGGCCAGGAGCTCGAGCACCGCGTGCTGGCCGTGCCTCAGGCGCTCGACGAGGAGATCGCCCGCCTCAAGCTGGGCTCGCTGGGGGTGGAGATCGACGCGCTCACTCCCGAGCAGCAGGAGTACCTGAGCTCGTGGAGCAGCGGTTAGCCTCGGCCCCGTGAACGAGGTCGAGCTGGTCCGTTCCATCTACGCTCGCTGGGCTCGAGGCGACTCGGCCGGCGATCTCTTCCATGAGGACATCGAGTGGTCGAGGCCGCACCGGGCGGCCAGGTGCAGGGTCGCTCCGCGGCGCTCGCCTCGCTGGATCCGTGATCAGCTTTCGAGCAGCGCGTCGAGCCGGGCCGTCAGCTCGGGATCGCCGGGCTCGGTGCCCGCGCCCCAGCGCTCGACCAGCCGCCCGCGGCGGTCGAGCAGGTATTTGTTGAAGTTCCAGTCCGGCGCGCCCAGGTCGCGGAAGAGCGGATGGGCGTCGTCGCCGGTGACCTTCAGCTTGGCGAACATGGGAAAGGAGACCCCGAAGTTCGCCCGGCAGAACTCGCCGATCTGCTCGTTGGAGCGGGGCTCCTGGCCGGCGAAGTCGTTGGCCGGGAAGCCGAGCACGACGAGGCCGTCGGCCCGGCGCTCGTCCCAGAGGCGCTCCAGCCCCTCGAACTGCCCGGTGAAGCCGCATTCGCTGGCCGTGTTGACCACGAGCACGACCCTGCCGCGGTAGCGGGCGAGGTCCTCGGGCTCGCCGTTGAGGCGGGGGAGGGTGAAGCGGAGCACGCCCTGCCGCTCGCCGGCGGCGGCCGTCTCGCCCGCACCGGCCGGTTCGCTCGGAGCGGTCGTCATTTCGTCGTCACCACAGGCCGCAAACGAGCACAGCGCCATCAGAGCGGCAAGTGTGACGCACGCGCGCATCTGCCCTAGTAACGCAGACGGCGGCCCACCGGTTCAATCCGGAGGCCGCCGTGCAAGGCGCGCGTCGGACGAGCCGGGGTCCGCTAGGCCGCGCGGGGCAACAGGCGGGCCAGGCTGCGGCGCTCGCTGCGGCGCTCGGACCGCAGGCCGTCCGCATGGAAGCGCAGCAGCTCCACGACCTCGCCGCTGGGGCGGAACGGATCCGCCACCGCGGCGCCGGTTTCGAGCTCGAGCGCGGCCCACAGCTCGTCGCCGACCTCGGCGAGCAGGACGGCTCCAGTGGGCGCGGAGGAGCTGTCGATGGCAGCCAGCCGGTGGATGGCAGAACCATCATGAGCGGTGGCGCGGCGAATGGTGAGGTTGGCGTTGGTCATGGGGTTCCCCTTTGTTGGAAGGTTTGATCTCTCTCGAATCATGATGCGCCATTCCGCTCATAAGTTCAAATACGGACTCGTGAGACCTGCGATAAGCTGGTCTTATGCTCGACGTCAAACAGTTGAGGGTCCTCCAGGCCGTCGCCGAGCACGGCTCCTTCTCCGCCGCGGCCGAGGCCCTGTCCTACACGCAGCCGGCCATCTCCCAGCAGGTCGCCGCACTCGAGAAGCAGGCCAATACCACCCTGGTGGATCGCGGAAGCCGCGGCGCGCGGCTGACCGACGCCGGGCGGGCCCTCGTCGATCACGCCGATGTGGTGATCGCCCGTCTCGCCGCGGCCGAGGCCGAGCTGGAAGCCATCGCCGGCGTGCGCGGCGGCCGGGTGCGCATGTCGTCCTTCCCGACCGCGGGGGCCTCGCTGCTCCCGCCGGCGGTGGCCCTGTTCACCCGCCGCCACCCGGAGGTCGAGCTGACCTTCGTCGAGAACGAACCGGAGGAGGCGGTGAACAAGCTGCGGGCCGCCGAGCTCGAGGTCGCGATCGTGTTCGAGTACCGCGACCTCTCGCAGCCCGAGTTCGACCGGCTCTACGAGGGCATCGAGTTGCGCCATCTGGTGGACGATCCGATGTACGTGGCCCTGCCGCGCGACCATCCCGCCGCGCGCAAGCAGCGCGTGCGGCTCGAGGATTTCTCCGAGGACGTCTGGATCCAGAACGACACGCGTGGGCCCTGTGGCCGGCTGCATCTCGCGGCGTGCGTGGGGGCCGGCTTCGAGCCCAAGATCGGCTACGTGTCCGACGACTACAACGTCGTCCAGGGCCTGATCGCGGCCGGGGTGGGCATCTCCCTGCTGCCGGCGCTCTCGCTCACCAACCTGCGTGAGGACATCGCCGTGCGCTCGCTCGGCCGGCGCGCGCCCACCCGGCGGATCGCCTCGGCGGTGCTGGCGGGGCGCTACCGCTCACCGGCGGTGGAGGCCATGCTCGGCATCCTGCATGAGGTCGCCGACAACTTCGAGCTGCCCTCCGGAATGGCCCTGGCCGCCTGACCGCGTGGCCGACGCCGAGGTTCTGCTGCGCGCGGCCTACCGGGCGTTCAACGAGCGTGACCTGGAGGCCGCCCTCGCACTGATGCACCCCGATGTCGACTGGCCCAACGCCTGGGAGGGCGGGCGGGTCCTGGGCCGGGCCGCGGTGCTCGACTACTGGACCCGGCAGCTCGCCGAGATCTCCAGCACGGTCGAGCCGGAAGCCTTCAGCCTCGAGCCCGGCGGGGCGATCGTCGCCGCGGTGCACCAGGTCGTGCGCGCGCATGGCGGTGACGAGCTCATCTCCGACTCGCGCGTTCGCCACCGCTACCGCCTTCGCGACGGGCTCGTGGCGCGCATGGACGTGCTCGATGACCCCGGTACGCTCTCCGGCCAGTGAGCAATTTCATCTCACGCGGCTTCAGCGGGCGCCGCCGGGCACCGGAGGAGCTGGCCGACCGCATTCCCCCCGGGCAGTACTACGAGTCCGGCTTTCCCGTACTCACCGCCGGCCCCACGCCGAAGGTCGAGCCGGGCGAGTGGGGGTTGCGCATCGACGGCATGGTCGGCAGCGAACGCGAGTGGACCTGGGACGAGTTTCAGAAGCTTCCGTTCGAGGACGTGCCCTGCGACATCCACTGCGTGACCAAGTGGTCGAAGCTCGCCACGAGCTTCCGCGGCGTCTCGGTCGACGTGCTCTTGGAGCAGGCGCAGCCCGCGGGCGACTTCGCCATGGCCTTCTCCTACGGTGGCTACACCACCAACGTCGCCGTGGCCGATCTCAGCGGCGGACGGGCCTGGGTGGTAACCGAGCACGAGGGCGAGCCCCTCCCGCGCCAGCACGGCGGCCCGGTGCGCCTGCTCGTGCCCCATCTCTACTTCTGGAAGAGCGCCAAGTGGCTCGCCGGCCTGCGCATCATGGACCACGACGAGCCCGGCTTCTGGGAGCAGAACGGCTACCACAATCGCGGCGATCCCTGGAAGGAAGAGCGCTATTGGACCGACTGACGCCGGTCGAGCAGAGGGCGCCGGGCCGCTGGCAGCTGGGCACGGTGAGCTCGGTCAAGGAGGAGACTCCGCGCGTCAAGTCCTTCCGCATCGAGGTGCCGATGTGGATGCCGCACCTGCCCGGCCAGCACTATGACGTCCGGCTGACCGCGTCCGACGGGTACACCGCTCAGCGCTCCTACTCGATCGCCTCCTCGCCCCTCGACGCCGGCGAGGTCGAGCTGACGATCGACTGCCTGGACGACGGCGAGGTCTCCCCCTACTTCCACGATGTCGTGGAGGCCGGCGACCAGGTGGAGGTTCGCGGTCCGTTCTCCTCCTACTTCGTCTGGCGCGGGGAGGCGCCCGTCTTGCTCCTCGGGGGCGGGTCGGGAGTCGTCCCGCTGATGGCGATGCTGCGCCACCGGCGCCGCACCATGCCCGACCTGCCGATGCGCCTCGTCTACTCCGTGCGCTCGGCCGACGAGCTCATCTACGCAGACGAGTTGGGCGACGACGCGGTCGTCACCTACACGCGCGAGGCCCCGGAGGGCTGGAGCGGAGCCACCGGGCGCATCGACTCCGAGCTGATCGCCGCCGCGGGCCTTGACTCGGGCACGGCCTTCATCTGCGGCTCCAACGGCTTCGTGGAGGCTGCCTCGCAGCTGACGCTCGAGGCGGGCTTCGCGCCCGAGCAGGTGCGCACCGAGCGCTTCGGCCCGACCGGCTGAGCGCCCCCCTTGCGCCCCCGGGACCTGGCACCCCGGTCCCCGCGTATGAGGAGCATGAACGCTCGCAGCCGCAGCGCCATCGCTGCCTCGTTGCTGCCCGCCTGCGCGGGCGCGATCGGCGCCCCCGCGGCGGCCGCCGACGGCTTCCCTGTAACGGGGATCGACGCGGCGCCCGTTTCCGCGCCCGGATCGGAGGTCGAGTACGTCACGCGCCGCGTGCGCACGGCCACCGTCCTCGAGGAATCCGCCGCCGGTGGGGGTCCTGTGCTGAGACGGCTTCGCATCGACGGCAGGTTCAGCGTGCCCGCCGTGGCCTACGACGGCTCGCCGAGCGGCCTGTCCGCCGACGGGCGCAAGCTCGTGCTGATCGAGCCGCGCAGGCGTTTCCCGCGCGCCGTGACCACCTTCCGGATCATCGACGCGAAACGCCTCGCGAGTCGCCGCACGCTCCGCCTCCGTGGCGACTTCAGCTTCGACGCTCTCTCGCCCGATGGTCGTTCGATGTTCCTGATCGAGTACATCTCCAAGCGCGACGCCACCCGCTACTCGGTGCGCGCCTACGACCTGCGCGAGCGCCGCCTGCTGCCGGGCGCGATCGTCGATCCGCGTGAGCCCGACGAGCGCATGAGCGGATTGCCCACGACTCGCGCGACGAGCCCCGACGGCCGCTGGGAGTACACCCTCTATCAGGGGAACGAGTACCCGTTCATCCACGCGCTGGACACCGAGCGGCGCCGGGCCTTCTGCATCGACCTCGACGCTCTGGCGGCGCGCAGGCAGGGACTCGGAGGGCTGAAGCTCCAGATCGAGAGCGACACGCTCGCGGTGGTGGCCGGCGACAGAACCCTCGCTCGGGTGAACACCCGCACCCTGCGGGTGAGCGAGCCTGGGGCGGCGCGGCCCCACAGGACGCAGGCGGAGGCTGGGGCCGGCGTACCCTGGCCCCTGCTGGTGGCCACCGGCCTGCTGGCGGCGGCCGCGGCCGCGCTGGCGCGCAAGCGGTGGGCTATCGGGCGTACGGCCTGATGGTCAGGCGGCCGCCGGGCACATCTGCGACTCGGCGGCACGGGCAATTCGCCCTGTCGCTCCGTCCAGAGCGCCCGCCGAAAGCAGCGCCGCGGCGGCGTTGGCCAGCAGCCGGCCGGTGAGGCCACCGGAGCGGCGCAGCGACACGGAAGCGCTCAGCTCGGCGCCCGCGGCATCCCCTACGAGGTCGTAACGCACGTCGAGGCCGACCGGCCCGTGCGCCGAGAGCTCGAGCTGATCCTCGTCCGCCGCCAGGACCTCGACGTCGAAGGCCACCGGCACGCCGGCGAGCTTCCCCGTCACACGCGCGCGTGAGCCTGCCGCGAGGCGACGGCCGTCGAGCTCGTCGACATCGAACTCGACGGGCGACCAGCGGCGGATCTCGTCGGGGTGCGTGAGCACCTCGAGGAGCTGCCGGGGCGTGGCGTTCGCCGTGGTGATCGCGGTCCAGCGGGACATACCGATGCAGCTAAGCGACAGGCGTCGTGCAGTTCTGAGCAATCGCGCACACTCGAGCCGAAAACCTGATAGCAAACGCAGCATGGCCCAAGAGATTCAGATCCCCAACGCGGGATCAACCGCAAAGATCCGCCATCCACTGGCAGTGGTCGCGCTCACGCTCATCACGCTCGGCATCTACGGCATCTTCTGGTGGTACTTCATCAACCGCGAGATGGCCGACTACGGTCAGGCCAACGGGATACCCGAGCTGGGCGACAACCCGATCCTGTCCGTGATCGCGCTGACCTTCGGTGCTCTGATCATCATTCCCGCGCTGGTCACGATCTGGCGCACCTGCAAGCGCATCGAGATCGCGCAGAACCATGCGCTCGGCAACAACAACTTCAGCGTGCTGCTGACCTTCATTCTCTGGATCATCCCGCTGCTCCAGCTGATCGCATGGTTCTTGATGCAGAGCAATCTGAACCAGGTCTGGGAGCGGCTGGCGGACAGCCGGTCCTCAGCGGCCGAGACCGTGGTGGCCTAGAGGGTGATCGAGTAGTCGAGCCAGCGCTCGTCGCGCTCGCCACCGACCCGCTCGTAGACGGCGCGGGCGCGCTCGTTGTCGCGTGCCGTCTGCCATTCGAGTGAAGCGACTCCGCGTTCGCGCGCCCGCTCCACGCAGGCCGAGATGAGGCTGTCGGCGACCCCGGTTCCGCGGCCCTCCGGGGCCACGAACAGGTCGTTCATGACGGCTATGCGCGATCCGCTCAGGGTGGACCAGGTCCAGAAGATGGTGGCGAAGCCGAGCGGCTGGCCCGTCTCGCCGCGGGCGATCAGCTGCACACCGTCGAGCTCCGGGCTGGCGATCAGTTCCCTCGACAAGGCGAGCAGGTCGTCGTCGCCGGGTGCCACCGCGTAGAAATCGCAGTAGCCGCGCATGAGCGGAAGGAGATCGGGAAGGTCGTCCTCTGTGACGGTGGTGATCACGTTTCGGACGCTATCGCGGCAGACCAATACGATCGGCCGGCCGTGAGCGCCGCGACCGACAAGATGCGCCGCGAGGAGCTGCCCGACATCGCGGTGGAGACCTTCGCTCGCTACGAGGAGCGGCTGCGGGCGGGCGAGCAGGGCATGGTTGCGGAAGCGGACATCGAGCCGCTGGAGGACGTACCCAGCCTGGACGAGCTGCCCGAGGGCGACGCGTCGGCGCTCGAGCGGGCGGTGGTGCTCAAGCTCAACGGCGGGCTCGGCACGAGCATGGGCATGACCCGCGCCAAGTCGCTGCTCGAGGTCAAGGACGGCCACACGTTCCTCGATGTGATCGTGCGCCAGATCCTCGAGCTGCGCGAGCGCCACGGAGCGCGCATCCCGCTGCTGCTCATGAACAGCTTCGCCACCCGCGACGACACGCTCGCCGCGCTCGAGCGCTACCCCGAGCTGGCGTTGGACGACCTCCCGCTCGACTTCCTCCAGGGACGCGTGCCCAAGCTGCTGGCCGACGGGCTCGAACCGGCGTCCTGGGAAGCCGATCCCGGGCTCGAGTGGGCCCCGCCCGGGCACGGCGACGTGTTTGCCTCGCTCGCGGCCACCGGGCTGCTCGCCCAGCTCCTGGGACGGGGCTACCGCTACCTGTTCCTGTCGAACTCGGACAATCTCGGCGCCGCGCTCGAGCCGCGCATCCTGAGCTGGTTGGCCGCCGAGGAGCTGCCGTTCGTGTCGGAGGTCGTCGACCGCACCGAAAGCGACAAGAAGGGCGGGCATCTGGCCCGGCGGGCCGATGGGGACGGGCTCGTGCTGCGCGAGACGGCCCAGGTGCCCGACAGCGACCAGGAGGCCTTCGAAGACGTCTCGGTGCATCGCTACTTCAACGCCAACAACATCTGGGTCAACCTCGAGGCGCTCGAGCGCACGCTCGGCGAGAGCGGCGGAGTGGTCGAGCTGCCGATGATCGTCAACCGCAAGACGGTCGACCCCGCCGATTCCTCCTCGCCGGAGGTGATCCAGCTCGAGACCGCCATGGGGGCGGCGATCGGCGTGTTCGAGGGTGCCGGCGCGGTGCACGTGCCGCGGGCCCGCTTCGTGCCGGTCAAGAAGACCAACGACCTGCTGGTGGTGCGCTCGGACGCCTACCGGCTCGGCGACGACTGGACCGTTCGCCTCGCCCCCGAGCGCGAGGGGCGCCCCCCGCACGTCGAGCTCGACCCCGACCACTACAAGCTGCTGGCCGACTTCGAGCGGCGCTTCGCCGCCGGGGCACCCTCGCTGGCCGGCTGCGAGCGACTCGAGCTGGACGGCGACGTCAGCTTCGGTCGCGACGTGACCGTGCGCGGGCGCGTCCGGGTGGCGGGGCCGCGCCACATCGACGACGGCGCCCTGCTCGAGGGCTAGCTCCGGGCCGCCGCCTCGGCCTCGGCGTCCTCCAGGCGCTCGCGCCGCCGTTCGTCCTCCTCGGAGCGGGCCAGCATGCGGATGAACAGCACCACCATCACCAACACGAGCGTGAATGACTGCTCGACCATCATGATCACCCCGCCCACGTTCTGGTCCTCGATCGGGCTCAGCCCCCAGATCCGCGGCGTGGTCTCGTAGTAGGGATAGAAGACTGTCGTGGACCAGGCCAGGAAGAGGCCCAGCGCGGCCAGCCCGCCCTTGGCCGACGCGATGTAGGCCAGCGGCTGCATCCCCGTGAGATTGCGCCGCATCGGGACGGGCTGGATCAGCGGCCACCAGAGGGCCAGGCCGGCACCGAAGAAGCAGATGTGCTCGAGGACGTGCAGGGGGGCGCTCTGGGTGGCGGCGTCGTAGAGCGCCGGGATGTGCCACAGGTACATGAGAAACAGCCAGATCACGATGCCGGTGACCGGGTTGGCCAGCGGCCCGAGCGCCTGCTCCACCCGCATCAGACGCCGGGTGGCGGGACGCATGATCACGCGCGACAGCGCGAGCAGGAGCAGCAGGGGAGCGATGTCGCCGAGCAGCACGTGCTGGACCATGTGCGCGGAGAACAGGTAGTCCTCGCCCAGGCCGTCTAGCGGGGAGACCAGCGCGATCAGCAGGGCGATCATCGCGCCGGTGAAGGCGGCGGCCTGGGTCGGGCCGGCGCCGCGCCCGCCGGTCTGGCGGCGCACCTCGCGGAAGCGCCAGATGTAGATCCCCGCGAGCAACGCCAGGGGGGCGAGCACCGCCGGATCGGAGAACCAGTGCAGCTGTGGATGATCCACGTCGCTGAATTGTCGCAGTGGCGTGCCCACGCTTGACCCGCATGGGAGGACGCTCAGGCGATGCTTGCGCCACCGCTGTGCTGGGGCTGCGGAGGACCGGCTCGCCGGGGCGAGCCACTCTGCGGCGCCTGCCGCCGGGCGCTGCGCCGGCTCTCCGCCGTCCCGGTGCTCGCCGAAGGCGTGGTCCTGTGGGCGCCGTTGGCCTACGAGGGCCCGGCCCGAGAGCTGGTGCGGGGGCTCAAGTTCCGTGGCGCGATACGGCTGGCGCAGGCGATGGCGGCGCAGATCACGGCGAACGCTCCGACGCACCTGCTCGCGTCGGGCAGCCTGGTGCCGGTCCCGCTCCACCCCCGGCGAGAGCGCCGGCGCGGCTTCAATCAGGCCCGGCTGCTGGCCGAGGCGCTGTCGGCGCGC
The DNA here is from genome assembly GCA_963813495.1 of uncultured Thermoleophilaceae bacterium. Lineage (GTDB taxonomy): Bacteria > Actinomycetota > Thermoleophilia > Solirubrobacterales > Thermoleophilaceae > JACVRW01. Next base: position 498,137 of record CAWEZC010000010.1, read on the forward strand.
ACCGGGCTGCGGCTGTGCGATCGGCTGGCGCGCGGCGGCCGGCCGCGCTCCCAGGTGGGCCGCGGGCGGCTCGAGCGCCGCGCCGGCCCCGCGGGAGCCATCCACGTGCGCGCGCGAGGCGAGCCAGGCCTCGACCGGGCGATCCTGGTGGACGACGTTGCCACCACCGGCGGCACGCTGGCGGCCTGCGCGGCGGCGCTGCGAGCGTCGGGCACCGAGGAGGTGGTGGCGGTGACCTTTGCCCGCACGCTGGGACGCTGACGCCGGGAGGGCGCCTGCGAACGAAGGCTCGGCGGGCTCCACTGCCTCGCAGGTCGCCCCTTCCCAGGGCGGGACGGTCGCACTACCATCGGTCTCCCCACGACCCAGGAGGGCATGTGCGCATCCAGGTGAAGGGCCGTAGCGGCACGACGATCGACGACGAGCTGCTTGCTCGTGTGGAGAAGAAGCTCCAGAAGGTCGGCCGCCAGGTCTCACCCCTCGCCGAGCTCGAGATCGAGGTGCGCGAGGAGCGCGACGCCTCCACCGGGGACACGCACGTGGCCGAGGGCGCGCTCCACCTGAAGGGCACCACCCTGCGCAGCACGAAGGCCGCCAACGACATGGGCCGCGCGCTCAACATGGTGGCCGACGACCTGGCCAGGCAGGTCAAGAAGCACCGCGACAAGCGCCGCGCCCGGCGCGAGTCGCAGAAGGCGCAACAGCCGCACGCGGCGTAGCCAAACGCTTCCGGGCGAGGCCGGGAGCCTTGCTACCGTAGCCCTGATGTCCATTCTCGACCGCGCCTTGCGGGTCGGCGAGTCGAAGAAGTTCAAGGCCTTCGAGCGCAACGTCGCCCGCATCAATGGCTTCGAGCCTGAGCTCGAGCTGGAGTCCGACGACGAGCTCCGCGAGCGCTACTCCTCCCTGCGCGAACGCCACCTCGCGGGGGAGCCGCTGGACGAGCTGCTCTTCGAGTCCTTTGCTCTCACCCGCGAGGCGGGCAAGCGGGCGCTCGGCCAGCGCCACTTCGACGTTCAGCTGATCGGCGGCATGGTGCTCCATGACGGCTCCATCGCCGAGATGAAGACCGGCGAGGGCAAGACGCTCACCGCCACCCTGCCGATCGTCCTCAACGGCCTCGCGTCGCGCGACGAGAACGGCCATGCCGTGCAGGGCAAAGGCGTGCATCTGGTCACCGTCAACGACTACCTGGCCCGCCGCGACGCCCTCTGGATGAAGCCGATCTATGACCTGCTCGGCGTGACTGTCGGGATCATCCAGTCGGGGATGAACGAGATCGACAAGCAGGAGGCCTACTCGCGCGACGTCGTCTACGGCACCAACTCCGAATTCGGCTTCGACTATCTGCGCGACAACCTCGCGGTCGAGATGCGCCAGAAGGCCCAGCGCGGGCACGGCTTCGGGATCGTCGACGAGGTCGACAACATCCTCATCGACGAGGCCCGCACGCCGCTGATCATCTCGGGCCAGCCCGAGCAGGCGGCCGACCTCTACTACCGCTTCGCCTCGCTGGCGAAGATCATGGAGCCGGGCAAGAAGCCCGAGGGCCTCGAGGCCAAGTCCAAGGAGTACGAGGCCGACTTCGACTTCGAGCCCGACGAGAAGCACAAGACCGTCGCCGTGACCGAGCGCGGGGTGGAGAAGGCCGAGAAGTTCCTCGGCATCGACAACCTCTACCGCGCCGACACCGGCAACCTCGTCAACCACCTACAGCAGTCGCTGAAGGCGCAGGAGCTCTACAAGAAAGACGTCGACTACGCCGTGATCGACGGCGAGGTCAAGATCATCGACGAGTTCACCGGCCGCATCCTCGAGGGGCGGCGCTGGTCGGAGGGCCTGCACCAGGCCGTCGAGGCCAAGGAGGGCGTGGCGATCCAGGAGGAGTCGCAGACCGTCGCCACGATCACCTACCAGAACTACTTCCGCCGCTACGACAAGCTCGGCGGCATGACCGGCACGGCGCTCACCGAGGCCACCGAGTTCATGAAGATCTACGAGCTACAGGTCGTGGAGATTCCGACCAACCGGCCGATGGTCAGAAACGACCAGAACGACCAGATCTACAAGACCAAGGCCGGCAAGTGGGCCGCCGTGGCCGACGAGATCGAGGAGCGCAACCGCACGGGCCAGCCCGTGCTGGTGGGGACGATCTCGGTCGAGGTGTCCGAGGTGCTGTCCCAGCAGCTCGACAAGCGCGGCATCAAGCATCACGTCCTGAACGCCAAGCCCGAGCACGCCGAGCGCGAGGGCGAGGTCATCGCCGAGGCCGGCCAGCCCTTCGCCGTCACGATCGCCACCAACATGGCGGGCCGCGGTGTGGACATCAAGCTGGGCGGCAACGAGGAGCACCTCACCCAGCAGCAGCTGGTCAAGCGCGGCTTCGAGCCCGGCAATGAGGGCTGGGACAAGGCCTGGGACGAGCTCTTTCCGGAGATGGAGCAGCGCGTGGTCGATGACCGCCAGAAGGTCATGGACTCCGGCGGGCTGTTCATCTGCGGCACCGAGCGCCACGAGTCGCGCCGCATCGACAACCAGCTGCGCGGCCGCTCCGGCCGCCAGGGCGATCCGGGTGAGTCACGCTTCTACCTGTCCGCCGAGGATGACCTCGTGCGCCTGTTCGCCGGGGACCGCATCTACAAGATCCTTGACAACAAGTTCCTCTCCCAGGCCGACGAGGAGGGCCAGGAGCTGCCAATCGAGCACAAGATGCTCTCGAAGCAGATCGAGGGCGCGCAGAAGAAGGTCGAGGAGCAGAACTTCCTCATCCGCAAGCGCGTGCTCGAGTACGACGACGTGATGAACCAGCAGCGCGAGATCGTCTACGAGTACCGCGACCGCATCCTCGAGGGTGAGGACATGTCGGATGTGGCCCGCACCCAGATCGCCGACGCCATCGAGCGCATCGTGCTCGAGTACACCGAGGGCGATTACCAGGAGGACTGGGAGCTCGGAGCCCTGTTCACGCAGCTCGAGCAGATCTATCCGCTCTCCTATGAGCTCGACGACGTCCAGTCGGGCGCCGATCGCCAGGCCCTGATCGAGGATCTGCGCAAGGACGTGGTCGACGCGTACAACGAGCGCGAGGAGGACCTCGGCGACGAGCTGATGCGGGCGCTCGAGCGTTTCATGCTGCTCCAGATCATCGACGAGCGCTGGCGCGAGCACCTGCACGACATGGACTATCTGCGCGAGGGCATCCACCTGCGCGGCTTCGCCCAGATCGATCCGCTGGTGGCCTACAAGAACGAGGGCTTCGACATGTTCACGGAGCTCATGAACAACATTTGGGACGAGTTCGCGCGCTACGTGTTCAACGTTGAGATCGAAGTCCAGGAGCCCCAACAGCAGGCGGCGCCCGCCCAGGGTGGCCCCAACTGGGGTTTCGGCGGCAACAGCTCGAGCACCGGGCAGCTGACCACCTCGGGTGGGCGCTCGGTCGCCGGCCGCGACGCGATCGCCGCCGCCGCCGGCGGCGCGGTCCCCACCGGCGTCGCCGAGGCGGCCGACATGGCCGCCGAAGAGGTGACGCTGCCCGCGCCGGTGGAGACGCGCCGGCTCGACGAGCACGAGAAGCTGGGCCGCAATGACCCCTGCTGGTGCGGCTCCGGCAAGAAATTCAAGAAGTGCCATGGCGCCTAATGACGCCAGTGGCCTCCGCGACCGGCTGAGGCTGCTCGCGGACTACCTTTGACCCTGCTCGGCTCGAAGCCCGCATAGCGGAGCTCGAAGGGCTGATGCAGGCGCCCGGTTTCTGGGACACCCAGGAGCAGGCGGCCCGTGTGTCGGCCGAGCACAACTCGCTGGCGCGCCGGCTCGAGACATTCCGCTCGCTGGAGGCCGACATCGGTGATCTGGAGGCGCTCGAGGAGATGGCGGCCGAGGACGAGTCGATGGCCGCCGAGCTGGAAGAGCAGCGGGCCTCGATCGACTCGCGGCTGGCCGAGCTCGAGGAGGCGCGCCTGTTCGCCGGCGACTACGACTCCGGCGATGCCGTGGTGACCGTCAACGCCGGTGCCGGCGGCACCGACTCCCAGGACTGGGCCGAGATGCTGCTGCGCATGGAGATGCGCTGGGCGGAGGGTCGCGGCATGGCCGTCGAGCTCAAGGAGGCCTCGGCCGGGGAGGAGGCCGGGATCAAGTCCGCCTCGTTCATCGCCCGTGGCGAGAACGCCTACGGCCTGTTCTCGGCGGAGAAGGGAGTGCACCGCCTGGTGCGCATCTCGCCCTTCGATTCGCAGTCACGACGGCACACGGCCTTCGCCGGGGTCGAGGTGGCGCCGCTCGTCGAGGACGCCGTGGCTATCGAAATCGAACCGGACGAGATCCAGATCGACACCTATCGGGCCTCGGGGGCGGGAGGCCAGCATGTGAACAAGACCGACTCGGCCGTACGCATCACCCACCGTCCGTCGGGCATCGTAGTCCAGTGCCAGAACGAGCGCTCGCAGTCGGCCAACAAGGACACCGCGATGCGGATGCTGCGCGGCAAGCTGATCGAGCGCGAGGAGCGCCGCCGCCAGGAGGAGATCGCCAAGGAGCGCGGCGAGGCCCAGGACGTGGGCTGGGGCTCCCAGATCCGCTCCTATGTGCTCCACCCCTACACGATGGTCAAGGACCACCGCACGAACGTCGAGGCGGGCAACGCCCAGGGGGTCCTCGACGGCAACCTGGACGAGTTCATCCGCGCGGAGCTGCTGCGCCGCTCGGGTGACGGCGGCGCGCCGCCAGGGCCCGACGCCTAACTACGCGTCATCCTCCTCCATGGCGGGGAGAGCGCCCTTGCTGCGGTCCTCCAGCTCTTCGAGCACGCCCAGCATCTGTCCCACCCGGCATACGAGCAGGCGCTCCTCCTCGACCTCGACCCAGACCCCGGCCGATGCCGGGAAGACCACGTGGTCGCCCGGCCTGACGGGCATCTTCACGCCGACGCTGCCCCACCAGTCGAGGCCGGGGCCCACGGCGAGGACGATCCCGTGCTGGGGCGGAGACTGGTGCTCACCCGGCGGGAGCAGCAGGCCCGATTGCCGTACCCGATCAGGTTCGAGCTCCTTGATCACCACCTGGTCGAAGAGAGGTCGAAGCTGTTGCCTCATGGCCTAGTAAAGATAGAAGGACGCCCCCTACAGTTGGGGATATGGCCGAAGACGCCCGCGCCAGCGACAGCTCCGGACAGCAGAGGCTCCGGGTGCCCAACCCGCTGAAGCCCTCCGACCAGCGGCCGCCACAGCAGGCCCAGGGCGAGCGCGACGAGAAGCACGGCTTCAAGATCACGCCGGCGCCCGATGGCCGCGGTGCACCGCCCAAGAAGACGCCGATGCTGCCCTGGAGCCCGCGCCGCTTCCTGGTCATCCTGGCCGCGCTGTTCCTCCTCAACTGGGTGATCGTGCAGATCTTCGCGCCCCCCGAGAAGCGCATCACGGTGCCCTACAACCCGACGTTCCTGACTGAGGTGCGCCAGACCAACGTCAGGGAGATCTCGTCCACCGGCGAGACCATCAAGGGCGAGTTCCGCAAGGACGTCTCCTACGACGGCGATAAGGCGCAGAACTTCGAGACCCAGGTTCCGACCTTCGCCAACGAGGACGAGCTGGCCAACCTGCTCGAGGAGAACGACGTGGTGGTCAGCGCCAAGCCGCCCGGCGAGCGCTCCCTGCTGGAAACGATCCTGTTCAGCTTCGGGCCCACCATCCTGCTCGTGGCCATCTTCATTTGGCTCTTCCGGCGCGCTGCGCAGAGCGCCGGGGGTGGGGGGATGCTGAGCCAGTTCGGCCGCAGCCGCGCCCGGCGGGTGGAGCCGGAGACGCAGACGGTCACGTTCGCAGACGTGGCCGGCATCGACGAGGCCAAGGCCGAGCTGGCCGAGGTGGTGGACTTCCTGCGCAATCCCGAGCGTTACCGCAAGCTCGGTGCCCGCATCCCGCGAGGGGTCCTGCTGTCGGGCTCGCCCGGCACCGGCAAGACGCTCCTCGCGCGTGCCGTGGCCGGCGAGGCGGGGGTGCCCTTCTTCTCGGCCTCGGCCTCGGAGTTCATCGAGGCGATCGTGGGCATCGGCGCCTCACGGGTGCGCGACCTCTTCCAGCAGGCCAAGGAGGCCGCGCCGGCGATCATCTTCATCGACGAGCTCGATGCCATCGGGCGCGCTCGCGGCGGCGGCGGGGCCAGTCTCGGCGGCCATGACGAGCGTGAGCAGACCCTCAACCAGATCCTCACCGAGATGGACGGGTTCGACACCAGCGACCAAGTGGTGGTCATCGGCGCCACCAACCGTCCCGACGTGCTCGACCCGGCGCTGCTGCGGCCCGGCCGCTTCGACCGGCGGGTGGCGGTGCAACCGCCCGACGCCAAGGGCCGGGCGGCCATCCTGCGCGTCCATACCCGCTCGATTCCGCTGGCCAACGACGTCGACCTCGACGCGCTCGCCGCCTCGACGCCGGGGATGGTGGGCGCCGACCTGGCGAATCTCGCCAACGAGGCCGCCCTGGTGGCCGCCCGCCGCGGGCACGAGCGGGTGCAGAGGGCGGACTTCACCGACGCCCTCGAGCGCATCCTGCTGGGCGCCGAGCGCAAGATCGTGCTGAGCGAGGACGACCGCCGCCGGATCGCCTACCACGAGGGCGGGCACGCGATCGTCGGCATGGTCACGGCGGGCGCGGACCCGGTGCGCAAGGTCTCGATCATCCCGCGCGGCCAGGCCCTGGGCGTGACCCTCTCGACTCCCGACGACGACGTCTTCAACCTCTCCGAGGAGGAGCTGCGAGCCAAGATCCGCGTGGCGCTGGGCGGCCGAGTGGCCGAGGAGGCCGTCTTCGGCGACATCACGACGGGCGCGGAGTCGGACATCCAGCACGTGACCCGTATTGCCCGCGGCATGGTGGGGCGCTGGGGGATGAGCGAGAAGGTGGGCTTCATCACCGTGGTTCCAGCGGATGCCCAAAACCTGCTCCTGCCCGGCGCCGAGCAGGTCTCCCAGGCCACGCAGGAGCTCGTCGACGCCGAGGTGAGGCGCATCGTGGACGACGAGCACGAGGCCACGCGCAAGGTGCTCGCCGAGAACCGCGACCGGCTCGACGTCCTGGCCGAGGCGCTGCTCGAGCGCGAGACCCTCGACGAGATCGATGCCTACACCGTGGCGGGCATCGAGCGTCGCCGGGAGCGCCCCCAGACCCCCACAGCGGTCTGACCCACCACCGTCTCAGCGCCGCTTCTCGGTCTTGCGCTCCAGCAGCGCGACATCCGCCTGAGCCAGGGCATCCTCGGCGCTCGTGCCGGGAGCGATCTCTGCGGCCCCCCAAGTCAGGTGGACCTCGCGGCCGTCAGGGGACTCGCAGGCCTCACGGACGTGCACTGCCATTCGCCTGAGCACGTCATCGGCCGACTCGCGGTCGCTGCCGGGCAGGACGACCACGAACTCGTCTCCGCCCCAGCGAAAGCAGCGGTCGGTGGTACGCACCGAGCGCTCCATCACTCGGGCCACTTCACGTAGGCAGCGGTCGCCCTCCAGGTGGCCGAAACGGTCGTTGACGCGCTTGAGGTTGTCGACATCCACGAGGCCCACCGCCAACGGGGTGCCTTCGCGGGCGGCGCGGGCCGCCTCCACAGTCAGCGCTTCGTCGAACGAGCGACGGTTGCCGAGCCCGGTCAGCGCGTCGATTCGGGCCAGGCGCCGCGCCACCTCGGCTCCCGTCCGCAGGCCCACGCGCTGGCGGCGCATCTGATGGAGGAAGGCGATCAGGATCACGTCGAGGACGACGAGGATCAGGGCCTCGGCCACCATGTCGCCGACGATCTCGCCGCTCGTGCCCTCGTAGAGCAGGGGCAGCGCGAGCGCGCACAGCAGCACCGCCAGATGGGTCAGCGCCCGTCGTGGCGGATGGGCGGCCCCCGCAGCGGCCCAGAGCACGTAGAGGTCTTCGTAGGCCGACGATCCGCCCTCCGCGAGCCAGTTCAGCAGGGCGATCCCGGCCACGCCGAGGTAGGCCACCGCGAGCAGGGCGTCGAAGGACACCGAGCTGCGGGCCAGCGCCAGCGCGCCGGCGAGGCCCGCCGTGATCAGGACTCCGGCCACAAGCCAGCCCGCCGAGCCGATCTGGCCATCCACCGGCTCGAGCGGCAGTAAGGCCAGGCAGACCAGTGCGCTGAGTCCGAGTACACCCGCCGTGGCGCGGCGCATGGTGGGCAGATCGGCGCCCTCGTAGGGATCGTCGCGCCGCTCGAACAGGCTGCGCAGGAAAGCGCCCGTCCTGCCGGGCGTGCTCATCCGACCTCCCTGTCGCGGCGATTGACTTGCCATAGCCTCCGTCCCATGGTCGGAGACCTCACCCGGGACGTCCATCCGTGCTGGACCTGATCGACGCTGCGCTGGCCGAGGACCTCGGCACGGGTGATCTCACGACACGGGCGGTGGTTCCCGACGGGTCGAGGGCGCTCGCGCACATCGTGCAGAAGGAGCCGGGGGTGCCGAGCGGAACGCCCGTGGCCCGAGCGGTCTTCGAGCGAGTCGACGGCGGGCTGACCTTCACCGCGCACGCTCCGGACGGCAAGTGGCGCGAGCCCGGGCCGCTGGCCGAGGTGGAGGGCGACGCCGCGTCGATCCTGGCCGCCGAGCGCGTGGCGCTGAACTTTCTCGGCCGCCTGTCGGGCGTGGCCACGCTCACGGGGCGGTACGTGCGGGCGGTTGACGGCACGGGGGTGAAGATCCTCGACACGAGAAAGACCACTCCCGGCATGCGCGCGCTCGAGAAGGAGGCGGTGCGGGCCGGAGGAGGAGTGAGCCACCGCAGCGGCCTGTTCGACGCGATTCTGGTCAAGGAGAATCACGCCATCCTGGCCGGCGGAGTGGGCGAGGCCGGCCGGCTCGCGCTGGCCAACGCTCCCGCCGGAGTGACCGTGGAGGTGGAGTGCGCCGGCCTCGACGAGGTGGCGGACGCCGTGGCGGCCGGCGTACCCCGCCTGCTGCTCGACAATATGGACCCCGCCGAGCTGGTCCGCGCGGTGGAGATCGCCGGCGCGCGGGCCGAGCTCGAGGCCTCGGGGGGCATCACGCTCGACACGATCAGGGCGGTGGCCGAGACCGGCGTGCACTTCATCAGCGTCGGGGCGCTGACCCACTCCGCGCCCGCGCTCGACTTCAGCCTGCTCATCGATCCCCGCTAGGGGGGCGTAGCACGGCGAAGGGATCGGTGATCTCGAGGTCGCGCGAGCGGAAGCGGTAGACCGCGGCAGGCCGGCCGCCGCCGCGCCCCGGCGAGCGCCGCTCGCCGGTGGCTTCGAGCAGGCCGCGACGCTCCAGCACCCGCCGCAGGTTGGTTGGGTCGACGGGGTAGCCGAGCGCGGCGGTGTAGATCCCGGCCAGCTCCGAGATCGTGAAGGAAGCGGGGGCCAGGGCGAAGCCGATGTTGGTGTAGGAGAGCTTTGCGCGCAGGCGCTCACGGCCGTCGCGCACAATCGCTCGGTGGTCGAAGGCCATCCGCTCCGGCAGCCGGTCGACAGGCTGCCAGGACGTATCGGGCGGCAACTCGGGGTCGAGGCCGCGAGGCACGAGCCCGAGGTAGGCGGTGGCCAGTTGCCACTCGTCGGGGTGGCGGTCGGGGTCCCCGTTCGTCTCCAGCTGCTCCAGCCAGGACAGCTCGGCCACGTCGACCTTGCGCGCGAGCTGCGAGCGAATCGACCGCTCCAGCGTGTGTCCGCGCTCGAGATAGCCGCCGGGCAGTGACCACGCGCCGCTGAACGGCTCACGCCCGCGTTCCCAGAGCAGCACCCAGAGGCTGTGCCCCCGGACCTGGAGCACGGCGGCGAGCGTTACGTGGGTGGGCGACGGGCGCTCCGTGGTATCCTGCGCATGCACGGTTTTCGATCATAAGGCAAAAACCGCCATGAAGCCCATCGAGCTGCCCACTCTGACTGCCACCGCGGCGCCGGCTCTGAGCTCCGGAGAGATCGGCCGTCTCCAGGACGAGGTCCGTGCTCTGGCCGAGGAGCGCAACGCAGTCATCCTCGCCCACAACTATCAGGTGCCCGAGGTACAGGACGTGGCGCACTTCGTGGGGGACTCGCTCGGGCTGTCCCGACAGGCGGCCGACACAGCCTCCGACGTGATCGCGTTCTGCGGCGTCCACTTCATGGCGGAGACCGCCTCGATCCTGTCGCCCGGCAAGACGGTGCTGCTGCCCGACCTGGGCGCGGGTTGCTCGCTGGCCGACTCGATCACCGCCGACCAGCTGCGCGCCTGGAAGGCCCGGCACCCGGGCGCGGTGGTCGTCATGTACGTGAACACCACTGCCGAGGTCAAGGCCGAGACCGACTACTGCTGCACCTCGTCCAACGCCGTCCAGGTGGTCGAGCACATCTACGCCGAGCACGGCGACGACACGGAGATCCTGTTCGGTCCCGACATGTGGCTCGGCGCCTACGTCGAGCGGATGGTCGGGCGGCGCATGCACGTCTGGGACGGGGAGTGCCACGTGCACGCCGGCATCCGCCCCCGCGACATCGCCGACGTCCGCGCCGAGCACCCCGGAGCCGAGTTCATGATCCACCCCGAATGCGGGTGCACCACCCAAGTCATGGAGTACGTGGCCGCCGGCGATGTCGATCCTGAGCACACTCACATGCTCTCCACCGGCGGCATGCTCGACTTCGCGCGCGAGTCCGATGCGCGGGAGTTCATCGTGGCCACCGAGACGGGCATGCTCCACCCGCTGGCCAAGGAGAATCCCGGCAAGGCGTTCATCCCCGCCAACCGGGCGGCGGCCTGCAGGTACATGAAGATGATCACGCTGCCCGGGCTGCGCGACGCGCTGCGCGACCTGCGTCCGGCGGTGAAGGTCGATCCCGTGCTCGCGCGCCGTGCGCGCGTTCCGATCGACCGCATGGTCGCCATCGGCTGATTCTCAGCGCCGGTCCGCCTGCCACCCTGCAGGGTCGTGCCTCGCCTGTTGAACCCCCTTCTGCTGCTGCTCGGCCTGGCGCTCGCCGCGCCCGCGTCGGCGGCGGCCGCCCCGCCGGCGGAGCCCGACCCAGTCGACCATTCCCGTCCTGCGGCCCCCGACGGCACGCCCCTCTGCGCCGCATGGGTGCACGCGCGTCACACGGTCGAACGCGGCGGCCGCCGCTGGCCGACTTGGCACCCGCCGCGCGATCCCCGCTACCGCTGCGCCTTCGGGCACGAGCACGGTTCCAACCCGCGCGCCTTCGCCCACTTCGAGCGCACGGGCATGCCCGCCTTCGGGCCCACCGGCAGCCATGCCGGCAGCGACGAGCCTCACCCCGGCTTCAAGGTCTTCGTGGTCAACCGCGACCGCAAGGGGCTGGCCTGGATGGTCGTGCTCCATCAGGGCTCCGGCTCGCCCCGGCGGGGCAGCGTCCGCTTCCATTCACTCGAGGCCTGGCTGTTTCGCCGCCAGGGACGCCGGCTGGCGGCCCACACCCGGCACATGGCGGATTTCGGGGTGGCGGTGCGCAACTGTCCGGGTGCAGAAATGGAAGCCAGTGCTCGCCTGCTGCCCAGCCCCGGCTGCGGGTCCGTCTACGAGGAATGGGACACCGCCTTCGACGTGGGCGGCGTGTTCGCCGGCCGCCCCGGCTTCGCGATCGACAATGCGATCACCCAATTCGACCCCGCCGACCCGGAGCGTGTGGTGTTCAACAAGCCGTTCGCCTGCGGCGACGCAGACCCGGCCGGCTGGGACTCGTACTGCAAGGGCGACAAGCGCACGGTCCTGCACCCCCGGTGGAGGCTGCGAAACCGCGGGCGCAGCCGCTTTCGCACCGACTCCTACGGCCGGCGTGCACCGAGCGGGTTGCTGCAGGTGGTCTCGAGGCGCATCCGGATCGACCAGTCGAGGGAGTGCTGCGGCGCTGAGAACGCGTTCGTGATGGAGCAGCCGAGCGACGGCGGCATCTACCGCGCCGGTCGCGGGCTCAACTCCAGGAACTTCGAGTTCCCCGGCTACTGCGTGCTGCGGGCCAACTAGACCCTCAGGTGCGCCGAGCCAGCCAGACGATGCCCGCGATGAAGCTCAATCCGAACAGGGCACAGGCCAGGCTGAGCGTCTCATTGGGGTCGCCCTGGGGGACCCCATCTGTTCATCGTCTCGTTCACCCTGTGTCTCCGTTGTCGGTTCGGAACATCTGCTCGACGCTGGTCTGGAAATAGCGCGCGAGGGCCAGCGCGAGCGGCAGCGAGGGGAGGTAGCGGCCGGTCTCGATCGCGTTGATCGTCTGTCGCGAGACCCCCATGGCCTCACCCAGCTCGCCCTGTGAGAGACCCTGCTGCGCACGCCGCGAGCGCACGTCGTTCTGCATTCGTGTCAAGTTAGCTTGACATCTCGTCGGTGTCAAGCACCCTTTACAGGCTCGCCTCTAGGCTGGCGGGCGTGCAGCTCCTCCTTCCCGAACGACGGCCCACCTCGCCCGAGGAACTCGCCTCCCAGCTGCGGCTCGGCGAGCTGGCCCCGGCCGGGCGGCCGTACCTGGGCGTCAACATGGTCTCCTCACTCGACGGCAAGGCGACGCTGGACTGGCGCACCCAGGGGCTCTCGACGGACCTCGACCGGCGGCTTTTTCACCACCTGCGCACGCAGGCCGACGCCGTGATGGTGGGCGCCGGCACCGTGCGCACCGAGCGCTACGGCCGCATGACCAAGAACGACGAGCTGCGCGAGAAGCGCGTGGCCGAGGGGCTCGCTCCAGAGCCGCTCGCCGTGATCGTGAGCGCCCGCCTCGACCTTCCGCCCGACCTGCCGGTCCTGACCGAGCCCGAGCAGCCGGTCCTGATCGCCACGGCCTCCGAGGAAAGCGTGCCCGGCGTGGGCGACCACGTCCAGTACGCACGCTTCAGTGACGACCTGCCCAAGCTGATGACCCACCTCGCCGATCGGTACGGGGTGCGCTCGGTCTTGACCGAGGGCGGGCCGACGCTCAACTCCTATCTGCTGGCCGCCGGGCTGGTGGACGAATTGTTCCTGACTCTCAATCCCAAGCTCGCGGGCGGCGCCGCTGCGCTCACCATCGTGGCCGGACGGGTGCTGGTGGAGCCCGCGGAGCTCGACCTGGTTTCCCTGGCCGAGGGCGACGGAGACCTCTTCACGCGCTGGCGCGTGCGTCGCTGAGACGCTGCAGAAACGCTTGCAGGCATCGCGTCTGTGCAGGCCTTTCCGCTAGAACTGGCCGTCCGCATGGCCACCGCTACGAGACGGCCCGTCGCCGTAAAGAGCAAGCCCCCTGCCGCCCCCACGGCCGACGTGGCCGTGGTCGAGTTCGACAACGTCACCAAGGTGTACGACGGCGGCTCGGTGGCCGTCGACCAGGCTTCGATGCGCATAGGCCGCGGCGAGTTCGTGTTCCTCGTAGGTCCCACGGGCTGCGGCAAGTCGACCTGCATCCGGCTGCTGCAGAAGGAGATCGAGCCCTCCAAGGGCAGCATCTCCATCGCCGGCCGCTCGCTGGGCGAGATACCGCGCAGCCGGCTGCCCTACCTGCGCCGCAACATCGGCGTGGTCTTCCAGGACTACAAGCTGCTGCCCAACCGCACGGTGTACGACAACGTGGCCTACTCGCTGCTGGTGATCGGCGAGTCGCGCCAGGAGATCCGCCGCAAGGTGCCGGACATCCTGCGCCTGGTCGGGCTCTCGACCAAGCTGCACAACTTCCCCGACGAGCTGTCGGGCGGCGAGCAGCAGCGCGTGTCGATCGCGCGGGCGTTCGTCAACCATCCGCCGCTGCTGCTGGCCGACGAGCCCACCGGCAACCTCGACCCCGAGACCTCGATCGGGATCATGCAGCTGATTTACCGCATCAACCGCACCGGCACGACGGTGGTGGTGGCCACCCACGACAAGGAGATGGTGGACAAGATGCGCCGGCGCGTGATCGAGCTGCGCGACGGCCGCATCATTCGCGACGAGCTCTCCGGCCTCTACCGCCCGGACGAGTCCACCACCGAGTTCGCGGTGCGCCTGCGCGGCGAGCTCGGCGTGGGCGCCGAAGGGCATCCGAACTAGCCGATGCGCTGGGGCTTCTTCGTCAAGGAGGCGCTGCGCGGCCTGCGCCGCAGCTCGGCTCCCGCGCTGGCGGCGCTGCTCACGGTACTGCTCACCGCGCTCGTGCTCGGCGTGTTCATCCCGATCGTGCAGGCCACCACTGGCACCGCCAACGAGGTGCGCAGCCGCGTGGCCGTGGACGTCTACGTCCAGGACTCGGCCACTCAGGCGGAGACCAAGGAGCTGGCCACCGCGCTGCGCGACACCGGCAACGTCAAGACGGTGGAGTACATCTCGAAGGCCGACGCGCTGGCGCGGGCCAAGGAAAAGAACCCGGAGGCCTTCAGGGAGGGCGCCGAGCTGCTGGGCTCGAACCCGCTGCCGGCCTCCTTCAGGGTGACCCCGGAGGATCCGGACAAGCTCGACCAGATCGTGCAGCGCCTGGAGTCGGGCAGCGGGCCGCAGCTCGCCGCCATCGACGAGGTGCGTGAGCGCGAGGAGGACACAGCGGAGATTCTCTCCGCCACCGGGCTCGTCAAGGCGCTCACCGCGGGCTTGGCGGTGCTGCTGGTGTTTGCCTCGATCGCATTGATCGCCAACACCATCCGGCTGTCGGTGTTCGCCCGGCGGCGCGAGGTCGAGGTCATGAAGCTCGTGGGAGCCACCAACTGGTTCATCCGCTGGCCCTTCGTGATCGAGGGAGTGATCGTGGGCTTCTTCGGCGGCCTGCTGGCCGTGCTGCTGCTGACCATCACCAAGGAGACCTTCATCGACCCTCTGTCCGAGCGCTTCGAGCTGCTCGCGGCGCCGGAGACGATCGACTTCCCGCTGCTCATCGTGGTGCTGATGGTCTCCTGCATCGCGGTCTCTGCCATCGGCAGCGGCATCACGCTGCGCCGCTTCCTGCGGGTCTGAGTCCCCTTTGAGGCGTACCAGCCCGGCTCGGCCGGCTGCGCACGATGCTTTAGGGACCCTTTCGGACCGCCACTAACCTCATGGGTCGGATGAATTCGGCCCGTTCGGCAATCGTGGCTTTCCTGTGCGCGGTTTTCGCGCTTTTCGTCGGCATCTGGCTCGGCGGGCACCCGGAGAGGCTGCCCGGTCCCATCCAGGACGCCCTGGTGGAAGAGGACCAGGCGCTTCGCGCCGAGGTGATCGACTCGATCGAGGACAACTTCTACAAGAGCGTGGACGAGGAGAGGCTCGACGACGCCTCCCTCAAGGGCATCGTCGAGTCGCTCAACGACCCGTTCTCCCACTACCTCACTCCGAGGGAGGCGGCCCAGTTCAACGAGTCGGTGAGCGGGCAGTTCGAGGGCGTGGGCATGAACGTGGAGGAGGACCAGCGCGGCCTCAAGGTGCTGCGCGTGTTCGACAAGTCCCCGGCGGAACAGGCGGGCATCCGCCGCGGCGATCTGATCGTCGCGGTGGACGGGAGGTCGCTGGCGGGTGTCAACAGCGACGTCGCCACCAGCCGCATCAAGGGACCGTCGGGCACCAGCGTGCAGCTGCGGGTGCTGAGCCCCGGGGACGACGCCACACGCCAGGTACGCGTCAAGCGCGAGCAGATCGAGGTGCCCGTGGCCACCGGCCGTGTCGTGGAGCGGGACGGCAAGAAGCTGGGCGTGGTCGAGCTCACGGGCTTCAGCGCCGGCGCCCACGGCCTGCTGCGACGCGAGGTGGACCGGCTTCTCGAGCAGGGCGCCGAGGGCATCGTGCTCGACCTGCGCGGCAACGGCGGAGGCCTGCTGTCGGAGGCAGTGCTCGTGTCCAGCATCTTCATCGAGGACGGTGAGATCGTGTCCGTGCGCGGCCGTTCGCGCTCGGAGCGCAGCAACGAAGCCCAGGGCGACGCGATCGACGAGGACGTCCCGGTGGTGGTCCTGGTGGACGGCGGCAGCGCGAGCGCATCGGAGATCGTGACCGGCGCGCTGCGCGACCGCGACCGCGGGACGGTGGTGGGCACGCGCACTTTCGGCAAGGGCCTGGTTCAGGAGGTTCAGCGGCTGTCCAACGGCGGCGTGCTCGACCTGACCGTGGCCAACTACTACCTGCCCGGGGGCAACACGATCACCAAGGCGGGAATCAAGCCCCAGGTCCGGGCCGAGGATGATCCCGAGACCGACCGCGACGAGGCGCTGCCGATCGCGCTCGAAACGCTGCTGCAGGAGCAGTGAGCACCCCGGTCGCACGGCGACCCGAGCAACCGCTCGTCGCCGTACTCGAGAAGCGCGGCCGCTTCCTGGTCGGCGAGCCGCTGTTCGGACGCGGCCCTCGCACCGCCGTCGAGGCGCGCGGCGCCGGTCACGGCGACCTCGTCCTCGTGGGCTCGGGTAAGCGCGGGGCGCGCGTGATCCGCACGCTCGGGCGTCCCGACCGCGCCCGCGACGTGCTCGAGGGCCTGATGCTCGACCGCAACCTGTCGCGCAGCTACCCGCGCTCGGCGGAAGCCGAGGCCGAGCACGCGATCGGCGAGCCTTACGCGGCCGATGCCCGGGTCGACCTGACCGCCCTGCCGACGTTCACGATCGACCCGGTTGACGCCAAGGACTTCGACGACGCCATCTCCGCCCGGCGTGAGGACGGATACATCCGCGTGTGGGTGCACATCGCCGACGTAACCGCCTACCTGAGGCCCGGCGGGCCGCTCGACGGCGAGGCGTTCCGGCGCGGCACCAGCGTGTACGTGCCTGGAGCGGTGGAGCCGATGCTGCCCGAGGCGCTCTCCAACCGGGCCAGCTCGCTGCGGCCGCAGGAGGAGAAGCTGGCCGTGACGGTCGAACTCGAGATGCACGGCAGCGAGGCTCGCAACGTGGTCTTCCACCGCTCGCGCATCGTCAACGACCGCCGGCTCACCTACGAGGAGGTGGACGAGATCTTCGCCGGCCGCGCTCGCGCCGAGGATCCATGGGCCGAGCCGCTGGCCGTCGCGCGTGAGGTCGCGGCGACTCTGCGGGCCAAGCGTGACTCGCTCGAGCTCGGCCTGCCCGAGCCGTCCTTCGACTTCGATTCCGAGGGCAACGTCACGGGCGTACGCCACGAGGGCGCGCAGACCGAGTCGCATTCGCTGATCGAGCAGCTGATGATCCTGGCCAACGAGCTGGTGGCCGGCTACCTGGCGGGCCGCAAGCTGCCCACCCTCTACCGGGTGCACGAGCGCCCGGAGCCGAGCTCGGTCGCCTTTCTGATCGACCAGCTCGCCAGCCTCGACATTCCCACCCCGCCGGCACCCAAGAACATCACGCCTCAGCAGGCGGCCGACCTGTCGGCCGAGATCTCACGCATCGTGGCGCGCGAGTCGGGCGGCCGGACGGCCTACGGCATCCTGGTCCTGCGCTCGCTCAAGCAGGCCTCTTACTCGCCGCGCAACCTCGGCCACGCCGGCCTGGCCAGCCCGCGCTATTGCCATTTCACCTCGCCGATCCGGCGCTATCCCGACGTGATCGCACACCGCGCCCTGCTCCAGGGTCTCGGAATCGACCACGCCGCCACGCCGGCCCACGACCTGGACGACGCCGCGGTCCTCACCTCCGCCACCGAACGCGCCGGAATGCAGGTCGAGCGGGCGGCCGACGACGTCTGCCTGGCCTTCCTGCTCGAGCGCGTGCTCTCGGAGTTCGATCCGGGGCTGCCGCCGGTCTTCGAGGGCGAGGTGGTGGGCCTGATCGAGAAGGGCGCGTTCATCCGTTTCGGCGAGGAGGGCTTCGAGGGCATGCTGCCCGTGCGCCGGCTGCGCGGCTGGTGGCTGCTCAACGAGCTCGGGACCGCCCTGGAGGCCGAGGGCTCGGGGCGGCGGCTGCGCCTGGGCGAGTCGGTGCAGGTGGTGGTCGACCGGGTGGAGACCGCCCGTGGCAGGGTGGATCTCTCTCCCGCGGGTGCATACTCGTAGGCGATGGCCAAGAAGCGCAAGCGCAAGGCGGCCGCAGGTGACGTGGCCACCAACCGGCAGGCGGGCTTCCGCTACAACCTGCTGGAGAAGGTCGAGGCGGGGATCGTCCTGCAGGGCTCGGAGGTCAAGTCCGTGCGCAGCGGCGGCGTCCAGATGAAGGACGCCTACGCCGAGGTGCGGGACGGCGAGGTCTGGCTGCAGAACATGCACATCGCGCCCTACGGGCCGGCTCGCGAGGGCCATGAGCCCGAGCGGCCCCGCAAACTGCTCCTGCACCGGCGTGAGATCGAGCGCCTGATCGGCAAGACCGCCGAGAAGGGCCTGACCCTCGTTCCCACCCGCCTTTACTTCAACGGCTCGCGCGCCAAGGTCGAGCTGGCGGTGGCCAAGGGCAAGGAGATGCACGACAAGCGCCGCTCGATCAAGGACCGCGAGCAGAAGCGCGAGATGGAGCGAGCGATCTCGGAGCGCTATTGAGCTGGACCGGCCAGGCCGTCCTGTTCGACCTCGACGGCGTGCTGGTCGACTCGATGGCGGCCGTGGAGAGAACCTGGCTGCGCTGGGCTGAGCGCCACGGCCTGGACCCGCAGGCGGTGCTGCCCAGCGTGCACGACGGACCGGCGCGCGAGAACGTCGCCCGGCTCGCTCCGGCACTCGACGCCGAGGCGGAGGCGGAGGCGATCGACGGTGAGCAGGCCGGGGACACCGACGGCGTGATCGCGCTGCCCGGTGCGGTCGAGCTGACGGCGGCGCTGCCGCCGGAGCGCTGGGCGGTGGTCACCTCCGCCAACAGCCGCCTGGCCCTGTCGCGGCTCGGGGCCGCCGGCATCCCGCGGCCCCGGGTGCTGATCACGATCGACGACGTGGACCGCGGCAAGCCGGCCCCGGACGGGTACACGGCCGCCGCGCGCGTGCTCGCCGTCTCGCCCCGGGACTGCCTGGTGGTGGAGAACGCGCCATCGGGTGTCGAGTCGGGACGCGCGGCCGGGGCGACCGTGATCGGGCTGCTCACCAGCCACGGCGCCGGCGAGCTGTCGCGCGCGCACATGACGGCCGCGGACCTCGCCGCCGCACAGCTGGTGTCGAGCGATCCCCTGCGGCTCGAGCTCAGCGGCTGAAGCGCTCGACGCCCGCTACCAGGGTGCGCGTCACGCGCAGGTCGTCGTCGAGCACGGCGACGTCAGCGGGCGCGCCCCGCTCGAGCCTGCCCAGGTCGGGGTGGCCCGCCAGGAGTGCGGGAGCCCGCGCCGCGGCGTGCACGGCGTCGGCGAGCGGGGCGCCGCCGGCGACGAGGCGGCGCAGCGCGGCATCGAGCGGCGCGACGCTGCCGGCGAGCGTGCCGTCGGGGAGGGTGGCGCGCCCGGCGGTGACGACCACCTCGAGCTCGCCCAGGCGGTGGCACCCGTCGCCGAGACCGGCGGCCGCTATGGCGTCGCTGACCAGGCACAGCCGAGATCCGGCCGCGCGCCGCACCATCACCACGGTCTCCTCCGCCAGGTGCACGCCGTCGACGATGGTCGTCACGGTCACGTCGTCGCGCGCCAGCGCCGCCCCGGCCGGGCCCGGATCGCGCGAGGCAAAGCGCCGGTGGGCGTTGTGGATGTGCGTGATGGCCGAGGCACCACGGTCGAAGGCCGCGTGGGCGGTGGCGGCGTCGGCGTCGGTGTGGCCGATGCGCACGCGGATGCCGCGGGCGGTCAGGTCCTCGATCAGGTCGAGGGCACCCGGCAGCTCCGGGGCCAGGGTGACCGCGGCCACGGGCCCCGCGGCGGCCAGCCGCTCCATCAGCGCGGCGTCAGGCGCCCGCAGACGCTCGGGTGGATGGGCGCCGGCCCAGCGTGGTGAGAGGAAGGGACCCTCGAGGTGCACCCCCAGGAGGCGGACGGGAGAGTCGGCCGCCGCCAGGGCCGCCACCCCGAGCGCGTCGCTCGTCGTCCGCGGGGCCGAGCTGATCAGGGTCGGCTGGTAGGCGGTGACCCCGCAGGCGGCCAGCGCGCGGCCGGCGCGAGCGTAGCCGGCCCGGTCGGCGCCGAGGAAGTCGATGCCGGCGAACCCGTTCACCTGGAGGTCGACGAAGCCTGGCACGGCCAGGCCGCCGGCTCCCGCCGGCGAGACGCCCAGCTCCGCCACGCGCCCGTCCACTACCGCCACGTCGCCGGGCAGCTCGCCGCCGCCGACGAGCACCGCCCGGACCCCGAGGCGCACGCTCAGAGCCCCAGGCCGCGCTCGGCGGCCCAGCGCGTGAGCTCGTGGCGCGAGGAGAGCTGGAGCTTGCGCAGCACCGAGGACACGTGGGCCTCCACCGTCTTGGGCGAGATGTCGAGCCGCAGCGCGATCTCCTTGTACATGTAGCCGCGGGCGATGTGCTGGAGCACCTCGCGTTCGCGCGCCGTGAGATCGTCGAGCTCCGACTCGGGCTGGGGCGCCGGCCCGGCGAAGGCGTCGAGCACGAATCCGGCCAGGCGGGGGGAGAAGAAGGCGTCGCCGCCGTCGACCCGGCGGACGGCGTCCGCCAGCTCCTCACCGGAGATGTTCTTGGTCACGTAGCCGCGCGCGCCCGCCCGGATCACGGCGATCACGTCCTCGGCGGCGTCCGAGACCGACAGGGCCAGGAAGCACGGTGAGTGCTCGACGCGCTCGCTCGTACGCCGGATCACCTCCACGCCGCCGCCGTCGGGCATGTGCACATCGAGCAGGACCACGTCGGGCCGGCCCCGTTCGATCGCCTCGAGCGCCTCGGCCACGCTGCCGGCCTCGCCCACCACGTCGAGGAGCGCCTCCAGCTCGGCTCTCACCCCGGCGCGGAAGAGCTGATGGTCGTCGACGATGAGCACGCTGGGGGAGCTCACGCGCGCTCATCCAGAATCAGCTCGACCTCGGTGCCTGCGCCGGCGGCGCTGGTGATGGTGGCCCGGCCACCGTGGCGCTCCATGCGGCCCACGATCGACTCGCGCACGCCGCGACGGTCGCCGGGCAGGTCGGACGGGTCGAAACCGGGTCCGCGGTCACGTACGAAGACCTGGGTGCGGCCGTCGGCGGTCTCGGCGTAGACGTCGACAGTCGAGCGACCGCCGAACTTCGCGGCGTTGGTCATCGCCTCACGCGCCGCGGCGACGACGGCCTCCGTGCCGGCGTCGAGGTCCCTGTCGCCCACCACCACGACCTCCACCGGGACGCTGTAGCGCTCCTCGACTTCGGCGGCCACCGCCTCGAGCGCCGGAGCAAGCGTGGCGGACTGACCCGGTGCGGGGCGGCCCGCGAGCCAGGCGCGCAGGTCACGCTCTTGGCGCCGGGCGATGGCCGCCACCTCCTGCCGATCGCCGGCGCGGCGCTGGACCATGGCCAGCGTCTGGAGCACCGAGTCGTGGAGATGGGCGGCCACCTCAGCGCGCTCCTGGGAACGAATGCGCTGGGTGCGCTCGGTGGTGAGCGAGCGCACGAGCCGCACGATCCAGGGGGCGAAGATGACGCCGAGCACCACGACTGCCACGAGCACCGACAGCAGCACGTCCCGTGCCGCGCTGAGCGCGCCGGTGGTCTGCAGGAACACGACCCCGGCGGCCAGCACCAGGGCGACGCCGATGCTGGTACGGGAGATCGACGCGGCCGTGCGCCGCCCCTCATTGGCGTTCAGGCCGCGCAGCGTGTCCGCAAGCCCTTCGGGGAGCGCGAGCCGGGGGCGGGTAGAGCGGGTCGCCGCGGCGGGCGCCGCAACGGCCTCGGGCACGGGCGACGCGGCCGGAGCCGAGGGGGCGACCAGAGGTGCCGTCGGAGCCGTCTGCGGCGGCTGCTTTGGCTTCGGGGCCATCGACGAGCGCCAGATCAGCGCCCCGCCGCTGGCCACCAGGATGAGCGGCCAGACGATCGCGTCCGAGAACCAGATGCCGAGCGCCCGAAAGGTGAGGAGCGCGCTCACCAGCAGGAGGCCCGTGCCCAGTGCCACCTCGACCGCCGCGCGGCCCGTGGGGATGCGCCGCCGCGAGGTCCCCGGGGCGTCTCCCGCCGGGATCAGCAGCCAGCCCAGAGCGTAGGCGGCCACGCCGAGCCCGCCCGCCGCGGCCGTGACCAGGAACGCGAAGCGGACCAGCCACACGTCGACGCCATAACGGCGCGAGATCCCGCTCGCCACTCCGCCGAGCCAGCGGGCCTCCAGATCCCGGCGCAGCACGCGCCGGGCGCGGTCTGCCGGCGGGGCGGGCTCGCTGTGGGCACCGGAGACGCTCATTCGCGGCGGCTCAACCCACGCACGAGCAGGATCGCCCCCGTCGCGGCACAGGCGACGGGGGCGAACACGGCAAACGTCAGCTCGAACGCTCCACCGGCATCGAGCATCAGCAACCCCCCGAGGGCGAGCACCGCGATGCCCGCGACCAGCGAGGAGAGGTCTGCCCTACCCGCGTGCACGCTCACCCGTGTCCAGGCACGCGCTGTTGATGCCGAGGTCATAGTCGCCGCGATCGAAGCCGTGGTCGTCGTCGAAGTCGAAATCGGCTTGGGTCAGGGAGTCATCCAGGTGACCGACCCGCAGCTCGCCCACACCGAGATCGGCGTCCACCACCAGCCGGCTCGTGGCCGGGGCGGCGTCGGGCGCCTCCTCGAAGGCGACGTCGACGCCGTCGTGGTCGGTGTCGAAGGCAGACACATGCCCGACGCCGACATCGGCTCGCGTGGCCACGCACACGTCGTCGGCCACGAGCAGCGACGCCTGCCCGACACCGAGGTCGATCTCGAGCCGCGTGTCGCCCGGCGGGAGGTCGACCTGGCGGAGGTCGACGCTGAGCTGCCCCATGCCGAGTTCGTAGCGCTCGCGCACGTCGCTCAGCGAACTGGGGCGATACTCCCGATCGCCCACGCCGCCGTCGAGGTCGATCCCCGCCGCCTGCACCGTCCCCGCCGAGAGCGCGAGCGCGATCGCCGGCAGCACCAGCCACCGGACCGGCTTGAAGAAGGCGCCCGCGACGATCGCGACGCCCGCGCCGATCACCAGAGCGCCGACGAGAGCCCCGCCGCCGGCTGCTGCTGCCCAGGCTCCGCCGAGGGCGACCACGAGGCAGAGACCGAGGACTCCGATCCCGAGTGCCGCCCGCTTCGCGATGTCCCCGGCGTCTCCGCTCGGTCCTTCTCCGGAGACGAGCCACCAGACAAGTACGCCGGCCGTGACCAGGAAGGCGATGGGGATGAGAATTCCGGCAAAGAGAAGCCCGCCGCCGAGAAGAAAGGGCCAGCCGATCAACAGCAGGACCACCACGCCGGCGATGACCAGGCCGCGATTGCGTCCATCCGTGGGGCTCGCCGACCCGGCAGCACCCGCGCTCTCTTCGCTCGGGACGAGCAGCACAGCGGCGATGTAGAGGAGCACGCCGGCTCCGCCGATCAGGGCAAGGATGATGGCGGCGATGCGGAAGAACACCGGGTCGGTGTTGAAGTACCGTCCCAGGCCGGCACAGACTCCGCCGAGCACCCGGTCGCTCCGGGGGCGGACCAGCCGCCGCGGCGGGGGCGAGGGACCGCCTCCGGCCGGCGCTTCCGGACCCACGCCGAGCGGTTCGGTGGGCGCCTCGGCGGTTGGCTCGTCGCCAGTCGGCTCGCGGCCCGTCGGCTCGTCCGGCTTCGGGTCCTGCTCCTCCGGGGTGTGCTCGTTCCTGTCGTCCACGTTCATCTCGTCCTCCGATGGCTGCTGGTTCGTACCAGCGAGATTGCCGCTGCGGAGGCGCTCTGCCTATTGGGAATGATCCCTAGGGAACGCTAGACTCAACAGCTGTACAAGGGGGCGAAACAGCTTCGACGTGGAGCTGATCCGTCTCGATGTGGCGAGTCGAGGACCCGGGTTGGCCTCGTAAAAAAATCCCGGAAACCATAATTGCGAACTCTCAAGATCATGAGTTCGCCCTTGCCGCTTAAGTAGGCGAGGGAGTCGCGCCGGACAGCCCGCGGTCCGGGCACGCGGCTTCAGATAGCGGGCTCACCCAGGCGGTCCGACCCTCGGCCGCACGGGGACATCACTAGAGGGTGTGGCGCCGGGGACGTGCCCCGCGGATCGACCGAACCGGTTGCCGAGAGCCGACTCCGACGGGAACACTCGTAGCAAGCATCGAGATGGTGTTCCGCGGACGCCGGGGCAGTACCGGCCGCCTCCACCTCTCAAGGACGCCCCGCCCCACAGCGGGGCGTCCTGCGTTTAGCGCGCGGGCCGCTTACTTGTTGCCGGCTGCCTCCAGCGCGTCGTTCAGCTGGGCCTCGGCGTCGTTGCTCAGCGAGCTCTGGATCACGTGCCCCTGCTCCTGGATGTTGGGGAGGATCTTGTCGGGCGTCATGCTGCGCACGAGCACGATCAGGGCCGCCGTCCCGGGGGTGAGCTTCTCTCCCAGCTCCTTCATGAAGTTGTTGTCGACGCCGTAGTCGGCGAGGGCGCCGCCCGCGGCTCCCGCCGCCGCGCCGACGGCCATGCCGAGCAGAGGGGCGAGGAAGAGCAGGCCGATCAGCCCGCCCCAGAGCGCGCCGCCCGCCGCTCCCACGCCGGCGGCGCTCGTTGCCTGGTGCAGCTTGACCTTGCCGTCCTCGCCGCGGGTGATTACCACGGCGTCGTCCACTTCGATGACCTTGGCCTTGATGGCCTCGGTGAGCCTGCCGCGAACACGCTCGGCGGTCGCCTGGTCGGGGTAGGCAATGGCGATCAGGTCACTCATGGGTCTCCTTGATGCTTGCTTGAAAGGTCTGCCTGAAGTGGATCTCAACTGCCGCACCGGCGCATCACCCGAAGCGAGTGAGATCACTCGGCACTCTACGACGGCTGGAGGCGCTTGGCCAAACGCTCCATTCCACGCTCCCTGGCCGCCGCGGCCGCCCCCTCCTGGTCGGTTTCGCGGTCTTCCGGCAGCTCGACGTCCACGTCGCGCAGCGTGGCGATGTCCTTGAAGCGCAGCAGCTCCTCGCGCTGGCCGGTGAGCGCTCCGCGCACTCTCGCGTTGGTCTCGCGCAACGCTGCGTCGAGGGCCGTCTCGAGGGAGCCGTGGCGGCGTAGGAGGTCGGCGGCACCCTTCTCGCCGATGCCCTTGGCGCCGGGAATGCCGTCCGAGGGATCGCCACGCAGGGCGATGAAGTCGGGCACCTGCTCGGGCGCCACTCCGTAGCGGCGCTGCACCTCCTCGGGATCGACCGGCTCGGCCCCGCGCCCGCCGGTGCGCACGTAGAGGATCGTGACCCGGTCGCCGGCGCACTGGAACATGTCGCGGTCGCCGGTCATGACCAGGGCGTGCCCGCCGGCGTCGGCCTCGCGGCGGGCGTACGCGCCCAGCAGGTCGTCGGCCTCGAGGTTGTCGCTCACCGCCACCGTCCAGCCGAACGCCTCGAAGAAGGCCCGTGCGTCGGCGAACTGGGGCGCGAGGAGGTCCGGGACCTCGG
Source organism: uncultured Thermoleophilaceae bacterium (assembly GCA_963813495.1). Taxonomy (GTDB): domain Bacteria; phylum Actinomycetota; class Thermoleophilia; order Solirubrobacterales; family Thermoleophilaceae; genus JACVRW01. The sequence goes on from CAWEZC010000010.1 coordinate 523,409, forward strand.
GGCGCTCGGCGTGGTAGCCGTCGTAGAGCTCGAGCCGGTAGTCGGCGGCGTCAGGGCCGAAGCAGAGCACCACGGCACGCGGCGAATGCTCCTCGACCTCGCGCAGGATCAGGTTGGCGGTGCCCAGCAGGGCGTTCACCGACTGGCCGTCGTTGCCCTTGATCGAGTCCGGGAGGGCATAGAAGGCGCGAAACAGCAGCGAAGGAGCGTCGATCACGAGCAGGGGACCGGTCATGGCCGCAGACGCTAGTCACTTTCTTGTGCGTTTTCCGCCCCGCCCCTTACGGGTAGCGGCCGGGCATGGAACAAGGGTCGCTGCTCGAGGAGCCGTCGGAACCCAACGACGCCACGCCCTTCCTGCCCGAGCGGCGCACGCTCGAGGAGCTGCGCCGGGCGGGCAGGGAGTGCCGTGGCTGCCATCTCTGGCGCGGTGCGACCCAGACCGTCTTCGGCGAGGGTCCCGAGGACGCCCGGATGATGTTCGTGGGCGAGCAGCCCGGCGACCGCGAGGATCAGGCCGGCCGGCCCTTCGTGGGTCCGGCGGGCCGCGAGTTCGAGCGCGCGCTCCAGGCTGCCGGGATCGAGCGCGCGGAGACCTACGTGACCAACGTGGTCAAGCACTTCAAGTTCGAGGAGCGCGGGGGCCGGCGCATTCACCAGACCCCCAAGCGCTTCGAGGTCCAGGCCTGCGAGCCGTGGCTCGGGGAGGAGCTGCGCGTGATCGAACCCGCGGCGCTGGTGCTTCTGGGCGCGACCGCGGCCAAGGCGCTGCTCGGCAGCTCGTTCCGGGTGACCCGGCATCGCGGCGAGCTGCTCGAGTCGGACCTGGCCGAGATCGTGACCGCCACGATCCATCCTTCGGCCAGTATTGAGGGCGCGGGACGAGCAGTCACGCATCGAGCAGCGCGAATCGCTCGCCGAGGACCTGCGCGTCGTGGTAGAGGCGCTGGGCGGCTAGCGGGCCGCCCGGGCCGCGTAACCGATCTTCCCGGTCGGCGTACCTTGTTGACTATCGGTCAACAAGGAGGCCCCGACATGTCCGGCACCGCAGGCTCCGCCACCACAGACGCTCCGCGCAGCAAGCAGTTCATGCTGGCCCGTGTCGAGGGGCGCATCCTCCACTGGATCGCGGTGCGCCTGCCCGCGAGGGTCACGCCCGACCATCTGACTGCCCTCGGCGTGTTCGCCGCGCTCGGCATCGCCGCGGCCTACCTGCTCTCCAACGAGAGTCAGCTCTGGCTCTGGGCCGCGTCGGCGCTGCTCGTCGTCCACTGGCTGGGCGACTCCCTTGACGGCACGCTCGCGCGCGTGCGCCGGATCGAGCGCCCCAAGTACGGCTACTACCTCGACCATCTGGTGGACGCGCTGGCCACCGCGCTGATCGGCCTGGGCCTCGGGCTGTCGCCCTACATGCTGCTCGCGGTGGGCCTGGTGATCGTGATCGCCTATTTGATCCTCTCCATCAACACCTACCTGGAGACTCAGGCCTTCGGCGTATTCGCGCTGGGCTACGGCGGCGTCGGGCCCACCGAGGTTCGCCTCGTGCTGATCGGGCTGAACACGCTGATCGCGCTCGGCGTGGGGATCGGCTTCAGCGTCGGCGACCTGGGCCTGACGGTGCTCGATCTGGTCGGCCTCGCCGTGGCGGGGGTCATGATCGCGGCGCTGGCCGGGCGCGCGGCCAAGAACCTGCGCCGCCTGGCCGAACTCGAGCCGGCCGGCCGGCCCTCGAGCTAGTCGCGACGCCGAGCGGACGCCGCGCGCGAGCGCTCGGCCACCGGCTGGAGGAAGTCGGGAAGGGGCCGGACGAGGCCGCGCCCCGTCTCGCGCTCCCAGATCTGCTCCAGCTGGGCCAGGTGCTCGTCCATCACATCGTCGATCAGGTCGAAGTCGGCGACTCGCACGGCCGACAGGGTGCGCTCGTGGATGTCGATCGTCCAGCCGGGGACGAGCGGCGCGTGCATGGCCATGTCGCGCGCGATCTCGAGCTGACGGAGCAGGGTGCGCATCAGCCCGACGATGGTGGAGTTGCGCGTTGCGCGCGCCATGGCCAGGTGGAACTTGAGGTCCAGCTGCAGGAAAAGGTCTTCGTGACGCAGGAAGTCGTCGCTGGCGGCCAGCTCGCGCTGGCGCTCGATCGTTGCGGCCATCACTGCAAAGTCGTCGTCGCTGGCGTGAGCGGCGGCCAGCTGGGCCACCCGCGGCTCCAGCAGGCGGCGCGCCTCGAGCACCCCGGCGATCTCCGAGAAGCGGATCTCCTGGCGCGAGCGCAGCAGCTCGCGCGGGACCAGCTCGGAGGCCACGAAGATCCCGCCCGACTGGCCGCGGCGCACCTCGAGAACTCCGGCCTCGCTGAGCGCCTTGATCGCTTCGCGCAGCGTGGGGCGGCTGATCCGCATCTGTGCGGCCAGCTCCCTTTCGGACGGAAGGCGGTCGCCGGTGTGCAGGTCGCCGCCCTTGATCTTCTCGGCGATCTGCTCGACGGCCTCCTCGAACGTCCGCCGGGTGGCGACGGGCTCGAACGAGCGCTCCAAAGCGGCTCCACTATAGGGCCGGGCCCCTCCGGCCAGCGACGTGTTCACGGTCGCGCCGCGGCCACGCGCTCGAGCGCTTGGCGCTCCGCGACCTCGCACGGGGTCGACCCCTCGAGCCGGGCAGTCTCGATCGCCAGCTCGAGCCGGTCCATGGCGCGGGCGATCAGCTCGGCCTCGCGGGGCCCCTGCTCGCCGTACCACTCCGCGGAGACGTGGATCAGGCCGCCGCAGTTGGCGAGGAAGTCCGGCACGTAGAGAATGTCGCGCTCGGCGAGGCGGCGGGCCACGCTGCGACCGGTCAGCGGATTGTTGGCCGCGCCGGCCACCACCCGGCACTCGATCGAGCCGGCCAGGGCCTCGTCGATCGTGCCGCCCGCGGCGCACGGAGCCAGCACGTCGAGCGGGGTGGCCATGATGGCCTCGGCCGACGGGGCGACCACGCCCCCGTGCTCCTCGACGAACCGCTCGCAGCGCTCCGTGTCGAGATCGCACACCACGACATCGGCCCCGCTGGCGGCCAGCCGGGAGCCGAGCACGTGGCCGACCTTGCCCAGGCCGATGATGCCAACGCGCCGACCGTCGAGGTCCGCCGACCCGGTGGCTATGGCCAGGCCGCGCTCGATGGCCTGGAAGACGGTCTCGGCCGTGACAGGGGAGGGGTCGCCGCCTCCGCCGCCAGTGTGAGAGCGGCCCGTCGCAAAGCGCGTGAAGCGGGACATGTGATCCATGTCGGCGGTGGTCGTGCCGATGTCCTCGGCCGTGATGTAGGCGCCGCCTAGCTCCTCGATCACCCGCGCGGCGCCTTCCAGGCGAGCGGAGCGCATCTCCTCGTGACCGTCGTCGATCATGACGGCCTTGCCCCCGCCCAGCTGGAGGCCGGCGGCCGACGCCTTGAGCGTCATCGTGCGGGCCAGGCCCATCACGTCGTCGAGCGCTTCGCGCAGTCCGCCGGCGTAGCGCTTGAGGCGCATGCCGCCGAGCGCAGGTCCGAGCACGGTGGAATGCACGGCGACGATCAGCCTCAGCCCCGTCGCGGGGTCCTGACGTATGACGATCTGCTCGTGGTCGTCGTCGGCGGGCGCAAGTTTGGGACGCGCGAGCGGCTGGGTAACAATGGTCATCTCGCTTGACCTTATACCCGGCTGTCCTTTCCTTCAACACGTGCTGAAGCAATGACCATCTCGATGGTCAAGCTGACGCATGGACTTGACGGATTCCCTTCTGGGTACCACCATTGGTAAAGTCGCTTGTCCATAGACGCCGGGAAGGAGGGCCAGTCGCATGACGTCGACCGCACTACGCCAGCGCGCCGGAGCCGGTCCCACGCGCAGCCGCGAGCGTGCCCGGCGCACCGCCGATCCCGGGCGTCCGGGCGGCCTCGGGCGTGAGGTCTCCATTGAGGACAAGTACACGCTCGAGGACGGCCGCATCCTGATCACCGGACTACAGGGCCTCGTTCGCCTGCCGCTCGACCAGCATCGCGCCGACAGAGCCCGCGGCCTTCATACGGGCACGATGATCTCCGGCTACCAGGGCTCGCCCCTCGGTGGCCTCGATCAGGAGCTCGGCCGCAACCGCGAGCTGGCCGAGGCGCATCACGTTCACCACGTACCCGGGCTCAACGAGGAGCTGGGCGCCACCTCGGCCTGGGGCAGCCAGCTGGCCGCCGGCCTGCCCGGCGCACGCTATGACGGCGTACTGGCGCTCTGGTACGGAAAGGCGCCCGGGCTCGACCGGGCCGCCGACTCGCTGCGCCACGGCAACTTCGTGGGGGTGTCGCGCAGCGGCGGCGCTCTGGCCGTCGTCGGCGACGATCCAAGCTGCAAGTCCTCCACGATTCCCAGCGCCTCCGAGCCGATGCTGGCCAGCCTGCACATGCCGGTCTTCTTCCCGGGCAGCGTCCAGGAGGTTCTGGACCTCGGCCTGCACGCGCTCGCCTGCTCGCGCGCGTCCGGCCTCTGGGCCGGCTTCAAGATCGTCACGAGCGTGGCCGACGCCGTCAGTACCGCGGTTGTCGCGCCGGCCCGCGTCAGCCCCGTGATGCCGGAGGTGATCTGGAACGGGCGCCCCTACGAGCACGTGCCCAACAGCAACCTGCTCGCCCCCGCGTCGCTCGAGATGGAGCGCACGCTGCTCGGCCCGCGCACGGAGCTGGCGCTCGCCTACGCCCGCGAGAACGGGATCAACCGCATCGAGGGCGCCCGCGACGCCTGGCTCGGCGTGGTGGCGCCGGGGAAGTCCTACTTCGACCTGATGCACGCCCTGCGTGGGCTCGGACTCGACGGGCCGGCGCTCGAGCGCGCCGGCATCCGGATTCTCAAGCTGGGCATGGTCTCGCCGCTGGAGCCGCAGATCGCCCGCGAGTTCGCTGCCGGCCTCGACGAGATCCTCGTGGCCGAGGAGAAGGGCCCGTTCGTGGAGACGCTGCTCAAGGACGCGCTCTACGGGATGGCCGGCGCACCGCGCGTGCTCGGCAAGCGCACCGAGCAGGGCATGCCGCTGCTCCCCGCCGACCTCGACCTCGACGCCGACCTGATCGCCCGCGCCGTGGCGGCTCGCCTGCAGGCGCGCGGGCTCCAGCTCGACTCGGTCGACGCCCGGCTGCGCAAGCTCGCTGAGATCCACGGCCGCCGCGCCGAGCTTCCGATGGCGCAGCGCACTCCGTTCTTCTGCTCGGGCTGCCCGCACAACTCGTCCCTCCAGGCACCCGAGGGCACAATCGTGGGCGGCGGGATCGGCTGCCACACGATGGTGCTGCTCAACCCCGAGGGCAAGGGGGAGATCACCGGTATCACGCAGATGGGGGGCGAGGGCGCACAGTGGATCGGCATGGCGCCCTTCACCGACGACCGCCATCTCGTCCAGAACCTGGGCGACGGGACCTTCCATCACTCGGGCTCACTGGCCGTGCGCGCGGCGGTGGCCGCCGGCGTGAACATCACCTACAAGCTGCTCTACAACGAGCACGTGGCCATGACCGGTGGCCAGGCCATCGAGGGCCAGCTGAACGTGCCCGACCTCACCCGCTGGCTCGAGCTCGAGGGAGTCCGGCGGATCATCGTCACGACCGAGGACACGAGCCGCTACCGCGGGGTGGCGCTGGCGGACATCGCCGAGGTCCGTGACCGTACCCAGCTGCTGGCCGCCCAACAGGAGCTGGCGGGCATCCAGGGCGTGACCGTCCTGATCCACGATCAGGAGTGTGCCGCCGAGCTGCGCCGCAAGCGCAAGCGCGGCAAGGCGCCCGAGCCGGCTCAGCGCGTGTTCATCAACGAGCGCGTCTGCGAGGGCTGCGGCGACTGCGGCAAGAAGTCCAACTGCCTGTCGGTGATTCCCGTGGAGACCGAGTTCGGGCGCAAGACCCAGATTCACCAGGCCTCGTGCAACAAGGACTTCTCCTGTCTCGAGGGGGACTGTCCCTCCTTCCTCACCGTGGTTCCTGGGAAGAGGGCCAAGCACCGCACGCCCGAGCTCGGCGTCGAGCTGCCCGAGCCCGAGCGGCTCGTGGCGGACGCTGACTTCGGCGTGCGCATGATGGGCATCGGCGGCACCGGCGTGGTGACCGTCAACCAGGTGCTGGGCATGGCCGCGCTCATCGATGGACTGCACGTGGCGGGCCTCGACCAGACCGGGCTCTCCCAGAAGGGCGGCCCGGTGATCTCCGACCTGCGCATCATGCGTGACCCACTGCCGTCGGCGAGCAAGACGCCGGCAGGCTCGGTCGACCTCTATCTGGGTTTCGACCTTCTGGGCGCGGCCAGCGACACGAACCTCATCAGCGCCGACCAGGAGCGCACCACCGCCGTGGTATCCACCAGCGCCGTGCCCACCGGGCGCATGGTGATCGATACCGAAGAGCGCTTCCCGGAGCTCGCCGCACAGCTCGACCGCATCGACGCCGTCACACGCCGCGAGCACAATCTTTACCTCGATGCTCAGCGGCTCTCCGAGCGCCTGTTCGGCGACCACATGATGACCAACACACTGGCGCTGGGGGCGGCCTTCCAGCGCGGCCTGGTGCCGGTCTCGGCCGCCGCGCTCGAGCAGGCCATCCGCCTCAACGGAGCGGCCGTGGAGAAGAACCTGGCCGCCTTCGCCTGGGGGCGCGCTGTCGTCGCGGCTCCGGATGCCGTGGAGGCCGCGACCCGCGAGCCCGAGTCGATCGTGCCCGTGCGAGAGCCGAGCGAGACGGAGCTCGAGCTGGTCAGCCTGGCGGTCAACGGCGCCGGCGGTGAGCTGCGCCGCTTGGTCGAGACACGTATTCCCGAGCTCGTGGGCTACCAGGACGAGGCCTACGCGCGGCGCTACGCCGAGCTCGTGCGTCGTGTGCAGGTGGCCGAGCAGGAGCGCACCCCCGGTCACTCCGAGCTAGCCGAGGCGGTCGCGCGCCAGCTGTTCAAGCTGATGGCCTACAAGGACGAGTACGAGGTGGCGCGCCTGCATCTCGACGCGGTCGAGCGTGCCAAGCTCGACGCCGAGTTCGGCGCTGACGCCAAGGTCTACTTCATGCTTCACCCGCCGCTGCTCAGGGCGCTCGGCCTCGAGCGCAAGCTCAAGCTGGGCGCCTGGTTCATGCCCGCCTTCCGATCGCTCTACCGCATGCGCCGCCTGCGCGGAACACGGCTCGATCCCTTCGGGACAGCCAAGGTGCGCCGGCTCGAGCGGGCCCTGCCGGGCGAGTACGAGAGCCTCATAGCCGAGGCGCTGGAGCTCGTTACTCCGGAGACCCACGCGACCGCTCTCGAGCTGCTCGAGCTGCCCGACGTCGTGCGCGGCTACGAGGACATCAAGCTGCGCAACGTGATGCTGTACCGCAAGCGCGCAGAGGCGACGCTGAAGCGCCTGCGGGCCGGGAAGCCGGCGCCGGTCGTGCTCACCCCGTAAAGGAGCCGCCCCGCGCAAGCGGGGCTCCCGTGCGTAGTCTCGGGCCATGACCCAGGTGGCGACGGACACCTTCAGCATTGGCGGCGACCTCGAGGTGCGCCGCCTCGGCTTCGGCGCGATGCGCATCACCGGCGGGGGGATCTGGGGCCCGCCCCCCGACCCCGAGGCCGCCAAGGGGCTCCTGCGCCGCGTGCCCGAGCTCGGCATCAACCTGATCGACACGGCCGACTCCTACGGACCCGAGGTCAGCGAGAACCTCATCGCCGAGGCGCTCCATCCCTATCCGCATGGTCTGGTGATCGCCACCAAGGGCGGCCTGACCAGAACCGGGCCCGGCGAGTGGCCGCGGGACGGGCGGCCCGAGCATCTCAAGCAGGCCTGCGAGGGCAGCCTGCGCCGCCTGCGCCTGGAGCGGATCGACCTCTACCAGCTACACGCTCCCGACCCGGAGGTGCCATACGAGGACTCTGTGGGAGCGCTCAAGGAGCTGCAGGAGGAGGGCAAGATCCGCCACATCGGCGTCTCCAACGTGTCGGTCGAGCAGCTCGAGCAAGCGCGCGGGCTGGTCGAGGTCGTCACGGTGCAGAACCGCTACAACCTGATCGACCGCTCCTCGGAGGACGTGCTCGAAGGCTGCGAGGCCGCCGGGATCGGCTTCATCCCGTGGTTTCCGCTGGCCACCGGCGATCTCGCCGAGCCCGGCGGACCGCTCGACGAGGCCGCGCGGGCGCACGATGCGACGCCGGGTCAGGTGGCACTTGCGTGGCTGCTGGCTCGTTCGCAGGTGATGCTGCCGATCCCCGGGACCTCTTCCATCGAGCATCTCGAGGAGAACGTGGCTGCCACCGAGCTGGAGCTCGGCCCGGACGAGCTCGAGCGCATCGAGCAGGCGGCACGGTCGGGTTGAGGCCCGCCCGGCGGCGCCTGTCCGAGCCGGAGGCGAGCATGGCGGAGGTGAAAGCGGGCGACCACGCCTTCGGCAGCGGCGCGCCGTTCTCCGTAGGGCTGGAGGAGGAGCTCCTGCTCGTCGACCCGGACACGCTGCAGCTCGCTCACCTGGCCGATCGCATCCTGCCGCAGATGGAGCTCGAGGCCGGCCGGGCCGGCCACGAGGCCTTTCTGGCCGAGCTCGAGATGCGCTCGACGCCCTGCGCCGGCGCGTCCGGCGCGGTGGAGCAGCTGGCCGAGAACCGGGCCGTCGCGGCGGCGGCCGGGGCGCGTCTGATGGCCGTCGGCCTGCATCCCGACGCACGCTACGGCGACGTTCGCCTGGTGGACTCCGAGCGCTACCGCAGGGTGGAGGGGGAGATGCGCGGGCTGATCCGGCGCACGCCCGAGTGTGCCCTGCACGTGCACGTGGGCATGCCCGATCCGCAAGCGGCGGTCAGCGCGCTCACCGGCCTGCGGGAGGCGCTGCCCCTGATAGCGGGACTGGGGGCCGCCTCGCCCTACTGGTTCGGGCTCGACTCCGGGCTGGCCAGTTCCCGCTCGGCCATGGTCCGAGGCTATCCCGGGCGTGGCGCTCCGCCGTCCCTGCGCAGCTGGGAGGACTACCTCGAGCAGCTCGAGGCGATCGCTGCCGGGGGTGGTCCGGAAGACCGCACGATGGTCTGGTGGGACGTTCGCCTGCAGCCGCGGCTGGGCACGGTCGAGCTGCGCGAGCTCGACGTGCAGGCGGGCCTCGACGAGGCCGCCGGACTCGCGGCTCTGGTTCGGGCGCTAGCGGTACGGGCCGCGGAGGAGCCCGTCGAGAGGCCCACACCTGCGCAGGGCCTCGCCTGGTCGTGGTTCAGAGCCACGCGCGACGGGCTCGACGCCTCGATCGCCGACGACGGCGTTCTGAGGCCGGTGCGTGAGGTGGCCCGGCGCGCGCTGCGCGCGCTGGGGTCCGCCGACCCGGCCCTCGAGGGAATCGAGCGGATCCTCAGTGAGGGAAACGGCGCCGAACGACAGCGCGCCGCCTTCGCGGGCGGCGGCATGAAGGGACTGCTGGAACACCTGGCCGAGGAGACGGCCCGCCCGCTGGGAGCGGGACGGGCCGCCGCCTGACGGCCAAGTCAGTGGCCGGGCTTGGCGCTCGCCCTACGCGGCTTCGCGCAGTGCGGCTACGGCGTCGTCCTGCGCCAGGCGGCGCAGGGCGCGGTCCTCGAGCTGGCGTACGCGCTCGCTCGAGAGGCCCAGCCGGCGGCCGGTCTCGCGAAGGGCGTGCGGCTCCTCGCGATCCAGGCCAAAGCGCAGCGTGAGGATGTTGCGCTCCATCTCGGGCAGGGTGTCGACGGCGTCCCGGAGGCGCTCGTCCTCCAGGCCGCTCACCACCTCGTCCTCGACGGTCGGGCCCTCGCCTGCGATCAGGTCACCGAGGGCGGTCTCGCCGTCCTCGCCGACGCCCTGATCCAGGCTGGTCGGCCCGCGGTCGGCGCGCCGGATGTCTGCGACCTCGTCGAGCGGAAGCTCGACGAACTCGGAGATCTCCTCCTCGGTCGGCTGGCGCCCGAGCTGGACGGCCAGCTTGCGCTCCGCGTCCTGAATCTTGCGCGCCCGCGCCACGATGTGGACCGGAAGGCGAACCGTGCGGCCCGAGTTGGCGAGCCCGCGACCGATCGCCTGGCGAATCCAGAGCGTGCCGTAGGTGGAGAACTTGAAGCCCTTGCGCCAGTCGAACTTCTCGACCGCGCGGATCAGGCCCAGCATGCCCTCCTGGATCAGGTCGCCCAGGGGCAGTCCCTGGCCCTGATACTTGCGCGCCACGGAGATGACCAGGCGCAGGTTGGCGTTGATCATGCGGTCCTTGGCCGCGAGATCACCCTTCTCGATGCGCTTGGCGAGCTCCACCTCCTCCTCGGCCGTGAGCAGGGGGTGACGTCGCGCCTCGTTGAAGAACAGCTGCAGGGAATCCTCGAGCTCCACCGGCGCGATGTGGCGGGTCTCGGGAGTCTCTGCAGGACGAATTAGCGTGTCAGTAGTCATAAGCTTCTTTGGTTTCGATAGTTCGAAGTCCGTCGAAAATTATACACAAACTCCGCACAAGCGTTACCCAGGGGTCTCTGGAGTAGTCGTCCGAGGCTTTGTGAAGCGGCATTTCGCCGAACCGTACATAGGCTTAGTACTATTTGTTTGCGCGTACAATTATAGCGCGCGAAGGCGCAAATGACGGCTGTGCGGTTGGCCACCGGCTCGCCCCCCGGCGTATCTCCATGTCGATGGCCTTCTGAAGGGGTACGCAGCGGAAGGCCCCGGCGGTGATCTGCTTTTGGGCCCCATCGGGACCGCGTCCGGGGCGTAACCTTGGGGTAGCCAGCCTGAGAACGTTGATCGGCTAAGGAGGGCAGGGCATGCAGGTGACCGCTCCAGATCGCGACCAGCTGCGCAGGCTCGCGGAGCTGCGGCTCGACCGGCCATTGGTGGTGAGCCTCTACCTCGACCTCGACCCGTCGCGGTTCGCGACCCCACCCGCACGGGCCACCGCGGTCCGTTCGCTGGTCGACGAGGCGGAGCGCCGCGTGCGGGAGAGCAACGGCCTGTCGCACAGCGACCGGATGAGTCTCCAGGCCACGGTGACCCGGGCGGCCGAGTTTCTCGAGCGCGATCTGTCCGCGGAGGGTGCGCATGCGCTCGCGCTGTTCGCCAGCCAGTCCGTCGACCTGTTCGAAGCCATCAAACTGCCGCGCTCCGTGAGCAACCGGGTGGCCATCGGGCGCTCGCCGCTCGTGGGTCCGCTGGCTCGGCTGGAGCGCCGCGAGCGCTGGTGCGTTGCCCTGGTGAGCCGTCGTGACGCGCGCATCTTCCGCGGCTCGCCCGACGACCTGCGTGAGGTGGAGCAGATCCACGACGAGGTGTTCGGCCAGCACGACCAGGGCGGGTGGTCCCAGGCCCGCTATCAGCGCGGGATCGAGAAGGAGAAGGACGATCACCTCAAGCACACGAGCGACGCGCTCATGCGCCACTTCAAGCGCAGCCCCTTTCAGCACTTGCTGCTGGGCGGACCGCGCGAGGTGACCAAGGACTTCGAGTCCAAGCTTCACCACTACCTGGCCGAGCGGGTGGCCGGCTTGATCGATGTGGACGTGGACACCGCCAACGCCGATCGCGTTCTCGAGGCCGCTCGGCCGCGCTTCGAGGAGTGGGACAGTGCCCGTGAGGCAGAGCTCCTGGAACGGCTCGGAGCGGGCGGCGCCGCCGGGATCGAGCAGGTGTTGCCCCCGTTGAACGAGCGGCGTGTGGAGGTGCTGATGCTGGACGAGCAGTTCGGCGGCGTGCCCGGCGTGCAATGCAGCGAGTGCGGCCTGCTGGCGCTCGAAGGGGAGAGCTGTCCCGCGGACGGCGCGCCCATGCTCGCACTGGACGACCTGACCGACGCTGCCATCGAGCTCGCCGTCCAGCAGAGCGCCGAGGTGGTGGCCGTGCATCACCACCGCGAGGCGCTGGCGGACGTGGGAGGCGCCGCGGCGCTGCTGCGCTTCTAGGTGCCGGGGGCCGGAGCGAGCGCCGCGTCTCGTGCGGGAGCAGCCTCGAGCCGCTCCACGGCCGCGCGCAGGGCGTCACGTAGCGCCCGCTGCTGGTCGACGGGGAGGCCGGCGATCTCCGGCGGCGGCGCGGACATCTCGCGGACGATGCGGGCCCGCACGCGCTCGCCCTCCTCGGTGAGGCAGATGATCTTCATGCGCCGGTCACGGTCGGACTCGCGGCGCTCGATCAGGCCGCGGGCCTCCAAGCGGTCGACGATCCCCGTGACGTTGGAGGGATCGCAGAAGAGCTGCTGCGCCAGAGCCCTCATCGGGGTCTCACGACCCGGCTCGAGCGTGCGCAGCGAGTGCAGCTGGACGGGGGAGAAGTCGAGCTGGCGCGCCAGCTCGAGCATGCGCGGCTTGTTGCTCTGCATGATCTGCCAGAGCAGCGCCCACGCCTCCTCCGCTGGTGATCTCGCGGCCATTTGCTTGACGGGCACGATAGTAGATAACCAGGATAATTGACAACCTCAACTATTTTGCTAGCTTGCGGCGCATGGCTGAAGCAGCAATAGAGGCGCGCGGCCTCGTCCGGGAGTTCAAGAAGGGGCCCCGAGCCGTCGACGGTATCGACCTGCGGGTGGAGCCTGGAGAGGTGTACGGATTCCTGGGCCCAAACGGCGCGGGCAAGTCGACCACCGTCCACATCCTGACCACGCTGCTGCCGCCCACCGAGGGCAGTGCGCGCGTGGCCGGGCATGACGTGGTCAAGGAGGGCCCCGCGGTGCGCGCAACCATCGGCGCCGCGCTCCAGGAGGCCGCGCTCGACCCCTTCCTCACCGGCAACGAGCACATGAAGCTGCAGACCGCCCTGCACGGGATGCGCGGCGCAGAGGCCCTCGAGCGCTCTCGCTCGCTGCTCGAACGCGTTGGCCTCGTCCAGGCCGCCGACCGCCGCGTGGGCGGCTACTCGGGCGGCATGAAGCGACGCCTCGACCTGGCCCTCGCGCTCGTCCACCGGCCCAGAATCCTGTTTCTCGACGAGCCCACCACCGGGCTCGACGTTCAGAGTCGTAGCGCGCTCTGGGAGGAGGTGCAGCGCCTGGCCTCCGACCGCGGCGTGACGGTGTTCCTGACGACCCAGTACCTGGAGGAGGCCGATGTGCTCGCGGACCGCGTCGGCATCATCGACCAGGGCAAGATCGTGGCCGAGGGCACCCCGGAGGCCCTGAAGGCGGAGATCGGCCGTCCCAGCGTCGAGGCGATCCCGGCCGAGCCCGGCGATCTCGAGCGCATGAAGGGCGTGCTGTCTCGCTTCGGCGAGTCGGTCACCGGCTCGCCCAAGGGCGCCTCGGTGCGGCTGGCCGGGGGCGACGCGCAGCTGGCCGAGGTGGTGCGTGCCCTCGACGCGGACAGCATCAAGATCCAGGAGCTGCAGCTGCACGCCCCCACGCTCGATGACGTCTTCCTCGCCAAGACCGGGCGTTCGCTGGAGGGCGCCGCCGAGGACGAGGCCATCGAGGAGGAGGCCGACAAGGAGGCCGTGGCGGCGTGAGCCGCTCCACCCTGTTCGTCCAGGTGGGCATGCTCGCCCGCCGATCCGTTGTGCGCACCCTGCGCCAGCCGGCGATGGTGGTGCCGTCGCTCGTGTTCCCGCTGATGCTGTTGTCGATCAACGCCAGCGGGCTTGACTCGGCCACCCGGCTGCCCGGCTTCCCGACCGATTCCTACTTCCAGTTCGCGCTGGCCATCACCTTCGTCCAGGGCGCGCTGTTCTCCGCCAACAGCGCCGGGACCAACGTGGCCAGCGACATCGAGAGCGGCTTCCTCAACCGGCTCTCACTCACCCCGCTGCGGCGGGTGGCGCTCATGATGGGGCAGCTCGCCGGCATCGTGGCCCTCGGCCTGATCCAGGCGGTGACCTTCCTGATCATCGGCGTCGCCTTCGGCGCGGCGATCGAAACCGGGTTGGCCGGCGCCCTGGTGATCGTCGGCTTCTCGCTGCTGATCTCGCTCGCATTCGGCTGCATCGGCGCCTTCGTGGCGCTGCGTTCGGGCAGCGGCGAGGCGGTGCAGGGGGTGTTCCCGCTCTTCTTCGCCGCGTTGTTCCTGTCCTCCATGGCGCTGCCCCGCGACCTGATCGAGAACGACTGGTTTCGCACCGTGGCCGACTGGAACCCGGTCTCCTACATGCTCGAGTGCATCCGCTCGCTGATGATCGAGGGCTGGGATCCGGAGGCGCTGGCGCTCGGCTTCGCCTGCGCGGGAGGCCTGGCGCTGATTGCGCTGGTGGCCGCCTCCTCGGCCCTGCGCACGCGAATGGTGCGCACATGAGCCGAGGCTTCTGGGACGTGGCCCGCGCGGTGTCCTGGCGCAACATCCACAACTTCTTCACCAACCCGGCACTGATCATCCCGGCGCTGCTGTTCCCGATGTTCTTCTTCACCGCCTTCGCCGGCGGCCTCTCGCGTGTGGACTCGATCCCCGGCTTCGACTACGACGCCGGCTACACGACTTTCGTGTACGGCTTCGTACTGCTGCAGGCCTCGGCCTTCGGCGGCGTGTTCACCGGCTTCGCCGTGGCCCGCGACTTCGAGTCGGGCTTCTCCCGCCGGGTGATGCTTGCCGCCTCCAACCGGGACGGGATCGTGGCCGGTTACTGGCTGGCAGCGCTCGTGCGTGCACTCTTCACGATCGCGGTGATCACGGTGGTGGCGCTGCTCGCCGGACTCACCGTCAACGGCGGCGCCGTCGACATCGTCGGGCTCTACACGCTGGCACTGCTGGTCAACGCGGCGGCGATGCTGTTCGGCACCGGGGTGGCGATGCGGCTGCGCACGATGCAGGCCGGGCCGCTGATCCAGACGCCGGCCTTCCTGATTCTCTTCCTCGCCCCGGTCTGGGTGCCGTACGACCTGCTGACCGGCTGGGTCCAGGCCGCAGCCTCGGTAAACCCCATCACGATCGTGATCGAAGCGATCCGGGGTTTCCTCGACGGCAACCCCACCGAGGTGCTGCCGGCCTTCCTCGTGTCCCTGCTGCTGGTGACGGTCACGGTGGTGTGGGCTCGCGGCGGGCTGCGCAGCGCCGAGCGCGCCGCCTGAGGACGCGCCCCGGCGCGCGGGTTAACCTGCGTCCATGAGCGGAGAGGTTCAGGAGCCCCAGCGGGGAGAGGGCTACGCTGTGGCCAACGTCGAAGCGCTGGCCGAGGGCCCGGGCTTCCGCAAGATCCGGCGTGAGCTCGGGGTCACGGCGTTCGGCGTCAACGCGATCGAGCTCCCGCCGGGTTACGAAACCGGCCGCCACTACCACGAGGAGCAGGAGGAGCTCTACTTCGTCCACCGCGGGCGCATCGAGATGTGCTTCGACGACGGGCAGACATTCGAGCTTGGGCCGGGCGGCCTGGCGCGCGTCGACGCAGCAACGGTGCGCAAGGTGCGCTGCTTAGGCCACGAGCCGGCCCTCTACCTCGTGGCGGGCGGCAAGGGCGGCTACGTGGGGCGCGACGGCCGGCTGCCCGAGGGCGAGACGAGCCGCTTCGGGGCATCGGGATCGCCCTGAAGGCGCTGGTCTGGGCGGGGCTGGTGGCCGCCGCCCTGCTGCTGCCGGCGGGGCCGGCCTCGACCGCGCACGGGCGTCCCCTGCCCGGCGCCCCGGCCTGCCCGATCTTCCCCCAGAGCAATCACTGGAACCGCCCGGTCGACCATCTGCCGGTGCACGGAAGCTCGAATGCGATCGTGGGCTCGATCGGGCTGGACGAGCACATGCACGCGGACTTCGGATCCGGGCTCTACGAGGGGGCGCTGATCGGGATCCCCTTCGCCGTGGTCGGCCGGCGCCAGGGCCGCGTGCCCGTGAGCTTCGAGTACGCGAGCGAGTCCGATCGCGGGCGCCACCCGATCCCCGCGCGCGTGCCGATCGAGGGTGGCCGCGGCTCGGACGGCGATCGCCACGTGATCGTGGTAGACCGTTTCCGCTGCCGGCTGCACGAGCTGTTCGCGGCCTACCCCGAGCAGGGCGGAGCGCGCTGGAGGGCCGGTTCCGGAGCCGTCTGGAACCTGCGTTCCAACCGCATGCGCCCGCGCGGCTGGACCTCCGCCGACGCCGCCGGGCTCCCCATCCTCCCGGGCCTCGCCCGCTACGACGAGGTCCGTCGCGGCCGCATCGACCACGCCCTGCGCTTCACCGCGCAGCAGACGCGCCGCGCGTTCGTCTATCCGGCCCGGCATTTCGCCTCCGACCTCACCGATCCCAGCCTGCCGGCGATGGGCCAGCGCCTGCGCCTGAAGCGCGGCTTCCAGCTGTCGGGCTTTCCCCGCCAGTCGCGCGTGGTGCTGCGAGCGCTCAAGCGCTACGGGATGATCCTGGCCGACAACGGCTCGTCCTGGTTTGTCAGCGGCGCTCCGCATCCGGGTTGGAACAACGACGACCTGCATTCCCTGCAGCGCGTGCCCGGGACCGCCTTCGAGGTGGTCGACACGAGTCGTTTGCCCCGCCCGTGAGCGGGTAGGCGGGCGGCCATGAGGCCCGTGCGCATCGGCTGCTCGGGCTGGAACTACGACGACTGGCGTGGCCGGCTCTACCCGGAGGGCCTCGGTCCCTCGCGCTGGCTCGAGCGCTACGTCGAGCTCTTCGACACGGTGGAGATCAACTCCACCTTCTACCGGCTGGCTTCACGCGACGCCGCCAAGCGCTGGGCCGAGCAGACGCCGCCCGGTTTCGTCTTCGCCGCCAAGGCCAGCCGTTACCTGACCCACGTGCGGCGGCTGCGCGACGTGGAGGAGGGCATCGCGCGTTACTACGAGCGCATCGAGCCGCTGATCGACTCCGGTAAGCTCGGGCCGCTGGTGTGGCAGCTGCCGGCCAACTTCCCGGGTGACACCGGGCGCCTGGCCGAGCTGCTCCCGCTACTGCCGGCCGGGCGCCACTGCTTCGAGTTCCGCCACGAGAGCTGGTTCTGCGAGGAGACCTACGCCCTGCTGCGCCGGCACGACGCGGCGCTGGTGATCGGCGACCACCCGAAGTGGCCCTTCCAGGCCCGGGTGCTGACCGCCGGCTGGACGCTGGTGCGCCTGCATCACGGCCGCCGCGGCCGGCGCGGCAACTACTCGCCGACGGAGCTCGACGAATGGGCCCGGCGGATCACCCAGTGGCGCCGCCGAGCCGAGACGTTCGTCTACTTCAACAACGACTGGGAGGGCTTCGCGCCCAGAAACGCGCTGGCACTCAAGCAGCGGCTGCAGCCGCCTCCAGGCGATTCAGCGCGCGCCGTAGCAGGCGCGACACGTGCATCTGCGAATAGCCGATCTGCTCGCCGATCTCACGCTGGGTCAGATCGCGCATGAAGCGAAGCTCGAGCACCCGGCGCTCGACCTCGGGCAGCGCTTTCCAGGTCCTCGCGATGGCGTCGCGCTCCTCGACCAGGTGGTAGGCCGAATCCTCCGCGCCGAGCAGGTCCACGAGCGTGGCCGACTCGTCGTCGTCGCGTGACGCCGGGGCATCGAGTGAAGCCGCCTCATAGCTCGCCGCCGCCTCCTGGGCCTCCAGCACCTGCTCGACCGTGCAGCCCAGGCCGGCGGCCACCTCGCGCACCTTGGGTGAGCGGCCGAGCTGCTTCGAGAGAGCCTCGGTCTCGCGGGACACGGCCAGGGTGCGTTCCTGCAGGTTGCGCGGTACGTGCAGCGACCAGCCCTTGTCGCGGAAATGGCGCTTCAGCTCGCCCAGGATGGTCGGCGCGGCATAGCTCGTGAACTTGGTGCCGCGTCCGGGCTCGAAGCGGTCGATCGCCTTGATGAGGCCGAGGCTCGCCACCTGCATGAGATCGTCGTGCGACTCGTCGGTGTACGCGTAGCGCAGAGCAAGGTCGCGGGCCAGAGGGAGGAAGCGCTCCACCAGCCGCTCACGTGCATCGAGGTCGCCGTGATGGTGGTAGCGCACCAGCAGCTGGCGCTCATCCTCGCGCGCCTCCCGGCGGTCATGACTCTTGCGGCGCGGAATTATGGGCGCAGCCGGAAGGGCGTGCGCAGTGGCACTCATGGGAAACAGAACCTCCGTCTTGATGGACGTGAGGTCCGCTCCACCACCGAATTAGCCGGCGGCGACCCGTCCCCCCTTCAACAGCCTGACCCCGCTACGGATCTGTATCTCAACCCGCAGCGTGGACCACTGAATATTCTCCCTCCTGGGAGCTTCCTAAACCCAATCGGGGTTTGGCGCGACAGATCCGGGTAGGCCCGGCTCGCGACGGCTAGGGGGGATCGCGCGGCTCGACGTAGGGCTCCTTGTCCTCCGGGCGCATGCCGGCCTCGATGGCCCGGCCGCGCGCGAGCTCCGCGTTGAACTCGGCTCCGAGCAGAATCATGATGTTCGAGACCCAGAGCCAGACCAGGAAGACCACCGGTCCCGCCAGCGCTCCGTAGGTCTCGTTGTAGGAGCCGAAGTTGGCGACGTAGAAGGCGAACGCGAGCGACGCGAGCAGCCAGCCGAGGACCGCCAGCAGGCCGCCGGGCGAGACCCAGCGGAAGTCATGCTGCTTGACGTTGGGCGCGGCCCAGTAGAGGACTGCGAACATGAACGAGACGAACAGCAGCAGGAACGGCCACTTGGCCAGGTTCCAGATCTGCACGGCAGTGTCGCCGACACCGACGAGCCCACCGACCTCCCTGGCCAGCCCGCCGGAGAGGGTCACCGCCACCGCGCTGATCGCCGTGAGCACCATCAGCAGGACGGTCAACCCGACGCGGGTGGGCAGCGTCTTCCAGATCGGCCGGCCCTCCTCGATGTCGTAGATCGCGTTGGAGGCGCGCATGAAGGCGGCGACGTAGCCGGAGGCCGCCCACACGGCGGCGAGCAGCCCGATCACGAAGAAGACGCCCGACGCGCCCTGGTTGCCCTGCAGGTTCTCGATCGCGCTCGTGAAGATCTCCTGGGCGGGCCCCGGCGCCACCTCGCCCAGGTTGTCGAGGATCGGCTGCGTGGCCGATGTCCCGATTAGGCCGAGTACCGAGACCAGCACGATCAGCGCGGGGAAGATCGACAGCACGCCGTAGTAGGTGAGCGCGGCGGCCCAGTCGCTGAGGTTGTCGTCCTGGAACTCCTTGACCGACCGCTTGAGCACGCCCCACCACGAGTGCCTGCTGAGGTCGGTGGGAGAGTCGGGGGCGCCCGCGCGCTCCTCGGCGCCGGCCATCGTCATCGCCTTCTGATCAGCCAGAGCGCCAGCACGCCGGCCACGATGCCCGCCGCGGCGGCGCCCGTCGGCAGCGGCTTGTCGCGCACCTGCCGCTGGACCTGCTGCTGTACCTGCTCCTTGCGCTCCTGCATCTGAGCCTTGACGTCGGCCTTGCGCGACAGCTGCTCCACGGTGTCTCCGAGCTCGCGGCGAGTGCGCTCGATGTCGCGACGAAGCTCCTCCGGCGTGCGCTGCTCGCTCGTCGGCTCTTGATCGCTCACGACTTGGCCCTCGCCTTCACCTCGTCGACGTCTCGCTGCACGCTCGTGATCGCCAGCTCGGGCTTCGGCGGTCCGGCCTGCTTCACTTCCCGCTTTCCGGTCAGCGCGAGGATGCCCGCTACCAGGAGCAGGGCCACCCCGACGATCACGGCGGCCAGCCATAGCTCAACGGCCGTGCCCAGCCCGATGATGGCGGCCGCGATCAGCGCGCCCAGCCCGTACAGCGCCACCAGCCCGGCTCCGCCGAACATGCCGGCGCCCTTGCCGGCGTGCTTGCCCTTCTCGGTCAGCTCGGCCTGGGCCAGGCGCATCTCCTGGCGGATCAGGGTCGAAGTCTGCTGCGAGAGCTGCTGGACGAGCTCGCCCAAGGACTTCTCGCCGTTTGTGTGTTCCATGTGGCAGCGGATACCCGGGCTGCGGGACCGCTACGCAGGCGTGGTGCAGCCCGCCTCAGGCGGCTTCGGCCAGACCGGCGACCTCGCGCGTTTCAGCCAGACGTTCGAGCGCCTTGTGCTCGATGCGCCGGACCCGCTCGGGGGAAAGGCCGAGCCGGCGGCCGGCTTCGCGTAGCGGCGTGGGCTCGATCCCGTTTATTCCGTAGCGCAGGCGGATGACCTCGCGCTCCTCGTCCGGCAGCTGGTCGAGAGCCGCGTGTACGGCCTCCTCGCGCAGGCCGATCTCGGCCTCTTCGACCGGGCCGCGCTCGCCGCTCGGGAGCAGGTCCCCCAGTCCGCTGGTTCCGTTCTCGCCCACCGGGCGGTCGAGGCTGGTCACGGTACGGGCGAAGTCACGCGTCTCCTGAATCTCGGCTTCGGTGAGGCCGGCCTCCTCGGCGATCTCGACGTCGGTCGGCGCCCGGCCGAGCCGCAGCGCGAGGTCGCGTTCGACGCGGACGATCTTGCGCTCACGCTGGCCGATGTGCACCGGGATGCGGATCGTCCGCCCCTGATTGGCCAGACCGCGCTGCAGTGCCTGGCGGATCCAGAAAGTCGCGTAGGTGGAGAACTTGTAGCCCTTGCGCCAGTCGAACTTCTCGCTGGCCCGGATCAGGCCGAGGATGCCCTCCTGGATCAGGTCGAGCAGCGACAGCTCGTGGCCCTGGAACTTCTTCGCGATCGAGACCACGAGGCGCAGGTTGGAGTTGATCATGCGCTCCTTGGCCACGAGGTCGCCCTGCTCGATCCGCTTGGCCAGCTCGATCTCCTCGGCGCCGCTCAGCAGCGGGTGGCGGCGGACGTCGCGGAGAAAGAGCTGGAGCGTGTCGCTGGTCAGCACGGCCAGCTCCGGGTTCTCGTAGTGAGCGGACTCCGCGGTATGGCGGCCGCAATCGTCGCTCAGTTCGATGCCGCGCGCCTCGAGGCGGTCGGCGAGAGCCTGGGCGTGGGTGTCGGAGAGGTCGTGCTCCTCGACCAGCTCCGACAGCTCGGACAGGGTGAGGCAGCCTGTCTCCTCAGCGCGGTCGAGCAACAGGTCGATGGGCGGGATCGCCATGGGTTTTCTCTACCCGTCGAGCCGGGGCGGAAACGGTGCCGGTCAGGCGAGCAGCGAGTCCACCTTGCGGCGCGCGCTCGAGATGCCGCGGGCGTGGGCGTCCATGTCCGCCCACGGGTCGCCCTTTGCCTTGAGGCGGCGGACGAGGTTGCGGACGGTCCAGCGGTCGGGCGCCAGGCGCGAGTCCGACAACTCGGCCCACTCGATCGGCGTGGCCACAGGAGCGTGCGGGCGGGGCCGCACGGCGTACGGCGGTACGGCGGTCTGCGCGTACCGGTTACGGGCCACGTCCACGAGGATGCGACCCGCGCGCTTGGCCTTGCGGAACTCGGTGGTGAGCTCCTCGGGATGGCGTTGGGCCAGCACCTCGGCGGCGCTACGGGCGAAGTCGCCCACGTCGTCGAACGTGGCCCGGCGTCGCAGCGCGGTCCAGACGTGAATGCCCTTGGAGCCGGTCACCTGAGCGAAGGGCGTGAAGCCGAGCTCGTCGAGCAGCTCGCCCGTCCATCGGGCCGCACGGCGAACGGAGCTGAAGTCGCTGCCCGGCGGCGGGTCGAGGTCGAACACCAGGCGGTCCGGCTGCTCGATGCGATCCGCGCGCGAGAGCCAGACGTGAGGGGTGATGCAGTTCTGCCCCACCAGGTAGACGAGCGTGTCGGGGTCGTGGACCGTGACGTGGGTGACCGTCCCGCCTGCCTTCGGCACCTCCACTCGCCGTATCCAGGCGGGGAAGTAGTCGGGGATGTCCTTGTGGAAGAAGCCCTTGCCACCGATCCCGTCAGGGAAGCGCTGCATGCTCACCGGGCGGGCGCGGATGTGGGGCAGCATGAACTCCGCCACCCGCTCGTAGTAGGCGGCGAGCTCACCCTTGCTGATGCCGTCGTCGGGAAACAGCAGCTTGTCTGGGTGGCTGATCGTGACGTCCACGGCGATGGCTTCAGGAACCGCTCTCGCGCCCGAGGGGCGCGATGGTCAGCGGCCCCTCGTGCAGCGACTCCACCTGCAGCGTCGAGTGGGTGATCTCGAAGCGATCGTGCAGCAGCTGGGCAAGCCGCCGGCGGTGGGCCTGCGTGTCGCAGCCCGGGCGGACGGTCACGTGGGCCGAGAGAGCCGGAAACCCGGAGGTGACCTCCCAGACGTGCAGGTCATGGACCTCGATCACGTGAGGCTCGGCGGCCAGCGCATGGCCGATCTCGTCCGGGTCGAGGTCGCGCGGGGCGGCCTCGAGGAGAACGCGGCCCGAGTCGCGCAGCAGCCCGAAGCCCGAGTAGAGCATCAGCGCGGCGACCAGCAGAGCCGCGATCCCATCCGCACGCCCGAAGCCGGTGATCAGGATCACGGCACCGGCGACCGCCGTGGCGATGAACGCGAACAGGTCGTTGAGCACGTGCTGGAAGGCGCCCTCGACGTTCAGGCTACGCCGGTTGGCGCCGGACAGGATCACGGTCGCCAGCAGGTTGACCGCGATCCCCACCACGGCGACCACCAGTACGGCCGCGCCCTCCACGTCGGGCGGGTTGATCAGCCGGCGCACGCCCTCGAAGACGATGACCGCTCCGAGCGCGACCAGGGTCGCGCCGTTGAGCTGGGCAGAGAGGATCTCGGCCCGCCGATAGCCGAAGGTGAACTCCCCCTGCGGTGGCCGGCGGGCGATGTGGGCGGCGAACAGCGCGAGCGCGATCGCTCCCGCATCGGTGAGCATGTGCGCCGCATCGGAGAGCAGTGCGAGCGACGACGCGAGCACACCGACCACGACCTCCACGGCCATGAAGAGCAGGATCAGCACGAGGGCCGCCACCAGGCGGCGCGAGTCGTCGGTCTGGACGTGGCTGCCCTGACCGTGATGGTGTGGGTGCGCCATCACCGTGATGGTCGCATGTGTCCGCTAGGGCGCAGGCGTCGTCTCGGTGGGCGTGCCGGTCGAGGGAGCGGGCTGGCTCGGCGCCGGTGTGGTGGTGGGCGGCTCGACCGGTTCGGTGGGCTGCTCGCCGGGCGTGGTCACGGTCTCGGTCACCGGCGCGGGCTGTTCGGTGCCGTCGGTGGCGGCGGGGTCGTCGCGCTTGTCGGCCTTGTTCGACTTTCCGGGCACGAACGTCGTGCGCCGGTCGCCCTTTCCGATCGACTCGCCGGCGATCAGCTCGCCCACGGTGATGGTGACCACCGCGATCCCAAAGGCCAGCGCGGCAGTGGCGGCCACCACCCCGAGCGCGATCTTGCCCCGCCGCGGCGGCGCAGCCGAGGGCTGGCGGTAGATCCGCACCGGTGGTCCTTCGCCTGCCGTGCGCTCGGACGGAGATCGGGGCGCGGGCGGAGCGTCCACCGGGCGCCGGCTGAGCGCCTCCCGGGGGCGGTCGCTGGTCCAGGCGCGGGCGATCTTCTCGGTGGGGCGGTGCAGCGCCTCGCTCAGCAGCGCCACCAGCACAGGGGTGATCGCTGCCGCCAGCCAGGTGCCGGCGATCCAGAGTTGCGAGGTGACGGCGGCCGCCGAAGCTGAGGCGGCGCTCGCGATCACGAGCGTCCTCATGTTGAGCCGGCGCTCCTCCTCGCGCTCAGGGGTGCGCGAAGCCGAAGCCATCCGCCGGCACGATAACGGGGTCGCGCGCCTATTCGGCCGCGGCCGCGAGCGGCCCGTATGCCCTCCGCCGCTCCACGACCAGTGCGAGCGAGAACACGGGCTCCACCGTCACGGCGCCAGCACCACCCTGGTGGTCAGCCGCGAATGGGCGTCGTGGTACGGCCGGTAGGGTTGCCGCCGATGAGCGGGCCCCCGACGCACGAGGCCGACGTCGTGGTGGTGGGAGCCGGGTTCGCCGGTCTGGCGGCGGCCCGGGAGCTGGTGGGCCAAGGGGCCTCGGTGGTGGTGCTCGAAGCTCGCGACCGGGTGGGCGGACGGGTGCTCAACCACGACCTGGGCGAAGGCAAGGTCGTGGAGGTGGGCGCCCAGTGGATCGGCCCCACACAGGACCGGCTCGCCGCGCTCGCCGGCGAGCTCGGAGTGGAGACGTTCCCCACTCACAGCGAGGGCTTCAACGTGATCGAGTACTCGGGCAGCCTGCGCCGCTACCGCGGCGCGATCCCGCGCATCAACCCGGTCGTCCTGCTCGACGTGGAGCGCGCTCAGCGACGGCTCAACCGGCTGGCCCGCAGTGTGCCGCTGGACGCCCCGTGGGAGGCCCCCAATGCAGCCCGCCTCGATGGGCAGACGGCCGCCACCTGGATGCGCCGAAACCTCGCCACCAGGGCCGGTCGCATGCTGCTCGAGCTCGGAATCGAGGCCGTCTGGGCAGCGCAGCCGGAGGACATGTCGCTGCTCCACGTGCTCTTCTACATCCACTCGGCGGGCGGTCTGGAACGGCTCTTCGACACCGAGGGCGGCGCCCAGCAGGACCGCTTCGTCGGCGGGTCGCAGCTGGTGCCGCTGGGCCTGGCCCGGCGGCTCGGCTCCGAGCGCGTGGTGCTCTCCGCGCCGGTGCGCCGGATCGAGCACGGCCCGGACGGGGTGACGGCCCATGCCGACGGCGTGGTGGCCCGCGGCCGCCGGGCGATCCTGGCGATCGCTCCCACGCTCGCGAGCCGGATCGCCTACGACCCGCCCCTGCCCGGTTACCGCGACCAGCTCACCCAGAGAATGCCCTTGGGCACGGTGGCCAAGTGCATGGCCGTCTACGACCGGCCCTTCTGGCGCGAGGAGGGCCTCTCGGGGCAGGGCACGAGCGACACGGGTCCGATCAGGCTGACGTTCGACAATTCGCCGCCGGACGCCTCTCCCGGCGTGCTGCTCGGGTTCCTGGAGGGGCGGCGGGCGCGCGAGCTCGGCCGTGTGCCGGCGGAGGAGCGGCGCGCGGCGGTGATCGACTGCTTCGCGCGGCTCTACGGGCCACGGGCGGCGCGGCCCGACGCCTACGTCGAACGGCTCTGGGCCGAGGAGGAGTGGAGCCGCGGCTGCTACGGCTGTCACCTGCCCACCGGAGCCTGGACGGCCTACGGGCCCGCGTTGCGCGAGGCGATCGGCCCGCTGCACTGGGCCGGCGCCGAGTACGCCACCGTCTGGAACGGCTATATGGACGGTGCGGTGCGTTCGGGCGAGCACTCGGCCGGCGAGGTCCTCGACCGCCTCTAGGGGCTCTCAGCCCTTGCCTGCCACAGGGCGCCCGCCACCACCGCGTCCTCCCACGCCATGCCGGTGCTCTTGAACAGGCGCGGGCGCTGCGCGGGCAGGTTCAGGCGACCGGTCACCAGCTCCGCGAGGTTGGCCGGCGACTCCGCGCGGGAGGCCCCGGCCGCGATCGCCTGGATAAGGTCGCCGGCCTCGCGGAGCGCGCTCGCTCGAGACTCGACCACGACCGTCGAGCGACCCACCAGCCGCTCGTCGACCTCGCGCGCCTCCGGCTCATGGGAGCCGATCGCCACGACGGTCGCGTCGTCGCCCACCGAGCCACCGTGGAAGAGCGGCTCGCGGGCGGTGGTGGCACAGCAGACGATGTCGGCCGCGCCCAGCGCATCCCGCAGCGAGCCCGGCGCCCGCGCGTGGAGCCCGGCTGCGCGGCAGCGCTCGATCAGACGCGCCACCCGCCCGCGGTCGCGGGCCACCACGTCAACCCACTCGAGCGGCCGTACGGCGCGCAGCGCCTCCACGTGGCCGGCCGCCTGCGGGCCACTGCCGAACACCAGCAGCCGGCACGCGTCCGTGGGGGCCAGATGACGCACGGCGAGAGCCGACACGGCGGCGGTGCGCAGGCAGGTGAGGGCGCTGCCGTCGACGAGCGCGGCGGGGGCGAGTGTCTCGGGATCGAACAGGACATAGATCCCCTGGATGCGCGGCAGCCCGCGCCCGGGGTTGCCCGGCGCGACGCTCGCGAGCTTCACCCCCAGGGCATCCGGCGTGCTCGCCGGCATCACGAGCAGCTCGCCGCTGCCTGTGGCCAGGGAAGAGCGCGGCGCGTCCTGCTCGGGGTCGAGCCCCTCCCGAAGCGCGGCCTCCAGGGCGTCGACGGCCCTTCGAGGGGAGAGCAGGCGGGCCACGGCCCCGGCATCGAGAAAGGGTGGCCCGCTCATGGCAGCAGGAACCCCGTGTCCAGCGGGTCGTGCGGATCGAGCACGAAGCGGTGCTCGCCGGTCCGAAAGGCGCTGCCCTCCACCTCGGTGACCACCGCCGGCCGCCCTTCGGCCTGTACCCGCTCCACCACGCGGCCATCGAACACGGTGCCCACGATCGATTCGTGGCGCAGCGGTTCACCGGGCGCCAGCGCTCCCTCCTCCGCCAGCAGCGCAAGGCGGGCCGAGGTGCCCGAGCCGCAGGGCGAGCGGTCGAGCTCGCCGTCGGCGAACACCGTGACGTTGCGCTGGCTAAGGCCCTCCGACCCCCGGCCGAGGTCCTCGTACAACACCGTGCCGTAGACGCCCGAGAGCCGCTCGTCGCTCGGGTGCCGGGCATGCTCCGTGCCGTCGAGCGCGCGCTTGATCTCGCAGCCGAGCGAGGTCAGCTCCCGGTGTTGCTCGGGGTTCACGGAGAGCCCCGCGCTGCGGACATCGGCGCAGGCGTAGATGGCTCCGCCGTAGGCCAGGTCCACCTCGAGCTTGCGGCCCGAGGCGGGCACGCGCACGCCGCGGGCCAGCACGTAGGCGGGCACGTTTCGGAACGCGACCGAGCGCACCCGCCCGTTGCGGCGGCGCGCACGCGCGCGGACGCGCCCGGACGGCACGTCGATCACCACGTCGGTGTCGCCGTCCGACGGGCCATGGACACGGCCGCTGTCGAGCGCCCACGCTCCCAGCGCGATCGTGCCGTGGCCACAGGCGGTGGAGTAGCCCTCGCGGTGCCAGAAGAGCACTCCCAGGTGCGCGCCGCCGTCGTCGGGGGGCACGAGAAAGCAGCCATACATGTCGGCGTGCCCGCGCGGCTCATGGCAGAGCAGCCGGCGCAGCGCGTCCACGTTCTCGCTGCGCGTCGCGTACGCGCGGCGCTCGCGAACGTCGGCGCCCGGGATCTCCGGCGTGCCCGCCGTGACGATGCGGAAGGGCTCTCCCGCGGTGTGGTAGTCGGTGGCCTCGATGTCGGCCATCGCGGCGCTCATGAGCGCCGCACGCTACTGCGAGGGCTGCGGATCCTCCCCACGGCGCAGGCGGGAGTGGCGGTATCCGTACGCCGAGAAGATGCAGGTGATGCCCGCGAGCAGGAACGAGATCACGAGCGCGGGGCCGGACTGCGCGATCGCCTCGCCGATGATCACGAAGATGCCCGTGCCGACGCCGTGAGGTCGAGCGCGCCAACCGCTCGGTGCAGCCGGGTGCCCTCGGCCGCTTCGAGGAGCGGCCATGGCGCCTTCGTTACCCCGGATACATGCGGTTTAGGCCGAAGTCGATCCGGTACCCCGAAAGCGAGAGGTTTTCGAGACGAAAGAGGATGAAATGCCTGACCGGCTGAACGGAAAGAAGGTCGCCTTCCTGCTCACCGACGGCGTCGAGCAGGTGGAGCTGACCGAGCCCTGGAACAAGGTCCAGGACGAGGGCGGAACGCCTGAGCTGGTCTCGCTCGAAGGCGGCCAGATCCAGGGCTTCAACCATCTCGACAAGGGCGACAGGTTCGACGTGGACAAGACGGTGGCGGAGGCCGACGCCGGCGACTACGACGGCCTTGTGCTGCCCGGCGGCGTGGCGAACCCGGACCTCCTGCGCACCGACGCAGACGCGGTCGCCTTCACGCGTGCGTTCTTCGAGGCGGGCAAGCCGGTGGCGTCGATCTGCCATGGCCCCTGGACGCTCGTGGAGGCCGACGTCGTGAGAGGCCGCACGCTGACGTCCTGGCCCAGCCTGCGTACCGACATCAAGAACGCCGGCGGAAACTGGGTCGACGAGGAGGTGCACGTCGACAGCGGGCTGGTGACGAGCCGCAGGCCCGACGACCTGCCCGCCTTCTGCGACAAGCTCGCCGAGGAGATCGCGGAGGGCCGCCACGAGGAGCAGGCCCTGCAGACCGCCCAGTCGTAGCGACCCGCCGTCGCATCAGCAGCGCTCGCCAGGCGTGCTCTAGCCTGGCGGGCCGATGCGACCGGACGCCGTCGTCTACCAGATCTATCCGCGCTCGTTCCAGGATTCCGACGGCGACGGAGTCGGGGATCTTCCCGGGATCGAGTCGCGGCTCGACCACCTGACTTGGCTCGGGATCGACGCCCTGTGGATCTCGCCCTTCTATCCCTCGCCGATGCACGACTTCGGCTACGACGTCTCCGACTACAAGGGTGTCGACCCGACGTTCGGCACCCTGAGTGACTTCGATTCGCTGGTGGTCGCCGCGCGCGAGCGCGGGATCGACGTGCTGCTCGATCTGGTCCCCTGTCACACCTCCATCGAGCACCCCTGGTTCCGCGAGCATCCGGACTGGTACATCTGGGCCGACGAGCCCAACAACTGGTCCTCGGCCTTCGGCGGACCGGCCTGGAGCCCGCTCAACGGGCGCTGGTACCTGCACTCGTTCTATCCCGAGCAGCCTGACCTGGACTGGCGCAACCCCGAGGTGGTCGCCGCCATGCAGGACGTGCTGCGCTTCTGGCTCGAGCGCGGCGCCGCCGGCTACCGCGTGGATGCCATCGACCGGCTGCTCAAGGACGCGCAGCTGCGCGACGACCCGCCCGCCAGCGAGCCGTTCGGGCTGCCGCTGCGGCCGGACGAGGCAAAGCTCGCGCTCACCCATTCGCGCAACGCACCCGACACCGGCACGGCGCTGGCCAAGATCCGCGAGGCGGTCGGCGACGCCTTCCTCGTGGGGGAGGTCTATCTGCCCAGCGCCAAATGGCAGCCCTACCTCGACCACTTCGACGCTGCCTTCGCCTTCGAGCTGCTTCACGCCCCCTGGCAGGCCGACCGCCTGCGCACGGCCATCGAAGGCACCACGAGCCTCCCCGGCGCCGCCTGGGCGCTCTCCAACCACGACTTCGGGCGGCTGGCCACGCGCTTCGGTCCCGAGAATGCGGACGCCGCGGCGCTGCTCCTGCTCACCCTGCCCGGACCCTCGTTCCTGTTCCAAGGCGACGAGATCGGACAGGGCGAGGGACCGGGGGGCGAGCGAATCTACGACCGCGCGGGGCGCGACCGTTACCGCCACCCGATGCAGTGGGACTCGACTCCCTCGGGGGGCTTCACCAGCGGCGAGCCGTGGCTGCCGCCGGTCGATCCGGCCACCACCAACGTGGAGGCCCAGCGCGACACGCCCGGCTCCACGCTCAGGCTCGTCCGTGAGCTGATCAGTGCCCGGCGCGAGCTGAGCGGCGCGGTGGAGCTGCTCGACGCCGACCCTGGTGTGCTCGCGTTCCGGCGCGGCGCCCACATGGTGCTGATCAACACCACCGCCGAGCCGTGCCCGGTAGCCCGGCACGGAGAGGCGCGTGTCGAGACCCGGCAGGGCGCTTGCGCGACGGCACGCTGGCGGCCCACGCAGGCGTGCTGGCGACGGCGCCCTAGCGACGCCTGCCTGAGGCGCTCAACCGGCGGCCGGACCGGGGATGCGGCCCGATCCGCGGTCGATAAGCCGCGTGGGCATCAACACGTGGCCGGACCGGTCCCGCGGCTCCGTCGAGCCGCTCGAACAGTAGCTCGGCCGCGGCGTGGCCGAGAGTTACCGGATCCTGTGACACCACGGTGATGGGGGGCTCGACGGCGTCGGCCAGCACCAGGTCGTCGATGCCCACCATCGCCACCTCGTGCTGGCTCCCGGCGGCCTGCAGCGCACGGACAGCGCCGATCGTGATCAGGTTCTGGCTGGTGAGCAGGGCGCTCGGGGGCTCGTCCAGGGCGAGCAGCTCCTGCGTCGCCCGGAAGCTCGAGTCGCTGTCCTCGAGGCCGGTTCGCACCAGCTCGTCGTCCAGCGGAATGAGGTGGCGGGCGAGCGCCTCGCGGTATCCGGCACGGCGCTCGCGCGCTGTGAAGATCTGCTCGCGGTCCCCGAGGAAGGCGATGCGCCGGTGCCCCGCCTCGACGAGGTGGTCGACGGCTCCGGCTGCCGCCGCGGGATTGTCGATCAGCACGGCGTCGGCCTCGATCGCCTCGGGCGGGCGGTCGATGAAGACCACCGCCATGCCGGCCGCCAGCTCGCGCAGCAGGTAGCTCTGGTCACGCGCCACGGGTGCGACGATGAGACCGTCCACGCGGCGCCCGCAGAAGCCGTGGACGAGCTCGCGCTCGCGCCCCGGATCCTCGTCGGAGCTGCCGACGAAGATCAGGACGCCGCGGCCTCGCGCCACTTCCTCCACCCCGCGGTGGATGGCGGAGAAGAAGGGGTTGGACACGTCCTCGAACACGAGGCCGACGCTGGCCGACACGCGGTCCGCCCGGCGCAGGGTGCTGGCTGTGAGGTCGCGGCGGTACCCGAGCAGGTCGACGGCGTCGCGCACCCGCTCGGCCAGGTCTGCCCGGACGCTGCCGTGCTCGTTCACGACTCGCGACACGGTGCTCAGGCTGACGCCCGCCACGCCGGCCACGTCGTGCATGGTCGGGCGTCTCGCCGGCCCGTCCTTGCGCGGCGTTGTTGGCTTGGTATCGACCATGCAGAAAACGTTCTGAGCCGCTTACGGAGCACTGCTGTGCCCCATGTATTTACCGCGCAATGCTTCCCGCCGTCGCGCCTGGCGAAGGTCACCTTGACACTGACAGCACAATCTGTCTAGGGTGCGGAAAACGTTGTCTCAAGGTTGTTGGGCGGGCTTTGCTTCAACGAGGTCCACAGTGGGTAAGTGCCGCTGAGGTGACGGTCGAGGAGGAGGGGAGCAGGCACGGAATGCGGACGCTGTGCGCAGTGCTGACGGCATTGATCTTCGCTCTCGGGGTGGGATGCGGCGTCGGTGGCGACGAGGGTGGAGAGGGCGCGCGCCAGATCAACTGGTACGTCTTCAACGAGCCCGGTGGCGCCTTCGACAAGGCGGTGGCCGACTGCAACAAGGAGGCCGACGGCCGCTACCAGATCAACTACGTGAAGCTCCCGACCGACGCCAACCAGCAGCGCGAGCTGATCGTGCGCCGGCTGGCGGCTGAAGACGACACGCTCACGCTGGTCGGGATGGACGTGATTTGGACGGCCGAGCTGGCCGAGGCGGGCTGGATCCTCCCCTGGGAGGGCGAGCGCAAGACCGCCGCCGAGGAGGGCAAGCTCGAGGGCCCGCTCAAGACGGTCCAGTACCAGGGCAAGACGTGGGCGATCCCCTTCACCAGCAACACGCAGCTGCTCTGGTACCGCAAGGACCGCGTGGACCCGCCGCCGGACGACTTCACCTGGGACGAGATGATCGACCAGGCCGTGGAGAACAAGACCGCGGTGGAGGTCCAGGCCGCGCAGTACGAGGGTCTCACCGTCTGGATCAACTCACTCATCGCGGGCGCCGGTGGCGAGATCGTCAATGAGAACGGCGACGTGGCGGTCGACGACACGGCCAAGCGCGCCGCCGAGATCGAGGACAAGCTCGCCAATTCGCCTGCGGCGCCCCCCGGCATGTCGACCAATCGCGAGGACCAGGCGCGCCTGGGCTTCGAGTCCGAGCGCTCGGACTATCAGGTCAACTACTCGTTCATCTATCCGAGCGCCGCCGCGATCTCCGAGGACTTCCAGAAGAACATCGGCTGGGCGCGCTACCCGCGCACCGACAAGGACAAGGAGAGCCGGCCGCCGCTTGGTGGCATCAACATCGGTGTCTCCGCGTTCGCCCCGGAGCCGGAGCTGGCCTTCGACGCCGCCGAGTGCATCGCCAACGAGGCGCATCAGGGTGACGCGGCGGAGCTGGGCGGCCTGCCGCCCACCACCGAGTCCGTCTATCAGACCAAGCAGGTCGAGAAGGCATTCCCGTTCGCGGACGAGCTGCGCGAGTCGATCGACGCCGCCGCGCCGCGGCCGGTCACACCCGCCTACAGCGACATCTCGCTGGCGATCCAGAAGACCTACCACCCGCCGGACGGCATCTCACCGGACAACATCGTGGACACGCTTCGTGAACGGATCGAGCTCGCGAGCGAGGGGAGCATCTTCTGATGGAGGCCGCCCAGGCAGGAGCTACCACGGCGTCGACCACCAAGCCGCCCGAGAAGAAGAAGGTCACCGACAGGACCAAGGCCGAGCGCAAGCTCGCGTACCTGCTGTGCGCGCCGGCCGTGATCGCGATGCTGGTGGTCACGGGCTATCCGATCGGCTACGCCTTCTACCTCTCGCTGCAGAAGTTCGACCTGCGCTTCCCTGACGACAAGGAGTTCGTCGGCCTCGCCAACTACGGTGACGTCCTCTCATCGACGACCTGGTGGTCCGACGTGCTCACCACCGTGATCATCACCGTTGTCTCGGTGTCCTTCGAGCTCGTGCTGGGCATGGCCATCGCGCTGGTCATGCACCGCGCCATCTTCGGCCGCGGCCCGGTGCGCGCGGCCATCCTGATCCCCTACGGCATCATCACCGTGGTCGCCGCGTTCGCCTGGAAGTACGCGTTCGATCCCACCAGCGGCTTCGTTGCCGGCCTGCCGCTCATCTCCGATGACGCGCAGCCCCTCAACACCAAGGAGGGTTCGCTGGTGGTGATCATCCTGGCCGAGATCTGGAAGACGACACCGTTCATGGCGCTGCTGCTGCTCGCCGGCCTGGCACTGGTGCCGGACGAGCTGCACGAGGCGGCCAAGGTGGACGGCGCGAGCACGGTGCAGCGCTTCTTCCGCATCACCATCCCGCTCATGAAGCCCGCGATCCTGGTGGCGCTCCTGTTCCGCACGCTCGACGCGTTCCGAATATTCGACTCGCCCTTCATCATCCAACCGGGAGGGGCGCTGGGCACCGAAACGGTGTCCATCCTGGGCTACAACGTCCTGATCAACCGCGTCAACCTGGGCCTCGGCTCCGCGATCTCGATCCTGATCTTCCTGTGCGTGATCCTGATCGCCGTGCTGTTCGTCAAGGGCCTGGGCACGAGCACCGCTCAGCAGAGGGGAGAGACCTGAGGTGGAAGGCCATACCAACAAGGAGCGCGTGCTCTGGGGGATCGGCATCCTCGTCGTGCTCCTGTACGCGCTCATCCCCGTGGTCTGGATCGCGTCGCTGTCGCTCAAGAAGCCGGAGCAGATCGGCGACGGCAAGTTCTTCTCGGGCTTCTCGTTCGAGAACTACGAGGTCATCTTCTCCGACGACCAGTTCATCGCCGCGCTGATCAACTCGATCGGCATCGCGGCGATCGCCACCTTCATCTCGATCGTCCTGGCGGCGATGGCGGCCTACGCCACCTCGCGGCTTGACTTCCCGGGCAAGGTCCTGATCCTGTCGGGCGCCCTGGCCGTGGCCATGTTCCCCCCGATCTCGATCGTCGGGTCACTGTTCGACATGTGGCGCTCGCTCGGTCTCTACGACACCTGGCTCGGGCTGATCATCCCCTACATGACCTTCACCCTGCCGCTGGCCATCTATACGCTGTCGGCCTTCTTCCGGGAGATCCCGTGGGAGCTCGAACAGGCGGCCCAGGTGGACGGGGCCACCCCCTTCCAGGCCTTTCGCAAGATCATCGTGCCGCTGGCCGCGCCCGGCGTTTTCACGGCCGCGATCCTGGTCTTCATCTTCGCCTGGAACGACTTCATCTTCGCCAACACCCTCACCTCCACCGACGCCGCTCGAACCGTGCCCGCAGCGCTGGCCTTCTTCACCGGCGCGTCGCAGTTCGAGCAGCCGATCGCGGCCATCTGCGCCGCTTCGGTGGTGGTCACCGTGCCCATCATCATCATGGTCCTGATCTTCCAGCGCCGGATCGTCGCGGGTCTCACTGCCGGCGCCGTGAAGGGATAAGGAGGCCCTCTCATGGCAGGCATCACCCTCAGCAACCTGACCAAGCGCTATCCGGACGGCTTCGAGGCCGTCAAGGAAATGAACCTCGAGATCGCGGACGGCGAGTTCGTGATCCTCGTGGGGCCTTCGGGCTGCGGCAAGTCCACGGCGCTGCGCATGATCGCGGGGCTCGAGGACATCACCGACGGCGAGCTGCGCATCGGCGACGAAGTGGTCAACGACAAGGCGCCGAAGGACCGCGACATCGCGATGGTGTTCCAGAACTACGCGCTCTACCCACACATGAGCGTGCGCGACAACATGGGCTTCGCGCTCAAGCTGCGCGGCGTGGACAAGGGCGAGATCGACCAGAAGGTCGGCGACGCCGCCAAGGTGCTCGACCTCGAGGCGCACCTCGACCGCAAGCCCTCGCAGCTCTCGGGCGGTCAGCGCCAGCGCGTGGCCATGGGCCGGGCGATCGTGCGCGAGCCCTCGGCCTTCCTGATGGACGAGCCGCTGTCCAACCTCGACGCCAAGCTGCGCGTGGCCATGCGCACCGAGGTGGCGCGCATCCAGCAGTCGCTCGGCACCACCACGGTCTACGTGACCCACGACCAGACCGAGGCGATGACCCTCGGTGACCGCGTGGCCGTGATGCGCGCGGGCCTGATCCAGCAGGTGGGCTCGCCGATGGAGCTCTACAACGAGCCGGTCAACCTGTTCGTGGCCGGCTTCGTGGGGTCGCCGGCCATGAACTTCATGCCCGCGACGGTCGAGGACGGCACGGTCAAGCTGCCCTTCGGCGACGTGCGCCTCCCCGACGATCTACGACAGGCGGTGAGCGGTCACAGCGGCAAGCAGCTGATCGCGGGCATCCGGCCCGAGCACTTCGAGGACGCCGCGCTGGTGGGGGAGGCCAAGGACAAGGGCGCCACGTTCACGGCCCAGATCGAGGTCGTCGAGTCGATGGGCGCGGAGCTCTACGCGCACTTCACGGTGGAGACCGATCAGACCATCGAGTCGGCGGAGCTGCGCGAGCTGGCCGAGGACGCCGGCGGCGGCGAGATCCCGATGGAGGGCGAGGAGGGGCGCATCGTGGCCCGTCTCGAGCCGGCGAGCACGGTGGCCGAAGGCCAGGAGGCCGAGCTCTGGGTGGACGTCACCCGCCTGCAGCTGTTCGACCCAGAGGACGGGCGCAACCTGATGGTGGGCGGGCGCGGCCCGGCGGCCACCACGGGCGACGGCCACGGTGAGCGCGCGCAGGAGGTCGTGGGTGAGGATCCCGCGGCGCGCCGCGAGGACGATACGACCGCTACTTGAGCTCGCGCCGCAGGCGGCGCACCATCGTGTCGTCGTCGGCGCTGGGGTGCGTGAGGTCGCGGCGAATGGCCTCCACCACGGCGTCGTCCCATTCGTGGGTGCGCAAGACCAGATAGCGCAGGTGTGACACGCGCATGTAGGCCTCGGTCTCCGTGCCGCTGCCGATCAGGTCGGCTTCCTTGAGCAACTCGATCACCGGCTCGTACTCGTCCTTGAACCAGGCCAGCGCCACCTCGGGGCGGCCCATCAGCTCGCCGCGGTCCTGGATGGCCCGAAAGCCCCATGCCTCCACCGCCTCGGCCAGCGCCGCGTAGCGCCACTCGTCGGAGATCTTGATGCGCGCGCGGGCGTCCTCGGGCAGGGGTACGCGCTCGTAGAAGAGCCGCTCATGGCTCTTCAGGGGCAGGTCGGACAGCCGGATCTCGCGGTTGGCGCCCACTTGGGTGAGCACCTCGGTCACGTAGGCGTTGATGTCGTTGTGCCCGAGCGCGCGCGCCACCGAGACGCGGTGGTGGCCGTCCTTGACGAAGTGCATGTCGCCGATGCGATAGACGTCGATGGGAGGCATCCCCTCGCCGCGGCGCTGCGCGACCGCGATCCGCTCCCAGCGCGGACGCACCCGTTGCGAGGTGGGGCGAAAGCGGCGGTCGAACTCGCGCGCCCGGTCAACGGTGCCGACGATCGAGTCGAGCGTGATCAGCTCCTGGCCGAGGCGGCGCTCGCCGCGCCAGCCGAGGGCCTGGACGACCTCCTCGAAGGGGAGGATGTGGTTGACGTCGCCCGGCTCACCCCGCAGCCGGGCCGACAGGCGTCCCAGCGCACGGCGTCTGCGGGCGCGGTTGAAGTCGAACTGCGCGTCCGCTTGGGGGAGCCCGGTATCCCTCGCCATTCACCGAAGATACTCACCCCGGCATTCACAGGATCAGTCGCACGCTGCGGGCGGCGCTGGTGGCGTTGGCGGCGTCGTCGGCGACCACGCCCGTAACCGTCGCGCGCAGCCGGCGCTCACGCGCGAGCAGCTTGCGCGCGGCCCTCGGTAGGCCGAGCACGAGCGTGGCCCAGCCACCCTCGGGGTCGACCGCGGCGGCCCGCATCGTGAGGGTGCGCTTGCCCACGACGACGCTCCCGAAGGCGCCGGCCAGGCAGTCGCCGCCGGGGCAGCGCAGGCGCAGGGTGATGCCGCCGGCCGACAGCGGTCGCTGCCTGGCGGCCACCTTCAGCTGCAGCCCCGGTGCGACCGAGTCCGCTCGGACCGGCGCGGGGCAACCGTCCCCGGTGAGCCCGCTCGCCTGCTCGAGGTACTTCTGGTAGCCCGACCGGTTCTCGGGCGCGGGCCGCTCGATGTCGGCCACCCACAGCCCGAAGGCCGCCGGATCGGCGGCCGGGTCGGGGCGGCCTTCGGCCACCCGGCGCTGGCGCACCGCGACGGCGGTGTCGAGAAACCAGCGCAGCTGGAGGTCGGGCCGCTTGGGAAAGCCGCGATAGTCGCCGGCGTTGAGAGCCTGGCTCATCCCGAAGAAGCCGCTGTAGCTCGTGCCGCGCAGGTTGCTCAGGCCGCTCTCGGCCAGTCCCGCCATCACCGGCAGCTCCCACGGCAGGCCGCGGGCCGCCGCCCCGCCGGCCATCCAGCGCGCGATGCTCGCCTTGGAGGCGCCCTGCCCGGGGTAGACGGCGGGGCAGGGATCGTCGAAATCGGGTGCGGACGCTCCGCCCTGGGCCAGGGCGGAGGGAACGGGCACGAGGGCGGCGGCGAGCACCGCTGCGAGCACGGTGAGGCGAGACACGGCGGGCAATCCTGGCAGGCGCACCGGCTTGTGGTCGTGTGCTCTAGCGTCCCGCCACATGGCCCGCGTGTTCGTGACCCGCCACCTGCCCGGGACGGCGCTCGAGCGGCTGGGAGCCGAGCACGAGGTCGATCTGTGGCCCCAGCGCCTGCCCCCGGGCCCCGACGACCTGCGCGCCCACGCCGCGCGGGCCGAGGGCCTGCTCTCGATGCTCACCGATCCGGTGAACGCCGAGCTGCTGGCCGCCTGCCCGCTGCTGCGCGCCATCTCGAACTATGCGGTGGGCGTGGACAACATCGACCTCGGTGAGGCCACTGCCCGCGGAATCCCGGTGGGAAACACGCCCGGAGTGCTCACCGACTCGACCGCAGACCTCGCCGTCGCGCTGATGCTCGGCATCAGCCGCCGCCTGGTGGAGGGCGAGGCCTTCGTGCGCAGCGGGCAATGGCGCACCTGGGAGCCCGAGCTGCTGCTGGGCCGCGACCTGCACGGCGCTACGGTCGGCGTCGTGGGGTTCGGGCGGATCGGTCAGGCGGTGGCGCGCCGGCTGGAGGGCTTCGCATGCACGCTGCTGCATACCAGCCGCAGCGGCGGGGTGGCCCTGGAGGAGCTGCTCGAGCGCTCGGACTTCGTGACGCTGCACACTCCACTCACCTCCGAGACGCGCGGCCTGATCGACGACGCCGCCCTGCGGCGAATGAAGCCGACGGCATATCTCGTCAACACCGCGCGCGGCCCGATCGTCGACACTCCGGCGCTGGCCCGAGCGCTCCACGACGGGGAGATCGCCGGCGCCGGCCTGGACGTGACCGACCCGGAGCCGCTGCCGGGCGACCATCCCCTGCTCGACGCTCCAAACCTGCTCGTGATCCCGCACCTTGGCTCGGCGACCCACGCGACCCGGGAGCGCATGGCCGACATGGCGGTGGACAACTTGCTGGCCGGCCTGGCGGGAGAGCGAATGCCGCACTGTGCGACTCCGGAGGTGTACGAGCGGGGCAGCTAGCAGCAGCGCGCGCGGTCACAGCGCCTGGACGGCAGCGCTGCCATCAGACCGCGGGCAAGGATGCCCGCGCAGCTATTCCCCAAGGACCTTGATGATCAACCGCTTGGCCCGCCCCCCGTCGAACTCGCAGTAGAACACCTGCTGCCACGGGCCCAGGTCGAGCCGTCCCTCGGTGACCGGCACGATCACCTGGTGGTGGACCAGCAGGTTCTTCAGGTGGGCGTCGCCGTTGTCCTCGCCGCCGCGGTGGTGGCGGTAGTCGCCCGGGTCGGGCAGCAGCTCCCGGGCGACCTCATTGGCCGGCTCCTTCCAGCTCGGCGGCGCGACCTTGTCCAGCCACTCGAGCATGTCCTCGTGCAGGCCCGGCTCGTCGTCGTTGATCCACACCGCCGCGGTGATGTGCATGGCCGCGACGAGTGCGAGGCCCTCGGCGATCCCGGCGTCGTCGACCGCGCTCTGGACGTCCTCGGTGATCCGGATCAGCTCCCGCCGGCCGCTGGTGTTGAAGGTCATGTACTTCGTGTTCGACTGCATTCGGCCATCATGCCGTCTCGATGGAGCTGGGACTCGAAGGCAGGCTGTGTCTGGTCACGGGCGGCACGCGTGGCATCGGCGCCGCCACCGCGCGCCTGCTGGCGGCCGAGGGCGCCCGCGCACTGAGCGTCGCCCGCAACGATGCGGACATCGAGCTGGACGTGAGCGCGACGGACGCCGGTGAGCGCCTGCTGGCGGCATGTCCGGAGGCGCCCTGGGCGCTCGTCAACAACGCGGGCATCAGCCATGCCCGTTCGCTCGGGGAGCTCACCGACGCCGACTGGAACGAGCAGTGGGAGCTGCATGTGATGGCCCCGCTGCGGCTGACGAGCGCGCTCGCCCCCGCCATGGCCGCAGCGGGCGGGGGACGCGTGGTCAACGTGACGTCCTCCTCCGGCAAGAGGCCGTCCCAGACCCTCGACGCCGCCTACTCGGTGACCAAGGCGGCGCAGCTGTCGCTCTCACGGGTGCTGGCCGAGCGCTGGGGAGCGGAGGGCGTGCTGGTCAACTCGGTCGCTCCGGGCCCGACCGAAACGCCGCTCTGGACCGCTCCGGGCGGCCTCGCCGATGAGGTGGCCGAGCGCAGCGGCCGTTCGCGCGATGAGGTGCTGCAGGCCACCCACGCCAAGTCGCTGATCGGGCGCATGGGCACGGAGGAGGAGATCGCCGCGGCGATCGTCTTCCTCTGCTCGCTGCAGGCCTCCAACGTGGCCGGGGCGGCCTGGACCGTGGACGGCGGCTCCACGCCCTCGATCTTCTGAGCGCGTCCCCGCCGGCGCCTATCCTCGTCGCCCGGTGGCCGCCGTCCCCTACACCATTCGCCGTTCCGATCGTGCCCGTCATGCCCGCATCCTCGTCGGGGGCGATGGGGTGGAGGTGGTGGTGCCCCGGCGCTTCGCCCTGCGCGACGTCGAGGGCTTCGTGGAGGAGAAGCGC
This sequence comes from uncultured Thermoleophilaceae bacterium, assembly GCA_963813495.1. GTDB lineage: Bacteria > Actinomycetota > Thermoleophilia > Solirubrobacterales > Thermoleophilaceae > JACVRW01. Next base: position 562,567 of record CAWEZC010000010.1, read on the forward strand.
CCCTGGATCGAGCGCACCCTGCGCCGGATGCGCGAGTCGGAGGACGAGTTCCCGCCGGCCCGGCTCGAGGACGGGGGCGAGCTGCCCTACCTCGGGGACCGGCTCGCTCTGCGCGTCCGCCGCGAGCGAGGTCGCACACGGGCGCATGTGATCCGGCGCGCCGGCGAGCTGCGCGTGATCCTGCCGCTCGAAGGCGACCTCGCCGGCGCTCTCGAGGGCTGGTTTCGCCGGCGGGCGCGGGCGGAGGTCGCGGCGCGCCTCGATGCGGCGGCGGCGCGGGCCGGCAGGAGCTACACCACGCTGTCCATCCGGGGCCAGCGCACGCGCTGGGCCAGCTGCTCCTCGTCCGGCTCGATGAGCTTCAACTGGCGGCTGTTGCTGGCGCCGGCGGAGATCCTCGACTACGTGGTCGAGCACGAGGTGGCCCACCTCGAGGTCCATGATCACTCGGAGCGCTTCTGGGCGCTGCTCGCCTCACGTAGCCCGGGCTGGCGCGAACACGAGCGCTGGCTGCGCCGGCACGGCCATGTGCTGAAGTTGTAGGCGTGGACCGCGTGGCGGTCAGCGGACTGGAGATCGCCTTCGAGCGGGTCGGTCACGGGCCGCCGCTCGTGCTCCTTCACGGAGCCCCTGGTGACAGCCGTCTGTGGCGCCCGCAGCTGGACGAGCTGGCGGACGAGTTCACGGTTGTCGCCTGGGACGCGCCGGGCGGCGGGCGATCGGCCGATCCCCCGGAGTCCTACCTGCTGCCCGACTTCGCGGATTGCCTGGCCGGCTTCATCGCGGCCCTGGGGCTCGGGCAACCCCACGTGCTCGGCCTGTCGTTCGGCGGAGGGCTCGCGCTCCAGCTCGTCGGCCGGCATCCGGGGCTGCCCCGCTCGCTCGTGCTGGCTGGCGCCTATGCAGGCTGGGCCGGCTCCCTGCCCGCGGAAGTGGTGAAGCAACGGCTCCGGAGCGCGTTGAGCGACTCCGAGCGCGAGCCCCGGCAGGCTGCGCTCGAGTTCAGCCAGAGCCTGTTCGACGAGTCGGTGGGCCCAGACCTGGTCGAAGAGGTCGTCGGCATCCTGGCCGACTTCCATCCGGCCGGCTGGCGCACGATGGCACGCGCGCTCGCGGACGCCGACCTGCGCGACGTGCTGCCGAGCATCGACGTCCCGACCCTCCTGCTGTACGGCGACGCCGACCGACGGGCGCCGCTCACCGTGGCCACAGCGCTCGAGGCGGACATCCCCGGCGCGACCCTGACCGTGCTTCCCGGAATCGGGCACATGAGCAACCTCGAGGCGCCGGACCTGTTCAACACCGAGGTGCGGAGCTTCTTGCGCTCCGTGGAGCCCTAGGGAGCCCTACTCCCAGCGAAAGAAGCGGACGGCCAGAAACAGCCCGGCGACCGCCCACGCGGCCACGATCGCCGCGGCGGTCCAGACGTCGGTCGACCCGCCCACGATGGCCTGCGAGAGGCCGTCGATCAAGTGCTTCAGGGGGAGCGCCTCGGCGAGGGCCAGGAGTGCATTGGGCAGCGACTCGGCGGAGTAGAAGACGCCGGAGATGAAGATCAGCGGCAGGAAGACGGCATTGGTATAGGCCGGGGCGGCGTCCTCGTTGGGGATCAGATGTGAGAAGGCCACTCCCAGCGAGGCGAAGCAGATCACGCCCAGCGCGGTGAATGCCGCCAGCAGCAGCCAGTCCTGGGGCCAGTCGACCCCGTAGACGAGGTTCCCGATGACCACCACGAGGCCCACCTGGAGAAAGGAGTTGAGCGCCGCTGAGCCGATCAGGCCCGCCAGGTACGCGCCCGCCGGAATCGGCGTCCCCCGGATGCGCTTCAGCACGCCCTCGTCGCGCAGCACCGTGAGGTTGAAGGCAAGTGAGGTGAAGGTGGTGGCGAGCACGCCCATGCCGGCCACGCCCGGAATGAGCACCTCCAGGACGTCGGAGTCGCCCGTGAACGCCGCGGCCACCAGCACGAGCAGCAACAGGGGCAGCAGGAAGTTGAAGAACGCCGCACTCGGGTTGCGCCAGAAGAGCTTGCGCTCGAAGCGGAACTGCTCCCAGGCGAGCCCGATGGTGCTCACGCGGTGCTCGGGTCTTCCTGGGTGAGCTGCAGGTACACGTCCTCGAGGGTGGGCCGGTTCACCTCGAGCCCCTCGAGCTGCTCGCCGCGAGCGAGGGCGTCGCGCGTGAGACGGTGCAGGAGCTCGGTGGCGTCGTCGGTCTGGAGCTCGACGCGGTGGCCGTCGGAGAGGTAGGAGACGCGGTAGTGGGCATTCCCTGGCGTTAGCCGGTCGGGCGGCCCCTCGGCCACGAAGCGGCCGTCCTTGACGATCGCCACCCGGTCCGAGAGGGCCTGGGCCTCGTCGAGATAGTGGGTGGTGAGGAGGACGGTCTTGCCGAGCTCCTTGAGCTTGGTCACCACTCCCCAGGCCGCGCGCCGGGCCGCGGGGTCGAAGCCCGTGGTGGGCTCGTCAAGGAAGACGAGCTCCGGGTCGCCCACCAGGGCGAGGGCCAGGTCGAGGCGGCGCCGCTGACCTCCGGACAGGCTGTTGGTGCGGGCGTCTGCTTTGTCCTCGAGCCCCACGAGCGAAATCGTCTCTGCCGCGCCGCGCGGCTCGGCGTAGGCCTTGGCAAAGTGCTCGACCGCCTCCCTGACGGTCACGCGGGGGTAGAACCCGCAGCTCTGCAGGACGATGCCCACACGCTGCTGAAGATCGCGCCGGCGCTCCTGGGGATCGTGCCCCAGCACTCTCACCTCGCCGCCCGAGCGCTGACGGTAGCCCTCGAGGATCTCCACCGTGGTCGTCTTGCCCGCGCCGTTGGGCCCCAGGAGGCCGAACACCTCGCCGCGCTCGACCGAGAAGGAGAGGCCGCGCACGGCTTCGACGGGGCCGTACGACTTGTGCAGGTCTGAGACCTCGATGGCGGGGGCGGGCACGGGAAAAGAGTCTGGCAGGGGTGGGTCAGGCGCCCGCGCCGGCGCCGCCCCGGCCTTCGCCGCCGGCAAAGCGCGCGGCGCCCCGCCAGGCGGTCTCGAGGGTGGGCTGCCCGTTGCGGGCCTCCATCGCCAGGCCCTCGGCGAAGGTCAGGCCGACGCCCTCGATCGCTGCGCGCCGGTCGGCGAGCATCGTGTCCTGGGGAAAGCGCGCAAGCGCCTCGGCGATCTCGAGAGAGCGTTCGAGGTGGCGCCCGGCGGGCACGAGCTCGGTCAGGAGGCCCATTGCGAGCGCCTCCTGCGCGTCGATGATGCGGCCGGTCAGGATCAGGTCGAGTGCCCGGCCCAGGCCGACGATCCGGGGCAGCCTCTGCGTGCCCCCGTCGATCAGCGGCACGCCCCAGCGGCGCTCCGGAAAACCCAGCTGCGACTCGCCTGTGGCGACGCGCAGGTCGCACCACAGCGCGAGCTCGAGGCCGCCGGCAAGGCACCAGCCCGAGATCGCCGCGATCGTGGGCTTGGAGGAGATCACCCTGCTCATCCCCAGCGGGCCACGGGGGTCGTCCAGGCGCGGCCCGAAGCTCTCGATCGCCTTGAGGTCGGCGCCGGCGCAGAAGGCCACCCCCCCCGCCCCGGTGAAGATCAGCACGCGCGCTTCGTCGTCGGCTTCGAAGTGTTCGTAGGCCTCGGCCAGGAGCGCCGCGGTGCGGCCGTCGATGGCGTTGCGCCGCTCCTGACGGTCGAGGGTGACCAGGGCGGCGGCGCCCTGGCGCTCGTAGGTCACGGGCTCCATGCGCCGAACCCTTTCAGTTCTCAGCCTGTTCACACGAGGCCGGCAGGGAAGGGCGAGTATCCCCGCTGCAGATCCCTCCTCGCTCGTGGCCCCGGTCCCCGCCGGGGCCACGGCTGTTATTGGGGCTCGCGGGGCGCCGCCCGCTCGCCGTCCGGGGGCCTACCAGCCGACGCGCTTGCGCAGCTCGAGAGCCTTGCGCGCTTCCTTGCGCCGCTCGAGCCGGGCCTGGATGGCAGACATGACGACGACGAAGATCGCGAAGAAGGCGACCACCCCGAGCGAGAAGAACGTGACGAGCTTGTCGTCGGTCTCGCCCAGCAGTCCTTCGCCGTTGTCGCCCGCAAACGCGGGTGCGGCCAGGACCAGCGAGGTGACCAGCACGACGATGGGGGCGAGGCGGCGCATCGGGCCCATAACGATACCCTGTCGCCCGCCCGTGCCCGAGTCCTTTGCCTGCACCGTCGAGAGCCCGCATGAAGTGATCGAGGCCTCAGGGCCGCGGGTCGGCGAAGTGTCCGAGTCCGCTCACTAGGGTTGCGCGGTCGTGTCGCTCCTCGAGGCCATCGTCCTCGGGATCGCCCAGGGCCTCACCGAGTTCCTGCCGATCTCGAGCACCGGACACCTGCGCATAATTCCCGCCTTCGCCGGCTGGGAGGATCCGGGCGCTGCCTTCACCGCTGTGACCCAGCTGGGGACCATGGCTGCGGTGTTGCTGTACTTCCGCCAGGACCTGGCCCGGATCGCTCGAGCCTGGCTGCGTTCGCTGCGCGATCCCTCGGTCCGCGGCACGCTCGATGCGAGGCTCGGCTGGTACATCCTGCTCGGCACGATCCCCATCGGGATCTTCGGGCTGGTGTTCAAGGACCAGATCGAGACCGGTGCCCGCGACCTGTACCTGATCGGTATCGCGCTGATCCTGCTCGGACTGGTTCTGCTGGCCGCCGACCGCATGAGCCGGCGCGACCGCGCGATCGAGCAGATCACGGCGCGCGACGGGGTAATCATGGGATTCGCACAGGCGCTGGCCCTGATTCCCGGGGTCTCGCGCTCCGGTTCCACGATCACGGCAGGGCTGTTCCTGAACTTCGACCGCACCGCGGCGGCCCGTTTTTCGTTTCTGCTCTCGATCCCCGCGGTGGTGCTGAGCGGGCTGCTCGAACTGGGCTCCATCGCGAGTGGAGAGGAGGGACAGCAGGTGGGAACGGCCGAGCTCGTGGTGGCCACGCTGCTGGCCTTCGTGACCGGCTACGCGACGATCGCCTTCCTGCTGCGCTGGTTGACCAGCCACTCGATGACCATTTTCGTCGTCTACCGAGTGGCGCTCGGGGTGCTGGTGCTGGTGCTCGTCAGCACCGGGACGATTCGCTAAGGCGCCAGATAGCCTTGCCGGTGTGCAGTTCGCCTGGAAGCTCGGCGTCGTTGCGCTCATCGCGCTGGCGCTCACAGTGCTGCCCGGTGGCGGGAACGCTCTCGACGTCGTGCTCACGCTGCTGACGATCACGTTCTTCGCGGCGATCGCCTTTCTCGTCTACCGGCTCCATCGCCAGTACCGCCTGGACCTCGACTCGCTCGCGCCCAACCTGCGCTTCGCCCTCTACGGGTCGCTCGCCCTCGCTGTTCTGACCTTCACCGCGACGAATCGCCTGTTCGATGCCGGCGGCGCCGGTGTCCTGCTGTGGTTCGCCCTGCTCGCTCTGGCTTCCTACGGGCTCTTCTGGGCTTGGACTAGGTACCGACAAAACACGTAGTACCGCCGCGTCCGGACCCACACGACGTGGGCTTCTTCGGTGACCCGGGTAATCCCTGACGAGCGTCTTAGAGAGACGTTCTTGGGCGGCCCGTTGGACCCAGTTCTGGGGACTTCGGGTCGTTCCTCGTATAGGTGGTTTCTCGTATAGCCTCCGGTCCGGCCCATGGACAACGCAACCCCACCACCCACGGCGCGCGGGGAGGTCGGCGGGCGTCTCGCAAGCGCGGTGGTCCGGTGGTACCGCGACCGCTTCGGCCGGGGACCGACTAGAGCGAAGGCGTACGTTCACGACCAGTTCGCCGTTGTAGTCCTCGGTGATGTGCAAACTGAGGTCGAGCGGTCGCTCGTCGCGGGCGGGGAGGTCGACTCTGTTGAACTGCTCCGCCGCAGGATCCGGCAGTTGTTCGCCGACGAGATCAAAGCGATCGTCGAGGAGGTCGTGGGAGCGAAGGTCTCCGCGATGCTCGGCGATCACAACGCGGTCTCAAACACCACTGTGATCGCGTTCCTGCTGGAACGGACGTCGCCTCAGGACGTCTAGGGACGGAGCCGGGTGAGCCAGCCTCGGTGCGTACCTCGGGCGGTCGGGCGTCGCCGTAGCGGACCGGGGTTGCCGGGTCGCGCGGTCACCGATTTGGCGATCCGCTGGCAGGCCAGCCAAGGGTGAGCCGCAGCCCCAGCCGGTTCCGACGTCGGGCCATCAGAAGCCGTGCCCCGGCGAGTGCTCCACCGGCCGGTCATCGTCGAGCCCGAGCGCCCTCAGCGCGCGCAGCATCAGGATGCTCTGATCCCGCTCGATGACCACCGCCGGATGCGTCTTCGGGGTGTCGCCCTGGCCGAGCACCGTGAGCCCCTCGGCGGCCACCTGGGCGCGCGCAGTCACCTGCCGGTCGAGCGCCACGGAGGCGGACTCCAGGATGGCCAGGTGGTGGGCCTCGACGTCGAAGGCCTCGACGGTGCGCCGCCAGAGCGCCCGCCCCTCGGCGAGCGGATCGCGGTGACGTTCCCCGCGGCGGACTGGCTCATGGCCTGACCCTAGTCGCGAAACCGGCCCGAACCAGTTTGGAAACGATGCCGTATTCGTGCGCGCGCCTGGGGCGGGCGTGGGGCTACGTGGTCTGGGGGTCCATACCCAGGGTGGCGTTGGCCTGCGTGCGGGCTCACGTCGAGGTCTCTCGATCGTCGCACCACATGGACGCTCGGACCGCCTGCGCCGATGCTGAAGCCCCGGGACGGGCGAGCCAAGCGCCGTCAGCTTGAGTCGGCGGCGTCTGCGATGTCTTGGTGGCTATGGCGCATAGTCGAGCGACGGCGGTCGGACGCGGCAGGCTTGCCCAGGGTCTTGCCGTCCGGTTAGGGTCGCACGACCCGACCGAAGGAGCCTGGCCGTGCGTTACCTCCGTGTCGCCCCACTCGCCCTCCTTGCCCTGCTCGCGCTCGCCGCGCCCGCAGCAGCCAGCCCGCAGTTCAAGTCGGCCTACAAGATCAAGCTGACGACGAAGAAGCCGGCGACGTCGGCGGGCTGGAGCGCCGACATCAAGCTCCGCGACCCGGGCGACCCGATGGGCCGGCCGAAGATCCTCACCGGCGTGAAGTTCAACCTGCCGGCGGGGAGCAAATGGGACCCGAAGGCGCACGCGGCGTGCAAGGCCAGCAACGCGGACTTCATGAGCAAGGGCCCGGCGGAGTTCTGCCCGAAGTCCAGCCGCTTCGGGTCGGGCAAGGCGAGCGTGATCGTCGGCACCACGCCGCTCTCGTTCCCGATCACGAGCTACAACCTGCAGCCCCTCGACTTCAACGGGAAGCGGCGGGAGCTGCTGCTCGACGTCGTGCTCGACCCGAACAACCCGGCATTGAGCTTTGTTATCGAGGGGACGCTGTCGAGCCACTCGGCCACGTTCAGCTTGGAGCTCGCCCCGCAGTACGACATCCACACGACCGACATCCACTTCGCTCTCCCGGCGGCGAATAAGGGCAAGCGCGCCTACCTGACGACGCCGAGGAGTTGCCCGAAGAGCGAGACCTGGAAGGCGAGCGTGCAGTCGACCTACTCGGACGGGTCCAAGGAGCGTGTGCCGCTCAGGCTGCCGTGCAAGCGGCCGCGTCCCTGATCGCCGGCGCGTGAATGGCCGTCCCACCAAGAGTTCAACGACGCCGGCCGGGACAACCCTGCATGACCGCCGGAGGGGACGCTCGGTCAGGTCAGGCTTGCCGCCAGGTCAGCAGGGTCCCCGAGCACCCAGACGCCGAGGTGGACGACCAGGTAGGCGAACTCGGGGCCGCTGATCTCGGCCATGGCTCAGGCCGCCGATAGCGGCTGCGCGGTCTCCTCGGGCCCCAGGTCGCCAGCCATGGACTCGACGTACCTCGCATGCTCGGTCTGCTCCTCGACCGTGGGCGGGTCCTTGGGTAGGACGGTAGGGAGGCCCATCGGCGAGATGGCGAAGGGCTGCTGCCAGTTGGGGTTGAGCAAATTTTCGAGGTCTCAGCGGACGGCCGTTATCCGGGGGTCGTCGGGACGCCGGCGGTCGGCCGGGACCATGCCGTTCAGGTAGGCGGAGGTCTGAGCGAACCGCTCGGTGGCAGCCTGTAGCTGCTCGACGGCCTGGCGCAGTTCACGGTCTATCTGCTCGCCGTGGCCGCAGGTCCTCGATCAGGTCCTCGTAACGCGAGTCGAGGAAGGCGCGCCGGGCCATCTTCGCTTCGTCTACGGCGCGGTGGCGGCGTTGATCCTCGCGTTCCAGCTGGACCGCTTGGCCTGGAGGCGGAGCCGCTGCTCGGCGACCTCGTCGGCTGCTCGGTGTTGCCGGCGGTCCACGCTGCGGACTCACGCTGATCGGCGTCGCTCAGCGGCTGCAACTCCTGGACGGCCTCGTTCTCAGTCTCGCTGGCCTGGTGGCGGGCCTCCTCGATGGCGCCGTCGAGGGCCTCTAGCTCAGCTGCCGCTGGGCCCTTCTTCGCTGCCTGCTTGCTCGCCGTCCTCGTTGTCCTCGGCCTGCCCGGCGTACGGGTCGATGCCGTGCGCGTTGAGGAGCGCGAGCACTGAGCCGCTGACTGGCTTGCCTGGTGTGGCCATGGACCTGACGATAAGCAGGGAGTCCGACAGACGGGCTAACTTCGGCGGGGCCTGCTTGGCCTCTTTACGGCCGCCTTCTCGGAGCGGGCCAGCCGACCCGAGACGGGCGACGGCTTAGCTTGGGGGCCGCCAGCCGAACTAGTCGACGCGGGGCGGTTCTCCCCGGTGATCCTGCGCCGCTCGACGTGGGTGATCCAGAGCGCGTCCATGGCTGCTTTCCGGCGCGAAGGCCGCCCCCCAAGTGCGCTTGTCACGTGCAGCGGACGGGGCGTGCGCGACCGGGGAAGAGGCAGCGGTCAACCCGAGACGGCACTCTGCCGGCGCGGATCAAGAAGCGCGTGTACTTCCCGATCTTGCCCCGCTGGCGCACGAACAGTTCCAGCGTGGTCCCGACTGGCAGCGTCCCTTCAAATTGGCGGAAGCGCACGATGCTCGTCGCGCTGGTGCGGGTTAGCGAAGTAACCGGGCAGCCGCGGCCGCGGCAGCGCAGCCGCAACCGTGCGCCGCGCGGCGCGCGGACGGACAGGACGCGCACCGAGACACCCCGCTGCAAGGCGACCCCCGCGATGCGCACGATCGGGAAGGGCGACATCATTGCCAGCCGCGTCCCGGGCGCCGGTGACGTGACGGGATCGCCGGGCCGTTCCGATCCGCCTGGCGAGGTGGCACCCCGCGGCCCGACGGTCAGCGTTTCGAACGTCGTCCTGCGCGCCCCCTGCTCATCCGTAGCTGTGAGCACGACGGTGTAGCTGCCGGCGGCCACATACGCGTGCCTCGGTGACGCGCCGGTCGCGGTCGCGCCATCCCCGAAGGCCCAGGCGAGCGTCACGGCGTCGCCGTCGGGATCGCTTGCCTGCCCTGTGAAGGAGACCTCCTGGCCGGCCACAGGGCTCGTCGGCGCGAACGTGAACGCCGCGGAGGGCGATGCGTTTCCGGGGTTGACCACTATCTCGGCGGTGTCCTTGACCGAGGTGATCCCGTCCGAATCGGTCACGCTAAGGGTGACCGTGTAACTGCCCGGACCAGCGTAGACGTGGGTCGCGTCGACGCCCGCGCCCGTGCCGCCGTCGCCGAAATTCCAGCTGAATGAGTCGCCCTCGCCCCGCCCTGGATTGACCCGGACGGCGTGGAAGGTCACCTGCTCGCCGGCGAGCGGACTCTGGGGCTCGAAGCTGATGGTGTACGCGGCAGCGTGCGCGTCAGTGCTGCCGAGCGCCAGCGCCAGCAGCACTAGAAGCGGAATGCGAAGTCGTCGGACCATGAATCCTGTTGACCGTGGTACCCGGCGCTTGCCTGCCAAACGCCACGCCGAGGCCATCAGCGGCGCTCCCTGGGCGCGGATCTCATCTGATGGTCCCCTCCGCTTCTGCTTGATGCAGCAGCGGATAGAAGTCCGCCTCGGGATGGAAGGGCTGTACTGGCCCCACCACCATTTGCCCGAGCGCGACACGATGTAGTAGCCGAATCGGTACTCGATGTCGCCGGGCTGTGCTCCCCCTGATCGGAGCCGCTCGTCCATTACTTCCATGAGGCGCATCCGCTCTATCAGGAACACCTTTTGCGGATAGTCGGACTGGACCCTGAGGTGACCGCCTCGCGCTTCCATACGAGTTTGCCTTGCCGTCCGATGTCCTTGGCCCGGACGGGTCGCGCTAGTAGCTCACGCTTCTTGCGTGCTATGGACACCTGCGCGGATTCCGTCACGCGGCGAGCCTACCTATGAGGAACGTGGGCGAATCTTGGGGCCGCCCAGCAAACTAGTGGCTACGGATGGTGGGAGGCGGGGGCCGTTCGGCGTATCACGTTGCCGAGGGTCACGCGGCTCGTCGGCCCCAACCTTCGGCACGATCTCGATATGGGCCGGTCCGCGACCAGGGTGGACCTCGACGCGCTCGATCACGGCCCTGATCAGGTCGCGCCGCTCGTCCAGGTTGAGGGCCTCCCAGTCGGAGCCGGCGTCCACGGCCACCGTCGCGGCGGCCAGGTCGGAGCGCAGTTCGTCGTACCGCCTCCGCCCAGCCGACCGCCCTCGGCAAGGCCCGCGACGCCGCCCGCGACCGCTACGCCTGGACGCGCTACCGCCGCTACGGGCTGACGCACGCTTCTTTCACTCGCGCGTGACTGACTCGTAGCGCCCGGGTGTTGTCCCGTCACACGCTCTTCGCCAGCGTTGGCGACGTGGTAGTCAGGGGATCGGAGCGCGGGCAGGCATCGGTGGAGCTCGTCGCTGTGCTGCCGTTCGTCATTCTTGCGGCGCTCGCGGCATGGCAGCTGGCGCTGGCCGGCCACACGCTCTGGCTGGCGGCCGGCGCAGCTCGCGTGGCCGCGCGTGCGGACACGGTGGGGGAGAGTCCCGAGCGCGCGGCCCGCAGCGCGCTGCCGAAAGCGATGGAGCGCGGACTGTCCGTGAAGCGCCTCAGCCGGGGCGGAGTGCGCGTGGAGGTGCGAATCCCCATGCTGTTGCGCCGCTGGCAGTCGCCGCTGGAGGTGTCGGCCACGACGTCGCTCGGGCGGGAGCGCTGATGAAGGCCACGGGGCCGGCGCTTCGCGGCCCGTCCTCCGAGGGCGGGCAGGCCAGCGTCGAGCTGCTGGGCGTCCTGCCTCTACTGATCGCTCTAGCTCTGGTCGTCCTGCAACTGTTGGCGATCGGCTATGCCAGCGTGCTGGCGGGCAGCGCGTCCGAGGCGGGTGCGCTCGCGCTGGCGGCGGGCGCTGACGCCGAGGCCGGGGCGCGGGAGGCGCTGCCCGGCTGGTCACGGACACGCGCGGACGTCGACGTGGCCGGCGGCGAAGTCAAGGTCCGACTGCGCCCTCCCTCGCCGTTGCGGGTGTTGTCCGAGCGCCTCCGGGTGTCGGCGCATGCGGCGGTGGAGGCGCCGTGAGCCGGGCGGCGTTGCGAGCGGTCGAGGGAGGGAGGCCGGTGCAGCCGGGTGGCGAGCGCGCCTCAATGCCGGCAGCCCGGCACTCCGGCCTGGCTGCGGGCGGCGGAGGCCGGGGAAGGAGCCTGCTGGCCGGAGCCCTCGCCGGCGCCGAGGCTTTCCTTCTCGAGCCGGCCGAGCCACCGGGCCCGCTCGCTCCGTCCGCTCCGGCGGGCCCGCGACCCGTGCTCGCCGTCTACGGGCTCGCCGGCGGTTGCGGTGCCACCACGGTCACGCGCGCGCTCGCGGCCGAGCTCGCCCAGCGTGATCCGTCGGGAGCGGCCGCGGTCATGTGCGAGGCGCGCGCTTCGGCGATTCCGCTCGCCACCCAGGCTGCTTGTCGCCTCGCGCGTGCACTGGAGGATCTGCCCGGCGCCGCCACACGCGCGGTGGGCCGGCTCGCCCTCGTGCGGGCCGCGGATCCGCTCGCCCTCGCCGAGAGCGCACAGGGGGTGGCGCCGCTGGTGTTCGACGCCGGCGCTTCGGCCCTCGGCGGAGTGCCGGCCGCGCTGGCGCAGCGCTGCCTGCTGGTCACGACGCCCGCGGTCGAGCCGGCGCTGGCCCGTGTGGCCGCTGAGTGCCTGCTTCGTGTCGGGCCGGCGCCGCTGGTCGTGCTGAATCGGGCGGAGCGGCCGGTTGGCGAAGGCCTCCCGGAGGCCGGCTGGCTGGCACCCTTCACCCCGGCCGCGACGGCGCCGGCCGGCGCAGCGGGATCGGCTTCGGAAGCGGCCGCTGCGACCCCGGCCGCCACGGACGTCCCCGCGGGGGAGCTGGCGGCGACCTTCGGGGACGACCTGGTCGTCCTGCCTGATTCACGCATGGGCGCCCAGCTGGCACTCGGCGGCCGTGAGCCGCGTGGCGAACTGGGGCGCGCCGTGGCCACGCTCGCGGACCGTTGCACGGCGCCCGAAGCCGGCGGAGGGGGGTAGCGGCCGACGCGCGTGGTCCCTGTGTCCGCGAACCGACGCGTCAACCGGACGGGTCGTGCTCGATTTCGTCCATGAGCCGGAGCCGATCGGCCCGCCCGGACAGCGACCGGAGGTCCACGCCCGGGGGGAGCTCGAGGTGGAGCTCGGACGAGTGGTCGAGCGCGAGCTGTCCTTCGGCCAGGGCGCAGTCGAGCACGTGGCCGCCCGCGTCGCGGGCATCGGTGATGAAGTGGAGGTGGTAGCCGGGCACGTCGATGCCCTGGGCATAGTCGGGGAAACGGAAGCCCACGATGCTGCCCGGCACGTCCTCGAGGTCGAAGACTTGCTGCCCGCGCGCCACCTCGGCGAGTGGCGGATAGGGCTTGTGCTGACGGGGCACCGAGCGCACCCGGACCCGGTCGAAGCGACCGTCGAGCCTCAGCGCGTGGCAGGCGGCGCCGGCGGGCGCCCGGGCATCCACGAAGGCCTGTAGGTCCTGGAGCGACCGGGGCCGCTCGATTGCGAAGCCAGCCTCGGGCCGGAAGAACAGCACCAGGGCGAAGGGGGCCGCTCCTCGTCCGCCACCCGTCGCACGGTGCCGTCCGCCGCCGCCTGGAAGAACTCGCCATCCAGGGCGATCATCTCGCCATCACAGGCCTCGAGGGTCCCGAGGCCGAAGTCGCCGTGCTCGCGGAGGACGGCGAAGGAAACGTCTCCGTCGTAGGCGCCGTCCAGCAGCGCATCGATGGTCGAGATCTGAAAGATCACGTGGCGCTGATGCCCGGCGTGCACGTCTGAGCGCCGCATGGCCTCGACGTGCAACGCCTTGATGAGTCGCTCGTCGACCGACATCGCCCAGCGCGATTACTACCACCGACGGGTTCGTCCCGGCCTGACCGCCGCCTCACTGGTCGACCCGTCGGGCGGGCCCTCTTACTGCCGAGGTAGCGTGCCCCGAAGGCGGCGTGCGCGCCCGGCCGGTTCGGACTCACCGCGATCCAGGTGGCTCTGCTCGAGCGTTGCCAGGACCGCCCAGGCAAGCTCGTGGGCGCAATGCCCGCGCAGCTGCTCGGGGGCGGCGAGGCCGGGGTGATCGACGGTCTCGACGACCCAGAGGCCACCTTCGCTGCTTACCCCTGCGTACCAGGCCTGTGGCGAGGAGAACACTCCGGTGCGCAATCCAGCCCGGCGGCCGGCCTCGGCCAACACGACGGCGAGCAGTAGCGGGTGCCCCGCACGTCGTGTCAGCACTCGGTCGATCAGGAGCCCGCGTGGATCGCGCTGGTCGGGTACGAAGCCCGGATCGCCCGAGAGCAGCTCAGCGAGCTGCCCGGCCGCCGCACCCGCGTCCTCGTGCACCGTGCCGAACAGGCGCCGGCTCAGCTCGTCGAGCTCGAAGTCACACCCGGCGCTCACCGGCTCGCCGGAAAAAGCCGAGCTGAGTGCCGACAGCAGTTCCACCCTGGGCGGGCAATCGAAGGCCGCCAGCCTTTCGAAGGTGTGCGCCGGATCGGCCCCACGACTTTGGTTCGCCACGTTCTCCACTCCGGAGTTAGGGTGCCCTAACAAGTGCGTCGGGAGTGATATCAGACTTCGCGATAGGTGTTAGGGCGCCCTAATGTCGGTCGGGCCGCCACGCCGCGGCTGCCTCGGCGTGGTCGCCGCGGCTGTAGCTCTCCAAGAGCAGACGAACGGTCTCCACGTTGGTGCGTGGCACGGCGCCCGCAGCATCCCGCTCATGGGTCCGACCGAGCGGTCGCCGCCCGGCGCCGCCCTCGAACCGCTTCAGCAAACGGCAGGCCGCCCCAGCGGTGGCCGGGCGGCCAATGAGCCGACCGTGGCAGCCGGGGGAGCGTCCGCAGTCACGGGCGTCAACGGTTCTGGGCTGAGCGCCAGATTCGCTATCACTTGACGGCGTGACGGCGGCGGTGGTGGCGCTCGAGGGGTCGCGGCGCCAACGGCGCGGACAGATCTATGTGGCTCTCGCCGCGGTGGCGTGGTCGAGCGCAGGCGTCCTACAGCGGCAACTCACGCTCGACACCGCGACCCAAGTCGCCGGCCGAGCCGCGTTCGCGGCTGTCGCGCTACTGGTTTATGTCGCTGTCATCGACCGCGGCCGGGTGCTGCTCGCGTTCAGGTCCGTCGGAATTGCGGGAGTCGCCGTAGCGCTGTGCGTCGCGACTGCCTCGAGCAGTTTCATCGCGGCGCTCAACCACACGAGCGTGGCGCGCGTCCTGTTCATCCTGGCCATCGCCCCCGTGCTCGCCGCGCTACTCGCCCGTGTGACTCTTGGCGAGCCGATCACTCGGCGCACGGTCGTCGCGATGGCCATGGCGCTGGCCGGCGTCGCGCTAATGCTGGGGGCCCCCGGCGAGGGCAGCCTCGCAGGCGACGGCCTCTCGTTCCTCGCGGCGCTCGCCTTCGCGCTCATGATCGTGATCACGCGCTGGCGCCATGACGTCTCGATGGCGCCCGCCACCTGCGTGTCGCAGGTGATCCTTGTGGCCGCCTTTCTTCCCTTTGCCAGTCCCGGCGAGATCGGCGGCGATGATGTCGTCTGGCTGGCGGCGCTCGGCATCGGTCAGATCGGGCTCGGCTTTGCCCTGCTCACCGTCGGTGCGCGGCTGATACCGGCCGCACAGGTGGGCCTCATCACCCTGCTCGAGGTCGTGCTCGGCCCCCTGTGGGTGTGGCTCGCTCTGGACGAGCGCCCCAGCACGCTCACGCTTGCCGGCGGCGCGATCGTGGTTTTCGCGATCGTGGTCCAGACGCGCGGGGCGCCGCCACCCGAGCCGGACGAGACGCGGGCCCTCCCGGCACCGCACTAGAGCAGAGCGTGCCCTCCGGCATTTGCGCTTCGCGCGAATTGCGGAAGCGTTGGCGGCCTTGCGCGCCGCTTGCTTGCAGGCGTCTCGCGGCCGGCCGCGATCTGCATATGGTCGGTCCCGCAGCGCTTGGTGCGATATTCCCGTCCTGAGATGAGCGCGATCACCGACCTCTTCGCCGGCGTCCCGGTATCCGATCTCGACGCCAGCATCGATTGGTACACGCGGTGCTTCGGGCGCCCCCAGACCATCGCGTCCGGGAGGAGGTGCTCTGGGAGATCGACGAGCACGCCACGCTCTTCATCGAGCCGAACGTAGCGGTTGTGACTTCGCTTGGCGCCGCGCCTCGCGGCTGACCGTTCCCCAGATCGTTCTGGCCATCAGGGCTGCGCCCGCAGGGTTCAGGTGAATCGAGTCATAGGTCAGGCCCGGTCGGTCCGACGCCTTGGCCCAGTCGGCCAGGACGAGGTCGTCTCGGTGCCGGTCGAGGCGTCGCAGGCGCTCGTTGACGTACGGGAAATACCACGAATATTGGCCGAGCTCATCGCGTGACTGGGGCGGAACCGTCCGCCGGGTCGGTTCGCGCAGGGTCACCCAGACCACTTGGCGGGCGCCCCGCCCGCGAAGGGCTCGAAGCAGTTCGCGGGCTTCGCGGTCAAAGCGCCCCGCCCAGACCCGGTAGCGACGCCGGCCCCGCTCCCAGAGTGAGTTGTAACCGAGGCCGACAACCGCGAGCCGCGCGACCGGATTGGCTCGCTCGCGCAGCTCGTCCGCGGCCAACCTGATCATCAGCGCAGGCCGGCCGTAGATCCGCGCCCGCCAACACGGCCGCCGCGCACGCAGCGCCGAAACGCCGCCGAGCAGGACCGAGTCGACGAGCACGGTCGCTCGCCGCGGCAGCAACCAAGACGGCAACGAGGCGCGCTCGCCGGGACGAAGCTGACAGCCCCTTCTCGGCTGGGTCTCCGATTCTGCCCCGCCGGCGACCGGAGCGATAAGCAACGCCGCACAAAGAAGCGCAGCAGTGCGCCGGCTACGCCAGGGTGGCGTCCCGTCGGGCGGTGTCGGACGCGGCCCGCGGCGACCTGTCGGGTCGCGGCTGACCCGTCTCTTGACCGAGAACAGCTTGAGAACTCCGCGGGGGACCACAACCCGGCAGCGATGCGGCCGACGGCGCGCGCGCCCGGTCAAAACCCGGGCGACGGATCGCCGGCCGGGCCGCCCTCGTCGTGCAGACTGACGCGGACGCGCGACCGCCGGTCCTTCGCAGGCTCCTCGAAAGCAACGGGCGGAGCGGCCGGTGCGGTTGTCGGCGCCACGACGGCGGCAACTGCGTTGGGCACGATCAGATGCGACACGATCACCGGCGAGCCTACAAAGCGCGGGGCGACCGGGAACGCGCCCAGACATGTTCCGAAACGGGAAAGAGGTCAAGGTTTGGGCTCACAGGCCGTGGCTGCAGAGAGCCCGCACAGGCCCGGATGCGACAGCGGCAGGTGCGGGCCACGGTGGTGGCGCTCAATCGCCATCGCCTCCCGGCCGCTGCGGCGCAAGCCCGGGGCGCCACCGCACCATCAAGGGCATGGGTGCCCGAGTCGGCCAGAGCCCACGTGGAACTGCGCGGCGCCCGTCTCGTCGGCGGCCCATTGCGGAGACCCCAGCGTTCGGCGCTAACGGGCAACCCCTAGTGGCAGGCCTCCCGGCCTCACTCAGATTTCCGAGAGGGCGTGGCGCTCTCGGCGATTACGGTCCCGAGTCCGCGTGACGACCTGCACCGAAGCGGGTCCTAGAGGACCCCGAGCTCGCCTTCAACGAAGGCCGTGCATCCATCCGGTCTGCTTCGACGTTAGGGACGAAGGCGATCATCGTGTGAGTCGGCCGAGACCACCTGGAGACGGAGTGCTTCGCCTCGGCCAAGCAACAGGAGGCCGGGCGAGGTGCATTTGCGGCGCGGTTTTCGCGCGTTTGTAACGCCCAGGTGTTGAGGCGTTACACGGTCGCCGGGATGGTGGCTCGCCATGTCCTCACGATTGATCCCGACCCGCTGCCGTGAGTGCGGACAGGCGTCTTTGCTGCTGCTGGGCGTGGTGACGCTGCTGCTCGGGTTGGCGGTGGTGTTCTTCGCGTTCGGGTCGGCGCTGGGGTCGAAGGGGAAGCATCAGCGCGCCGCTGATCTCGCCGCGGTATCGGCGGGGCAGGTGATGCGCGATCTGTATCCGCGGCTGTTCGAGCCGCCCGTGTTGGCGAACGGACTGCCAAACCCGCGGCACCTGCCGTTGCCGGTGTATCTGGCGCTGGTGCAGCGCGCGGCGGTTCGTGGGGCGCGCCGCAACGGCGTCGAGGTGAGCGGCGCCGATGTGACCTTCCCGGGCGGGGGTTTCGCGCCGACGCGGGTGGCGGTCCGCGTGCGTGGTGTCGCGCGCGTGCGCGTGAAACAGGGCGGTAGCGGCCGGGAGCGTGTTCCTATCGCGGCGCGCGCGGTCGCGGAGATCGCGCCTGACCTGAACGTCCCGCTCGGGATGCCGGCCTACGGCTCGGGCGGCGGCTATGACGGCCCGCTGGCCTACCGGATGGGCAAGCCAATGCGCCCCGACGTTGCCGCTGCGTTCGATCGCATGGCCGCCGCGGCCCGCGATGAGGCCGGGCTGTTCCTGTCGGTCAACAGCGCCTTCCGCTCCGACGCCGAGCAGGCGCGACTGTTCGCCGCGAACCCCAATCCCAAGTGGGTTGCCCCGCCGGGAACCAGCCTGCACCGCTACGCCACCGAGCTCGACCTCGGCCCTCCCGCGGCGTACCCCTGGCTGCAGGCGAACCACGCCCGCTTCGGCTTCGTCTGGCGCTATCGGTGGGAGCCCTGGCACTTCGGCTACGGCGCCAATCCGCGCGACCGTCAGCACCCGGCGCGCTACGACCAGGGCTCGTGGGAGCCGCCCGGCGGCGACCACGGGCGCATCCACCACCGGCTGCCGAGCTTCGTGCCGCCCCGCTTCCAGGACCCCATCGCCTCGGCGGCGCTGCGCTGGAACGTTCCGATGAACCTGCTGGCGGCCCAGCTGTACGCGGAGTCGGGCTTCAACCCGTTTGCCCACAGCCCCGCCGGCGCGGAGGGCATCGCCCAGTTCATGCCGGGCACGGCCGACGCATACGGGCTGCGCAATCCGTTCGACCCGGTCGCGGCGATCAACGCCCAAGCGCACCTCATGAGCGACCTGCTGCGCCAGTTCGGCGGCAAGGTGGCGCTGGCGCTCGCCGGCTACAACGCCGGCGCCGGCGCTGTGCAGCGCTACGGCGGGGTGCCGCCCTACGCCGAGACGCGCGCCTACGTCGCCAAGATCCTCGGCCTCCTCGGCGGTACGGGCGACCTGCCGATTGCTGCGGGCTTCGAGGTCCGCTTGGTGGAGTGAGAGTGGAACGTTTCGCATGAAATGCATGCAGAACGTTCCGCGCGTCAGTGGTGGGCGGGCGCGCGCGAGCCAAAGCCGCGTGCTCGGCTCAGCCGCTCAGCCCGGCGGCCTCCAGCGCCTTCTCGCGCTCGAGGAAGAAGCGCATGCGCCTCACCTTGCCCTCGCGGAACTCGTAGTCCTCGAACAGGTCGAAGGTCACCTCGACGTCGCTGGACTGGCCGCGCACCGTCCAGCGCACCATCGCGAGCACGTGGTCGCCGGCTTCGGTGAGCTCGAGCAGTTCCTGGCGGCTGTCGGCGAACGCCTCGTGGAACGAGGCCCAGGCCTGCGCGAGCTCGGCGTGGCCGCGGTGGACGGGCTGGCTCAGGGCGGCGAACTCGGGGGCGGGCTCGAACTCCGCGTCGTCGGTGAAGTACTCGGCCAGCGCCCACTCGGCCGCCTCCCGGTTGCCGGCATCGATGAGAACCCTGACGAGCTCGAGGTGACCTTGCGGCATGACACTGTGCAGTATCTCGCGGGTGGCCGGGAACGGTGCCATAACCCACAAACGGTGGTGACCGGTTAGCATGCCGGCCCATGAGCACGGTACCCGAGCGGCTGGTCGCGGGCCTCTGGCGCTGGACCGCCCGCCACCCCGAGTGGCACCCCGGCGACTTCGGCGCCGAGGTCGCCTGCTTCGCCGCACAGGCCGGCGAGGACACGCTCTTGATCGACCCGCTGCTCCCCGAGGACCCGGAGCCGGTGTACGAGCTGATCGAGCGGGTGCTCGGGCCGCGCCTGGCGATTCTCATCACGATCCCTTACCACGTGCGCAGCTCGGCGAAGCTGCGCGAGCGCTACAAGGGGGAGGCCGACAGCACCATCTGGGGACACCCCGCGGCGGCCAAGCGCCTGCGCCGGCCGCGCGGCTTCCACGCGATCGAGCCGGGCACGCCCCTGCCGGGAGGAGCAGCCGCGTACTCGATTGGCAAGCCGCGCCGCCAGGAGACTCCGCTGCTGCTCCCCTCGCACCGCGCCCTCGTGTTCGGCGACGCCGTGGCGGAGACCGGCGGGCGGCTGCGGGTGTGGTCCGCGGAGCGCGTGGACGACAGGGTCGCGCGCTTCTACCGCGAGCGCTTCAACCCGACGCTCAAGCCGCTGCTGGAGCTCGACTTCGACCGCGTGCTGGTCACGCACGGCGAGCCCGTGCTGCGGGACGGACGCCGGGCGCTGGCCTCGGCGCTGCGCTCGAAGCCCTGGTATCACCGCGGCTGACCGCCCGGCTCGGCTGTCCGCCGGATAGCCTGCCGCACATGGCCACAACAGTGAACGGAATCGACGAGGTCAGGGCGCTCATCGGGGAGACGATCGGGCCGAGCGACTGGCGCGAGGTGACCCAGGAGGTCATCGACAAGTTCGCCGAGGTTTCCGGCGATCACCAGTGGATCCACGTGGACGTGGAGCGAGCGAAGACCGAGAGCCCCTTCGGGGTCACGATCGCCCACGGCAACCTCACGCTGTCCATGATCGATGGCTGCCGCGACAGCCTGTTCCGCTCCGAGGGCTTCAAGATGGGTGTGAACTACGGCTGGAACAAGGTCCGCTTCCCGGCGCCGGTGCCCAGCGGCAGCCGTATCCGCGCCAGCCTCGAGACCATGTCGGTGGATGAGGTGGGCGGCGGCTGGTACCAGCTGGTCCAGAAGTGGACAGTCGAGGCGGAGGGCACCGAGAAGCCAGTCTGCGTGGCCGAGTCGGTAGTCCGCCTGCTCGAATAGCCGGCGCCGCCGGGTGCCCGGCCCGGCGCGCCCGGCGAGTCCGGCCCGCCCGGCTCCTATCCTCGAATGAGGGAATGGCCACCGGCACATCGACCATCGACGAACGCCTCACCGAGCAGCGCCGCGCGCTGCCCGATGCTCCTGGCGTCTACATCTTCCGCGACACGAAGGCCAAGGTCCTCTACGTGGGCAAGGCCCGTTCCATCCGCAAGCGGGTGGGAGGCCACTTCTCCAAGCCGGGGGCACGCGGGGCCGGCGAGATGGTCTCGCTGATCCGCGACATCGAGTTCATCGCCACCGAGACCGAGGCCGAGGCGCTGCTGGCCGAGCAGGAGTTCATCAAGCGCTACCGGCCGGTGTTCAACGTCCGCCTGCGCGACGACAAGTCGTACCCCTACATCGGCATCAGCCTCGACGAGGACTACCCGCGCATCTACTTCACGCGCGAGCGCCACCGGCGCGGGCGGGCGTACTTCGGCCCCTTCTCCAACGCCAAGCGCGTGCGCGAGACGCTCGACCTGCTCGGCAAGGTGTTCCAGTACCGCACCTGCGACGGCCCCGAGCCCGGCCGGGCGAGCGGCAGCCCCTGCCTGGATTACTTCATCAAGCGCTGCCAGGCGCCCTGCGTGGGCTACGTCTCCAAGGAGGAGTACCGGGAGAACGTCGAGACGATCGTCGACTTCCTCTCGGGGCGCTACCGCCAGATCGAGCGCGCCCTCGAGCAGGGGATGAAGAAGGCGTCCGACGCTCAGGAGTTCGAGCAGGCGGCGCGCTACCGCAATCAGCTCAAGGCCGTGCGCTCATTGCTCGAGCGGCAGCGCATCTCCAACGAGGCCGTCGGCACGCTCGACGCGATCGCGGTGGCCACGGAGGGGACCGACGCCAACGCCCAGGTGTTCCAGGTGCGCGACGGAGTGCTCGCCGACCGCCAGAGCTTCTACCTCGAGAACGCGGCGCAGCGCGACGAGGGCGAGGTGGCCGAGGAGTTCGTGCTCCAGTACTACGCGAGCGCGCTGGCGGTGCCGCCCCAGGTGATCGTGCCGAGCGCCGTGCAGACCGCCGCCACGCTGGCGGAGGCGCTGACCGAGCGCCGCGGCGCCCCGGTCGAGGTGCGCCACGCCGAGCGCGGCGACAAGCGGCGCATCTTCGAGCTCGCCGAGCGCAACGCCCGGCTGGCGCTCGACCAGGACCGGCTGCGCTCCGAGCGGCGCCGCTCGCAGCGCATCGAGGCGCTCGAGGGCCTGCAGCGGGCGCTCGGCCTCGACACGATCCCGATGCGGGTCGAGTGCTTCGACATCTCCAACCTGATGGGGTCGCACACGGTCGCGTCGATGGTCGTCTTCGAAGGCGGCGCGCCCAAGAAGTCCGACTACCGGCGTTTCGGCATCCGGGGCTCAGTTCAAGATGACTTCGCCGCCATGGCCGAGGTCCTCTCACGCCGCATGGCCCAGTACGTCGCCCAGCGCGAACGGAGCCCGCACGACAAGGACTACGACGAGAGCTTCGCCTCGCTGCCCTCGCTGATCGTGGTCGACGGCGGCAAGGGCCAGCTCTCCGCCGGCCTCAAGGAGCTGGGGCCGTTCCGGGACCTGGGCGTAACCGTGGTCAGCCTGGCCAAGCGCATCGAGGAGGTCTTCCTGCCCGGTCAGGCCGCGCCGCTGCGGCTCGCGCACGACACGCCCGAGCTGCAGCTGCTCCAGCGCGTGCGAGACGAAGCCCATCGCTTCGCGATCGACTTCCACCGCGGGCGTCGCGACCGGGCCATGACCCGCTCGGTCCTCGACGAGCTCCCCGGAGTGGGACCCGCGCGCAAGCGCAGCATCCTGCAGCACTTCGGCTCGCCCGAACGGTTCCTGCGCGCCAGCCGCGACGAGCTCGAGGCGGTGCCCGGCCTGCCCGGCAAGGTGGCTCGCGACATTCACAACTACGTCAACAAGGTGCGGTGAGAACCGCGTACAAAGGTCCCATCCAGGATTTCGTGGTGATCACAGGCTTCTCCGGAGCCGGCAAGTCGCAGGCGATGGCCACCTTTGAGGACGCCGGCTACTTCTGCGTGGACAACCTCCCGCCCGAGATGATCGGTTCGCTGGCCGAGCTGTTCAGCCACGAGGGATCGAAGATCGAGCGGGCGGCGGTGGCCTCCGATGTGCGAGGTGGCGACTACTTCGACGCTCTCGTGCGCGTACTCGACGACCTGGACAAGGGAGGCGTGCCCTACCGGCTGCTCTACCTGGAGGCGGGGGAGGAGGTGCTCGTCAACCGCTTCAAGGAGACCCGCCGTCGCCACCCCCTCGCCAACGGCGGCTCGGTGGTGGCCGCGCTGCGCGACGAGCACGAACTGCTCGAGCCGCTCAAGGAGCGCGCCGACGTCTGCATCGACACCAGCGATCTCTCCGCCAGCCGGCTGCGCAAGGTGGTGGCCGACAAGATGCTGCCGCGAGGGCCGGTGGGCAAGCTCGCGGTCACCTTCATGACCTTCGGCTTCAAGCACGGCAGCCCCCGCGACGCCGACCTCACCTTCGATGTGCGCTTCCTGCCCAATCCGCACTACGAGTCCGAGCTGCGCGAGCTGACCGGCCTCGACGACGAGGTGATCGAATACGTCGAGAGCTCCGACGGAATCGGTGAGTTCTACGAGCGGCTCACGCCGTTGCTCGACTACCTGCTGCCGGCCTACGAGCGGGAGGGCAAGTCTCACCTGATGGTGGGCGTGGGCTGTACGGGCGGGCGCCATCGCTCAGTCGTGATCGCCGAGCGCCTCGCCCGGGTATACGGAGAGCGCGGCGACTACATGATCGACGTCGTTCACCGCGACGTCGACAAGCCGCCGCGGCGTCCCTGAGGGGGCAACGGTCCGCCAACCGGGCTCCGGTAGATTGGGCCCGCCACCGAACGACGCGAAGGAAGGAGCATCTGACATGGCCCTGAAGGCCGGCATCAACGGCTTCGGCCGCATTGGGCGCAACGTCTTCCGGGCAGCCCACGCCCGTGGCGACGACATCGACTGGGTCGGCGTCAACGACATCACCGACACGAAGACGCTCGCGCACCTGCTCAAGTACGACTCGATCCTCGGGCCCTTCGATGGCGAGATCGACTACACCGAGAACAGCCTGGTGGTGGACGGCGACGAACTGCGCGTTTTCGCGGAGCGCGACCCTGCGGCGCTGCCGTGGGGCGAGGCCGGCGCCGAGGTGGTGATCGAGTCCACCGGGCTGTTCACCAAGCGAGCCGACGCGGCCAAGCACCTCGAGGCCGGTGCCCGCAAGGTGATCATCACCGCGCCCGCCACCGAGCCGGACGTGACCCTGGCGCTGGGCGTCAACGATGATGCCTACGACCCCGAGGCTCACGACGTGATCTCCAACGCCTCCTGCACCACCAACTGCCTCGCTCCGGTGGCCAAGGTGCTCAATGACGCCGTGGGGATCGAGCGCGGGATCATGACCACGATCCATGCCTACACGGCGGATCAGAACCTCCAGGACGCGCCGCACAAGGATCCGCGCCGCGCCCGCGCGGCGGCGGTCAACCTGGTGCCCACCTCGACCGGCGCCGCCAAGGCGGTCGGGCTGGTGCTGCCCGAGCTCGACGGCAAGCTCAACGGCATCGCCGTGCGGGCCCCCGTGATCACGGGATCGGTGATCGACCTCGTCTGTGAGGTCTCCCGCCAGACGAGCAAGGTGGAGATCAACGAGGCCTTCGCCGGGCAGGCGGACAGCGGCAGGCTCGAGGGCATCCTGCACTACAACGAGGACCCGATCGTGTCGACGGACATCGTCGGCTCGCCCTTCTCCTCGATCTACGACGCACCGCTGACGATGGTCATCGACGGCAAGCTGGCGAAGATCGTGGCGTGGTACGACAACGAGTGGGGTTACTCGAATCGCGTGGTCGACCTGGCACAGCGCGTGCTGGCGGGGTCGCCGGTTGCCTGACAGCGCCACGGGGCTGGGCAAGCGTACGGTCCGCGATCTCGACGTGGGGGCCGGGGACAGCGTGCTCGCTCGGATGGACTTCAACGTCCCGCTGGACGGCGGCCGCGTGGCCGATGACGCCCGCATCCGCGCGGCTCTGCCGACGATCGAGCTACTGCTCGAGAAGGGCCCGCGGCTGGTCATCTGCTCGCACCTCGGCCGGCCCAAGGGCCGCGACCCGGAGACCTCGCTGCGTCCGGTGTCCGAGCGGCTCGGCGACCTGATCGACGCACCTGTGCACCAGGCCCCGGATGTGGTGGGTCCCGAGGTGCGCCGCGGCGTCGACCGGCTCGACCCCGGGGCTGTTCTCCTCCTCGAGAACACGCGCTGGGAACGCGGTGAGACCCAGAACGACCCCGAGCTGGCGCGCCAGCTGGCCGAGTTGGGGGACGCCTACGTCAACGATGCCTTCGGCGCGGCTCACCGCGCGCACGCTTCCACCGCCGGTGTAGCCGACTTCCTGCGGCCTGCGGTGGCCGGACTGCTGCTCGAGCGGGAAGTGGTCACGTTGCGCTCGATCGTCGAGGAGCCGGAACGCCCGCTCGTGGTGGTCCTGGGCGGAGCCAAGGTCAGCGACAAGATCGCGCTCATCGACCGCTTCCTCGATACCGCCGACACGCTGCTGATCGGTGGCGCCATGTGCTTCTCGTTCTTCCGCGCGCAGGGCATCCCAACGGGCGACTCGCTGGTGGAGGAGAAGGGTGTCGAGCTGGCCGCCCGGGCGCTCGAGAAGGCGGAGAGCTCGGATTGCCGGCTGCTGCTGCCAGTGGATCTCGTGCTCGGCGAGCGCTTCGCCGAGGACGCCGAGCCGCGCGAGCAGGACGGCGCGGAGGTGCCCGACGGCTGGATGGGACTCGACGTGGGCCCGCGCACCACAGCTGCTTACGCCGAGGAGATCACGAGGGCGGGCACGGTGTTCTGGAACGGCCCGATGGGTGCTTTCGAGCTGGCCCCCTTCGCGGCGGGGACCCGCGCCGTAGCCGAGGCGGTGGCGCAGGCCGCGGGCACGACCGTGGTGGGCGGCGGAGACTCGGGCGCGGCGCTGGCCGAGTTCGGGCTGGCCGACGAGGTAGACCACCTCTCGACCGGCGGCGGGGCCTCGCTGGAGCTGCTCGAGGGCAAGAAGCTGCCCGGAGTGGAGGCGCTCGATGACGCCTGAGGCCGGCCGGCGGCCCTTCATTGCCGCCAACTGGAAGATGTGGGGCACGCGCGCCCAGGCCGGGGCCTACTGCGAGCGCCTGCTGGAGCTGCTGCCCGATCCGGCCCGCCGCCTCGCGGACGTCGCCCTGTGCGTGCCCTACACCTCACTTGACGTGGTGGTGCAGAAGTTGCGGGGCAGCGGCGTGCTGGTGTGCGCCCAGAGCATGCACGCCGAGGAGACCGGTGCCTACACCGGAGAGATCTCGGCCGCCATGCTCACCGAGCTGGGGGTGGACGGCGTGGTGCTGGGGCACTCCGAGCGGCGTCAGAACGACGGCGAGACCGACCGGGCACTGCAGGACAAGCTCCCGGCTGCGCTGGCCGCCGGCCTGCTGCCGATCCTCTGCGTGGGCGAGACCGAGGACGAGCGTGAGCGCGGCGAGACCGAACGCAAGCTGCGCCACCAGGTCCAGGAGGCGCTGGAGAAGGTGCCGGACGACCGCCCCGCCGAAGTGGTCATCGCCTACGAACCGATATGGGCGATCGGGACCGGCAAGGTGGCCACGCCGGACATCGCCCAGGAAGCGCTGGCCTTCATTCGCGCGTTGGTCGGCGACCGCTCACGGGGAGCCGCCGAACGCGTCCGGGTGCTCTACGGCGGCAGCGTCAAGCCGGACAACGCCCTGGAGATCCTGTCGCAGCCCGATGTCGACGGGGCGCTGGTGGGCGGGGCGAGCCTCGATCCCGACGGCTTCGTACGCATCGTGGCCGCAGCGGCTCCGCTGTCCGCGGCCCCGTGAGCTTCCCCGGCGCGGTCCTGATCGTGCTCGACGGCTGGGGGCTGGCCGAGCCGGGGCCCGGCAACGCCGTAGCGCTGGCCGAAACGCCGGTGTTCGACGAGCTTTGGGAGCGCCATCCTCACACAACGCTCACCGCCTGGGGACCGGCCGTGGGGCTGCCCGAGGGACAGATGGGCAACTCGGAGGTGGGCCACCTCAACCTCGGCGCGGGCGCGATCGTCAAACAGGACCTGCTGCGCATCGACGAGGCCGTGGAGGACGGGTCCTTCTCCGAGAACGCGGCCCTGCGCGAGGCCTGCCGCAGTGAGCGGGTGCATCTGCTGGGGCTCGTCTCCGAGGGCGGGGTGCACGCGAGCATGGATCACCTGCGCGCGCTGATCGAGCTCGCCGGCCGCGAGAACGTGCCGGACCTGGTGCTGCACGCGTTCACCGACGGGCGCGACACGCTGCCCCACTCGGGAGCCGACTACCTGGCCGAGGTGGAGAGCTGGGGCGGCGCCCGGACCGCTTCTGTGACCGGTCGCTACTACGCCATGGACCGCGACCGGCGCTGGGACCGCATGAAGCTCGCCTACGACGCGCTGGCGCACGGGCAGGCCGAGCACCACGCCGAGTCTGGCGAGGCGGCGGTCCGAGCCGCGTACGAGCGCGGCGAGACCGACGAGTTCATCAAGCCCACCTTGGTCGGGGAGGAGGGGCGCGTGCGCGACGGCGACAGCGTGATCTTTTTCAACTTCCGGCCCGACCGCGCCCGCGAGCTCAGCCGCGCGCTGGGGGAGCCGGACTTCGACGAGTTCGACCGCGGCCCCGACCCGCGGCACGTGCGCCTCACCACGCTGACCGAGTACCAGGAGGAGTGGGACTACCCGGTTGCCTTTCCGCCCGCCCGGCCCGAGGTGACGCTGGCCTCGGTGCTGGCGGAGCGCGGAATGCATCAGCTGCACGTGGCCGAAACCGAGAAGTATGCCCATGTCACCTACTTCTTCAACGGGGGCGAGGAGAAGCCCTACGAGGGTGAGGAGCGCTGCCTGGTCGATTCGCCGCGCGACGTGCCGACCTACGACAAGAAGCCCGAGATGAGCGCGAATGCGGCCGCCGACGCCTTTGTCGAGCGCTGGCGCAGCGGCGAGTTCGGCTTCGGGATCATCAACTTCGCCAACCCCGACATGGTGGGCCACACCGGAGTGATCCCGGCTGCGGTGAGCGCGATAGAGACGGTGGACGCCTGCCTCGGGCGCGTCATCGAGGCCGTCGCCGGGAGCGGCGGCGTCTGTGTCGTCACCGCCGACCACGGCAACGCCGACCACATGCTCGAGCCCGACGGGAGCCCGAACACGGCACACTCGATGAACCCGGTGCCGCTCGTGATCAGCGCCGACGTGGGTGCGCTGCGGGCGAGCGGGATCCTGGCCGACGTGGCTCCCACGCTGCTGGCGCTGCTGGGCCAGCCGCAGCCGCAGGAGATGACCGGCACCCCGCTGCTGGACCCTTGAGCAGTGCCTTCACGATCGAGGCGCGCGACGGCTCGGCGCGGGCCGGGCTGATTCACACCCCGCACGGCGACGTGCGTACCCCGGCCTTCGTGCCGCTGGCCTCCACCGCCACGGTCAAGTCGCTGCACGCGGCGGAGGTGGCCGAGCTTGGCTACGAGATGGTGCTCGGCAACACCTTCCACCTCTTCATCCAGCCAGGGCCCGAGCTGATCGAGGAGCTGGGCGGGCTGCATGAGTTCATGGGCTGGCGCCGCCCCATCATTACCGACTCGGGCGGCTATCAGGTGTTCTCGATGGGCCACGGCTCGGTGGCCGAGGAGATCAAGCGGCGGCGCGACCGACGCCGGTCGATGGTGCTGTCGATCGAGGAGGAGGGGGTGCGCTTTCGCTCCTACCTCGACGGCCGCGAGCGCTTCATGGGCCCGGAGACCTCGATGGAGGTGCAGGCGCGCTTGGGCTCGGACATCGCGCTCGCCTTCGACGAGTGCACCCCTTTCCACGTGGAGCGCGACTACACGGCCCGCTCGATGGAGCGCACGCACCGCTGGCTGGAGCGCTGCATCGCCTGGTGTGCCGAGCACGCGCCGCCCGGTCAGCTGCTCTACGGGATCGTGCAGGGCGGGGTCTATGACGACCTGCGCGCCGAGTCGAGCGCCTACATCGCCGGCTCGGGCGTGCCCGGGATCGCCATCGGTGGCTCGCTCGGCCAGGAGAAGACCCAGATGCGCGAGGTGATCGAGTGGTCGCTGGCGCCGCTGCCCGCAGCTCAGCCGCGCCACCTCTTGGGGATCGGGGACGTCGACGATCTCGTCCACGCGGTGGGAGCGGGGCTCGACAGCTTCGACTGCGCGACGCCTACTCGCCTGGCCCGGCACGGCACGGCGCTCGTCTCCGATCCCGAGCGGCGCTGGCGGCTCGATCTGGCCAAGTCCGGCGAGCGCACGAGTCGCGAGCCCATCGACGCGAATTGCCCCTGCGCCGCCTGCCGAGAGCACACGCGCGCGTACCTGAACTACCTCATCAGGGCCAACGAGCTGACGGGCAAGCGGCTGCTCACGCTGCACAACCTGACCTTCATGCGGCGGCTCATGAGCGGGCTGCGCGAGGCGATTCTCGAGGGACGCTACAGCGAATATGCGCGCGCGGTACTGGCGGGCGAGCTTCCGTAAGGTTATCGTTCCGCGGAATCCGTTTTCGCTCACCGAAACCAATGTCCGCTTCTCCTGAGACCACCGACATCGCCGCCCGCGCCGGGAAGTTCGCCGCCGCGCTCGCCACCAGCCTGAACGGCGACCCTGAGAACCGCTTCCAGGGCATGCCTTCGGACGGCGACTCGCGAGCCGCCTACTCCGCACTCGGGCAGGCCGGCTGGATCGGGCTGCATTGGCCTTCCGAGCTGGGCGGGCGCGACCTGTCACCCCTCGAGACGGTGGCCGTGGAGGAGCGCTTCGGCTACCACTGGCTGCCTCTCTCGGGCTACCTGCTCTCGGTCAAGACGATCGGGAACGCCCTGCTCGGCTGCGCCTCGCCGGCCCTGCAGGAGCGGTTCCTGCCCGAGATTGCGGCCGGCCGGCTGATGTTCTGCCAGGGCTTCTCCGAGCCGGAGGCAGGCTCCGACCTGGCCGCGCTGCGGACCACGGCCAGGCGTGAGGGCGACAGGTTCGTGGTCTCGGGCCACAAGACCTGGACATCGAGCGCCGGTATCGCGGACTGGATCTACCTGGCGGTGCGCACCGACCCGGATGCGGAGCGCCCGCACCGTGGCATCTCCGTGCTGGTGGCCGACATGCGCTCGCCCGGGATCGAGCTGCGCGCCATCCCCACCCTCGGGGGTGGAGCGCTCTACGAGGTCTTCCTCGACGAGCTCGAGGTGCCGGCCGACCAGCTGGTGGGCGAGCCCAACGGCGGCTGGTCGGTGCTCATGCGCACGCTTGACCACGAGCGCGTGACGAGTGAGAAGGTCGGCGTGGTGCTGCGTGTGCTGGACGACCTCGATGAGCTCGCGGGCTCCGGCTACGAGCGGCGCGAGCTGCGCGCATTGCGCGGGGAGGCGGAGGCCGCGCGCCTGCACGGCCGCCGTGCCGTGAAGCTGCTCGGCGCCCGGCGCCCCGCAGCCGCGGCGGCCTCCATGGCCAAGCTCTCGATTGCACTGCTGGTGCGCCGCACGGCCGAGCTGGGTACCCGCGTGCTCGGTCCCGCCGGCCTCGTGGAGCGGCACCCCGGCGCGACGGCCGAGGGACGCCTGGCGGCGCTGGGGCGGGCGAGCACCGGGAGCACGGTGGCGGGCGGGGCGGCCGAGATTCAGCGCCGCGTGATCGCCCGCATGGGATTGGGATGCCCGGCCTGAGCGGCGCGCTCGCCACCGGCGCGGCGCAGGAGGCGGGCCAGTTCGCCGAGACGGTGGGGGCGGTCGTGGCCCGGCACCCCACATCCGATCCGTGGTCTCCGGGCGCCGCGGTGTCCGACGCGTCTCCGGAGCTCGATCAAGCGCTGGCCGACGCGGGCTGGGAGGGCTTGGGCGAGGATCGCGAGTTGCTGGCCTTCGTGGCCCCTGCGGCGGTGGAGCTGGGCCGTGGATTTTCCTCGCTGGGGCCGATCGACCGGCTGCTCGGCGGTGCTCTGCGCCACGGCGAGCTGGCGCGCTACGCCGTGCCGGGCAGGCGCCTCGCGACACCCCGGGCCGGGCGCCTCGAGTACGCCGGTGCGGCCGAGCTCGAGGCGCTGCCCTACGCGGACTCGCTCGGAGTGGCGCGGATCGTGAACGAGCATTCGCCCGACGTGGTGGAGGGCGCGCTGGCGGAAACCCGGATGCGCGCCTGGGTTGCCGGTTCGGTCGGATACCTGGCCGGGGCGTGCGACGAGGCGCTGCGCCTGGCGCTCGAGCACACCCGCTCGCGCATCGCCTTCGGGCGCCCTCTGGCCGCGCTCGAATCCGTGCAGCAGACGCTGGCCGACTGCGCGACCCTCGTCGACGGCCTGCTCCTGCTCGCCGGCGACGAGCCCGGCGCCGATGCCCTTCTCCACGGCGGTGACGCCGCGGCGCGCGCTCTGGCCGGCGCGCAGCAGGTCACCGGCGCACTCGGATTCACCCTCGAGTTCCCGCTTCAGCGGGGCCAGCGGCGCGTGCGGGCCTCGAGGGTGTGGGCGGAGGCGGTGCTGGACGCGTGGGACGGGGAGGCGCGGTGAGCTCCGGCCCGAATGAGAACGGCGGCCTGCCGCTGGCCGGCCGCCGAGTACTCGACTACGGGCAGTACGTGGCCGGGCCGTTCGCAACCATGCTGCTGGCCGACCTGGGTGCGGACGTGATCAAGGTCGAGCCGCCGCAGGGAGATCAATGGCGCCGCTACGACCCGTTCGCGGAGGGCGAGAGCCGGCACTTCCACGCGCTCAACCGCGGCAAGCGCTCCGTGGCCCTCGACCTGAAGAGCGAGGCGGGCCGGCGCGCCAGTCGCGAGCTGATCGCCGGGGCGGACGGGCTCGTTCACAACTGCCTGCCCGAGCGGGCCCGCCGCTTCGCCCTCGACCGCGACAGCGTGAGCGCCGCCAACCCCGACTGCGTGGTGGTCTGCGTGTCGGCCTTCGGCAGCAGCGGCCCGGACTCCGGGCGCCCCGCCTACGACCTGATCGCCCAGGCGCTGTCCGGGCTGCTGCTCTCCGACCCGCGCCCGGGCGATCGCGTGCCGGCGCGGCTCGGGGGCCTCGCGCTCGCCGACTTCACCGCCGGCCTGCTGGCTGCGCTGGCGCTCACCGCCGGCCTGCTCAGCGGTGAGCGGGGCCGGGCGCCCGAGCTGGAGGTGTCCCTGCTGGGCGCTGCCCTGGCCCTGCAGGCCCAGCGCTTCGTGAGGGTCGAGAGCCACGATGGCGCCGCCGGCGGCGGGCCCCGCTTTGCCGGCCGGGCCGAGCTCGACCGGCGGGCGCGTGACGCTCGGGACCTGGAGGCGCTCGACCCGTACTACCGCACGCACGCCTGCTCGGACGGGTTCGTCGCGCTCGCCTGCCTGAACGCCGGCCAGCGCCGCCGCGTATGCGAGCTGTTCGCACTCCACGACCCCCACTCCGCCAACCCGCAGGCCGCTCCCGGAGACCCCGCCGAGCTCGAGCGCCGGCTCGCCCACTCCCGCGCGGTCGAACAGGGCTTCGCGTGCCTGAGCGTGGCCGAGGCGGTGGCCGGGCTCGCCGCCCGCAGCGTCCCGGCGGGCGAGGTGCGGGGCCTCGAGCAGCTCTTCGACGACGCTCAGGCCCAGGCCAACGGCCTGGTGCAGACGGTCGACCATCCCACCGTGGGCCCCGTGCGCCTGCTCGGCAGCGTGTTCAAGGTCGACGGGGCACCCACCGCCCGCGGCGTACCGGCGCCCCGCCTCGACGAGCACCGGCGGGAGCTGCTGGCCTGATGCGCGTAGTCACCGACCTCCCCCGCCCGGTACGGACGCTCGAGCACGTCTGGATCCCGCTCTCCGACGGGAGCCGGGTGGGCGCGCGCATCTGGCTTCCCGAGGACGCCGAGGACAGCCCGGTGCCGGCCATCGTGGACTACATCCCCTACCGCAAGGGCGATGGCACCGCGCCGCGTGACGCCTCGCGCTTCGCCTACGTCGCCGGTCACGGCTATGCGGGGGTGCGCGTGGACATTCGCGGCAGCGGCGAGTCGGACGGGCTGCTGGAGGACGAATACACGCCCCAGGAGCAGCAGGACGCGGTGGACGTGCTGCGCTGGCTCGGCGAACAGTCCTGGTGCACCGGTGCCTGCGGAATGATCGGGATCTCCTGGGGCGGCTTCAGCGCGCTGCAGGTGGCCGCTCTGCGCCCGCCCGAGCTCAAGGCCGTGATAACGCTCTGCTCGACCGACGATCGGTACGCCGACGACGTCCACTACCGAGGCGGCTCCGTGCTGGCCCTGGAGATGCTCTCCTGGGGCGCCTCGATGCTCTCCTTCAACGCGATGGCGCCCGACCCCGAGGTCTACGGCGAGGGCTGGCGCAAGGCCTGGCTCGAGCGCATCGACGCGGTGGAGCCCTACGTGCACGAGTGGATGCGCCACCAGCGGCGCGACGCCTACTGGAAGCAGGGCTCTGTGTGCGAGGACCCTGCGGCGATCGAGTGCGCGGTGTACGCGGTCGGCGGCTGGACCGATGGCTACTCCGATGCCGTGCTCCGGCTCGTCGGGTCGCTCGATGCGCCCTGCCGGGGGCTGATCGGACCGTGGTCGCACTCCTTTCCCGACGATTCCGAGCCGGGCCCATCGATCGGCTTTCAGCAGGAGTGCCTGCGCTGGTGGGACCGCTGGCTGAAGGGTGAGAACACCGGGGTGGACGACGATCCCCTGCTGCGCGTATGGATGCAGGAGCCCGTGGCCCCGGCCGCGCGCCATCCCGAGCGCCCGGGCCGCTGGGTGGCGGAGGACGCCTGGCCCTCCCCGCGCATTGAAGAACGGGTGCTGTGGCTCGGGGATCGGCGGCTGCAGGCCGAGCCGGACAGCAGCGAGCGCCGCTTCAGCATCGCGAGCGACGAGCTATGCGGTCTCGACAGCGGAGTCTGGTGCGGAGACGGCAATCCCGCCGACGCCGCGCCCGACCAGCGCGCCGAGGACGGGCGCTCGCTCTGCTTCGAGTCCGAGCCGCTCGATGCGCGTCTCGAACTGCTGGGCCACGCACACGCCCGGCTGGAGCTCGAGAGCGACCGCCGGCTGGCCCAGCTCTGCGCCCGGCTGTGCCACGTGGCGCCGGACGGCGTGTCGGCTCTGATCACGCGCGGGGTGCTCAACCTCACCCACTTCGATTCGCACGAGCATCCGCAGGCGCTCGAGCCGGGCCGGCGCTACGCGATCACGGTCGACCTCGATGGCATCGCCCAGGCGGTGCCGGAGGGGCATCGGCTGCGACTCGCGCTGTCGCCTGCCTACTGGCCCTGGCTGTGGCCGGTGCCCGAACCGGTGACGCTCACCGTGCACAGCGCGGGCAGCCGTCTGCTGCTCCCCGAGCGGCCGCCGCGCGCCGAGGACGCAGAGCTGCGGGCGTTCGAGGAGCCCGAGGGCGCGGCCGGCGTGCGCACGGAGACGCTCGATCCCGACCCGGGCGCGCGCACGCTGCGCCGTGAGTTCGCCGGGGGGCAGACCGAGCTCACCTTTCACTGGGACCAGGGCGGGCGCTATCGCCTGACGGACCCCGGCATCGTGACCGGCTACTGGGCCACCACCGTCTACTCGATCGTTCCCGGCGACCCTCTGTCCGCGCAGGTGCGCTGCCACTGCGCCAGCGAGTTCGGCCGCGACGGCTGGAGCACGCGAGCCGAGATCGACACGGTGATGGACGCCGATGCCGAGCGCTTCCGCATCCGCACGCAGCTGGAGGCCTTCGAGGACGGCCGCCAGGTGAGGCAGCGCAGCTGGGACTTCGAGACACCGAGGGACCTGGGATGAGCTCGGTGGGCACATTGGCCCGTGGCCTCGACGTGCTGGAGCTGTTCGCCACCCGTCAGCCTGAGCTCACCCAGAAGCAGATCTCCGACGCGCTGGCATTGCCCGTGCCGACCGTTCACCGCCTCTGCCGGCTGTTGACGGAGCGCGGCTACCTGGTCCGCGAACCGCACGGGCGGCGGTTGCGGCTGGGCCTCGAGATCGCGCGGCTGCTGCCGGCGCTGCTGTCGGGCCTGCGGCTCCCCGACGTGGCCCGCGACCACCTGAGCGCGCTGGCGGCCGAGACGGGCGAGACGGTCAACCTGGCCGTGCTCCACGGCCGTGAGGTGGTCTACCTGCTGAGCGAAAGCGGCACCAAGCTGCTCACTCCGCGCGCGTCGATCGGGATGCGCCTGCCCGTTCACTGCACCGCTCTCGGCAAGTGCCTTCTGGCCCAGCTGCCCGACACCCAGGCGCGCCGGACTGCCGGAGCGGAACCCTACGCCGCCCTCACGGAGCGGACGCTCACCAGCTGGCCCGCACTGCACAGGCAGCTGCAGGAGATCCGCCGCCGCGGCCTCGCGTCGTCGCGGGACGAGTACGAGCGTGGTCTCGCCTCGCTGGCCGTGGCCGTCGGCTGGGGCGAGGAGGACGGGCCGGCGGCGATCAACATGTCGCTGCCGAGCGCGCGCGCAACCGCGCCCGCCCGCGCCGAACTCGGCGCCCGGCTGCAGGCGACCGCGGAGGCGATCGAGTCGGTGACGGATCTGTACGAGGGCGGGTCGAGAGGCGCCGCGTGAGCATCCGCTCCGTCCCCTTCTGGCTCGACGGGCCCTACCAGGCCCGCCCGCCCCTCGAAGGTCGGCTCGAGACCGGCGCCTGCGTGATCGGCGCCGGGGTGGCCGGCCTGTCCTGCGCGCGCCGGCTGGCGCTGCACGGCGTCGACACGGTGGTGCTCGAGCGCGACACGGCCGCCGGCGGCGCCAGCGGGCGCAACGGCGGCTTCCTGCTGGCGGGGCCGGCCGCCTTCTACGTGGACGCCCGCGAGCAATACGGGGCCGAGTACGCGCGCCGCATCTACGCCCGCACGCTCGCCACCCAGGAGCAGATGTACGGGCTGGCCGCCGAGCTGGGGGTCGGGGACGCCATGCGCCGGGTGGGACTGCTGCGGGTGAGCGCCTCGGAGGAGGAGGCCGAGCACGTGCGTCGCCACAGCGAGGCCCTGCGCAAGGACGGCTTCCCCGGCGAGCTGATGGAGCGCGACTCGCTGCCCGCGGCGATCGCCCGGTACGCCCACAACGGCGTGCTCACCGAGCACGACGGAGCGCTGCACCCCGCCCGCTGGATACGCTCGCTGGCCGGCGCCGCCGAGGCCGCCGGCGCGCGCCTCTACGAGGGGACCGCGGTCGAGGGTCCCGTGCCCGCCCCCGGGGAGGGCGAGCTGGTCACGCCGGCTGGGAGCGTCGAGGCCCGCCACGTGATCGTGGCCGCCGACGGCCCCCTTCCCGCCCTCGTGCCGGAGTACGCAGGCCGCGTGCGCGCCCGGAGGCTCCACATGGTGGCCACCGAGCCGGTATCCGAGCGCGTGATCGAGCCGATGGTGTACTCGCGCTGGGGCTACGAGTACCTCCAGCAGCGTCCCGACGGGCGCGTGTTGGCAGGCGGCTTCGGCGACCTCGACGGGCCCGACTCCTACACCGACGACGACAGCGGCAGCCCTCGCATCTGGGCCCGCATCGAGCAGTTCCTGCGCGAGGACGTGGGGGTGGAGGCTCCAGCCACGCACCACTGGGCCGGCGTGGTCGGCTACACCGACGACAGCCTGCCCTACGTGGGGGAGGTACCGGGGCGCCCGGGGCTGTACGTCGCCGGCGGCTACTCGGGCGCCGGCAACGTGCCCGGCTTCGTCTCCGGCGAGGAGCTGGCCGACACGATCGCGGGCGTGGCCGGCGAGCCGCCACTGTTCCCAGCCGACCGTCAGCGTCGCTAGCGCGTGTTCTCGCGGATGAAGTCGCGCAGCTCCTGAATCTGCTGCTCCACGTCGTTGGCGTCCGGAGCCTGGACACCGCTGTCCCCGGTGGAGCTGAGCGCGATCACCACCACGGCCACGGCCACGAGCACCGCGAGCAGCGCCAGGAAGGTACCCCAGCGGCGCCTCGCCGCGGCACGCTTCGCGTCCCTCGGATCGCGCTCGGCGCGGGCCGGCGCCCGCGTCGGCGGGCGCTCGCGGGGGGGCGCCGGGACGGGCTGGGGAGCGACGCGTGTGGCCGCGATCGCGCGGGTGGCGGCCGTGGCGTCGAGCGCCCGGGTGGCGTCGAGGTCCCCGGCCGCGAGCCGGCGCGTGACCTCGGTGGTATCGCCGTGGAGCCCCGCCTCGAGCGCCTGCGCCATGTCCAGCGCCGAGGGGTAGCGCGCGCCGGGATCGGGGTCGAGCGACACGCGCACGGCCGCGTCGAGCGCGGGCGGCACGTCGGGGCGGTAGTCGCTGAGCGGCCGGACCGGATCCTGCTGCTGCTTGAGGGCGAGCTCGGTCAGCGAGGCGTACTCGTGCGGAAGGCGGCCGGCGAGGAACTGGTACGCGCACACGCCGAGCGAGTAGATGTCCGACGCGGGGCCGGCTTCGTCGCCGCGGGCCTGCTCTGGCGACAGATAGGCAGCGGTGCCGAGAATCGAGCCCACCTGGGTGATGCGGGTCTGCTCGGCGGCCTT
Source organism: uncultured Thermoleophilaceae bacterium (assembly GCA_963813495.1). Classification (GTDB taxonomy): domain Bacteria; phylum Actinomycetota; class Thermoleophilia; order Solirubrobacterales; family Thermoleophilaceae; genus JACVRW01. The sequence goes on from CAWEZC010000010.1 coordinate 599,434, forward strand.
GGCGATGCCGAAGTCCGCGAGCTTCGTGGTGAGCGTTTCCTGCGCCACCAGCAGGTTGCCGGGCTTGACGTCGCGATGGATGACCCCCGCGCGGTGGGCGTAGTCGAGTCCGTGGCAGGCGTCGCGCACGACGCGCACGGTCTCCTCGATCCCCAGCTCCTTGTGCTCGCGCAGCATGTCCGCGCAGGAGGGACCCTCCACGTACTCCATGACGATGTAGTGACGCCCGCTGTCGGGGTCCTGGCCCGAATCGAACACCTGGACGATGTTCGGATGCTGAAGGCGGGCGGCGGACAGGGCCTCGCGCCGGAAGCGCGCCACGAAGGCCTCGTCGTCGGCCAGGTGCTCGGCCAGCAGCTTGACCGCCACCGGGCGCTCGAGCACCGTGTCATTGGCCTGGAAGACGGTCGACATCCCGCCCGCCCCCAGGCGGCGCTCGATCACGTAGCGGCCGGCGACCTGGGCGGGAGGGCTCATCCCTCGTCCCCTCCGGGAGCGAGGATGCCGCCGCCCTCCTCGTCGCCCGAGCCGTCGTCGGACGGTACGTCCGGCACCGTCGGGGTGGTCGGCTGCTCCGTCGTGTCGGTGGGCGTCGTGTCAATCGGTGGCGGCACGGTCTCGGTGGGGGTCGTGGGCTCCGGCTCCGGCTCGGGCTGCACACTCTCGGTCTCAGTCTGCTCCGGCCCCTCCTGGCACTGCTCCGCGCTTAGGGAGAAGAGCCGGTCGAACCCCTCCTGCAGGGCATCGCGGATGTCGGGGTCGACGTCGCCGGGGAGGCTGTTCAGGATGGTCTCGACCCCCGGCACGCTGTCGTTCTGAATGTCGGCGCACGCGCCCGTGCCGACGTCGAAGCGGCGCTGCACCTCCGCGAGGCGATTCTCCAGCTCCTGCGCCTGCTGTGCGGGAATCGGGGCTCCCTCCTCGTCCGAGCCGCAGCCCGCGGCGCCCAGGCAGGCGACGAGCAGTACGAGCAGGGCTGTGCGCTTTGGGGATCTCACTTTCCTTCGTAGAGACGCTCGGCGAGCGGCCGGGGCAGCCCGGCCTGCTCGATCGCGCCGGCGGCCTCGTCGATCGGATATTCGACCCGGCGCCAGCGCGCGCTCCACTCCCCTGTGTCTAGCAGGAGCCACGCAGCCTTTGGGTCTCCATCGCGCGGCTGGCCCACGCTGCCCGGGTTCACGAGCCACTCTCCCCGGCTCAGATCGCCCTCCGCACCAGCCATGGCCTGGCCGCCGTCCAGCTCGCCCGCCGAGTCGCGCTGAAACCACAGCGCCACGTGCGAGTGGCCGACGACGGACACCCGCCCGGGCATCTCGTTCATGCACTCCTCCGCCTGCCAGGCGGAGAGCACGTACTCCCAGACGGGGTCGCGCGGACTGGCGTGGTAGAGCCCGGGCTCGAGCTCGGGCTTCGAGGCGGGCCGGCCGCGCAGGAAGCCGAGCGTCTCGGCCGAGATGTGCTCGCGCGTCCAGCGCGCGGCCGCGGCGGCGTCGTGGGAGAAGTCGGTGATCGGGATCTCCTCGGTGACCACCAGGTCATGGTTGCCCGCGAGGCAGACGTCGCAGTGCTCGCGGGCGAGGGCCACGCACTCGTCGGGCCGGGCGCCGTAACCCACCAGATCGCCCAGGCACCACACCTGCTCGGCGCCCTCGGCGCGGACGTCGGCGAGCACCGCCTCAAAGGCGGGCAGGTTGCCGTGCACGTCCGAAAGGAGAGCGATACGCATAGGGGCCTTCTACGATGTGGCGGGATGGGGCGTTTGCGGCTGCCGCTGGCGATCCTGGTGGCGGTGGCCGCCGCCGGTGCTGCCACATTCCTGCTTCGACCGCGCAGCGGCTTGATCGAGCCCGCGCCGGTCGACGTCCAAGCGTACTTCACCGCCTTCCAGCTCGACCGGGCCGAGGACTATCGCAGCGTTCAGCGCATACTCGGGGCGGCAGGCATCGTGGTCAGCACCGGCACGCTGGCTCTGCTGGCGTGGCGCCCTCCGAAGGCGCTGTTCGATCGGCTGGGGAGGCGTCCGCTGCTCGGAGCGGCTGCCGCCGGGGCGGGCATCTCGCTGCTGCTGGTGGCGGTCGACCTGCCGCTGGCCGTCTGGCGGCGCGAGCGCGCGCTGGACGTGGGCCTGGCCACCCAGGGCTGGACCGACTGGGCCACCGACGTGGGCCTTTCGTCGGCGATCGGCGCTGCCTTCGCGGCAGCGGGCGGCGCGCTGGTGCTCGTGCTGGTGCGGCGCTTCCGGCGCAATTGGTGGGCGCCGGCGGCCGGGGTGATCGTGGCGTTCGGGGTGGTCACGATCTGGCTCTATCCGCTGCTGATCGATCCTCTGTTCAACGATTTCGAGAAGCTGCGGCCCGGCCCCGTCCGCCAGGACGTGCTCGAGCTGGCCCGTGAGGCCGACGTCGACGTGGGGGAGGTCTACCGCGTCGATGCCAGCCGCCGGACGACCGCCGCCAACGCCTACGTCGGCGGCCTGGGACAGAGCAAGCGCGTGGTGCTCTACGACAACCTGATCAGCTCCTTCCCGCGCGACGAGGTGCGGCTGGTGGTGGCTCACGAGCTGGGCCATCAGAAACACAACGACCTTCCCCGGGGGCTGCTGTGGCTCGCGCTGGTGGCGCCCGCGGGAACGCTGCTCGCCCAACGGCTGGCCGAGCGCTTCGGTGGCCGCTTCGGCCTGGGCGATCCCGAGGTCAAGCCCGGGCCGATCGTGATCCCCGCCGTCGCGCTCGCGGTGAGCCTGGTGGCGCTCGGCCTGGGCAGTGCCTCCAACGTGCTCTCGCGGCAGGTCGAGGCGCGCGCCGACGCCTTCGCGCTCGACCTCACCCGGGACCCGGCGGCGTTCGTCCAGTTCGAGCGGCGCATCGCGCTGCGCAACATCAGCGACGCCGATCCACCGGAGCTCTACCACGTCCTGTTCGGCACCCATCCGACGATCGCGGAGCGGATCGGCTTCGGCGAGGCGTGGGAGAAGCCTGAGTAATCTGCCGCGCCCGTGAGCCGCAGACAGCTGATCAAGAGGGTCGTGACAGAGCTCGCCTCCTACGAGCGGCCGTCCGCCTCGGAGGGTGAGCGCAGAGCGGCGGAATGGCTGGCCGGTGAGCTGCGTGAGGCGGGCTGCCGCGACGTGCGCGTGGAGGAAGAGCGGGCCCACGGCGGCTACTGGTGGCCGCTCGGCCTGCTCAACGCCGGGGCGGCCCTGGCCGCGCTCGCGGGCGGGCGCCGAGCCGCTGCGCTGGCCGGCGGCGGGGCCGCGGCCGCGGTCTACGACGACGTCGGTGGCGGCCGCCTCTGGTTCCGCCGCAGCGTCCTCGCGCAGAGGCCGACCTTCAACGTGATCGCCGAGAGCGGAGATCCCGAGGCCCAGCGCACGATCGTCCTGATCGCCCATCACGACGCCGCCCACAGCGGGCTGATCTTCCATCCCGCGCTCCCACGCGTGGCGATGGAGAAGATGCCCAAGCAGCACGAGCGAGCCGACCAGAGCGTGCCGATCCTGTTCGGGGTCTTCCTCGGTCCGCTGCTGCTCGCCCTGTGGGGCCTGCTCGGGCGGCGCCCGCTGCGGGGCCTGGGCCTGTTCTTCTGTGCCGGCGCCACGGCGGTCATGGCCAATATCGGCGCCAGCCGGGTGGTGCCGGGCGCCAACGACAACCTGAGCGCCGTGGCGACGGTCGTCGCCTTGGCCCACGCCCTGCGCGAACGCCCGGTCGAGGGTGTCCGCGTGCTGTTGGTCTCCACCGGCTCGGAGGAGTCCTTCATGGAGGGCATGCAGGCCTTCGGCCGGCGCCACTTCGGTGAGCTCGACCGCGACACCACGGAGTTCGTTTGCCTGGAGTGCGTGGGTTCCCCGGAGCTCTGCGTGGTCGAGGGGGAGGGCATGCTGCGCATGCGCTACTACAGCGACTCCACCCGTGAGCGGCTGGCCCGCGCCGGCCTCGACGCGGGCGTACGGCTACGCCGCGGCCTGCGCACGGTGGCCGCCACCGATGGGCTGATCGCCCTACGCGCGGGCTACCCGACCTGCACCCTGGGCGGGGTGGACGAGACGAAGTTCCCCTCCAACTATCACTGGCCCTCGGACACGCCGGAGAACCTCAGCTGGTCCAGCATCGAGGCGGCGGTGGCGGTCTGTGAGGAGTTCCTGCGCGGACGGGCCCGGCCGCGAACGTCAGACGGCTAGGTCGACTCGGCGGCTCCGCCGCCGCCGGGTCCCTCACCGAACTCCGGCAAGTCGCGAATCCCCTCGCGCGTCTGCCACTTGGAGAAGTTGTCCTCCATCGCGTCGATCAACTCGCGCATGAAGCGGGGCGAGATGCTCAGCCGCGAGACCACGACCCCGGGCACCTCGCCCTCGTCGACCTCGTGGTCGACCCTCGCGAAGGTGAGGGTGAACTCGTAGTCCGAGTGGGACACGTTGGCGAAGTTGGCGTAGTGGCCCGCCATCGTCTCCGGGTCGGTATGGATGTTGAAGTGGCGCTCGCCGTCGTCAGGCACGCGCGTAGTATCGCACCCGCATGCGGATCTCGGTGATCGCCGTAGGCCGCCTGCGGCCGCCCTACCAGGACGACGTCGAGCACTATCGCAAGATGCTGGCCGGCCACGCCCGCGTCGACCTGGTGGAGGTGCGCGAGGACGAGAAGGTGCCGCCGCGCGTGCCGGAGCGTGCCTTCACGGTCCTGTTGTCAAGCGACGGCCGCAGCCTGGACTCGGTCGAGTTCGCGGGCTGGCTGGAGGAGCGCCGCCGCTCGGGCCGTGACCTGTGCTTCGTGATCGGTGGCCCACGCGGCCTCGAGCTGGAAGCCGACCTGCGCCTGTCACTGGGGCCGATGACGCTGCCCCACCAGCTCGCCCGGGTGGTGCTCCTCGAGCAGCTCTACCGCGGCCACAAGATCCTCGCTCGCGAGCCGTATCACTATTAATTGAGGGCGCCATGGATCCCGTAACGGAGCTTTCCAGCGCGGTCGAGCAGACCGCCGTCGAGCTGGCCGGAAACGGCAAGCTCGCGGAGCCCAAGCTCGAGCGTCCCAAGAAGGCGGACTTCGGCGACTACTCGAGCAACGCCGCGATGCTGCTGGCCGCCACGCTGGGCGAGCAGCCCCGGGCGGTTGCGGAGCGCCTGGGCGAGGCTCTCGGCGAGCGGCTGGGCGAGTCGGTGGAGCGCGTCGAGATCGCCGGACCCGGATTCGTCAACCTCTTCATGGCCGACCGCTGGTACCTCGAGACGCTGGCCGGGATGGTCGAGGCGGGCGAGGGCTTCGGGCGCGGAGACCACGGTGAGCACGTGCTGCTCGAGTTCGTGAGCGCCAATCCCACAGGGCCGATCACCGTTGCCTCCGCGCGTCACGCGGCCTACGGGGACTCGCTGGCACGCGTGCTCGAACGGGCCGGCGATCGCGTCGAGCGCGAGTACTACGTCAACGACTCCGGGACCCAGGTGCTCCGCTTCGGGGAGTCGATAAAGGCGCGCGCCCGCCGCGACGCGCCCCCGGAGGACGGCTACCGGGGCGATTACGTCATCGAGCTCGCGGGCCGCATCGAGGCGGCGGCCGAGGCCGATCCCGTCGAGCTCGCCCACCGCGGCGTGGAGCTCGTGCTGGAGGGCGTGCGGGAGTCGCTGGAGCGCTTCCGGGTGCGGATGGACAGCTACTTCTTCGAGAGCACGCTGCACCGGACGGGCGAGTTCGACCTCGCCGTCGAGCGCCTCGCGGAGCTCAGCTACGAGCACGAGGGCGCGCTCTGGCTGCGCACCACCGGCCTGGGTGACGACAAGGACCGGGTGCTGCGCCGCTCCGACGGCGAGTACACGTATTTCGCCACCGACACCGCCTACCACCTGAACAAGCGGGCACGAGGATACGACCGGGTGATCAACCTCTGGGGCGCCGATCACCACGGCTACATACAGCGCACGCGAGCGGCGTGGGAGGCGCTCGGCGGCGACCCTGACCGCCTCGAGCTGCTGATGATGCAGCTGGTCAACCTCACCGAGGGCGGCGAACAGGTGCAGATGTCCAAGCGCGCCGGCGCGATCGCCACGCTCGACGACCTGATCGACGACATCGGGGTGGATGCCGCGCGCTGGTTCCTGGTCTCGCGCAGCAACGACACCACGCTCGACCTCGACCTGGAGCTGGCCCGGCGCCAGTCCCAGGACAACCCGGTCTACTACGTGCAGTACGCCCATGCGCGCATCGCCTCCATCCTGCGCAAGGCGGGCGACGAGCGCGTAGAGGCCGCGCTGGCGGCCGATCTGCGGCGAAGCTCCGAGCGCTTCCATCCCTCGGCCCGCTCGTTGATCAAGCGCCTGCTCGAGCTGCCCGAGGCCGTCCGCGACGCTGCGGAGCGGCGCGCCCCGCACCGCATCCCTGCCTACGCCACCGAGACCGCGCAGGAGTTCTCGGCCTTCTACCGCGACTGCCGCGTGGTGGGGGCCGCCGAGGAGGGCGGCGACGAGGACGTGCGCGTCGCGATCTCGGTGATGACCCTGCGCGTGCTCAGGCAGGCGCTCGATCTGATCGGGGTCGAAGCACCCGAGTCCATGTAGCTGGCCCTGCAGCTAGGCTCCCGCGGCCGATGAAGAGACTCATGGCCGCCTCCGCTCTGTCGCTCTCGCTCGTGGTCGCCGCTCCGGCCGCCGCCGTGGACCGCTACGTCCCGATGAAGGGCGCGCCCGGAGCCGGGCCGGCAAGGTACGACCGCGTCTTCGTCCAGCAGCTCGGCCCCAAGAAGCACGACCGGGTCCTGGTGCTCGTCCCCGGTACCAACGGCGGCGCGGGTGGCATCACGCCGGTGGCGCGCGACATCGTGCGGCGGGTACCACGCACCCAGGTGTGGATCGTCGACCGCCGCGAGGAGGCCTTCGAGGACACCTCGGTTTTCGAGACGCGTGATCCCAAGGCGGCGCAGGACTACTACCTGGGCTTCAAGTACAAAGCGGTACGTGGCACGGACGCGAAGTTCGTGTCCGAGTGGGGCCTGCGCCTCCAGCTCGAGGACCTGCGCCGGGTCGTCAAGCGGGCGGCGCGCGGCGGCCGCGAGGTGATCCTCGGTGGCCACTCCGCCGGCGCCTCCACCGCGGTGGCCTATGCGGCCTGGGACTTCAAGGGCCGGCCGGGCCACCGGGACCTGTCCGGCCTCGTGCTGATCGACGGTGGTCTGCGCGGATCGTTCGACGAGGCCGACGCCGAGCGCGCGCGGAGCGAGCTGGCGGAGATCCGCCAGGGCGACGTCTTCCTCGACCTGCTGGGGCTCGGCATTCCCGAGGTCGCGGGGATCTTCGCCCAGCTCGGGGCCCTGTACGCCTACGAGCAGCCCGATGCGCCGTCGGGCCTGCAGAGCTTCCCGCTGCTGCCGTCGGCCTTCAAGCCGTCGTTCGCGGTCACCAACGAGGCCCTGTTCGGCTACGCCTTCGACGCCGGCACCTCGCCGGAGTCGCTCGCGCTGGTGCACATCCGTGCCGGCGGGCTGGCCGCGAGCGGACGGCCGCGCGGCTGGCAGGACGGCGAGCTGACTCCGATCCGCCGCCACGCCCGGGCCTACGCGGCCAACGAGCCCAACGCCACCGAGTGGTACTACCCGCGGCGCCTGCTGCTCGACATCGACGCCGCCAGCGCGCTGCGCCCGACCGAGGCGACGAGGGTGCTCGGACTGCGGATCGAGCACGGCCGCAAGATGGACCTGCCGCTCTACGCCTACGGCACGTCGCTCACCGACGGCCGGGTAGCTCGTGGGGCGCGTTCGCTGGCCCGCTTCTCGCGCATCGAGCGGCCGACGGTGGTGGACGACCCGGGCTCGAGCCATCTCGATCCGCTCTCCGCAGCTCCGCGCACCAACCGCTTCCTCGAGACGGTGGTGCCCTTCCTGAAGCGCCTCTCCAAGTAGGGCCCATTGGCCGAGCGCCGCGCTGAGGTCGCCCGCGCCCGGATCGCGGTCACGGCGATCTTCGCGCTCAACGGCGCCCTGTTCGCGTCGGTCTTCTCGCGCATGCCCACGATCCAGGAGCGCGCCGGCATCAGCGCGGGCGTCCTCGGGCTGGCCCTGACCTGCACCATGCTGGGCCTGATCGCAAGCCAGACGGCGGCCGGTGCGCTGGTGGCGCGTTTTGGCAGCCGCGAGCTCGTGACGATCGGCCTGTTGGGCTGGGCGCTTGCCCTGGTCCCCGTGGCCCTCGCGGAGTCCTTTGCGGCGCTCGCGGTGGGCCTGGGCCTGATCGGCTTCGCCAACGGCATCCTGGACGTGTCGATGAACGTCCACGGGCTGACCGTGGAGCGCGAGCTGGGCCGGCCGATGTTCACCGGGCTGCACGCGGCCTTCTCCTTCGGCGGGCTGGGCGGAGCGGCGATCGCCGCGCTGGTGGCGGGACTCGGCGTGGGGGTGACCCCGCACCTGCTGGTGGCGGCGGCGCTCGCCGCCCTCGTGGGCCTGTCCACCCGGCCGCTGCTGCTGCCCCCCAGCGCCGACGCCGCCCCGGAGGGGCCGCTGCTCGCGGTACCCACCCGCGGTCTCGTGGCGGTCGGCGCCCTGGCCTTCTGCACCCTCCTGGCCGAGGGCTCGGTCAACGACTGGGCGGCGGTCTACCTCGACGATGAGCTGGGCGCGAGCGACGCCGCGGCCGCCACCGGGCTCGCGTTCTACTCGCTCACGATGGGCGTCGGGCGGCTGGCCGGCGACCGCCTTGCCGCCGCGCTGGGGGCCGTGCGCCTCACGCGAGGCGGCGCGGCGCTGGCCGCGCTGGGCATGAGCCTGGCCCTGCTGGCGAACGCGACCCCGCTCGCGCTGCTGGGCTTCGCCGTGGCCGGCCTCGGCCTGTCCTCGCTGTTCCCGCTGGCCCTGCGCGCGGCTGCTACCCACGGCGAGAGCGTGGGCCCCTCGGTGGCGGCAGTGGCGGGCTGCGGCTACCTCGGCCTGCTCACCGGTCCGCCTGCGGTGGGTGGGCTGACCGAGCTCAGCGGGAGCCTGCGCGGCGCCCTCGTGTTGGTGGTAATTGTCTGCCTCATCGGGGTCGCCCTGGGAGGAAGCGTGCGCGATCCGGGTAACCATGCGGGATGAGCTCAGAGCGGCGCGCACGAATCGCGATTACCGCGATCTTCGCTCTGAACGGGCCGTGCACGGCCTGACCGTCGAGCGGCGTCTGGGGCGGCCGATCCTCTCAACCCTCCACGCCGCGTTCTCGTTCGGCGCGCTGGCGGGCGCGGCGCTCGGCGGCATGGTGGCCGTGGCCGGGGCCGGGGCCGGGGTGCTGCCCCACCTGGCGGCGGTGACGGCGCTCGGCGCCGGCGTGGCCCTGGTCGCGTTCCGCTACCTGCTGCCGCCTTCGGCCGACGCCGTGGCCGAAGGGCCGATGTTCGCGGTGCCGACGCGCGCGCTCGCGCTGGTGAGCGCGTTCGCGTTCTGCGTGCTGCTGGCCGAGGGGGCGGTCAACGACTGGGCCGCCGTCTACCTGGACGGTGAGGTGGGCACGAATGAGGCCACAGCCGCGGGCGGGCTCGCTACGTTCTCGCTGACCATGGGCGTCGGGCGCCTGTTCGGCGACAGGCTCAACCAGGCCCTGGGCGCCCGGCGTCTGGCTCGCGCGGGCGGGGCGCTCGCCGCCGCCGGAATCGCCACGGCGCTGATCACCGACGCGGCCGCCGTCGCGCTGGTCGGCTTCGCCTGCGCCGGCTTGGGTCTGGCCGGCCTGTTTCCACTCGCGCTGCGAGCGGCGGCCGCACGTGGAGAGAGCGAGGGGCCGGCCGTCGCCGCTGTCTCGGCCGTCGGCTATCTCGGCTTCCTGGCCGGTCCTCCCGCGATCGGCGGTCTGTCCGAGTTGGCCGGCCTCAGGGCCGCCCTGGTGCTGGTCGCTGTGCTCTGCCTGGTGGCCGCCGCGCTGGCGGGCAGCGTGAGGACGCCGCGGCCGGCCGCGGCGCCTGGCGTCTAGATCTCGTTGAAGAAGTTGATGTTGAGGTCGTCCATGACCCGCAGGGCCTCGGCGTTCAGGCGCGTCAGCTCATTGGTGTAGAGGAGCAGGCCCATCACGATCAGAACCGTTCCCGAGACCAGCGTGATCGCGGTGTAGTGGTTGCGAAAGAACCTAAAGACGCCGGAGAACGTGGTGAAGGCCAGCGCGCTGAGGATGAAGGGCACCGCCAGGCCGAACGAGTAGAAGGCCAGCAGCACCCCGCCCTCCCCGACGGTGCCCTCCGTAGAGGCGGCGGTGAGGATCGCTCCGAGCGTGGGGCCGGTGCAGGGAAGCCAAGCCACCGCAAAGGCCAGGCCCGCGATGATCGGGCCGCCGGTGTGGGCCCGGCGCATCAGCTCCTCGGGGCGCCACTCGTGGTTCAGCTTGGGCACGAACAGCATCGCGATGAACAGCACGCCGAGCAGCGCGATCACGATGCCGGAGATCTGGCGCAGGACCTGGCGGTTGTCCTGGAGCGTCTGGCCGAGTCCGGTCGCGGTCATGCCCAGCGCCACGAACATGGCCGTGAAGGCGAGACAGAACAGCAGCGCGGGTCCCAGCACCCGGGCTCGCCCGCGGCCCTCCTGGATGTCGGCGAACGACACGCCGGAGATCGTCGACAGGTAGCCGGGCACGAGCGGCAGCACGCAGGGCGAGACGAATGAGATGAAGCCCACCGCGAAGGCCGCGACCACGGTGGTGTCGACCGAGTCGGCCGCGATCACAGGTCGTAGCGCTCCATGTCGGCGTCGAGCCGCGAGCGGTCACCGCCGGCGGCCGGCGGGGCGTCGCCCTGGTCCCGCCCGCCGCCTCCGCGCCAGCGGACCACCGCAAAGGCGATGCCCACTCCGGCGAGCAGAAGCCCCAGCCCGGGCACGATGTACACGAGCCGGTCGCCGAGATCGTCGTCGCCCTCGTCGCCGGGCAGAGCCAGCACGCTGTCGCCGAACTGGGCCACGAGCGCCTGCTTGATCTCGTCCTTGGAGCGGCAGTCGTCGATCAGCCGCTGAACGTAGGCACGCTCCTGCTGGGCCTGAGGCGCTTCCGTCGCCAGGCCCAGCGGCGTGCCACACACGGGGCACATCACTTCATCCTCGATGTCGCCCAAGGACGTCTGCGGGCACTGCTGGGCGAGCGCCGACGCGGGAGCGGCCAGGAACGCGACGGCGATGATCAGAACCCTCAACATGCGGCCCGACGAAGGGTAGTTGCGGGCCCCTTGCCCCCGCGGCCGTCAGCCGGCCGGCGGACGCAACAGCGGTGCGACCTCCGCGGTCATGAACTCCTCGTCCACCGGCCCGCGCCGCACGGCCGCGATCCGGCCACGGCGGTCGATCACGAAGGTCTCGGGGTAGGCGACGACGCCGTAGCTCTCCAGGGCGCCGCCGTCCTTGTCCTTGAGCATCGGGTAGCTGAGCTCGTACTGGTCGATAAAGTCCTGGGCGTCGCCGGTCACGTCGAGTACGTCGACACCGAGCACGGTCCCGCCGCGGCCGGCCATGCGGCGGTGCCAGATCTCGAGCAGCGGGGACTCCTCGCGGCAGGGCTTGCACCACGAGGCCCAGAAGTTGAGCACCACCACGTCGCCGCGGTAATCGGCGAGGGAGCCGCGGCCGTCGCCCTCCAGCGTGGGCAGCTCCAGGGCGGGTGCCGGCTTGGCCTCGCCCCGGGCCAGCGCGTTCTCCACCTCGCGATCGGGCTCGTTCTGGATCAGGCCGTAGGCGAGCAGCGCCACGAGCGCCAGCAGGCAGGCGAGCACGGCGATCGGCACGGGTGAGAGGACCCTCTTCATCAGCGCGGCCAACGATAGGGAGCGGCCGTACACTGCCCACGAATGCGTGCTCCGAGGTGCCTGGCCGGCCTCGTCGCGGCCGGCGCCGTGCTGTTGTCCGCTGCCCCGGCTCAGGCCGTTCTACGGCGCTCCGCCGCCTTCGACCAGGACGCGGTCGGGGCGGTTCGGGGCGGATCCGCGAGTTAAGGGGCAGCGCGGACCTGTTAGGCGATTGCACGGAATCGGTCGGTTAGAACCGAACCCTCCTGCCGCTGCTTCGTTCGTCTCTACGGGAGCGCGGTGAAGCCTCAGGTGCCTGGCGTTGGCGGGTCCGATGAGGACGCGGTTCGCTCCCGCCGCAGAAGGTCGGAGGCGACGGGTCGAAGGGCGATCTCGTGACCGGGCCGGCCCCCGAACTCGGCCCAGGCGTCGAGGCTGCGCAGCCGAGGCGAAGGTTCAGCTCGTAGGAGGCCTCCCCAACCCGCCCCTGGTGATGACGACGTCGGCCCTGTGCCGGGCGACCGTCACGCGTCGCCGAAGCATGTCCGCAAGGCTATCCGGTGACGGTGGGCGCCGCCGCCGCACAGATCCGGATCGCGCGTGAGAGCGTGACCGGCGGGCTGCCGGAGCCACGTTGGAACACCACGCGAACCGCAAGCCGGTAGCGGCCCGGAGCGAGAGTCACGCGCGGTGTGACTCGGCGCTGCAGCGTCCGCACCGTGAGCCCTCTTCTGACGCGCCCGTTGACGTAGACCCGGATGCGGCGAATGCGGGTGCCACTGAAGTCCACGCGCGGGACGCGTCCCGAGATGCAGCCCCGGGTCGCCCGGCGCAGGACGAAGCTCGCGACTGCCGCGTCGCCGGCGTTCGGCGGCGCCGGGCCCGGCGGCGCAACCGCCCCTGGCTCATCGGGTCCGCCGGGGCGGGGCGGATCGGGCGGCTCGGGGATCGGCGGCGAGGGCCCGTCCGGACAGAGGATGATGGTGCTGATCGAGTCGTCGTCGGTTACCGTCGACCCAGCCGTGGTGCCGGCGACCGTGCCCGTGTTGTCGATCCTCGTCGGCTCGCAAGCGTCGCCAGCGGAGTCGGTCCCGTTCAAGCAGCGGTAGGTCCAGGTGTCGCCGGGATCGAGCGTTCCCGGCGAGTCGTCGGCACCCGAGGCATCGTCCTTGTCGACCAGCTCGGGCGGATCGTCGCACTGGGGATCGCCGACCCGGACGGCGTCCGCGGGGAAGGGCACGTCGCCCGGGTTCGTCACGTCGAACGTGTACTGAAGCCTGTCGCCCGCCTCCGCGAAGGCCGGCCCCGTCTTCCTGATCGCGACCGCGGGCACGCCGGGACGAATGTTGCGGAACGTGCAGACCGCCCGCTGACCGGCCGACAGTTCCAGGTTCTCGAAGACCGGGGCCGACCGGTAGCGCCCTCGCCGCGTCGCGCTGCGCCGGCACTCAACGGTGGAGCGGAAGTCGGCAGCGTTGGTACCCGTGGCGGCCATCTCGGAGACGTCGTAGGTGCCGGGAGGCACCGAGCGCGTGATCCTCGCGCCGTCGCCGGCCGCCGGAAGGACCACGCGTCCGTTCACCAGCAGGTCGAAGCGACCCGGATCACCGGCGGGCTCGATCTCCTTCCTCAAGGTCAGCCGCGCGGGGAACCAGTTGCCGAAGTCATGGCCCTCCGCGTACGGGGTGCGGTTCGCGTCGATCGGCCCCCAGGCACAGCCGAAGCGGCCATTTGGCGCATCGCCGGTGGCGCCTGGTGTGCTCGCGTTCGGATAGGAGCAGAGCCAGTCGGTCGCGACGGCGCGGCTGCGAGCCCTGCGCGTAAGCAGCGTCTCCCGGAGCCTGTAGGTGCCGTCGGGTGGCCTGATCTCGTAGATCACATACTGGCCCTGGTTGTCGCTGATGCTGAACGGCTCACCCGGATCGTGGACGCCGTCGTCGTCGTAGTCGGCCCAGATCTTGAAGCGCGGAATGCCGGGATCGTCCCGGTCACGGACGCCGTTGGCATTCAGGTCGAAGAACTTCGTGCCCGAGGCGGCGCAGGTGCGCACCTTGAGCGCCTCGGGTGCGACGTAGTCCTGCATGTTCGACTGCTCCGACGTCGACGACCTCGAGTGGGCCCAGACCGAAGCGAAGGCCAGGCACGGCTTACCGAAGCCCTCGGCCACGAGGCGGGCGAGGTTCAGCGCCGCCTCGCCGAAGCGCCGCCGGGGCACCGTGCCGTCATATGCGCCGGGCAGTCGGCTGGCTATGGCCGTGTCGTTTATCGCGCCCTGCGCGTCCACGTTGCGCGTGAACCCGGTGTACCCGTCGAGCCGGCCCGTCTGCGCACAGCCGGACGCCGCGTCAGTGCTCTCAGTGATCCAGCGCTGGATCACCACGTCCACGTCGTTTCCCTTGGCCTCATACGAAACGAGCACGTCACCGGTGCGCCGGCAGGGGATGCGCGCCTTGCCGTTGTGCCACAGCCGGGCGTCGTGGTTGAGCTCGAAGGTGAGGAAGGTCGTCCCCTCGTCCTTCTCGCGGGTGAACGCGAGCTGGACGAACGTGTCCGCCCCCGGTTGGCTGACCGACGACCAGACGTCGCGGATGTTGTCCTTGGCGGGGTTGACGCCGCCCCCCTCCTCCCTGAGGTCCCACTCGCCCGGCTTCAGCTCCTTGCTGCCGCCGGTGAAGGCGGTGTCCCTATCGTTCGCATCGGAGGTGTGCTGAACCCGGCCTGCCGCCTGCTGGGCCTGCCAGTCGCGCAGCGGGGGCGCGTCGTCCTGGTCGCCGTCGGCGCCCTGGAACGAGCTGCCGGGCAGGGGATCCGGCGTCGGAGTTAGGACGGTGGCCGAAGCCGGCGCAGCGCCGGCGATCGCCATAGCGCACCCGAACGCCACTACCCAACTCCAAGGTCGGCTGCCCAGCGAGGGCAGGTGGGGCCACCATACGGCCACGGGCGCACATTACTGGACCCAGGCGAGCTTGCTAAACGTGCAGGGCGGCTTGGGCGAGCGGCCTCCCCCACCCGGGGGCCCCGCCGCTCCCGACCCGACTCGAAGAGGGCAGAGACCGGGCAGCCGCGGCCGTGCGGAGCTCCTCCGGCCGCGCCGGGAACGGGAACGAGCGGGGACGCGCCCAGCGTCCGCTCCGGCTAGCGACGCGCTCGCCACGGAGGGGCGCGGATCGGCCCCAATCCCGCTTCCCGTCTAGACTTCCGCCCGACGTCGCGGACGTAGCTCAGTTGGTAGAGCGTTGGCTTCCCAAGCCAAAGGTCGCGGGTT
>CAWEZC010000011.1:0-655541 GCA_963813495.1 uncultured Thermoleophilaceae bacterium
AGGACAACCGCGCTTCCGCGGCGAAGAAGACCGGAAAGGTCTGGGTACTTCGCTGTTGGACGAACGTAGGAGTTCCCGGGAAGCGGGGCCTTCGCGGTATTGTCGGTCGCCAGGAGGTCATCGCGAAACACGGAAGTCGCCGCTGCGGAAGAAGAGCGGCGTCGAACGGTCAGATGCGCAAGCTCGCGCAGGCAGCCGAGACGGCGGCTCGCCGAGACCAGACCGTCCGATCCGCGGCTTGCGCGGATTGCTGATGTCCGCAGTCCGCCAGCGCGCCGTTGCCCGAGCGGGACTGGCTTCAATGGACGCGTCGGCGCCTCCCTTGAGGTCGTCCGCGGCGAACCGGGCCGATGGCCCGCGTCGCGCTCGACGGCTCGGTGCCGAAGCAGCGACCGTAGGCAATGTCGTGGTACTCCGCGACGAGAATTGAGCCGGGAGACGCTGGTCCACGAGGCGGTCCATGTCCTTCAGGGAAAAGCCCTTCAAGGAAAGGATAGCCCGCAGGCCGCACCGACGGATGTTGCTTCCTCCGGTTCGGCGGCCGAACTCGAAGCCGACGATCTCGCCCGTCGTCTTGAAGAGGCGATGCGGGAAGGGCGCAGCCTGGGTGCCTCGCCCCGCGCACGGCTGCAGCCGGGCGTGGTTCACCGCCGCGATCTCGCCGCCGAGCGGAAGGCGAAGGACAAGGATGCGAGAGCGCCTTTCGGTGCCGCGCCCGACGCCCCGGTCGCGGACGAGAAGCCGCGGATCGACACCAGCGATTCAGTCGGAGCTCGCGCAGGCGCCCGAGGGGCCGTCGGGTTCTCGGCACCCAGCCCGAGGTCGATCTGAAACCGACCAACGAGCCGAATTCCAGCCCGCGGCGCCGCCGGACATCTCGCTTTCTCCCGAGCAAAAGGCCGCGCGCGAAGCCGAAATGGCGAAGGCCACGGCCGCGATCGAAGGCGCCGACGACGTCGATCAATTGATGGGCGGCTTTGCCGACGCGCCGCCAAGCATCAAGGCGCGGATGCAGGGGTCGCTGGCCACGCGAGCGGACGGCATCGCGCAACAGGAAAACGAGTCGTTCGATCAGTCGCTGCCGCCGTTCAACGCCCAGATGTCAGGCGACGTGGCAGTGGACACGCCGCCGCCGCTGCAGCCCGCGGGCACCACGGCGCAGGACAATGTCGAAGGCGCGGTGGCGCCCGCGCCTGAACCCGTGATCGCACCGACCGCGCCGGTGGTGAGCTTCGATACCAACGACAACATCCCGGCCTGGTTCGCGAACTGGTTTGGTCTTGATCCCAGGAAAGCCGTTGGCGATTTCGATCGGCAATGTCAGGACCTCCGATCAGGAGGTCGAAACCTCGCCCGGCGCCGCACCGAAGATACCGCTGGAAGGCGAAACCGATCCGAAACGCGTCGATGAACAACAGACCGCGCGCCGCGACGAGGCCAAGGCCAGCCGCGACGAGGAAACCAGGAAGGTTGTCGATGGACGCGGGCCGGAGGCCAGCCAGCCGCAGGCGCTGGATCAGGCGTTCACGGCCGTACCCGAGGCGACGCCGCAGTTCGAAGGCGCGGCTCCGGTTCCGGGTGCCGATGCGTTCGTCTCCTATAATTTGCCGGAGGAAGTCGAGGCGGCCGTCGATGCCAGGCATGGCGATGCGATGCGCGCCAGCCTCGACGGCGCCCGCGCATCGGTCGATGAGGGCGTCAAGACGCGCGACATCGAGCGTGAGGCGGCGGTCGCCGATGCGAGAAGAAGCGCGGGGAACTCAACGCCGCCGCCGATGCCGAGCAGGTACGCGCCGTCACCCAGGCGCGCGGCGAAATACAGACCGCGCGTCAGGAGACGGTCGACGGTCAATCGAAGGCGGTCGAAACGCTTGAAGCCGAGGCGCAGCGCGAGCGCGGCACCGCGACAACCGAGATCGATGGGCAGATCAAGGATACCGATCGGACAGGTCACCACGAAATACGACGAGGCCGAGCGGGACGCCAACAAGAAGGTACGAAGGCCGACGAGGAGGCCGCCGAGGAAAAGCGCAAGGCGGAACGCGAAGCCGAAAACATGAGCTGGTGGGAGCGTGCCAAGAGTTGGGTCAAGAGCGCCTTGAAAGCCCTGACCGACCTGGTCGGCAAGATCTTCGACGCCGTGCGCTCGCTGGTGAAAGAAATCCTCGACGCGGTCAAGTCGGTGGTGAAGGGGCTGATCGATCTCGCCGCCGCCGCGATCAAGAAGGCCATCCACGCCTTCGGCGAGGCATTGAAAGGGCTGGTCAACACTCTGCTCGCCGATACCTTCCCGGAACTTGCCAAGGCGCTCAACGACAAGATCGATTCCGCCGTGGCCGCGGCGGACAGACTGGTCGACAAGGCCGCGGACGCGCTGAAGAAAGGGGTCGACGCGCTGGTCGACTTCGTCGCCAAGGTGCTCGACAAGGTCATCCTCGCCTTTCAGACGGTGGTGAGCGCCGGGATGGCGCTGGCCTATGGGGCGATAACAGGAGATTGGGCGGAAGCCGTGGAGGCGGGGCTGGCGGGAACTCATCGCCTGCGCCCGCTCCGGCGCCCGCCCGAGCCCAGACCATCAAGGCGCGGGTCACGTCCGTCGTCGATGGCGACACGATCAAGGTCCGTCCGCTCGAAGCGACGCAGCGCTCGCGCTACACGGTGCGGCTGATCGGCATTGACACACCGGAGGTCTACGGCGGCGTCGAGTGCGGCGGCCCCCAAGCCTCCGCCTACATGAAACGGCTCGCCCCCACCGGCCGCCGCGTGCGGCTGCGCACCGACCCGACACAGGACACCTTCGACCGCTACGACCGGCTGCTCGCCTACGTGAACCTGCGCGGCGGCCCCGACGCCGCGCGTGCGCAGCTCCGCGCCGGCTGGGCCGACGTCTACGTCTACGACGGCAACCCATTCCAGCGCGTCGGAACGTTCCGCCAGGCTCAGCGTTCAGCCAAGCGTGCCGACCGGGGCATCTGGGGGCGCTGCTGATGAGGCAGGGCCGGCTCCTGATCGGAAGAAGAACTGCCGGTGGAGTGGCTCGCGAAGGACGACATGCGCCTGGCCCGGCCAGTGGGCACGGGTCTAACCCCGACCGCCTGAGCACTCCGGCATCTAGGCTGACCGATCCCATGAGCGGCCAGGTCTAGTCGTGAGTCGCTCAAGGACGACCCTCGAGGAGCAGGCGTGGCAGAGCGTGCGCCGCGTCGTGCTCGAACGGGACGGCTACGGGTGCCGCGACTGCGGCGAGTCGGGGGACCGCCGGGAGCTCGACGTTCATCACTTGGTTCGCCGCGCCGACGGAGGCCGCGACGAGGCGAGTAACTGCATCACGCTGTGCGATGGCTGCCACGCAGCGCGCCATCCGAACCTGCAGGTCTCGCTCTCGCGTCGCGCGATCGAGCGTTGGGCGCTGCGCCTCGCTCGGTTCGTCGATCGTGGCCGCGAGTTGCCCGAGGAGACGCGGGCCCTTGACGCGGGGCTGCAGCTGTTCAAGGTCGACCGTTTTCGCGATGGCCAGCTCGACGCTGTGCTGGCGGCTCTACGGGGCGAGTCGCTGCTCGTCATCCGCCCGACCGGAGGCGGCAAGAGCCTGTGCTTTCAGCTTCCAGCCGTCCTGAAGGGTCAGCCGACGACGTTTGTCCTCAGTCCGCTCAAGGCACTGATGGTCGACCAGGTTGCTGGCCTGCAGCGGCGCAAGCTGCCCGCGACGTTCGTCAACTCCGATGTCTCGCGCGACGAGAAGGAGCAGCGGTATGCGCTGCTCGAGGCCGGCGCGCTCAGCTTCCTTTACGTCGCCCCGGAGCGCTTCGACCCTGAGCGCGTGCGGCCAGCGGAGATTGCCCGGCTGGCTCGCAATCGGCCGAGCTTCCTGGTCGTCGACGAGGCGCACCTAGTCGACCGCTGGGGTGATGACTTCCGCCTCGTCTATAGCCGCATCGCAGAGATCCGCCGCCAGCTCGGCAGCCCGCCCGTGCTCGCGTTCACCGCCACGGCCGGCGTCCGGGCCCAGGAGCGCATCAAGCGCTCGCTCGGCATCCCCGAGGCGCGGACGCTCGCCACCGGCGTCGACCGGCCGAACATCGCGCTCATCCGCATGTCCGAGCCCGGCGAGGCCGAGCGGGCGCGCATCATCGCCGAGCTCATCGAGAACCTCCCGAGTGGGCGCGCGATGATCTTCGTGCCGACGACGAACGTCGGGCGCAAGGCCCAAGAGGCGTTGCGCGCAGCCGGGTGCGAGTTGCCGCTGTACCACGCCAAGCTGCCCGCGCCCGAGCGCGAGGGCATCCTCGGACGTTTCACCGGCTCGCTAGACCCGCCGCTCAAGGCGGTCATCTGCACGAGCGCGTTCTCGATGGGCCTCGACGTATCGGATGTCCGCGCGGTCGTCAACTGGCAGCACACCGCAGCCGTCGAGGACTATCTGCAGGAGTTCGGCCGCGCCGGGCGCGACGGCGAACCAGCCCTCGCGCTGCTGTTCCGCGACGGCGGCAAGGAAGCGGGGCTGCTGCACTGGATGGCCGATAAGACCGCTGAGCGGGTGGTCGCCGAGGGCGCGCGCACGCCGGCACAGGCCCAGGAGACACTGCGCGGCAGGCGTGCGCGCATCGACGAGATGGCCCGGCTGACCGGCCAGGGCGAGCGCTGTTTCCGAGCCGAGCTCAACGAGGCCCTCATGGGGCCGGAGGCGCGTAAGCGTCGGTCATGGGCGCTGCGCATCCTCGACTGGGCGTTCGCGCGCCGCACGCACGTCCGCACGGCCGACGCGTGCTGCGATGTCTGCGATCCTGAGCTCGGCGTTCAGCTGCGTGCGGGCGCGTATGCGCCGGCAGCCCGACACCTTGGCGCGCGCGCTGCCAGCGCCCCGCGCCGGAGCGGTGCATCGCGTCGCAGCGGGCGACTTGCGGCCGTGGCGCTCGTGGCCGCGGGCGCCTTGGCCGCAGCCGGCGTCGCCGCGTCGACCGTCTTCGGCGGCGACGACCCAGCGCCGCGCACGACCGCTGTCGCGACCTTTGAGGGCTACACCGGCGCGTTCGCCGAGCCCAACGAGTTCGGGGCACCGACCTCAACCAAACACCGGGGCGTCTATCGCGTCTGCGGCACGCACCTCCGCCCCGGCGGCGGCGACCCTGGCCGCTATGAGTTGTGCTTGCTCATCGATTCCGAACGTCCGCGTGGCGACCGTGTCACCGGTGGGTTCAAGCTCAGCGCGGCGCGAGGGAGGCATGACTGCTTCGGGGAAACCGACGACGACGCCGGCTGCCGCTAGCGGCAGTGACCCCCTCGGTCGGCCTGAGCTATAGCCGCTGCCCGCGACGCTCGCGAAGGTCCCGTATGACATGAGCGGTGGTGCCGGGTGGCGGAACCTTAAGCCCGCTGCCCGAGCCGGGATCGGATCACCCGACACGGGGCTCCAGCCGAGACATGGCCCTGGCCTGCAGGGACTCACTCCACGACCAGCGCGGTGATCCCGCCGACCTGCTCATCCAGCTCGGTCCAGCTCTCGCCGCCGTCCTTGCTGTGGAGCAGTGTGCCGTCGCCCAGACCGGCGAAGAGCCGTCCGTGTCCGGTCGCGAGCGCGTAGACGTGGGAGTCGAGCGGGCCCTGGATCGCCTGCCAGGGGCCGGAGCGCTCCCAGCGGTAGATCGCCGAGTCGGACGGGCCGCTCCCGTGCGCCTCGAACGGGCCGGGGGCCGCCGAGACGAACCAGCGGTCCGGATCGGCCGGGTCGACGGCCAGCGCCCAGGCGTAGCGGCGGTCTCGCCCGGCGTCCGCCTTGTCCCAGCTGCGGCCGCCGTCGCGGCTCCAGGCGGCGCCGTCGCCGCCCGCCTCGTAGGCGCGCCCCGGAGCGCTCGGATGCCACGCCAGGCAATGCACGTCGCGGGCCGCCTGGGGCCGATGATCGCTGAACGAGGCGCCGCCGTCTTCGGTGCGCATCAGCCCGCCCAGCTCGATGCCGACCAGCACCACCTCGGGATCGTGGGGGCTCGGCGCGATCCAGCGCACGTGCGAGGTCCAGGGCCGGGGCGGATAGCTCCAGTCAGGCCGCGACGGGATCTCTTGAAGCGCCACCAGCTCCTCCCAGCTCTGGCCGCCGTCACGGCTGCGGAACAGCCGGCTCGGCTCCGTTCCCACATACACGGCGCCGTCCGCCGCGCTCACCGCGACGCTGAACACGTCTGGCTCCGGCAATGGCAGGTCCTCGAAGCTGTCGCCCCCGTCTACGCTGCGCTTCAGGCCGCCTCCCCGACACCCGACGTACACCACGTCGCCGTCGAGCGCCAGGCACTGCGCCCCCGAACCTTGCAGGCGCGTGTGGGCACCGACCCTCACGAACGCGTCACCAGTCGTCGCAAACAGCTGCATCCCTCACAGAGGATCGCGCGTCATCGCCGCGCGTGCGCGCCCGAGGAGCCGCCCGCCAGGTTCGCAATCGAGGCGTCCGCTAGGCCGCCCTCGAGCGCGGCCGTCCGCGCACCCGTCCGCGCACCCGCAAGGGGTCCACACTAGCCGCGGCGATCATCGGCGATGAGCCGTCCGCCAGGATTCGAGCCTGAGACCTTCGGTTCCGTTGACCGACCCGGCCGCACCCGGCCAACCCAGCCCCACAACCAAAAACCGCCAACTAGCAGGTCAAAACCCCGCCAACTCGCCTATGCGTTAGGGCCGTTCGCGTCGGCTTGCGCAACAGGCGTGACGGTCGCGGTCAGCTGCTGCGTTTGCCTCCAAGCAGCAGCGCTCAACGCTGGCGCGATTCGAGTCCCACCGCGCCCGATCCCGACAGGACGCTAGGCGGCTGGGGTAGGCGGTCCTGCGAGCGAGTTCAGGAACCCGTCCAACGCGTACTGGTCGTCGACGTGGAGCCAGCACTCGGAGAATCTCCCGTCGCGCACGTGAAGCACGGCGACCGCGTTCCACGAATGGGAGCGTCCTTGTGCCGAGGCCGTGACGCGCAGGAGCTGGACGGCGTGATCATCACTGCCGAGGGCGTCGTGCAGTTCCCTCGTGAGGGTACCGTCGCCTAGAACCGCCTCGAACCTTGAGAGGAACTCGTTCACGTGGTGGGTGCCCGACAGCGGGTTTCTGCCCGGGTAGTGGATGACCAGATCCGAGGCGTAGATGTGCTCGAGTGCCTCGAGGTCGCCAGCCTGGATGAGTTCGATCTCGCGCCGGGCTAACTCTTCGTTGGGATGCATCGCCCTTCCTTCGGCTCGCGTGACGGACGATTATCGCGCGGTCGCGAAGGCTTGCGTCCCGGGAAACCCGCCGTGGCGCAGATTCGAAAGCCTCCGCCGGACTTGGACTTGGGACGCCTTGCACGAGCGGCGGCAATTCAATTCACGAGAAGGGCACGTTGCGCACGACGAGTGCTCCTTTCGCCTGCCAGCGGCAGTGCCGCTTCTGCCTCGAAGGAGCAGCGCGGCCGCGCTTCGTTTGGCTCCGCACCGCGCTATCGAGATTCGTCCAAAGCAGCAGCCCGGCGCCACGCAGGACCGAGCAGAGCAGCTCGGCCTCGGCCTCGCTACCGGTGACCTCGACTGGGACCCCAGTCGTCCACCTCAGCTACCCGAACGTGAACGCGTACGCCTCAGCGCCAGGCTCGGCGGGGCCGAGCGGCTCGGAGTTGAGCCACTCGGTCGCCCCGCCGAGCGAGGGCATGTGCACACGGTCAGCTACCGGAGTGTCCGGAGCCCCGTCCGGACCTCTTCTGAGAAAAGCTCCGGCTGCTCCCAGGCGGCGAAGTGCCCGCCCTTGTCGAGCTGGTTGTAATGGATGAGGTTGGGATAGGCCTCTTCTGCCCAATCCCGCGGCGCCTGATAGAGCTCGTCAGGGAAGACGCTCACGGCTACCGGGATGTCCACGCCCTTCGGGTCGAAGAAGCCGAGCTTGTTTTCCGAATAGAGACGTCCCGAAGAGACGCCCGTGTTCGTCAACCAGTAGTGGGTGATGTTGTCGAGGACGTCGTCTCGGGTCAGGCCTTCCTGGGCCCCGTCGACAAAGACGCGAGAGATGAGCGCCAAGCTAGTCGCGTCGTGGTCGAGCAGCCAAGCGGCCAGGCCGACGGGTGAATCCGCGATCCCGTACAGCGCCTGTGGGTGGGTCCCCAGCTCGATTGCGTAGCCCACATCTGTCGCAAAGAAGTCCGCCAGCTTGTCGTAGAGGCGTGTTTCCTCGTCATTCAGACCGGGTGGCGCCGGGCCGCCGGACTGGACCGCCGCTGCGACGTCGGGCCGAACGGCACCAGGGAAGTTGGTGTGGATGCCGATCAACCCCGGAGGCGCCTGTGCACCCATCAGGTCAACGATTTGGCCGCCCCAATCGCCGCCCGTGGCGACGTAGCGGTCGTATCCCAGGCGCTTCATCAGCTCCGCCCAGGCACTCGCGATGTGCTCGGGGCCCCAGCCGGTCTCGGTCGGCTTTCCTGAGAATCCGTAGCCCGGCATCGACGGGATCACCAGATGGAAAGCGTCCGATGCGCTCGCGCCATTTGCCGTCGGATTGGTCAGTGGATCGATGATCTTCAGCTGCTCGATGATCGATCCGGGCCATCCGTGCGCGACGATGAGCGGCAACGCATCCTCATGGTCCGAGCGCACGTGAATGAAATGGATGTCCAGGCCGTCGATCTCGGTGATGAAGTGCGGTAGGGCCTTCAGTTTCTCCTCGCACTTGCTCCAGTCGTAGTCTTCCGCCCAGTAGCGCGCGAGCGTCTGCATCGTCGCGAGCCGCGGGCCCTGCGACGAATCCTCGACGGTCTCCTTTTCTGGGAAGCGCGTGGCGACGACGCGCGCACGCAGGTCATCGAGATCCGCCTCGGGCGTCTCGACCGTGAACGGCCGGATCGCCGTGCGGCCATTTGACTGTTTGGCCGTGACAGACATGTGGCTCCTAACGTCGGTGGTTATGGCGCACACCGTGTGACATCGCTACGCCCATACACCGATCGAGTGTCGGAGCCGCTCGCCGGAAGTTTGGGGCAAAGCGAACAAGCACCGTACCCCAGCGACGCAAGCGGCCGTCGGCGGCCTTCTGGGAGAAAGCCGCAAATAGCGGGTATCGAGCATCTCCGGGTGCTGCAGGAATCGGACGAGCAGCACCGGCTCCGTGTCCAAGTCGGACTCCTGCTTTCCATGCAAGGCGATAGCGGCTTGCGGACTAGCGGCTTTCGTCCCTTTCGGTAGCGGCAGCCGCCTGCGTGCAGACGCTCGCTTACAAGTGGGTTGCGACAGTCTGGTCGCTCGGCTCGCGCGCGGTCCGCTTGCCGAGCCCGGAGGCCTCGCCCGCCACGAGCGCCCAATGCGTTCAAGTCCATGGAGCGCGCCAGCGTGCATCGCGGGAGGCTCAGCGTTGCGTTCCAACGACGACGGCGTCGAGCGGTCCGGCCGAGCGCGGGATCGGCCGGCCGGCGCCGGGGCGCCGGAGGTCGATCAGGCGCAGGTCCTCCGACCTCCATCCCCGATACCCCAACCTGTCTACGCGGGCGGCGTTGAGCATGAGGAAGCGGTCGGCGTGGACTGCGAGGGGTGAGCCGCAGAACTCGCCGCTTGGCACGGATGTCCGGCGTCCCCGTGCGAGCTCGACGCGAAGGATGCCGGGCCTCGCGCCGCACGCGCTGACGTACAGGAGTCTCCGCCTGGCGTCGATCTCGAAGTCCATCAGGTGGCCCAGGTGGCCGTTGAGGTGGAGACGCCCACTCTCGCGCCCGCGCCGGTCTAGCCGGAGCATCGCGTGCCCTCCCGTGGCCGCCACGAAGCCCGCTCCGGCCGGCGTGACGGCGCCGTGCACCCAGCCGGCGTCCGTCCGATCCGACGGGCATCTGGTCGGGGGTACGTGGGCGGGGCAGCGTCGCTCCGGCGCTTCCCCGGAGACGCGGGACCCGGGCCAGACGCGGAACGAATCCGCTCCGGTTGTGTCCCCGCCGTGGTAGCTGACGATGAGGCGGCGCTCGTCCGGACTGAGCGCGGCCCAGTAGGCCCACCAGCCCTTACCAGTCCTGACCCGCGGGGTCTGGTCGGCCTCGCGCAGGGTGTAGCTGCCCAGCAGCTCCCCCGTCTCGGCGTCGGCCATGGTCAGCACGGAGTCCAACCGGCTGCGCCCCGAGCGCCTCGCGCCGACCGCGTAGACGGTTCCGGACCGGCCGAGCAGCAGGCCGCTGTACCGCACGCCCGGTTCGAGCGGATGGCTGCAGCGCACCCGCAGGCTCCGCGCGTCGACCACCGCCACGCTGGAGCGCCCCGAGACCGGGTACCTGACGAGCGCGAGCACGGCGCGACCGTCCGGCGTCGCGGCGAGCATGGGCCCCGAGTCCTCCCTCAGGCCGAGCGAGTCCAGCCGGTCGATGTCACCGGGCTTCCACCGCGGCCCGAGCCCCCGCCGCGCCTCGACGGCGCCGTCGGGCAGTGAGATCCTCACCACCCGGTTCACCCGGCCTCGCAGCTCGCTCGGATATCGGTCGAAGTCGCCGAGCAGGGCCACGACGGCCGGCCCGCCGTCCACCGGCGGGGGCGGATCCGCGGGTTCCAGACAGGACACCGGCGCGCGCGAGCTTGGGCCGGACTTTCCGTCCCCGAGGCAGCCCGCGAGCGAAATCGCCACGGCGACGACCAGCACCCGTCCCGGCAGTTTCCGTCCCGTCATACTCTCTCCTACGCGCGCGCGTGGTCGCCGGGTCCCGGCGGGGCGCGGCCGCGCGGCCTTCACCCCAGCCGCCGCGTGATCGAGCGCATCGAGCGCGACTACGCCGGACGCGTGGACCCTGAGTGCCTGAAGCGGTGCTTGCGCGAGCTGACCGCGGCCGACCGCGACTCGACGAGCAGCCGCACACAGCGCCGCGGCGAAGCAGCCGTAGCTTTGCGCGCGACTGGCCAAAGTGTCGCTGACCCATGAGCGCAGGCGTCTGCACGGCGACGCACGTCGCTAGCGCAAAGGACGAGCGGCAGGTGTCCGGAGGCCCGCGCTGGGCTGCCGCGTCGCTCCTGCATCCGTGTAAACGCGGTAGCGGCGCCAGACTGCTGCTTTCCATGCGACTCGACACTCCACTCGCCGCACCGGACTGGATCAACGGCGCTGCTCCTATCGCCTGCCAGCGGCACTCACGGCCGGGGAGCGCGCGCTACCGCATATGCCTCGATGCGGCACTCCTGCCCGCCGCGATCCGGCCACGCTCGCGCTAGCACTATTCGTTCGGAGCGAGCGAAACGAGACGCCCGCTCTTCTTTGGGATACGGAAACTGAGCGTTGCCCCTCGGTCCGTTCCCTGGCGATCGCTTGCGATCGAGACTAGTGTGGACCGACTGGCCTGAGCGCGCTGATGCTGCGCGCACTATTCAAAGGAGACCCGCCACCATGAGGGATGCCATCGCGACCAAGGGGTCAAGGCGACTGGTGCTCGTTGTGGTTGGGCTGCTCGCGGCGGCCGCCGTGCTCCCCCTGCTCGTGCCGCCGAGTGCGGTGGCCTGGGAGTTGCTGCCTTTGGAGGCCAGGCTGGCTTTGGAGGCCACGGAGATCAGCTCCGCGAAGGTCTGTGGGGCGAGCGAGTGCAGGGAGGTCTCCGATCCGGAGGCGGCGACGGCGCTCGCGGTCGGCCCCACCCCCCGGGGTACGGACGCCCCCGTGCGCGGGCTGCCCTGGTACAAGAGCACGCTCACGATCCCCGCCGAGGAGCGCGGCGAGGTGGACCGCGTCTCCGTCACCGTGGTGCCCTCCGCCGGGCTGATGCGCGTGGGGGAGGACGGGAACGGGGTCTGGGTGACCCTGCCCAGCCAGAGCAAAGAGGCCTACGCGAAGCTCACAGCCGGGCTTACGCCCCGCCCGGCGAGGACGCTTCCGAGCGTGGGCGAGGACGCGCTGCCGGTCGCCCGCGTCGACGAGGTCTTCGACCCGAGTGCGGCCACCCCGGCGCAGGCGAGCGACGGCTCGAACGTTTGGATCGTCGCGCTGGGCGGCGGCGTGCTAGCGGCGCTCATGGCGGGGTTGCTGCTCACGATCCGCCACCGCCGCGCGTCGACGCCGCCAGCGGCGCCCGAGGCACCGGCGTAGGGACGGTCCGGGTCGGCCCCAGACGTCCGGCAGGGGCCAGGAAACTCGGGCTAACGGGTGGTCCGGGCAGGCTGCGTCGGGGTGGTTGCGTCCGATTCCATGTAGGGATTCCGTCGCACGACCGGCGACAGCCGCACCCTCGACGGCGACGTCACTGGCGGAGATGACGACCTCCTGTACGGCGGTGCGTTGTGTGGCCGCTCTATCTAGACGGAAGCACTCGCCCTGCAGCCCGGCACGCCCGCGCTGGACGAAGGAGCGAGCGGGCGGAAGGCAGACCGGCGCTGCTCTTGCTTTCGCCTGCTAGCGGCACTCCTGGCACGGCTTCGCAGCCCTACCGATTCCGGCCTGGTGGCAAGACGGGCGCCTGGCTTGCGCCGGTGCCGGTCACCGTACGGTCACGAGCCAACAGGCCCTAGCCTAGAAAGCACAAAAGCCCGCCGTTAGCGGGGCTTTTGTAGCGCGCCCGAGAGGATTCGAACCTCTGACCTTCGGTTCCGTGGCCCGACGCTTCTCGCCCCAGATCCCGCTTTCTAGCAGATGGCTAGCGGCCACCACGGGGCGCGCCACCGACGGACAACAGGGCGCCAATCGCACCCAGGCTCCCGGCGACGATCCCGATTGACCCGCCCACAGGTGTCGCCTGACATCGGCGAGAAGCCTCCCGTCAGCTGATCACCCCGAGCGCGATCCTGACCCAGCCCATCGTGTTGGGGCTGCTGAAGATGACGTACCCAGCAGCCCGCCGGCGGTGCCGTCCATTAGCCGCGCAGCAGCCGCTCGCGCTCGCGGCTGTTCGGAAGCCGCCGGCCAGTGCGCTCGCCAGCATCCGCGACCACCACTATGCCCGCCTGGCGCCGCGCCCGCGGGTTCAAGGCGAGCCGGTCCTCAAGCTGGCCGACCTGCGAGAACAGCGACACCGGCGCGTCCATCACGCCCTCCACGTCGATCCTCGCGCGCAGCCGGATCAACCGGACGACGGCCGGCGTGTCGTCGCTCGTCCAGAGCACCGACACCGGCGACGACCACAACTCCCTCCACGCCTCCCGCTCCGCAGCCGTCAGCCCGTCCGGCGGCGGCGGTGGCGTGCGCGGGGCGTCCGAGATGGTGTGGCCGGCGCGGCTACGGCGCTGATCGTTCCCGGTCGGCAGCAGGCGATGCGACATGGCCCGGATTTTCGCACGGCAGACACTCAGAACCGACGCAAGACCATCCACAGAAAAAAGCACCCCGACCCCTCGTCGACAATGGTCGCCCGTGATCCCCACGGCGGCTGGGCTGAATGGTCAGGTCCGGACGGGGGATGCCCAGGGAGCGCGAGACCGACACACACACCGTGTGTGTGTCACCCCGCTCGTAAGCTCCCCATCCGTGATCGGGATATGACCACGTTGACCGGCCCGAAGCCCTAGTCATCGTCCCCAGTGGCTCCCGCCGTGCCAGGCGGCCGCGGCCGGAAAGTGTCGGTGCGGAAGTGGAGCACCTCGGTGCGGCGTTGGCCGACGACCTTGCGGATCGTGAAGCCCCTAGTCTCGCCCGTACTTGCGAGTAGCCGCTTCTCGTTGAGCCGCTTCCGAAGCGTGTGCTCGGTGATCGTGAGCGGCTCGCCGACGGCCATACTCATCCGCTGTGCGACCGCGTACGCGCTCTTCGGGTCAAGATAGAGGCTGTCAGGATCCCGGTGGTCGATCCAGCCGATGTGATCTCCATGAGGCCGCCAGTCCTCGTCGCTGCCGCGCGGTGGCTTCCGCCATCCCCAGATCGACGGCATGCCGGGCGGCGGATCGCCGTCCACGTCGCTCACATGCGCGCCGCCGGAGCTGAGCGCGGCCACGATCGCCGTCCGGTAGTTGCGGACCGGGTCGCTGGCGGCCTGGTGATCCTCCTGCAGCGCCGCCGCGCGACCCAGCGCCCGCCACGCCTGCTGCCAAAGCGCGGTGCGCTCCCGAGCGCTGATCGCTCCGACCGCCTCCGCGTAGTCGAGCAGGTAGCGGAGGCCGAGTGCGAAGTGGGCGATCACCATGGGGGTGCGGCGATGTCCGGCCCCCTGGGTCGCCACCGCGCGAAGCTCGGCGAGCTCGCCCGGCACCCGGCGGCGAATGGCGTCGTAGTCCTGCGCCAGGTAGCGGAGATAGCCGGCCATCGCCATCGCGGGCAGCCCTGCCGCGGCGAGCTCCTGGGCCTCAGTCAGCTTGTCGAAGTCGACGGCACCGACGCCTACGTCTGCGATCAGCAACCTTGCGCGCACGGACTGGCCGCGCGGCACGTCCTCGCCGGTCGAGCCGACAACGCCGCGTGGGATCTTCGGCGGCCGCAGGCTCGAGTCGGCGCGCATGCGCCCTCGGCCCTGCTTGTTGCCTTGAGCTCGAAAGACGCGCTCGGCGTCACGGTGGGCCTTGCGCACATCGAACGCGGTGCCCTGCGGCGCGAAGTCGTCCACGACCACATACGCGTCCTTGGCCTGAAATAGCAAGCCCTCTAAGGCGTTCGCGGTGCTGGTCCAGGAGCCGGGCAGCGCCCGCGAGTGGAACCCGGCGCCGTAGTGCTGCTGCGCCAGTGCCGCGAGCTCGGTCTTGCCGGCGCCGGTGAAGCCCACGAGATGGTTGCTGGTGTCGCAGGGCCCTAGCGGCGCGCGATAGACGCCGCCCAGGAGTGGGAATGTCACGTCTGGAGGCGCCAGCTCGAGAAGCAGGAAGCTTGCCTCGATCGCCGCCTTGAGGTCAGCGCCTGTCGGATCGGGAAGCCGGAACGGCTCAAGCTCGGGGGCGAGGGCGACGGACACATCGGCGACGAGTCCCGCTGCGCCAATCGCGCCATCGCCGTGCAGGTACAGCCAGCCGCCGTCGACCTTCGCCCAGCCGGTATGCGCATAGACCGTGCGCTCCGGGATCTCTCCGGACAGGAGCTGGATCGCGGCACGGGCACGGTCCCTGGTGCCCATCCCGGGGTAGACGACGGCCGAAGCCCCCAGATTCTCGGTCGCCCAGCTCAGGTTAGGGAACTGCGCTGCGGGCACGCTGAAACACAACGGACGGCCCCGCACGGCGCCCTCGATCTCGAACACGCGCTTCGTCTCGGCGCCATCGTCCTCGGTGATGTCCGCGACGATCTCGGCCTCGAAGTTGGTGAGCGGCACGGGGACGACGCCGTTGCCAGCCCGCTTGTTCCAGATAAGGCTGCCGCCGCTGAACTCGTACTCCGGCGCGGAGTGAGGGTCGTGATCGAGCGGCCGCAGATCCCGGCGTGCGAGGGCAAGCAGGTCATCGACGGAATGACCGGCAGCAAAGTAGTCATCCAAGCCGACCTTCGCGCCACCCTCGCCCGACGGTAGGTAGATAAGGAACACCTCGGCACCGCGGCTCTCGAGGAACGGCTTCAGGCGAGCCAGCGCGCCGTGCACCTCGGGCTTCACCATGACGTCCGAGTCGTAGGCGACGTTGACGACGCGGCCGTTCAGGGCGATGGACTCGAAGTCGGTCAGCACGGTCTTCCCGCCCTTCTGGTTGGTGCCGCGGAAACACCACACCCCGATGAGGTCGATGCAGCACAACCCTGCGCTGACGGCCGCATCCGCCTTCCGCGCCCCTTCGGTGATGAACAACGGTCGGCTGGGATCGCCGAGGTGCTCTCGCGCGCGCGGAGGGACGTCGATCACCATCGCGCTGCGGAACGGCATTTCGTACTTGCGCGCTCGACCGTTCACGATCCGCGGCTGATCGGGACGGCTGAGATAACCGCCAATACCACCAGTGACGTCGAGGATCGGAATCAGCATCGCCGGAACGCTCCGCTGGGTCCGCCCGAACCCCAGGGTCGCAAGCTCCTCCTTCTTCTCGACAGAGCGGTAGCCGCGCTCGTTGGCAACGGCTTCGCTGATCGCAGAGTCGTGAAGCAGCTTCTCGTGCTGCGGGAGGAGCGGCATCTACGCCGCCCGTCTCGGCGCCGTATCAGCTCGTGCGCCCGTCATGCTCCGCCAAGTCGAGAAGACGACCAAGGGCGTCCCGAACCTCCGGCGGTAGGAGCACGCCCGCCTCGCCGCGAGCAATGAAAAGTCGTAGACGATCGAGATCGCACGGACGCACCGGCAGCGGAGGGTCCGCCGTCTCGATCGTGAGCGACGCCGCGGACTCCGTCTCATTGAGCCGCTGGAGCTGAGGCGCTTGGCTACTCGCGCGCGCGTGCACCGCTGTTCCATCTGGTTCGAGCGTCACTCACCCGATGGTGGACGGCGTCGAACCGTCTGACCAGTCCCTTGACAACAGTTGTCAATCCCTTCGCGGACGGCCTTGGCAAGCCAAAAGCGGGTGGCGGCGGAATCGGCCTCATACTTGGCGAGAGCATGGAGGACGAGATCGACGGCGCGCGCTACTGCGAGCTGGTACGCATCCATCGGGCAACCCTCTCGCGATGGGTGAAGGAAGAAATCATCGTGCCCCGGTTAGAGGGTTCGCACGGCCGACAAGTATTCACTCAGAGCGACGTCAACTTCGGTCGCGCACTCAACAAGCTGCTGACGCGATATCCAGGGAGGTACGCGCTACGGCAAATGGTCGAGGTTGTCCGCGGCCACAGAGAACTAGACGAGCATCACAGCCCGTACTCGCCGCCCACAGGACCTAGTCCGCAGCAGGAGCCCGGTACGGAGCGCTAGATGTCGAGACGCCAGGTGGCGGCGCTAAGTCGCGGTCGACCCGACGAGGTGGTGGGCGTGCGCAATGAGCTCCTCATCGGAGAGCGACGCGACCTCCCGCTGGACGAGCTGGAACTCCGGCTTGACCGGCGATCCTGGCACGAACCGGTCCAGGATTTCCTGGATGCAGGACAGCTTGACTCTCGCGTCGAGCGGGCCGTCAACCGGCAGCTCCGCCATCTTCCTCAGCTCCGCGAGCGCAGTGCTTGCCGCCGCGGCAAGCTCCCTGGCGAACTCCTCTCCGATTCGGTCCAGCTGCCGGGCGAGCTCTACCTTGACCAAGGGGTCACCCATCCAGAGGTAGACGGTGCGACGCTGGACGTCGAGCGCATCTGCGATCTCGCCCCCGGATGCGCCGTCGAGCTTGAGTCGGATCGCCGCGTGGTGCCGAGGACCAAGTGCCTGCAGACCTTCGCTCACCCCGGGATTACACGCGTGTTGCATCGATACACGCAAGATGGTGGGTGACCCAGCCACCTCCATCTGGGCCGAGGTGCTCTTCGATAGCCAACTAGGCTGCGCCGCAAACCCTCGCGAGGAAGATCCCGTCCGGGAGCCTCTTCTTCCACCTCGATGACCGCCACGCCCGACGGGCCGTCGGAAGTGATCAGAGGCCGACGGAAGCCCTCCCCTGAGCTCCCGGCTATGTCGCGACAGCAGCGCCCGGTCTCACATTCACGCGAACGCGCTAGTCACGCTTGAACGCGTCTCACTGCCGCTTTGCATGGGAAGCAGCACTGGGGTGCAGGCTTGCCACCGCTAGTGCTGTCAGGCGATTGCGACAGCCGAGGCCTGAGTGGTAATGCGGCGCGGCTGGGGTCGGCGCGCCCAGGCTGTGCCTATGCACGGCGCTGGGACAGGACGGGCTGACCGCGCGACTGCTCGTCGTCCGTAGGAGCAGCGATCAGGTCGCTAACAGAGGCGCCCGGTTTCGCGCGCGAAGCAGGACTGCGCTGGTTCGGCACCGCAACGACATCCGCAGCCTTATGGCGGCGTGCTCTCCGCGCTGCGGAGGCGCGCCAGCTCGGTGAGGAGCGCGACGCAGGCGACGATCGCCGCTGCTCCGGCCGCCGTGATTGCTGGCGATCGCGACACGTCGGCTTCGGCCGCGATTAGTACGAGGCCGCTCGCCGGGATCGCGGCTGCGGCGACTGCGAGGATGGCGAGCAGGCGCAGCCTGGAGACGCCCCCCTGTACCCGTTGCTGTATGCGCTCGTCGAGCGCCCAGTACGCGAGCTCGGCGGTGAGTAGCAGAGCGCTGCCGTAGATCGGCACGGCGATGGCGCGGTCACCATCCGGGATCGCGTAGATGGCTCCCAGGACCAGCAGCGCGAACGGAATCGGCACGGGGCGTGTAGCAATGAGGGCAACCGACAGCAGAATGATCGCCAACGCGGCGCCGGCCAGGACCGGCGCGCGGGGTTCGGCGTCGATCGCTGTCGTCGCGCCGAGCGCGACGGCGAGCGCGAGTGCGCCAGCTGCCGCGGCTAGGCGCGCGGGGCGGGTCGTGCGTGGCGTCGGAACGTGGTCACCTCCTCGATCGCGAGCTCGAGGGATGTGCGCGGGTACTTCCAGACGGCGACGGGGACTCCGAGCGCCTCGAAGCGGGCGCGCAGTGTGTCGCGCTGCAAGCGCCAGAGGCGAAGAGGCAGCCGGCCGGAGCCGGCGTAGTCGGCGGGCGTGAGCGCCACGGGTGAGACCTCGATCACGGCGAGGTCGTAGCCGCGTGCGCGCAGGTCCAGCAGGGCCCCCATGCCGCGCGCGTCGAGCAGTGGGCTCAGCCCGAGCACGAGCGCCCGGGCCGGAAGCAGGCCGCGCGGCAGGTGCGTGACGTCTCGCCACGCGTAGCTGAGCGTGGCATCGCTGGCAAGCAACGCGTCGACGATGCGATACAGCTGCCTGGTACCCGCGGTCGCCGTGAGCCAGTTCAGCGCGCCGCCGAAGCTCACGAGCGCGACTCGGTCGCGGCGCGCGAGGTAGGCGGAGGCAAGCGCGGCGGCGGCGTGGACCGCCGCGTCGAGTGTGCCCTCTTCCGCGTGCTCGGCGTCGGCGAACGTGTCGAGGAACAGGACGACGTCGGCGCTTTGCTCCGGATGCTGCACGTTTACGTAAGGGACCCGGCGGCGCGACGTCGCGCGCCAGTTGATGCGCCGGACGCGGTCGCCCGGCACGAGCGGACGAAGATCGGCGAACTCGATGCCCTCGCCGCGTTCGCGAGACAGCTGGCTGCCCAGGACCGGTCGGGTTTGCAGCGATGCGATGAGTCTGCGCAGCCGGCCGACGCTGGGGTAGGCGCGAAGCTCACACGACGGACCCAGTAGGCCCTCGAGCGCGAGAGCGCCTAGCCGGTCGCGCGCGCGGACCACCGCGGGCCCCGCGCCGTGGACGCCCCAGCGGCTGACGGCCAGTTCGAACGCGATCTCACGCTGCTCGCCGCGGGGGAGCCAGAAAGCGATCGGGGTCGGGTCGGTTTGGAGCCGCGCCGTCGTCGGTAGGTGGAGCTCCACGCGGGCCGGGGCGCCGCCGTTGACGACCGTGACGGTCGCGCGTACCTGCTCGTCCTCAACGGCTCGTTGGCGGTCGAGCCCCAGTGTGCCATCCAGCGCCAGCGGTACCGATCCCGCCAGGACGACGGCGACGAGCAATATGAACGGCGTCGCGAGCGCCGCCAGCTCCGGGCGGCCCGCGGCAAGCGCCGTGACCAGGGCGATCGCGGCGAGCGCCGTGTAGGTCTGCAGTCGCGGCGAGGCCGAGCGCGTCATCGCGCCTCGTCGGGGGCGCGAACCGGGGGGGCCGGGCAGCTGTCGAGACAGTCGCCGATCACGTCGTCGGCGTTGACGCGCTGGATCCACAGCTCGGGGCGCAGCGTGATGCGGTGCGCGAGCGCCGGCACCGCGATCTGCTTTACGTCGTCCGGTGTGACGAAGTCGCGCCCGTCAAGCCCGGCCTTCGCCCGCGCCAGCTTGAGCAGCGCCAGCGTGCCGCGTGGGCTGGCGCCGACCTGGACCTGGGCGCTCTCACGCGTCGCGGTAACGAGGTCGACGGCGTAACCGAGGATGCCGGCGTCGGCGTGCACCTGCTCAACTGCGCGCTGCATCGCCAGCAGCTCGTCGCGGTCGACCACTATGTCCAGCTCGACCTCGTCCTGGCCGCGCTCCAGGCGCCGCGCGAGTAGCTCCAGCTCCGCCGTGCGGTCGGGGTACCCGACGCGGATGCGCAGCAGGAAGCGGTCCAGCTGCGCCTCGGGGAGCGGATAGGTCCCCTCGTACTCGATCGGGTTCTGAGTCGCCATCACCAGGAACGGGCGCTCGAGCGCGCGGGTGCCGTCCTCGCTGGTTACCTGGCGTTCCTGCATCGCCTCCAACAGCGCCGCCTGGGTCTTCGGCGGCGCGCGGTTGATCTCGTCACCGAGCAAGACGTGGGTGAAGATCGGGCCTGGCTGGAAGCGGAGCTCCCCGCTGCGCTGGTCGTAGATCGTCGAGCCGGTCACGTCCGAAGGCATCAGGTCCGGTGTGAACTGCACGCGGGCGAAGCGCAGATCGGTGACGGCCGCGAAGGACCGCGCCATCAGCGTCTTGGCGAGGCCGGGATTGTCCTCGATCAGCACGTGCCCGTCAGCCAGCAGGCCGAGCAGCGCGAGCTCGAGCACGTCGCGCTTGCCGACAACGGCACGCTCCACCTCGTCGAGGATCCGGGCGGCTCGCTTGCCGAGCTCGGCCTGGTCGCCCGACCCGTCGTTCACAGTGCCTCCAGCGCGTCGAGCATCTCCTCGAGTTCGTGAGGTGAGATGCCGGGGGCGTCGCGATCCGACGGCGGCGGGCGGTTGGGACGCACGAGCTCCCACGTGGTGGACCCGAGCAGGCGCCGGGCCTCGGCGACGTCCCGACCCAGCCGCAGGCCGCGCCGGGCCAGGCGCACCTCGGCGATCTCGATCAGGACTGGCCGCAAGCGGGTGTGCGCGTCCAGGGCGCTCGAGCCAGACCATTCCACCACGCGTTCGAGCCGCACGAGCTGGGCCGGCCACAGCTGCGTCGTCACGCGCGGCCGCAACGCGGGCTCGAACACCGGCCGGCCCGCCGGCAGACGAAGAGCGAGCACGCCGAGGCAGATCGCCGTCCCGAAGCCGCCGACGACGATCAACGTCACCTCGACGGCCAGCCTCACCGCGCAACCTCTTCGCAGCCCGGGGCTAGCGGGGGAGGCCGCTGGTGCCTTCCTCGGGCCCGCCGTCGTAGCGGATGCCGAGCGATGGGGTCGTCGCGGCACTCGAGCGCTGGATGCCGCGGCTGCCTTCCTCGGGTCCGCCGTCGTAGCGGCTGCTCGGGAGCTGGGCCGTGACGACGGCGCGGCTGCCTTCCTCGGGTCCGCCGTCGTAGCGGGTGCTGCCGGTCGGGCTGGGCGCGCTTAGCTGCGTTGCCGAGCCGGCGCTGGTGTCAGCGTCGTCGTTGATGGCGAGAATCACGACGGCGGCGGTGAGGCCGACGACGGCGATCATCGCGATGATGAGCAGCGCTCGCACGTGCACGTAGCGCGAGCGAAGGACAACCGCAGGGTGCTGCGGGGAGATCGAATGGCTCATGACTGCCTCCTTCGCGGGGGCGGCCAGCTTGACGGCCAGCCCGGTTGGGTGTGCCTCCGCGTCGAGTGACGATCGTCTGCGGTGGTGCCTGCGGCGTGGCAAAACTGCGGTAAAAGCGTGGCCGGGACAGCTTGTGGGCTGAGGTACCGCCCTGTACGTTGGCCTAATCGGCTCGCGCCCAGGGATTGGCATGGAGTTCCGCATCCTCGGTCACTTGGAGGCCGTCGACGAGGGCCGCATTGTCACGCCGCGCGGGGACAAGCAGCGTTCGCTGTTGGCGCTGCTCGTGCTCCACGCCAACGAGACGCTCAGCACCGACCGGCTGATCGACGAGCTGTGGGGAGAGCATCCGCCCACAACCGCCGCGAAGACGCTGCAGGTCCACATCTCCAACCTGCGCAAGACGCTCGCGGGGGAGACCAACAACGACTCAGGCGACATCATCGTGACCCGCGACCGCGGCTACGAGCTAAGGCTCGATCCGGAGCGTCTCGACTCGCACCAATTCGAGCTGCTGGTCGCCGAGGGCAGAGGCGAGCTGGCCCAGGGCCGCCCCGAGCGCGCCGTTCGGGCGCTCGAGCGGGCGCTCTCGCTATGGGGCGGCCCGCCCCTCGCGGACGTCGCGTACGAGCCATTCGCCGAGCGCGAGGTCGCTCGGCTGGCAGACTTGCGGACCGCCGCGCTCGAGCAGCTCGTGGAGGCGCAGCTGGAGCTGGGCCGCCATGACGAGGTGGTGCCACAGCTAGAGGCGCTGATCCGCGAGCATCCGTACCGGGAGCGCCTGCGTGCGCAGCTGATGCTCGCCCTCTACCGCTGCGACCGGCAAGCGGAGGCGCTGCAGGTCTACCACGATGCCAGGAGAAGCTTGGTCGAGCAGCTGGGAATCGAGCCGGGGGAGCATCTGCGTGACCTAGAGCGGGCGATACTCGCGCAGGATCCGGCCCTTTCCTCACCGGCGGTGGAGGCGGCCGAGCTGCCACCGGAGCTCGACGCGGGTACGCTGCTGGCGGGTCGAGAGGCGGAGCTGGAGTGGCTGCGTGGGCACTGGCGGCGGGCCCAGAGCGGCGCCGGCCGGGCCGTGCTGGTCGCGGGCGCGCGGGGGATGGGTAAGACACGGTTGGCGGCCGAGCTGGCCGGTGAGCTGCAGCGCGACGGAGGCGAGGTGCTCTACATGTCCGGCGCGGGCGAGCCAGACGGGGCGCGCGCAGCGCTGGCGCGCGCGCGCGGAGCGCGACGGCCGATGCTGCTGGTGTTCGATGACGTCGACCGCGCGGCCGAGGAGCAGTTGGCCTGGCTCGGCGAGCTCGTGGTGGAGCTGGCCGGGCTGCCGGTGCTCGTGTTGGCGACCAGTGAGGCCCCCGCGCTCTCCACTCGGCTGCGCGTCGACGCGACGCTGGAGCTCGCGCCGCTCGATCCCGACGGCGTGCGCGCCGTGGCGCAGCTCTATGCCGGGGGGCGCGACGACCTGAGCGTCGCCGTCGAGCACCTCGCTGAGGTGAGCGGCGGGGTCCCACAGCGCGTGCACCGCGCAGCGAGTGATTGGGCGCGCGCCGAGGCGTCGCGCCGGCTGGGCGCGGCCGCAGATCGCGCGGCGGGTGAGCGCAAGGGCTTGCGCGTTGCGGAGGACGACCTCGCGAGCGACGTCGTGGAGCTGCAGGCGGTCCGCCAGCGCGCCGGGCTGGAGGACGCCGAACGGGTCGTCGTAGCCTGCCCCTTTAAAGGGCTCGCCTCGTTCGATGTGGAGGACGCCGAGGTCTTCTTCGGTCGGGAGCGGCTCGTGGCCGAGATGGTGGCGCGCCTGGCGGGCGCGCCGCTGATGGGCATCGTGGGGCCGTCGGGCAGCGGCAAGTCCTCGGCGCTGCGGGCCGGGCTGCTCGCCGCCGTGGCCGGCGGCGTGCTGCCGGGCAGTGAGGGCTGGGCGCTGGCGGTGCTGCGTCCGGGCGAGCATCCGCTGCGCGCGCTCGAGCAGGCGACCGCTGAGACCGCGCCGCGAGACCGGCTGATCATCGCTGTCGATCAGTTCGAGGAGACGTTCGCGACCTGCGGCGACGAATCCGAGCGCGGGGCGTTCATCGACGCGCTCGTCAGCACTGGTCGCGACCGGCGCGGACGGGCGTCCGTGCTCGTGGCCGTGCGCGCCGACTTCTACGGCCGGTGTGCCGCCTATCCCGAGCTGTCGCGCCTGCTTGGCGCCAACCACGTGCTGGTCGGACCGATGCGCCGCGGCGAGCTGCGCCGCGCGATCGAGCTGCCCGCGCGCCGCGCCGGCCTCCGCGTCGAGCCGGAGCTCGTCGATGCGCTGGTCGCCGACGTCGAGGGCGAACCGGGGGCGCTGCCGCTGCTGTCCACATCGCTGCTGGAGCTGTGGCAGCGTCGCGATGGCCAGCGCTTGCAGATGAGTGCCTACGAGCACGTCGGCGGCGTGCAGGGCGCGGTGGCGCGGCTGGCCGAGGGGGCTTATGAACGGCTCGCCCCGGATCGCCGGCGACTCGCCCGGCGGATCCTGCTGCGGCTGGCCGGCCCGGCTGAAGGCCAGGCGGTCGTGCGCCGGCGCGTGCCGCTGGTTGAGCTCGATAGCGGGCGCGACCTTCGCGTGGCCGAGGTACTGGCCATGTTGGCGCAAGAGCGACTGGTCACCATCGGCGAGGGTGAGGTCGAAGTCGCGCACGAGGCGCTGTTGCGTGAGTGGCCGCGCCTGCGTGGCTGGCTGGAGGAGGACGCCGAGGGTCGCCGTGTGCAGCTCCAGCTAGGCGCTGCGGCGCGCGCCTGGGAGGTGGGCGGGCGGGACCCGGAAGAGCTCTATCGCGGTGCGCGCCTGGCGCCGGCGCTGGATTGGTCGGTCGCCCATCGGGGCGAACTCAACACGAGCGAGCGCGACTTCCTGGACGAAAGTCGTGCGGCAAGCGAGAGTTCGCACCGTCGCCTACGCGCCGCGCTGGCAGGCGTCGCCGCGCTGCTCATAGTCGCAGTGATCGCCAGCCTCGTTGCGCTCAACCAGCGCGGCAACGCCAGAGACGAGGCAGTCGCAGCCGACGCTCAGCGGCTAGGCGCGCAAGCGCTCGTGGAAGACGACTTGGACCGCTCACTGCTGCTCGCCCGCCAAGGCGTCGCGCTCGCCGACACCGTGCAGACGCGCGGCAACCTCCTGGCGGCGCTGCTCAAGAGCCCGGCGGCGATAGGCGTGCTCCGTGGCGACGGCGACCGGCTGATCAGCCTCGACCTCAGCCCCGACGAGCGTACCCTCGCGTTTGTCGACCACGACGGCACGCTGACCTTCGTTGACGCGCGCACTCGGCGATCGACAGGCCGACCTTCGACCGTCTCCGGCCTCGCCGGCGTCATCACCGACGCGGTGCTCAGGCCCGACGTGCGCTTCAGCCCCAGCGGCTCACGGGTCGCGGTCGGCGGCGGCGAGCCCGTCATCCTAGACGCTCGCACCCATCGCGTGCTCGCCCCGCTCCGCATCGGGCGCGACCGGATCATGTACGCCATACGCTTCTCGCCCGATGGAGGCACGCTGTTCGGCGCCATCGCGCTCCCACCGGGCGGCGGCACGATCATCCAGCGCTTCGACACGCGCACCGGCCGGCCACTCGGCGGGGAGAGGCACGCCAGCAACGACCTCGTGACGTTGATGCTCACCCGCGATGGCCGACGCCTCGTGACGACCCGATTCGACGAGGACACGGTGATCAGCGACGCCAGCACCCTGCGCCCGCTGCGACGCCTGCCCGTCGGCGCGGAGCAGGCGGCCCTGAGCCCCGACGATCGCACGTTGCTGGTCGGCGGCCGCGACGGATCGGTGCGCTTTCTCGACCTGAACACAGGCAAGTTGCGCCGAGCCTCCGGACGACACACGGGCGCCGTCGTGGAGTCGGCGTTCAGCGAGGACGGGCGTACCGCGATCACCGCCGGCGAGGATGGCCAGCTCATCGTCTGGGACGTCAAGCGGGCCGCAGCCGGCGAGGCGCTTGAGGGCCACGCCGGGCAGATCACCGGACTGGCGATCAGTCGCGACAGCTCGACGCTATACACCACCGGCCTAGACGGCAAAGTTCTGATCTGGGATCTCGCCGGCGCTCGCCGCCTGGGCCGCTCGTTCGAGGCCGGCCGCAACAGCCCGGACGTGCCGCGGTTCGCCCTGAGTCCCGACGGCCGCGTACTCGCCCTTGGGCAGGTGGACGGGACTGTCGCCCTGGTCGACGCCCGGACGCTGCGGGGGCTCTCGGAGTTCCGCGTGGTCCCGAAGGGTCCGGTCAGGGGCATGGGATACGTGCCGCGCGGCAGGCTGCTGGTCGTCGGCGGCGACGACGGTTTCCTCGCCCTGGTCGACCCACGCCGCGGACAGGTCGTCAAGCGGCTGGCCGGCCACGGCGAGAAGGTCTTCACGCCCAGCTTCAGCGCCGACGGACGTCTGATGGCGACCGCGAGCGACGACGCTGGCGACCGAAGCGACGGCGTCGTTCGCTTGTGGACGCTTCCCTCAGGCGCCCCGGCCGGGCGTCCGCTGCGCTACCCGACGGTTGGGGACATATCGCTCAGCCCCGACGGGCGCACGCTGGTTGTCACGCACCCGCCAACAGGGGGGGTCGAGATCGTCGATGTGGCCCAGCGCCGACGCCGCGCGTCGCTGTTGGGGGCCGAGACGGTGTGGGACCTCGCGCGCTTCACGCCCGACGGCCGCCACGTGGTGGGGGGCAGCTACAAGGGCTGGGCGCGGCTGTGGTCCGTCGAGGAGCCAGGCGCCTACAACTTCGCCGACGAATGGGAGCCGGCCAGCCGCAGGTTCACCGGCCACGCCGGCCGAGTGGAGTCGCAGTCGATCAGTCCCGATGGGCACACCCTCGCCACGGGCAGCCGCGACGGCACCGTTCGCTTGTGGGACCTGCGGACGCAGCAGGCGCTCGGCGCCGCGCTGCCCGGCCTGCCGAACCGCTATCTGCTCCCCGAATTCACACCCGACGGCGCCCATCTGTTCGCCCTCACCAACGCCGGCCGCGCCTACCGCTGGGACGTTCGCCCGGCCTCATGGGCACGACACACCTGCGCCGTGGCCGGCCGCCGGCTCACCCGAAGCGAGTGGCGCGACGCGCTCCCCGAGCGTGACTACAACCCCGCCTGCTGAGCGTCACCGTGCTACGCGCGATGGCCTTCGTCTAGGACGCGGCCGCCGGATCCTTGGGGGGTCTCCTCGCCAGGGGAGACACGCCGTGGGCTCGCGAACCGTCGCTGTCGTGACCGCGCTGACGATGCTGGTCTGCGTCGTCGCGATCGCCGGTAGCGAGCCACTGCGCGGCACTGCGGGGCGGCCCCCGGCAACGCCTCCGCGGCCCCCGCAGCCCGCGGTGACCCCACCGCCGGAGTTTCCGGTGCCTGGCGCTCTGCCTCCGGAGGTGTTCGTCGTCGAACCGGAGGACGAGTCCCTGCCGGCGTGGCTGCGCGGGACGATCGCCCTGACGGGCGTCCTCGCCGCCGCAGTACTCCTCGTGCGCGAGCGGCGGAGGTGGGGCGGCAGACGTCGTGGGCGCCGCAGTCTCCGGCCGAGGGCACCACAAACTACCGTGGCTGAGCCGTCCAACGATGACACCGAGGACGACACGGAGCTGGCGCGACGCGCGGTCGACGCCGCCTTGGCACGGCTGGGTCAACCCGCGGACCCGCGCGCGGCGGTGATCGAGGCGTACGCGCGCATGGAGGGGGTGCTCGCCGAACGAGAGCTCGGCCGGCGAACGCCCGAAGCACCACGCGAGTACCTCGGGCGCGTGCTACGCGAGCGGGGCATCCCGGAGCGAGCGCTGACGACCCTGACGGCGCTCTTCGAGGAGGCGCGCTTCAGCCTGCATCCGATCTCCGAGTCCGCGTCCGGACGCGCGGTCAGCGAACTCGAGAACACCCGCGTCGCCCTGGCCGCAATCGACGAGCACAACTGAGCGTCCCACGCCCCGCCGCACGCCCAGCTTTGCCATCGCAGACTCCTATGTGTTCGGACGGCCGGCGGCCGCAGGTCGGCGAGTCCCGCTCCTTCCCTCGCGCTCGCAGGGAACGCTCGCGGGCCGCCGGGCTGCAGCCATCGGCGCAGGGACCTCATGGAGCGCCACGACGCTACCGCACATGCGGGGAGCGAGATCCCAGATCGATCCTGCCGGCCGCCACCGACAGTGCCGCTTTCGCAGCGATGGAAGCGTGTGATCCAGTGATCCGAGACGCCTGCTCCGGACGACAAGCAGGCGTCTCGCCTGCCGCGGCGTCGCTTCTGCAAATCGCGCATTGCGATAGCGCGGTGGCGGCGAAAGCTGCCGCCGTGCCCGGATAGGGACACGTCCCATGACGGGCGTCTACTCGGGTGCGATGAGGTGCGCGCGCAGCAGCAGGACGTCGTGGTCGGTGTGCTTGGCCGGCACGACCTCCGCCGAGGGCGATCGCAGCGCGCCGCTTCCGTAGACGTGTTGGAGTCCGGGGGCCTGGTCGGCGGACCTGTCGGTGCGGGCCCAGACGCCGTCGGGGGCGCAGGGGCGGCGACGGTTGACGTCGCCGCCGAAGGTGACGGTGCGCGCGGATGCGCGACGTGCAAGGAGCGCCGCGAGTTCGACGCACTGCGCGTCGTTCCCCGCGACCTCGATAGTCGAGCGTGTGTTCAGGTGGGCGGTGCACACGTCGGCGTCGCCTCGGGTGGTGACGCACAGCCACCGGCGCCGCTCGATGCCAGCTTGTGCCTTGAAGTCTTGGTTGTCGGTGCTCTCGATGGCTGCCTCGGTGAGCACCGCGTCACCGAAGAGTCCTCGGCCGCCCGGTCGGACGCAGCGTAGCCGCTGGCCGCGGTAAATGACCCTCGAGAAGCGCAGGTGGTAACCGGTCCGCCGGGCAGTCCGGGCGACGTCACTCCGGCAGGCCTCGTTGAAGGTGACAGCGTCCGGGTGCGCTTCACGGATCCGGGCCACCGCCTCGTCCACCACTGCCGGGTACGCCACCTTGCCGTAGCAGTCGGCCAGCCCGGACAGGCACAGGTTCATCTGCATCAACGTGTATGTGGAGCTGGCAGCCGGCGGCACGGCCGCGGGCGTACCCAGTGACCTCAATCGTTCCTCCGTCGCGGTACCGCTCGTCCCCGTGAATCCGCCGCAGCCGCACAGCGCGAGAACCAGCGCGCAAGCCGCCGCCGCGAGGAGCAGGATCACACAGCTCCCCGGGCCGTCGGCCCAGCGGCGACCATGGGGTTCACAATCATCGACAGTACATCCGTCACGCACCTCGACCAATCTTGGATCCCGCGCCGTCGACGGACGGGCCCAGGGCGGCGCGCTCGGGGGAAGGATCGCCACCGGCAGGCGTCTGGTGAGGTGAACATCCCGGAGCCGCCCCGCGTATCACGGACACATGGCGTACCAAGCCGACGCATAGGACGTGCTCGACGAAGCACACGCC
Organism: uncultured Thermoleophilaceae bacterium; assembly: GCA_963813495.1. Lineage (GTDB taxonomy): Bacteria > Actinomycetota > Thermoleophilia > Solirubrobacterales > Thermoleophilaceae > JACVRW01. The sequence continues at coordinate 28,728 of CAWEZC010000011.1, forward strand.
TTTTGGCTGTGCGGCCCCGGGCGCGGGGAGATCCGGCCGGTCGCGCTGCCCGAGCCGGGGAGTGGCGACGTGCTGGTCCGCACGCTGCGGTCCGGCGTCAGCCGCGGCACCGAGACGCTGGTGTTCCGCGGCGGCGTGCCGCCGAGCCAGTACGTGGCGATGCGGGCGCCGTTCCAGGAGGGGGACTTCCCGGGACCGGTCAAGTACGGCTACCTCAACGTAGGCGCCGTCGAGCAGGGGCCCCCGGAGCTGCGCGGCCGCACGGTCTTCTGCCTGTACCCCCACCAGACGGCTTACGTGGTGCCGGCCGGCGCCGTGACCGTCGTGCCCGACGACATGTCGCCCGCGCGCGCCGTGCTCGCCGGAACCGTCGAAACCGCCGTCAACGCCCTTTGGGACGCGGCTCCGCTGGTCGGCGACGGCGTCGCCGTCGTCGGCTCCGGGATGGTTGGCTGCTGCGTCGCGCGCCTGCTCGCCCGCTTCCCGGCGGTCGAGGTCACGCTCGTCGACGTGGACGAGTCACGGGCCGAGGTCGCGGCCGCGCTCGGGGCCGGCTTCGCGCGGCCGGACGACGCCGCCGGCGGATGCGACCTGGTCGTGCACACGAGCGCGACGTCCGCCGGGCTTCAGTGCTCGCTCGACCTGCTCGCGCCTGAGGGCACGGTTCTTGACCTCAGCTGGTACGGCGACGCCAAGGTCCGGCTCTCGCTGGGCGGCGCCTTCCACGCGGGCCGCCTTGGGCTGCGCGCCAGCCAGGTCGGGACGGTGTCCCCCGCCCGAAGCGCGCGCCGCACGACGGCCGACAGGCTGGCACTCGCACTCGACCTGCTGCGCGACCCCGCCTTTGATGTGGTCGTCACCGGCGAGTCGCGCTTCGACGAACTGCCCGGCGTCATGGCGCGCCTGGCCGCGGGGAGCCTGCCGGCGCTCTGCCACACCATCACCTACGAGGGGACGTAGCGCGTGTTCAGCGTGACCATCCGCGACCACCTGATGATCGCGCACAGCCTGCGTGGCGAGGTGTTCGGCCCTGCGCAGCGCCTGCACGGCGCGACGTACGTCGTTGACGCCACCTTCCGGCGCGCGACCCTCGACGCGGACGACATCGTGGTCGACATCGGCCGCGCAGCCGAGGCGCTGCGCGCCGTGTTGGGCGAGCTCGGCTATCGCAACCTCGACGACGAGTTGGAGTTCGCGGGCATGAACACCACCACCGAGGCGCTCGCCGCGGTCATCGCGCACCGGCTCGTTGACCGCGCGCGCAGCGGCGCCCTGGGCGACGGCGGGCGGGAGCTCGATGGGCTGGTGGTCACGCTGCACGAGTCCCACGTCGCGTGGGCGAGCTACGAGCGGGCGCTATGAGCGAGGTCCACGTCGTCGTCCCGGAGGGCATCGACGACCCCGCGCGGCCGAGCGGTGGCAACACATACGACCGCCGAGTCTGCCGAGGGCTCGCCGAACTCGGCTGGGCGGTGCACGAGCACGCAGTGCCCGGTGCTTGGCCGCGGGGCAGCGAGGCTGGGCACGCCGCCCTCGCGCGCGCCGTCCGGCGGATTCCTGATGGCGCCGTGGTCCTGCTCGACGGACTGATCGCGTCCACTGCCCCCGAAGCGCTCGTGCCTCAGGCGCGCAGGCTGCGGCAGGTCGTGCTAGTTCACATGCCGCTCGGCCACCGTCCGCCGGACGACGAGGCCGGCGCGGTCCGTGTGCGCGAGCACGACGTCCTCGCAGCGGCCGCTGCCGTCGTCACGACAAGCGCATGGACTCGGCGCCGGCTGGGGGAGCTGTACGCGCTGCCGGCCGATCGGGTGCACGTGACCGAGCCTGGTGTCGACGCCGCCCGTCTCGCGCCGGGGACCGCGGCTGGCGACTCGCTGCTCTGCGTCGCGGCGTTGACACCCCACAAGGGGCACGACGTGCTGCTGGACGGCCTCGCGATGGTGACGGACCTGTCCTGGCGCCTCGAGTGTGTGGGCAGCCTGGTCCGCGACCGGGCGTTCGCCGACGGCGTGCGCCGGCGCGCGCGGAACAGCGGGCTGGGCAACCGGGTGCGCTTCACGGGACCGCGCACCGGCGCGGAGCTGGACCGCGCGTACGCCGCCGCGGACCTGCTCCTGCTCGCCTCGCAGGCCGAGACGTACGGCATGGTTGTCACCGAGGCCCTGGCCCGCGGCCTGCCGGTCCTCGCCACCGAGGTCGGCGGAGTGCCCGAGGCCCTCGGGCACGGAAAGGACGGCACCCGGCCCGGGTTGCTGGTCCCGCCCAGCGACGCGGCGGCCGTCGGCGCCGCGCTGCGGACGTGGCTGAGCGACGCCGAGCTGCGCGCGCGCCTGCGCCGGGCGGCCCGGGAGCGGCGCGCGTCGCTGCGCCGGTGGCCGGCCACCACGTCCGTCCTCGCCGGCGTTCTCGTGGGAGCGGCGCGGTGAGCGCGGAGGGCGTCCGGGTCAGCCCGGAGTGGCTTCTCCTGCGCGAGCCGGCCGACGCGGCGGCCCGGTCGGCCGAGCTCGTCGAGCGCCTCCGGCGGCGCCTCGCCAAGGCCGGCCCCCTCTTAATCCACGACCTGGGCGGCGCCAGCGGCGCGATGGGCCGCTGGCTTGCGCCGCGGCTGACCGGGCAGCAGCACTGGGTGGTGCACGACCGGGACGCGGGCCTGCTGGAGCTTGCCGTCGCAACGGGCCCCGCCGCGGTCACCGTTGAGGCGAGGCGCTCCGACATCACGCGCCTGACGCCGCACGATCTTGCCGGCGCGAGCCTCATCACCGCCTCGGCCCTGCTTGACCTGCTGACGGCCGAGGGGCTGGTGCGGATACTCCGCGTCTGCACGGGGCGTCCGATGCTTCTCACGCTGACCGTCGTCGGTCGCGTCATCCTGAACCCGGCGGACCCCCTGGACGCACGCATCGGCGCGGCGTTCAACGCCCACCAGCGCCGCGGCGGCCTGCTCGGCCCGGACGCTGTCGCGACCGCCGTCAAGGAGCTGGGCGCCGAGGTCCTCGTCCGGCCCAGCCCTTGGAGACTCGATGCGGCCCACCCCGACCTGACGGCCGCGTGGTTCGGCGGGTGGGTCGCCGCAGCGTGCGAGCAGGACCCCGCGCTGGCCGCCGAGGCCGGCGCCTACCGGGACCGGCGCCTGGCGCAGGCGGCCGTCGGCGAGCTCGCCGTCACGGTCGACCATGCCGACCTGCTGGTGCTGCCGTGACGATCGCCGTCCGTGCCGGGCGCAACACCAAGATCCGCCGATGGTGGGTCCACCTCGCAGTGGCCGCCGCGACACTCGCCGTCCTGGTCTCGCACCTGGGAACCGGCCCGTTCCTCGACGGCCTGCGCACGGTCGACGGCGGGGCGCTGGCGGCCGCGTCAGGCCTGGGCGTGCTGACCACCCTGTGCTGCGCCTGGCGCTGGCGGATCGTGGCCCGCGGCCTCCGCGTCGACCTGCCGCTGAGCACTGCGGTTGCCGCGTACTACCGCTCGCTCTTTCTCAACGTCACGCTGCCCGGCGGGGTGGCGGGCGACGTCCACCGTGGGATCAGCCACGGCCGTGACACGAACGACGTCGGCCGCGGACTGCGCGCCGTGGCGTGGGAGCGCTCGGCCGGGCAGGTCGTGCAGGTCGTCCTCACCGTCGCCGTCCTCCTCGTCGTGGCGTCGCCCGTGCGATCGGTCGTGCCGCTTGTCGCGCTCGCGCTCATCGCGGCGGCAGCGGGCGTCGCACTGGCGGCGCGCGTGCGGCCCGCCGCCGGCCGGTCCCCGTGGGCACGCCTGCGCAGCGCCGCGGCCCGCGACCTGCGTGATGCGCTGCTCGCCCGACGGGCGTGGCCGGCGATCGCGCTCACGTCGGCGCTCGTCCTTGCGGGCCACGCTGCCACGTTTCTGATTGCCGCGCGGACCGCGGGCGCAACCGCACCGGCGTCCGAGATGCTGCCGCTGGCTCTGCTCGTGATGCAAGGGGCGGCGCTGCCCAACGTCGGCGGCTGGGGGCCGCGCGAGGGCGTGACGGCTTGGGCGTTCGCGGCCGCCGGGCTGGGTGCCTCGCTCGGGGTCGCGACTGCGGTCGTCTATGGCGTGATGGTCTTCGTCGCGTGCCTTCCGGGCGCCGTCGTCCTCGTGGCAGCCTGGCTCTACCGAACCCGGTCGGCGCCGTTGCTCGAGCGGCCGGCCCAGGGAGCCCCAGGTGTCTGACCGCCCATACACCCTGCTGAGCTGCAGCGTGTCGCTCGACGGCTACCTGGGCGACCAGACGCCCCGCCTCGCGCTCTCGAACGAGGCCGACTTCGACCGGGTCGACGAGGTGCGCGCCTCCTGCGACGCGATCATGGTCGGCGCGGTCACCGTGCGCACGGACAACCCGCGGCTGCTCGTGCGCTCACCGGCCCGCCGCGAGGAGCGCGCGGCCCGCGGGCTCCCCTCGTCTCCCAAGAAGATCACCGTGACGAGCCGGGTGGACTTCGACGCGCGCTCGAACTTCTTCACCGCCGGCGAGGCCGAGAAGCTCGTCTACACCCCGAGCCCGCGGGTGGCCGACGCGCGGGCACTGCTGGGGCGGGCGGCGACGATCGTGGACGGCGGCCGGCGCGTACGCATGCGCTGGCTCACTGAGGACCTCGGTGACCGCGGCGTGGATCGGCTCATGGTCGAGGGCGGCGGCATCGTGCACACGCAGTTCCTGGCCGACAACCTCGTCGACGAGTTGCATCTCGTCGTTGCACCCTTCTTCGTCGGCGACTCGAGCGCCCCGCGCTTCGTGAGCGATGGGCGCTTCCCGTGGAACGCCGACCGGCGCGCGACGCTCGCAGAGGTGCGCCAGCTCGGCGACGTCGTGCTGCTGCGATACGCGCTCTCACCCCGGTTCCGCGACGAATGACCACGACGCGAGCGACTCAGACAGGTCCGGCCGCCGGGCTGATCGCTCAGGTGCTGCTGCTGGTCGTCCTAGCGGCGACCTCCGCCCTCGGCCCGGTGGGCTGGACCGTCGGCATTGCCTGCGCCGTGACCATGGCAACGGCGCTGGCACGCGGCCTTGCGCGCGGTCCCGATGACCGGCTGGGGCCGGCGTCCTGGGTGACGCTCGCCCGGGCCACGCTCGCCGTCGGAGTCGCCGCCCTCGCCGCGGACTCGTTGGTCCACAGCACGCCGGTCGCCCTGCTCGTGACGCTCGCGGCCGTCGCGCTCATGCTGGACGCGGTCGACGGATGGATTGCGCGGCGCACCGGGACGGCGACCGCGCTGGGGGCGCGCTTCGACGGCGAGGTCGACGCGTTCCTGATCCTCGCCCTCAGCGTCTACGTGACCCCGGCGTGCGGCGCGTGGGTGCTCGCCATCGGGGCCGCGCGCTACCTGTTCCTCGCCGGCGAGTGGCTGCTGCCGTGGATGCGCGCGCCGCTGCCGCCGCGTCGCTGGCGCAAGGTCGTCGCGGCGACACAGGGCGTGGTGCTGACGGTCGCGGCCGCCGAGGTCCTGCCCCTCGCGCTCACGCGGGCCCTCCTCGTCGTCGCGCTCGCGCTGCTCGCGGCGTCGATCGGCCAGTGCACGTGTTGGCTGTGGCGCCGCCGGCACGCCGCACACGACCATCGGCCGGAGGGTGACGTGGCCCGGCCCCAGCGCGGGCAGCTGCGCACCGGCATCGCCGTGGCGCTCACGGTCCTCGCCCTGCTGGTCGTCTGGGCCGCGCTTGTCGCGCCAAACGAGCCGAGCCGCCTCACCCTCGGCGAGTTCGCGCGGCTCCCGCTCGAGCTCCTCGTCGTCGTCGCCGTGGCCGCCCTGCTGCCCGCTACCGCGCGCCGCGTGCTGGCCGTGGTCGCGGGAGCGGTGCTGAGCGCGCTCGTTGTCGTGAAGGTGCTCGACATTGGGTTCTTCACCGCGTTCGACCGGCCGTTCAACCCCATCGACGACTCGGGTTACGTGGGGATCGGCATCGAGACGCTGCGCAACGCGATCGGCTGGTCGAGCGCGAACCTCGTGGTTGCCGTCGCGGCCGTGCTCCTTGTCGCCCTCCTCGCCGTCCCGGTCCTGGCGCTGCTGCGCGTGACGCGGGTCGCGGCCGGCCACCGCAACTGGGCGCTTCGGGCGGCGATCGCGCTGGGCGTGGTCTGGCTGGCGCTGCGAGTCGTCGGCGCGCCGGCCGCCTCCTCGGGCGCGGCCGCCCTGGCCGTCGACGAGGTGCAGGCGATTCGGGAGGGCTTGGCGGATCGCGCGGTGCTCGCCCGCGAGATCGCACACGACCGCTTCCGCACGACGCCCGGCAACCGGCTGCTGACAGGCCTCCGGGGCAAGGACGTCCTGGTCGTGTTCGTCGAAAGCTACGGGAGGGTCGCGGTTCAGGACTCGTCCATCTCGCCCCGGATCGATGCCGCGCTCGAGCGGGGCGCCGCGCAGCTGCGGGCCGCCGGCTTTTCGTCGCGCAGCGCCTTCCTCACCTCGCCGACCTTCGGCGGCCTCAGCTGGCTGGCGCATTCCACCCTGCAGTCGGGGATCCTGGTCGACGGCCAGCGGCGGTACGACCAGCTCGTCGAGGACGACCGCCTCACGCTCACGCGGGCGTTCACGCGCGCAGGGTGGCGGGCGGTCGGCGCCATGCCGGGGAACCGCCGAGCGTGGCCGGAGGGCTCGACCTTCTACCACTACGACCGGGTCTACGACCGCCGCAACTTCGGCTACCGCGGCCCGGGCTTCGGCGTGGCCCCCATGCCCGACCAGTACGCCCTTCTGGCCCTGCAACGTCGCGAGCTCGCCAAGCGCGACCGGCCGCCGCTGTTCGCCGAGGTCGACCTCATCTCGAGCCACGCGCCGTGGACGCGCATCCCTCGGCTCATCTCCTGGGACGACGTCGGCGACGGCTCGATCTTCGACCGCCTCCCCGCAGAGGAGTCGACGAAGGCCTCGCTCTTCGGCGACGCCGAGCGGGCCCGTGCCGCCTACGGGCAATCGATCGAGTACTCGCTGAACACGATCTTCTCGTTCGTGCAGCGCTACGGCCACGACAACCTCGTGCTCGTCGTACTTGGCGACCATCAGCCCGCGACGGTCGTCACCGGCCAAGGCGCCAGCCACGACGTGCCCATCTCGGTCACTGCCCAAGACCCCAAGGTGATGGACCGGATCGCCGGATGGCGCTGGCAGGACGGCATGTCGCCGAGCCCGCAAGCGCCCGTCTGGCCTATGGAGACGTTCCGTGACCGCTTCCTCACCGCGTTCGGCTCGTCACCGGGCGAGCCGCTAGACCCGGTGCCGACAGAGGGGCGGCCATGAGGCAGGTCGACCGCGTGCCGTTCGACCGGGCGCTGCATCGCGCGCGCATGTCGGCGTACGCTTCCGGCGAGTTCGTCGGGCAGGAGGGCTTCATGACCGCTCGCGAGATCCGGGCCCTGGCGGTCCAGGTCGGCATCGGCCCCGGGGTCACGGTGCTGGACCTGTGCTGCGGCACCGGCGGGTCCGGACGTTTCCTCACCCGGGAACTGGGCTGCGACTACCTGGGCGTGGACGCCAGTGCGAGCGCCGTCGCCATCGCCCGCGAGCGCGCAGGGGACCTGCCGTGCCGCATTGCGACGGCGCACATCCCGCCCGTCCCAGCCGGCTCCTTCGACGTCGTGCTCCTGCTCGAGACGATGCTCGCCTTCGAGGACAAGGACCCGCTGGTGCGCGAGATCGCCGCTGCGCTCCGGCCCGGTGGGCGCCTCGGCTTCACCCTCGAGGACGGGCCGCCCCTCACGACGGCCGAGCGGGCGGTGATGCCCGACGCCGACACCGTTTGGCTGACCCCGCTTGACGAGATAGCCGCGTCACTCGAGCGGGCCGGGCTCGTCGTCACGTGTCAGGAGGACCACAGCCAAGCGCACCGCGCGACGGCGCAGGCGCTGGCGGACGCGTTCGCCGCGGACGGCGAGGACATCGCCGCACAGGTCGGCCGCCGGGCACTGGACGAGCTGCTCGCCGCCCATCGACTGTGGATCGAGTGGCTGGATGAGCGGCGGGTCCGGAAGCTCGCGCTGGTGGCGCAACGCGCCTAGCGCGCCCCCGATGGCCGAGGACCCGGACTCGTCGCGATCACGTAGCGGGCGCGGCAAGCGCCTCCGTCGTAGGTGACGGGGCAGGGAGCGGTTAAGAAGCTGGGCTCAGCTCACCGCTTTCTTCACGAGCGCGCCGATCCTTGCCTCTTCGGCGGCGGTCAGCTCCTTCAGCGCGAAGGAGGGTGGCCACAAGGGCGTTCTGAGATCGGCGCACGGCTCGTACTCCTGCATGAACGCACTGCCGCTTCCGCGTGATTGCGGAAGCGCGCGCGGCACACCCGACCGCTCCTGCTTGGGACGAGCCTGGGGCGCCCTGCCCAGCGGTCGTTCGCTTGCGCTTTGCCAGGGCGAAGCGGGCGCGCCATCCGGCCTGGTATTGGCGACGGCGGGCCGGTGTTGGTAGAGCGGCGGTAACTGTCCGTTGTGCGATTGGGAGGAGATCCCATGACCGTGCCCGTAGTTCTCGACTCCGCCGGCCGACGCCGCTCGCCCGCGACCATGCCGGGCTACCACGCCGGGCGTGCGCCGCGCAACAAGGGGATGCGCTACCCGGCCGACCCGCCGACGGTCGAGGAGATCGTCGCCGTCATGCGCCTCACCGGCGAGCACCGCCACGGCTGGCGCCTGCGGGCGCTGATCGTCGTGCTGTGGCGCGGCGGGCTGCGCATCCACGAAGCGCTCGCGCTCACAGAGCACGACCTCGACCCGAGGCGCGGTTCGCTGCTGGTCCGCAACGGCAAGGGCGGCAAGCGCCGCGAGCTCGGCATGGACGAGTGGGGCTGGGAGCAGCTGCGCCCATGGCTCGCAGCGCGGCACGGGCTGCCCGCCGGGCCGCTGTTCTGCATCATCGACGGCCCCACCCGCGGACGGCCCTGGGCCAGCGCCGGGGTACGCCGCGAGCTGCGCCGGCTCGCCACCCAGGCAGGCGTGCGCCGCCGGTTCGCGCCCCATCAGCTGCGCCACGCCCCGCGCTCGAGCTCGCCCGCGAGGGCGTCCCGCTCAACATCATCCAGCGCCAACTCGGCCACACCAACCTCGGCACCACCTCGATCTACCTGCAAGGCATCGACCCCGAGGAGATCATCGCCGCGGTCCGCACCCGCCGCGCCCCGATGATGTCGGCCAGCGCCGGCCTCCAACTCTGAGCAAGCGCAAATCACGGCTGCGGGAGCGACCCGGCGCTCCCGCTTCGCCCGGACCGAAGCGGGCGTCTCCGCATCACCCCCAGCGCGCACGCCGGTCGTCCGCTGCGGGAGCCAGCTCGGTGCCGGCCGAGACGCTCGCATGTCGCGCGGAGCGGAAGTGTCGGTGCGGAGGGTCGAGCGAAACGAGTGGCGAAACTCGCGCCATTTCGGTGAGATGCGTCTCGCGTCGGGCTGCCGCTCGTCGGAGTAGTCTTTCTGAAGGCTGATCGTTCGTTAGGTCTCACTCTCTCTCTTCCTTTCGTGCGTCCCCCCACAGAGGGACTGAAGGGATGAGGACCATGGCAAGCGAGGAACGCGACCGCGCCGTGCAGCGGCTCGAGGCGGCGCTGGTCGAGCAGGATCGGCTGGGCGAGCGCTTTGACGCCGCCGTCGGCACGTCCACCGAGTTTGGAGCCTACGTCCGGCTCCGGGGCGCGGGCGATCAAGTCACGGCGCGGGAGGCCTGGCTCAACTGGGTCGACGACGAGGGGTACCGAGGGCTCAACGCGGGCCCTTTCGAACTGCTCGCCGAGAGCCGCGCACTCGCCTGTACTAGCGGACTGGACGGTTGAGGACGATGACGAGCAATGAGCGGCAGCGTGGCGCCGAGGGGGCGGCGCGACGGCGAGGTGGACTGCACCGCGCCGGTGGCGACCGCCGGGTCGGGCGGGCCATCGTGGCCCGGCACGATTTGGCTACGCGTGGGGTTTGGCCGTGTCTGGTTAAACGGCCGCGAGCTCGGCGGTGCAGATCCTCGCTACGCGCACCTCGAGGCATCGCACGACTAAGCGGGCCGCCCACGCCGCGAGGGGGCACGGCGACGAGCGCCGGACCGTGGACGACCGCAGCGATCGGGCGAGGGCGCGTGATGAACCGGGCGGCGTGGGGTGACGATCCGGCAGCGACCAAGGAGGTGAGCAGCGCGAGCGAAGTCCCCGGAGGCCCGCCAACTTCGTTCGTGATCGTCGAGCTGGCGACGCCGCCGCGCCAGGCGTTTCGGTTCGCGGAGCAGGCGGACGCGCTGCGTCTTGCCGAGCGGCTGCGCCGAGCGGACCCGGACGCCGCCGTCCGGACGCAAACGCCCGAGGAGGCGCGCGATGTACTGCTCGACTTGGCGTTCGTGCCCGAGGACGCGATTGGCCCGCTGATCATCATGGCGTCGCGGCAGCTCGACCGCGAGACCGTGGAGGGCCACTTCCGAGCGGTGGGCGGCGCATGACGCCGAGAACGCCAGACGCGATCAAGGGGCCGGCATGACGGCGCGCCGTCGCGTGCGTGGGCGATCGGTAGCGGCGCCGACGCGTCACGAGCGCTGCCAGGCGAGACCGACGAAAGGACCGCCATGACGAACATCATCTGCGTTCTCTACGACGACCCCGTCAGCGGGTATCCGCCGTCCTATGCGCGCGACTCCGTGCCCACGATCGAGCGGTACCACGGCGGCCAGAACACACCCTCTCCCGAGCACATCGACTTCACGCCGGGGGAGCTGCTGGGCTGCGTGTCGGGCGAGCTCGGGTTGCGCGAGTTCGTCGAGGGACGCGGGCACAAGCTGATCGTCACGTCCGACAAGGAGGGGCCCGACTCGGTGCTGGATCGCGAGCTTCGTGAGGCCGAGATCGTGATCTCGCAGCCCTTCTGGCCCGCCTACCTGACCGCTGACCGGATCGCAAAGGCGCCCAAGCTCAAGCTGGCGGTCACGGCTGGGATCGGCTCCGACCACGTGGACATCGACGCGGCCATCGAGAACGGCATCACCGTAGCCGAGGTGACCTTCTCGAACAGCATCAGCGTCTCCGAGCACGTGGTGATGATGATCCTCGCGCTCGTGCGCAACTACATCCCGTCCTACCAGTGGGTGATCGAGGGGGGCTGGAACATCGCCGACTGCGTATCGCGGTCCTATGACCTGGAGGGCATGGAGGTCGGCACCGTGGGGGCAGGACGGATCGGCTCCGCGGTGCTGCGGCGGCTCAAGCCCTTCGAGGTGGGGCTGCACTACACCGACCGTCACCGCCTCCCCGAGCAGGTGGAGCGAGAGCTCGGCCTCACCTACCACGAGAGCACCCAGGACATGGTGCCCGGCTGCGATGTGGTCACGATCAACGCCCCGCTGCACCCGGAGACGGAGGGGCTCTTCGACGACGAGCTGCTGGGCACGATGCGCCGCGGCACATACCTCATCAACACCGCGCGCGGCAAGATCTGCGACCGCGACGCGATTGTGCGGGCGCTCGAGTCGGGCCGGCTCGCCGGTTACGCCGGCGATGTCTGGTACCCCCAGCCGGCCCCCAAGGACCATCCCTGGCGGACCATGCCCCACCACGGCATGACCCCGCACACCTCGGGCACCAGCCTGTCGGCCCAGGCCCGCTACGCCGCCGGCACCCGCGAGATCCTCGAGTGCTGGTTCGACAACCGCCCGATCCCGGACGAGTACCTGATCGTCGACGGCGGCAAGCTCGCCGGCACCGGCGCCCACTCCTACAGCGCCAAGGTGTGACCTGCCCCTGGCCAAGGCCCTTCTCCTCGTGGGAGACGCGGGGCCCAGTATCCCGTCGCCCCGGGACCCGGTCCACCCGCCTCGTCCTCCGACACGAGCCCGCGGGAGCGCTTGCCCCAAGCATCCGCACGTCTGGCGATGACCGCTTGGTCGCCTAAGCCGGAGGGTGCCGCGGAAACAGCCGGAGCTGGGGCGACCGGGACGGGTGTTGACCTGGCGACCGGGACGGGTGTTGACCTTCAGGCAGGGTCGCCGGGTCCGCGTCCGCGAATGCCTCGACGCCCGCGAAGCCGCGAGCGGCGGCCTTGCCTCTGGCCCGGCAGGGCGCGTTCTACACCGTTAGAACGATCTTGCCGCGAGTGTGCCCGGACTCGCTGAGTTCGTGTGCTTGCTGGACCTCGGTGAGCGGGAGCACCTCGCTGATCTCCACGCGGACCTCGGCGCCCGCCACCAGCTCGGCGATCCGAGCCAGCTGCTCCGAGCTCGGGCTCATCACGAGCAGCTCCGCGCGCACGCCGCGCGCACGCGCCGCCTCTTCGGGTGGCGCGTTCGCGATTGTGACAAGGATGCCTCCCTCGCGCACCGTGGGGACCAGCGCCTCCGTCGTGTCCCCGCCGACGGTGTCGAACGCTACGTCGACGGCGCTCACCGCCTGGCCGACGTCCTGCTCCGTGTAGTCGACGTATTCGTCGGCGCCGAGACCCAGCACGAAGTCGCGATTGCGGGAGGACCCGGTGCCGATCACCCGCGCGCCCGCGAGCTTCGCGAACTGCACGGCAAGGTGCCCAACGCCGCCCGCGGCCCCGGCGATCAGCGCGGTCTGTCCGCGTTCGAGCCCGCCGCGATCGAACAATGCCTGCCACGCGGTCATGCCGGCAACCGGCAGCGCGGCGGCCTGCTCGTGGCTGAGACCGGCCGGCTTCCTCGCGATTGTGTTGGCGGAGGCGATCGCGAACTCGGCGTATCCGCCGCCCGCGACGTATCCGAACACCTCATCGCCCTCGGCGAAGCCGTCGGCACGCGAGAGCTCGACCGTGCCCGAGGCGTCTCTGCCGAGCACCGCTGGCAGCCGCGTTTCAGACAACCCGCGCCGGGCCTTCCAGTCCGCCGGGTTGACGGACGCAGCGTGCACCCGGATCAACACCTCGCCGTCGCCGGGCTCGGGCCGCTCGGCCTCCTCGTAGTGCAGGACGTCCGGGCTACCGGTCTCGTGGATCAACACGGCTTGCATCGCGACTCCTTCCGAGCGGCGGTCGGGCCCCACGCAGTCTAACTTACGCTTCGTAAGGTTAGACCGGAGGCCGAGGCCGACCACGGGGGCACCGTCGAGAGTGCCGCAACCCCATGGATGCGAGAGCGAGCTCCGAGCCTGGGAGGACTGTTGAGTTTCGTCCATTCCGGTCGTTTGACGCTCGCCGCGCGAGACGCTCGCAACCACGCGAAGGCACTAGCGCATCGACGCGAAGCGCCCCGGCTCGGGAATTCCGAGCTCGATTCGCTGTTCGAGGATTTCGGCTTGGTCGCCGACGGCGACGTGCCCCTCGCGGCCGGCCCAGGCGTTGAGGGCTAGGGTGCCGTCGAAGTGCCTGCGGATGCGTCGCAGGACATCGACGTCTTGGGTGAGGGTGTCCGGATGCCAGGTCGTGATGATGCACCGGCCGCGGAGGTCGGCGAGCGCGATGACGGCGTCGCCGGCTGCGAGCAGGCTCCATTCCAAGTGGCGCTCTGCCAGTTCGTCGACTCCGGAGATGACGATGTTGGGGCGTAGTCGGCGCAGGTCGTAGCCGAATGCTTTGATCGCTCCGTCGGTGGCGACGAGCAGCGGCAGGATGTCGAAGCGCTCGGGGCCAGCGGCTGGGACGAGCCGCGCGTCCGAGCCGGCGGCGGCGCGTACCGCGGCGGCCACCTCCGCGCTTCGCCACGGCATGCCGTCGACCAGCACTTGGCCGTCTTCGCCCAGTGTGGCTCGGTGTCCGAGTAGCCGGGGCTTGGTGCGCGCGGAGAGGATCTCTCCTCGTCCGTCAACGACGTAGAGCACTCGATCTCCGGGGATGCCGCCAAGTCCGAGCCATGCGCGTTCGAGGCGCTCTCCCCCCATGGACTTGACCGGGTAGCGCCACAGCTGGCAGATCCGCATCACCGGTTGGGTCACGGCAGCGCGATCCGGCGCTCAAGGGCGGCGATCGGGTAGTCGTTGATGCTGGCGTCGCGGCGGCGCATGAGGCCGCTGGCCTCGTCGAACTCCCAGTGCTCGTTGCCGTGGCTGCGCCACCACTTTCCGTCGGTGTCGCGCGACTCGTACTCGAAGCGGACGGAGATGCGGTTGTCGGTGAAGGCCCACAGCTCCTTGCGCAGGCGGTAGTCGAGTTCGCGCTGCCACTTGCGCTCGAGGAAGGCGCGGATGGCGTCGCGGCCTTGGAAGAACTCGTCGCGGTTTCGCCACTGCGAGTCCTCGGTGTAGGCGAGTGCGACGCGCTCGGGATCATGCGTGTTCCAGGCATCCTCCGCGAGCTGGACCTTCAGGCGGGCCGACGCTTCGTTGAACGGGAGGAGGATGAGGGGCGGATTCGGTGTGGCCACGGGTCTCCTTTCGAAGCTGAGGCGCTGCCAGGGCCGAAGCGTGGGCCCTGGCGGCGCTCTGGTCCGGTTCAGCCGGCGGTCACGTGCTGGTGCGGCTCGACGAGCGGGAAGTCGACGTCGACGTCGAACGCACGGTTGAAGTAGTTGGTCAGGACGTTGAGCGCGACGTGGCCGACCACGTCGCTGAGCTCGGCGTCGGTGAGGCCGGCTTCGCGCGTCGCCTGGATGTCGCCGTCGCTGACGCCGCCCTTCGTGCGGGCGACCGCCTCGGCGAACGTGAGGATCGCCGCCGCCTTGGGGTCTGACGACCGGAAATGGCGGGCGTGCTCGAGCTCCTGGGGGTCGAGCTTGGCCACGGTGGCGCCGAGGTAGCTGTGCGCCGAGAGGCAGTAGGCGCACTCGTTGGCCTCGGCCACACCGAGCGCGATCCGCTCGCCGTTAGCGGCGCTGATCGAGCCCTTACGCAGGGCGCCGCTGAGGCTGAGCCAGCCGTCCAGCACGGCGGAGCGAGCCATTGTCGTGGTCATGTTCGGCGTCGCGCCGAGTAAAGCGTTGACGGCGTCGAGGAGCTCACTGCGGCGCCCCTCAGCGCGCGAGTAATCGACCGGGTGGATACGAGACATCGTGCACCTTTCCGCGCACCATCTAACGAATGGAAAGCGCTGTTTTCGTTAGGTCGAGCACTGTAGCAGGTGGCTAACGGTTGCCAAGGACGACTACCATTAGGGCATGCCCGCCCCATACGCCGGTCCCCTGCGCGACGAGCCGATCGCGATCGAGCTGCACAACACCGTCTACGCCGTGGGCGGGACGGTCGTCGACGGGCTGGCCGACGCCGCGTCCGCGCAGGCCTGGCTCGAGGGGCTCGCGCCGCGCCTGCCCGATCGCGACGATCGCTCAGGACCGTGGCCCACGCGCGAAGACCTCGTCGCGCTCAGGAACGCGGTGCGCATCGCCCTCCATGCCGCCGTCACGGGAACGGCGCAAGACGCCGCCGCGCTCGAGGCGATTAACCGCGCGAGCGCGCGCGCTCCCCGTTCGCCAATCGCCAAGTGGCGACCGGACGCCGACCCCATCACGGCAACCGACTACCACGGCGCCAGCCGCGCCGACATCGTCATCGGCGCGCTCGCGGCGGACGCGATCGACCTGCTCACCAGCCCGCGACGCTACGATCTCCGGGCCTGCGGCGCCCCGGGCTGCATCCTGATGTTCCTCAAGAACCACCCCCGGCGCGAGTGGTGCTCCAACACCTGCGGCAACCGCGCCCGACAGGCCAGGCACTACCAGCGCGCCCGACGGCGAATCACGTAGACGACAGCCCACGGCGGCGCACCGACGAGACGCGCACCCGCCCAACGGCTCTCCCGAATCATGCGGAAAGAGGGACCACAACGGCTCGACCGGCGTCGACGATCTGAGCCGCCCGGGTAGCGAACGCCGGCGCGCTCGATCACGGGGGGCCCCGGCGCGATTCCGTCGCGCTGCCGGCAGGCGCGCACCGGCGTAGCGTGCGTTCCCGTTCCATTCCTAGAAGCCAGTCCCGCGGGCCGATCTGCTCACGAGGACGACGCGGCGCCAGCCACGACGCCACCGTCAGTCGACCGTCGTTCTACACGCCGTGCTATCGGCGACGGACAGCTCCGCGTGAAGCCGCAGCCCTGGATCGCCCACCCGAGCCGGTCCGAGCGCGGTAGGTCGGCGACGAGCGCGTCGAGCTCCCCGCTCGTGCGTGCCGCTGCCGCGGCGGTCGAGCGCGCATCGTGGATGCGACTACGGTTCGCGAACGTCGCCTGAACGGATCCGCCAGAGGACGAGCTCGACGGGTTCGAGGCCGCGGCGCTGGTAGAAGCGCAGCGCGTCGACGTTGTCGACGAGCACCGCAACCGAGAGGTCCTGGATGCCGCGCTGCTCGAGGCGGCGATCGAGCTCGTCGAGCAGCCGGCTTCCGATGCCGTAGGAGCGCGCACGCGGATGCACGGAGAGCGAGTAGAGCTCCGCATAGTGCGCGCCGACCGCGAACGTGTCGTCGGGGCCATCCTGCAAGCGCGCGGCCAGGTAGCCCACCGGCTGGCCGTCCGCATCGGCGACGAGCATCAGCGACTCGCCCTCCGCGAGCCACTGCGCGTACGTCGCCCGCCGGCGCGCCCACGACGCGTCATCGTCGACGACGAACGCATCAAACGAGCTGACCTGCCGGTGATGGTGATGCAGCGCGAGCCAGAGGCCGCGCAGGCTGTCGAGCTCCTCCGGCGTGCGGAGCTCGCGGATCGCGATCCGCACGTCGAAGCCGCCGTGGGTGGGTGAGTGCATCAGCGGCAACGCTAAGCGATCACGCTCGATCCCAGCGACTGCGGTCCTGCTCGGCGAGCAATCCTCGTCGAGCGCAGCCAAGGGATCGCGTGCGCTGTCAGCCCAACGGTTCATCCGCGTACCCCGCGAACGGGCGCACCTCGATGGGAGCGTTGATCGCGGCCGTGACCTTCGAGGCCCAGCCGAGCGCGCCGTCGAGGTCCTCGGCCTCGATGATGCAGAAGCCGGCGAGGTGCTCCTTCGACTCCGCGAAGGGGCCGTCGGTCGTCACCCGACCCGGCGGCCGAGCTCGTGCATCTGCTCCTCGGTCCTCGGCTCCCGCGTCTCGTCCTCGACGGTGTGCGTGGACAACAGATACTTCGTCATCGCTTACCTCCTGGCGTTCGGCGGGCCTTCCCGCTCTCACTTCCCCTACGAACGGGTCTCGCCCAAAAGGACAGGTGCTGGCCGGCTAGTTACCGACCCTCTGCGGCTGCCGGCCATTCATGAGCGGCAGTCGTCTCATCCGCCGGGAAGAAGCTCTCGATGCGGATCTCCTGGAGCATCGCGTCCTGCGGCGTGCCCAGAGTAGTGACGGCCGAGAAATAGCTCAGCGCCAGCTCGCCGCGTTCGAACTCGATCGGCAGTACGGGCACCGGCGGCGATCTGAAGTCGGGGGAACGCCACTCCGAGGGGACACCGGGAAAGGCGAGCGCCTGCTCCAGCAACGCGACCGTGTCCGCGTCCGGGAAGCCGCCGATCGCCTCGCGGTGAACGCGCTGGATCAGAGCCTCGGCGACGTCCTCCCAGTTCCGAACGTGCATCCGGAGCCCTTCGGGGTCGAACATGAGACGAATCACGTTCGCGGGCTCCTCGACCTCGCGATCCCCCAGCAGCCAGCCGAAGAACGCGGCGGCCGCTGAGTTCGTCATCACGACGTTCCAGTGGCGGTCCATGACAACCGCCGGATATGGCTCGTGCGCGTCGAGCATTCGCTCGACGGCGGCGCGCGCCAGAGTCGCCTCCTCGCTCGCCAATCCTGTCTGCCGGTACAGGGGTGCGTATCCGGCCGCAAGCAATAGTTGGTTACGCTCGCGAAGAGGCACGTCGAGGACCCGTGCCAGGCGCAGGACCATTGCCCGACTCGGCTGCGATCGGCCACTCTCGATGAAGCTCAGGTGGCGCTGGGTTGTGCCGCCGTCCCCGGCGAGGGCCAGCTGGCTCAGGTGCCGAGCCCGCCTCCAATGGCGCAGCAGCTCTCCGACCGGGCTGGGCGCCGGTCGAGCCGTGCCGCCTGTGCTCGCCGTGGCCATTGGCCGAGTCTAGGAGGGTCCGGGCGAGCGGGGCGATTCCCCCGGAGGGAATTGAGGCGGCGCGTGTGGTCACGCATCCTGACCCAACACGACGAAGGAGATGGAATGAGTCAGTTTCAAGTCCACACGATCGACTCCGCGCCGGCCGACTCGGCCGCGTCGCTTCGCACGCTCGAACAGGGACTAGGGTTCGTGCCGAACCTGGCCGCGACGATGGCCGAGTCCTCGACGCTGGTCAACGGCTTCGTCGACCTGCGTAAGACGCTCGCGGGCGGCGAGCTGAGTGGAGCCGAGCGCGAGATCGTGGCACTCGCCGTCAGCCTCGAGAACGACTGCGACTACTGCATGGCGGCGCACTCGACTTTCGCGCTGATGCAGAACGCAGACGAGACTGCGGTCTTGCACGCACGCGAGGGCCGCGAGCCCGAAGATCCTAAGCTCGGCGCCCTGTACCGGTTCGCCCGCAGTCTCGTCGCGAAGCGGGGCCATGTCGGCGAGGAGGAGAGCCAGGCGCTGCTCGACGCCGGCTACCCGCGGGCTGCGCTGTTCGAGGTCGTAGCGCAGGTCGGCCATACGACGCTCGCCAACTTCGCGCACACCATCGCGGGCGCACCACTCGACGATCAGTTCACGCCGCAGGCGTGGGCGAGCGAGAAGGTGTCCGACTAAGACGCTCGCGGGCGGCGAGCTGAGGATCGACGCCTGAGCTCTCTCCCGCCGGGGGGGTCCCATTCCCCCCGGCCGGGGCTACCGGACCACCCAGACCCAGACGTACCGTCGGCGGCGCTTCTATCACCCGACGATCAGTTCACGCCGCAGGCGTGGGCGAGCGAGAAGGTGTCCGACTAATGGATCTCTCCACCTCCACGCCGGCCGTGACCGGCGCCGCACGCGGCCTCGGCCGCCACCTGGTCGAGGCGCTCCTCGAGCGCGGCGCCTCGAAGGTCTACGCGCTCGCCCGTGACACCAGCCAAGTCCGGCATGACCCGCGGATCGTCCCGGTCACCTTCGACCTGCTCGACGCCGAGAGCATCACGGCGGCCGCACGTCGCGCCAGCGACGCCACGCTGCTGATCAACAACGCCTCGACGGCGGAGTTTGCCGGCCCGCTCGACGGCGCGCCCGATGCCGTCGGCCGTGAGATGGCCGTCAACTACCACGGCACCTACGCGGCGATCCGCGCCTTCGTGCCCGTGCTCGAAGCCAACGGCGGCGGGCAGATCGTCAACGTGCTCTCGCTGCTGAGCCTCGCGAGCTCGCCGCCGATGACCGGCTACTCGGCCTCCAAGGCCGCCGCCCACTCGCTCACCCAGGCCCTGCGCCCGGTGCTCGCTGCCCGCGGCATCGTGGTGCACGGCGTCTACCCGGCCGGGATCGACACCGACATGACCGCCGGCATCGACACGCCCAAGACGCCACCGGCGCAGGTCGCCGCCGGCGTGCTCGACGGGCTCACCCACGACCAGGACGACATCTTCCCCGACCCGAACTCCCAGGCGATGGCGCCGACCTGGTGGAGCGACCCCAAGTCGTTCGAGCGCGCGTTCTCCGGCGCCGCCGCGGCCTGACCCCAACACGACGAAGGAGACGGATGAGTCAGTTTCGTCAGTTCGAGCCGTTCGTGCGGCGGCGTTGCTTGTCGAGGCTCGACTCGAGACGGGCTCGGGTGGACCTCGCCTGAGCGGCCGGGTACGGGTCGAGTCGATTGGCATCAGGCGGCCGGCGGAGTTCCGCGCCCACATCGTCGAAGGGGAGGACTTCTTCGACGCACGGGACCACCCCGAGATCACGTTCGAGTCGCGACGACTCCAGTTCTCGGAGGACGGCACCGTTGCCCTCGAGGGCCTCCTGACGATGCGCGGGGTCGAGCGCCCGATCACAGCCACGGGCACCTACCTCGGCCCGGTCGAGGACATCTACGGCGATCGGCGGGCCGCCCTGGACCTCCGGGCCGAGATCGACCGCCGCGACTGGGGCATGACCTTCCAGGCCCAGCTTCCCCGCGGCGGCGACGTGCTCTCGTGGACCATCGAGCTGTCGGCCCACCTCGAGCTCGTCGCGGACTGACGTGCTGATCCTCGGCATCTCGGGGAGCCTGCGAGCAGACTCGTTGAACACCGCACTGCTGCGCGCCGCCGCCGGCCACTTGCCGTCGGCGGCGCGCATGCCGCTTCACACCGATCTCGCGCTCGTGCCCCCCTATTCCGAAGACCACGACGTCGAGCCAGCCCCAGCGCCGGTCGCGCGCCTGCGCTCCCGCATCGAGACCGCCGACGCACTGCTCATCGCCACCCCCGAGTACAACGGCTCGATTCCCGGGCAGCTCAAGAACGCGCTCGACTGGGCCTCGCGCCCCTACCCCGACAACGCGCTGCGCCAGAAGCCCGTCGCCGTGATCGGCGCGAGCACCGGCCTGTTTGGAGCCATCTGGGCGCAAGCCGACCTGAAGAAGGTGCTTGCCACCGCCGGCGCGCACGTCCTCGACGACGAGCTCCCCATCGGCACCGCCGACGACGCCTTCCACGACGACGACACGCTCGCCGATCCGGAGCTAAGCGCGCGCCTCAAGCAGATCGTCCACAACCTGATGCACGACGCCGCTCGGCGCGGGCTGTTCCTGGGCCCGCTCGCGACACACGGGCGACAGCAGCCAGCGCCGTAGCGCACAGCCGCAAACCAGGACTACGAAGATCGAGCGCTGCTCCCGCCCATGCCACCCTTTGATCCCCCGCCCTCGCACCTGATCCCGCCCATGCCACCCGAAAGTGCTGCTTATCTGAACCGGGGCCTCCGTCAAGTCGCGGCGGCGAGTGATTGTGGAGTGGTGTGGTTCCGATCGTTCCGCGGGCGCCCGGCCTTATCTGGGTGCTCGGCCTGGTGGCCGGCGACGTGATGGTCGATGGGTCGATCCGCGGGGAACGACTCCGGCCGCTCGGTCTTTGGTGGACCGCCGCCCGTGGGCGGGAGTCGCGGCAGTTGCGGGAGCGGGCCGGAAGACTCGCTGTCATCTGGGAATTGTGGGCTTGGCGGAACAAGTCGGCGAAGGTCAGGTGACGGGCTCCAACGCGTCGGGGCCGAGCTCGCGCAGCGTGTGGAAGCAGCGCCGCGCGAGCTTGCGCGCGATCGTCAGCGACGCCCTGGTGTGCGAGAGCCCGCGCGCCTTGAGCGCCAGATAGTCGGGACCGGTGGGCCGGCAGGCCGCTTGTGCCGACTCGTAGAGCGCCCAACGCAGCTGCGGCGAACCCTCCCTGGTCAGCTTGCCGGCCCGGGAGCGGCGGTCCGAGCGGTGCACGCCGACATCGAGACCGGCGCAGCGCACCGCCTTGCGCGAGGCCGACAGGCGCGACACGTCGCCGAGCTCGCAGAGAATCGTCGGCGCGGTCAGCTCGCCGATCCCGTAATGGCGCATCAACGCCCGGCAACCGGTCTGGCGGCGGGCCAGCCGGCGCAAGCTCTGCTCGAGCGGGGCGAGCTGCCGGTCGAGCGCCTCGATCATTGACAGCGACACCTCGATCCGCTCGCTGGCCGCCTCGGGCAGCTCGAGCGCTGCGAGGAACTCGCGGCCCTTCGCGCTCAGCAGCTTGTCCGGCGCGCCCGAGATGCCGTGGTGAAAGAGCGTCGCTTGGACTCGCTGCAGCCAGCTCGTGCGCTCGTCGACGAGCGTCTTGCGCAGCCGCGCGCGGGTGCGCCACTCGCGCACGTGCGCGGGCGGGATCCAAGCCTCCGGCAGTCGACCGTCCGAAAGCAGCGTGCGCAGCCAACGCGCATCCTCGCGGTCGGTCTTGGCGCGCCGCTTCTTGCCCCGCAGCGCGCTCGTCTCGACCGGCTCGGCGAGATGTGGGGTGGCGCCCGCCTCCACCAACGCCTCGCAGACGAACAGCCAGCCCGTGCACGCCTCGACGGCGACATGCACCTCCTCACCGGCGAACCGGCCCGCCCACTCACGAACAGCCTCCGGCGTGGCCCGCAAGCGGCCACGCTCCACCTCGCCCGTCACCCGGTCGAGGCCTCGAAGGTCATCTGCGCTCTATGCACATCGAACCCGGCTACGATCGCCACAAGGGACCTCCTCTAGCTCCGGCAATTGCCACCTCGCGCGAGTCTCTCGCGCTGAGCGGGGGAGGTCCCGGTTCATGCCATCTTTGCGCGGGGGGCGGTCTTGTTCACCGAGGCCCGCGAGATGCACGCTCGGGACGAGGACGAGGCAACCGCCGACCCAGGGACCTGGCGACGCACAAGGCCGAGAGTTCGACGCGCTTCGGGGTGCGCTCAGGATTCGGCGCGGGTGTCGCGGAAGGCCTCGAGGCCGCCCTGCCAGTTCGCGCGCACGATCCGTGCCGCCTCTTCACGATCGCCGGCTTTTAGGGCGGCAATGATTTGCTCATGCTGGGCGACAGACTCGGCCGCTCCGTCGAGCCTCATCAGCTCCGCGCGTAGGAGCTGGATGCGGGACTTCGCGTCGAGCAGGGCGCGCTCGAGCGCGGTGCTGTGCGCGATTGCCACGATGACGTCGTGGAACTGCGTGTCTGCGCGGAATGCCGCCATCGGGTCGCGGGCGTCGATCGCGCGCGCGAAGTCGTCGTTGGCCCGGCGCATCCTCGCGAGCTGCTCCTCGGTCGGCGCCTGCCCAATCTCCACGGCGAAGGCCTCGAGCACCGCGATGAGCGGAATGAGCTCCGCGACCATTCCTCGATCGATCTGCACGACGCGGGTCCACCGCCGCGCCGCGGTCTCGACCAGGCCGTCCTGCTCCAGCAACCGCAGCGCCTCCCGCACCGGCATCGTGCTGATGCCGAAGCCCCGTGCGACCTGAACCGGCGATACCCGCTCCCCCTCGGCGAGCTCACCCGCCAGGATGGCTTCGCGCAGGCGCGCGTAAACCTGGTCGCGCAGAGCGGGCGCCTCTATCAGGCCACCCCCCTCCTCGCTCGGGCGGTCCCGGTGCTCGCCGGAGGCAGCGTTATGGTCGAAGGCCATATCTCGATCTGAGATCTTAATGCGTCGGCTCGGCACTAAGCACCTTGACGAACGGCACGCGGTGGTAGTACCATCGCCTGAAATCTGAGATCTATGATGATGTCCGCGTTGGTCCCGCCCGCCTCACGCTTAGATCCTCCGCCCGCGGACTTGATTCCGGACGAGGAGCCGGAGAGGCTGCTCGCCCTCAGACGTTACGAGGTGCTTGACAGCCCTCCAGAGCAGAGCTTCGACGATTTCGCCCGCCTCGCAGCCGAGGTGTGCGACGCGCCCACAGCGGTCATCACTCTGGTTGATGCCCAGCGCCAATGGTTCAAGGCGAAGATCGGCTTGCCAGCGAAGGAGACGGCCCGAGACGGCTTCTGCTCCCACTGCATCCTTCAGCCCGAGCTGATGATCGTGCCGGACGCCCTCGAGGATCCGCGGATGCGCTCGCACGAGAACGTTGCCGGGCCGCCCCATATCCGCTTCTACGCGGGTGTGCCACTTGTCACCCAGGACGGCTTCGCGATCGGAACGCTCTGCGTACTCGATTACGTGCCCCGAGCGCTGACGAGCAAGCAGCAGGACGCACTTCGCACGCTGGCACGCCAGGTCATGACACAGCTTGAGCTTCGCCGCCTGGCGCTTGAAGGGCGCCGTAGCCTCGCGGCCCAGCGTTCCGTTCAGCGGGTGGGCCTCGGACTCCTCACAAGTCGGCAGCCCGAAGACGCCGCCGGCAGGCTGGCGGCGGCGTTTTGCACGTTCGCGCGCTCTCCTCGCACGGTTATCTTGGAGTACGACGAATCGACGGCGACCCTGCGGGGTCTGGCCGACAGCGCCGACGCCGGTGGACCGATTGCGGCTGTGCGCCTCCGGCTTGATGAATGTCCCGTCGCACAACGCACGCTGCTCGGCGACACACCCCAGCGCTCCTGGGAGGTGGACGACCCCGGGGCGCTCGGCAAGGGGCTCGGCATCGAGTCCTACGCCTGCGTCCCCGTCTCCTTCGAAGACCGCACCCTCGGCGTGGCGGTCCTCGACCGTCCCGACGAGATCGATGACGCCGTGCTCTCGCTCGCGTCACTCGGCGGCGCCGCGCTTGACCGCGCTCGCTCTCGTAACGGAGATGGCGGCGCGGTCCGCCGAGACCCGACGCTCACCGAGCAGGAGCTCAACATCATGCGGCTCGTCGCTCAGGGGCTCTCGAACCCCGAGATCGGCGTCCGGCTGTACCTCAGCCGCCACACGGTCAAGGAGTACTGCGGCAACGCCATGCGCAAGCTGGGCGTGCACAGCCGACTGGAGGCCGTGCTGGCCGCGAAGCGTCTCGGCTTGATCCTGGACGAAGCGGCCTGAGCTCCCTCCGGTCGGGGGGTCGCATTCCCTCCCACCGGGTCTACACGATCACCCAGCGGCCGCCATAGCGTCGGTCGCGATGAGGAGCACCTCCGAGCGACTCTCCGACCGGATCCCCGACATCTACGGCGCCGCGTTCGCCGTCTGCGGTGATGAGTCAGTGGCCGCGGACGTGACGCAGACCGTGCTGAGCGAGGCCGCGCGCGGGGAGTCCGGCGCCGAACGCGACACGCTCGCGGAGCGCGCAGTCCTGTTGGCCGTGCGCGTCGCCCCATCTGGCACGCTCGCCGCGATGCTCCCCGAGGACCGCGATGTCGTCGCCCTCGCCCGCCCGCTGGGCTACTCCGTGGCGGACGTAGCCCGCGCGCTCGGCCTCAGCGCGGAGGCGGTCAAGCATCGCATGCTGCGAGGCCTGCGCACGGCGGTCGCGGAGCGGGCCGTGGCCGCGGATGAGAGCGCTCGCCGACATGCTGACGATCAATCCGCTGGGTGAGTCTGGCTGGAAGCGATCGCGAGATGGAAGAGGACCGCGGCGGCTGTCAGTCGCACCGCTTGTGACGGAGTCGAGCCATAAGACCAGCGACGTCCCGAGAGCTACAACTCCCCTCGAGCAGCACGAATCGCGCGAGGTGGATCGAGTCAGCGACGCGGATCCGGCCGAACCTCGCATGGTCCCGTCAAACGCCTCGTCGGCTCCCCCCAACGTGCCCACATTGTGGATTTCGGGCCCTCCTGCTGTCGCGCGCAAGGAGGCGTCCCGGTCGAGGCCCAGCGAGACGCTCGGAATGGACGAGACGCGGTAGTGCGAACCGAGGAGGGGGTCACTGTCGCTTCGCATGGAAAGCGGGAGCGCGTTTGGCAGCACCCCTTGTCGCTGGAGTCCCGGATCGGACATGCTGCGCGCGTGCGGCTGGCAATGACGGACACGACCGCCACGTGCGGGTTAGAGCGGCGGGAGTTGTGGACGAAGCACGCGATCTCTACTGCTGAGGCCAACGAGGGGCAGGGGGGCGTGTGAGCGCCGCGGGATCGATTTCGGCTTCCGAGCGGCGCAGGTTCCTCGCGCCGCTCGCGCTGGCCCAGTTCATCTGCAGCTTCGCCGGCTCGAACATGAACGTGATGATCAACGACATCACGGAGGATTTGGACACGACCGTGGCCGGGGTGCAGGCCGCGATCACGCTGTTCCTGCTGATCATGGCCGTCCTCATGATCCCGTGCAGCAAGCTGACCGACCGCTGGGGCCGCAAGCGTTGCTTCACCGCCGGTCTGGTGCTGTACGGGATCGGCGCGCTGGTGAGCGCGGTGTCCCCCAGCCTCGGCGTGCTGATCTTGGGCAACTCGGTGTTGGAGGGCGTCGGCACGGCGCTGCTGATCCCGCCGGTCTACATCCTCACGACGCTGAAGTTCAGCGATCTCACCTCGCGCGCCCGTGCCTTCGGCGTGATCAGCGGCATGGGTGGTGTGGGCGCCGCGGCAGGGCCGTTGATCGGCGGCGTCATCACCACGGGAATCAGCTGGCGCGCCGCGTTCGTCTTCCAGGCCTTGGTGGTTGCGGCGATCGTCGTGCTGAGCCGCAGGATCGAGGATCCGATCGCGGCGGACCCCACGCACCCCTTCGACGCCGTTGGAGCAGTCCTGTCGGCGGTCGGCATGTTCTGCGTGGTGTTCGGGATCTTGCAGGCCGACAACAACTTCGCGCTGATGGCTGCGTTCGTGGCCGCTGGGGCCGCGCTCCTGGCCTGCTTCTTCCTCTACATCCGCGGCCGCGAGCGAGCCGGGAAAGAACCGCTGCTGTCCACCGGGCTGTTCAAGAACCGAACCTCGAACCTCGGTCTGGCCACGCAGAACATCCAGTGGCTGCTGCTGATGGGGACGTCGTTCGTTGTTGCCGTGTTCCTGCAGACGGTGCGCGGCTACAACGCGATCGAGACCGGTGTCATCTTCACCGCCGCGACGCTGGGTGTCCTCGCATCGTCGCTCGGGGCCGAGCGATTCGCCAGACGGCGTCCGCAGAAGACGCTGATAATGGCTGGCTTCGTGATCACCTTTGCCGGGATCGGCCTCCTGCTGGCCCTGGTCGGGGCCTCTTCGCGGGTCGTCGCCTTCGCGCCCGGCCTGCTGCTGATCGGGCTCGGGCTCGGGCTCATGCTGACCCCGTCGGTCAACCTCGTTCAATCCAGCTTCCCGGAGCAGCAGCAGGGTGAGATTTCAGGGCTGTCGCGCAGCATCTCCAACCTCGGCTCTTCCTTCGGCACCGCCATAGCCGGCACGATCCTGGTCTCCGACCTCGCATCGGGAAACACGAGCTATGTAGTCGCCATGGTCGTACTCGCGGCTCTTGCGCTAGTCGGCCTGGCCGTGGCCGCTCAACTCCCGCGCGGCCCCGAGCCGCACAACACGTCGAGCGAAATCATGACTTCACACGCGCCGCGCTCGGCCGTCCAGCCCGAATAGGCGACGCGCCGCCGCGCTGCTGCATCGGACGACAAGCAGCACTCTTAAGGACGCCGCGGCCGTCTGCGAGTACGGGATCGCTGCTCCGTCGATGCCGCTGCATCCGCAGTTGGTCAAGCGGACGGCCATCCATGGGGTTTGGCAATGTGGGACGCGCAGGGACGCCGTCGTGGTGCCGAAAGAGCTGCCGGCCGGCCGTCGTGACCCTCCGCGCTTCCATAGCGCTTCCACAGCACCTCTCGAGACATGTCCGTCCGCTGATGCGATGGCAGCCGTTCCGCTTCCGAAGCGGGCTCGCGAGGATGGGCGGTGCCTGGCTCGAACAGGCGACCTCCTGCTTGTAAGGCAGGCGCTCTACCAGCTGAGCTAACCGCCCCGGAGCGCGAGTCTAGTATCCGCCTCTGTGAACCCCCGGCTATTCTGGGCGTCCCTCGCCGTGCAGGCCGTGCTCGTCGGGGTGCTCTTCGCGATACTGGTCGCGCTCCCCCTCGGCGACGACTTTTTCGAGGACTACGGCTTCGTCGTCGGACCGCTGGCCTGGCTGACCTGCTCGGCGGCGAGCGCGCGACTGCTGTCGATTCCGCTCGGCTACGTGCTCTTCTCGGCGGTGGCCGCCGGCGTCTGCGGCCTGATCGTCCTGCTGGCGGCCAGCCACATAGCAGGCATGGTGGTGGCCCTGCTGGTCTTCGCGGCCTCGAACGCCACCTACGACCCGGACGCGATGGAAGAGCCGGTCTAGTACCGGCGGAGTAGCCCCGACGAGAATCGAACTCGCTCTTACGCCTTGAAAGGGCGCCGTGCTGACCGGTACACCACGGGGCCGAGCACAATCGATTCTATGGGCCGCCTGGGACTCGAACCCAGAACCGCCGGGTTAAAAGCCCGTCGCTCTAACCAGTTGAGCTAGCGGCCCGCGGAGCCGATGCTAGACGCGCGGGGGCCGCCGCGTCCTCGCTCGACGCGATGATCGCGTCCAGCACTCCCGGAAAACGCGTGCTCAGGTCGTCGCCGCGCAGGGACAGCATTCGCTTGCGGCCGTCGGGGCGGGTTCGGACCACGCCGGCCTCGCGTAGAACGCGGAAGTGATGGGAGAGCGTCGCCTTGGAGAGGCCGAGCTCGAACGTGCCGCACGTGCACTCGTCGCCGACGGCCAGCCGGCGCACTATCTGGAGCCGGGCGGGGTCGCTCAGCGCGTGGAGCACGGCAGGGAGCTCGAGCTCGTCTATGGAGGGGTGATGGGGCTCTCTCAAGGCGGCCTCTGCCGGCAACTCTAGCGACCGTTCGACGGATGTCTAAGTGCTCAGTGGCGAAAGTGGCGACGGGAGCCGAACACCATGGCTATCCCAGCAGCGTCGGCGGCTTCGACGACCTCGGGATCTCGCTGCGAGCCGCCGGGCTGGATGATCGCCGTGACGCCGGCGTGAACCGCGATCTGGGGCCCGTCCGGGAAGGGGAAGAAGGCGTCCGAGGCCATCACCGAATCTTCCACCGAGAGCCCCGCCGCACGGGCCTTGTCGATCGCGAGCTTCACCGAGTCCACCCGGCTCATCTGCCCCGCCCCGACTCCCACTGTGCCGAGCCCCCGCGCCAGCACGATGGCGTTCGAGCGCACGTGCTTGCACACGCGTAGCCCGAACAGCAGCTCGCCCCACTGCTCTTCGGTCGGCTTGCGCTCGGTGACCACGGTCATCTCCTCGCGCACCTCGAGGCCGGAGTCGCGGTCCTGCACCAGAATGCCGCCCCGCACGCGCTTGATGTCGTGCTCGTTGATCGTGGCCCTGCGCCGCTCCTGGTTGTCCAGGATGCGCACGTTGGGCTTCTGCTCGAGCAGCTCGAGCGCTCCCTGGTCGTAGCCGGGCGCGAAGACGACCTCGACGAACATTCCCGCGAGCTTCTCGGCGAGCGCCAGGTCGACCGGGCGGTTGAAGCAGAACACGCCGCCGAAGGCGCTCTGCGGATCGGTGGCCAGGGCCTTGTCGAAGGCCTCGTCCACGCTCGTGCCGAGGGCCGCCCCACAGGGGTTGTTGTGCTTGACGATCGCCGCGGCCGGCAGCTCGAAGTCCTCGACCAGACGCCGCCCGGCGTCGAGGTCGAGCAGGTTGTTGAAGGAGAGCTCGCGCCCGTGCAGCTTCGACACCATCGACAGCAGGTCCGAGCGCGCTCCCACCTCGGCGTAGTAGGCGGCCCGCTGGTGCGGGTTCTCCCCGTAGGGCAGGTCAAGCACCTTCTCGTAGGCGCGGGTGTACTGGGTGGGGAAGTCCTCCTCGCGCTCGGCAAACCAGCGAGAAATCGCAGAGTCGTAGCGGGCCGTGTAGGCGAAGGCCTCGAGCGCAAGGCTCTGACGCGTGCGCGACGAGATCCGGCCGTCGCTCTCGCGCAGCTCCTCCAGGACGGCGTCGTAGCTCTCCGGCGAGACCACCACGGCGGCGTAGGCGTGGTTCTTGGCTGCCGCCCGGATCAGCGTCGGACCACCGATGTCGATGTTCTCGATGACCTCGGCCTCCTCGACACCGCGCTTGGCCGCCACCCGCTCGAACGGGTAGAGGTTCACGCACACGAGGTCGATGGGCTCGATCTCGTGCGAGTTCAGGGTGTCCACGTGGTCGCGGTCGTCGCGCACCGCCAGCAGCCCGGCGTAGATGCGCGGGTTGAGCGTCTTGACGCGGCCGTCGAGGATCTCGGGGAAGCCGGTGTAGTCGTCGATCGCACGGACCTCGAGACCCTCGGCCGCCAATTCGCTCGCGCTGCCGCCGGTGGACACGATCTCCACGCCCAGCTCGGCGAGGCCGCGGGCGAAGTCCACCAGCCCGCGCTTGTCGGACACGCTCAGGAGAGCCCGCCGGACGCGCACCTCACCCGCCGCGGTGAGGTCGACCCCATGTGGCTCAATCTGCGACATCGACCTGTACCAGTCGTGGGTTGGCCTCGTCCACCCGCACGCGACCCTGCGCGATCATGCGCACGGCGTCGGGCAGCAGGCGGTGCTCGATCTCGTGGATGCCCTGCTCTATCGCGGCGATATCCCGATGGTATGGAAGGGAGAAGGCTTCCTGCAAGAGAACTGGACCAGTGTCGGTTCCCTCGTCCACGAAGTGAACCGTCACGCCGGTGACCCTGACCCCGTAGTCGAGCGCCTGCTGAATCGCTCCCAGGCCCGGGAAGGCGGGCAGCAGGGCGGGGTGCACATTGATCATGCGGCCGGCAAAGCGCGTGATGAACTGCGGCGTCAACAGCTCCATGAAGCCGGCCAGCACGATCAGCTGCGGCCCGCGCGCAGCCAGCCAGTCCGCCAGCGCGCCGTCGCGCGCTGAACGGTCGCCGTATGTGTCGATAGCGAACACCTCGGCCTCCACCCCGGCCTGGCGCGCGCGCGCCAGGCCCCCGGCACCGTCACGGCTGGAGGCCACCGCCACGATCTCCATTCCCTCGCGCCCGTGGACCCGGTCGAGCAGCGCCTGCAGGTTCGTGCCCTCTCCCGAGATCAGGACGGCAACGCGAAAGCTCACGCCGCTACGCGCAGCACCGGGTAGGGCCCGCCGCTGGTCTGCAGCCGGCCCTCGCCGATCAGCTCGTCGACGCGGGCCAGGATGTCGGCACGGCGCATGTGCGAGGAGACGCCGTAGGCGGGCAGCCCGTCGTACGAGTTGCGCTGGATCTTCTTCGAGCGCGAGCCGTGCAGGATCTCGGCACAGGTGGTACGGCCCACGGCCGGGCGAGCGGCGGAGGCAACGGAGATGATCGCTTCGTCGAGGTTGCCGATCTCGACCGGATCGGGAGGAGGGGCGACGGGCCGCAGCTCGGGCTGGCAGACGTCGCAGCAGGGCACCGGCGCCGGCCGGGCCGGGTCGCCGAAGTGGCGCAGGATCGCCTCACGCCGGCAGCTGTCCTGCTCGACGTAGGCCCAGATCTCGCGGTACTGGCGCCAACGCGCGCGGGCGGCCTCCTCGATCGAGGAGCGGCAGAGGGCGGTGGCACGACCGTCGAAGCGGCCGAGCACGCGTCCGGCGATGCGATCGGGGGCCGAGGGAAAAGGGGCGATGGTGCCGGCCCGCGTGAGATGGCCGACCAGCGCGCGCAGGCGCTCACCGTCCCCGCGCAGCTCGCGGGCCAGCGCATAGGCATCGAGCGAGTAGCGGCCGTCGCCGTCCGCGGCCGCTGCGATCCGGTCGGCCAGCCAGCCGGGCAGCTCCGGGTCGATCTCCTCGCGCTTGATGAAGTGCACGTGCAGCGCGCGGTCGCGGTTCTCGGCCAGCAGCAGCGCCCGCGCCGGCAGGCCGTCCCGACCCGCGCGACCCGCCTCCTGGTAGTAGGCCTCCAGCGAGGAGGGCACGCTCGAATGCACCACCGTACGCACGTTCGGCTTGTCGACGCCCATGCCGAAGGCGTTGGTGGCGCAGATCACGCGCACGTCGTCGGCCAGGAAGCGGCGCTGCACGTCGGCACGCCGCCCGCGCTCGAGCCCGGCGTGGTAGGCGGCGGCCTCCTCGCCCAGGGCGGACGTCAGCTGCTGCGCGATCTCCTCCGAGCCCGCACGCGTGCCCGCGTAGACGATCGCCGGCAGGGCGTCCTCGCCGCGCAATGCCTCGACCACCAGGCTCGCCTTTTCGTGCCCCCCGGGGCGCGCCACCACGAAGCTGATGTTGGGACGGTCGAAACCGGTGGCCACCTGAAGCGGATCGCGCAGGCCCAGGCGGCGCACCACGTCCGCGGCGACTCGAGGGGTGGCGGTGGCCGTGGACGCCACCAGCGAGCCCGCGCCGAGCGCCCGCGCGGCGTCGGCCAGCCGGAAGTAGTCGGGACGGAAGTCATGACCCCACTGGGACACGCAGTGCGCTTCGTCGACTACGAACAGGCCCACGCGCACCTCGCTGCGCATGCGGTCGAGGAAGCCCGGCGCCGCAAAGCGCTCGGGCGCGACGTACAGCAGGCGCAGCTCGCCCGCCGACGCCCGCGCAAGCACCGCCGCATTGGCGGACGCATCCTGCTGGGCGTTGACGAGCGCGACCCGCTCGCCCAGCCCACGGGCGCGTAGCGCCTCGACCTGGTCCTGCATCAACGCCACGAGCGGCGAGACGACCACCGTGAGGTCGTCCCTCAGCAGCGCCGGCAGCTGGTAGCACAGCGACTTGCCCGAGCCGGTGGGCATCACCACCATCACGTCACGGTCGGCCAGCGCCGCTTCGCATGCCTCGCGCTGCCCGGGGCGGAAGGCGGCAAAGCCGAAGTGATCGTGCAGCGCGCTCGTCAGGTCCATGGGAGAACGGCCACAGTAGCGCCGTCCACGGCTGCATCGAGCGGCCTGTGGCAGAGCCGTAACGGAGGTTGCGAAGTTGTCGCAGAGGGCCCGCCTAGTGGCGGACCACCGCGAGCTCTTCGAGCGCGAACTTGCCGTTGGCCGACTCGGTGCGCTCGAGCGGATACTCGCCCGAGAAGCAGGCGTCGCAGTGCGTCTCGCGCGTGGAGCGGATCGCCTCGTAGACCCCGTCGAGCGACAGGTACTGCAGCGAGTCGCACCCGAGCTCCTCGGCCACCTCGTCCGCGGTGCGTCCGTGCGCGATCATCTCCTGTGTCGTCGACATGTCGATCCCGTAGTGGCAGGGGTAACGGATCGGCGGGGCGGAGATCCTCATGTGGATCTCGTCGGCGCCGGCGTCGCGGAGCATCTGCACGATCTGGCGCGTGGTGTTGCCGCGCACGATCGAGTCGTCGACGACGACGAGGCGCTTGCCCTCCACCACTTCGCGCAGCGGGTTGAACTTCATGCGCAGGCCGTGGCGGCGCAGCTCCTGGCCGGGCTGGATGAACGTGCGCGCCACGTAGCGGTTCTTGATCAGTCCATCGTCGCGCGGGATGCCCGACGCCTTGGAATAGCCGGAGGCCGCCGGATTGCCGGAGTCGGGGACGGCGATCACGACGTCGGCCTCGACCGGCGCCTCGCGCCACAGGATCTCGCCCATCTTGCGACGCGACACCTGGGTGCGGTTGCCTTCGAGGATCGAGTCGGGCCGAGCGAAGTAGATGTGCTCGAACACGCAGAAGGCCCGGCGATCGGACTCCACCACCTGGCGAGTCTCGATTCCGCGCTCGCTCAGCGAGACCATCTCGCCCGGCAGCACCTCGCGCAGAAGCTCGGCGCCGATGATGTCGAAGGCACAGCTCTCCGAGGCCACGCAGTAGCGCCCGCCCAACATGCCCAAGGCCAGCGGGCGGAGCCCTGCCGGATCGCGGAAGGCCACCACCGACTCCTTGGTCATCACGACCGTGGAGAAGGCCCCCTCGAGCCGTGGCATGACGTCGGCCAGGGCATCCTCGATGCGCTCCGCTTCGTGGTTCGAGAGCAGCGCCGCGATGATCTCCGAGTCCGACGTGCCGCGGAACTTGACCCCGCGCTCGCTCAGCTCGGCGTGCAGCTCCACCGCGTTGATGAGGTTGCCGTTGTGGGCCAGCGCCACCTGGCGGCGGTCGCTGCGCCAGACGGGCTGGGCGTTCTCCCAGGCCGATGAGCCGGTGGTCGAGTAGCGCACGTGGCCGACCGCCAGCTGGCCCTGCAGCGCGCGCAGCTTCTCCTCGTCGAAGACCTGCGACACGAGCCCGACGTCGCGCACGGTCATGATCTGACCGTCGCCGCACACGGCGATCCCCGCCGACTCCTGACCCCGGTGCTGGAGCGCAAACAGGGCGAAGTAGGCGAGACGCGCCACGTCGTTCTCCGGCGCATAGACGCCGAAAACGCCGCATTCGTCGCGAGGCCCGTCGCGATCGTCGAGCTGTGTATTCATAAGTGCGCGGCGGGGCCTCCGGTACGGCCGGCGGTGAGGACCCTGCCTCGGCTCAGGGTACCAGCGAGTCCCGTCGTCCCGGCGCGCCTCAGCGGGTGGTGTACGGCCCGGTCGAGACGGCGTGGTAGCCCTTGGCGCCGACCGTCGCCGCGAGCGGGCTGCGCGGATCCTCGCCCGCCTGGAGGCGAGCGAGCGCACGCGCGAAGTCGTAGCGGGGCGCCCAGCCCAGGTCGCGGCGCACCCGGGCGTTGACGTACACGCGCTCGATGCCGGGGAACATCGTCCAACCCCGTTCTGCGTAGAGGACCCGGAAATCAGGGAACAGCCGCCCGACCAGCGCGGGAGCATCCTCGCGCAGCTCGCCGAGATCGGCGCGCGTGAACGGCGTGGTTGCACTCACGATGTAGCGCCCGAAGCCGATCGCCGGAGCGGCGTCCAGGGCCAGCCGGTGGGCGCTGACGACGTCTTCGAGGTCGACCCGCCGATACAGAAGCTCGTTGAGCTTGATGTTCAGGTCATCGTAGGCGAGCCGGACCTCCTCGCGATCATCCGGCTCGGGGAAGAAGCGCGAGGTGCGCAGAACCACGCAGGGAAGACCGCGATCGCGGTGCACCAGCTCGCAGAGATCCTCCGCGGCTGACTTGGTGGCGCCGTAGATGTTCCGGGGAACCGGCGCCACGTCTTCGGTGATCCATGCCGCGGGAGCGCCCGGCGGTGGTGTGAGCGCTCGCCCGAAGGTGCTGGTCGTACTCGTGAACACGAAGCGGCCGACGCCGGCCTCGACGGCCGCCTCCAGCAGGTTGAGCGTTCCCGTGAGGTTCGTGTCGACGAAGGCCTGCCGGCTGTGTGAGCCGACGTGGGGCTTGTGGAGAGTCGCGGCATGGAGTATCCCGTCGACGCTCTCGGTACAGCGGCGCACCAGGGAGCGGTCCGTGATCGAGCCCACCACGGTGGTGAAAGGCGACTCGAGCACGTCCAGCCCAATGACGTCGAACCCGTCGGAGCCGAGCACGCGAACGAGCGCCTCGCCGAGATGGCCTGCGCTTCCGGTGACGAGAACCCTCATCCGGGCGCTCAGCCGGCCGGCTGAGCGAAGTGTTGGGGAATCGAGCGCTCGTAGACCTCACGGAGGCTCTCCACGGAGAGGCTCACGCCGGCAGCAGGAATCTCGAGCCGCTCGCCCCCCACCTCCCCGAGCAGGACAGCGCCCGGCAGCGCCTCCACCGACGCGCGCGGTCCGGCGACGATCGCTCCGCCGGCCGCCTCGCCGAACAGCAGCGTCTCGAGGGCGGAGTCCGCGGTCAGCTCGAGGCGCGCGCCCACGCCTCCCGCGATGCAGCACTCGGCAAGAGCGCAGGCCAGCCCGCCCTCGGAGATGTCGTGCACGGTGGCGAGCGTGCCGCTGCGGGCCGC
Organism: uncultured Thermoleophilaceae bacterium; assembly: GCA_963813495.1. GTDB lineage: Bacteria > Actinomycetota > Thermoleophilia > Solirubrobacterales > Thermoleophilaceae > JACVRW01. The sequence goes on from CAWEZC010000011.1 coordinate 63,567, forward strand.
CTCGCGCAGCACGCCCAGAGCCTCGACCTGCTCGCCCAGGTCCACCGCAGGCAGACCGTCGGACAGCCGGCCGCGCAGCTTCTCGAGCTCGCTCCCGGAAAGCGCGGGCGCGAACGAACCCAGCAGGGCAATGACCTGACCCTCCTCGGCGAATCCGACGCCGGGCAGCTTGGCGGGGTCGGCCAGCTTGCCGACCATGCCCACGATCGGCGTGGGGTAGATGGGACCGCCCCCGCCCTCGTTGTAGAGCGAGACGTTGCCACCCACCACGGGCACCCCCAGGGCCAGACAGGCGTCGCGCAGACCCTCGACGGCGCGCGTGAGCTGCCAGGCCACGTGGGGCTTCTCGGGGTTGCCGAAGTTGAGGCAGTTGGTCAGACCGAGGGGCTCGGCACCGGTGCAGGCCAGGTTGCGCGCGCACTCCAGCACCGCCTCGACCGCGCCGGTGTACGGGTCGCAGGCAACCCGGCGACCGTTGCCGTCGATCGAGACGGCGATCGCCCCGCGGCCTCCGTCGGGCCCGAGCGTGAGAACGGCGGCGTCGGAGGCGCCCGGGCGGCGCACGGTGCGCGAGCCGACGATCGAGTCGTACTGCTCGAACACGAAGCGCTTGGAGGCGACATTGGGCGACCCGACCAGCGCCAGCAGCGTCTCCTCCGCGCCCGCGCCCTTCCGGAGCCGCTCGGGAGGGTCCGGGTAGACCGGCTGTGCCGGCGCCTCGGGCGCGAGGTCGTAGAGCGGGACGTCGTCCACCAGCGCACCGACCGGCATGTCGCCCACCAGCTCGTCACCGTCGAACACGCGCAGCCTGCGGTTGTCCGTGACCACACCGATCGGGGTGGCCCGCACCTCCCAGCGCCCGCACAGCGCCAGGACCTCCTCGAGCACCGAGGGCTCGACCACGCACAGCATCCGCTCCTGCGACTCGGAGACCATGACCTCGAAGGGCTCCATGTCCGCCTCGCGCAGAGGCACCCGGGCCACGTCGATGTCGAGCCCCACCTCGCCCTTGGAGGCCATCTCCGAGGAGCTCGACGACAGGCCTGCGGCGCCCAGGTCCTGGAGCGCGCGCAGCAGGCCCCGCTCGAGCAGCTCGAGACAGCACTCCACGAGCTTCGACTCCTCGAAGGGGTCGCCGATCTGGACACTCGGGCGCTTCGACTCGTCGTCGGCCGACAGCTCGGCGCTGGCCAGCACGGAGGCGCCGCCGATGCCGTCCCGGCCGGTGCGCGCGCCGAGCAGGACGAGCTGATTGCCGACCCCCGCCGCTGCGCTGCGGATCAGCGAATCGCGCCTAGCCAGGCCCACGCACATCGCATTGACCAGGCAGTTGTGTTCGTACGCGGGCTCGAACAGCACCTCACCGCCCACCGTGGGCACCCCGATCGAGTTGCCGTAGTGGCCGATGCCCTTGACGGCATAGTCGAAGAGGTAGCGCGAGCGACCCGAGTCGAGCTCGCCGAAACGCAGCGAGTCGAGTATCGCGATCGGGCGTGCACCCACCGCGAAGATGTCGCGCAGGATCCCGCCCACGCCGGTGGCCGCTCCCTGGAACGGCTCGACTGCGCTCGGGTGATTGTGCGACTCCACCTTGAAGGCCACGGCCAGGCCGTCACCCACGTCGACCACGCCCGCGTTCTCCCCCGGACCCATCAACAGGTGCGGCCCCTCCGTGGGCAGCAGGCGCAGCAGCTTCTTCGAGTGCTTGTAGGCGCAGTGCTCGGACCACATGAGCGAGAAGACGGCGAGCTCGAGCCCATTGGGCTCCCGCCCCAGCCGCTTGCAGATCCCCTCGTATTCCGAGTCGGTGAGCCCCAGCTCTCGATGTGAAACGGAGGCGGTCCCGCTCACGCAGGGACCATCGCGAGCGACTCGAACAGCCTCCCGCCGTCGGCCGAGCCCGTGAGCGGGTCGACCGCGTGCTCCGGATGGGGCATCAGCCCCATCACGTTGCGGCTCGCGTTGCATACCCCCGCGATGTCGTCCATGGTCCCGTTGGGGTTCTGCCCCGGGGCGTAGCGGAGGACGATCTGCTCCTCGGGCAGCGCGCCCGGAGGAGCGAAGTAGCGCCCGGTGGTGTGCTTGACGGGCACCGAGAGCAGCTCTCCCCGTTCACAGCCACGCGTGAAGGGGGTGTCGACGGTCTCAACCTGGACGTCGACCTGGCGGCACACGAAACGCAGCGAGTCGTTGGGCAGCAGTGCCCCCGGGAGCAGACCCGCCTCGCACAGCACCTGGAAGCCGTTGCAGATGCCGAGCACCGGCAGACCGTCGCCGGCGAACTCGATTACGGCCTCCATCATCGGCGAGAAGCGCGCGATCGCGCCCACCCGCAGATAGTCCCCGTAGGAGAAGCCGCCGGGGACGACCACGGCGTCGATACCCGCGAGGTCGCGGTCACCGTGCCAGAGCAGTTCGGCCTCGCCGAAGCGCCGGCAGGCACTCAGGGCGTCGACCTCGTCACAGGATCCCGGAAAGCGAACCACGCCGAACTTCATGGCCTCGTGACCTCTATCACCTCGTAGTCCTCGATCAGCGGATTGGCCAAAAGCCGTTCGCACATTGCGGGAACTTGCGACCCGTCCTCCACGTCCAACTCGATCAACCGGCCGACGTGCACGTTGGCCACCCCCTCGAAGCCGAGAGCGGGGAGCGCACGCTCCACCGCCTGACCCTGCGGATCGAGGATGCCCTGCTTCGGGCGAATCAACACCCTCGCCCTCACTTGCGAGAGCTCTCCAGCCAGGCGGAGAAGGGCTCGCCGGCTATCCGCTCGTAGGCCTCCAGGTAGCGAGCGCGTGTGCCCTCCACCACCTCGCCGGGTATGGCGGGAGCGGGCGGCGTCTTGTCCCAGCCGGATCCGGCCGCCCAGTCGCGGACGTACTGCTTGTCGAAGCTGGGCTGCCCCCGCCCGGGCTCGTAGCCGTCGGCGGGCCAGAAGCGCGACGAGTCGGGCGTGAGCACCTCGTCGCCGAGCACGATGGTGCCGCCTGTGCCCCCCCGGGTATCGGGACGCCGCCCGAACTCGAACTTGGTGTCCGCGAGGATGATCCCGCGCTCTCGCGCGTGTGCGGCCCCGAGCTCGTACAGGGCGAGCGAGAGACGCCGCAGCTCCTCGAGCAGTGACCGGTCGCCCACGATCTCGACCGCCCGCTCGAAGTCGACGTTCTCGTCGTGGTCGCCCACCTCGGCCTTCGTGGCGGGAGTGAAGATCGGCTCCGGGAGCTGCTCGGACTCCTTCAGGCCGGCGGGAAGGCCGACGCCGCAAACCGCCCCGGTGGCCTGGTAGTCCTTCCAGCCCGAACCGGTGATGTAACCGCGCACGACGCACTCCACCGGCACCATCTCGAGCCGCTCGACCAGCATCGCGCGGCCGCGAAGGTCGTCCGGGACCTCGGTGTATGAGACGAGATGGTTGGGGCAGACCTCGCCGCTGCGGGCCAGCCAGAAAGCGGTCAGGCCCGTGAGGACCTTTCCCTTGTCGGGAATCGGCGTGGGGTGAACCACGTCGTACGTGGAGATGCGGTCGCTGGCGACGAGCAGCAGGCGGTCGTCACCCACGGCGTAGATATCGCGCACCTTCCCGCTCGAGAGGTGCGTTAGAGCGGCGGGGTCGCTCACCGGGCCGAGGCTATCAATGGGTGCCGACCTCTCGGTCGTCCCACGGCGAGGGCGTGGGAAACGACCTTTGCTGTACCCGCACCGGGCACGCGAAGTTCACCATTGCAGTAGCGTTGATTGACGGACTCGCACTGGATTCGGCCCCGAACCCTACAAAGGCGCATGCGCAAGATCACACTGGCTGCAATGGCCCTGCTGCTGGCCACTCCGGTGAGCGCGCTTGCTGCGCGCGACGCCTACGTGGCCGACAACGCAGCCGGTGAGTTGGTGCAGCTGGCCGTGGGCGGCGGCGGAGCACTCACCCCGCTCGTGCCACCGTCGCTGCCGGCCACCCAACCGCGACGGCTGACCATGACGCCTGACGGGACCTCGCTCTACGTGACGGCCGGCGCCTCCGGACAGGGGCGCGTGCTCCAGTACGACGTAAGCGCCACCGGCCTCGCTTCGCCCAAGGCGCCGGCCCAGGTGGCGGCCGGCAAGCTCCCGACCGCGATCGCCGCCGGCCCGTCGGGCAAAACGCTCTACGTGGCTGACCACGGCTCCAGCAGACTGCTCCAGTTCGCGATCGGGTCTGGCGGACTGCTCGAGTCGCTCGGTTCGGTCGCCCTCGTGGACAAGCCCTCCGCAGTGGCCGTGTCCCCGGACGGGGCCAGCGTCTACGTGACCATCAGCGGATGGGTGAAGCGCTACGCGGTCGGGCCCGACGGCCGGCTGGATCCCGCCAGCCTTGCGGCCGTGATCACCGGCGGCCCGCTGACCGACGTCGCACTCACGCCTGACGGCGCCCACCTGTACGCATCGAGCAGCGACGGCCGCATCTTCCAGTTCGCCGTCGGTGCCGGCGGCGCGCTCAGCGCCCTGGCTCCCGCCACGGTCCCGCTCGGCGGCGGCAGGCCGGCGGCGCTGGCGATCGCGCCCGGCGGCACGAGCCTTTACGCGGCGGCGTCCTCCTCGGCCGTGGGCGAGCGCCGGCTCGTCCAGTACGCCATCGAAGCCGACGGCCGCCTCAGCGCCCGGGTTCCGGCCTCGGTGGCCGTGTCGGGAGCAAACCTCGGTGACCTGGCTCTCACCCCCGACGGGCGCAGCCTCTACGCCGCGGGTGGCGACCTCCAGCTGTTCGACCTCGGCCGGGACGGCCTGGCGTCGCCCAAGGCGCCGCCGGCCCTCGACCTAGTCGGCGCCGGCGGGGTGGTCGTGAGTCCCAACCAGGCCCCGGTGGCTCGCTTCGAGGTATTCGTGGCGCCCGCCGGGAGCGCGGTCTCATTCGATGCCCGGGGCGCGGCCGACCCTGACGGCTCGATCCTTCGCTACGACTGGGACTTCGGCGACGGCAACGTGCTGGCGGACGGAGGCCCGACGGTGAGCCACGTCTACACCCGGCCCGGCGTTTACCAGGCCAAGCTCGCGGTCACCGACAACGAGGGCGCCTCCACGCGCACGGTCTTCACCGGCACCTCGGTGCTGGGCAACGGCGCTCCCAGCGCCGAGGCGGTGCGCTTCATCGACGTGCCGGCGCCCACGGCCCCACCCGAGCCGGCGGCACCGGCCCAGGCCCCCACCCCGGACCTCGGCGAGACGATCATCGTGGAGCCCGCCGGCGGACGCGTGCGGGTGCGGCTCCCGCGCCGGCGCAGCTTCCAGCGGCTGGCGACGCTGCGCGAGATCCCGGTCGGATCGCTGGTGGACACCACCAGGGGGCGCGTGCTGCTCAGCTCGGTGCGCAGCCGCCGCGGCGGAGTGCAGCAGGGCCGCTTCTTCGATGGTCTGTTCAAGGTGCGCCAGCGCCGCTCGGACCGCTACCTCACCGAACTGCTGCTGACCGGCTCCTACGGCCCCTGCAACACCGGTCAGGCACGCGCCTCGCGGGCCTCGCGCCGGCGCCTCTGGGGCAACGCCAACGGCCGTTTCCGCACGCGCGGGCGCTACTCGTCCGGCGCCGTGCGCGGGACGCGCTGGCTGGTCGAGGACAGCTGCCGCGGCACGCTCACCGCCGTACGGCGCGGCGAGGTTGCGGTACGGGACTTCGGTCTCGACACCACCACTCTGGTCGAGGCGGGTGACCGCTACCTCGCCCGCGCGCGTTAGTGGTTGCTCCCGTTTCGCGCGTCCACCGACCAGAGCGTGACCTGAACCTGCTTGCCGCGGACCTCGAAGTCCCCGGCATTGACCAGGTCGGGCTGCTGGGAGGTCAGCATCGCGCGGGTGGACTCCGACATGAAGATCATGTGCGGCGTGCCCTTGGTCATGCCCTCGAGGCGCGACGCAGTGTTGGTGGTATCACCGATCACGGTGTACTCGAGCCGGCGTTCGGAGCCCACGTTGCCGGCCATCACCGCCCCCGAGTTCAGTCCGACGCCGATGCGGAAGCCGTCCCCATGGCCCTCGGAGCGCATCCACGCGTTGAATTCGTCGAGCGCCTCCCCGGTCATGTCGCGCGCCGCAGCCAGGGCCCGATCGGCGTGGTCGTCCTGCTCGATCGGTGCCCCGAAGGCCGCCATGATGCCGTCACCCATGAAGCACACGAGCGTGCCGCCGTGAGCGAGGATCACGTCGGTCATGGTCGTGAGGTAGCGGTTGAGAACCGTGATCACGGTCTCCGGGGGCTGGGATTCGGAGAACGTCGTGAAGCCGCGGACGTCTGCGAACAGCACGGTCGCCACGCGCCGCTCCCCGCCCAGCCGCAGGTCCTCGTTGACGTCCTTGAGCACCTCATCGACCACGGGCTCGGGGACGAAGCGCGAGAACAGATCGCGTACGCGCTCCCTCTCGAAGGCGTTCACCACGAGTCCGACCGCGAGCGCGCCCACTGCGCCGAGGGCGAGCGAGAGCTCGGGGTAGGTGAACGAGACGATCCGGCCGGAGTTGAACATCAGCTGTACGAAGACCGCGTAGAGCGCCACGAGCCCGATGGCGGTGATGGCGGCGCGAAACGGCCCGAAGCGGATTGCCAGCAGCGGGCCGACCGCCCCGAACAGGAGGATCAGCACCACCACGGTCCACGACGGCGCGCTGCGCAGCGGGAAGTCACGCAGCAGCGTGGAGATCGCGTTGGCCTGGACCTCCACGCCGTACATGTACGCGTCACCGCTGACCGAGGTGGGATGCACGTCCTGCAACGACGGCGTAGTGGCGCCCACGACCACGATCTTGTCGCGGAAGGTCTCGGGGGGGACGTTTCCGCGCAGCAGCTGGTGGAAGGGCACTCGCGTGACGTTCGAGCGCCCGTGGAAGTCGATCCAGGCGGGATCAGGGAAGGAGGCGGGGTCGACCCGGCGCCGCCCGGCCCGCTCGACGGCCGCCACCGGAAAGGTCTCGAGCCTGTCCAGCTCGGGAGACATCCGCCGCACCACGCGCCCACCGTCGGTCTCGTAGCCGGCGTGTGCGGCCCGGGTGCGCAACTGGCGCAGCACCGCCGGACCGCCGAAGACGTTGGAACGGCCGCGGTCGTCCACCACCGTGGTGGCCAGCACGACGTTGCCCGCCTTGGCCACCGCGTCGGCCAGCGCCTGGTCGTCCACCGGAGTCGACGCCTCGGTGAACTGCACGTCGTAGGCGATCACCCGGGCGCCCGCTCTGCGTAGCTGCTTGATCGCCTCCGCGTGCAGCGACCGCGGGAATGGCCACTGCTCCCCAAGCTCCTTAAAGCTCGCCTCGCCGATACCCACGATCACCACGTCCTCGGGCGGGTCGAGGTCGCCCCTGATCGCGAAGCGCGCGTCGATCGTGTCGAGCTCGGAGCCCTCCAGCACGTCCGTCAGGTAGGCGGCGAGCACGAAGCCGGTGAGAACCAGAGCGGTGCCCACGAACATGAGCAGGCGCAGGCGCCGTCCCGACCGCCGCCAGCGGCGCCCGTTGTTGTGCGAGTCCCCCATTCTCGCCCCAGTCTGGCCCAAGAACGAACTTCGTGCTGGCGCTCGGAAGACAGCGTGATCTCCGTCACGGTCGTTTGCGCCGTTTCGAGCATGCTCCTATGGTCCGCCAGGGACTCCTTTGCAACTCCAGATGCCTCCTCTTCACGCCGTCACGGCGCCCGCCGCCGCCCTCCCGACCGGGCCGGCGCACGCCGGCCGCTGAGCCCATGCCCTGGGTCGAAGTGTTCGCGGTGTTCGTGGTCTCCCACCTGGTGGGCGACTTCGCGCTCCAGACCGAATGGCAGGCGCGCCAGAAGTTCGGCGGGCTGGGCCGCGACCGGGAGGCGCGGCGGGCGCTGCTGTCCCATGTGAGCGTCTACACCATCGCCTTCGTGCCCGCCTTCGTATGGCTGTGGCAGGAGTCGGGTGCGCTGGTGCTCCTGATAGCCGCGCTCCTGTTCGTCACCCATGTGGTGGAGGACGACGGCCGCCTGCTGCACGGATACATGAGACGGGTGAAGCACACCGACCCGCGCGATCACGTGATGGTGACGGTGGCCGTGGATCAGACCTTCCACGTCGTGGTGCTGCTCGGACTCGCGCTGCTCGCCGTGTGGACGTGACCAATCGCTTCAAAGCCCGGCCGAGCCGGCGACGGCACCGAGGATCCCCGCCTCCCGAGTAACACCGAGGCGCTCGAACGAGCGCGGGCGTCGATGGTCGGCTGAGCCCTACTCCACCCGCAGCGTCGCGGTCATGCCCAGGTCGGCATGCCCGGGCAGCGAGCAGAAGAGCCGGTAGCGGCCCGTGGCGAGGTCGACCGCGGAGGCCGTGTACACCTCGGGGTCGGTCTCCGGAAACTGCAGGACCGGGATGTCGCCGCCCTCGGGCGTCACCACCAGGTCGTGGGGGTCCTCGCCCTTGTTGCGCAGCTCGACCGTCACGCGGCCGCGGCCCACCAGTGGCCGCGACAGAGCGAGCCGGTACTCGGTGGCGGTCACCGAGACGTAGTCGGGCAAGACAGTGGGCGGGGCCGGTGGGATCGGCCCTCCCGGCGCCGGCGCACCGGGAGGTTGACCCGAACCGCTGGGAGGGGCTCGGCGTCCGGCGTCCACGAGCCGGTCGCTCACGGCGAGCCGGCGCACCTCGGAACGGATGCGGCGCAGCGACGCGCTGCGCCGGCAGGACCTCCGGCGCGCCCGGCAGCGTCGGCCCGGCCGCCGGGCCGCGGCCTCAGCCTGGCGGCCGGCGTCGGGCAACTCATGACCGGCGGCTGGAGCGACCCCTGCCGCCCGATCCACAGCCGGTCCGGCGGCGGCGAGCGACAGCGTTCCAGCAAGGACGAGCGCGGCCGCTGCCGCCCCCAGCTTCGAAGTCATTCGCCCGGCTGCGGCCTCACGGGTTGACCAGGGTCGGCCGCATGAAGCTGCCCTCGCCCGTGATGATGCCGCCGGCGCTCACCCCCAGCCACTGCTCGAGCAGCGAGCAGTAGACCGAGCGGAAGTCCGAGGTCTTGCGCAGGTTGTCGCGGTTGTCGAGGGTCGCCAGCCCGGGAAACTCCCCGACGGTCTGGCCGCTCGCCTTGGCCCCGATCACGAAGCTCGCCCCGGCGGCGCCGTGGTCGGTGCCGCCCTCGTTCTCCTGCGGGCGCCGGCCGAACTCGCTCCAGACGTGCACCAGCACCCGCTCCGACAGCTTGGGACCGGTCGCCGGCTTCGACTCCAGGTCGCGCTGGAAGGCGAGCAGCGCGGCACTCACCTCATTCAGGTCCGCGGGCAGGCTGGCGAGCTGGTTGGAGTGGGTGTCGTACCCGCCCGACTCGATGGCCACCACCTTGAGCGGCAGACCGGCATCGAGCAGCTTCGCGATCCAGGCCAGCCTGCGCCCGAAGGAGGTGTTGGGGTAACCGCCCGGCAGCGTGATGGCCGAGTTGAAGGGCGCCAGCTGCTGGCGCAGCCGGCCCGTGGCCGCCACCGCCGTACGCGCCTGGCCCAGGCCGATGTCGCTGGTGGCCGGGTCGCCCATGTCGCTGAACGCGTCGAGCATGGCGTCGTAGACGGTCCCGCCCACGTCGTTGGCCCAGAAGTCGTACTCGTCGGGCTGCGAGACCGTGGCGATCGGCACATTGCGTGCGGCCAGCGAAGGCTGCAGGTCATAGCCCAGGGTCAGCCCCTGAAGCGGGTTGTCGGCACTGCCGTGGGCATCGAGGTAGCGCCCGAGCCAGCCCCAGCGGCCGAACGGGTTGACCTCGCCCACCTCCCAGTAGTGGCGGCTCGTGAAGTGCGACTGGTTGGGGTCGTCGTAGCCGATCGCGGGCATCACGGTGACCTTGCCCTCGCCGTGCAGGGTCGAGAGGCCGGCCATCGAGGGATGCCAGCGCAACGAGGGATCGCCGGCGAAGTCGGTGCCCTGGCCCTCGGCCAGCGCCAGACCGGGGCGCATTCCGGCGTACTGCGGGTGCGCCGACTGCTTGGGGGCGAGCATGGTCAGCGAATCGGCGCCGCCGGAGAGGAAGATCGACACCAGCACGTTGTCGTTGGCGCCTTGCGCGGCGGCCGAGGCGATGCCCTCCTCGAACTGCCGCGGGCCCATGGTCGAGGCCCCGTACACCGCCAGCGCCAGGCCGGCGGAGCGCGAGAAGAACGAACGCCGGCTCAGGCCGGTTCCCGCGGGCAGCGGCATGCCGCTCTCGATGGCGGGCAGGCCGCGCCCCGCCTCTGCGGCGGCGCGGCGCAGCAGCTGCGTCCGCGAGTAGTCGTTACATCCACAGTTGCGCATTCGGCTCAGCTCGTCTGGAGGTCGGGGGAGGCGTAGATCAGGACGCGCAGCGCGTTCTGGCGCCAGGCGCGGTAACGGTTGCGGTTGGTGCCGGTGAGCGGCGTGGCCGGGAAGCAGCTGGCGGCGAAGCTCTGAAGAATCGACAGTGTCTCGCTCGTCAGATCCGGCCCGCCCCAGAACGCGCGCGCGGCCGCGACCGCCTGCTCGGGCGTCTCGTCGACGCTGTACGCGGTCAGGGCGGAGCCGGTGATGTGGCGGCCCTCGTACGAACGGCGGACGATCTCCCAACGGCCTTTGATCGTCATCGTGTCGAGCCAGCGCGAGTCGTCCCAGCCCGATACGTCGGGCGGGTAGAAGAGCCGCTGCCCGGCGTCGTCGCTCTGCCAGATCAGGTCCTCGCGCTCGACGCTGCGCTGCAGGCGGCGGAACAGCCCGGCCAGGAACACCACCGGCGGCTTGACCATGCGCTGTCCCGCGTGCAGATCCGGGTGGAGCAGGATGGCTTCGAGCACCGGGCGCACCTGATGGCCGCTCGAGCTGTAGAGCCGCTCGAGGGCCTGGCGGTCACCCGCCGACGGCGGCGTGGCGATGAAGTAGCTCCAGAGCTTCTCGACGAAGAAGGATGCGTGCAGCGGGTGGCCCACGCAGAGCCGCACGGCGTCGTCCCAGTTCCAGTTGCCGGTCTGGCCGAACACCGTCTTGTTGTTCGGGTCGTGGCGGCTGAGGACGAAGCGGAAGTTGTGGTAGCCCTCCTCGGCGCTCCAGTCACTGTCCCAGCCGGTGAGCGCCCGAGCCAGCTCGCGCACGTCGCTCTCGGTGTAGGCGCCGCGATCGGCACCCAGCGTGAACAGCTCCATCAGCTCGCGCGCGTAGTTCTCGTTGGGGTGGTAGCGCGTGTTCTGATCCTGGTTGAGCCAGACGATCATCGCGCCGTCAGCCGTCACATCGCGCACCAGCTGGTCGAAGGCACCGAAGGACTGACGGCGAAACAGCTCGTTCTGGGCCAGCATCAGGTCCTGGTCGCCCACGCCGTCGTTGGAGGTGGCAAACCAGTCGTGCCAGACGAGCGTCATACGCTCGACCAGCGGCTGGTCGGTCCGGATCATGCGGTCGAGGAACCACAGGTGCTCGTGGCCGTAGCGATCGGTCGGCTTGATCGGCAGGATCGGGTCGCCGTCGAGCTCGTAGGCCTTGTAGACGGGCGGCGCGCCTGTGAGCGTGGGGGGACCGGCCGGCCGGGTGAGAGCGGCCACCGCACGGTGCAGCCCGGCTGCCGAGAGGAACTCGGCGTGTCCCGGCGAGGGGCCGAAGCCGGCCCGCCACAGGAGGCGCTCGGCCTCCCGGACCCCAAAGGACCCGGAGTAGACCGCTATGGGCGACGAGAGCCGGAAGGCCGCGGGCGGTGCCGGTGCGGCGGGCGGCGCGGGCGCCGGCGGAACCGGCTGTACCGGAACCTTGCGGATCGGCTTGCGCTTGCGCTTCTTGCGCCGGCACGCCTTCGCGCGCTTCTTACGGCGCCGGCGCGCGCTGTCCAACGCAAAGGGGGAATCGAACTCGTCCTTCGCCCGCCCGGCGAAACCGGTACGCCCGCCCGCTGAGCCGGCGCGCGGACGGCGCGCCTCAGGGTAGGCCGACTCGATGGTCGCGCGGCGTACGCGCCGGCGTCTGCGCCGCGGCGGTGAACAGCGCTGCTTGGTCTTGCGGCGGCTGCGCTTGCGGCGACGCGCGGCGGCTTCCGCGGTTGGGTCCACGGGTCTGCCATCGACCCCTGGTCTTCCGTGACCTGAGCGGGACGCCCGTTCCATGGACATCTATCCGGCGAGGCTGCCGGAAAGGTCTAGGAGATGCGATCCAGACGCTTCACGATCGTCCGCGCGTGCTTGACGAAGGCACCGGGGTCGAAGACGGCTTCGAGGTCGAGCTCGGGTGCGTTCGGCGCCAGCAGATCACGGAACGGGATGCCCTCGCTCCATGCGCGTTGAGCGGCGTCCTGGACGATCCGATAGGCCTCGTCGCGAGAGCGCCCGGACTCCACCAGGGCGAGCAGAGCACGCTGCGAGTAGAGGGCGCCGTGGGTGGCCTCGAGGTTCTCGCGCATGCGCTCCGGGTGGATCGTCATTCCCTCCACGACCCGGATCGCCAGATGCTGGGCGTAGTCGAGCAGCGTGGTGGCGTCCGGCAGGCTCACCCGCTCGACCGACGAGTGCGAGATGTCGCGCTCGTGCCAGAGCGCCACGTTCTCCAGGCCGCTGAGCGCGTAGCCGCGGAGCAGGCGGGCGATGCCGGTGATCCGCTCGCTCACGATCGGGTTGCGCTTGTGGGGCATCGCCGAAGAGCCCTTCTGGGCGCCGGCCCGAAACGGCTCCTCCAGCTCGCGCACCTCGGTGCGCTGCAGGTGCCGGACCTCGGTGGCGAAGCGCTCGAGCCCCGCACCCGCCAGAGCGATCGCCTCGAGCAGCTCGGCGTGACGATCGCGCGGGACCACCTGGGTGGAGACGTCCTCGCGCCCGAGCCCGAGGCGGCGCAGCACGGTCTCCTCGACCTCCGGGCCGTTGGCCGAATAGGTGCCCACCGCACCGGACAGCGCGCCGACCGACACTCCCTCGGCCGCCCGCTCGAGGCGGCGCATGTTGCGGTGCGCCTCGAAGGCAAAGCCGGCCAGCTTCACTCCGAACGTGGTGGGCTCGGCATGCACTCCGTGGGTGCGACCCACGCACAGGGTGTCCACCTGCTCGCGCGCGCGGAGGATGAGGGCGTCGCGGTAGTCGCGAGCTCCGCCCACCAGCATCAAACCGGCCTGGGAGAGCTGAAGCCCCAGAGCGGTGTCGAGCACGTCCGAGGAGGTCAGGCCGTGATGGATCCAGCGCCCCGCCTCGCCCACGGAGGCGGCCACCACGTCGACGAAGGCGGCCACGTCGTGGTCGGTCACCTGCTCCCGTTCCCTGACCTCCTCGACGGTGAAGGAGGCGCGATCGCGGATCGTGGCGGCGTCCTCTTCGGGGATCATCCCCTGCTCGGCCAGCGCCTCGACCACCGCGAGCTCGACCTCGAGCCAGCTCTCGAGCTTGCGCCGCTCGGACCACACCGCGCCCAGCTCGGGCCGGGTGTAGCGCTCGATCATTCGCGCCCTCGGCTCAAATGCTGAGGATCCTGGCGGCGAGCGCGGCGGCGTTCTTGGCGTTGTCGATGCCGACCGTGGCCACCGGCACGCCTGGCGGCATCTGGGCGATGGCCAGCAGCGCGTCGAGCCCGCCGGCCACCGAGGTACTCGACGTGAGCGGCACGCCGATCACGGGGAGGTCGGTGTGGGCCGCGACCACACCGGGTAGCGCGGCGGCGAGGCCGGCGCCGGCGATGATCACGCGCAGCCCGCGCATGCGGGCGTTCTTGGCGTAGTCGGCCACCGTGTCCGGGTCACGGTGGGCGCTCATCACGCGCATCTCGTGGCGAATGCCCAGCTCCTCGAGCCGCCCGGCGGCCTTCTCCATTACCGGCATGTCGCTCTTGGAGCCCATCACGATGCCCACCTGCGGAGCGTCGTCCACGTCCAGGTCGTCGAATTGGTGCTCCACCTCGGTCTGGGTGACCGGCGGCGCCGCAAACTCCTCGGTTCCCATTACGCCTCGACCCTATCCACTGCGCGCGACGCGATGTCGCCGCGCAGCTGGCGCCCCTCGAAGCGGATGTGGTCCGCGGCGGCATAGGCACGCGCCCGCGCCTGCCCCGGACCGTCGCCCAGAGCCGTGACCGCCAGCACTCTCCCGCCGTCGGTGACGATCCGGCCGTCGCGCTCGGCCGTGCCCGCATGGAAGATCTGGGCGCCGGTGGCCGCCGCCTGGTCGAGCCCGCTGATCGGGTCCCCCTTCGAAGCGCCCTCCGGATATCCGCGCGAGGCGAGCACCACCGTGACCGCCCAGTCGGGCGACCACTCCGGCTCCACCCCCGCAAGGCCCCCGCGGCGGGTGGAGGCTTCGAGCAGCCCGAGCAGGTCGCTGCTCAGGCGCGGCAGCACTGCCTGGGTCTCCGGATCGCCGAAGCGCGCGTTGTACTCGAGCACCTTGGGCCCCGACGACCCGATCATCAGCCCGGCGTAGAGCACGCCGTGGAAGGGCGTGCCGCGGCGGCGCAGCTCGTCCACGATCGGCTGGTGGACGAGCGCTGCCAGCTCCCGAGCCCGGTCGGGATCGATTCCGGGGACGGGCGAGTAGCTGCCCATGCCGCCGGTGTTGGGACCCTCGTCGCCGTCGAAGATGCGCTTGTAGTCCTGCGCCGGAGCGAGCGGCACGGCGTGCTCACCATCGCACAGGGCCAGCAGCGACAGCTCCTCACCCTCGAGGAACTCCTCCAGCACGACCTCGGTGTCGCCGAAGCGCTTCTCGGCGAAGAACACGTCAAGAGCCTCACGCGCCTCGCGCTCACCGGGGCAGATGATCACGCCCTTGCCCGCGGCGAGCACGTCGGCCTTGAGCACCGCGGGGTAGGACGCGCAGGCCAGGTGCTCGGAGGCCTCCTCGCGAGAGCGAAAGAGGACGTGCGACGCGGTGGGCACGCCGGTGTCCCTCATCAGCTGCTTGGCGTAGGCCTTGGAGCCCTCGATCCGCGCCGCCTCGCGCGTGGGCCCGAAGGCAGCGATGCCGGCCGCGGCGAGCTCGTCGACGAGCCCGGCCACCAGCGGCGCTTCCGGCCCCACCACCGCCAGGTCGACCTCACGCCGGCGCGCGAGCTCCACCGGGTCGGCATCGGGCAGGCACTCGACTCCGTCGCGGGCGATGCCGGCGTTGCCGGGGGCGCACAGCACCTCGGGGCGCTGCGGCCCGGCGACCAGGCTGTGGACCAGCGCGTGCTCGCGGCCTCCGCCGCCCACGACGAGGATCCGCTTGGCGGCTTCGCTCAAAGCGCGGCTATGAAGTCGTCCACCGGAATGGCGGTGAGCGTCTCGAAGTGCGCGGTGCCGCGCGAGCCGAGCTCCATCGACACCCGCGCGATGGTCTTCTCGTCGGGCGCCTCGATGACGTTCACGAAATCGTACTGGCCGAGGACGGCCCATTGGGCCGTGACCGTCACCCCGAGCTGCTCGATCTCCTTGTTCACCTCGCGAATGCGCTGGGGGTTGCTCTTCAGCGTCTGCACGCCCTCGGGCGTGAGCGTGGACAGCATCACGAAGGTCGGCACGGTGTTCCTTTCCTGTGGAGGTCCATCGCGCGTGAATGTAGCCTGCCTGCCGAGCACGCGCCCCACCCACTAATCAGGAGAAGTTGATGAAGCTCTGCCTCAGCGCAGCGAGTGCCCTGGTACTGGTCCTCGCGGCACCCGTCGCGGCCTCGGCCGCGACGCTCGCCCCCGACCCGGCCAAGCCCTGTTACCGATCGGGCGAGAAGATCAACCTGCGCGGCACGGGCTTCACGCCCAACGTGCCCAACGGGGTCAACGTGGACCGCGACGGTCAGTCGCTCGGCCCGGTCAGCACCGATGCGGAGGGCGCGTTCACAGGGGTGCTCACGCTGGGCCAGGACAGCGGCATCCGCACCAGCACCTACACGGCGATCGACACCACCAATCCACTGCTCACGGCGGCGGCTTCCCTGCGCGTCAGCGCGGTCGACGTCAACGTGAAGCCCGAGGGCGGGCGGCCCGGGCGGGTCGTGACGATCGGCGCCACCGGCTTCACCACCGGCAAGAAGCTGTGGGTGCACGTGCGCAAGGGCGGCTTCAAGCGCGACTTCAGGATCGGCACCCTTAAGGGCGACTGCCGGCGTCTGAAGGTCAAGCGCCGGATTTTGTCGCCGGACGCCGCCTTCGGCGTCTACACCGTCCAGTTCGACACCTTCCGCAGGTACAGGGAGAGCCGTGCGGCCCGGGCGGTCTTCACGATCACCGTGCGCCGGATCCTCCGCCCGAGCGCCGCGACGGCCGCCGGCGCGGTGGGCTGGTCGCGGGTCTACTAGCCCGGCCAGGCGACCTTGAGTGCAAACGGCCCGGCGCCCGCGCGGCGCCGGACCGTGAGCGTCACCGACTCGATCGGCTCGCGGCGGCACCACTCGACGCCGAACGCCCGTCCGTCGCGCAGCCGACGTCCGGCGGCGACGCCCGCCGCCTTCAGCTCGATAGCCGCCCGTAGCCGCTCGGGGGCCGACAGCCGGACGGTCACGTCGCCGTCGAGCCTGAGACGCAGATGGAAGGAGCGCGCGCCTCCGCCCGGGCGCAACCGGCCGCGCAGGATGCGCGTGCGCGGCCCGGTCCACGGATGCAACACGTCGCGGCGAATGGCCGCGTAGGCAGCTCCGCGCGGGCGCATCAGAGGGCTGTACCCCCATGGGAAGCCGGGGTAGTGGACGTGGGCGTAGCCGTCGGCGAAGCCCTCGCCCGGATCCTCGAAGTAGTGCCTGCCCTGGTTGCCCGGGAAGAGCAGGCCTCGGTCCACCTGCGTGCAGACCCTCATCGCACTCGACCAGTGCTTCGCTCCCCAGTCGAGCGCATCCCAGGGGCGGTTCGAGCGCCAGCTCGCCACGTGATGCCCGTACTCGTGGGTCAGCGCATAGTCCACCGAAACGCCGTGCACGGCCTCGCCGGGCACGAACATGCGCTCCTCGTACGGGGCGTAGCAGGCCACCGCGTCGCGCGCGCCGCAGAGGCGCGAGATCTCGCGCGGGGCCCCGACATAGACGCTCAGCGTCTCGAGCTCCGGCCCGTGCAGGCGGGAGCCGAGGAAGTCCACCAGCGCCTGATCCACTTCGGGGTCGACCGGATACGCGCGCGAGACCTCGACGGTCACGTACCTGCCGTCGGGGGTGGCGTAGGCGCGCGCCGTCGCGCGCGCGTCAGCGGCGCGCATCAGCGAAGGGGCAGGGTCCTCGAGAATCGTGTCGTGCAGGTGGCGGTGCGTGGGTGCGGATCCCGCGCCGGCGGTCGTGGCGGCGCCGGGCACGTCGCGCTCGCGCGCGGCCGCCGGTGCGGACGTCGCGAGCAGGGCGGCGATCACGGCCGCCGTCGTGAAGAGAGGAGAGCGACCGGAGCAACGCACTCAATCCAGCGTAGGTGCGCTTTAGACCCACGGCGAAAACCTGGCCGTACGTACTACCCAACCACTCCGTACGAGGGAAGCAGGTCCCCCGTATGGGTTAGTACACCGAGGCCTTACGCCTAGACCGCGGCGGCGGGCTCGGCCACGTCCGGGGCGGCGAGCTTGGAGAAGCGCAGCTCGCCCTCCGCGGCGTCGACACCGACGATGTCGCCCGGGGCGAACTCGCCCTCCAGCAGGCGCAGGGCCAGCTTGTCTACGAGCTGCTTCTGGATGACGCGCTTGAGCGGCCGCGCTCCGTAGGCGGGGTCGTAGCCCAGGTTGCCGAGCAGCGTCCGGGCCGCCTCCGTGAGCTGCACCTCCACGCCGCGCTCGCGCACTCGCTCGACCAGCTTGGCCACCTGCAGCTCCACGATCTGCGCGATCTCCTCGCGAGTCAGCTGGTGGAACTCGACGATCTCGTCGAGGCGGTTGACGAACTCAGGCTTGAAGGTCGCTCGCACCCCCTCGAGCCCGCCGGGCACGTTGGAGGTCATGATCACGACGGTGTTCTTGAAGTCGACGGTGCGCCCCTGGCCGTCGGTCAGGCGACCGTCGTCCATCAGCTGGAGGAGCACGTTGAACACGTCGGCGTGAGCCTTCTCGAGCTCGTCGAGCAGCACCACGCTGTAGGGGCGGCGGCGCACCGCCTCGGTGAGCTGGCCGCCCTCGTCGTAGCCGACGTAGCCGGGCGGAGCCCCCAGGAGGCGCGACACGGAGTGCTTCTCCATGTACTCGGACATGTCGATGCGCACGATCGCCTGCTCGGAGTCGAACATGAACTCCGCGAGCGCGCGGGCCAGCTCGGTCTTGCCGACGCCAGTGGGGCCGATGAACAGGAATGTGCCGATCGGGCGATTGGGGTCCTGCAGGCCGGCGCGCGACCGGCGCAGCGCGTTCGACACGGCCTCGACGGCCTCGTCCTGGCCGATCACCCGGTCGTGCAGGCGCTCCTCCATGTGAATGAGCTTGGCCACCTCACCCTCCAGCAGCCTGGAGACGGGGATGCGGGTCCACTTGGCCACCACATCGGCTACGTCCTCGTCGTCCACCTCCTCCTTGAGGAAGGTCACGTCGGACTGGATCCCCGCGAGCCGGGCCTCCTGGTCGGCCACCTCCTGCTCGATCTGGGGGATCTCTCCGTAGCGCAGCTCGGCCGCGCGCTGGAGGTCGGCGTCCCGCTCGGCGCGCTCGGCGTCGCGGTGGGCCTGCTCGAGGCGCTCCTTGGCGGAGCGGATCGCCTCGATGGCCTCCTTCTCTCCGGTCCAGTGCGCCTTCATCTCGTTAGAGCGCTCGCGCAGGTCGGCCAGCTCGCGCTCGATCGTGTCGCGGCGGGCTTCACTGGCCTCGTCGCGCTCCTTACGCAGCGCCTGCTGCTCGATCTCGAGCTGCTGGATGCGCCGCTCCACCTCGTCGATCTCGGTGGGCATCGAATCGATCTCGATGCGCAGCCGCGAGGCCGCCTCGTCGATCAGGTCGATGGCCTTGTCGGGAAGGAAGCGATCGGCGATGTAGCGCTGTGACAGCGTGGCCGCGGCGATGATCGCGGAGTCCTGGATGCGCACGCCGTGGTGGACTTCGTAGCGCTCCTTCAGGCCGCGCAGGATCGCGATCGTGTCCTCCACCGTGGGCTCGGCCACCATCACGGGCTGGAAGCGGCGCTCCAGCGCAGCGTCCTTCTCGATGTGCTTGCGGTACTCGTCGAGGGTGGTGGCGCCCACCGCGCGCAACTCCCCGCGCGCGAGCATGGGCTTGAGCAGGTTGGCGGCGTCGACGGCGCCCTCGGCGGCACCCGCGCCCACGATCGTGTGCAGCTCGTCGAGGAAGAGGATGATCTGGCCCTGGCCCTCGGCCACTTCCTTGAGCACCGCCTTCAAGCGGTCCTCGAACTCACCGCGGTACTTGGCTCCGGCGATCAGCGCGCCGATGTCGAGCGCGATCACGCGGCGATCGCGCAGCGACTCGGGCACGTCGCCCGACACGATCCGCTGCGCCAAACCCTCGACGATCGCTGTCTTGCCCACGCCGGGCTCCCCGATAAGCACGGGGTTGTTCTTCGTGCGCCGGGAGAGGACCTGGATCACCCGCCGTACCTCGTCGTCGCGACCGATGACGGGGTCGAGCTTGCCCCGCTCCGCGGCCTCGGTGAGATCGCGCCCGAACTTCTCGAGCGCTTGGTACTTGTCCTCGGGGTTCTGGTCGGTCACGCGGTGTGGGCCGCGTACCTGCCCGACGGCCTCGGCGACCTGGTCGCGCGAGGCGCCGGTGTCGACGCCGGGCTCGCCGGCCAGCGACAGGAGCAGGTGCTCGCTGGAGACGTACTCGTCGCCCATGCCGCGCGCCTCCTCCTCGGCTCGCTGGAGCACCGCGATCAGCTCGCGGCTGAGCGAGGGTGGCGCGCTGCCGTCTCCACTGATCTGCGGGAGCGCGTCGAGCGCCTCGTTGGCGAGGCGGCGCACCCGCTCGGGGTCGGCGCCGGCGCGGCGCAGCACCGGCACCACGATCCCGCCCTCCTGTTCAAGCAGGACGACGAGGAGGTGCGGCGGGACCACTTCCGGGTTGCGGCGGGCGCGCGCGAGCGACTGCGCCGCGGCGAGGGCCTCCTGAGACTTGACTGTGAATCGGTCCGCTTGCATAGAAAATCTGAGTCGAGGTATAGCAGGTCGTGCCGGATCCGGCCACAGCCACGCCGAAAACCGGGGGCGCGCCCGCTAGGGCGGGGCCCTTAACGTGCACGCATTGCAGCGCCCGCTCGTCTCCTCCTGCCGGCCCTGCTCGCCCTGTTGCTTACGGCGGGGACGGTCGTAGCCGCGCCGAACGCCTCGGCCCGAGCGCCGATCTCCGCCCACGCCATGGTGTACGCCTGCTGCACGCCCTTCGAGATGAAGGAGCGGATCTTCCAGGAGGCGGCGGCGCTCGGTGCGGACTTCATCCGGGTGGACGTACAACTGAACGATGTCTTCGAGCGCGACCAGGGCGGTCCCGCTCCCAGCCCGGACTGGCGTGGGCTGGACGAGGTGACCTTCCTCTCGCGCCGTTACGGGGTGCGTGTGCTGGCCATCCTGCTGAATCCGCCCTCGTGGATTTCCAGCTGTCCCGGCCGCTGGCCGCAGCATGCTCGCTGTGCCGCCGCCGACCACGGGGAGTTCGGCCGCATGGCGGGCCAGATCGCCGCGCACGCCGGGCCGACGATCGACCACTGGGAGATCATCAACGAGCCCGACGGGGAGTGGGCCTTCGAGGGGAGTCCCGAGCAGTACGGCTGGATGCTGTCCTCGGCCTACCGGGCCATCAAGGCCCGCGCGCCCGGCGACCTCGTGCTGCTGGGCGGCATCATGCGACCGCACCGGCCCGAGTGGCTCGAGCGCATGTTGGCCACGCCCGGCGCGGGCGCGGCGCGCAGCTTCGACCTCGGCAACGTCCACCTGCGCGGCTCCGTGGCCGCCATGACAAGCCGCTTCCATGAGTTCCGCGGTCAGCTGGCCCGCCACGGGTTCTGGGGACCGACCTGGGTCACCGAGCAGGGCTATCCGGCCGACCCGGCCTACCAGACCGACCCGGCCTTCGTGGGCGGGGAGCAGGCCCAGGCGCGCTTCCTGACCGAGGCGGTGGTCACTCTGGGGGAGGCCGGCGCCGGCCAGATCTTCGTGACGCTGCGTGACAACCTGGGCGGCGAATACGCCTCCGAGGGCGTGGCTCATCTCACCGAGCAGCCTGGCTACCCGGTCTACCGGCGGCCCTCCTTCGCGGCCGCGCGGCGGCTGGTCGACAACTGGGAGCGGATCCTCCCTCTGCGCGTCATGCAGCGCCGGCTGGAGGAGCTGCAGGCCGTCCGCGAGCGCGAGGCGCTGCTCCTGCGCGCGCCGACTTCCGTCGCCCGCCGCCGCTACCACTCGGCGCGGGGTCTAATGCGTGTTGCTCGGACGTCCGTCGCGGCGGCACGTGGCCGCCGCGCCCGCCGATCCTGGGCCGCCCGCACACGACTTACGGCCGCCCGGGCCCTGACCGCGCGGCTGCGGACCGAGTACGGCTGGCGCCGGGCCGTCGTACTCGAGTACGGGCGTCTCGCGCGCGAGAACGCGGTTGCCGTGGCCGAGCTGAAGGCGGCCATCGCCGGTCCCTGACGGCTTATGTTCGGTGCTCGAGCGCGGGGACTAGCGTGCGGGGCGCTCGATGGGCACGCGAACGCCGCGGGCCGCGCGCGGCATCAGCGCCTGGGAGGGCGGTTCGTAGACCACCAGTTCGCGCTTGAACGAGCGGCGGACGCGCTCGATCTCGTCGCCCAGCTCCTCCTGGATGCGCTCGGCCTGGCGCTCGAGGTTGCGCATGCGGCGGCGCATGCGGCCGATCTCCTCCTCCAGCTCGAAGACCCGCTCCACCCCGGCCAGGTTCATGCCCAGCTCGGAGGTGAGCTCCTGGATGCGCCGCAGGCGTTCGACGTCCTCCTGGGAATAGAGGCGGGTGTTCTTGGGCGAGCGCTTGGGGGTGATCAGCCCGCGCGCCTCGTAGATGCGCAGCGTCTGCGGATGCATCCCGGCCAGCTCGGCGGCCACCGAGATCATGTAAACGCCGCGCGCGCTGTCGGGTGAGTTCGCCACCGGCCTAAGGCTTCTGGGAGAGGAGCCGCTCGCGCGGGTTGCCGTCGATCACTGTGGCCAGCTCGTCCACGACCTCCTGCTGCTCCTTGGAGAGCGAGCTGGGTACGTCGATCCCGAGCCGGTAGTGGATGTCGCCGCGCCCGCGCCCGCCCAGCTTCGGGGGGCCCTCGCCCCTGAGGCGCTGGACAGTGCCGTGCTGGGTACCCGGTGGGACGCGGATGCGCTTGCTGCCCGACAGCGTCGGAACCTCGATCGTGGCCCCGCGGATGGCCTCCGGGATCGTGATCGGCACCTCCACCTCGAGATTGTCGCCGCGGCGGGCGAAGATCGGGGAGTCGGCCACGCGCGTGACTACGTAGAGGTCGCCGGTAGCCCCACCGCGCGGCCCGGCCTCGCCCTTGCCGGCCAGCCGCACGCGGCTGCCCTCCTTGACCCCGGCCGGGATGTTCACGCGATAGCGCTTGACCTGGCGGGTGCGCCCGCTGCCCTTACAGGTGGGGCAGGGCTCCTTGATCTCCGTGCCCGTGCCGCCGCAGAGGGAGCAGGGCTGGGAGATCGAAAACAGCCCCTGGGACTCCGCCTCCACGCCGCGGCCCTGGCAGCGGGAGCAGATCGTGGGCTGGGTGCCGGGCTTGGCGCCGGTGCCCCGGCAGGTGGCGCAGGGCGCCGAGAGTGGCACCGACACCGGCACCTGCGCGCCCTCCATCGCCTGCTCGAACGAGATCTGGATCTCGGTCTCGAGATCCCGCCCGCGCTCGGGACGCGGTGGCCGCCCCCCGCCGCCGCGGCCGCCGGCGTTGCCGAACAGGTCGGACAAAATGTCGCCAAAGCCGCCGCCGAAGCCGCCGCCCGGCGCGCCGGTGCGAAACGAGCCCGGGTCGAAGCCGCCACCGAAGATCCCGCCGCCCGAGTCGTAGGCCTTGCGCTTCTCGGCGTCGGACAGGATCGAGTAGGCCTCCTGCACCTCCTTGAAGCGCTCCTCGGCGTCCTTGTCGCCGTGGTTGGCGTCCGGGTGGTACTGGCGCGCGAGCTTGCGGTAGGCCTTCTTGATGTCCTCGTCGGAGGACTTCTTGTCGACGCCGAGCGTCTTGTAGGGATCCCTGACGGCGGCCATCGGCGCTACCCGGATACGACCACGCGGGCCGGACGCAGCACGTTGCCGTTCGAGCGGTAGCCCTTCTCCACCACGTCAAGTACCACCCCCGGCTCGGCACCGTCCTCGGAGCGCATCGACAGCGCCTCGTGCTCGCCCGGGTCGAAGCGGTCGCCACGCGGGTCGAACTGCTGGATGCCGTTTCGCTCGAGCACGGAGATCAGCTCGGAGTGGACGAGGCGGACGCCCTCGGCGAGGTGCTGCTCGGACTGCTGCGCGGACAGCAGCGCCCGCTCGAGGTTGTCGACCACGGGCAACAGCTCGCGCACGAGCCCGCTACGGGCACGCTCACCCGCGGCCGCCGTCTCGCGAGCGGCGCGCTTGCGGTAGTTCTCGAAGTCGGCCTGGGCGCGCCGCGCGAGATCGAGGTACTCGTCGCGCTCGCGCTGCGCGTGCGCGAGCGGGTCCTCTTCGGAGGGAGAAGAATCCGACGGGGTTGCTCCGTCGGCCGCCTCCTCCTTGTCGGCCACGCCCTGCTCCTCGTTGGCTGGGTCCTCCTCGCCGGAGGGCTCGCCCGACTCGTCACGCGACGTGACGGGCTCCTCCTCCGGCGAGGGGAAGGGAGGGGACTCGAGCATGGCTAGCTCTTGTCCTCACCCTCGACCACCTCGGCGTCCACGACCTCTTCCTCCTCGGCGGAGGCATCGGCGTCCGCGCCGTCGGCCCCGGCACCGTTGCCGGCGCCACTGGCGGCCGCCTGCTGCGCGGCGGCGTACATCTGCTCGGAGACCTTGTGGAACGCGGTCTGCAGCGCCTCGGTCTTCTGATTGAGCAGCGCGACGTCATCGGACTCGAGGTTGTCGCGCACGTCCTTGATCGCGGCCTCGATCTCTTCCTTGGAGGACGAGTCGAGCGAGTCGCCCATCTCCTTGACCTGCCGCTCCGCCTGGTAGGCCGCGTTCTCGGCCGAGTTGCGGGCCTCGACCACCTCGCGCTGGCGCCGGTCGTCCTCGGCGTGAGCCTCGGCGTCCTTGACCATGCGCTCGACCTCGGCGTCCGCCAGGCCCGAGCCGGCCTTGATCTCGATCTTCTGCTCCTTGCCCGTGCCGAGATCCTTGGCGCCCACCGCCAGGATGCCGTTGGCGTCGATGTCGAACGTGACCTCGATCTGAGGCACGCCACGCGGCGCCGGCGGGATGCCGGTGAGCTGGAACTTGCCCAGCGACTTGTTGTAGACGGCCATCTCGCGCTCACCCTGGAGCACGTGGACCTCGACGCTCGGCTGGTTGTCCTCCGCTGTCGAGAAGATCTCCGACTTGCGCGTCGGGATCGTGGTGTTGCGCTCGATCAGCTTCGTCATGACACCGCCCTTGGTCTCGATGCCGAGGGTCAGGGGGGTCACGTCGAGGAGCAGCACGTCCTTGACATCGCCAGCCAGCACACCGGCCTGGATGGCGGCGCCGACGGCCACGACCTCATCCGGGTTGACACCGCGATGCGGGTCCTTGCCCGTGAGCTCCTTGACCTTCTCCTGCACCGCCGGCATGCGCGTCATGCCGCCGACCAGCACCACGTGGTCGATGCCGTCCTTGCCCGCACCCGAGTCCTCGAGTGCCTGCTTGGTCGGATCCACGACGCGGTCGATCAGGTCGGCCGTCAGCTCGTTGAGCTTGGAGCGCGTGAGCCGCTGGTTGAGGTGCTTGGGCACCGAGTCGACCGCCGTGATGAAGGGCAGGTTGATCTGCGTCTCCTGGGTGGTCGAGAGCTCCGTCTTGGCCTTCTCGGCCTCCTGATAGAGCCGCTGCAGCGCCATCTTGTCCTGTGACAGGTCGACGCCCTCGGCCTTCCTGAACTCGGAGACCAGCCAGTCGACGATCTCCTTGTCGAAGTTGTCGCCGCCGAGGTGGTTGTCACCCGCCGTGGCCTTGACCTCGAAGACGCCGTCGCCGATCTCGAGCACCGACACGTCGAAGGTGCCGCCGCCGAGGTCGAAGACGAGGATCGTCTGATCGGCGTCCTCCTTGTCGAGCCCGTAGGCCAGAGCGGCCGCCGTGGGCTCGTTGATGATCCGCTTGACCTCGAGCCCGGCGACCTTGCCGGCGTCCTTGGTGGCCTGGCGCTGGTCGTCGTTGAAGTACGCGGGGACCGTCACGACGACGCTGTCCACGCTGTCGCCGAGATAGGCCTCGGCGTCGGCCTTGAGCTTCTGGAGGATCATCGCGCTGATCTCCGGCGGGGCGTACTCCTTGCCGCCCGCCTTTACGCGTGCGTCACCGTTCGGGCCCGCAACGACCTCGAAGGGGACGATCTTCTCCTCCTCCTTGACCTCGGCCTCCTTGCGCCCCATGAAGCGCTTGATCGAGAAGACGGTGTTCTCGGGGTTGGTCACCGCTTGGCGCTTGGCGGGAGCGCCCACGAGGCGCTCGCCGCCGTCGGTGAAGGCCACCACCGAAGGGGTCGTGCGCGCGCCTTCGGCGTTCTCGACCACCGTCGGCTCGCCGCCCTCGAGGATGGCCATGCACGAGTTGGTCGTGCCAAGATCGATTCCGATGGTCTTGCCCATCCGTTTACCTCTCTCTACCGCTTATTGACTCGTACCGAAGAAATCTGAGCGCAAGTATGGCAGATGTTCTTCCTCCGCCTGTGCACGCGAGGGGCTGCGTTAGGCTTCCGCGGCCGATGGCCGCCCTCCCTCGCCTGTACGCGCTGCTCCTGCTGGTAGCCGCGCTCGCAGTCGTCGCCTGCGGCGAGGAGGAGGACTCGATCCCCGCCGGCGGTTCGACCGACGCCGCACAGGAGGACGCCCCGACAGACACCACCGAGGACACCGAGGCCACGGAGACCGGCGCGGACCCCACCGACACCAGCGTCAAGCCAGTGATCGAGAAGCCCACGGGGTCGCCGCCGCGCAAGCTGGTCAAGGAGGACATCGTCAAGGGCAAGGGCCCGGGCGCGAAGAACGGCGACACGGTGGTGGTCAACTACGTGGGCGTCAGCTTCTCGACGGGCGAGGAGTTCGACGCCTCCTGGGACTCCGGCCAGCCCTTCCCGGTCCGGCTCGGCGCAGGCGAGGTGATCGAGGGCTGGGACCGGGGCCTCGTGGGGGTCAAGAAGGGCGGGCGTCGCCAGCTCGTGATCCCGCCCGAGCAGGGCTACGGCCGCGCCGGCTCGCCACCGTCGATCGCACCCAACGAGACGCTCGTTTTCGTGATCGACGTCGTCGACATCCGGTAGGGCGTCCGGCAAATGGTGCGGGTGCGGGAAGCCGAGTCCCGCGGGGCTGAGGAGGAGCGGCCGGCAATCGAGGAGCTGCTCGCCGACCGGCGACTGGCCGCCTACATGGAGGACTTCGACCGGCGTGGGCCGGGACAACCCCGCCCTCAGGCTGTACGAGCGCTCGGGCTTCCGGGCGGTGGGCTCGGAGGGCGACCCACTGACGATGCTCAGGCGGCGAAGCTGAACGCGTAGGCCACGAACGCCAAGCAGAGCACCCCGATCCCGAGGTAGTCCACCCGGCGGTCCAGATCGGCCGGCCGGGCCAGCAGCGCGAGCGCGAGCAGGATGAAGGGGTCGAAGTACTTCTGGTAGGAGAGCCGCACCGGGAGCGCCGCCAGCAGGAAGCAGGCGAGGTACACCGCGGACAGCGACAGGGGACCGGCCCGCCGCACGAGCAGCGCCAGCGCCACGCAGCCCGACGGCACCAGCAGCCAGAACAGCAATGAGGTGCCGAGCAGCTCGGGAAGGCCGTCGGAGAGCTTCCAGAGCCAGCCGGCGTCGCCCGCCCGCCCCGGTCTGATCGCACGGTAGGCCAGCGGAGAGAGGAGCAGCAGCAGCGCGCCCGCGACCACCCCGGCGGCCACCAGCCGGCGTGCGTCCCGCGCCTGGCCGGTGACGCTCACGTACGTGCGCGCGAGAAACGAGGAGCGCAGCCGGCGCAACCGGCGCACGAGGCCGGGGCCGAAGATCAGCGCACCGTAGGCGCCGGCGAGTGCGACCGTGAAGCCCACCGTGCGCAGGCTGAGCGCCTCGCGCGCCAGTCCCTGGCGGTCCTCGCACAGCCCGCACGAGGCGGGGTCCGCGCTCGGCGGCACCAGGCCGTTCCATTCGAGCACGAGTGCGGCCAGAGGGGCGAGCGACAGCGCGAGCAGGGCGGCGCCGACCAGCTTGCGGCCCACCGGCGGGGGCCCCACCGCGAGGAAGAAGGCCGCCACGGGAACCAGCCACACGAACGCCTGGCGGGTGAGCAGCGCGGCCGCGATCGCGAGGCAGGCGAGGCCGAACGCCCGCAGCGACCCCGAGCGCGAGAACGCGTGGATGCGCTCCAGCGCGAGCAGGGCGAACAGGATCGCCAGGTTGTCGGTGAGCAGCGTGAACGACGCACCGAGCACGTAGGGAGAGAGGACGAACACGAGCGTCAACGCGAGGGCCGGCCAGAGGCCCAGCGGAGTGGCGCGCCGGAGCAGCCGAAGCAGAGCCAGCGCCATCGCGTAGGAAAAGGCCACGTTGAGCAGGCGCAGCTTCCAGAGCTCGAAGCCCACGAGCTTGCCCCAGGCCGCCGTCACCAGGTGGTAAAGCGGCGACTGGGCCGAGGGATAGTCGGAGAGGTCGAGCCGTTCGGAGAGCTGGAGAATCGTCGGCAGCTGGTACACCCGTGCGTCCGAGCCGTGGAAGGTGTCGATCTCCACGGTCAGCCCCTGCAGCACGGCGATGCCCAGTAGGAAGGGCAGGGCGAGCAGGGCGGGTGCCATCCAGCGCGGCGGATCGGCCAGCGCGGCAGCGGCGCGAGCTGGGGCGACGGTGACGCTCACGAGAGCCGGCGGCGACCCTCCGGGCACGTGCGCCTCAGCGGGCAGTCCGGGCAGCTCGGAGTGCGTGCGAGACAGGTGCGCCGGCCGTGGCGGATCAGGAGCATGTGGATCTCGTATGCCTGCTCGCCGTCGTCGCCCACCAGTCGTCTCAGTTCGTCGTGGGCTTCGTCGAGCGAGGCCCGCTCGCGCCACAGCCCCAGGCGCGAGCCCACGCGGTAGACGTGCGTGTCCACCGGCGGCTCGGGTCGCCCGTAGGCGAACAGGAGCACGCACGCGGCGGTCTTTCGCCCCACCCCGGGGAGGGCGCATAGATAGTCGCGAGCCTCGTGGAGCGGGGCGCTCTCGAGCCAGGCCAGGTCGTCGTCGGCGAGAGCGTGCAGGATCTCCTTGATACGCACGGCCTTGGTGGGGGCCAGGCCCCCTGGGCGAATCGCCTCCTCGACCTCGGCCACGGGAGCTTCGCGCACCGCCTCCCAAGAAGGCAGGCGCTCACGCAGGCGCGCATAGGCAACGTCGCGATTGCGGTCGTTCGTGTTCTGGGAGAGGACGGTCAGGATCAGCTCGTCCACCGGGCGGCGATGAGGGCGCAGCATCGGACGGCCGTACTCGCGACGGAGGCGATCTCGGATGGCGCGCAGCCTGCGACGGTCGGCCATGACCGCCGGATGGTATGAACCTCCGCCGTGGAGATCGCCGAACGACACACCGAGGTGGCCGGCCTGCAGGTCCACTGGCGCCAAGCCGGCGACGTCCCGGTGCTCTACGTGCACGGCGTCCCCACGGCGTCGTTCGACTGGGAGCCCCTCCTCGAACGCGCCGGCGGCGTGGCGCCCGATCTGCCCGGCTTCGGCAGCTCGGACAAGCCCGGCGACTTCGACTATTCGATCGCCGGCTACGACCGCTTCCTCGAGGCCTTCGCCGACCACGCG
This sequence comes from uncultured Thermoleophilaceae bacterium, assembly GCA_963813495.1. Classification (GTDB taxonomy): domain Bacteria; phylum Actinomycetota; class Thermoleophilia; order Solirubrobacterales; family Thermoleophilaceae; genus JACVRW01. Next base: position 92,302 of record CAWEZC010000011.1, read on the forward strand.
GGGCTCGAGCGCTTCTCGCTGGTGGTCCACGACTGGGGCGCCGTGGGCCTGGCCCTGGCCCAGCGCTTTCCCGAGCGCATCGAGCGGCTGGTGGTCTTCTCCAGCGTTCCCCTGCTCCCGGGCTTCCGGTGGCATCGCGTGGCGCGGGCCTGGCGCACGCCGCTGCTCGGAGAGCTCACGATGGGATTCACCACCCGTCGCGGCCTGCGTCACTCGCTGCCTCCCCAGCTGGTGGACCGTGCCTGGGCAGGCTTCGACCAGGGCACGCAGCGGGCGATCCTGCGCCTATACCGGGCCTCTCCCCCCGAGGTTCTGGCCCGCGCCGGCGAGCAGCTGGGCGAGCTGCGTGCGCCTGCGCTCGTGCTCTGGCCCGGAGCCGACCCGTACGTCGGAGCAGAGTTCGGGCGCCGCTACGCCGACGCACTCGGCGGCCCCGTCGAGCTCGAGCTCGTCGAGGGCGCGGGGCACTGGACGTGGCACGAGCGGCCCGAGCTCGTGGAGCGGGCGGCCACCTTCCTGACCGGCTCGTGAGCGCCCCCGACGACCCCGAGCTGCCCTTTCGGACCCAGGCTGCCTTCCGTCGCTGGCTGGCGGCCGAGCACGCCCGCTCGAGCGGCATCTGGGTCCGCCTCGCCAAGAAGGCCTCGGGCATCGAGAGCGTCTCCTACGCCGAGTGCGTCGAGGCGGCGCTCGCGTACGGCTGGATCGACGGCAAGGCGCAGACCATCGACGGGGACTGGTACCGCCAGCGCTTCACGCCACGCACGGCGCGCAGCAAGTGGTCCAAGATCAACCGCGACAGGGCCACGGCGCTGATCGAGTCCGGAGCCATGAAGGCCGCCGGGTTGAGAGAGGTGCAACGCGCCCAGGCCGACGGCCGCTGGGACGCCGCCTACGACGCACCGAGCACCGCCACCGTGCCGGACGACCTGCGGCGCGCCCTCGACGCCGCCGAGCCGGCCCGCGACTTCTTCGCCACGCTCGACAGCCGCAACCGCTACGCGATCCTGCACCGCATCGCCGACGCGAAGAAGCCGGAAACCCGGGCCCGGCGCATCGCCAAGTACGTGGCCATGCTCAGCGAGGGCGAGAAGATCTACTAGCCTCAGGCACGCCGTGCTGCGCGCCGCCCTCTCCGCCGTCACGGCGCCGCCCCGGTCCTCGGGAACCACGCCCGCGGAGGCGGCGCCTGCGCCTCGTTTCCGACGCAGGCCACATTCCGGCCTGCCCTGGTACCGCGGCATCGATCCCTGGCACGTGGCGCCGATCGCGGTGGCCGTGCTGTTCGCAATCGTCTACCTGATCTGGCAGCCGCGCACGGTTGATCTCGCGGCGCACACCTTCCGAGCCGACCTGTTCGGCGAGGAGGGCTTCACGATCTGGAACGGACAATGGTACGGCGGCCATCACACGCCGGCCTACTCGATCATCTCCCCACCGCTGGCCTGGCTGCTCGGACCGCCGCTGGCGCTGGCCATCGCCGCCGTGGCTTCGGCCTCGCTCTTCGGCCCGCTCGCGCGCGGATACTTCGGCGACGAGCGGGCGCGCTGGGGCTCGATCTGGTTCGGCGCCGCCACAGCGACATTGCTGTTCACCTCGCGCCTGCCCTTCGCGATCGGGGTGGCCTTCGGGCTGGCGGCCCTGCTGGCCCTCCAGCGACACCGCTACACGCTGGCCGTTCTGCTGGCCATCCTCTGCTCGCTTGGCAGCCCGGTGGCCGGGCTCTTCCTGGCCATGGGCGGGGTCGCCTACGCGCTGGCCGAGCGCCGCGACCGCACCAAGCGCCTCGAGGGGCTGGCGATCGCCGCGGCCGCCTTCATCCCTCCGCTGCTGTTGTCCTGGGCCTTCCCCGAAGGCGGCTGGGCGCCCTTCCCGGACTCCGCCTATGTGCCGATCCCGCTGTTCGCGATCGCCTGTCTGATCGTGCTGCCGCGCGAAGAGGCCGCGCTGCGCTGGGGAGCGGTCCTCTATGGCGTGGGCGCGACGCTGGCCCTGGTGGTCGAGACGCCGATGGGCGGCAACGCCGTGCGCCTCGGCGCACTGTTCGGCGGCCCGGTGTTGCTGTGCGCGCTCTGGGGGCGGCGCTGGAAGCGGCCGCTGGTCGTGCTCCCGCTGCTGGTGACCGGCTTCGCCGCGCTCGCGTTCTGGCAGTGGTCGCCCGCCGTGCGCGACGTGATCAAGTACCTGGAGGACCCGGCCGCCAAGTCGGACTACTTCGAGCCGCTGCGCCAGTTCCTCTACACCCTGCCCGACCAGCGCCGAATCGAGATTCCCTTCACCCGCAGCCACTGGGAGGGAGCCGAGGTGGCCATGGAGTCGCCGCTCGCGCGCGGCTGGCTGCGCCAGCTCGATACCGGGCTGCACCCGATCTTCTACCGCGGCGGCATCAACCGCCTCACCTACGCCAGCTGGCTCGCCGACAATGCGGTGCGCTACGTGGCGCTGCCCAGCGCCAAGCCGGACAAGAGCTCCTACGGCGAGCGGGCGCTGATCGAGAATGGCCTGCCGTATCTGCGCCTGCGCTGGAAGTCCGAGGACTGGCGCGTGTTCGAGGTGCTGCTGCCGGCCCCCTTCGTGATCCCTCAGGGCAACGCCAACATCGTGCTCGAGCAGCTGCAGTCGGACGAGTTGCTGCTCGACGTCAAGCGCCCTGGGGAGGCAATCGTGAAGGTGCGCTGGACTCCGTACTGGTTTGCCAGCGGCGCCTGCGTCGAGCCCCATGGGGACTGGACCAAGGTGATCGCCGAAAGGACCGGCTTCGTGCGCATGTCCACTCGCTTCGCGCCCGAGCGCCTGTTTCAGCGAGGCCGCCGTTGTGACGACGATGTGACCGGCTAGGCTGTCCTGCCGTGCCCCGAACGCATCCGCTCTACAAGCAGCTCGTCCGGGTCTGGCGCCAGACCGGCCGCTGGCTTCCCAACGGCTGGCTCGATGCGATCCGCCAGCTCGCGCTGTTCGCGGGCGCCTACTACATCTACCGGCTCGTGCGCGGCTTCGTGGACGGGCAGGCGGGCCTGGCCTTCGAGAACGCGCGAGCGCTCGTCGATGTCGAGCGCTCGCTGGGCCTGTTCTTCGAGCCCGGCCTCCAGGCCTGGGCCAAGGGCGAGGAGTGGCTGCTCACGTTCGCCAACTGGATGTATGTGAACTCACACTTCGTGGTCACCACGACCTTCCTGATCTGGCTCTACCTGGCGCGCAACCACGCCTACTACTTCGTGCGCAACATGTTCCTGGTGGCCATGGGCCTGGCGCTGGTGGGATACATGGCCTTCCCCACGGCGCCGCCGCGCTTCCTGCCCGAGTGGGGCTTCTCCGACACGGTGGCCAGCTTCGTCGGCGAGACGGCCGAGAACAGCGCCAACGTCCTCTACAACCCCTTCGCCGCGGTGCCGAGCATGCATGTGGCCTTTGCATTGATGATCGCGGTCCCCGCGATCTTCCTCGTGCGCAGAACCGTCCTCAAGGTGCTGTGGGCGCTGTACCCCCTGGTCGTGACCTTCGTGGTGATGGTCACCGCCAACCACTTCTGGCTCGACGCCGCGCTGGGCGCGCTGGTCGCCGCCGTGTCGGCCTATGCCGCGAGCGCCGCCTTCGCACGCGCCCGTCCGGAAGCCTGGGCCTGGCGGACGGCGTCCATCAAGGCATGAGCGACGAGGTCCGGGAGCGGCCGCGCCGGAGAGTGAACGGCCGCGACGGACCGCTCACCGCGACGGAGATGAGGACACTCGCGCGCGACCGCCTCATCGAGTCGCGCCTCACGCCCAACGCGATCTCCATCACTGGGCTCGTGGGCAACATCATCGCCGCCGTCCTGATCTTCGAGAACCACTTCGTCCTCGGTGGGATCGCGTTCATCCTCGGCTCGGTGTGCGACATGATGGATGGTCGCTACTCGCGCATGTCGGGCAAGGGCTCGCCCTTCGGCGCCTTCCTCGACTCGACCCTCGATCGCGTGTCGGAGGGCATCGTGCTCACCGCCGTGGCGGCCTACTTCGCCCAGCAACAGGACGATGTGGCCACCGCGGCCACCGTGCTCACCGTGGTCGGCTCGTTCTCCGTCAGCTACACGCGCGCCCGGGCCGAGGCGCTGGGCGTCGAGTGCAAAGTCGGTATCGCCTCCCGCGCAGTGCGCGTGGTGATCCTCTCGATCGGACTCGTATTCGCTGCCGGAGAGCTTGTGCCAGACTTGGATCTGCTCGAGCCGGCCATTTACGTGATGGCCGCGCTCACGATCTTCACCACGATGCAGCGGGTGCTCCATGTCCGCCGGCAACTGGCCGGCGGAGCGGGAACCGTGTAACCGAAGGGCGCCTGCCGGGTTCGTTATCGGGTGGTCTCTCGCGGGAGGCCGACCCCCCCAGTGAGACCTTCAGGAGGGCTCTGAAACTGTGACTGAAATCTCTTCCAACGGCGCTGCGCGCTATCAGACCGACAAGGTACGCGTGGCCATCATCGGCGTGGGCAACTGCGCCTCGTCCTTCGTGCAGGGCGTCGAGTACTACAAGGACGCTGACCCCAATGAGCGGGTTCCCGGCCTGATGCACGTGGACCTGGGCGGCTATCACGTGAGTGACATCGAGTTCACCGCGGCCTTCGACATCGACGCCGACAAGGTCGGCAAGGACCTGTCCGAGGCGATCTGGGCCGGCCAGAACAACACGATCAAGTTCGCCGACGTGCCCGAGCTGGGCGTCAAGGTCCACCGCGGCATGACGCACGACGGGCTGGGCAAGTACCTCAAGGAGAAGATCACGAAGGCTCCGGGCGAGACCGCCGACATCGTCTCCATCCTCAGGGAGACCAAGACCGACGTGGTCGTCTCCTACCTGCCCGTGGGCTCCGAGCAGGCCACCAAGTGGTACGTCGAGCAGGTGCTCGAGGCCGGTTGCGGCTTCGTCAACTGCATCCCGGTGTTCATCGCCGGCGAGCACTACTGGGCCACGCGCTTCGAGAAGGCCGGCCTGCCGATCGTGGGCGACGACATCAAGTCCCAGGTGGGCGCCACCATCACCCACCGTGCGCTGGCCCGGCTCTTCCACGAGCGCGGGGTGAAGCTGCAGCGCACCTCGCAGCTCAACGTCGGCGGCAACATGGACTTCTACAACATGCTCGAGCGCGACCGCCTCGAGTCGAAGAAGATCTCCAAGACGCAGGCGGTGACCTCGATCATGGGTCACGAGCTGCCCGCCGACGATGTGCACGTGGGTCCCTCCGACTACGTGCCGTGGCTGACCGACCGCAAGTGGGCGCACATCCGCCTCGAGGGCGAGGCCTTCGGCGACGTGCCGCTGATCGCAGAGCTCAAGCTCGAGGTCTGGGACTCGCCCAACTCGGCCGGCATCGTCACCGACGCCGTGCGCTGCTGCAAGCTCGCCCTCAACCACGGCCTGGGCGGTCCGATCGACAGCGCGTCCGCCTACCTGATGAAGTCGCCCCCGGTGCAGCATCCGGACGACATCGCTCGCGAGATGGTCGAGGACTTCATCAAGGACTACGGCGGCGCGCCCAAGCTGCCGGGCAAGCCGAAGGCCAAGGCCAAGCAGAAGGCGAAGTCGAAGGCCTGAGCCTCGGCCTCATTGCGAGACGCTTGAACGGGCGGCCCACGGGCCGCCCGTCTGCCTGTCGCGTAAGTCCGCGCAGCTGCGCCGGTTGGAGGTCCAATGAGACCACGCCGAGACTCCGTTGATACTGACGGCGCCCGCGCTGGGCGTACCGTGCTCGGCACCAGCCCAAGGAGCACACCCGCATGCCGGCCCAGTCGCTTTTTCGCACCATCGCAACCGCCTCGATCCTGCTGTTCGGGGCCACCGCCGCCGCCGAGGCCGGTCCGCCCGGCAAGTGGAGCAAGGTCACCGGCGTCGGGGCAGACGACGGCAACACCATGCGTCCCGGGCTCGCCCGGACCGCCGACGGGGTCCTGCACGTCAGCTGGAGCCGGGACCTGGCGGGCGCCGGCAGCGTGCTGCACAGCTCGGTCTCGGCCGACGCGAAGACGGTGTCGGAGCCGGTGTCGATCTTCGACAACGCCGACGGAGTCAACCCCAGCTCCGCCGTGGTCGTGGCGGCCGACGGCACGCTGCGCGCGTTCTTCGCCGCCACCAACGTGTTCGACGGAGTGATGGCCTCGGCCACGTCGGCCAACGGTGGCGCCGGCTGGACCGTGGGCGGCTCGGTGTCGAAGATCGGGGCCGAGGGCAACGAGGTCTACTCCGCGATCGGCATCGGCGCGGCGACCGGCACGGACGGCGCCTTCTACTCGATCTGGGGCGACTCGAGTCCCAGCGGGGGCGGCTACCACGTCGGCCTAAACCCGAACGCGCCCGACGGCGATCTCGGCCCCGCGATCCAGACAGATCCTAAACTCGGCGTGGATTCATCCAGCGGCCAGGTGGTCTCGGCTTGGAACGACGATGGCGGCGACGTCAAGGTCATGCCGATCGCTCCGGCGGGCGGCCCCGTCTCGATCCCCAACTCGTCCGATAACGGGCTGCATCCGATCGGCATCACCGGCCGCATCGGCGCTCCGGGTGTGTTCGTGGGCTACGGCCGCGGGACCAATCCGTTCCTGTCCGACCCCTCCGTCTACCGCGTTGACACCGGGCAGGCCACCCGCCTGACCAAGAACGATGGCGAGCTGATCTCCCTGGCCGCAGCGCCGGGCGGCCGGCTGTGGGCCTTCTGGAAGGTCGACTACGCGATTCGCGCGACCCGCTCCAACCCGGCGGCCACCAAGTGGGGCCGGATCGTCTCGATCAACCCGCCCAAGCAGACGACGGCGATCTACAACCTCGTGGGCGAGGCGTCCACGGGTCCGCTCGACCTGCTCGCGCACGTCGACACGTCGTCGAGCACCCTTGCCTCCTGGCACCAGCGCATCCTGCCCGGGCTCGCCTTCACCGCAAAGGAGAACAAGGAGGGCAAGCTCGTGATCCAGGTGACCGACGCCGGCGCCGCCGTGCCGGGCGCGAAGATCAAGGTCAAGGGCAAGAAGGGCTCGAAGACCACGAGCTCCAGCGGCAAGGTGTCCTTCCCGCTCGGGCCCGGCCGCTACAAGGTGACGAGCTCCAAGAGCGGCTACGCGTCCTACTCCAAGCGCGTACGGGTCAAGTAGGCCGAGTCCTGCGTGGCGTCGCCGGCCGCCTCGGCGGGCGACGCCAGCACGTCGGTGCGGCCATAGTGGCCCACGGCGTCGAACCAGCGCTTGGCGTGGAGTCCGCGGCGGAGGTCGCAGTCGGCGAAGAGCATGCCCTCCTCGCCGTACAGGGGCCCGGCAATCACCTCGCCCCACTCGGGATCGACGATCACGGCACCCCCGTTGCCGAATATCTCACGGTCCGGCAGGTCCAGCGGGAAGTCCTGAGGAAAGGCCGCACGTGGGATGAACTGCGGTGCCGACACCACAAACGCGCCTGATTCGATCGCGATGTGGCGCATGCTCGCCTGCCAGCCATCCGAATCGTCCGCCGTGGGCGCGACCCAGATCTGGGGGCCGCCCTGGTAGACCGCCCAGCGGGCGAGCGGCATGCGGTTCTCCCAGCAGATGAGCCCGCCGATGCGCCCGGCGGGGGTATCCACCACCTGGAGGTCGTCGCCGCCGCCGATCCCATGAAAGAGGCGCTCGTGATGGGTGGGCATCAGCTTCCGGTGCTTGGACAGCAACCCGCCGGGCCCAATCAGGAGCAACGCGTTGTAGAGCGTCCCGGGCCGCTGTAGGTCGCGCTCGTTCACGCCAATCGCACAGTGAAGGTCGTGTTGCGCGCAAGCTGCCGCCAGGCGATCGACCACGGGGCCGGGCACCTCCACCGAGCTGGACCACATGCGTTCCCAGAGCGCATCGCTGCCGCCGAAGCCGGCCGCCTGCTGCGCCCAGGCGTTGGACGGGTAGATCGAGATGAACGTCTCCGGCAGCACCGCCAGCTGCGCGCCACCGGCCGCTGCCTCGGCGAGCAGCGCCACTGCCTTGTCCACCGTGGCGTCGGCGTCGAGGATCACGGGAGTGGCCTGGACGGCGGCCACGCGGACGGTGGGAAAGGCCGTCACGATCGTGCGATCGTATCCTCCGCTGGTGCCCTTCACCATCGCCCAGGTCACCCCGTGGCCCTGGGAACAGCATCACGAGGTCAACCGCTTCGTCGAGCGCCTGTCCGACCAGCTCTGCGCGCGCGGGCACCGCGTGGTGGTGATTGCGCCCTCGGACTCGCGCGAGCTGGTGCGCGAGGGCCGAGCCAAGGTCGCCGCGCTGAGCTCCGACCCCGAGGCCGTATTCGCCGATCCTGGCTGCGCCTCGGTGCTCGCGGTGGGCCAGTCGCTGCCCTTTCGCCGCGGCGGCTCGGTGTCCCTGCCGCTAGACGTGTCGCGCACGCTCGAGGACGTGCTCGACCAAGTCGAGTTCGACTTCGTGCACGTGCACGAGCCCTTTGCCCCCAGCGCGGCGTCGGCGGCCCTGCGCCACTCGCGCGCGCTCAACGTCGGCACCTTCCACTCCACCACCGAGCGCTTCGTCTCCACCCAGGTGGCGCGCAAGGTGGTCGAGCTGCTGTTTGGCCGCCTCGACGGGCGCACCACGAGCTTCGCCGCCACCCGTGACCTGATCGAGCGCTACTTCCCGGGCCACTACGAGGTGATCCACCCCGGCGCCGACCTCCTGCAGCGCCCGCAGGCCGCCGCCGGCCCGCCCGAGATCGTGTTCTCCGCCGAGGAGGAACGCGGAGCGCTGCGGCTGTTCATGCGCGCGCTGCGAAAGCTGTCGGTCGACGCGGACTGGACGGCCACGATCTGGCTGCGCGACCCCTCCTCCGCGCCCGCCGTCTCGCTGCCGCGCCGGCTGCGCGAGCGCGTGCAGCTGGCCGGGCCGGCCGACGGCTCGGAGGCCCAGCACCTCGCCCGGGCCACGATCGCCGTGGCGGCCTCCGTGGGCACGGCGCCGGCCCCGCAGCTCGTGCTGCGAGCGCTCGCGGGCGGGGCGGTGCCCGTGGTGTCGCGGCTACCGCAGTACGAGGAGCTGGTGCGCGAGGGTGAGCTGGGGCCCCTGTTCGAGCCGCGTGATGCGCTCACCCTCGCCGCGCAGCTCGAGCGGCTCGTCACCGACCCCTCGCTCGTGGCCCGGTACGCCGAGCGCATCCAGCAGGCGCACCCCGACCTCACCTGGTCGCGCACCGCGACCGAATACGAGGCTCTCTACGAGCGGATTGCGGCTCGTCGCCACGCCCAGGACGGCCGGCCGGCGCTGCGCCGGCGACTGGGGGAGCGCGACTTCATCCACGTCGACCTCCACATGCACACCGACCACTCCCCCGACTGCGCCACGCCGGTGGACACGCTGCTCGACACGGCCAAGAAGGTCGGCCTGGGCGCCATTGCCATCACCGACCACAACGAGGTGTCGGGCGCGCTGGCGGCGCGCGAGCACGCCGACGGGATCAAGGTGATCGTGGCCGAGGAGGTCAAGACGGCGGACCAGGGCGAGGTGATCGGGCTCTTCATCGAGGAGAAGATCCCGCGCGGCATGACCCTCCAGGAGACGATCGCCGAGATCCGCCGCCAGGGCGGGCTCGTGTACGTGCCGCACCCCTTCGACCGCATGCATGCGGTGCCCGACTACGAGCACCTCCTCGACGTGGTCGAGGACATCGACGCGATGGAGGTCTTCAACCCGCGCGTGGCCTTCTCCGCCTTCAACGAGGAGGCGGCGCGCTTCGCCGCCAAGTACCGCATCGTGGCCGGGGCGGGCTCGGACTCCCACGTGGCGCAGGGCCTCGGCTCGGTCATGATCCGCATGCGCGACTTCGAGGGCCCGGACGAGTTTTTGGAGTCCCTGCGCGACGCCGACATCGTGCGCAAGAAGCAGTCGCTGCTGTACGTCCAGGCGCTCAAGTTCATCCAGACGCGCGGCAAGAAGTGATGCGCCCACAAGGACCGTCAGCCGATCCGTCAAATCCCTCGGATCAGATGCCCGCTACCGACGACGAGATCCGCGAGAAGTACCTGGAGCGGGCGATCCGTGAGCTGAACAGCCTCACCCGCGAGATCCAGGGCTGTGACCACTGCCCCCGCGGCAACCTGATGCCGGTGCTCGGCTCGGGTCACCCGCAGGCCGACATCTTCATGCTCAAGTTTGCTCCGCTGCCTTCGGAGATCGAGGAGGGCGTCGCCTTCTATGGCCGCGCCGGCTCGGCGCTGATGAAGAGCTTCAAGCGGCTGGGAGTCGATCCGCTCGCCGTCTACGGCACCGTCTTCGTCAAGTGCCCGGTGCACGACAGCGACGACTCGGCCCCCGAGTGCCGCGCCCGCGTGCTCGACGAGCTGGCGATCGTGCAGCCGCGCATCGTCGTGGTGATGGGCGACGAAGCACTCGAGGAGCTCAACGGCCTCGGCGTGCCGCTGGGCCGCGAACTAGAGCCCACGCCCGGAGCGAGCCAGCGGCTCACCCCCGCCTGCGACGCGCTGTTCGTGCCGGACATCGACCGCTCGCTCGACGACGAGCAGGCCAAGCGGGACTTCTGGGCCGCGTTCCGGGCGCTCGGCGAGTGGTACGCGGACTTCCCTCCGTACTAGGACAGCGGTTACTCTGCCTCTATGGCTGACGGGGCCAAGGTCCTGGTCGTGGCCAACCGCACGGCCGAGTCGCTCGAGCTGCTCGAGGCGCTTCGCAGCCGCACCGTGCGGGGTCCGTGCGAGTTCACGCTGCTGGTCCCCTCCACTCCGCACGGGCTCGCCTGGGCCGCGGACATGCACGCCGGCGGGGAGGAGGCCGAGGAGCACCGCAAGGGGTTCGTCGAGGAGCTGCGCCGGGAAGGACTGAACGTGACCGCGGCCAAGGTCGGCGACGGCGATGCGCTGGCCGCGATCCAGGACGAGTGCAACTTCAACACCTACGACGAGCTGATCGTGTCGACCCTGCCCCTCCATCTGTCCAAATGGCTGCGCGTGGACCTGCCCCGGAAGGCGGAGGCGGCCACGGGCCTACCCGTCCTGCACGTGGTGGGAAGCGAGGCGTGATGGATCTCGAGGAAGGCGAGGGAGTCGAGCCGGTGATCGAGCGCCGCTGCCGCGAGTGCGGCACGACACTCACCCAGCAGGAGATCACCGCCTCGCTCGAGACGGGTGGCCCGTTCCTGTGCACGGTGCACGCGAACGAGCAGGTCTCCGTGGAGGACGAGGGCGTCGAGCCGGGCTGAGCCCGGCGCAGAGCGCTAGCCGCGTTCGAGCAGCGCGACGCACTCGATGTGCGGCGTCTGCGGGAACATGTCCACCGGCCGGACGGCCTTGAGCTCGTAGCCGGCGTCCGCCATCTGCCGGGCATTGGGCGCCAGCGTGGTGGGGTTGCAGGACACGTAGACGATCTTCTGCGCCTCCGCCTCCAGCACGCGCCGCACAACCTTCTGCGACAGCCCGGCGCGCGGAGGGTCGACCACCACGACATCGGGCCGGCCGGACTGCTCGAGCAGCGGCCGCATGGCCAGGCGCACGTCGCCGGCGAAGAAGTTCGTGTTGTCGATCGAGTTGAGGCGCGCGTTCTCGATCGCGTCGGCCACCGCCTCCTCGACGATCTCCACGCCCCAGACCTCGCGGGCGTCGAGCGCGATCACCAGCGCGATCGTCCCGATGCCGCAGAACAGGTCGAGCACCCTCTCCCGGCCGCTCAGGCCGGCGAGCTCGACCGCCGTGGCGTAGAGGCGCTCTGCCATCTCGGTGTTGGTCTGGAAGAACGCGTCCGGCGAGATCCGAAACCGCAGGCCCGACAGCTCTTCCTCGATCGCGGCCGGGCCCTTGACGATCTGGGTGTCGCCGTCGCGGGTGCTCTCGGCCACGCCGGCGGCGCTGGTCCACAGGAACGACTCGGCGGGCGCCACGGCGGCCAGGGCGTCGACGTCGAAGCTGCCGCCCGGGCTCGTGACGATGCGCGCCTGGAGCTGCCCCGTGCGACGGCCTTCGCGCACCACCAGGTTGCGCAGGAGACCGCTTTGCGCGCGCCGGTCCCAGGCCGAGAGCCCCTGCTCACGACACCAGGCCTTGACCACCTCGCGTAGCTCGTCCGCCCGCTCGGAGGCGAGGATGTCACGCGAGACGTCGTCGATCAGGTCGAAGCGGCCGGGGCGGTGGAAGCCGAGGACGAGCTCCCCACTCTCCTCGTCGGCCCCGAAGGAGTACTCGAGCTTGTTGCGGTAATGGAAGGGCTCGACCGCAGGCACGATCGACTCGACCGGCGGCTGCTCGAAGTGGCCGATGCGCTCGAGGGCGTCGCGCACCTGGGCTTCCTTCTCGGCCAGCTGGCGCTCGTAGGGCAGCACCTGCCAGGGCGCGCCCGGGTGAGGGGCGAGCGGCTCGACCCGGTCGGGACTGGGCTCGAGGAGCTCGATCGAGTCGGCCTCGGCGAACGAGCGCTTGGCCTTGGTGATCCGTGCCCGCACGCGGTCGCCGGGCACGGCACCGCGCACGAAGACCACGTAGCCCTCGCTGCGAGCCACGCCGGCGCCACCATGCGCGAGCCGGTCGATGTTCAGCTCGAGCTCGTCGCCCCGGCGGGGGCGGGGTCGTGTCGTCTGGACGCCTTCCACGGCGTCCTATGGTCGCAGCCCGGCTACTTGAGCCTGGACTCGATCGCGCTGAGGATGCCCTTGCGCTTGCGGTTGCGACGCTCGTAGTCGCGCACCTTGCGCAGCTCGGCGGGCGTGAGCGAGCTCAGCCTGCCCTTGACCTCGGCCACGTTCAGCTCGTCGTAGAGGCTGATCGGGAAGTTGGCACCCACGCCGGCGGCGCGCCGGGCGCGATCGGCCTGGGCCAGCGCCGGCGAAGCAGCCTTCACGGCACGCTTGCGCCCCCCGGAGGCGCGACTGCGGAGCTCGTCGCGGCCCCGGTCCAGCAGGCCCTCCAGGTCCTTGAGGACGTCGTTGGTCTCCTTCTGCCCGCGCTTGACGAGCTCGGAGGCGATGCCGCGCGCCTGTTTGGCCGACAGCTGCCCGCCCTTGACCGCGCCCTCGAGCGCCTCCTCGATGCGCTCGCGCGTGAGCATGACCATGCCCGTGGGGTTGATGAGGTTCTTGCGCAGAGCATCGCGAAACTCCGCCACGGTCTTGGCTTCCACACCCGCCGGCCGGGAAGAGCGGCTGCGCTTGGCCGCGGACTTGCGGGCTGTCGGCTTGCGGGCCGACGACGACCCCGCCTTTCGGGTAGAGGACGAACGGGTCGCCTTCTTCTGACTCCCGCTGGCCTTCTTCGTGGTCCGGCGCTCTGCCATGGGCTGTCCTCCTGGTCCGCGGGCCTCGGTCGGTTCCTGCGCGGGGACTATCTCACCTGGGCAGACCGAAGGCAGCAGCCACCGGAGCGTGATCGGAGAGGCGCAGGCGCAGGCCACCCGCCTGGACGAGCTCGCGTCGCTCCGGGACCAGGCGGCGCGGGCGTTCCGCCACCTCGAGGCCGCGAACGAGCAGGTGGTCGATCGCGTCGGGCGCTGTGGGCTCGCCCAGCCCGAAACGGTCGCGCAGCTCGGCAAAGGGCTCGGGATTGCGTCGCGGGCGCAGGTTGAGGTCGCCGCCGAACACGAGCGGCCGGCCGTCCGACCAGGTCACGGCGTACTCGGCGGCGCGCACCACCTCGGCCGCCGCTCGCTCGGGGAGGCCGGCGGACGCGTGAAGATTGGCGGCGCACGTCCTGCCCTCGGGCAGCTCCAGGGAGGCCCAGTGCATGCGACGCTGCTCGGGACGGCGCGCCAGCGTGAGGCGGCGATGGTCGGTCACGCGCCCCGGATGGCGCACCAGGATCTGGTTGGAGCCCCCCTCCCAGGAGGCGATCAGATCTGGGTTGAACTCCGCCAGAAAGCGTTGCAGCGGCCCGGGCAGGTTGCGCGAGGTCCGCACCAGCACTCCACTCGAACGGGTGCGCCGGCCGAGCTCGGCAAACCAGCCCGGGGGTGCCTCCTGCAGCAGCGCGACGTCCCACTCGAGGCCGTCGAGCACCTCGGCGAACTCAGTGAGGAGCGGGCGATTCACCTGGACGTGGGTGGCGTTGCGCTCGCTTCGGCGCAGCAACCGCGAGCGCAGCGTGAACAGAGCCGGGTCGGGCGGGAAGTCGCGACCGTGGTAGAGGTTCCAACTGAGGACTCGCATTGGCCAGCCACTTCCTAACAGGTGAGGAGCTCACACCCGCGGAACAACGGGCGCTGCTCGACCGCGCGCTACAGCTCAAGGCAAACCGCCTCGCCTCGCGCGCTCTGGAGGACAAGAGCGTGGCGCTGCTGTTCGACAAGCCCTCGACCCGCACTCGGGTCTCGTTCGAGACCGGCGTCTACGAGCTCGGCGGACACCCGCTCGTACTGCGCCAGGGCGACCTTCAGCTCACCCGGGGAGAATCGCCGCGCGACACCGCGCTCGTGCTGTCGCGCATGATCCATGCGATAGCGATCCGCACCGGCCCCCACGAGACGGCGGAGGAACTGGCCCGCTGGGCCACGGTTCCGGTGATCAACATGCTCACCCAGGCGCACCACCCCTGCCAGGCGCTGGCCGACCTGATGACGCTGCTCGAGCGCTTCGGCCGCCTCGAAGGGCTCAAGCTGGCCTACATCGGCGACGGCAACAACGTCACGCGGTCGCTGCTGCTGGCCGGGCGGATCGCCGGGGTCGAGGTCGCAGTGGGCACGCCGCCCGAGCTCTCGCTGCCCGAGGCGCCGGGCCTCGATCCGGCCGAAGCCGTGAGCGGCGCGCACGCCGTCTACACCGATGTCTGGGTCAGCATGGGCGACGAGCAGGACGCCGACCGGCGGCGGGGCCTGCTCGCTCCCTACCGGGTGGACTCCGAGCTGCTGGCCCATGCCCGCGAGGACGCGATCGTGCTGCACTGCCTGCCGGCGCATCCGGGGGAGGAGATCACCGAAGAGCTGCTCTACGGCCCCCGCTCCGCCGTATGGGACCAGGCCGAAAACCGCCTGCACGCGCAAAAGGCGCTGCTGGAGCTGTTAACGGCGGAATAAGCCGGGCGCGCAGCCGGTCGTCCTGTCTATGGTTCGCAGCGGATTCGTGGAAGATCCCGGATGGAGGCCCGATGAAGAAGTGGCTCGCCCTGATGCTCGCCTGCCTCGCGCTCGGCCTGGTGGCGGCCGGTTGCGGTGACGACGACGACGACTCGGGCGGCGACGGCGCCGCCGATACCCAGCAGCCGGCCGAGACCGAAAGCGGCGGCGGCGAAGCTGAGGACACCGGGTCCGGCGGTGGCGAGGGCGGCGCCGGGGGCCCCACTGTCTCCATGAAGAACATCCAGTTCCAGCCCGCCGACATCTCAGTGAGCGCAGGCGACACCATCACCTTCATGAACGACGAGGCCGTCCCGCACGACGTCAAGAAGGCGGCCGGCCCGGGCCGGGACTTCGAGTCCGGTCCCGAGGGCGGCATGCAGGAGGGCGACACCTACGAGCTGACGCTCGACAAGGCCGGCAAGTACGAATACGTGTGCCGCGTGCATGCGCCGGGCATGGCCGGCACGATCACCGTCAAATAGGCCGCTAGTCGGGCCTGCGGCGCAGGCCGAAGCCCCGGAGCACCAGCAGCGCGGTCTCCCCCAGCCCGCCGCGGGCCGGCAGAAGGCCCAGCTGGGTGGCGGCGTCGTAGAGGTCGAAGAAGCCGCGCGCCCGCCGTACGGCGTCGTCGGCCAGCTCGATGTAGTGGATGCCGTGGAGGGTCACGTAACAGTCGCTGGCCGGGAGCATCTGGCCGAGATCGCCCCGGTGGGTGCCGAGCGCCCGCCAGGGCAGGCAGGCGTGCGTGCCGCGCAACAGCGGCGCAGCCGTGCTCTCGATCCTGAGGTCCGGGAACGCACGCCGCAGCCCGGCGGCGTGGCGGTCGAGCGCGTCCACGCCGCGCAGCGGATCCGTTGCCACCGGATCCTCGTAGGAGATGTCCGGCGTGCAGCAGGCCTCGAAACCCCTTCCCTGCCAGCCGCCGTGCCAGCGCTCGGCCAGGGCGTCCAGCGTTCCGCGCTCCAGCTCGGTGCTCACCGGGTGAGCTCGGCGACGCCCTCTTCGGGAGACGAGGCCCGGGCGTAATGGCGGCGCGGGATGCGGCCGGCCTGGCTCGCCTCCCGGCCGGCCTCCACCGCCTTGCGCATGGCGTGGGCCATCGCCACGGGGTCGGCCGCGCGTGAGATCGCGCTGGCCAGCAGAACGGCGTCGCAGCCCAGCTCCATCGCCAGCGCGGCGTCCGACGCCGTACCGATTCCGGCGTCGAGGATCACCGGCACACGGGCGGCGTCGACGATCAGCCGCAGGTTGTAGGCGTTGTTGATTCCCATGCCGCTGCCGATCGGGGAGCCGAGCGGCATCACCGCCGCGCAGCCGGCGTCCTCGAGGCGGCGGGCCAGGATGGGATCGTCGTTGGTGTAGGGCAGCACGGTGAAGCCATCGGCCACCAGTTCCTCCGCGGCCACGAGCAGCTCGGCGGGATCTGGCAGGAGCGTCTTGTCGTCACCGATCACCTCGAGCTTCACCCTCTCGCTCTCCAGCGCCTCCCGGGCCAGCCGGGCGGTGGTCACCGCCTCGCGCGCCGTGAAGCAGCCCGCCGTATTCGGAAGCACCTCCAGGCCGGCCTCGCTCAGCACCTCGACGATCGATCCGCGCGCGCTCGGGTCCACCCGTCGCATGGCCACGGTGGCGAGCTCGGCGCCCGAGGCGACGGCGGCCTCGGCCATCACCTCCAGGCTGCGAAAGCCGCCTGTGCCGAGGATCAGGCGAGAGCTCAGCTGGCGGCCGGCAAGGGCGAACATCAGCAACCCCCCTGTACCGCGTGAAGAACCTCGACCTGCTGGCCCTCGCGCATCTCCGTGGTGGCCCAGGCGCCGCGGGGAACCACCTCGCCGTCGACGGCCACCGCGACGCCGCGGCCGTCGTCGGAGGCGCCCGCGGCCCGCACCGCCGACTCCACCGTCGCACCCTCGGGCAGGTCGTGAGGGTGGCCGTTGAGCAGCACCGCGGTCACGCGCGTGCCCCCACCGCGGCGAAGCGGGCGGGATCCAGCGCAGCCAGCTCCGGCGAGGGCTCGCCGCCGCTGAGCAGCTCGGCCACCAGCTCCCCGGTGAGCGGCGCGAGCAGAACCCCGTTGCGCCAGTGCCCGGTGGCCCAGACGAGGCCATCGAGCTCGCCGCGGCCCACCACGGGTGCGTTGTCCGGCGTGCCGGGGCGCAGGCCGGCGCGAGCCCGCACCAGCTCGAGCTCGCCCACCTCCGGGAGCACCTCCCAGGCGGCCTCCAGCAGTCGATAGACGCCGTCGGCGGTGACGGCGGTGTCGAAGCCCTGCTCCTCCACGGTGGCGCCCAGCACCACCCGCCCGTCACCACGGGCCAGCAGGTAGCAGCGCGGCGTACGCACGACCCTGTGCAACGGCTCGGTCATGCCGTCGCGCACGCGCAGCTCGAGGATCTGGCCCTTGACCGGGCGTACCGGCGGACCCACACCATCGGGTGCCAGGGCGGCGCTCCAGGGACCGGCCGCCACCACCACCTGGTCGCAGGCGATCGACCAGCTCGCGGTGCGCACACCGGTCACGCGCTGCCCGTCGTGCTCGATCTCCTTCACCTCGGTGCCGAGATGAACGTCGCCCACCGCTTCGGCCAGTGCCCGTGACACGGCCCGCGGCTCGGCCTGGCCGTCCTGCGGGGCGAGGATCCCGCCGGCGATGCGTGGCGACAGGCCCGGCTCGAGCTCGCGGCAGCGGGAGGGCGTGAGCCACTCGGCCCGAAGGCCCAGTGAGCGCTGGAACTCGTGCAGCCGGCGCAGCGCCGCCGCGTCGTCGCGGTCCGGGGCCACCACCAGGGCTCCACTCTCCCGGTAGCCCGTTGGGAGGCCCGTGACCTCCTCGAGCTCCGCCGCAAAGCCCGGCCAGCGCTCGCGTCCGATCAGGTTGACTCCGAGGGCGGCCTCCTCGCCGAAGTCGGCCTCGGTCACGGGCGCGAGCATGCCCGCGGCGACGCTCGACGTGGCGGCGCCCGGCTCGGCTGCGCGGTCGACGACGAGCACCGACAGGCCGCGCCGTCGCGCCCGCCAGGCGCAGGCGAGGCCGATCAGCCCGGCGCCGATGACGACGGCGTCGTAATGGTGTTCTCCTCGCGGCGGTTGCATCTCCCCTTCCTCCACCGGCATTACCCGGGTCAGGTTCGACGGTCGGCGGCGCCGCAGCCGCCCTCTCAGCCCGGTCCGCCCGAGCTCCCGTGTTCTCCCGGAATGGTACCCGGGCGCGCTACTGGCGACGCGTCGGGTAGTCGTCGGCGGGCGGAGGCGAGCGCCCGTCGTCTCGGAGGAAGATGACCGCCAGCGAGATCACGAGCCCGATGACCCCTACGATCAAGAGGATCAGGCCCACGGTTTGAAGCTCGATGCCCGAGACCTCCGCGGTCACGGCGTAGCGCAGAATGGCGCCCGCCGCGATGAGGAATATGGAAGCTCCGATGCTCATTTCTGATAGGTCTTAGGGACCGGCGGGCGGGACGCTACCAGGGGCGGGGGACCGCAACCGGACGCGTTCTGTGTGTTGTCAGCAGGACGACACGTTGCGTGCCGGTGCCGAAGGTGCGCACTCGAACCCCGCGTCCTGCGGCCGAACCCGACCCCTCTCGTTAGAGACGAATGCGATCAACAACGCTCTTCACCACGCTCGCGCTCGCCCTGGTGGCGCTCGTGCTGCTGCCCTCCGCCGCCGGCGCGAGCTCGCGCCAGCTGGCGATCTTCCAGGACGACAGCCTGCTGCTGACCAGCGGTGACGCGGTCCGCGAGTCCACGCTCGACGAGATCAGCGCCCTGGGTGCCGACGCGGTAAAGGCCCAGCTCGACTGGGCCACCGTCGCTCCGGGGGGCCGAAGCAAGCCCTCCGGGTTCGACGGCTCCGACCCGTCGCAGTATCCGGGCTGGGGCGTTTACGACGAGTTCGTGGCCGATGCCCAGGCACGCGGCTTCGAGGTCATCTTCGCGCTCAGCCCGCCGGCCCCGAGCTGGGCCACCAAGGGGAAGCGCGGGCGCTACGAGCGCTTCGACCGGCCAAGTGCACGCGAGTTCGGGCGCTTCGCCGAAGCGGCCGCCACGCGCTACGAGAGCGTGGACGCGTGGTCGTTCTACAACGAGCCCAACCTCTTCAAGTACCTCTACCCCCAGTCGCGCAACGGGGTCCCGGTGGCGCCGCATCAGTACCGTGGCCTCGTCCGCTCCGGTGAGGCGGGACTGAGGCGTGCAGGCGCCGGCGGCGACACCGTCCTGTTCGGCGAGCTGCTACCCCAGGGCAACGCCGCCACCGGGCCGCAGAAGAACCTGGCCCCGCTGCGCTTCCTGCGCGAGTTCTTCTGCCTCGACCCCGGCTACCGAGCTTTCCGCGGGCGCGCCGCCCGCTCGCGCGGCTGCCAGGATTACAAGCGCCTCACGGGGCTCGACGGCTTCGCCTACCACCCCTACACCCGCGGCGGCGGGCCGGGCGTCAAGGAGATCTCCTCCGACGACGCCACGATCCGCTCGCTCGGGCGCGTCACGCGCGTGCTCGACCGCGCGCGTTCCAAGCGGCGCATCGGCGGGCGGCGGCTGCCGATCTGGATCACCGAGTTCGACTTCCAGTCCGACCCGCCCGATCCGTTCGGCGCGCGGCTCAAGCGGATCCCCGTCTTCATGGGCATCTCCGAGCTGTGGCTCGCCCAGCGCAACCGGCGTGTGGCGGCGTACTCGCAGTACACGATGAACGACACGCCCGGCGACCCCGGCCTCTGGCAGGGCGGTCTGCGCTTCTCGAGCGGCCGCAAGAAGCCCGGCGTGTACGACGCCTACCGCCTCCCCATTCTCGTGCGCCGGCTCGGCCCGAGCGCCGTGGAGGTTCGTGGCGCCGCTCGGCCCGGTGGCGCGGGTGCGGTCGTGCAGGTGCAGCAACGCAAGGGACGCGGTAGCTACCGTGACCTGGGCGGGCCGATCACCGTGCGCAACGTGCGCGGCTATTTCAGCGCCCGCTTCAGGCTGTCCGGCGCCGCGAATCGAACCTACCGCCTGGTGTCGGGCGGACAGAACAGTCCCAATGTCAAACCGGTCACGCTCTTCTGATGACCATCGAACCCACAGCTACGCTCCGGAGGATCATGACCCGCTCGCTCGCCTGTCTACTCGCCGCCCTCGTGCTGGCCGCCGTCGGCCTGACGGCCGCTCCGCAACGCTCCGAAGCCGCCATCTCGGTGGGAATCGGCGAGCAGGACGCCTCGATGTTCACCAACTCCTACTTCACGGACCTGAACATCAAGCGGGCGCGCTACTTCCCCTCCTGGAATGTGGCCCTCAAGTCGCGCGAGGCCGGCTGGCTCGATTCCTGGCTGGGCGCGGCCGAGACGGCCGGCGTCGAGCCGCTGATCAGCTTCAGTCAGGCCCTCGGCTCGGCCTGTCCGAGCAAGCCGTGCAAGCTGCCCAGCGTGTCCGAGTACACGCGCGCCTTCAAGGCGTTCCGCAAGCGCTGGCCGCAGGTCAAGGTGATCAGCCCGTGGAACGAGGCCAACCATCGCTCGCAGCCGCCGTTCAAGAATCCCAAGCGGGCGGCTCAGTACTACAACGCGGTGCGCGCCAACTGCAAGGGCTGCAAGATCATCGCGGCCGATGTGATCGACGAGCGCAACATGGAGAGCTGGCTCAAGGTCTTCAAGAAGCACGCCAAGAAGCCGAAGATCTGGGGCCTCCACAACTACCGCGACACCAACCTGCGCAAGGGCCAGGTGACCGGGGGCACCGCACGACTGCTCAAGGCGGTCAAGGGCCAGGTCTGGCTGACCGAGACGGGCGGGATCGTGAAGTTCACGCTGCCCACCGGTGGCAAGCTGTTCCCGTTCTCGGAGAGCCGGGCCAACAAGGCCGTGAAGCGGATGTTCTCGCTGGCCAAGCGCTACCGCTCGCGCATCAAGCGCCTCTACATCTACAACTGGTGGCAGCCCGCGGGCCGCAACCGCTTCGACGCCGGCCTGATCACCTCCAAGGGCAAGC
This sequence comes from uncultured Thermoleophilaceae bacterium, assembly GCA_963813495.1. Classification (GTDB taxonomy): domain Bacteria; phylum Actinomycetota; class Thermoleophilia; order Solirubrobacterales; family Thermoleophilaceae; genus JACVRW01. The sequence continues at coordinate 113,276 of CAWEZC010000011.1, forward strand.
CCCGGCCCGCGTACAACACGGTCCGCCGCACGCTGCGCTCGCCCATCTTCAGCCCCTAGGCGATTGACGTCCCGCGGCGAGCGGCTCGATCGCGCCCGGCTGTACTTCGTCACCGACGTGCAGCCGGGCCTCGAGGGGCTGCTCGAGGCGGCGCTCTCGGGCGGAGTGGACATGGTCCAGCTGCGCGACAAGTCCGCCTCCGATGCGGAGCTGGTCGAGGCGGCGGCGGTCTTCCGCCGCGTCTGCGACGAGCACGGCGCGCTCTTCTGGCTCAACGACCGGCCGGATCTGGCGGGCGTGTGCGGGGCCGACGGCGTGCACGTGGGCCAGGACGACATGCCGTTGGCCGAGGCCCGCGAGCTGGCGGGCCCTGATGTGCTGATGGGTCTGTCCACGCATTCGCCCGAGCAGCTCGATGCGGCTCTGGCCGGCGGCCAGGCCGATCAGCTCAGCGTGGGGCCGGTGTGGGAGACGCCGACCAAGGAGGGCCGGCCCGCGGCGGGGCTCGGCTACCTCGGCTATGCGGCCGAGCGTGCGGCAGGGGTGCCCTGGTTCGCGATCGGGGGAATCGACCTCGGTAACGTCCGAGAGGTGGTTGCAGCCGGCGCTTCGCGGATCGTGGTGGTGCGTGTCATCCGCGACGCGCCGGACCCGCGAGCGACGGCGGGCGCGCTGCGTGCCGCGCTCGAGGAGGCGTCCGGTGGCTCAGAAGTCCAGCCGTAAGCGGCGCCGGGAACGACGCGCAACGCCTGCCGCGGACCGTCCGCCCGCGGCTCCGGACGCGCCGGCTTCCGCCGCGGCGGGGATGCAGCGCGGCTACGCCCGCGGCCGGGCCAAGGACCAGGCGGTCCGGCGCTCGCTCAAGCCGCTGGCGCCGGGCGAGCGGCCCGGCGCGGTGACGGTCGGAGCGGTGGCCGCGGCGCTGCTGGCGCTGGCCAACGTGATCGCGACGATCGCGGGCTGGGATGGCGGCGCGGGATCGGACGGCGGCCAGCGCCTGGTCGGCAGCCTGCTCGTGGCCGCGGTGCTCCTGCTCGTCGCCTACGGCATGTGGAAGGCGCGCTACTGGGCGGTGCTCGGGATGCAGACCCTGCTCGCGATCACGCTCGTCATCTCCTCGCTCGCCCTGATCACGGCTACCTCCATCTTCGCCGCCCTCATCCTCGTTGCACTGATCGCCGGCGCCGGCGTCCTGTTCTGGTTCCTGGTCAAGGCCATGGCTCGCATCCAGATGCCCGAGCGCCCGGGCTCCGCCGGCCGATAGGTACTCTCGTCGCGCAATGGCGGAGAGCAAGTACGACTGCATCGTGATCGGCTCGGGACCGGGCGGCTACGTGGCCGCTATCCGGGCCGCTCAGCTGGGGCTGAAGACCGCCGTCGTCGAGAAGGCCAACGTGGGCGGTCGCTGCCTAAACGAGGCGTGCATCCCGGCCAAGGCGATCCTGCGCGTCGCCGAGGTCTACGACGAGGTACAGCACGCCGGCAGCTTCGGCATCAACGTGGAGGGCTCCTCTGTCGACTTCCCTGGCGCGACCAAGCACCGCGACAAGGTGGTCAAGACGCTCACCGGTGGTGTGAGCATGCTCTTCGACAAGAACAAGATCGAGCTGATCGACGGGTTCGGCTCGGTCACCGACGACGCCAACGTCAAGATCGGTGGCCAGTTCGACGGCACGGAGATCGAGACCGACCGGGTGATCCTGGCGTGCGGCTCGGTGTCCAAGCCGCTGCTCGACCTGCAGTTCGGGCCTCGGATCCTCGACACGGCGGGCATGTGGCTGCTGAACGAGCAGCCGGCCCGTCTGTGCATCATCGGTGCGGGCGCGTCGGGGACGGAGATCGCTTCGGCCTTCGGGCGGCTCGGCACCGAGGTCGTGCTGCTCGAGGCGCTGCCCCAGATACTGCCGCTGGAGGACGAGGACATCGCCAAGGCGGCTGCCCGCGAGATCAAGAAGCAGAACGTGCGCATCGAGACCGGCGCGAAGGTCGAGGGCGCGTCGGCGTCCGACTCCGGGGTTTCCGTCTCCTTCAACGGAACGTCCGAGGAGTTCGACTATCTGGTGATCGCGGCCGGCCGCGGACCTGATGTCGAAGGGCTCGGGCTAGAGGAGGCGGGCATCGAGCGCGACGAGCGCGGGCTGATCAAGGTCGACGGGCGGTTGCGGACCTCGCTCGACGGCGTGTGGGCGATCGGCGACATGGTCCCCGGGCCGGCGCTGGCCCACAAGGCCTCCGACGAGGGGATCCTCGCCGTGGAGGATTCAACCGGGGTCGACGTGCATCCGATCGACTACACCTACGTCCCCGCGGTGACGTTCTGCCATCCGCAGGTCGCCTCGTTCGGGCTGACCGAGAAGGAGGCGCGCGAGGCGGGCCACGACGTGACCGTCGGCAAGATCCCGATGGGCGCCGTGGGGGCGCCGACCGTGTACGGCGACCGCGCCGGGATGGTCAAGATCGTCGGCGACAAGCAGTACGGCGAGATCCTGGGAGCGCACATCGTGTCCGTGCGCGCGGCCGACCTGATCCAGGAGCTGGTCAACGCTCGGGAGCTGGAGGGCGGCTACCCCGAGGTGGCCCGGATCATCCATCCGCACCCGGCCTTTGCCGAGACGGTGATGGAGGCAGCGCGAGCCACGGATGGGTGGTTGATTCACGGCTGAGGGCGCATCGATCTCTACGTGATGCATGAGATTCATGCCGAACGTAGGGACCGGTCGGACCTGCCGACTCGGCCGGGCCGGACCATCGGAACGTTCTGCATGAAATACATGCGAAACGTTCCACTCGTGCGGCATTGCTTTTCCCGCAACGTGCGGGCAGGGTAATCGCCCGCGGCTCCCTGCCCCATATGAGGGGTATCCACGCGGCATTAGGCTGAGAGCGCGCCAAATATGGGGCGCCGGGGGCGAATCTCCCGGCCCCCGGCCTCCACCGGACATGGATATCCGTCCCCGCGCTCGATCTATCCGCGTGGTCCTGTTGGCCCTCGCCGGATTCGTGCTGCTGAGCTCGACCGCTCGTCCGCCAGCGAGTTCGCGATCAGTTCGTGCCTATCCGACCGAACCAACTACTCGACGCAGGCGTTCGAAGACTTCGCGACTCGGGGAATGCTGTGGAAGCGAGCTTGCAACCCGGAGGGCCAGGGCCTGCGCGGATTGGTCACGTCGAACGTTCCCCGCCCCGGACGCGTCCCACGCGGATCACGGTCAGGCTTCGTGATGACGGCGCCGGCGGGAACCCGCTTCTCCCGCTTCACCTGGTCTGGGCAGGTACGCCGGCGCGACTGCGGCTACGCCCTCCAACTCTGGGCCGGCCGCCCCGACGCGCCGCCCGTACCGATCAAGAACGTACGCCCCAACATCCGATGCCCACGCGTGGGCAACGCCCAAGCGGCGGGTTGGCCCCGCCCTCGGACCTACGACGTAACCGGAGCAACCAAGATCGTGCAACGGATCGTCTGCATCGGCGAAGACAAGGCCCCCTACTGCTCGAGCCGAGGCCTGAACTACATCCGCACCTTCAAGGCCCAGGCGACTGTCGTGGACGTAAGCCCGCCGGCCGTGAGCATCGTGCAGGACAACGCGTTCACGCAGGGGGCGTGGGTGAGGGGGCGGCAGAGTGTCGGTTACGGGGCTTTCGACAATGTTGGGGTGAAGCTTGCGCGGGCCATCAGCGGGGGCTGCCTCGCGCGGCGAACAGGTGCGCGCCGTGCAACTATCGCGCTGCGGGTGCCGTGTGCTAATGGCAGCGGGTCGATCTCAGTCGACACGGACAGGCTTCCTGACGGGTCCCAGGCGCTCGCAAGTCGATGCTATGGACGCGGCCGGCGAACGTAGGTGCCTCGAGTTCCGGTCACGGTGCGCGTCGACAACACCGCCCCTGGCGCGGTCCCGGTTGCGGTTGAGGGAGGAGAAGACTGGCGCAACGAGAACGCCTTCGATCTGGCTTGGGCCAACCCGGGCGAGAGCGGACCGCGCACCCATCGCCGCCGCCCACTACCGAATTTGTCGCGTGGCGGTGAGGACTGCGTCCGATGCGGCCGCCGCGAAGCGAGCATCTCCCGCCTCGCAAGACATCGGTGTGCCCGGGGCCAGGCGAATGGCAAGTCAGCATGTGGCGCGAAGACGCCGCCACCAACCAGGAGCCAGCCAATGCATCCGTGCCCGTGACTCTCCGGTTCGATCCTGAGCCACCCGAACTCGCCTTCGAACGAGCCTCGGCGTCGGATCCCACCTTGGTGACCGTGTCCGTCACTGATCGGGTGTCGGGCTTGGCGAGTGGGCAGATCGAGGTGAGCATGCAGGGATCCGGAACCTGGCAGGCGCATGCCAACCCAGGTGGAGGGAAGCCGGCCTCGTCGCGCGACTCGACGACTCCCTGCTTCCCGCAGGCGTTTACGCGCTGCGCGCAACGGCACGCGACCGCGCCTCAAATCAAAACAGCACCGAAAAGCGGGCGAACGGACAGCCGATGACAGTCAACCTGCCTCTGCGTATTCCCGACGACGATGCGCGCCGGGGTGGTCACTACGCGCACGGTGCGACGGTGTAGTCAAGCAGGGCGGGAAGAGACGCACGGTGCGCCGGCCGAACGGTAGTGCTGCGACCTCAGGCTCGCGCGACGATACGGTGAGCGTCTAAGCATCGGCGGTCGGCTGGAGAACCGAGACGGTCAAGGCATCTCCGGCAGCCAGGTCGAGGTCTTCTCCCAGCAGCTCGAGCGCTCCGGAGCAGCTGGTCGGTGTGCTGAAGACAGACGCGAGGGTCGCTTCATCTACCGCGGCCATTGCGGACGCCGCACGCACGCTCCGGTTCGTCTACCGCGGAACGCATCTGACCTTGCCCGCCGCAGACCGAGGTGAGCCTGCTGACATCCGCCGCTTCGACCATCCGCGCCAAGCCTCGCCGCCTGTCGAACGGCCAGAGTGTCCGCTTCGCAGGGGTCCTCCGCTCCCTGCCACCGCCGCCCGCGGGCAAGCTGGTGGAGCTCCAAGTGGTGCTATCAGGACGCTGGCAAACATTCCGCACCACCCGCACCTCCGCCGACGGTTCTTGGGCGATCCGCTACCGGTTCCGGCGCACATGTGGACTCTTCGCTACCGCTTCCGAGCACGACTGCCCGCTGAGGCCGGCTACGCGTTCCACGACGGGGCGCACCGAGCCATTGACGGTGCAGGTGCGCGGCGGTCGATGTCGATGAACGTGCGCCGCCCGATACGGCCGTACCTCTGTCCGAACGCAGATGCGAGACTCCGCAGCGTTCGGACCGGGTTACATTCACGTCGCCCAACTGGATGGAGAGGCTCCAGTGCCTGAATCGATTCGCCGACGGCTGACCTACGCCAACGTGATGGCGACCGTCGCCGTCTTCATCGCCTTGGGTGGCTCGTCGTATGCCGCGCTCACGATCACGGAGCGCGACGTGCGCGACGGATCGCTCGGCTATCGCGACTTCAAGCGGAACACGCTTGGGGGGAGCCGAATCAAGGAGGGCCGGCTCGGAACCGTGCCGCGTGCGCAGGAACGCCGAACGGCTGAACGGCGTCGGCCGCGCCGACTGCTGGTCAAATGTCCCCGACGCCACAATCCCCGTCTACGACGTCTGCGTAGAGACCGCCGTGCGTGGACCCGCGCCCTACGGTTCCGCGGCGGTGGCATGCGAGGGCACTGACCGGATACAGACGCTAGGCCGACGGCTGCCCAAGCCACGACGAGCTACTGACCGCGATCGGTGAGCCCGGGGTAGCCCTTGCGCCGGGTGGAGAGCTCACGCGCAACGTATACCCGTCGTCGACTCCAGGACGAGTGGACGTGCTTTTCGTCACGGACGACGTCGGGAGCGTTGCAGCTGACCCCCGATACCGCTGCCGGAGCCAAGCCGTTCCGCTGCGTCACCGACCCGCTCAACTGAGCAATGGGGCTCGTGCCGATGACACGTGACCCGCGGCGCGCCCCACAATCAAGTTCACCGCGGTCGAGGGTGCCGAGGAAGGGAGAGCTGGGCCATTCGCCTCACACTCAGAACGGCCGGGCCGACGTCACGAAGGAGCCCGCATGTCCCTAATCCCATCCATCACGAAGCGCGCCCGCTCCACCATCGCCGGCAGCCTCGTCGCGATCTCCGCCGCCGTCCCCGCGGCCAGCATCGCCACCGAGCCTGACAGCGCCCAGGAGGGGCTTGTCGCACCCGAACAGGAGGCACTCGGTGAGCGTCCCTCGTTCGATCCTGGAGGTGAGACCGCTCTCCCCTTCGACGCTGCACCGCCGCCCTCCGGTCCGCCTGGCAGCGGCTCCCCGGAAGAAGTCCCGCTCGAGAGCGAGCCGATCGACGATCCGGACATACGGGTCGCGCCCTTGGCAGAGCCCGAGGGCCCGGGCTTGAGCGCGGGCGAGGATCCTTCCGTCGCTCCCATCGGTGGTTCAGCCCCGGCCGCGCCTCCGGAACCCGGGTTCGCGATCGAGCCCGTACCGCCCGAGGCCTCGCTTCCCACAGAGCAATCGACCTCGCCGGACCGGCAAGTCCTTGCGGCCGAGCCGGGCTCCGAAGCGAGCCAAGACGACCGGCGACAGCAACTGCTCTATCAGGAGCCGACCGAGGCTCGGCCCCAGGCCTCTCCGAATGGCCCGAGCGAAGCCATGCGGCCTGCCGCCCCGGAAGCTGCCGGCCAGACGACCACGCCGGTTGCGCAGACCGTGGCCGCCGAGACGGGCGCGAGCGAGAGCTCGGCACCCTCGACGAGCGCCCGCTTCCACGTGGTTCGGCCGGGTGAGTCCCTGTGGGCGATCGCCGAACGGCTGCTCGGAGACGACGCTTCGACCGCGGAGATCGCCGACGAGGTGGCGCGGCTGTGGACCCTGAACCGCGACCGGATCGCCAGTGGCGACGCGAACCTGATCGTGGCGGGGACGAAGCTGAAGCTGCGCTGATCCGCACCAGAGCCGTGCGTACGCTTCGGCCGTGCCCGACCGTCCCACCTTCTACTACGACCTCGGTTCGCCCTACTCGTACCTGACGGCCGAGCGGATCCACCAGGTCCTCCCGGTCATACCCGTCTGGCAGCCGATCCTCCTCGGCGGTATCTGGCAGCAGTCGGGCGGCCGCTCCTGGGGAGTGACCGGCGAGCGCGAGAGCAACATGGCCGAGGTGGAGCGCAGGGCAGCGCGCTACGGCCTCATGCCGGTCCGCTGGCCCGAGGGCTGGCCCAACAACACGCTTCAGGCCATGCGGGCCGCCATCTTCGCCCAGCAGAGCGGGCGGGTCGTGGCCTACTCGCTCGCTGCCTTCCGACAGGCTTTCGCTGCCGCGAAGGATCTCTCGGACCGAGACTTCGTCCTCGTGGCGGCAGCGGCCTGCGAGCTGCATCCGAACGCCGTGCTCAAGGCGCTCGAGACGCAGTCGATCAAGGGGCGGCTCAAGGACGCCACCCAGGACGCCTACGAGAAGGGCGTCCGCGGTGTCCCCACCGTGGCCATCGGCGACCATCTCTTCTACGGCGACGACCGGCTCGAGGAGGCCGCCGCGGCGCTTGCGGCTGACGCCGAGCAGGAAAGCGGCGAGGCGACACGCGAGACCCATGATCGATGAGGCCGGACGAACCACGGAGGGCCGGCTCCCGGCACATCAGTCAAGGCCCGAACCCCCCAACCGGGGGTTCGTCTCTTGAATTCGATTCGCACCGGGTACAGTCCGATCCATGGCGACGAGGGACGCTGCAAAGGCCGATAGGGACGCCCAGGCCAAGGACGAGAAGGACAACGGGGCCACCGCCCCGTCCGACGTAGCGGGCGCAGAGGAGATCGGCTTCGGCGAGGTCAAGCACGACCTGCCGGACGCCGACACCTGCCGCACCGTGCTCGAGAAGATGATGCTCATCCGCCGCTTCGAGGAGCGCGCGGGTGAGATGTACGCCAAGGCCAAGATCGGCGGCTTCCTGCACCTGTGCATCGGCGAGGAGGCCACGGTCGTGGGTGCCACCCAGGCGCTGCGCGAGAGCGACTACCTCATGTCCACCTACCGCGAGCACGGCCAGGCACTCGCCCGCGGCACCGATCCCGAGGCCGTGATGGCCGAGCTGTTCGGCCGGGTCGACGGCTGCTCCAAGGGCCGCGGCGGCTCGATGCACCTGTTCGACTGGGAACGTCGCTTCCTTGGCGGCTACGGCATCGTCGGCGGCAGCCTGCCGCTCTCGGCCGGCGTGGCGCTCGCCGCCGACTATCGGGGCACGGACGACGTGATCCTCTCGATGATGGGCGACGGCGCGACCAACCAGGGCACCTTCAGCGAGACCATGAACCTGGCGGCGCTGTGGAAGCTGCCCGTGGTCTTCGTGATCATCAACAACCAGTTCGGGATGGGCACCGCGCTGCATCGCCACTCGGCGGTCACCGACCTCTCCCGCAAGTCCGAGGGCTTCGGCGTGCCCGGCACCCGCTGCGACGGCATGGACGTGCTCGACGTGCACTCCGTGGTTACCGACGCGCTCAAGACCGCCCGCGACGATCGCCAGCCGCAGCTCGTCGAGGCCGTGACCTACCGCTACCGCGGCCACTCGATGGCCGACCCCGAGGAGTACCGCTCCAAGGAGGAGGTCGAGGAGTGGCGCGAGCGCGATCCGATCAGGGCCTTTTCGAAGCGGCTGGTGGACGAGGGCGTGGTGAGTGAGGAAGACGTCGAGAAGTTCGACCAGCAGGCGATCGAGCGCGTGGACGAGGCCGTGAAGTTCGCCGACGCGTCGCCCTTCCCGGACCTGGACTCGCTCTACGACGACATCTACGTCTTCTCCGAGGACGCACCCAGCTGGTGGACCGTCGACGAGCGCAGCCCGGAGGTCCACCGCGGCGAGCGCGAGCGCGAGGCCGGAGACCTGCCCCACGAGCTGGCCGAGCAGGGCGCCGCCTACGCCGGAGTGGGCGACCGCGACCTGCGTCAGCGACGCGGCGCCAAGGACCAGGACCTCGAAGGGTCGCAGCAGGGGCCGGGCTCGGATGAGGAGGACGACGCCGGCGCCGAGAGCTCCGGCGACGGCGAGCCCGCCGCCGACGAGCGCGACTCCGAGGGCGGCGGCGGCTGATGCCCGTCATGCGCTACCGCGAGGCGCTCAATCAGGCGCTGCGCGAGGAGATGAACGAGGACGAGAACGTCTTCATCATGGGCGAGGACATCGGCGTCTTCCAGGGCGCCTTCAAGGTGACCGCCGGGCTGCTCGAGGAGTTCGGCGAGAAGCGCGTTCGGGACACGCCGATCTCCGAGAACACGATCGTGGGCATGGGCGTCGGCTCGGCGATGATCGGGCTCCGGCCGGTGGTCGAGCTGATGACGATCAACTTCTCGCTGCTGGCCATGGACCAAATCGTCAATCACGCCGCGGCCATCCGCTACATGTTCGGCGGCCAGGTCAAGGTGCCGATGGTGATCCGCATGCCCCAGGGCGCTGGACACCAGCTCGGCCCGACGCACTCACACAACTTCGAGGCCTTCTATCTGCACGTCCCCGGCCTGCTGGTCGCCGTGCCCTCGACCCCGGCCGACGCCAAGGGCCTGCTCAAGACGGCCATCAAGGACGACAACCCGGTCATCTTCATCGAGCACGAGACTCTCTACGGCCAGCGTGGCGAGGTCCCCGAGAACGGCGGGCCGATTCGCTTCGGCGAGGCCGCCATCCGCCGCGAGGGCGACGACGTGACCGTCATCGGCATCTCGCGGATGGCCATCACCGCGCAGAAGGCCGCCGAGGCGCTGGCCGAACAGCACGAGATCGAGGCTGAGGTGATCGATCCGCGCACACTGCGCCCGCTCGACCTGGACACGATCCTCGATTCAGTCAAGAAGACCAACCGGGCAGTGATCGTCGAGGAGGGCTGGCCGCACGGCGGCGTCGGGGCCAACCTCGCGGCGCTGATCCAGGAGCAGGCTTTCGACTGGCTCGACGCACCGGTTCAGCGCGTAACCGGAGCCGATGTCCCGATGCCCTACTCAAAGCCGCTCGAACAGGCCGCCTTCCCCCACGAGGAGCACGTGGTCCAGGCCGCCCTCGCCACCTTCCGCGACCTCTAGAAGGAGACTCAGCGCATGGCCAGCGACGTCACTATGCCCCGGCTCTCCGACTCGATGGAGGAGGGCACCGTTTTGAAGTGGCTGGTCGACGTGGGCGGCGAGGTCAAGCGCGGCGAGCCGCTGGTGGAGATCGAGACCGACAAGGCCAACATGACCTACGACGCCGACGCGGACGGCGTGCTTGTCGAGGTTCTGGCCGAGGAGGGCGACACCCTGGCCATCGGCGAGCTGATAGCTCGGATCGGCGAGGCCGGCGAGGTCAGCGGCAACGGCGGGGCACCGTCGGGCGACGCGGCGGAGGGCGACGCGGGCGAAGCAGCCGAGGACGCACCTGCCGCTGCGGACGCAGAGGGCGAGGATGAGGCTGCCGAGGGCGGGGAAGGCGAGGGCGGCGAAGGCGAACGCGGGGAAGCCGACGCGACCGATGCCCAGGACGGCGAAGCCGCGGCCGACCGCGGTGAAACCCGCGGCGCGGGCGGGGGCGGTAACGGAGGCGGCGAGACGCAGTCCGGCGCCACTGCCACCAAGACCCAGGCTCCCGGCGGCAACGGCGCCGGCGACGGCGGTCGTGTGAAGGCCTCGCCGGTGGCGCGCCGTATGGCCCGGGAACTCGGGCTGGAGCTAGCCGGCATCGAGGGCACCGGCCCCGGGGGCCGGATCGTGAAGGCGGACGTTCAGGCCGCGGCCGACAACGGGGGCGGCGCCCAGGCAGAGCCTGCCGTCACGGACGGCGGCGGCGACGGAAGCGCGGACGGGGAGGGCACGGCCCAGCCAGCCGAGGCGGATCGCCAGGCAGCGTCGCCCGCCGCCGAGCCGCAGCGCGGCGAAGCCGGCCCCAAGGGCCAGGCCGAGATCCACGAGCTCACCAAGCTGCAGCAGACGGTCAGTCGCCGCATGGCCGAGTCCAAGGCCACCGCGCCTGACTTCAGCATCGGGCTGACGGTCGACATGACCGAGGCGGTGGCGCTGCGCGGCCGGCTCAAGGAGGTGGCCGACCCGGCGCCCTCGTTCAACGACATGGTCGTCAAGGCGGCCGCCACCGCGCTGACCGAGTTCCCGCGCGTCAACGGCGCCTACCGCGACGGCAAGTTCGAGCTCTACGAGAACGTCAACGTCGGCGTCGCCGTGGCCGCTCAGGACGCGCTCGTCGTGCCCACGATCTTCAACGCCGACCAGAAGTCCCTTGGCCAGATCTCCAAGGACGCCCGCGCAGTGATCGAGAAGGTGCGCGACAAGACGGTCACACCGCCCGAGCTGTCGGGCGGCACGTTCACGGTGTCCAACCTCGGGATGTTCGGGATCGAGTTCTTCAGCGCGATCATCAACCCGCCCCAGGCGGCCATCCTGACCGTCGGCGCGCTGGCCAAGAAGCCCGCCGTGGACGACAACGGGCGCGTCGTGGCCCGCGATCAGATGACGCTCAGCCTCGTCTGCGACCACCGCATCCTCTACGGCGCCGACGGCGCGCAGTTTCTCGCGCGCGTCAAGCAACTGCTCGAACAGCCACTGTCGCTGGCCCTCTGAGGCGACTCGTGCGCCGAAACGGCGCACGGGCGACGGAATCCTGCTCCGCAGCGGAGGGCATTGAATCCGGCCACACCGGGTACGACGCCTTGGTCACCGCCGAGGAGAGAGAATCTTGATGCGCCTTCGCTTCGCTGCCCTGGTCGCGGTGGCGGCCAGCGCCGCCACCGCCGCTCCCGCCGCCGCCCAGTACGCCTGCGACCCCACTCAGACAGCGCCGGAGTTCCGTGGCCAGGTGCCGAAGCTCACTGACGTGGTGCCGGCGCCGGGCGGCGAGAACGGCGAGGTGACGACGGACCAGGCCTACGCCTACATGGATGCCGTCGACGGGGCGAGCGAGCGCGTGATCACCGGCGTGCTCGACCAGAAGTCACAGCAGGGGCGCGAGCTGAAATGGGCGATCATCGGCCACGCCGACAGCCTGGGCCGCCGCGCCCTGCAAGACATCAAGCGCGCAGCCCAGACCCTGCGCGACCCGAGCACCTCCGCCGCCAAGGCGCGGCAGATCGCCCGCCGCTACCCGGCGATCCTGTGGGTGGCGTCCAACGTCCACGGCGGCGAGGAGTCGGGCACCGACGGCTCCCTGCGCGTGCTCTACGAGCTGGCCGACCGCGACGACTGCGCCGCGCGCCAGATCCTCGACAACTCGATCGTGGTGCTCCTGCCCACGCAGAACCCCGACGGCCGCGAGCTCGACACGCGCCGCAACGTCTACGGCTTCGACATGAACCGGGACTGGTTCGCCCGTACCCAGCCGGAGACCGACGCCAAGATCGAGTTCCTGCGCGAATACCCGGGGCCGCTGTTCATCGACGCGCACGAGATGGGCGGCACGAGCTACTTCTTCCCGCCCAACGCCGACCCGGTCTATCACGAGATCGCCGACGAGTCGGTCGACTGGATCAACAACGTCTACGGCGCCTCGATGGCGGCCGAGTTCACTCGCCAGGGCATCGACTTCTTCAACCGCGACGTCTACGACCTCTTCTACATGGGCTACGGCGACACTGTGCCCTCCACCGGCTTCATCTCGGCCGGTATGACCTACGAGAAGGGGAGCGCGAGTCCGATCTCGGAGCGGGCCTACGAGCAGTACTTGACCCAGTGGGTCTCGCTCTCGCAGGGCGCGATCCGCAAGCAGGAGATCCTCGAGGAGTGGGCCGGCGCCTGGCGCGAGGCCTACCTACAGGGTCGCGACGGCTTCCTCGAGCCCAATGAACTGGTCAACGAGACGGACTCCCAGGGCAATCCGCAGGAGATCGCCACCGAGGTGCCCGACATCGAGCTGCGCCATTACTGGATCACCGACCGCCGCACGGCCAAGCAGGACGAGGTCCAGTCGATGGTCCGCCGACTGCAGCGCATGGACGTCGAGGTCTTCAAGCTGCGCCGGGGCCGCTGGGTCCCGGACTTCACGCCCTACGGGCGCGAGACGCGCCGCGAGTACATGCCCGCCGGCACCTGGTACGTGCCGATGGCCCAGCAGCAGAAGCACTGGGTCCAGGCCATGCTCCACGAGGACACCTACACGCCGTTCCCCTACTTCTACGATGTGACCGCGTGGAGCCAGCCGCTGCTGTTCAACGTGCGCGGCGGCTACTCCGGCGAGCGCCTGCGGGTCGACGCGCGCAGCGTTCTCGAGCTGGAGGAGCCGAGTGGCGACGAGTGGCCGGCCGACGGCCCGCGCATCGCCCTCTGGCAGCTGTCCGAGGACTCGACGACCGCCATCGAGTCGGCCGGCTGGCTGCGCTGGTTGCTGGAGAAGGCCTGGGGCGCGCCCTACACGAGCGTCACGACCGCGGACATCAAGGCCGGAGCGCTGGCCGACTACGACGTCGTGCTCGTGCCCGACTCGACCGGACCCGGCGAGGACTATCCCGAGGGCGACGGCGGCACGGCGGTCAACGAGCTCGGTCCGGACGGCGTCCAGGCCGTGCGCGACTGGGCCGACGGCGGCGGTCACTGGGTGAGCTGGGCCGAGGGTACGCGGCTGGGCACGCTGCTCGGCCTGAGCACCGCCACGCTGGCCGACCCCACCTCCGACGTTCCCGGCACGCTGTTCCGGGTGCGCGTGAACGAGGACTCCTCCCTGCGCCGCGGGGTGGGCCGCCACGCTTACGCGTTCTATGAGTACGACAGCGTGATGCGGGCCTCCTCGCCCGACCACGTGGCGGTCGAGTTCCCGCCCGTGGACAGCGGCGACTGGTTCATCTCCGGCTTTGCCGACAACGCCGAGGAGCTCGGCGGCACGGCGGCCGTGGTGGACGAGCCGGTCGGCTCGGGCCGCGCGACCGTGTTCTCGGTGGAGCCCAACTTCCGGGCCTTCACGACGGGCTTCCAGAAGATCCTGCGCAACGCGATCCTCGGCGGCGAGGTGACCGCCGCGCGCGCGGCCAAGACGGGCTCCAGGGTGAGGGCCGCCCGCGAGGCCCGCGCGCGCCGGTCCGCCGCCCGGCTCAGCGGCAGCTCCGCCAGCATCCGGCTGTCGGTGAAGCCGGCGAGCGCCGGTCGTGCCGCCGGCGTCCTGCGCAGCGTGGGAGCCTCCTACGAGGTGCAGCGCACCAAGGGCCGCGTGGCGTTCCTGATCGCCAACCCACGCGAGCTGACCGCCGACGAGCACCCGTTCTCCGGGCGCCTGCCGCGGGCGCTCGAGCGGGCCGGGGTGGCCACGATCGCCTACCGCGCGCCCTAAGAGCTCTCCTGGGGGGGAGACTAGGCTCGGGGCCATGGACGACCGCCATGGTCCCGAGCCGCGCATGCCGCAGACCCTCGACGAGGAGCTGATCGGGGCCCAGGAGTCGGCGGTCGTATCGACGCTCACCGACGAGGACCGCCTGGAGCGGATCGACGCAGAGCTGCGCGCGGGCTTCGAGGCGCTCGCCCCGGTGGGTGCCGCGGCCTCGTTCTTCGGCTCGGCCCGCACGCCGGAAGACCATCCCGAGTATGCGCTGGCGCGCAAGACGGCACGGCTGGTGGGCGAATCCGGGATGGCGATCATCACCGGCGGGGGCCCGGGGGCGATGGAGGCCGCCAACCGCGGGGCCAAGGATGCAGGCGCTCTGTCGATCGGGCTCAACATCGAGCTCCCATTCGAGCAGGGAGCCAACCCGTACTGCGACATCGAGCTCGAGTTCCACTACTTCTTCGCCCGCAAGATCATGTTCGTGCGCTACGCCAGCGGCTTCGTCGTCTTCCCGGGCGGCTTCGGGACCATGGACGAGCTGTTCGAAGCCCTGACCCTCGTGCAGACCGGCAAGATCACGGCCTTCCCGATCCTGCTGGTGGGCTCGGACTACTGGAGCGGGCTGGTGGACTGGGTGCGCGAGCGCCTGCTCGCCGACGGCAAGATCTCGGCCGCCGACCTCGACCGCTTCCGGGTGACCGACGACCCCGTCGAGGTGCGCGACGCGCTCATCTCTGCCGTCCACCGTCGGGCGCGGGCATAGCCTCGTAGCGCCCGCGCACCTCGTCGATGAAGCCTGCGAACAGCTCGGCCAGCTCCGCGTCGTGGACCTCCAGCACGTTCTCGGCGTTCATCTCCCCCGAGCGCGACAGGTTGAACGAGCCCGCGAACACGGTGTCGTCGCAGACGGTGACCTTGGCGTGCATGAAGTCGTGGATGGATTCCGGAGTCCAGGGCACCGACGGTTTGCCGGTGAAGTCCGCGTGCTCGAACACCGAACCCAGGATCGGGATCTTCCAGGCGGAGCGGCCGTTGGTGCGCCACTGGTAGACGACGCCCTCCATCTGGGTTCGGTCCACCACTCCACGTAAATCCACGCGCGCCTCGGCCGCCACCTCCGCCAGCGTGCCCAGCACCGGGCCGGCGGTGATGACCGGCGAGGCGATGCGCACGCGGCGGCGCGCCGTGCCTATCGCGCGCGCGATGCGCTGGGACAACTCCTCCCCGTGGCCGGGGGTGAACCAGGCGCGCACCGGATGCCCGTCCAGATCGAGCTTGCGCGGCTCCTCGTGGCCCGAGTCTGATACGTCGCCGCTGCTCCAGAGCTCGTCGAAGTTCTGGGCGAACTCGGCGGCCAGCTCGGCCGAGCGCGCGGTCATCACCAGGTTCTCCTGGATCGTCCACGAGTCGGTGGTCCAGTTCGTGGAACCGGTCCAGACCGCTTCAGCGTCGCGGACCACGTACTTGTGGTGCATGAGGTCCGGGATGCCGGGCACCCCGCGCGTGTCGAACGGCTGAGTCTCCAGCAGCTCCGGCGCCGTGCTTGGAGGCGGCGGGAACTGGCGCTCGTCATGGTCGGCGTTGTAGGCGATCCGCACCCGAACGCCCCGCGCGGCGGCCTCCCGCAGCGCACCCGCCACGAGGTCGCCCGGCTCGCCGGGCAGGCGCACGTCGTAGAGAGCGAGGTCGAGCGACTCGCGGGCCTCGTCGAGAAAGGCCACCACGCGCCGGGCCATGTCGAGGGCGGTCTGGCGCCCGGGGTGCAGGGTGTGGACGTCGATCACGAGGCGGCGACGCTACCGCACGTGAGCCGCCTGCTTCGCCACAATCACCTGGAGTGGAGGTAGGGCCGATCGCCGACTCCGAGCGCGAGCAGCTTGAAGCACTGCTTCGCGAGCGCTGGGGCAGCACCCGCGTGGTCAGCCGTGGCCGGCTCCACGAGCCGCTCCACTGCACCACCCTCGTCGCACGCCACGAAGGACGGCTCGTCGGCGCGCTGGCCTACGAGATCCGTGACGCCGAGATGGAGGCGGTGAGCGTCGACGCCTTCGAGGAGGGAATCGGCGTCGGCAGCGCGCTCCTCGAAGCGGCCGCCGCGGAGGGGCGCCGCCGGGAATGTCGGCGGCTCTGGCTGATCACCACCAACGACAACACCCCGGCCCTGCGCTTCTATCAGCGCCGCGGGCTGCGCCTCGTAGCGTTGCATCGCGACGCGGTGGCCGAGTCGCGCCGCCTCAAGCCCGAGATCCCTGCGGCCGGCGTGGACGGCATCCCGATCGCCGACGAGCTCGAGCTCGAGCTGCGTCTCGACACCGACTAACGAAAGCGAAATCCGGAGGACGCGACCGGCAGCTCGATCGGGCTCGCGGGCAGCCCGGCCGGCACCTCCGTCATGTTGAAGGCGCCCGGAGCGGTGTCGTTGGGCGTATCCGGGTGAAACAGGGAGGCCAGGTACTGGATGTGGTCGCGGCCCACGCCGAGCTCGGTCTGGCCGCCGCCGTAGGCGCCCACGCCCTCGCGCTCGCACCAGTCGTACATCTCGAACAGCCTGCTCAGGGGACCGAAGCGCGACGGCTTGATGTTGACCATCCGCGGCGGCCAAGGGCGGTCGAGCACGTCGGCCACCGAGTGAATCGGAGCGTCCCAGGTCACGCGCTCGCTGACGGGATCGAGGATGGGGCGGGTCTCGTCCGTGACGTCCGGATCCTCGATCCAGGCCTCCGGGAACGCCTCGATCACCATCCGGTAGAGGTCCGGATCGGTTTCCACGTCCACCGGGGTGCCCTTGTAGCAACCCTTGAGGTCCACGGAGTCGACCGCGCCGCTGTCCACCAGCTCCTGCACCAGCTCGGGCGTCCAGGTGTTCGTGGGATCGAGCTTGAAGCGCGTGCCGGGATACTTCCCGAGCACACGGTGGAGCTTCTCGCTGGTCTCGGGCTCGCCCTCGGCAGGAGCCGTGAGGCGCATCGAGACCACGTAATTGAGCGGCCGCGGCTCGCGTCCCAGCACCTCGGCCAGCGAGCGGCCGGCCTGGCGCAGCGCCAGGTCGAGCGCCGCCGATTCGAAGGCCCAGCGGCGGTAGTCGCGAAAGTCGGGACGGGCCGGCTCCTGAGGCCACAGCGAGATCTCGTCCAGCCGGCGCGAGAGGGAGTCGATCGTGAAGCGGCCCGTCACGTCGATCTCGCCGCCCGCGGCCTGGAGGCGATCCTGGTCGTCGGCGTCGTAGACCACGTCCTCCCCGACGCCTGTCTCACCGGCGCCCTGAAGCTTGATCAGGGTCGTCTTGCGTACGAACCCGGGGAACTCGATCTGCCGGCCCTCGAGGCCCAGCGTGTCGATCTCCAGTGGAAGGCCGGCGATCTTCTCGTAGCTGCTCACGAGCGCGTCAGCCTAGTCACTGGCCGCCACGGTGGCCGGGTCCGGGCCGACCTCGGCAGTACAGAAGGCGCAGCGGTTGGCCAGGACCGGGATCTCGCTGCGGCACTCGGGACAGGTGCGGGTCTGCTCGTCCACCGGGGCCTCGGTCTTCGAGCGGGCCATCATCGCGTTGACGGGCTTGACCACGAAGAAGAACACCACCGCGGCGATGATCAGGAAGGCGAGCAGCGCGTTGATGAAGACGCCGTAGCGGAAGGTGCTGCCGTTGATCGTGAAATCGAGCGAGCCGAAGTCGGGCTCGCCGCCGATGGCAGCGATCAGCGGAGTGATGAGGCTCGACACCAGCGCGGTGACGACCGCGCCGAAGGCCGTGCCGATCACCACCGCCACCGCCAGGTCGACGAGGTTGCCGCGCAGGATGAACTCGCGGAACTCCTTGAGCATCGATACCTCCAGGTCGCCTAGAGCGGATACGCGAGCGGCAAGCTAGCGGTCGAACAGCTCGGCCAGCGCCTCGTCGAAGGCCTCGGTGTGCCGGTCGACGTCGGCCTCCGTGGTGGCCGGGCACATCAGCGCCATGTTGTGGAAGGGCGTGATGAGAACGCCGCGGTTGAGCAGGTGCAGATGCAGGAAGTCCTCGATCTCGACGTCCTGGGCCAACGCCGACTCCTGGCCTGTCCGCGGGGGCGACGCGGTGAACCGGTACTCGGCCCGGGCACCCAGGCTGACGATCGACCACGGGACCTCGCGCGCGGCCAGCACGTCCTCGACCCCGGCCACGAAGCGCTCGCGCAGGGCCACCATCCCCGCGAAGGCCTCGTCGGTGAGCACCTCGCCCAGCGTGGCCCGCGCGGCCGCCAGTGAGAGCGCGTTGCCGGCCAGCGTCCCTCCCACCCCGCCCGTGTCCTCGTAGTCGGCCTCGGTCTCCGCCGCTATCCGCTCGGCCAGGTCGGCGCTCACACCGTAGGCCCCGATCGGCACCCCGCCGCCGATCGACTTGCCCAGCGTCACCGCGTCCGGCTCGAGCCCCCAGGCCGCGGTGCAGCCGCCGGGGCCGGCGCTCAGCGTGTGGGTCTCGTCGATGATCAGCAGCGCCCCGGCGTCGCTGCACGCCGCCCGCACCCCCGCGAGGAAGCCCGGCTCGGGGAGGACGATCCCGATGTTCGTCAGTGCCGGCTCCATGAGGACGCAGGCCACATCGCCGTGCGAGAGCGCCTCCTCCACGGAGGCGAGATCGTTGAACTCCGCCACCCGGGTCGTCCGGGCCGGGTCGACCATCGGCCCCACGTTGCCGTCGCGGGACTCCGTTGCCCCGGCCCGGTTGCGCACGGCGAAGGCCTCGTCGACCGAGCCGTGGTAGCACCAGTTGAAGACCACCACCTTGGGACGGCCGGTCACCTGGCGCAACATGCGCAACACCCAGCGGTTGGCGTCGGTGGCGCTCAGGGCGAACTGCCAGAACGGCACGCCGAAGCGGCGAGCGAGATCGCCGCCCACCCAGGCGGCGTCCTCGGTGGGGAGCATCACGGTGATGCCGGCGCGCTCACGGATGGCAGCCAGGGTGGGTGCAGGCGAGTGGCCGGCCATCGCGCCCGTGTCGCCCAGGCAGAAGTCGGCGTACTCGTTGCCGTCCACGTCCACGACCCGGGCCCCGTGCGCCTCGTCCAGGTAGACCGGGAAGCCACCCGCCCACATCGTCATCCAGGACATGGGAACGCCGGCGATCAGGCTGGCGCGCGCCTGCTCGTGGAATTGCTGTGAGCGCGGGTGCTCGCGGGCGAAGCGCTCGCGCTCGCGCTCGGCGAGCGCGGCGAGCTGCCCGCGGTTCAAGCGCGGACCACCACCACCGGCGTCTCCGAGATCTGCAGCAGCTTGTGGGGCACCGATCCGACGATCGCGCCCTTGATCGGGCTCTCGCCGTAGCTGCCCACGACGATGAAGCGCGCTCCGCGCTCCGCCGCTGCGCTGTTCAGGGCGGAGGACGGCCGATCGGGCACCACCGCCACCTCCACGTCCACTCCATAGTCGCGGACGCGTTCGACCGCCTCGCTCGTGACCCGCTCACCGATCTCCTCGATCGCGCGACGGTGTTCGCGGTACTCCTCGGTGGGCGTGCCCGGCGGACCGGCTCCGAAGACGATCACGATTCTGTCGCCGAACTGCATTGCCAGCTCCACCGCGGTGTCGAGGGCCTTGACCGCGCACAGTCCGCCGTCGAAGCCCACGACAATCGAGCTCGACTCGGCCATCAGACCGCTTCCTCCGGCACGGCGGCCACTCCCAGCTTGCGGCCCTCGGCCACGTCGGGGTCGACGATCTCGCGTCTGCGCCCGAAGTAGTCATCGTGGCCCAGCAGGCGCCAGACCAGCATGAGCACGACCCCGAGGAGCAGAAGCCCGAGACCGAGCACCACCGGGATCGCCACTCCGAAGGCCTGGGTCCCGCTGTAGGAGTCGCCGACCTTCGAGTACTCCCTGATGGCCTTGTAGAACAGGTAGCCCAGGATCCCCGCGCCCACCAGCGGGCCCACGCCGATGAAGAGGAAGTTCTTCACCGACTTTGTGAGCTCGCGCCGGTAGTAGACGGCACAGGAGAGCCCGGTGAGGGCGTAGTAGAAGGCGATCATCAGCGACAACGCGGTCAGCGAGTCGAACAGGAAGTTCTGCGAGACCGAGTTGAGCACCCCGTACCAGATGGCGGCGATCGCGCCGATCGCGATCGTCGAGACATGGGGGGTCAGATAGCGGGGATGGACCTTGCCGAAGGCGGCGGGAAACGCGCCCTGGCGGGCCATGGAGAGCGAGGTGCGCGACGCCGGCAGGATCGTGGTCTGCGTTGAGGCAATCGCCGAAGTGATGATCGCGAGCACCACGATCCAGCTCAGCTCGCTGCCCAGCACCTGGTCCGCGACCGCGCCGAACAGCGCGGTGTCGTCCTCGTACTCGGCCACCTGCTCTGGCCCGGCAAAGGCGATGATGGCCACCGTGGTGGCCACGTAGGTCACCAGCAGGATCACAGTGGACACCACGGCCGCGAGGCCGGGCGCGCTCGTGGAGTCCTCGGTCTCCTCGTTGAGGTTGACCGCGGACTCCCAGCCCCAGTAGATGAACACGCCGGTCAGCAGGCCGAGCACGAGCACGTTGAGGCTGTCGACGGCAAAGGGCGAGAACCAGGACAGCTCGGGATCGATGGAGGCGCTGCCGGCGTCTCCCGCCGCGACCTTGATGATCGCCACGGCCGCGAAGATCAGCATCGCCAGCACCTGGGCGCCGATCATGAAGCGCTGGAAGTGTGCCGACAGCTCGGTGCCGAGCACGCAGATGAGGGTCATCGCGGCGATGATCAGGATCGCGAAGATGGTCACCGCGGTCTTGTCGTCGCGCAGGCTGTCCAGGCTCAGGATGTCGAAGATGTAGAAGGCGCCCACATCCGCGAGTGAGCCGATGACGATGATGCCGGTGGTGCAGATGGCCCATCCGCCCACCCAGCCGAGGCTCGGGCCCAGCGCGCGCGTGACCCAGGAGAACGACGTGCCGCAATCGGGATCGGCGCGGTTCATGTAGTAGAAGGCCGACGCGATCAGGAACATCGGGATGAACGAGGCCAGCAGCACCGCCGGCGCCTGAACCCCCACGAGCACCACGACGATCGCCAGCACTGCGGCCAGCGAGTAGGCCGGCGCGGTCGAGGCGATCCCGATGATCAGGCCATCGATGAAGCCGATCGCATCCTTCTTCAGACCGTGTTCGCTGCGCCCCTCGTCGATCGCGGGAGTCGAAGCCTCCATCTAACCCTCCTCGGGCTCGGGCCGCCAGGCGGCCATGCGCTCGGCGCGACGCTGCTGCCAGATGGTCAGCAGCATCATCGCGAGCGTGAACAGGAAGATCATGGACGCAATCACGTAGATCTGCGGAGGGATCGCCACGCGGACCGCTCCCCAGATGAACACCGGGAATGTGATCGTCGAGCCGTTGTTGAAGTAGGTGATCACGAAATCGTCGATCGAAAGCGCGAACGCGAGCAGCGCCGCGGAGATCACGCCGGGCATGATCAGTGGCAGCGTCACGAGCCGGAAGGTCTCCAGCGGCGTGGCCCCCAGATCCTGCGCCGCCTCCTCGAGTGAGCGGTCGAAGCCGATCAGCCGCGAGCGTACCGTGATCACCACGAACGACAGGTTGAACATGATGTGGGCGATCAGGACCGTCCCGAAGCCGAGGCCCACGCCCGCGTTGAGGAAGAGTGAGAGCAGCGCGGCGCCCAGCACCACCTCGGGCGTGGCCAGCGGGATGAAGATGAACAGGTTGGTGGCGGCGCGCCCGCGGAACTCGTAGCGCACAAGCGCGAGCGCGGTGATCGTGCCGAGGATCGTCGCGAGCAACGTGGACAGGGCCGCGATCTCGATCGAGGTGCGCATGGCGTCCCCGATGCCGGGCACGCCGAAGGGGTCGCCCCAGGCCTCGAGCGAGAACTCCTGCCAGACGAAGTTGAAGCGCCCGTTCGGGTTGTTGAAGGAGAAGACGATGATGATGAAGATCGGGACCAGCAGGTAGAGCAGGGCCAGCCCGGCGTAGGCGTTGAGCAGCCAGTCGAGCGCCCGCCGGCCAAGCCGCTGAGGCCCGGCTCCCCCGCTGCCCCGGGCGGGCTTCTCCTGCGGCTGCGTGGCGGTGGCCGCCTCCATCAGCGCGCCTCCCCCTCGGTGCCGAGCAGCGCCTCGGTACCCGCGACCCGAGCCCAGATCAGGACGATCACGAGCATGAACGCCATCAGCAGGAACGACAGTGCGGCCGCGGTCGGATAGTCGGCCACCTCGAGGTAGCGCGACTGGATCACGTTGCCGATCATGAACTGGTTGGGAGTTCCCAGCAGCTCGGCGTTGATGAAGTCGCCCGCCGCCGGGATGAAGGTGAGCAGGGTCCCCGCCACCACGCCCGGCATGGACAGCGGCAACGTCACGCGCAGGAAGACGTCGCGGCGACGGCCGTAGAGGTCGTAGCCGGCCTCCAGCAGACGCGGGTCGATGCGCTCCAGCGAGGCGTACAGCGGCAGGATCATGAAGGGCAGGAAGTTGTAGGTGATGCCCGCCACCACCGAGGCCGTGGTATCGAGCACGCGCCCGTTCTCGGAGACGATGCCGAGGGTTCGCAGCGTCTGCACCACGATGCTCGAGTCGGAGAGGATGGTCTCCCAGGACAGCGTGCGGATCAGGTAGGTGATGAAGAAGGGCACGATCACGGCCAGCAGCAGCGCGTTGCGGTACCTGCCGCCGCGGAACGCGATCACGTAGGCAAGCGGATAGCCGATCAGCAGCGCGAACAGCGTGGCCAGCCCGGCGTACTCGAACGAGCGCAGGAACTGCTCGCTGTAGTCCGACAGCGCGTCCGAGTAGTTGGAGAAGGCCCAGGTGAGCTGAAAGCCGGTGTCGATCGTGCCCGTCTTGAGCGACTCCAGCGCCATGATGAACAGCGGCACGGCGAAGAAGACCGCCAGCCAGCCGAGGCCCGGCAGCAGCAGCAGGTAGGGCAAGCCCGCCTTCCGCAGCCTGCCCTTCACGAGCGGGACCCGCAGCGCACCTAGGCGCCGATCACCTTCTGGAAGGCGTCGTCGAGCTCCGCCTCTTCCTCGGGCTTCAGCTGCCGGAAGATGAAGGCGTCCGCCAGCGTCTGCTCGTCAGGGAAGATGAGCTGGTTGTTCGCGAGCGCCGGATCGCGTTCGGTCAGTATCTCCTTCACGCCGTTCACCGGGCAGATGTAGTTCACGTACTCGGCGATGTCGGCCTGGACCTCGGGCCGGTAGACGAAGTCGATCATCTTTTGCGCCGTGTACGCCGCCGGAGCACCCACGGGGATCTGCATGTTGTCTGTCCACAGGTTGACCCCGGTCTCCGGTGCGACGAACTGGATATTCGGGTTGTCGGCCTGCAGCTGCACCGAGTCGCCCGACCAGCCGATGATCACCCACGAGTCGCCCTTGGCGAGGTCCTTGGTGAATTCGTTGCCGGTGAAGCCGCGGATCTGACCCGATTCGGCCCCCTCGCCGATCTTCTCGACCGCCGCCATGAACTCGTCCAGGCTCGCAGTCTCCGGATTCGCTCCCATCGACGCAGCCACCAGTCCCACCGTGTCGCGCATCTCGGTCAGCATCGTGACCTTGCCCTTGTAGTCCGGATCGAACAGATCGTCGATCGACCTGGGCTCGCGCTTGACCTTGTCCTTGCGGTAGACGATCCCGCCGAAGCCCGACTGCCAGGGCACCGAGTACTCGCGCTCGGGATCGAACGGTGGCGACTTCAGACGATCGATCAGGTTGGCCTGAACGTTCGGCAGCTCCTTCTTGTCGAACTTCTGCACGTAGCCGAGGCGCATCATCCGCGCCGCCATCCAGTCGGTGACCACGTGGATGTCGCGGCCGCCCGAGTCGCCCTGGTCATACTGCTGGCGGACCTTGCCGAAGAACTCGGTGTTGTCGTTGATCTCCTCGACGTACTTGACCTTGGTGCCGTACTCCTCCTCGAACTCCTTGAGGGTGCCCCGGTCCTCCTCGATGTAGAGCGGCCAGTTCGCGAAGTAGAGCGAGTCGGCGATCTCGTCCTTGGCAATCGCCTTCTGGTCCTCGCTGTCCGACCCGCCGTCGCTTCCGCCGGGGTCGTCGGTGCCGCAGGCGGCCAGATAGGCCAGCGCCGACACGCTCAGCGCGCCCGCCGCGCCGCGCTGCATGAGCCGCCGGCGGGTGAGTGGGTCACGCAACAGTCGCTCGAACTGCCGCTCCAGGTCGTCGTCGATGGGGCTCACGGCTTGCGTTCCTCTCTCTGTGATGTCTCTGTCACCGCGGCAGGGGCGTCCTCGGGCCCCACCGCGTCTCTCACGATGTGGATGTTGTCGCTCGACCACGAAAGCCGGGCCGCCTCTCCCGCGCCCGGCAGGTCGTGGCGGGCCTCGGCGTCGGCGTTCGGCACCAGCACGGTCATGCGCGTACCGTCTCCGAGGAGCAGGACCATCTGGGTCGCGGTACCCAGATACAGCGAGCTCTCGACCTGGCCCTCGACGCTCGCGCCGTCGCCCGCGGCCTCGCCTCCGCCGCTGAGCACGAGCTTCTCGGGCCGCACCACCGCATGCACACGCTCGCCGCCCGTGGCTCCGCCCGACGAGGTCGTGCGCACCACGGGCCCGGCGTCCAGCTTGAGCTCGGCACCTGCACCGTTGCTCGCCGAGACCACCTGTCCGGGCATCAGGTTGGAGACGCCGATGAAGCCGGCGACGAAGGTGGTGCCGGGACGCTCATAGACCGTCTCGGGGTCGGCGACCTGCTCGATCACGCCTCTGTTGATGACCGCGATGCGGTCAGACATGGTGAGCGCCTCCTCCTGATCGTGGGTCACGTAGATGAACGTGATCCCCACCTCGCGCTGGATGCGCTTGAGCTCGACCTGCAGCTGCTTGCGCAGTTTGAGGTCGAGTGCGCCGAGGGGCTCGTCGAGCAGCAGCACGGCGGGGCGGTTGACGAGCGCGCGGGCGAGGGCGACCCGCTGCTGCTGGCCGCCCGACAGCTGCGCGGGCCGGCGCTTGGCTTCGGCGGACAGGCCCACGCGCTCGAGCTCCTCGGCCACGCGACGCCTGACCTCGGCGCGGTCGACGCGCTTGCGCTCGAGGCCGAAGGCCACGTTCTTCTCGACCGAGCGGTGGGGGAAGAGCGCGTAGCTCTGGAACACCGTGTTGGTGGGGCGCTTGAACGCCGGGCGTCCCGTCACGTCCTCGCCGTCGAGGAGTACGCGGCCCTCGCTGGGCTCCTCGAAGCCGGCCACCATCCGCAGGGTGGTCGTCTTGCCGCAGCCCGAGGGGCCGAGCAGGGTGAAGAACTCGCCCTGCGCGATATCGAGCTCCATGGCGCGCACGGCGGTGAAATCGCCGAAGCGCTTGGTCACGTGCTCGAGCCGAACGCTGGGCGTGCCGGCGTCCGATTGGACCCCTTGGCTCATGCTGGTGCGCAAACTATGGCCGAAACGTACCTACCGCAAGAGGCGAACTGCTGAAAACATCGTGCGCTAACTATCCAAATTGGACAACTCGGCAAGCAGCCATTTTGCCCAACTGAGCCCTTGCCGAGCCGCTGGGCCGTCGATACCGTTGTCCAGAGCGTCTAGTCGTATTTCGAAGTGGAGGAGAGACACCCAGTGGCCACAACGCCTCAGACCGTCTTCGAGCCTGCCGCCGGTACGCCGAGCGAGCTTCAGGAGAAGGCCCGCCGGCACCTATGGATGCATTTCACCCGCATGGGGGCCTACGACGACGCCCACCAGATCCCCATCATCACGCGGGGCGAGGGCTGCTACGTCTACGACGAGCACGGCAAGCGCTACCTGGATGGCCTCTCGGCGCTGTTCTGCGTGAACGCGGGCCACGGCCGCACCGAAATCGGTGAAGCCGCTGCGGCCCAGGTCAAGGAGCTCGGCTTCTTCACCAACTGGAGCTATGCCCATCCCACCGCCATCGAGTTGGCCTCGCGCATCGCCGGCCTGGCTCCGGGCGATCTCAACCGCGTGTTCTTCACCTCCGGCGGCTCCGAGGCCGTCGAGTCGGCCTGGAAGCTGGCTCGTCAGTACCACAAGCTCAACGGCGATCCGCTGAAGACGAAGATCATCTCGCGCGAAACCGCGTATCACGGCACCACCTTCGGCGCTCTCTCGATCACCGGCATCACGCCGCTGCGCACCACCTTCGAACCGCTCGTGCCCGGCGCCCATCACGTACCGAACACCAACAGCTACCGCTGGCCCGAGGACCGTGACCCGCTCTGGGCCGCCAACGCGATCGAGGAGATGATCGAGTTCCAGGGTCCTGAGACCGTCGCGGCGGTGATCCTCGAGCCGGTACAGAACTCGGGCGGCAGCTTCGTGCCCCAGGACGGCTACTGGCAGCGGGTGCGCGAGATCTGCGACGCCCACAACGTCCTGCTGATCTCCGACGAGGTCATCTGCTCGTGGGGCCGGCTGGGCCACTACTTCGGCTGCCAGCGCTTCAACGTCGAGCCGGACATGATCACCACGGCCAAGGGACTGACCTCGGCCTACGCGCCGATGGGCGCGGTGATCGTCTCGGACAGGGTGGCCGAGCCCTTCATGCACGACACGAAGGCCTTCAACCACGGCATCACCTTCGGCGGACACCCGGTGTCGGCGGCCATGGCCATGGCCAACCTCGACATCTTCGAGCGCGAGGACCTGTGCGGCCACGTGCGTGCCAAGGAGGGCGAGTTTCGCCAGATGCTCGACGCCCTGCACGAGGATCTGCCCATCGTCGGCGACGTCCGCGGTGCCGGCTACTTCCACGCGATCGAGCTGGTCAAGGACAAGGAGACCAAGGAGACGTTCAACAGCGAGGAGTCGGAGGACCTCCTGCGCGGCTTCATGTCGGGTGAGTTCTTCCGGCGTGGCCTGATCTGCCGGGCGGACGACCGCGGTGACCCGGTGGTGCAGCTCTCGCCGCCGCTGATCGCGGACACCGAGCAGTTCGAGGAGATCGACAGCGTCTTGCGCTCCGTGCTCTCGGAGGCCTGGGACCGGATCCACCACTAAGCCGGCGCCGGAGCCGGCCGGTCTGACCCATGCTCACGGTTCGAGGTCTCGTCACCGAGATGGCCCTCGAGCTGGCCTCCGGCGAGGACAACGCCGACGCCCCCGTCCGCTGGGTTCACATCTCGGAGCTCCCCGACCCAACCCCGTGGCTGTCGGGCGGGGAGCTTCTGCTGACCACCGGAATCCAGCTCGACGGCGAGCAGCGCCAGCGCGAGTTCGTCCGGCTGTTGTCGGGCCGCCACCTGGCCGGTCTGGGCTTCGGCACCGGCTTCGACCATGCCGAGCTGCCGCAGGCCGTGGTGGACGAGGCGCGCGCTCTCGGCTTTCCGGTCTTCGAGGTTCCCTACGAGCTGCCGTTCATCGCGCTGACCGAGAAGGCGTTCACGCGGCTGGTCAACGAGCAGTATGAGGTGCTCCAGCGCGGCATCGCGATCCACAAGCGCCTGGAACGGCTGGTGCTCGAGGAGCGCGGGCTCGATGAGCTGGTGCGCGCGCTGACCGCCGCCATCGGCGGCGCGGTGTCGGTGCTGTCGGCCCGCGGCGAGACGATCGCGTCGAAGGTGTTTCGCCGCGAGCTGCCGGCGGAGGCGATCGAGCACGTCCGCACCGAGGTGCGCCGGCGCTCGGCCGAGCTGGGCGCGGGCGGCAGCCGTCCCGGCGAGGGAGCAGAGTTCGTTCCCGACGATCCCGACCTGTCCGGCCGGGCGCTCGTGCTGCCCGTCTCCATCCGCGGGCGCGGCGCGCCCCAGGCCTGGCTCCTGGCCACGCGCGACGCCGGCGGCATCGGCGACTTCGAGCGCCTGATCCTCCAACAGGCGGTCACGGTGGTGGCGCTCGAGCTGATGCGTCAGCGCGCCATGCGCGACACCGAGCGCCGGCTGGCGGGTGACGTGCTGGCCGAAGCGCTGACGGGACGGCTGTCGGAGTCGGAGCTGGCGGTGCGCCTGCGGCCGTTCGGGGTGGGCGCCAACGCCGCCGTGCTCGTGTTCGGCGGCCGCGACGGCGCGTCCGCAACGCCCGCCGAGGCGGACCTCGACCGCTTCCTCGCCGATGCCGGCGTGGGGGCGCTCGTGGCCGGGCGCGAGCGCCTGCTGTGCGCCGTGGTCGACGTCCGCGAGGGCACCGATTCGGTCGGCCTCGCCACCCGTGCCCGCGACGCGCTCGTGTCCGAGCACGGCGAGCTGCGCGCCGCCGCGTCGCGGCCGGCCCCGGTGGGCTCTCTGCGGCGGACCTTCCACGAGGCGCGCTGCGCCCTCGAGGCGGCTGAGCTCGCCAACGGCTCGACCCCGGCCGTGGCCTCCTACCGTGACCTGGGGGCCTTTCAGCTCCTGCTCTCGCTGCAGGACGACGACGCCCTGCGGCTCTACTGCGACAGCGTGCTCGGTCCTCTGGAGGACGCGAGCGGCGAGTACGGCGACGAGCTGATCCGATCGCTGGAGGCGTTCATCGAGCAGAACGGGCAGTGGGAGAAGGCGGCACGCGAGCTCTACTGCCACAGGCATACGCTGCGCTACCGGATACGCAGAGTCGAACAGCTCACCGGGCGAGACCTGTCAATCGCCCGCGACCGGATCGAGTTCTGGCTGGCCCTGCGCGCACGCGAACTGGTCCATTAGAGGAGGAAGTGACGCGAATGAAGGTCGGAGTGCCGACTGAGATAAAGACGGACGAGTACCGCGTATCGCTCACGCCCGCAGGCGTGCGTGAGCTGACCGATCGCGGTCACGAGGTGTTCGTACAGGCGGGCGCAGGGCTGGGTTCGACGATCCCGGACGCCGAGTACGAGGCGCAGGGCGCCCGGGTACTGCCCGACGCGTCGTCGGTGTTCCGAGAGGCGGAGCTGGTGCTGGGGGTGAAGGAGCCGCAGCCGGTGGAGGTGTCGATGCTGCGTGCCGATCAGGTGCTGTTCACCTATCTGCATCTGGCTCCCGATCCGGAGCTGACGCGCGGGCTGGTGGAGTCGGGCGCGACCTGCATCGCCTACGAGACGGTGGAGGACGACCGCGGGCGGCTGCCTCTGCTGGCGCCGATGTCGGAGGTGGCGGGCAAGATCGCCACTCAGGCGGGCGCGTTCTTCTTGGAGCGCCCGCTCGGCGGGCGTGGAGTGCTGCTGGGTGGTGTGCCGGGGGTGGCGGCGGCCACGGTGATGGTGATCGGCGGCGGGGTGGTGGGCCAGAACGCGGCCTTCATCGCGATCGGCATGGAGGCCGACGTGTTCGTCTATGACCGCTCGATCGACCGGCTGCGTGAACTCGACATCGCCTTCGGCGGCCGCGCCTCGACGGTGTATTCGTCGACGTTGTCGATCGAGGAGATGCTGCCGCACGCCGATCTGGTGATAGGGGCGGTGCTGATTCATGGCGCCAAGGCGCCGTTCGTGATCACCCGAGACCAGCTGTCGCTGATGAAGGAGCGCGCGGTGCTGGTGGACGTCTCCATCGATCAGGGCGGCTGTTTCGAGACCTCGCGGGCGACCACCCACTCCGACCCGGTGTACGAGGTCGACGGGGTGACCCACTACTGCGTGGCCAACATGCCCGGTGCGGTCCCCGTGACCTCGACCTTTGCCCTGACCAACGCGACGTTGCCGTACGTGCTGGCGCTGGCCGACCAGGGCGTGGAGGGGTCCATCGAGGCGCTGCCGGGCCTCAAGCCCGGGGTCAACGTGGCCGCCGGCAAGGTCACCCACCCCGCGGTGGCCGAAGCGACGGGCATGGACCACACGCCCGTGGAAGACGTGTTCAGCGTTACCGCCTAGATGAGACCTGTGTCGATCGCCACCAAGACCACTTTGCGCAACTTCATCAACGGCGAGTTCGTGGACGCCGCCGAGGGAGCCACCGAGGAGGTGACCAACCCGGCCAACGGCGAGGTCATCGCCGAGCAGCCGCTGTCCAGCGAGGAGGACGTGAACCGCGCAGTCGCCGCGGCCAAGAGCGCCTTCCCCGGCTGGGCGGCCACCCCTCCGGGCGAACGGGCCAACGCGCTCTTCAAGCTGGCTGATGCGCTGGAGGAGCACGGCGAGGAGATCTCCGACCTCGAGGCCGCCGACGCGGGCAAGCCGCGCAATGCCTTCCTCGAGGACGAGATGCCCTTCCTGTGCGACAACCTGCGCTTCTTCGGCGGCGCCGGCCGCGTGATGGAGGGCAAGGCCGCCGCCGAATTCGTGGCCGGCCGCACCTCGATCCTCCGCCGCGAGCCGGTCGGCGTGGTGGGCCAGATCACTCCCTGGAACTACCCGCTCATGATGGCCATCTGGAAGATCGGTCCCGCGCTGGCCACCGGGAACACCATCGTCCTCAAGCCGGCGGAGTCCACGCCGGTGTCGACGGTCAAGCTGGCGGAGCTGGCCGGCGAGATCCTGCCAGCGGGGGTGCTCAACGTGATCACCGGTCACGGCAAGCCGGCCGGCTCCTCGCTGGTAACCCACCCCGACATCGACATGGTCTCGCTGACCGGATCGCCCGGCACCGGCAAGTGGATCGCGGCGGCGGCCGCCGACACGCTCAAGCGCGTGCACCTGGAACTCGGCGGCAAGGCCCCCGTGATCCTGTTCGACGACGTGGACGTCGAGGCCGCGATGGAGACGATCGCCGCGACGGGCCTCTACAACGCCGGTCAGGACTGCACCGCGGCCACGCGCGTCCTGGCCTCCTCGAAGATCTATGACGACGTGGTCAACGGCCTGGCCGCAGAGGCCGGCGGCTACAAGGTGGGCGATACGTTCGACCCGGAGACCACGCTCGGTCCGCTCAACTCGCAGCTCCAGCGCGAGCGCGTCGAGGGCTTCCTCGAGCGCAGGCCCGCCAATGCCGAGATCGTGACCGGCGGCAGCGAGCCCGACCTACCCGGTGCCTTTCTCGAGCCCACCGTGATCGCCGACCTGCGTCAGGACGACGAGATGATCCAGAACGAGATCTTCGGACCGGTGATCACCGTCCAGCAGTTCGACGACGAGGCCAAGGCCATCGAATGGGCCAACGGCACCCGCTACGGCCTCGCCTCATCGGTATGGACGCGAGATATCGCTCGCGCCCACCGGGTGGCCAACGCGATCCGCTTCGGCACGGTCTGGATCAACGACCACATCACGATGGCCGGCGAGATGCCGCACGGCGGCTTCAAGCAGTCGGGCTACGGCAAGGACATGTCGCAGTACGCGCTGGAGGACTACACCGAGATCAAGCACGTCATGGTCAACCTCGAGACCGACTGAGGGGTCGGACCCCTTAAACGCCCGGCAGCGCTTCGATCGCCTCCAGCTCCGTCCGCAACTGCCCGACGAGTGCGTGGTCGGGGATCAGCTCGGCAAGCATGTCGAGGCTCTCGCGGTAGTGGTTGAGCTTGAGCTGGGCCTCACGCCCCACGCGCCGCCGCGTGGTCATCAAGCGCAGCTCACGCGCCTTGGAGACCTTGTCCGCCGCGAAGATGACGGCCGCGCACTCGCCCGCCTGTGAGACCTGGAGGCGCAGAGCCGCCTTGCGCTCCGCCGGGTCCTCGATCGACGGGTCGTCGGTGACCGCGGACACCAGGCGGGCCACCTCGGAGCCGAAGCCCCGCTCCAGGTCGGACCGCCTCGCGCTCGTGTCTTCGAGCACGTCGTGGAGCACCCCGGCGGCCACCACGTCGTCCGCATAGCCGGCGTCATGCAGCAGACCGGCGACCTCGAGCGGATGCATGACGAAGGGAGCGCCGTCGACCTCGCGCCGCTGGCCCGCGTGGTGCTGATCGGCGAACTCGAGCGCAGCTAGGGTGCGCGGCATCTCACGCACGAAACGAACCTCGCCTACGGAGCCGCTGTCCAGCATGTCGGAATCCATTCGGTCTCGAATTTTGCAGGATTGCCGGTGTTGCGTTCTGTTACAGCTTTGCGGCCGTTCCGTTACCCGCTGGTGAAACGTCGGGGCGACGCGGTACACGAAAGTCATGCACCTGCCAATCACTCGCCTGCTGCTCGGTGCCAGCCTCGTCGGCGCCCTTGTGCTCGGCTGGGCCTCGGCCACCGGAGAGGAGCGCGACGAGGGACTCTCCGAGCCGGTCGCCGCGCTGCACGGCGAGGCTGCAGTGAAGGCAAAGCCCAACGTGGTGCTGCTCGTGCTCGACGAGTTTCCCGGCGACTCGCTACTCGATGCTCGCGGCCGGATCGACCCGGGCCGCTACCCCAATTTCGCCGCGCTGGCCGGCGACTCCACCTGGTTTCGCAACGCCTACTCGTCGTATGACTCGACGACCAAGGCGGTGCCGCTCATCCTGGACGGGATGCGCCCGCGGCCGGGCACGCAACCCGAGCGGCGCGACCACCCGCGTTCGATCTTCACCGCCCTGGGCCGGCGCGGCTACCGGATCGTGGCATCCGAAGAGGCCACCGCCCTCTGCCCGCCCCGGTTCTGTGCTGAGGCACACAGGCGCCGGCCGGCCATCATCCCCAACCTCAACCGGGGCCGGGCGGAGCGCTTCGGGCGCTTCGCCCGCGGGATCCGGGCGAGCAGCCGCCCGACGCTGTGGATGAAGCACGTGCTGCTTCCCCACGGGCCCTACCTCTATCTGCCGTCGGGCGCGCAAACGCGTACCGGGGCGCGCGATCTCGTGCCCCACATGAACGGCGTCCCCGGCTTTGCCCACCCCTATCTCACCCGCCACAACGAGCAGCGCTACCTGCTTCAGCTCGGCTTCATGGACCGGCTGCTGGGGCGCGTGCTGCGACGGCTCCGGCGCGAGCGGATCTACGACGACACGCTCGTGCTCGTCACCGCTGACCACGGCTACGCCTGGCAGGTGGGCGTGTCGACGCGCCGCACCGTGAGCGCGGGGAACGTGCACGAGCTGAACCCCGTGCCCTTCCTCGTCAAGGCGCCCGGCCAGCGTGGCGCGAAGGTGAGCGACGTCTACACCGAGACGCTCGACGTGACTCCAACGATCGCCGACCTCCTCGGAATGCCCCTGGGCTACCGCAGCGACGGTCGCTCGGCCTTCTCGCGGGTGGTGCGGCGGCGGCGTGGCGTGGCGGTGACCACGCGCGACTTCAGCGCGACCGTACGGCTCTCCGGGCGGCGCTGGCAGGCTCGCCGCCGCGCGGTGGTTCGGCGGCGCTTGCGCCAGCTGGGCTCGGGGACGTGGGAGAGCCTCTACACGGGCATCGGGGCGCACCGCTCGCTCATCGGCCGAGAGACGGGCAGCCTGGCGCGCTCGTCCGCGGGCACGCTGACCGCCGGCATTGCCGCTGAGGACTCGTACGCGCGCGTCCGCCGAGGGAGCGGGCTGGTTCCCGCACAGGTGGCCGGCAACCTGCGCGGCGGGACCCCGGGTGAGGAGCGCGACGTCGCCGTGGCCGTCAACGGGCGCATCGAGGCGGTGGGACGAAGCTTCCACCTAACCGGTGACACCACCGAGCACTACGCGCTGAACGTGCCGGAGACGGCGCTGCGCGAGGGTCGCAACCGCATCGAGGTGTTCGAGATCACCGCCTCGGGCCGGCTGCGAGCACTCGCCGTCTCCTAGACGGCCGGTAACAACCCGGCAACCTCTCTTTTACATTCCCTGGGGTGACCCGGGGGCCCCTTGCCGCGCTCGTCGTCGCCGCGCTCGCGGTGGCGTGCGGCTGTGCGAGTGACGCCGAGGACGAGCCGCAGGCGATCGTGGCCACCGACAGGCCACCGGTGGTGATGGTCATCTTCGATGAGTTCCCCACCGACGACCTGCTCGGTCCCGACGGGCAGATTGACGCCGAGCGCTTTCCCAACTTCGCCGAGCTCGCCTCGATCTCCACCTGGTTCCCGAACGGACACACCGTCTACGACTCGACCTTCAAGGCGGTACCGAGCATCCTCGATGCGCGGCTGCCCGCGCGCGGCACCGCACCCGACGTGCGCAGCCACCAGCCCAGCGTCTTTCACCTGATGAATCGGCTGGGATACGAGATCCACAAGGTGGAATCGGCCACCGCGGTCTGCCCGCCGCGCATCTGCGAAGGGGCGCGCTCGCGCCGTCCCGGCGTGCTCGACCGCCTCAAGGGCGGGGGCCGGCCGGCGCGCCTGCACAACTGGATGGGCAGCATCCGCCGGCGCGAGCGGCCCGCCTTCTATCTGCACCATGCGTTGCTCCCGCACGAGCCCTGGGTCTACCTGCCCTCCGGACGCCCCAACCGACCCAGCGGGGAGGATCCGGTGCGAGGCATCAACCAGGCCGTCAGCTTCAGCGACACTCGCCTCTCCGAGCACAACCACGTGCGCCACCTGCTCCAGGTCGGTTACACCGACCATGAGCTCGGGAGGCTGCTCGCCCGGCTGCGCCGTACGGGTCTGCTGCGCCGCGCCGCCCTGGTGGTGGTGGCCGACCACGGCTACTCGTTCGACATCGGCGCGCCCAGCCGCCGCCTGGTGAGCGAGGCCACCGTCGACGAGGTGGCCCCGGTGCCCCTCTTCGTCAAGGCGCCCGGGCAGCTGGAGGGTGAGGTCGACGAGAGCCTCGTGCGCAACATCGACCTGGTGCCCACGATCGCCCAGCTGCTCGGCACCCGCGTGTGGTGGCCCCACGACGGGCTCTCGGTCTACGACGAGGCATCCCGCGCCCGCGAGAAGCTGGCAATAAGGACGCGCAATCTCAGGCGGGTGATCCGCATCGATGCCGACGAGCTCGAGGAGCGCCGGCAGGCCAACCGGCTGCGCTGGGCCCGGCTGTTCGGCACGGGGACCCAGAGCAGGCTGCTGTTCGGCGACCCCTGGGCCGGCGTCTACCGCGTCGGCCCCAACCGCCGGCTGCTCGACCGCGCGCCGGGCGAGCTCGAGGTGAGCCGCGGCGCACAGGACCGGCTTGCCTCGACGGCCACGGCCGGAGCGGCCACGGGCGTTCGGGCCGTAGTGGCCAACAGCGACCTGCTGCGCGACGTCCGCCGCGACGACCCGATCCTGCCCACGCGCATCACCGGACGGCTCGACGGAGCATCCCGTGACGGGCTGCGCGACCTCGCCCTCGCCGTCAACGGGCGCATCCGCGCGGTGGGCCGCAGCTTCCGGCTGAGACGCCGTTCGGCAGAGTTCTTCTCGTTCGTGGTGCCCGAGAGCGCGCTGCGCCGCGGCGCCAACAGGATCGAGCTGTTCGAGGTCGAGGGCGGCGGCCGGCGGCTGATCTCGCTGGGCCGGGTCGGATAGCGGCACGGCTTCCCGGCCGCTGGCTCAGGGTGATGCGCGGAAGTTCGTGTTGGGCTCGGCGCTGCGATCCGGCGTGATCTCGACCGGATCGCTGCTGGTGTCCACGAATGCGCAGAAGAAGCGATCGCGGTCGTCGCGCGCTATGCACGTGCGGAAGTAGTCCTCGCCCAGACGTACGGTGTTCGCGGTCTCGAGGTTGCGGATGAGCTCGGGGTTCTGCGTGTGGAGGACGAGCTCGCGGAAGGCCCTAGCGTTGCGCTCGGTGTCCTCGGTCTCCGAGACCACCGTCGGGCGCGCCGCCAGCCCGGCGGCCAGCACGCCCGCGACGCCGGCCAGCAGCAGGCCGGTCCCGATGCGGTCGATCAGAACCTCGAGCTGGGCCCGCGGTGGAGCTCCCTCCTCGGCCGCCGTGCGGCGCGCCCAGGTGCGCTTGGCCAGCCAGGGCGCCAGCGCGCCGACCAGCACCAGGTTCGCGAACGTGGCGAGCAGGATCCCGGGGACGATGTCCACCCCGGTGCGCACCGGTGGGAGCAGGTGCAGGAGCAGACCGTCGATGAGCGTGACGGCGATGAAGGCCGGCCACATGGTCGCGCCGCGCAGCCGCCAGCGGATGCGGGCCGGCCAGAAGCGCTCCTCGCTCTTCACCGAGCGAAGGCTAGACACCTGGGTCAGTAGCCTTGGGGACGTGTCCGAGCTCTGGGTCGCCCAGCTTCCCTCGCTCCCCTACCGGGACGGCCTCGCGCTTCAGGAGCGCCTGCGCGAGCGGCGCCGGGCCGACGAGATTCCCGATCTGCTGCTCGTGCTCGAACACCCGCCGGTATACACCAAGGGGCGGCGCAGCGAGCCCGGCGATCTTCCCGCCGGCGAGGACTGGTACCGAGAGCGCGGCATCCAGGTGTGCGACACCGATCGCGGCGGCCGGGTGACCTACCACGGGCCGGGGCAGCTGGTGGCCTACCCGGTCATGGGCGTCGACCGCGTGGCGGACTTCGTGCACGCCATGGAGCGTTCGATCGTGGCCGCGCTGGCCGACGAGGGGATCGCGTCCGAGGTACGCGACACGCCCTACACCGGGGTCTGGACCGGCGAAGCCAAGATCGCGTCGATCGGCGTGCGGGTCTCGGGCGGCGTTTCGACTCACGGACTGGCCGTGAACGTCGACAACGACCTCACTCCCTTCGATTGGATCGTGCCCTGTGGAATCGACCACCTCCAGATGACCTCCGTGGCCCGCGAGACCGGTCGCACGAGGTCGCTGCCCTGCTTTCGCAAGCGCATGGCGTGGCGCTTCGCGGAGGCGTTCGGCCTGCGGCAGCGGCTGGTGTCCGAGCGGCGTCTGTTCGAGCGCGAGGCGGTGCCTGCATGAGCACCCGCGCGCGCTCCAACCCCGGCGGAGCCCGTGTGCTGGAGATGGGCCAGGTGCGCCCCTTCCGGGACCGCAAGCCGGCCTGGTTCAAGCGCCCGGCGCCGGGCGGCCCTCACTATCGAGAACTGCGCGGAATGATCGAGGGCCAGGAGCTGCACACCGTCTGCCAGGAGGCCGCCTGCCCCAACATCGGCGAGTGCTGGGAGCGCGGCACCGCGACCTTCATGATCCTCGGCGACACCTGCACCCGCCGCTGCGGCTTCTGCAACGTCAAGACCGGCAAGCCCACGCACAACGACCCGCTCGAGCCGCTGCGAGTGGCCCAGTCGGTACGCAAGATGGGCCTCCGCCACGCGGTCATCACGAGCGTGGACCGCGACGACCTGCCCGACCTCGGCGCGTCGGCCTTCGTCGGCGTGATCCGCTCCATCCGGCGCCTGGCGTCCGGCTGCAAGGTCGAGGTGCTCACGCCTGACTTCCGCGGCGAGGAGATGCCCCTCGCCCGCGTGATCGCCGAGCGACCCGACGTGTTCAACCACAACGTCGAGACCGTCCCGAGGCTCTATCCACTGGCCCGGCGCGGCTCGCGCTTCCTGCGCTCCTGCCGGGTGCTGCGAAACGCCAAGGAGATGGGCGCGGAGGAGATCGTGACCAAGTCGGGCCTGATGACCGGCCTGGGCGAGTCGCGCGAGGAGCTGCTGGACACGTTCGGGACGCTGCGAGCACACGGAGTGCAGGTGCTGACCGTGGGCCAGTACCTGCGCCCCACACGCGACCACCTGCCGGTGGTGCGCTACTGGCACCCCGAGGAGTTCGCCGACCTCGAGCGCGAGGCCTACGCCATGGGCTTCGAGTCGGTGGCTGCGGGCCCGCTGGTGCGGTCCAGCTACCACGCCGAAGAGACGCTGGCCCAGGCCGTTTCGTCCTGATGCGCTCGCCGCGGCTGCTGCTCGGCGCGGCCGTGGCGCTGCTGGGTGGTACCGCGGTGGCCGTGGCGGCGGTCGGTTCCGATGGACCGGGCGGGGCCGAGACGGCGCGCAGCGATCGCTGGACCGCCCTGCGAGCCGCTCCGCTCGAGCGTACGGAGGTGGCCGCAGCGCGGATCGGGCGCTCGATCTACGTGGTGGGCGGCTTCGAGCGGACGAGCGGCGAGACGAGCGCCGCCGTGGAGCGCTACGACATCGCCCGCAACCGGTGGTCGCGGATGCCGCCGATGCCGCTCGCCCTCAACCACCCGACGGCCGCCGTCCACGACGGCCGGCTCTACGTGCACGGCGGCTACCGGCAGGGACTGGCCCTGCCCACACGCGCGCTGCTGCAATTCGACCCACGGCGCAACCGCTGGCGACGGCTGGCCGACGCCCCCACGCCGCGTGCCGCTCACGCGCTCGCGGTGATCGGCGACCGCCTGTACGCCGCCGGCGGCGCCAACGATTCGGGCTCGCTGAGCTCGCTCGAGATCTTCGACTTCGAGCGCCGCCGCTGGTCCACGGGCCCCAGCTTCCCCTTCGGCCCGGCCCGCAACCACACGGCCGGCGTGGCCGCGGCCGGGCACTTTTACGTGATCGCCGGGCGCGACAGCCGGAACTTCACCTCCGTCGAGCGCTACGACCCGCGCCGGCGCGCCTGGGAAGACGTCCCCGACCTGCGCACCCCGCGCGGCGGTATCGCCGCGGTGCGCCTTGGCGACGGGCGCATAGTGGTCTTCGGAGGCGAGAACCTCGAGCCCGGCGGCACGACCATCGCCGAGGT
The DNA here is from genome assembly GCA_963813495.1 of uncultured Thermoleophilaceae bacterium. Lineage (GTDB taxonomy): Bacteria > Actinomycetota > Thermoleophilia > Solirubrobacterales > Thermoleophilaceae > JACVRW01. The sequence continues at coordinate 151,750 of CAWEZC010000011.1, forward strand.
GGAGCTGTTCACTCCCCGCACGGGCCGCTGGCGCAACCTGCCCGACATGCGCACCCCGCGCCATGGCCTCGGCGGGGTGGCGCGCGGTCGGCGTGTCTACTCGATTCAGGGTGGCGTGACACCCGGCTTCTCGTTCTCGAGCGCGATCGAAGTCCTCGACGTGCGCTGACGCCGGACACGCGTCATGTTCCCGCTCCGAGACAACATCAAGAGCCGCAGCTTTCCGGTGGTCACCCTGGCGATCATCGTGATCTGCACGATCGTCTGGTTCCTCTTCGAGCAGAGCTTCTGGAACATCAGCGCAACGGGAGACGAGCGGGTGGTCGAGTACGGCGCGATCCCCTACGAGATCACCCACCCGGGCGACGAGTGCGCGCCCGACCAGACCGGCACGCAGCTCATCTGCGAGGGGCAAGAGGGCGTCTCAGGGTCAGCGCCCGACCAGCCGCCCTGGTGGGTGACGATCTTCACCTCGATGTTCATGCACGGGAGCTTTCTCCACCTGGCGGGGAACATGCTCTTCCTGTGGATCTTCGGCAACAACGTCGAAGACTCCATGGGCCCGTTCCGCTTCGTGGTCTTCTATCTGCTGGGGGGCGTGGTGGCCCTGCTGGGCCAGGTGGCCATCGAACCGGATGCCGCGGTGCCCACGGTCGGGGCGAGCGGGGCGATAGCCGCGGTGCTCGGCGGCTACGCCCGGCTGTATCCGCGCGCCCGGGTGATCACGCTGATATTCATCGTCATCATCTTCACCGTCGTCGAGCTGCCTGCCCTGCTCGTGCTGGGGCTCTGGTTCCTGCTGCAGCTCGCCTACGGCGCGAATGACATCGCACAGCCCGTGGGAGGCGGAGGGGTGGCGTACTTCGCCCACATAGGCGGTTTCCTGTTCGGGTTGCTCGCGATCAAGCTCTTCGCCAACAACGTGCACGAGGACTACGAGTCTGAATCCCGTATTCCGGTGTACTGATGGCCAGAACGATCGTGCTGGCCGTCAGCTTGGCCATGATCTGCCTGCTGGCGTTTCTGACCATCTCTGTCGCCGTACGTGAGGGAATCGATGTCTTGGTGGTCCTGTCCGTGATCATCCTGGCCCTGCTGGGCTTCGGCGTGCTCGGAGCGCTCGGCTCGCGACCGCCGGACGACTAGGCCGATGAGCCGCCTCGTCTCTGCCCTGCTCACCGTGCTGGCGCCGCTGGCCGTGGCGGGGGCGGCATGGGTGACGTTCGTGCGCGAGGATGCGACGGGAGTCGCGCCGGTGACACTGGCGGTCAGCGGGGCGCGCGGGGTGGCCGAGGCGCGCCCGGAGGCCACGTCCCGCACGGGCGAAGCCGAGGAGTCCGCCCGGGCGCCCGAGCCAAAGGCACCCGCGGCCGCCGCCGGCATCGACGACTCGCTGGGAGAGGTCGATGCCTTCGATGACGCGCTGCGCAAGCCCCCGCGTGCAGGCATCGTGTTCGACCTGGCCTCGGGAGAGGTCCTGTGGAGGCGCGCGCCCCTCGAGACCAGGTCGATCGCCAGCCTCACCAAGATCATGACCGCGCTGGTGGTGGTGGACGGGGCGCGGCCGGGCGAACCGGTGCGCATCACCCAGGCGGCCCTCGACTACGAGGGCTCGGGAGTCGGGCTCCTGCCCAAGGGACGGCGGGTGCGGCTCGAGACGCTCCTCAACGGCCTGCTGATCGTTTCGGGAAACGACGCGGCCATAGCTCTCGCAGTGCACATGGCCGGCAGCGAGGCGGCCTTCGTGCGCCGCATGAACCGCCAGGCCCGGGCGTGGGGGCTGCGCTGCACGAGCTTCGCCTCGCCGCACGGACTCGAGCCGGGCGACCGTTCCTGCGCCCGTGACCTGGCCGTGCTGACCCGGATGGCGATGGCCAAGAAGCGCATCAAGCGCATCGCCGGCCGCGAGTTCGCCGAGTTCCGCTTCCCGATCAAGGGCGGCAGGCTGTACCTGACCGGGCACAACCCGCTGCTGCGGCTGGACTACCGGGGCGCGATGGGCCTCAAGACGGGCTACACCGACGAGGCGGGCCGCTGCTTCGTGGGCGTGGCGCGCCGCGGCGGGCGGACGCTGGGCGTCGTGCTGCTGGATTCCCCGGATCCGTCGAAACAGGCGCCGAAGCTGCTGGACGCGGGGTTTGCGGCGGGGTAGGTGGAGCCAGCCGGACTCGAACCGGCGGCCTCCTCCGTGCAAGGGAGGCGCTCTTCCAACTGAGCTATGGCCCCGAGCCAAGAAGGATAGGCGCTCACTGTCGGTCGGATATCCGGATAGTGCCGCGTACGAGCTCGGCATCGAGCGGTGTGCGAAGCAGCCACCCCTCGCGGCTACATCTCCTGACTCCCCGACAACTGTCGAGCACAGGGCGCGATCTTTCACCCTGCGCAGCCCCGTGGCCGAATAAGCCGGTACGACGGCACGGAGGGTTCCGTCGATTCAAGCGGCACGGGACGCCGCTGAGTTGCATCAGCGCGGGAGTCGCCGGGGCGGGCGACTCCCGCCGCAACTCCAATCAGAAGAACCCGCCGTCAATCGAGCGGGCCGTCGCGCGGAGTCGAGTCACTCAGTCGAAGTCGAAATCGCGCGGCGGCTTCTGCTCGAACCAGAGGCGATCGTGCTCCGGCGTCTCCTGGAGGAAGTCGGGAGTGTCCTCGAGGACGTCGGCATCCCCTTCCTCGTTCTGGTCGGCGGCGGCCGGGCCCGGCTCCTGCACCACGTCGTCGTCCTCGTTCGGATCGGCGAACGGGTCGTACTCCTGTGTGGCGCCCGGGTCCGGCTCGGCACGGTCGGTCTGAGCGGGCGCGGCCGGCTCCTCCTCAGGATCTTCCACCGGCGCGAGGCCGCGCGGCGGCGTGTCACCCGGGCGCGCGGCGGGTGGCGACTCGGCGAAGGGCTCGCCGGCGAACGGATCCGCGTCCGGTTCAGAGGCAGCCGGCGCCGGATCAGGCGCGTCCGCGCCCGCCTGATCGGCGACTTCGGCGGGCGGAGCGGCGGCACCGGATGCCTCACCCTGACCGTCGAAGAGCGCGGCCTCCTCCGGCACGGGCTCGGCTGCCGGGGGCTCCGTGATCTCCGGAACCTCGGCCGGCTGCGGCCCACCGTCGGTCTCGCCCGCAGCCTCGGTCTCGGCGACCTCAGCTGCCGCTGCCTCCGTGCTCTCCTGCTGTTGCGCAACGTCGCGCCGAGCCGGCCCGAGCGCCTCTTCCTCCTGGCGCTGGAGCTCCTCCTCGGCCACCCCGTGCTTGCGCTTCAGCTCGAGATGCTGCCTGATGGCATCGTCGAGTACGCCCATCGAGCCGAACCATACCGAGGCCGACAGGACGGCTTCCCTTCCCCTGGGCGCGCTGCGGCCCGCCGCTACCATGGGTCGACCTCGGGGCTATAGCTCAGCTGGAAGAGCGCCTGGATCGCACCCAGGAGGTCGCCGGTTCGAGTCCGGCTAGCTCCATCGGAGGAACCCGCTTACAGAGCGGGCTCCGTCGTTTAGGGCCACCCCCACCCCTTTCCTCTCGGCCCCCCTTGGAAGCGATCTGGAAGCGGTTGTACCGCTCCCTCCGTGACATAGCTACGTGGACAGCGGTGCCTTCTGAGTCTCAGTCCTTCCGACCGAACCGCGCGGTTGTCGCTCCATGCTGGGAAACCGCCGAGCGTTTCCACCAGCCTGCTTTGCGTGACCTCAACGCCCTCCGGGCGACTCGCAATCAATGCCGCCCCTCGCAGAAGCTCGGTCCTGACTAAACGGGCGGCTGCGCGGCGTTCATCGGCAGCGCGCTGCCGCTCGCGCCACCACTCGATGCCCCAGGTAATCGCGCCGCCCACCAGCACGCCGACCAGTCCAAAGATCGCCTGTTCCACGCCACGCACATGGTGCCCGGCACGGCGGCGGAATCGCGATAGGTCGCCGCCTCGAGGAAGGCCCCGGTAGTGGTCCACTCGATCTCAGGATGGAGGTGGTCCAGAACCCCGTCGAGCCCGTCGCGCACGAAGGCCTCAAAGAAACCGCGCACCCCAACTCCACGTTCTCCTGCGACATTGCCTATTCCCGCAGGCCCACGGCTTCGAGGGCCTCCTCGTGATCCCGGAAGTACTCGACGAGGACGAACCTGCCCCTGCGAAGGGTGTAGACGGCCGTCACTTCGAATCCAAAAGCAGGTCCGTGGCCTGTGCCACGCCAGATGAACCTCGCAACGACTCGGTCGCCAGCGTCGATGAAGTCGGTGATTGGTTCCGCTCCGTTGGCGTCCCAGGTCTCGCGCATTCGCCCGAACCCGCGCATGACCGACTCCCGACCCACGTTTGGCTCCGGTCCCTGCAGCGAATCCTCGAAGGGACGCACGATCACGTCCGGATCGCACAGGTCGCGAAGGGCATCCATGTCCCCCACGTTCCACGCCTCAAAGGCCGCTTTCACAACCTCCACGTTCTGCTGCGACATCGCCTACTCCCACAGCCCTACGGCTTCGAGGGCTTCGCGTTTGGAGGGGAACGACTTCGCCCAAACGGCCTCGTCACCCTCGAAGCGGGTCAGCATGAAGATCCGCTGGTCGACCCGGCACGCCGCCGCCAGGCCCCCGTCCGGTGACGTGCACCACAACGAGCATGTGGTCTTCCAGGTCGGGTGATCTCCTCGACGACCGAACGGTAGTCCTGCCAGGTGCCGATCGCGTCCGCCCACACCTGTCGCAGCGCCCCGATGCCCGTGTAGACCCGGTCGAGGTAGAGCGGAGCGAGCTGGATGGACGGCGCAAGGTGGGCTTGGACAAGCGCGAGGGCAGCCTCGTGGTCGCCTCGGTTCCAGGCCTCGGCGGCCTGACTCACCCAGTCCATCTTCTCCTGCGACATCGCCTACTCCCGCAGCCCGGCGGCCTCGAGGGCCTCGTTCCAGCTCCCATAGTTTTCGAGCCTGATCGCGAGCCGATTGACGAAGTGCCACACACTTCCCGCTTCCCGCTCAACTCGCATGCCGTCTCGCGCACGCCCTCGAAAGGTCCACAACCCGACCACGTCATCTCCGGCTTCGAGTACCTGATGAACGTCGAGGTTCAGCGACTCCCATGGCTCCCGGAACTCGCTCCAGAACTGGTGCAGCTCAGTGCGACCTCGGTACACCGGATTGACGCCCGGGAACACGCCGGAAGTCCGAAACTCGATCTCCGGGGGCTCGTGCGAGCCAGGTTTCGAGATCTCCGCGGTTCCATGCGTCGAACGAGCGCCACGCAACCTCCACGTTCTCCTGCGACATCGCCTACTCCCGCAGCCCCACGGCGGCAAGGGCTTCTGCGCGGTCGAGGAAGAACTCGATGCTCGTGATCGCCTGCTCGCGGACCGTCCAGACGATGGCCAGGGAGAGTTCGCCCTGCGCACCGCTTGCTCTTCCTCGGCCACGCCAACGGACGAGCGCGACGACCTTGTCGCCCACGTCGATCAGGTCCTCCGTCCGCTGGTCGAAGTCCAAGGTGTCCATGCGGTCCAAGATCACCTGCCGGACCTGCTCGACACCTCGGTAGGTGGCCGAGCCAGGCCAGGCCGGATCCTCCCGCCATTCCACGTCCGGGTGGGCGGCTTCGAGAAAAACCGGAAACGCGGCCTCAAAGTCCTCGGCGTCCATCACGTTGGTGACTCGCCGGACAACCTCGACGTTCTCCTGCGACATAGCCTACTCCGACAGCCCCACGGCTTCGAGGGCTTGTCCCTCGTCGTAGAACTCTTCGTAGCGCAGGATCTTGCCCGCGCGGAACGTGCACACGGTGTAGATGCGGGCACTGACCTCGGCTTCGCTGGCGCTTCCGCGCCCGCGCTCGACGGCGACTACCAGCACTCGGTCACCGTGGTCGCTGATTCGCTCAACCTCGAATCCGTAGGCGTCAAAGTCCTCAAGCCATCGCTCCCAGGACTCGCGAACGCCCGCGTGCCCCCGGTAGACGCGCTGGTCGGGGCGTTGTGGATCTTCCACCCACTCGATTTCCGGGTCGCAGGCCTCCTCGATCAGGGTCGGCAGCGCCCCGAGCATCGCCTCCTTGTCGAGGCTGTCCGCGGCTGCAAAGAGCCCGGTGAGGAAGTCCACGTTCTCCTGCGACATCGCCCGCCCAGTATGCCCCGCTTTCCGAACCGGGGGGCGAAATCATGCGTCGCGGACTTAGAGGGTCAGCGGTTGTCTTGCCGTCGTGGGCTGCGAGGAGTGGCTAAGCGTCGCGACCCCCGCGCCCCGCCGAATCCCACAAGGCGGCAGCGAGCGAGGCGCTGATGTCGATCCTGACGGCGGGGACGGCCGAGGTGGTCAGCGCGCTCATCGGAGTACGATCGTTTGGCTGGCCCTGTGGGGCCCAAAACGATTCCTACGCTTGAGGGCGAACACGACAATTTGCCCTTATGGGGGGCTAGGGAATCGGACCGCAGGGCCAGTGCTTGCGGAGCGGGCCACGCCGAAATTCCCTCGGAGCATAGACCCGCGGACTAGCCCTCTACGCGATGCCAGCTAGATGAGTGCTTCGATTTCGAGAAGCGCTGACCGGCTCCGCTCACCAGGTGAAGGGCCACGACAGGCGCGGCCCACGACACCAGGAGAGCACGATATGACGCTTCAGCGGCTGGACAACGTTCTCATCGTTGTCGACGACCTCGAGGCTGCCAAAGCGTTCTTCGCCGAACTCGGTATGGAGCTGGAAGGCGAGGCGACGAACGAGGGGCCTTGGGTGGACCGCGTCGTCGGGCTCAGCGACGTCCGTGCCGACATCGCCATGATGCGGACCCCGGACGGCAACGGCGGGGTTGAGCTGTCGAAGTTCCACACGCCGCCGGCAGTCAGAGCCGAGCCCGAACACGCCCCGGCGAACGCGCTGGGCATACGTCGCATCATGTTCGCCGTCGACGACATCGACAACGTCGTTGCCCGCCTGCGCAGCCACGGTGCCGAACTCCTCGGCGAGATCGCGCAGTACGAGGACCTCTACCGGCTCTGCTTCCTGCGTGGCCCAGAGGGCATCATCGTCGGACTGGCCGAGCAGCTCAACTGAACTCCGTGCCGTGCTCGGGCGCCTCGCCGGACTACTGGGGTTCGCGCAAAGGGGGCGCGGTTCGGTGATCGCTAGAACCCCGGCGAGCCCGAGCCACCTAGCGCCTTCTTTTCCCACGAATCCACCGATGGGCGATTAATCCACGCGAGAGGGTAGGTCTCTACCTCCATGAGCGATCGAAAAGTGATTCTCAAAATGGTCATCTCCCTCGACGGCTTTGCCACCAGCCCCGACGGGACCCATGAATGGATGTTCGAGTGGTTCGGCGACGACTCGAGTGAGCGGAACCTCCGCGCGCTCGAGGAGGCCGGCGTTCACGTGATGGGCCGGCGCAGCTACGAGATCATGGGGCCGCACTGGGCCGCGTCCGAGGGGCCGATCGCAACCGCGATGAACGAGAAGCCGAAAGCTGTCTTCTCCCACACCCTGAAGAAGGCAGCATGGGGACCGGCCGAGATCTTCGGCGGAGACCTGAGTGCGGGGATCGCGGACCTGAAGGCCCGGGACGACGAAGGGACCGTGCTGGTCCACGGCGGTCCCGACTTCGCCAAGTCGCTGACCCGCCTCGGCCTGGTCGACGAATACCAGCTGTCGACGATCCCGATTGCTATCGGCGCGGGCCGCAGCCCGTTCGCAGACTTGGATGAGCACCTGAAGCTCGACGTCGTCGAAGAGGAGCGCTTCCGAAGTGGAGCCCTCGCGCAGATCCTGGTGCCGAAGCGATGAGCGAACCCCCAGAGCAGGTGGGCCAGTTCGAGCGATTATGGGCCGCTGGAAGGTCGAAGGGATTTCGACCTCGATTCACCGATGCACCTCGAGGGAGAGTCATCCACGGGTGGCTCGGTGAGCTCCTCGTGATCCGCTCCCCGGCTTTCCATGCGGAGGAGTCGCCGGTCGCGTCCGGTCGCTCACGCCTCTTTCGCGTGGGATCCGGAGTGTGATCACTGCTGGTCGTCGCGCCAAGCAGGAGCGGGCGACGACGCCGCGGGGCACTGTCCTCGCGTGGAGTTCGGGCGAGGCGCCAGGGTGGGTCACGTGCGCGGTGGTGGAAGGATGTCCCCGTGAGCGATGCGGGCGCCCGGCCGCTGCGGCCGCCGGCCTTGAGTAGTGGCGACACGATCGCGGTCGTCTCGCCCTCGTGGTGCGGTCCGGCCGAGGTGCCGACGCCTCACCGGCGCGGCCTGGCGGCTTTGCGCGCGCATGGGTTCGAGGTGCGGGTGATGACGCACGCGGAGCGACGCCGCGGCTGGGTGTCGGGGACGCCGCAGGAGAGGGTCGCCGACCTGCACGATGCCTTCGCCGACCAGCAGGTGCGGGCCGCGTCTCGTGTTCCCCATCGGGGGCGCGTCCGGGCATTGTCTTCTCCGACGTGGCGCGAGCCGCGACCGCCCACAAAGGCCGCACCCCGGGTCTGTGCCCGCGAAAGGGCGTTCCGGCCAGGCCGTCCAAGGCCCTCGAGCTGCGGTCAGGTCGCCAAGAGGGCGCTTGTGGCGGCCGCCGTCTTCGGGCCGTCTTGCCCTGAGTGTCCGAAGCGAGGAAGCAAGTGCCGTCAGCGAGTACTGTAAGCCTAGCGAGAGACGTGCTCGCCGACGATCGGATCTCCGAGGACGATCCCGTCCGGGGTTATGTCGAATTCGCGGATTTCCGGCTCGTGGGCGCTACCGCGCGACTTGAGGATCGTCACGGTGCGCAGCAGTCGTGGTTCGGCGCGCAGGTACTGCAGCAGGATGACGTTGTCGGAGAGGTGCGAGATGCCGTATTCGGCCAGGCGGCCGACGTGGAAGAGGTCGGGTATCTCGCTGGTCATGATCGGGCTTATGCCCGCGCGCGAGAGGCGTTGCATGAGCGAGTAGATGAACTCGCGGAAGCGGACGGGATCGGGCGCCGCGTACTGCAGGTCGCTCAGGCTGTCGATCAGTACGCGCTTGGCCGCGGTGCGCTCGATCAGGTCGAGCAGCTCGTACACCCATTCGTCGATGTAGACGTCGTTGGGAGATCGGTACATGACCGCCACCCGTTCGTTGGCGAGCGACCAGCCGAAGCCGTTGGCGACCTTTTGCAGCTGAATCGGGTTCTCCTGCAGGCTCGCGATCACGCCAGGCTCGCCGCTGGCGGCGCCGCTGAAGATGAAGTGGAGGCCCATCAAGGTCTTGCCGGCACCCGACGGCCCGGCCACCAGCGTTGAGCTACCCGGCGCGTAGCCCTCGGCGAGCATCGTGTCGAGCGGCGCGATCCCGGACGAGATCCGGCCTTCGCCGAGCCGGTAGTCAGCCTCCCCGAGGGGATCGGCGAGCCGGGGGAAGACCGTGATGCCGTCCTCGGAGAGGCGATATGTGTGACGTCCTGAGCGCGAGTCGCTGCCGCGCAGCTTGGCCACCTGGATCAGGCGTAAGCGTGCGCTCGTTCACGCGCTCCGTCGCGAGCGAGATGATGCCGTCCGCGACCGCGAACTCCGGCGCCGTGCGCATCTCCTCCTCGCTGTATTCGCCTATCCAGAAGCAGGTTGCGGGGAAGGCCGTGAGCAGTGCGGCGAGGTCGTGCAGGAAGCCGCGGAAGGCGCGCGCGTCATCCGCGAAGGCGGCCAGGGCCTTGAAGCTGTCGATCGCGATGATCCCCGGCCGCCGCTCCTTGATCAGCACGCCGATGCGCTCGACAATCGGCGGCCAGCCCGCCGTCACCGCCGACGGTGCCGCCGAGGTCCTCGTAATAGACCCTTCGCCCAATCGCGCCGCGATCGAAGAAGCTGAGCGTCTGGGCGTAGCGGAGAATCTTCTCGAACGGCTCGGAGACCGTGGAGAGGTAGATCGGCAGGGCGCTCCTCGGTCGCGCCGGCGAAGACGAACTGCTGGGAGAGGATCGTCTTTCCGGAGCCCGGCAGTCCGATGATCAGGTTGATCCCGCTCATCGGCAGACCGCCGCCGAGGATCAGGTCGAGCCCCTCGTCGCCGCTCGTGAGGCGCTCGTCCACTAGCGACTCTCTTGCGCGGGGCGAGCGACCAGCGCGCTCGCGCCGAGCAGGTCCTTGACCGTTGACACGAGCTCGAGCGGGTCGAAGGGCTTCTGCAGAAAGGCGTCGGCGCCCGCGGCCAGCGCCTCGTCTCGAGCCTCTAGAACGGAGATGGCAAGCACGGCTTCAGCGTCGTGCTGCTTCAGGCGCCGACACAGCTCCGCGCCCCGACCTCCGGAGATCATCAGCTCCACGATCGCAAGCTGCGGGCGGCTCTCGAGCCAGTGCTCCTCGGCTTCGCCCACCGCGAACGCCAGGCTCACGTCATACCCCTCGGTACGCAAGAAGAACTCTTGCAATTCCGCAGACACAGGGTCGCGTTCGGCGAGCAACACGAGCAGCCGCGTGCCACCGCTCCGGCCGTCGCTCGTCATGGGCTGGCCAGCCTCGCGCTGCTCCCCGAGCAGCCGGTGGGCGTCGGCCGCCGAAAGCCCGCCCGCAACCTCAGCCGCGACGAAGCGAAGCTGCTCCACCTGGTCGCGGGAGTAGAGCCGGTGTCCCCCCGGGCTCCGCTCCGGGACGATCGTCGCGTAGCGCTCCTCCCAGTTGCGGATCGTCGCGGCGGGAAGGTCCAGCATTCGAGCCACCGCCCCAATGCTGTACACGCCGCGGCCCCCGCCAACTTCATCAGACATGTGCGTGATCGTAGCCGATTCCGCGGAAGTGGTGAACCCGTGAAGAGTAGCTGATGAAATCCCCCTAGATCTCTCTATAACTGCTTCACAATCTCGTCAGCACGTGGTAGGCTCGCCCCCGTGTCAGGGCTGAGCGACAGCTCCGTAGCCGATTTGGACGAGAAGGCTATTCCCGGTGGAGCGGAGGAGTGATTTCTGATGAGCTTTGCTAGTCGCCAGGTGTCGCACGACGATCTTGAGGGACTGATCGTCGCTGAATCGCCAAGCGCCCAGCCGACTCTAAACGCGCAGCCGTCTGCGGTCGGCGGCGGTGCGGTTCGCAACCACCTATCGACCACGCTGGTGAAGCTCTACCGCGAGATCTTCGGCCGTGGCCCGGTAAAGACCACGACCTACGCATTCGAGGCGGGCTACATCACCTTCCTCCGTGACCTCCTCCTCCCGCACGAGCGTGCCCTCGTTCTGGGCGGTCGCCCGGATCTCGTCTGCGAGACGCGGATGGCTCTCCGCGCAGCGGAACGCGGGCGGCTGATCGCCGAGGTCCAGCGCCTGACCGGTCGCCCCGTGCTCCACGACTCCTTCCAGTTCCAGCCGGAGCGGAACCTGGCGATCGAACTGTTTTGGGTCCCGACCGGTTCCGCCGACGGCGCCGGCAACACCCCAGCGCCCCAGGCGATCGCGCCAACCGACGCGCGGTACAGGGGAGGCATCTCGGACGGGGAACGGTGAGCGTCCCGACCGCTCGTGGCCCGGGGCATGGTGCTTTCTCCGTCCTGGGCTGCCTCAGTCTCGCTCGACGGCGGGCTCAATCCCCCGAGGAGACACCGAAGCCTCGATGAATACGAACTGGAGGTTTCCGTGAGCTCCCTTGCTCTCTTGAGAGTCACGATCGAGCCGCTGGAGGATGCCTGCCGCATACGAGTGAGCGGCGAGCTCGACCTGAATACCGCCGACCGTCTGAGCTCGGCGCTCGAGGCAGCACGAGCGGACGGAGTGACGACGCTGCTCGACCTATCCGCTGTCAGCTTCATCGACTTGGCCGGGCTGCGCGTGCTGCTCCGCTCGGCACGGGCCGTCGAAGCACACAACTGGCCCTGGTTCATCGTGCGAGCATCCGGCGTGGTGTGGCGGCTTGTCGAGGTGACCGGCACCACATCGCGACTGCCGCTGGTGGCGCCGTCGGAGAGGTCGTCTCGCTGCCTACTGAATCAACCGGGCGCGAAACTAGTGCCGCTGCTAGGGAGAGCGTCCGGCTGAGTCTCAGAACGTCGGTCCATCCGGGGCAGGCCGGAGCACGGCCACGGCAGCGTCGGCCGGCGCCAGAAGCGCGCCCATGTCGCGTCGGTTGAAGCGTCATAGGCCCGGTGGATCGTCTCGACGTTCTCCTGCGACATGACCTACTCCCGCAGGCCCACGGCTTCGAGGGCTTCGGCCGGGGACCCGTAGAACATCATCCGGCGCAGCAATCCGTTGCGGAACTCGAAGACCCATCCCAGTCGCTCAGCCATGTCCACCTGGCTTTCCCGAGCGCGGAAGCTGATTCCTCCGACGGCAACCACCCGATCGTCTCCCGCCTCGCGAACCCCGTCTTGCCATGGGGCGAAACGCTCGAAGTTCTCTTGAATATCGGCGAGCCAGGCGCGTACGCCGTCGTGCCCTCGGTAAGGCTCGCCGCTGAAACCACCGAACCGCGAATAGAGCTCGACGTCGGAAGCCGCGTTGCCGAGGAAGAGATCGAGCAGGCGGTCGTAGTCGGCCGCCTGCCAGCGAGCGAAGGCCTCGCGTACCAGCTCCACGTCCGGCCGCGACACTGGCTACTCCCGCAGCCCCACCGCTTCGAGGGCTTCGCGCTCGCTGGTGTACATCGTCCACCGACGGATGTGCCCGTCACGCACGCGAACGAGGACGGCGAAGGTGTTCGAGCGAACCTCTGCACCACTGCCTCTGCCCTGGCCACGCGTGCGTGCCAGCACGACGACATCATCGTCTCCGGCGTCGATCAGCGCCTCCACTTCCAGACGGAAGCCCTCGAAGTTGTCGGTCCATGCCATCCAGAAAGCGCGAACTCCGTCGCGGCCGACGTAACTGTCCTGATCAGGTACCACGACGGGGGCCTGCCATTCGACGTCCTCGTCCATGTACCCGAGCGACTCGTCCCAGTCGCCCACGTTGAACGCATCGATACCGCGCCGCACCAACTCCACGTTCTCCTGCGACATCGCCTACTCCGACAGCCCCACGGCTTCGAGGGCTTTCTTCGGGTCGAGATACTCGCGGACCCGAATCACCTTGCCACTCTTGAACTCCACGATCCAGGCGATTGCCGATTCGGTTATGACGCCGCTCTCGTTGCCGCGTCCCCGGAGGTGACCGATGGCGACGACTCGCTCGCCAAGGTCCCGGATCTCTCTTTGCTCTGCCTGGACCTCAGAGAAGGCTTCTTCAAGTTCTCGGATTCCCTTGCGGACGCCTTGGTGCCCCCGGTACACGGTGGCTCCCCCGCCGAACTGAATCTGCAACCAGGGATGCCACTCGACCTCGGGGTGGAGTTCGTCGAGCATCGCTCCCACGTCGCGGCGGTTGTAGGCCTCCGACACGCGCCGGACGATCTCGACGTTCTCCTGCGACATCGCCCGCCCAGTATCCCCCGCTTTCCGAACGGGGGGCGAAGATCATGCGTCGCCGGACTGAGAGAGTCAGCGGCTTCTCTTTGCCGTGCCGGGCTGTTGGGTGTGAGAGCGGCCTCGGACCGGACCACGGGTTGCTCCGTGCCACCCGCCCGCGACGGCCCGTGGCGGAGCGGCTGTCGATGCCACATCTGCCGCTGCTCCTCGTGGCCAGACGACACCCCTGCAAGGCACGCGCGTCAAGCGGCTGGTCTCGAACGTCGTGCTCATCGCGGGGTTTGTGCTTTGTGTCTCGTGGGCGCTCCTGTTGCTGTACGTGGCTGCCGCGCTCGTCGCCGTCGTCGTGTGACGGCTATCTACGCGGCCCTCCTCGACGAGCACCGCCGCGACGCCTTGGGAGCCGTAGAGATCCCTGAGCGAGCCCCTTCCCCAAAGTTCGCGCATAAGACAGCTGTGTCTCGGGTATAGACACAACTGTCCATAGATGTGACGCTGCGGTATCGGGCGTACCGGTATCGCACCCGACACGGGTGTGTGCTTCGTCGTCGGTGCCGTCATCCGATGCCCCTTGGAGCGAGAGAGCCGTCAATGAGCGATGACCACTTGGCACCACCCAGCGACTCCCACTCGCTGAACGGGCACACCGACCCGATCATCCAACACGCCGCTTACGGGCTACGTGTGTGGGAGCAGTTGAAGCAGATCGAGCCTCACGACAGAGCCTTCCACGCCGTGGCGGAACTCAAGGAAGAGGACCTGCGCGCCGTGGTCACCCATCACCTGTTCGCCTGGCACCAAGAAGTGGACAAGCTCGGAGGGGGCTAACCCGGGATATCGCGCGGGTCGTTGCCGTGTGAGTCGCGGATGCTTCCGTCCTGGGTGTGGACGACGGGCTCGGCGTTCTGCTCGTCTGCCAGGCCTTGGCCCTAGCTGATCGCTTCCTCGGGTGTCGTGCGTCGTAGCGTGTCTTCCGCGAGACATTCCAACTTCTCAGGGGAGGACGCGTTACTGAGCGTGAGGGGCGGCGCTGCGCCGCTTGGGGATATGTGCGTGGTGGCGTGGCGTCCGTCCCGCGACGTGCCCTCAGGCCGGACCCCGTGTGGGGGAGCTTCGGCGTGGCTGCCGCCTCGCTTGTCTCGCACTCCGAGGCAGCGCCTGCTCGTCGCTCCCGCGCTGGTAGCCGGGCGCCCTCGCTCGCTGTTGGGCACCCTGGATCGCGCTCAGGAGGACGCCGGTTCGAGTCCGGCCGGCACCATCCCGGGCGCGTTGTCGCCAGGCGGTCCGTGCCACGATGGAGCGCTTGGAAGAATGGGTGCCGCGTGCATATCCCGCGCCCCGACCGGATGGCTCTTCGTCTCATCGCCTTCTCGGCAGCCGTTGCCGCGCTCGCAGGACCCGCCGCGGCACAGGCCGCGCCGGACTGCGGCGGGGGCCGGGCCAGCGCCGCCGGCGTGGGCAGGCCGACGGTCGCTGCGGCATGGCGGGCCGGGCTCATGGTCCGCACGCCGTTGTGGCGTTCCATACCCAAGCAGGGCGAGCGGAGTCGCGAGTCGATCGTGCCGCGTGACGCTCCTTGGCTGATGGTCCTGCGCGCGGCACGCGACAGCAGGGGCCGCTGCTGGCTGCGCGTGCGGCTCCCGTCTCGCCCCAACGACGCCGCCGCGTGGGTCAACGCCGACCTCGTCCGACTGCGGTTCACGCCCTGGCGCATCGTCGTGTCGCGCGCTGCGCGCGCGATCTCGGTCTACCGCGACGGGAACCGCGTGCGCCGCTTCCGCGTTGTCATAGGGGCGCCTCCAACCCCCACGCCCCAGGGCCTCTTCTCGATCATCGGCGTCTGGCCGTGGAACCCGGCCGACTTCCTCGGCTCGTACATCCTGCCGCTCACCGCCCACAGCAACGTACTCCAGGAATTCGGCGATGGCGACGGCCGCGTCGGCGTCCACGGCCGCGGTGGCACCAGCCTGCTCGATCCGCTCGGGGGTGCCCGCAGTCACGGCTGCGTGCGCCTGGCGAACGGAGCGATCACCTGGATCGTCCGCGAGGCGGGAGCCGGCGGCCTCGCCGGCATTCCGGTGCGGGTGCGTTGAGCGCGCGCTAGACAACCCCACAGGGCGCAGCACGCGACGGGGTAACAGCGCCCCGTGCTTGCTGTGCGTTGTTCGCGCGATGCACTCCTCGGCCTGGATGGCCTGTGCAGACCACGGGTCCCACCGAGTACGCGAAATGCACGTACGCAACCGGATCAGGCCCGGGACGATCGAGATCGAGAAGTCGGCGAACCCTCACGGCGCTCTGCCGGCTCCCTCGGCGACTTCACCCTGGCGGACGATCCCGAGATCACCAAGGTCATCTACGACGGAGTGCGTTGGACGAGGAGCTCGCGCAGGTCGTCAATCGTGTCCGCCTCGGCGGGGTCCTTGTCCGGTCGGTACTGCTTGACCCGGGCGAAACGCAGCGCCACACCGCCGGGATAGCGCGTCGAGGACTGGACGCCGTCCAGCGCGATCTCGACCACGAGTCCCGGGCGCACCATCACCGTGATCCCTTGCCGATCGGTCTCGCGCGCGAGCAGCTCCTTGGTCTGCCAGTCGAGCAGCTCGTCTGTGAGGCCCTTGAAGCACTTCCCCACCATCAGGAAGTCGCCGGTCTCCGCATCGCGGGCGCCGAGGTGGAGGTTCGAGAGCCAGCCCTCGCGGCGCCCGTGGCCCCACTCGGCTCCGAGCACGACCAGGTCGTACGTCCGCACCGGCTTGACCTTGCGCCAGGCCTTGCCGCGGCGGCCTGCGTTGTACGTGGACGTGGCGTCCTTGACCACGACGCCCTCGTGTCCCGCACTCAATGCCTCGTCGAGAACGCGCTCCGCCGCCGCGGGGTCCGAAGTGAACACGCTCGGGATCCTGAGGTGCGGCGCAACCCGCTCGAGCCGCGCGGCGCGCTCCTCCAACGACGCGTCGAGCAGATCCTCGCCGTCGTGGTGCAGCACGTCGAAGAGGAAGGTCACGATCCCCTCCGGCGGCGCCGCGGCGTCGATCTGCGACACGGTGTCCTGGAAGGCGGCCGGCCCCTGGTCCCGCATCCAGAGCGCCTCGCCGTCGAACACGGCCTGGCTCAGCGGAAGCCCGCGCACCGCCTCGACGATGCCGGGGAGCGATTGAGTGGTGTCGTTGAGGTTGCGGGTGTAGATGCGCACCTCGTCGGCGCGGCGGTGGATCTGGATGCGGATTCCGTCGAGCTTCCACTCGACCGAGGAACGGGCGAAGCTCGCGACCGCCTCCGCCACGTTGGCGGCGGTGGAGGCGAGCATCGGGAAGATGGGCCGGAAGAGCTCGAAGCCGACCTCGCGGAGCCCCTCCTCGCCCTTCGTCATCGCCGTCTCGGCGGTGCGCGTGAGGTCGCCCGACAGCATCAGCGCGCGGCGCGCGAGGGCACCGGAGACCCCGGCGGCCTTCGCAATCGCGTCGACCATCAAGCCCGCGAGTGCTCCCTGCCTCAGCTCACCGGTGAACAGACGCTTGATGAAACCGTCCTCCTCCTCGGTCGCGCGGCCGAGCAGCTCACTGAGAATTGCGCTGCGCCTGCCCGCCGACCCGGCTCCGGTCGTCCTCTTGACCTCCGAGACCGCCCGGTCGAGGTCGTTGATCGTGAGCGACGGCTCGGCGGCAGGTGTGCTGTCGATGCCGTAGATCGTCGCGTAGCCCACGCCCACCCGGCCCTGTCGAGGCACGCCCGTCAGGAAGCCGACGACCGGCGCGAGCTCGTCTCGATCGAGCCGCGTCAACAGGTCGGCGAGAATGGCGACCTTCTGAGAGCGCGAGCGGGTCCCCGAGACGTCCCGCGACGCCGCCACGACCTCGGCTAGAAGGGTCATTGCGGTTGGCTACTACTTCCCCAGCCCCACCGACTCGAGCGCCCGTGCTCGGTCGGCGAACACCTCGAGCCGCATCGCCCGGCCCTCGAGCATCTTCCAGACGTGCGCGCCCTCGGTGTCGACAGTGGCACCGCTGCCCTTGCCGCGGCCGCGGTAGCGGGTGAGAACGACCACGAAGCTGCCGTGCACGACGTAGTCCTCGGCCTCGCGGCGCCAGTCCTCCCAGGGACTCAGCCAGTCACGCAGCCGCTGGTTGGCCTCGTCCGGGTCCTTGTAGACGCCCGCGAGGCCCGGAAACTCGGGTGACCAGCCCCACTCCATGTCCCGGTGGTACATGTCGAACTTCGGTCTCCAGTTGCCGCGGCCCCATTCGGCGTACACGGATCGGAGCGCGTCGATGTTGTCGTCGGACATGCGGGCCCAGTATCGCGCTCAGGGCGTCGACCGAGCGGACCTCACGCGCTCGGTCAGGAACTCCTGCTCGGCCGCGTTGTCGCTCAGCCCCAGCGCCGCCCGGTAGGCGTCAGCCGCCTCCGCGGCGCGTCCGAGCCGGCGCAGCAGGTCTGCCTTGGTGGCAGGCAGATAGCGGTAGCCGTCCAGGCGGCCGTCGGCCTCGAGTGCCTCGACCTCGGCCAGCGCGGCCTCCGCTCCGTCAACCATCGACACGGCCACCGCTCGGTTCAGCGCGACCACCGGCGAGGGCCAGGTCCGCAGCAGCTCGTCGTACAGCGTGAGAATCTGCGGCCAGTCCGTCTCCGAGTAGCTTGGCGCTTGCGCGTGAAGCGCGGCAATCGCCGCCTGGAGGGTGAAGCGCCCGGGCGGCCCCGCTCGCAGCGCGGCGACCACGAGCTCGTCGGCCTCGGCGATCAGCCTGCCGTCCCATGCTCCGCGATCCTGGTCCTCGAGCCGCACCAGGCGGCCGTGAGCGTCGGTGCGCGTCGCGCGTCGCGCCTGATGGACCAGCAGAAGCGCCAGGAGCCCCGCCGTCTCGGGCTCGGCCGGCAGGAGCAGGCGCAGCATCCGTGCCAAGTCGAGTGCTCGGGCGGTGAGCTCGTCGCGCACGAGCTCAGCTCCCGACGGCGCGGTGTGCCCGGTCGCATACAGAAGATGGATGACGGTGAGCACCGCATCGACGCGCGCGGACAGCTCAGCTGCGGAAGGCACCGCGTACGGGATGCGCGCTGCGGCGATCTTCTTCTTGGCCCGTGTGAGGCGGGCGGCCATCGTGGTCTCGGCGACCAGGAACGCCTGCGCGACATCCGGCGTGGCCACGCCGCAGACCAGCCGCAACGTGAGCGCTACCTGCGCCTCTTGGGCGAGCGCCGGGTGGCAGCAGATGAAGATCAACCGCAGGCGGTCGTCGGGAATCGCGCCGGCATCCGGCTCGGGCATCTCCAGATCCTCGGGCTCGAGCAACAGGGGCAGCTTGGTGTCGAGCGTCCGCCGCCGGCGCATCGCGTTGAGTGCGCTGCGCCGTGCCACCGTGGTCAACCACGCGCCGGGCCGGTCAGGCAGCCCATCGCGCGCCCAGGTCTCCAGCGCCTGGACATAGGCGTCCTGTGCCGCCTCTTCCGCAGCATCGAGGTCGCGCGTCACGCGCACCGTCGCGGCGAGCACGAAGGCCCACTCACGTCGGTGCGCGTCGGCGACGGCGTGCTCGACCCGGCTCAGCTCGGCTCCGCGACCTCGAAGCCCACCAGCGGCCTGACCTCCACTCCACCGTCGACGATCGGCGTCAGCTTGGCCAGCGCCAGCGCGTGGTCGAGGTCACGCGCCTCGATCACGAACACGCCGGCCAGGACCTCCTTCGTCTCGATGAACGGGCCATCGGTGACCACGCCGCCGCGGATCGAGGTCGCCGTCTCGTTCGGGTGGAGCGCCATGCCGGCCACTTCCCGCCCGCCCTGCTCGGCAATCCGGTCGGGCAGCTCGGCGTGGGCGGCCTGCACCTCGGGTGGCAGCTCCTCCGGGGCCACGCGCTCGAAGATCATCACCGCGTACTGGGCCATCAGGCCACCCCCTGGCGCCGGTAGCTCTGGGCGACCACGCCACTCGCGTACGGCTTGACATGCGATAGCTCGAAGTCCTGGCGGTCGATCCCGGTCGCGAAGAGCGGCTTGCCGTCCCCCAGCAGGACCGGGTGGACATAGAGGTGGTATTCGTCGATCAGGTCCGCCCGCGCAAGCGCCTGAACGATGCTGGCACTGCCCTGGATGCTGACGGCCTTCCCCGGTTGCTTCTTCAGCCTCTCGATCTCGTCCTCCGGTCCCTCGTTGACGACTCGCGTGTTGTTCCAGTCCGGCCTCTCGAGCGTCGTTGAGAAAACCAGCTTGGGAAAGTCGTTGAGCGCCCCGATGATGCGGGGGTCCTCCTTTCCCTCCGCCGGGTTCAGCTCCTCGCCCTCTTCGTAGGGAACGGCGCCGGGCCAGTACGCAGCGAAGATCTCGTACGTCAGCCGGCCGAACACGAACACGTCCGTCTCGCTGCTCATGTCCTTCGCGATGTCGGCCTGCATCTCCCGGTCGAAATCGGCGACCACCCAACTCATGTCCTCGTCGCGCCCCACCATGTAGCCGTCGAGCGTCATGAACGTGGACGCAACCACCCGCCGGCCTGTTTCCCCGGTCGGACCGGGAGTCCTCACTCCGAGCTCGTTCGTCATGGCATCTCCCATCGCTTGTCGCCTCGAGCCGCGGCTCACGGCTCCTTCTACATGACCGACAACCGGGAGACACCGAAATCGACAGCGGCTGCTGAATCGGCTGCCGTCGCTAAGGCGCGGCCAGCGCGCGGTCGAAGAAGCCGACCACACGGCGCTCATACTCCTCCGGCCGCGCCTCGATCCCGCCCGTGTGGGTGCTGCCGGGAACCTTCCACACGGCCTTGGGTTGCTCGGCCGCGTCGTAGTAGGCGGAGTTGAGCTCCTCACCACCCTGGCTCTTCTCGGCGTGGATCAGAAACACGGGACGCGGGGCGATCTGCCCGACCAGGTCGGCGAGGTCGGGGGGCGGCGAGTGGTTGGAGAAGACAGCGGTGCCCGCCGTCATGAGGGCCTGGAAAGGAAGCGCCAGCCATTTGCCCGCGCCGGACGTGTGCATCTGCTCGCGGACCGAGCGGATCCCCGCTCCCTCGGACACCACTGCTCGCAGCGCCGGCGTCTGCGCGGCCGTCTCCAGCAGCAGTTCACCGCCGACCGACAGGCCGATCCCCCCGATCCTGCGAGGGTCGACGTCGGGCCGGTCGCTCAAGAAGGCGATCGCCGCCTCGATGTCCTTCACCCCGCTTCAGCCCCAGGCGTTGGGCTCCCCCTCGCTGTCGCCCTCGCCACGCCGGTCGAAGAGCAGCACGCCGTAGCCGTGCCGGGCGAGCATTCGCGCGGGCCGCTGCGATCCCTTTCGCCCGGGGACGGCGATCACGGCGGCGCGATTCTGCGACGGCACGTACCAGCCCTCGAGCTCGAGCCCGTCCTTCGTCGTGAAGCTCACGTCCTCGTAGCCGGTGCGCAGCTCGGCCGCCGGCACCACCGCGCGGCCCAGGTGCGTGCCGCCGTACGAGTAGACGATCGGGATGACCAGCATGATCGACGCCACGAGGCCCGCGATGGCTATCAGCGCCCGCCGTGAATACCTGCGCCGCCGGCTCTCGTCGAGGCGACGGGACCGCCACAGCGTCAGCGCCGCAACCACCAGCAGCAGGACCCCGGCCGGGAGCGCGACCAGCGAGGTGTAGTCGTCCCCCGACGCTCCGACCTTGGTCGCGTAGTACCAGCCCTCCAGGCCGGCGGCGATGCCGAAGAAGCCGAGGCCGATGGCCACCACGGCCCGCGCGCCAGGGCGCAGGCGGGGATAGGCGGCCGCCGCGAGGCCCAGCGCGACGAGCGGCACGAGGCCACTTAGCAGGTGATCGCCCGCGGACATTCCTGGCTCGGGCTGCAGGAAGTTGTCGTCGACCACGTGCAGCGCGATCAACCCCACGGCCACAAGGACCGTGGGGTACTCCAGACGACGGAGCCCGGTCAGCCGGGGTGCCCGCGAGGCGTTCGGTGCGCTCAAGCGGACGCTGCCGGCGCTTCCGGCGAATCCGGGGTCCGCCCCGTCCGCTCGACCTCGAACTCACGCGAATGCGGTATCCACTCGAGCCACTTCGGCAGGTACCAGTTCCACTCGCCAAGCACCTTCATCGTGGCCGGCAGGAGCACGCCGCGAACGATCGTCGCGTCGATCAACACGGCGACGGCCAGGCCGATCCCCATCTCCTTGAAGTCGAGGAAGGTCAGGGTCACGAACACCGAGAACACCACCACCATCACGACCGCAGCGCTCGTCACGGTACCGGCGGTCGTGGAGATTCCGTGACGAATCGCCTCGGTGGTGCTCATCCCGCCCTCATAGGCCTCGCGGACCCGCGACAGGATGAAGACGTGGTAGTCCATCGACAGCCCGAACAGGATCACGAACAGGAACAGGGGCAACCATGAGGTGACGCCCCCGTTCGAGGTGAAGCCGAGGACGCTCTCGCCGTGGCCGTCCTGGAAGACCAGGACTAGAACCCCGTAGGCCGCTCCCACGGAGAGCAGATTCAGCAGGATCGCCTTGATCGGGATCACGATCGAGCGGAACGTGAACAGCATCAGCAGGAACGTGAGCGAGAACACGAACGCGAAGATCAACGGCAGGCGGTCGCTGACCAGGTCGCGGAAATCGTTCGACTGCGCAGCTGCTCCGCTGACATCGACCGTGGCGCCGTCCACCCGGCCGATCGTCGCCGGAATGATCCGGTCGCGTATGTCATCGAGGGCGGCAGTGGATTCGTCGTCGTTCCCGTTGCCGCTGGTCGGAATCGAGATCAGAGCCGTCGTGCCGTCACGGCCGTACTGCACCTCGGTTCCCTCCAGCACGTTCTCGGCGTTCTCAGCCTCCTGCGTCAGCTGGAGAATGCCGTCCGCGGCCGGTCCGTTGCGGACGTCGTCGGCCTCGACCGCCACGTCGACCGTCACGCCCTCCGCCGGGAAAGCGTCGCGCAGCCGGTCGTAGGTCTGGATCACGGCAAGGTCCTGCGGTAGGTCATCGACGCTCGTCACCGCGATGTTCATGTTGAAAGCCGGAATCGCCAGAGCCACCAGCACTCCGGCCGAGAGCGCGATCGCCAGCCAAGGCCGGCGCATGACGCGGTTCACCAGCGCCGACCAGAAGCGCGACTGGCCGGCCGGCCGGCGATAGCGGCTGAGGAAGGGAATGCGTCCCTTCTCGACGCGATCGCCGAGCCAGGCGAGCACCGCGGGCAGGACCGTGAGCGACGAGACGATCGCAATCGCCACCACGAGAATCGTGCCCTGTGCGAACGAGATGAAGGTCTTGTCGCCGGTGAGGAACATGCCGGCCATGGCGGCGATCACCGTCATGCCGGAGATCAGCACGGCCCGTCCCGACGTGGCGGCCGCGATTTCGAGAGCGCTGCGCTCGCTGCGTCCGGCGGCGCGCTCCTCACGCTCGCGGCGCAGATAGAAGAGCGAGTAATCGACGCTGACGGCCAGGCCGATCAGGAGGATCACCGACTGCAGATTGCTGTCGATCGGGGAGAGGTGGCTCGGAAGGGCGATCAGGCCGAGCGCGGCCACCACGGTGCTGATACCCAGCAGCAGCGGCACCAGCGCAGCCACGAGCGAGCCGAAGGCGATCACCAGGATCAGCAGCGTGAGCGGGAAGGACAGGAGCTCCGCTTTCGCCAGGTCGGACGAGAAGGTCTCGTTGAGCTCCTTGTTGGAGCTGACGTTGCCGAACTGCTCGACGCGCAGCTCAGGATGCTGCTCGCGAACCGCGGTGACCGCCTCTTCCGCCGGCTCGAGCCGGTCGGCCGCTTCGAGGGAGTCTCCGGTGATCTCGAAGTCGACCAGGGCAGAGCGCTGGTCGACTGACACCGGAGCGTCGCCGGTCAGCGGCGTCACGACGTTCGTCACATATCTGGCGTCGGAGAGCTCTTGGCCGGCCTGCTCCAGTGCGCTCCGGAACTCGGGATCCTCGACGGTGAGGGTCCTGCTCTGAATCAGGACATGCTCGTCGTTTGGCCTCAGTCCAGCGTCCTCCAGGGTGTGTTCGGCGCGGCCGGCTTCGCCGGAGAACTGATCGGCGCCCTGGATCTTGTTCTGGCCGACGGCCTGACCCAGCACCACCGCAATCACGACGAAGGCCAGCCAGCCGAAGATCGCGGTCTTGCGGTGCTCGGCGCTCCAATGCGCGGCTCGGGCCGCGAGATTGCGAGATCTGTTCATTGCGCCAGCCTCCGCCCTGCGCGCCTGGCGGTAATCGGGGGAAACCCCTGAACTTCAGGTTGTCGCCGCCTCACGTGATCTCGATCGGGCGAACGCGGATCGCGGTGGTGCGCACAGCGACGTAGGCCGGCAATTGGGCCAGCGCGTCCTCCTCCGTAGCTGCATCCACCTCCCACCAGACCTGATGGCCGCCGTAGTGACACGAAGCGACGGCCGGCCGGGCGCGGAGCGGGCTGTCCAGCGCGTTGACCGCCGCGAACACGGCGCCACACTCGGTGGCTGTGTGGCGGTGAGCGAGCATGAAACGTGCGATGGGTCCAGCCTCGCCCTTCGACGTCGCCGAGTAATCGGGGGAACACCCTGAATCGCGGCCCGGTCTGAGCTGACCCGGCTATGCTCGCGCCGAGAGAGGAGGCGCACATGAGCGGATTGGCCGGTCCTCTCGTGGGTCGCGAACGGGAGCTGGAGCTCGTCGAGCAGCTGCTTGACGAGACGTGCGCGGGTGACGCGCGCTTCCTGTTCGTCGCGGGGGAGCCAGGAATTGGCAAGACTCGCCTGCTGGCCGAGCTGGCGGGTAGGGCCAAGAGTCGCGGCTGCCTGGCGCTTCACGGAAGCGCGGCCGAGTTCGAGCGGGAGCTTCCTTTCGGGCTCATGGTGGACGCCGTCGACGAGTATCTCGAGTCGCTCGGGCCCGGCAGCTTTCAACGGCTTGCGGCCGACGATCTCGGGGAGCTCGCGGGGGTGTTTCCCGCCCTGCGCGCGCTCGATCCCGGTTCAGACCGGCCCGCCATGCCGGCCGACCGCTTTCGAGCCCACCGGGCGGTTTGCCATCTGCTGGAGGCCCTCGCCGTCAAGCAGCCGCTGGTGCTCGCGCTCGACGACCTTCACTGGGCCGACGGCGCATCGGTGGAGCTGACTTCCCACCTGCTGAGGCGCCCTCCCCGCGCCGAGGTGCTGCTGGCCACGACCTTCCGCCGAGGACAGATCGGCCGTCCGCTGCTGACCGCGATCGAGAGAGGGCTGCGTGAGGCGGGCCGCCAGATCGAGCTCGGCCCATTGCCGCGCGCCGAAGCAGAGACGCTTCTGAGCGGACTCGAGGCAGCAGAGGTCCGGCGCCTGTACGAAGCGAGCGGAGGCAATCCGTTCTATCTCCTGGAGCTCGCCCGAATGGGGAGCGACAATGCGCTGCAGCTGGACGACACCGGAGAGGACGTAGGGGTCCCCGCGGCTGTTGCGGCGGCGACTCTGGAAGAGCTCGACAACCTGTCGGCCCCAGCGCGCCGGCTCGCCGAGGCGGCCGCCGTGGCGGGTGAGCCCTTCGAGCTCGACCTCACGGTGGCCATCGCCGGCATGGTGGAGGCGGAGGCGCTGGGCGCACTCGACGAGCTGATCGCCGGCGACCTCGTTCGGTCCACCCAGGTTCCGCGCCGTTTCCGCTTCCGCCACCCGCTGGTGCGCCGAGCCGTCTACGAGTCCTGCTCCCCGGGCTCGAGGATCGCCGCTCACGAGCGTGCCGCCCGCGCGTTGGACGCCCATGGAGCACCGGCGCACCAGATGGCCCACCACGTCGAGTACTCCGCCCGCCACGGCGATGCCGCCGCCGTCGCGCTGCTGCGTGAGGCGGGCGAGGCCACCGCAGGCCGGGCACCGGTGAGCGCAGCCCGCTGGTTTCGGGTCGCCCTGCGGCTGATGCCTGCCACCGCTCCGCCCGCCGAGCGACTGAGCCTTCTCACGGATCTGGCGGGGGCGCGGGCGTCAACCGGGCACTTCGAGGACAGTCGCGCCGCCCTGCTCGAAGGCATCGGGCTAGCCGAGGAGGAGTTGCTCCGTGTGCAGCTGCTCGGCTCCTGCGCCGGCCTCGAGCAGCTGCTCGGCCGTCACGAGGAGGCGCACGCCCGGCTCGTCGCTGCCGTGGGCGAGCTCTCGAACAGCTCCTCTCCGCAGGCGGTGGAGCTCATGATGCAGCTGGCGGTGGGCGACTTCTACCGGATGGACTACGCGGGGATGCTGGCCTGGGGCGAACGCGCCCTGGAGGGCGCGGAGACTGCGGACAGTCGGACACTGATCGCGGCCAGCACGGCGGTGCTGGCCGTGGCCGAGGCCTTCTCGGGAGCGATCCAGGGTGCGGATGCCTACTGC
The DNA here is from genome assembly GCA_963813495.1 of uncultured Thermoleophilaceae bacterium. Classification (GTDB taxonomy): domain Bacteria; phylum Actinomycetota; class Thermoleophilia; order Solirubrobacterales; family Thermoleophilaceae; genus JACVRW01. The sequence goes on from CAWEZC010000011.1 coordinate 177,308, forward strand.
GCCCGAGCCGCGCTGATCGTCGGCGGACTCAGCGACGAGGAGATCGCACCTCGGCTCGACGCGCTGGCCAACCTGTCCACGGCCGAGCTCTACCTGCACCGCTGGGAGGAGGCCAGCGCCTACGCGCAACGCGGCCTCGCGATCGCCCGCGCGACGGGCCAGGGAGAGGTCCCCCCGGTCCTGGTACCGGTGCTGGGGGCGGCCCTGCACCGAAGCGGGCGCGTGGCGCAATCGGCCGAGCTGCTCGACGGAGCGGTGGAGGCGGCCCGTCTCTCGGGCAACACGCAGGCGCTGGGTTGGAACCTGCTCAGTCGCGCGTACACCGCGGTTGCCGCCGGTGACCTCGAGCTCGCGGTCGACCTTGCCGAGGAGAGCGTCGAGCTCACGCGCGAGGTCGACGACAGCCTGGTCTCCACCTATGCGAACGTGGCGCTCGCCGACGCCTTGTGCGAATCGGGCGAGGCAGAACGCGCCGCCGACGTCCTGCTGACCGCTGCCGGAGGCGAAGACCTACCCCTCATCGCACGCGGTTGGAGGGCCAACTACTTCGAGCTCCTGACGCGCTGCCGGCTCGAGCTCGGCCGCACGGCCGAAGCCGAGCGAGCCGCCGGCCAGGCAAGCCTCACGGCAGCCGAGACCGGGCTCTCACTCGCCACGGCGATGGGCCGGCGTGCGGCGGCCGCCGTGGCGCTCGCAAGGGGAGAGCCGGCCAGGGCCGCCGAGCTGGCGCTGGCCGGCGTGGCCGCCGCCGACGAGAGCGGCGCGCGTGTCGACGCTGCCAGAGCTCGCACGCTCGCCGGGCGCGCCCTGGCCGCAGCCGGTGAGCGGGAGCAGGCCAACACCCAGCTGGAGGCCGCTGCCCGAGAGCTCGAGGCCTGTGGAGCCCGTCGTTATCGCGACGAGGCGGAGCACGAGCTTCGCAAGCTCGGCCGGCGCTTCCACCGGCGAACGGGGGGCCTCAAGGCGGGCGGCAAGGGAGTCGAGGCGCTCACCGGCCGCGAACTCGAGGTGGCGCAGCTGGTGGTCGACCGCCGCACCAACCCGGAGATCGCCACCGCCCTCTATCTGAGCGAGAAGACCATCGAGACCCACATGCGGAACATCTTCCGCAAGCTCGGCGTGTCGTCCCGTGCCGACGTTGCCCGGACGCTGGAACGAGCACAGCCGGCCTCGCCCCGGGACTGAGTCGGCTACCAGGGCTGGCCGTGGCCGCAGGCCGGGCAGGTCACGCGGGTGGTGACAGCGGCCGTGAAGGCCGTGCCGCAACCGCACTCGTACAGCGCCGCGTCCTCCGGGACGGCCGCGCGGGCCGCTCCGGCCGGTCCGGGACGCGCCACGGTGACGGCGGCCCGGTGATATCCCCGGCGAGCCTTGGGGGAATGTAAAGGACGGCGTTGAGTGAGCATCTCTGTATCAGTCGGGTGTTATCCGGCAGACCTCGATGTCCTGTACTGCGGATCGACGCTTCGTCCAGATCAGCCGGCCGGAGCAGCCACACGATGCTGGTGCGGGCTCACGCCGCGCAGCCGCTTGAAGGCCGTGCTCAGCGCGAAGGGGCTGCCGTAGCCCACCTCGTGGGCGACGGAGCCCACCGTCGCCCCCGGCTCGCGCAGCAGGTCGGCGGCCAGGGCGATCCGCCAGCCGGTGAGGAAGGTCATGGGCGGCTCGCCGACGAGCTCCTTGAAGCGGCGGGCCAGGGCGGCCCGTGACGCACCAACCTCACGGGCCAGCTCGGCCACCGTCCAGGGATGGGCGGGATTGTGGTGCAGCAGGCGCAGGGCGCGGCCGACCACCGGGTCGCTGTAGGCGCCGTACCAGTCGGGTGTGGCCGCCTCGGGGCGCGCGAACCACGCGCGCAGCACGGCGATCAGCAGCAGGTCGAGCAGGCGGTCGAGCACCGCTTCTTGACCGGGCTCGTCCTTGACGATCTCATCGGCCAGCAGCCCGACGAGAGGGGAGTCCCATTCGTCGTCATGCAGGACCAGCAGGGTGGGCAGCGCGCGCAACAGGCGCCGGCTGACCTCGCCGCCCGACGGGTAGGTGCCCGTGAGCATCACCGTCTCGCCGTCGGGCGAGTTGCCCCACGTGCGGACGCCGAGGTTCCACTGCTCGGCGAGCTCCTCGCCGTCGAGAGTCGTGCAGCGCTGGCCGGGGTGGATGATGGCGAGCGGAGCTCGCCCCGGATCGTCGGCGACGGTGCACCAGTCCGGCCCGCGGATGATCGCCACGTCACCCCGTTCGAGGCACACCGCCTCGCCCTCCTCGGGCGTGACCCAAGCCGTGCCGCGAACGAGCGAGAGGACGGTGAGCGGCGCCTCGTCGCGAATGCTCAGCGACCAGGGCGAGTCCATGCTGGAGCGCAGCAGAAAAGCGTCCCGGGCCCGGGGTCCATCCAGTAGTCCCACAATCGCGTCCACGCACGAGAGATTAGACGTTCGCACATGGTTTCAAGCTCCTGAGCCATGGCCGCTCTTGCTGCGATGGCGTTCTGTGCGGCCATGACCACACAGAACGACACGACACTGGTAGTGGGCGCCACCGGCAAGACCGGGCGCCGAGTGATGGAGCGGCTGCAGTCACGCGGCCTGACGGTGCGCGCGGGCTCGCGCTCGGCCGAGCCCAGCTTCGACTGGGAGGACCGGGCCACCTGGGAGCCCGCGCTCAGCGGGGCATCGGCGGCCTACGTCTCCTTCTTCCCGGATCTGGCAGCGCCGGGGGCTCCCGCGGCGATCGCCGAGTTCTCCGAGCTGGCCGTGGCCGGCGGCACGCGGCGGCTGGTGCTCCTGTCGGGCCGTGGTGAGGAAGAGGCCCAGCGCGCCGAGCAGATGCTTCGGGGCTCGGGCGCCGACTGGACCGTCGTGCGCTGCAGCTGGTTCATGCAGAACTTCAGCGAGAGCTACTTCGCCGAGCCTCTGGCCGAGGGCGAGCTGGCCCTGCCGGCCGGCGCCGTGGGCGAGCCGTTCGTCGATACGGACGACATCGCCGATGTCGCGGTGGCCGCGCTGACGGAGGAGGGACACGAGGGGCAGCTGTACGAGCTGACCGGTCCGCGGCTGCTGACCTTTGCCGACGCGGTCCAGGAGATCGCCACGGCGACCGGCCGGGCGCTGCGCTACGTGCCGATCTCGCTGGACACGTTCACCTCGGCGCTCGCCGACGAAGCGGTGCCGGCCGACGTCGTGGCCCTACTGCAATACCTCTTCGCCGAGGTCCTCGACGGCCGCAACGCCCAGTTGGCCGACGGCGTCGAGCGCGCCCTGGGCCGAGCGCCTCGCGACTTTGCCGACTACGCCCGCCGGGCGGCGGCCGCCGGCGCCTGGAATGGGACGCCGGCGCCGGCTTAGCGAGCGCGTGTCAGCTCAGGTTCCGGGTTCAGCGCGGCTTCGGCTGCCAGTCCGGTCTTCCGTCGTATCCCGTCGCGAAGGTGAGACGCTTGACCCTCGCGCCGTTGGCTCGCATGACGAACACGTCGTCGGCGCGCTTGACCCGGCCGGAGCTGCGGAGCAGCCGTTGCTGGAACGCGATCTGACGCCCGTCGGGCGAGAAGGCAGGCAGGCCCTCGCCCGAGCGCGGCGTCCGCGTCAGGCGTCGCTGCCCGCGGCCGTCGGCGTTCATCACGTAGAGCTCGGCGTTCCCGTCACGTTCGCTCTGGAACGCGATCCGCCGCCCATCGGGGGACCAGTCGGGTTCGCCGTCACCCGAAGTGTTCGCCGTCAGCGCCGTCTGGCCGCTGCCATCGGGGTTCATGACGAAGATCTCCCCCGGGCCGGTCCGGAAGGACACGAACGCGATCTTGGTGCCGTCGGGCGAGAAGACGGGATCGTCCCCCGTCGCGAGCGGCACCTGGCCGCTGCCGTCGGCGTTCATCACGTAGATGCCGGAGCCGGGAACCCCTCCGGTCGGCGAAGGGCGGATGCTGCGGAAGACGATGCGGCGCCCATTGGGAGACCAGGAGGGCGCGGCGTCGGCGAAGGAGTTACGGGTGAGTCGTCGCTTGCCGCTGCCGTCGGCGTTCATGGTCCAGATCTCGGCGCGCCGGCGCGCGCCCTGGACGAAGACGAGCTTTCTCCCCGAAGCCGAGTACGCGGCGTCGCTGTCGGCCACGCTGGTGCGAGTGAGCCGCTTCATGTCCTGGCCGGCGGAGGTCATCGTGACGATCTCGGCGCGCTTGGCGACGCTCTCGCTGGTGAACACGATGCGGCCATTGCCACCCGGGAATGCGGCCTGAGCCACGGGCGCGCCCAGAACCAGCGCCAGCGCCGTTGCGCCGACGATGGATGCTCCGAGCCTGGTCGGCTTTGCTCTCACTGAAACTTCTCCCTTTCCGAGGACTACCCCTACCTGGTTGCGACGGCACGTACACCGCCTGGCACTTGACCATAGGGGAGCGCTACGCGCGCTTCGCCGATAGTAGGCCGAGTCTCCGGTATTCGCCAGCGTCGACCATCGGGCCCGGGCGGACACAGCGACGCAGGAAGCCGACGCCCTGGAGCCCGCCGCCGCCTGAGGCAGCCCATCAGCCGGCGTCGATCGCGTCCTGGACCTCGGCCCGCGTGGGCTGGGGGCCGAAGCCGGTCAGGCACCACGTGGCGCCTGCCGCGGCCCATGGCTCCGGATCGGCGCCGGGCGGGTTTGTCACCACCAGGTCGAAGGGCTCGCCCGCCCTCTCACCGCGCAACGCTCCGAGCTCCTGCGCGAGCTCGGCCAGCGCCTCAGGGCCCGGGAGGTCGATCGGGAACAACCCGTCCCAGCGTGCGGCGCGGACGAGCGGGCGCCGGTGTGGCCACCGGGAGGCCACCCACACCGGGATCCGAGGGGTCTGCACAGGCCGCGGCTCGAACGCGCCCGCCCAGAAGGCGGCCAGGCGCTCCAGGCCATCGTCGAGCAGGGATGCGCGGGCGCGTGGGTCCCCCTCCTCGCCGAAGCGGCCGGGATCGAACTCGCCGGTGCGCAGGCTGCCGAGCCCGACGCCGAGCACGAGCCGGCCACCACTGAGGCGATCGAGGGTGACCGTCTCCCGCGCGAGCTGGTGCGGACGCCGGCGGGCCAGCGGCGTGACCATCGGACCGATCAGGAGCCGCTCGGTGGCCACCGCCAGCGCCGCCAGGGTGATCCACGGGTCGGCCACCCTCTCTACCGGCTCGCGGTAGATCAGGTGGTCCCAGACGAAGAACCCGTCCCAGCCCTTGTCCTCGGCGCGCCGGGCGAGCTCGGCCACGACCTGCGGCTCCGACAGCTCCTCGAAGGGAGCCACGTAGATGCCCCGGCGGGCGCTCATCGCGTGGCCGACTCAGCCCACGAACTCCACAGGATGATCCGCGCGCCCCGGCTGGCCTTCGCCGGGCCTAGGTGTGGATCTCGTGGTTGGCCGCGAAGAGGCCCACGGGGTCGAACTTTCGCTTGACCACCTGGAGGCGAGCCCAGCTCTCCGCGTCGAAGGCCCGCGACATGTCGAAATCCTGCTCCACGAAGTTGAGGTACCAGCCGCTCCTCCACGGCGCCATCGACTCGCTCACCCGGCCCACCGCCGCGCGCATCGGAGCGGCGTGCTCGGGCGCCATGATGCCCCCGATCGCGAACAGCAGGTACTCGCCCGTCACCAGCGCCTGGACACCGTGGCCGGGTGTCGAGCGGGCCAGCGCTCCCCCGAGGTGGCGCAGCTCGACCAGCGCGAGCGGCGAACCCGAACCGGCGCCGGCCCGCGCGATCAGCTCGTCGGCCGCGGCCGCGGGCAGGTCCCCGAGCAGGTTGTGAGAGCTGGTGTAGGGCAGTGGATCCTCGGGATCCATGGCCAGGTAGGACAGCGCCGCCGGTGGCACCATCGAGAAGGTGTCCATCTGCGGCCCGAGCTCACGCAGCGGCTCGATCAGCTTCGCACCCACCGCCTCGCCCCCGAGGACGGCGGCCATTACGACGCTGAAGGAGTTGCCCCGCAGCGGATCGGGGATCTCGGGGAGGTCCGGAAGCTGGAGCAGCTTGAACGCCGACGTGACCTCGTCGGGCAGGCCCGCGGTCCACTCGCGCCAGGCGTGCAGCACCTCGTCGCCCTGGTCGAAGCCGAAGAACAGCGCACCGGCGTAGAGCTCGTCCACCGGGAAGAGATCGAACTCGAGCGCGGTGACGATGCCGAAGTTGCCGCCTCCGCCGCGCAACGCCCAGAACAGCTCAGGCTCGTTCTGGTGGTCGGCGCGGACCAGCTCGCCGTCGGCAGTGACCAGCTCGATCGCCGTAACGCTGTTCGCCTGCATGCCGTACTTGCGGCCGAGCCAGCCGACCCCGCCGCCGAGCGAGTAGCCGGCGATCCCGATGTCACGCGCCGAGCCGTGCAGCGCGGCGAGGCCCATCTGGGAGGCATCGTCGATCACGTCGAGCCAGCGGGCGCCGCCACGCACCCGTGCGGTCCGGTTCACGGCATCGATCTCCACGCCCTGCATCGCGTCAGTGCGCAGCAACATCGCGGGCCGCTCCCAGTCGATCGGATCGGCGTTGTGGCCGGTCCGCTGCGCAGCAATGCGTAGGCCCTGCTCACGCGCTCCGCGCACCAGCGCGGCGACTTCGTCGGCGTCACCGGGATATGCGACCAGGTCGGGGCGCTGGTCGACAGCGAGGTTGAAGGCCTGGCGCGCCTGGTCGAAGCCGTCCTCGCCCGTGCGCACTACCGGGCCTTTGATGGCGATGCTCATGTGGGTTTCTCCTGATCGATGGGGTCGGGGCCGGCCTTCACCAACTCGTCGAGGGCCGCAAGCACGCGCTCGACCAGCCGACGGACATCGGCCTGCGGCGCCACCGCGGCCAGCATAAGCGCGACCTGCGCCCCTTCGCCAGCCCTCGGCCGGTCGTGTGGTCAGCGCAGCCAGTCGAGCAGGCGGTCGATGAACTCGGCCTGCGCGGACACCAGCTTCTCACGCGCCTCCGCCGGCCCGAACCAACCCGCCCGGTCGACCTCGGGAAACTCGGCCATCCGCTCCGAGCGCGGCGGCCACTCCATCGTGAAGGTATTGCTGGCGATCGCGTCCGCGTCGAGGTCTCCCTCGGCGGCCCAGGCGCTGACCAGCTTCCCGCCCTTCTGCTTGATGCTGCCCAGCTCGGTGACCCTCTTCGGGCTGAGCGCGGTGCCTGTCTCTTCCTCGAATTCGCGCAACGCGCAGGCCAGGGGATCGTCTCCCTCCTCGTACTCGCCCTTGGGGATCGACCAGGCGCCGGCGTCCCGCTTGGCCCAGAAGGGACCGCCGGGATGGACGAGCAGGACCTCCGGCTCAGAGTCGCTTTCCCGGTACAGCAACAATCCGGCACTGCGCTTGACCATCCCGAAAGAAAATCAGGTCCGTCCGGCGCTACCTCACCTTCAACGTCATACGCATGCGCGGAGCGTGGACGGTGCAGAGAATCTTGTACGTCCCGCGCCTGGTCAGTTTCTTCCTGTAACTGCCTGAGCTCTGGGTGGGCGAGTGGAAGCGCACCGGACCTCTGGTCACGGTGACGTCGTGGGGGTTGCTTCCTTTCCACTCCCACTTCACCGTGTCGTTGCGGTTGACGGTCACCGTGCGCGCGGCGCCACGGTGGACGAAGTAGTTGTCGTCCACCGCCACCGACTTGCGCTTGGAAAGGGCGGGACCCGCGCCCAACATAGAGGCGAGCAGGCCGGCGAGGAGACCTGCGATCAACAGCTTGCGCATGGGCGACCTCCGATCGCGCTCGAGATGTGGCTGCGGCGCTATACGCGCGCACGGCCCACTCGGTTCGGAGCCCGCTCAATGCAGCGCATCCGCGTTCAGATGGTCGAGCAGCCCGACCGCCCGTGGATCACCTCCGTCGTCGAGCACGATCGCGCCTCCGGGCCAGTAGGGGTGGGGCGGAACGGCCCGGTGCAGCAGCAGCGGCTCGTACACCCACGAGCCCGTGTTGAGGATCCGCGGCCGGCCGCTGGGGCTCTGCCAGGCCGCCTCGGCATCACCCACCAGCGGTCCGCAGCGGTGCACATGGCCGAAGATCACCCAATCGGCGTCGACGCCGAGACGGTGCACCACACGCGCGAGCGCCGGGATGCTGGCCCGGCGCATCTGCGCGCCCAGCAGCCGGGCGTTGAAAGGGGCCGCACGGTGGGTGAGCAGCAGCTGGGGAGCGGGCATCGTGGCCGCCCGCACAAACTCGGCCAGGTCGTCGGCCAGCGCGGCAAGCGGGCGCGGCAGCCGGCGCGTGACGAGCGCCTCGAGACGGCTGATGGAGGGGCCGCCGGCCTCCTCGTAGTCGGAGGGGTGGGCGCCGTCCCGGGGTATGCGGCCGAGCAGGCCACGCGCGATGCCGAAGGCCGACTCGGGCAGCAGATGACGGTCCAGGTAGTGGCCGTGGGTCGCCCACACTCCGTCGGCGAGCCACGCGCCGGGGTAGCGGACCTGCACCTCGGCGGGCGCCAGCCAAGAGGCCAGCCGGGCGAGCAGGGGCGTGGCGTCGAGGGGCACCGGAGCGTCTACCGCCGAGGGCACGCCGTGAGCCTGTAGCCATGGGCGCACGAGGGCGAGATCGTGGTTGCCCGGCACGATCACCACCCGACCAGCCGCGCCGAGATGGGCGCCCACGGACCGCAGGACGGGCTCGGCCACCGGCATCGCCTGGCTGGGCCGGGCCTGGAGCAGCTCGACCACGTCGCCCAGCAGCACGAGCCGGTCGACGCCCTCCAGCCCGGCCAGCATTGCCTCGAGCGGGCGCCGCCGGCGTAGCACGTCGCGCTCCAGCCGGGTGCCCAGATGGAGGTCGGAGACGACGAGCGTGCGCATCGCGGTCAGCGCCCGACCCGTACCGCGTGCTTCTTGGCCGCAGGCTCCAGGAAGCGCGCCGCCCGCTCGGCCCCCGCGCTCACGGCCCTACGGTAGGCCGCGTTGAGCCTGCCCAGCGGCTCCACCGCCAGCGTGGACGTCCCGCGCTTCTTGTCGAGCCTCCAGAAGCCCGCCACCCGGCCGTCGACCAGCACGGTGGCGCACACGCGCAGGTTCTTGGTGGTGAGCGCCCTGCGGTGCCGGCAGCAGGCGAACGGGCGCGGGGGTGTCGCCGGGAGGCCGCGGCGCGCCCGGGAGGTCGAAGAGCTCGCGGCCGCGCTCGTCGCGAAGCACGAGGAGGTTCGAGCGCTGGCGCTCGAACACGGGCCCCAGCTCTCCGCCGCCCACTGCACGCCGGTCAGCCGGCCGACCGCCTCGACGGCACTCAGCGCGTGGCGTTCGAGCAGGAGCTGGCGCGCCAGCGTGGCCCGGCCGAGCTCACGCCGGCTGAGAACGTCCTCCGACACCGGCGGCAGCCTAGTCTGTGTCGCGCCGCCTCCCACCCGAACGGAATCACATGCAGTTGATCGGCGCCGGCCTGCCGCGCACCGCCACGACGACCCAGAAGGTCGCCCTCGAGATACTCGGTCTCGGGCCCTGCTACCACATGCGCGACATGATGGCCGACCTCGACAAGGGGGTCCGGCTGTGGCGCAGCGCCTACGACGGCGAGCACCCCCGGCGAGAGGTGTTCGGAGACGCGCGCTCCACCGTGGACTGGCCCTCGGCCTTTCACTAGCGCGAGCTGATGGACGCCTATCCGGACGCCGAGGTGCTGCTGAGCGTCCGCGACCACAAGAGCTGGGCATGCAGCATGCAGGACACGATCTGCCAGATCTACTTCGGCGACTCGCTGCTGCACCACCTGGCCCAGGCGCGCTACCACGTCGAGCCTGCGTGGAAGGGCTGGGTCGACCTGATGATCGACACCTTCTGGACCGGACGCGGTCCACTCGACGGCACCGAAGGTGACAGCGCCAGGATGATCGAGAGGGCCGAGCTGTGGAACCAGGAGGTGAGGGACACCGTCCCTGCCCAGCGCCTGCTCGTCTGGGAGCCCAAGGACGGCTGGGAGCCGCTATGCGAGTTCATCGGCGTCGACGTTCCCGCCGAGGAGCTGCCGCGCGTCACGACACCGACGCCTTCCGCGCCGGCATCATGGGCGGGCGGTTGCCGCCCTGAACGGCTGGTGGGAGCAGAAAGAGGCTGCTTAGGGCCACTTCGACGTCGTGTCGAGGCCAACTCGACACCTGTCCAGGATTCGTTGACCCGGGCCCCGGCGCGGACCTACCATCCTCCGGTGGAAAGGGACCCGCGTCAGATCGTGGCCTTCGGCGGCGGAGGCTTCTCCATGGAGCCCGGCAACACCCTGCTCGACGACTACGTCTTGAGCATCACGGGCAGTGCGCGGCCCAAGGTCTGCTTCCTGCCCACCGCGAGCGGCGACGCCGACCACTACATCGTGCGCTTCTATCGCGCCTTTGACCCCGCCTTCTGCGAGCCCTCGCACCTCTCGCTGTTCAGGCGCGAGCAGGCGGTGGGCGACGTGCGCGAGCACCTGCTCACACGCGACCTGATCTACGTGGGCGGCGGCAGCGTGATCAGCCTGCTGGGCACCTGGCGGGCGCACGGGATCGACGAGATCCTGCGCGAGGCCTGGGAACGCGGCGTGGTTCTCTGCGGCCTGAGCGCGGGCTCGCTCTGCTGGTTCGCCGAATCCATCACGGCCTTCCACGGCCCGCCTCGGCAGGTGACGGGCCTGGGCTTCCTCCCCTGGAGCAACTGCGTGCATTTCGATGCCGAGCCCCAGCGCTGCGCCGCCTATCGCAGCATGCTGGCCGGCGGCATGGCTCCCGGGTACGCCGCCGAGGACGGCTCGGCGCTCCACTTCGAGGGTGAGCGGCTCGCCCGTGTGGTCTCCTCACGGCAGGGGGCGCGCGCCCACTCGATGCGCTGGACCGGCAAGCGCGTGAGCCGGCGGCCTCTGAACGCGAGCTACCTCGGGTCGGCCGAGACGACCGCGGCGGCCGAGCCCGCGGGCCGGCTGTCCGTCGTGGCGGCCTGAGGGTTGGTTCCCGCCGACCCCTCCGACCCCCGGCGCATCGTCGCCATGGGTGGAGGAGGATTCTCCTGTCCTCCCGGTGACCCCTCGCTCGACCGCTACGTGCTGGACGCCGCCCGCTCGCCGCACCCGGGCATCTGCCTGCTGCCCACCGCGGGCGGCGACGCCGAGGAGCAGATCAGGCGCTTCTACACGGCCTTCCGCCACCTGCCCTGCGAGCCCACCCACGTGTCGCTGTTCCGGCTGGGCGCCGAGCGGATCGACCTGCGCACCGTGCTGCTGGGCCAGGACGTTCTCTACGTAGGGGGCGGCAGCCTGCTCAACCTGCTGGCGGTCTGGCGTGCGCACGGCGCCGACGCGATCCTGCGTGAGGCGTGGGAAAAGGGCATCGTGCTGTGCGGGATAAGCGCGGGCTCGATGTGCTGGTTCGAGGCCGGGCTCACCACCTCCTTCGGCGCGCCGCGGCCGGTGCGGGCGCTCGGCCTGCTGCCAGGAAGCAACTCGGTGCACCACGACTCCGAGCGGGAGCGTCGTCCCTGCTACCACGAGGCGATCCGGGCGGAGTCGGTGCCGCCCGGGTACGCCCTGGACGACGGCGCGGGGCTGCTGTTCCGCGGGACCGACCTCTTCGAGGCGGTGAGTGCACGCACCGACGCCGGCGCCTACTGGGTTGAAGAGGTCGACGGTCGCGCCGTCGAGACGCCGCTGGAAGTGGTGGCGCTCCCGGGCCGGGATGAGCTCGATCTGCCCACGCCCCTGTCGATCGCCGAGCTGCGCGAGGCGCGCAGCCGGCGGCTCGAGCGTGGCGGGCGCAGCCGTCGCGGCCGGCGCTGAGCGTCAGCCGGCCGAGTATCCCCGGCGCCGCCCCACCTCACCCAGCAGGCGAAGCAATCCGCGGACCAGGCAGCGCGGCCGCGCCGCGAGCTCGATGGTGTCGCTGTATTCGGTGAGATAGACGCCGAAGGCGAGCGGGCTCGGCATGCCGTCGCGACCGACGCGGCCCTCACGCTGCAGGGCGTCGAGCCGCTCGAACCACTCCTCGGTACGCCCGCGCGGGACGGTCTCCCAGCGCACCCGGGCCGGACCCTCGGACGGATTCCACATGCGGTGGGAGGCACCCTGCGGGACTTCGAGCGTGTCGCCGGCGCGCAGCTCGCGGTCCTCGCCCTCCACCTGGGTGCGAAGGATCCCCTCGAGCACCTCGAAGCGCTCTGATTGGCTCGGATGCAGGTGGGCGGGCGGCGGCGCTCCGCCGGGCGCATAGGTGGCCTCGACCTCGAGGAGGCTGGGCACGCTTCTGCGCACCAGCACCGATTCGTGCGGGGTCAGCTTGAGCTCGCGCGTCATGCTCCGGGAATCTAGAAGGCAACGCAAAACGGCGCCGCTCGGCGCCGCTTCACGAGGGGAGGGTTGGAGCCCCTGGGGTAAGTCCTAGGCGTGGGTCAGACGCCCGCGCATGAAGGTGCGCAGCCGGTCCGAGCGGCGTGGACCACTTGCGTCCGCGGTCTTGATCTGGGACCTGCGCAGCTCGAGCAGGGCGACGAGCTCTGCCGTGGGCTCGAACGGGTCGGCGATCGCGCGACCGGAGGCGAGCGGCAGCGCCGCCACCATGCGGGAGTCTGCCTCTGCGATCAGCGCCGGCCCCCTTGGCGGGCTCGCGCTGTCGAGTTCCGCGAGTCGACCGAGCTCGGCGCGGTCGGCTGAAGCGGAGCGGCGGACGGTTACGTTATTCATCTCGAGAGCCTCCGTGGAGTTGCGTGTATGACCTGGTATTGCTAGTGTAATACGCACAACCGAGGTGACAATGTCATACAAGGTCGATTTGTCTCAGCTGAGCAGGGACGGCAAGGTCTCGCTCACCCAGCAGCTCGCCGAGCGCTTCGCCCGGGCCATCGAGGCCGGCGTGCTCGAGCCGGGCGAGAAATTGCCGCCCACGCGCGAGCTGGCCGCCGAGGTTGGCGTCAACCACCTGACCGCCGCCCGCGTGTATCGCAGGCTGGCCGAGCAGGGCTACGTGACCGCCCGCGTCGGCCGCGGCACGTTCGTACGCTCGCTCGCGCCCGCGGGCAGTGAGGAGTACGGCGACGACTGGCAGGTCTATGCCCTTCCCGAGCACGAGGTGGCCTATCCCGAGCGGGTCCTGGCCGAGACCTTCGCCAGCGCCGGCGATCCGGAGATCATCTCGCTCGCCGTCGGCTGGCCCTCGCCGCGTCTCTACCCCACCGACGAGCTCGCGCGGATCACCGCCGACGTGTTCGCCGAGGAAGGGGGCGAGGCGCTCTCCTACCTGCCCGCCGAGGGCCTGTTCGCGTTGCGCGAGCGGCTGGCGGCACGCGGACGCAGGGCGGGCTTTGCGAAGAACCCGGACGAAATCGTGGTGGTATCCGGCGCCAAGCAGGGGCTCAGCCTGGTCGCCCGCGCGACCCTCGAGGAGGGGGATGTGGCAGTGATCGAGTCCCCGACCTTCGTCGGCATGCTCGACTCGCTGCGCCAGACCGGTGCGCGCGTGATCGGTGTGCCGGTCGACGAGGACGGCCTCGACGTCGATGCGCTCGAGCGGCTGCTGGCCCGCCACGAGGTCAAGCTCGTGGCTCTCCAGACCGCGTGCCAGAACCCCACGGGCTCCAACCTGTCCGAGGAGCGCCGGCAGCGCCTGGCGGCGCTGGCGATGGAGCGCAACCTGTTCGTGCTCGAGGACCGCGTCTACGCCGACGCCAGCTTCGAAGGCGAGCCGCCACGGCCGCTGCGTGAGCTCGCCCCCGCCCACGTGATCTACGTCAACTCGCTCTCCAAGACGGTGGGCGGCGGCCTGCGTTGCGGCTGGGTCGCGGCTCGCGGTCCGGTGCGCGAGCGCATCGCGATGCTCAAGCTCGAGGACGACTTCCACAGCCCGACACTGATCCAGCACATGGCGGCACGCTGGCTCGCCGCCGGCGCTCACGACCGCCACGTGGAGAAGACGCTGCCCTTCTATCTCGAGCGCCGTGACGCCCTGCTGGCCGCGCTGGAGCGCCACCTGTCCGGCGAGTACCGGGCCGACGTGCCCACCGGCGGGCACCACGTGTGGGTGACCCTCGACCGCCCCGTCGACGAGCGCACGCTCTACTCCGAGGCCGCCCGCCAGGGCGTGACGTTCACGCCGGGGGGCGCGGTCACGCCGGAGCGACGCACGCAGACCGCGATGCGCCTGTCCTTCTCCCTGCTCGAGCCGGAAGAGCTGGACGAGGGTGTGAGGCGCCTCGCTCGCGCCATCCGCGAGGTGCGCCGCCGCAGCCGTACCGCAGTGGCCGCCCCGATGTCCTAAGCAGGGACCCGGCGGCCTAGAGCCGTGCCCACAGGCCGCCGAGCTGGCGCAACTCGGCGCGCGAGTAGCGGCTGAGGAACAGCTTGCGCACGCCGTCCAGGTGGGTGCGGCGAGCGGCCGCGAAGAGCCGGCGGCCGGCAGGTGTTATCTCGGCGAAGAAGCCGCGGGCGTCGTCCTCGCATTGCACCCGCTCCAGCAGCCCGGCACGCTCGAGGCGGTCGACCAGGCGCGTGAGGCCGCTGCGGCTGAGCAGCACCGAATCGGCCAGCTCGGACATGCGCATGCGCCCGCCCGGGGCCTCGGCCAGGAACAACAGGACCTCGTAGGACGACAGGGAAAGGGCGTGGGCGCGTGTGAGCTCGGCGTCGAGCGCCTTGGTCAGCTCGGCGTGGACGCGCAGCATGCCGCGCCAGGCGCCCAGCTCTTCGGGGTCCAGCAGCTCGGCGGTGTCAATCGACGGGAGATTTTCGCGAGTGGCGCTCATGTGTTTCGGGGTACTAGTAGGGTAGTTGTAAGCACAACAAGTGTACCCGAGCCGAGGGATACCTCCTATGAGCCTGACCCACCTCGCGCGTCCCGCTGCCGCCGAGCCCGAGGGCGCCCTGGTCCTGTTCCACGGTCGCGCAGCCGACGAGCACGATCTCTTCCCGCTGCTCGACGTGCTCGATCCCGAGCGCCGCCTGCTCGGCGCCACCGCGCGCGGACCGCTGTCGCTGCCGCCGGGCGGTGCACACTGGTATGTGGTCGAGCGCGTGGGCTTCCCCGACCCCGAGACCTTCCACTCCACCTACGCGCAGGCGGGCGACTGGCTCGATTCCCTGCTCGGCGAACACGGGATTCCTCCCGAGCGGGCCGTGCTCGGGGGCTTCTCCCAGGGGACCGTCATGTCCTACGCGCTCGGGCTCGGTCAGGGCCGTCCCCGCCCCGGGGGGATCATGGCGCTGAGCGGCTTCATCCCCACCGTGGACGGCTGGGAGCTCGATCCGGCCAACGCCGCCGGCCTGCCGGTGGCGATCGGCCACGGCAGCCACGACCCGGTGATCGTGGCCGACTTCGCCCGTGAGGCGCGCGAGCGTCTCGAGCAGGCCGGCGCCGAGGTCATGTTTCGCGAGTCGCCCATGGCACACGCGATCGACCCGCGCTTCCTCGCCGAGCTGCCCGGCTGGCTGCAGGGGGCGCTGGCGAAGAGCGGCTCAGCAGCCGCGGCCGACTAGTGGCCTGAGGCGGTCAAGCTCGAAGGTCCGCTGAAGCTCATCCCACCGGACCTCCGGCACGGAGCGCGTCCAGCTCGGCCGGAGTGTCCACGTCCTCACCGCCGCCGAGGTCGTCGCAGGGGATCTCGCGCACCTGGGCGCTCATCAGGAGGTTGCGCGCGCCGTGGTCGCCGCTGACGTCGCGCATGCGCTCGAACAGCTGTTGCTCGAGCAGCACAGGGTGGCCCGGATCGCCCCCGTAGGTGGCTCGCACGGCCTGGGCGTCCTCGCCGCGCGCGGCGATCACCCGCCGGATCGCGTCCGGCGACAGCCGTGGCTGGTCGCCCAGGGTGACCACCACCGCCTCGCAGTCCGCCAGCGCCTCGAGCCCGCAGGCCAGTGAGGCGGATTGGCCCTCCTGCCAGCGGGAGCAGATACGCGTCTCGGCGCCGTGCAGGTTCACCCGCGCGGCGACCTCTTCTGCACCAGAGCCCAGCACCACCACCACCCGCCCCACGGGGGAGCTGGTCGCGGCCCGGACCGCGTGCTCCAGCAGCGGCCGTCCGTCGAGCTCGGCCAGCTGCTTGCCGCCGCCGAAGCGCTCCCCCGCCCCCGCAGCGAGGACGAGCCCGCCGATCACACGCGGACCTCACGAAGGCGGCCACTGCCCATCGCTCCAACGTAGGGCGACTCCGAGCGCGTCGCCAGCTCGAGGCTCATTCAAAGCCGCCGTCCATCAAGACCGCCAAATCCTCCAGCGAGGCGAGCGAGTTGCCCGCCAGGAAGTGATCAACGTAGGGCAGCGCGGCCTGCATGCCCAGCGTGAGCGGCTCGTAGGCGGGGTGGGCCTTGAGCGGGTTGAGCCAGACCAGGGCGTGCGCGCAGCGCCCGAGCCGGGCCATCTCGGCGGACAGCTGCTGCGGATCGCCGCGGTCCCAGCCATCCGAGAGCAGGACCACGATGGCCCCGCGCCCCAGACGGCGGCCGTGCTCGCGGTTGAGCGTGGCCAGTGCCTCGCCGATGCGTGTGCCCCCCGACCAGTCCGAGGCGGCCGTGGCTGCGCGATCGAGCGCCCGATCGGGGTCGCGGCCGGAGAGCTCCACCGTCACGCGCGTGAGCCGGGTGCCGAACACGAACGCCTCGACGCGCCTGCGTGCGGCCACACAGGCCTGCATGTACTGGAGCAGCATGCGTGCGTAGGGCTCCATCGAACCGGAGACGTCGCACACCAGCACCAACGGCCGCGGGCGCTCGGCGCGCTGGCGCCAGTGGCGCTCGAAGGGATCGCCGGCCGTGCGCAGCGAGGAGCGGATCGTGCGCCGCAGGTCCGGGCGGGCGGCGTGCGGGGGAGCACCCCGGCGCCGCGCCGGCCGGGTGCGGCGGCTCGGCCGGGTGGGCGCCGTCCCCGCCAGGCGCCGCATCACGACGCGCGCGGCGCGGCGCTCGGCGTCGGTGTACTCCGCGAAGTCCTTCTCCTGAAGCAGCTCGGCGTCCGACCACGCCGCCGGCACCACCTCGACCTGCTCGGGCGATCCGGGGCGCTGCGCCTCCGCGCCCGGCACGCTCACCCGCGGGAGGACCAGCGCTGCCACCTCGTCGAGCTTCTCCGGCGCTTCCGGGACATCGGGCGGCGGCGCGGAGAACCACTCGGCGAAGGCGGCGTCGAAGGGCGGAATGTCGTCCCGGCGCGAGCACAGCGAGGCGCGCAGGGCGAAGTAAGCCGTGTCGCGATCCGAAGGATCGATCGCCGCCAGCGCACGGTGAGCGGCAAGCAACTCGCCCACGCCCACGCGCGCCCCGCCGGCGCGCATCGAGGCCACCAGCAGCGTCAGGCGACCGGTGAGGCGCGCCCCGGGACGGTCAGACACCGTCGAGCACTCCGCGCTCGCGGACCTGGTCGATGTCCTCGCGCACCTTGAGCGCCACCCCGAGCGTCTCCTCGAGATCGGCGGAGTCGAGTGCCAGCAGCGCCTGCGCCCAGGAGATCGTCTCGCCCACGCCGGGGAGCTTGTAGAGCTCCTCGTCGCGCAGGCGGGCCACCGCCGCGCATACGCGGGCCGCCACCTCGTCGGAGACCCCGGGCAGCCGGGCGTGGACGATCGCCGCCTCGCGCTCGGGAGAGGGATAGTCGATCCAGTGGTACAGGCAGCGTCGCTTGAGGGCGTCGTGCAACTCGCGCGTGCGGTTGGAGGTCACCACCACGAGCGGGCGGCGCTCGGCGCTGATCGTGCCGAGCTCGGGGATCGAGACCTGGAAGTCCGACAGGAACTCGAGCAGGAAGGCCTCGAACTCGTCGTCGGCGCGATCGATCTCGTCGATCAGGAGCACCACCGGCCCGCTGGCCTGAAGCGCCTCCAGCAGGGGACGCCGCAGCAGGAAGCGTTCGGAATAGAGCGGCTCGTTCTCCCCCGCGCGCAGGTGCAGCAGCTGGCGCGGGTAGTCCCAGTCGTACAGGGCGTGGTGGAGGTCGATGCCCTCGTGGCACTGGAGCCGGATCAGGCGGGATCCCGTGGCTGCCGCCAACGCCTTGGCCACCTCGGTCTTGCCCACGCCGGCCTCGCCTTCGAGCAACAGCGGCTGCTCGAGCGCGCCGGCGAGGAAGACGGCTGTGCAGAGGCCCCGGTCGGCGAGGTACAGCTCGCCCGCCAGGGCCTCCTGGACGGCTGCGGGGCTGTCGAAGCTCAGAGCCCTGCGGCCTCCTCGAGCGCGCGGCGCGTCAGCACACGAGCCAGGTGACGCTTGTAGTCCGCGGTCGCGTTGAGATCCGCGGGAGGCTCGGTGCTGTCGTCGGCGTGCTCGGCGGCCGCCGCGATCGACGTAGCGTCGAGTGGGCCGCCGCGCAGGGCGGCCTCCGTGGCAGCGGCCCGCAGCGGAGTCGAGGCCATGTGGGTGAGTCCCACGCGCACGTCCTCGCAGGACCCGTCGGCGCCCTTCTTGACCAGGGCACACACGCCGACCATCGCCCAGTCCTCGGCCCGGCGCGTGAACTTGCGGTAGCCGTGGCTGTAGCCGTCGAGCGCCGGGATACGGACCGCCGTGATCACCTCGTCGTATGTCAGCGCGGTGGTCAGGTAGTCCTGGAACAGGCCGGCCGCGGCGATCGTGCGCTCGCCACCCGATCCACGCGCCGTGACCTCGCCGTCGCTGGCCAGCAGGACGGTGGGCAGGTCGGAGGCGGGGTCCCCGTGGGCCAGCGAGCCGCCGATTGTCCCGCGGTTGCGCACCTGCTGGTCGGCGATCTGCGCGGCCACGCGCGCCGTGATCCCGAGCTCCTCGGCGTCCTGGAGGTCGGCGTGCCGGGTCATCGGGCCGATCTCCCATTCGCCGTTGTTCCTTCGCACCCCGTGCAGGCCCGGTATCCGGCGCAGGTCGATCAGCACCGTCGGCGCGGCCAACCGCACCTTCATCAGGGGCAGCAGCGAATGCCCGCCCGCCAGGAGCTTGGCGTCCTCGCCGTTCTCGTGCAGCATCCGGATGGCCTCCTCGAGGCTCTCCGGGACCTCGTAGTCGAACGGAGCGGTGATCATGGCCCACCTCCCTCGCTCGGGTTGGCCGGCCCGCTGCCGGACGCGCCCTCGCCGTGCTCGTCCAAAGGCCGGCCCTGCTCGGTGGCGCGCGGGCCGTCGCCGCGGCCGCGGGCCTCCTCGATGGCCTGCCAGACGCGCATGGGCGTCATGGGCATGTCCAGCTCGCTCACCCCGAGCGGGGCGAGCGCGTCGAGCACCGCCGAGGCCACCGCCGGGGTGGCCGCGATCGTGCCCGCCTCGCCAATCCCCTTCACCCCGAGCGAGTTGACCGGCGACGGCGTCTCCGTCCGGTCGGTCTCGAAGAAGGGGACCTCGGCCGCCGTGGGCAGGGCGTAGTCGACGAAGGTGCCCGTCACGAGCTGGCCCTCCTCGTCGTAGACGACCTGCTCATACAGAGCCTGCCCGATCGCGTGCACGATGCCGCCGTGCACCTGGCCGTCGATCAGCATCGGGTTGATGGCCGGGCCGCAGTCGTCGACGGCCAGGTAACGCACCACCTGGACCTTGCCCGTCTCCACGTCCACCTCGACGATGCAGGCGTGCGCGCCGAATGGGAACACGAAGTTCTCCGGGTCGTAGAACGAGCTCTCCTCGAGCCCCGGCTCGATGTCGGTGGGCAGCTCGTTGGGTGGAATGTGGGCCGCACCCGAGATCTCCGCCATCGTCATCGACTTGTCGGGCGAGCCGCGCACCTGGAACTTGCCGTCCACCACCTCGATGTCCTCCGGAGCCGCCTCCAGCAGCGCCGCGCAGATGCGCTTGGCCTTGTCCTGCACCTTTCGCGCCGCGCGCACGAGCGCCTCGCCGCCCACCGCCAGCGAGCGCGAGCCGTAGGTGTTCCAGCCCCAGGCCCCCTGGTCGGTGTCGCCGTGCAGGACGGTCACGTTCTCGGGGTCGATGCCGAGCATGTCGCCGGTGATCTGGGCGAAGCTGGTGTCGATCCCCTGGCCGTGCGGCGAGGTCCCGGTGAACACGATGGCCGAGCCGGTGGGCGTGACGCGCACGTTGGCGGACTCGTAGAAGGCCGCCTGAAGTCCCACGCCCTGCGGGCCCACTGCGCGCGACGGGGCCAGTCCGCACACCTCGACGTAGGTGGAGATGCCCAAGCCACGGTGGACGCCCTGCTTGCGCAGCTCGGCCTGCTCGCGGCGGAACTCCTCGATGTCGAAGTGCTCGAGCAGCCGGTCGAGGGTGCCGTGGTAGTCACCCGAGTCGTAGGCGATCCCGAGCGCCGTCTCGAACGGGAACTCCTCCTTGCCGGGGAAGTTCTTGCGCCGCAGCTCGAGCCGGTCCATGCCGAGCTCGTCGGCCAGGCGGTCCATGATCAGCTCGATCCAGTAGGTGGCCTCGGGCCGGCCGGCCCCGCGGATCGCGTCCGTGCACATCTTGTTGGTGAAGACCCCGGTGATGTTGATGTCGATCGCCGGGAACTTGTAACAGCCGCCCATCACCGGGAAGCCCAGGGTAGGGATGAACGGGGTGAGCAGCTGCTGGTAAGCCCCGAGGTCGGCGATGATCCGCGCCTGGCAGCCCGTAACCGTGCCGTCGCGCTTGGCCCCGACCTTGGCGTAGATGATCTGGTCGCGTCCGTGGTGGCTCGTGGTCATGTGCTCGGAGCGCGTCTCGGTCCACTTGACCGGGCGGCCCAACCGCTTGGCCAGGATGAGCACCAGCGCCTCCTCGGCGTAGACCTGGAGCTTGGCCCCGAAGCCACCGCCCACGTCGGGAGCGACCACGCGCAGCTTGTCCTCGGTAACGCCGACCATGCCGGAGAGGCAGAAGCGGGCGATGTGCGGGATCTGCGTGGTCGAGTAGAGCACCAGGCTGTCCCCGCCCGGCTCGCCGATCGAGCAGCGGGGCTCGATCGGGGCGCCCGACGTGCGGTGGTTGACGAAGCGATGCTCGACCACGACGTCCGCCTCGCCCAGCGCCGCGTCGATGTCGCCGCCCGAAACCCCCCACTCGTGCGTCTTGTTGGTGCCCATGCTCTCCCACACCAGTGGCGCGCCGTCCTCCAGCGCCTGCTCGGGGTCGACCACCACGGGCTTGGGGTCGTACTCGACGATCACCGTCTCGGCGGCGTCGACAGCGGCGCCGGGCGAAGCGGCCACCACCACGGCCACCGGGTCACCCACGTGCTTGACCTGGCCGCGTTTGAGCGGCCAATGGTCGGGGGTCTTGATCTCCACCCCCGGTGGCGCCCAGACCATCGGGAGCGTCGCCTTGAAGTCGCCGGCCAGGTCCTCGCCGGTCAGCACCGCCACCACGCCGGCGTGCTCGAGCGCGGCCGAGGTGTCGATCGAGGTGATGTCCGCGTGCGCCTCGGGAGAACGGACGATCGTCACGTGGAGCATGCCGGGCAGGGCGATGTCCTCGGTGTAGCGGCCCCGGCCCGTGATCATCCGGGGGTCCTCCTTGCGCTTCATGGAGCGGCCGACGTGGGCGCCTCCCTCGGGGCGGGCCTCGGTCACGCTCATGCCGTCACCTCCGCACGCTCGCCGGAGGAGGCCGCGGCGGCCTTCACCGCCTCGACGACGTTGTGGTAGCCCGTGCAGCGGCAGAGGTTGCCCTCGAGGCCGTGCCGGATCTCGTCGTCGCTGGGATTCGGATTGCGCTCGAGCAGGTCGGCCGCGGCCATGATCATGCCCGGGGTGCAGAACCCGCATTGAAGCCCGTGTTTCTCCCAGAAGCCCTCCTGCAGGGGATGCAGGGCGTCGCCCGATCCCAGGCCCTCGATGGTCGTGACCTCCGCGCCGTCGGCTTGGGCGGCGAGCACGGTGCAGCTCTTGACGGCCTCCCCATTGAGGTGGACAGTGCAGGCGCCGCAGTTCGTGGTGTCGCAGCCGACGTGGGTGCCGGTCAGACCGAGCTCGTCGCGCAGCCACTGCACCAGGAGGGTTCGTGGCTCGAGCTCCGACTCCCGCCTCTCACCGTTGACGGTCGCCTCCACGCGCACGGACGTGCTCATCAGCTTCCTCCCGGGTCGCTCTCCTCCTCGCGGCGGATGCTACGCCTCTGTGCAAGCGGCGGGCAAACGACCCGAGCGCGGCTGTGCCAACTACTCTCGGGCCCGAGATGAGCGCCGTCGCCAGAAGCTTCGACTATGAAGGCCACCGGCTGGTCTACGACGAGTTCGGGTCGGGCGACCACGCGGTCGTCCTAATGCCCGGCCTGCTGTTCTCCCGGCGCATGCAGGGCCCGCTGGCGGAGTCGCTGGCCCATCGGGGCCACCGCGTGCTCTGCCTCGACCTGCTGGGACACGGCGATTCGGACCGCCCGCCGGAGATGTTCAACTACTCGATGACGATCTTCGGCCGCCAGGCGATCGCGCTGCTCGACCACCTCGAGATCGACCAGGCCGTGCTGGGCGGCACCTCGCTCGGTGCCAACGCCGCACTCGAAGCGGCCGCCGCTGCCCCGGGCCGGGTCAAGGGGCTGATGATCGAGATGCCGGTACTGGACAACGCCCTGCTGGCCTGCGCCATCGGCTTCACGCCGTTGCTCGCCGGCCTGACCTTCGGGGCACCGGTCGCGCGCCTGTTCGGAGCCGGCGCCCGGCTCGTCCCGCGCGGAAGGTCCCTCCTCGGCGACATGCTGCTCGACTGGGTCAGCCAGGACCCCAAGCCGTCGGCCTCGGTGCTCCAGGGCCTGTTCTTCGGGCGTGTCGCACCGCCCACCGAGGAGCGCGTGCAGCTCAGCCAACCCACGCTCGTGATCGGCCACCCGCGTGACCCCATCCATCCGTTCTCGGACTCGGACATGCTCGTGCGCGAGCTGCCCGACGCCCGGCTGGTGGAGGCCTCCTCGATCCTCGAGCTGCGGCTCACCCCTGAGCGGCTGACTGGCGAGATCGTCAGCTTCATCGAGGACTGCTTCAAGCCCGCTCGTCGCAGCAAGCCGCGGCGGCGCTCGCCGGCTAGCGGGCGCCGCGCTTCCTCGGCGCGCAGGCCCTCGGCTTGAGCAGCTCCCCTTCACTACATTTCCGCTCTCGTGTCCCACCGCCGAGAGCAGAAGGAGGCGCTTCGCAAGGAGCGCGAAGAGCGTGAGCGCCAGAAGCGCGAGGCGCAACAGCGCAAGCGCATGGTCGGCTACGGCCTGGGCGGCCTGCTGGTGGCCATCGTGGCGGTGGTCCTGATCGTGCTGGCCACCGGCGGCGACGACGGTGGTGTTGGGGGCGCCAGCGCTTCCAGCGATCTCCTGCCCGGGGACGGCAGCGTGCCCGAGCAGACGGTGTTCGAGGTGGGGCCGGCGGCGGAAGCGGCCGGCTGCAAGCTCGAGTCGCGGAGGGCCAACTCGCGGGAGCACACCACGGACATCGACGAGCGGATCAAGTACGCCACCAACCCGCCTGCGGGAGGGCGGCACTACGTCGAGCCCGCCGCCGACGGCGCCTACGGTGACCCCCCGACCGACGAGCAGCTGGTGCACGGCCTCGAGCACGGCCGCGTGATCGTCTGGTTCAAGCCCGGACTGCCCAAGGATCAGCGCGCCGACCTCAAGGCGATGTTCGACGACGACAGCTACCAGATGTTCCTGGTGCCGCGCGCGAACATGCCCTACGCGGTGGCGGCCAGCGCGTGGAACGCCGAGCCGGTGCCCAACGGGACCGGCCGCATCATGACCTGCGAAGAGGTCACGCCGGAGATCTACGACGCCCTGCGCGCCTTCCGGGACGAACACCGGTCGCGCGGCCCCGAGCCGGTCCCCTGAGGCGAAGCAGCCGGCTCGGCCGGCTGCGCACGACCCCCTTCAGGCGAAGCAGCCGGCTCGGCCGGCTGCGCACGACTCCCCCTTCAGGCGAAGCAACCGGCTCGGCCGGCTGCGCACGACTCCCTCAGCGAAGCAGCCGGCCGCGCGCACGAGCGCGTGCAGTGAAGGCTCCTGCACGAGATCTTGCGGTCCCGCAACCGAGGGCTTGGCACGGTGTTCCGGGAACGGTGAAGCTGCTCGCTCCCGCAGCCGGGGTCGCATTCGCCCTGATGCTCGCCGCTCCCGCCCTGGGAGCGCAGCCGAGACCTGTCGATTTCGAGCTCACGCCGCCCGCAGAGGCGGTCACGGCCGCCGCCGCGCGCCATGGACACGACGACCACCACGTGACCTCACGGGTGCTTCGTACGCCTCGTAGGTTCAACCTCGTGGGCCTGCGCTGGCGCGGCGCCGCGGAGCCCGACGTGGAGCTGCGCGTGCGCCGGCACGGGCGCTGGAGCCGCTGGGCCCAACTGGCCGCGCACTCCGAGCACAACCCCGACCTGTGGCGCGGCGAAGGCCTGGTGGCGAGCTCCGATCCAATCTGGGTGGGCCGTGCGAGCGCCGTGCAGTACCGCCTGAGCCATCGCGTCCCCGGCCTGAAGCTCCATTTCGTGGACCTCCGCCGCGATCCGGCGGGGTCCCGCGGGGCGCGCGCCGCGCAGGCCACTCCACCCGCCTACGTCCCCCGCGAGGACTGGGGCGCGAACCGCTGCCCGCCACGCTCGGGACCCGAGTACGGCACGGTGAGGGCGGTGCACGTGCACCACACCGTCTCGCTCAACGACTATTCGCCCGAGGAGTCGCCGGCGATCGTGCTCGCCGTGTGTCGCTATCACCGCAATTCGAACGGCTGGAACGACATCGGCTACAACGCCCTGGTCGACAAGTACGGCACGCTCTTCGAGGGCCGCGCAGGTGGCCTGGACCAGGCCATCGTCGGAGCTCAGGCTCAGGGGTTCAACTCGCAGACCGCCGGTATCGCCAACATCGGCGATCACTCGAACGTGCCGCAGACCCCCGAGGCGCTGGCCACGCTGGCCAACTACATCCGCTGGAAGCTGACGCTGCACGGGCAGCCGTTGTCCGGTCGTGTCTCCCTGGTCAGTGCCGGAGGCTCGGCCACCCGCTACCCGGCAGGGGCACGTGCGAGCATCGAGCGGGTCAGCGGCCACCGCGACACGGGCCTGACCGCCTGTCCGGGAGCCGCTCTCTACGCCCAGCTGCCCGAACTGCGCGCGCTCGTTGAAACCGGGACCCCCGTCGCCTCCGCGGCCACGCGCCTGAGTGCCGCGCTATCCGACTACAGGGCCGACTACGGCAGGCCCGTGTCCGTTAGCGGCGCCCTGCTCGCGCCCGACGGCCTGCCACTGGCGGGGGAGGGAATCGAGGTCCAGGTGTCGAGCGAAGGCAGCTGGCGCAAGGCGCGGCGGACGCTGACCGGACCCGACGGCACCTTCTTCACCGACCTCAAGCCCGCACGACGGATGTACGTGCGCGTGCGCTATCTCGGCCGCTCGGGCCTTCGCCGCTCCTCCTCGCCGCGCCTGCTTCTACAGCTGCGCCCCGTCATCACCATCGACCGGCCGCCCACACGGGGCGTCAGGCGCGAGCCCGTTGCGCTGGCCGGGACGGTGGGGCCGCGCAAGCGCCGGCTCACGCTGATCGTGCAGCGTCTGAGCGGTGGCCGCTACCGCAAGGCCCTCGCTCGCACGGTCATCGCGCGGCGCGGGCGCTTTGCCACCTCCTTCACGCCTCGCACCAGCGGTGTCTACCGCTATTACCTGGTCGCCCTTCCCGATCTCGACACCGACCGCGGCGCCTCACCGCGGCAGGTGATCAGAGTCGGGCGCTGAGCAGCCGTCGGGGCGGAAGCGGCGCCCGCGAGGACACGCCCGCGGCGCTCAGCTCGCGGGCCACCTCTCGGGCCGCCCTGCGCCCCTCTCGGCCCATGTGTCCGATATGTGCGGGCAGGGGCCGGTATCCGACGAAGCGCAGGCCCGGAGCCGCCGCCGCGCCGTTCAGCGCGCGCGGGACGCCGCGCTCGTCGAGCACGCCCAGGTGGCCGGCCAGCGGGCCCAGGCCGGTGCGGTAGCCGGTGGCCGCGATCACCGAGTCGGGCGCGATGCGCGACCCGTCGGCGAGCACGACGCTGTCTTCCTCGAGCGACTCCACGCCCGCCACGATCTCGATGCGGCGGTCGCGGATCGCCGCGATGACCTCCTGGTCCACGATCGCCGGAGCCACGCTGAGGCGCCGGAGCCGGCTGAACACGCCCTCCTCCGGAACGGGGAGACCGAACTCGCTGAGGTCGCCGATCTCCTTCCGGCGGGCGAAGCGGGCCATCGCGTCGGCGCGCGCGGTGGGTAGCCTGCGCAGGACGTTGGCGATCAGCGGCCCGACAGGACTGCGAATCAGGATGTTGGGAGGGGTGCGTACCGCGAGCCGCACCCGATGGGCGCCACCCTCGGCGAGGTCGTAGGCGATCTCCATGCCCGAGCAACCCGGGCCCACCACCAGCACATCACTGTCGGTGAAGCTGCTCGGGTTGCGGTAGGCGGCCGAGTGGAGCAGGCGTCCCCGGAAGCCCTCGCAGCCGGGCCAGTCGGGAAGGTAGGGGGTGTGCTCGTGGCCGCCGGCCACGAGCAGCTGCTCGGCGCGGACGTCACCCTTCGACGTGCGCACGAGCCAGCCGCCGTCGGCGCGGTCGATGCGCGCCACCTCGGTCCGGAGGCGCAGCTCGATGCCGTGCCGGCGGGCATAGCCGTCCAGGTAGCCCACCATCTCGTCACGCGAGGGGAAGATGCCCGTCCCGCGCGGGTAGCGCCCATGCGGGAGCCTGGAGAACGGCCGGCTCGAGTTGAGGCGCAGCCGGTCATAGCGCCCGCGCCACGAGGAGCCCACGCCGTCGGCCCGGTCGAGCACGAACGCCGGAACACCCCGCCGCTTCAACTCTGCAGCTGACGCCAGCCCCGCCGGGCCGGCTCCAATCACGACAACCTGTGGCTCGGTCATGTCCGTCCTCGTCTGCTCGATTGCAGCCCACAGTGTGGGAGCCGGAACGCGAGGTGACCGTGCGATGGCGCACAGGCCGGAGCGGTTACCAACCCTGGCGACGATCCTCGCTGTAGAGGCCGTGGCCGCTCGCCAGCATGCGCGCGGTGCGGGCCAGGATGCGCAGGTCGAGACGCAGGGAACGGTGCTCGACGTACCAGACGTCGAGTTCGATGCGCTCCGGCCAGGGCAGGGACGTGCGACCGTTGACCTGGGCCCAGCCCGTGATGCCAGGCTTGACCTCCAGGCGCCGCAGCTGGCGCTCGGTGTAACGATCCACCTGCTCCCGCACGGTCGGCCGCGGCCCCACTATCGCCAGGTCACCCGCGAGCACGTTGATCAAGTTGGGCAACTCGTCCAACGAGAAGCGGCGCAGCAGCCGGCCCACGCGCGTGATGCGCGGATCGCCCTCGAGCACGTAGATGCCGTCGCCCATGGTTTCGGCGCCCGGAACCATCGTGCGCAGCTTCCAGAGCTCGAACGAGCGCCCCCACCGGCCGACCCGGAGCTGGCGGTAGAACACCGGCCCGCGACTCTCGAGCTTGATCGCAACGGCAGCCGCCCCCATCAGCGGCGCGCTCAGCACGAGCAACAGCCCGGCGATGACGAGGTCGAGCGCGCGGTTCATCGCGCACTACCGTTCGAGCGCACCGGATGCGGATCCTCTACCTGCATCAGTTCTTCATCACCCGCGAGGGCGTGGGTGGCACGCGCTCCTACGAGTTCGCGCGCCGTTTCGTGGCGCGCGGACACGGCGTGCGGATGGTAACCGCCGGCGGCGGCGCACGGACGGTCGACGGCATCGAGGTGGTAGGGGTGCGCGGCGGCTACTCGGACTACGTGAGCGCCACCGCGGTGTCCTATCCGCGGCGCATGCTTGCCTTCGCGCACTTCGCCCTTGCCGCGACCGTCGCCGCTGTGCGCGGCCCGCGCCCGGACGTGGTCTACGCCACCTCGCCGCCGCTCACGATGGCGCTGCCGGCGCTGGTGGCCGCAGCGCGCTGGCGCGCGCCGCTGGTGTTCGAGGTGCGCGACCTGTGGCCCGAGGCCCCGATCCAGATGGGCGCTCTGCGCAACCCGCTCGCGCGCCGCGCCGCGCGCGCCCTCGAGCGCTTCGTGTACGTGCGCAGCGCGCGCGTGATCGCCCTCTCACCTGGGATTCGCACCGGGGTGATCGACGCCGGGGTGCCGGCCGGGCGGGTCGCGCTGGTGCCCAACGCCGCGGACCTCGACCTGTTCTCCCCCGCGAACACCGAGCGCGACGGCTTCACCGTCAGCTACTTCGGCACGATGGGCGAGGCCAACGACCTGAGTGCGGTGCTCGAGGCAGCGCGAGTCGTGAAGGACGCCACGTTCGTGCTGATGGGCGACGGCAAGCACCGCGCCGAGCTCGAGCGCGCGGCACCGGCCAACGTCGAGTTCCGCGGGGCGGCACGCGGCAAAGAGGAGGTTGCGGCACTCGCCGCCGCCTCTGACGCGTGCCTGACGCTGTTCAAGGACGTGCCCGTGCTGGCCACCAACTCGCCAAACAAGCTGTTCGACACGTTCGCCGCCGGCCGTCCCGCGATCGTGAACATGGACGGCTGGATGCGCGAGCTCGTGGAAGGCAACGAGGCCGGGCTCTACGTGCGCGCGGGTGATGCCCGCGACCTCGCGGAGAAGGTCGCCTGGCTGCGCGACCATCCCGCCGAGGCGCAGCGCATGGGCCGCAACGCGCGGGCGCTGGCCGAGCGCGAGTTCGACCGTGACGAGCTCGCCGCGCGCGCCCTCGCGGTGCTCGAGGAGGCCGCGGCCCGGTGAGCGATGCCGAGATCGAGCTCTCCTACTGCGTGGTCAACACCAACGGCCGCGAGCACCTGCTGGCCTGCCTGGAGGCGATCGGACGCACGCATCCCGCTGCCGTGGCCCACGAGGTTCTCGTGCTCGACAACGCCTCCACCGACGGCTCGGCCGCGGCCGTGCGCGACCGCCACCCCGAGGCCCGCCTGATCGCCCTCGAACGGCGCGCGGGCAAGGCCGAGAACGACACTCGCCTGCTGCAGGAGTCGCGCGGGCGCTTCTGCCTGCTGCTCAACGAGGATTCGGAGCTCGAGGAGGGTGCCGTGCGCGCGCTGCTGGCCGCCCTGCGGGCCGACCCCCGTGCGGCCGCGGCCGGAGCCCGGCTGCTCAGCACCGCCGGCGCGCCCTCGGACTGCGCCTGGAGGCTGCCGGACATCCCCTGGGGCCTGGCCGCCGCCGTGTTCCTGCACCGCTCGGTCGCGGTCGAGAGCACGGGCGACCGGACGCGCGAGGTGGGCTGGGTGCAGTCCAGCGCGATGCTCGTGCGCCGGGCCGCGGCCGAGCAGGTGGGCTGGCTCGACCCGGCCTTCTTCGTCTATTCCGACGAGACCGACTTCTGCCGGCGGCTGCACGACGCGGGCTGGCGGATCCTGTTCGTGCCCGCGGCTCGGGCGGTGCACCACGACCAGCTCGGCAGCGACGCCGCGGCCATGCGCCGGCGCATCGTCGAGTTTCACCGCAATCGCGACCTCTACTTCGTGAAGCACCACATGGGGCTCACACGCCTGGTATGGAGGGTCAGCTGGACCTGGGCCTACCTGGTCCGCGCCCTGGCGGCGGCCCTCCTGCCCGGGCACGACCCGCGCCGCTACCTGCTGCACGCGCGCCAGCAGCTCATGCCCGGGCGTGGCGCCGGGATCCGCGAGGCGGCGCGCGACTACAACGCGCGACTGGCCTGAGCCGCCTTTACGCTGTCTCCTCGCCATGGAGCACCCCGACCTCGCGCAACTGGCCGCCTTCGGCGGCGCCCTGGGGTCGGTGCTCGTGCTGCTCGCCCGCGGGCGCTTCGTACTGCTGGCCGGACTGGTGGTGCTGGGCGTATCCGAGGCGGCGCTCGCCTACTCACTGGGCACAGGGTCGCTCGACCGCCTGGGGGCGGCCACCGGCCTGGCCGCCGCGGCGCTCGGCGTGCTCGCCGTGGGAGTGGCCGCGGCGATCCTGGCCCGGCGCCCCGTGTTCGTGCCCGTGGCCGTGCTGATCGCCGCCCCCTTTCGCCCGCCGCTGTCCTTCGACAGCAGTGGCTCCTTCCTCGTCTCGGTCGCCGACGACGGCCGCCTGGGCCGGCTGCTGCCGCTCTACTTCGTGCTCGCGGCCGCCGGGGCCGCGCTTGGCTGGCGCGCGCTGCGGGGGCGTGAGTTGCGCCCGCTACCGCTCGGCATAGCGGCGCCGGCCGCCGCCTTCTTCGCGTTCGCGTGCCTGTCGCTCACCTGGGCCGACGACCTGGAGGCGGGCACCAACCTGATCGTCTTCTTCACCCTGCCCTTCGCGCTGCTGCTGGCCACGGTCGCGCGCGCCGACTTCCCGCCCCCCGTCCCCCGGGCGCTGGCGGCCGCCGCCCTGGTGCTCGCCTCGTTGTTCGCACTGGTGGGCCTGTGGCAGGCCGCCACGCGCGAGCTCTTCTTCTACGCCCCCAACCTGGCCGTCTCCAACGCCAACACCGACTACTTCCGGGTGACCTCGCTGTTCGGCGACCCGAGCCTTTACGGGAGGCACCTGGTGCTCGGCATCGGGGTCGCGCTCGCGCTGCTGGCCTGCCGGCGCTGGAAGCCGTGGCCGCTCGTGGCGGTGCTCGTGCTGCTGTGGACGGGGCTGTTCTTCTCCTACTCCCAGTCGAGCATGGCCGCACTGCTGGTGGTCACGCTGGCGCTCGCCCTGGCCACCGGTGATCGCCGCGTACGCCGGGCGGTGGGCCTGCTCGCACTCGCCGCCCTGGTGGCGGGGGCGGCCTACGGGGCCCTGCAGCTCGTGGACGGCGAGTCCATCAACAAGATCACGAGCGACCGCACCGACCGTGTCGAGGACACGCTGCGCGTGATCGAGGAGCATCCGCTCGAAGGCGTGGGGATCGGTGGCCAGCCCCGGGCCAGCCGCCTGCTCGCGGGCAGCGACCGTCCCACCCCCAATTTCGTCTCCCACACCACCCCGCTGACCGTCTTCGCCGAGCTCGGGGTGGTCGGGCTGCTGCTCTACGGCTGGCTGCTCGTGGGCGGAGTGCGCCTGCTGCTTGCGGTGTACCGGCGCGACGACGCTCTGGGCCTCGCGCTGAGCGCATCGTTCCTGGGGCTGTTCGTGCACGCGCTCTTCTACAGCGGCTTCCTCGAGGATCCGATCACCTGGTTCGTGCTGGCCGTGGGCGCGGGCTACCTGAGCTGGCGCGAGGCCCACGCGCCTCAGCCCACGGCGGCCGAGCGTGCGCGCACGAGGATGGAGTCCGCCTCGGTGACTCCGTGAGCGTTCGCGCCGCCTGGATCCTCGTCGGGGTCCTGTTCGCCCTCATCGCCGTGACGCTCCCCGAGCTGGGTTCAGATCCCTGGCGCTTCCATCCGCCTGAAGTGGACCCGCAGGGGCCGCTGGCACCGCTCGTGCGGGCCGCGGGCGAGGAATGGGACGTGGGTATCGCCCGCGCAGCGGCGTTCGCAGCGGCCTTGCTATGCGGCGCCGTTGCCGTGCTGCTGATCGCCCGTCCGCGGCCCTGGCCGGGCTGGGCCGGCGTGGCGCTCGTGCTCAGCGTCGGCGTTCTGCTGATGGCGCCCTCCACGCTGCTCCAGGTAGGCCTGCGTGATTCCACGCAGCCCTGGTTCTTCACCAACGACTCGACCTTCCAGATCGAGCTCGGCGGTGACCTGCTGCTCGAGCTCGACAACCCCTACGGGCACGACTACCGCGAGTCCGGCCTCGAGCGCTTCTACACGCGCGACGGCCGCGTGTCCAAGCGGGTGCGCGAGCGTGAGGTGGCACTCGAGCACTTCGCCTACTTTCCCGGCGCGGTGCTGACCGGCGCGGCCTGGCGCGTGCTGCCCGAGCCGCTCGACGACTACCGCCTGCTGGTGCTGCTGGCCACCCTGGCGATGCTCCCTGCCGCGCTGCTGTTCCGGGGTCCGCTGGGCGTGCGGCTCGCCCTGGGCGCCCTGCTGGTCTGCAACCCGATCGCCGTGCGCTCGGCCTGGTTCGGTCAGAACGACGCACCCAGCCTGCTCCTGCTCGTGGTCGCGTTCGCGCTGGTCACCCGGCGGCGCTTCGGCTGGGCCGCGGCAGCGCTGGCCGGCGCGATCCTGCTCAAGCAGTTCGCGCTGGTGGCCCTCCCCTTCCTCGTGCTGATGATGCTCGCCGACGGCGCGGCACGCGAGGAGCTGCGCCGGGCCGCCCTCGTGTTCGGCGGCGTGCTGGCGGCGGCGATCGTGCCCTTCCTGGTCGCCGATCCCGTGGCCTTCTACGAGGACACCGTCCAGTACGGGGCCGGCACGTACAAGATCGTGGGCTACGGGCTTTCGGCCATCCTCGTCCGCCTGGGCATCCTCGAGGACCGCGACGGCAGCTATCCGTTCGCGCTGATCGCCCTGCTGACCTGGGTGCCGCTCACCGTATGGCTCTTGCTCGCCCAGCGCCGGGCCGAGGAGTTGTGGATCGGCGCGGCGGCCTTCGCGGTGTCGATCCTGTGGCTGATGTTCATCGGCCGGACCTTCAACAACTACTACCTCGTCTGGCCCATGACGGGTGGGGTGATCGCCGCGCTGGTCGCGGCGCGGCCGATTGCCCATGGCAATGGTTTCACGACACCGAGCATCGATTCCGACTCAAGGAGCGCCTGATGGCCTCAGTTGCCAAGCCCATGCTGGACACCTACCCGCGCGACCTCAACGGCGACGCGGACGTGCTCGCCCGTTGTATTGACGCCTGTTACGAATGCGCTCAGACATGCACCGCGTGCGCGGATGATTGCCTGAGCGAGGACAACGTCTCCGAGCTCATCAAGTGCATTCGCCTCAACCAGGATTGCGCAGACCTCTGTGTTGCGGCCGGACGGATCGTCAGCCGCCAGACCGAGTACGACGCGAACGTCACGCGGGCGGCGCTCGAGGCGTGTGTGCAGGCCTGCAGGGCCTGCGGCGACGAGTGCGAGCGACATGCCGGTCATCACGAGCACTGCCGCATCTGTGCCGAGTCCTGCCGGACCTGCGAGCAGGCGTGCCGAGAGCTGCTCGGCGCGATGGCCTGACGCGCTCGGCGTACGCCGACCGCAAAGACGAGTGCACTAGGTTCAATGTGTGCGCCCGATCGATCTCGACCCGGGTGAGGCGATCCTCCACGAGGGCGATGCCGAGCGCTGTGTCGTGCTGCTGCCCGGAGTCCGCTACTTCAGCCAGGCTCCGCTGCTCTGGTTCGCGCGCGAAGCCGCGCAGGCCGAGGGCTGGTCGGTCCTCGAGCTGAGCGAGCGCGCACCGGCGGACGAGGACCCCTTCGCGTGGCTACGCGAGCGCGCAGAGAGCTGCCTCGCTGCCGCCAGCGCCCAGCAGGTGGCGCTGATCGGCAAGTCGCTCGGCAGCGCCGCCGCACCGCTCGCCACCCAGCGTGCCCTTCCCGCGGTCTGGCTCACGCCTCTGCTCGACCGGCCGGAGATCGCCGCCGCCCTCGCGGCGGTCGCCCTGCCCACGCTGATCATCGGCAGCCCCGCTGACCCCACCTGGGGCCGCGGCAGCCCCCCCGCGGCCGAGGCCCTCGAGGTGCTGGAACTCGACGACTTGGACCACGCGCTTCAGGTAGCGGGCGATCCGGCGGCCTCGCTCGACGTCCTGCGCACGGTGACCGAGCGCGTCCGTGACTTCCTCTCCCGTCTGGGCTGACGTGACCTGCCGCGCTCTCGCCCTCATCTCGCTGCTCGCGGCCCTGCTCGTGCTCGGCTTTCCCTCCACTGCACAGGCGACGCTGCCCGAGAGCGGCCGTGGCCTGGGCATCTCCGATCCCGATCCGATTCCCTCCAATTCGATGAGCGACCGCTTCGCCGCGCTGCGGCCTCGCCTCTTCCGCCTGATCGTGGACTGGAACGTGGTCGACGATCCCGGCCTCAAGGAACAGGCCGCCGCGCGCATCGCCCGCGCCCGCGCCGCCGGCGTGGAGGAGGTGGCGGTGACCTTCGGGGGCCCCGCCGGGTACGTGTCGCCCGAGGCCTGGATCGCCAAGGTGGGCGCGTTCATCGACGAGTTCAGCCCCCAGGTGAGCTCCTGGAGTCCCGTGAACGAGCCCAACCACAATCCGGGCGGCGTTCGCAACTGGCTCGCGGGCACGCCACACAACTCGGAGCCGGCCCAGGCCTACGGCTACGGAGTCGAGGCACTGGCACGCTACTCCACGGCCCTGGCGGGCTTCCTGGCCCTGCGCCACCCCGACGACCTGCTGCTCTCCCCCGATCTCCACGACGACTACGACGGCGACCTGGGCGACGGGACGCCGCTGCGAACCGTGGAGGAGGACGGCCGGCGCATCTCCACAGTGGCGGACTACCTCCGCCACTTCCGGGCCGCGGGCGGCCGGCTCGGGGCCGCGCTCGCCTGGCATCCGTACAGCGGGGTCAACCGGCAGGACATGACGAGCACCGAGGACGTGGCGGCCGAGCTGCCCGGAGTGCCGATCTGGGTGACCGAGATCGGCGCTGCGGGGCAGATACCCGGGGGCCGTTTCGAGCAGGCGGGGGAGGCCTACCAGCAGCAGACCGTCGACTGGATGCTCGGGCCCGGGCTCGCGGCCCATCCGCAGGTCGAGCGCATCTACTACTGGCACATGCTCGACCACAACCCGGTCTGGGACACCGCCCTGGTGCGTAGCGACGGCACCCCGCGTCCCGCCTGGTACTCGTGGTGCGCGGCGGCGCACGGCGGCGAGCCGGCACATCCGGACTGCGCCGGCGCTGCCGCCAGCGCGGGGCGACGCATCGACGTGTTCGCCCCCCGCCCTGTCTGGCGCGTCCCGGGAGAGCTGATCGCCTCCGGGGCGACGGCGGTGACCCCCTGGCCGGGGCGCAGCGTACTCCTGGCGCGGGGTCCCGACGATGCCCTCTGGGAGAGCCACTCCGAAGCCCGCGGCTGGTCGGCCTGGCGCTCGCTCGGCGGCCTGATCAGCTCCGACCCCGCGGCCGTCGCTTCGGGCAACGGGCGGATCACCGTTACGGCCGAGGGAGCGGACGGCGCCCGGTGGGAGATCGCCTACGACGGCGTGGACTGGCTGCCCTGGCGGCCGCTGCCCTGAGCGCCGGGGTGTGGGTTGTTGAGCATCAAGTACATGCTTGGAGACCCAAACCCCCGGGCGGAGATCAGCTCGGCTCCTGCTGGCGCTTCTCCTTCTCGGCCCGCTTTTCGGATCTGGCTGCCCTCTGTCGATCGGCACGGGCGTCCTCGCGCGCGGCCTTGGAGCCCTTCGGCGCCATCGCGAACTGGAGCGAGCGGCCCGTGAGGTAGATGCGGCCCTCGTCGGCCACCACAGGGTTCGCGTACTTGCCGGCGGGGAAGCGCCAGACGCGCTTGCCGTCACGGGCGCGCACGGCGTGCGTGGCGTCGGGGCCGCTGGCCACCGCGCGCTGAGCCTCCGAGCCGCAGCTCGAGCAGACCGCGTAGTAGACGAGCCCGTCCATCACCGTGGGCGCAGCGTGCACCGCTCCCTTGGCGTCGATCTCCCAGCGAGTGTCGCCCGTGGCCGCGTCGAGCGCGAAGAACTTGCCGTCGTAGGTGCCCACGAACACCTTGCGCTCGTACACCGCCGCGGCGCCGTAGATGTAGGAGCCCAGCGGGCGTGCCCACAACAGCTTGCCGCTCTTGGCTCCGAACACGTACATGGTGCCGTCGGTGTTGCCGATGTAGACCCGTCCGTAGGCGATCGTCGGGGTGGCGTACCAGAACTCGCGCGAGCCGAAGCGCGACTCGGACTGCGCACTCCACAGCCGCTTGCCGCTCTTTGCGCTGAGCGCGTACAGCGTCCCCCCGTCCGAGGCGATGTAGATGCGCCCGCGCCAGTACGCGGCCGAGGTGTTGACCTCGTCGTCGGCCTGGAAAGCCCACTTCTGGCGGCCCGTCTTGGCGTCGAGCGCATGCACCTTGTTGTCCCAGGAGCCCACGTAGAGCACGCCGTTGCGAAGCAGCGGCGAGGACTCGACCGGAGCGGTCTTGAAGCGCCACAGCTCACGGCCGGTGTCGGCGTCCCAGGCCACGACGAAGCCGTTGGCGCCAGCCTGGCCCTGCAGGCACTCAACCGGGTGCATGTAGGACTGGTAGACCACGCCCTTGCCGATCGTCGGCGAGGAGGCCGCACAGCGGCCCAGGCTCTTCTTCCAGTCGACGCTGCCGTCCTTGCGGTCGAGCGCGAAGAACAACCCCTTCTGCTGAGCCAGGTAGACGCGGCCGTAGCCGAGCGTCGGCGGGAACTCGAGCGTGTCATGGGCGTCGATCGACCACAGGCGCCGGAAGGGCGGGCGATGGTCGTATGGGGAGATGTGGCCGCGCGCGTCGTCGAAGCCGTAGGTGGGCCAGGGACGCGGGTTCTCCTTCTCGGGCGGGGGTGGGGGCGGCTCCGGCTCCTCGGTGACCACGAACTCCTCGGTGACCGAGCCGCGCTTCTCCAGCGGCTGGTTCTCGTTGTAGGCATACACGCCGATCGCCACGCCCAGGACGAGCACGAGCAGCGCGCCACCGAGCAGGAAGCGGCGTCGTCGGGACATCGGGGCTCAGGATGGCAGACGCCCCGGGCCGTTAACCGGAAGCCAACAGGCGCCAGATGCGCTTGGTGACCTGCGGCACCTCGATGCTCAGCGCGGACTCCTCGAGCTGCCCGGCCCACTGCGACGTGCCGGTCCGCAGCACCACGCCGTCTCCCAGGCGGAACGACATGAAGGCCGGGTCGGCGGGGTCACGGCCGGCGGTGGTCAGCGGCTCGGCGCCGTCGGCCAGCCCGCCTGAGACCTCGAAGCGGGTGAACTCGCCGACGAACTCGGAGAGGCCGTCGAAAAGGCCGAGCTCGTCCTCGAACACGGTGAGCGGCGACGCGCTCGTCTCGGTGAGCGCCGTGCGCTCGCCGAAGGTGTTCGCGCGCGCCGGCGGTGAGGGAGCACGGGCCAGCTCACCCGTCAGCCGCACCGAGCGGCGAAACGAGTCGACGCCGAACGAGCCCACACGCCCGCCGTCGGCCACGTAGTCGCGCAGGCCGCGCAGCAGCCGTTCGGGCAGCCACAGCTCGCTGCCCAGGAAGGCCACGCCCGGCGCGTTGCCCAGCGCCGGGCCCTCGCCGCGCGCCAGCGCGACGTCGGTGGTCAGGTCATAGGCGAGTCGCTCGCGGTCGAGCCAGCGCAGCAGTGGGCCGATCTCGGAGTCGAAGCCCGGCGGCAAGCCGGCGTCGGCGAACGGCCGGTCGAGGCGTACCGCGCGTGAGCTCTCCAGGGTGTCGGCAAAGCCGTCTGCGTCGTCGTCCACCGGGTTGAGCCCCTGCCAGGTGAGCGCCGGCAGAACGGCCAGCGCGCGAGGACGGCCCACCGCCGACTCCTTCTGGGGCAGGCCGGCCACCGTAAGCGGCCACACCGCGCGCTGATCGCCGGCCCGCACCCGCACCACGTAGAGCCCGGTCTCGGCCTTCCGCGGAATGCCCACGCGGAGCGAGCCGCCGACGCGCCCGCCGCGGCGGATCGGCTCGGGGTCGCCCAGCCGTGAGAGCACGAAGTCGAAGGAGCGGTCGAAGGGACCGACCTCGAGCCGGGCCACCGACCCCGCGGCTACGGCGTCGAGTGGACCGCGCAGGCTGAAGCTGCGCACCGTGACGCCGGTCCCGGGTCGGGCCACCCGCCGGTTGGGCACCGGCGCCGGCGCCTCGGTGCGGTTGCCCGCGCGGTCGCGCACGGTCACGGTGAAGGCGTAGTCGCCGTCGGGGGCAGGCCCCGTCTCCTCGGGGCCCGTGGCCACCCGGCCGTCCCAGACCCCGGCGCGACTGCGGTCCCCGCGGAAGCGCCGCACCACGTAGGGCGGGCCGTCGCCGGTGCGAAACACGCGGAACTCGGGCGCCTCGTTGGACGGCCCCCGGTAGCGCAGCTCCACCCGCGGGGCCTGTCCCGGCGCGGCCGGCGCGATCAGCGAGGGATCGGCCCCGACCAGCGTCACGCGCGGCGGGCTGCGATCGACGGTGATCTCCTTGTACGAGTTGATCACCCGGCTCTCGTCACGGCGCACCACGCGCATGCGGTAGGTGCCGTCGGGCACCGGATTACCGTCGTCGTCGTTGCCGTCCCAGGTGAAGCGGTACTTCACGTCGCCGGGCAGACGCCGCTCGTCCACGATGCGCCTCACCTCGTTGCCCTCGGAGTCGAGGACCAGGAAGGTCACCTGGGCGGGCTCGGTCAGGTTGAAGCCGATCCGCGTGCTGTCCTGGTAGTCGTCCGCGTTGGGCGAGAAGTAGGTGGGCTTGGCGGCAAAGCGAGTGACGAGCGGAAACTCGCTCTTCAACTGCTGCGTGACGAAGAAGGCGGCGATCGTCGCCACAACCAGCACGGCGAACACCGCCCGGACCAGGGGCCGGGTCATGGAGCCGGGAGCCTAGTGGGACGGTTGACGTGCAAATGTCGTGCGCCAA
The DNA here is from genome assembly GCA_963813495.1 of uncultured Thermoleophilaceae bacterium. Lineage (GTDB taxonomy): Bacteria > Actinomycetota > Thermoleophilia > Solirubrobacterales > Thermoleophilaceae > JACVRW01. The sequence goes on from CAWEZC010000011.1 coordinate 215,443, forward strand.
TGCACGTGCATCTGCTCGATCCCTCGGCCGACGTGCTGCCCTACGATCACGCGCTGGCCGCCGCGCTGGCCCGCCACGGCGCCGAGGTCGAGCTGCTCACCTCGCACTTCGTCCACGGCCCGGTGGCGGCGCCGGACGGCTTCAGCGTCGACGAGGTCTTCTACCGCGCGGGCACGCGCTGGGGGGCGAACCGGACCGGCCTGCGGCGCGCCCTCAAGGGCGCCGAGCACGTGCCCGGCCTGGTGGCCTACCGGCGCCGCGCGAGGGAGGCCCGGCTCAGCCACTGGCAGTGGCTCTGGCTCGAGGCGCTGAGCACTCGCCTGCTCCCGCGAGACCGGCCGCAGGTGCTGACGATGCACAACGTGCTTCGGCGCGAGCGTCCGCCCGGGCGCTTGATCGACGCCTTCGACGCGGTGATCGTGCACACCCGGCTCGGGGCCGAGCTGCTCGGCGCGGGCGAGCGCGTGCACGTGATCCCGCACGGCGCATTCGAGCACCTGACGCGCCTGCCGGACGAGCGCCCGCTGGCGCCCGAGCTCGCCCAGGTCGAGGGCCCGGTGGTCCTGTACTTCGGCGTGGTGCGCGACTACAAGGGCGTGGACGTGCTGCTGAAGGCGATGCACCAGGTGCCCGGGGCGGAACTCTGGGTGGTCGGGCGCCCGCTCGGAGTGTCGATGGAGCGACTGCACCAGCTGGCCCCGCCTGGCAGGGTGCGATTCGAGGAGCGCTACGTGCCGGACGCCGAACTGCCCGCGTTCTTTCGCCGCGCGGACGTGCTGGTGCTGCCCCACCGCGGCGTCGACGTGTCCGGAGTCATGTTCGCCGGCCTGGCCTTCGGCAAGGCGATGGTGCTCAGCGACGTGGGCGGATTTCGCGAGCTGACCGCCGACCACGACGCGGGCCACCTGGTGGCGGCGGACGACCCGCGGGCGCTGGGCGCCGCCATCGGCGAGCTGCTCGCCGACCCCGTGGCCCGCCATGCCCTCGAGCAGCGTGCGCTGGCAGCGGCCGCCGGTCCTTACTCGTGGGACCGGATCGCAGAGCAGACCCTCGACGTCTACCGCTCGGTGGCGCCTTGAAGGCGGTCTATTTGGCCAAGAGCAAGCGCTCCGCGGCGCGCGGCCTCGAGTGGCTGGTTGGGCAGGGCTGCGAGGTGGTAGCGGTCGTGGCTTCGAAACCGGACCGCATCACCCGCGACGAGCAGCGGGTGGATCTCGTGGCGCGCCGGCACGGGCTGCCCCTCGTGAGCGAGGACGAGCTCTACGCCGAGCCACCGGCGGACGTCGACGTGGTCATCTCGTTCCTGTACTGGAGGCTGATCCGCGAACCGCTGATCTCGCTCGGTCGCAGCGGCTGCCTCAACTTCCACCCCGCGCCCCTGCCCGACTTCCGTGGCCTGGGCGGCTACAACGTAGCCATCCTCGAGGGTCTGCCCGAGTGGGGGGTGTCCGCCCATTTCGTGGATGAGCGCTTCGACACGGGGGATCTTGTGGAGGTCGAGCGCTTTGCCTTCGACGTTGCCACGGCCACCGCTTACTCCCTCGATCTGCAGAGCCAGGAGCACCTGCTCGGCCTCTTCAAGCGAACCGTCGGGCGCCTCTCCGCCGGTGAGCCGCTGCCCCGGACTCCTCAGGGCGAAGGCCGCTACGTGACCCGCGAGGAGTTCGAGGCGCTGCGCCGGGTCAGGCCCGGGGACGACGTCTCTCGCAAGCTGCGGGCCTTCTGGTATCCGCCCTATCCGGGCGCGGTGATCGAGGTGAACGGTCGCGACCTCACGCTGGTCGACGAACGCCTCCTGGAAGAGACCGCACAGGCCTACCGCGACGCCGGCCTGCTGCCCTGACCTGCTGCAACGTGACTCCCGTCACAAACCGCGAAGCCGCGGCGGGACTACTCTGAACCCGTGAGCTGCGCGGCCTGCGGTACGGAGAATCCGACTGGGGCTCGCTTCTGCATGAGCTGTGGCGCGCGCCTCGACCGCCGCTGCCCCTCCTGTGGCACCAAGGCGCCGCCCGACGCGCGTTTCTGCATGAGCTGCGGCACGGCGCTCGACGCGGGCGCGGCCGGCTCTCCCGGTCCGGGCGGTGGCGAGCGGTTACCCGAGGAGCGGCGTCAGGTAACCGTGCTGTTCGCGGACCTGTCGGGCTATACGGCGTTCGCCGAGCGCATGGACCCCGAGGCGGTCAAGTCACTCGTCGACCGTGCGCTGCTGCGCCTCGGCCGCGAGGTGGAGCGCTTCGGCGGCACGGTCGACAAGTACATCGGCGACAACGTGATGGCCATCTTCGGCGCCCCGGTGGCCCACGAGGACGATGCGGAGCGCGCGGTGCGTGCGGGCCTCGGGATGCAGGACGCGATGGGCGAGGTCAACGAGGGCCTGCCCGAGGGGGTGCACTTCGCGCTGCGCGTGGGGATCAACACCGGCGAGGTGCTGGCCGGCGCCGTCGGTGAGGCCTACACGGTGGTGGGCGACACCGTCAACGTGGCCGCCCGGCTGCAGAGCGCCGCTCGTCCGGCCAGCGTCACGGTGGGCGAGCGCACCATGCGGGCCACCGGCGCCGCTGTGCGCTACGAGATGCTCGAGCCACTCGAGCTCAAGGGCAAGGCCGCGCGGGTCCCGGCCTGGGAGGCCGTCGGCCTGATCGCCGAGCATGCCGTCGGGCGCCTGGCGCCCGCTCGCGAGTCCCCGCTGGTGGGACGCTCCGAGGAGCTGGCTGCACTGGAGACTCTCTACGGGCGCGTGGTGCAGGAGTCGACGCCTCACCTGGTCACGCTCGTGGGCGAGGCGGGGGTGGGCAAGACGCGCCTGCTGCGCGAATTCGAGGGGCGGCTGGCCGAGCATCCCTCGGCGCCCACCTTCCGGACCGGGCGCTGCCTCCCCTACGGCAGCGGGATCGTCTTCTGGGCGCTCGCCGAGGTGCTGCGCGCGGAATGCGGCATCGTGGATTCCGACTCGGCCGACGCGGCCTGGCGCAAGCTCTCCCTCTACGTCCGCGAGCTGGCGGGCAAGGAAGGACAGGCCGCCGGAGACCGCCAGGCCGCGCTGATCGGCCGCTTGCTCGGCGTGGAGGTGCCACAGGAGCTCGTGCCCGACGAGGACGACCCGGAGCGCCTGCGCGAGTCCTTCTTCTCCGCCCTCCGCTCCGGCGTCGAGGCGATCGCCTCCCGCCGGCCGATAGTCATCGCCTTCGAGGACATCCACTGGGCCGACGACGGCATGCTCGACGCGATAGAGCACCTCGCTCAGTGGGTGCGGGCGCCGCTGATGCTGGTCTGCTTGGCGCGTGACGAGCTGCTCGACCGGCGCCCGAGCTGGGGTGGAGGGCGGCGCTCGGCCACCCAGCTCCTGCTCGACCCCCTGAGCGCCGGCCAGACCCTCGAGCTCGTGGCCGCGCTGATCCCGGGCGGCAGCGAGGTGGTCCCCGCCGTGGTCGAGCGCTCAGGGGGGAATCCCTTGTTCGCCGAGGAGATGGCGCGCCGGATCGCCGAGGACGGCGCGCAGGGCAGCCAGCTGCCGGACACGGTCCAGGGCGTGCTCGCCGCCCGGCTGGACTCGCTGGAGCCGTTCGAGCGGCGGGTGGTGCAGCAGGCCGCGGTGGTGGGCCGCACCTTCTGGGAGGGGTCGCTGCTGGCCCTGGCGGAGTCCGAGGGCCGCGATCTCGACAGTGCCCTGTGGTCTCTACAGGAGAAGGACATCCTCGCTCCCGCTTCCGAGGGCCGCCTGGCCGGCGAGCGCGAGCTGGCCTTCAAGCACGTGCTGATCCGCGACGTCGCCTACGGGATGCTGCCGAAGACCGTGCGCTCCCGGAAGCACTTCGAAGTGGGCGCGTTCATCGAGGATCGAGCGGGCGACCGCACGGACGAGGTGGTGGCGCTGCTCGCCCAGCACTACGGGCTGGCGGCGGCCCTCGGAAAGGAGAGCGACGTGCCGGCGGAGGAGCTGGCCGGGATGCGCGATCAGGCCGTGCGTTTCCTGGAGGAGGCCGGCGACGCCGCTGCGCGGCTCTACTCGAATCGCGAGGGCGCCGAGCACTACCGCCACGCCCGTCAGGTGGCTCACCCGGGCGGCGGCCCGGCCGCCGGCGAGCCCGGGCCAGGGCTCCAGGCCGTGCGGGTTCGCATCGGCGAGAAGCTGGGCGACGTGTCGCTGCGCCTCGGGCGCGTGGACGAGGCGATCAAGGTCTGGATCGAGTGCCTGGAGTGGCACCGTGGCCAGGAGGACCTCGAACGCGTGGCCGACCTGCACCGCAAGATCGGCGCAGGAATGTCCCACAAGGGCGAGCGCAAGGCGGCGATCGAGCACTACCAGAAGGGCATCAACCTGCTCAAGGACGGGCCGCCACGGCTCGAGCTGGTGCGGCTGTACGAGGAGGCCGCCTGGCTGTACCTGCACACCGGCGACAACATGCTGGCCATCTACGCCTCCGAGAAGGCCCTGCGCCTGGCCGAGCGCCTGGGCGAGACGCGCGCGGCCAGCCGGGCCCACGGCATATTCGGGCGTGTGTTCGGGCGCATCGGCGACACCGAGAAGGCTCGCCAGAACCTGGAGCGCGCGGTGGAACTCGCCCGCGGCTCGGATCACGGCGAGACGATTCTGGCCCTGTCCGCGCTGGGCCGGCAGCTCGAGATCTCGGAGGCCGACGTGACCGGCGCGCGCGAGGCCTACGAGGAGGCGCTCGCCCTGGCCGAGCAGGTGGGCATGCTCCCGGCGCAGGTTGAGCTCCACGCCTGGCTGGCTCAGCTCGCGGTCTACGGGGCCGACTGGCCGCGCGTGGAGAGCTCCACCGAGGCCAGCGCCGAGCTCGCCGAGCGCGAGGGGCTGGTGGGCAAGCTCTGCCTGCCCTACGCGCTGCGCGGCCTGCTGCGCTGGCGCGAGGGGAAGATCGACGAGTCCATCGTGCTCTTTCACCGGGCGCACGAGCTGGCCGAGCAGGTGGGCTGGTCCGAACTGGCCTTCCAGGCGCTGTTCGGTCTGGCCACCGCCCTGCGTGACCAGGGCGACCTCGACGGCGCGACGGCTGCCCTCGATCAGGCGATCGAGGTATGCGAGCGCGCCGGGCTGATCGCGCAGTCGATTCAGGCCATGGGCTCGCGCGCGGTGATCCTGGCCCTGGCCCATCGCCCCCAGGCGGCGCGCGAGGCGGCGGAGCTCACCGCCCAGATGGCGGGTCGACTGCACTACCCCCTCGGTAGCGCCGCGGCGCTCGAGGCGCAGGGCATGGCCGCCGAGGATCCGGTCGAGGGTGCCGGACTGCTGGCACAGGCAGAGGCGGCCTGGACCACGCTCGACCGCCCGCTCGAAGCCACGCGCGCGCGCCTGCTCGCGGGTCAGATTCTGCTACCGCGGGAGCCCGGACGTGCCCGCGAGCTGCTCGAGGAGGCAGCCACGGAGAGCGAGCGGCTGGGGGTACCTCACCTCGCTGTGAGGGCCCGCACGGCGGCCGTGGGCTGAAGGCTGTCGGGCTGCCGGCCGCTACGGGCTGCGGTCGGCGCCCGCGATGACCACGACGGTGGCGTCACCGGCCAGGCCCTGTGTCGCGGGGTCGATCTTCTCGCGCTGGCTGATGCCGAGCTTGCGGCTCACGGCCGCGGCTTCACGCTCGCTCCCGTTGGCGTAGAGGATCACCGACTCCGCCCGCTGCTGCCCCTGGTTGTCCTGGCTGTTGGCCACCGTGCCGACGTCGAAGCCGAACTTCGTGACCTCGTCGCTCAGGCCCTGGGCTAGGCCGGGTACCGTGGTGCCGTTCAGGACGGCCACCGTGACCGTCGAGGGGTCGATCGCCCGGCGCCGGTTGCCGTTGCCGTTGCCGTTGCCGTTGCCGTTGTCCTCTTCCTCGCTGGGCTCCGCCGCACTGCCTCCCCCGGCCTGCTGGCTCTGGCCGGCGGATGACGGGTCATCGTCTCCCGACAGCTGGGTCAGGCCGAACGCAACCGCGCCTCCCAGCACCAGCACGCCGGCGATCGCGAGGAGCAGATTGCGCGTGCTGCCGAACAGCCGCTGGTGCCACGGCTCGCGGGGGGGCGAGATGATCTCCGTGTTCTGCGGCTTGGCCCGTGTGACCGCGGTGCGCGCGGCGGGACTGGCCGCGGCGGGAGCCACCGGCGGCGGGCCCGGCGGGCGTCCCCCGGCGGGCGTGGCAGGGCCGCCGGGCTTGGGAACCGCAGGTGGCGAGGAGCCCGCGCTGGGAGTGGCGGCCGGGACCGGCGCGGCCGGGACCGGCGCAGCCGGCTGCGGTGTCACCCCGGAAGCGCCGGGCTTCGCCCCGGGAGCACTCGGCTTCGCTGCGGGCACGCCCGGCTTCGCCGGCGGCGGAGCGGCCGGGGCTGCGGCGCTCGCCGCCGTGGTCGTGGCGGACCCCGCTGCTGCGGTCTCCGCGGGGGTGGCGGACCCATCCGCGGCCGTGTCGCTGGAAGTATTCGTCCCGGCCGCGCCCGCTTCGGTTCCGGCGTCCGGCGCCGGGGACTTGGCCACCGCGGCGCCGGCACCCGCAGAGGCGGTGGCCGCGGCCGGTACGGGCGTCTTGCCGGAAGGAGCTGCGGCGGCGGCCTGCCCCGCCGCGACCGTGGTGGCGGGAACCGGCGTGGGCGCACCCTCGGGCGGAACCGCCCGGGCGGGCTGGGCGGCACCGGGAACCAGAGGTGGGCTCGGCGCGGCGGGCTGAGGCTTGGGCTGCGCGATCACGCGGTCCGGCACGGGCTGTGCGGGCACGCCGAGATCCGTCGAGCGCTCGGGTGCCCGTCCCGCCCACTCACGCAAGCGCCGGACGTCACGCGCCTGTGAGAAGTAGAGGACGGAGAGCACCGCGAGCCCGACGACGGAGGCCAGTCCGGCGTAGGCGCCGATGTCTTGAACTATCTCCGGCAAGACTCGAACTGTAGAACGGGAGCCGGAGGCCAGGGCTGCCGGGGGGGCGGCTAGCCCGCCGACCCGGCTAGAGCACGCTCCGTGGAGAGCTCGGCCACGGCCTGCGCGAGCGCCGCTGCATCGCCGGCGTAGACCAGCTCCTCGATGCGCGCGAAGGCGCTCTCGACCCACTCGGGCTCGAGTGGAGGCTGGACCGCGGCCACAATCTTCTCGGCCGGAGTGGGCTGCGGGCGCTCGCCCGGATTGAAGAGCTCCTCGTGGAGCTTCTCGCCCGGCCGGCGCCCGATCACCTCGATGCCGATGTCCACCTCCGGCTCGAGGCCGGCGATGCGGATCATGTTGCGCGCGAGGTCGACGATCTTCACCGGATCGCCCATCTCGAGCACGAACACCTCGCCGCCGGTCGAGAGCTCGCCCGAGCGTATGATCAGCTGCACGGCCTCGGGGATGGTCATGAAGTAGCGGGTCATCTTGGGATCGGTGACCGTGACCGGACCGCCCTGGGCGATCTGACGGCGGAAGATCGGCACCACCGAGCCCGATGAGCCGAGCACGTTGCCGAAGCGCACGGAGGCGAAGCGGGTGCCCTTCCAGCGGTTCTGGGCGGCCTCGATCGCCCACTCGGCCAGCGCCTTGGATGCGCCCATCACCGTCGCGGGGCTGACGGCCTTGTCGGTGGACACGAGCACGAACCGCTCCGCCCCCGCCTCGCCCGCCGCAGCGGCCACGATGCGGGTGGCCACCGCGTTGTTGCGCACCGCCTCCACGGGGTTCTCCTCCATCAGCGGCACGTGCTTGTAGGCCGCCGCGTGGAAGACGACCGACGGCCTCTGCTCGCCGAACACCTCGCGCATGCGCGTGGCGTCCTTGCAGTCGGCCAGGACAGGGGCGACGCGACGGAAGTGACGCTCCTCCTCGAGCTCGCGGCGAATCTCGAAGAGGGCATTCTCGGAGTTCTCCACGAGCACCAGCAGCGTGGGGCCCACGCGGGCGATCTGGCGACACAATTCCGCGCCGATCGAGCCGCCGGCGCCGGTCACGAGCACGGTTCGGCCGCGCAGGTAGGCGCCCACCCGGTCGATCTCGACTCGCACCGGCTCGCGCCCGAGCACGTCCTCCACGCGGACCTCGCGGACCTGGCGCATGAGGTTGACCCCGCCCGAGAGCAGCTCGAAGGTGGTGGGCAGCGTGCGCACCGGGATGCCGCGCTCGCGGCAGGCGGTGACCACCTTCTGGCGCAGCGTGCCCGGCGCCGAGGGGATCGCGATGATGACCTCCGAGGGCCGGACGCCGTCGAGGATGCGCGCCAGCTCACTCGTCGGGCCGAGCACCTTGTGGCCCGCAACGCGCATGCCCTGCTTACGCGGATCGTCGTCCACGAAGCCCACCGGAGCGCTGCGCAGTCCCGGGTTGCGGCGCAGCTCGAGGGCCACCTGCTGGCCGCCGTTGCCGGCGCCCACGATGAGCACCTCGCGGTCGGCGCGCTCCAGGATCGGCCCGCGCGCCGGGCGCTCCACGAGCGCGCGCACCGCGAAGCGGGCGCCGGCGGTGAACACGAGGGCGAGCAGGAAGTCCAATGCGATGACCGAGCGCGGCGGGTCGACACGCCCGATCGAGAACACGAACAGCACGGCGAGCACCGCGACGGTGGAGACCACCATCGCCTTGAGGATGGTCTGGAAGTCGCGCTGGTCGACGAAGCGCCACAGCTTCGAATAGAGGCCGAACAGCGCGAAGACAGCGAGCTTGATCGCGACGACCAGAACGATCGTGTCCCACAGGAGGCGGTCGTACTTGGGCGTGATGCCCTCGTCGAAACGCAGGACGTAGGCCAAGTAGTAGGCGAGCGCGAACAGGCCGGCGTCCACGCCGACCTGACCGAGGCGGCGCACGTTGACTGAGGAGGCGATCGATCTCATGAGTGGTGGGCTTCGAGCAGGAGTGTGACTAGTTCCCTGGGGTCGCGCCGGACACGCAACTCCGCATGCGCGGGCCGCCGTTCGACCTTCACTTCGCCTGGATCGGTCAGCCTGCGCAGGCGGCCGTCCCGGAGCAGCGCCTCGTCGACGGCCCCGAGCCGCCCCTCGAAAGTCGTGTAGACGGGGGTCCCGAGGGCGACTGCCTCGCGGTTCATGGTACCGCCGGCGGAGATGACCAGATCGGAGAAGGCGATCAGGCTCTGTGCGTCGATCGCGTGCTCGGGGATCGTGAAGGCGCCGAGGCGGGCTATCTCCTCGCGCTGCGTGATGGTTCGCGGCAGCACGACGGTCTGGGCCTCCGAAGCTGCCAGGCGTTCCAGCACTCGGCGAAACAGCGGGTTCTCGAAGCGGTGGTAGAGCGACACCTCGGGGGGAGTGCGCACCACCACCAGCGGCCCGTCGAGCGTCAGTCCGAGCTCCTCGAACACGGCCGGGTCGGGCTCGAAGTCCGCCAGGTAGTACTCCTCCTTGAGCCCCGCGTAGCGCTTCAGCTTGTGTGGCCCGGCCCCGTAGCGCGCCAGCCGCTCGGGCGGGATCGCTTCGGGCACCATCACGATCCGGCAGAGACGGCAGTTGACGTGGTGCTGGGCGCTGGCGAACTCGTAGTCGAAGGCCGTGGCGCTGGGCACCCGCAAGAGGCGCGCGGCGACGCTGATGTCGTTGGAGCCGTGGCCGATGGCCACGTCGAAGCGCCGGCCCCGTGCCCAGCGCAGCAGCGCCGCGCTGCGCGAGACGAGGCCGAGGCCCTTGGAGGCGAGCCGGCCGCCGCGGTGCCGGCCCACGGCGGTGTGCTCGATGCCGAAGCGCTCACAGAGCTCGAGCGTCTGGGCAAAGTCACGGGCGGTCACCTCGACGTCGTGCCCGTCCGCCCGCATGATCTCGATCAGAGGCCTCATCACGAGCACGTGCGGACTGTTCGTGAGATCGACCCAGATGCGCACGAGCGGATCGCTACCCTACCTCGCCGTGCTCGCCTCGATCACGGATCCAATCGTCGAGGTGGCCGTGGACGTCGTGGATGCCATGGGACTGCCGGGGGTCTTTCTCCTGATGGTCCTCGAGAGCGCGTGCATCCCGGTGCCCAGCGAGGCCACCATGCTGTTCGCCGGCTTCAACGTCTCGCGCGGTGAATACAGCCTGTTCGCGGCCACCGCAGTGGGATCGGTGGCCAACCTCGTGGGCTCCTGGATCGCCTACTGGGTCGGCTACGCCGGCCGCGTCGACATCCTCGAGAAGCACGGCAAGAAGCTGCACATCAAGAAGTCCCACCTGGACTGGGCCGACCGCTGGTTCGAGCGCCATGGCGACGCCACCGTCTTCTTCACGCGCATGCTGCCCATCATCCGGACCTTCATCTCGCTCCCGGCCGGGGTGGCGCGGATGCCGTTCTGGCGCTTCAGCCTCCTGAGCTTCGCCGGCTGCGTGCCCTGGGTCCTGATGCTGACCTTCATCGGCAAGCAGGCCGGGGACAACTGGGAGAGCTGGAAGGACTACCTGCACTACGTCGACTACGCCGTGGCCGCGGCGATCGTGCTCGGCCTGGTCTGGCTGATCGTGCGCCGGCGCCGCAGCGGCGGGGGCGAGCAGGAAGCGGGAGAGGCGGGCCCCTCGCCGGAGCCGGAGCGGGCCTGACCGAGGCTCGGCCCGGCGCGGCGGCGCGGGCCCTTCCGTTGGCCCACGCGGTCGCGCTCGGCGCCCTGCAGGGCCCCACCGAGTTGCTGCCTGTGTCGAGCTCCGGCCACCTGGCACTCGTGCCGCGACTGCTCGGCTGGCCCTACTCGGAGCTGCCGGGCTCGGTACGCAAGTCGTTCGAGGTGGCGCTGCACGCCGGCTCCGCGCCGGCCCTGGCGCTCGCCGCAGCGCGCGGGCCGCGGCTCGACCTGCGCGCCGTCGTGTTGACGCTGGCCCCGGCCGCGGTGGCCGGGCTGGCCTTGGAGAAGGAGATCGAGGAACGCCTGGGCTCGCCGCGCTCCGTGGCCATCGCCCAGATCGCCGCAGGCGTGGCCCTGGTGGCCGCCGATCTGCGGCCGCAGCGACGCAGCCGGCCCCGCCGGCGCGACCAGCTTGCCGTCGGCTTCGCCCAGGCCGCGGCGCTCGTTCCCGGCGTGTCGCGCTCCGGAGCGGCGATCAGCGTGGGGCGCCTGCTCGGCCTCGACCGGCGCTCGGCGGCCTCACTCGCTCTGGCGAGCGCCCTGCCGGTGACCCTGGGGGCCGCGCTGCTGAAAGGAGTGCGGCTGGCCGGCGGCAGCATTGCCCCGGAGCTGCGCCCGCCCCTGGCCGCGGGTGCGGGCGCCGCGCTGGCGTCGGCGCTGGTGAGCCTGCCGCTCACCCGCCGCAGCCCCCCGCTGCGCCTGCTGGGGGCCTACCGGATCGCCCTGGGGGCGCTCTGCCTGCAGCGCGGGACCTGACCTGCAGGCGGCCGAGAGGAATCTTCGGTCCCTATGCGGTGCACAACTTTCCCCTCGACGCGAAATGGTGCGGCCCCGACCTCCGCGGCTTGCGCTTGAATGGCCCCATGGCGGACGGGGCATACGCGCGGGCCGGGGTGGACCAGGCACTGTCGGGCAGCGCCGTGGCCGGACTGGTGGACGTGCTGGCCCGGATCGACACGGGGCGCGCCTCCCGGGCGGCTCTGGCCTCGGGCCACTACGCCAACGTCATGCGACTCGACAAGCGGCAGGGCCTGGCGCTGTCCTGCGACAGCGTGGGCTCCAAGGTGATCGTCTGCGAACAGCTCGGCCGCTACGACACGATCGGCATCGACCTGTTCGGCATGAATGCCAACGACGTGATCTGCGTGGGCGCCGACCCGATCGCGCTGCTCGACTACATCGCGGTCGAGGAGGCCAACCCGGACGTGCTCGAGCAGATCGCGATCGGCCTGCGCGAGGGAGCCGAGCAGGCGGGAGTGGAGATCCCGGGTGGTGAGCTCGCCGTGCTTCCCGACGTCGTGCGGGGCCACCCGTCGCCGAACGGCTTCGACCTGGTCGGCTTCTGCGTCGGCCTCGTGAACCTCGACGCCGTGATCACCGGCGAGGCCATCGAGCCCGGCGACGCCCTGATCGGCATCCCCTCGAGCGGCATTCACTCCAATGGGCTGACCCTGGCGCGGCGTGTGCTGGATGACCTCCATGAGCCTGTGGACGGGACCACCGTGGGCGATCTCCTGCTCGAGCCGACCGTCATCTACGTACGGGCTGTCCGTGACCTGCTGGCCTCGGACCTCGACGTGCGCGGGCTGGCTCACATCACCGGCGAGGGCTTCCTCAACCTGCTGCGTCTCGAGGCCGAGGTGGGCTACCGGGTCGACGCTCCGCTGCCGGTGCCCCTCGTGTTCCGGCTGATCGCAGTGCGCGGCGAAGTGGAGGAGGCCGAGCTCTACGAGGTCTTCAACATGGGCTGCGGCTTCTGCGTGGTGGTCCCGCCGGATCAGGCCGAGGCGGCGGTGGCCCTGCTGGAGCGCCGCCATCCGGGCAGCGCGGTGATCGGTCGTGCCACCACGGCGACAGGGGTGGTCGAGCTCACTCGGCAGGGGCTCGTGGGACGGCGCCCGGGCGGCTTTGCGGCTGCCGGCGGCTAACGCGTCACGCCGGCTCCCATAGCTCGCCGGTAAGGATCCGTACGGGCCTTACGCGCCATTCGGACGCCAGCCGCCACAGCTCGGCGAGCGCGCGCGGGCCGGGGAGGTCGCACACCGCCTGGACCTCGGCCCCGGCCATCGCGTGGAAGCGCGCCAGCGCCGCCGGGATGTCCGGAAAGCGGGGCTCACCCGGCGCGGCGCCCACGGCGAGCGCCGCGGCGCGCCAGTCGGCGTAGGGCTGCCCTGCGCCACGCCACTCCTCGCCTCGCTCGCCGCGGAGGTGCAGGGCCGGCATTGCGAGCCCGTCGGGCAGGGCCCGTGCGGCCTCGAGATCGGCCCCGAAGGCCTCCACGGTCGCCGCCGACTCGAGGTCGATGCGAAAGCGCCGGGCATCGAGCCCCGCGCGACGCGCCTCCTCCACGAGCGCGTCGGTGCGGTCGAGGCGGCGGCGATGGCACATGATCCCCTCCCGCAGCACGCGCAGATAGCGCTCCTCGGCCTGCCGGCCCTGCTCGGCGGCGGCCTTGACCGCCATGCAGGCCGGAAAGCTCGAGCGCAGCGCCCCGGGGCCGCTCCACACCCGAGGGTCGAGCGGCATGCCGGAACGATCCGCGGCATCCAGCCACTCGATAACCAGAGATGAAAGGTCACCCTCGTACTCTCGGGCGAGACCACCCATCACGTAGGTGATCTCGACCTCGGCGCCGAACTCAGTCAGGAGGCGGCGCAGGGCGGGCTCCGACGCCCAGGATGCGGAGCAGGCAGGATCCGTGTAGTACCCGACGCTTACTGGCAACAGACTGCGGAAAATAGATGACGGTGATCGGCACCCTCATAGGCGGCCGCTATCGGCTCGAGGAGAAGATCGGCTCGGGCGGGATGTCGACCGTCTATCGCGCCTTCGATCCGACGCTCGAGCGCTGGGTGGCGATCAAGCTGATGCACCGGGACATCTCGAGCGATCCCGACCAGCTCGAGCGCTTCCGCCGCGAGGCGCGGGCGGTGGCCCAGCTCAATCACCCGCACGTGGTCACGGTGATCGACGCGGGCGAGGACGAGGGCGCGCCCTACATCGTCTTCGAGTACGTCGAGGGCGAGACTCTCAAGGAGCGCATCAAGCGGCTCGGCCGGCTGCCGGTGTCGGAGTCTGTGGCCTACGCGATCGAAATCGGGCGGGCGCTGGAGTGCGCCCACGCCAGCAGGCTCGTCCACCGCGACGTCAAGCCCCAGAACGTCCTGATCGACGCGGACGGGAGGGCCAAGGTCACGGACTTCGGTATCGCCCGCTCCCTCGAGTCCCAGGGCCTAACCGCCACCGGGCGGGTGCTCGGGACCACCGACTACGTCTCCCCCGAGCAAGCTCTGGGACAGGACGTGACCGAGCAGTCCGACATCTACTCGCTGGGCGTGGTGCTCTTCGAGATGCTCACCGGCGAGCCTCCGTTCAAGGCCGAGACCCAGGTGGCGGTGGCCATGAAGCACGTCAAGGATCCGCTCCCCGACGTGCAGCGGCTGCGCCCGGAGATCTCCGCGGCGCTGGCCGCAGCCGTCGAGCGGGCCACGGCCAAGGACACCGCGCAGCGCTACCCGTCGGCGGGCGCGATGGTGCACGACCTCGAGGAAGTGCTCGCCATCGAGGCGGCGCGCACCGGCGAGGCCACCGGTGAGGCCACCACCGTGCTGAGCTCGCTCTCCGGCGACACCGCCGACTTCGCTCCCGTGCGGCTGCGCCACCCCAAGCGCGTGCTGGCGCTCACCCTGCTGCTGCTGGCCTTCGGTGCCGTGGTGGTGGCCTACTTCGCGACGCGGACCGAGAAGGGCTCGGGCGGGGAGGCGATCGTGGCCGAACCTCCGGGCCTGGAACGGGTGCAGCTGGGCAGCCAGGCCGCCACCAACTACGACCCTGAGGGCGACGACGGCGAGGAGTCTCCCGAGGCCGAGAACCTGGTACTCGACGGAATCCCCAACACGGGCTGGGATACCGAGACCTATGAGGCGGGCTTCGAGGGCGCCAACAAGTCCGGGGTCGGCCTCTACGTCGATGCGGGAGACGAGATACCGGCGCGTCGGCTGGCGCTGATCACCTCGACGCCCGGCTTCGAGGCCACTATCTACGCGGCCAACACCGTGCCCACCTCAATCCGCGGCTGGGAGAAGGTGAGCCCGACGAAGACGGTCGACCGCGAGCGGGCCGTGTTCCAGCTCGATCTCGGGCGGGGCCGGCGCTTTCGCTACTACCTGGTCTGGATCACCGGGCTGCCGGACAGCGGCAAGGCGGCGATCCAGGAGCTGCGGCTCTCGCGCGCCGGTTAGAAGCGGTAGCGCCGCTCCTCCTCGTGGCGCTCGCGCGCCAGCTCCAGCAGGCGGCCGAGCAGCTCCACGTAGGGGATCCCGCTGGCCTCAAAGAGCTTCGCGTAGACGCTGGTGGAGGTGAAGCCGGGGATCGTGTTCAGCTCGTTGACCAGTACGGCGTCCTCCTCCACGAAGAAATCGACCCTCGCCATGCCGGAGCAGTCGACGAGCCGAAACACCTCCACCGCCAGGCGCCGCACTTCCTCGAGCTGCTCGCGCGGGATGCGCGCCGGCACGACCAGCTCCATGCCGCCGGGCGCGTACTTGGCCTCGTAGTCGTACCACTCCCCCTTGCGGATCACGATCTCTCCGGGCTGCGACGCGATCGCGGCGCTGTGGCCCAGGACCGAGCACTCGACCTCCAGGCCGCCCGAGAAGCGCTCCACCAGCGCCACCGGGTCGTGCTCGAACGCGTGGCCCAGCGCCGTGTCGAGCTCCGACTCAGACCAGGCCTTGGAGATGCCCACCGAAGAGCCCAGGCGGGCGGGCTTGACGAAGACCGGCGGCGCCAGGCTCACCTCGGCCCCCTCCCGCACGGTCACGTACTCCACCTGCGGGACGCCGTGCGCGGCCATCAAGTCCTTGAACACCGCCTTGTCCATCGACACCGCGGAACCGAGCACGCCGGCGCCCACGTAGGGTACGTCCAGCAGCTCGAGCAGGCCCTGGACCGTGCCGTCCTCGCCGAACGGCCCGTGCAGCACCGGGAAGACCACCTCGGCCCCGACCAGTCCGGCGCCGGGCTCGAGCGCCAGCGACTCGCCGTCGAGCGTCCAGCGCCCGTCGCGCTCGAGGCGAACGTCGAGGACCTCGTGGCCGCCCTCGTCCAGACCGGAGCGCACCGCCTCACCGGAGGACAGCGACACGTCGTGCTCGCTCGAGCGGCCGCCGCACAGGACGGCAACCTTCATCGGCTCGGCCTCACGGTGTCGTCTCCGGCTCCGTTTCCTGGAGCGTGTCCTGCTCTTCGAGCACGCCGATGATGATCAGCACCTGGGTGCCCTCGTCCACCTCGGTGCCCGCGCCGGGACGCTGGTCGATCACGACTGCGTCCTGCGCCGGGTCGGTCACGCTCCGCTCCCGGGTCACCGGTGTGAGTCCGGCGTTGCCCAGCTGGGCGCCGGCGTCGCGCAGCCCGAGGCCCACCACGTCGGGCACGCTGGCCTGGGGGCGTCCCGTGGAGACGGTGATGGTCACGGTGGCGCCGCGGTCCACGTCGCTGCCGCCGGAGGGGGTCTGGGCGATCACGTTGCCCTCCGTCTCGTCGGACTCCTCCTCCTGTACCGAGGTGCGCAGGCCGGCCGCGCTCAACTCGGACTCGGCCGAGGCCTGCGAGAGGCCCACTACCTCCGGCACGCTCACCTGCTCGGGGCCGCTGCTGACGATCAGGCGCACCCGCTGGCCGCTGCGCACCTCAGCGCCCTCGCGGGGCACAGTGCGTATCGCACCGCCGCTCCTGACCTCGTCCGAGAACTCGCGGTCGACCGTGACCTTGAGGCCGGCATCCTCGAGCTCGCCGATGGCCTGGGCTTCGCGCAGGTTGGCCACCGGCGGCACCAGCACCGTTGGCGGCCCCTCGGAGACCTCGAGCGTGACCACCGAGCCCACCTCCGCCTCCTCCCCGGGGTTGGGGTCCTGGTCGAGCACCTGGTCGATCGGCTGCCGGCTCTGCAGGCGGGTCTCGCGCACGTCGAAGCCCGCCCTCTCCAGCTTGGCGCGGGCGTTGACGAGCTGGAGGCCGGTCACGCGCGGAACGTCCTTCTTCTCGGTCGTGAGCGCACCGCTGGCCAGCAGCCAGACCAGCACACCGACGAGCGCCAGGGCGAGGATGCCGATCGTGAACCAGGGCCAGCGTCGCCGCCGCTCCTCCCTCGGCTCTGACACCGGCGCGAGCACCGCCGCCGTGCCCTCCGAGCCGTCGTCGCCCGCGGGCAGCGGTATCGGTGCGAAGACGGCAGTGCCCTGGCCGCCGTTGCCGCCCGCCTCGATCTGAGCGCGGGCGGCCTCCAGCCCCTGGACGAAATCGTCCGCGGACTGCCAGCGCTGCGCAGGGTCCTTGGCGAGCGCGGCCATGACGACCGCCTCGAGAGCCGGGTGCACGTCGGGGCGCAGCTGCGACAGCGGGGTGGGCTGCTCGGACAGGTGCTTGAGGGCGATCGCCACGGCGCTGTCGCCCTCGAAGGGCAGCCGTCCGGCGAGCATCTCGTAGAGCATCACCCCGATCGAGTAGAGGTCCGAGGCCGCGGTCACCGAGTGTCCCTGCGCCTGCTCGGGCGAGAGGTAGTGCGCTGTGCCCATGATCGACCCGGTCTCGGTCATCTCCGACGCGCCGGCGCGGGCGATGCCGAAGTCGGTGACCTTGGCGTGGCCCTGGTCGTCGACGATCACGTTGTGGGGCTTGAAGTCCCTGTGGATGACGCCCCCGGCGTGCGCAAAGCCCGCGGCCTGCAGGACCTGCACGCCGAGGTCGATCACCTGCAGCTGGGGCAGCGGCGCCTCGCTGGAAACGATCTCCTTGAGGGTCCGGCCGGTGAGGCACTCCATCGCGATGTAGTAGGTGCCCTCGTGCTCGCCGCGATCGAAGACCCCCACCACGTTGGGGTGGCTGAGCCCCGCCGCGGCCTTGGCCTCGCGGCGAAAGCGCTCCACGAACTCCTGGTCCTGCGCGAAGCGCCGGTGCAGCACCTTCAGGGCCACCTCGCGGCCCAGGTGCGTGTCCTCGGCGGCGTAGACGTCGGCCATGCCTCCGGAGCCGATGCGGCGCACGATGCGGTAGCGGCCGTCGACCAGCGTCCCAGTGGCGACCTCGGTCACGCCGGGCCCCGCGGACTCACAGCCCGCCCCCGAGCATGGCCTCGAGGACGCCTCGGGCGATCGGTGCCGCGACCGTGCCCCCCTGGCCGGTGGTGCGCTCGACGGTCACCGCAATCGCCATCTTCGGGTCCTCCACAGGCGCGAAGGCGATGAACCAGGGCTGGGTGAACTCGCGGTTGGCGCCCACCTCCGCGGTTCCCGTCTTGCCGGCCACGGTGATCCCCGCGAGCGCGCCTGCGGTGCCGGTTCCTTCCTCCACCACGCGGCTCATCATGGCCGTCAGCTGCTCCGCCGTCTCGGGCTTCATCACATTCGATTGGAGGTCCGGCTCGACGCGCTCGGCCACGCGGCCGTCCTTGCGCACCACGCGGTCGGTCAGCTGCGGCTTCATCAGCCGGCCACCGTTGGCCACCGCCGAAGCGACGAGCGCCATCTGCAGGGGCGAGGAGCGGACCTCGCCCTCCAGCCCGCCCTGGCCGATCGCCACCCGGCCCACGTCGAAGCCCTCCTCCACGTAGCGGCCGTCTCCGTTGATGACCCCGCTGGGCACCATCTGGCCGTCCGGATAGTCGAGCTGGGGGTCCTCGTAGAAGCCGTAGCGCTTCATGTACTCGACCAGCGTGCCGCGGCCCACGCTCTCCCCCACCTGCGCGAACACCGTGTTGACCGAATTGGTCAGGGCGTCGGTGAAGGAGATCGGCCCGAAGCTCTGCCCGCCCGCGTTGGCCAGCGGCACTCCGCTGATCGTCTTGGGCGACGAGCCGTCGATCACCGACTCGGGCGTGACCTTGCCGCTGTCCAGCGCCGCCGTGGCGGTCACCACCTTGAAGGTCGACCCCGGCGGGTAGAGCTCCTGGGTCGTGCGATTGAGCGTGGGCTTGTTCGGGTCACTGTTGAGGCGCCCGAACTCCGAGGGGATCAGGTTGGGGTCGTACTCGGGGATCGAGACCATCACGCGCACCTTGCCGGTCTGAGGCTCGATCGCCGCGACCGCGCCCTTGCGCCCGGCCAGGCCCGCCACCGCCGCCTGGGTGCCGGCCACGTCGAGGTTGGTGACCACGTCCCGGCCCTCGCGCTCGCTGCCCTCGAGGCCCGCGAACAGCGTCTCGAACTCGTTCTCCCGTCCCGCCAGGGCGTCGTTGCGGGAACGCTCGAGGCTGATGCGCCCGTTGGTGATGTACGAATAGCCGATGGGGTGGGCGAAGGTGCCGCGGGTGGGATAGGTGCGCGTGAAGATGCGGTTCTCGCCGCGCCCCCGGGAGCGGTTGTCGGCCAGCACGGTCCTGCCGTCGCTGGCGTAGATCAGACCGCGCGGGACCTTCTGCTCCTCGATCAGCTCGCGCCGGTTGTCGGGGTTGTCGGCCAGTCCCTCGGCGTCCAGCACACTCCAGTACGAGGTGAAGCCCACAAGCACCGCGAAGAGCAGCACGAACAGGCCGAACAGCTGGGCGATCTGGCGGTTCAGACCAGACCACCCCGCCGGATGCGCTCACGCCGCGCGCCGTCGGAGATGATCAGCAGGAGGGCCAGCAGCACCATGTTGGCGAGCAGCGAGCTGCCGCCGTAGGAGACCAGCGGCAGGGTCACGCCGGTGAGCGGGATCACGCGGGTCACGCCGCCCACGATCACGAACACCTGCAGGGCCAGCACGCTCGTCAGGCCCACCGCGAGCAGCTTCGAGAAGCCGTCGCCGGCCAGCATGGCGATCTTGAAGCCCCGGAAGACGAGCAGCAGATAGGCCCCGACCAGCCCGGCGGCCCCGAACAGGCCCGCCTCGTTGACCAGCACCGAATAGATCAGGTCGGTGTGGGCCGCGGGCAGGATCGTCCCGCCCCCGGGTAACTCGAGCAGTGCGTTGCCGAAGCCCTGGCCGAACAGCCCGCCGTCGGCCTGGGCAAACAGCGATTGGGCGACCTGGTAGCCCTCGTCGTTGACCACGTCCTGCTTGAACGGGTCGAGCCAGATGTCGACTCGCTCCTGCACGTGGTTGACGTTGCGAGCGAGGAAGAAGGCGCCGCCAAAGAACATCGTCGCCCCCACGCCCACGATCGACAGGCGCCCGGTGGCCACGTAGAGCAGAGCGAGGAAGCCGCCGAAGAACATCAGCGAGCTGCCGAGATCACGGATGAAGATCAGCATCAGCATCGCCAGCCCCCATACGAGCAGCAGCGGCCCGAAGTGCTTGGGCGAGGGGCGCTCGCGCAGCACCGCCACCAGCGAGGCCACGAACACCACCAGCAGCACCGAGCCCGCCGGGCCCAGGCCGAGCACCAGGACGGCCAGCAGCGTTCCCAGCGCCGGCAGGCCAAACAGCAGGATCTGCTTCTGGTAGGGCAGGGGCCGCAGCCGCGGCCGCACCAGGATGTCACCCGTCTCGCGCAGGTAGCTCGCGAGGAAGATGATGATCCCGAGCTTGGCGAACTCGGCCGGCTGGAACTGGATCGGCCCCAGCTTGATGGCCAGGAAGGCGCCGTTGACCTGGGCGCCGATGCCGGGCAGCCTCGGCATCACCAGCAGCGCGATGCTGCCGGCGGCGATCAGATAGCGATAGCGCTCGAGCACGTGGTGATCGCGGACCACGAGGATCGTCGCGCAGAAGAAGATCAGGCCGACCACGAACCACTGCGCCTGCTCGCGGGCCAGCTCGGTGTCGATGCGGTAGATCAGCACGAGGCCGATCGCCGCGAGCAACGCGGCCAGCGGGAACACGTAGGGATCGGCGTCGGGCAGCCGCGCGCGGATGAACAGATGCGCCACCACGCACAGCCCGAGGAAGACGGCGCCGTAGGTGAGAGTGGCGTCCTGGATGTCCTCGGTGCGGGTGGCCAGCACGGCGGCGAAGCCGGCCACCACGAGCAGTGAGACCGGGAGCAGCCCGAACAGCTCGCGTGTGCGGGCGGACATCAGCTGTGCGCTCCGGCGCCGCGGCCGGCATCCGAGCTCGCGCCACGCTCGAGCTGGCCGCGCTCGAGCGACCTCACGAGGTCGACCGCGTCCTCGCGGCTGCGCCATTCGTGGTCGAGGACCCGCTCGCGGCGCGTGGCCGGTATGGCCCGTGCCGGCATTCCGCTCGCGTACTCCTGCTCGTACAGATCGATGCCGAGCGGAAGCTCGTAGGGCACGCCGCGGTAGATCGTGACCAGGCCGCCGTCATTGGTGCCGACGAAATAGACCTGCCGGCTGAGCGCGTAGAGACCGGTGATCGCGGCCGCGACGAGGGCGAGCCCGAGCAGTGTCTTGAGCACTAGGCCGGCGCGCCGGCGGCGGGGGGACCGGCGCGCCGGCACTCCGGAACGGCTCTGGCGGGGGGCGCGCTCGGCCGGGCTGTTGCCTCGGTCGACCCCCGCCGCCGGGGTAGGGCTGTCGGCGGCCGCGGCGTGGACGTCGGCGGCGGTCAGCTGGCCGGCGATCGTCTCGTCCTCGCCCGGGAGGACGGGGTCCGCTCCCTCGCCGACCTGGAACAGGACAACTGTGATGTTGTCCTTGCCGCCACTCTGGTTGGCCGCCCGGATCAGCGACTGCGCGGCCTCGTCCAGATCGCTCGACCCGCGCAGGATCGCGCTCACCTCGTCGTCGGAGATCATCGAGGTGAGGCCGTCCGAACAGAGCAGGAACACGTCCCCCTCGCGACCGGCCACGGTGTAGGTGTCCACCTCCACGTCGGGTTCGGGCCCGAGTGCGCGCGTGATGATGGAACGCTGGGGGTGGTGCTCGGCGGCCTCCGGGGTGATCTGGCCGCTGCGCTGGAGCTCGGCCACGAGCGAGTGGTCGCGCGTGATCTGCTGCAGCTCATCGCCGCGCAGTCGGTAAGCGCGGCTGTCGCCCACGTGGCCCAGGCTGATCTCGTCGTCGTGGACCTTGGCAGCGGTGAGGGTGGTGCCCATGCCGCGCCGCGACTCGTCGGAGACCGCGAGGTCGTAGATGCGGCGGTTGGCCTCACGCAGGAGCCGCGACAGCTGCGCCTCGGCGTTCTCGCCGGCCTCCGCCGCCCCCTCGAAGGTGTCGGCTGCGATCGCGGAGGCGACCTCGCCGGCCTTCGCGCCGCCCATGCCGTCGGCCACGGCGAAGAATGGCGGCTGCAGGACGAGCGAGTCCTCGTTGGCGCTGCGCTGGCGCCCCACGTCGGAGCGGCCCGCCTGTTCGACTATCCGCAGGGCCACTATTCCTCGTAGCGGTATTCGGTGTCGCCGATACGGATCAGATCGGCCATTCTCAGACGCTCGGTGCTGCTCACCTTCCGTCCGTTCAGGTAGGTGCCGTTGGTGGAGCCCATGTCCTCGAGGTACATGAACTCGCCGCGCGGGAAGATGCGCGCGTGAGCCGAGGAGGCGAAGGGGTCGTCCACCCGGATCTCGGCGCCGTCGGAACGGCCCATGGTGGCGCCCTCGCCCAGGTCGAAGCTCGTGCCCGGCTCTTGGCCCATGGCGGCCACCACCTCGAGGCGCGGAGCCACGCCGGCGCGCAGGTCGGGCATCCCGGAGTCGCGGCGCCGCCCCCCGGGCGCCTCGATCGGCTCGGCTGCGGCCGAGCCCGCCTCGTAGCGCGACAGATCGCGCATTGCGCTGCGCGCCACCCACAGCAGGAACAGGTACAGAACGACCAGAAAGCCGAACTTGAGCGCGACGGCGAGCGGCTCGTCCATAGGCGCCTACTCGAGCTCGAAGGTCAGGTCGGTGACGCCGACGGTGAGGCGGTCACCGTCGCGCAGGACCACCTGGTCCACGCGCTGACCGTTCACCTTGACGCCGTTGGTCGAGCCGAGGTCCACGGCGTGCCAGCCGTTCTCGTCGCGGCGCAGCTCCGCGTGCCTGCGTGAGACGTTGGGGTCGGAGACCACGAGATCGCATTCGCGGCTGCGCCCGATCACCACCCGGTCGCCGCTCAGGACGTTGCGCCGGCCCTCGCCGACGAGCAGTGCCTGGCGCCGGTCCAGCGGCGCTTCGAGCTTGCGCGCCGCGCGATCGGGCGAGTAGACCATCGTGTGCCCGAAGTCGCCCGCCGAGGGGGCCGGCGCCGCCGGCGCGGCCGCCTGCTGCTCCTCCTCCGGCGAACCGAGCAGCTGGGCCTGGATCCCGAACTCACCCAGCTCGAGACGCTCGTCGGTGTGGAACTCGATCTGGGGGCGGCTGGTGAGGGCCAGCGACTCCTGGCGCGCGTGCTCGAGCAGGTAGTCCGACAGCTCCTTGCGGAGGGCCGGCTCGTAGCTCGAGAACTGCTCCCGGTCCTGCGGGGAGAGGAAGACGCGGTAGTGGTTGGGCACGTAGACCCGCGAGACGGAGGCCATCTGGTTGTCCTCCATCTCCTTGGCGAGCTTGTGAGCCAGCTCGACCGGCTGCACACTCGTCTTGAACGCCCTTCCGAAGGCCCCCTCGACCAGTCCACCGAGCTTCGCTTCCAGGTTTCGCAGCATGCTCATCCCGTCTCGCAGGGTAGCCCTACGCGGTGGTTATACGTGGAGCCCGCCAGCCCTCCGCGGGGGCCACGATCTGGGACACGGACACCGCCACGACGGCGGCCGCGAGCGAGCCCGCCACGGCGCCCCGCGCCTGGCCGAGGGCAACCTCGGCGGCGAGCGCGTCGCCGAGGGCGACCTGCGCGGCGATCAGGCCGGCGACCCAGGCCCCCGCTCCGATCAGGTCGACCGCCAGCCAGCGGCCGCGCACCACCAGCGGCAGGGCCACGGCGAACGCTGCCCACACCAGCATCGGGAGCAGGACGGGTGACGTGACGAGCGGCACGAGAACGTCCGAGGCCGCGGCCGAGATCGATCCTTCCCAATCGCTCCGCGGCGCCGTGCCGTCCGGGGACCCGAACAGGAGCGCTCTGCCGGTGAGCGCCTCGCCGAGCACCAGCCACCACAGCCCGGCGGCCGCCAGCCCGGCACGGCGCCAGGGGGTCGGGGCGAGCGCCGCCACACCCAGGAAGGCCGGTCCGAGCGCGATCGTGCCCAGCAGCGGCGCGAGCACCGGGACCGACCATAGGAGGCCCGCGC
Organism: uncultured Thermoleophilaceae bacterium; assembly: GCA_963813495.1. Lineage (GTDB taxonomy): Bacteria > Actinomycetota > Thermoleophilia > Solirubrobacterales > Thermoleophilaceae > JACVRW01. Next base: position 239,025 of record CAWEZC010000011.1, read on the forward strand.
GCGGAAGCAGGAAGGGGATCGGGAGTGCCGCGGCGGCCAGCACCAGCGCGGTGCCCTGCCGATCGGTCTCGGGCGAGACGAGCCACACGCACAGGCCCAGAACCGACAGCACCCAGCCGATGCGGGGCAGCAGCGCGGTGAGACCGGCGACCGCGGCTGCGGCAGCGAACTTCGAGAAGGCCGGCTCCGGGCCCAGGCTGCCCAGCACCCCGAGGACAAGCGCCCCCGCGAGCAGGCCGGCGCCGGCGCGCTGAAGCAGCCGGAGGGGCATGGCTGGAGGCAGGGCCGGATCGGCCCGGCCGAGCAGCCCGGCGCTGGGCGCAGGGCGGCCCCCGCCCGGCACGTCGCGGCGCTCGTCGGCGGGAGAGCCGACGGCACGCGGATCCTCCGGCCGCAGTGAACCGCCGCCCGCGCCGCCGTGGGGGTCGTCGGGCCACAGGGAGGCGCCAGAACCCAATGCTCCTCGGGCGCGGCGAAACAGGCCACGCCGGCTGCCGGTGGACGGGAGGCCGACGCGGCGCAGGGTCTCCGGCTCGACCAGTCCGCCCTCATCGGTGAGCTCGGTCTGCGCGGCGCGCAGCTCGGCGCGCAGCTCGCCCGGCGCGGGACGCCCGGCCGGGTCGGCGTCCAGCGCGTCGTCGATCACGTCACAGAGCTCGAGCGGCAGGTCTCGGCGCTGGGCCGAGAGCGAGGGCAGAGGCCGGCCCAGCCGGCGTGCGGTGGCGGCCGGCCCGGCCGCACGCACCGGGTTCTTGCCCGTCCAGGCCTCGTACAGCGTCAGTGCGAGCGAATACACGTCGCAGGCCGGCGTCACCCGGGCGCCCTCAGCCTGCTCGGGCGCCATGTAGGCGAGCGTGCCCACCACGTCGCCGGTGTGCGTGAGCGCGTCGCCCTGCACCAGGTGCGCGACCCCGAAGTCGGTGAGCTTCGCGAAGCCGACTCCGGCGGCGGGCTCGGCCACCACCATCACGTTCTGCGGCTTGAGGTCCCGGTGGATCACCCCGCGGGCGTGCGCGTGGGCCAGCGCCTCACTCAGATCGGCGCCGATGCGGGCCACGTCGCGGTCGGAGATCGCGCGGGCCCGCAACAGCTCCGCCAGGGTTCGGCCCCGAACGAGCTCCGAGACCAGGTAGACGTCGTGCTCGTCGGAGGCCAGCTCGTAGATGCCCACGATCGCCGGGTGGTTGAGGCGCGCCGCCGCCACGGCCTCGCGCTCCACCCGCTCGCCGCCCCCGCGCTCACGCGGGATCGTCTTGACGGCGACCTCGCGCTCCAGCTTCTCGTCCCAGGCATGCCAGACCACGCCGAAGCCCCCCGCACCAAGGCGCTGCTCGAGCCGGTAGCGGCCGAGCACCACTCGCGGGCCGGGGCCTCCCGCGAGCCTTTCGGTAGGGTCAGACGAACCCAGCGGCAGGGTGCCGGGCTCGTCCGTCAGGCCTGTTTCGGAACGGTTCATCCCAGGTTCTGTGTTCGGTCCGCGGAGAGCGCGTCCTGCCCCCCGTTCATACTCCCACCCGAGGCGCGCGGGGTGCCTCGAAGCGCTAGGAGCGATTCTGCTGTCCTTCCTCGACGAACCGGACGAGCCCGTACGAAATCGTCGTACACGGCGTCGGCCGCCAAGCGGCCGGTCGACCGACCGCCAGACGCTGATGGTCCGCAGGACCCTAGCGATCGGCGCCGGCCTTCTGGTGCTGATTCTGCTCGTGATCGGCTTCCGCGGCTGCCTCAGCGCCCGCCAGGAGAGCGCGATCAAGGACTACGCCGCGTCGTCCAGTGAGCTGATCGACCAGTCCAAGCTGGAGGGCAACCAGCTCTTTGATCTGCTGGGCAGCTCGGGTGGCGAGGACGCCTCCGTCGACTCGGTGAACGTGGTCAACGGGCTGCGCAGCGAATCGGCCACGCTGGTGGACCGCGCCCAGGATCTCGACGCGCCCGACGAGGTCTCGGCCGCACAGGACTACCTGATCGACTCGCTCGAGCTGCGCCGCGACGCGCTGGCGGTGGTGGCCCGCGAGCTGCCCGGCGGGCTCGCCGACCAGGGCCGCCGCCAGAGCACCGAGACCATCGCCGAGGTGATGCAGGTGTTCCTGGCCAGCGACGTGCTGCTGGTGGCCCGCTGGCGCCCCAGCATGGAGAACACACTCCGCGACGAGGACCTCGACGACGAGGTCACGCTCCCCAGGGAGGAGAAGCTCCGCTTCGTCCCCGACGTCCAGTGGATCGAGCCCGGCTTCGTGGCCGACCAGGTCGAGGCGCTGCGCACAGGCCAGGGCGGCGCCACCGATGACGCGGCCGCTCCCGGCCTGCACGGCAACGGCCTCGGCACCGTCACGCTGGGCGGCGTCACGCTCGTGCCCGGGGGCTCGGCCACCGTACCCCTGTCCGACGACCTCGCGTTCGACGTACAGGTGGTCAACCAGGGCGAGAACAACGAAACCGACGTCAACGTCAAGGTCACGGTGGGCGAGGGCGGCGACGCCATCGAGGTGACAGAGGCGATTCCGGAGATCGCCGTGGGCGAGGCCCAGAACGTGACGATCCCGCTCGGCCAGGAGCCGCCCACCGGGCAGCAGGTGCCGGTCACCGTCGAGGTCGAGCCCGTCCCGGGCGAGGAGAAGACCGACAACAACACGGCCGAGTTCTCGGTCATCTTCACCAGCTGATTTCGCGACGGTACTCTCAGCCGACTTGGACGAGCTGACCTCCACGCAGGGAATCGTGGCGCTTGCGGCCGCCGGCCTGGCGCTTGCCACGCTGATCTTCTGCCTGGTCCTGGCCATCAAGCTGCGCCGCGTGCGCCGGGCCCAGCGGATGGTGCTGGGAGCGGGCGAGACGGACATCGTCGCCCACGCCTCGGCCCTGCAGGAGGCCTTCGTCCAGTTGCGCGACTGGGTGGAGGAGACCGCCACCGGCCTCGAGGCGCGAGTGGGCACGGCCGAGCAGCGCATGGACGGCTGCGTCGCCCACACCTCGCTGATCCGGTACGACGCCATGAACGAGCTGTCGGGACAGCAGTCGAGCACCCTTGCGCTGCTCGACTCACGCAGCACCGGGGTGGTGATCTCCTCGATCCTGCATCGCGACCAGGCGCGCTTCTACGTCAAGCAGGTGCATCAGGGCACGCCGGAGTTCGAGCTCTCGCCGGAGGAGCAGCAGGCCGTGGAGGCCGCGATGGCCGGAAGCGCTACGCGCGCCTGATGCGGGTCGCCTATCTCGGTCCTGCCGGGACCTACAGCGAGGAGGCGTTGCGCGCATCGGCGCCCCCCGGCGCGGAGGAGGTGCCGTACCCGACGATCTACGACGCGGTCATGGCCGTGCACGACGGCGCGGCCGACCGCGCAGTGGTCCCGATCGAGAACGCCCTGGAGGGAGGCGTCGGCATCACACTCGACACGCTGGCCCTGGACACGCGTGACGTGCGCATCGCCGCCGAAGTGGTCCACCCGATCCATCACTGCCTGATCGGGTGTCGCCCGCTCGCGCCCGGCGAGATCACTCGGGTCGTCTCCCACCCCCAGGCCACCGCCCAGTGCGCGCGCTTCCTGCGTCAGACCCTGCCTCGGGCGGAGCATGTCAACGCGGCCTCCACCGCCGAGGCGGTTCTCTCGCTCCGCGAGTCGGGCGACACGGCGGCGGCGCTGGGCTCCCGGCTCGCGGCCGAGCTGTACGACTGCCTCGTGTTGGTTGCCGACGTGGAGGATCACCCCCACAACGTCACCCGCTTCGTGTGGCTGGCCCCGGCGGGCGAGGCCGCCGTACCCCCCGCCGGTGCCGCCGCCAAGACCTCGATCGTGTTCTGGGGCGGGGGCGATCAGGCCCCCGGCTGGCTTGTGGACGTGCTGGGCGAGCTGGCGAGCCGCGGGGTGAACCTCACGCGCATCGAGTCACGCCCGCGCCGCATCCGGCTGGGCCACTACATGTTCTTCGCCGACCTGGAGGGGGCGGCGGACAGCGCCCCCGTGAGCGATGCGCTGAAGGCGCTGGGCGAGCACGTCGAGGAGGTGCGCGTGCTCGGGTCGTACTCCTCGTTCACCGGTTGAGCGCATATTGCAGACGGGACCGCTGGGTACACTGACTGCACCGTGGCGGTCCGGACGGAGCTGACCTTTCACGCCGAGGCGGGTGACTCGGAACCAGGCCCTGCCCCCGCGCTGCTACGGGCCGGCCGGCCCGCGCAGCGCTCTTCTTCCTCGTCCGGCCGGGTGCTCGTCCTCAACGCGTCGTATGAGCCCATCAACGTGTGCACGGTGCGCCGCGCCGCCGTGCTGATCCTCAAGAACCGCGCCGAGGTGCTCGAGAAGGGCGACTGGGCGCTGCACGCCGAGTCCGTCACGCTCGACCGGCCGGTGGTCATCCGCCTGCTCACCTACGTGCGCATCCCGCGCGACGCCCACCGCCGAAAGATCACCCGTCGCGCGGTGTTCGCACGCGACCGCTGGACCTGCCAGTACTGCGGCCAGGAACGCGGCAATCTCACCGTCGACCACGTGATCCCCCGGTCCAAGGGCGGGCCGTCGTCATGGGACAACATCGTCACCTGCTGCGCGCCCTGCAACCGCCGCAAGGGTGACCGACTGCCTCGCCAGGCCAACATGGTTCCCGCCAAGGCCCCGAAGGCCCCCAACCCCACGATCTTCATCCACGTGGCGGCGCCGGCCATCCCAGCCGCCTGGGAGCAGTACCTGATCACCCGGTGATGGCCGAGCCCGCGCCCGGGCGAACCGCCGCCGCCGGGGAAGCGCGCCGAGCGGCTGCTCGACGACGACCAGCTGCCCGCCAGCGTCGGGCAGCTCAAGACGCTGCGCCGCTGGCTGATCGTGGCCGGCGTGTGGTCGGTGGCCGCCACGGCGATCGCCGTGTTCGCGCTGATCCAGGCCGACGAGGCGGATGAGACCGCGGGCGAGCAGGCCGCCGGCGAACTGGGGCGCGTGCAGCGCCAGCTCGACCAGCGGATCGACGGGCTCGAGAGCCAGATCGAGGAGTTGCCCACCTCGGAGGACCTTGCCCGGCTCGACGACCGTCTCGCCGAGGTGGAGGACGGCGCGTCACAGACGAGCGCGCAGCTCGACCGCCTCGGCGGGCGCATCGACGACCTCGAACAGCAGGTACAGGAGCTCGAGGACTCCGCGGACACGCCAGCCACCGACACCACCGAGACCGCTCCGTAGGAGCCCGCGGCCCAGCGTCCGGGATGCCCGACCTGCGCGTCTGCTTCAATTCGGGCTACCAGGGAAAGGAGGTGGTCCGAACGTTGACTGACAGAATTCTTGGGACCCTGGAGGTGTCCGGCCGCTAGACCGGTGCTGGGCCCCGTTCAGCGGAGACCCACCCGAGACACCGCCGGTGCAGACGAGGACCGGGAGTGGTTCCTCTGGTCGTTGTACTCGAGCCCGGCTGAGTCCAGCAGCAAACTGCGAGGGGCGCCCATGTGGGCGCCCCTCGTGCTTTCATGGCCGGCCCTTCGGCGCGCTACTCGTCAGCCGGTTCTTCGCTGTCGGCGTCCGCGTCCGCCTCCTCGGCGCCGTCCGCGTCGGCTTCGCCGAGATCCGGCAGCAAGTCCTCCGGCACGCCGTCCGGCCCGTCCTCCAGCACCGGCGCCGCGGTCTCGTCCGACGAGGTCTCCATCACCAGCGCCACCGCGCTGACCACGTCATCCTCGCGCAGGTTCATGACCCGCACGCCCTGGGCCGGGCGGCCCTGCTTGGAGATCCCCTTGACGCTGGTGCGCTGCACCATGCCGTTCTGGGAGATGAACACCAGGTCGTGGTGCTCGCGCACGATCAGCGCCCCGGCCAGGCCGCCCTTCTTCTCGGTCAGGCTGATGGTCTTGACGCCCATCGTGCCGCGGCCCTTGACCGGGTACTCCTCGATCGCCGTGCGCTTGCCGTAGCCGTTCTCGGTGACCACCAGCAGATCGGTGTCGGGGCGCACCACGTCCATGGCCAGCACGCGGTTGTCACCACGGGAGACGTTCATGCCGCGGACGCCGGCGGTGTCGCGGCCCATCGGGCGCACGTCGTCCTCGTTGAAGCGCGCCGCCTGGCCCGAACGGGACACCATGATGATGTCGTCATCGCCGCTGGTCCTGCGCACGGCGACCAGCTCGTCGTCGTCCCGGATGTTGATGGCGATGATGCCGTCGGCCTTGATCGGGGTGTTGTAGGCGCCGAACTCGGTCTTCTTGATCTGGCCCTTGCGGGTGGCGAACGCGAGGTATTTGCCCTCGTTGAAGTCGCGCGTGGCCAGCACCGCCTGCACGCGCTCGCCCTCCCGTAGGGGCAGCAGGTTGACCAGCGCCCGTCCCTTGGCCGTGCGCGAGGCCTCCGGCAGCTCGTACACCTTCTGCCGGTAGACCTTGCCGCGGTTGGTGAAGAACAGGAGGTAGTCGTGGGTCGAGCTGACGAAGAGGTGCTCGATCCAATCCTCGTCCTTCATCTCCATGCCCATCACGCCCAGGCCGCCGCGGCGCTGCTGGCGGTACGTGGCCAGCGGCAGAGTCTTGACGTAGCCCGAGTGCGTGATCGAGATGACCATCTGCTGGTCGGCGATCAGGTCCTCGATGTCGATCTCGTCCTCGGAGTGCGTGATCTCGGTGCGCCGGTCGTCGCCGAAGCGCTCCCGAATCTCGAGCAGCTCCTCGCGGATGAGGGCCATGACACGTGCCTCGTCGCCCAGGATCTCGCGCAGCTCGCGGATGCGCTCGACGACGTCGGCGTGCTCGGTCTTGATCTCGTCGGTCTGCAGGGCGGTCAGGCGCTGCAGGCGCAGGTCGAGGATCGCCTGGGCCTGGATGCGTGACAACTCGAAGCGCTCGATCAGGCCCGCGCGAGCGGTGTCGGGGTCACGCGAGCCCCGGATCAGCTCGATGACCTCGTCGATGTTGTTGATCGCGATCAGCAGGCCCTCGAGGATGTGCAGGCGCGCCTCGCGCTCGCGCAGCTCGTGCTTGGTCCTGCGCACGATCACGTCGCGCTGGTGGTCGACGTAGTTGCGCACCACGGGGAGCAGGCCGAGCGTGCGCGGCACGCCGTCCACGAGCGCGACCATGTTCACACCGAAGGTGGTCTGCAGCTGGGTGTGCTTGTAGAGCTTGTTCAGCACGACCTTGGGGATCGCGTCGCGCTTGAGCTCGATGACGAGGCGGATGCCGGACTTGTCCGACTCGTCGCGGAGGTCGGAGATCTCCTTGAGGCGCCCGTTCTGCACCTGCTCGACGATCTTCTGCATCAGGCCGCTGCCGTCTCCGCGACCGTCGCCCTTGTAGACCTGGTAGGGCATCTCGGTGACGATGATCGCCTCCTTGCCCTGACGCAGAGGCTCGATGTGGGCGCGCCCGCGGATCACCACGCGCCCGCGACCGGTCTCGTAGGCGTCGCGGATCCCGCCCTTGCCGACGATGATGCCGCCGGTGGGGAAGTCGGGCCCCTTGATGTGCTTCATCAGGCCCGTGACGTCGATCGACGGGTCGTCGATGTGGGCCACCACGGCGTCGATGGCCTCGCGCAGGTTGTGCGGCGGGATGTTGGTGGCCATGCCGACCGCGATCCCGGAGGCGCCGTTGACGAGCAGGTTGGGGAAGCGCGCCGGCAGCACATGCGGCTCCTGGCGCGACTCGTCGTAGTTGGGCCCGAAGTCGACGGTGTCGGCGTCGATGTCGCGCAGCATCTCCGTGGCCAGCCGCGACAGGCGAGCCTCCGTGTAGCGCATGGCCGCTGCCGAGTCGTTGTCGATCGAGCCGAAGTTGCCCTGCGGGTCGATCAGTGGGTAGCGCATGGCGAAGTCCTGGCCCAGGCGCACCACCGTGTCGTAGATCGACGCGTCACCGTGCGGGTGGTAGTTGCCCATCACGCCGCCGACGACATTCGCGCACTTGCGGTGCGGCCGGTTGGGCTGCAGCCCTGACTCGAACATCGAGTAGAGAACGCGCCGGTGGACGGGCTTCAGCCCGTCGCGCACGTCCGGGAGCGCACGGCCCACGATCACGCTCATGGCGTAGTCGAGGTAGGAGGACCGCATCTCCTCCTCGAGCCCGCGCGGCTCGACGTTTCCGCCTGTCAACTGGTCAATGCTCATGGTTCTGGTTCCCTGCTTCCGGCTAGACGTCTAGGTTGGTCACTTCTCTGGCGTGCGTCTCGATGAAGTCGCGCCGGGGCTCGACGTTGTCGCCCATCAGCATCGAGAAGATCAGGTCGGCGGCACTCGCGTCGTCGACCGTCACCAGCTGCAGCGTGCGCTGCTCGGGGTCCATCGTGGTGTCGAAGAGCTGGTCGGCGTTCATCTCGCCCAGCCCCTTGAAGCGCTGCAGCGGGACGCCGTCGCGGCAGATCTCGAGCACTCTGGTGCGCAGCTCCTCGAAGGACAGCGCGTCGCTCTCCTTCTTGCCCAGCACGATCCGGAACGGGGGCGTGCCGGCCAGGCTCTTCAGCTCCATGTGGATCTTCACGAAGCCCGTGTACTCGGGGGTGGTGAACAGCGAGCGCGCGAGGTGGTAGGTGGCGGCCGTGCCGGTCTTGCGCTCGATCACCCGGACCACCAGCTCGCTCTCGGTCTCGCTGATCAGCTCGGTCTCGTGGGGCTCGCCGTCGGGATCGTCGCCCTTGAGCAGGGCGATCACCGTCTCCGGATCGGCCGCCCCCTCGTCGAGGATCGACGACTCCTCGAGGAAGGTGATCGGATCGTGGCCCCACTCGGCGCGCAAAGCCGCCGCCCAACCCTCGTACTGCTTGAGCAGCCGGCCGTACTTCTGCCAGCGGGCGTGGGTGAGGCTGAAGTCCGTGCCCTCGCGGTCGGAGACCTCGAGCTTCTCGAGCTTGTCGCGCAGCAGGACCTCCTCGAGCTCCGACTCCTTCTCGATGTAGATGTCCTGCTTGCCCGACTTGACCTTGTAGAGCGGCGGCTTGGCGATGTACACGTAGCCGGCGTCGATCAGCTCGGGCATCTCGCGATAGAGGAAGGTCAGCACGAGCGTCCGGATGTGGGCGCCGTCCACGTCGGCGTCGGTCATCACGATCACCTTGTGGTAGCGGGCCTTCTCTATGTCGAACTCCTCGCGGATGCCGGTGCCGATCGCCGTGATCAGCGCCTGGATCTCCTTGTTGGAGAGGACCTTGTCGATGCGGTTCTTCTCGACGTTGATGATCTTGCCGCGCAGGGGCAGGATGGCCTGGGTGTTGCGGTCGCGGCCCTGCTTGGCCGAGCCGCCGGCCGAGTCGCCCTCGACGATGAAGATCTCCGCGAGTGCGGGATCGCGCACCGAGCAGTCGGCGAGTTTGCCGGGGAGCGTCGAGTTCTCGAGCGCCGACTTGCGCCGTGTGAGGTCCCGCGCCTTGCGGGCCGCCTCGCGAGCACGCTGTGAGGCAACCGCCTTGCGGATGATCTGGTTGCCGTCGTTGGGGTTCTCCTCGAGGAACTCGGCCAGGCCCTTGTTCACGGCCGCCTGAACGAACCCCTCGACCGGCGGGTTGCCGAGCTTCGTCTTGGTCTGCCCCTCGAACTGCGGATCGCGGATCTTCACGGAGATGATCGCCGTGAGCCCCTCGCGGATGTCCTCGCCCTGGAGGTTCGCGTCCTTCTCCTTGAGCTCGCCCTTCTGGCGCGCGTAGGCGTTGATCGTGCGGGTCAGCGCGGAGCGGAAGCCCGAGAGGTGCGTACCCCCCTCGTGCGTGTTGATGTTGTTGGCGAACGACAGCAGCGCCTCCTGGTAGGAGTCGTTCCACTGCATGGCGACCTCGACCTCGCCGATGTCGCTGGATTCCTCGATGTAGACGATCTTCTTGTGCAGCGGTTCGCGTGTTCCCTGACTGTGCAGGTACTTGACGAAGTCCACGATGCCGCCGTCGTACTGGAAGGTGGTCTCGAAGCGCTCGCCGCGCTCGTCGCGGAAGTGGATGCGCAGACCCTTGGTGAGGAAGGCCATCTCGCGGAAGCGCTGCTCTAGGACGGTGCGGTCGTAGTCGATCGTCTCGAAGATCTCGAGATCGGGGAGGAAGCTGATCTGGGTCCCGCGCCGGTCCGTCTTGTCGCCCTTGACCAGATCCGTGGTGGGGGTACCGCGCTCGTAGGACTGCTTGAACTCGTACCCGTCGCGCCAGATCGTCAGATGAAGCCACTCGGAGAGCGCGTTGACCACCGACACGCCGACGCCGTGCAGGCCCCCTGACACCTTGTAGCCGCCACCCTCGCCGAACTTGCCTCCGGCGTGCAGCACGGTGAGCACGACCTCGGCGGCCGGGCGCTTCTCCTTGCTCATCGTGTCCACCGGGATGCCGCGGCCGTTGTCGGACACGGTGACGCTGTTGTCCGGGTGGATGATGATCTCCACCTGGTCGGCCTCCCCGGCCAGGGCCTCGTCGACGGAGTTGTCGACCACCTCGTAGATGAGGTGATGCAGTCCTCGCAGGCCGGTGGAGCCGATGTACATGCCGGGCCGCTTGCGCACGGCCTCGAGGCCCTCCAGCACCGTGATGTCCTGAGCGTCGTAGCTCCCGTTGCCCGCGGTGCCGTCTTTGCCCTGATCCGCCAAATCGTTCCTTCCATTGCGCGACCGTCAGGGCCGCGAACACCATGAAAAGCCCCGACGCCGTGCCGACTGGCAGGACGGGCCGGGGCGGTACATAAGACCGCTCGCAATATTAGCAGGCTAAGGGGGGCATCGGACGCTTTCGGGTGTTACAAAATGCCCGCAAATCGCACAAAAATGAGGCCTCGTGGCGCGCCCCTGGCGAAACCGCCCCGGAGCGCGCTCAGTTCGGGGCCGAACCCACCACGAAACGCAGCCGCGAAAAGGGCGGCGCGGCGGCGGCCGGGCCCGCAGCCGCGGTGTTGAGGCGCACCAGCAGGTCGGCCCCCAGCAGCTCGAGCTCCTGCGCCCAGGTCGCCGATTCACAGACGAGCGTCAGCACTCCCTGGCGCTCCGACACCGGCGCGGCGAAGCCGGCCAGCCCCGGTCCCGCCACCTCGGCCCAGGCGGCCTGCGCACGCGCCAGGGCCGTGGCCGGCTCGACCGCGGGCATGGCGGCCTCCAGTGCGGCGGACAACGGGCGCGGGGCGACGCGTCTCAGGCCGCCACCGCCCGCGGACCGGCCGCGATGGTGCCTCCGCTGACCCGAAGCAGCCCATCGGCGCCCGCGCTGCTGCCGGGGACGTGTTCGAGCTCGGTGGCGGTGACGACGGCCTGCCCGCCGGAGCGCAGCAGTCCGGCCAGCAGCTCGCGCCGCTCCGAGTCGAGCTCGGACATCACGTCGTCGAGAAGCATGAGCGGGGGGCGGGCGCGGCGCTCGGCCATCACACTGCGCTCCGCGAACAGCAACGCGAGGAGCGCGGCTCGTTGCTGGCCCTGTGAGCCGTACGCCCGCAGCGCGGCGCCGTCGAGCTGCAGCTGCAGCTCGTCTCGATGCGGGCCGTGGGCCGTGAAGCCGCGCTCCAGGTCGGCCGTTCGGCGGTCAGCCAGCTCGGCCACGAGACCCTCCGCGTCGAGAGCCGGGGAGCGAGCGCGGTAGCGGACCTCGGCGCGACCGGGCAGCCCCAGGCGGCTGGCCAGCTCGGCGAAGGGCTCGGCCAGTCCCTCCACCGCCTCGGCACGGTCCTGCATCAGCCGGATCCCGTGACCCGCCAGCTCGGAGTCCCACGCGTCGAGTGCCGCCGCGTTCGACGCCCCGGAGCGCACGCGAGCCAGCAGGGCGTTGCGCTGAGCCAGAGCGCGCGAGTAGGAGCTGCGCGTGGCCGCGCGGGCCGGCCAGAGCGCGGCCACAACCTGATCCAGGTGGGCCCGGCGTGCCGCCGGAGCGCCCTTCACGAGCTCGAGTCGCTCGGGCAGGAAGACGCTCACCAGCGGACGGGCATCGCTCAGGCTCAGGTTGTCGACAGGGCTGTCGTCCACCCGCAGCCGCTTCGCCGCCCCGGGTTCGAAGCCCACCTCGATCCGGTGGGCGTCGTCGTCGTCCGCTGTGTCGACCACCACGCGCGCCACGGCAGCGCCGCGACGCACCAGCTCGCGCTCGTTGGAGGTACGCGGCGAGCGCCCGGTGCAGCCGAAGTAGAGCGCCTCGAGCAGGTTCGTCTTGCCGGCGCCGTTGGGCCCCGACACCACCGTCAGGCCCGCGTCGAGCTCCACGGCGGCCTGCTCGTAGTTGCGGAAGTCGCGCAGCTCGACGCGCCTCAGGAGCATCGCGCCCTACACGTTCAGGCGGATCGGCATCACGAGGTAGCGGAAACCCGCATCGTCGCCGCTCGACTCGATCAGCCCGGGCCGGAGCGGGCTGATCAGCTTGAGCACGAGCTCCTCCGACTCGGCGCTATCGAGTCCGTCGCGGAAGAACTCGGGGTTGAAGCCGATCTCGAGCTCCTCACCGTTGAAGGGCACCGGCAGCGATTCGCTCGCCTCGCCGACGTCGGGCGTCTGGGCGGAGACGTCGAGGGTTCCCTCCGAGAAGCGCAGCCGCAGCGGAGCGTTCTTCTGAGCAAGGAGGCCCACGCGGCGCACCACGTCGAGGATCTCGTCGCGGCTCACGCGCAGCTCGTGCTCGTAGGACTCGGGCAGCAGCTGCTGGTAGTTGGGGAAACGGCCTTCGACCAATCGCGATGACAGCACCACGTCCGCGACCGTGAACACGACCTGGTTCTCGAGAGCCGCCACGCCGATCGTCGCCGCTCCGCCGGCGCCGGCGATGCGGCCCAGCTCCTGCAACGTCCGGGCCGGCACATTGGCCTCGAGCTCGCCGGAGAGCGGCGAGTCCAGTGTCGTCTCCTTGACGCTGAGGCGATAGGAGTCGGTGGCCACCATGCGCAACTCGTTGCCGCTGGCGGTCACGAGCACACCGGTCAGGTGCGGCCGCGTCTCGTCCCGCGACGCGGCGCGGGCCACACGGGCGATGGTCTCGACGAAGGCGTCAGCCGGCACGGTCAGGCCACCTTCGGCCGGCGCCTCGGGCAGCTTGGGAAAGTCCTCCGTGGGCAGCGTGCGCAGGTGGAACTTCGCGGCGCCCGACACCACCTCTACGTCCTGCTGGGCCGAGCGGTACTCGAGCGTGAGCTCGTCCTTGGGTAGGGAGCGAACCACGTCGAGCAACAGGCGGCCCGGGATCACGGCCTGACCCGGCGAGGCCTCCTGGGTCTCGAGGGTGAGCCGCACGCCCAGCTCCATGTCGGTGGCCTGGAGCTCGGCGCGGCCGTCCTCCACGCGGAGCAACACCCCCGCCAGCGTCTGGATCGCGCTGCGGGTGGAGGCACCGCGGACGGCGATGCTGAGGCGAGCGAGGAACGTTTCACGGGAAACGGTGAGCTTCAAATGGCACTACCTATCTGCATTGAGGTGATTGGGAGCTGTCGAGAGGTCCACATCCCGCTGAAACCCGGCTGCGGAGCGGGATGAACCCTGTGGGGAAGCTGTTGATTCTTCCATCTCACCCGGTCATCACGACGGTCGGCCGAGCCGGCGGCGCAGGTTGTCGACCGAGCCGCGCACTCCCGGGTCGGTATCCAGTGCCGCTCCGACGCGATTGACCGCGTGCAGCACAGTGGTGTGGCTACGCCCGCCGATGCCGCGACCGATCTCCGGCAGGCTGTGCTCGGTGAGCTCGCGCGCGAGGTACATGGCCACCTGCCGTGCGGTGGCGACTGCGGGGCGGCGATCGCGTTCGATCAGGGCCTGGCGTTCGACACCGAACTCAATGGCCGCCGCGTCGAGGATCTCGCCGATGCCACAGGCCTGCGTCCCGGTGTCGGCGCCCAGGCGGCTGAGCACATGGCGCACGAGATCGGGCGTGGCAGCCTCACCCTTCAGAGAGGCGTAGGCCACCACACGGATGAGCGCCCCCTCGAGAGCGCGCACGCTCGTGGTCACGCGCGCGGCGATCTCGGCCAGCACCACGTCGGGCACCTCGACGCCGTCGAGCAGCGCGCGCTTGGCGAGGATGGCCTGGCGCGCCTCGGCGCCGGGGGTCTCCAACTCCACGACGAGGCCCGAGCGGAAGCGCTCTATGAGGCGTTCCTCGATGCCCGGCACGTCCTCGGGGCTGCAGTCGGAGGTCATGATCAGCTGCCGGCCGGACTCGAGCAGCGAGTTGAAGGTGTGGAAGAACTCCTCGCGGGTCTTTGCGCGGCCCGCGAGGAACTGGACGTCATCGATGAGCAGCACGTCGGCTCGCCGGAAGCTCTCCTTGAAGCGCCCGGTATGCCGCTCGCGTATCGCCGCGACGAACTCGCTCGTGAACTCCTCGATGGTCGCGTAGCGCACGGAGAGGCCCGAGCCGTAGCGCTCGACGTAATTGCCGACCGCGTGAAGGAGGTGCGTCTTGCCGATGCCCGGCATCCCGTGGAGGAAGAGCGGGTTGTAGGAGTGCGCCGGCAGCTCGGCGACGGCGAGCGCCGCCGCGTGCGCGAAGCGGTTCTCCTCGCCGATGACGAACTGGTCGAAGGTGTACTTGGCGTTCAGGTTGGCGCCGCCCGCGGCGGCGGTCTGCGGGAGACCGGCGCCGTCAGGGGCGTCGGCGGGCGGCTCCCAGTCCGTGCCCACCACCTCGACCACCGCCCGGGGGTCGAAGGCCGTGGCGGCGCTGCGGCGCAGAAGCGGCAGGTAGCGCTCGGCCACCGAGGTCCGGATGTGCTCCGGAGCCCGCACGTAGAGGGTCCGGCCGCGAATCGCGGCCAGCTCGAGCGGCTCGAGCCAGATGTGGAACTTGAACTCCGGGGTATCGCGCCGGAGCGCTTCGCGGATGTCGTTCCAGATCAGGTCGGGCGGTGGGGGCAAGGGTGGTCGCGACCCTCCTCCGGGCCTGCGGGAAAAGCTTCAGAATGGGGGAGGAACGGGCGGTCGAGACGACTCCGCTGCCCTCGGCGAGCCGAGTGTACACCGGGCTTTCGGGGCTCCGCGCCGGTCGCCGGGCCACGGTTTCGCAAAACGCGGGAAAAGCGTCCGGCAGTCCCGCCGAGCTCCCGGCGACAGGAAATCGACAGGCGTCCGGCGGGCGATCTTGTACCCTCACTGCTCCCGATGAAGCGCACCTATCAGCCGAAGAAGCGCAAGCGCGCCCGCACCCATGGGTTTCGCGCCCGCATGTCCACACGCGCCGGGCGCAAGCTGCTGAAGCGCCGCCGGGACAAGGGCCGCAAGCGGCTCACCCCCTAGGCGCGATGGCCGACCGTGCGCGCCGGAAGCGCCGCAGGCTGTCGCGCAGCGGCGAGTTCGAGCGCGTCTATCGCGAGGGCCGCTCCCACGCCAGCCGCCACCTCGTGGTCTACGCTTTCCCGCGCGCTGAGAACGACGGCGAGCCGCGCCTGGGCATCTCGGTCGGCCGCAAGCTGGGCGGGGCGGTGGAGCGCAACCGCATCAAGCGGCTGCTGCGGGAGGCGTTCTGGGCCAGCTCGGACGAGTTGCGGCCGGGACACGACTTCGTGATCGTCGCGCGGCCTGCGGCAGGTGAGCTGGCGAAGGAGGGTGGGGAGGCCGCCGTCGAGCAGGCGCTGCGGACGGTGCTCGCAGAGGCCGGTCTGGCCGGCGGGGGCGAGTCGCGCTGAGCGAGTCGAGAACCTCCCCCGTGAGCGCCTCGCCGGGGCGTATCTCGGCTGCGCTGCGCGCAATGGTCACCGCACCGGTGCGCTTCTACCAGCGCGTGATCTCCCCGGCGATTCCCTCTCGCTGCAAGTACTATCCGTCCTGCTCGGAGTACGCCGTGCAGTCCGTGCGTAGCTACGGTGTGCTGCGGGGCATCGTGCTCGCCGCCTGGCGGTTGCTCCGTTGCAACCCTTGGAGTCACGGCGGGGTCGATTTCGTGGAGGACCAGAAGCTGTTCCGCCCACGCCCTCACCGCTAGCCCATGTTCATAGCCGCCTTCCCACAGAACGTCCTCCAGCCGCTCATCGATGCGTGCCAGTGGATCCTGGAGTTCTGGCACGACCTGATCGGTGACTTCCCCAACTCCTGGGGCTGGTCGATCATCCTGCTCACCTTCACCGTCCGGATCGCGATCCTGCCGCTCACCTTCAAGGGCGTGAAGTCGATGCAGCGCCTGCAGACGCTGCAGCCCGAGATCAAGAAGATCCAGGAGCGCTACAAGGGCGACAAGCAGCGCATGAACCAGGAGGTCATGGCCTTCTACCAGCGCGAGAAGGTCAACCCGCTGGGGTCCTGCCTGCCGCTGCTGCTGCAGATCCCCTTCTTCATCTCGCTCTTCTACCTGCTGCGTTCTCCGGAGTTCAAGGCTGACATCGCTGACAACCCGGGCTTCTACGCGATCGACGACCTCGCGGCGAAGGTCGACGACCCGGTCCTGCTCGGGGTGCTGATCGTCCTCTACGTCGGCACCCAGCTCGCCGCCAGCGCCGTCACGGCCATGAGCGCGGACCCGATGCAGCGGCGCATCATGTTCGCGCTGCCGTTCGTCTTCGTCATCTTCATCATCAACTTCGAGGCCGGGCTGATCCTCTACTGGATCACCACCAACGTGTGGACGATCGGGCAGCAGCTGCTGGTCAAGAAGCTCTATCCCAAGCCGGTCCTCGACGCCGAGGCCGCTGCGGACAAGGAGGGATCCAAGCCGGCGCGCGGCAAGCCGGCCACCATGGCTGCGGCGGTCTCGGACGGCGGCGACGGTGACGGCGAGAGCGACGGTGACGGCGACGCGAAGGCCACCGCCAAGGCGGGCTCGAAGCGCAAGCAGAAGGCGCCCCAGAAGGCCGCTACCACGGGCAGCGCGGGCGGCGGCAACGGCGGTCCAGCCAAGGCCCCACCGCCCTCCCCTCGCAAGAAGAAGAAGCGCTCGGGGCGCCGGCGCTGAGCGGAACGGCCTGAATGTCCGTCAGCGACGAACCGCGACCCGAGGACCTGGTGGCTGAGGCGGAGGGCGAGAGCCTCGGGGAGGCCAAGTGGGCCGCGATGAAGGCGCTCGAGCCCCGCTTTCCCGGCATCAGTGCCGAGTCGATCGATTTCGAGGTCATGGCCGAGCCCGGCTCGGGCGCGCCGGCGCGCGTGCGTGCCGAGGTCGACGCGGCGGCCTGGCGGGAGGCAGCGGAGCGGATTCCCGACGAGCCCGCCGAGCGGGTACGCGCGATCGTGGGCCGGGTCGTACACGCGCTCGGCCTGCGGGCCACGGTCGACATCGACGAGAGCGAGGAGGAGATCCGCGCGACCGTCAACGGTGACGACCTGGGGCTCCTGATCGGAAAGCACGGCTCCACCATCGACGCCCTGCAGCACCTGGTCTTTCGGGCGGCGTTCCTGGGCTCGGAGGAACGCAAGCAGGTGACGGTGGACGCCGCCGGCTACCGCGAGCGCCGCGAGGCCGCTCTGCACCGGATGGCCGACCGCGCGGTGGCCGAGGCGACCCAGTACAGCCGGCCGGTCGAGCTCGAGCCGATGCGCGCGACCGAGCGCAAGATCGTCCACACCTACCTGAGCGAGCGCGGCGACGTGGAGACGCACAGCGAGGGCGACGAGCCGGAGCGCCGCCTCGTCGTCTCGCCGAGCCAGGCGCCGCGGGACTAGGCCAAGGTGGAGGGGGCGGCGGGCGTTTCACGGGAAACGCTGGCGCCGCTGGCGGAGCGTTACAGGCTGCCCGAGCCCGCCGTGGGCCAGCTCGTGCGGCTGCTCGAGGCGCTGGCCGCGGAACCGGATCCGCACACTACGATCAGCGAGCCTCGAGCCGCGGTCGAGGCCCACGTGGCCGATTCGCTGAGCGGCCTGGAGGTCCCCGAGCTGCGCAAAGCGCGGCGCCTGGCCGACGTCGGAGCCGGCGCCGGCTTCCCCGGCCTGGTGCTCGCCGTGGCCAACCCTCAGGCTCAGGTAGACCTGATCGAGGCGGCCGGCCGCAAGACAGCGGTGATCATCCGCCTGCTGCAGGCCGCGCAGATCGCCAACGCGCGGGCGCTGAAGGCCAGAGCCGAAGAGTGGGGGGCGGCGCTCCCCGCCCTGGGCGGCGGGGCAGGTGCCTACGACGCGGTGACCGCGCGGGCGGTGGGAGCCCTGCCGCTCGTGCTCGAGTACGCGGCGCCGCTGTTGAGGGTCGGGGGCGTGCTGGTGGCCTGGAAGGGGGGTCGGGACGCCGCGGAGGAGGATGGCGCGGCGCTGGCGAGTGAGCGCTTACGGATGGCTTTGAAGGGTGTGGAGCGGGTGGTGCCGTTCGACAGCGCCCGGGATCGGCATCTGCACGTATACGAGAAGGCGGGAGAGACGCCGCACGGCTTCCCCCGACGGCCGGGCATGGCGCGCAAGCGGCCGCTCGGCTGAAGGGCGGCGTCGAGACGAACATTCGGGCCTATGCGGCCTTGGCTTTCCTCTCGACCCGAAAGGGCGCGACCACGCAGGGTTCGGCCCCGAAGCGTCGAATACCGCAGCACACCCCCATTTCCGACCGACCCGCAACGTAGCTTCAACCTCCGATGGGCAGCGTTCTCGCTATCGCCAACCAGAAGGGCGGGGTGGGCAAGACCACCACCGCCGTCAACCTGGGCGCCAGCATCGCCGACGCCGGCTATCCGACCCTGCTCGTGGACCTCGATCCGCAGTGCAACGCCACTGTGGCGCTGGGCCTGCCCAAGGACGGCGCGCCCAATGTCTACGACTGCCTGTCGGGTGACCTCACGCTGGGAGCCGCCGCCATCCCCAGCGGCGTCGAGCGGCTTGACGTGGTTCCGTCAACCCCCGAACTGGCGGGCGCCAACGTCGAGCTTCCGCGCATCCCCGGGTCGGAGACGATCCTGCGGGGCCGGGTGGGCAGCATCCGCGATCGCTACCTCTTCACGCTGCTCGACTGCCCCCCTTCGCTGGGCCCGATCACCGTCAATGCGCTGGTGGCGGCGGACAAGGTGATCGTCCCCGTGCAGACGGAGTACTTCGCGCTGGAGGGCCTGGCCCAGCTGCTCGACACGCTCTCGCTGATCCAGCGCGAGCTCAACCCCAGGTTGACGGTTGCCGGAATGATCCTGACCATGCACGACGGTCGCACCAGGCTCGCGCGCGACGTGGAGCGCGAGGTGCGCGAGCACTTCCCGGAGCTGGTCTTCGACACCGTCGTGCCGCGCAACGTCCGGCTTGGCGAGGCACCGAGCTTCGGCCTGCCCGTACTGCGCCATGCCCCCCAGAGCGCCGGCTCGGCGGCCTACCTCAAGCTGGCCAGGGAGGTGGCGGCCCGTGGCTGAGGAGCGACGCGGCATGGGCCGCGGCCTGGCGGCAATCCTGCCCCGAGGGGGCCAGGGGGAGGACGGCCTGCGGGAGATCCCGGTCGAGCTCGTCGAACCCAACCCGCGCCAGCCGAGGCGCAGCTTCGACGAGGCCGCGCTGACAGAGCTGGCCGACTCCATCCGCGCCCGCGGGCTGCTCCAGCCGATCATCGTGCGCTCGCTGGCCGGGGGCCGGTACGAGCTCGTGGCCGGTGAGCGGCGCCTGCGCGCCGCCCGCCTGGCCGAGCTCGAAGCGATCCCCGCCGTGGTGCGCGAGGCCGACGACTGGGAGCGGCTCGACTTGGCGCTAGCCGAGAATATGGCGCGGGTCGACCTCAACGCGGTGGAGGAGGCGCGGGCCTGCGCGATGCTGGTCGACGACCTCGGGTTGACCAAGGAGGAGCTGGGGCGGCGGGTGGGTCGCAGCCGCGTCGCGATCTCGAACCTGATCCGCCTGCTCGACCTGCCCGAGGAAGCGTTGGAGCTGATCGAGAACGGCTCGCTGAGCGAGGGTCACGGCCGGGCGATCCTGCTCTGCAAGGATCACGGCCTGCGCCGCCGGCTGGCCTTCGACGCACGCGACGGAGCCTGGTCGGTGCGTGAGACCGAACGCCGCGCTCGCGCGGCCGAGACCGGGGACGAGCGGCCGGCCGCCAGGCCCCGGGCCGTGATCCACCCGGATCTCGAGGAGGCGCTCGCGGCCGCCGAGGACGCTCTCTCGGTGGCCCTGGGCCAGGAGGTCAAGGTGCGCGCGCGGGGCGACCGCTGCCGCATGGAGCTCGAGTTCGACACGCCCGCCGACGCCGTCCGGCTCGCCGAGCAGCTGCTGGCCCGGCGGCTCCCGCGCGCCGCTTAGCCGCCGCTACAATCGGCCCTCTCCGGGCGATTAGCTCAGCCGGTTAGAGCGCGTCTCTGATAAGGACGAGGTCCCTGGTTCGAGTCCAGGATCGCCCATGCCGACGGTCGTGAGGGGGGCGGGTCGCCACTTCCCGCCGGGTCTAGACTGTCCCCAACCATGCAGGAAATGGTCATCTATGGCGTCAGCTTCGACATGGTCGGCAAGCAGCCGATCGTGCTCCTGAAGACCCGCGACGGCAACAAGTTCTTGCCGATCTGGATCGGGCACCCCGAGGCTGCGGCGATACTGATGAAGCTCCAGGGCGCGAACACGCCCCGGCCGATGACCCACGACCTGATCAGCGAGATGCTGTCCGAGCTGGAGGTCTCCTGCACCCGTGTGGCCGTGACGGAGCTGCGTGAGAACACCTTCTACGCCGAGGTCACCCTGCAGCTCAACGGCCGCGAGATCCCGATCGACTCGCGCCCCTCGGACGCCCTTGCGCTCGCCGTGCGCACCGGCGCCCCGATCTTCGCCGCCGAGGACGTGATCTCGGAGTCCGCCATCGAGTTCGAGCACGAGGTGGAGGACACCGAGGAGGTCGTTGAGAAGTTCAAGGACTTCCTTGACAACGTGACGCCCGAGGACTTCGCCGGCGGGGACGAGCCCGACGCCGGCGAGGGCGAGGAGGAGGGCCGGGCCTAGGCCGGCTGGCGCTCGAGCGCCAGCTCCACGATCCGGTCGACCAGCGAATCGAACGAGGTCCCGGCCGCCTCGGCGGCCTGGGGCAGGAGGCTGGTCTCCGTGAGACCGGGGATCGGGTTGGCCTCCAGCACCGTGAGCTCCCCCGAGCGGTCGAGCATGAGGTCGACCCGGGCGAAGGCCGAGCAGCCCAGCAGGCGGTAGGTGCGCAACGCGAGGTCGTGAGCCGCCGCGGTGACCCCGTCGGGCAGCCGGGCCGGGCAGATGAAGTCGGTGCGCCCGATCTCGTAGCGAGCTTCGAAGTCGTAGAACGCATCGTCGCGGGGGACGGCCTCCACCACGGGCAGAGGCTCGCCGTCGAGGATCGACACGGCGAGGTCGCGCCCGTCCACGTGTCGTTCCAGCAGCACACGCGAGTCGTAGGAGAAGGCGGCCACCAGGGCGGCCGGTACGTCGCCGGCACTGCTCGCGAAACGGATCCCCAGGGCCGACCCCTGCGACGAGGGCTTGACGACGATCGGGAAGTCGAGGCTCTCCTCGATGGCGGCCAGGGCGTCGGCGGCACCGAGCTCGCGGAAGGCCGTCTCGCTGAAGGCGAAGAAGGCGGGGGTGGGCACGCCCGCCTCCAGCATCAGGTGCTTGGCGAGCACCTTGTCGGTCGAGCGCATGCACGCGAGCACGCCGGACCCGGTGTAGGGGATGCCGCAGATCTCGAGCAGCTCCTGCACGGTGCCGTCCTCGCCGTCGCGCCCGTGCATGGCGATGAAGGCCACGTCCGGCTCGGCCTCGCGCAGGCGCCGGATCAGATCGGGGCCGACGTCGATCGAGACCAGGTCGTGTCCGAGCCGGCCGAGCGCGTCCTCGACCCGCGCGCCGGAACGCAGGGACACCTGGCGCTCCAGCGAGCGGCCGCCCTTGAGCACCGCGACACGGCTCACGTGCCCCTCGCCCTCCGGTCGCGCTCGGCCGGGGTGGGCATCTGCACGACCTCCGCGCCGGGTGCGTCCGCCGGCGAGCGATGCTCGCCCGTCAGCGTGCCGTAGAGCTGCACCTGCTCGTTCACCACTTCGCCGATGCGGCGGATGCCCTCCCGGATCGATTCCTCGTTCGAGCCGGAGAAGTTCAGGCGCATGGCGGACCGGCCCCGGCCGTCCAGGAAGGCGGCCTCGCCCGGCACGAAGGCGACGTTGTCGCGCAGCGCGCGGGCCAGCAGGTCCGTGGTGTCGATGAAGTCGGGCAGCGTGGCCCAGACGAACAGGCCTCCGCCGGGACGTGTCCATTCCGCCTGCGGCGGGAAGTGGTCGGCCAGCGCGTCCAGCATGGTGTCGCGGCGCTTGCGGTAGACCTCGGTCAGCGAGTCGACGTACTCCTCCCAGCGCCCTCGCTCGAAGTAGGCCTGGACCATCAGCTGGGACAGCGTCGAGGTGCAGAGGTCGGTGCCCTGCTTGCCCAGGTTGATTTTCTCGAGCACGGGCGGCGGCGCGGCCACCCAGCCGAGCCGGATCCCCGGGGAGAGGATCTTCGAGAAGGTCCCGAGGTACATCACGAAAGTCGATCCCGCTTGGCCGGACACACCCTCGTCCAGCGCGTAGAGCGGCGGCAGCGGATCGCCCTCGTAGCGCAACAGGCCGTAGGGGTTGTCCTCCAGCACGAGCAGCTCGCGCTCGTGGGCGAGCTCGACGAGCCGGCGCCGGCGTGCGAGCGACATCGTCTCTCCGGCGGGGTTCTGGAAGGTGGGCACCGTGTAGATGAACTTCGGGCGGCGACCCTCGCGCTCGAGGCGCTCCAGGGCCTGCTCGAGCAAGTCGATCCTCATCCCGGCGGAGTCCATCTCGATCTGCACCAGCTCGGCCTGGTAGGAGCAGAACACGGGCACGGCGCCGGGATAGGTCGGGCCCTCGGCGATCACGACGTCGCCGGGATCGATCAGCGTCTTGGTGACAAGGTCGATCACCTGCTGGCCGCCGGTCGTGACGATCACGTCCTCGGGGTCGACGCGCATGCCCTCGGCCGCCATCACCTGGGCGATGCACTCCTTGGTCTCGGGCAGGCCCTCGGTAGGCCCGTACTGCAGGGCCTTCGCGCACGACTCCGTGGCGATGCGCTGGGCCACGGCGGCGAAGGTGTCGGGCGGGAACGTGCCGGTGTCGGGCAGACCACCGGCCAGGGAGATCACCTCGGGCCGCGCGGTGACCGCCATCAGGTCGCGCATCGCCGACGACTTCATCACCTTGGTCCGCGACGCGAAAAGGCCCGCATAGCGCTCGAGGTCGCGCGAAATGCTCATCGGTGCCGCGTGACCGCGGGCGGCGGCCGCTCGTGGTCTATCGTCACCGACCGCAGGGTACCGACCCTCTCAGCGGCAGATGAGCCTCTTCATGGACATCGGGACGGGCGCCGGCCTGGCGGGCGCCACGGGCGTGCGGCCCTATCTGCCGCCGCTGCTCACCGGCGCGCTGGCGCGCTCGGACACCGGCATCGATTTCGACGGCACCGACTGGAGCTTCCTCGAGTCGCCCGTGTTCCTGGCCGCGGTTCTTCTCCTCGGCCTGGCGGCCTACGCGATCGAGCGCGCCGATGCCGGGCGCCCGGACGCGGGCGGCCGTAGCCCGATCGTGATCTTCAGCGGCGTGATCGCCGTGGTCCTCGGCGCGATGCTGTTCGCCGGCGCCATGGCCGACGGGGGCGAGGCGGGCTGGATCGGGCTCGTCGCCGGGCCGCTGTGCGCGGTGCTGGGCTGGCTGGCTGTCGGCGGGCTCGTGGAGCGGGCGCGGCGGCGGCTCGACAGCGGCGCGGCGGCGCTCATCACGGTCTACGCCGACACCGCGGCGCTGGTGCTCGCCGCGCTCGCCATCTTCGTCCCCCCGGTTTCCTTCCTGGCCCTGATCGGCTTCGTGGTGCTGCTCCTGGGCGGTCGCCGGCGCGAGGGCGAGAAGTACGCCGGGCTGCGGGTCCTGCGTTAACGCGTGGCCGCGAAGCCACAGAAGCTGGTCCTCGCGGTCATCGACTCGCTGAAGCCCGACATGCTCGACCTGGCCATCGAGGAGGGCCGGGCGCCGGCCCTGGCTGCGCTGGTCGAGCGCGGCACCTACGTGCGCGACTGCCTCTCGACCTTCCCGTCGGTCACTCCCGTGGCCTCGGCCGCGATCGCCACCGGGCATGGTCCCGCCGAGCATCACATCCCGTCGATGAACTGGTATCACCGCGGCGAGGAGCGCTACGTCGAGTACGGCTCCTCGTTTCCCGCCACGCGCGCCTTCGGAGTGGTGCGCTCGCTCTACGACACCGTCTACAACATGAACCTCGCGCACCTCACACGCGCGCACAGGACGGTGTTCGAGCACCTCGACGACGCCGGCCTGCGCACCGCCTGCACCACCTACCTGATCTACCGCGGGCGCACTCGGCACGAGCCGTCGGGAGCGAGCGTGTACCGGCGTATCGCGGAGGCGGCGCAATTCCGCCATCCGGTCTGGGGACCGCGCGAGCTGTTCTACGCCGACCTGTTCGACTCGCGGAACACCGGCTGCACGTCGACGCTCGGCCTGCCCGGCCAGCGCGACCGCCACACCGGCTGTGTGGGGGCCTACCTGGTCGAGAACGACCTGTTCGACTTCCTGCTCTTCTCGCTGCCCGACAACGACACCTACTCGCACAAGGTGGGGCCCGACGGTCAGGTCACGTCGATCGCCGAGGCCGACCGCGCCCTAGAGCGCATCATGCACGTGGCCGGCGGCCCCGAAGCCTTCCTCGAGGAACACGCGGTGATCGTGATGTCCGACCACTCGCAGGTCCAGGTGGAGCAGAGCGTGAACCTCGCCGACGCCTTCGCCGACCGGCGCGTGCTGATCCCGGCCGACCCTGCGCCGGTGGAGGCGGAGCTGGCGGTCTGCCCGTCGGCCCGCGCCGGTGCCGTCTACGTGCTCGAGGAGGGCCGCCGCGCCGAGTTGATGCCGCGGGTGGTGGACACGCTCGCCGAGCTCGACGGGGTGGACCTGGTGAGCTGGCGTGACGACGGCTGGGCCGCGGTCCGCAGCCCCGCGGGCGAGCTGCGCTTCCGGCCGGCGGGCGAGCTCGCAGACGTGCGCGGGCAGCGCTGGGAGGTGCAGGGATCCGAGGCTGCGTTGGAGCTCGAGGCCGGCGCCGGCACGGTGGTCAGCGAGACCTATCCGGATGCGCTGCGCCGCCTCTGGTCCGCGCTGGCCTGCCCGCACGCCGGTGACGTGCTGATCTCGGCGGCGCGCGGAGCCGAGTTCGCCGACTGGGGCGGGTCCGACCACGTGGGAGGCGGCAGCCACGGAGCGCTTCATCGCGACGACTCGGAGGGCGTGCTGCTGCTCTGCGGCGTGGCTGCCCCCGAGCGCGAGCAGTGGTCGCTCACCGATGTCACGCCGCTGGTGCTCGATCACTTCGGTGTACCCTCGGCCGGGTGACTGACGAGGCCAAGGCGCCGGTCGCCGAGCGCCCGCATTCCGTTCACCTGCGCGTGCGCGCGGGGATGCGTAAGCCCCACAACTGGTGGCAGCTGGCCAAGTTCTGCGCGGTCGGTGCCTCCGGCTACGTGGTCAACCTGTGCGTGTTCGCCTTTTGCGTCGAGGTGCTCGACCTGCATCACCTGCTCGCGGCCACCGCCGCCTTCGCCGCTGCTGTGACCAACAACTTCTGGTGGAACCGGCACTGGACGTTCAGGGCGCGCGAGGGCCACGCCGGCTTCCAGGCCGCCCGGTTCTTCACCGTCAGCGTCGTGGCCTTTGTGTTCGCCGCGGTGATGCTGGAGCTCCTCATCAGCGTCGCCGGCCTGGCTGAGCTGCCCGCGCAGGCCATCGCGATCATCGCCGCGACCCCACTCAACTTCCTCGGGAACAAGATGTGGAGCTTCCACATCGAGCTCTCGCGCGACTGAGGCTCGCGCTCCTCGCCGCCCTGCTCGCCGGGGTGGTGTGGCCGGCGGCCGTCGGCGCGGCCGAGCTCGAGCGCCCGAGCTCGCAGACCGAGCCGCCGCGCTTCTTCGAGCGCAGCGCGGACGAGGTCGAGCGCATCGCCGTGCGCGCCGGCGAGGTGCGCGAGGCGCGCGGCGACGGGCCGCTCGATCCGACCGCGTACACGAAGGGGGCCGGGCGCTGGCAGGTGAGCTTCTTCCGAGGCGGTCACCAGGTCGTTCAGGTTCTCGTGGACGACGACAGCGGCGCCATCACCGAGGAGTGGTCCGGCGACCAGGTGGCGTGGACGATGGCGCGCGGGTACGAGGGGGCGTTCGGACGCAAGCTCAATGCGCCGTACATCTGGATTCCGCTGTGCCTGCTCTTTCTCGCTCCGTTCGTCGACCTGCGCCGCCCCTTCCGGCTGCTTCACCTCGACCTGCTCGTGCTGCTCGCCTTCGGCGCCTCGCACGTGTTCTTCAACCGGGGCGACATCGCGGCATCGGTGCCGCTCGTCTACCCCGGGCTGCTCTATCTGCTCGTGCGGATGCTGTTCGCGGGCTTTCGCCCGCGCGAGCGCGCCGGTGCGCTGCTTCCCCATCTGCCGCTGGCGGCGCTGGCCGTGGGCCTCGTGTTCCTCGCCGCGTTTCGCATCGGCCTCAACGTGGCGGACTCGAACGTGATCGACGTGGGCTACGCGGGCGTCATCGGAGCTGACCGGATCGTGGACGGCGACGAGCTCTACGGCGAGGGTTTCTCGAACGACGTCGAGCGCGGAGACACCTACGGGCCGGTCAACTACCTGGTGTACGTGCCCTTCGAGCAGGCCCTGCGTTGGAGCGGGCGCTGGGACGACCTGCCGGCAGCGCACGGCGCCGCCATCACGTTCGATCTGCTGGTGCTGGCCGGGCTGTTCCTGCTGGGCCGGCGGCTGCGCGCCGGTCGCGAAGGCTTTGCGCTCGGTCTGGCGCTCGCCTACGCCTGGACCGCCTACCCGTATACGTCGTTCGTGCTCGAGGCGAACGCCAACGACTCGCTGGTGGCGCTCGCGTGCGTGGGGGCGCTGCTGGCCCTCACCGTCCCCGGCCGGCGCGCCTCCGGCGCGCTCGGCGCGCTGGCCCTGGGCCTCGGCGCCGCGGCCAAGTTCGTGACGCTGGCGCTCGCGCCTCTGTTTGCGCGCCGCGCGCCACTCGTCTTCGGCGGCGTGATGCTCCTGACTCTCGCGCTTGCGGTGCTGCCGTTCGTGCCCGAGGGCGGCCTGCGGGAGCTGTATGACCGCACGGTCGGCTATCAGGCAGGGCGCCCATCGCCGTTCAGTGTCTGGGGGCGGGTGGAGTCGCTGGGGTGGCTGCAGACGACCGCTAAGGCCGCGACCGTTGCTCTGGCGCTGCTCGTGGCCTTCGTGCCGCGGCGGCCGGGCCCTCGCCAGGTGGCCGCGCTCGGAGCCGCGGTCCTGATCGCGGTGCAGCTGACCGCCACCTACTGGTTCTACCTGTACGTGGTCTGGTTCGTGCCCTTCGTGCTGGTGGCGTTGCTGGCCGGGCAGCGCGCACAGCCCGAGCCCGAGCCACCGGCGCCGGCGCCCGAGCGCGAGCTCGTGGCGGCATGAGGCGCGACGCGGCTCCTGCGCTGGCACTGTTGTTGCTCGGCTGGGCCTTGACGCGGTGGGTCATGCCATGGGCCGACGAGACAGTCAACGACCTCTTCGTGTACCGGGCGTTCGCCGAGCCCGTGCTCGAGGGCGGTGTGCCCTACCGCGATGTGTTCTTCGAGTACCCGCCGCTCGCCGCGCCGGTGATCGCTCTGCCCGGTCTGGCCGGCACCAGTGAGGAGGCGTTTCGGATCGCCTTCGCGGTCTGGACCCTGCTCGCGGCGGCCGGCGTGGTGCTGCTGTGCGGTGCCCTGGCGGAGCGCGGCGGGGGCGAGCGGCGCCTGGCCATGCTCGCGGCCGCGCTGATGCCTCTGCTCTGCGGCGCGCTGCTGCGAACGCACTTCGACCTTGCGCCGCTGGTCGTCACGCTCGCGGGGCTGTGGCTGCTGTGCGCGGGACGTGCCCGGTCCGGGCTTGCCCTCATCGGCGTGGGGGCGATGATCAAGGGCTTCCCGCTGGTGGTGGCTCCGGTGGCGCTGGCCTGGCTGGTTGCGCGGGGGTTGCGGCGTGAGGCCTTGCAAGCGGCCGCGGCGTGCGCGGCTGTGGTGGCCGTCGTGGCTCTTGCGGCGCTGGCGGTCTCCCCGGCGGGCGCCACCGACGCCGTGAGCTACCACTTCGAGCGTCCCGTCCAGGTCGAGAGCCTGCCCGCCCTGGCGCTGCTCGGCCTCGACGCCGCTGGGCTGGGGGAGGCGCGCAGCGTCTCGAGCTACCGTTCCGACGGTCTCGAGCACCCGGCCGGCGACGGGCTGAGCGTCGCGCTGCTGTTCACGCTCGCTGCCGTCGTGGTGGCCATCACGAGTGCGGTGGCGCGGGCCCCGAGCGAGCGCAACCTGGTGCTCGGCGGGCTCGCTGCCGTTGCTGCCTTCGCCACGCTGGGCAAGGTCCTGTCCCCGCAGTTCGTGATCTGGGTGCTGCCGCTGGGAGCGCTCGCGCTCGCCTGGCGGCTGCACGCCCTGGCCGCGGCCGTCGCGGCGGCGGCGATCCTGACCCAGGTGGAGTTCCCGGCCCGCTACTTCGACGTGGTGACGCGCGAGCCGTTCGCCCTGGCGCTCGTGGCGGCCCGAGACCTCGCGCTCGTCGGCGTGCTCGTGCTGTCCCTGCGCGCCCTACGCCCGCAGCGGGACGAGCAGCTGGTCGATGCCCGTCGCCCGGCCCTCGCCGTCCGCCTCGACTAGCACGGCGTTGAGCCACGGGTCCTCGTCGGAGGTCTCGAAGCGCACCTGGGTGAGCTTGATGAAGCGCTCGAGGGCCAGCTCGCGCTTGACCCCGATCACCCCGCCCCGCGGACCGGTCATGCCCACATCGGTCACGTACGCCGTCCCGCCGGGGAGCACGCGGGCGTCGGCCGTGGGCACGTGCGTGTGTGTGCCCAGGCAGGCCATGGCGCGCCCGTCCACGTGCCAGCCCATGGCCACCTTCTCGCTGGTGGCCTCGGCGTGCATGTCGATCAGCACCGCGCCGGCGCGGCCGCGCAGCTCGGCCAGCAGGGCGTCGGCCTCGGAGAAGGGGGAGCGAACGGCGGTGAGGAAGACCTGGCCCGACAGGTTGATGACCCCCAGCCGTTGTCCGCCCTGCTCCACGACGGTGTGGCCGCGTCCGGGGCTCCCCTTCGGATAGTTGGCCGGTCGCACGATCCGCTCCTCGCGGTCGAGGAAGCCGTAGGCCTCGCGGTGACGGTAGGCGTGGTTGCCGAGGGTGATCGCGTCGGCTCCCGTGTCGAGCAGCTCGCGGGCGGTCTTCTCGGTGATGCCCACCCCGCCGGCGGCGTTCTCGCCGTTCACGACCACGAAGTCGGGCTGGTGGGTGTCGCGCAGGCCGGGCAGCAGCGCGGCCAGGGTCCGCCGGCCGAGCCCGCCCACCACATCGCCGACGAAGAGCAGCTTCACTGCGGGCGATTCTGCCAATCTGCGCGCGGTGGACACGCGCACCCACGCAGCGACGACCATTGCCGCTCACGCTCTGGTCAAGCGCTACGGCGAGCGCGAGGCCCTGCGCGGCGTGTCACTGAGCGCCGGGGCAGGCGAGCTGCTGGCGGTGATCGGGCCCAACGGCGCGGGAAAGACGACACTGCTCTCGATCCTGGCGGGCATCCAGGAGCCGGACGAGGGGCGCGTCGAGGCCGGCGTCCGAATCGGCTGGGTGCCCCAGCAGCCCGCCCTCTACTCGAAGCTGACGGTGGAGGAGAACCTCACGCTGTTCGCGCGGCTCGAGCGCTCCCCGGACCTGCGCGGCACCGTGGACCGGATGCTCGACCTCACGGGACTCGGTGACCGTGCCGGCGACCAGGTGGGCACCCTCTCGGGCGGCAACCGCCAGCGAGTCAACATCGCCATTGGCCTGCTGGCCGCACCCGAGGTACTGCTCCTCGACGAGCCCAGCGCGGCACTCGACCCACGCCAGCGCGAGCGCCTCTGGGAGTTCATCCTGCGCCTCGCCGGAGAGGGCACAACGGTCCTCTACGCAACCCACCACATCCAGGAGGCCGACCGCTACGCGCACCAGCTGATCGTGCTGGCCGACGGCGAGAAGGTCTTCGAGGGCCCGCCGCGCGAGCTCGAGCAGGCCACCGGCACGACCGGGCTCGATTTCGAGCAAGCCTTTGTGCAATTCCTGCATCAACGAGGGCACTGATGGGTTGGTTGCTGCTCAAGGATCTGCGCATCCTGCGCCGCTCCCCGCTGCTGGTGGCCCTGCTGGTGCTCTATCCGATCGTCGTGGCCGTGCTGATCGGCTTCGCGCTCTCGCGCGGGCCCGACAAGCCCGAGGTGGCGATCTACAACGGCCTGGCGGGCCAGCCGACGAAGGTCGAGCTGGGTGGCCGCGAGATCGACCTGGCCGCGGAGGGGCAGCGGCTGTTCGACGCGGTCGAGCCCGTGCAGGTGGACAGCCGCGCCGAGGCGATCCAGAAGGTCAGGGACGGCGATGTTCTGGGCGCTCTGATCGTGCCCGACGATCTGGCCACGAACCTGCAGTCGGGCCTCGAGCCGGGGACCGTCGAGGTGGTCTACAACGCCGAGGACCCGGCCAAGCGCCAGTACGTGGAGAACACCATCAAGGCGCAGGTCCAGCAGGCCAACGCGGCGCTCACCAAGCGCGTGGCCGAGGAGGCGCTGCAGCTGCTGGAGCTGATCTCCGACGGCGGCGAGTACAGCTTCCTGGGCCAGGACTTCAATGTGCTCGGGCTGCGCGAGTCCGAGGACATCCTGGCGTCCGCGCGCGCCGACCTCCCGGCCGGCTCTCCAGAGCGGGCGGAGATCGACCGCGTGATCGCCTTCGCCGAGCTGGCCCGCGAGAATCTCGCCTTCTCGGACGAGGTGCTCGGCGTGGTCGGCGAGCCGCTGCGGGTCAAGGCGAGCACCCTCGACGGCGGCTCGACCTCGCTCAACTCCTTTGCGATCGCGCTCGCGGTGTCCGTCTCGCTCATGTTCATCACGCTGCTGCTGGCCGCCGGCACGCTCGCCCTCGAGCGTGAGGAGAACGCCTTCTCGCGGCTCGTGCGCGGCCTCGTGTCGCGCACCGGCCTGTTGCTGGAGAAGGCGGGCCTGGCGGCCGTGTGCTCGATCGTGGTGTCGCTCCTGATGCTGGCCGGCCTCGGGCTGTTCGTGGACCTGGACTGGGGACGCTTCCCGCTCTGGGTGGTTGCGGTGGCCGCCGGGGCGCTGGCCTTCGCGGCTCTGGGCCTGGCCATAGGCGCGCTCACTCGAGAGGTGCGGGCGGCGTCGCTGCTGGCCTTCATGCTGTGTCTGCCGCTGGCGTTCCTGGCGCTCGTGCCCTCGGGCGCGGTGGCACCGGCGCTCTACGACGTGATTCGTGTGATCTCGGCGGCCTTCCCCTTCAAGCCGACGCTCGACGCGCTCAACGCAGCCCTCAACGACGCCGGCGGTCTTGCCGGCCCGCTGCTGCACTTGGCGCTGTTGTTCGGGGTCTTCGGCGCTCTGGCGCGTCTCGCGCTGGCGCGCTTCGCCTGATTACCCGGCGGCGGGCACATGCGCCGCCTAGACTCACGAGGCGATGGCTTTCCCCGCCACACGCCTACGCCGCCTGCGCAAGACGGGCGTGCTGCGTGAGCTGGTTCGCGAGACGCGCCTCGACCCCTCGGACCTGGTGCTGCCGATGTTCGTCCAGCTGGGCGAGGGGCGCACGCCCGTGCAAGCGATGCCCGGAGTGGAGCGCATGTCGATCTCCCGTACCGTGGAGGAGGCCGCCGAGGTCCATGACCTCGGCGTGCCCGCGGTGCTTCTCTTCGGGGTGCCGGCCGACAAGGATGAGCAGGGTTCGGGCGCATACGACGACGAGGGCGTGGTGCAGCTCGCGGTGCGGGCGCTCAAGGAAGCCCATCCCGAGCTCGTCGTCATGACCGACGTCTGCCTGTGCGCCTACACCTCGCACGGTCACTGCGGCGTCGTGCTCGAGGGCGGCGAGGTGGACAACGACCTCAGCCTCGACCTGCTGGCCAAGACCGCCATCTCGCACGCGCGCGCTGGGGCCGACGCCGTCGCCCCCAGCGACATGATGGACGGCCGCGTGGGAGCGCTGCGCGCCCAGCTCGACGCCGAGGGACACAAGGAGCTGCCGATCGTCGCCTACTCGGCCAAGTTCGCCAGCGCCTTCTACGGCCCGTTTCGCGAGGCCGCCGGCTCGGCGCCCAGCTTCGGCGACAGGCGCAGCTACCAGATGGACCCCGCCAATGCCGACGAGGCGGTGCGCGAGGCGCTGCTCGACGTCGAGGAGGGCGCCGACGTGGTGATGGTCAAGCCGGCACTGCCCTATCTGGACGTGATCCGGCGGGTCAAGGAGGCCACACGGGTTCCGGTGGCCGCCTACAACGTGAGCGGCGAGTACGCCATGGTCAAGGCCGCGGCCGCCGCGGGGCAGGTGGACGAGCAGGCGATCGTGCTCGAGACCCTGACCTCCATCCGCCGCGCCGGCGCGGACATAGTGATCACCTACCACGCGAAGGACGCCGCCCGATGGCTCAGCCCGTAGCGAAGGTCCGCAGCCGCAAGGACGGCGCGGCCGTGCCCCTCGACGCTGTCGACAAGAGGCTTCTCAACCTGCTTCAGGGCAGCTTTCCGCTGGCGGTTCGGCCGTTCGCCCACGTGGCCGAGCTGGCCGGGCTGAGCGAAGAGGAGGTGCTGCGCCGCAGCTCCCGCCTGCTCGACGAGCGCATCATCCGCGAGATCACGCCCATCTTCGACACCCGCGTGCTGGGATACAAGTCGATGCTGGTGGCCGCACGGGTGGACGCCGAGAACCCGTGGCGGGCGGCCAAGATCATCAACTCGCATCCCGGCGTCTCGCACAACTACCTGCGCGACCACGACTTCAATCTCTGGTTCACGATCGCCACCGAGCCGGGCTCCCGGCTCGGGCTCCAAGGGACGCTCGAGGTGCTCGAGGGCCTGACCGGTGCCGAGTCGGTGCGCCAGCTGCCCACGCTGCGCCTGTTCAAGATCCGCATGGACCTCGAGATGGAGAAGGGCACCGAGACGCTGGCCAACGTGGCCGAGGCAGTGGACCACCAGGAGCCGGAGGCGATCGAGCTGTCGGAGCTCGACGTGGCGACCATCCGCGCCACGCAGGGCCCCATGGAGGTGACCCCGGAGCCGTTCGCCGCCGCTGCCGAAGAGCTCGGCCTGTCCCAGGAGAAGCTGTTCGCTCAGCTCGAGTCGATGCAGGAGCGGCGCGCGCTGCGGCGCGTGGCCGCGATCCTCTTTCACCGGCGGGCCGGCTTCTCGGCCAACGGCATGGGCGTATGGAACGTGCCCGAGCAGCGCATCCCCGAGCTGGGCCCGCGGATGGCCTCCTTTCGCGGCATCTCGCACTGCTACCAGCGGCCGACCTACGAGGACTGGCACTACTCGGTCTTCACGATGGCCCACGGGCGCTCCAAGGAGGAGTGCGACGCCATCCTCGACTCGATTGCGGAAGACACCGGCATCGAGGACCGGCGCACGCTCTACTCGTCCACCGAGTTCAAGAAGATCCGGCTCCGCTACTTCACCGACGCACACCGGCAGTGGGAAGCGGAGCACGCGGCATAGCCGCCTCCACGCGCTCGGGCGAGCTCTACGAGCGAGCCGTGGGACTCCTGCCCGGCGGCGTCAACTCGCCCGTTCGGGCGATGGGCTCGATCGGCCGCGATCCGCTGTTCGTGGCGCGCGGCGAGGGCGCCGAGCTGATCGACGTGGACGGCAACCGCTACGTCGACTGGGTGATGTCGTGGGGCCCGCTGATCGCCGGCCACGCCCATCCCGAGGTGCTCGCCGCGGTCACCGCCGCTGCCGCGGCCGGCACCAGTTTCGGGGCGCCCACCGAGGCCGAGGTCATCCTCGCCGCCGAGGTGGTCGAGCGCATCCCATCGGCCGAGATGATGCGCATGACCTCGTCGGGCACCGAGGCCGCCATGAGCGCCGTGCGCCTGGCCCGCGCGGCGAGCGGGCGCGACCGTGTGGTCAAGTTCGCCGGGGCCTATCACGGCCATGTGGACGGCCTGCTGGCCGAGGCGGGCTCGGGCCTAGCCACTCAGAGCATTCCCGCCAGCCCCGGCGTGACCGAGGCCCAGGCCGCCGACACGCTGGTGGTGCCCTGGAACGACCGCGAGGGTGTCGAGCGCGCCCTGGCGGGCGGCGACGTTGCGGCGCTGCTGTGCGAGCCCTACCCCGCGAACATGGGTCTCGTGCCTCCGGCGGACGGCTTCCTGGCCTTCCTGCGCGAGGCCACGCGCGCCACTGGCACATTGCTCGTCTTCGATGAGGTGATCACCGGCTTTCGCGTCGCTCGCGGCGGCGCCCAGGAGCGCGAGGCCGTGATCCCGGACCTGACAATTCTCGGCAAGGTCATCGGCGGCGGCCTGCCCGCGGCGGCCTACGCCGCCTCGCGCGAACTGATGTTGCAGGTGGCCCCCGCGGGCGACGTCTACCAGGCGGGGACGCTGTCGGGCAATCCGCTGGCCACGGCCGCCGGGCTCGCCACCCTGAAACTCCTCGACGACGAGGCCTACCGGCACCTGGAGCACACGACGAAGGCCCTGGCCGCTGGGCTCGAGTCGGTGGCCGCGGGCCTGCCCGTCAGCATCAGCTCCGCGCCGGGTCTCGTGACGCTGTTCTTCTCCAAGGCGCCCGTGCACGACTACGACGGCGCCCGGGCCTGCGACCTTGAGGCCTACGGCGCCTTCTGCCGGGCCATGCTGGAACGCGGGATCTATCTCCCCCCGTCGCAGTTCGAGGCCTGGTTTCCCTCGCTGTCGCACGGTGAGGCCGAGCTCGACCGAACGCTTGAAGCCGCCGGTCAGGCGCTGCACGAGGTGCTCGCGTGAGCCTGCTGGCCGAGGTCGTGGCGGCGGTCGACCCGGCGGTGGGACGCTACGGCCTGGAGCAGCCGGGACCGGGCCGCTTCGAGGACCTGGCCGCTCCGGGCGACCGGCGCTTCGTGCTCGAGGCGGTACACGAGGGCTATCTCCTGCACTACGACCGAGCGCGAGCCTTCGCGGGCATGGACGAGGACCTGCGCCTGCTGGCCGGCGACGCGCTATATGCGCTGGGCCTCTCGCGCCTCGCCGCCGGGGGCGATCTGGAGGCCGTATCCGAACTGGCGGACCTGATCTCCGGCACTGCCCGCGCCCACGCGGAAGGGCGGCCCGAGGTCGCTGCCGCGCTCTGGGAGAGCAGCGCTTCGGCCCTGTCGAGTGCGCCACGATAGGCTCCCCGGCGCCTCGTGCGTGAGAGCGCCAATCGTGCGCTACGTAACCATGTTGGCATTACTCTTCAACGGGCGGGACAATCCCCCTCACCCTCGTGGCTGACTCACCTCCACAGTCCGACAAGAAGTCTCGATACACCGAGTCTCGCGGTGTCGCCGGGGCATTCGAAGGCGAGACCGTCACCCGCCGCGGGCTGATGACGGGCTCCGCGCTGGCCGCCGGCGGGATCGCCACAATGGCCTTCACGCTGCCCGGCCTGGGGTTTGCGCTGGGGCCGGTGTTCGAGGACAACCTGCCCTCGCGCTGGCAGGACGTCGGCCCGGAGGCCGGCTTCAACGAGGAGACCTACGTGCCGCGGGTGATCAACATCGAGCCCACTGTGGGCGAGGCCGGCAAGACCACCGTCTACGTCCGCCGCTTCAACCCCGAGCGCGACAAGGTCAACGAGGGCCAGGATCCGCAGCCCTTCGTGGCCATCTCCACCCGT
Source organism: uncultured Thermoleophilaceae bacterium (assembly GCA_963813495.1). GTDB lineage: Bacteria > Actinomycetota > Thermoleophilia > Solirubrobacterales > Thermoleophilaceae > JACVRW01. Next base: position 274,476 of record CAWEZC010000011.1, read on the forward strand.
TGCACCCACGTCGGCTGCCCGGTGCGCTACATCCAGGCCTCGCAGAAGTTCCTCTGCCCCTGTCACGGCGGGGTCTACAACTTCGAGGGCTCCGTCGAGGGCGGTCCGCCGGTGCGCCCGCTGGACCGCTTCTACACGCGGGTCGAAGCCGGTCGAGTGGAGATCGGGGACCGTTTCTCGCTGAACGCCAAGCTCGAGCGCTTCGCGCCGCGTGACCCGTCGAACCACCTCGATGGGCTCTGGCAGTACCTCTACCCGTCGAGGCCGACCACATGAGAACTCCGCCCCTCCCGAAGGCCCTGCGTCCCAAGCCCGCCCGTCCCGGAGACAACGGCAACGGCAACGGCGCGCGTCGCAACGGCGGCAACGGGGCCACCGTCGCGCCGCCCAAGCCGACGGTCAAGGACGCCGCAGTCGAGGGCACCGCCACCGTGGCCGGCTGGCTCGACGAGCGCACCGGTGCGTCGCCGTTCCTGCGCGGCTTCCTGTTTCGCAAGGTCCCCAAGGGCACCAACTGGTTCTACACGCTGGGGTCGGCAACGATGTTCGCCTTCCTGTCGCAAGCCGTCACCGGCGTCTTCCTGGCGATGTACTACGAGCCCGATCCCACGCGCGCCTACGAGTCGGCCTCGCGCATCACCAACGAGGTCTTTCTGGGCGAGTTCGTACGCGGCATGCACAAGTGGGGCTCGACGGTGATGATCATCCTGATCTTCCTGCACATGGGCCGGACGTTCTTCTTCGGCGCCTACAAGTACCCGCGCGAGCTCAACTGGGTGATCGGCGTGGTGCTGATCGTGCTCACGCTCGCGATGGGACTCACCGGTTACCTGCTGCCCTTCGACCAGCGCTCGTTTTGGGCCACCGTCGTAGCGGTCAACATCAACGCTTCGGGGCCGATCGTGGGTCCCTACCTGGCCGACTTCCTGCGCGCAGGCGCGGAATTCGGGCCCACGACGATCACGCGTTTCTACGCGCTGCACATGCTGGCCATTCCCGGCCTGATCGCCGCTCTCATCGGTGCCCACCTGTACCTGGTGGCCAAGCAGGGCACCACGGCACCGCCGTGGCTGAAGGCCGAGAAGAAGGACCTCCTGCGCGAGGAGATCTGAGGGTTTCGTGAACGCACGCGAGCGCGAGGACTACCTACGCGAATACTCGATCCTGAAGTCGCAGGGCAAGCCCTTCTTTCCCTACGCGGTGGCCAAGGACGGATGGATGGCCTGCGTGGTGATGGCCGTGATCATCGCGATGTCGATCCTGTTGGGAGCCGAGCTCGGCCCCAAGGCGGACCCGACGACGACCACGTACACGCCGCGGCCCGAGTGGTACTTCTTCTTCCTGTTCGAGCTGCTGCGGGTGGTCAAGCCGCCGGATCTGGTCTTCCTGGCGACGATCGGCATCCCCACGATCTGCCTCATGCTGTTGCTGCTCCTTCCGTTCTACGACCGCAACCCGGAGCGCAACCCGCTGCGCCGACCGATCGCCACCACGGCCGGCGTGGCCACGATCGCGGCGATGGCCTACCTGACCGTCCTCGGGGCACTCGCCGGCCCGCCCTCCGAGATCGAGTTGGCCACATCGCCTCAGCTGGAGCAGGGCAAGGAGGTGGTGGCCTCGTCCGGGTGCCTGGGCTGTCACAAGATCGGCGAGAACGGTGGAGCGCTGGGACCGGATCTGACGGAGATCGGCTCACGGCTCGGTCCGCAGGCGATCTCGCGGACGCTCATCAACCCCACCAGCCCGATGCCCTCCTACCAAGAGCTCCGGGCAGACAATCCCAAGCAGTTCGACGAGCTGGTCAGGTACCTCGCCTCCCTCAAGGGCGAGGAGTAGCCATGAGCGGGGCCGGCCCCGCCTCCGGCACTCTGCCGGCCGGCCAGGTCCGCGTGATGTTCGATCGCATCGCCGGCGGCTACGACCGCATGAACTCGGTCATGACGGCCGGCATGCACCACCGCTGGCGCCGGCGTGCCGTCGATCTCGCCCGGGTGGGGCCGGGCTCGACGGCCCTCGACGTGGCCACCGGTACCGGCGACCTGGCCATCGAGCTGGCCGCGCGTGGCGCCGCGGTCACCGGTATGGACTTCGCCCCCGCGATGCTCGAGGTGGCCCGGGAGAAGGCCCCGGGGCTCGAGTTCGAGGAGGGGGACGCCCTGGCGCTGAGCTACGAGGATGCGACTTTCGACGCCGCGACGGTCGGCTTCGGCGCCCGCAACTTCGCCGACCTGGACCGCGGGCTGGCGGAGATGGCGCGCGTGGTCAAGCCCGGCGGCAGGGTGGTCGTGCTCGAGATCACCACGCCGCAGAAGCCCCCGCTTTCCTGGTTCTTTCGCGCCTGGTTCGATCGCATCGTGCCCGCGCTCGGCCGTGTGGTCGACTCGGAGGCGTACGTCTACCTGCCCAGCAGCGTGCGTCGCTTTCCCGATCCCGACGAGCTCGCGAGGCGGATGACGGGCGCCGGGCTCACCGACGTGCGCTGGATCCTCACCGCCGGCGGCATCATCGCGCTGCACTCGGGCACCCGGCCGGTGAGCAGCTCGTGAACACGACCCAGGCGCAGCTGGGGGCCGTGCTGGCGGCGGGTGGACCCGAGCTCACGCGGCTGCTCGAACGGACCGAGTCGCGTCTGTCCGAGGTCGCCGCGGGCCACGGGCCGCAGCTCGGCGTGCACGCCGACGGCACACTGTCGGCGGGCGGCAAGCGCCTGCGCCCGATTCTCGTGTTTCTGTGCGGCGACGGATCGGGCCGGCGCCTCGTACCCGCGGCCACGGCCGTGGAGCTGCTCCACATGGCGACGCTGGTCCACGACGACGTGCTCGACCGCGCGGACCTGCGCCGCGGCCGGCCGACGGTGTTTGCCAGCGGTGGCCGTCGCATGGCCACGGCCACGGGCGATCTGATGTTCTCGCGCGCGTTCGCCGAGCTCGCCCGCCCCGGAGGGGAGGACGCCGTGCGGGCCTTGTCGTCCGCCTCCTCTGCGCTGGCCCGCGGTGAGCTGATGCAGCGCGCGGACGCTTGGAACACCGAGGTCGGTGCGGAGCGCTACCTCGAGCGCTGCATCCTCAAGACCGGCAGCCTGTTCGAGGCCTCGTGCCGGCTCGGAGCCTTGCTCGGCACCCGGCCCGACCTGGCCGATGGCCTGGGCCTGTTCGGCCGGCGGATCGGCCTGGCCTTTCAGATGCTCGACGACGTGCTCGACGTCTCCGGGCCGGAAAAGCGGACCGGAAAGCCGCGCGGCACGGACCTGCTCGACGGGACCGTGACGCTGCCGCTGATCCTGGCCCGCCGTGAGGATTCCGAGCTTGCCGCCCTCGATCTGCGGGCGCAGGTATCCGATCCGCGCCGGGCGGCGGCGGTATGCGACCGGATCATGGCCACCGGAGCCCTCGAGGAAGCCCGCAGTCGCGCCCTGGCCCGCGTGTCGGAGGCCAAGCACGGGCTCACTGATCTGGACCTCGACCGCGAACGCCGCCGTGCCCTCGACCTGGTGGCCGACGGGGTCGTCGAGCGCTACGCCTAGAGGCCCGCGCTCAGGAGGTCCGGCGGGCGCGATGCCCGAGGCTCAGAAGTCTTCTGGGAGGATCGCGCCCGCTTCGAGCGCCCCTACGAAGCGATCGATCTCCTCGGCCATGTTGGCCCGCAGCACTCGCTTGTAGTCGCGGGCCAGGGCGTCACCGCCGCGGTCGAGCTCCTCGTCGAACTCCTCCACGTTGTCCTGGGCGAAGACACCCTCGCGGTAGACGTCGCAGTTGGGGCAGTGCAGCAGCACGCTCCAGTTCTCGGGGCCTGCCTCGTCCCAGTTGACGGGGTAGACGAGCTCCGAGGAGCACTCGATGCAGACGTGCATGTCCTGGTGCGGCTCGGCGGGCGGATGCACGGGCGCCTGCGGCTCCAGCTGATCCGAGCGGGGGGCCTCGCCGTCCTTGAAGTAGACGACCTCGATGGTCTTCCCGCTGGGTAGAACCACGCGCTTGGTGTAGTGGGCTTGTTCTCCGTGGCTTTCCATTTCTCGCATCCTCTTGCTCCCGGTATCGGACGCTCCGCGGCCGAACTTGACAAGAAATTTCGCGCTGCTTGCGTGTAGTCCAACCGGCGCAGGCCTAATTACTTACGACGACCCCCGTCGATTGGATGCGATCGGTCACAGAGGGCGTCCGCGGGACGCCTGGGCCCGCCTCTAGACTGCGGCGGCCCGTGGTACTGAGCGACCGCACCATCCTGGCCGAGATCGAGGCGCAGCGGATCGTCATCGATCCGTTCGACGACAGCCTCGTCCAGCCCGCGAGCGTCGACGTGCGCGTGGACCGGCGCTTCCGGGTCTTCCACAACGCGCGCTATCCCTACATCGACGTGCGCCAGCCGATGGAGGACCTGACCGAGCTGGTCGAGGTGCACGGCGGTGAGCCGTTCATCCTCCATCCCGGCGAGTTCGTGCTGGGGCAGACGCTCGAGCGCGTGACGTTGCCCAACGACCTCGTCGCGCGCCTCGAGGGCAAATCGAGCCTGGGCCGCCTTGGGCTGCTCATCCACTCCACCGCCGGCTTCGTGGACAGCGGCTTCTCGGGGAACCTCACCCTGGAGCTGTCGAACGTCGCCAACCTGCCGATCACGATCTACGAGGGCATGCCCATCGGCCAGATCTCCTTCATGCGCATGGATGGCCCGGTCGAGCATCCCTATGGCTCGCGCGACACGGGCTCCAAGTACCAGGGCCAGGCCGAGCCCACTCCGAGCCGCTTCTATCTCAACTTCGACAAACGCGGCTGACCCACACCGCTACCATCCGAAGGACTATGCCGACTCCGGGGCCTCTCGAGATCATCATCGTCCTCATCATCGTCCTGGTCATCTTCGGGCCCAAGCGCCTGCCGGACCTGGGCCGCTCGCTCGGCCGTGGGATGCGCGAGTTCAAGGATTCCGTGACCGGCAAGGACAAAGAGCACGAGCAGCTCGACTCCGTCAAGACCGTCGGGGACGACCCCGAGCCGGTCGCCACGACCACCACCACCTCCACCACCGCGCCGCGCGAGCAGTCCTAGCCGCCTGGCCGCGTAGTACGTGCGGCGCGTACGCCCGATAGACCACGAGGAGCGCCTCTCAGTCGTAGAGCATCTCGACGAGCTGCGCTCGCGGCTGATCGTCTCTGCGATCGCGTTCGGAGTGGCCTGGGCCTTCACCGCCTGGCAGAACCACGCGGTGCTCGAGATCGTCAACGCGCCCCTGCCCGACGGTATTGATCCGATCACCCTGGCGCCGGCGGAGGCGTTCTACACCACGCTCACCAACTCCGCCTACGCGGCGCTGTTGATCTCGATGCCCGTGATCCTGTACCAGCTCTACGCCTTCGTGCTGCCGGCGTTCAGCCCCACTGAGAAGCGGGTGGCCAAGCCGCTGCTGTGGATGATCCCCATCCTGTTCGTGTCTGGGGTGGTGTTCTGCTACTTCGTCGTCCTCACGCCCGCCCTCGACTTCCTGCTCAATTTCAACGCAGACGAGTTCAACACGCAGGTCCGGGCGCGCGACTACTACTCCTTCGTCACGCTGCTGATGCTGGCCATGGGCATCGGCTTCCAGATTCCCGTGGGTGTCGTGGCGGCCTGCCGGCTCGGGCTCACGACGCCGGAGAAGCTGCGCAAGAACCGGCGCTACGCGATCGTGGTCATCGCGGTGCTGGCCGCCCTGCTGCCCACGCTCGACCCGCTCACACTGATCCTCGAGATGATCCCGTTGCTGCTGCTCTACGAGCTGAGCATCTGGCTTGCGTCCGTGCTCGGGCGACCCGCACCCGAGGTCGATGAGCAGGCTCAGGGGCCCGACGTGCGCAGGCAGGACTCGGCTCCGGAACCACTAGCCTAAGCCCGGCATGCTGTTCGATCTGAGAGGAAAGCGCCGCCGCGCGGTGCAGGCGACCTATCTCATGCTGGCCGTGCTCCTGGGCGGTGGCCTCGTGCTGTTCGGCATCGGGGGAGACGTCTCCGGCGGCCTCTTCAACGCCTTCGAGGACGGCGGCGGTGGCAACGCCAACAGTGCCATCGAGGACCGCATCGACCAGCAGGAGGAGCGCCTCAAGGCCAATCCGCAGAACACGGCCGTCCTCCAGGAGCTCGTCCGCGAGTACTACCAGCTGGCCAACGCGAAGCTGGACCCTCAGGACACGCAGTTCCCGGACGACGCCAAGGCGGATCTCCGTAAGGCCGGCGCCTACTGGCAGCGTTACTTGGCGGCCGAGCAGGAGAAGCCGAGCCCCGACACGGCCCTGTTCGCGCTGCGTATCTACGACGTCGCCGCGCTCAACCGGCCGAAGGAGGCGCAGAAGGCCGCGGCACTGATCGCGGAGGAGCAGAACGACGCCACCTCGTATCTCCAGCTTGCGGCCTACGCGGCTCTGGCCCGCGACCAGCGCACCGCGGATCTTGCCGCTCTGCGGGCCGTGGACCTCGCGCCGAAAGACCAGAAGGAGGAGATCCGCAAGCAGGCCGAGCAGCAGGAGAAGGCCATCAAGCAACAGCTGCGCGCACAACAGCCGAGCGGCTGACGTACGCTACGGGCCTCCGCAACAGGACGAGACAGGGAGAGAAGTGAATTTCCACATCGAAGACGAGGCGATCGACGACTCCACTCACGTGATCGAGTTGGGGGGCGAGGTCGACCTCTACACGGCGCCTGAGTTCAAGGAGCGCATGGTCGACCTGATCGAGTCGGGCAAGAAGCAGATCGTGGTCGATCTCTCGAAGGCGACCTTCATCGACTCGACCACGCTTGGTGTTCTGGTGGGCGGGGTGAAGCGGCTGCGGCCGGCCGGCGGCTCGCTCGCTCTCGTCTGCACCGACGACAACATCACCAAGATCTTCGAGATCACCGGGCTCGACCGCGTGTTCCCGATCCACTCCTCGCGCGAGGAGGCGCTGGACGCGGTCAAGTCCGGGGCGACGGACTAGGGCGGTCCCGCAGGCGTCTTCTACACTCGAAACCTTCCGGGCCGTTAGCTCAATTGGCAGAGCAGGAGACTCTTAATCTCAAGGTTGTAGGTTCGATTCCTACACGGCCCATCTCCACCGTGGCCGAAGCACAGACAACCACCGCCGAGCTGAGCTCCGTCGACGGGCAGGTCATGCCCGCCGAGCAGGCCACGATCCCCGCGACCGACGAGGGATTGCTGCGCGGTGACGGCGTCTTCGAGGTCATCCGCGTGTACGACGGCCGGCCCTTCGCTTTGACCGACCATCTCGACCGTCTCGAGCGCTCCGGCGCGAACATGCGCCTGCCCGAGGTCTACCGAAGCGAGCTCGAGGAGGAGATCCCGGAGCTCTTGGCCGCACGCGGGGGCGGCGAGTTCGACGGCTCCCTGCGGATAGTCGTAACTCGCGGCGGTCGCCGGCTGCTGTTCACCGAGCCCCTGCCGGTTACGGCCGAGCGCCTGCGGCTGGGGGTGGTGGAGTACGCGCCCACGCGCGTTCTCGACGGGATCAAGAGCCTGTCCTACGGGGCCAACATGCTGTGTGGCCGGCTCGCGCGCGAGCGCGGGTTCGACGAGGCCCTGCTCGTGACCCCGCACGGCAGGGTGCTGGAGGCTCCCACCTCGACGCTCTTCTGGGTGGACGCCGAGGGCACGCTGTGCACCCCGCCGCTCAGTGACCACATCCTGGCCTCGATCACGCGGGCACGAGTGATCGAGGAGGTGCCGGTCACCGAACGCCCCTGCACGCTCGACGACCTGCGCTCGGCCGCCGAGGCGTTTCTCGCCTCCACGCTGCGCGAAGCGCAGTCGATCGCGGCGGTCGAGGACCTCGAGCTGCCCGAGGGCGAGCGCACGCGTGAGGCCCGTGTCGCCCTGCGTGCCCGCATCGAGAGGGAGCTGGCCTCCTCGGGCTAGGCCGGCCGTTCAGGGCCGCTCGCGCGGGCGCGGGTCGATCCGGTGGGATACGTACCACGCCAGGTGCTTGACCACGTCCGCGGCCAAGCCGAGCACGCTGCCGGCGCCTCCCAGGAGCTTCCTGCTCATCCGGGGCCATCTTAGGACCGTTTCGTGACCGATTCCACCACGCGCATCGCCACGGTCGTCGGCAACCGCCCCCAGTTCGTCAAGGCGGCGGCGGTCTCACGCAGGCTGCGCGAGCGCGCCGACGAGCTGATCATCCACACCGGCCAACACTACGACGACGAGCTCTCGCGGATCTTCTTCGAGGAGCTCGACGTGCCGCGGCCCGATCGTGAGCTCGGGGCAGGAACCGGCTCCAACACCGCCCAGACCGCGCGCATCCTCGGCGCACTGGAGCCGGTGCTGGCCGAGCTGGGCCCCGGGCTCGTGCTGGTCTACGGGGACACCAACTCCACGCTGGCGGGCGCGCTGGCCGCGGCTCAGGCCGGCATACCCGTGGGCCACGTGGAGGCCGGGATGCGCTCGTTCGACCGGGCCATGCCCGAGGAGCTCAACCGGGTCCTGACCGACCACGCCAGCGATCTCCTGCTGTGCTCGACGCCGACCGCGATGGCGAATCTCGAGCGGGAGGGCGTGAGCGGCGAGGCGCACCTGGTGGGGGACGTGATGGCCGACGTCTCGCTGGCCTTCAGGGAGATCGCCGAGGAGCGTTCGCGCGTCCTCGAGGAGCTCGGCCTGGAGCCGGGACGCTACCTGGTGGTCACCGCCCACCGCGCCGGCAACGTGGACCGTCCCGACCGGCTCGAGGCGCTGGTGTCACTGCTCGAGGCGCTGCCGCCGCCCGTGGTGTTCCCGATGCATCCGCGCACGCGGGCGCGTCTGGAGGAGGCCGGCCTGATGCACCGGCTGTCGCACCTCACGCTGGTGCCGCCGCTCGGCTATCTCGACTTCCTGCACCTGGCCCGGCATGCCCGCGCGCTGCTCACCGACTCCGGAGGGGTACAGAAGGAGGCCTACCTTCTGGGCGTTCTCTGCGTGACCTTGCGCGACACGACGGAGTGGGTGGAAACGGTGGAAACGGGCTGGAATGTGCTGGTGGGGCTTGACCCGGACGCGGCGCTGGCAGCGCTTGCGCGGCCGCGGCCCGCTGATCGTCCCGAGCTGTACGGCGGCGGGCAGGCCGCGGATCGCGTTGCCGAGGTGCTGTCGGCCTACACTGGGCGGCTATGAAGATCGGGGTCGTCGGACTGGGCTACGTCGGCCTGCCGCTGGTGGTCGCCTTCTGCGAGGCGGGCCACGAGGTCACCGGCGTGGATGCCGATTCGCGGGTGGTCGAGAGCCTTGCGGCCGGCCGCTCGCACATCGAGGACGTGCCTGACGCGACGCTGGCCGACATCGGCGGGCGCTTCCATGCCACCACCCGCTATGCCGACCTGGCCAAGGTCGACGCGATCGTGGTGGCCGTTCCCACGCCGCTCACTCCCAACCGAGAGCCCGACCTCCAGCCCCTGATCGCCTCGGGCAGCGCTCTGGCCGACGTACTGCAGCAGGGCCAACTGGTGGTGCTCGAGTCCACCACCTATCCGGGAACCCTGCGGGAGCGCTTCGTGCCGCTGCTCGAGGAGTCCGGGCTGGCGGCGGGGCGCGACTTCTTCGCCGCCTTCTCCCCCGAGCGGATCGACCCCGGGCGCACCGACTACACGATGCGCACCACACCCAAGGTCGTCGGAGGGCTGACCGGCGATTGCCTGCACCGCGCCGTGGAGCTCTACGAGTCGGTCTGCGACGAGGTGGTGCCGGTATCGACTCCCGAGGCGGCCGAGCTCAGCAAGCTGCTCGAGAACATCTTCCGGTCGGTGAACATCGCCCTGGTCAACGAGCTCGCCATCCTCTGCGACCGCATGGACATCGACGTGTGGGAGGTAATCGAGGCCGCGGCGACCAAGCCCTACGGCTTCATGTCGTTCAAGCCGGGGCCGGGCATGGGCGGCCACTGCCTGCCTGTGGATCCCTTCTACCTGGCCTGGCGGGCGCGCGAGTTCGACATGCAGACCGAGTTCGTCGAGCTCGCCGGCGAGGTCAACCAGCGCATGCCCTACTTCTGCGTCGAACGCATCGCCCGCGCTCTCAACGACCACGCCAAGGCGGTCAAGGGCTCACGCGTCGCGATCTTCGGCGTCTCCTACAAGCCGGGGGTGGGCGACCTGCGTGAGTCCCCGGCCCTGCGCATCATGCGCCTGCTGAGCGAGCGTGGCGCCGAGCTCGTTTACCACGACGATTTCGTGCCCGAGCTGCCCGACTTCGGCCTGCGCTCCGAGTGGCCGGAGGACGCGGACTGCACGGTGATCGTCACCGCCCATCCGGGTCTCGACCTCGAACGAGTCGTTCGCGAGTCGAGCTTGGTGGTGGACTTCCGCGGCGTCACACGCGGAATCGAGGCCGGCAACCTGATCCGGCTGTGAGCCGGCGGGCGGGCTCGGGTGCTGCACTCGTCTGACCGAGCGCCGGGTCTGCTGGTGGGCGAGGGCGTCGAGCTGCCCGCTGACGTCGAGCTCGGCGGTCATGTGATCGTTCACGCCGGCAGCGTGATAGGCGAGGGGGCGCGCCTCCAGGACGGTTGCGTGGTGGGCAAGCCACTGGCGCTCGGGGTCCACTCGAGTTCGAGCGCGAGCGCGGGGTTCGGGCCGGCGCTGGTGGGGGCCGGCACCACGGTGGGGGCCGGCGCGGTGATCCTGGCCGGCGCGCGCATCGGGGAGCGCTGTGTGGTGGCGGACCAGGCGCACGTGCGAGAGCGGAGCTCGATCGGGGACGAGACGGTGGTGGGCCGGGGCGCCTCGGTGGAGAACGACGTCTCGCTGGGAGCGCGCGTGCGCATGCAGACGGGGTCCTACGTCACGGCCTTCTCGGTCGTGGAGGACGACGTCTTCATCGCTCCGGGCGTGATGCTGACCAACGATCCCACCGCCGGGCGGCGCTCGGCGGGGGTGCAGTTGCGCGGAGCGCTTCTGCGGCGCGGCTGCCGGATCGGCGCGCGCGCGGTGCTTCTGCCGGGGGTGGAGGTGGGCGAGGAGGCGTTCGTGGCCGCAGGCGCCGTGGTCACGCGCGACGTGCCCGCTCGCACGCTGGTGATGGGAGCGCCGGCCCGGCCGGTACGTGACGTGAGCGCGGAGGGTGGGGACACGGGGTGAGGTTGCGGCGCCGACGGCGAGCGCTGGCCCCCGGTCGCGGGACCCTCGTGCTGGGCGCCCTCGCCACCGGCGCGGTGGCCACGGTCGTCGTGGGCGAGGTCTGGCGCGTATGGCAGCGGGGCCACGCGCCGCTGCCCCAGGACACCGACCGCTTGCTGCTGGCGGCCGAGGAGGCGGTGGCAGAGACCGCCGAGGTGGCCTTTGCGGGTTATCGCGAGGTGTCGACGCGCGAGAACTCCACGTTCAACATGCTGACCTCATTCGCGGCGACGTTCATCGTGGTCCGCACCATCACCTACACGCTGCGCGGCCGGCCGACGGTGGGCCCGTTTCGCAACGTGCGCGTGGGCCGGCGCCACATCCACCACTTCGTGCCCGGGATCGTGATCGCGTTCGCCGCCGGCGCCGCGGCGATCCTGACCCGCGACGAGAACCTCGAGCCCTGGCTCGCCGTGCCCTTCGGAGTCGGCATGGGGCTGACGCTGGACGAGTCCGCTCTCCTGCTCGAGCTCGACGACGTGTACTGGAGCCGAGAGGGGCTGCTCAGCGTGCAGATCACGCTGGCCGTCATGGCGCTGCTGGGAGCGCTCGCGCTGGGCCTGCGGTTCCTGCGCCGGGGCGAAGAGGTCGTGCTGGAGCCCGCCCCGGCGGCCGGGGCGTGATCGCTGCGCCGCACGCGGTGCTTTGATTTCGCCAATGGAAAGCGGACCCCCCTCGCCCGACGACCCTCGCGAGCCCGGAGCACGGGATCCGGACGCGGGGCCGCAAGCACCGCCCTCCGGGCCACAGGCGCCACCGCCCGGCGGCACACCATCTGTACCCGCACCGCCCGGCGAGATGCCGCAGGCCCCCCCTCCCGCGCCTCTGTCGCCCGCCGGACCGGAGGGCCCCCCCGGCTATGGCGGGCCCGTGCCGCCGGGAGGCTGGCACCAGCCGATCGGGCGGCAGATGGGCTGGCAGGGCGCCCCGCTGGCGGGCTGGTGGAGCCGGGCCGGCGCCCAGATTCTTGACTGGCTCATCCTGACCGTGCCGGTGATCGCGATCGTCGTCCTGATTGTCGTCGTCGCGGCTGGCAGCGACGTCGGCGCGGTGGTCACAGGCATCATCGCCTCACTGGCCTACGTGGTGGCCGCGATCTTCTATGCGCCGCTGCTGATGAGACGGCCGGGTCCGCGCAACGGACAGACCTGGGGCAAGCAGGCGCTGGGCATCCGCGTGGTGCGCGACACCGGCGAGGACGTCGACCTGGGGTATGGGTTCCTGCGCGAGGTCGTCGTCAAGTACCTGCTGTTCAACGTCGTCGGTGGCTTCTTCGCTTCCATTCCCACGATCTTGGACTACCTCTGGCCACTGTGGGACGCCGAGAACCGCGCGCTTCACGACATGGTCGTCAAGAGCCACGTCGTGAAGAGCTGATGCGCAGGAGGGGACTTCAGGCGGCGGCGGGGCGCAGGCGCTCGGCGGCGCCGGTCCAGATCATCTCCTCGCGCCCGGGACCGACTCCGATCATGACTATCGGGATGCCGAGGAAGTCCGAGATGTAGTCGAGGTATGCGCGAGCGTTCGCCGGCAGCTCGTCTTCCGAGCGGCAGCCCGTGATGTCCTCGTGCCAGCCCGGGAGCGCGACGCATTCTCCGTGCGCGCGATGCAGGATCGTCTGGTGGTAGGGGAATTCGTCGAAGGTGGCGCCCTCGGGGCCGAGGTAGCGGGTGGCCACGTTGAGCGGGTCGATGCCGGTCAGGACGTCGAGCTTGGTCACCACCAGGCCGGTGAGGCCGTTGATGCGCGTGGCGTAGCGGAGAGCGACGAGATCGAGCCAGCCGGTGCGGCGTGCCCGGCCGGTGGTGGTGCCGTACTCGTGGCCGGCGTCTCGGATGCTGTCGCCGAGAGCGTCGTCCAGCTCGGTGGGAAAGGGCCCGGCGCCGACGCGCGTCGTGTAGGCCTTCGCGATTCCCCAGACCTCGTCGATCGAGCGCGGCCCGACCCCGGCACCGGCGCAGGCCGCGCCGGCCACGACGTTGGAGGAGGTGACGAAGGGGTAGGTGCCGTGGTCGATGTCGAGCAGAGTGCCCTGGGCGCCCTCGAAGACCACGAGGCCGTCGTCGTCGAGCACCCGCCAGGCGATCGGCGCGGTGTCGGCGATGTGGGGCTCGAGCCGATGGCCCAGGATGCGGTATTCCTCGGTCATCGTGTGCAGGTCGAGCTCGGGCTCCTTGGCGTAGGGGCGCAGCATCAGCCGCTTCGGTTCCATCGCCGAATAGATCTTCTTGCGCAGGATCTTCTCGTCGAGCAGGTCCTGGACCCGGATCCCCAGGCGCGACGCCTTGTCCGCGTAGCAGGGCCCGATGCCGCGCCGGGTCGTGCCGATCTGGAGCTTGCCGAGCTTGGCCTCGCCCTCCTGGTCGAGCAGCTTGTGGTAGGGCATGATCAGATGCGCGTTGGCTGAGATGCGCAGGCCACTGATGTCGATCCGCTGGCGGCGCAGGTCGTCCAGCTCCTGCGTGAGCACCTTGGGATCGACCACGACACCGTTGCCGATGGCGCAGAGCTTGCCGGGGTAGAGGATCCCCGAGGGGATCAGGTGGAACTTGAACGTCTCACCTTCGCGCACGATGGTGTGGCCGGCGTTGTTGCCGCCCTGGAAGCGGATCACGAGGTCGGCCTGCTCGGCGAGCAGGTCGACGACCTTGCCCTTGCCCTCATCGCCCCACTGAGCGCCGACTATCACGAGTCCCGGCATTCCCGCTCGAGTCTAGATGGCGGGAAAGGCCCGCTCAGGCCCCTTGGGCCGCCATCCGGAGGTCCGGGCCCATGATGGGGATGGGGTCGTCGCAGATCTCGACCAGCCTCGACACCGTGCGCGAGCCGATCTGCTTGCGCAGTCGCGCAATGGGGTCGAACTGGCCCTCGACCTCACGGGCCCCGATCTCTCCGCTGACGCGCTCGAGCCGCTCCAGGATGCGGCGCAGGTCATCGAGATCGCGCCCGTCCAGGCGGCCGCCCTTGATGGCTTCGCGGAGGTCGCGTGCGCTCGAGCTCAGCATCCGGCCGGGGGCCTCGGGGTCCGCATCAGGAATGTTGGTGGTCACGACGATTGAGCGGCGGTCCTGCCAGCGCTCGTTGACGATCGAGTAGAGCTGTTCGAGGACCCATTCGGTCTGCTTCTCGGCGCCCAGGTCGTCCAGCACGAGTACGTCGACCGAGCACAGCTTCGTGAAGAAGGCGAGGTAGTTGTCGCTGGCGTCGCGATCGAAGGTGCGCTTGATCTCGGCCAGCAGGCGGGGAACCGGGTAGACCGCGTATGAACGGCCGACGTCCTTGGCGGCCTTGGCAACGAGGATGGCCAGGGAGGTCTTGCCGGTGCCCACGGGGCCGTCGAACCATAGGCCGCGGCCCTGGTCGAGGTTCTGCTCGATGGAGCGCAGGAAGGCCCGGACCGGCCGCAGGACGATTGGATCAAGGGATACGATCGGCTCGCGCTCGAAGGAGACCTCGAGAAAGCGCCGGCCTATGCCCGTGCCGATGCCCCCGCTCAGCGCCCGGCGCTTGCGCTGCTCGCGGCAGCGGCAGGGGCGGGCCTCGCTGGTCTCCTCGTCGAGGACCCAGGTGGAGCCGTCGCACTCGCCGAAAGGGCAGTCGCGGTCTTCGCCTGGGACCGGGCGCAGCATCAGCCGTCGCCGTTCGGGGCGGCCACCGACTCGACTCCCCGCTCGCGGTACATGCTGCTGAAGCGCGGGTAGCGGGGCTGGAAGGTGAGCGTGACCTCTCCCACCGGACCGTTGCGGTGCTTGGCAAAGATGATGTCCGCCTCGCCCAGGCGCTCGGACTCGCGGTCGTAGTACTCGTCGCGGTAGACGAACATCACGACGTCGGCGTCCTGCTCGACCTGGCCGCTCTCGCGCAGGTCGGAGAGCATCGGGATCGGTGGATTGCGGGCTTCCACGGCGCGTGAGAGCTGGGAGACCGCGATCACCGGAATTTCGAGCTCGCGGGCGAGGATCTTGAGACCACGGCTGATCTGGCCGACCTGTTCGACGCGGCTGTCGGCGCGCCCATCAGGACGGATCAGCTGCAGGTAGTCGACGATCAGCAGCCCCAGCCCGTTGTCGCTGCGCGCGTGCAGCCGGCGGGCCTTGGCGCGCATCTCGAGCACGCCGATGTCGCTCGAGTCGTCGATGTAGATGGGCGCCCGGGCGAGCTTCTCGACGGCGCGCAGGACCTTGGGCCAGCGATCGGCCTTGACCCGCCCCTTGCGCAGCTCGTCGCTCGACACCTTGGCCTGGGAGGCGATGAAACGGTGGGCGAGCTCGGTCTCGGACATCTCCAGCGAGAAGAGGGCCACGGACCGGCCGTGGTCGATGGCGGCGTTCTCGGCGATGTTGGTGGCCAGGGTCGACTTCCCCATCGAGGGCCTCGCCGCCAGCACGATCAGGTTGCCGGGCTGAAAGCCGCCGGTGAGGTCGTCGATGTCCTGAAAGCCGCAGGGCGTTCCGGTGAGGCCGACATCGCTGCGCGACAGCTCCTCGAGCTTGTCGATCTCCTCGTGGAGAACGGCCTCGATCGTTCGCATCTCGGCCATTCCGCCGTCGTGGCCGATCTTGAATAGAACGGACTCCGCCCGCTCGATCAGCTCGCGCGCCTCGCCGCGCCGGCCGAGCACGTCGTCCTGGATCTCCCGCGTCGCGCTGAGCACGCTGCGGAGCAACGCGTGCTCCTTGACGATTCGGGCGTAGTCGAGGACGGCCCCCAGCGCGGGCACCACCGTGGGCAGCGAGTGGACATAGGCCTCGCCCCCGGCCTTCTCCACCTCGCCGGCCCGCCGCAACTCCTCCGAGACCGTCAGGGCGTCCACGGCCTCGGGCTCCGCCTTCTCCTTGAGCCGGATCATCGCCCCGAAGATGAGCTGATGCCTCGGCCGATAGAAGTCCCCGGGTCGCAGTCCCACCTCGAGGAGGACGCCGTCGAGAGCCTGCTCGGTAAGCAGGATGGCCCCGAGAACGGAGCCCTCGGCTTCCTCGTTGTGAGGAGGAACCCCGCCGGCGGCCTCAGGACGCGTGGTGACGGCCATCAGCGCGGCGCGGAGTCCCTCACGGCGCAGGCGGTGCCGCGCAGCGTCACTGAGGGACTACGCCTGGGGGGTGACGATGGTCTTGATCTCCGTCGTCACGCCGTCCGCGACCTCGACGGTGACCATGTGAGTGCCCGTGGTCTTGATGGGCTCCTCGAGCGCCACTCGGCGCTTGTCCAGGCGTACTCCCCGTGCTTGACGGATCGCGTCCACGATCTCCTGCGAGGTGACCGAGCCGAACAGCCGACCATCGTCGCCCGCTTGGTGCGAGATGGTCAGCACGGTCTTGCGCAGCAGCGCCGCAGTCTCCTCGGCCTTGGCCGCCGCCTCGGCGGCGGCTCGCTCGGTGGCGTCGCGCCGCCGCTGGGTCTCCGCGATCGCCGCCGGCGTGGCCGGCTGTGCGAGCTTGCGGGGCACGAGGAAGTTGCGCAGGTATCCCGGCGAGACGTCGATGACGTCACCGCGCTCGCCGAGCGTGTCGTGGTCCTTCAAGAGGATTGCCTGAGCCATGGTTCCGTCCTTACGCGACCGGCAAGGGTGAGTGCGAAAACCGAGCAATCCCAGGACGCAGGGAGCGAACAAGGCTGTGCCTGTCCGCGACCGAGGACGCAGGAGTGCGACGGTTTGCAGCCATCACCGGTCGGCGACGTACGGCAGGAGGCCGAGCTCACGGGCGCGCTTCACCGCGTTGGCGAGCTGGGACTGGTGGCGCCGGCAGGCGCCGGTGACGCGAGAAGAGCGGATCTTGCCCTTGTCGCTGATCGCCCGGCGCAGTGACGCGAGGTCGCGGTAGTCGACGATGTCGACCTTCTCCTTGCAGAAGGGGCAGGACTTGCGTCGCCCCCCTCCGGGAACGCCCTTGCCGCGGCCACGACGTCTGTCGCGGGTCGCGGTGTTGCTTGTTCCTCCACGCTGCTTGGCCACCAGTTTGCTCCTGCGTACTCGCTAGTTCGGGTCAGAACGGAATGTCGTCGTCCGATCCCCCGGGGCCGGCTGGCGCCTGGGCGAAGTCCGCGGTATCCGCGGGAACGTCGCTCTGAGGCGTGAAGCGGCCGCCGTTCTCGCCACCCTCACGGGAGCCGAGGAACTGGACAGAGTCGGCAATGATATCTACCGACTGCCGCTTGTTGCCGTTCTGGTCCTGCCACTCCCTCCATTCGAGGCGTCCGTCGACCGCGATCGGACGGCCCTTGGAGAGGTACTGGGCGCAGTTCTCACCCTGCACGCCCCAGACCGTGACGTCGAAGTAGTTGGGCTTCTCGGTCCACTCGCCGGTGGATCCGTCCTTGCGGCGCGTGTTGCACGCAACCCGCAGGCTGCAGACGGACGTACCGCCCGAGGTGGTGCGCAGCTCCGGATCCCGGGTGAGGTTTCCGGTGAGGCACACCCTGTTCAAGTTGACTCCTGCCATGAGGTCCTTCCCTCCTGTCCCTGCCAAAGAGGACGGCTGATTGGGCTGTCGGTCGAGAGTACAAATGGGGTCGGCGCGCTTGGGCGGTCCTGACCGGAAGTTGCTGAAAAGTGCGGCTTGTTTGGCGAAGCCGTTACGAAAGGGGCTCGGCCGTGCGCCGGGCGGCGGTGCTCGGTGTGGCCGGGGCCGGAGCTACTCGTCGGTCGCAGGAGCGTCGGCCGCCGCGCGGGCGGCGACCTTGGTGTCCTGCGCCTCGCGGTCCTCGCGGCGGCGCGGGGCCTGCTGCTCGGGCGGCGGCGGCACGGGCTGGCCGGGCTTGGCCTTGATGATCCGGTAGCGCAGAACGGCGTCGAGGATCCGCAGGCGCTGGTTGAGCCGGTCGAGCAGGGCATTGTCGCCCTCGAACTGGTAGAAGCGATACTCGGCGTCCGGGCGGTGGTCGATCTCGTACGCCATCCGGCGCTGGCCCCAATCGTGACTCGCCACGAGCGCGCCGCCTGAGGTCATCAGGGACTCGGCCTCGGAGACGGCGGCGGTGCGCCGCTCCTCCGGAGCGTTGGGATCTATGAGCAGAAAGAGGTCGTAGAGGCCGGCCATGCAGCGCCGCAGGTTAGCAGCGGGTGTGTGCCCTGCTCGGGGGCGAGGCCGCTTCGCGAGCGGCTTCTAGGAGGGTGAACCGGCGGCGGGCGGGTGGCGCCCCGGCGCTGCTGCGCCGGGTGCGATGGGTCAATGTGGGGTTGCTGGCCGTCCTGCTCGCCGCCGGGTTCCTGCTGTTCAGCGGGGGTGCGGGTGAGCAGCCGGTGAGGGAGCGTCAGACCGGGCAGGGGTCGAGACGGCTGCCGAGGGCCGGCCCTGAGCGCGGCGACCGTGAGCCGGGGAGGGCTCCGGCTCGAGAAAGGCAGCAGGGAAGCGGGACGGCGGAAGCGTTTGGGCCCGACGAGGGGGGAGAACGGAGACTCAAGAAGGAACGAGAACGGAACCGGGGAGGGAGTGGGCCGCCGTCGCCAGGCCGCGCCCCCGCGCCCTCCTCCGAGCCGGCGCCGTCCGTGCCCCGGCCGGCGACATACCCCGAAGGCTCCGCGCCCGCGTCGCTCCCAGCATCACCGCCACCGCCACCGCCACCGCCACCTCCGCCGCCCGAAGCACGACCGCGGGCCGGCGAGTTCACTCCCGAGCCCGGCGGCCCCTAGTCACAGACGGTGGTTGCGCGACGGGCGACCTGACCGCGGACCGGCGCCCTAGCTCGCGACCGGCGCCCGGCCCTGGCGCTTGGCCTCGATGTCGGCCAGCTGGTCGTCGACCCAGTCGCCCGGATTGCGGGCGGTCACGATCCGTTTCAGGCCCTGCGCGCGCCAGGAGCGCTCCTCGGCCGACATGGTCAGCGCGCGGTGGATCGCGTCGGCCTGCTCCTGTACGTCGAAGGGGTTCACCGAGAGCGCGAACTCCGCGAGCTCCTCGTGGGCGCCTGTGTTCTCGCTCAGCAGCGACACCCCGTGGCGCTCGTTTACCAGGGGTCCCTCCTTGGCGATCAGGTTCATGCCGTCGAACATCGCGTTGACCATCAGCAGGTCGTAGTGCTTGTAGGCCGAGATGGCCTCCTCGAGGTTCTCCCGCAGGCGCAGCTCTATCGGCATCCAGTCGGTGGTGCCGTGCCGGTGATTGACCACCGCGACCAGGGCCTCTATGCGCTCGAGATACTCGGCGTACTCGGGCACGTCCTGGCGCGAGGGGATCAGGTGGGCGATGAAGGTGACCTGCTCCTTGAACTCGGGGTGCTGCTCGAGGAACAGGTCGAAGGCGGTGAAGCCGCGCAGGATGTTCTTGGACAGGTCAGCCCGGTCGACGCGCAGGAGCAGGTGCTCGCGCCGGCGCCGCAGGATCTCGCGCTCGTACTGGTGCACGGCGGGCCGCTGCGCGGTGCGGTGGAAGGTCTCGGCCGAGATCGGCAGCGGATAGGAGCGCACCCACACGTCGCGCCCGTCGAAGCGCACGATGCCGGCCTCCTCGTCCACCTCGAGATCGAACAGGTCGCGGCAGCAGAGCAGGAAGTTGCGCCGGTAGGAGCGCGTGTGGAAGGCGATGATGTCGTTGGAGAGGATGCCCTCGTAGATGTCCTCGCGCATGTCGGCGGGGAGCACGCGCCACGCGTCCGGCTGGGTCCAGGGGATATGCACGAAGTGGTGCAGGAACAGGTCCGGGCGCTCGCGGCGGATGAACTTGGGCGCCAGGTAGAGGTGGTAGTCGTGCAGCATCACCACGGCCTCGGTCTCGTCCTCGACCTCCTGGAGGACCGCTCGGGCCAGATCCTCGTTGACCACGCAGTAGCCGTTCTCGTAGGCGCTCACCTCGTGGCGGCGGATGTCCGGGGCGTTCGAGAGATCCCAGAGGTAGTGCTGGATGAACCACAACATCGGGTTGGCCATGACGTTGTAGAAGCCGTCGTAGGCCTCCGGGTCGCTGGTCACGAGCTTGATCCGGTAGGTGTCGCCGTCGAGCTCGACCTCGAACGATCTGCCGCCGTGCTGTTCGGACACCTCGGCGTCCTCGTCGGACATCGCGGAGGCCACCCAGACCGCGTCGCGGTGGTGAACGAGCCCCTGGAGGGCCGTGACCAGCCCACCGCCGCCCCGGCTCGGCTTCCCGTCCTCGAACGTGGCCGGGCCGCGATTCGAGACGAGGACGAGGGGGGTATCGGGTTTCACTTGTGCTCGTGGAAGAGTTTGAGCCAGTCGCGGAGCAACCGGGGGGTCAGGAAATGGGCGCGCACGTGCTCCTTACCCGTGCGGCCCAGCTGCTTACCGAGGTCGGGCTCCTTCAGGATGCGCAGGGAGCGGTCGGCGCATTCCTCGGGAGAGGAGACGAGGAAGCCGGTCTGGCCGTCCTGCACCTGCAGCGGGATGCCGCCCACGTTGCCGCCGATGAAGGGACGCCCCTTCCAGAGCGCCTCGGAGACGGTCAGGCCGAACCCCTCGCGGGTGGACTTCTGAATCACCACGTCGGCCTGCGACTGGAAGGCGTTGACCTCGATCGCGCCCACGTTGTTGAAGTTGTTGAGGATGTGGATGTCGGGATCGCCGTCGGCGTGGGCCATGGTCGAGTTGAAGAACTCCCAGCCCTCGGGGTCGTCCGTGGCCATCGAGCCGATCAGCGCGAGCTGCACCTCGGGCAGCTCCTGCTTGACCAGGCGATACGCGTCGATCACCCCGATCGGATCTTTCCAGGGGTCGAAGCGCGATACCTGGCACATCAGCGGCCGATCGACGTCGATACCGAACTGGTCGCACACGAAGGCGGCGTCCTCGGGCGAGAGGGCCATGTTCTTGGGCGACAGCGGATCGATGGCCGGAGGGCAGATGACCACGCCGCCCGCGGAGCCGTCGACTCCTGCCGGGACGTAGGCCGGCACGTGCCAGACCGACGCGTCGTAGTCCTGCACCAGTGGGACGATGCGCTCGATCGCCTCCGGGTTGGGCGTGGAGAGGTCGATATGACAGCGCCAGACCCAGGTCTTCGCCTTGTCGGGGACCAGGCGCTTGACCCCCGCCGGCTGGGGGTCGTGGATGATGATCACGTCCCAGCCGCTGGTGATCTCCGCCGCGTTCATGTCGTTGTAGCGGAAGTAGACCTCCCACTCCTCGTCGGTCAGGGAGTCCGGGTGGCCCTGTAGCGCGTTGTGGAGCCGCTTGGTGGCGTTGTAGAACTCCTCGCGGCCCAGCATTACCTGCCACTCGGCGTCGATCCCCGCGTCGTTCATCAGCGGGATCAGCGTGTAGAGGATCTCCGAGACGCCGCCTCCGAAGGCGGTGGCGGAGACGTGCAGGACGCGCAGGCCCTGAAGGTCCTCGGCGAGATCTCTGATCTCTTTTACGAGAGGCCGGCCGACCAGGTGGGTGTAGTCGGAAAGACTCTTGTTTCCTACGGAAACCGGCTGTAGCACGGGCGCCAGACTACTCGGCGGACACGTTCAGATACTTCACCAGCCTGGTCTGGCCCGACGCGAAGTCCGATTCGTCGACGGTCGCGTCGATGATCGCCCGGCTCAGCTCCTGCTCGCTGGCCGCCACCGCGCCCGATGGGCCGTCGAGATCCATCTGCAGCCGGTCGTCGGTGAGCCGGAAGGAGAAGGCCAGGCGGCTCTCGTCGTCGAGGGGCCGCGAATCGTCCACGAAATCGTTGGCCGCTTCGGTGATGGCGAGCTTGAGGTCCGCCACCTCTTCGGGCGAGAGCGGGGTGAGCCGGCAGACCGCGGACAGCGCCAGACGTGCCAGCACCAGGTAGTCGGGGCGGGCCGGAATGGTCAACGAGACGTCCCGGCTGTCGGTTGCTTGTGACGCCTCCACCTCGCTTGCACCCTACCCGGAATCGGGCAACAGGCCGCATGGGAAGGGGCCCTCTAGGGAGCGGTGCCGGCGGGACGGGGCTCGAGCTCGACCTCGACCGTGCGCCGCTCGCCGTCGCGCAGGACCGTGAGCACCACCGCGTCACCGGCGCTGCGGCGGCTGATCACGTCCGAGAGGTCGTCCTCCCGAGTGAGCTGGTCGCCGTCGACCGCCACGATCACGTCGCCACCCTCGGGGATGTCGGTCTGCCCCTGAAAGCTGATCGTATCTTCGGCCGCCTCGATCCCGGCGTCGCGAGCCGGGCTGCCCGCCTCCACCTCCTGGACGAGGGCTCCTGCCTGGGCGTCTATGTCGAGCCGTTCGGCCAGCTGTGGCCAGAGCACGAGCGTGGAGACGCCCAGGTAGCCGTAGTCCACCTTGCCGTCTTCGCGCAGCTCGCCCAGGGAGCGCGCCACCGTGTCCACCGGGATGGCGAAGCCCACGCCCTCGCCTCCGCCCGACTGCGACTTGATCTGGGCGTTCACCCCGATCACGCGGCCCCTGGGGTCGAGCAGCGGACCGCCGGAGTTGCCCGGGTTGATGGCTGCATCGGTCTGGATGGCGTTGCCGATCCCGAAGCGGGTCAGCGACCGTATGTTGCGGTTGATGGCCGAGACCACTCCCACCGAGAGCGATTGACGCTCTCCGAACGGGCTGCCGATCGCGGCCACCGCGGCGCCGACATCGATGGTGGCGGAGCGCCCGAGAGGCAGCGGAGTCAGCGCGAGGTCACGGGGATCGACCTTGAGCAGCGCCACGTCGGCGTTGGGGTCGGTGCCCACGATCTCCGCCGGCACCCGGTTGCCGTCCGAGAACTCGACGAACACTCGCTCCGCGCGCTCCGTCTCGTCGGTCTCGCTGGTGACCACGTGCGCGTTGGTGGCGATGTAGCCCTGCCCGTCGAGCACGAAGCCCGAGCCCTGCCCGCCCTCACCGCCGCCCTCGAGGACGTTGGCCGCTCCGCCGAACAGGGAGAGGACCGTGACGACCCCGGGCGAGAGGCGCTCGTAGATCTGACCGGGATCGAAGCCCCCTTCGCGACCGATGCCCTCCACGACCTGAACCCTGGTGGTGGTGACCTCGCGCGCTCCCTCCGCGGCGGCCCCCTCATCGTCGTCCGAGCTGGCGCAGCCGCCGACGAGGAGCGCGAGCCCAACGGCCGCGCCGGCCACCGCCCTGACGGGCCTCACGTGGCGGCTCCGTCCGAGGGCAGTTTCAGGGTGAACTCGGTGGCCCCGTCGTGGCTGCCCAGGACGAGGTTGCCGTCCATCCGCTCGGCCAGCTCGCGCGCAATCGCGAGGCCGAGGCCGGCCCCGCGGGCGGCGTCGCCCGTGTAGAACCGCTCGAACGCCTTCTCATGCGAGCCGGCCGGGAGGCCCGGGCCCAGGTCGGCCACCGTCAGCTCGGCGGCTCCGTTGTCGCGGTGCGCGCTCACGGTGACGTCAGTGCCCTCGGGGGTGTGCCGGAGAGCGTTGTCGAGGAGGATACGCATGATCTGGGCCACCCGCTCACGGTCGCAGCGCGCCTCCGGGCCCTCGTCGGGGACCAGCATCAGCACGTTGGTTCCGTGGTCGGTCAGGGCGGGCCGGAACTCCCCGACCACGGAGCGCGTGAGCTCCGCGAGGTCGACCGTCTCGGTCTGAAGCTCCACCGAGCCGGAGTCGAGGCGGGACAGGTCGAGCAGGTCGACCGACAGCTTCTGCAGGCGCGCCACCTGCTCGGCCATCGTGTTCACGAATTCGCGCCGGGTCTCGTCGTCGAGGTCCTCGTCCTGGAGCAGCTCGACGAAGCCGGCGAGCGAGAAGATCGGGGTGCGCAGCTCGTGGGAGGCGGTGGCGATGAACTCCTTACGAGCGACGTCCACCTCCTGCAGCTGGTGCTGCATCTCGTTGAAGGTGCGGGTGAGCTGGCCGAGCTCGTCCTCGGAGTCGACGGGCAGGGGGTCCTTGAACTGGCCGCGGGCGACGTCGGCGGCGGCCCGCTCCACACGTCGCACGCGCCGGGCGAGCCGGCGCGCCACCCAGTAGCCGCCGATCAGCGCGATCAGCAGCGCGGCCGCGGTGGCCCAGAGCACCCGCGCCCGGATGAAGGAGACGGTCTCGGCCACCTCCTCGAAGTCGCGCGAATAGAGCGCCACCCACTGGGGATCCTGCTTGGGCTTGGGTCCCAGCGGCTGGGCCACGAGGCCGATGTCCTCACCCTGGAAGTCACTCAGGCCGCTCTGGCTGCGTCCCTTGCGGACGGCGCGTGCGGCGAGGTTCTCGGCCCGCGGCACGGCGCGACGCTCGCCGGAGTCGCTGCGCACGGTGAACTCGAGCCCGCGCAGGTCGAGCTGACGGCCCTTGGGGTCCTCCTCCCAGGCGAGGATCGTCAGGCGAGAGTCGGTGACCTCGGCCAGCCCGCGCACCGCGCGGTCGAGCCTGGGCTGCTCGGCGTCCGACTCGCGGAGCTGCTCGAGCGTCCCCCGGTAGGCGCCTGCCACGGCTTCGAGATCGCGCAGACGGCGCTCCTCCAAGCTCGACTCGGGCTGGGTGACCACCCAGAAGTAGATGACGCCGAACGCCGCGGCCGTGATCAGGAAGAACAGCAGCGCGACCTTGTTGCCCAGCGACCGGATGCTCCTCACCCGTCCTGGAAGCGGTAGCCCACCCCGCGCACCGTGAGGATCAGCTCGGGTGTCTTTGGCTCGGATTCGAGCTTCTCGCGCAAATGGCGGATGTGAACGTCGATGGTGCGCGGATCGCGGTAGGCGGCGTCGCCCCACACGCGCTCCAGCAACATCGTGCGGCTGAACACCCGGCCGGGGCTGCGCGCCAGCGCGGCGAGGATCTCGAACTCCACGTACGTGAGGCGCACGGCCTCGCCGCGCACCTCGACCAGCCGCTTCTCGAAGTCGATGCGCACCTCGCCGGCCTCGATCGGCTCCTCGAGGCGCTCCTCGGGTGCCGCAAGCGCGGCCCGGCGCAGCACGGCCCGCACCCGGCTGCGGAACTCGCGCAGCGAGAACGGCTTGGTGATGTAGTCGTCCGCGCCCAGCTCGAGGCCGAGGATCTTGTCGGTCTCGTCCGCCTTGGCGGTGAGCATGATGATCGGCACCGTGCTGCGCGAGCGTATCTCGCGGCAGACGTCGAACCCGTCGATCTTGGGCATCATCACGTCGAGCACCACGAGGTCGAAGTCGTTCTCGGTGAGCCGTTCGAGAGCCTCCTGGCCGTCCAGCGCGGGCACCACGTCGTATCCCTCCTTGCGGAGCGGATAGGTCAACAGCTTCTGGACCGCGTCCTCATCGTCGACGAGCAGGATGCGAGGCGCCGAGTCACTCACCTAGGGAATTGTAGGTTGGGCGGGAGTGATCGAGGCGCGGGTATACAGGGCGGCCTTCATTCCGGCGCTCCTGGCGGTGGTGCTGGCGATGTTCTCCTTCCAGTCGCGCCCGCGCCCGCTGCCCCAGGGGCTGGCCGCAGACGTGCTCTTCGACGGCGATCAGGCGGCCCGCCTGGCGGGGAGGATCGCCACGGATGAGCCCAACCGGCGCGCCGGGACGCCGGGCGACGCGGCCACGGCGGAGCTGGTGGCTGCAGGGTTCGATGCCGGCGGCTTCCAGGTCGAGTCTCAGGCCTTCACCCACGCCGGTCGCGCGCTCGAGAACGTGATCGGCCGGCGCGCCGGAAGCTCGCGGCGGCAGATCGTGATCGTGGCGGCGCGTGACGCCCCCGATGTCCCGGACGCCCCGGGCAGCGCGTCCGACACCGCCGCCCTGCTCGAGCTCGCCGAGGTCTTCCAGGGTCGTCCTTCACGCAAGACGCTCGTGCTGGCGTCGGTGGACGGGTCCTACCTGGGCGAGGTCGGCACCGAGCGCCTGCTGGCCGAGCTCGGCTCGCCTCCGTTCGTGGAGGCGGTGATCGTGATGTCCCAGCTCGGCTCGGACAGCGAGGAGGCCTCCGTGCAGGCCTGGTCGAACGACTCGCGCCGCGCCGGCATCGGCCTGCAGCGCACCATGGAGCAATCGATCCGTGAGGAGCTCGAGCGCGTGGCTTCGGGCAACGGCCTGTTGGGCCAGCTGGCCCGGCTCGCCTTCCCGATCGGGATCGGTCCGCAGGGCGTGCTCCTGGCGGGCGGATACGAGTCCGTGCGCATCTCGGGCAGCGGGGAGCTGCCGCCGCCCGGCGACGGGCCGGTTGAGGCCATCGATGCGGACCGCCTGGGCGCGCTCGGCCGGGCGACGCTGCGGACGGTGACCGCGCTCGACCAGGGACGCCGCCCCGGGCACGGCCCCGACTCCTACCTGCTGGCCGTGAGCCAGGTGCTGCCCGGCTGGGTCATCTCGCTGCTGGCCGGCACGCTGCTGCTGCCCGTCTTCGTCGCTTCGGTGGACGCCTTCGCCCGCGCCCGGCGGCGGCAGATCGAGGTGCTGATCTGGTTGCGCTTCGTCGGCGCCTGGCTGGCACCCTTCCTGGCCGCCCTGGCGCTCGCCGAGCTACTGGCTCTGGTGGGGGCCACGCCGAGCCCACCTCCGGCGCCGGTGCCGCCTGAGGTGTTGCCGCTCGATGGACCCGCTCTGGCTGTGCTGGGGGGCCTGCTGGCGGCGATGCTGCTCGCGTTCCTGCTTGCGCGCTGGCTCGCGGCGCGGCCGGACCCACGCCTCAAGGACCCCGCGGAACCGGGCACTGCGGTGGCGCTCTCGCTCACGCTGAGCATCGGCTGCCTGCTGTTGTGGGCACTCAACCCGTACGCCGGGCTGCTGGTCGTCCCCGCCGCGCATCTGTGGATGCTCGCCGTGCTGCCGCGGCCGCTGCCTCCCCGGCGGGCCCGGCTGGTGATGATCGGCGTGGGCCTGCTGCCCGCGCTGTTGGTGGCCGTCTACTACCTCTTCGCGCTGTCGCTCGACCCGCTCGAGGCGGCCTGGTATCTGGTGATGCTCGTGACCGGGCACAGCGTCGGGTTCGCGACGGCGCTCGTGGGCTGTCTCGTGCTGGGAGCGGCGTGCGGCACGGCCGAGCTCGCCTGGCGCACGCCCGAGGAGGAGCAGCCCTCACCCGGCGAGCAGGGCCCCTCGGTCTTCGGGCCCGGGTCATACGCGGGACCGGGATCGCTCGGAGGCACGCGAAGCGCCCTGGGCCGCTGAGGGTCAGACCCCTCAGCCGTGCTCGAAGCCCCGCAGCCCTTCGACGGGCCGCCCGTCCCGGCCGAGCAGAACCAGGCCCTCCCCCTCCGTCACCTCACCGATCCACGTCAGGCCGGCCGCCCCCTCCGCAACTGCCCGGCGTGACGTGGGCAGCGTCACCAGCAGCTCGTAGTCGTCGCCGCCGGCCGCCGCCTCCTCGGCGGTCACACCTTCGGACCGCGGCAGCCGTTCCAGGTCCACCCGCAGCTGCACACCGCTGCTCCGCGCCACGTGGCCGGCATCGGTGGCCAGACCGTCGCTCAGGTCGATCATCGCCGAGGTCCCGGCGGCGGCCAGGGCGCGGCCCTCTGTCAGCCGGGGGCGCGGCCGCAGATGGCGCTCCAGCAGCTGTTGCGGCTCGCGCTCGCCGCGCTCCAACAGCCGCCGCCCCGCCTCCGAGCCGCCCAGCTGCCCGGTGACCCCCACCAGATCTCCCGCCGACGCCCCATCGCGGCCCACGAGCTGCTGCTCGGTCTCTGCCCAGCCGGTGACGGCCACCGTGACCACCAGGACAGGGCCGCCCACCACGTCGCCGCCGGCGATCGTCGTCTCACACTGTTCGGCCAGCTGCTCCATGCCCCCCACCAGCGCCAGAGCGTGCTCGAAGGCCTCGGGCACCACGAGCGAGACGTAGGCCTCGCCCGCCTGGGCGCCCATCGCGGCGATGTCGGAGAGCGCGGTGGCTAGCGCCTTCCAGCCCACGTCTGCCGGCGCGTGAGTGGCCAGGCGGAAGTGCGTGCCCTCCACCAGCGTGTCGATCGAGGTCACCGCGAAGGGACGGGCGCGGACCACGGCGGCGTCATCGCCGGTCCAGCGCACGAGCCGGCCGCTGCGATCGCCCAGCGCGGCCTGTATGGCGGCGATGAGTTCGAGCTCGGCCAGGACGGAGGTATCAGCCGTCCGCGCCGGTGCCGCCGGTCCCCGGTGCGGGCGCGGGCTCGGCCGGAGTGGAAGGCGTCTGGACGTCCGGCGGTTCCTGAGGCGGCGACTCATACAGGTTCGGGTCGTAGTCACCCCCGCCATCGCCGCTGGTATCACCGGTGTCGTCCTCGGTGTAGGCCGGGTCACCGGAGCCGTAGTCGTAGGAGCCGCTCGTGCCGCTGTTGCCCGTGCTGGCGTAGTTGCCGAAGAAGGGCGCGGACTGGAAGGGCTCGGTCGGAAGCGCGAAGTCTCCGCAGAACTCCCCGTGGGCGGGCGACATGAAGGCATTCCAGACGGGCGCTGCGTAGGTACCTCCCTGTGCACCCGGCATCGCCACGCCGGCGTCGGGATAGCCCACCCATACCGCCGTCGACAGTTGCGGGGTGTAGCCCACGAACCAGGCGTCCTTGGCCTCGTCCGTGGTGCCCGTCTTGCCGGCCGCCGGGCAGCCGTAGTAGGCGGCCGTGCCCGTGCCCGACTGCATGTTCATCTCGAGGATCTTCGTGACCTCGTAGGCCTGGCCGTCGGTCATGACGCGCTTGCCCTCGGGCTTGGCGAGCTTCTCGCTCTTGCCGTCGGGGAAGACCACCCTCTCGATCCCGGTCGGCCGGTGACGCACGCCGCCACTGGCCAGCGTGCCGTAGGCACCCGCCATCTCCAGCGTGGTGACGCCCCGGGTGAGGCCGCCGAGCCCCTCGGCCGGGTAGCAGTCGAGCTTCGTGGTGATGCCCAGCAGCTTGGCTGCCTTGCACACGGAGTCCGGGCCGACATCGAGGATCAGCTGCGCGTAGACGGAGTTGTCGGACGCCAGCGTGGCCCGGGTGAGCGAGATCGTGCCCGAGTAGGTGTTGCCGAACGTCTTGACGTTCCACTCGCCGTACTTGGGATCGTTGATGGCCAGTGGCTTCGACGTGTAGCTGGTGGAGTCCGGGTCAATGCCCTTGAGGATCGCTGCGGTCAGCACCATGGTCTTGAAGGCCGAGCCGGGCTGGCGATGACCCTGGGCGGCGATGTTGAAGGTGCGGTCGTCGTAGGTTCCGCTCGACGCCATGGCCCGGATCTTGCCGTTGTTGGGATCGAGCGACACGATCGCCGAGGCGGGACCGGCGGGGTCCCCGTAATAGGCGTTGATCGCTTCGCGCGCCGAGTCCTGCATCTGCGGATCGATCGTGGTGAAGATCCGCAGTCCACCACGCCGGACCACCCCCACGCCGTAGCGCTCGATCAGCTTCTCCTGGACGTAGTCGAAGAAGTAGGGCTCGCGCCGGGTGGTATAGCGCGTGCCGCGCTTGAGCTTGAGCCGCGTCCGGCCGGCCTCACGCGCCTCGGCCGCGCTGATGTAGCCGTTGTCGGCCATCGCCCGCAGCACCTCGTTGCGGCGTTGAAGGGCGGTGGCGGGATTGCGGAACGGGTTGTACTGCGAGGGTGCCTGCGGGAGTCCGGCGAGCAGGGCCGACTGAGCTAGGTCGAGGTCATCCGCCTGCTTGTCGAAGAACGTCACCGCGGCGGCCTGGACCCCGATGGCCGTGCGCCCACCGACGGTGCCGTAGGGGATCGAGTTGAGGTACTGGTGCAGGATCCAGCGCTTGGAACGCTTCTCCTCCAGCTCGGAGGCGAGCTTGGCCTCACGGATCTTGCGCTGGAAGTCCCGCTTGGGGTCCTTGATGTAGAGCGCACGCACCAGCTGCTGGGTGATCGTGGACCCGCCCTGCACCGTCTTGCCCGACTCGAGGTTCTTGATCCCGGCCCGGATGATCGCGTTGAAGTCGACGCCCTCGTGCTTGTAGAAGCGCTCGTCCTCGATCGCCACCGTCGCCTGGCGCATCACCGGCGGCATGTCCGCGAAGGGGACGACCCGGCGGACGGTGTCCGACTGCACGAACCCGAGCCGCGTCCCGTCGGCCGCGAACACCACCGAGACCTCGCCCTTGTCCTGTGCGCGCAGCTCGCTGAGATCGGGCGCCGTGGCGGCCACTGCCAGCACGTAGCCGGCGGCCGAGAGGACGCCGATCACGACGACGGAGGCGACGAGCCCCAGCGCCAGGGCGATCTTGCCCTTCGCGCCACTGGAGCGCCTCCGCCTCCTCATCTGTCTGTGGCGATGGGTCATGGAGAAACGGACTTCCGCACGCTTCCCGTGTCAGGAGGCCTCGACGGAGGATAGACCGTGCTCGCGGAGCTCTCGCAGCCAGCGCCGGCGCAGCTCGGTGGCCACCCGCCCGCGCTCGGCGGGGTTGGCCGACCAGGTGGTGGCGCTGAGTCGCACGCCCTCCTTGTCGACCTCGGCCACCACGGCGGAAATGTCTTCGGCCTCGGACTCCACCAGTTCGATGGCGCGGTCGAGGTCGGCGTCGGGCGAGAGCCACACCGACACCTCCACCTGCACGCGCGGATCATTGATCGTGTGGTTCTCGATCGAGCTCTGGGCCAGCTGCTCGTTGGGGACGATCAGCCGGTGTCCGTCCTCGAGGCGGATGTAGGTGTAGCTCAGCCTCACGTCCTCCACCTCGCCGGTCTTGTCCTGGAAGGTCACGAGATCCCCGATCCGGATCGGCTGGGTGATGGCCAGCAGCACGCCGGCGATGCCGTTGGCCAGCACGGCGCGGGCGGCGAAGCCCACCACGAGGCCGAGCACCGCGGACGAGGCCAGGATGGCCGAGCCCACCGTCCTGACGGACTCGAACTGCCAGAGGGCCAGCGCGAGCCCCACCAGGATGATCAGGGCGAAGATCAGCCGCCGCACCAGCCGCAGCCGCGTGGTGGCCACGGGGGACAGCTCGCCGCCCACCACTCCGGCCACGCGTTCGCTCGCCACCTGGCCGCGGCGGGACAGCTGGCGGTCGACCAACTGCGCGATCACCAACGCGCCGATGAAGTAGGCCGCGGCCACGATCCAGTTCTCGTTCTCCTGGAAGAACGAAGCGGCCGTGTAGAAATGAGCTTCCGGCATGGCGTATGAGGCTACCCCTGCGGCGACCCGCGTCCTCGCGGCGGCGCGCGACTCCGAAGCGCTCCGCGTCGCCTGGCGCGTGGCCTGGACGACCCGCGCCGCGGTGCTCCTCGTTGCGGTCTTCGCCGCCCTCTCCTTCGGTCCTGCGAGTGGCGGCCTGGCGGCAGAGAACGAGGTCAAGTTCGATGAGCCGGCTCTGACCCAGGCGCTCGCCGATCCGGTGCTGGGCGCACTGGCGCGCTGGGACGCCGCCTGGTACCTCCGCATCGCCGACACGGGCTACGCCGGCAGCGAGCCCCGCGCCGCCTTCTTTCCCCTCTATCCGGTGCTGATCAGGGCACTGGGCACGCTCGGGGGCGGCTCGAACGCCGCATTGCTCGTGGCCTCGTACGCGATCGCCCTGGCTGCCTTCGTGGCCGCGCTGGCCCTGCTGCACCGGCTTGTGGCGCTCGAGCTGGGCCGGCGACTCGCCCGGCCCACGCTCGTGCTGCTCGCCGTCTTTCCCGCCGCCGTGTTCTTCGGGGCTCCCTACTCGGAGAGCCTGTTCCTGCTCCTCGCCGTGGGGGCTTTCTACGCCGCCCGCACCGAGCGCTGGGCCTGGGCCGGTGCCGCCGTGATGGCCGCCGCGGCTACGCGCAGCGCCGGGCTGCTGCTGCTGGGGCCGTTGCTGATGCTCTGGTGGGACTCGCGCGGGCGGCGCCCGCGCGACGCCGCCTGGCTGCTGCTGGCGCCTCTGGGCGTGGCGGCCTACGCCGCCTGGCTCGGCTTGGCGGAGGGAGACGCCTTGCGCTTCCTCGACGTCCAGGACGCATGGTCACGCGAGCTCAGCGTGCCACTCAGCGGCGCCTGGGACGGCTTGACCGCGGCGCTCGACGGCGTGCGCCAGCTCGCCTCGGGGTCTCGCAGCCCGGTCTACTTCGAGATCGCCGCGGGCGATCCCTATCGGATCGCGGCGATCAACATCATGCTGTTCGCGACGCTCGTGTTCGCGCTGGTGGCCACCGTGGGGGTGCTGCGCCGCCTGCCGCGTGCCTATGGCGTCTGGGTGGCGCTGTCGCTCGTGCTGCCACTGTCGTTCCCGGTCACTCCCCAGCCGCTGATGTCGCTGCCACGTTTCGTGGTCGTGTTGTTTCCGATCTTCATGTGGCTGGCCGTCGTCTGCGAGGAGCGGCGCAACACCGACCTGGTGGTGGCAGTGTCGGCGATCGGGCTCGGCCTGTTCACCGCTCAGTTCGCCAGCTGGCACTGGATCTCCTGATGGCGGTGTTCTTCGATGCCCTGGGTACGCTCGTGGAGCTGCAGCCCCCGGCTCCGAGGCTGGTCGCCGTGCTGGCCGAGCAGGGCTTCCAGCTGAGGGAGGAGCGTGCCGCGGCTGCCTTCGCGACCGAGATCTCCTACTACGTCGACCATCATCTCGAGGGCGCTGATCGCGGATCGCTCGACGACCTGCGTGACCGCTGCGCCGAGGTGCTTCGGGAGGCGCTCGCCCTGGACGGGCTCGACCACGCCGGCGCGCGCCGGGCGCTGCTCGGGTCGCTTCGCTTCGAAGCCTACCCCGAGGCGACGCAGGCTCTCGGCGCGCTGCGCCGAGAAGGCCGCCGTCCGCTCCTGATCGTGAGCAACTGGGACTGCTCGCTGCCTCGGTGGCTCGCCCACACCGGGTTGCTGGAGCTCGTCGACGGCGTGGTGACCTCCGCGGAAGCGGGCGCGGCGAAGCCCGATCCGGCGATATTCGGCCGCGCGCTCGAGCTCGCGGGCGAGCGTGCCGATCAAAGCCTGCACGTGGGCGACTCGCTCGACAACGACGTGGCCGGCGCCCGGGCGGCCGGAGTCCGTGCCGTTCTGGTGCGGCGTCAGGGGGAGGCACCCCCCGGCGTGGAGTCGATCTCGACCCTTCTGGACCTGCCCGCCCTACTCTGAGGTGTCCGTGGAGCAGAGCGTCCTTCAGTCGGCACCGCCTCCCGAGCGTCCCGAGTTGCCCGATGGCATCGCTCCGCGCTGGCCGGCCTGGTACGCGGCCGCGGCCTTCGGGGTCGGCCTGATCGGGACCCTCATCGCCGTGGGAATCGTCGCGGCGGTCACCGGCGCGGCCTCCGACGGAGACGACGCCACGTTCACGATCGTCGCGACGCTGATGCAGAGCGCGGTCTTCGTCGGCACGGCCGTGCTATTCGCCTCCTTCACGCGCAAGCCGCGGCCGTGGCACTTCGGTCTGCGCCGGACGCCGTTCTGGCCCACAGTCGGCTGGGCCGCGCTGGGGATGGTGTCCTTCTACATCCTTGCCGCCGTCTACACCGCGATCGTCGATCCCTCCGCCGAGCAGACAGTGGCGGAGGACCTCGGCGCCGATCAGGGCACCTTCGGGCTGATAGCGGCCGGCTTCATGGTCATCTGCGTCGCGCCCTTCGCGGAGGAGTTCTTCTTCAGGGGGTTCTTCTACCGCGCGCTGCGCAGCCGCTTCTCGGTGCTCGCGGCCGCCCTGATCGACGGGCTGCTGTTCGGGGTCATCCACTACGACTTCTCCGGCGCCGACGCCCTTCTGATCCTGCCGCCGCTGGCGGTGCTCGGATTCATGTTCTGCCTGGTCTTCGAGAAGACGGGCTCGCTCTGGCCCGTGATCGCCCTGCACTCCTTCAACAATGCGATCGCCTATGGGGTCGCGGTGGAGGACGCCGGCGTGTCGCTGGTGCTCGGCCCGTTGATGCTGATCGCCTGCATGACGCTGCCCCGATTCAGCCGGCCCACGCCCGCCCCTGCGTAGCCGTGTCGCGGCGCGAAACCTCGCGCGCGCGACGACATCTCATGCCATAGTGGCCGCCATGAACGGACGCCTCCTCTTCCCGATAGCCCTGCTGTTGCTCGTTTTCGGGCCGGCAGCGGCGCAGGCGCAGACGCCTCCGGCGCCCGTCCCCCCGGTGCCTCCGGCTCCGGTCCCCCCGGCGCCCGTGCCGCCCCCCGCGCCCGCCGTCGGGAAGGCGTCGATCTCCGTGAGCAAGGGCCTCGCTACGAAGAAGATGCGTTACTCCGCTCCGTTTCAGCAGGTGATCGTGAGCGGGCGGGTGCGGCCCTATGTGCAGGGCGAGTCCGTCACGCTCCAGGTGGTTCGCAAGGGCAAGGTCATGAAGCGGATCCGCCGGGCGGTGGGACGCAAGGGCCGCTACCGAGCGCCCGTCAAGCTGGTCAAGACGGGCCTCTTCCGTCTCTACGTAAAGCACTCGGCCAGCGCCGGCCAGGTGGGCTTCAGGACGCGCAGCGAGCGCGTGACGGTGGTCGACTGGCAGGCCGGCCAGGGTGAGCGGGGCACGAAGGTCCTGTTGCTCCAGCGCGGGCTCCATCGCGAGGGCTTCGCCGTGCCCGTGACCGGCTACTACGACGTGCTCACCGCCAACGCCGTCAACGCCTTCCGCAAGACCAACGGCATGGGCCGCGACGGCTATGCGCTCAGGTCCGTGTTCGCGAAGCTCCTTCGCGGCGAGGGCGCCTACAAGCTGCGCCACCCGAAGGCCGGCAAGCACGTGGAGTTCGATTGGTCGCGACAGGTACTGGTGCTCGCCGACAAGGGCAGGCCCTACCGCACCTACCACACTTCGTCGGGAACGCCGGCGACGCCGACCGTGTTCGGCAGCTACCGGTTCTACCTCCAGACGCCGGGCACCAACGCGAAGGGGATGGTGCACTCGTCCTACTTCATCCGTGGCTACGCGATCCACGGCTACCCCTCGGTGCCCAACTACCCGGCGAGTCACGGCTGTCTGAGGGTGCCGATCCCGAACGCGTCGTCGATCTTCAACTGGGTCGACATCGGCGACCCGATCTACCTCTACCAGTAGACCCCGGAAAGACGATGGCCCCGCCCGGCTGAGCGGACGGGGCCATCGCGGGTTCCCCCTGTATGCCGCCGGCCCCCCCGGGCGAGCGGCTGAGAGGACTTAGGGCGCCGGACTGCCGGCGCTCGAGTCGGCGGCCGGGGCGGCCTGGGCGGGCGCGGCATCGACCGGAGCCGGCGCTGCGGGAGCGGCCTGCGGCCCCGACGCCGCCTCGGCGGGAGCCGTCTCCACGGGCACGGGCGCGGGCGCGGGCTCCGGCACCGGCGCCGGAGCGACCGGCGCGGCTTCGACCGGAGCGGGAGCCGTCTCCACGGGCGCGGGAGCGACCTCGACCGGAGCGACCGGGGCCGTCTCCACCGGAGCGGGCGCAACCGGTGCGGCGGGTGCCGGAGCCACGGGCGCGGGAGCCGGAGCCGCCGGTGCGACCGGAGCGGGTGCCGGAGCCACCGGGACCGCCGGAGCGGCCGGCGCGGGTGCGACCGGGGTGGCCGGAGCTTCGGGAGCGACCGGAGCGGGTGCCGGAGCCACCGGGACCGCCGGAGCGGCCGGCGCGGGTGCGACCGGGGTAGCCGGGGCCGCGGGCACAGCGGGCGCGGGCGCGACGGGGACCGCGGGCGCAGCCAGAGTCGCCGGCACGCCCGTGCTCACGGCCTCGGTTCCGGCCGCCGGAGCTGCCGCCGTCGTGCCTGCCGCGGCGATCTGCGCCGCCTGCTGCAGGCCGCCGTCCTGGTTCGAGCCCGCCGAGGCCCCGCCGCCGTACTGGACGACGGTCATCACCGAGCGGGCGGCCCTGCCGCCGTCCGCAATCGCCTTCTTCTTGGCCGCGGTCACCATCCTGGCCGCCGTGCTCGTGGACCGGGCGCTTGCCGTGGAGCTCGCGCTCCTGCCGGGGATCGTGCTCCCGGACAGGTACCCCGCCGGGTCCTGCGCCTGGCCGTTGACCCGAGTCTCGAAGTGCAGGTGCGGGCCGGTGCAGCTCCCGGTGCAGCCGACGTAGCCGATCACCTGGCCCTGCTGGACGCGCGCGCCCTGCGAGGTGGCGAAGCTCGACATATGGGCGTAGCACGTCGAGAACTGGCTGGTGTGCGTGATGCAGACGATGTTCCCGTAGCCGCTCTGCTGGCCGGCGAAGCTGACGCTTCCGCACGCCGCGGCCCGGATGGCCGTGCCGGAGGGGGCCGCGATGTCGACCCCGTCGTGGTTGCGCCCCCAGCGCGGACCGAAGGGCGAGCTCTGAGTTCCCTTGACGGGAGACGCGATCGTGGACGAGCTGCAGCTCCCGTTGCCGGTTACCGGCGCCTGCCTGGTCTGGGGGGTAGGAGTCTGGACATCGGAGCCGCCGCCATCGGAGGGCTGCGGGTCGCCATCAGCGGTCGGGGCGGGCGCGCCGGTGGTGCCCTGGTCGGCTTCGCTGCCGGCTTCCTGTCCGGAGCCGGTCTGGCTCGAATCGGTCTGGCCCGAGGAGCCGCTGCCGGTGCCCGAGTCGCCGCCGTCGTCGAGCGAGTAACCGCCGGGATCGCCCTGCGCGGCCAGCGCCTGACCCGCCTCGACGACGCGGCGCTCGATGCGCTGCTTGACCGCTTCAGGGACCTTGTAGCCGCCGGCCGCCGACGCGCTCGCGCCCTGCTCGAACATCGACGCCCACGTGGTGGGACCGACGATGCCGTCCACCTCGAGGCCGGCCCGGGCCTGGTACTGGCGCACTGCGGCGTCGGTCTGCGGGCCGAATACGCCGTCCACGGACACACCGAGAGCCTGCTGGACATGCGCCACCAGCTCACCCTGACTGCCGATCTGGAGCGGAAGGCCGCCTTCGCGGATCTCGATCGCCCGGTTGGCCGGGGACTCGGCGGCGACGGAGGCCTTCACGTGGCTGGACATCTGGGCGGCGGCCACGGAGGCGCCGGGTCCGGCGAGCATGGCGCTGGCCAGCGCGGCGGACATGTTGCGCTTGCGCGTGTACTCGCGCCTTGCCCTGGGCAGAAGCTCTCTACGCCGGCGTGAGCGCTCGGCTGAGCGCTGCCAGTGATCAGCTTGGGCCAGGTCCCTGTGGGCGTTCATCCGTCATGTCCCCTTCCGTTCGGGCCTACGGGGTTAGCTGACGGGCTCGCGCTGGAAGATGCGCTAGGCGGCTCTAGGTCCGCGATTCGCCCCCGGTGCCATGCAGGCCACCCTTGGTTCCCCCGTTCGTACTCGCCCGGCGGCGGGCGGCACGATTCGGCGCTTGACTTCTCTTGCACAACCGCCCTTTGCGGGGAAAGTTGCGCTCGAGGAGACTAGCGCACGCTTTCGACGGGCGGCCGGTGAGTCCTGCCGGCGCTCAGGCCGTTCGCCAGTCGTGCCCGTGTTCGCGCTGTTTGGGCAGCATGTTCGCGAGGAGCCCGAGCACCAGCCCGTAGAGCAGGAGGCCGAGGATGGTCGGCACGCCGTTGAGCACCCAGACGTTGTCCGAGTCGACGATGTTCCCGAAGGGAGCCAGCAGCAGGTCGTTGGCGTCATCGATGAGCTCGCGGAAGTCGCCGTTTCGCTGCTCGCGCAGGAGCTCCTCCCGCGGGCTGGGAGCGATCGTGGCCGGGTTGTCGGGGGCACCCTCGAGCTCCGACGCGAGCGCGTTCTGCTGATTCTGTGAGCCGCGGCCCATCTCGTCCACCGCGAAGAACGAGAATCCCAGCAGCACGATGCCCGAGCAGAGGATCGCAACGATGCGGATGATCGAACCCATCGTGAGTAGGATCGGCAGCCGCTTGGCGACCCTTACTGCCGCACCCCGCCTCTCCACGCATGGCTGACGCGCGCGACCGGCTCGTGGCCGAGCTGCGTGAGCACGCGCTGGTGATCGGGGAGGTCACGCTCACGAGCGGCGCGACCGCCCAGTACTACGTGGACGCCAAGCGGGCGATCCTGCTGCCGGCCGGCTTTCGCGCGCTCGGCGAGCTCGTGGCGCACGAGGCCGAGCGCGTCGGAGCCACGGCCGTGGGCGGCATGAGCATGGGCGCCGATCCGGTGGCCTGCTCCGCACTGGCCGCGGGCGCCGCGCTCAAGGGCTTCTTCGTGCGCAAGGAGAAGAAGGAGCACGGCCTGCAGCGCTGGATCGAGGGGCCGCCGCTCGACCCGGGAGAGCGCTGCCTGATCGTCGAGGACGTGGTGACCACCGGCGGTTCGACCGTCAAGGCGATCGAGCGGGTGCGTGAGGAGGGCCTGGAGATCGCCGCGGTGGTCAGCGTCCTCGACCGGCTCGCCGGCGGCGCTGAGGCGATCAAGACCGCCGCGGGCGCTCCCTACCGGCCGCTGGCCACGATCGACGACATCTACCCGGACCGGCCGGACCGCGGTTAGGCCCCGGCCAGCCAGCCGTCGATCAGACGGCGGGAGATCGAGTAGGGAGGCGAGAGGATGACCGGCCCCCGACCGGCCGCCGCCTCCTCGACCTCGGAGCGCTCGAACCAGCGAACGTCCTCCAGCTCGTCGCCGTCGGCGCACGGCCGGCCGCCCTCGGCGAGGGCGTGGAAGCCCAGCATCAGCGAGCCGGGGAACGGCCAGGGCTGCGAGGCGACGTAGGACACCGCGCCGAGCTCGACGCCCGACTCCTCGTGCACCTCACGCCGTACCGCATCCTCGAGAGTCTCACCCGGCTCGACGAAGCCCGCCAGCACCGAGTAGCGCCCCTCGGGCCAGCTCGGAGAGCGGCCCAGGAGCAGGCGGTCGGCCTCAGCGTCGATCACGCGCACGATCACCACGGGGTCGGTGCGCGGGAAGTGATGAGCCCCGCAGCGTGCGCAGCGCCGCTCGTGGCCGGCGTCGGTGATCGCGGTCGGCGCGCCGCAGTTGGCGCAGAAGCCATGGCGGCGATGCCAGGAGAGCAGCGACGCGGCGTAGGCGGCCAGCGCGGCCTCGTCGGCGGGGAGCTCGGTGGCCGCTTCGCGCAGGCCGGCGGGGTGGCCGGCCGAGGGCTCGGCTTCGGTCACGTCGGCGGCGAACACGGGGGCGCCGTCGCCGAGCCCGAGAAAGACCTCGGACCCGTCGGGCGTGGCCAGCAGCAGGTGACCGTCGTCGATCCACACCCCGAGTTCCGACAACTGGAGGGCGCGGGCGCGCGGGTCGGCTCGCCGTGCGGCGAGCCACTCGGCGTCGTCGCGCTGGCTGGGCGCGCGGTCGAGCCCGGCGCCCGAGAAGACGATCACACCCCAGTTCTACCGATGCCGGGCGTCCGCCGTGGTGTCAACGCGCCCAACTGCCGCCGAGGCCGCTTGCCCGATTCGGGTCGGGGTATCCAACGACCGGCAAGCGGACAGAGGAGCGAGATGGCGACGGATTTCAAGAAGGGCGACAAGGTCGAGTGGAACAGCCACGGCGGCAAGGGGGTCGGCACCGTGGAGCGCAAGATCACCTCGGACACCGAGGCCGGCGGACGCAAGGTGCGGGCCTCGAAGGAGGAGCCGCAGTACCTCGTCAAGTCGGAGAAGTCGGGCGGCACGGCGGTGCACAGGCCCGGCGCGCTGCGCAAGCGCTCCTAGCCGCTCAGTGCGGCAGCGGCGCGCCGGCCAGGCCCAGCAGGGCGCCCGCGACGCCAGCCGCAAGCAGCACTGCCACCACACCCCGGCGCAACGCCAGCAGGGCGAGGCCCGCGCAGCCCAGCAGGATGAACTGCCAGGGTTCCTGGAGGGACGCCGCGAGCGGCACCGCAGCGCCGAGAATCGCCCCGATCGCGGCGGGACCGGCGCCGGCGAGGAAGGCCCGCGTCATCCGGCTGGCGCGCAGGCGGTCGAAGCGCTCGGCCCCCAGCAGGATGAAGGAGAACGAGGGCCCGAAGGCAACCGCGGCTGCCAGCAGGGCGCCGCCGAGGCCGGCCGCCGCGTAGCCGACGACGGCCACCGTGTGGACGACGGGTCCGGGAGTGACCTGGCCGAGTGCCACGGCGTTGAGGAACTCGGCGTCGGTCATCCAGCCGTATTCGTCGACGGCATCGCCCTGCATGAGCGGGATGATCACGAAGCCCCCGCCGTAGGACAGCGCCCCGACCTTGAACGCGGTCCAGGCGAGGGCGGCCAGGCCCCCCGCGGCGGCCGCTCCCAGGGGCAGCGCGAGCAGGGCATGCTGGGAGATCGCTCGGTTCGGCAGGCCGCATCGCACGACGAGCTCGATCAGCCCGCACCCGAGCAGCACCAGTACGAGCCAGGGCCCGACGGTGGCCGCCGAAAGCGCTCCGGCTGCCAGGTACAGGGCCCAGCGCACGTGGTGTGCCCGGTGCGCCCGGCGCCGGCTGCCCGGCAGAAGGTCGACCCCCGCCTGCACCGCCACCGCGGCCACGGCGGCTCCTGCCCCGGCACCCGCTCCCCGGACCCACTCGGGCGGCGCCCCGGCCAGGAACAGAGCGGCGAGCGCGACGATGAGGACCAGCCCGGGGACGATGAAGGCAAGTCCGCCCAGCAGCGCACCGGGGCCCCCGGCCACTCGCCAGGCGCAGAAGATCGCCAGCTGGGTGGAGGCGGGGCCGGGCAGCAGGTTGGTGGCCGCGATCGCATCCTCGAAGTCATGCCCGGCGAGCCAGCGCCTGCGCTCTACGCACAGCTCACGCAGCAGCGCGATGTGCGCGGGTGGGCCGCCGAAGCCGAGACAGCCGATCCGTCCCCATTCGAGTACGACCTCTCCAAGCGGGACCCGGGCCGCTATTTCGGCTGGAACAGCTCGATCGGATTCCCGGCCGGGTCCTCCGCCAGGACCTGCTTGCCCCCGCGGCCCTCGACTATCTCGTTGCGGAACCGCACTCCGCCGGCCGCGAGACGTTCCACCTCGGCCGGCAGATCCTCCACCTCGAGCTGAAAGCGGTTCCAGCCACCGGGCTCGGGGACGCGGCCGTCGGGTATGGGCTGGGCGGCGCCTCCGGGGCCGGCGGGTTCGCTGACCAGCAGCCGCAGGTCACCGCGGCTGAGGATCGCGAAACCGGGACCGGGCTGCGCCTCGACGTCGAAACCCAGCTCGCCTCCGTAGAACGCCACGGCCTTGTCCACGTCGTCGACGATGTAGCGAACGCTGACGGTCGCCATGCCCCACTCCCTCATCCGGATGCAAGTATCGGAATACGATATCGACAGCCGATATTGTGTGCGCAGATGAGGGAGTTCCTAAGGGGAGCGGTGAGGCTGCACATCCTCCATCACGCAGCCGAGGGTGAGATCCACGGCAGCTGGATGGCCGAAGAGCTGGCCCACCACGGCCATCGGATCAGTGCGGGCACGCTCTATCCCACGCTGCACGCGATGGAGCGGGAGGGCCTGTTGTCGTCGCGCAAGCAGGTGGTGGAGGGCCGCGCACGCCGCGTCTACCGGGCCACGGCAGAGGGGCGCAAGGTGCTACGTCGCACCCGCCGGGCGCTGCGCGAGCTGGCGGACGAGGTGCTCGACTGACGTCCGGCCCCGCGCCGCGCCATCACAGCTCGACCTCACCGCTGATGCAGGTCACGGTCGCGCCGGCGACCCAGATCACTCCTCCTGAGTCGCGCGACACGTGGACCCGCCCGGCGCGGCCCAGCGCGGTGCCATGCGAGGCCACGTAGGGAGCATCGGCGCGACCGCTGGAGAGCAGCCACTGGGCTACTGAGGCGTTGAGGCTGCCAGTGACCGGGTCCTCCACCATGGCGCCGTCCTTGGGAAAGAAGGCGCGCAGCTCGAACGCGGCGGGCGCGCCCTGCGGGTAGGGGCCGACCACGCCCACGTCGAGGTCCACCGGACCGGGCCGAAGCGCGAGCACCTCCTCGGCGCTCCGGAGCAGCAGCGCGACCCAGCCCGGTCCGTTGTCGGCCCACTGGGCGTCGACGATCGCGTCGCGATCGAGTCCGAGCAGGCCGGCGATCCGGAGCACGAGCGACTCCTCCACCGGTCCCTCGCGGATCAGCGGCGGGGCGGCGAAAGCGAGCCCGTTGTCGGTCTGGCGCACCGGCACGAGCCCGGCAGCGCACTCCTGCACGACCAATCCCGCCTCGCGGCCGGCACCGCCGGACGCGAGCCATGCGTGACAGCTTCCGAGCGTCGGATGACCGGCGAAGGGAAGCTCGGCCACCGGCGTGAAGATGCGCAGGCGATAGTCGGCGGCCGCTTCCTTGGGAGGCAGCACGAACGTGGTCTCCGACAGGTTCGTCCAGTGTGCGAACCGCTGCATCTGCTCCGTGGTCAGGCCGGTCCCGTCCAGGACCACCGCCACCGGGTTGCCGGCGTAGGGGGCGCTCGTGAACACGTCCACCTGGCTGTAGGGGCGGGACGGCATGAGCTCACGCTAGGCCATCTCGACTTGCCCGCTCACCTCCCCCGGGGGTGCTCGTCGTAGGGCAGCAGCCACGGAGAGAGTCCCTCGCCCCGGTCGAGCAGGCCCGCCCGCCTGACCGCCTCGGTGCCGAAGCGGTCGCGCACTTCGTCGAGGGCGGCGTCGAGCGCGCGCCTGTTGCGCGGCTCGAACGGGAGCTCCAGCTGGTGGGCGCCGCCGTCGCCGTCGAGATTGCTGATGGCGATTCCGACGAGCGTGAGCCCACGCTCCTCGATCATCGGCGTGGCCAGCGCGAACAGGGCTCGTGCGGTGACGAGAATCGTCTCGGTGGCGGCGGTCGGCCGCGACAGCGTGTGGGAGCGCGTGGCACGCGAGAAATCGTCGAAGCGCAGTCTGAGCACCACCGTCCGCCCGAGCCGCTCCGCTCGCCGCATGCGCCGGGTCACGCGATCCACCAGACCCACGAGCACGGCGTCGATCCGCTCGGGCGACTTGGGTGAACGGCCCAGCGCGGACTGCGATCCGATCGAGCGCCGCTTGCGCCCACGCCTCACGCGGCGCGGATCGCGGTTGTGGGCCATCGCGTGGAGGTGCCGCCCGGACGCCCGGCCCACAATCGACACCAGCGTGGTCTCGGCCAGCTCGGCGAGCTGGCCGACGGTGGCTATTCCGTGGCGGTGCAGCTTCTCGGCGGTGACCGGGCCGATGCCCCAGATCCGCTCCACGGGCAGGGGGTGCAGGAAGCCCAGCTCATCCTTGGGTTCGACCACCAGCAGGCCGTCGGGCTTGGCCACCCCGCTGGCGACCTTGGCGAGCATCTTCGTCCGGGCGATGCCCACGGTCACGGGGAGGCCGACCCCCTCACGCACCTCCTCGCGCAGCCGCACCGCGATCTCGGAAGGGGTGCCGCAGATGTGCTCGAGCCCGCGCACGTCGAGGAAGGCCTCCTCCATGGACAGCCCTTCCACCACCGGCGCGAAGCGCTTGAAGACGTCGAACACCGCCCTGCTGGCCTCCACGTAGGCCGGCCAGTCCGGTTCGACCGCGATCACCTGCGGGCACAGCCGCCGCGCCTGGGCGCCGCCCATGGCGCCGCGCACGCCGTAGGCACGGGCCTCGTAGCTGGCCGCCATCACCACCCCCTTGCCCACCACGATCGGGCGGTCACGCAGCTTGGGATCGTCGCGCTGCGCCACGGAGGCGAAGAACGCGTCGACGTCCGCGTGGAGGATGTCGGCCTGCCCCGACACGAACAGATGTTCGCATTTGCGCAGGACGGATCCCGGCGACGGGCGGGGTCATGAAAGGCGTGCACGGCTCAGCTGCGGGCATGACCGCCGAGCCTGTGGACCATCGCGAGGAGCGACCTGAGCGGCTCTTGCGTTGGTGCGTTGCGACAGCCGACGACGCCCGCGAGTCGCCGCGAGCCCGGCCTCCCCTCAGTGAGCGCCGCGCGACTGCTCGACGACCACCAGCACGGCGAGGAGCGCGGTGATCAGCGCCGACACGACGAGCCCGTCGGCGCCGGCGCCGAGCGGCACGGCGGCGAGCAGTGCGACGACGGCGACGGCCCGTGCCAGGCTCTGCACCTGGCCAAGCCTGGCGGCGCAGGCCATCAGACC
Source organism: uncultured Thermoleophilaceae bacterium (assembly GCA_963813495.1). Taxonomy (GTDB): domain Bacteria; phylum Actinomycetota; class Thermoleophilia; order Solirubrobacterales; family Thermoleophilaceae; genus JACVRW01. The sequence goes on from CAWEZC010000011.1 coordinate 318,145, forward strand.
GCCGAGGAAGAGAGCGGGACCGCCGAGCGCGACGAGCGCACCAACGTCATGCAGCTCGTCCGTCGGATGCGCGATCACGAGCTCGTCGCCTACCGCGACAAGGACGATCCCGGCGATGATCGGGAGGTGCAGGTAGGTGTAGATATCGCGGCCGATTCGGCCCCGCTCCTCGGCCGTGGCCGTGCGGATCCGCTCGAGCACCATGCCGGCCACCTGCCCGAAGTACAGCCACCACAGCGCCGTCGAGGAAAGGAAGGCGAGCAGGAGCGCGGCGACGACGTCGACACTCAACCCCGTCTCCGAGGCGGTGGCGGCCGCCAGCACGACGCTCTCCCCGAGCGCGATGATCACGAACAGCTGGAAGCGCTCGCCGAAATGGGCGCCCTCGATCTGCCACTGGCTCATGGGCGTAGTTCCAACCCCCGGCAGCCAATAGGTCACGAGCGGCGCCGCCAGATCAAGACCGAGAGCACCCAGCCACAGAATCCAGCGCCACGCTTCGGCGTCGACGATGCCGCCCGCGACCCACAGTGGCGCTGAGAGCACGCTCCAGGCGAGGATCTGGCGAAAGTTCTGGTTGAACTCACCGCGCGGCGTGACCGCGACGACGAAGGTGTTACGTCCGATCTGCAGACCCGCGTAGGCACACGCGAACAGCAGCGCGTGCCCGCCGAATCCATCCGGGATCGCGACCGCCATCAACAGGCTCGCCAGCATCACGAACACCAGTACGAGCCGGACCGGCACGGTGTCCGGGTCGAACCAGTTGGTCATCCACGTCGTGTAGTTCCAGGCCCAGTACAGCGCCACGAGCATGAATGCCGTCTCCGCGGCGCCCGACCAGCTGATGTCCGCGAGCAGGTGGTGCGACGCCTGAGTGACCGCGAAGACGTAGACGAGGTCGAAGAACAGCTCGAAGAACGTCGCGCGCTGCTCGCCCTCGCCGCGGCTGCGGATGAATGGCAGCTCCGGGACGATCGGGGTTGCGCCGGTCGGCACCCCAGCGAGCATAAGCCAGCGATGGCGAACGGCACGCCGCGGATCGCGGGCCTGCCGCCGACCACCTAGACGAGCCCGACCCGTAGCTCCGCCAGCCGGCGGGCCCTGCCCTATCCGGGCACGGCGGCAGCGTTCGCCGCGGTCACAATCCGCTCGTGCGTCTCCTCCGGGTGGGAGACCATCGCGCAGTGCCCGCTCGCGACCTCGATCGTGTCGGCGCCCATCCGCTGTGCGAACTGTCTCTCGGCGTCGGGTGGAATCACCTCGTCGTGCTCGGCGACCAGATACCACGAGGGCAGTGACTTCCACGCGGGGGTGCCCATCACGTCTTCGAACGTGGACGTGTGCAGAGGCTGCTGCACGGCGTACATGACCTTCGCCTTGACCGGGTCGATATCGGCGGCGAAGTGACCGAGGAAATCGTCCTCGGGGATCCAGCCGAAGCCCTCCGAGTCGATATCGACATTCGCCACCCCCGGGGTCGGAGGACCCTGCTGTAGCAGCGCGCCGATCGACTCACCCTCGTCGAGCCCGAAGGCCGCGATGTAGACGAGGCCGACGACGTTCGGTGCGTCGGTGCCGAGAGAGGTGATGACCTGGCCTCCGTAGGAGTGGCCAGTGAGAATGGTCGGGCCGCGTTGGCGGCTGAGCACGTGGCGGACCCTCGCGACGTCATCCGCAAGCGAGGTCTCCGGAAGCTGAGGGGCGGTGACGTTGTAGCCGTCGGCCTGCAGGCGCTGGATCACGTCGCTCCAGCAAGACCCGTCCGCCCACGCTCCGTGGACCAGGACGATGTTCGGTGATGCGGCCATCAGTCGCGTCCTTTCGTGGGGACAGCGACCCTACAGGCGCGGTCGCGCCAGGCCTGAAACGACGTCGTGAACAGAAGCGCTGGGAGGTTCGCAGGGCGGAAGGGGCGAGGTCAGAAGTTCTCCAACGACTTCCATTCCACGAGACGCCGCTCGATGAGTGCCGCCCGCTCGGCGGCGTCGCTGCCCTCCAGCACGGCCTTGTCGCCTGGGTCGGCGCGGAGGTAGATCCCGGAGGTCCGTGCGTGGACGGCGTCGGCGCCGGCCAAGCGCGTCGTCCAGTAGCCGCCGGCGCGATCGACGCTCTCGAGCTTGATCTCACCGGTCCCCTCGAGTTGGGGAACGTCCGGATCACGGGGGCGTTCGCCGTTCCAGAAGTAGAAGATGCCGGCCGGATCGAGTCGTTCCTTCGACGCCTCGCTCCAGTAGCGCGCGGACAGCGTGCCGTCGGCCTGCCATGACCGCCCCGCGACCTCGAGCGCGCCGGCGCGATCACGGCTGATCGTCAGGAGCGAGATGGAAGACGGCTCGAACTCCGTTCTGGCGGTGAGGGACAATTGCCACCAGTCACCCTCAACGCGGCTGATCCGGCCTTCCGTCTCGATCGCTTTCCGCAGCGTCTGATTGATCTGGCGCACGATCGCCGGCGTGGTGTCCGGGTCGTACCGGACCGAGGTCAGACCGAGCAGGTCGGTGGGGAGCTTGGCGCCGTTCGCGTGGAGGATGAACGTGCGGCGCATGCCGAGCGCACCCCCGAACAGGCCCGCTTCGAAGACGACGTTGTCGCGCGGTGAAGCCTCTCCGGAGGCTGTCTCAGGGGCCGCCCCCTTCGTCGTCCAGTCGTCCTGAGCGAAGACGAACGCGGCAAAATCGACCTCGCGGGTGAGCTCGACGAGCCGGTCGAGGGTCGAGACACCTGGGTTGAAGACCGTGGTCCACGGGTCGACGTCGGCGATGTCCTGGAGCCCCCGGGTGAGTGCCTGCAGCAGCTTCTCCTGCTGTCCGGACGACCCGAGGAAGATTCGCGGCTTCATCAAGTCGATCAGGCTACTGCTCCGTGGAGCCCACGACGATCGTAAAGACGACCTCCCGAAGCTATAGCGGTCTAGCTATCTGAGCAGCGCGGATCAGGAGGGCTTGGCCACCTCCCCCGAACCACTCGCGCAGGCGGTGGCCGCCCTCGCTGGGCCCGCATCTTCTACCGCTGAGCGTCCTAGTGATTTGGCGACGCGGCCGAGATGTCGGCGAGCGGCGGTCCGGCATCGCGGTCCTGGGCCAGGTCTCCAAGGGACAGAACGCCGACCAGCTCTCCGTCCCTGACGACTGGCAGCCGACGGATGCCGTTCTCGCCCATCGCCTGAGCCGCCACCTCCACGGTGTCTCCCGGCTCGAGCGTTCGCGGACCCGAGCTGCAGACGTCGCCGACCGTCGTCGACTGAGGGTCGCGGCCCTCGGCGATCGCCCGGACGACGACGTCACGGTCCGTGACGATGCCGGCCACGCGCCCCGTATCGGTCACGATCACGTTGCCGATGTCGCCGTCGCGCATCTCGCGCGCGGCGTCGACGAGGCTGTCGCCGATCTCGACCGTGCGCGGGTTGCGGGTCATGATCTCCTCGACTGTGCCTGCCATCTGGTCGCATCTCCTTTGTTTGCCCTGCCCATCATCCCCTACTCGTTCAGGGAGCGCCGCCTGAGCGAGCGCACATTGTCGACGGCGCAGGCCTCCCAGTCGTTGTTTGGAGGACGGTGATGCGAACTGTCGAAGTACGGCGCCATGTCGACTGAGGTCCCGGCGCGTGCTGCTGCCGGGAGCGCGATGGCTCGCTGGAGCGCCAAGGCGCTACTGATCGCCGGCGGCGTGTTCCTCGTCGGCGGGGCGATCTGGTACGCGCGGGCGGCAACCGTGCCACTGATCGTGGCGGCGCTCATCAGCACCCAGCTGCTGCCGCTGATCGTCTGGGCGATCGGCCGGGGAGTCCCGCGCGGACTTGCGATCGCGGCCAGCCTGATCGGCGTCGTGCTGATATCGGCAGGCCTGGCATGGCTGTTTGCGGATGCCTTGTTCGGCAACCTGGGCGGCATCGGCGAGGACATCAGCGAGGGCGCGGACCAGGCGGTCAACTGGTTAAAGGACAACAACGCCTGGGTCGAGCAACACGAGGACGCGATCCGCGACTTCCTCAAGGGCATTCTGCCGGCCGCCAAGGACGCTGCCGGCGGCGTGGTCACGGGCCTGCTCGGCGGGCTCTCGCTCGGCGCACAGCTGGTCAGCGGCTTCCTGCTGACGGTCGTCTTCCTGCTCTACATGCTCACCAGCGGCGACGCGATCTGGGGCTGGATCCAGGACCGCTTCAGCCCCAGCCGCCGCGACCGCGTGGGCGTCGTAGGCGTCGCGGCCTGGAACGCCGCGAGCGGCTACATCCGGGGCATCGCGCTTGTCGCGCTGATCGACACCACGGTGATCACCATCGGCATGCTCGTGATCGGCACTCCGCATGTCGGCACGCTCGCGTTGCTGACGTTCGTGTCGCTGTTCATCCCGATCCTCGGCGCCTGGGTCTCGGGGACCGTCACCGTCCTCGTCACGCTGGCCTCCGTCGGCACCGGCGCCGCCGTGGCGATGGCCGCCGTCATCCTCATCGCCCAGCAGCTCGACAGCATGTTTGTCACCCCGCTCGTCTACCAGAAAACTGTGAACCTGCACCCGATCGTCACGCTGACGGCCGTCATCGTCGGCAGCCAGCTCCTTGGCATCATCGGCGCGTTCCTCGCCGTCCCGATGGTCGCCGTCGGCTGGGCCGTCTACAACGCGCTCGAGCAGCCAGGACCCAACCCCACCGGACCGGCTGATCCAGGGCTCGCGGCCTCAGGCCCCTGACAACTTCATTGACTCCCAGGGCGCAGCGAAGGGCCGGATTCGGCTCAGACGCTCAGGCGGGCGCGGAGACCCTCGAACTCGTCGTCAGTGACGAAGCCGCGCTGGTGCAGCTCCGTCAGTCCCCGGAGCGCCTCGGCGGGGTCGGCGCGCGCCGGAGCAGGACCGGCGGGCGGGGTCCGCTGGGGGGGCGCTGCCGTCGGGAAGGCCGCCCGAACCGTCTGCTGCGCCCAGCGCCCGCCCTGACGACCCGCGCACCACACGGGGATGTAGTCGGTGCGTCCCGTGATGGCGGCCCAGCGCATCATTCCGCTCAGAAGGACCATTGGGCGACGCTAGCGCACACCCGGCCAGCACGCGCATCCACGCAGTAGACAACCGCCGCTTCCGGTTCCAGACGACGCTTCACGGCCTCGAGTTCGACCGGGCGGCTATGTGAGGCTCGACGGGATCCGCCCCGAGCGGGCAGCGCTGGAGGCTGGGGGAGGCCGATTTTTCTCTTCCGGGAGTCGTCCGCGGACTCAGTCGCCGAGCTACAAAGGGCTGGTGGGACGTGGGTGTCACGTGGCGAAGTTCGGTCGCCGCAGTTGGCGCACCTGAAGCTTTGGTCCGGAGGCGTGCTCCCTCGACGCGCACCCTCCTCACCCAGCCTCGCGGCCAGACGCCTAGACCCCCGGACCTGGCCCGTCCTTGACGCGCCTTGCGGCTGCGGCTGCCTCCTCCCGGCGCTGAGCCGAAGCCCGCTCCGCCCGCTTCTGGGCCTCCGCCGCCTTCCTGGCGCGCCGACGGTCGGGCCGCCCGGAGCCGTGCCGTCGACTCAGCAGCTCGGGCGGATCTCAGCGCGCGGCGCTGGCCACCGCGTGGTCGCTAACCGGCGCAGCCAGGTCGCTCGCCGTGACGCGGGCCTCGCGTGGGGTCACCGCTTCGAATACGTCCACGTGATGATCGACGACCTTCACGCCGGCCTACGCCGAGGTGCTGCCGACGCTGACAGCACGCTGCGCGATCGCCTCCTGCGCAGAGCGCTCGCTGGTTCGCCGAGCGGGCGTCGAGATCCGCGCGGTTATGAGCGACAACGGCCCGCCTACGTCGCTCACGCCTACCGCGAGGCGCTGGCCGAGCTCGAGCTGCGCCACTGCGCACCGGCCCACCGGCGCGCACCAATGGCAAGGCGGAGCGCCACCAGACGCCCGAACGAATGGGCCACGACGCATCACGGCAGCTGACGAGCGCACCGCAGCGCGCGCGACCGCACAACAAGCGAAAGGAAAAGGAGGGGAAAGAACTAGCCAACCACCCTCTGACCTGCGCTCCTTGGCCATGACAAGCGATGGTACGCCGATGCGTGGCTCCGATCTAGGCGTTCGGTTCCCCGGGGCGGGGGTAGCACCGGCGGGCGCTTTGTCGTGCGCAGCGCATGCGGTCGGCGAGCGAGACCCGAGAGGCGGCACCGCCGAGGACGCCTATCCGCCAGGCGCGCGAGGCGCGCCAGCTGTTGCGGAAGATCTGAGCGTGGCACGGACCGAAAGCACTGCGGCCGGTGTCACGTGGGTGTCGCGCGAGCCGGGAGTCCAAGAGTGCCCAACCGGCGAATGGTGCGCTGTGCGGGGCCTTCCCAAGTGCCCCGAGCAGGATTCGAACCTGCGGCCTACTCCTTAGGAGGGAGTCGCTCTATCCGGCTGAGCTATCGGGGCTTGTGCTCAACTGCAGGCACTTTGCAAAATCGACCATGTGATCGGGGCGCGAATGGAACGTCTATGGAACAGGTTTTTGCGGTGCGCCATCGTTGAGCCTGTGACGATCGTACCGCCGGAGAAAACCAGGACGAAGAGCGAGAACGGGTGAGGGCGGAGGGGCTATCCAGTTCGCTGCCCCAGCGGCAAGGGCTTCTGTTCTTCGCGCGAAGCAGCAGCGATAGCCCACGGGGGGTGAGGCTCGGGCCGAGGGGCCAACCGGGCGCCGTCTTCAGACCATCGTGATGACGACTTTGCCCCTGGTCCGGCCGCCTTCGACGTGAGCGAGGGCCTGCGGGGCCTCGTCGAAGGGGTACGTCCTGTCGACGATGGGACGGAGGCCTCCTGAGTCGATGAGCTTGGTGATCTCGTCGAGCTGGGCACCGCTCGCGCGCATGAAGAGGAACGAGTACCGAACGTCCTCGCGGCGTGCCGCTCGGCGTGTCTTCCAGCTGAGTAGGGCCATCACCAGGCGCAGCGGAAACCGCAGTCCTTGCTGGCGGGCGAAATACGGGTCCGGCGGGCCGGCGATGCCGATGGCGATGCCCCCTGGCTTGAGAATCCGCAGGGACTTCGCGAGCGTGTCTTTGCCCTGGGAGTCCAGGACTACGTCGTAGTCGTGCAGGACCGTCTCGAAGTCCTGCGTTCGGTAGTCGATGACGATGTCGGCACCGAGATCGCCGACCCATTCGACATTGCTGGTGCCCGTCGTGGTGGCCACGGTTGCCCCGAGGTGCTTGGCCAGCTGGATCGCGTAGGTGCCGACGCCGCCGGAGCCGGCGTGGATGAGCACTTTCTGGCCCGGCTGGAGGTGCGCTCGCTCGACGAGCGCCTGCCAGGCGGTCAGGGCGACGAGGGGCACAGAGGCCGCCGCGGTCATGGAGAGGCTTGCTGGCTTGGTCGCGAGATCGTCCTCGTGCACCGCGATGAGCTGGGCGAAGGTCCCGATGCGGCCGTCGCGCGGACGCCCGTAGACCTCGTCGCCGACGCTGAAACGCGTTACGGCGGACCCGACCCGAGTCACGACGCCGGCGAGGTCGTGCCCGAGGACGAACGGAGCCTTGTACGGGAGGAAGACCTTGAACTCCCCGTCGCGGATCTTCGCGTCGAGCATGTTGACGCCGGCGGCGTGGATGTCGACGAGCACGTCACGGTCGCCGACGGTCGGCTCCGCGACCTCGCCGGCCTTCATCGGGCTCTTGTACTTCTCTACGAGGTAAGCCGTCATGGCGTTGGTAGGCATCAGCTCTCGAGGAACTCGAGGACGGCGGGGACGAACTCCCGGTGGTACTGGAAGACGCCACCGTGCCCGGAGTCGGGGTAGATGGTGAGCTTCGCGTTCGGGATGCGCTTTGCCAGGTCGGCCGAGAGGCTGCTGGCGACCATGACATCGTTGTCGCCGTTGGCCACGAAGACCGGCTGGCGGATCTTGCCGAGGTCGTGGGGCTCCTGCAGGCCGGCGGCGCGAATCGCCTTGAGCTGTGCACGCCTGGCCTGCATCGAGATGCGCTTGTCGCGGTCCTCGGTGCGCTCCTTCAACCGCGCCATGTAGTCGGTCGCGGCGCGCTTGCCCTCCGGGTTTCGATTGAAGAACAGGAAGTGCCGCGGATCTCGCAGGGTGATCGCGGCCTTGGTGTACGCGGTGGCGGCGATCCTGTTGATCTTCTCGATGCCGCCACCGCCGGCGGGACCCGTGCCGGCTAGGATCGCCTTGCGGACGAGCTCGGGGTGCTCAAGCATGATCACCTGCGCGACGCCGCCGCCGAGTGAGAAGCCGAGCAGGTCGAGCTCGTCGTAGCCGAGGGTGCGGATGAAGGCGACGGCGTCGGCGGCCATCTCGTCGATTGTGTGCGGCACCGATCCGCCCGATGCGCCGATGCCCCGGTTGTCGAATGCGATCACGTGTCGCTTGGCGGCGATGCCGTCGATCACCCGCGGGTCCCAGTCGTCCAGGACGGCGGTGAAGTGGTGCAGGAAGACGAGCGGCACGCCCGTGCGCGGCCCGAGCTGACGGTAGGCGAACTCCACACCGCCGACGTCGATGATCTCGGTCGGCGCGTGCTCGTATGTAGTGCTCATGCTCACCGTCCTCCCGACCGGCCGCCCTGCGGGTGGGACCCCGCCTGTGGCGCTCGTGGCGCCGACAGCCGCCCGTTTGATGCCTTCCGCTCGGGCGAGGGGACGGGGGAGCTTGCTCGACCGTTGAGGTGGTTGATCTTGCGGATCTGCTTGTCGAACAAAGTCGAGGGCGCGAAGCGGCGCAGTTTGCTCACACGGCGCGCGAGTGGGCCGGCCGGGTAGCGCAGCTTCGGGCGCGGGTCGGTGGCCGCGGCGACGATGACGTCGCCCACGACCGACGGTTCGTCGCCGCCCTTGATCGCCTCTGCGATCAGTCCGTCGAACACCTGACGGCGTCGCGCGTAGACCGGAAGCGGTTGATCGGCGGGGATGGAGTTCGCGTCGAACGAGGTCCTGGTGTAGGCCGGCTCGACCAATAGGACTCGGACTCCGTACTCGCGCACCTCGTGATCCAGCGACTCGGAGTACCCCTCGATCGCGTGCTTGCTCGCCGCATACAGCGCCCCGAACGGCGCCGGGACCAAGCCCAGGACCGAGCTGAGGTTGATGACTCGGCCGCTGCCCTGCTCTCGCATCTGCGGCAACACGGCGCGGCTCATGCGCATCGCACCGAAGAGATTGGTGTCGAACAGAGCCCGCGCCTGCTCGATCGAGCTCTCCTCCGCCGCGCCTGCGACGCCGACGCCCGCGTTGTTGACCAGCACGTCGATGCGGCCGGATCGGCCGAGCACCTCGCGCACCGCGCCGGCCGCCGACTGGTCGTCGGTTACGTCGAGCGGCAGGAACACGACCCCGTCCCGCTCCTCCCCCGCGATCGCCCGGCGGCTCGTCCCGTAAACGGTGAACCCCGCGGCCAGCAGCGCCTGCGCGGCCGCCTCACCGATTCCCGACGATGCTCCCGTCACCAGCGCCACCCGTTCTGTCTCGACCGCCATGACCACTCCTTCGCTCGCCATTATCTTACGATCGTAAGGCTATAGTACGATCATCATGTTATGGCGTGACGAAGGACACACAAGTCCGAGAACGATCCCGTAGGAGGTTCGGCGTGCGCTACGGCAAGGACCACAAACAGGCGACGCGGCAGCGAATCGTCGAAGCGGCCGGGCGACGCTTCAAGCAGGACGGAATCGACGGCGCCGGCGTGGCGACCGTGATGTCCGATGCCGGCTTGACCAACGGCGCCTTCTACGGCCACTTCAGGTCGAAGGAGGACCTCGTCGCCAACGTCCTCGCCGACCAGCTACGCGCACAGCGCCAGAGCTTTGACGCCCAGGCCTCGGACCGTGCTGGCCTCGAGGCGTTCATCCGCTCCTATCTGTCTCCGGAGCATCGCGATCAGAGCGCCGACGGCTGCCCGTCGGCAGCGCTGATCGACGAGATCGTCCGCCGTCCCGCCGCGACCAAGCGGGTCTTCACCGATGAGCTGGCGGCCACCATGAACGACATCGGATCGCGCCTCGACCCGACCGACGTCGAGGCTGCGCGAGCCGACGCGCTCGCACTGTTCGGATTCATGCTCGGCACCCTGCAGCTCGCCAGGGCGCTCACGGACCGCGACCTGTCCGATCAGCTCCTCGCTCGGGGTGTGGAGACGGCAATGAAGCTGCTGGGCGACTTCACTCGGTAGCGCGCGAAGCCGCGGGTCCAGCGGGGACGGCACTCCCGATCGGGCATCCGTCGCGACGTGCCGGATTTCCTCAACTAGTCGGGGCGACTGGATTTGAACCAGCCCTCGAATGGGACCCTGGCCGGGCCGGGCCGGCTCAGGAGACCGATGGAAAACCGCTTAGGAGGGAGTCGCTCTATCCGGCTGAGCTATCGGGGCTCGCGTCAGACGATAGCCCCAGGAGAGTGACGTTGCTCCGACTGTGACGAGGCTTGCTGTCCGGCTGCGGCAGCGCCGATAGAACACTGGAACACGACGAGCTTCGCTTCCCCCACGGACTCCCGGCGAAGCTACTGGAGGTGTTCCCCCATGCAGTACGCAGCCCGCTTACCCACGCTGCCCTCGGTGCGCTCGATCGCAGCCCCTGCCCTGGCCCTCGCGGCCGGTGCGGCGATCGGGTTCGGCGGTTCCGCCCTCCTCGAAGACAACGACAGTGCCGCGACGCCCGACACGGTCGTCATCCAAGCACCTGCGCCCGGTGAGGGCGTGAGGGGCATCGAGGACATGGCCCGCACGGCCGGCACGAGCGGCTCGGACCAGCCCAGCGCTCCGATCGTGTCCGGGATACCGCACCGGGCGCCCTAGCGGCGGCTACTCGTCCTCGTACAGCGACTCGCGGGCCAGCTCGGCGCCGCGGGCGCCGTAGAGGCGGACCTCGATGTAGTCGCCTGTGTAGGCGTCCAGCGAGACGAGGGTGAAGCGGGCATCCACCAGCGTGCACTGGTCGGTGGTGTCGGGGCCCAGCTCGGTGGTGGCCGCCACGCCGTTGGCCACCAGCGACACGCCCCAGACCAGCGTGACGATGCCGCGCTTCCCCTCGGTCCCGCGCCAATGCCCGATCTCGGCGTCGGAGAGGTCGAGCGTCCAGTCGGGATTCTCCTCGGCGGTCTCCTCGGTGAAGTCCGCCTCGGCCACGAAGTCGGTGGCCTGGGCGCCCTCGTGCTCACGCGTGTAGGAGACGAAGCCGAACCACTCGCCGCCTGCCTCGGCCGGCGCAGTGGCGGGCACGTAGGTGCGCCCGTTCCAGGTGCGGTCGGGGAACCACGTGATGTCGCCGATCGGCGACTCGCAGGCCTTCTCGAAGTACTCGCCCAGCGCCTCGCCCCAGCGCCCGTAGGGCAGCGGCTCCTGCGGCGGCTCGCCGGTGAAGAGCGGGATCTGGCGCACGACGGGAGGCATGGGCGCGGCGGGACGCTACACGCTGACCTCGCGCAGCCGCTTCGCCGCGTCCTCTGGCGCCAGCACGTTGAGGTGGACGCCCGTGCCGATCTCCAGTCCGGCGAGCTGCGACAGCCGCGGCAGGATCTCGATGCGCCAGCAGAAGCGCTCGGCGCCGCGCGGCGCGGTGCGGACCCACATGTTCAGTGGAGGCAGCGTGCCGAGGGCCGCCCCCAGCCGGGACAGTGCCTGGTGCAGGAGCCGGCCGCCGAGCGGTCCCTCGTCGGCGAAGCGGGCGGCGGGGCGCCGGGGCACGATCTGCAGGTGAAAGGGCACGCGGGACCCGAACGGGCACAGCGCCACGGCCTCGTCGTCGATGGCCACGATCCGCTCGCGGCGGCGGACCTCCTCCTGGAGCAGGTCCTCGAGCAGGTTGCGACCCTGAGTGCGGTCCGAGTAAGCGGTGAAGCGCTCGCGCTCGCGGGCCACCGCGGCGGGCACGAAGGGCAGGGCGTACAGCTGCGCATGGGTGTGAGGTAGCGAGGCGCCCGCCTCCTTGCCCTCATTGACGATCACGTGCACGTAGCCCGATCCCTCGTGCACGCGCATCCGCTCGCGCCAGACCGACATCGCGGTCTCCACCTGCTCGGCCGAGAGCTCGGCCAGCGAGCTCACGGGATCCGGTGCGTTCACGATGACCTCGTGGGCGCCGAGCGCCGGCTGGGAGGAGAAGAGGTCGGGCTCGCCGCGGCCGTGAGCGAGCGGGTCCTCCGCTTCGCCGGTTTCTCCGGGCGAGAGAGCCGGATACAGATTGGGCACCACACGCACGCACCAGGAGCCCTTGGCTCGCAGGGCGTAGAGCTCGGGCGGCGTCCGGTCCTCGTGACCCGCGGCAAAGGGATCGGTCTCGGGGTCGATCGGCGCCCGCGGGTTCACGTCGAGGAAGGCGCCCGGCCGGGCGCCGCGCTCGCCGGCCACGATCACCTTCAGGCCCGACAGCGGATCGATGCGCAGCTCAGGCAAGGGGCTTCTCCATCGACACGTGCTCGATTCCCTCCTCGACGAACCTGGCCCCCTGCTCGGTGTACCCGGCGCGCCGGTAGAGCTCCAGGGCATAGGTCTGGGCGTGCAACGAGATGGAGCCGGAACCGGCGGCTCGAGCCGCCCGGTCGGCCTCGGCGAGGATCGCGCCGGCCACGCCGTCCCCGCGGCGAGCCGGCTCCACGGCGAGTCGCCCCAGCCGGGCCACGGCCCCGCGGAAGAGCAGCCGGCAGGTGCCGATCACGAGCCCGTCGTCCACCGCCACGATGTGGGTGGCCTCCGGGTCGCGACCGTCGCGGTCGGCCTCGACGGAAACTCCCTGTTCGCCGCAGAAGACCCGTTCGCGGAGCCCGAGCGCGGCGGCCACTTCATCATCGCTGCGGGCTTCACGAACCTCCACGGCGGGAAGCTCAGCGCGCGTAGCGCTCGATGTCCTCGGCCAGCTTCTTCTCGTTGGCGTAGCCACCCTGGTGCACGAAGGCGAGTTCGCCCTTGGAGTCGTAAAAGGCGGTCGTGGGGAAAGCCTGGACCCCGTTGAAGGAGGCGGCGACCTCGAGGTTGGGATCGCGGTAGTGCGGGAAGGGCACGGGATACTCGGCAAGAAACTCCTCGGCAGAGTCGTCGTTGTCGTTGGAGTTGACGCCCAGGAACACGACCTCTCCCGCCCGCTTCTTGGCCTGGTTTCCGAAGAAGGGGAACTCGTAGCGGCAGGGACCGCACCAGGACGCCCACTTGTTGACGACGACGGGCCGCCCGCGCTCCTTCTCGATACGGGCTTCGAAGGCGTCGCGGCCGCCATCGAGAAAACGTGCGGATGCGCTGCCGGCCGCGGCCGAGGGGGCCGGATCGTCAGAGGAATTGCAGCCGGCGAGCGCCAACACGGCGAGCAAAGGTGCCAGACGACGCACGAGGCAAGCATGGCAGACCCAATTTCGGCGTTCGTGTGCTGTAATGGAGCTGCCGCCGTCCACGAAGGACCTGGCACCTCGTCGCTCGCGGGAAGGCTGAGAGCGGCGGGCACTGACGGCCGGCCCCGCTTTGTCCTCTCTGACGGACAGCTCGGCTCGGCCCCTTATCGAGAACTACTGCCAACCGTGGCTGACACAAGCTCCGTGGCCGAAGCCTCGCCGGTTTCCGCCGACGACATCAAACGCGCCGAGAAATTCGCGCGTGAGCCCTTCGTGCTCGAGGGGGAGTCGCCCGAGGTCGCGCTCGCACCCGGTACGGCGCGGCGCATGGCCTTCGACGAGGCCGGGGCCGAGATCGGCGCCGGGCGCAGCGAGCCGTCGGTCGCCTGGCGCCGCAAGTACTCGCTGATCCTGGGCCTCGAGCGGTTGCTGGTCGAGGACGAGCCCCACCTCGCCGACGGGACCAAGCTCTCGGCTCATCAGGTGGACGCGCTCTCGGGCACGCTGATCGCACTCACCTCCGAGTTGCTCCTCAAGGGGTCGCGCAACGGGCGCGGTGCCGCGGCCAACGGCGCCGAGGAGCTCCACTCCGGTGAGGTGGAGCTGGAGGGCGACGAGCTCGTCGACGAGGAGCCGCTCGACTGGGATCCGGCCGAGGAGGCAGAGGAGGACGCCGCCGTCCAGGCAGTGGACGAGGACCCGGGCGCGGCCCGGCGCTTCTGGTTCGAGCACGCCACCGGAGCGGGCAAGACAGTGGCCGCGCTGGGCTTCGTGGAGGCCTCACGGACAGGCGGGATCCTGATCCTCACCCACCGGCGCAACCTGGTCGACCAGTTCCTGGGCGAACTGCGTGATCGTGGCTACAAGGACCGCATCGCAGCGCCCCTGCTCAAGACCCCGGGCGAGCCTCCGGCGGGCGGGCCGGTGACGGTCGAGACCTATCAGTGGTTTGTGCGCAACGCCGGCAAGGTCTCGGACGCCTACACGGTGGTCATCTGCGACGAGGCGCACACCGCCCTGGGCGAGAAGACGAGCGCCGCCATCCGCCAATGGGTGGGCCCCGTGTTCGTGGGCATGACGGCCACCGGCGCGCTGATCGCCCGGCACGTCACCGATCTCTTCCCCACGCAGACCTCACGCTTCGACCTCGCCCAGGCCGCGCGCCGCGGCGTGATCGCGCCCCTGCGCTGCGTGCGCATCCCGCCGGGGGTGGGCGTGCGCTCCATCGCCAACGTGCCGCTGCGGCGCGGCGAAGTGGATCAGGACTTCGACCAGGAAGAGCTGGCCGCTCTGCTCGATCAGACGCCCTTCAACCTGGCCGTGGCCGACCTCTACAAGACCCGCTTCCGGGACCTGCCGGGGGTCGTCTATTCAGCCGGCGTGCGCCACGCGCACAACGTGGCCGGGGCCTTCCGCGACGCCGGCATGAAGGCCCAGGCGGTGTCCGGGGAGACGCCCAAGCGCGAGCTCACCCGCATCCTCGCCGGTTACGAGCGGGGCGAGATCGACGTGCTCGTCAACGCCCAGCTGCTGGCCGAGGGCTGGAACTCGCCCCGGGCCACGGTCTGCATGCACCTGGCGCCCACCGCCTCCAAGCGCATCTACCAGCAGCGCGTGGGCCGCGTGACCCGCCGCACTCCGGGCAAGGAGGCGGGCATCGTCGTCGACTTCGTCCACCCCGCGACCCCCAACGACGATCCGGTGGTGACGCTGCACTCCCTGCTCGACCGCGACGTCTACCGCGGTGGGGCGATCGTGGTCGGACCGGTGCGCCGTGGCCGTGGCCGGCGCCTGCGGGTGGAACGGCGCGTGGTGCCGGTGACCGCCGACGAGGACCGCCGCGCGCAGGTCTTCGAGCGCGAGCTGTGGCGGATGGCCGTGGAGCACCTGACTTGGGGCCAGCAGCAGGCCTGGGCCATGCTCGCCGGCGCTCGTGTGGCCTCCAACAACTGGCGCCGTGCCAAGGCCATGCTGCACTTCGACTCGACCGGCGAGCTGCGACGCCTGTTCCTGGTCACCTGCCTGCGCCGCAACCGCAACACCCAGCTGCGCCTGCGGGCGCTGGGCGAGGTGGGCAACCTGCGCGATCCCGAGGCGTTCGACGACGCCGTGGAGATCGTGGGCGGTTGGTCGCGCGAAGAGCGCCGCGAGGGCGTGAAGGTGCTGCTCCAGTCGCTCACCGAGAAGCAGATCGGCCGGCGCGACCAGGCGGCGCGCTGGCTCTGGCACCTGGCCGAGTACTCGCGCGAGGTGCACGAGGAGTACGCGGTGCAGCGCTGGCCCGAAACCAAACGGCTGCTGGGCCTGCTCGTCAACTCCGCCGGAGCGGCACACGCACGCAACGCGCGCCGGCTGGTGCAGGCGGCCCGCAAGCAGGACAGGCGGCTGTCGGCCGCGCTGCTGGCAGCGGCGCTGGCTCACACCCCGGAGGCCCAGCAGGTGCTCGACGGGGCACGTATGCGGATGGCCCGCAAGCCAAGCGCGCTTGCGCGCGAACTGCTGCGCAACTTCCCGAAGGGCAAGCGCAAGCGGGGTGGCCGCCGGCGCAAGCGCAAGGGCGCGGGTTCGGCCGATGCCGCCGACGAGGGAGCGACCGTGCGGGCGCGGGACCGCCGGGCCAAGAAGGGCAAGGCTGCCGACCCGCGCGAAGCGGACTCCACCGACGCGGACTCGACCGACCGCGACGACGCCGAGTCGACTGACCGCGACGACGATTCCTCGGACGGCGACTCGAACGACGCGGCCGACCGCGTCGACAAGCCGGGCGACGAGCACAGCGCCCGCGACGCCGCCTAGCTGTTCGCAGGCCTATGCAGGTGGACCTCGCCGGCATCGAGGGCGACCCTGCCGGCGCCGGTGTCCACCAGCAGCGCTCCGCTCTCGTCGATACCCGCCGCGAGACCCTCGCCGCCCTCCCAGCGCACCGGCCTTCCCAGTAGGGCGTCGCGCCGGCGCCACGCGCTCAGCACGTCCGCGGCCGGGGCGCGGAGCCAGCGGGCGAGCTCGTCGAGCAGCCGGGCCAGCACCGTGTCGGCAGCCGCGTCGCTACCGGCGAGGCGAAGCGAGGTGGCGGTCTCGCGGAGGTCGCCGGGGAAGTCCGTCGTGGAGACGTTCAGGCCGATACCGAGCACCGCCCAGCCCTCCTGCGGGCGGCCCTCGACGAGGATGCCGGCCAGCTTGCGGCTGTCGTGCCAGACGTCGTTGGGCCACTTGATGGCGCATGTGACGGGCAGGGCCGAGCAGATAGCCACCGCCGCCGTCAGCGGCAGCACCGGCTCGAGCTCGCGCAGGACCAGCGACATCAGCAGGGCCGTCCTTGGCGGGGCCGTCCAGACGCGCCCGTCGCGGCCGCGGCCGGCCGTCTGCTCGTCGGCGGTGACGAGTGTGCCGTGGGGCGCGCCCGCGAGCGCCAGCTCCTTCGCCCGTTCGTTGGTGGAGTCCGTGCTGCGCAGGTGGGCGTGCGGTCTGCCGAGCGTCTTGATGCTCACGGTCGGGGCCGCAGCCGCACCTCGGCATCGGGCCGCAGGTTGAGCGTGGAGGCCGCGTCACCGCGGTTGATGGCCACCGCGAGCGTGCGGTAGGCGTCCTCGTAGACGAGCAGCTCGCCCGCGGTGACGTCGGCGAACGTCTGGGCGTGCTTGGCCAGGTAGCGCTCGCCGCCGGTCTCTATCTCCACCGTCGCGCCCAGGGTTATTCCCGTTCCGGCCAACCCGTCGTGGCCCACGTTCAGGCCCGCATTGCCGAAGCGGTCGATCACCAGGACGTGGGCCAGTAGCTCACCCTTCTCGAGGCGCGGCTCCGGCATCTCGACCACGGTCAGCTGAGCGGGATCGAGAGGATCGCCGGCGTCGGCCAGCTCCGCGCCCGCGGCGAGCCGGGCGGCCACCGGAGCGAAGATGTCGCGGCCGTGGAAGGTGGCCGAGACGGGCTCCAGGCGGTGCGGCGAGCGCGTGATGTCCACCGCAAGCTCCACGCCGCCGCAGCGTTCCCAGGCCAGGCTCAGCAGACCGTTGTCGGGCCCCACCAGCAGGCGGCCGTCGCCGGTGCGCAGTGCGATCGCGCGGCGCTCGGTGCCCACCTGGGGGTCGACGACGGCGAGGTGCACGCCCGCAGGCATGTACGGCAGTGTGTTGCGCAGCACCAGCGCACCCTGGCGCACCGCATAGCGGCGGATGCCGTGCGTGATGTCCACGATCGTGAGGTCGGGATCGATCCTGCGGATTACTCCGTGGCAGACCCCGACGAAGTCGTCGTCGCGGCCGTAGTCGGTGAGGAGGGTGACGATCACGAGGCGTCCTCCTTGAGTGCCTGTATCAGTCCGTCCACGTCGTGGCGCGCCGCCTCCACGTGAACGGTGAGCCCGTGCTCCCGGGCAGTGTCGCTGGTCACGGGTCCGATCGATACCACGCGGGCCGTTGCGGGAATCGTCGCGCCCGACGCGAGGTAGAAGCGAACGGTGGAGCTGGAGGTGAAGGTCACGTAGGTGGCGCGCTCGAGCGCCGTGATCTGCGCTTCGCCGAGTGACTCGGCCACGGTCTCGTATACGGCCACGTCGTCCACCTCCGCCCCGCGGGCCCTCAGGGCATCGGGAAGCACGCTGCGGGCCTCCGCCGCCCGCGCCACCAGCACCCGACGACCCTCCACGGGCAGCGGGTCAAGCGCTTCGACCAGCCCTTCGGCGACGAAGCGCTCTGGGACGATGTCGGCGCCGATTCCGTGGCGGGCGAGCTCCGAGGCTGTGCCCGGCCCGATCGCCGCGACCGTCGCGCCGGCGAGCGTGCGGGCGTCGCGGCCGGTCTGCTCGAGCGCCGCGAACAGCAGACTGACGCCGTTGGGGCTGGTCAGGCAGATCACGGCGTAGTCGCGGATGCGCGACACGGCCTCCAGCAGCTCGCCCCGGAGCTCGCGCGGCTCGATCCGGATGGCGGGAGTCTCCAGCACCTCGGCGCCCAGTTCGCGCAGCCGCGCGGCGAGGCCGCTGGCCTGGGCCCGCGCGCGGGTGACGGCCACGACCTGGCCGTGCAGCGGCCTGCGCTCGAGCCAGCCGATCGTGTCGTGGAGGCAGGCCACCGGACCGATCAGGGTGATCGACGGCGGCCGGATTCCCTCCTGTGCCACCCGGCCGGCGATCCCGTCCAGGGTGTCCACGACGGTGCGCTGCCCCGGATAGGTGCCGCGCTCCACCACGGCGGTCGGCTCATCGGCCGGGCGCCCTGCTGCGATCAGACGCTCGGCGATCAGCGGCATGTTCTTGACCCCCATATAGAGCACGAGCGTGCCGGGGAAGCGGGCCAGCGCCTCCCAGTCCAGGGCGGACTCCGGCTTCTCGGGATCCTCATGGCCGGTGACGAAGGCGACGGCCGAGGCCATCTCGCGGTGGGTGACCGGTATGCCGGCGTACGCCGGGGCGGCCACGCCCGCCGTCACGCCGGGCACGACCTCGAAGCGCACCCCCGCCCGCGCCAGCGCCTCGGCCTCCTCGCCACCGCGTCCGAATACGAAGGGGTCGCCGCCCTTGAGGCGCACCACCCGCCGGCCCGCCGCGCCCTGCTCGACCAGCAACGCGTTGATGTCCTCCTGGGCCAGCGGTGCGGCGCCGGGCTTCTTGCCGACGTAGCGCAGCTCGGCGTCCTCCCGCGCGCCGTCGAGCGCTCCAGGGGGGATCAGGCGGTCGTAGAGGATCACGTCGGCTCCCGCGATCAGCTCGAGCGAGCGCCGAGTCATCAGTCCCGGGTCACCGGGCCCTGCGCCGACGAGATGGACGATGCCCCCGCTCACGGCCCCAACGCTATCCGCCTCCCGTGCCGGGCCGTCCGTGCGCAATGTCACTCAAGGGCGGTGCTCGGATCGCGAACCTCGCGTGTTCAAATCCAAACGAGGGGACTCGCATGACGATCCACGCAATCCCGCACGCCGACTTGGACCCCGGCGCGCTCGATCAGCTCAGGCAGGCCGTTAACGGCAGGGTGCTCACGCCGGCCGACGATGCCTACACCGAGGTCCGGGACGTGTTCAACGCGATGCACGGCGGCCGGCCCGCGGTGGTGATCGGGTGCGCCGACACGCAGGACGTGGCCGAGGCCGTGAACTTCGCGCGCGCACAGGGCCTTCCGCTGGCCGTTCGCGGCGGCGGGCACTCGATCGCCGGCCTGTCCTCGATCGACGGCGGTGTGCTGATCGATCTCGCGTCGATGCGCGCGGTGGAGGTCGACACCGAGCTGCGCCAGGCCCGGGTCCAGGGTGGCGCGCTCTGGTCCGATCTCGACGCTGCCACCCAGGCCCACGGGCTGGCCACTCCGGGTGGCGTGGTCTCGGACACCGGCGTGGCCGGCCTCACCCTCGGCGGGGGCTACGGCTGGCTGCGGCGAAAGTACGGCCTGTCGTGCGACAACCTGCTCGAGGCCGAGGTCGTCTGCGCCGACGGCGAGGTCCGGGTGGCCTCCCCCGACGAGCATCCGGATCTCTTCTGGGCGCTGCGGGGCGGCGGCGGCAACTTCGGCGTAGTGACCTCGTTCACCTTCCGGTTGCACCCGGTCGGTCCCGAGGTGGCCTTCGCGGCGACCTTCTACCCGCTCGAGGAAGCCGCGCAGGTGATGCGGGGCTGGCGCGCCTACGTCGAGCAGGCGCCCAACGAGGTGACCTCGACCTGCGTGACGATCACCTTCCCCGCCAACCCCGACCTGCCCGAGGCGGTACACGACCGCCCGGTGATCATCGTTGGGGGTGTCCACTCGGGCGCTGCCGACGAGGGCATGCAGGTGCTGCAGCCCCTGCGAGAGCTGGGCACGCCGCTGTTCGACATGTCCGGCCCGACGCCGTTTGCCGGCGTTCAGACGGGCTTCGACCCGCTGTTCCCGCGCGGCGAGCTGCGGGCCTACTGGAAGTCGCATTACCTCGACGAGCTGAGCGACGCGGCGATCGACCTGATCGCGGCCAAGGCCCAGGAGCGGCCGGCACCCCTGACGCTGGTGAACACGTTCCACATGGGCGGCGCCATCGGCGATGTGGGTGAGGAGGAGACGGCCTTCGCCGAGCGCTCGTCGCCCTACATGGTCTCCATCGACGGGATGTGGACCGACGCGGCCGATGACGAGGCGCGGGTGGACTGGGTACGCAAGACCGCCGAAGCGATCGGCGAGCACGCGAACGGTGCGGTCTACCTCAACTTCACCGGACTGGCCGGCGAAGCGCCCGGGGCGGATGCCGGCAGCGGCTACGGGCGCAACCTGAGTCGCCTGGCCGAGGCCAAGGCGACGTACGACCCGGGCAACCTGTTCCGCTTGAACGACAACGTCGAGCCTGCCGCTGCGTAGCGGACCAGCCGTTCAGCAGGCGGCCGCGGTGCGCTCGGCTTCGGCCAGCACCGCGGCCGCGCCCGCCTGCAGGAGCCGTTCGGCCACCGAGCGGCCGAGGGCGGCCGGGTCGCCGGCGTCGGCATCGAGCTGGTCGCGTATCCAGTGGGAACCGTCGGGCAGCCCGACGAAGGCTGCGAGGTGCAGTCCGGCCGGCGCCCCGCCGTCGTCCAGCTCGGCGTGGGCCCCGACCGGCGTGTGGCAGCTGGCGTTCAGCGCCGTGACCAGCCCGCGCTCGGCCGTGAGTCGGGTGAGCGCTGCGCGGTCGGTGAGAGCGCCGGCGGCCGCCGCCGCCCGCGCGTCATCCAAGCGGCCCTCCAGCGCCAGGCAACCCTGTCCGGCCGCGGGAACGAGCTCGGGCAGTGGCGTGCCGCGTCCGGCCAGGCCCAGCCGTTCGAGGCCCGCCATCGCGAGCACGACCGCGTCGTAGCCGCCCTCGTCCAGGCGGCGCAGACGCGTGTCGACGTTGCCGCGCAGCTCACGGATCTCGAGGTCGGGTCGCAGTGCGAGCAGCTCCGCCTGGCGGCGCAGGCTCGCGGTGCCCACCTTGGCCCCCTCGGGCAGCTCGTCCAAGGAAGCCGCGCCGCAGAGAGCGTCGCGCGGATCGGCCCGTTCGGGCACCCCGACGATCGCCAGGCCGTCGGGCAGCTCGGAGGGGACGTCCTTGGCCGAGTGCACGGCAAGATCGATCGACCCGGCCAGCAGCGCCTCCTCCAGTTCCTTGACGAAGCGCGCCTTGTCGGACAGCTCGACGGGTCCCCCGCGCCGCTCGTCACCCGAGGTGCGCACCGGAACCAGCTCGACCTCATCCTCGAGGCGCTCTGCCACCCAGCGAGCCTGCACGAGCGCGAGCGCGCTGCCGCGCGTCCCGAGCCGGATCGTCACCGCACGCGGCTGCGGCGGCGACCCTCGAGCGGGGTGACCGAGGCGGGCGCCTCCTCGTGGGGCGACAGCGCCGCCTCGAGGCCGAACAGCTCGTGCAGGGTGTTCACGTAGCGGTACGAGGCGCCCTCGCCCGCCGAGCCCTTGAGCCGCAGCGTGGGCTCGTGCAGGAGTCGGCTGACCACCGCGCGGGCCATCACCCCGAGCCGCTCGCGGTCGGCCTCCGACAGCGACTCCCAGGCCGCGTCGTTCTCGCGCAGCACCTGCTCGACGATCTCGTCCCCGCGCCGGCGCAGAGCCGAGATCGTGGGCACCACGTCGAGCGAGAACAGCCAGCTCTCGAAGCGCTCCACCTCCTCGCGCACGAGGGCACGCGCCTCGTCGGCCTCGGCCTCACGGACGCTGAGGTTGCGCGTGACCGCCTGCTGGAGGTCGTCCATGTCGTAGAGGGCGATGCCGGGGCAGTCGCGGACTCCCGGGTCGATGTCACGCGGCACGGCCAGATCGAGGAGCACGAGTGGCCGGCCCATGCGCGAGGCGGCCACGTACTGAAGCTCGTCACGCCCGACGATCTGGTGCGGCGCGCCGGTGGAGCTGACCACGATGTCGGCCTTCTCGAGCTCGCGCGGCATGTCGTCGAAGGAGATCGCCCGGCCGCCGAAGCGCTGTGCCAGCCCTAGCGCGCGGTCGTAGCGGCGGTTGGCCACGAACAGCGCCTCCACGCCGCGCTCGCTCAGCGCCCGCGCTGTGAGCTCCGCGTTCTCCCCTGCGCCGATCACCAGCACGCGCTTGGCCGACAGGTCGCCCAGGAAATCCTCCGCCAGCCTCACGGCCACCGAGGAGACGGACACGTTGGCGCGCGACACCGACGTCTCCGTGCGGATGCGCTTGCCGGTGGCCAGCGCGTCGCGGAAGAGCCGGTTGGACACGGGCCCGGTCACGCCCTCCACGAGCGCCGCCTCATAGGAGCGCTTGACCTGGCCCTGCACCTCGGCCTCGCCCACGATCATCGAGTCGAGCCCTCCCGTGACCGAGAAGAGGTGCTCCACCGCCTCGCTGCCGCGCAGCGAGTAGATCGCTCCGAGCAGCTCGGTGGGGCGCAGTCCCGCCTGGCGCGAGAGGACCCCGAGCGCGGCGTTCTCGGCCTCCACGGCGTCCGCCGAGATCAGGTAGAGCTCGGTGCGGTTGCAGGTCGAGATCGCCACCGCCTCGTGCACGGCGGCGTGCTCCAGCAGCTCGGCCAGCACACGTGATGCCCGTCCCTCGGGGAGGGCCAGCCGCTCCCGCAACGGCAACGGAGCGGTCTTGTGGTTGGCTCCGAGCGCCAGCAGTTCGCCGTTCACCGTTCGTCCTCGCCGGCGAGCTCAGTGATCTCGCGATCGATGCGCGCGATCTTCGCCCCGATGATGGCGACGTAGATGACGATCAGCGCGACGAAGACCACGTAGGCCCCGGCCACGTACTTCCCCGCTTCGTCAAGCGGCAACGCGGGCACGGTTCCTCAGCTTCTTGAGTTGCATCGAGGCATGCTTGGCGGTCAGCTCGAGCTTCCAGAGAGTCACGAACAGGAGCGCCATGCCCAGCAGGGAGATCAGGAAGGTCAGGCGCATCTCCCCCGGCAGGCTACCGCCGGTCTGGGAGAGCACGCGCGGATGGGTGTAGGCCTCCGCCAGCCGCACGGCGATGAAGTTGAGCGGCACGAAGGCGCCGGCGGCGATGGCGAACACAGACGAATAGCGTGCCTGGCGGTCCGGGTCCTCGATCGAGTAGCGCAGCGGGTAGTAGACGCAGTAGAGGAGGAAGACCACGAGGAAGGACACGAGCACGGGTTCGTCCCACACCCACCAGTGGCCCCAGGAGGCCTTGGCCCAGATCGCGCCGGTGATGAGCACACCAGCGCCGAGGATGATCGACAGGTGGATGGCCACGTAGGAGCGCAGGTCCCAGGAACGGTCGCCGGTGCGCAGGTGCTTGATGGCCATCACGCCGCCGGCCACGAAGCCGCCCAGCGCGACGATCGCCATCGGCACGTGCACGTAGAAGATCTTCTGCACGAAGCCCTGGTCGGCGTCGAGGGGCGCGTAGAAGAAGACGAGGGCGAACGCCGCCGTAATGGTCACGGCGCTGGCCCAGGCGAGTGGCGTGAAGCCCTTGGAATACATCAGTCCTCGAGCAGAAAATCGAAGACCGCTACGGATAGCAGCACGAACACAACATCGTAAAGAGTGAGAAGCCCGAGCCAGCGCCCAAGGTCCTCCGGACCGGCATCCTGGCGCAGCAGGGGCTCTGTTGCCTGGGCGCAGGCGATCAGGAGCGGAACCACCAGCGGCAGCAGCAACAGGGGCACGATGAGCTCGCGGGCCCGGGTCTCGGCGGCCAGCGCGGCCACGAGCGCGCCGACCGCCGCCAGCCCCAGGTTCCCCAGCGCCAGGATGGCGAGCAGCTCGGGGAAAGCGCCGCCCAGGCCGGGACCCAGCAGCAGCAGGGCGAAGGCGGGCACGGCCACCAGTTCCACCGCGGTGAGGAAGAGAAACAGGGCGGTGGCCTTGGCCACGAACAACGAGGTGCGGTCGACCGGCGCGAGCAGCAGGCCGTCGATGCCGCCCTGCTCGCGCTCCGAGGCGAATAGTCGCGACACCCCGATCACCGAGGCCAGCAGCAGCGTCACCCACAGCACCCCCGAGGCCAGCTCTCCGTCGAGCGTGTCGCGATCGAGGCCGAAGTGAAAGAGCACGTAGACGGTGATCGTGAACAGCGTCATCGCGGGCACCGACTCCTTGGTGCGCCACTCCAGGCGCAGGTCCTTGCGCAGGATGGCCCGGGCCGCGCTGATCACCGGTAGAGCTCTCGGTTCGCGGCGGCCGGCCGGCCGCCCTTGAGTCCGAGGGCGAGGTCGGCTTCGGCCAGCGCGCCCTCCATGTCGTGGCTCACGAGCACGCGGGTGCGGCCCGACGCCCGCCCTATCAGCGGCTCGAGCCGTTCGGCGGCCGCTGGGTCGAGGTTGGCGCGCGGTTCGTCGAGCAGCAGCAGCTCGGGATCGTGCAGGACGGCGCGCGCCACCGCGAGGCGCTGGACCAGGCCCTTGGACAGCTCGCGCACCGGCTCGTCGGCGCGGTTCTCCATCCCCACCGCGGCCAGCATCTCCTCGACGCGAGCGCCGGGCCTGCCGTGCAGGGAGGCGTGGTAGTCCAGGTTCTCGCGCCCGCTCAGCTCGCGATAGAGCAGCGGCTCGTGGCCCAGGTAGCCCACGCGGCCCGGCAGCTTCCAGCGCTCCTGGGGTAGCGTGGCGCCGAGCACCAGCGCCCGGCCGCCGTGGGGGCGCAGCAAGCCGGCCAGCACCCGCAGCAGGGTCGTCTTGCCGGCGCCGTTACCGCCCAGCAGCGCCAGCGTGGCTCCTGCGGGCACGCTGAGGGTCACGCCCGCGAGCGCCACCCGCTCGCCATAGCGGCGCTCGAGACCGTCGAGCTCGATCGCCGGTTCCATGGCGGCGAAGCCTATGCTCCGCCCGTGGCCCGCCTGGTGGGCATCAACCATGTGGTGCTCGAGGTCGCCGACCTCGACGCGGCACTGGACTTCTACGGTCGCCTCTTCGAGCTCGAGCTGCGCGGCCGGGTGCCGCACATGGCCTTCATCGACATGGGCGACCAGTTTCTCGTCCTCGCCGAGGTGGCCGAGCCGGACGGGCCGGACCGGGAGCGCCACTTCGGGCTCGTGGTCGACGACCGCGAGGAGGTCCGGCGCCGCCTGGGCGAGGCGGGCGCCGAGATCCTGCCCGGCCGCGGCCTCGACTTCCGCGACCCGTGGGGCAATCGCGTGCAGGTGGTCGAGTACTCCGCGGTCCAATTCTCGAAGACGCCGGCCGTGCTCGCCGGAATGCGCCTGGGCGACCTCGAGAAGGCTCCCGCCGCCACTGCAGAGCTGCACAAGAAGGGGCTGCTCTAGCGGGCACGGCTAGTCTGCCCGCCGTGCCGCTCCGCCTCGCCGTCCTCACCGCCGTCGTTCTGCTGGTCCTCGCGCTGCCCGGCGCGGCGTCGGCCGGCGTCAGCGAGCAGCTGGGCGTGCCCTACGGCAGCGCCGTCGACTTCGACGGCGAACAGCAGGAGCTGGCCCTCGACCTCTACCGGCCCGCGCGCCGGGCCGCCCCGCGTCCGGCGATCGTCTGGGTGCATGGGGGCGGCTTCACCTTCGGCGACCGGATCTACATGACGCCGTACGCGCGGGCCTTCGCGGAGCGGGGCTACGTGAGCGCCACGATCACCTACCGGCTGGCCGACGACGGAGAGCTCGCTCGGGTGGGCTTCCCGCGGGCTATCGAGGCGGCCCAGCATGACGCCCAGGCCGCCGTGCGCTGGCTGCGCCGGCACGCGAAGGCGCTCGGCGTCGACCGGCGGCGAATCTACATCGGCGGTCACTCGGCCGGTGCGGTCACCGCCCTCGAGGTGGGCGTCAGCCGTGGCGACCCCGGCGACAGCGGCAATCCGGGCTGGTCGTCACGCGTGGACGGGGCCATTGGGATCGCAGGCCTGATCCTGGACAAGTCCCAGCTGGATCGCCGCGACGCCCCGATGCTGCTCTTCCACGGCGACGCGGACCGCACCGTGCCCTTCGCGGGCTCGACCGAGCTCTGTGCGGCCGCGCTGCCGGTGGGCCTGCCCTGCCGCCTCGTGCCTTTCCCCGGCGGCGGGCACCTGATCGCCTATTCGGACATCACCGAGATCATCGGGCGCTCGGCAGCCTGGCTGCGCCGGCGCTGGTGAGGCGTGCGCGCTAGAGACCGCGCTCGAGCGTGCTCGCGGCGTGCCGGAGAGTCGGTGCCACCACCGGCCACGACTGGGCGATCGCCTTGGGGTTGCCGGGGAAGTTCACGATCAGCGTGCGGCCGCGGATGCCCGACACGCCACGGCTGAGAATGCCGAGCGGGGTGTGCTCGCGCGAGTCGGCGCGGATCGAGTCGGCGTAGCCCGGGGCCTCGCGGTCGAGCACGTCGCGAGTGGCCTCGGGAGTCACGTCGTCGAGCGTCAGGCCCGTGCCGCCGGTGGTGAAGACAAAGCGCACGCGCTCTTGGTCGGCGAGGCGCTTGAGCGCGGCGGCGATCGCCTCGCGGTCGTCCGAGACAGTCTCGTGTGAGACCTCCAGCCCGGCCTGCTCGCACAAGTCGACCAGGGCCGGTCCCGACACGTCCTCGCCTTCGCCGCGAGCGAGCGAGCTGGACACCGTGAGCACCGCCGCATTCATCACTCAGGCGGCGGCGGGCGGTTCATGGCCTCGTAGACCTTCCGGATCGCCTCGAGGTTCTCCGGGCTCATCGGAAGCTCAGCGCCGCCAGTCGTGGCGCCCACCCGACTTCTCCAGCAGCACGACCTCGCCGATCTCGACCCCGCGCTCCAGGCCCTTGACCATGTCGTAGACCGTGAGCGCCGCGATCGAGGCGGCGGTCATGGCCTCCATCTCGACCCCGGTCTGCGCACTGGTGCGCGCCTCGGCCTCGATCTCCACCCGGTCGTCGCCGACCCTGATGCGCACGTCCACGAAGGACAGCGGCAGCGGGTGGCAGAGCGGGATCAGCTCCGCCGTGCGCTTGGCGGCCTGGATGCCGGCGATGCGCGCGGTGGCCACCACGTCGCCTTTGGGGGCGTCGCCGCGGGCGACGGCCGCCGCCGTCTCCGGGGCCATGCGCACCACCGCCCCGGCCAGGGCCCGCCGGTCGGTGACCTCCTTGCTCCCCACGTCGACCATCCGGGCGCGCCCGGCCTCGTCGAGGTGTGTGAGGTCGTCAGGCAGGCGTGTGGGTGCGCTGCGCCGCCGCGATCAGGTCGCTGACGGCCGCCTCGTCGCCGCGGCGGAGCAGCTCTACCGGGTCGGGATCGCCGTTGACGATCGACTCGAAGAAAGCCTTGCGGTCTTGATAGGTGGGCAGCGTGCCCTTGGCCCAGCCGCGCACCTCGTTCAGGGCGACCGCGAGGCGCGCGTAAGGCTCGCCGTACTCGTCGGCGATCTCGTTCTTGATCCGCTTGGCGAGGGCGGGCGAGGCGCCCGCGGTGGAGATGGCGATGGCCAGCGGGCCGCTGCGCACGATCGCGGGAAGGATGAAGTTGCAGAGCGGAGGCACGTCGACCACGTTGACCAGCATCGCGCGCCGCTCGGCGTCGTCGTAGACGGCGATGTTCACGTCGGTGTCATCCGTGGCGGCGATCACCATGAACACGCCCTCCAGATCCTGGGCTCCCGCATACTCGCGCTGCTCCCAGCTGATCGAGCCCTCGGCGGCCAGCTCCCGCAGCGGCTCGATCGCGCCGGGCGCCACCAGCACGACCTCGCCGTCGCAGGCCAGCAGGCCCTCGACCTTCTCGAGGCCGACCTCGCCGCCGCCGACCACCATGCAGCGCCGGCCCGTGAGCCTGAGGCAGGCGATGTAGAAGGGGGTGTCGAGCATCCCCTGCACGCAGCTCTGGTCGCAGATTCCCCTGCGGAACTGGCAGACGCATTCCTTGCCGGCATAGGCCTGTGCGGGCATCGCCATAAGTCTAGGCACCGGGCCGAGTCAACCCTCGACGAGCCCCAGGCGGTGGGCCACGGCCCCCGCCTCGCCGCGATTGCGGACCTCGAGCTTGGCCAGAATCCGCGAAACGTGCACGCTGGCGGTCTTCTCGCTGATGAACAGCTCCTCGCCGATCTCCCGGTTGGTCCGGCCCGCCCCGAGCAGTCGCAACACCTCGAGCTCGCGCTTGGTCAGGCCACGAGGGCGGGGATCCTCGCCGGACGTCTCGGGCTGAGGCACGAGCTCGAATCCGCCACGCCGGGCCAGGACTTCGAGTTGTCTCAACAGGTACGCCGCACCGGTACGCTCGGCGATGGCGTGCGCCTCGCGCAGGACGGCCTCGGCCTCGGCACGATCGCCCTCCTCGAGCAGGGCCTCGCCCTGCCTCATCCGCGCCCAGGCCGCGGGAAGAACGTTGCCGATGGCCTCGGCGTGAGCGATGGCCGGCTGCCATAGCCGGATCTCGCGGTGCCCCTCGAGGCGGCTCAGCTCGGCCCGGCCATAGGCGATGTCGGCGAGCAGCTGGGGCGGCGGCGGGCCCTCCCAGACGGCACTTTCCTGCATGGCATCGAGGAGGCCCCACAACCGGCGGCCGGAGTCGAGCGCGTCGAGCGCGGCAGCATCGTCGCCCTGCGCCCGTGCCCGTCCGGCGGCGGTGGCCTCAGCGGACAGGGCCGCGACGTAGAGCGGAGCGACGTAGTACGGGACCTCTTCCGCCGCGGACATGATGGCGCGTGCCTGAGTGATCAGAGCACGGACCTTGGCGATGTCGCCCCGCCGGCCTGCCAGATCCACGCGCGCGGCATAGGCAGGCGCCTGCCACATCGAGCCCACTGCTCGCGCGTGCAGCCGGCGCGCCTCCGCCAGGTGCCTGTCGGCCGCCTCCGGGTCGTCGCGGATGATCGCGACCTCCGCTCGGACCACGTGAATAAGGCCGGCGGTCACTCCGGCGCTGGTGTTCTCGAGGGCTTCGGCGGAGAGTCGGTCGGCCTCGTCCACGCTGCCCGTCCTGAGGTGGCGATTGGCAGCCTCGCCCAGCAGGAAATCGGAGTAGGAGCGCCCGAGCCCACGCTCGCGCACCAGCGTGGCCCCTTCGAGCGACACAGCAATCGCCTCCCGGACCCGTCCGGACTGGTCGAGCGCCTCGGCGAGGTTCACGTGGTCGCGATGCAGGTCGTCGAGGCTCCCGAGCTCGATGTCGATCGCGAGGACCTCGCGCAGCTCCTCGATGCCGGCGTCGGCGCGGCCCAGCCCCGCGTTCGCGACACCATGCGTGTTGCGGGCGTGCGACTCGATCCCGCGGGCGCCCGAGCCGCGGGCCATCGCTATCGCGTCGCGGGCCAGGTCGCGCGACTCGGGCAGGCGGCCGAGCAGCATGAGCACCTGAGCCTTGGCGGCGAGCACACGCGCCCGCTCGGCCGACGGAGGCTGCGCGGGCATCGCCTCCACCGCCAGGTCGTACTGACGTGCGGCTTCGGTGTCGCGTCCCGAGATCCACAGGTAGCGTCCGAGCCGCTCACGCAGGAGACCCATCAGGACGCGATCGCCGTCCGGGCCGACGAGCTCGATCGCCTGCTCGGCGAGGGCCACCGCCCGGTCCTCGTTGCCGGCGAGGAACATTCGCTCCGCCGCGCGTCGTGTGAGGTCCACGAGAGTCGTCTCCGACGTCGCTTCGGGGTCGTCAACGCGGTCCCAGAGCTCGATCGCAGTCTCGAGATGGCGACCGGCCTCGGCTGGCGCGTGCAGCTTGTCGGCCTGGCCTGCGGCCTCCACCGAGGCCCGCAGGGCGTGCGGCAGCTCGTGCGCCTGCAGCCAGTGCCAGGCCAGCTCCGCTGCGGGCCCGATGCTGTCCGCAGAGAGCGACGCGTCGCCGGACAGTGCCTCGGCCAGCCGGATGTGCAGCTTGCCGCGCTCACCGGGCAGCAGGTCTTCGTACACGGCTTCGCGGATCAGGGCGTGGCGAAACTCGTAGCTGTCATCGGCCCGGCCCTCGATCAGTACGTGGTGGGCCACGCCCTCTCGCAGGGTGTCGAGCAGCGCGGCCTCGGGTCGTTCCCAGACCGCCGCCAGCAGACGGTGGGTCACTCCGCGCCCGGCCGCCGCCACGAGGCGCAACAGCTCCTGGGTGTCGGTGCTGAGCGCCTCGACCCGCACCATCAGCGCGTCGCGAAAGGTCTCGGGCAACGGCATGGCGGACCGGTCGTCGTCCATTGCGGCGAGCAGCTCCTCGGCAAAGAAGGCGTTTCCCTCGGAGCGCGAGTACAGGGCTTCGGACAGGGCGCGCTCCGGCGGCGAGCCGAGGATCCCCGCGACCTGGTCGCGCTGCTCGCCGCGGGAGAAGGGGACGACGTCGATCCGTGTGACACGCTCGACGCGCTCGAGCTCCGCCAGCAGCGGGCGAAGCGGGTGGCGGCGATGCAGCTCGTCCGAGCGATAGCTGGCAGCAACCACCATCCGCTCCGAGCGGACCGCGCGCGACAGGAAGGACAGGAACTGGCGGGTGGACGAATCGGCCCAATGCAGGTCCTCGATGGCCAGGAGCAACGGGCCGCTCTCACCAAGCCGGCCGAAGAGTCGCAACAGGAGCTCGAAGAGGCGACCCTGGGCGACCGAGTCGCCGAACAGCTCGCCGCCACCGGCCGCGTCCGGGTCGAGCAAGGCCATCCCGCCGCTGCCAGGGCCCGCCATGTCGCTGAGCTCGGCCGGATCGAGCTCGCGCCTCAGTTGACGCAGAGCCGCGAGGAGCGGCGCGTAGGGGAGTTCCCCTTCACCCAGGTCCACGCAGTCGCCGGTGAGCACGCGCGCATCGCCGGCCTCGGCGCGCTCTGCGTACTCGGCGAGCAGGCGGCTCTTGCCCACACCGGACTCGCCGGCCACGAGCAGGACCGACGGCTCTCCGCGGGCAGCGCGCTCGAGTGCCGATTCCATCGTCGCCAGCTCGGCGCCGCGACCCACGAACGTGGGACTGGAGACCCGCCGCACGGGACGGATTATCCCTACGGCGGGCCCTTGCTCTGCTTGAGGGGCCGATCGGCTCAGCGCGCCGGTGCGTGGCGCAGCCGCGGCAGCTTCGCCACGCGGCCGGTGCTCCGCTGCGGTCGGGCTCCCGCAGGCCTGCGAGGCCGCTGTGCCGTTCGCAGAAGATCGAGCTGGTGCTCGTGGGCGGTGGCATGTGTCAGGGGTCCGGTCATGAGATCGAAGCTACGGCTAAGACGCCGCCCCGACATCGGCAATCTGCCTTCATTTCGGCCTCAGATTCGTGGGCCGCCACCTCATGGGCCCGCCCACCCGCCGCACGGGAGGGAAGGGTCCGTGCGACGGGGCGGGTCTCAGGCCACGAGCGCGTGACGCGGGCGGTGCAGTCTCGGCAGCAACGGCCGCCAGCGAGACGGGCGACGCTTCTTCCCGTCCCGGCGGCGCTCCTTCGCAGCACGCCGCATGTCGCTCTGTAGCGCCTCCGAGGCTGCATATGTCAGTGCTCCGGTCATACCGAGCAAGGTACGGCTAAGGGGTGGGGCCTTACATCGGCAATTCGCCCTCGGTTGGGCCTTAGCTCGCGCGCTGGCGGCCGGTCACCGGCGAAACACGTCTCGCACGCTCTTCTGCCCCAGGCGGGCGAGCGGCAGCAGCCCCTTGCGCAGGGCGCCGGGCTTGTCGGCGTCGCGGCCGTAGAGGAGCTTCGCCGCGGACTGCATCGCCCGGCCGAGCGCCTCGTCGTAGGGGTACCACCAGAAGTCGCGGGTGCGCGAGGGCTCCCAGGTCACGAGCTTGATGTTCACGCACTCGTAGATGCCGAACTTGGAATGCGATCGCCCGAGGCCGGACTGCTTGGTCCCGCCCCAGGAGCAGGAGCAGGCGCCGTGGCTGAACATGTGGTCGTTGACCCAGACCATGCCGGACTGGATGCGCCGGGCCATGCGCTCGCCCTTGGCCCGGTTCATGGTCCAGACCGATGCGCCGAGGCCGAACTCGGAGTCGTTGGCCAGGGCGATTGCCTCGTCCTCGGAGTCGACGGTCACGATCGGCACCACGGGCCCGAAGATCTCCTCGCGCATCAGGCGCATGTCGTGGGTCACCCCGGTGAGCACGGCGGGCCTGAAGAAAGGCGGCTCGGCGCCCCCGCAGTGGAGCGTGGCCCCCCGGTCCACGGCGTCGTCGACCAGCTCCTCGACCAGCGCCAGCTGCTCGGGTGAGACCATCGGGCCGATCTCGGTCTGCCAGCCCGTCGGGTCGCCCATGCGGAGGTTGCGCGCCCCCTCCACCACTCCCTCCACGAAGCGCTCGGCCAGCTCGTTGACCACGTAGACCCGCTCGATCCCGCTGCACGTCTGGCCGGCGTTGGCAAACGCGCCCCAGAGGCAGCCCGACACCGCGTTGGCGAGGTTGGCGTCGGCGCAGACGATCATCGGGTCCTTGCCGCCCAGCTCGAGTACGGAGCCCTTCATGCGGCGCGCGCACTCCTCGCCCACGCCGCGCCCGACCTCCACCGAACCCGTGAAGAAGACCTTGGCGACGCTCGACTCCACCAGCGCTCGGCCCACCGCGGCGCCTCCGTGGACGGTGCGCACCAGGCCCTCCGGGAGCCCGGCCCGCTCGAACACCGCCTGGATGCGCTGGCCGATCAGGGGAGTGAGCGAGGCCGGCTTGAGCACCACGCCGTTGCCGGCCATCAGCGCGATGGCCACCTCGCCGAAGGGAATCGACCAGGGGTAGTTCCAGGGCGCGATCACGCCCACCACGCCCAGCGGCTCGTAGGTGAAGCGGGCGCGCTTCTGCTTGATGAAGATGGGCAGCGGCACGCGCTCGTCCTCGAGGATGCCGGGCCCCGCGTCGGCCAGCCAGCGCAGCGAGTCGATCGTGGGCATGAGCTCCATCGTGTACGCCTCGTTGCGGGGCTTGCCCTGTTCGCGGCTGAGCAGCTCGGCCAGCTCGTCGATCTGGTCGATCACGGCCTGCGCGGCGCGCCGCATGTAGCGCGCGCGGTCGGGCAGCGGCAGCTGCGCCCAGAAGGGCTGTACCCCGGCCACGTCGTCGACCACCGACTGGACCTGCTCCGGGCCGATCGCCGGCACCGCGCCCAGGAGGGCGCCGTCGAACGGGCTGAACGACTCCAGCTCCGCCGCGCGATCCTCGATCGGCCTGACTGCTGCTTCCATGGCCGGGATTGTGAAGCACCGCTCGCGACGGTGCCCGCATGCGCCGCGCAGCGAGTTGATCTTCCCCCCGACGAGAGCCTCGAGCGCGCCACCCACCTGCGCCCGCTCGTGGCCGAGGGGGAGCGCGAGGGCGAGGACGCCTTCCAGCGCGTGCTCGGCGCCTACGGACGCGGCCGGTTCGCGCTAGTCGCGCCCGCGCGCCCTGCGGATCCGTTCCAGGCGCTCGGCCAGATCCTTTTCCTCGCCGTGCTCGGACAGCTCGAGGAAGCGCTCGCCGATCGCCTCGTCGGGCATCAGCTCCTGCTCTGCGACGCCCTCGGGATGCGCGTGGGGATAGTCGTAGTCCACCCCCCGGCCGAGCTTCTTCGCTCCCGGGTAGGCGGCGCTCTGCAGCGCGGCCGGCGGCAGCGGGGTGCCGTTCTCGCGCACCCACTCGCGCGCTCGCCCGATGGCCTCGTAGGAGGCGTTCGACTTGGGCGCAAGCGACAGGTAGACCGCCGCCTGCGCCAGGTTGAGCGCGCACTCGGGCATTCCCACGTGTTCCACCGCCCCCGCGGTCGCCACCGCCAGCTCGAGCGCACGCGGGTCGGCGTTGCCGATGTCCTCGCTGGCCAGGATCACCATGCGCCGGGCGATGAAGCGCGGGTCCTCGCCGCCCTCGAGCATGGCCGCGAGGTAGAGCAGCGAGGCGTCGGGATCCGAGCCCCGGGTCGACTTGATCCAGGCGGAGATCAGGTCGTAGTGCTTGTCGCCCTCCTTGTCGTAGAGGATCGCGCTGCGCTGCAGTGAGTCCTCGGCCACCTGCAGAGAGACCGTGCCCGATGCTCCCACCGTCTCGGCGGCCAGGTCGAGCGCCGAGAGCGCGCTGCGGGCGTCGCCGCCCGAGCGGCGGGCCAGGAACTCGAGGGCCTCGTCCTTGACGGTGGGCGGGTCGGCGATGCCCCTCTCGTGGTTGAGCGCCCGGCGCAGCAGCTCGAGCACGTTCGCCTCGTCGAGCGCGCGCAGCTCGTACACCCGGCAGCGCGAGAGCAGGGCGGAGTTGACCTCGAAGTACGGGTTCTCGGTGGTGGCGCCCACCAGTACCACGAGACCCTCCTCCACCGCGGGTAGCAGGGTGTCCTGCTGGGCTTTGTTGAAGCGATGGATCTCGTCCAGGAAGAAGATCGTGCGCTCGCTGCTGGTGGTGCGCCGGTGCGCCGCTCGCTCGAGCACCTCCCGGACCTCGGCGCGGCCGGCGCGCACCGCCGACTCCTCCTCGAAGGCCGCGCGGGCGTTGACGGCCAGCATGCGCGCCAGCGTCGTCTTGCCGGTGCCCGGCGGCCCGTACAGGATCATCGAGTGCGGGCGGCCCTCCTCGATCGCCGTGCGCAGGGCCGAGCCGCGCCCGAGCAGGTGCTCCTGGCCCACGAACTCACCCAGTGACTCCGGCCGCAGGCGGGCGGCCAGCGGCAGCGAAGCCGAGTCCACGCCGGTCGTGCCGGCGGGCGAATCTCCGAGGTCGAACAGACGTTCCACACTCCAAGGATCGCAGCCGCGGCGACGGCTTCGGCCGGCTCAGGCCAGGCGATCGAGGAAGCCGACGACCGCCTCGGCCCCGCGGCCCGGCTCGTCTTCCCACACGAAGTGACCCGCGTCCTCGATCACCACGAGCTCGGCACCCGGTAGCTCGCGTTCGAAGCGGTAGGCGCCCGACACCGGCGCGAACTGGTCCTCGGCGCCCCACACGAGCAGCACGGGCACCTCGAGCTCGGCCAGCGCGCCGTCGTAGGGAGCGAACTTCTCGAAGTCCATCGAGCGGTAGAAGTCGAGCTGAGACTGGCGGCGGGTGTCGTCGGCGAAGGCCTTCCAGTACTCGTCGATGGCGTCGGGGCCGATCCCCGAGCTCAGCTCGGTCAGCATCCCGGCTAGCGCGCCCCGGTCGAGCCCGCCCAGGAGCTCCTCACCCGTCCCCGGCGTCCGCATCGCCTCGGCCATGCCGTGCCAGCGGCCGTCCGGGAAGAAGCCGGACGAGCTGATCACGAGCGCGTCCACGGCGTCCGGGTTGTCGCAGGCCCAGGGCAGCCCGATCAGGCCGCCCCAGTCGTGCAGGATCGGCACGCAGGCATCGATGTCGAGCTCGTCGCGGAAGCGGTCGAGTGAGTCCTGGTGGCGCTCCCAGGTGCCGGGCGGATCGGGCTCGGAATCACCCATGCCGGCCAGGTCCGGGGCCACCGCCCGCCAGCCCGCCTCGGCCAGGGCGGGCATCAGGTCGCGCCACATGAAGGACGACTCCGGATAGCCGTGGAGCAGAAGCGCGACCCGCCCCTCGGGCGGGCCGGCCTCCCGGTAGGCGAGTCCGGCGGCGGTGGGCATGGCCGGCACTCTACGTCCGTCATACTCGGGCCGGTGCCCGATCGAGCCGCCCTCGAGCGCCGCACGACGGAGATCCTCCAGCGGCTGATCCGGTTCAACACGGTCAACCCCCCGGGCCACGAGGAGGCCGTACAGCGCTGGTTGCACGAGCTGCTCGAGGAGGCGGGCTTCGCCTGCGAGCTGCTCGCCGCCGTCCCCGGACGCCCCAACCTCGTCGCGCGCCTGGCCTCCGGCTCCGACGGCCCGAGTCTCTGCCTGCTCGGCCACGTGGATACGGTGCTGGCCGATCCGGAGGACTGGCAGGTGGATCCCTGGTCGGGCGAGCTGCGCGACGGCTGCGTGTGGGGGCGCGGCGCCAAGGACATGAAGAGCCAGGTGGCGGCCGAGACGGCGGGCGCCCTCGCCCTGATCGAAGAGGGATGGCGCCCCGCGGCGGGCGAGCTCAAGCTGGTGTTCACCTGCGACGAGGAGGCCGGTGGGTACCACGGTGCCCAGTGGCTCGTCGCCCAGCACCCCGAGCTCGTGCGCGCCGACCTCGTGGTCAACGAGGGCGCCGGTGAGCTGATCCGGCGCGGCGAGCGTCGCGTCTACGGGGTCTGCGTGGCCGAGAAGGGCGTCTTCCGCTTCACGCTGTCCACCAGCGGCCGCAGCGGTCACGCCTCGGTGCCGCGCATCGGCGACAACGCGCTGGCCAAGCTCGCGCCCCACCTGGCGGCGCTGTCCGGCGGGCGCCCGGAGCCGGTGCGCCAGGCCGAGGTCGACGAGCTGCTGAGTGCGCTGGGGCTCGACCCGGCCGACCTCGGTGCGGCCATGGCCGAGCTCGAGGCCGCTGACCCGGCGGTGGCCGTGCTGCTCGAGCCGATGCTCGGCGTGACCCTCACCCCGACGATGATCTCCGCCTCGGAGAAGATCAACGTGGTGCCCTCTCACGCCCAGCTCGGCGTGGATTGCCGCGTGCCTCCCGACCTGGGCGAGGAGGCCGCGCGGGCGGCGATCCGGGCGGCGCTCGGGGACGACGGCTACGAGCTGAGCTTCCACGACGAGGTGGTGGGCAACCGCTCGCCCGCCGATACCCCGCTGATGGAGACGATCCGCCGCTTCATCCGGCGTGAGGACGCGGGCGCGCGGGTGGCGCCGCTGATCATGACCGGCTTCTCCGACTCCCACTGGTGGCGGCGTGCGTTCCCCGAGTGCGTGGCCTACGGCTTCTTCCCCCAGAAGGAGATGGACATGGTCGAGGCCTACCCGCTGATGCACGGGATCGACGAGCGCATACCGGTGGCCGACCTCGGTCTGGCCGCCGCCTTCTACGCTGATCTCATGCAGGAGACGCTGAGATGACCGCGCCGGTGCCCGAGGAGAAGCTGCGACTGGGAGGCATGGCCCTGCGCAACGGGCTGCTCGTTCACGGGCCGACCCACTGGGCCGCCGCGGTGCGCGCCGCCGGCGGTGAGATCAAGGTGGCCTCCGGGCGCAAGCCCGA
Source organism: uncultured Thermoleophilaceae bacterium (assembly GCA_963813495.1). Classification (GTDB taxonomy): domain Bacteria; phylum Actinomycetota; class Thermoleophilia; order Solirubrobacterales; family Thermoleophilaceae; genus JACVRW01. The sequence goes on from CAWEZC010000011.1 coordinate 355,182, forward strand.
CCTGGGCGGCAAGGCGACGGAGAGCGTCCCCGGCGTGCGTGGAGTGCTCAAGCTCGCCGAGGCGATGGCGGTGATCCCGCTGGTCAAGCGGGCGCTGCCCGAGGCGCGCCTGCCGATGCAGGACGTCAAGACCCTGGGGGCCATGGGCGCGGCCGCGCTCGGCGGGCAGGCGATCCGGACGAGCGGGCGGCGCGCCGCCGAGCAGGGCCCTCCGTCGCGCCGCAGCGGCGTGGGGCGCGAGGCGGCGGTGGCCCTGATCAGCCTGGCCCCTGCGCTGCTGGCCCTGCGAAGCGGCGAGCTGGCCGCCTATCACGGGGTGGAGCACAAATCGATCGCCGGCTACGAGGAGGACGAGGCGGCGGCCGCGGCCAGCAAGGAACACGACCGCTGCGGCTCGCACCTGGTGGCCCCGATGCTCGCCGCGGCGGCGGTCGGCAACGTAGCTGCTCGCCGCGCCGGCCTGCGCGGGCCGGCTGCCGAGGCGGTGGTCGGACTGGGCAGCGCGGCCGTGGCGGTGGAGGTTTTCGCCTGGGGCGAGCGCCACCCCGACTCGCGCCTGACCCATCTCCTGCGCCGCCCCGGGCACGAGATCCAGCGTGCCGTCGGGACGCGCGAGCCGACCGACGAGCAGCTCGAGGTGGGCGAGGCCGCTCTGCGGGAGATCCTGCGCGCGGAGGCCGCTGCTCACTAGGCACGATCGCGCTCATGCTTTCGCCGTGGGCGGCCGATGGGGAAATGGAATGAGGATTCTCCGGCTGTCGTTGCTGTGCGCCGTGGCGGCGCTGGGTCTGCTGGCGCCCGTGGCTCGCGCCGACGGCGGGGCGGCGGCTTGCAGCACTCCGGTTGACGTCAACCGGCCCCAGCAGCTCGAGGGCCTCTCCCTGGAGCCCGGCCCCTACGAGGTCACGATCCTCGACAGCTCCGAGATGAGCTGTGACGAGGCGATCGAGGAGTTTCGGTCGCTGCTGCGTGCGCCCGGCACCGAGCTGCCCGAAGGCTGGGAGGTCGACCCGGTCACGCGGTCCTTCGAGCGCACGGACGGCACCGGCGGATTCCAGGTCGCCGCCGAGGTCATCGATGACGGCGCCGGCGGCGGCTTCTCCTGGGCGTCGATCCAGGACTGGATGATCGTCTGGCTGCCGATCATCTTCATGGGCCTGATCGCGGTCGTGCTGATCATGACCCTGCGCTACCTGCCGCGCACCAAGCCGCAGGAGATCAAGCCGCAGTCGTCGAGCTCGGTGCGCTGGCAGGACGTGGCCGGTGTGGATGAGGCCAAGGACGAGCTGCGCGAGGTCGTCGACTTCCTGCGCGACCCCAAGCGCTTTCGCAGCCTGGGCGCCAAGGTGCCCAAGGGCATCCTGCTGCACGGTCCGCCGGGCACCGGCAAGACGCTCCTGGCCAAAGCGGTGGCCAACGAGGCCGAGGCCAAGTTCTTCGCGCAGTCGGCCTCCTCGTTCGTCGAGATGTTCGCCGGGCTCGGGGCCGCCCGCATACGCCGGCTGTTTCGCCAGGCCCGCAAGGAGGCGCCGGCGATCATCTTCATCGACGAGCTCGACGCGGTGGGCGCAACCCGCGGCAAGGACATCTCCGGGGAGAAGGACCAGACGCTCAATCAGCTCCTGGTCGAGCTCGACGGCTTCGAGGGCAGCGACAACGTGGTGGTGGTCGCCGCCTCCAACCTACTCGAGAAGCTCGATCCGGCGCTGCTGCGTCCCGGGCGCTTCGACCGGCAGATCCTGGTGAGCGCCCCGGACCTGAAGGGACGGCGCTCCATCCTCGACGTACACACCCGCAGCAAGCCGCTGGAGGAGGGCGTCGACCTCGACATCATCGCCCGCCAGACCAGCAACCTCACCGGCGCCGACCTGGCCAACATCTGCAACGAGGCGGCCATCTTCGCCGGGCGCGACCACCGCGAGACGATCCGAACGCGCGACTTCCAGGCCGCGCTCGAGCGGGTCATCGCCGGAATGCAGTCACGCCGGGTCATCACCGAGCACGAGAAGCGAGTCGTGGCCTACCACGAGGCCGGCCACGCGCTCTGCTCGGAGCTGCTGCCCTCGGTGGAGAAGGTCCACCGCATCTCGATCATCCCGCGCGGCCGGGCCCTCGGCTACACGCTCAACCTGCCCGAGGAGGACCGCTACCTGAAGACCAAGGCCGAGCTGCTCGACTATCTGGTGGTGCTGCTGGGCGGCCGGGTCACGGAGCACATCGTGTTCGGCCAGGTCACCACCGGCGCCTCCGACGACCTGCGCAAGGTCCACGAGATAAGCCGCTCGATGATCACCCAGTTCGGCATGGGAACCGAGCTCAACTCCAAGCAGCTGCCGGCCGACGAATACTCGATGTCCGACCACACCCGCCGGACGATCGACGAGGAGCAGCAGTACCTCACCGACCTCGCGCACCGGCGCGCGATGAAGCTCGTGGCCGAGAACCGCACGCTGCTCGAGGCGTTCGCCTTCACGCTGCTCGAGAACGAGGTGCTCGAACGCGAGGACATCGAGCGCCTGGTGAGCTCCTACAAGGGCGAGCCCGTGGGCAACGGCCAGCCGCTCATCAAGGACCTCGAGCCCGGTGCGCTCGAGGTAGCCGCCGCTGAGCGGGTCGAGGATCCGCCGGCGGGGTAAGAGCGGCGTGTGCCGCCCGCTGTCGCGTCCGTAGCCCTCGTCGCCAACCCGTCGTCCGGGAGCGGCACCGACCCCGAGACCCTCGCGGCCGAGCTGCGCCGCCTGGGCAGCCGCGTCGAGCTGTTCGAGCTCGACGCCGCGGACGCCGCCGCGCGCTCCGGGGCCGAGCGCCTGGTCGTGGCCGGCGGTGACGGCAGCATCGCGGCAGCCGCCGCGGCGGCGAGCGCCGCGGGCCTGCCGCTGGCCGTGATCCCGGTGGGCACCGCCAACGACTTCGCCCGTGGCCTGGAGCTGCCGGGCGATCTTCCAGGAGCCGCGCGGCTGGCGGTGGAGGGCCGCGAACTGCGAGCACTCGACCTGGGCCGGCTGGGCGAGCGGCCCTTCGTCAACGCTGCCAGCGCCGGGCTGGCCGCCCACGCCACGCGCAGGGCCACCGGGCTGAAGAGGCTGCTGGGGCCGCTCGCCTACGCACTGGGGGCGTTGCGTGCCGGCCTGCGCGAAAGCCCGCTGCCGTGCGAGGTCCGATTGGACGGCAGGCCCTTCTTCGCGGGCGAGGCCTGGCAGGTGACCGTGGCGGGCACGGGCTTCTTCGGGGCGGGCTCGGTGCTCGAGCCCGCCGAGCCCGACGACGGCCTGCTGGACGTGGCGGTGATCGAGGCGGGCTCACGTGTGCGCCTGGTGGCGCACGCCTACAGCCTCCGCTCCGGGAGGCTCACGGAGCGCCGCGACGTGAGCCACGAGCGTGCCCGGGAGGTCGCGCTCGAGGTGCCGGCGCGCAGCGGCTTCAACGTTGACGGCGAGGTGATCCACGGGGGGGCCGTGACGGCGACCGTCCAGCCGCGCGCCTTCGAGCTGGTCGTGCGCTGAGGCTCAGAGCTCGCGGCGAACGAGCCGGCTGGCGGCCTCGCGCGAGCGCAGCCAGGGTGAACGTCGCTTCCAGCGCTCGGGGTCGATCTCCTCCGCCTGCTCGAGGTCGGCCTCGAACAGCTGGTCGAGCTCGCCGGCGACACGCTCGCTCTGCGCGCACAGCGTGGCTTCGTCGTTCAGCCCGAAGGAGCGGTTGTCGAAGTTGACCGAGCCGACCGAGGCCCAGGCACGGTCGACCACCAGCGTCTTGGCGTGCAGCATCGTCGGCTGATACTCGAAGATGCGCACACCGGCCTCGAGCAGCTCGCCGTAGCTGGCGCGTCCGGCGGTCCGCACGAGTTCCTTGTCGATGTGGGGTCCGGGTACGAGGACGCGCACGCGTGTGCCCTGCTCTGCCGCCTCGGTGAGCGCCCGGGTGAAGGCCGGGCGGGGAGCGAAGTAGGCCGAGGTGAGGTCGACCGACTCGCGCGCCGCGGAGATGGCGAGGAAATAGAGCGCCTCGGCGTTGGTGTCGCCCACGCCCGCGCTCGAGCGCATCACCTGCATGGGGGCGCCCTCTCCCTCCCGGGGATCGAGCTCGGGCAGGTAGCGCTCCCCGGCCAGCACGCGGCCGGTGGCCTCGAGCCAGTTCTCGGCGAAGGCGCCCTGCAGGCCGCGCACCACCGGTCCCTCGACCTCCACGTGCGTGTCGCGCCAGTGGTCGGGGTCCTGGGCGTTGCCCGTCCATTCCTCCGCGATGCCGACCCCGCCCGTGAGCCCCAGCCGCCCGTCCACGATCAGCAGCTTGCGGTGGGTACGGTTGGTCAAGCGCTTGAAGGCGTAGGGCTTGATCGGCCGGAAGCGGCGCAGGCACACGCCGGCCTCCTCCATGCGCCGCACGAGCCCGGACTCCATCCTCGAGGCACCGATCGCATCGACCAGCACGTTGCATTCGATACCGGCACGAGCTCGCTCGCAGAGCGCGTCAGCCACCTCGACGGCGATGTCGCCGCGCCAATAGGTGTAGGTGAGCATGTTGACCGTCTCGCGGGCGCCCCGGATCGCCGCCAGGTAGGCGGGGAAGATCTGGTCGCCGTTGACCAGCACACGCATGCTGTTGCCGTAGGACACGGGCGCCGAGGTGAGCGCCTCGGCGGCGTACAGGAAGCTGCGGTCTCCCACTCGCACCTCGCCGTGCAGCTCGTAGCCGGCCCCGCCCTCGCGCCGGTGGCGCAGGCTGTCGGCGGCGTACCAGGCCAGCCCGCCGGCGGCCACGGCCGCCGGCCAGATGACTCCAGCCCTGATTCTCGGCGCCTCCACGTGGGCGCGAGGTCTAGCAGGCGCCTGCGGGGTTGTAGCCTCATCGGCCGGTGTTCGAGCGAATTGATCACATCGGCGTGGCCGTCGACGACCTCGACGGCGCCATCGCGCTCTATGGCCAGCGGCTGGGCATGGAGCTCCAGCACCGCGAGACGGTCGAGGAGCAGGGCGTCGAGGCCGTGCTGCTCGGCGTGGGCGAGAGCCACATCGAGCTGCTCCGCCCGCTCGGACCGGATACCGCCGTGGCCCGCTTCCTCGACCGGAACGGTCCCGGCCTGCATCACGTTGCCTACGCCACCGACGACATCGAACAGGCACTCGAATCCGTCCGCTCGGCCGGGCTCGAGCTGATCGATGAGCAGCCTCGCACGGGGATCCGCAACAGCCGCGTAGCGTTCCTGCACCCGAAGTCGACCGGCGGTGTGCTGACCGAACTGGTCGAGGCCACGGAGGCCCACCCATGACCGAAACCGCCCACCGCATCGACATCGGCTTCCAGGGCGGGCAGATCCTGCCCTGCCGGGTCTCGGAGGAGGGCTACAAGGGCCTGCGCACGGCGCTCGCCGACTCGGGCGCGGATCGCTGGTACGAGCTGAGCACGCAGGACTCCGAGGTGGCGCTCGACCTCTCGCAGATCGTCTACGTGCGGCTCGATACCGAAGGACAGAAAGTCGGCTTCTAGGGCGCCCTGCGTGGTCGCGGTGGTGCCCTCGACGGTTGTGCGCCGCCGTCCGGCGCAGGGCACTGATTGGCTTCTTATGCTTGCGATGTGAGCGAAGCGGACACGAGCGCGGGGCGAATCGATGAGCTACCGGCGTTCCGCAGCGCCACACACGCGCTCGTGGACGGCGTCGCCGACCACCTCGCGGCGCTGCCTTCACGGCCGGTCTGGCAGCCGCTCCCCGACGCCCTGCGCGAAGAGCTGCTCGACCTGCCCCTCCCGGAGCATCCGGCAGCGCTGGACGATCTGGTCGCGACCGCGTTGCGCGATGTCCTGCCGCACGCCATGGGCAACGGCCACCCGGCCTTCTTCGGCTGGGTCAACCCGCCGCCTTCCCCCGCTGGGGTCATGGTTTCGCTGGCGGCAGCCGCGATGAACCCGAGTGTCGTCTCCGGCGATCACGCCGACGTCCACGTCGAGCGCGCGGTGGTCCGCTGGCTGGCCGAGCTCGTGGGCTTCCCGCACGCGCCGGGCGCCGGCCTGCTTACGAGCGGCGGGTCGGTCGCGACGATCGTCTGCTTCGCGGGCGCACGCGGTCGCGCGCTGGCGGCGGCCGGCCATGACCTCCGTCGCGACGGCCTCGCCGGCGCCCCGCAACTCATCGCCTACGTGCCGTCTGAGGCCCATAGCTGCGTGCGACGCGCCCTGGAGCTCCTTGGCCTCGGCAGTAGCGCGATGCGCGCGGTGCCGCTCGAGGACGGCCGACTCGACGCGACCGCGCTGCGCGAGTCGATCGCCGCCGATCGCGCGATCGGTGCGCTGCCGGCGCTGCTCGTCGGCTCGGCCGGCACCGTCAACACCGGCGCGATCGACCCCCTCGACGCGCTCGCCGATGTCGCGACCGCGGAGGACCTCTGGCTCCATGTCGACGGTGCCTACGGCGCGTTCGGCGTGCTCGACCCCGCGATCGCGGCCCGCTATCGCGGCATGGAACGCGCCGACTCGCTGGTTCTCGACCCGCACAAGTGGCTCGGCGTTCCCGTCGACGCCGGCTGCGCGCTGGTGCAGCGCGGCGACGACCTGCGCGACGCGTTCAGCCTCATTCCCCCATACCTACGCCAAGACGCCGACGCGCCGGTCGGTACGTTCGCCGAGCACGGGCTCGAGCAGACGAGACCGTTCCGCGCCCTCAAGACGTGGGCGACGATCGCCGCGCGCGGACGGGCCGGCATCGCCGCCCAGGTGTCGCGCGCGAACGCACTCGCCCGCGAACTGGCGACGCTGGTCGAGCGCGAACCCGAGCTCGAGCTGGCCGCCGCACCCGAGACCTCCATTGTCGCCTTCCGCGCGCGCCCGGCGGGCTGTCCGCCCGCCGGGCTGGACGAGCTCAACCGCGCACTGCCGGAGGCGGTTCAGGCGCGAGGCCGCGCCTTCGTCACCGGTACCGTCTTCGCCGGCCGCGAGACGCTGCGCGCGTGCATCCTGCACCCTGACACGAGCTCGGAGCACCTCGCGACCCTCGTCACCGAAGTCGTCGCGACGGCCCGTACACTGGTCGCCGCTGGATAGCGACAGACCAGCCGCTGACTCTCGAACGCCCCACAGTGCGTCCCAGGGCGGCGCAAATAGGCTCTGGCGGTGGAATCGCATCGAAAGTCGGCTCCTGGGTGGTCCTCCAGCCCCGCGGCCCGCCTGCGCGCCCTCGACCTGCACGGCCTGCGCCTGCTACGCACCCGCGGTCACGCCCCGGCCGTGGAGGCCGGCTTCATCGCGTTGGCGCGCAGCGGAGAGAACGGATTCCTCTGGCACGCGCTGGCCGCTGCCGGCATTGCCCTTGACGCGCCCCGCCGGCCGGTCTACCTGAGGGCGACGGGGGCGGTGCTGTCGACGCTGGTCGTCAACTCGGCCGTCAAGGCGCTCGTGCGCCGGGCACGGCCCGCGCTCGAGGACCTGCCCGCGCTCACGCCCGTGTTCTCCGGACGCTCCTACCCCTCGGCCCACTCGTCCACCTCCTTCGCCGGGGCGCGGGTGCTGTCCGCCGCGCTTCCGGCCGGGCCGGTCTACGGCCTCGCCGTGGCCATGGCGGTGTCGCGCCCCTACCTCGGTGTCCACTACCCCACCGACGTCCTCGCCGGGGCGCTGCTCGGCGAGGCCATGGGAAGACTGATCAGGCCGTGAAGGTGGGCATCGTCGGTCTGCCCAACGCGGGCAAGTCATCGCTCTTCAATGCCCTGACCCGCGCCGGCGCACCGGCGGCCAACTACCCCTTCACGACCGTCGAGCCCAACGTGGCGGTGGTGGGCGTGCCCGACGAGCGCCTCGACCGCGTGGCCCAGACCGTGGGCGCCCGGCCGGTGGTGCACGAGGTGATCGAGTTCCACGACATCGCCGGTCTCGTGCGCGGCGCCCATCAGGGCGAGGGCCTGGGAAACCGATTCCTGGCGAACATCCGCGAGACCGACGCCATTCTTCATGTGGTGCGCGTCCACGACGACGCGCAGGTCGTCCATCCGGAGGGGCGGGTCGATCCGCTGGCCGACGTCGAGACGATCGAGACGGAGCTGCTGTTCGCCGATCTCGAGCAGGCCGAGCGCCGTCTCGAACGGGTGTCGAAGCAGGCCAAGTCGCGCGACAAGGTCGCCGTAGCCGAGGAGCGCTGGCTACACCGGGTGCTCGAGGCGCTGCGCGAGGGACGGGCCGTGCGCACGGTGCCTGAGCCCGACGACGCGTCGGGCGCCGCGACACGCCTCTCGGCGCTCACCTCCAAGCCGGTGCTGTATGTGGCCAACGTGGCCGAGGGGGAAGCGGTCGAGGCGCCCGAGACGCTGGCCGCCTATGCCGAGGGGCGCGGGGCCCGTGCGGCGGCGGTCAGCGCCCGGCTCGATTCCGAGCTGTCCGAGCTCGAGGACGACGAGGCCCGGGCCATGCGCGAGGAGCTCGGCGTGGTGGAGTCCGGCCTTCAGACCGTGGTGCGCGAGGCGTTCGCTCTGCTCGACCTCGTCCAGTTCTTCACCGCGGGCCAGGACAAGGAGGCACGTGCCTGGGCGATCAGGCGCGGCACCCGGGCCCGCCAGGCCGCCGGCTCGATCCACACCGACATGGAGCGGGGCTTCGTGGCCGCCGAGATCACCCCCTGGGAGGCGCTGGTCGAAGCGGGCGGCTACACGAAGGCGCGCGAGCGGGCGCTGCAGCGGGTGGAGGGACGCGACTACGTGATGCAGGACGGCGACGTGGCGACCTTCCGCTTCACGCCGTAGGGGCAGCTTCCGTGGCAGAAATCGTCCGGTGCTTGTCATTGCGGCCAAGCGCCCGAGCCGCCACGATGGGGGCATGCGACGCGTGGCGATCGTCACCTATCCCGGTGTCCAGACGCTCGACGTAATCGGTCCGGCGGAGGTGTTCGGCACGGCCGGCGCGGTCGCGGACGACGCTTACGACATCGAGGTGGTGGCCCCCGAGGCCGGACCGCTCGCCACCTCGTCGGTTTCGATCCACGCCGATAGAGCGCTCGCGCAGTGTCGCGGCCCCTTCGACACGCTGATCGTGGCCGGCGGCACGGGCTCGCGGGCCGCCCAGGACGACGATGCCCTGATCGCGTGGCTGGTCCGTGCCGCGCGACGGTCGCGGCGGGTCGCCTCCGTCTGTACGGGCGCGCTGCTCCTGGCCCGGGCGGGCCTGCTGGACGGGCGCCGCGCGACCACCCACTGGGCCTGGTGCGACTACCTGGCGAGCCGCTATCCGGGGATCCTCGTGGAGCCCGAGCCGATCTTCGTGCGCGACGGCAACGTCGCGACCTCGGCGGGAGTGACCGCCGGCATGGACCTGGCCCTTGCGCTGGTGGAGGAAGACCTCGGCGCCGAGGTGGCGCTCGAGGTCGCGCGCTGGCTTGTCCTCTTCCTGCAGCGGCCGGGCGGCCAGTCGCAGTTCAGCGCCCAGCTGGCGGCACAGACGGCGCGGCGTGCTCCGCTGCGCGAGCTGCAGAGCTGGATCCCGGATCACCTGGGCGAGGACCTGTCCGTGCCGGCACTGGCGCGCCGCGCCTGCATGAGCGAGCGCAACTTTGCGCGCGCCTTCCGGCGCGAGACCGGCATGACCCCCGCGGCCTATGTCGAGGCGGCGCGCGTGGAGCGTGCTCGGATCGCGCTCGAAAGCGGCGATCTCGCCGTCGATGCCCTCGCGGGGCAGGTTGGGTTCGGCACGGTCGAGACGCTGCGCCGTGCCTTTCGCCGGCGCGTCGGAGTGAGCCCGGCCGACTACAGAAGCCGCTTCCGCCCCCCGGCGGCAGCCTGACCCCGGAGGACCACGATGAAGATCGCCATTCCCCTGTACGAAGGCTTCACCGCGCTCGACGCCATCGGCCCGTACGAGGTCCTCTCACGCCTGCCCGGTGCGTCGGTCACCTGGCTGGCCGGCGGGCCCGGTTCGGTCCGCAGCGACAACGGCATGCTCGGACTCGAAGCCGACGCCGCCTACGAGGAGCTGCCCGACCCGGAGATCGTGGTCGTGCCCGGCGGTATCACCACCGACGCCCACCTGGACGACCAGCGGCTCGTGGGCTGGATCCGGCGAGCTCATGAGAGCTCGGAGTGGACCACGTCGGTGTGTACCGGGTCGCTGCTGCTCGGGGCAGCCGGAGTGCTCGCCGGGCTCGATGCCACCAGTCACTGGCTGGACCTGGAGAAGCTCGAGCGCTTCGGAGCGCGTCCGACGCGCGAGCGCGTGGTCGAGCGTGGCAAGGTGGTTACCGCGGCCGGCGTGTCGTCGGGCATCGACATGGCGCTCACGCTGGCTGCGCGCATCAGCGGTCCGGAGGTGGCGCAGGCGATCCAGCTCGGCATCGAGTACGACCCCCAGCCCCCCTTCGACGCCGGCTCCGAGGAGAAGGCGCCGCCGGAGATCGTCGACCTCGTGCGCAGCGTGGTGGCCGCCCGGGCACCGTGATTGCCCCACCCGGGGCGGGACGGTACCTTAGGCCCGCCACCACCGTCTGACCCCTGGAGGGCCTCCCGCCATGACCCGTTCGCTTCGCCGCTCCTGCGTGCCACTCGCCCTGCTGGCCGCGTGTGCCGCCTTCGCTCCGTCCGCCGTCGCCGCGCCCGTGGCCGAGGCCTCCAAGGGCTGTAGCCCGGGCAACACGCGCGGCTACGGCACCACCTACGTGACCAAGATCAGCGTCAGCGGCGGACCCTCTTGCCGCGGCGCGAAGGCCCTGATCAAGTCCTTCCACGCCTGCCGGCCGGGCAAGAGCGGCAGGTGCGCGCGCGTGGCCGGCTACCGCTGCAGCGAGAACCGCTTCAACAAGATCAGCAGTCAGTACGACTCGAACGTGACCTGCCGCAAGGGCGGGCGGACCGTCAAGCACACGTACACGCAGTTCACCTAGCCGCCGAAGTCGCGCTCGACCGCCTCAAGCACCGCGTCCGCGGCGAGCTCGGCGCCGCGAGCGTTGAGGTGGATGCCGTCGGCGTCGCGCACGATCTGACGCCGGCCGTCGACCTCCATCGCGTCGCGGTATCGCCCACCGGGGGTGAACAGCTCGTCCATCTCCAGCACGCGCACCTGGGCCCGGTAGGGCTGGGCCGCCACCTCGATGGCCGCGTTGACCGCGCGGGCGATCTCCTGACGGTCCTGGTCGCGCGGCGCCGGCAGCGTGAGCCAGTACACGCGGGAACGCCCGTCGCGGCGGTAGGTGTTCATCATGCGCCGCACGCGGTAGGCGAACACCGCCGCCCAGGGGGCGTCGCAGCACTCGAGTGACTCGCCGTCGGGCCCGGGTAGCTCGAAGCCCTCGTTGGCGCCGATGAAGACGACCACGGCGTCCGGCGCGAGCTCGCCGGCCTGCTCGGTGGACAGCTTGCCCCAGTCCACCAAGCCGCTCTTGGAGATGCCCGTGCCCACGTGGGGATCGCGCTCCACGTCCACGTCCCCACCCTGGTCGGCGTAGCGGCGCGCCAGTTCCAGGTCGAGTGGCATGGACAGCGAATCGCCGGTCACGAGCAGGGCGTCGAGCCGGCCCGGCTCCGGGCGGCCGCCCAGCTCGGCGGGGTCGAAGGAGGACGGCGGGACCGCCGGCACGCCGCCGCCGGCAGCGGGCGCCGAGGCGTCGAAGCCGCCCTCATCGCCCACGTCCTCGTCCTCGAGGATCGCCAGGGCGTCGTCGGTCCACTCGTCGAAGGGCAGGCGGTCCGCGATCCAGCCCGTGGGCGCGCCGACCGCCAGGGTCAGCTCGCGGCCCACGCCGGGGTCCATCTCCTCGCCCGCGTCGCGAATCGAGCTGCCCTCGAAGAGAGCGAGCAGCAGCGCGGCCATGAACACCACGATCACGGCGTGACGGGCGCTGAGCCGGGGGCCCTTGGGCGCCGGGGGGACCGGTGGCTCGGGGCTCGTGGGGTAGTAGGGGGGCTCGGCCACGGTCAGAACTGGAAGTAGATGAAGGGTGGCACCCCGCCGCTGGGCACGGTAGCGCCCACGACGGCGACCACGCAGGCCAGGGCCAGGCCCAGCGCAGGCGCCGGCAGACCCGCGGCGCGCTCGCGCAGCCGCTCGACGGGATCGGGCGGCAGCAGCTGGAAGCCGATGACCACCGCCACGGCGGCCAGTGTGACGGGCGCCCACAGGGTGGCCGGGCCCGGATCGAAGAGCTGGCCGATGAAGGTGGCGGCCAGCTCGAGGGTCTCCGCCCGGAACAGGATCCAGCCGAACACCACGACGTTGAACACAATGGCCCAGCGCAGCCAGGCGGGAGCCGTCAGCCGTCCGCGCAACTGGTGCTCGGCTACCAGCGCGGTGCCGTGCAACGTGCCCCACAGCACGAAGCCCCAGGCCGCTCCATGCCAGAGCCCGCCCAGCACCATCGTGATCATCAGGTTGCGCGCCGTCTTGAGCCTGCCGCCGCGATTGCCGCCCAGCGGGATGTAGAGGAAGTCGCGCAGGAAGCGCGACAACGTCATGTGCCAGCGCTGCCAGAAGTCCCGGAAGCTCGTGGCCCGGTAGGGGCTGTTGAAGTTCTGCGGGAAGATGTAGCCCAGCAGCAGGGCCACGCCGATCGCGATGTCGGTGTAACCGGAGAAGTCGCAGTAGATCTGGGCCGCGTAGGCGTAGGCGGCCAGCGCCACGTCGGGCGCCGCGTAGGCCTCGGGCACGCCGAACACGGGGTCGACCACCTCGCGCGCCAGGTAGTCGGCGAGCGCGACCTTCTTGACCAGTCCGATCGCGATCAGCACCACGCCGGCCCCCACCGCCACGTTGCGCGGATCGCGCGGGCTGGCCAGCTGGGGGATGAACTCGCGGGCCCGCACGATCGGTCCCGCCACCACGTGCGGGAAGAAGGACAGATAGAGCGCGAAGTCGATCGTGGACGCCGGCGTCAGAAGGCCGCGCTTGACGTCGACCACGTAGGAGATCGCCTGGAACGTGATGAACGAGAGCCCGATGGGTAGGGCCAGGGTCAGCAGCGGCAGGGGCATGCCGAGACCGAGCGAATCAAGGAAGGCGCCGATCTCGCCCGCGAAGAAGCCGTAGTACTTGAACAGACCCAGCACAGCCAGGTCCACGACCACCGTGACCGCCATGATCCGCTTGCGCGTGCGTTCCTCGGAGCTCCGTCCCACGAGCACGGCGCCGGCCTGGTTCGCCAGCGTGACGGCGGCGAGGAGCATCGCGTAGCGGGGGCTCGCAGCGGCGTAGAAGACGTAGCTGGCGCCAAGGATGAAGGGCTTCCACAGGCGCGGATGAGGCATCAGGGCCCACGACAGCGCGAGCACCACGGGAAAGAAGAATGCGAATTCGAAGGACGGGAAGACCACGGCGCGCGAGCGCGATACTAGGTGCGCTGGCAGCGGCCGTGCTGATCGAGGCCAGCTCGGCTGCGGGAGCCGCGGAGAGCGGCGCGCCGGTCCGTGACGCGGCCTGCGGCGGCGTCTCGCGCTTCGCCCCTTCTGGGCCCTCCTCCGGCGGGCGCCCTCCGCTCGCCGTCGGCGACTCGATCATGCTGGGCGCCGGCACGCAGATCGCCGCGCGGGGCTTCGAGGTCGACGTGCGCGGCTGCCGCCAGTTCTCCGAGGGCCTGTCGCTGCTCGCAGCGCGCGCCGCGGCGGGCTCTCTGCCCGGCGTGGTGGTGGTGGGGCTCGGCACCAATTGGACGATCACGACCGCGCAGGTACGGCGGGCGCTGATCACCATCGGGCGCGGCCGCGTGCTCGGCCTCCTCACCCCCAGGGAGGTGGGTGGGGTGGCGAGCTCCGACCAGCAGGTCATCCGCCGGGCGGGCGAGCGCTGGCCGCGCCGGGTCAGGGTGCTCGACTGGGTCCGCTACAGCAGTGGTCACGCCAATTGGTTCTGGAGCGACGGCCTCCATCTCCAGCCGCGCGGCGGCCGGGCCATGGCCCGCCTGATGGCGCCGGCGCTCGAGTGGCCGGCGCCCGACTACGACGCGCCGCCCCCCGAGCCCGAGGTCAGGGCAGGATCCGCTCGCGGCGCAGCGTCCGGATGATCACCGAGGCGGCCAGCGAGGCCCCCGCCGTGTTCAGGTGCACGCCGTCGGCCTGGCGCACCCGCACCACGCGCGCGCCGATCCTCATGGAGTCGCGGTAGCGCCCGCCGGGCGTGAAGACCTCGACGAGGTCGATCACGCGCACGTCGCGGCGCGCCTCCGCGGCCGCGCGCCGAATGCCCGCGTTGACCGCCGGGAAGGTCTCGCGGAAGAAGCCGCGCCGGGGGGTCGGCAACAAGAGCCAGTACACCCGCGTGCGCCCTCCGCGTCCGTAGGTGGCCATCATCGCCCGGGCACGGCGCGCGTACTCGGCCACCCAGGCCTCTCCGCAGCAGGCGGATGGCCCCATGGGAAAGCCGTCGTTGGCGCCCAGGAACATCACCACCACGTCGGGTGCGCCGGCGGCCTGCCGGCGCGCCTGATTCTGCCAGTCGAGCAGCGACGGCTTGGAGATCCCCGTGCTGATGTGGGCGTCGCTGCGTACCGACACGCCGCGCGGGCCCAGCCGCTGCCTGAGGTAGCCGTCGATGATCTGAATCATCGAATCGCCGGTGGCCAGCAGGCGCAGCCTGCCGCCGCGGGGCAACGCGCGCACGTTGCGTCGCTGGACCGAGTACGGGGTGCTGAGGCGCAGGCGCCACCCGCCCGGCCGCAGCGCCCTGAAACGAGCGCTCTGCTTGCGCCGGCCCGACGGGATCGTCTCCGAACGGCAGCGCTCCCCGCCGCCCGGCGCCTCGACGCAGAGCCGCGCGCGCACCCCGCCGAGGCTCCAGCGGTCGACGAAGGTGAGCTCGACGGTGGCGCCGGCCCGGACGCGCCTCGGTGAGGAGAGCGTGAAGCCGCCGTGCACAGCCGGGGGTGCGCAGCACGGCGCTCGTGCTACGCCCGTCGGCCGTGCGAGCGGTGAAGGTTCTTACACGCCGATCGCAGCGCCACTGCACCGCGCGGCGCAGCTCGGTCCGAGCGGTGCTCGGCGTGAGCGTGGCGAGCGGCCGCCCGGATTCTTCGATCGTCACCTCCACGCCGGGCGTGGCGGTCAGGCGCAGGCCTACATAGCCGGTGTCGCGGGCGTCGGCGGTCAGGGCAAGAGGAGCGCCGGCCCCCGCCATCTCGGGGGAGTCATCGCTCCAGCCGAAGGCAAGTAACGGAATGACGAGGAGAGAAAGGACGCGGGGAGCGCCGCTCACCGCAGCCGGACGCCGGGACCTGCGACCGAGCCGGCTGTGACGCGATAGACACCGCGCCGGTCCAGCTCGATCCGGTAGCGGCCGAGTCGCGAGGTGCTCACCCGCGCGATCGTACGCCAGCGGTCCCCGGACCGCCTCTGCAGCGCCAGCCGGCGACCACGCGGCGCGGGCCGGAACTCGCCCGCCAGCGCCTTGGTGCGCGGAGCAGGCCCCCAGCTGGCGGGCCGGGCGGAGCGCTGGCGGCGCACCGAGCTTGACACCCGCACGTGCGTGAGCCAGGTGTCGCGGAGGTCCAGCGCCGCCCGGATCGAGGGCCCGGTGATCGTGCGCCTACCGGCGCTGCCGATCACCTGGGCTCGCACCACGCGTGGTGACGCGCCGCGCTGGAGCACCTTGAGTCGCTGGAAGGTGCCGCGGGCGCCGAGCGCACGCGTGAGGGTTGCCGTGGAGAAGGTGGCCTGCCAGCGGTGATAGGGGGAGCGCGTGTCGTAGGGGTCGGGCACGCCCACCAGCCACGGCTTGGCCAGCGAGCCGACGAACGAGAACTCCACGTTCTCGGTGTGCCCGCCCGAGGTGGAGAAGTAGTAGGTCACCGCGGGCTGGCCGCCGTAGGTGAGGATCCTGCCCGCGGTGGCGTCGACGGCGGCGTTGGAGCGCGCACTCTCGCCCACCACGCCCTTGTAGACCTGGGAGCGCGTGTCCGGGTACTGGTCGAAGGTGCCGGTGGTCTTGCGCGTGGCCAGCGCGTACGTCCGCGCGGCCACCGCCTGCACCTTGAGCGCCTCCAGCGGCCAGCTGCTCGGCATTTCGCCCGCCACCACACCCTTCACGTAGGGATCCAGGTCGATCGCGTTGATCGCCGTGACCCCGGCGCCGTCGGCACGGATCTCGATCGTGCCGCGGTACAGGCCGTCGCTGATGTAGTTGAGCGCGGGGCCGAGCAGGCGCACCGGGTCGTCACCCCCGGCGCTCGCCCTCAGGGGCGAGGCGAACGTGGCGACCCGCCTGCCCGACGACGTGCGGAGGCGGATGCCGCTGCCCGAGCGCCGGGCCACGTAGGTGATGCCGCTGCGCAGCGCCCTGCCGTTGGCGCTGGTTGCTCCGCGGAAGCGGATGTAGGGGTCGTTGGGCTGGAGCAGGACCCGCACGGGGCGCCCGGGCGCCGACTCCAGCCTGGTGCCCTTGTAGTAATGGGCGAGGATCCCCTTGTAGCCGCTGCCCTCGAGCGCGTACCCATAGGCGCCGTACTGGCTCATGCCGATCCCGTGGCCGAAGCCGGCGCCCTTGATCACGTGGCGTACGGCGGCGCTCGACGTGGCGGGCACGACCAAGAGCGCAGCGACGGTTGTCAGAAGGAAGATTCGGCGCACAGGTTCCTTAACGCGACCGAGGGCGGAAGGTAGCGGTCAAGACACCGCGTACAGGCGCCACTCGCCCGGGACGCCGCGCAGCTCGTGCTCGCCGCGCTCCTCGAAACCGATTCCCGATCCGACCACCAGATCCTTCACCGTGCCGGACACGAGCACCTCGCAGGGCGAGGCGCGGTCCATCACGCGCGCGGCGATGTGCACGGCCAGCCCGCCCAGGTCCCCGTCCATCACCTCGAGCTCTCCGGTGTGCAGTCCGGCGCGCACCTCGATTCCCAGCGAGCCCATCGCCTCCGCCACCGACGCGGCGCAGCGGATCGCGCGCGCCGGACCGTCGAAGGTGGCGAGGAAGCCGTCGCCGGTGCGCTTGACCTCGCGGCCGCGGTGACGCTCCAGGGCCTGGCGAAAGAGGGCGTCGTGGCGCTCGAGCAGGAAGCGCCAGCCGCGGTCACCCAGCTCGGCCGCCCGGCGCGTGGAGTCCACGATGTCGGTGAACATCACCGTGGCCAGCATCCGGTCGGGCTCGTGCGCGTGCCGGCTGCCGGTCAGATGCTCCTCGATCTCGCCCAGCAGTCCCTCGGTGTCGCCCACCGAGAACATGTTCTCGTCGCCCTCGAGCTCGACGAAGCGCGCGTCGGGTATGCGCGAGGCGATGTAGCGCGAGTGCTCGATCTTGATGAACGTGTCCTCGCGCCTGTGCATCACGAGCGTCGGCACGCGGATCGAGGGCAGCACGTCGCGCACGTCGATCTCGCCGATCAACTCGAAGATGCGGCGGATGGTGGCCGGGCTGGCGGCCAGCCGCTCGAGGCGCCCCGCCCACTCCATGAAGGCGGGGTCGCTCATCTGGTGCGGGGCGACGCCGGCGGCCACCATGCCCTCTCCCCATCGCTCGATCAGGTAATCGATGCGGGCGTCGCGCTCCTCGGGACCCCAGGCCCAGTCGTAGTCCGGTGCCCAGGTGGCGCGGGCAAAGGTGGCGTAGAGCACCAGCGCGCTCACGCGGTCGGGGTACGTGGCGGCGAACAGGGCCGCCATGGGGCCGCCCTCGAGGGTTCCGGCGATCGCGGCCCGCTCGGAGCCGGTGGCGTCCATCACCGCGATCACGTCGTCCATCTGGTCCTCGAGGGTCGGTGCCCCCCAGAACTGGTCCGACAGCCCGGAGCCGCGGCGATCGAAGGTGATCACGCGGGCGAACCGGGTCAGCCGCTCCATCACGCGCTCGAGCGACGGCTCCGACCACAGGTACTCCACCTGCGAGACCCAGGGCGGTATCCAGACGAGATCGACGGGACCCTCGCCCTCGACGATGTAGGCGATATGGGTTTCGCCACTCTTGGCGTAGCGGGCCACGGGAGCCACCGGAGTGACGTTACTCGGGCCGGGTAGGCTCATTCACCGTGGCCGAGCGCAAAGCCAGCGACGTCTTCGTCGAGTGCCTCGAAGCCGAGGGCGTGAGGCGCGTGTTCGGCATTCCCGGCGAGGAGACGCTCGACCTCAACGAGTCCCTGTCGCGCTCGTCGATCGAGTTCGTCCCGGTGCGCCATGAGCAGGGTGGCGCCTACATGGCCGACGTCCACGGCCGGCTCACCGGCCACGCCGGCGTCTGCCTGGGCACGCTCGGCCCGGGCGCGCTCAACCTGGTCACCGCGGTCGCCGACGCCTACCTCGACCGCGCGCCGCTGGTGGCGCTCACCGGGCAGGGTGACCTCGAGCGCATGCACAAGGAGTCACACCAGTACATCGACCTCCTGCGCGTGATGCGGCCGATCACCAAATGGAACGCCCGACTTTCCGACGCGGCGATCATCCCCGAGGTCGTGCGCAAGGCGTTCAAGGTGGCGGAGGGAGAGAAGCCCGGCTCCACCCACATCGAGCTGCCCGAGGACGTGATGGCCTCCGACGTGGAAGGCGCCGAGCCACTGCCGCGCCGGCGCCTCGTGCGTCCCGAGCCGGCGGCGCGCGAGCTGCTCAAGGCGGCCGACCTCGTGCGAGGGGCCGTGCGGCCCGTGGCCCTGGCCGGCAACGGCGTCGTGAGAACCGGAGCGACCCCCGCCCTGCGCGAGTTCGTGCGCGCGACCGGGATTCCCGTGGCCGAGACGTTCATGGGCAAGGGGCTGCTGCCTCCCGACAGCCCGCAGGCGCTCGGCTCGGTGGGCCTCCAGGCGGGCGACTACCGCATGGCGGGCTTCGATGACGCCGATGTGGTGCTGGCCGTCGGCTACGACCTGGTGGAGCACTCACCCGAGCACTGGAATCCCCGCCGGGACAAGACGATCATCTGCATCGACTCGGTTCCTGCCGAGATCGACGCCTACTTCATGCCCGAGGTAGAGCTCGTGGGCGACATCTACCACGTGCTGGCCCGGCTTGGCGAAGAGTGCCGGCACGTGCCCCACCAGGGGGGCTCGACCAAGTTGCGCGACGTGGTGCTCGGGCGCTTCGAGCAGGCCCGGTACGACGACGCCTTTCCCGTGCAGCCGCCGCGAGCGCTGTGGGAGATTCGCCAGGCGCTCGGCCGCGAGGACATCCTGATCTCGGACGTGGGCCTGCACAAGCTTTGGATCGGGCGCATGTTCCCGGCGTACGAGCCCAACACGGTGTTGATCGCCAACGGCCTGGCCGGCATGGGCTTCGCCGTTCCCGCGGCCGTGGCTGCCAAGCTCGTCCACCCCGACCGCGCGGTGGTCACTGTCAACGGCGACGGCGGCTTTCTAATGAACTGCCAGGAGCTCGAGACCGCGGTGCGCCTGAAGACCCCGTTCGTGAACGTGATCTGGGAGAACCAGCAGTACGGGTCGATCGTGTGGAAGCAGGACAAGAAGTTCGGCACTCACTTCGGCACCGACTTCTCGAACCCCGACTTCGTCAAGCTGGCCGAGGGCTTCGGCATCCCGGGCTGGCGCTGTGAGTCGGCCGGCGAGTTCGGTGAGCGGCTGCGTCACGCCCTCAGCCTCGACGTGCCCTCGGTGATCGTGCTCCCGATCGACTACTCCCTCGACGTGGCCATTTCGGAAGAGCTAGGAACGGAGATCGTTGCCACATGAGCATCGCCACCAAGGAACAGACCGTCGTCGACAGCGTCCCCAAGCAGCTCTACATAGGCGGCGAATGGCGCGACGCCACCGGCGGAGGCAAGCTCGCGGTGATCGACCCGTCCACCGAGGAGGTGCTGTGCGAGGTGGCGGACGGCACGCCCGAGGACGCGCTGGCGGCTCTCGACGCCGCTGTGGCCTTCCAGACGGAGTGGGCGGCCACGCCGGCCAACGACCGCGCCGGCATCCTCTGGAAGGCGTTCGAGCTGATGACCGAGCGCGCCGACGAGCTGGCCACGCTGATGACCCTCGAGATGGGCAAGCCGGTGGCGGAGTCGAAGGCCGAGATCATCTACGCGGCGGACTTCTTCCGCTGGTTCTCGGGCGAGGCGCTGCGCATCGAGGGCACCTGGAAGCAATTCGCCAACGCCACCAGCCGGGTGCTGGTCATGAAGCAGCCCGTGGGCCCCTCGCTGATGATCACGCCCTGGAACTTCCCCATGGCGATGGGCACGCGCAAGTGCGGCCCGGCGATCGCGGCCGGCTGTGCCTCCGTCGTCAAGCCGGCGCAGCAGACCCCCCTGTCCATGCTGGCGATGGCCCAGATCCTCGAGGAGGCGGGATTGCCGGGCGGCGCGGTCAACATCTTCACCACCTCCTCCTCGGGCAGCACCACCGGACCACTGATCGAGGACGACCGGCTGCGCAAGCTCTCCTTCACCGGCTCGACCGAGGTGGGCCGCAAATTGATCGAGGGCTCGGCCAAGAACGTGCTCAAGACATCGATGGAGCTCGGCGGCAACGCCCCCTTCCTCGTGTTCGACGACGCCGACCTCGACGCCGCCGTCGAGGGAGCGCTGCTAGCCAAGATGCGCAACATCGGCGAGGCCTGCACCTCGGCCAACCGCTTCCACGTGGCCGAGCCGGTGCGCGAGGAGTTCGAACGGCGCCTGGGTGAGCAGATGGGCTCGCTCAAGCTCGGTCGCGGCACCGAGGAGGACGTGAGGGTGGGGCCGCTGATCGACCAGCCGTCACGCGAGAAGGTGGCCGAGCTGGTCCAGGACGCGCTCGACCGCGGGGCCAGCTGCGTGGTGGGCGGCGAGATCCCCGACGGCCGCGGGTACTTCTACCCGCCGACGGTGCTGGGCGGAGTGCCCGACGATGCCCGCGTGCTGCACGAGGAGATCTTCGGCCCTGTGGCGCCGGTCACGGCCTTCGAGTCCGAGGAGGACGCGATCGCCCGCGCCAACGACACCGAGTACGGGTTGGTGGCCTACGTGTTCACACGCGACATCAAGCGCGCGATTCGCGTCTGCGAGGCGCTCGAGACGGGCATGGTCGGGCTCAACCAGGGCATGGTCTCCAACGCGGGCGCGCCCTTTGGCGGCGTCAAGCAGTCGGGGATCGGGCGCGAGGGCGGCCACGAGGGCCTCGAGGAGTTCCTGGAGACCAAGTACGTGGCCGTGAACATGTAGGCAGCCGGCTACGGGTCTTCGGTCGACGAGATCCGGTATTTCGCCACCTGCGCGTCGCGCACCTCGGGCAGGTCAGGGCGGAACCTGCCTGGCGGAACTCCATGAGCTGAGCATCGGAGTCCCAGCGCTCGATCACGTTGATGCGCTCGGCGTGCAGCAGGTCCGCAGGCGGCCGGGAGATCTGCGCGCCTGCTCGATCACCTCGCGGCAGCCGGCCAGGTAGCGGTCACGTACTGCGGGGTCAACTCGTGACTTGCGCCAGGACGTGCAAGATCGGTTGCGGGGCCTTGTCGCATCGGGATGGCGTGGCCACGCTTCACCGATGCGCCGACTCCGGCACTGCGCCGGCGTGGCTCTGTTGGCATGGATGCTGACGGTGGGGTTTCCGTCGCATGCGCTCGCGGGAAGCCCGAACGTGGCCGCGCTCCAGGTCGCACTGAAGGCAAAGGGCCTCTATGGCGCTTCGGTCGACGGCGTGCGCGGCCCGCTCACTCGCGCGGCCGTGGTGCGCTTCCAGCGCCGTCGGCGCCTGGCCGCCGACGGGATCGCCGGGCCGCAGACCCGCGCTGCGCTGGGGCGCCGCGGCCGCCCTGCGCTCGGCAGCCGGGTGGTCAGGCGGGGCCGGCGCGGCTGGGACGTGGCCGCGCTCCAGTACCTGCTGGCCCGGCGCGGCTATCCGCCGGGAGCGATCGACGGCATCTTCGGCGCCATCACAGACATCGCGGTGCGCAACTACCAGCGCGCGCTGGGGCTGGCTGTGGACGGCCAGGCGGGGCCGGCGACGCTGGGCTCGCTGCGGCGCCCGTCGACCTCACCGAACAGCTCACCGTCGCCCCAGGGCCCGGTGCGCTTCCTGCGCCCGGTGGCCGCGCCCATAGGCGACGGCTTCGGCGCCCCGCGCGGCCGTGGCCGGCACAAGCGCCGCCACAGCGGGATCGACTTCAAGGCCTGGTCGGGCACCCGCGTCGGAGCGGCGGGGGTCGGTGTGACCGAGTTCGTGGGCCTCAACCAGGGTGGCTACGGCAATCTCGTGGTGGTCCGCCACCGGCTCGGGTTCACCACCTGGTACGCCCATCTGTCGCGAATCACCACCTGGGTGGGCGAGTCGGTCAACGGCGGCACCCGCATCGGCCTGGTGGGCTCGACCGGCAACTCCACCGGCCCCCACCTCCATTTCGAGGCGCGCCGCTGGGGCACCCCGATCGACCCGATGCCCTATCTGCTGGCGGCGGTGGCGTCCACTCGCGCCGGCGGCGGTTCCACCTGCTTCGGCGGGGCCCTGGTGGTCAACTACCGCCGCGAGCGGATCGACGACTGCCGCGTGGGAGGCTGGAAGGCCGCGACGCCCGCACGAAGGTAGGGAGCCTCACCACTAGCGCGCCCGGTCGGAGTGAGGGAGACTGGCCGGATGATCGCTCGGGCTTCGCTCGCCCTGCTCGTGACGCTGACCGGCTTGGCCGTCCTGGGGCATCCGGGCGGCGCGTCCGCCGAGCCGGCGGGCTCCGCGGTGCGGAGTTTCCAAGCCGGCCTGCTCGATGTGGGCGCCGGCCATAGTTGTGCCGTCCTTCAGTCGCCCGCCCTGCGCTGCTGGGGGGCCGCCGGTGGGGGCCGGCTCGGCTACGGCAATCTCGAGAGCATCGGCGACAACGAGCTGCCGGCCTCGGCCGGCCCGGTCGATCTCGGTGCCGGCAGGACCGCTACGGCCGTGGTCGCCGGGAACGAGCACACCTGCGCCGTACTCGACGACAGTTCAGCGCGCTGCTGGGGCAACAACGGATTTGGCCAGCTGGGATACGGCAACCTGAATTCGATCGGCGACAACGAGACGCCGGGCAGTGCGGGCCCGGTCGATCTCGGTCCGGGCAGGGTCGCTCGTGCCGTGTCAGCCGGCGAATACTCCTGTGCGCTCTTGGATGACGGCTCTGTGCGCTGCTGGGGTTCTGATTTCTCCGGGCAACTGGGCTACGGCAGCCCGGTCAACGCAATCGGCGACAACGAGACGCCCGGAAGCCAGCCTCCGCTGAACCTGGCGAGAGGCGCCATCGCGCTGTCGGTGGGTCGCAACCACGCCTGTGCCATCCTCGACAACGCCGCCGTGCGCTGCTGGGGCCGCGGCGAAGACGGCCGCCTCGGCAACGGCAACGTCAACGACATCGGGGACGACGAGGACCCAAGGGACGACGGGCCGGTCAACCTCGGGCCGGGAAGAACCGCCCGCTCCATCGCGGCCGGCGCCCGTCACACGTGCGCGATCCTGGACGACGGCTCGGTGCGCTGCTGGGGCTCCGGGCTCAACGGCAGGCTTGGATACGGCAACGTCGTTTCGATCGGGGACAACGAGCCACCCGGCTCGGCTGGGCCGGTCAACTTCGGCACGGGAAGGACCGCGGTGGCGATCACCGCAGGCGACCTGCACACCTGCGCGATCCTCGACGACGCCACGGTGCGTTGCTGGGGTCTCGGCGACGATGGTCAGCTCGGCTATGGCAACACCGCCACGATCGGTGACGACGAGACACCCGGCGGCGTCTTTCCAGTCGATCTGGGCGCGGGCAGATCTGCGCGCGCGATCTCAGCCGGCTTCAACCACACCTGCGCGCTGCTGGACGATGGTTCCGTGCGTTGCTGGGGCGCGCCCGGAAACGGCCAGCTCGGCTACGGCAACTCCGACAAGGTCGGTGACAACGAAACGCCGGGTTCGCTGGGATCCGTCAGTCTGGGCGGCCCCCTGTTCGGCGCTGTGACTGATCTGTCGCTGGCTCAGTCGGCCGACGCCACCCTGGCCTCGGTGGGGCAGCGAGTCACGCTCACGCTGACGCTGCAGGCCTCCGGTCTCGACGCGGCGAGCGGCGTGACAGTAACGGCGCGGCCGCCCGCGGGTCTGGAACCGGTGAGCGCCAGTCCAAGCCAGGGAACCTTTGACGCAGCGCTCGGCCAATGGAACGTGGGCACGCTCGCGCCGGGTGCACAGGCCACGCTCACCGTGGTGGCGCGGGTTGCCGCGGCGGGCACGTTCACGAGCACGGCCGAGGTGAGCGCCTCCGCCGCCAAGGACTTCGACTCGACGCCCGCCAACGGGGTCCAGGGAGAAGACGACGAGGCGAGCGTGACGGTCACGGGAAGGGCGGCTCCCCAGCCCCCTCGCAGCAGACCCAAACCGCGCGCCCTGACGCTCAGCGTGAGCCCGGGTCGCGACGCCACCCTGCCACTCAGATTCACGGCCCGGGGCCGGTTGAGGCCTCCGCTCGGGCTCGACGTGTGCGGGGGCACCGTCCGGGTGCGCTTCCTGCGCGGCCGCCGTTCGGTTGCTTCGAAGAGCGTCAGGCTGCGGCGGCGGGCAGGCCGATGCAGGTACGAGGCGAAGTTCCGCTTCGCGAACCGCAACAAGGTCGGGACGCGTACGCGGCGATTGAAGGTGAGGGCGCGCTTTGCCGGCAGCTCCCGCCTACAACCGCGGGCATCACGCACCCTCACGATCAGGGTGCGCTGAGCGCCTGAGCCTTATGACGTCTTCGAGCCGCGCGCCATAGCCCTCAGGTCGAGCGCCTTGTCGAGCGTCTCTTCGTCCACGCCCTTCTCGAGCGCCACCTCGCGGATCGTGCGCCGGCTGGCCATGGCCTCCTTCACGATCTCGGTGGCCCGGTCGTAGCCGATGTGCGGATTGAGCGCGGTCACGATGGCCGGCGTGGACTCGGCGTGGCGGCGCAGAGTCTCCTCGTTGGCCTGGAGCCCGTCCACGCACTTCTCGGCCAGCATGTGCGACGCCGACGTCAGGATTCGGATCGACTCGAACACGTTGCGCGCCATCATCGGGACGCGCACGTTGAGCTCGAAGTTGCCCTGGGTGCCCGCCACGGTCACGGCGGTGTCGTTGCCGATCACCTGCGCGGCCACCTGCAGCACCACCTCCGGGATCACGGGGTTGACCTTGCCGGGCATGATCGAGGAGCCCTTCTGCAGCTCGGGCAATTGAAGCTCGACCAGGCCGGTGCGGGGGCCGGAGCCCATCAGCACCAGGTCGTTGGCGATCTTGGTCAGCGACACGGCCACGCTCTTGAGCGCGGCATGGAGCTCCACCAGGCCGTCACGGTTGGCCTGCGCCTCGAAGCGGTCACGGGGCGCGGTGCCCAGGCCGAGCCGCTCGCGCACGCGCTCGGCGAACTCGGGATGGGTGTTCAGGCCCGTGCCGGTGGCGGTCCCGCCGAGCGGGATCTGTGAGGCTCGCCCGAGGGCGTCCCGGACCCGGTCGCGACCGAGGCTCATCTGCGCGGCATAGCCGCCGAACTCCTGGCCGAGCGTCACCGGCACGGCATCCATGAGGTGCGTGCGACCCGCCTTGACCAGGTCGGCGAACTCGTCCGCGCGGCGCTGGAAGGAGCCCGCGAGCCGCTCGAGCGCGGGCAGCAGCTCGGTCTGCACGCTGTCCACGGCGGCAAGGTGCACCGCAGAGGGGAACACGTCGTTGGAGGACTGGCCCATGTTCACGTGGTCGTTCGCGTGGGCATCGTCGCCGGCGAGGTTGGCGATCACCTCGTTGGCGTTCATGTTCGTCGAGGTGCCCGAGCCGGTCTGGAAGACATCGATCGGGAACTGGTCGTCGTGCTTTCCGGCGGCCACCTCGTCCCCTGCGCGGGCTATGCGCTCCGCGACCTCGGCATCGAGCAGGCCGAGCTCGGCGTTGACCCGCGCCGCCTCGGCCTTGATACGGCCGAGCCAGCGCACCACGGGCGCCGGCACGCGTTCCCCCGAAACGGGAAAGTTGTCGATCGCCTTGCTGGTCTCGGGACCCCAGAGCTGCGCGCCGCTGGTCTCTACGGACATCCGTCTCCTTCGCTTGCTCGGTCCCAGGCTATCCAAGGGCTGCTCTGGAGCGGGGTTTGCACTGAGTTCGGTACCGAACCGATGCATTGCCCGCGGACAGGGGGCGGAAACCCGACTTCCGTGTTCTGCTGGCCGAGCGTGACAGCACTCATCCGCATCGACCGGTCATGGACCCCGGCCGGCGGCGGAAGGCCTCGGCCTATCCGCTTCTGCTCGCGCTGCGGGCACCCCAGCGAGGACCCTCCCGGGCGCCCGCAGCTGCGCAAGCGGGTCTGCTCGCGTTGTGAGATGGGCATGGTGCTGACCTGCCCCCGTGATGCGCTCCCGGGCGAGGCGGCCGCCTTCCTGATCCTCGACTACCGGCTGCGCGTCAGCGCGGTGAGCATGGGCGGCGAGAAGTACTTCGGCAAGGAGGCGGACCTGATCGGGACCCCGCTCCTCGACCTCGTCACGAGCCCGCTGGGCGATGCCCAGCTCGCGCGCAACGCCGGTGTCGCCGCCCAGCGTCCCTCGGACCCGCTGATCATGCCCGTTCGCCTGACCTCCACCCGCGCCGGCAAGGTGGGCACGATGGCGGCGCGGATCGCCACCTGCGGGCCGCCGCGGGCGACTCTGCTTACGGTCGAGCCGAGCGAGTTCGGGCGCCGCTGAGCAGCGCTGCCGTCTGGCGCAAGTCGCCCGGCGTGGCCGGGCGCGCAGCGATGCCTGCCGTCTGGCGCAAGTCGCCCGGCGTGGCCGGGCGCGCAGCGATGCCATTTCTTGTGCAAGAACCACTGCACGGCTTGCGCAACATCCGTCTAGGGGGCACAAACCTCCATCAAGTTGTCTCCGCTCCTGCCGAAAACCTATGCAAGTGCCCCCCACCAGGATGAACGTGGGTGGCGACGTGCAAGGTAGAGGCGCGGCGCTGTTGCGATTTACTCGGGATGGAGACGACTTGAGCGGGATAAGGACGAATGCGGCCGCGGAGCTGCTGGGGGTGAGCCCCAACACACTGCGCAGCTGGGAGCGCCGCTTCGGCTACCCCAAGCCCCGCCGGACGCAGGGCGGCCACCGCCAGTACGAACTCACCGAGCTGGAGTCGCTGCGCCGGGCTCTGCTCGAGACCCACAACATCTCGTCCGCCATCGAGCTGGCCCGCCAGCGTGGCGAAGGCCCGAGCTCGCCCAGCCGGCTGCTGGATGCGTTTGACCACTTCGACGAGGCCTCGGCCGACCGCGTGGTGGAGGAGAGCCTGGCCGTGCGCTCTGTCGAGCGCACCGTCGAGGAGGTACTGCTCCCCGCCCTGGAGCTGGCCGAGGAGCGCGACGGTCGCGAGGCCGAGCGCGAGCTGGCTCTGCGCTGGGCCACCGGCTGGCTCTACTCGTCGCGCCGGGTGGCCCCTCAGGCGAGCCGCCCCCAGGGCGTGCTGCTGTTCGACTCGAGCCCGCGGCTGGACCTCGAGTCGCTGCACGTGCAGGCCCTCGAGCTCGGGCTGCGCCGCGCCGGCTTCCGCACCCTGCTTCTGGCCTTCGACCTCCCGCCCGAGCGCGTGGTGCGCGCCATCCGCGCGCTCGACCCCACGGCCTTCGTGTTCTGCGGGGGAGAGGCGACGCTCGAGGTGGTGGGCCGGCTCGTCTACACGGTCCGCCAGGTCGGCTCCGCCGCTCCGGTGTTCGAGTACCGCGAGGCGATGCCCGTCACCGGCGATCACGGCATCCCCTCACTCGGCTCACTCCCGGTGGAGGCCGTCGAGCGCCTCAAGGGCTACGTGGACAGCGGGCGCATCGACCAGGTGGTCATGGTGCCCGAGCCGACGGCCGAGCCGGCCGCTCGGATCAAGCTGGCCGCGCGCACTTCGGCCTAGGCCGCGAGCTTGCGGCATATCTCGGCGAGCGAGCGCTTCTCGCCCTCGTCGAGCGCACCGAAGGCCTCGCTCACCCGGTCCGCATGGGCCGGGAACAGGCGCTCGACTATGTCGCGGCCCTCGGGGCTGAGGTGGACCAGCACGGCGCGCCCGTCCTCCGGTGCCCGCCGCCGTGAGACCAGGCCGCGCCCAGCCAGCGTGACCGTGACCTCCGTGGCGTTGGCCTTGCTCCAGCCGAGCCTGCGGCGCAGCGTCTTGAGCTCGAGCGAGCCGCCTGCGGTGGTGAGCACCACGAGTGCGGAGAAGCCCGCCGCCGACACGCCTTCGCGTTCGAGTTGAGCGGCCAGGCGCCGTCGTACGGCGGACTCGGCGCGCAGCAGCGCCTGGAGGGCACGGTGGGCGAGCGGGTCGCCGAGCTCGAGCGAAGCCATCGCCGCGCGATCGTAGGCCGTCTTCCGGACGCCACCTAGAATCGTCAAGTCGTGGCCCGCTACCGCCCCGTAGACACCGCGCAGTCGTTTCCCGAGCTCGAGCAGCGGGTGCTCGAGCGCTGGCGCGAGGGCGATGTGTTCCGCGAGTCCATCCGCCGCCGTGAGGGGGCGGAGCTCTACCGCTTCTACGACGGCCCGGCCACGGCCAACGGCCCTCCCGGGTCCCACCACGTGCTGGCTCGCGTGTTCAAGGACGTCTTCCCGCGCTACAAGACGATGCGCGGGTACCAGGTGCCACGCAAGGGCGGTTGGGACTGTCATGGGCTGCCGGTCGAGCTGGCGGTCGAGAAGGAGCTCGGCTTCGCCTCCAAGGAGGACATCGAGCGCTACGGCGTCGCCGAGTTCAACGCCCGCTGCCGCGAGTCGGTGATGCGCTACATCGGCGAATGGAACCGGCTCACCGAGCGCATCGGCCACTGGATCGACACCGACAACGCCTACGTGACGCTCGACAACGACTACATCGAGTCCGTCTGGTGGTCGCTCAAGCAGGTCTTCGACCAGGGGCTGCTGACCGAGGGCCACAAGGTCGTCCCCTACTGCACGCGCTGCGGCACGGCCCTTTCCTCGCACGAGGTGGCCCTCGGCTACCGGCAGGTGGTCGACCCGTCCGTGTACGTGAAGTTCCCGCTGCGCGACGATCCCAGCGTCTCGCTGCTGGCCTGGACGACGATGCCGTGGACGCTGGTCCCGCATGCGGCGATCGCGGTCGATCCCGATGTCACCTACGCCCGTGCCCGGGTACCACGAACCGTCGCCTCCAGCGTCGCCGGAGGCTCGGCGACCGACGGCGGAGACCGCCTGATCCTGGCCGAGGCCCTGGTGGCGCGGGTGCTGGGCGAGGACGCCGAGATCGAGGAGCGCATGCCCGGGTCGGCGCTGCTGGGCCTGCGCTACGAGCCGCCGTTCCCCTACCTGACCGACTACGGCGAGCGCGGCCACACCGTGCTTGCCGGCGACTTCGTGGACGTCGAAGAGGGCACGGGAGTGGTGCACACGGGCGCGGCCTTCGGCGACGACGACTTCAGGCTGGCCACCGAGAACGGGCTCACGATCCACAACCCCGTGCGTGCCGACGGCAGCTTCGACGAGCGCACGGGGCCCTTCGCGGGGATGTACGTGCGCGACGCCGACGCGCCGATCGTGGAGGCCCTGCGCGAGTCCGGCCGGCTCTTCCGCGCCGGCGAGTACGAGCACTCATATCCGCACTGCTGGCGCTGCGGCACGCCGCTGATCTACTACGCGAAGACCAACTGGTACGTGCGCACCACCGAGCGCAAGCAGGAGCTTCTGGCGGCCAACGAGGCGGTCACCTGGTACCCGGAGCACATCAAGCACGGGCGCTTCGGGAAGTGGCTCGAGAACAACGTGGACTGGGCCCTGTCGCGTGAGCGGTACTGGGGCACCCCGCTGCCGATCTGGCGCGCGGACGACGGCGAAGTGGTCTGCATCGGCTCGACCGCGGAGCTGCGCGAGCTGGGCGCCGAGATCCCCAGCGACCTGCACCGGCCGTACATCGACGAGGTGACCTTCGAGCGCGAGGGAAAGACCTTCCGGCGCGTACCCGACCTGATCGACGTCTGGTGGGACTCGGGCTGCATGCCGTTCGCGCAGTGGCACGCGCCGTTCGAGAACGAGGAGGTCTTCGAGTCCCAGTTCCCTGCGGACTACATCTGCGAGGCGCTCGACCAGACGCGCGGCTGGTTCTACTCGCTGCTGGCGGTCTCGACGCTGCTGTTTGGCCGTTCCTCGTTCGAGACCGTGCTCTGCCTCGGCCTGATCCTCGATCCCGAGGGCCAGAAGATGTCGAAGTCGAAGGGCAACGTCGTCGTGCCCTGGGATGTCATCGACAGGCACGGCGCCGACGCCTTCCGCTGGTACTACTTCACCTCCAAGCAGCCCTGGGACGGCTATCGCTTCTCGCTCGACACGGTGGGCGAGTCCGTTCGCCAGTTCCTCAAGCCGCTCTGGAACACCTACGCGTTCTACGTCCTCTACGCCAACGTCAACGACCCGCTCTCCGAGGGGACGGAGACCGACCTCGATCGCTGGATCCGCTCGCGCATGGCGGGCACGGTGGAGCACGTGCGCGAGCGCATGGACGATTACGACACGACCTTCGCCGGCCGCGCCATAGCCGAGTTCGTCGGCGATCTCTCCAACTGGTATGTGCGCCTGTCGCGGCGGCGCTTCTGGGACGGCGACCGCGTGGCCTTCGAGACGCTCCACCACTGTCTGGTGACCGTCGCCAAGCTATTGGCGCCGCTCACGCCCTTCGTCAGCGATGCGATCTACGAGAACCTCGACGGCGCCGAGCCCTCGGTTCACCTGTGCGATTTCCCCGAGCCGGGGGAGCGCGACGAGCAGCTCGAATGGCAGATGCAGGTGGTCCGCGACGCGGTCGAGCTGGGCCGCGCAGGGCGGGCGCACGCGAAGCTGAAGGTGCGCCAGCCGCTGCGTGAGGCCGTGGTGGCGGCGGCCGCCCGCGAGCGGGAGGCGATCGAGCGCCTCGACCGGCTGCTGACCGACGAGCTCAACGTCAAGTCCGTGCGCTACGTGTCCGAGGCCGACGAGCTCGGGCGCTTCGAGCTCAAGCCCAACTACCGCATGCTCGGCCCGCGCTTCGGCAACAGGATGCCGCAGGTAGCGGCGGCCGTGGCGGCGCTCGATCCGGCTCGGCTGCGAGCCGGCGCCTCCGCCGGCATCAACGTGGACGGCCACGAGCACGAGATCGGCCCTGACGACGTGACCATGGTCCTGCGGCCGCTCGACGGCTATCAGGTCGAGCGCTCGGGCACGCACGCCGTGGCCCTGAACCTGGAGCTCGACGACGAGCTGCGGCGCGAGTCGCTGGCCCGTGAGGTCGTCCACGCCGTGCAGGCGGCGCGCAAGAACGCGGGTCTCAACGTGGAGGACCGCATCGTGCTGACTCTGGGCGGTGACGACGAGCTGCTGGAAGCCGCCCGCGCACACCAGGACTATGTCACCCGCGAGACGCTGGCCACGTCTCTCGTCTACAACGGCGCCGCCGGTGCTCCGGCGGACATCGAGGGGCGCCGCTTGCTGATCTCCGTCGAGCGCCAGTAGGCTCGCGGCGGCATGAAGCTACTGCCGCCCTTCGAGGAGCGCTCGTTCGCGGAACAGGTCGTGGCCGCGATCGTGGTGCCGATGGTGTTCGGGATCATCACCGGCCTGGCCCTGGGCTGGAACGGGATCGTGTACTGGATCCTGATCGGCCCGCTGGCGGTCGCCGGCGGCTTCCTGGGCGGCCTCGACCACCGCGGCGCCGACGACGGCTTCATCCGCGGGCTGATCAGCGGGCTCGTCTACGGAAGCTTCACGCTGATCGGCTTCGAGATCGCCAACACCGACGCCAAGGCATACCTGGGCGAACCGCAGGTCGGCCTCGTCTTCGTCACCACCTTCGTGGGCGCCATCCTGGGCGCCCTGGGCGGCTGGTATCGCCCGCGCCTGGAGCGCCGCCCGCCGCCGGCGGGTCGCGCGCCCGCGAACTAGGCCGCGAGCGCCGGCTCGAGCTCCTGCACCAGCCGGCTCTTCGGCAGTGCGCCGATGATCTGGTGCACGGGCTGGCCGTTCTTGAAGAGGAGCAGCATCGGGATCGACATCACGTTGTACTGCGCCGCGATCTGCGGGTTGTCGTCCACGTTGAGCTTGGCGATGCTGAGGTCCTCGCGCTCGTCGGCGAGCTCTTCCAGATGGGGAGCGATGATCCGGCAGGGGCCGCACCAAGGGGCCCAGAAGTCGACCAGCACGGGCTTTTCGGCCTCTAGGACCTCAGCCTGGAAGTTGTTGTCGGTGACTTCGGTGATCGAGCCTGCCACGGGTGCTCCCTCTCTGACCGTTGTACGGGGTAAGTCGCTATAAAAAATATAGCGCCCATGCCGGGGGGCCGCCGGTCATGCGCGCAGCCGCAGTGCCGGCACCCGCCAAACCGCCTCCACGGCGATCCTGGGCGTCATCTTCGATACCCCCGAGCGCCGCTCGCGGAACATGATCGGCACCTCGGCGATCGTGAACCCGGCTCGCGCCGCGCGGTAGGTCAGCTCGATCTGGAAGTGGTAGCCGTTGGCCTGGACGGCATCCAGGTCGATCCCCTCGAGCACTCGGCGGTTGAAGCACTTGAAGCCGCCGGTCAGGTCGCGCACGGGCACCCCGAGCAGGATGCGCGCATAGGCCGAGCCGCCGCGGGAGACCAGGCGCCGCAACAGGCCCCAGTTGGTCACCCCGCCCCCGGGCACGTAGCGCGAGCCCAGGACCAGGTCGGCGGCCGCGGCGGCCGCGATCAGCCGTGGAAGGTCGGCCGGGTCGTGGGAGAAGTCGGAGTCCATCTCCAGCACCAGGTCGGCGCCCCCCTCCAGCGCCACGGCGAAGCCGGCCAGGTAGGCGCGGCCGAGACCGTCCTTGCGGGCGCGGTGAAGCACCTGGACGGCGGGCAGCTCCTCCGCCAGCCGGTCGGCGATCCGCCCTGTGCCGTCGGGCGAGCCGTCGTCCACGATCAGCACGGTGTGAGGCAGGCCCACCGTGTCCAGCTGCTCGAGCGCCGCGCGCACGAGCGCCTCGATGTTCTCGGCCTCGTCGTAGGTGGGGAGAATCAGCCAGGCTCCGGGCAAGTGCGCGTACCCTAGCCACGGCATGCGCAACGGGGACATAGCCGAGGCCTTCGAGGAGCTGGCGAGCCTGTACGAGCTCGACGGCGCCGTGGTCTACCGGGTCGTGGCCTACCGCAACGCCGCCAAGGCGATCCGCGAGGCCGGGGTCTCGGTGGAGGAGCTGGCGCGGCAGGGCCGGGCCGCGGAGCTGGCGGGCGTCGGGAAGACGATCGCCGAGAAGATCGACGCCCTGCTGGAGACGGGCTCGATCCCCTCCGCCGACAAGCTCAAGGCGAAGATCCCCCCCGGCCTGGTCGAGATCACGCGCATCCCGGGCCTGGGTCCCAAGCGTGTCCGCCTGCTGCATGACCAGATCGGCGTGTCGTCCCTGGACGACCTGCGCCGTGCAGCCGAGGACGGCAGCCTCAAGGACGTGCCGGGTTTCGGCAAGAAGGCCGAGGAGAACGTGCAGGCGGCGCTCGCCGCGGGAGCTGACGGCCGGGCCAAGCAGCGCACGCTGCTGTCCCAGGCCCTCACCGTGGGCGAGGAGCTCGTGGCGGCACTGCGCGACCACCCCGCCGCCCTGAGGGTCGAACTGGCGGGCAGCGCACGCCGTTACGCGGACAGCGTGAAGGACCTCGACATCGTGGCCGCCTCCTCCGATCCCGCGGCGCTATCGCAGGCCTTCGGGAAGCTCGATCCGATCGACTCGCTGGGCAGCTCGGGCGAGGCGGGCGCCCGGGCGGTCACGCACTCCGGGCTCTCCGTCGACCTGCGCATCGTTCCCGAGGAGGCCTTCGGCAACCTGCTCCAGCACTTCACCGGCTCGGGCAGGCACAACGAGGCGCTCCGCAGCGAGGCGGTGCGCCGCGGCCTGCACGTGAGCGAGTACGGCATCGCCGACGACGACAGCGGCGGCACGGAGGCCTTCACCACCGAGGAGCAGGTCTACGAGCGGCTGGGGATGAGCTGGATACCGCCCGAGCTGCGCGAGAACCGCGGCGAGCTCGCGGCCGCCCGCCGCGGCGAGCTGCCCCGCCTCATCGAGCTCGGGGACGTGCGCGGCGATCTGCACATGCACACCACCCTCTCGGACGGGCGCAACAGCCTGGCCGAGATGGTGGCCGAAGCGCGCGAGCGCGGCTACGAGTACGTGGCGATCACCGACCACTCGGCCACCCACGGCTTCGGCAACGATGTCCAGCCCGACGCCCTGCGCCGGCGCATCGAGGAGATCCGCGCGCTCGAGGACCCGGGCATCAGGGTCCTGGCCGGCACCGAGACCAACGTTCTTCCCGACGGCCAGCTGGACTACGACGACGACCTGCTGGCTGAGCTCGACTGGGTCGTGGCCAGCCTGCACACGTCGTTTCGGCTGTCCGAGAAGCAGCAGACAGAGCGGATGATGCGCGCCATGGATCATCCGCTGGTGGACGTCATCGGCCATCCCACCGGGCGGCTGATCGGTCGCCGCGAGCCCTACGCCGTCGATATCGACCGCGTGATCGCCAAGGCGGTGGAGACGGGCACCTTTCTGGAGATCAACGCCAACCCGGATCGCCGCGACCTCAACGACGTGTACGCACGCGCGGCGGCGGAGGCGGGGGTCACGATCATGATCGACTCCGATGCCCACGGCGTCGAGCGCCTGGCCAACATCCGCTACGGCGTGGCCACCGCCCGCCGCGGCTGGCTGACCGCCGAGCACGTCGGCAACACCCGCCCCTGGGAGGAGCTCGACAGGCTGCGCAAGCGCAAGGCCTGAGCGTGCGCACTGCGGGCGGCGTTCAGGAGGGGACGGGCTCGATCTTGCGCATTCCCGGTAGCCGCAGGAGCTGTGGCCGGCCCAAGGGCGAGGTGCGGTCGAACCAGAACTCGATCCCGTCGCGCGCCTCGATGGCCGCCACCGCGGAGGACTGCTTTCTCCAGATCAGGGCCACCAGCAGGCAGTAGCCGGTGGCGATGGCCGGTACCTGCGGGAAGAAGAAGCCGATCACCACCGACGCGATCGTCAGCACCACCAGCGGCCAGAGCCGGTTGAACAGGACGGTGCCGGGTTCCAGCTCGGGCAGGGCGTTGGTCTTGCGCGCCCCCGCCAGCAGGCCGGCGATCCCGGGGGTGGCCATCGGCCGCCGGCCGATCCAGAGTCCCGCCAGCGTGGCCAGGCACCACCAGATGGCGGCGACGTAGACGAGCGTATTGGTGTCCTCGTCCGCTGCGCCCGCCACCGACACCACGGCCAGCGCGGTGGCCGCGCCGCCGAACAGGATCACGGCGACGCGCAGGAAGTCGCGGAACCTCACTGCTCGGCGAGCGCGGCGAGCACCCGGGAAAAACCGTCCACGCCGTCCACCACGAGGTCGGCCCGCTCGACGATCCCGGCCGGACCCTCGTCGGAGCGCACGCCCACGCGCACCGCCGCGTCGAGCACATCCTCCTCCAGCAGCGCGCCGAGCGCGTCGAAGGCGTCGAGATCGGTGGCGTCGTCGCCACCGTAGAGCGCTGCGCGGACTTCGGAACGGAGAACGAGGTCGCGCACCGCCTGTCCCTTGTCGATCGGCACCGGCGGCCTCACCTCGAGCACCTTGCGGCCCCAGTGCGTGGAGAAGCCGGCCGACTCCGCCTCGTTGGCCAGGCCCTCCAGCAGCGAGCGGGCCTCGTCCTGATCCGGCGCCCCGCGCCAGTGGAAGGCGGCGATCGGGCCCTTGTCCTCGATGCGCACGCGCACGCGCCGAAGCTCCGGGGTGTCGCGCTCGGCGGCGAAGCCCCTGACCCGCTTCTCCCAGCTCTTGAACGCCGGCACGGTGCGCGGGCTGGACGAGCCCGGCTCGAGCAGCTCGGCTCCGTGCGAGCCGGCGTACGCGATCCCGCCCACGCCCACCAGCCGGCGCACGTCGGCGACGGCGCGACCGGAGATGCAGGCCACGCAGCCGTAGCGGCGCGCCAGGCGGCCCAGGAGCACCGAGGTCTCCTCGCGCACGCGGGCGTCCTCCGCCCGTCCGACGATCGGAGCCAGCACGCCGTCCACGTCGCAGAAGACGGCCGACCGCGCCGGGTCGGAGGTGAGTGGCTGCAACGTCTCGGCCAGCGTTGGTTCGGGAGGAGCGGACACGCGCCCGTAGTATGCCCCGCGATGTCGTCCAGGCCGCTCCGCCTCGCCGCCATAGCCACCGCGGCGGGCGCCTTCTCCGGCCTCTTCGGGGTCGGCGGGGGAACGATCATCGTGCCTCTGCTCGTGCTCTGGCTGGGCTACGACCAGAAGGAGGCCACCGGCACCTCGCTGGCGGCGATCATCGTGATCGGCGCCCTCGCCGCCGCCGCCCAGGCGGCCTACGGGCACGTCGACCTCGGCAAGGGACTGCTGATCGCATTGCCCGCGATCGCCGGCGTGCTGGCCGGCACGGCGCTCCAGCAGAGCCTCTCCGAGCGTGCCGTCGCCGCGGCCTTCGTGGCCCTACTCGTGGCCTCGGCCGGCGTGCTCATCTTCTAGATGGATGCTCTCGACCTGACCGGGCTGCTCGCGCTGGGGTTCGCGGCGGGAATGGCGGGCGGATTGCTGGGCGTCGGAGGCGGCGTGCTGTTCGTGCCGGCGCTGGTGCTCTTCGCCGACCAGTCGCAGCTCGAGGCCGTGGCCACGTCCCTGGTGGCGGTGGTGCTCGTGGCCCTGTTCGGCACCTGGCGCCAGCACGGCTACGGCAACGTCCGGCTCCGTGACGGCCTGATCATCGGCGTGTTGTCGCCCCTCGGGGTGCTCGTCGGTGTGGTGCTGGCCAACACCGTGCCCGAGCGCGGCCTCGAGCTGTCCTTCGCGGCGCTCCAGCTGCTGGTGGCCTGGCAACTCGCGGGCAAGGCGGGACTGCGCTAGGTTCCGCACAGATGGAGATCCTCGAGGTCGTGAGCGCGGAGGATGGCGAGCAGGTGACGGTCTCACTGAGGGGAGAGCTCGACCTGTCGACCGTCGGCAAGGTCCAGGAGGAGCTGAACCGCGCCGAGGCCTCTGACGCCACCGTCGTGGTGCTCGACCTGTCCAACCTGACGTTCCTCGATTCCACCGGCCTGCGTGCCGTGGTCACAGCCCACGAGCGTGCCGCCGAGCAGGGCAGGCGCTTCGTGATCGTGCGCGGGCCGGACGCCGTGCAGCGGGTGTTCACCATCACCCGGCTGGAGGAACGCCTGGAGATGGTCGACGACGCCTCGAGCCTGGCGTAGCGAAGGCGCCCCCGGCGGCGTAGCATCCCCATCGTGAGCGTCGCGGAGCTCACCGCTCGTCCCGAGGTCGCGTCCCTGGTCGGTCGGGGGGAGGAGAGCGGCTGCGTCAACCTCTCGGAGCTCTCCGAGCTGGCCCAGGCGCTGGAGCTGCTCGACGACGACATCGAGGCCATCGAGGAGCTCCTGGAGGCCAAGGGCATCGACCTCTCCGACGATTGCGGGCGCGGCCACGTGGAGCCCACCAACTTTCGCAACGGCGAGCTGGCGGCGGCCACCACCGACGCCCTGCAGCTCTTCCTCAACGAGATTCGCCGCTACCCGCTGCTGAGCGCGGCCGAGGAGATCGAGCTGGCCAAGCGAATCGAGCAGGGCGACCTCGAGGCCAAGGAGCGCATGATCAACTCCAACCTGCGCCTCGTGGTGTCGATCGCCAAGAAGTATCAGGGTCAGGAACTGTCGCTGCTCGACCTGATCCAGGAGGGCATCTTCGGCCTGATCCGCGCCGCCGAGAAGTTCGACTGGCGCAAGGGCTACAAGTTCTCCACCTACGCGACCTTCTGGATACGTCAGGCGATCCAGCGCGGTCTCGCCAACAAGGCACGCACGATCCGTATCCCGGTGCACATCGGCCAGCGCGAGCGCAAGATCGTCCGGACGGAGCGAGCGCTGCTCGCGCAGCTGGGACGCGACCCGAGCGACGCAGAGATCGCCGCCGCGGCCGAGCTGCCGCTCACCCAGGTGGAGGAGGTGCGCGAGGCCGCTCGCACGGTCACGAGCCTGGACCGACCGGTGGGCGAGGAGGGCGGCACCGCGCTGGGCGACCTGCTCGAGGGCGATTCGCCGCCCGTCCACGAGGAGGTGGAGCTGAGCCTGAGCGAGGAGCTTCTACGGCGGACGATCGAGGAGCTGCCCGAAACGGAGCGCCGCGTGATCCGCCTGCGCTACGGCATCGACGGAGAGGACCCTCAGCCGCTGCGGGAGACGGGCCGGCGGATGGGCCTGTCGGCGGAGCGCGTGCGCCAGCTCGAGTCCAAGGCGCTCAAGCGACTCGCCCTTCGCCGCGAGCTCGAGGCTCTGCGCGAGGTCGCCTGAGAGCCCCGGCGACCTACTCGCCCCCGGGGCTCGACCTAAAGGCACTCGAAGACTCGGACCGAGGAGCGTCCGGGACGGGCACGTCGGGCGTGCGCGCCAGCACCGCCGCCAGCACCACGAACTGCAGGCCCGGCGCAAAGCGGGAGGGGCGCCCGTCGCCCTTCGGGTTGTAGGCCTCGCGCTCGTCGAGCAGCGCGGCGATCGACTCGCACAGGCGGGCCTGCGGCGCGTCCGCCCCGACGGCACAGGCCAGGCGCGCCAGCGCGAGCGACTCGGTGGGCTCGACCGCGTGGAACATCTGCCCCAGGGCATGCATGAGGAAGGCGTAGACGCGGTCGAAGAGCGGGTCGCGCGTCAGCTTCCCGGCCCCCGGCGGCGGGCCCAGGTCGAGTGGCTCCTCGCCCGCCACGAGGCGCGCGGCCTGGCCGCCCAGGACGCCACGGATCTGATCGGAGTCGAGGCCGACCTGCAGGGCGTGGCGCAAGGTGGCCGTAGCCCCCCACGCGGGCGTGCTGTACGGCGCGTCGCTCGCCATCAGCACCTGTCCCGGCGGCACGAGAGCGAGCAGGGCCTGCAGATCGCTGGCCGACCACCAGGCGGTGTCGAAGAACAGGTTGGGAAGATCGGCGGCGTCGCGCCAGATCCAGGCCAGGTCGGAGATCCCGGCGTGGGCCAGGATCAGCCGCATGCCCGGATAGCGGTGGCAGGTCTCGACGGCGTGCCGGCCCAGCGCGGGTATTCCGCGACCGGCGTGGCAGAGCACCGGGAGGCGGCGTTCGTCGGCCAATGCGAAGACCGCGGCCAGGCCGGGATGATCTAGCCCGAACTGCTCGGCCCGCGGGTGGAGCTTGAACCCGCGCACGCCCTCGTCCAGCATGCGTTCGGCCTCGGCCGGTGCATCAGCAGCCGGGTCGAGCCGGCAGAAGGGAAACAGCCGCCCGCCCGACGCGCCGGCCTCGCGCATCACCATGTCGTTGGCGGGCGGATAGCCGTCCGGCTCGTGCATGGGAAAGACGATGGCGCGGGCGTCGATGTGCTCGAGCGCCTCCACCAGCTCCTCGGTCGTGCAGCGATAGCCGTCGGGATCGTTGGAGCCCAGGTGAGTGTGGGCGTCGATGGGCTCGAGCCCCGGCACCTCGTCCCGCAGACGGGACAGCCACGGAAGAATGCCGTCGTCCGGGATCACGAACGAGGAGACTAACGGCGCCTCAGCGCCCTGCGGCCTCCAGCAGGAAATGGCTCGGCTCGCCGTTCTCGTGCACCAGCGAGATGCGTCCCACCACCGGTACGAGCAAGCCCTGCGCGTGCACGTAGCCGGTGTTCACCTCGGCGGAGTCGATGCGCCCGGCGAGCATCTCGCGCATCTGCTCGCGGTGCGTCTCCAGGTTGGCGCGATCCATCACCGGCGGCCAGACGGCGGCGTTGAACTCACTCTCCGTGTATCCCACGAGATCCGAGAAGGCCTGGTTGAGCTCCCGGAAGTGACCGTCGGTCTCGATGATCGCCAGCGGTTGCGGCAGGTCGTCGAAGCCCTCGCGAGGCTGGCGCGCCGGCCCCGCGTCGGGCTTGTCGAACAGCGGGCGCCGGGCACGGCCGTTGCCGGCAGCGGACGGGGCGCTTCCGTTGGCGTAGGCGGGTGTGACGGCCGGGCCCGCGTCCTCCCCCGCCTGGGCGGGGGTCTCGAAGCGAACCAGCGGGCGCTCGCGGTCGTGCTCGCGGTACCCGTGCGCTGCGCCCTCCACCTGCTCGGCCGTGCGGCGTGCGGCATCCGCCGCCTCCGCCGCGCGCGTGGCGTGATCCTCGGACAGCCCGGCGGCCTCTCCCGCTCGCGTGGCGTGGCGGTCGGAGAGGCCGGCGGCCTCGCCCGCGCGGTCGGCATACCGGCCGGCGCCGCCGGCGGCGACCTCGGCCCGGCTGGCGTCGCGCTCGACTCCGGCCGCGGAACGCTCCACGCGCGCCGCTGCGGCCTCGGCGCCGCTCTGGGCCTCGCCGGCGCTCGCGGCCGCGGCTCGCGACACCTTCGCGGCGGCCTCGGCCCGATCGGCCGCTCCCAGCCCCTCCTCGGCGCGGGCCGCATGCTCCTGCTGCTCTGCGAGCGCCTCGCGGGCACGCTCCGCCTCGCTGCGCACCGTCGCAGCCGCCTGCTCGGCCCGGCCCGCGTGGGCTTCGGCGGCGGACAGCACGCCCTCCACGCGTCGTGCGTGGGCGTCGGCTGCCGACACCGCCTCACCCGCGCGGTTGGCGTGGGCCTCGACGGCTCCGACGATCTCGCGCGCCCGGCCGGAATGAGCCTCCACCGCTGTCAGCGCCTGCTCGGCGTGCCGCGCCCGTTGCTGGACCGACTCGGCGGCCTCACGGGCCCCGGCGACCTGAGACTCGACCGCGCTCAGGACCAGCTCGGCGCGCGCGGCGCGCTCCTCGACGCCATCGATGCTCTCGGCGGCCCGCGCGGCCTGGGCTTCGGCGGCCCCCGCCGCCTCCTCGGCGCGCGCCGCGCGCGCCTCGGTCGCAGCCGATGCGTCGTAGGCGCGCGATGAATGGCTGCGCGCGGCGTCGGCGGCCTGCTCGGCGCGGGCGGCCAGGCGCTCCACGGCCGCGACAGCCTCGGCTGTGGGCTGCGCGTTGGCGGCGGCCGGCTCGCCGCCGGCGTGTGCCGCCGCACGCAGCTCGGTCAACTCGTGGCGCAGCTCGGCCAGCCCGCTGCGTGCCTCCTCGGCGCGCTCGTGCTCGTCGCCCAGCGCTCGCTCGAAGGCCTCGAGCTTGGCGTGGGTGTCCGCCAGTTCGCCGGCGAGCGCGCGCTGTTGCTCGATGCGCTCGCCCGCGATCGTCTCCAGCTTGGCGCGGGTGGTCTCGAGTTCGGTCCGCAGCTGCGCGTTCTGCTCGAGCTGAGCCCGGGCGTCCGCGAGCTCCGCCGCGACACGCCGCTCGCGCTCCTGCGCCGTGCGCCTGCTCTGCTCGTGGCGGGTGTCCCGCTCGTTCACCAGGCGCGCGAGCTCGTCGACGCGGGCGGCGGTCTGCTCGAGACCGCTCTGGAGCGTGTCGGCCCGGGGGTCATCCTCACTCAGGGCCCGCTCGAGCTCTTCGACGCGACTGCGGGTCTGGTCAAGCGCGACTCCCAGCGCGCCCTCCTCACCGGCCTGCTCGCGGGCCTCCGAGAGCCCGGCCTCCAGCGCCTCGACCTTGGCCCTCGTGTCGCGCAGCTCGGCTTGCAGCTTGCGGGCGTCGGCGCTCGCCTCGCGTTGCTTGCCCAGGGCGGCGTCGAGGGCGTCCACCTTGACGCGGGTGGCCTCGAGCGTCGCCACCGTCGCCCTGGTCTCCTCCAGCCGGGCCCGAATGCGCTCCTGCGCCTCCGGGGTGCCGGCGAGCTCGCGCCGCAGGCTCTCGACCAGCGATCGGGTCTCGTCGAGCGCGCCCCGCAGCCGC
Organism: uncultured Thermoleophilaceae bacterium; assembly: GCA_963813495.1. GTDB lineage: Bacteria > Actinomycetota > Thermoleophilia > Solirubrobacterales > Thermoleophilaceae > JACVRW01. The sequence continues at coordinate 396,692 of CAWEZC010000011.1, forward strand.
TCGCGCTCCTCGCGATCGTGCTCGCCGCCGCCGGCACGGAAGTCCTTGACGTCGCCGCGCAGGTTTTCCACGTGCGCGCGTGTCTCGTCCAGCAGCGCTCGCAGCTCGCTCAGCCCGGCTTCCCCGGCTGCCGGGCCGCGAGCCGGCGCGGGGCGGCGCTGCTGCTCCGCCTCGGCCATCGGGGCCGGGTCCCCGTCCGGCTGCTCGACCTTCGCGGGCTCCACCAGTGGACGGAAGGCCACGATCGTGCCGGCGGCGAGGTCGTCGTCCTCCAGGCGGGCCTCCCCGCGAATGGCGGCGTGGATCCAGTCGACCACCGTGCGGTGGCTCTCCTGGAGTTGCTGCAGGGCGTTCCCGCGTGGGGCGGCTATCTCGAGCGCCTCCAGGAAGCCGTTGAACTCGAGGCTCTGGCTCATGCCCACGGGCACGAGCGTGAACGTGACCTCGAGCTCGTCCCCGCTCTTGCGCCTGGCGACGGTCTGAAGCACGCCCCCGTCGAGCGGAAGCTCAGCCTCGAGGGCCAGCGTCTCCTTGAGGCGGCGGCCGAGCATGCGGGCACCGGGCCAGCCGAACAGCTCCTCGGCAGGGCGGCTCCAGCGCGTGACCGCGCCGTCACGGTCGGTCAGCACGAAGCGCGCGTCCACGAGCTGGCGCAGCAGCTCGTTCACCACCTCGGCCGCGCCCGGCGCAGCGGTCACAGGGTTATCGGACACCCTTAGACGGTCGGCGGAAGCGCCGAGCCCCGCGAACGGGGCCGATCCCTATGGCCTATACGTCCAGGCTCAGTCCAGCCCCTGCTCGAGGGCGCCCTTGACCCCCGCGTCCAGGGCATTGAGGCGGTAGAGCGCGAGCGCCTCGGGCGAGCGGAAGCGGCGGCTGGGCAGCGAGTCGGGACCGTGGTGGCCGAGCAGGCAGTGGGACAGGGCATTGAGCTTGGCCGCGGGGAAGCCGCCGAGGCGCGCAGTGCGCTCTGCCACGAGCTGGCGGCCGAGGGTGAGGTGGCCGACCAGCGCCCCTGCCTCACTGAGCGCGATCTCCGCGCCGAGGTCGAACTCGAGGATCTTGCCCACGTCGTGCAGGAGCGCCGCGGTGACCAGCATGTCGCTGTTGAGGCGCGGATGGAGGTTGCAGGTCTCGACCGCCAGGGTGCCCACGGCCACGCTGTGCTCGATCAGCCCACCGAGGTAGGCGTGATGGCCCGAGCGCGTGCAGGGCGCGCGCCGGAAATCGGCGCGGAAGGCGTCGTCGCCGAGGAAGCTGTCGAGCAGGGCACGCAGGTCCGCGTCGTAGACCTCGCGGCCGAGGTGCTCGAGGAAGCCGTCGAGCTCCTCCAGGTCGCGGTAGGCGACCGGCAGGAACTGGGCGGCGTCGGCCGCGGCCTCCTCGGCCCGGCGAATCGCCTTGAGGTCCACCTGGAGCTCGTCGCGGAAGCGCTCCACGCGCCCCTTGACCGCGACCAGGTCGCCGCGCTCGAACTGGGCGGCGAGGAAGTCCGCCTCGCGGAAGGCCCGGCCGGGAATCGAGCCCGTTCGGTCCCGCAGCTCGACGGCCAGGTAGGGACTCCCGTTACGTGCCGTGAGCCGGTCCTTGCGGGTGCAGGCGAACACGCCCTCGATCTCGCTCCCCGCTCTCAGCTCGGCCACCGTCATGCCCGCCAACTGTGATGCGGGCGCCGGACGTCGGGTACGGTGAATGCGATGAGCGACGTGATCTGGCAGGAGCGGCCCAAGCTGCGCAAACCCGTGCTGGTCTGCGCCTTCAAGGGCTGGAACGACGCGGGCGAGGCGGCGTCCGCGGCGCTCTCGTTCATCCGCGGCTCATTCGAGGCGCATGACGTGGCCCGTATCGACCCCGAGGAGTACTACGACTTCACGGCTGTCAGGCCCACGGTCAAGCTCACCGAAGGCCGCACGCGCGAGATGGAATGGCCCGACAACTCGTTCTCGGTGGCGCAGATCCCGGGGGCCGAGAGCGACCTGATCATGCTCGAGGGAGTCGAGCCCTCGCTGCGCTGGCGGCGCTTCACCGACAACCTGGTGGCCGCGGCGCGGGAGCTCGAGGTGAGCATGATCGTCACCCTGGGCGCGTTGCTGGCCGACGTTCCGCACAGCCGGCCCGTGTCGATCAACGGGATCGGCTCCAGCGCCGCACTGGTTGAGCGGATGGGCTTCGAGCCGCCGAGCTACGAGGGCCCCACCGGCATCGTCGGCGTGCTCCAGACGGCCTTCGCGGACGCCGGGGTCGACTCCGTCAGCCTGTGGGCCTCGGTGCCGCACTACGTGGCGGCGTCGCCGAATCCGAAGGTGGCGCTGGCTCTGGTGCGCGGCTTCGAGGGCGTGGCCGGGGTGGCGGTGGATGCGGGCGAGCTCGAGTCCGCGGCCGAGGACTACGAGCGCCAGGTGAGCGCTGCGGTGGCCAGCGACCCGGAGGTCAAGGCGTTCGTAGAGCGCCTCGAGAGCGCGGCGGACGAGGTCGAGGCGGAGAACCCGCCCGACGAGGAAAGCCTTCCCTCGGCCGACACCATCGCCCGTGACTTTCAGCGCTTCCTGCGCCAGCGCGGCCCGGAGGAACCGGGACGCGAGGGCTGAGGGCGCAGTGGCGAGGCCCTACTTCTCCGCCGCCGGACAGATGATCCGGTAGTCGCAGAAGCTGCAGATCTCGCTGGACGGCGTGGGCTCGAAGTCCTGCTTGAGGATGCCTCCGGCGATGTCCGACACCGTCGCCCGCACCCGGTCGAGCTCCTCCTCCGAGTGCTCGACCGGCACTCGCTCGCCGGTCAGGACGTAGAAGTAGCTCTGCGCCGACGTCTCCAGGTGCCACGACTCGCGCGCGCCCATCTGGTAGAGCGACAGCTGCACGTCCTCGCGTAGATCCTGTTCGCTCTTGGCCTTGCCGGTCTTGTAGTCGATCAGCTCGTAGGTGCCGTCGGGCTGGCGGTCCACGCGGTCGACCCGGCCGCGCAGCAGGTGCGGCCCGAGCCGGAACGCGAAGGAGCGCTCGAACCAGACCGGCTCCGAGTCCGAGTCGCGGTCATTGGCCCAGTAGCGCTCGAGGGCGTCGACGGCGCGCTCGCGGAACTGGCTCTCGTCATCGGAGTCGCCGAAGCCCGAGCGCCGCCACGAGGCCTCGAAGAGCTCCATCAGGTGCGCGAGCGAGCCTCCGCCCTGGGAATGGAAGCGCTCCAGCACCTGGTGCATGACGATCCCGAAGCGCTGGTTGATCGTGGGCTCCTGCGGGATCCGAAAGACGCGGGCGAACTTGTACTTGAGCGGGCAGATCCGGTAGGTGTCGATGTCCGACGCCGACAGCATCAGGCCGCGCCCGCGCCGGGGGATGAACGGGTCGAGCGAGGGCTCCGAGCCGTTTCCGTCTGGGGCCGGCCGCCCTGCCGGGTCGCGCTGGCTGTCGCGCAGCCAGCCGTCGAGGGCCGAGCTCTGCATGATCTCGCGCTGCTCCGGCGTTGCGCACTGAACGAGGATCTCGTTGACCTCGGAGAGCGCCGCCTCCAGCGATTGCCCGTCCTTGGCCCGCTCGATCAGGGCTGCGACCTTGATCAGCTCCAGGTAGCGCGACACGGCCTGGTCCACGTCGAGGTAGGTGTCGAGGCGCATCTCGCCCAGGCGGCCGCCCACGCGCGCCACCGTGTCGAGCAGCTCGTCGCGCATGATGCGGAAGGTCGAGTGAAGCCCCTCGGCCGGGCCGAACAGCTCCTCCTCGAAGGCCTCCTCCTCGATGCCGGTCGCGGCCAGCGCCTCCTCGTAGAACGGCGAGGGACGCGGCGTGGCCCCGGGCTGGGCGGTTTCCGACCAGGCGAGCACCAGGCCCTTGCGCGCGCGGGTCATGGCCACGTGCAGCAGACGGCGCATCTCGGCCTCGTGGGCGCTGCGCTCGCTGCCCGAGGGCAGCCGCTCGCGCAGCAGCTCGTCGGGCACGCCGTCGGCCTGGGGCCGGAACGGTCCGGGCATGCGCGCCGCGGAAAGCCCGAGCACGAAGACGTGGTCGAACTCGAGACCCTTGGCGGCGTGCATCGTCATCACCTGCACGGCGGGCGCGGAGGGCGAGCCGACCACTTCCTCCTCGCGCAGGCCCGACTCCGCCACCGCCGCCAGGTAGCGGGTGAAGTCGCGGGCGGTGGCCTGGGGCTCGCGCCGCATGTATGCGCCGGCCAGCTCGGACAGCTTGGCGATGTTGCGCAGCCGCTCGACCGTGTCGGCCTGGGTGGCGAACACCTGCTGGCGGCGCAGGCCGATGCGCTCGATCAGGCGCAGCACGAATGCGTCCGGGCGGCGGTCCTCGAACGCGGTCGCGGCCGAGCGGTAGAGGCGCAGGAAGGCTCGCGCGCGGTCGCGCCCCTCCTCGGAGAGCTGCGGACCCTCGAGCGCGGCGGCCACTGCGCTCGGCATGTCGAGCTTGCGCCTGCGGGCCAGCTGGGTCAGGCGGGCGACATCGACCGAACGCAATTCGATCGGCGGGCGCGAGAGCGCGCGCACCACCGCGCCCGAGTCGCTCGGGTCGGCCAGCGCGCGCAGCCAGGCCAGGACGTCGCGCACCTCGGCGCGCTGGAAGTAGGCCGCCGCCCCGCAGGTACGCGCCGGCACCACGCGTTCCTCGAGGGCCGAGGCGATGGTGGGTCCCTCGATCTTGACCGAGCGGACAAGCACGCAGATGGCTTCGGGGGGTGTGCCCGAGGCGATCAGCTGCTCTGCCTCGGCCGCCACCGCCTGGGCCTGGGCGCGCTCGGAGCGGCAGCGCCAGAAGCGCACGCGCCCGCCGCTCGCGCCCTTGAGCTTCTTCTCAATGCGGTCCGGCACGGGGGCCACCACGGCGCTCGCCGCCTGGAGGATGCGCCGCCCCGAGCGGTAGTTGCGCTCGAGCCTCACCACCTCGGCCTCCGGGAACTCCTCCTGGAAGTCGAGCAGGTTCTTCTGCGAAGCGCCGCGAAAGCGGTAGATGGCCTGGTCGTCGTCGCCGACGATGGTCACGTCACGGTGCTCCTCCACCAGCATCCGCAACAGCATGCCCTGGGCGAAGTTCGTGTCCTGGTACTCGTCGACCAGCACGTGACGGAAGCCGCGAGCCACGCGCTCGCGGACGTGCGGATGCTCGTGCAGGAGGCGGAAGGCGCGCAGGATCAGGTCGCCGAAGTCGAGTGCTCCGCGCTGCGCGAGCAGGCGGTCGTGGTCCGCGTAGAGACGGGCGAACTCGAGCTCGCGCGCGCACTTGGCCCGCGCAGCGTCACCGCTGGCCCCCTCGGCGAGCCGCTCCGCGTAGGCGCGGTAGTCGTCCGCCGAGATCATTTCGTCCTTGAGCCGGTCGATGCGCGAGACGAAGCTCGCCAGCAGCGGAGCCGGGTTGCCGCGGATCTCGTGCCGGCGCAGGGACAGCTCGTCGATGCGCTCGAGCAGGAGAGCGAGCCGGTCGGCGGGTGTGACGGGCGACAAAAAGGGATCTACGCCCGCCTCGAGGGCCTCGTCCTGGAGCAGGCGCGTGCAGAACGAGTGGAACGTGGCCACGTGGAGCTCTTCGTAGGGGGACTCGATCAGCGTCTCGAGCCGCTCCCGCATCTCGGCTGCGGCAGGCGAGGAGAAGGTGAGCGCGAGGATGGCCTCGGCGGGCACGCCCTGATCCACCAGCCAGGCGAAGCGCCGCGTGAGCGTCCGTGTCTTGCCGGTGCCCGCGCCCGCGACCACGACAAGCGGGCCGCCCGCGTGCGTGACGGCCTGCTCCTGCGAGCGGTTGAGGCCGTCGAGGGCTCCGGGCATCCCGGCCTAGGATACGCCGCGTGGTGAGCCTTCCCGAAGCAGATTGGCTGGGCTTCTGCCGGCGTGCCGGCGCGGCGGCGCGTGAGGCCGTGGCGTCCTACTCCACGCGTGCGGAGCGCTCGGTGGAGACGGGCCACGGTGAGGGTGGCGACATGGCCTACGTGATCGACCGTGCCGCCGAGGACGCGATCTTCGCGGAGCTGGAGGGGCTGGCGGTGCCCATCACCGCCGTGTCCGAGGAGCGCGGTGAGGTGCCTGTGGCCGGTGGCGGGCCGGGCCGCGTGGTGATCGACCCGGTGGACGGGTCCCTCAACGCCAAGCGTGGGGTGCCCTTCTCGGCCGTGTCGATAGCCGTGGCCTCCGGCACCCGTATGGACGAGGTCCAGGTGGGCTGGGTGGCCGAGCTGGCCCCTGCCGGGCCCGAGGGCGGCGAGGCGGGTGCGGCCCGCGACTGGTGGGCCGTGCGGGGCGAGGGCGCCTGCCTGGCCGGCGAGCCGCTGCCCCTCCTGGAGCCCGGACCACTCGAGATCCTCGGCCTCGAGACGGCCCGGCCCGGACTGCTGGAAGCGCTGGCCCCGGCGCTCGTGACCCTCGAGGCCCGCCGTATCCGGGCGCTGGGCTCGGTGGCGCTGACCCTCTGCCACGTGGCCGCCGGGCATCTGGACGCAATGATCTCGCTACGTCCCGTGCGCTCCGTGGACGTGGCCGCGGGGCAGCTGATCGTCACCGAGTGCGGCGGCGCGGTGGCCTTCCCGGGCGGCGACGGCCTCGACCTCTCGATGCGCTCCCATGCGGTGGCGGCACGCGACGCGGCGCTGGTGGAGCGGCTGGCGGGGATCCTGTAGGGGGCGCGGCCTCCCGAAGCGCCCGGGACCGCGGTTCCAGTAGGTCCAGGCGTGACCGGGGACCGTGTAGCCGATGTCGATCAGCCCGCCGGAGATCTCGGAGATCACGTGGTGGGCGCCGTCCTCGTTGCCCGTGACCACCACGCCGGCCACGCGGTTGTAGGCCAGTGTGCGGCCCTCGTCGTCCTGCTCGGAGAGCATCGCGTCCATGCGCTCGAGCACGCGCTGGGCCACGCTCGACGGACGTCTCAGCCAGGTGGGAGTCGCCACCACTTCGTGCTCCTCCAAGGCCTCGATGACCGCTCGGGCGAGGGCCTCGGTGTTGGACTCCTCGGGGGACGGTTTCAGGGTGCAGTTCAGAACGAGCGCTCGCATTCGCTCCCGGCTACCCGGAGGTGGGTTGCGTAGTCGCGCGGCCGGGCACTAGGCGGAATGGCTCGCTTGAGGAGAGTCGACTGCTCGGGCCCCGGAATCAGCCGTCGCCGGCGCGGCAAGGGCTTCGAGTACCTCGACGAGAACGGCCGCCGCATCAGCGAGCCGGAAGTCATCGAGCGCATCCGCGACCTGGCGATCCCGCCGGCCTGGGCCGACGTATGGATCTGCCCCTACCCGATGGGTCACATCCAGGCCACCGGCACCGACGCCGCAGGACGCAAGCAGTATCGCTACCACGACCGCTGGCGCGAGCGCCGCGACCGGGAGAAGTTCGAAGAGATGTGCGACTTCGCCCGCGAGCTTCCCGGCCTGCGCACGCGGGTAGAGCGCGACCTGGGCCGCGAGGGCATGCCGCGCGAGAAGGCCCTCGCCTGCGCCACCCGCCTGCTCGACCTCGGCTTCTTTCGCATCGGCTCGGAGGACTACGCGGTCGAGAACGACACCTACGGCCTGGCGACGATGAAAAAGCGGCACGTCAGCGTCGACGGCGACGAGGTGACCTTCGACTACGAGGCCAAGGGCGGCAAGCGGCGTATCCAGGCGATCGGCGACGAGCAGGTGGCGGAGATCATCCGCCAGCTCAAGCGGCGCCGCGGCGGAGTCGACGAGCTCCTCGCCTACAAGGACGGCCGGCGCTGGGTCGACGTCAAGTCGGCGGACATCAACGCCTACGTGAAGGAGGTCACCGGCGGCGACTTCTCCGCCAAGGACTTCCGTACCTGGAGCGGCACGGTGCTGGCCGCGGTCGCGCTGGCGGTCTCGGGCATGGCGGCCACGACCAAGACGGCACGCAAGCGGGCCAAGACGCGCGCCATCGAGGAGGTTGCCCACTATCTGGGCAACACGCCCGCTGTGGCCCGGACCTCCTACATCGACCCGCGCGTGTTCGACCGCTTCGACGGCGGGGTCACGATCAGCGGCGCCCTGCCCGAGCTGATGGAGGACTTCAGGGCCTGGCCCGACGTGCAGCTGGCGATGGAGCAGGGCGTGCTCGACCTGCTGGGTGACGAGCGCGGATCCGACGCCGTCGAAAAGGTGGAGGAGCTCGGGGAGGACCTGGTCGAGGTCGCGGCCTGAGCGGTTTCCCCCGGCTGGTGGCCGGGAAGGAGATGGTCATGACCGAGGTTCCGAGCGAAGCCCCGCCCTCCATCGAGGTGCCGGCTCCGTCCCCGCCCGAGCAGCCGCAGCCACTGCCCCCCGACGCGCCGCAGCCCGATCCGAAGGGCCCGGAGACGCCCGAAGAGGCCTAGGTTCCGCTCAGCCTCGCGAGCCGAAGTCCGTCGCGTAGGTGGCGCCGCTGCCCACGCCGCTCATCGGCGCGCCGGGAGCCACGCCCACCCCGATCTCGCGGTACGACGAGCTCAGGAGATTCGCCCGGTGGCCCGGGCTTTTCATCCAGGCGCGCCCGATCGCGCGCGGAGTGGCCTGACTGCCGCTGCCCCAGGCGATGTTCTCGGCCACCGCCCAGCGCCGCGCGCCGCGCATGTAGCCCGCGCGGCGGATGCGGTCCACGAAGCTGGAGCCGTCGAGCGAAGTGTGATCGAAGTAGTTCTTGGCGGCCATGTCCTGCGCGTGGCGGCGGGCCGCCACGGACAGCCGCCGGTGAAGGCGCAGGGGACGCAGGCCGTGACGGTCGCGTTCGGCGTTTAGCACGCAGAGCGTGGCCCGCACCAGCGAGGAACCGCTCAGCTCGGCCGGCTGCGCGTTGGCCGAGGGACAGGCGCTGGCCGCTCGCGCGGCCGGGGCAAAGAGGCCCAGCCAGAGCAGGCAGGCCACGCTGAGGCCGACGGCGATCGCGGGCATACGGGCCCGCGGGCAAGCAGAACGGATGGGAAGTCCCATTCATCACCGCTCTCGGCAGCCCCTCCGCCGCCGAGAAGCCGGCCCCTGCTCCCCTAGACGAATGTTCGATAAGGCGTTTTCGCCGCCCGCGGCGGCGGGCACACGAATTCAATGCCTCGTGCGGCGATTCTCGACGTGGACGGCACGCTCGTCGACACCAATTACCACCACGCGATCGCCTGGTACCGGGCCTTTCGCCGGCACGGCGAGCAGCTGCCCGTTTGGCGCATCCACCGCCACATCGGGATGGGGGGTGATCAGCTCGTCCGAGCGCTGTGTGGTGAGGAGCTGGAGCGGGAGAAAGGCGACGACGTCCGCGAGTCCGAGGGCGAGCTCTACATGGAGCTGATCGACGAGGTCGAGCCGCTACACGGCGCGCGCGACCTGATCGCCGACCTCGCGCAGAGCGGCCACGCGGTGGTCCTGGCGAGCTCGGCCAAGCCGCACGAGGTCGAGCACTACCTGGACCAGCTCGACGCCCGCGAGCTCGCCGACGGCTGGACGACATCGGCCGACGTCGAAGCGACCAAGCCCGCACCCGATCTGGTGGTGGCCGCGATGGAGAAGGCCGGTGCCTCCGAGGCGGTGATGGTGGGCGACTCCACGTTCGACTGCGAGGCGGCCAAGCGCGCCGGGATCGAGACGCTGGCCGTCCTCACCGGCGGCTTCTCCGAGCAGGAGCTGCTCGACGCCGGCGCGCTGCGGGTGTTCGGCTCGATCGACGAACTGCGGGCGCAGCTCGGCTCCACTCCGCTCGGCGCCTGAGCCCGTCAGGATCCGCCTATGGCCGATCGGCTCGGCAGCTATCGGGACAAGCGCGACTTCGGCAGGACCCCCGAGCCCGAGGGCGGGCCCCGCGATGTCGAGGACGCCGCGCGCTTCGTGGTCCAGGAGCACCACGCTCGCCGCCTGCACTGGGACCTGCGCCTGGAGCACGAGGGAACACTCGTGTCGTGGGCACTGCCGCGCGGGGTGCCCGAGCACCCCGATGAGAACCGACTCGCGGTGCACACCGAGGATCACCCGCTCGAGTATCTCGACTTCGAGGGCGACATCCCCGAGGGCGAGTACGGGGCCGGCACGATGCGGATCTGGGACCGCGGCACGTTCGTGGCCGAGAAATTCCGCGACGACGAGGTGATCGCCGTCTTTCAGGGGGAGCGCATGGACGGCCGCTACGCGCTCTTTCGCACGCGCGACAGGGACTGGCTCATTCACCGGATGGATCCGGCGCAGGACCCGAGCTACGAGCCGATGCCCGACCGCATCCCTCCGATGCTCGCCCGCAGCGGGCAGCTGCCGCGCGACGAGGAGCGCTACGGCTACGAGGTGAAGTGGGACGGCATTCGCACCGTGGTCTTCTGCGATCACGGCCACAGCTCGCTCCAGGGCCGCAACTTCACCGACTTCACCCCGCGCTACCCGGAGGTGCGCGCGCTGGCTCCGGCCTTGGGCGCCCGCCGCGTGATCCTGGACGGGGAGATCGTGGCCTTCGACGAGCAGGGGCGGCCGAGCTTCGAGCGCCTGCAGTCGCGCATGCACCTGGCCTCCGACTCCGCCGTCAGGCGCCGCATGCGCGACATCCCCGTCACCTACGTCATCTTCGACCTGCTCTACCTCGACGGGCACTCGACGTTGCCGCTCTCCTACGAGCAGCGTCGCGCTCTGCTCGACGAGATGGAGCTCGAGGGACCGTCGTGGCGCACGCCCGCCTACCAGCGCGGTGAGGGGCGGGCGCTTCAGCAGGCCACGCGCGAGCACGGCATCGAGGGCATCGTGGCGAAGAAGCTCGACTGCCCGTACGAGCCGGGCCGGCGGGCCTCGCACTGGATCAAGATTCCCAACGTCCGCCAGCAGGACGTGATCATCGGGGGCTGGACACCCGGCGAGGGCGGGCGCAGCGGGCGGCTGGGGGCCCTCGCCGTGGGCGTGATGGACGACGGCAAGCCGATCTACGTGGGCAAGGTGGGCAGCGGCTTCACCCAGGAGATGCTCGGCCTGCTGGCCCGCAAGCTCGAGCCCCTGCGCCGCGACACCAGCCCGTTCGAGGGCCGCCAGCCGCCTCGGGGAACGATCTTCGTCGAGCCCGAGCTGGTGGCACTGGTGGAGTTCCGCGAGTGGACCAAGAGCGGCACGCTGCGGGCCCCGTCGTTCAAGGGCCTGCGCCCCGACAAGTCGCCCGAAGAGGTGGTCCGGGAGTAGGGCCGCCGCAAGTTCGCACCCGCGAAGGAGGGCAAACGGGCCTCGGCGGGGTATCTTCGGGGCATGGCAAGAGCGATCTGGAGTGGCGCGATCAGCTTCGGGCTGGTCAACATCCCCGTCAAGCTGTACAGCGCGGTTTCACGCAAGACCGTGCGCTTCAACCAGATCGATGCCGAATCGGGTGAGCGGATCCGCCAGCAGCGGGTCAACAGCAATGGTGAAGAGGTGCCCTACGAGCAGATCGTCAAGGGCTACGAGGTCGCACCCGACCGCTACGTGACCATCACCCCGGAGGAGCTCAACTCGGTCGAGCCGGAGCGCACGCGCACGATCGACATCGAGGACTTCGTGGAGCTCGAGCAGATCGACCCGATCTACTACGACCATCCCTACTACCTGGCACCCGACAAGGGCGCCGCGAAGCCCTACAAGCTCCTGCTCGACGCGATGGCCGACGCCGACAAGGTCGCCGTCGCGCGTGTGGTGATCCGCTCCAAGCAGAGCCTCGTGGCCATCCGCGCCAAGGACAACGTGTTGACGATGGAGACGATGCTGTTCGCCGACGAGGTGATTCCTCCCGACTCGATCGAGGAGCTCGCGTCGCTCAAGGGCAAGACCACCAAGCGCGAGCTGGAGATGGCGCGCCAGCTCATCGAGTCGCTATCGGCGGACTTCGAGCCCGAGAAGTACACCGACGAGTACCGCGAGAGCGTGCTCGCGATGGTCGAGCGCAAGGCGGCCGGCGAGACGATCACGGTCGAGGCGCCGTCCGAGGAGCCGGAGAAGGTGCCCGACCTGATGGCGGCCCTGGAGGCGTCGATCGCATCCGCCAAGGGCGCGAGCGGCGGCGGCGCAAAGCGCACCAAGTCGAGCAGCGGCTCCAACGGCTCGGGCTCCAAGAGCTCGGGCTCGCGCAAGAAGTCCACCGCCAAGAAGTAGGTGGCCACCAAGCGGGTGGCGGTGGAGGTCGAGGGCCGGCGGCTCTCGCTCTCGAATCTGACCAAGGTGATGTACCCGGCCGTGGGCTTCACCAAGGGTGAGGTGATCGACTATTACACGCGCGTCTCGCCCGCGCTGCTGCCCCATCTGCGCGACCGCCCGCTCACGCTCAAGCGCTATCCCAACGGGGTGGAGGGGCAGTACTTCTACGAGAAGAACTGCCCGTCGCACGCGCCCGAGTGGGTGCGCCGGGAGACGGTCAACGGCATCGCCTACTGCATCTGCGACGACCTGCCCACGCTCGTCTGGCTGGCCAACCTGGCCGACCTGGAGCTGCACCCCTCGCTCTCGCTGGCTGACGACATCGACAGGCCGACCGTCATGGCCTTCGACCTCGACCCGGGCGCTCCGGCCGGCCTGCGGGAGTGCTGCGAGGTGGCGCTGATATTGCGTGGCGCCTTGAGCCAGATCGGCCTGGACTCCCATGCCAAGACGTCGGGCTCGAAGGGGATTCAGGTCTACGTTCCGCTCAACAGCGAGGACGTGGACTACGACCACGGAACCAAGCGCCTCTCCCAGGCGCTGGCCCGGCACCTGGAGGCCGAGCATCCGCAGCTGATCGTGTCGAGCCAGAAGAAGGACCTGCGCAAAGGCAAGGTGCTGATCGACTGGAGCCAGAACGACGAGCACAAGACGACCGTGGCCGTCTACTCACTGCGTGCGCGCGAGCGGCCCACGGTGTCCACGCCGCTGCTCTGGGAGGAGCTCGAGGCGGGCGATCCCGACGCGCTCGTGTTCGAGGCCGGCGACGTGCTTGAGCGCGTGGCCGAGCACGGCGATCTGTTCGCTCCGGTGGTCGAGCAGGAGCAGAGCCTGCCCCGGCTGTAGCGCGGCGGCCGCTCAGCCGGCGCGGTATGCCACCAGCGCGGCGGCCCAGCGCCCGGAGGCGGACATCGCCGGCGAGTAGGCGAACGCGCCCGTGGTGGTCGCGAGACGGCGGGCGCCGACGTTCGTGACCGGGCCGCAGGCCAGGCTCTGGCCCGTGAGCCCGGTGAACGCTGCCGGCTGGGTGGCCGTGAGCTGGCCGGCGATGCTCACCGCTCCGATCAGGAGGGTGGGAGTGGCGGTCGTGCTGGCCGAAACCGAGGGGGCGGCGCTCACACCCGTGGCCATGCCGCTGGCGTGGGCCGCTCCGGCGACCACGTTGACGAACTCGTCGACCACCAGTCCCGAGCCGGTGGAGCTCGGAAAGGTCACGGTGATCGTGTCGCCGGACGCGAGCGCGGTCGTCACACGCGCGTGCAGGATCGCCACGCGCTGGGTGGTGTTCCGAACGTCGCGGTCGAGCGTATAGGTGTTGCCGCGCGTGTCCGAGGCGGCGATTGCCGCGGCGCTGGCGCCTCGCAGGGCCAAGCGCAGGATCAGCGTGTTGCCGGCCGGCACCCCCGCCGCGGGAACGGACACGGTTGCGGCCGTGGCGCCACAGCTCGTCGCGCCGACATTCTTGACGAACGCCGGGCCCACGGTCACCGTGCCCGACGCGGCGACGTCGCCGCCGTTGCCCACGGCGTAGATCGTGTGGTTGCCGTTGGCGGTGCCCGCGGGAAGGGTCACGCTCACCGAAGCGCTGCCACTCGCCGGGACCGAGCTTGGGGTGATGCTGCCGCCGAGCAGCGTGCCGCTCGTGGCGTCGTCGAGACGGAAGGTCACCGTCTGACCGGGCACGAAGTTCGCGATCGAGCCTGTGAGCGTGGCCGGCACGGTCGGAACCGAGGCGCTCGAGAGGGTCAGGGCCGGTGCGTCCACCGTTACGGCGGCGCTCTGCGCGCTCTCGCCCCCGGCCCAGAGGCCCTGCCGGGGCGTGACCGAGTAGCGCCAGGTGCCGGCCGGTACGCCGGTCTCGGTGCAGGTGAGCCCCGTGATGGTGGTGTTGCAGGCGCTGCCGATGGTCTGCGCCGCTCCGCCGTTGAGGTAGCGCTTGACCACGTAACCCGCCACGCCGGGCCCGCCGGAGAAGCTGCTCTGGGCCCAGGTCACGGTCACGCTGCGATTCGTACGGCTGACCGTCGGGGTGTTGCCGGCGGGCATCGTGTGCGCCTTGGCGCTGGCGCTGCCCGCGCCCGTCGAGGTCCAGGCCCCGAGGGCTGCCGGGGCGAGCGCCATCAGCACGAGCAGCGCGCAGCCGATCAGCTTCGCGCCGCGCCTCATCGCTGCCTCCGGGGCGCCGCGCGGGCGCGCGCCTTGAGGCGGTAGCGAGCGCCCTGGCAGGCGTTCTCGGTACCCGGCAGCATGCGCACGCCGAGCGTGAGCCGGCGTACGCCGCGGGCAGGCAGCGGCACGCGGCCGCGGAAGACTGTGAAGCTCAGGGATCGCGGCGAGCAGCCGCGCGGAGCCCGCTGTACCCAGACCCGCGAGCGGCGGATCACCAGCGGGCGCCGCAGGAGGTTCTGGACGCGCACCACCACCGGCTGCTGCGAGCCGGGGTAGAGCACTCCGGCCACGCGGGCCGAGACCCGCAGGCTGTGAGGCCCATGGGCCTGCTTGGCCGCGGCGGGCTCGCCGGTCCGATGGTCGGCGATGGCGTGCGTCGCCGCACCGGCCAGAGCGGCCAGGCAGACCAGCAGGAGGAAGGCGCGAGGCCTCATGGGTGTCGAACGGCGGGAGGCTCGGGGCCTCCCGCCGTACGCGGTCGTGTTCTCGTCCCTCCTAGGGAGCGTTGCTCGCGCCGGTCAGGTTGACCGGAATGGTGAAGGTCGCGCCCTGGCAGCTGTCGAGCGATGCGTTGGACATCGCCGCCGCGCCGGTGAGCGTGGACGTGACCGTCCCGCTGGCCGGAACGTCGATCGTCAGGCCGGTCTGGTCGGTGAAGGTGACCCCGGTGGTCGTGCAGGCGGCGTGGCCGGCGTCGGCGGTGATCGAGCCGCTGCCGTTGGACACGCTCGTGACGCGCACGGGATAGGGGTTCGGGTTGCTGACCTGCAGCCTCACGTTCCCCGTGGCACCGGGATAGAGGCTGGCGACGGTGGAGGCCGAGGCGTCCACGGTGGTCAGTGCCGAAGCGGTGCCCGCCTTGGCGTAGCCCGAGCCGGACCCTGAGGCCAGCCAGGCGGCGGAGACGAGACCGGCGGTGGCAAGAGCCACCACCACAACGGCAATGCCGACAAGCTTCCTGCGGTTGAGGATGCGCTTCATGGAGGATCCAGTCGTCGAACTACGGGACGACATTGGTATCGACGTCGCACCAGAGGCCTTGATAGCCCTGAAAGGAAAGTTTCCACCAATTTGGGGTACAAGACACAGCCGAGTACCGTTGACGGGCAGATGGTCGATTGGTCGATTGCCCGGACACTCGCGCGCCTGGCCGCCGGAGGTGAGGGGTCCGCGCAGTCCGCGCTGGACCTTCCGGCGCTATGCGACGAGATGGAGCCCCACGTGGCTAGCTACACCGGCCTCGTCCTGGCCGCCGAGCGGCCGACCGCGGAGACCGTGAATCGCTCCGAATGGGCGTCGGTCAACATCGATTCGCTGTCGAAGCTGCTCGATCCGGTGGCCGCGCGCCTCGAGGACCGGATGTCGTTCGCTGGGCCGCTGGCGGGCGCGCTGCGCATGGGGGCCTCGGCCACGCTGGCCGCCGAGGCGGGACTCGTGATGGGGTATGTCTCCCAGCGCGTGCTCGGCCAGTACGACATCTCGCTGCTGGGCGCCGATTCGCCGCCACGGCTGCTGTTCGTGGCGCCGAACCTCGACAAGGCCGTGCTCGATCTCGAGGTGGACGCTCTGGCCTTCGGCCGCTGGGTGGCCGCGCACGAGCTGACCCACGTCTTCCAGTTCCAGGGCGTGCCCTGGCTGCGCGACCACATGAGCGGCCTCCTGCGCGAGTATCTCGCCACGGTCGAGGTACGCATCGAGCACGGCACGGCGGGCGGTATGCCGTCCCTGCCCGATCCGCGCAAGCTGATCGACGCCTTCCGTGACGGTGGCCTGGCCGCCCTCGTGCAGAGCGACGCACAACGAGCCCAGATGGAGCGCATCCAGGCGTCGATGGCGGTCATCGAGGGCTACTCCGAGCATGTGATGGACGTGATCGCCGAGCAGGCGATACCCAACCATGAGCACCTGCGCGCCGCCATGACCGCACGCCGGCGCAGCCGCTCGACTCCCGAGCTGCTGATCGAGCGCCTGCTCGGCTTCGACGTGAAGCTGCGCCAGTACGAGCTCGGCAAGAGCTTCAGTGACGGCGTCGTCGAGAGCGCCGGAATAGAGGGCCTGAACCGGGTCTGGGCCTCTCCGGAGGCGCTGCCGAGCATGAGCGAGCTCACCGCGCCGGACACCTGGCTCGAGCGCATCGGCCGGCACAAAGCGGCCTAGCGAGTACGCGCGTGCCCCGCCCTCACCGGGGCCTGTGTAACCAGCTACGGCAGGTGGTTTACGTACAGGTGTTCGGTGGTATACTTCTATCGAACTTAGAACTAATAAGCTTACGTCCAGACGGACGGGCAGGAACCGAACAAGGAGAGTCATCCCATGGCCGCTCAGACCGAGACCCAGCGCAAGGCGACCGCCCGCAAGGCCGCCGCCACGCGCCGTCGTAACGCCTCCAAGCGCAGCACCACTGCTGCCCGGAGCTCCGCCAAGCGCACCCAGACCGCTGCCGCCAAGGCTGCCGAGACCCGCGCGAAGGCCGAGCTCAACACGCTCCAGGCCGTGCAGGCGCAGGCCGAGCGTGCCGTCCTGATCCCGGTGGGCGCCGCGCTTGTCGCTCGTGACGCCGTCGTCGAGGCCACCAAGCCCTACGTCGCCGGTCGCGAGAGCGCCGAGAAGGAGCTCGAGAAGACGCTCAAGAAGTTCGAGCGCCGCGGCTCGACCGCCCGCAACCGTGCGGTGCGCGAGAGCAAGAAGACCCGCACGCGCGTCGAGCGCGAGCTGCGGCAGCGCCGCAACGGCGTGCTCAAGACGGTCAAGCGCAACCGCCGCGAGTTCGAGCGCCAGGTCAAGTCCACGGGCCGCGAGGTCCAGGGCCAGGCCGAGTCCGTCGTGTCGCGCGTGAGCGCGCTCGCCTAGAGCCCACGCTTCCCCCCGGCCGCCTGGAGAGAGCGGATCGGGAAGGACTGCCGGCCACATACTCGCCGGTGGTGCAGTATCTCTCCTCCCTCAGTCAACGGCGCCTACGGGCGTCGTTGGCCTTTGTGGAGCGTCGGCCTGCGACAATGCAGGGCAGATGCCTACTCGAGAACAGATCGAGGAAGTCCTGCGCGGCGTTATAGACCCCGAGCTGCGCAAGGACATCGTGAGCCTCGGAATGGTTCGTTCCATCGATCAGCCCGAGGAGGGCCGGGTGGACGTGGTCGTTTCCCTGACCACGCCGGGCTGCCCGATCCGCTCTCACTTCCAGAAGGCGGTGCAGGAGAAGGTCGCCGGCCTGGGCGTGGGGCACGTCAACGTCGCCTTCGACGTGCTCTCGGATCAGGAGAAGCAGAGCCTGTCGCAGCGGCTCGGCCGCGGTGGCGGGCTGCCCGAGGGCGCGCTCGCCCGGGTCAAGAACGTCATCTGCATCGGCTCGGGCAAGGGCGGGGTGGGCAAATCCACGGTCACCACCAACCTGGCCGCGGCGCTGCAGGCCGACGGCATGCAGGCTGCCGCGCTCGACGCCGACGTCTGGGGCTACTCGATCCCGCGCATGCTCGGCGTGCACGGCCGGCCCAAGGTTTCGGCCGAGCGCAAGATCCTCCCGCTTGACGGTCCGGCAGGGATCAAGGCGATCTCGATCGAGCACTTCCTCAACGAGCGCGACCAGGCCATAACCTGGCGCGGCCCGATGCTCCACAAGGCGATCCGCCAGTTCCTCGAAGACGTCGACTGGGGCGAGCTCGACTACCTGCTCATCGACCTGCCTCCGGGCACCGGCGATGTGTCGATGACCCTCGCCCAGCTGCTCCCACAGGCCCGCTTCGTGGTGGTCACGACGCCGCAGCCGGCCGCGCAGAAGGTCGCCGCCCGGGCGGCCGACAGCGCACGGCGCTTCGACCTCGAGCTGCTGGGCGTGATCGAGAACATGTCCGGATTCACGACGCCGGGCGGCGAGCGCTTCACCATCTTCGGCGAGGGCGGCGGCCAGCTGCTGGCCGACGAGCTCGACGTCCCCCTGCTCGGGAAGATCCCGCTGCAGGAGGAGCTGCGCGTCTCGGCCGATGAGGGCCGCCCGCTGGTCCTCGAGGACCCGGACGTTCCCGCGGCCCAGGCGATCTATCACGCGGCTCGCGGCATCATCGCCGCCACGCCGCAGGAGCTGGCGGTGTTGCAGGCGCCCGCCGGCCCGCCTGTCCCGGAGATCACCGGGACGGCACTGCCGATGGCCTAGGCGGCGGCGCTAGCTCGCCTTCTTGAAGTAGTCGGCGTTGATCTGGATGTAGTTCTGCCACTCGCCCGGGAGCTGGTCCTCGGCGAAGCAGGCGTCCACCGGGCAGGCCTCGACGCAGGCGTCGCAGTCGATGCACTCCTCGGGGTCGATGTAGAGCTGGGTGACCTGGTCGTAATCGGGCTCGTCCGGGGTGGGGTGGATGCAGTCGACCGGACAGACCTCGACGCACGAGTTGTCCTTGGTGTCGATGCAGGGTTCGGCGATGACGTAGGCCATGGTCTCCTTCTCGTGTCCAAAAAAGCGCCTGGGCGCGAGGGGTCGCATTGTACCGACGCCCTTTGCGCGCTTCGCTCCCCGCGAGCTCAAGCGCGGTGGGGAAATGCCGAATAGCTCAAGCATGGAGGGAAGAGGCTCGTTCCTCTGCCCGACGGAGCTGGACAGGGCTCGGGTGGTGGAGGCAGGCGATCGCGTGCGCATGGCGCGCACGATCTGCGCGATCGCGATGGGGGCGGCACTGCTGCTCTCCGCGCCCTGGGTCGGCTGGTGGACGCTGGGGTTGTTCGGGCTGGTGGCGGTCAACCTCGTCACGCTCGAGTGGCGCCTGGCGCGCAGCGCGCGACCGGAGTGGGTGGCCGCGCGCAGCCAGTTGTTCGTACTGGCGGTGATCGGTACCGGGGTGGCGCTGAGCGGTGGCCCCGAGAGTCCGGTGCTGGCCTGGCTCGTGATCCCGGGAGCGGTGGCCGCCACGCGCTTTCGCTGGCAGGTGGTGTGCGTGGGGGCGGGCATCACCGCACTCGTCCTGCTCGGGGTGACCGTGCCCGTCGACTCTCAGGCGGCGGTCGACGACCCCGTGCCGCTGTTCAGCACCCTCGCCCTTCTGGTGGCCGTGAGCGCCGTTACGAGCGCGCTCATGCACGGCGAGCTCATCCAGCGCGACCGCGCCGTGCTCGACCCGCTGACCGGCCTGCTCAACCGTGCGGCGCTGGAGGTCCGGGCGCTCGAGATCGAGCAGCAGGCCCGCCTGACCGGCGGCGCCGTGTCGCTCGTGCTGTGCGACGTGGACGGCTTCAAGCGCGTGAACGACACCTATGGGCACGACCGTGGCGACGCCGTGCTGCGGGAGGTGGCGTACGAGATCCGCACGTCCCTGCGCACCTTCGAGCTCGTCTACCGGATGGGCGGCGAGGAGTTCCTCGTTCTGCTCCCGGGCATCGAGATCGGCGGGGCGTTCGAGATCGCTGAGCGGATACGGCGCTCGGTGGAGCACGCGCAGCCCGGCGGCCTCGAGCTCACGCTGTCGGCTGGGGTGGCCACGAGCGCAGGGGCCGCGCTCAGCTACATGGAGCTGTTCCGAGCGGCGGATGGCGCGCTGCTCGACGCCAAGCGCGAGGGACGCAACCGCGTGCGTGCGGCCGACGAGCTGCCGCCCATGCCGGTGCCCGACGCGCGCCGCTTCGCGGCGGATGTGAGCGCCACGCCTCTCGCCTGAGGGTGACTAGTGTGCGGGCCGTGCTGGACCGCCGCGAGCCAGATCCCTTTCTCGACACCTTCACCGGCCTGGTCACCGCGCGCGCGGTGTCCACCGCCGTGGTGCTGGGGGTCTTCGAGGCGCTCCATGAGGAGCCGGCGAGCGCCGCCGAGCTGGCTCGCCGCCTCGAGCTCGATCCGCTGGGTGCGGAAACCCTGCTCACCGCTCTGCTCACTCTGGGCTACGTCGAGGTCCGGGACGGCCATTTTGCCAACGCGCCGGTGAGCGAGCGGCTGCTGGTGAGAAGCTCGCCGGAGTCGATCGCCACCTTCAGCGGCGCCCAGGCCGACCTGCACTGGCAGGTGCTCGAGCTGCTGCCCGAGGCGGTGCGCAGCGGGCGCCCGTATGCGATGCACGAACAGCGCCGCGACGACAGCGAGCGCTGGGAGGCCTACATGCGCGGCCTGTTCGAGATCTCCCGTGCCGAGCAGGACGACAACGCCGGCCTGGTGCCGGTGAGTGAGCCGCGCCGGATGGTCGACGTGGCCGGCGGCCACGGCGCCTTCGCCATGGCCATGTGCCGGCTTCATCCCAGGCTCGACGCCACCGTGCTCGACTTGGCCCCGAGCGTCCGCATCGGACGCCAGATCGTCGAGGCGCAGGGCTTCTCCGACCGGGTGCACTTTCGTGAGGGCGACGTGTTCGAGCTCGGCCTGGGCGAGCAGCTCGACGTGGTCTCGGTCTTCAACCTGATCCATCACCTGCCGGAGGAGCGCGACCGCGAGCTATGCCGGCTGGCCTACATCGCGCTGCGCCCCGGGGGAGCGTTGGTGATCGGTGATTCGGCGCGACCCGAGCCGGGGGAGCCGGTGTCGGAGCACGGTGCGATCTCCAGCCTGCTCTTCTACGCCTGGAGCCATAGCCGCAACTTCAAGCCCTCGGAGATCCGCGACTGGATGGCCGAAGCCGGGTTCAGCGACGTGCAGAGCCACCGCAACGAGCGCTCACCCTGGCGTGTGGTGGTGGTGGGGCGGCGGTGATCCTGCTCACCGGCGCCACAGGCACGGTGGGCTCGGCGCTGCTTCGGCGCCTGACCGCCGAGCCGAGGCCGGTGCGCTGTCTGGTGCGCGATCCGCGCCGGCTGGGCGACCAGCGCGTGAGGGTGCAGATCGCGCTGGGCGACCTGGCCGATCCCGCCTCGTTTCGCAACGCGCTGCGTGGCGTGGACACCGTCGTTCACCTGGCTGCATCGATCCGCGACCAGCCGCACGCCTCGATCGAGGAGCTCAATGCGATGGCGACTCTGCGGCTGGTCCGCGCCGCCGAGCGGGCCGGCGCCCGGCGCTTCCTGTTCTTCTCCGCGCTGGGGGCGCGTCACCACTCGCGTACCCGCTTCTTCCGCGCCAAGGCGCTGGCCCAGGACGCCGTGGCCGCGTCGGCGCTCGAGACGACGATCTTCAGCCCGTCGATCGTCTACACGCCGGGCGACCCGTGGCTGACCCTGCTCGAGCGCTTCTCCTACCTTCCTGCGATACCTGTGTCGGGGTCAGGCGATGCGCTTTACCAGCCGATCTGGGCCGAGGACGTGGCCGACGGCGTGATGGCCGCCCTGCGGTCCGCTCCCTCGGAGAATGGAGGTGGCTACGAGCTGGCGGGGCCCGAGACGCTCTCCTACGACGACATCGTGCGGGTCGCGCTGCGCTCCAGCGGGCGCCGGCGGCGCCTGCTGCACCTGCCGCTGCCGCTGGTCCGCGCCTCGCTGCGCGCCCTGCGGCTCGCCGTCGGTCCGCACGTGTTCGCCACCTGGGAGGAGGCCGAGCTGCTGGAGGAGCCGATGATCACGAGCCGAGGGACGGCCGACGCAGAGGCGCTCGCCGTCCGGCCCCTGCCTATGCGGGCGGTTCTGGGCGCGCAGGACCGGGTTCGCCCGGCGGCGGGTGCGGCGTGACGCCGGCTACGAAGCGGTCCTCGCGGCGCACGAGGATGAATCACACGAGCGCGCTCAGAGGCGCGATGCCGGCGGCCGCGCGGATGATTCCGATTACCAGCAGCAGGTAGAAGGGGAGCAGGAAGCCCAGCCCGAGCTCGATGGCGCCTGCCGGCAACTGACTGGTCATGGCGGGGAGCGACGCGGGACGTTTGCCGGTCCGAGCGGCGCGCGGGCCTGCCATCCGGCCCACCGCAAACGACGAGGGCCCCGCCGAAGCGGGGCCCTCGAAGTACTGCGGAAGCTTGCGCTTCCTTACATCATGCCGTCCATGCCGCCCATGCCGCCGGGCATTGCGCCGGCGCCTTCCTTCTCGGGCATCTCGGCCACGATCGCCTCGGTGGTGAGGATGTTCTTGCCGATCGAAGCCGCGTTCTGCAGCGCGGAACGGGTGACCATCGCGGGATCGATGACGCCGCCTGCCACCAGGTCGACGATCTCGCCGGTGTCGGCGTTCAGGCCGGTGTTCTTGCCCTTGGCCTTGCGAACGTCGTTGACCACGACCGAACCCTCGAGGCCCGCGTTGTCGGCGATCTGACGCAGCGGCTCCTCCAGCGAGCGGTAGATGATCTGCGCACCTGTGCGCTCGTCGCCCTCGAAGGCGTCGATCTTGATGGCGTCCTGCGAGCGCAGGAGTGCCACGCCACCGCCGGGAACGATGCCCTCCTCGAGGGCGGCCCGGGTGGCCTGCAGCGCGTCCTCGACGCGATGCTTCTTCTCCTTCATCTCCGTCTCGGTGGCCGCGCCGACCTTCACCACGGCCACGCCGCCGGCCAGCTTGGCCAGCCGCTCCTGCAGCTTCTCCCGGTCGAAGTCCGAGTCGGTGTTCTCGATCTCGTTCTTGATCTGGTTGATGCGGCCCTTGATGGCGTCGGACTCACCCGCACCGTCGACGATCGTGGTCGTGTCCTTGGTGACCACCACCCGACGGGCACGGCCCAGCTGCGAGAGCTGAGTGTTCTCGAGCTTGAGACCCATCTCCTCGGTGATGACCTCGCCACCGGTGAGGATGGCGATGTCCTCGAGCATGCGCTTGCGGCGGTCGCCGAAGCCCGGCGCCTTGACCGCCACACCCGTGAAGGTGCCGCGCAGCTTGTTGACCACGAAGGTGGCGAGCGACTCGCCCTCCACGTCCTCGGCGATGACCACGATCGGCTTGCCCGACTGGATCACCTGCTCGAGCACCGGCAGGACGTCGCGCACCGAGCCGATCTTCTGGTTGGCGATGAGGATGTAGGGATCCTCGAGGGTGGCCTCCATGCGATCCTGGTCGGTGACCATGTAGGGCGAGATGTAGCCCTTGTCGAACTGCATGCCCTCGGTGAACTCGAGGTCCATGCCGAAGGTCTGACCCTCCTCGACGTTGACCACGCCGTCCTTGCCGACCTTGTCGATGGCGTCGGCAATCACGTCGCCGATATCGTCGTCGGCCGCGGAGATGGCCGCCACGCGGGCGATCTGCTCCTTGCCGGAGATCTCCGTGGAGATCTTGCCGATGTGGTCCACGACCTGATCGACGGCCTTCTCGATGCCGCGTTTGAGAGCAAGCGGGTTGGCGCCGGCGGCCACGTTCTTGAGGCCGTCGCGCACGATGCGCTGGGCGAGAACGGTGGCGGTGGTGGTGCCGTCACCCGCGACGTCGTTGGTGGCCGTGGCCACCTCACGCACGAGCTGGGCGCCCTGGTTGGAGAACGGCTCCTCGAGCTCGATCTCTCGAGCAATCGACACGCCGTCGTTGGTGATGGTGGGGGCGCCGAACTTCTTGTCGATCACCACATAACGACCCTTGGGGCCGAGTGTGACCTTGACGGCGTCCGCGACGGCGTTGACGCCGTCCTCGAGCGCGCGCCGCGCCTCCACGTCGTACTTGAGCTCCTTGTGAGCCATATTCGTTCAGTTCCTCCTAGCCAGCTACCTTGGCGAGCACGTCCGACTCCCGCAGGACGAGCAGGTCATCGCCTTCGACCTGGACCTCGGTGCCGCCGTACTTCGAGTACAGGACCTCGTCGCCCTCGGCGACGTCGAGCGGAATCCGCTTCTCGCCGTCCTCGTCCCACTTCCCGTCACCGACGGCCAGGACCTTGCCGCGCTGCGGCTTCTCCTTGGCCGTGTCGGGAAGGACGATGCCGCTGGCGGTGGTCTCTTCCTCTTCGATCGCCTGCACGATGAGACGATCACCCAGAGGCTTGAGATTCATGGGCGTTACCTCCAATAAGTGCTTGCAAAGACTGTTGGCACTCTCAATGAAAGAGTGCCGACGCTTGGCACTCTAGCAACGAGAGTGCCAAGCTGCCAAGAGGCTTCACAGCCTGGCTACAGACGGATCTTGGAGGCTCTAGTTCTGGGCCGGCGCGTCCGGGCGCAGGCGCTCGCGGATCTCCGAGGGGCGGTCGGAGATCTGGGAGAAACGCACCACGGTGACGGTGTCCTCCATCTCGACCTTGCGGCCGTAGATCTGCTCGAGGAAATGCACCATCTCGTCGATGCGGCGGAACTCCGGGTTGTCGTGCTCGATGTCGCGCCGGGACAGGTCCTGGACCTGTTTGACCTCGACCGAGTCGATCACGGCTTCGAAGATCTTCTCGCGCGGCGAGTGCTGGAAGCCGACCGTGATCAGCACCACCTCGCCCTTGCGGTACTTGTTCGCCTTGTCGCCCAGGCGGATGGTGGCGGTCTTGCGGCCGCGCTTGAGCTGATCGATGAAGACCGGCGAGTAGAAGTTGAGGACGAACACGACCGGGGCAGCCTAGCGGCCCTGGACGACCAGCGGTACGAACCGCACCGAGGCCACCGGCTCCTCGGCGCCGTCGCGGAAGCGCATCAGCAGCTCGCGCCCGTCGCGTTCCACCGGGCAGACCAGCGCGGCACCCGGGGAGAGTTGCTCGAACAGCGGCTGGGGCGGTGCCCCCTGAGCCGTGGCGGTGACCGAGATGCCCCCGAAGGGGGCGCGGTCGGGGGCTCCCTGCGTGCCGTCGCCCGTCCGCACGTCGACGTTGTCGTAGCCGAGCTCCTCGAGCACCGCCCGGGCCCGCTCGGCCAGCTTCTCGAAGCGCTCGATGGTGATCACTTCGGCGGCGAGACGCGAGAGCACGGCCGCCGCATAGCCCGAGCCCGTGCCCACCTCGAGCACCCGCTCCGAGCCGTCGAGCTCGAGCAGCTGGGCCATGCAGGCCACGATCCAGGGCTGCGACATCGTCTGGCCCTCACCGATGCGCAGGGCGCCGTCACGGTAGGCACGGCGGCGCTGGTCGCCGGGCAGGAACAGCTCGCGCGGCACCGCGGCCATGGCCTCGAGCACCCGTTCGTCTTCGATCCCGCGCCGGCGGAGCTGGCGCTCGACCATGCGCCTGCGCGCGGGTTCGGTGTCAGTGGATGTAGTTCCGGAGTCGTCCGGGGTCATGCACGGTCACCTTTCCCCTGCCCAGGCTCACCACGCCGGCCCGCTCGAGCGTGGCGAGAAAGCGGCTGGCGCTCTCGCGTGAGGTGCCGGCCAGGTGCGCGATCTCGGCCTGGGTGGAGCGGATCAGCACGTCCTCGGGAGGCGCGCCGTCCTCCTGGCGGGCGACCGTCTGCGCCAGCAGCGCGCTCGCCACACGTCCGGCCACGGTCTGGAAGGACTGCTGGAGCAGGCGCTCGTTCGTTCTCGAAACGCGCTCCGCCAGCGCGGCCAGCAGCTTGAGCGAGAGGTCGGGGTTGCGCCGGATCAGGCGCTGCATGTCGCCGGCCAGCAGCGCGACCGCCGTCGTGGCCTCGATGGCCTCGGCCGTGGCCGACCGCGTCTCTCCGCGGAACATCGCCAGCTCGCCGAACAGGGCGCCCGTGCGCAGCTCCGCCAGCGCGACCATGCGGCCGTCCTGATGCTCGCGCGTGAGCACCACGGCGCCGGTGCGCAGCAGGTAACACGTATCGCCGCGATCGCCCTCCCGGAAGATCATCTCGCCTCGGTCCCAGCGCCGTGGGACCGCCACCTGGGCAACCTCCTCGAGCTCGCGTTCCTCGAGATCGCCGAAGACCTCGGTGCGAGCGAGCAGGCGCGCCGTCTCGCCGCCATTGCTCATGAGCGGATAATGCCGGAAGAACATGTCCGTAGCCCCTGAAGCCGTGACCCACGCCGACGTGCAGGAAGCCGCGCAGGTGATCGCCGGCCATGTGCGCGAGACCCCGCTGATGTCCGCGGGCGAGCTCGGGCGCCGCGTGGGGGCCCGCGTGGTGCTCAAGGCGGAGAACCTCCAGCTCACCGGATCGTTCAAGGCGCGGGGCGCCACGAACACGATCCGCCGGCTCCCCCCGGAGGCTCTCGAGGCCGGGGTGGTGGCCGCCAGCGCGGGCAATCACGCGCAGGCCGTGGCCTTCGCCGGGCGGGAGGCGGGTGCGCGGTCGGTGCTCGTGATGCCCGAGCAGGCGCCGCTCGCCAAGGTCGCGGCCGTGCGCCAGTACGGCGGCGAGGTGCGTCAGGTGGAGGGCGGCTACGACGAGGCCGGCACGGAGGCGCGCCGCCTGGCCGAGGACGAGGGCATGACGCTGGTGCATGCCTTCGACCAGCCGCTCGTGGTTGCAGGTCAGGGAACGATCGGCCTGGAGATCGCCCGGCAGGCGCCCGACGTCCGCTCGATAGTGGTGCCGCTGGGAGGCGGCGGCCTGGCCAGCGGGATTGCGCTGGCGGCGGCCACCGAGCTGCCCGGCGCCCGCGTGATCGGCGTGCAGGCCGAGGCTTGCGCGCCCTACATCGACTCGCTCGCGGCCCACCGGCCGGTCGGCGCCCGCTCGGCCAACACGATCTGCGACGGCATCGCGGTCAAGCGCCCGGGCGACTTCACGCTGCCGCTTGTGGAGCGCTACGTGGACGAGGTGGTCACGGTCTCGGACGACGAGGTGGCCGAGGCGATGGTGCTGCTGCTCGAACGCTCGAAGCAGGTGGTGGAGGGTGCCGGCGCCGTGGCGGTGGCCGCGCTGATGCATGGGCGCGTGCGCCCGCAGGACGGCGGCGACATATGCGCCGTGCTGTCCGGCGGGAACGTCGACGCCTCGCTGCTGTCCGAGTGCATTCGCCTGGGCGAGACGGCGGCCGGTCGCCGGATGGTCCTCTCCACGGTGGTGCCGGACCGGCCCGGCGCCCTGGCCGGGCTGCTGCGGGTGGTGGCCGAGTGCGGTGGCAACGTGGTCGACGTCGAGCACCTGCGCGACGGCATCGACCTGCACGTGGGCGAGACGGCGATCAAGCTCGTGCTCCAGACGCGCGGCGGCGACGGCAACCAGGAGTTGCTCGCCGCGGCGCGCGCCGAGGGCTTCAGCGTGCGCGTCGAGACAGAGGCCTAGCCGAGACCTACTGCTCGAGCGATGCCATCTGCTCGGGCGCGTAGCGGTCGCCCGCCGTTGCGCCCGGAGGGAACGCCTCGTCAAGGGCGCGCAGGTGGTCCGGCGTGAGCTCGATCTTCGCGGCGGCGGCGTTCTCCTCCAGGTAGTTCACGCGCTTGGTGCCCGGGATCGGGGCCACGTCATCGCCCTGATGCAGCAGCCAGGCCAGGGCCACCTGGGCCGGGGTGGTGCCCAGCGCCTCGCCGAGCGTGCGAATCACCTCGAGGCGCTCCAGGTTGCGCTCCCGGTTCTCACGCTGGAAGCGGGGCAGGTGGCGGCGGAAGTCGCTCTCGTCGCCGATCTCGAGAGCGCCGGTGAGCTCTCCCCGGCCGAGCGGGCTGTAGGGCACCAGACCCACGCCCAGCTTGCGGGCGGCGGGCACGATTTCGCGCTCGATCTCGCGCGTGAACAGTGACCACTCGCTCTGGAGCGCGGCGATCGGGTGGACGGAGCAGGCCGCGCGCAGCGTCTCGGCGCTCACCTCGGAGAGACCCAGGTGGCCGACCTTGCCCTCGGCGACGAGCTCGGCCATCGCGCCCACGCTCTCCTCGATCGGAACATCGGGACTGCGGCGGTGCATGTAGTAGAGATCGATGTGGTCGGTACCCAGGCGGCGCAGAGAAGCCTCGCACGCCTCACGCACCCACTCCGGGCTGTTGTCGATCCAGCGGGAGCGCCCGTCGCGGCGGATGGCGAACTTGGTCGCCAGCTTTACCTCGTCGCGGCGGCTCGCGATGGCCCGGCCCACCAGCTCCTCGTTGTGGCCGCTGCCGTACATGTCGGAGCTGTCGAGGAAGGTGACGCCGATGTCGAGCGCGCGTGCGATCGTCTCCAGCGACTGGTCGTCGTCGGTCTCGCCGTAGAACTCGGACATGCCCATGCAGCCGAGGCCGATGGCGGATACGGTCAGGTCGCGCAGCTTGCGTTGGTTCACGATCGCGAACGGTACGCCTCGAGTGCGCTCTGAGTCGAGGGATGGCGCGGATAGGCTGATGGGGCCATGAACATCGCTCCCGAGGTGGCCGAAGCCCTCGCCGCCGGACGGCCGGTGGTGGCGCTCGAGAGCACCCTGATCAGCCACGGGTTGCCCCGTCCGCGCAACCTCGAGGTGGCGCGCGAGGTCGAGTCCGCCGTGCGCTCGGCCGGCGCGGTGCCGGCCACGGTGGCCATGGTGGACGGCCGGGCACGCATCGGGCTCGACGGCGACGCGTTGGCCACGGTTGCCGGCGGAGCCGAGGTGGTCAAGTGCGGCGTGCGCGACCTCGCCCCGCTGGCGGCGCGCGGCGGCACTGGGGCCACGACGGTGGCGGCGACGGCGCATCTGGCCGCCCGGGCCGGTATCCGCCTGTTCGCCACCGGGGGCCTGGGCGGCGTCCACCGCGATGCCCGCGAGACCTGGGACGAGTCCGCCGACCTCGAGACGCTGGCCCGAACCAGCGTGGTGGTGGTCTGCTCGGGGGTCAAGTCGATCCTCGATACCGGGGCTACGCTGGAGCGGCTCGAGACCCTCAGCGTGACGGTGGTGGGCTATGGCAGCGGCCGCTTTCCCGGCTTCTATCTCTCCGATTCGGGACATCCGGTCGCCTGGCGGGTGGACTCGCCCGAGGAGGCTGCCGCGGTCGCAGCCGCGCGGCAGGAGCTCGGCACCGACGATCGAGCCCTGGTTGTGGCCAATCCCCTTCCACCGCAGGAGCAGCTCGATCCCGAGCTGCACGAGCGGATCCTCG
Organism: uncultured Thermoleophilaceae bacterium; assembly: GCA_963813495.1. GTDB lineage: Bacteria > Actinomycetota > Thermoleophilia > Solirubrobacterales > Thermoleophilaceae > JACVRW01. The sequence continues at coordinate 425,612 of CAWEZC010000011.1, forward strand.
ATTCCGGACTGGCCGCCGCGCGCAGCGGCTCGGTGACCGGCAAGGACGTGACTCCCTTCCTGCTCGATTACTTCCACCGGGAGAGCGCTGGCGCCAGCCTCGAGGCCAATGTGCGCCTGGTGGTCCGCAACGCCGACCTGGCAGCGCGGATTGCCGTGGCCCTGTGCCGGCCGTGACCGAGGTCGTTGTCCTGGGCGACGTCATGACCGACGTCCTGGGGCATCTGTCGGGCCCGATCGCGCCGGGCAGCGACGCGCCGGCGAAGGTGGCCTTCCGCGGCGGCGGGCAGGCGGCCAACACAGCCGCGTGGCTGGCGCTGACCGGGATGCCGACGGCGATAGCCGGCGTCGTGGGGGACGACGCTCAGGGGCGTGCCGCCGTGAGCGAGCTGCGCAGCGCGGGGGTCGAGACGCACCTCCCTCGCGATCCCGAGCTGCCGACGGGCACCTGCATCGTGCTCGTGGCTCCCGGCGGAGAACGCACCATGTTCCCCGACCCGGGCGCCAACGACGGCCTAATGGCCGGCGCTCTGCCCGAACAGCTACTGGCGGCGGGCAACCATCTACACGTGGCCGGCTACGCCCTGCTGCGCGCGGGCTCGGGGCCCGCCGCCCACGCGGAATTGCGGCGGGCGCTCGAGCGCGGAATGACGGTGTCCGTAGACCCCTCATCCGCCGCGTTGCTGTCCCCTGCCTTCCTCGATCGCGTCGCCGGCGCACGACTGCTGCTGCCCAATGCCGAGGAGGCGGCAGTGCTGGCGCGCACCACCGACCCCGAGGCGGCGGCGCGCCGCCTGGCCGAGCCGATACCAGAGGTCGTGGTCACCCTCGGCGATGAGGGAGCCCTCTGGACCGACGGCCGCGATCTCCTGCGCGTGCCGGCCGAGCCTGCCGGCGATCTGGTCGACACCACCGGAGCCGGCGACGCCTTCGCGGCCGGCTTTCTCGCTGCGCGCCTGGCGGACGCCGATCCGGAGGAGGCGCTGCGCGCCGGCTGTCGCCTGGCGGCCCGGGCGGTGGCCGTGCCGGGTGGCCGCCCGCCGGTGCGCGACTGACTCCTGGCCGTCCAGCTCGCCGAGCGCGCGGCGGACGCTCTCCCGCCGCAGCGCGAGCTCGGCGTGGTCGTCCGTGCTGAGCGCGGCCTGGTCTTCAGGATCGCCCTCGAGGCGCGCTCTGCGCTTGCGCCGACGCCCCGCGCGGTAGCTGCGGCGCTTGCGGTAGGCCCGCTCGAAGGTCTGGGCGGTCACGTCCTCGGGCGGCGGCCCGGTCGCGCAGAAGAGAGGCGACGTACCGAACTCATCACGAAATTCAGCAGCTGGTCCTAAAGGCGCCTGCCCCACGGCCCGATAACCGGGGCGTAGTGCGACGACCCGCCCTTTCCTCGTTTCTGCTCGTTCTGGCCGCGTCACTGTTGGCGGCTCCGGTCGCCCATGCCGGCCTGCCGCTGCCGGCCGGCGCCGACGCGCCCCCGCAGCTTGGTCCCGGCGTGGTGCCGGCTTCCGTTCCTCCGATCTCGGTGGCGGCCGGACAGGACCGCAGCAGAGTGGACACGATGAGCGTGGCGCGCAGTGTCTTTCGGCTTCAGGAAGGAGAGCAGCCGCTGTGGGCCACGGTCAACATCTGTGACACCGGCAACTCTCCCAACGCGCTCGGCCTGCGCACCAGCGTGCCGGGCGACGGCAGCCGGCGCTTCGTCTACGCGCGTTACCGGGCCCAGTGGTGGAGCCGCGCCCAGCAGGCCTGGCTGCCCGTGGCCGGGGCCGGCACGAGCGACTGGAACTTCGTCGGCAAGCAGAACTGGCGCGCCCACCAGGGAGGCTGGACGTTCCACTTCTCGCAGCCTCCGGCCGGGACCACCTATGTGATTCGCGGCATCGTCGAGCTGAGCTGGCGCGACCAGGTGCTGTCCAGCCGTCACCGTCGCAAGCGCGCTCGCTTCTCGGTGGTGCAGCGCAAGGCGCTGCTCACCGAGACCGGCAAGTCGGGGGTCCGGGGCGGCGATCCCGCCGGCACCTCCAAGGCCATGTGCCTCATCTGGTAGCGGCGGACCGCCGCGTGGTCTAGTCTCCGGAGCGGGAGGCAGCAAGACCCCCAGACGAGGATTTGGTTTCCAGAAAGCTCACTGCAATCGCTCTGAGCGCGGCTGTGGCGGCCGTCATGGCGGCCCCTGCCTCGGCCCAGGACAGCCTCTCTTCCTCGTGGGCCAACGTGAACATCTGCAGCCCTTCCCAGCTCGGCGCCCGCGCCCAGCTCGCCGGCGACGGCTCCAGCGCCGACATGCAAGTGCGCTTCACCGCACAGTGGCTCAGTCCGGCCGGTTGGGCGCCGCTCAACGGCGCCGCCACCTCGCCGTGGCAGTCGGCGGGCTCGGCCGAGTACACCTGGGGCCAGGCCGGCTGGACCTTCGCGCTCAGCGTCCCAGCGGGCAAGAGCTACCAGCTGCGCGCGGTGGCAGAGATGCAGTGGGCGGGGTCCGGCCGCACGTCCTCTGCGGTCACCGGTAGCTGTTCGGTCTCCGGCTGAGACGGGCGAGACATCAACGCGGCTGGTCGAACAGCCGCGGATCGTTGGTGATCACCCCGTCCACCCCGAGCTCCTCGAGCGCCCGGATGCGGCGGGCGTCGTCCACCGTCCAGACGTAGACCTGCCCGCCGGCACCGTGCACAGCCTTCACCAGCCTGGCGCTCATGAGCACCTGGTGTGCCATCACCGCCTCGCAGCCTCCCGCTCGTATCCGCGCGGCGGCCTGGCCGGGCAGCCGCGCCCGCCAGACCCTCACGATCAGATAGGCGGGCACCGCCAGCGGTGAGCGCAGGTAGTTGCGGCGCACGCGGGGGACCGACCAGCCGCGGCGCAGCCCGGGCGAGATCTCGCCCAGCCGGTCGAGGCTCTCGGTGTACATGCTCGAGACCAGCGACCGCTCGAGCAGCCCGCGTGCCGCGAGGCCGGCTGCCACCTCGGGCTCGTAGCCGGGCAGCTTCATGTCCACGTCGAGCTCCACGCCCGAGTACGTCTCTCCGGCGAAGTGGTCGAGTCCCTCGTCCAGGCTGAGACAGTCGCGGCCGTCCGCGTCCTCCCAGTCGTGCGCCAGCACGAGCCTTCCGTCGCGGGTGCGCAGCACGTCGAACTCGATCATGTCGACCCCGTGCCGGAGCGCCGCCTCGAAGCTCTCCACGGTGTTGCCGGGCGCTACATGATCGGCGCCCTTGTGCCCGACTCGAATGACCGCTCCGCGCGCAGCCGGCGGAGCCGGCTGCTTGCGCCCTACTCCTGGCACGTCGGACACCAGTAGGTCGTGCGATTGTCGTCGCCCTGTCCGCGCGCGCGTATGCGCGTCCCGCAGCGCCGGCAGGGCAGACCGGTGCGCTCGAACACCCACATCCGCCGCTGGCCGCGGCGCAACGGCTTGTGGGGCTCGAAGCTGACGATTCGCCCGCCGCGCTCGACCGAGAGGTGCATCAGCGGCTTCACGGCGCGCGTGACGCCAAGCACCTCGTCGTCGCGGACCTCACGCACCCGGCGCCAGGGATCGACTCCGGCGAGAAAGCAGCCCTCGGACTTCCACACGTTGCCGATCCCCGCGAGGTTGCGCTGGTCGAGAAGGGCGTCGCCGAGCCCGCGGGTGGGATCGTCGCTGCGCAGCAGCGCGAGGAAGCGCGCCTCGTCGAACTCCTCCGCCAGGATGTCCGGGCCCAGGCTCGCGAGACGCTGGTCGAAGCGGGTGCGCGAGTCGGTCATCAGCTCGAGCACGGGCCCGTCGAACTGGACCACCTCATGCTCCTCGGTGCGCATCACGAGCCAGGCGCGGCGAGGGGAACGGCGCCAGTGCTCGCCGCGGCGGTAGACGCCCCACTTGCCTGTCATGCGCAGGTGGGAATGCAGCGTGAGGTTGCCCTCGAAGCGGATGAACAGGTGCTTGCCCGTCGCGTCCACGGCCCGCACCCCGCGCCCGTCCAGACGCTCGGGCCAGCGATCCCGCGCGTGGCGAGGATGAGGCGTCTCTATCTCCTCGATCGCGCGGCCCACCAGAGCCTCCCGGATACGCCGCGCCGCGGAATGGATCGTGTCGCCCTCGGGCACCTCACCGAGGGTACGGAGCGCGGGCGCGCAGCGAGTACATGAGCGGCAGCCGCGGCCGCTCCGGCGGCATCCGGTAGACGTCGCCGTCCTTATCGAGGAAAGGCCACTGGGGGAAGATCGCGAAGTCGTGCTCGCGCAGGAGCTCGAGCGTCAGGCCGGCGCCGATCACGGCGTTGAGAGTCTCGCCGAGCGGGTGCTGCCACTCCTCCGTGCGGTTGTGCACCGTCGGGGCGTTCGGATCCACGTAGCTGCCCGGATCGTCGTAGTCGTTGCGGTGGTGGAAGTAGTCGTTTTCCAGCGTGGTCTCGTCGTCGCCGAACACCCAGCTGAACGGATGCACCTCGATCTGGTAGAGCACTCCCCCCGGGGCGATCAGGCGGCTGACCACCTCGGCCCAGCGGGGGATGTCGGGCAGCCAGTTGAGCGCACCCACATTGGTGTAGACGATGTCGAAGCGCCGCCCGCCGAGCGCCTCGACCGCGTCGTAGACGTCAGCGGTCACGAACTCGGCCGCCAACTCCGTGTCGGCGGCGATTCCGCGAGCCGCCTCGATCGCCGGCGCGGAGAAGTCCAGGCCCGTCACTCGGGCGCCGTGGCGCGCCCACGAGAGCGTGTCCAGCCCGAAGTGGCACTGCAGGTGGACGAGCGAGCGGCCGTTCACGTCGCCGACGTCCTCGAGCTCGAAGGGCAGCAGCGATTCGCGGCCCTCCCGGAAGCCCTCGACGTCGTAGAAGTCACTGGCCGTATGGAGGGGGACGCGCTCGTCCCAGAAGCGCCGGTTGAGCTCGCTCACCGGGTCAGCTTAGATCCCAGCTCCCTCGCGCCACCCGCGATCGGCAGCGTGATCCGGATGATGTAGTCGTGGTCGGTGGAGACGACCACGAGCCCGATCGGGTGACCGGCGGTCAGCATGTCTCCCCGGGTGGCCGCCTGGTGCGACCCGAGACCGTCTCCGGGCCAAACCCGCGGGGGCCGGCTCAGGCGCTGAGGGTCAGGCGGCGCGGGCTCTGGCGAAAGCCGAGCTCGATGAGGAGGTCGCCCACCTCGGAGCCCACCAGCGGCTCACCGTCGAAACGCTCGAGCCCCAGCCGGGGCACGCGTCCTCGCTTGACGGCATCGGCCAGCGCCTCGAGCGCGGGACGCAGCCAGCTCTCGTCCGGTTCACGCAGGGCGAGCAGGCCCTTGCCGCCGCGCTCCACGTAGAGCACGGGCCCGGCGTCGAGCGTGACCAGGTAGGCGCCCGGCACGCGCGAGGGCCTTCTCCCCGAGTCATCGGCCTCCCGCTTAGGCCAAGGCAGGGTGGCCCCGTAGGGATTGGCCGGATCGGTAACGGCCAGCACCAGTGCTCCCGTGGCCTCATCAGAGCGCATCGAGCGCAGCCGCTCGATCGCCGCCGGCAGCGCGAACTGGGCGCCGCCCAGGCCTTCCACGAAGTACCCGCGCCGCGCCGTGCCAAGTGTCTCCAGGTTGGCCAACTCGCCGTAGAGGCCGGCGAAGCCGCCGGGAATCCCCTCGGCCAGCACGGTCTCGCGGGTCACGATGCCGTAGCGCTCCAGCAACACTTCCGCCAGGGCGCGCATCCGCGGTCCGTGGACGGGTGCATCGGCAAACAGTCGGGCGGTGAGCGACCAGCGGCCCTGCACCTGCGGAGCACCCGGGCGCCGGCGCCGCGCAAAGCGGCGGCCGGTGTCGCGCTGGTTGCGGGCGACGGTCAGCCGCGGCGCGCGCAGCGGCGCGAAGGCGTCGTTGGTGACCTCACCGGCCCAGACCAGATCCCAGAGCGCCTCCTGGAGCTCGAGCGGTTCGGCCTGACCGAGATCGGCCAGCAGATCGGTCCAGAACGCCGCGCCGCCGGCAAGGCGGTCGCGGATGGCGTCGTGAAGTGGCTCGGCGGGCGCCTCGCCCTTGGAGGGCGGCGGCCCGAGCCAACGCGCGTCCTCACGGAAGTAGAGCGCGACCTTGCCCGAGTTTCGCCCCAGCGCCCCGGCGCCCACCCACACGAGCTCGCCGCTGGCGCAGAGCTGATCGATCCAGGCCGGGGAGTAGGCGCCCCCTCGCCGGGGTAGCACGTCACGCTCCCACACCGCCGGGGCGAGCGCCACGCCCTGGAGGGGCACGAGCAGCTCGCGCAGCCGATCCACTCCGGCACCGCCCGGCGGTGCGCCGTCCACCCCCTGCCACGCGGGCAGGAAGCGCGCCAGCGCTCGCTGCTCGGCGGGCTCGACCTCTCGGCGCAGGCTGGCCAGCGAGGCGCGGCGCAGGCGCCGGAGGACGTCGGTGTCGCACCACTCGCGCTCCGTGCCGCCGGGCCGCAGCTCCCCCCGGACGACGGTGCCGGCGCGCTCGAGCTCGCGCAGCACGGCCCCGAAGTCCACCCCGTAGCGAGCGGCGATGTCCCGGGTCGTGAACGGGCCGTGGGTGCGCGCGTGACGGCGCGCCAGCCGCGCGAGCGGCTCCTTGACCTCCTCCAGGAAGGCTTCAGGCAGGCCGCCGGGAGGCACGGCTCCGAGGGCGTCGCGATACAGGCCCGCGTCCTCCGCGGCCACCCAGCGCTCCTCGCCGCCGATCCGCATGCGGATGGCGCGACGGCCCTTCTCGAGGTCACTCAGGATCCGCCGCGCGGCCACCGCCTCGAGGCAGCGCTCCTGGGCCTCGGCGACAGTGAGGTCGCCCACCCCGCGCAGCACATCGTGGAGGCTGTCGGCGTTGGCCGCCCGCGTGCGCTCGCTGGTCCGCTGAAGGTCGGCCTCCACCTCGGCGAGGGCATCGGGGTCGATCAGCTCGCGCAGCTCCTCCTGGCCCAGCAGCTCGCGCAGCAGGTCGCGGTCGAGCGACAGGGCCGCCGCGCGCCGTTCCGCGTTGGGCGTGTCCCCCTCGTACATGTAGGTGGCGACGTAGTCGAACAGCAGGGACGAGGCGAAGGGAGACGCTCGCTGGGTCTCGACCTCCACCAGCGACATCTCGCGGGTGTGCAGGCCGCGCAGCAGCTCTTCCAGCCCCGGCAGGTCGAGTACGTCGCGCAGGCACTCGCGATAGGTCTCGAGCACGATCGGGAACTGCCCGTAGCGCTTGGCCACCTCGAGCAGGGATTGCGCCTTGAGGCGCTGCTGCCAGAGCGGCGTGCGCTTCCCGGGGTAGGCACGCGGGAGCAACAGGGCCCGGGCGGCGTTCTCGCGAAAGCGCGCTCCGAACAGCGCGGAGCTCGACAGCTCCTTGACCACCATCTCCTCGACCAGGTCGGGCTCCACCATCACGAGCTCCGCGCCGGGTGGATCGTCGGAGTCGGGCAGGTGGACGATGATGCCGTCGTCGGACCAGATGGCATCCGACTCGAGCCCGAACTCGTCGCGGATGCGCGCCGACAGAGCCAGCGCCCAGGCCGAGTGCACGCGCCCGCCGAACGGGGAGAGGACGCACAGGCGCCAGTCACCGATCTCGTCGCGGAAGCGCTCGATCACGATGGTGCGGTCGCTGGGCACCACGCGCGTGGCGTCGCGCTGCTCGCGCAGGAAGGAGGAGAGGTTCTTGGCCGCGCGCTCGTCGAGGTCGTAGCCCGCCGCGAGCTGCTCGGGCTCTTGGTCGACCGCCTCGCGGGCGAAGGCCCCGATGGCGCGGCCCAGCTCCTTGGGCCGGCCCACGCCGTCGCCGCGCCAGAAGGGCACCGCGCCGGGGGCGCCCGGTGCCGGAGTGACGATCACCCGGTCGCGCGTGATCTCCTCGATGCGCCAGGTCGAGGCGCCGAGCAGGAAGGTCTGCCCCGGGCGGGCCTCGTAGACCATCTCCTCGTCGAGCTCCCCCACCCGGCGGCCGTCGGGCAGGTGCACCCCGTACAGGCCGCGGTCGGGAATCGTGCCGGCGTTGGTCACCGCCAGCTGCAGCGCGCCCTTGCGCGCACGGATGGTGTCCTCCACGCGGTCCCAGACGATGCGCGGACGCAGCTCGGCGAACTCCTCCGAGGGGTAGCGCCCGTCGAGCATGTCGAGCACGCTGTCGAGGAGCTCGCGCGACAGCTCGGCGAACGGGTAGGCACGCCGGATCGCGTCGTGAAGGGCCGGTACCTTCAACTCGTCGCCGGTCGCCGTCATGGCCACGATCTGCTGGGCCAGCACGTCGAGCGGGTTGCGCGGGATAACCGTCGACTCGATGTCGCCGTCGCGCATGCGCTTGGCCACCACGGCGCACTCGAGCAGGTCGGCGCGGAACTTGGGAAAGATCCGCCCGCGCGACACGTCGCCCACGTTGTGGCCGGCGCGGCCGATGCGCTGCAGGCCGGCGGTGACCGACTTTGGGGACTCGACCTGGATGACGAGGTCCACCGCCCCCATGTCGATGCCGAGCTCGAGCGACGAGGTGGCCACCAGGCAGGGGAGCTGCCCCGACTTGAGCAGGTCCTCCACCACGAGGCGCTCCTCGCGCGCCAGCGAGCCGTGGTGTGCGCGCGCAACGTAGAGCGGGTCGCCCTCGGCGGCGCGGTCGCCGTTGGGGGGCTTGGCGCCCAGCCGCTTCTGCCAGTCGGGATCCTCCGCCGCCAGTTCGTTGAGACGCACGGCCAGGCGTTCCGCGCCACGGCGGGCATTGACGAAGACGATCGTGGAGCGGTGCTGCTTGACCAGGTCGAGCAGCTCGGGGTAGATCGCCGGCCAGATGGAGCGCGCGGTGACGGGCGGCGCCTCCGGCGTGTCCAGCCCGGTCCCGACGAGGTCACCGCCGCCCGCGGCCGTGCCCATGCCGCCGAGCGCCGGATCGGTTACATCGTGCTCGCCCGGTTCGGACATGTTCTCGACCGGCACGTGGATCTTCAGATCGAGGGGCTTGCGCACGCCGGTGTCGACCACCTTGCAGGTGCGGCCGGCTCCGGCCAGGAAGCGCCCCACCTCCTCCAGCGGCTTCTGCGTGGCCGACAGGCCGATGCGCTGCAGGCGGCGCCCGGCCAGCTCCTCGAGTCGTTCCAGCGTGAGCGCGAGGTGGGCGCCGCGCTTGGTGCGCGCCACTGCGTGGATCTCGTCCACGATGACCCACTCGGTGTCCACCAGGAACTCGCGCGCCCGGGAGGTGAGCATCAGGTAGAGCGACTCAGGCGTGGTGATGAGCACGTCCGGCGGAGTGCGCAGCATCGCCTGGCGCTCCTTCTGGGGCGTGTCGCCGGTGCGGATGGCCACCGTGATGTCGCCGCCGATGCCCTTGAGCGGCGCGCGCAGGTTCTTCTCGACGTCGTAGGAGAGCGCCTTGAGGGGCGAGACGTACACGAGTCGCGTGCGCCGCGGCTCGGACGGCTCGGCCACCAGGCGGTCGAGCCCCCAGAGGAAGGCGGCGAGCGTCTTGCCGGAGCCCGTGGGAGCGGAGACGAGCACGTTCTCACCGCCCGCAATGGCAGGCCAGGCCTGCTCCTGCGCCTCGGTGGGGCGCTCGAAGGAGCGGGTGAACCAATCACGGACCTGCGGGGTGAACGATGCGAGCGGATCTGAAATCACGAGACCCCTGAGCGTACCGCTTCGAGGTGCCGAAACCGGGCCGTCCGGCTACGCTGGCGCTACATGAACTCGTTCCGGAATCGACTGGCCGCCGCCCTCACCGCCGCCGCCATGTCCCTGACCTTCGCGGCCTGTGGAGCCGAGGATGACGCCAACGAGCTGCGCGATCAGGTGGAGAGCTCGGCGGAGGAGCTCGAGCAGGAGAGCGAGGAGCTGCGCAAGGAGCTCGAGGAGGATACGGCCACCACCCGCGACGATCTCGAGAAGCGGGCCGACGAGCTGCGCACGGAGGCCGAGGAGGCGCAGAAGAACCTGGATGACGACGCCGACGACCTCCGCAAGGAGGCCGAGGAGCTGCAGAAGGAGCTCGAGGAGCAGCTGCCCTGAGGGTGGCGGCCGGCCCGTCGCCGCCGCGTCGCGTGGCGCGCGGCTCAGCCGGCGCGCGGCAGCGTGGTCTCCGCCACCAACCGGTGCAGGTGAACGCCGGCAGCCAGCCCCGCCGCGGCCAGCGCCGCGAGCGCACCGGCCTCGGGACCGAGCAGCAGTAGACACGCGGGTATCGCCGGCAGAGTTGCCAGCAGGGCTCGCCAGCGGCCGGCCGCCAGGCCGGCAAACGCGGAGAGCAGGAGCACCATCAGGACGACGACCGCCATGGGCAGATCTCCTTTCAGAGTCCCTCGGGGTGGCGCCCGGCATAGCCGCGAGCGGAGCGCATCTCCTCGCTCCAGCGGCTGCCGGTGACCTTGCGTGCGGAGGTGTCGAAGCGCAGTCCGGCGACGATCAGATAGGCGTGGCCGGCGTTGGCGCGGACCGTGACCCACTGACCGCGGCCGCGCTCGCCCCAGCTCATGAACCCGCCCGAGGCGAGCGGCGAGTCGAGCAGGCCGGCGGCGTGCAGCACGTAGCTGACCGAGCCTGAGCAGTCATAGCCCGAGTCGCGCCAGCGGCCGTGCCCGCCCCCGTACTTGTAGGGCTTGCGAGCGATCTTGTTGCCGGCGGCGACGATGGCCTTGACCTCCTCGGGCGCCGAGGCGGGAGCCACCGCCAGGCCATCCTCGACGTAGCCCTTCTCGCCAGGAGCCTCGGTGACGGGGGTCTGGCCGTCCGGCGAATCGGCGTCGTAGCCGATCCCCCCACCTCCGCCCGACCCCTCGTCGTCGTCGCTCTCACCGGGCACGTCGTCGCCCGCGTTGGCGGCGGTGGTGGCCAGCGAGCGTACGAGGCGCTGATCGGCGCGCGAGGCGCGGCCGTCGGCACGGCGCTCCTCGGCCCGCTCGAAGGCCTGGAGGCTCGTGCGGGTGCCGCGGCCGAACTGGCCGTCGGCCTCGGTGTCGAAGCCGGCCCGGTCCAGATAGCGCTGCAGGGCGCGGACATCGGATCCGCTCGAGCCGACGCCCAGGGTCCGGGAGGCGTAGCTTGCCGCCAGCGCATCCGCGGTCAGGGTGAGGCTCACAACGGCTGCGGCCAATACCGGCAGCGTCCTTCGCATGCGTAGGTGCTCCTTCTCTTCTTCAGCGCCTACGGGGTTAGCTGTCGGGCTCGCGCCAGAAGAGTGGCGCTACACGGCGGATCGCTGCGATTCGCCCCGAACTTCCTGGTTCCCCCGCTCCCGGCCGCTCGGCGGCCCGGGACTCGGCTATGGCTCCTTGCAGCGGGGCAGAGTAGCAGCAGGTTCGGGTGACCTCGCTACGTTCCCGGCGATAGTTACCGGAAGGTCAGATAGGTCGAAGATCCGGGTGGCGCTCGCGCTCATCCTGTTTGCTGCCGTTTTGCCGGCGTGCGGGGGCGATGAGGAGCCGGGCGCCGAGAAGGCGGCCCCGCAACGCACCGCCACGGCGGCCGCCGGCACCACCCTCGTCGCCGCCCTCGGCGACTCGATCAGCGCCGGGACTCCGCGCTGGGATCCCGACCCGGGCATCCGCGATCAGATCGGCACGGAAGTCGATCGCCGCAGCCAGTACGGGTACTGGGCCGAGCGCGCCCTTCCCGGCACGCGCTTTCGCAACTGCGGCGTGCCCGGCGAGCTCACGGCCGAGATCGCGCTGCGCCTCGACGACTGCGCTCGTGATGCCGACGTCCTCATCGTCCAGGGTGGCGTCAACGACATCGCCGAGGGTGCGGAGCCCGTCCGGGTCGCGGGCAACCTGCGCGCCATGGTCAGTCGCGGCAAGGCCCTGGGCCTTGACGTGGCGATCGTCGAGCTGCTGCCCTGGAACGGCGGCTATCCCGCGGCCGACCCGCTGATCCGCGAGCTCAACCGACGCATCGGCCGGATCGCCGCCGCGGAGGACGTGAAGCTGATCTCCTGGTACCGGCTGCTCGAGAATCCCGCGCAGCCGGGCCGCATGCGCCTCCGGTTGACGAGCGACAACGCCCACCCCTCGATCGCCGGCTACCGGCTGCTCGGTGAGGCGGTTCAGCTGCCGTAGGCGAGCTCGCGGGCGCGCTCGAAGACCGCATCGGTCATCGGCTCGGTGAGCTTGCCGGTGAAGGTGTTCTGCTGGCTCGGGTGATAGCAGCCGAGCAGTAGCGGCTGCCCGTCGCCGGGAGCGAATTCCGCGCCATGCCCGAAGCGCGGCCGCGGTCGGATCTCGAGCAGGCGACAGGCGGCGTCCCAAGCGAACGAACCGAGACAGACGATCACCCGTGGGCGGATCAGCTCGAGCTCCTCGGCGGCGTAGGGGAGGCAGTTGTCACGCTCGTCCGGGAGCGGGCGGTTGGCCGGCGGCGCGCAGCGCACCGCCGCGGCTATGAACGCGCCCTCGAGGTGAAGGCCGTCTCCCGGGTGCACCGACTCGGGCTGGTTGGCGAAGCCGGTGCGATGCATCGACGCGAACAGCCAGTCTCCGGAGCGGTCGCCGGTGAACACGCGGCCGGTGCGGTTGCCGCCATGGGCGGCGGGCGCGAGCCCGAACACGTAGACCCGGGCGGCGGGATCACCGAAGCCCGGCACGGGGCGGCCCCAGTAGTCCTCGCCGGCGAAGGACGCACGCTTCTCGCGCGCCACGCGCTCTCGCCACTCCACCAGCCGCGGGCAGCGCCGGCAGCGGGTGACGCGTCGCTCTAGGGCTTCAAGCGCTTGCCGCTGCTGAACAGGTACTGAGCCCACAGGAAGGTCGGCACGGCCAGCGCCGCGGTCACGCCGAGCGAGAGCCACACGGACACGTCGCTCTCGCCCAGGAAGCCGAAGCGCACCCCGTTGACGAGGTAGAAGACGGGATTGAAGTGCGACAGCTCCTCCCAGGGGGAGGGCAGCACGTCGATCGAATAGAAGACGCCGCCCACGAACACCAGCGGCAGGATCACGATGTTGTTGATGAAGGTCGTGAAGTCCCAGCTCTCGGCGTAGATCCCCACCACCACGCCGAGCGAGGCGAACAGCAGCAGGCCCAGCCCGATCGCCGCCACCAGCGCAAACGGGTTCTCCACCGGCACCCCCACCAGCAGCACCGACAGCACCAGCAGGGAGCCACCGATCATGAGCGCGCGAAACACGCCGCCGACCACGTAGCCGACGTTCATCTGCCAGGTGGGCATGGGGGCCGAGAGCACGTCGTTGATGTAGCGGTCGAAGCGCGCCTGGAAGATCGAAGAGGCGTTGTTGGCGTAGGCCGCCTGCACCATCCCCATCGTGATCAGCCCGGGCACGATGAAGATCTCGTACTCCACGCCGCCGATCTCGTTGATGCGGCCACCGAGCGACAGCCCGAAGACGAGGATGAACAGGATCGAGCCGATCACCGGCGCGAGCACGGTCTGGGTCCAGAGCTTGGACACGCGCAGGGTTTCCCGGCGGCACAGCCAGACGAGCCCGGTCACGAGGCCATCGCCTTCACGTAGACCTCCTGCAGCCGCTCCACCCCGAAGTGCTCGCGCAGGCCGTCAGCCGAGTCGCGTGCCAGCAGCCGACCGCCGCGGATGAGGGCGATCTCCTCGCAGAGGGTCTCGGCCTCCTCGAGGTAGTGCGTGGTGAGCAGGATGGTGGTGCCCTCGGCGTGCAGCCGGCGGATGTACTCCCACAGCTCGGTGCGTAGCTCGAAGTCCACCCCCGCCGTGGGCTCGTCGAGGATCACCAGGCGCGGCCGGTGCATCAGCGCGCGCGCCAGCAGCAGCCGCCGGCGCTGGCCGCCCGACAGCTTGGGCGCCCGCACGTCGCTCTTGGCCTCGAGCCCGAACACGGAGATCATCTCGTCGGCACGCTCTTCGGCCTCGTCGCGCTGCATGCCGAAGTAGCCGCCGTGGTAGGTCAGCGTCTCGCGCACGGTGAGGAAACGGTCGAGGTTGATGTCCTGCTCGGCCAGGCCGAGCCAGCGGCGGGCCTGCATGGAGTCGTGGGCCTCGCCGAAGACCGCGATCTCGCCCGAGGTGACTCGCAGCAGGTTGCAGACGGCGCTGATCAACGTGGTCTTGCCCGCTCCGTTGGGGCCAAGGAGGCCGAAGAACGAGCCGGCGGCGATGCGCAGGTCGAAGTCCTCCAGGGCCAGCATGCCGTCGTCGTAACGCTTGGTCAGGCCACGTAACTCCAGCGCTGGGACGTCGAGGAACACCGCCACGACGTTAGCGGTGACACTTCAGGTGGCCGGCGACGCGCCGCCGCGAGCACCTAGGAGTTCGCCTGTGCGGCTCCCAGCGCCTTCCCGTAATGATTCTCGTAGTACCGGCGGTACTCGCCGGAGCGGATCGGCGCCCACCACGCTTCGTTCTCGCGGTACCAGTCGACCGTCCGGGCCAGGCCCTCCTCGAAATGTACCTGCGCCTCCCAGCCGATCTCCTCGCGCAGCTTGTCGGAGGAGAGCGAGTAGCGGCGGTCGTGCCCGGGGCGGTCGCGCACGTACTCGATCAGCGACTCGTCGCGGCCGGTGAGCTCGAGAATGCGCCGCACCACCTCCAGGTTCTCGCACTCGTCCGGCCCGCCGACGTTGTAGGCCTGTCCTGAGCGTCCCTGCTCGAGCACCGCCTGGATCCCGCGGCAGAAGTCCTCGACGTAGAGCCAGTTGCGCACCTGGCGCCCGTCGCCGTACACCGGCAGATGGTCTCCGTTTAGCGCGTTCAGGATGCAGAGCGGAATCAGCTTCTCGGGGTACTGGCGTGGGCCGTAGTTGTTCGAGCCGCGGCAGATAACCGCCTCGAGCCCGTGCGTGTGGGCGTGCGCCGAGACCAGCAGGTCGCCGCCGGCCTTGGTGGCGGAGTACGGAGACGACGGGTCCAGCGGGGAGGTCTCGGTGAACGAGCCTTCCGGAATGGAGCCGTACACCTCGTCGGTCGAGACCTGCAGGTAGCGACCGATGCCGCGCTCGCGCGCCGCGTCGAGCAGCACGCTCGTGCCGATCACGTGGGTACGGGCAAAGGCGTCCTGGTCGGCGATCGAGCGGTCCACGTGTGACTCCGCCGCGAAGTTCACGATCGCGTCGCGGCCCTCGGCGACCTGCAGGACGACGTCGCGGTCCTCGATACCGCCCACGACCAGTTCGACGTCCTCGGGGAGGTTCTCGCGCCTTCCGGCATAGGTGAGCTTGTCGAGTACGACCACGTCGTGGGCCTCGTTGACCAGCCGTACGTAGGACGAGCCGATGAAGCCGGCCGCGCCGGTGACCAGAAGCTTCACGCGCGCACCTCCCGCGCGGCCAGGTACTCGGCCAGACCGTCCTGCCAGGCGGGCAGCTCCGGCCCGCCGCGCTCGCTGACCAGCACGGAGCGCGCCGGCCGCGTGGCGGGCCGCGGAAACTCCTCGGTGGTACACGGTTCGACGCGGCAATCGACTCCGGCCCGGCCGAGGATCTCGCGTGCGAACTCGAACCACGAGCAGGAGCCGCCGCCGGCCAGGTGGAGGATTCCGCGCTCGCCGCTCGCAGCCAGCTCGACCAGGCTCGCGCCCAGGTGGCCGGTGAAGGTGGGAGAGCCGATCTGATCGTCGACCACACGTAGCTCGTCGCGCTCATCACCAAGGCGAAGCATCGTCTCCACGAAATTCGCCCCCCCGGCGCCGAACAACCACGAGCTGCGCACGATCAGGTGGTCGGGGTTGACCTCGGCGATGGCGAGCTCGCCGGCCAGCTTCGACCGTCCGTACTCCTGCTGCGGTCCAGTGGCGTCCGATTCGACGTAGGGCCGGCTCGAGCGGCCGTCGAAGACGTAGTCGGTCGACACGTGGATCACGCGCCCGGCGGCCTCGGCCACGTTGCGCGCCCCGTCGCGGTTGGCCTGCAGCGCCTCCTCGACGTGCTCCTCGGCGCCATCGACGTCGGTCCAGGCGGCACAGTTGATCACCAGGTCTGCCGCACCGATGGCCTCGCGTATGGCGCCGGCATCGGTCACGTCGAGCTCGGCCCGGGTCAGCCCCACGGCGTCGCCGCCGGCCGCCCGCAGCACGTCCTGGCCCAGCATGCCGCCGGCGCCTGTGACCACGAGCCTCACAGGATCTGCACGTCCGCGTTGTCGCCCACCACGAAGCGGTAGGCCCGCGGCAGCGCCGGGCCGCGGCAGATGGTCACGTTGCGCCCGATGAGGCTTGCCTCTATGCGGTACTCGAGGTCGGCGACGTGCGAGCCGGAGAGCACGATCGAGTGCTCGAGCTCGGCCCGTTCGATCGTCACGTTGTCGCCCACCGCCGTGTAGGGGCCGATGTAGGCGTCGCGTATCAGCGAGCCCGCGCCCACGATGGCCGGGCCGCGCACCGTGGCGCGCTCGAGCCGGGCACCAGGCTCGATTACCACGCGCCCCTCCACGCGGCTGTCCACCAGTTCGCCCTCCACCCGCTCGGGCAGCTCGTCAAGGATCAGCCGGTTGGCCTCCAGCATGTCCTGCACCTGGCCTGTGTCCTTCCACCAGCCCTGGACGATGTGGGGATCCACGCGCGAGCCGCCGTCCACGAGCGCCTGGATGGCGTCGGTGATCTCGAGCTCGTTGCGCCAGGAGGGTTCGATCGCCCGCGCGGCATCGAAGATCGCCGGCGTGAACATGTAGACCCCCACCAGCGCGAGGTCGGACTTGGGCTCGCTGGGCTTCTCCACCAGCCGGGACACTCGACCGTCACCGTTGAGCTCGGCCACGCCGTAGGACTCGGGGTCCGGCACCGGGGTCAGGAGGATCAGCGCGTCGGGCTCCTCGCTGCGGAACGTGTCCACGAGCGCGACGATCCCGTCTCGCAGCAGGTTGTCGCCCAGGTACATGACGAACGGGTCTTGCCCGAGGTATGACTCGGCGGTCAGGACCGCATGCGCGAGGCCCAGCGGCGCGTCCTGCTCGATGTACTCGATCGAGATTCCGAAGCGAGAGCCGTCGCCCGCGGCCTCGCGGATCTCCGCGCCGGTCTCGGGGGCGATGATGATGCCCACCTCGGAGATCCCGGCCTCGGCCATCGCCTCGATGCCGTAGAAGAGGACCGGCTTGTTGGCCACCGGAACGAGCTGCTTTGCGCTCGTGTGGGTGAGCGGACGCAGGCGCGTGCCCTTGCCGCCGGAGAGGATCAGACCCTTCATCAATAGACCCCGCCGAGCTTTCGGTGATCCCAAGTCACTTCGCGAAAGGGTACGAAGGTGAGCCCTACGCGCTTCTGGGCCTGCTGAGTCACCATCGCGCGGATCTCGGGCCCCAGGTCTCCGGCGTAGCGGGCGAACAGCGCCAAGCCGTACTGCTCCACCTCGGCCGGATCGCGCTCGACGTGCACGTCGCACTCGAACATCACGCCGCGCAGCTCCTGATAGTCGACCCCGTCCTCGATCCCGATGGTCGCTCGGGGATCACGCTCCAGATTCTTGGCCTTCTGAGACTTTGCATAGGTCCAGCCGCGCAATTCCGTGCCTTTGCTGACGAACCAGAGCGGTACCAGGTGAGGCAGGCCTCGTGGTCCGATCGTGGCGCATTGCATCACCATCTGCTCGCCCAGGAAGGCGCGCAGCTCTGCGTCGGTCATGCGGATCTGGTCGCGGCGCGAGGCCATCGGCCGCGCAGGGTATCCGGGCGCATTGTTTTGCGCCGCGCCGGGTAGAGGCTCCTCGTTTTGCCCAACCCAGGAGGAGGCTCGTTCATGGAAGAGGTAGCTTCGTGATCGCGACGAACGCCCGGCGCGGACGGAACGCCACAGTCGCGCTCGCGTGCCTGCTGTCGGCGCTGTTCGCGGCCATGGCAGGATCGGCGCAGGCGGCAACGGTCAACGCGTCCAAGGCAGTCGCCAAGGGCTGTCACACGAAATTCGTCGGCGATCGTGCGCACACCGATGTCGTGCGCTCGACGTCGACAGCCGAGGGTCTGTTGCGCGTGCGGCTCAAGAGCCGTGGCGACTGGGACCTCGGCGTCTTCGACGCCAAGACCAAGCGCTACGTGGCCGGCTCGGCCGGACTGCGTGGCAACGAGCTCGCCGAGGGCTTCGTGAAGAAGGGTCAGCGCCTGCTGGTTCAGGCCTGCCGCTTCCGCGGAGGAGCGGCCAAGGCGCGCGTGTCCACGAGCTTCCTCGCCGCACCCGCGCCCAGCGCCTCCGAGCCCGTGCAGGTGGTCGACGTCGCCACCCCCAATCGTGCGGCCAAGAGCCGGCTGCAGAAGCTGGGCCTGGACCTGACCGAGCACGGCGACGCGGACTCGATCGAGGTCGTGCTCTACGGAGCCGAGGATGCGGCGACGCTGCGCCGGGCCAAGTTCAGCTACCAGGTCCGGATCGCCGACCTGGCGGCCCGCAACCAGGCCAACCGTCGCGCCGACCGCCGCTACGCCGCGCGCGTTGCGCAGGCCGGCAGCCAGCTGCCCAGCGGCCGCACGAGCTACCGGCGCCTGCCGGACTACGAGCTCGAGCTCAAGCTGCTGGCGGGGCGCTACGACGATCTGGTCAAGCCGATCACGCTGCCCTACAAGACCCATCTGGGACGCGACGTGATCGGGATCGAGATCGCCACGGATCCCTACAACCTGCGCGACGGGAAGCCCATCTTCCTGAACATGGGCGTCCATCACGCACGCGAGTGGCCGGCTTCCGAGCACTCGCTCGAGTGGGCCTATGACCTGCTCACCAACTACGGGCAGGCGCGGCGGACGACCCGGCTGGTGCGGGACACCCGCAACATCGTGATCCCGATCGTCAACCCGGACGGGTTCAACATCTCGCGCGAGGCGCCCGACTTCCCGCCGGAGACGGAGTTCGGGCAGTTCTCCTACGAGATGAAGCGCAAGAACTGCTGGCCGAACCCGGGTGTGGCCACGGGAACCTGTGAGAACAGCTCCCAGGGCCGCCTACTCGGCGTCGACCCCAACCGCAACTACGGCGGTTTCTGGGGCGGCGGCGGCGCCAGCCCGAACCCGCTGAGCGACACGTTCCGCGGCACCGGGCCGTTCTCGGAGCCGGAGACACAGAACGTCCGCGCGCTCCACTCCGAGCGGCAGATCACCAACCTGATCACCAACCACACGTTCTCCAACCTCGTCCTGCGCCCGCCGGGCGTGGCCGACGTGGGCTTCCCGCTCGAGGAGCCGCTGCTCAAGGACCTCGGCGCGAAGATGACGAGCCACAACGACTACGCCAACGATCCGAGCTTCGCGCTCTACGACACCACGGGCGCGACGGAGGATTGGACGTTCTGGACCGCCGGCGGTCTGGGCTACACGTTCGAAATCGGACCGAACGAGTTCCATCCGCCCTACCAGGACGGCGTGGTGGCCGAGTACCTGGGCCTGGCCCCGGCCGAGGGCGCGGGTCAGGGCGGCAACCGCGAGGCCTACTACGAGATGCTCGAGGCCACCGCCGACGCCCGCTACCACTCGCTGGTCACGGGGCGGGCACCGGACGGCTGGACGCTGAAGGTCAGGAAGAGCTTCATGACGTCCACCTCGCCGGTGTGGCAGGACGCCCAGGGCAACGAGATCGGCAATCCGCAGCTGTTCGCGGACTCGCTCGAGAGCGAGTACCGCTCCGAGGGCGGCCGTTTCGCGTGGCACATGAACCCGTCGACTCGGCCGATCGTGGCCGGCCGCTTCGGCCGCGATCCGACCGGACCGCCGCAGGCGACAGATCCCGCTCGCCAACCCGCCCGGGGTCCCGGCCAGAGAACGACGGAGGGCAATTACCTGGACGGCGCCTACGAGGCGATCCCGTTCAC
This sequence comes from uncultured Thermoleophilaceae bacterium, assembly GCA_963813495.1. GTDB lineage: Bacteria > Actinomycetota > Thermoleophilia > Solirubrobacterales > Thermoleophilaceae > JACVRW01. The sequence continues at coordinate 445,244 of CAWEZC010000011.1, forward strand.
GGTGGGCGGCCCCCGAACGTCGACAACGGCAGGCTCACCAGTGCACATCGAGTTCGCCAATCCGGAGACCGACTGGGACCTCTACATCATCGGTCCTGACGGTGAGCAGATCACCTCGTCGGCCGGCTTCGGCGACACCGATGAGGAGGCCGTGCTGTTCGATCCGCCGCCGGGCAACTACGTGGCCCACGTGGTCAACTACGGCCAGGTGGCTGGATCCGCCGGACGACTGGGTCGAACGCCGAGGTGAAGTTCGAGAGCCCGCGGCCTCTGACCCGTGGTCCGCAGGAGGCCTGGACGCTCACGTGCGAGGACGAGGACGGACGCGTGCGCGCAAGCCGTAGCGTCGTCGTCGACCGTGGCGACCGGCTGAACGTCGGCCGCGTGTGCGGCGGCGCCTCGGTCGCGAAGGCCCAGGCCGGGCGCTAGGACTCGGACAGAAGCCAGACATGGACGCGCCGCCTCCGGGCGGCGCGTCTGCGTTGGGGACCACGCCCGGGTGCCAGGGCGGGTGCGGTTCGCGGTCTTGCGCTCGGGTTGGGGGCCGTCAGCTAGCGCTTGACCGCGCCGGCCAGCGCTTCGGCTGCGTCCAGCACCGCCCGCCGGGCTTCCTCGGGCTCCAGCACCACGGCGTCGCCGGCCTCCTTGAGGATCTCTCGCGCCAGCCAGTCGTGCGAGGCGTAGGTGCGCTCCACGATCACCGAGCCGTCGGCGAGCTGATCCACCACACGCCGGTCCTCGAGGGCCCAGCGGGCGCGGTCCGGTGACACCCAGATGCGGGCCGTCCGCGACGAGGGCACCTCACCGGTGGCCAGCCAGCCGTGAACGTCGGGCTCGATCCCCGGTCGGGGCTCGAAGGTCTCGGCGAGGACGGTGGCCTCGCGCACCCGGTCCAGCCGATAGGAGCGCGGCGCGTCCTTCTCGAGGTCGTAGGAGTGGATGTACCAGCCCTCCTGGCCGTTGGCCAGCTTGTAGGGCTCGACCGTGCGCTCGGTGAACTCGTCCTCGTTCTCCTTGTAGTAGTCGATGCGCAGCAGGCGCCGGGCCACGATCGCTCCCGAGACGACGCGAGCGACCTCGGAGTCGTCGCCCTTGGCGGTGGTGATCTGGAGACCCTCCTCGGCGGGATCCTGGCCGAGCGCGTCGACGATCTTCTGGCGCGCCGAGGCCAGTGAGCCCTCGGGCAGGTGCTCGCCGATCAGGTCGATCGCCGCCACGAGTGCCTTGGCCTCGAGCGGCAGCAGACGCGCGGGACGGGCGAAGTTGTCGCCGTAGGGCTCGGGATCCACCTCGATCTGGTCGCCCTGGATCTCGGCGTACAGCACGTAGGAGCCGCCGCCGAAGTTCACGACGTTCAGAACGTCGATGTCCTGGCGCAGCTCCTGCTCGGACACCTGCAGCATTTCGCACAGCTCGCCCACCTCGAGCTTGCGGCCCTCGCGCGCGGCGTCGATCAGGAGGCGCGCGAGGGTAACGAGCCGGGCGAAGCGCTCGGGGCGGATCGGCGATTCGTGACCGTCCTCGTCGTCGTCCTCCGCGGGCCGGCGGCGCGCGCGCGACGCCTTGGCCAGTTCCGGCGCCTGAGAGTGGCTCTCGATCACGAGCTCGAGACGCTCACGCGCCTCGGCGGCGAGCTCGTCCGGCCCCTCGATGCGGGCCTGGTCGCCAAGCCCCAGCACCCACGACACCATCTGCCGTGAGCTCGCGTAGTCGGTCTCGAAGATCACGCCACCCTCGGTCTCCGTTACCTCGCCGGCGTGTCCGAAGTGGCGCAGCGCCAGCCAGTCCACCCGCTCGGACAGCCGGATGCGCGCACGGCCCTCCGGGTCGCCGAGCTGCCAGTCGGTACGCGTGGCGTAGATGCGCGGATCGAACTCCTCGGGCCGGTTGAAGTCGTGCTCGGCCTTGGACGAGTAGCCGACCTTGCCGCGGATGCGTGAGACGCGGAAGACGCGCACGTCGTCGCGCTCGTGCGAATAGCCGATCAGGTAGAACTGGCCGCCGCGGTAGAGCAGGTGGTAGGGGTCCACCTTGCGCTTCTCCTCGGCGTCGCGGCCGATCGTGTAGTACTCGAACAGGATCGTCTTGCGCCGGAAGATGGCCGTCTCGACCTTGGACAGGCGCTGCGACAGCTCGCGGCCGCCCGCTCCGGCCGTGACCGCGAGCGCCACGCTCCGCTGCTCGGGCGCATCGAGCGGTGAGGGCTTGCCCCAGGAGAGCTGCTGCAGCGCCAGGCGGAGCGGCTCGGCGTAGGCGAACTCGCCGTCGAGCAGAGACAGGGCCATGCGCAGCCCACCGAGCTCCTCGTCGGTGAACTCGATGGCGGGGAGGTAGAAGTTCTCCGGCGGCAGCGAGTAGTTCTCGGCCTCGTAGTAGCCCTCGGCGGGCTTGTCGACCTTCAGGTGGATCCCGAGCGAGTCGAGCTCGGCGCGGTCGGCGTAGAAGCGCCGCGCGAAGGCCTCGTCGTTCATCTGCGAGTAGCCCTCGACGTCCTGCTTGATCTCCAGCGCAGATACGGGCCGGCGCTCGGCCATCAGGAACGAGATCAGGCTGAGCTGGCGGATGAGCTTCTCCGTGTCCTTGGCCATCGCCGCACGAGGATAAGCAGGAAACCCATAGGTTCGCCTCACCTGGCGGATCGGCCCCCGCTATTTGCGACTATCAGGCTGCCGCGGGCGGACGCGCCTTGCTCGGAACGTTCTGCATGTATTTCATGCGAGACGTTCCACGCGTCGCCGGAGAAGCGGCTCGGGCCGTCGCTCCCGGCCGCGGCGCCGATCCGGCTGCCGCGCCGTTACGCCGCGCGATCCGCGCGCGGGGCGAAGTAGGCCGAGGTGGAGATGCCGCGGTCGAAGTCCGACCAGCGGGCGCCGTCGGCCAGCGACTTCTCGATGCGGTCGAAGCTGCCCAGGTTGCCGCCCAGGTTGTCGATGAAGTGGACGAGCGTGGCCTCGCGCGTGCAGGGGACCACGGGGCTGCCGTGCTCGAGCTTGCCGTGATGGCTGAGGATGATGTGCAGAAGCGCCTCGGCGTCCTCGGCGGGGAAACCGGGGATCTCCTCCACGGCGCGGCGCACGGTGTAGTAGCCGAGCGGGATCTCGCCGAGCAGCTTGCCGGCGTCGGTGAGCTCGATGGCGCCGTTGCGCGACGCGTAGGCCTCGACCTTGCCGATGTCGTGCAGCAGTCCTCCCGTGACCGCCACGTCGCGGTCGATCCCAGGGAAGGTCGCGGCCAGCGCGCTGACTCCCTGGGCCACCGACAGGCAGTGCTCGAGCAGCCCGTGGCGATAGGCCTGGTGGTAGTACTTGGCCGCGGGAGCCTCGTGGTAGATGCGGCCCGTCTCGGTGGAGCGGCCGATCAGGCGAGCGAGGAGCTCGCGCAGATGGGGGCGCTGGATCGTGCCCACCAGGTCGCGCAGGTCGGCGGCCATCTGGTCGTACGGCACCGGCGGCCCCTCGGTGAGGTCGGCGAGGTCGTACTCGCCCTCGACGGCCTCGCGCAGGCGCTTGACGGTCAGCGTCGCTCCGTAGCGCTCGTCCACCGTGTAGCGGCCGAGCACGCGCACCACCGACCCGCTGGGACACAGCGGGGCCAGCTCTCCGACGTCATCCCACAGGACGGCCTCGATGCTGCCGGTGAGGTCGCCGAGCTGCAGCTTGAGGAACGCCTCTCCGTTGCGCTTCTGGCGCTGAGAGTGGGCGCGCACGACGAAGATGGAGTCCACATCCTGGCCGTTCGCGAGGTCGCGCACGAAGCACTTTGCGGGCGTCAGGGTGGGCTGCTCCATCGGGCTTTTGAAGGTAGAGCGGGACTCGGACGGGATAGCCTGCACAGCCATGGAGTCGCCCCCCGAGCGCGAAACCTGACATGGGCGTGCTGGTCACCGGGGGCACCGGCGCCCTCGGCCAGGCGGTCGTCCGCGAGCTGCTCGACCACGGCTACCGCTGCGCCGTCACCTGGATCGTGGAGCGCGAGCGCGAGCGGGCGCAGGACGAGTTCGGTGACGATGTGCTTCTGATCCAGGCCGACCTCTCGGACGCCGAGGCCGCCGTCCGCGCCGTCGCCGAGGTCGACGACCTCGAGGCGGTGGTCAACCTGGTGGGCGGCTTCGCCTCGGGTCCGCTGGTGCACGAGACCGATCCCGTGGACTTCTTTCGCATGCAGACCCTCAACCTCGCTCCGGCCTTCTTCCTCGCGCGCGCAGCGATGCCGCGGCTGGTGGAGCGGGGGGGCGGCGCCTTCGTGGGCGTCTCCGCCCGGGCGGCGCTGCGGCCCTTCCCGGGAGCCGCGGGCTACGTGAGCGCCAAGGCCGCCGTGCTGGCCTTCATCCAGGCCCTCGACGCCGAGTACAAGGGCGACGGTGTCCGCGCCAACGCGATCCTGCCGAGCGTGATCGACACGCCGGCCAACCGTGCAGACATGCCCGACGCCGACCACTCCAAGTGGGTGAAGCCCGAGGAGATCGCCAAGGTGGTGCGCTTCCTCGTGTCCGAGGAGTCGAAGCCTACGAGCGGGGCGGCCATCCCGGTCTACGGGCGCGCGTGAGGCTGCCCGCCGTAGTAGGCCAGCGTGCGCCGCCCGACGGCCTTGGTCACTCCACCGTTCTGGAGCGCGCCGAGTGGCGCTCCGACGAGCGGAATGAAGCGCCCCGCGTAGCGCCGGGCCAGGCGCTTGGCCACGTACTTGGCGAGACGCAGGTGCAGAGCGTCGTTGTTGCGGTTGCTGATGGCGTTCTGGACCACGGCGACGGCCAGTCGCTTGCCCACTCCGTCGAGCGCCGAGCGCGCCTCGGCCGGCGTGTCGTAGAGGCCCTGCAGTGCGAGCAGCTCGGCCGGGCGCATCGGATGCCGCGGGTCGTAGCCGTAGGCCGCAGCGATGTAGAAGATCATGCGGGACTGGATCCACAGCAGCGCCACCACGTCCGGAGCGACCGTGAAGACGCCACCGAGCCCCAGCGCGCCGCCCTCCAGCCGCGCGAGCCGCACGTGCTTCTTGTAGGCGAACTTGGCGAGCTGCTCGGGGGTGTGCCCCGGCCCGGCGATCTGCACCCACTGCTCTGCCTGCGGCCCGAAGCGCTCGGCGGCGGCGAGGGCTATGTACTCCGGCGCCCGGTCGGGCTCGGCGAGCATGCGGTTCCAGAGCGAGTGCGGAAGTCGCCCGATGTGGTCGATGTGCTCGTCGCCGGGGGCGATGGTCTCGGTCACAAGGCCGCTACGTACCCGGGTATAAGAAGAGTCACCAGTCGGCTGGCGAACGTTTGAGGCATCGCAGGAAAGGTAGGAGAAGAGAATGGCAACGGACACTTCACCTCATCACGGGATTCTCAGCGACGACCTCCAGGCGGAGCGCGACGAGCTGCTGGTCCTGCTGACCAAGGCCTATTGGATGGAGATCGAGACGGTGATGAGCTACATCGCGAACTCGATCAACCCCGACGGCGTGCGGGCGCAGGAGATCATCGAGTCGCTCAAGGAGGACATCACCGAGGAGCTCGGGCACGCCCAGCAGTACGCCACGCGCATCAAGGAGCTGTACGGCGTGGTGCCGGGCTCCCTCGACTTCAACGCCGAGCAGTCCTACCTCCAGCCGCCGGAGGAGCAGACCGACATCGTGCACGTGATCAAGGGCGTGATCGAGGCCGAGTCCGGCGCGATCGAGCACTACAACGAGATCATCGAGTTCTGTGAGGGCAAGGACCCCGTGACCCAGGACATGGTCATCGCCATCCTGCGTGACGAGGAGGGCCACCGGCGCCTGTTCGAGGGCTTCCTGCGCGAGTACAAGCTCGAGGGCCTGGCCTAGCGATCGGGGCGCGGCCGAGTCTCCTACAGGAACTCGGCCGCCAGGACGACGACTCCAAAGGCCGCTGGCGAGCGCGGCCACCACGCCCACGGCCCACACCGGCGGGCCGCCGTGTATGCCGGTCTCGTGTACCGCCGCGTGGCCCTTGCCGCGGGCCAGGAGCCAGCGGTTGACGGGAAAGGCCACGAGGCCGGCGATCGCCAAAGCCACCGACAGGCTGCCCCAGAACAGCACGTCTCCCACGCCGGCCTCCATCGCTCCGGGGATCGCGAGGACGATCACGTTGTCGACGATCTCCATGGTGGCGATCGAGAGCGTGTCCGAGGCGAGGGCGATCGGAATGACCGTGGCCACGGCCAGGCCCGCGCGCAGCAACGGCAGGCTGGTGAGCGCATAGCCGAACAGAAAGGCCAGGCCCACCGCGAGAGCGATGGTGCCCAGGTCGGACCAGCCGAGCGCCGTGCCGATGATCAGCCCCAGCACCTCGCCGATCGCGCAGCCGGTCAGGCAGTGAAGCGTGGCGCTGAGCGCCATCGCGTCGAGGGCGCGGCCGGTGCTGGGCAGGGAGTGATCGTGCTCGTGGGCGGAGGCCTCCATGCCTTCAGTCTAGGTACCCCTAGGGGGTATAGTCAAGCTTGACGGTCGCCGGTGCGTCGGGAAGGCTGACCGAAATGGCCACCGGCAGCCAAGCGGCCGTCGAGCTCGACCGGCAGCGCATCCGTGTGCTCGCCGCGCAGGAGCTCGCCGCGCTCGACGAGCGCACGCCGCGGTCGGGACAGCTGCACCAACGAGCCCGCCGAGTGCTGCCCGGCGGTGTGGTCTCGACCTTCCAGGCGCGCAGGCCCTGGCCGGTGTACATCAGCCGCGGCGAGGGCGCGCGCGTGTGGGACGTCGACGGCAACGAGTACTTCGACCTCCACAACGGCTTCAGCGCCATGGTGCAGGGCCACGCCCATCCGGCCATCGGTGCCGTCCTGGCCGAACGTCATGGCCGGGGCACGCACTTTGCGGCCACGACCGAGGACGCCGTGGCGGTGGCCGAGGAGCTGCGCCGGCGCTTCGGGCTGCCGCTCTGGCGCTACACCAACTCCGGCACGGAGTCGACCATGGCGGCCATCCGGATCGCCCGCGCCCACACGGGGCGCGACGACGTGCTGAAGATCTTCGGTGCCTACCACGGCCATCACGACGTGGCCCTGGCCGGCTCGCCGGCGGCGGGGGCCGGCATCCCGCGCGCGCTGGCCGAGCAGGTCCACACCGTCCACTTCAACGACGCGGATGCGATGGAGCAGCGCATCAGCGCGCTGGATCGCGCGGGGCGCAAGCCGGCCTGCGTGATCATGGAAGCGGCCATGACGAACGTCGGCCTGGTGCTGCCCGAGGAGGGCTATCTCGACGGCGTTCGGGAGCTCACCCGCCGTCACGGCATCGTGTTGATCTTCGACGAGGTCAAGACCGGCCTGACCATCGCTGCCGGCGGGGCCACCGAGCGCTTCGGCGTCACGCCCGACATGGTCACGCTGGCCAAGGCGCTCGGGGCCGGCCTGCCCGCCGGCGCCGTTGGCATCGCCGCCGGGCTGGCCGCAGTGGTAGAGGACGGCAGCGTGCCCCACTTCGGCACCTACAACGGCAATCCGCTGGGCATGGCCGCCGCCCGCGTGAACCTGCTCGAGGTGCTGACCCCGGCGGCCTACGAGCGGCTGGAGCACCTGGGCGAGCGCATGGCCGCCGGCTGCGCGAGCGTGATCAGCGAGCGCCGTCTGCCCGCGCGCGTCACCGGGCTCGGCTCCAAGGGGAGCGTCAGCTACGGGCCCGAGCGCGTGATCGACCAGCGCTCCTACGCCCGCCGCCACAACCCCGAGCTGGCCGAGCTGGTCTGGGCCTTCGCGATGAATCGCGGGCTCTACACCACGCCCGGCCGCGAACAGGAGTGGAACCTGAGCGTGGCTCACGGCGACGCCGCGGTGGAGCGTTACCACGAGGTGTTCGCCGCGCTGGCCGCCGAGCTCAGGTGACGATCGTGCGGCTCTGCTCGCGCATGAACTGGGGCAGGTAGTAGGGCCCCAGACCGCCCTTGCCCGTCGAGCCGCTCGACTTCCAGCCGCAGAAGGTCTGCGTGCCGGGCCAGGCGCCCGTGGTGGCCCCGGCGCGCCGGTTGACGTAGACGACGCCGGCCTCGATCGCCTCCAGGAAGCGCTCCTGCTCGGACTCGTCCTCGCTGAAGATGCCGGCGGTGAGTCCGTACACCGGCGCGTTGGCTTCGGCGATGGCCTCGTCGAGTGAGCCGACGCGCGACACCGTGACGTAGGGCAGGAAGAGCTCATCGCGCTCGAGCCGGTGCCTCGAGGGCAGCTCGCTGACCACGGTGGGCTCGACGAAGTGCCCGGGCCGGTCCGGGCGCCCGCCTCCGGCCGCGACCGCGCCGTCCCGCCGAGCGGTGTCCACCGCCTCCTCGAAGCGGGACGCGCTCGCCGCGTTCACCACCGGGCCCAGGAAAGCGTCGCGCTGCGCGGGGTCGCCCAGGGCGAGTCCTTCCGTGAAGGCCGCCAAGCGCTCCACGAACTCGGCGTGCACCGAGTCCACCACCACGGCGCGCGAGCAGGCGCTGCACTTCTGCCCCGACAGGCCGAAGGCGGCGCGGGCCACGCCCTCGGCCGCCTTGTCGAGATCGGCCGCAGCCGTGACGATCGCGGGGTTCTTGCCGCCCATCTCGGTGAGCGCAGGCCGCGCGAACGGGCCCTCCTGCAGGCGCCGCGCGATGGCCCGGCCCACGGCTGCAGAGCCGGTGAAGGCCACGCCGTCCACCGGCGCCTCGGCCAGGGCGCGGCCGGTGTCCGGGCCGCCGTGGATCACGTTGAACACGCCTGGCGGCAGGCCCGCCGCAGTGGCGATCTGGGCCAGGATCGCTCCCGTCCAGGGCGTCTCCTCCGACGGCTTCAGCACCACGGTGTTGCCCGCGATCAGGGCCGCTGCGGCCATGTTGACGGCCAGCGCGACGGGGAAGTTGAAGGGCGAGATCACGGCAAAGACGCCGTAGGGGCGCAGGACGTCGGTGTTGCGCTCGTCGGCGACGAAGCTGTCGAGCGGCTGGGTGTAGCCGTCGTTTCGCTCCATGAGATCCGCATAGGTGGTGATCAGATCGACCGCCTCCTGCACCTCGGCTATCGACTCCCCGCGCAGCTTGCCCGCTTCGAGGCTGGCCACGGCGGCCAGCTCGAGGTGGCGCTCGGAGATGCCCTGCGCAACGGCGCGCAACAGCTCGCAGCGCTCGGCGTAGGGCGTGGCCGCCCAGGCGCGCGCTGCCGAACGCGCGCCCTCGACGGCGCGGCCCACGAGCTCGGGCGATGCGGCCCGTGCGCGGCTGGCCAGCGCGCCGTCCGACGACGGATCCTGGCGGTCGAAGGGCTCGCCCTCGTCGACCGCCTCACCGGCGACGAGGTGCGGCAGCGGCTCGGCGCCGCCTCCGGCGCGCGCCTCGGCCAGCTGCGCCTCGAACTCGGTGTCGGTCTCCGGGCCGGCCAGCCCGCCGCTCGTGTAGGTGAAGCGCGTGCTCACCGTGGGACGCCGCCGTTGAGTCCCGCCGCCACCCAGCCCTGAAAGTCTCCGATCAGCTGCTCGCCGGGCAGCAGCAGGCGGCCGTGTTCGAACGCCCCCGAGCGCATCCCGCGGTGCACCGACTCGACCAGCACCCGGTCCTCGGCGCCCACCTGGTTGTCGAGCTCCAGGTAATCGGCGATCCAGGCGGGATCGCTGTCGGCGCCGAAGAAGTAGTCGAGGAAGCCGTCCGTGCGCCCGGGCTCGACGGGCACAAGCGGCCCGATCGAGAGATTCGCGCGGCCCGGCATGAGGTTCACCTTGATGCTCGGCCAGATCATGTGGAACTGGCCCTCGATGTCGCCGTCGGTGTCGTAGTGGTCACCGCGGGGGGTGTCGCGCAGGCGTGCGTGGTGGGTGGCGAAGGTGGGGTGGCTCTCGAGCCGGTAGGACTCGGGTGTCACGTCGATCACGTCGCTGAAGCTGGGGTGGGCGACGGCGCAGTGGTAGCACTCGAGGAAGTTCTCAACAGCGATCTTCCAGTTGGCGTCGAGCGAGTACGACACGCGCGAATGGAAGGCGAGCGCGTCGACGTCGAGGCCGGCTTGGCGTACGAGGCCCGGCAGGGCGCCGAGCGTGTCGGCGAGCGGGGCCGCCTCGGCGTCCGCATTGACGAAGATGAACGGGCCCCACGTGTCCACCTGGGCCGGGCGCAGGCCGAGCGCCTCGCGTTCGAAGCCGGGATCGCTCTCGGAGCGCGGCGCCGCGCGCAGGGAGCCGTCCAGGCCGTAGGTCCAGGCGTGGTAATGGCACTGCAGCGTGGTGCAGCGGCCGGCGCCGCTCACCACCTCGGCCCCGCGATGGCGGCACACGTTGACGAAGGCGCGCAGCTCGTCCTCGCGGTCGCGCACCACCACCAGCGGGACCTCGCCGGCGTGCAGCGTGAAGTAGGAGCCGGGCTCGGCCAGGTCTCCGCTGTGCCCCGCGTACTGCCAGGTGCGTGCGAACAGCTGCTCGCGCTCGCGCTCGAAGACCTGTGAGTCGGTGTACCAGTGATAGGGCAGGGTGTCGGTCACGAGCTCTCCAGCGCGGCGGGTACGGACGCGACAGCGTGGCAGGCCGGCAGCATCCGCGGATCCTCGCCCCGGCAGCGCTCCTCGATGCCCAGCTTCGCCGCCTCCCCCGACTCGACGAGCGGGCAGCGCGGGTGGAATCGGCAGCCCGGCGGTATGCGCGTGGGGTCGGGTGCCTCGCCGGTAAGGATCTGCTGGTCCATCTGCTCTATCTCCGGCACCACGGACAACAGCGCGCGCGTATAGGGATGTCGGGCCTCGGTGAGGATCTCCTCGGTCGTCCCCTGCTCGACGATCCGGCCCAGGTACATGACCGCCACCCGATCGGCGATGTTCCAGGCCAGCCCCAGGTCGTGGGTGACGACGAGGATGCCCACGCCCGTCTCGCGCGCGAGTTTCAGCATCAGGCCGAGAATCTCTCCGCGCACCGAGGCGTCGAGACTCGACACCGGTTCGTCGGCCACCAGCAGGCTGGGGTTGAGGATCATCGCCCCGGCGATGATCACCCGCTGACGCTGCCCGCCCGAGATCTCGTACGGATAGCGGGTGACGAATTGCTCCGGAGGGCGCAGGCCGGCGCGCGCGAGTGCGTCCGCCACCAGCTGCTCCTCATTTCCCGGCACCTTCTGGATGCGCACCCCCTCGGCCACCGCCTCGTAGATCGTCTGCCGGGCGTTGAGCGCGCCGGTGGGGTCCTGGAAGATGAGCTGGGCGGTGCGCCGGTGCTCGCGCAGCTCACGGCGGGTGTGGCCCAGCGGCTCCCCGCGCAGGAGGACCTCGCCCGAGTCGGGCCGCTCGAGCCCCACGATGGTCCGGGCCAGGGTGGTCTTGCCGCAGCCCGACTCGCCTACCAGCGCCACGATCTCGCCGCTGCGCATCTCGAGGTCGACGCCGTCCACGGCCTGCGCCACGCCGTGGCGCGCCGGGAACGACACATGCAGGTCACGCACCTCGAGGAGCGGCGCGCCGGTCATGGCGACACCGGGGAGCCGGCCACGTGGACGCAGGCCGCGGAGCGTCCCGGGCCCGCGGGCCAGAGCTCGACGTCGGTGGAGCGGCAGACCTCGACCGACGCCGGGCAGCGCGGCTCGAAGGGACAGCCGCTCGGCAGGGTGCGCGGATCGGGCGGGTCGCCCGGCAGGCCCGACGGGTGCATCCGGAAGGCGGGGTCGCCGATCACCGGGAACGCTGCGGCCAGGCCTCGCGTGTAGGGGTGTGCAGGTGCCGCGAACACGTCGTGGCTGGGGCCCTCCTCGACGATCCGGCCCGCGTACATCACCGCGAGGCGCTTGCAGACGGCGGCCAGCGTGGACAGGTCGTGAGTGATGAAGATCGTGGCCAGGCCGAAGCGCTCCTGTAGGTCTTCGAGCAGGCGCAGAACCTGGGCCTGGACCATCACGTCGAGCGCCGTGGTGGGCTCGTCGGCGATCAGCAGCCGCGGCTCGCATGAGAGGGCGAGCGCGATGAGCACGCGCTGGCGCTGGCCGCCGGAGAGCTGGTGGGGGTAGTCGCTCGCCCGGCGAGCGGGCAGCCCGACGAGCTCGAGCAGCTCGCCCACGCGCTTACGTATGCCCTTCGCCTCGGAGTGCAGCCGAATCGCCTCGGCGATCTGGTCGCCCACCCGCTGAACCGGGTTGAGCGTGTGCAGCGCGCCCTGAAAGACGATGGCCAGGCCGGTCCAGCGCACGGCCCGCAGGCGCCCCGGCTTCATGGTGAGCACGTCCTCGCCGTCGAGCAGCACCTCGCCGCTGACCTTCGTGCCCTGCGGCAGGAGGCGCAGCAGCGCGGCCGCCATCGTGGACTTGCCGCAGCCCGACTCGCCCGCCAGGCCCAAGGTGTCGCCCACCTCGAGCTCGAGGTCGACGCCGCGTACCGCGGGCAGGCCCCCGCCCGCGGTGGGGTAGGTCACGTGCAGGTCGCGCACGGCCAGCAGAGGCGCCTTCTCCGTAACCGGCTCGATGCGATCGGTCTCGACGCTCATTGGCGCTTGTCCCGAAGCCGGGGATCGAGGATCTCCTCCAGCGCCGTCCCCACCAGCGTGAAGGCGAGCACCACGAGCATGATGCCGAGCCCGGGGGGCACGATGTACCACCACGCCTCGAGCGTGACCGCGCCCGCCTCGAAGGCGTCGTCGAGCATCTTTCCCCACGAGGCGTTCGACGGGTCGCCCAGGCCGAGGAAGGAGAGCACAGCCTCGGAGAGGATCACCACGGGGACCGTGAGGGTCGTGTTGGCGAGAATCAGAGGCGCGACGTTGGGCAGGATGTGGCGCGACATCAGATGCCAGTTCGAGCCCCCCAGGGCACGGCTGCGATCGACGTAGTCGCGTTCGCGCAGGGTCAGGACCTGCGCGCGGATGAGGCGCGCGGTGGAGGGCCAGGAGGTGATCCCGATGACCAGGATGATGTTCTGGATCGAGGGCCCGAGGATCGCGGCCAGCACGATGGCCAGCGGCAGGAAGGGAATCACGAGGAACCACTCGGTGATCCGCATCAGCACTCCTCCGGTCTTGCCGCCGAAGAAGCCCGCCGCTATGCCTACGACGGAGCCGATCAGTACCGCGATCAGGGTGGCCGCCAGACCCACCAGGAGGCTGATGCGCGCGCCCCAGATGAACTGGGTCAGCACGTCGCGGCCGAGGTCGTCGGTCCCCAGCACGCCGAACTCCGAGGGGCTGGCGAAGGCCGGATTGTCGGTCGTGTTGACCGCCTTCAGCCCGTCCGCATCGGCCAGCAGCGGGGCGGCGAGCGCCATCAGGACGAACGCCGACAGCACGATCAGGCCCAGCATCCCGGGCCGGTGCCGGCGGAAGTCCTGCCATATCCCGGCGAGCGCCCGGCGGCGGCGCAGCCAGGTGACGCGGCGGGCCGAGGGAAGGGCTGCTGCGCTCATGCGTTGCGCACCCGCGGGTCGAGGTACGCATACAGGAAGTCGGCGAGCAGGTTGAACAGGATCACCGAGGCGCTGAACACGAGGAACAGCCCCTGGAGCGTCGGCAGGTCGGGTCCCTTCAGGGCCTCGTAGGTGGCCAGGCCGAGGCCGGGCCAGGAGAAGATCGCTTCGACCGCGATCGCTCCGGAGAGCACGAAGCCGAAGTTGATGGCCATCAGGGCCACCACGGGCAGAAGGGCGTTTGGCACCGCGTGCCGGTTGCGTACGAGCACGTCACGCAGGCCCTTCGCACGAGCCAGCACGAGATAGTCCTCGCGCATCGTGTCGAGTAGCGACGAGCGCATCACGATCGCGTACTCGCCGAGGTAGGCCAGCGTGAGCGTGAGCGCCGGCAGGAACATGTGATGGGCCTGATCGGGCAGCTTGGCCAGCCCGGTGGCGGTCGAGCCGGGGTCCGTGATCCCTCCCACCGGGAACCAGCCGAGCCCTACCGCGAAGATCGTCAGCAGGATCATTCCCAGCCAGAAGTCGGGCATCGAGTAGAAGCTGATCGAGAACCCGGTGGCCGCGTAGTCGGTCTTCGTGCGTCTTCGCCACGCGGCAGCGACCCCGAGCAGGATTCCGAACAGCGCCGAGAGCACTCCCGCGACCCCCACCAGCGCGATCGTCGGGAGCGCCTTGTTCTTGATCTCGGTGGCTACGGGCTGGTTGGTCTGGTACGAGCGCCCGAAGTTCAGCGTCGCGGTCTGCTTGAGGTAGTTGACGAACTGATCGGCCTGGGAGCCGTCGAGGCCGAACTGCTTGGTCAGCTCGGCGCGCTGGGTCTGCGACAGCTCCTTGCCCCGGAAGAGATTGGCCACCGGGTCCGTCTCGACCACCCGGAACAGGAAGAAGTTGAAGCAGATGACGAACAGCAGCGTGGCGAGGGAGCCAAGGACCTTCCCGGTGATCCAGCGCGCCCTCACCTACGCGACCGCGTTTACTCCCGTTCGTCCGCGCTTCGCCGTCGTGACATGAAGAGGGCGATGCCGCCGATCCCCAGCACGGCCACCGCGATGATCGCGATGATCCCGCCGCTGCCGCCCCCGCCGTCATCGTCGCCGCCCGACGCACTCACCGGCTCGAGCTGCGCGTACGACGGCGAGGAATTCGAGTACAGGACGGGCCCCGTCTTGGCCGGCTGGCGCACGAAGCCCGTGAAGCGATCCTTCACATAGGCCTGCGTCTCGGGCTCGGTGTAGATCACGTTGTAGACCGCCGCCTGCTGCCAGCGGGTGAGCATCTCCTGCACGATCTCCCTGCGCCTCTCGGGATCGAGCTCAACCTTCTGCTGCTTGTAGAGGCGGTCGTACTCGGGGTCGCAGTAGTTGGCGTCGTTGTAGTAGTTGGTCGGATCCTCGGGGTCGGAGCTCACCTGGTCGCACTTCATGTACGAGAGCATCTGGTCCGGGTCGACGAAGGGCACCCAGCCCCAGGCGAACATGTCGTAGTCGCCCTTGCCGATGATCGTCGTGAGCTGGCTGTCGTCGGCCACCTTCGTGGTCGTGGCGATGCCGATCTCATCGAGCCAGCCGGTCATGAACTCGCCGATCTCCGGGCCCGTCTCGCCATCCGAGCGCACGTAGTACTTGAAGTTCAGCGGCTGACCGCCCCCGGGCATCTCGCGCACACCGTCGCCGTCGGTGTCCTTGTAGCCCGCCTCCTCGAGGATGGAGCGGGCCTTGTCGAGATCGAACTCGTACCTCTGGTCCTCGGGGATATCGGGAAGCCAGCTCTGATCGGGCGAGGGAACCATGGTGTCGACGGGCCGGGCCAGGCCGCCCTGCACGCGGTCCACGAGCGTGTCCTTGTCGATCGCGTGCGCGATTGCCTTGCGCACCTCGGGGTCGAGCAGCGCCGGGTGGGGCTTCTTGAGGCCGTCGCCTCCGTTGATGGCGACCTCGCTGAATGCGCCCTGATAGCCCTCGACGGTCTGGATGTTGTCGTCTTCCTTGAGCTGGTTGAACGAGTTGCTCGGAATGTCCTGGGCGGCATCGAGCTCGCCCGTCTTCAGTGCGGCGACCATGGCGTCCGGGTTGTTGAACTTGCGCAGCACGACGGTGTCGATCGCCGGCTTGCCGCCGTAGAAGTTCGGGTTGGCCTTGAAGCGGGCGAACTGACCGTCTTCGAACTTCTCGAGGGTGAACGGGCCGGAGCCCACTCCGTCGAGCCCGTCGTAGGTCTGGCGCTCCTTGGCGCTCAGCTTGCCGTAGATATGCTTGGGCAGGACGTAGAAGTCGAGCACGGGCAGCTTGGGGTCGGGCACCGAGCTGCGCACGATCAGCGTCTCGGCGTCGGGTGCCTCGGCCTCGAGATCCGCAGTGATCGTGCCGTGGTTGATCCACTCCTCGTCGCGGGAGGTGTTGATCGTCCAGGCCACGTCCTCGGCAGTCAGCGGCTTGCCGTCGGACCACTTGGCCCCCGGGCGCATCTTGTAGGTCCAGGTCTGTCCGTTGTCCGAGCCCTTCCACGACTCGGCCAGCCCGGGGATGGCGGAGAAGTCCTCGGGCGACTTGCCCGTGACCTGGGCGTACTGAAGGTTCCAGGCCTCGTAGGCCGCCACCGTCACGCCGATCAGCGGGTTCATGCTGTCGATCCCCTGCGGGTCGCCCACGTCGAACGTGACCGGCTCTCCCTCTCCCTGCCCCTGTGCCGTGACGGTCGCCAGGCCGGCGAGCACAGCCAAAACGAGAATGGTTCCGGCCAGTGTCCTTACCTTGATGCTCAACGCGAGTCCCCCTCGACGTTCCTCTGAACGAATTTGCGCACTCTTACACGTGCTCACATCAGATTCCAGTTAAGGAACCGTTCAAGACGCCGGTAGAAGTCGAGCTGCGGACCGGCTCGCAGCAGGCCGTGGGCTTCCGTCGGGTAGGTCACGTACTCGAACGTCTTGCCCAGCCGGCGCAGCCCGGCCACGAGCTGCTCGGACTGCTTCGGGCTCACCCGCTCGTCCAGCTCACCGTGAGCGATGAGCAGTGGCACGCGGATGTTCTCGAGCCGGTGGTAGGGCGAGCCGGCCCGGTAGGCCTCGGGCGCGGTGGCCGGGGTGCCCATCATGCGCTCGAGGTCCTGCACGCCCTCTCGGTCGCCCTGCGCCCAGGAGGTGGCGATGTCGCAGTCGCCGTACTTGGCCACCGCACAGCGGAAGCGAAACTCGGGATCGTCGGTCACCGACAGCAGCGCCATGTACGAGCCGTAGCTGGCGCCGAAGATGCCGAGCCGCCGGCCGTCCACCCAGTCGAGCGTGCGCAGGAAGTCCGCCGCCGCCAGGCAGTCCTTGGTGTCGTCGACTCCCCACACGCCGTGGTTGAGCCGCTCGAAGTCGCGCCCGTAGCCCGTGGAGCCGCGGTAGTTGAGCGCGAGCCAGGCATAGCCGCGAGCGACGAAGTACTGGGCGTGGCCGTCCCACTCGTCGCCATAGGACATCGTCGGCCCACCATGGGGGTAGACCACGGCGGGGACCGGCCGGTCGCCCGAGGCCCCGCGCGGGCGCAGGATGAAGCCGGGTATGTCGAGGCCGTCGAAGGAGGGGAAGAGCACGTCCTCGAGCTCGGCGTGGGGCGCGCTGCGCATGGCCTTCGGCGCAGGCTCGTGGAGCGCCTGCGGCGGAGCTCCGGGTTCGACCAGCCGCAGCTGCGGAGGCGTGGCGTGATCCTCGTAGACGACGGCCAGCGCGCCCGACGCCGTCCATTGGGGCCGA
The DNA here is from genome assembly GCA_963813495.1 of uncultured Thermoleophilaceae bacterium. Lineage (GTDB taxonomy): Bacteria > Actinomycetota > Thermoleophilia > Solirubrobacterales > Thermoleophilaceae > JACVRW01. Next base: position 462,287 of record CAWEZC010000011.1, read on the forward strand.
CTCCACATGCCGCCCTCGGCCACGAGCTCGGCCTCCCCCGACGCGGCATCGACCAGAACGAGGTCGAAGCGGCTCGAGCGTGCCCGTGTCAGCGCCAGGCGCGAGCCGTCGGGGTTCCAGTCGAGCTCGGTGTGGTCGGCCCCCGCGCTCGTCAGCCGGCGCTCGCCTTCACCGTCACGCCCCACCAGGTGAAGCTCGTAGAAGCCGCTGCGCTCGGACCCGTAGGCGACGCTGGATCCGTCGGGCGACCAGGCCGGCTCGCGATCGTGCATGCGCGGCGTGCCGGTGAGCGCACGCACCGCGCCTCCGTCGATCGCGGCCACACGGATCTCGCTGCGGTTGAGGTCGGCTCGCGGGGTGAAGGTGTAGGCCACCTCACGGCCGTCGGGCGACACCGTCGCCTCCCCCTCGTCGCCGCGTTCGTCCAGATTGTCGTGCCCGGTTGCGAGGCGGCGCGGCCAGGGGTCGGCGCTGTCAACCACGGCCAGGCGCGTCTCGTCGCCGCGCTCCACGGAGATCACGAGGCCCGAGTTGTCGATCCACACCGGGCTCGATCCCTCGACCAGCCGCCGCGGCGAGCCACCCGCGGTGGGGACGAGCCACACGGCGCCCTGGTCGCCGTAGGCGACCTGCGAACCGTCGGGCGAGAGCCGCGGCTCCACGTCCTCCCAGAAGGGAGCGGGGTCCCGGCCGGTGGTCAGCCGCTCGGGGACCGCCCCGGCCTCGAGGTCGATGACCCAGACGTCGGAGGTCTCACGATCCTCTATGAAGGCGCCGCGACTGCGGCCGGCCCCCACGGTGAGCGAGCGCGGGCGATGTGTGGCGGCCACCGCCTCGAGGCGCCAGTGAGGCGGCGGTTCGAGGTCCCGGCGCGGTTCGGAGAGCACCCCCTCGTGCTCGTCGCGGCCCACCCAGATGGATCGTTGCTCAGCCACTGTGTGCCTCCTCGATGCCGGTCAGGACCTTGCTCACCAGGCCTCCGATCCGGTCCAGGTCATAGCCGCCCTCCTGGACGGCGACGGTGGGCAGCCCGAGCCTCCCGAGGCGCCGCCCCGCCTCGCGAAAGCCCTCGCTCGTGACCTTGAGCGGGCTCTCGGGATCGTCGTCCGCCGCGTCCACGCCGAGGGCCACCACGAGCGCTTTGGCTCGGCCCTCGCGGACCCAGTCCACCAGCACGGTCAGCGCCTCCAACCAGGCCTCGTCGCCGCTTCCGGGGGCCAGCGGGACGTTGCGGTTGGCGCCGGCGCCCGCTCCGGCGCCGGTCTCGTCGGCGAAGCCGACAAAGTGGGGAAACCAGCCGGCCGCCGGGTCTACGTGAACCGACCCCACCAGCACCTCGGGGTCCTCGTAGAAGATCGACTGGGTGCCGTTGCCGTGGTGGGCGTCGATATCGAGCACGGCCACGCGCGCACCCTTGGTGCCGGCGCGCAGGCGGGCCGCGGCGGCGGCGGAGTTGTTGAGGTAGCAGGAGCCGCCGAAGGCGCTGCGCGTCACGTGGTGGCCGGGCGGGCGCGCGCACGCATAGGCGGCCGGAGCGCCTGCGAGCACGAGGTCGGCGGCGGTCACCGCCGTGTCGAGCGCGCCCCGGGCGGCCTCCCAGGTGCCGGGCCCGATCAGGGTCATGGTGTCGTAGGCGAACAGCCCCGCCCGCGCGCTGGGGGCGGCGGGAGTCACCGGCGGCCTGTCGGCCACGAGACCGGCGTGGGCGAAGATGTAGGGGACCACGCGGTCCTGGCCCGGATTTTCGGTCAGCCCCGCCGCCTGCCAGTCGTCCCAGGCCAGCTCGAGGTAGCCGGCGAGGCCGGTGTCGTGCACGCTCAGCACGGCCTCGTCCGGTTGCGGGCGGGCCTCGACGACCTGCGCCCCGCCGGCGGCCAGAGCCTCGCGGATGCACTCGGCGCGCGCGGGGACCTCGGTCCCCGGCGTGCGCACGCCGACCCAGATCTCGGCTCCGGGGTCGTGCAGGCGGTGGCGGTCGCTCCAGACCACGGGCATCGCGAGTCCCACGGGCGCGAGCGTATCCGCCGGTAGGGTCGCGTCTCATGGAGACCTCCGCCGGCCTGCGCGAGCTGGGCGTTCGCATAGGTGAGCTGGATCCGGGACCGGACAACTCGATCGCCGACGTCGCCGGGGTGCGCGTCGGCCACGTGACCGTGTGGCGGGACGAGCCCGAGCCGCCTGCGGGACGAGGTGTGGCGCGCACCGGGGTGACCGCGATCGTGCCCGGTGAGGCGGCCGCGCCGCGCGCGGGCGTGGCGGTGCTCAACGGCGCAGGGGAGCTCACCGGATCCATCGGCGTGGCGGAGTGGGGGACGTTCGATCCGCCGATATACCTCACCTCGACGATGGCCGTGGGGCGCGTCTATGACGGCGCGGTGACCGCCGCGGTGGCTGCCGACCCCCGAGTGGGAGTGGAGGCGATCGTGATCCCGGTGGTCGGCGAGTGCGACGACAGCTGGCTCAACGACGCACGCGTGGTGCAGGTGGAGGCGCCCGACGCCGGCCGGGCGCTCGCCGACGCCGCCGCGGCGACCGGAGTCGTCCAGGGTGCGGTGGGTGCGGGCACCGGCATGATTTGCTTCGACTTCAAGGGCGGCATCGGAAGCGCGAGCCGGCGCGTCGGCGGGGACGGCTGGACCGTCGGCGTGCTGGTGCTGGCCAATTTCGGCGCGCGCGGGGACCTGCGCATCGACGGCGTGCCGGTGGGACGGCTGCTGCCCGGCGATGGACAGGCCTCGTCCGGGGCCCCTCCGAAGCCCGCGGGGAGCTGCATCGCCGTCGTGGCCACCGACGCCCCGCTGGCCTCGGCCGACCTCGCCCGCGTCGCCCGGCGCGCCGGGCTCGGTCTCGGCCGCACCGGCTCGGTGGGCCACCACGAGAGCGGCGAGATCTTCCTGGGCTTCTCGACCGCGCCGGAGGTCGCTCCGGCCGACTTCGATGGATTGTTCAGCGCGACGGTGGACGCCACCGAGGAGGCGGTGCTCAACGCGCTGTGGAGCGCCGAGACCGTGGAGGGCCGGGACGGGCGGGTGGTGGAGGCGCTGCCGCACGCGGAGGTGCTCGAGCTGCTCGAGGCACACGGCTGCCTCGCGCGCTGACCGCGCGGCCTCAGCTATTCGCCGCGCCCAGCTCGGACATGAGTCCCTGTACGCGCCGCTCGATCTCGTCGCGGATCGGGCGCACCTCCTCGATGGGCCGCCCCTTGGGATCGGGCAGCTCCCAGTCCAGGTAGCGCTTGCCCGGGATGTAGGGGCACTCGTCGCCGCAGCCCATCGTCACCACCACGTCGGCCGCCTGCGCGATCTCGTCGGTGAGCTTGCGCGGGATCCGGCCGGACAGGTCGATGCCGAGCTCGGCCATCGCCGTCACCACCTCGGGGTGGACGTGCTCGCCCGGGGTGGTGCCGGCGGACTCGGCGCTGTGGCGGCCCCCGGCGGCGCGTTCGAACAGCGCCTGGCTCATCTGCGAGCGGCCGGCGTTGTGTAGGCACACGAACAGGACTCGTGCCATGGCTCAGGGCAGGACGCCGACGCGGCGGAAGCCGAGCGTCTCGTTGACATGGATCGCACGCTCGTTCTGTCGGCGTACAGCGCGCGACCTCGGGTGCGACGCGCAGCTCGCGCAGGCGCTGCTCATGCTCGGGCGCAGCGGCCCCAGCGCAACCCGGCCGCCGCCCGGTCGTCGGTGCTCCATGGGCAGATCTTGCCTGAGATAGACCCGAGCACGCCGCCAGGGCGGGTCGATGCGCTCGGGCGTTTCTCGGCGTCGGGCACCGGGTAGCGACGCCCTGGTCGTCCATCGGACCTGGGAGAAGAGATATGCGGTTGCACCGCGCCGCCCGCCTATTGTTCGCCGCACTGCTGATCAGCGGCCTCACCGTCACCGGGTCTGCCCATGCCGACCCCGGCGACGCACCGAGCTCGCCGGGCAAGGCGGGGACGTGGGCGCCGGGAGACAAGGACGGCTTCGGCACCTCGCGAACCCGCAAGAGCAAGGCCTGGTACACCGTCAACGACGGCATGCTGACCGAGGTCTTCTTCCCGCGGATCGACACGCCCGCCACCCGGGACACCCAGCTCGTGGTGTCGGACGGTGAGACCTTCGCCGACCGCGAGGACGAGGACACCGATCACGAGGTGCAGCTGCTCAACGCGCGCAGCCCCGTCTACCGGCAGGTGAACACGGCCAAGTCGGGCAAGTACCGGATCACCAAGACCTATGTGACCGATCCCGACCGCTCCGCGGTGCTGGTGGACATCCGCTTCGAGTCGCTGACCGGGACCCCCTACGACGTCTATGTCCTGCACGACGCCGGACTGGGCCTGAACGCCAACGACGACAAGGGCCGCAGCGAGGGTGGCGGCCTGGTGGCCACCGACGGTCGGCTGAGCGGTGCGGTGCTGGCCTCCTCGGGCTTCACCGCGATGTCCAGCGGCTACCTCGAGCGCAGTGACGGCTGGACGGACCTGCAGAAGAACTTCAAGCTCGACTGGTCCTATACGGCACACGACCGGGGCAACGTCGTCCAGACAGGCGCGACCCGGCTGACCGGTCTGGCCGGTGGCCAGCGGCTGCGCCTGGCACTGGGGTTCGGCCGCAAGGCGAACGCGGCGGTGGATAACGCGCGGGCAGCGCTCGAGCGGGGCTTCGCGTCGGCCCGCAGGGAGTACAGCGCGGGCTGGCGCGACTACTTCGCGTCGCTGGATCCCGTGCCCGACAGCGCGCGCTCCTCCCGGGCCGGCTATCTCGCCTCGGTGATGCTGCTGGCCTCGCACGAGGACAAGACTTACCGCGGCGGGTTCGTCGCCGCCCCCGGCCGCCCGTGGGCCTGGCGCGACGAGCTGCAGCACATCCCCGTCTACATCGCGGTCTGGTCGCGCGACCTCTACCAGATCGCGACGGGGCTGCTGGCGGCCGGCGACACCGCCGCTGCGGAACGCTCGCTCGACTATCTGTGGAACGTGCAGCAGCGCCCGGACGGGTCCTTCCCCCAGAACTCGCGGCTCGACGGCGAGCCGGTGTTCGACGGGCTGCAGCTCGACGAGGTGGCCTTCCCCATCGTGCTGGCCTGGCAGCTGGGCCGTACGGGAGCCGAGGATTGGGACAACGTGCGGCTGTCGGCGGAGTTCCTCGTGGCCAACGGGCCCCGCACCGATCAGGAGCGCTGGGAGAACATCGGCGGCTATTCGCCGGCCACCATCGCCGCGGAGATCGCCGGGCTCGTCACCGCCGCGGACATCGCCCGCAAGAACGGCGAGCCGGGACTGGCGGACCGCTATCTCGCGGTGGCCGACAAGTGGCAGGGCAACCTCGAGACGTGGACACTGACCCGCAACGGGCCGTTGTCGGAGGATCCCTACTACCTGCGCATCACCGACAACGGAGACGCAAACTCCGGGGCGGAGATCCAGATCGCCGACGGTGGCCCGCTGATCGACCAGCGGGAGGTCGTGGATCCGAGCTTCCTGGAACTGGTCCGCCTCGGCGTGAAGTCGGCTGACGATCCGAACATCGCCTCGACGCTGGCGGTGATCGATGACGAACTCAAGTACGACACGGACAACGGGCCCTTCTGGCACCGGTCGAGCTTCGACGGCTACGGCGAGAAGGAGGACGGGAGCCAGTGGGCCCCCGTGGAGACGGGCTCGGGCGAGACCATCGGTCGCGGCTGGCCCCTGCTCACGGGCGAGCGCGGGGAGTACGCACTGGCCGCCGGGGAGCCGGCGCAGCAGTATCTCGACACGATGACTGCCGTCGGCGACGATTCAGGCGGGCAGGTGATCGCCGAGCAGGTATGGGACTTCGAGCCGCCGGCCGACACCGAGCCCGAGTTCGTGCCGGGGGAGAACACTCTCTCCGCGACGCCGCTGGCCTGGTCACACGCCCAGCTGATCCGCCTCGCTCGATCCATCGACGCGGGTAGGCCGGTGGAGACGCCGCAGATCGTGGCCTGCCGCTACAAGACGACGCTGTGTAAGCCCTGATTTTCCCGCGTACCAAATTCGTGCCTGGTCGCTTGTGTCACCCGTATAGGTGACATTAGTGTCGCCCTGGACTCGAGGGGCGCCGTCGGGCGACCCAAAGGAGAGGGCATGCGTTCATCGTTCCAGCGGTCGTGCACCAGCGGACGTAGCAGACTGGCGCTCGTCGCCGGCATTGCCGCCCTCCTGACGGTCTCGGTGGCCGCTCCGGGCGCCACTGCCGCGCCGGCGAACGGGAGCGCCGCCTCGAGCGGCGCCGACCTCGCCGCACCCGCCGCGAAGACCAAGAAGCGCTGTCGCACCGTCCGGGTCAAGAAACGCACCAAGAGCGGTGCGCTGGTCAAGCGCAACGGCAAGGTCGTCTACGTCAAGCGCAAGAAGTGCAGGCCGAAGGCCAAGCCGAAGTCCACGCCGACGCCGATCCCGCTGCCCGCCCCGGCCCCGGCGCCCGCGCCGGTTCCGGCCCCGACCCCGGCGAGCCCGAAGATCGACCAGCTCCTGGGCTGGAGCACGCTGGCCCAGGACCCCGATACGCCGCCTGCCGGCCTCGTCGCCAACGCAGGGACCGTGAGTTCCTGTCCCAACCCCGACGGACTGTCGATTTACATCCGTCGCAGCGGCTTCAGCTCCATCGGGCTGGTCAGCCACGTGTGGAAGCGGGACGGCGTGGTGATCGCCAGCGGTACCAACAGCAGCACGGTCGACGGGGCCTTCCGTTACGGCATCGTGGGCTCGCCACTCGTCAACGGGCTCTACGAGGTCACCTGGTCGTTCGGAGGTGCGGCCATCGGCAGCGCGAGCGTCACCAGAAGCTGTCCGTGATTGCGGCACTCTCCGAGGGTGCCCACCGGCTACTGGAGAATCCACTCCTAAAGCGCCTGAGCGCTCCGGAGCGTGGGGTCCGCGGCTTGACGCCGGTCAGGCCTCCCGAGGCAGCTCCTCGGGTACGTGCCGGACCTGACCTTGCTTCTGGCGCCGGACCGCCGGGGCGATGCGGTGAAGCTGTTCAGGCGGCTGGTGGGCATGCCCGCCGTACTTGTCGCGATGATGCCACTCATGCCTGCCTGGAAAAAGCTCAGAGGGGTCGCGCACACCCTGCCCTATGACGCGGCCATAATGGGCGACACCCAGGCGGGCAAGCCGCTCGACGCCGAGCACTGGGGCGCTGTGAGGGTGCCCGCGCTCGTGCTCGTGGGCGGCAAGAGCCCTGACTGGATGGCCAACGGCATGCAGAGCCTGGCCGAGCTTCTGCCGAGTGCGCGACGCCAGGTGCTGGAGGGGCAGACGCACATGGTCAAGGCGAAGGTGCTCGGGCCGACCCTGAAACGGGCCCTGGCCTCGGCGTGAGCGTGACTGATCGAGACCGGCCCGAGCTGGATCCAATCGGAGCGGTCGAATCGCCGTTGACCGATGCCGCCGGCGCGCCCAAGCAGGGTTCCGAGGGCGCGCCTCGGGCCTGGCTGGTGTTCGAGCCGAGAGTGCTGGATGGCCTGCGGGAGATCGAGCCCGGCGATCGCGTGATCGTCCTCACCTGGCTCGACCGAGCGCGCCGAGACATTCTGCGTGTTCACCCGCGCGACGACCCCGCCAATCCCGTGCGAGGAGTGTTCAGCACCCGCTCCGCCGACCGCCCGAACCCCATCGGCCTGCACGAGGTGGAGATCGTCACCGTTGAGGGCAATCGGGTCCTTGTCACGGATCTCGAGGCCCTAGACGGCACGCCGATCGTGGATGTGAAGCCGGTGATCTGACCGGCGGCGACGAGCTGCTCAGCCGGAGCTCCCCGAGGCCGGGTTCCGATGCACCGCGTGGTCGAGCGCCCAGGACAGGGCGTAGTCGGCGACCTCCTCCCAGCCGGGTGCCGACGGCAGCAGGTGGGGGCCCTCGAAATCCTTGATCTCCGTGACGGTGTCCGACTTGTAGTGCTTGGCATTCGACCGCTGGATCGCAGGCGGCATCAGGTGGTCCTTGCTGCCCGAGATGAACAGCAACGGGGCGCGCTCGTCGTTGTGGTAGTCGACCCACGTCTCCTGGTGGCCCGGCTGCAGGTTTGCGAGGACACTGCCCCAGAAAATCGAGCCCGAGGCGGGAACGTGGTAGCGCTCGTACAGGCGCCGGGACTCCTCCTCGTTGAACGTGTTGGTGAACGCGTAGTGCCACTGGTCGTGCGTGAACCCGACCGCCTTGTGCCTGTTGGCGGGGTTCTTCAGGACCGGGAAGGTGGCCTTGAGCTGAGCCGGGGGCACCGCTCGCACACCCTCGGTGGGAGCGGAGTTGATCGCCACGCCGGCCGCACCGTGGCCGTGGTCGAGCAGGATCTGGGTGAAAGCCCCGCCGGCAGAGTGGCCCATGATGATGGGAGCGGACTCGAGCCCCCCGATGACCGCCTCGAAGTGCTCGATGATCTCCGGCACCTTGAGGGCCTCGATGGGGCTCGGGTCCTCGTTCAGCGCCTCGACCTCCACCTCGAAACCGGGATAGGCCGGAGCGATGACGCGGAAGCCCTTGCTCTCGAAGTGGCGGATCCAGTCCTCCCAGCTGCGCGGCGTGACCCAGAAGCCATGGACGAGAACGATCGTGTTGGGCGCGGGTGCTTCGGTGTTCATTCGGGCTAGACCCTTCGGTTTGGGGAGGTTGAGACCCTAAGTCCGGGCGATGTCGGTGGCAACCGCGGCAGTACTGCCCCTGCTACGACCTCGGCTGCCACCGGCTCACCAACCTGAGCAACACCGCGCCGGCTGGCCCCGCTCGCGAACCACCTCCGCGGCCGGCTTGTCGTCACGCAGGCCGAGATAGCGCGGGTGGCGGAGTCGCCCGTCCCGCGTCCACTCGCTGAAGCCGATCTGCGCGACCAGCTTCGGCTCGACCCAGGTCACGTCGCGTTCGCGCATCTCGTCGGCGAACGGCGAGTCGTCGCGGCGCAGCGGCCGGAGGCGCCGGGCCAGGTCGCGCAGCGTCTCGCGGGTGAAACCGGTGCCGACCTTGCCCGCGTAGCGCAGGCGCTCGCCCTCGAAATGCCCGAGCAGGAGCGCGCCGAGATCCGTGCGGCTGCCGCGGGGGGCGGTGTACCCGCCGATCACCAGCTCCTGCTCGGCCGAGCACTTGAACTTGAGCCAGTCGCGCGAACGGCCGTGGACGTAGAGGGAGTCGGCCCGCTTGGCGATCAAGCCCTCCCAGCCTTTGCGGCAGGCCTGCGCGAACAGCTCCTCCCCCTCACGGTTGCGGTGGGTCGTGAAGCGCAGGGGTCCGTGAAAGTCGAGGGCGTCCCGGAGCAGGGACTTGCGTGTGCGCAGAGGGACCCGCGTGACGTCCTGGCCGGCCAGCTGGAGCACGTCGAAGACGTAGTAGAAGACGGCCACCGGATGCTCTGCACGCTGCTGCAGCCGGGCGAAGCTCGTCTGGGCGCCGGCAAAGGCGACTACCTCGCCGTCTAGAACCAACCTCTCGCTGCGGTCGGCCTCCAGCGCCTCGGCCACCTCGGGGAAGCGCCCATTGAGGCTGAGGTCGTTGCGCGACAGGAGCCGGACGTTTCGCTCTCCCTTGGTGGCGATGCAGCGGATGCCGTCGAGCTTGCGCTCGAAGATCCAGGCCGGGTCGGAGAAGCGCTCGTCGGTCAGCACCGCCTTCATGGGCTCGATGCGCTCGGGCAAGGGCGCCGGCCGCAGCAGGGCGCGCTGCTCGTCGGTCAGTGAGGCGAACGGGTCCTCAGCGGTCATCGCCGGGGTAGCTCTCCGGGAGCCATAGCCACACGTCGGCGCCTCCGCCGGTGCGGTTGCGGGCGCCGGTGCCTCCGCCGTGAAGGTTGGCGATGGCCGCCACGATCGCCAGGCCGAGTCCTGACCCGTCCGCGCTCGTCGCGGTGGCGTCGCGACTGAAGCGCTCGAAGGCCCGCTGGAGAAATTCGGCGTCGAAGCCGGAACCGCGGTCGAGCACGTGCAGCTCGATCGCCGTGCCGTTTCGCTCCGCGCATAGCTCGACGTTCCCCGCTCCGTGATGCAGCGCGTTTCCAATCAGATTGTCGAGTGCCTGGGCCAGTCGATCGGGATCCGCCGGCAGCACGGCGTCGGAGGCGACGGTAGTTCGGGCGCTGACGTTTCGGTCGGCGGCGGCCGCCGCCGCGTGCGCGCGCGCTGCCGCCTCGCGCAGCAGATCGCCCGCCACCTGCGGTTGCCGTTCCAGCGGCAGCCGCCCCTGGTCGGCACGGGCGAGTACGAGCAGATCGTTGGCGATTCGGGTCATCCGGCGCGCCTCCTGGTCTGCCGAGGCGATGGCCTCGCGCAGGGTATCGGCGTCGCGCTCGCCCCGGAGCGCCATCTCGAGCTCGGCGCGCAGGGTGGTGAGTGGGGTGCGCAGCTCGTGGCTGGCGTCGCTCACGAGCCGGCGTTCCCGCGCAAGCCCGTTCTCGAGGCGGTCGAGCATCCCGTTGAGCGTGATGGCGAGCGCGGCGATCTCGTCGTTCGTGGAGGGCTCCGGCAGCCGCTGCGAGGGGTTGCGGTCGCTGATCTCCGCCGCGCGGCGCCGCATGCGTTCGACAGGGCGTAGGGCCGCTCCGGCCACCTCGTAGCCTGCGAAGGAGGCCAGCAGCAGGGCGATCGGCAGCGCGATCAAGAGCAGCCGGTTGAGTGAGCCTACGCTCTCGTCGCGTCGCTCCAGCGAGTCGCCCACCGCCACCACCGCGCGCTCACCGGTGCGCAGCCTCACTGCGGCGGCGTGCACGCGCATGTCGGTGCCGGCTGCGGCCCGGCGCTCCACGCGCAGGCTCCGTTCTGTTGCCCGGATGACCTCAGACGGCGACAGTAGACGCATATCCCGGGCTGCTTCTGTGGTGCCCAGCACCCGCCCGTCGGACGCGTAGACCTGGGCGAACCGCTCGCCGCTCTTTGCTACCGCCGACGGTCCCTGCGCGCCGGCTACGAGGGCCGAGATGTCCTCAGCCTGGACCCGCTGTGCCTCGTCGATCGACCGGTCCAAGTCGCGGGAGAACTCCCGTGCCAGAAAGACGCCGGCGACGCCAAGCACGACCGCAATGACGCCGGCGAACGCGAGCGTGAGCCGGATCCGGATCGGGAGGCGCGAGAGCGTCCGGGCCCGCGGGGCTGCGCGCATTGCCCGATCACAGCACATCCCCCGGGCTCGGTTGCCGGCCAGGTCGCGTGCGACTGAAGGTGACGGCCGCTGCCGGGACCCAGACAAGGAGCAGGAGGAGTGACACCGCGGCAACCATTGACAGCGGTCCGGACAGCAGGAGGTAGCCGGCGCCGGATGTGACGAGGGCGGCGATCAGCGCCCAGCCGAGCGCGTGCAGCCAGCCCGGTAGGAGTCTCGGCCGGCGGGACGCATTGACTACTGATGCGACCATCGCGGCCAGCAGGAACATCTTCACGCCGTCCATGCGATTGAGCAGATCGAAGAGATCTGCGGTCGACCCTGTGGCGACGGAGTCTGGCGCGCCCGCCGCCATGATGACGCCCAGGACGGATTGGGCCAGAGATATGGTCGCGGCGGCTAGCCCGCTGACCAGCACGGTCTTTCCCGCCCGCCGGGCTCCGTTCGCGACCAGCCCGAGGCCGATTGCCAGGACCATCGCCCCCAACGCGATCCCGGCGACTCCCTCGACCAGCAGGTACTGAACGATCGCCAGGCCCTGATGCGCCGCGTAGGCATCGGCAACGTGAGTGGCGCTTGAATCGACGCCGGGGGTGCCCGGCCAAATCGCGAGGCCGACGAGCCACGCTGAGATGTATGCGGCCGCGGCTCCAAGCGGCAGCGTCAGGCGGCGTGAAGTCAGTGGAGTGGAGATAGCGGTCATTGGTCCTCCTTCAAGCGGCTCTGTTGGTATCGCGCCGATACGCACGGATGGCCAAGGTGCTGAGGCCGACGGTCCAGGCGCCCATCACGAGCCAGCCCTCGAGGCCCCAGCCGCCGTCTGCGAGGCCGACGTGGCTGGCCTGAACGAGCCAGTACGAGGGCAGGGCATGGGCGAGGTGCTGCAGGAGCCCGTGGCCGTTGATGGGAAACCAGGTGCCGCCCAGCAGGGCCAGCAGCCCGACTGTCCCGCCAACGGCGGGGCCGATCGAGTCGGCGCTGAGCAGGTGTCCCAAGGCGATGCCCAGCGCCGCGAACGGCAGCAGCCCGATGAGGATGAGGCCGCTCATCGCCAGCCAGCGATCGGCCGGGAGCCGCACTCCGAGCAGCGCGCCGCTGGCGAACAGCACCGCGATGCTGAGCACGGCCAGCAGGTAGCCGCAGACCACCTTGGCACCCAGGTAGGCGCGCGGCGAGAGCGGAGTAACCCGCAGCTGGCGGTTCCAGCCCGCGGCGCGGTCGGCGGCGATGCGCCCGCCGCCGGCGAGCATGGCGTTCATCGTCCCGAAGGCGGCGAGCCCGACCATGAAGTAGAGCGGAGCTGATACCCCCGAGCCGGCGAAGTCGGCCACGTTGCGGTTCGGCGCCGCGATAGCGAGATAGAGAACGATTGGAAAAGCGAGGGACAGGATGGTGATGCGCTTGTTGCGAATCGTCCGCAGCAGTTCGTAACGGGTGTAGACGCCTGCATTCATGCCGGCACCTCCTCGCGCTGAGCCTCGTTGGTGCGGCTGTCGCTGGTCAGTTCGACGAAGGCCTGCTCGAGTCCGGCGCCGGCGATCTCGATATCGCGCGGCTCGTCGCCGTACTGGTCGAGCAGGGCCCGGATGGCCAGGTCGGAGTCCGAGCAGGTGAGAATCACCGTTGCGCCATGCCGCTCGGCCCTAAGCACGCCGTCCAGCAGACTGAGCTCCCCCGGATCGCCCTGGGGCAACGTCGCCCGGATCGTGTGTGTGCCGACCAGCGCCTTGATTTGCGTGGTCGACCCGTCGGCCACCACCTGTCCGCGGGCCATCAGCACCACACGGTCGGCGTACGCGTCGGCTTCCTCGAGGTAATGGGTCGCGAAGATCACCGTCTTGCCCTGCGCGGCGAAGCCACGCATCGTGGCCCAGAAACCTCGCCGCGCTTCAACGTCCAGCGCGACGGTCGGCTCGTCCAGTACCAGCAGCTCGGGATCACTGACCAATGCGAGCGCCAGGCGTACGCGCCGCCCCTCGCCGCCTGACAGGTTCTGGGTGCGTGAGCCGGCGATTGGCCCGAGGCCGGTGAGTTCCAGCAGCTCGTCGACGGCCATCGGGCTCCGGTAGAGCGACGCGACCATCGTCACCAGCTCTCTGACCGAGAGGTCTCCGATCAGCGAGCCGGTCTGGGGCATCGCGCCAACCGCACCGGCCTTGATGGCCGCGCGGGGGCTGACTCCGAAGACCTCGATAGCGCCGGCGTCGGGCTCCGACAAACCCAGAAGCATGTCGAGCGTGCTCGATTTACCAGCGCCGTTGGGGCCGAGCAGCGCCACGGTCTCGCCGGGAGCGATCGAAACATCGATGCCTCGCACGGCGTGGATCGTCGTGCCCTCGGAACGGAAGTCCTTGATCAGCCCGCCCAGGAGAATGCCCCGTGCTGGGTCGATTGCGCTCATCGCACCCACCGGCGCGCGGCGGCGAAGGTGGCGACGTAGGCGGAGAGGAAGAGCAGCACGAAGAAAGTGCCCGCCACCAGCCCGAACATGCCCACCGCCAGCGCCTCCACGATCGCCGCGCCGAGCAGAATCTGCCCGGCCCAGTTCAAGGCCGTTGGCAGACGGCTTCGCCCGGGCCGTCGGGTCCGAGAGCGGGGCTGACGGTCTGTTCGCGCCACTCCGAGCGGTCCGCCGGCCACGTGTGACGAGTTCATTGCCTCTCCTTTCGAGCGTCGTGCCATTGCCGCGATTGCACTCCGCCCGCATGAGGAATCGATGAGCGTCATCCTTGACCACCATGCGCGTGCTGGTCGTCGAGGACGAGGTCAAGCTGGCCAAACTGGTCCGCCAGGGGTTACGTGAGGAGGGCCTGCTCGCCGATGTGGCGGTGACGGGCGAGGACGCGCTGTGGATGGCTCCCGCCAACTCCTACGACGTGCTGGTCCTGGACCTGAACCTGCCGGGCATCGACGGCCTCGAGACGTGCCGCCGGCTGAGGACCGACGGTGTGCGCACGCCGATCCTCATGCTCACCGCTCGCGATGGGGTGGCCGACCGGGTGACCGGACTCGACACCGGCGCAGACGATTACCTGGTCAAGCCGTTCGACTTCGACGAGCTGCTCGCACGCCTTCGTGCCCTCGCACGACGAGGACCGGTGGAGCGGCCCACCCGGCTCGCGGTGGGCGACCTCGTCCTGGACCCGGCGGCGCGCGAGGTGCGCCGCGGCGACACGGAGATCGAGCTTTCCACCAAGGAGTTCCAGCTGCTCGAAGTGTTCATGCGCCACCCCGGTCAGGCGCTCTCACGCTACGCGCTGATCGAAGGCGGCTGGGACATGGAGTACGAGAACCGCTCCAACGTCGTGGACGTCTACGTCCGCTACCTGCGCGAGAAGATCGACCGGCCCTTCGGCCGGGACAGCCTCGAGACGGTGCGCGGCATCGGCTACCGCCTGCGCGACCGCTGAGCGTCGGCGCTGCGCTCGGGGTCGCGGCTCCCGCCATCGCCCGCCAGGCGGATCACCTTGCGGGCCAGCACCAGCAGGGCGACTACCGCGAGAGCCCCGGCCAGGGCGTCCGCGGCCCCGCTCCTGAGCGACACCATCGCGGCGCCGGCGCCGGGTCCGCTCAGACTCGTGAAGAGCGTGAGTCCAGCGTGTCCATGGGTCTCCATGACGCGAGCATCGGCCCCGCGGATGAGGCTTCGATGAGAATGGGTCGCCTCCGACGTCCAGCGCCTCCAGGGATCAGGGCGCGAGCAGGCTGTGGTCGAGCGCCCAGCGGATCAGCTGTGCTCGGGTGGAGACTCCCAGGCGGGTGTATATGCGGCTGCGGTGCGTCTCCACCGTGCGCACGCTGAGCACCAATCGGTGGGCGATCTCGCGGTTGGTGTGGCCGAGCGCCACGAGCCGAACGATGTCGCGTTCCCGCAGGGTAAGCCCGTCGACGTCCCGCCTTCGCTCGGAGTTCCGCGCGGCTATCCGTACGGCTCGCACGAGCCGAGGGCCGGGCTCACGCGCCGGCGGCAAGACGATCGCGGTCTCGGGTGACGCACGGCGGAGGGCGGGCAGCGAGCAGAGACCCGCGCTGTGGGTGAGCTCGCAGTCGAGGATGAGCACGCTTGGGCGCAGGCAGCGCATTGCCTCCTCGGCGGCGGCGAGCGAGTGCACGTGGCCCACCACCTCGACCTGGCCGTTCGCCGCAGCTACTTCCTCCGCGGCTCCGTGCGCGCCTGCTACGAGGACTCTCACGAGGACTCTCGTTCGCATGATTCGACTGTAGGCCCGGCGCCCCTCCGTCCGCGTCGGGAGCGATCACGCGGCGAGTTGCGGAGAACTACGTAATTCCCACCGCAGGGCCTCTAGCGTCCACCCGTACGGATTTAGTCTCCCGGCCGCCCGCATCGCGTCGAGAGGGAGGCGGCTTGGCCGGAGAACGCAGAGGTCTTCTCGTTTCCAAGGGCTGGGTCCAGGCCGTTGCCCTGGTCTTGCTGTTCGGGTTCTTCGTCCTTGGTCTGCTCGCATACCGCACCTACCAGGCCAAGCCCCCGATTCCCGAGCGGGTCGTTGATCCTTCCGGCGAGCTGATCTACACCGAGCGCGACGTCGAGCGTGGGCAGGAGGTCTTCCTCAACAACGGCCTGATGGAGTACGGCTCGGTGTTCGGGCACGGCGCCTACCTCGGCCCCGACTACACCGCCGACTATCTACGCCGGGCGGCGAACCAGGTCACGCGCAGCTACGGCGGCGGGCGTTCGGATGTCGCCGCGCGCCGCACGATCGAGGACTTCCGCACTAACCGCTACGACAAGCGGACAGGTGTGCTGGAGCTAACCGAGCCCCAGGCCGAGGCGCACCGCCGGCTGGTGGCGCACTACTCGCGCTTCTTTTCTGAGCCCACCACCAAGCACGGCCTGCGCCCCGACGCGATCACCGACCGCGGCGACCTCGCCGCTCTGACGGCGTTCTTCGGCTGGACGGCCTGGGCCGGCGCGGCCGAGCGGCCGGGTCACAACTACTCCTACACCAACAACTGGCCGCCCGAGCCGCGCGTGGACAACGAACCAACGGCCAACGTGATCGTCTGGTCGGTGCTGTCGCTGATCGCGCTGCTGGGCGGCATCGGCCTGCTGTTCGCCGCTTTCGGGCGCTGGAACATCCTCGGCTGGCACGGACGCGAGCAGGCGTCGCTGAGCTTCCGCACGCCCGGCGACGTCGCCCTCACCCCGGCGCAGCGGGCCTGCGCCTGGTTCTTCTTCGTGATGGCTGCGCTGTTCGTGATCCAGGTGATGGTCGGCGCCGCCTCACAGCACTATCGCGCGGAGCTGGCCAGCTTCTTCGGCATCAACCTGGCCGAACTGTTGCCCTTCAACCTGATGCGCACCTGGCATCTGCAGCTCGCGATCTTCTGGGTCGCGACGTCGTTCGTGGCGGCCGGCATCTTCCTTGCGCCGATGATCGCCCGGCGCGAGCCGCGGGGTCAGGGCAAGCTCGCGTTCCTGCTGCTGGGCGCCCTGGCTGTGGTCGTGTTCGGCACGTTGATCGGCTCGTTCCTGGGCATCCACGGCGTGCTCGGCGACGCGGCGACCAACTGGTTCGGGCTGCAGGGCTTCGAGTACCTCGACCTCGCGCGTGTCTGGCAGGTGCTGCTTTCGATCGGGCTGTTCGTCTGGGTGTTCATGCTCTGGCGGGTGTTGCGCACGCGCCTCCGCAGGGAGCACGCGGGCAACATGCCCTGGCTGTTCTTCATGGCCGCGCTGGCGATCCCGGCGTTCTACGCGGTCGGCCTGATCGCGCAGACCGGCCAGCACTTCACGGTCAACGAGTTCTGGCGCTTCTGGGTCGTCCACTTGTGGGTGGAGGACTTTCTCGAGCTGTTCACGACCGTGATGGTCGCCTACATGTTCGTGCTGCTCGGGGTGGTGCGGGAGAAGGTCGCGCTGACGGTGATCTTCCTCGACATCATTCTCTACTCGTTCGGCGGTGTGATCGGGACGATGCACCACCTGTACTTCTCCGGTGAGCCGGCCGAGCACATGGCGCTTGGCGCCTTCTTCAGTGCCGCCGAGGTGATCCCGCTGACGTTCCTGACCGTCGAGGCATGGTCGTTCCTGCAGCTCGGGGCGGCTCAGCAGTCGAGGTCGCGCACGCCCTTCCCGCACCGCTGGGCGGTCATGTTCCTCGTGTCCGTGGGCTTCTGGAACTTCCTCGGCGCGGGCATCTTCGGCTTCCTGGTCAACCTGCCGGTGGTCTCCTACTACGAGATCGGTACCGCGCTCACCGCCAATCACGCCCACGCGGCGATGATGGGCGTGTACGGGATGCTCGCGATCGGCCTTGCGCTGTTCTGCCTGCGCTACCTGATTCCGGCCGAGCGCTGGCCAGAGAAATGGGCGCGCATCGCGTTCTGGTCGACCAACATCGGGCTCGCCTGGATGTGCTTCGCCACATTGCTCCCGCTCGGCATCGCGCAGCTCTACAAGTCCGTGAACGAGGGCTACTGGGAGGCGCGCGACCTGCGCTTCCTGACCGAGGACACCAACGCGGTGCTCGAGTGGCTGCGTCTACCCGGCGACATCATCTTCATTGCGGGCGGAGCGCTGCCGGTGCTCTACATCACGTTCATCGGAATTCGCCACACGGTCAAGCGAGTCACCCTCGAGGAGCCCGAGGACATCCTGTTCACCGAGATCGACGATCCCAGCCGTGTGAGCGGAGTCAGCTCCGACGAGGCCGCCGCGGCCAAGGTGAGATGAGCGCGGAGACCCTGCTCGCGGCGGGCTACTCGCTCGCCCTGCTCATCTCGGCCGGCATGCTGGAGTGGCTGTCGGCACACACCCACCGGCGCTCGCTGCGCTACCGCACCGCCGGCTTCGACTACCAAGCGGACCATGACGTCTGGGTGTGCCCCGAGAACGAGCACCTCTGGCCCCACGAATTCGACCACGAGCGACGACTCGTGCGCTATCGCGCACGAGCGCACGTCTGCAATCGCTGCCCGCTCAAGGAGCGCTGCACCGACTCCGACCACGGCCGCGAGATCGTGCGCCCGGTCGACCCCTGGCCGCACTCCGAGGCCGGGCGCTTCCACCGCATGATCGCTGTGATGCTGGTACTGCTGGCCGGCCTGGTCGCTGCCGTGGCGCTGGCCCGCAACCACGCCGCCGCCGAGGCTGGGCTGCTCGTTGGCCTGCTGGCGAGTTGCGCGCTCGTAACCCGACTGCTCGTACGCGACCTTCGCGCCCACCCGGCCAACTTCCCCGAGCCCAGCCCCTCGGAGGGCCTGCGCATGAGGAGACCGTGATCTTCCGCGACGCGCGTCTCGCCGCGCTCCCCCGGCTCTGCGCCGCCGGACCGGGCACCGAGGCCACGTTACACGACCGGAAAGGGCCGCTCTGCAGGTATGGCGAGGGGCCGGAATCGACCCGGCGACACTACGATTTTCAGCGCGGCTTGGGGCATGAAAACGCTTGGGTTGAATGGCATCAGGGATTAGCCGATCTTCTCCGCCAGCTCGACGATGATCCCCTCCGGGCCGCGGACGTAGCAGAGCCGATAGCTGTCTTCGTAGCGCTCCACCTCGCCGACGAGCTCCGCGCCGCGGGCTCGCAAGCGAGCGACGACGGCGTCGATGTCGTCGACTGCGAATGTGACATGGCGGAGGCCCGGGGTGTTCGCCGGCGCGTGCGGGTCGCCGCCCGGGCCCGACGGGGCGTGAAACATCACCAGCTCGAGCCGTCCGTGGCCGTCCGGGGTCTCCACCATCGCGATCTCCGCCCGGACGCCCTCGAGCCCCACGACGCGGTCCACCCAACCGCCCTCGACCGACCCCTCGCCCTGCAGCCTGAGTCCGAGCTCGATGAAGAACGCCGTCGCGGCCGCGAGGTCGTCGACCACCATGCCCACGTGGTCCATGCGTTGGATCGTCATGCGCTCGACGGTAGCGACACGACGGCCCCAGCTACAGCGTCTCTCGGTTGCCTATCGGCTGGTGGGAACGCGCTGCACATCGGTCTGAATACCAGCGAGGAGTTGCTCGGCTCGATCGGGTCATTGCTGGGTACGCGAGCCCACGGAGGACGCTCAGTGAGAACGACTGTTCCCACATCGCTCGGCGGCCCGCGCGCGGGCGGCCTGACGGACCAGGTGGTCGCGCTCGGCGACGTCCGTGGCCCGGCGGGCGGCCTCGGCGTACGCCGAGGCGGCGGCAGGGAGGTCGCCGCTGAGGGCGAGCAGGTGGCCGCGGACGGCGTGCCACCGGTGCCGTCGCCGAGCGTCTCGCGCAGCCGGTCCGTCTCGCGCAGCCCGGCGGCGGCACCGAGGACATGGCCGACCGCGACCGCGCGCCCGAGCACCGCGGCGGGGTCCTGGCGCACGGGGTCATCGGTCAGCGCGACGAGGTCGTCGTACCAGGCGAGGATCTGCGGCCAGTCGGTCTCCTCGGCGCTCGCCGCGTCGTCGTGCAGGGCCGCGATGGCGGCCTCGACCTGGTAGCGGCTGGGGCGCCGTTGATCGGTCTGCATGGCGAGCGCCGACTGCAGGACGCGCACGCCCTCGGCGATCTCGCGGGTGTCCCACAGGCCGCGGTCCTGTCGGTCGAGCGCGACGATGCGACCCTTTGAGTCGAGTCGCGCCGGGAGGCGGGCGTGATTGAGGAGCATCAGAGCGAGCAGCCCGCGCGCCTCCGGTTCCTCGGTGGCGAGGGTGAGTTGGCGGGCCAGCCGGATCGCCTCGCCGGCCAGGTCCACCCGGCCCGCGTGGCCGGCCGTGTAGACGAGGTAGAGCACGCGCAGCACGACGGCGAGGTCGCCCGGCTGGTCTAGGCGGCGCCCCTGCAGGGCGCGCTTGGCCCGACTGATCCGCTGCGCCATCGTCGCCTCCGGCACGTAGAAGGCGTCGGCGATCTCCCGGGTGGTCAGGCCGCCGACGGCGCGCAGGGTAAGCGCCACCTGGGAGGCGGCCGTGAGGTCGGGGTGGCAGCAGCAGAACAGCAGGAAGAGGGTGTCGTCGCCCTCCTCGGTGGCGGCGGGCCGCGGCTCCGCGTGCGTCTCCTCCTCGCGGCGGTGACGGGCAGCCTCGCTGCGGCGGGCGTCGACGAGCCGCCGGGTCGCGACGGTGCTCAGCCACGCGCGCGGGTCGCGCGGCGGCTGCTCGGGCCACACCCGCAGCGCCTCCAGCAGCGCCTCCTGCAGCGCGTCCTCGGCGGCCTCGAAGTCCTCACCCCGCCGGACCAGGGCCGCGAGCACCCGCGGGACGAGGGCTCGCAGCGCGCCCTCGTCCAGCCCTCGCGTCGGCTCGTCGATCACGCCGGGATCAGTCGCCCGAGGGTGCCTCGGACATGACCTCCCGGACGTCGATCCACTCGTACAGCGGCTCCCCGCCCGGGCCGGGCTCGGAGGAGACGTAGGCCGCGAGCTCGACCGCGCGCTCACGCGACTCGACGTCGATCATGTACCAGCCCGCCACGAGATCGCTGGTCTCGGGCAGCGGGCCGTCGGTGGTGACCGGCGCGGCGTCCGGGCCGCCGTAGCGCACCCAGGTGCGCGCCGGCGTGAGCGCCTGCGCGTCCACGTACTCGCCGTTCTCCTCGAGCAGCTCGCTGACGTGCCTTTGGAAGGCAATGTGAGCCTCCACGTCCTCGGGGGCCCACTGGTCCATCGGGGGGAAGGGATGGTGCGGCTCCGGGCCGCCGCGATAGTGCTTGAGGAGCAGGTACTTCGGCATGGTGGTCTCCTGGTCTCGTGGGCCGCGCCTGTCGTGGCCCTTCACCTGGTGAGCGGAGCCGGTCAGAGCTTCTCGACATGGAATCACTCAGCTAGCTCCGAGCCGTCGCGTAGGGGGAACCCTCAGCGGATGTGGGGATCTCCATTTAGCGCAACAGGCCGCCGTGATCGTGGCCGGCGCCTTCTAGGAGTCCATGTAAGACGGCCGCTGCTCGCGCCTGTCTGGCACGATCCGGCTGCTGGCCGGCGTCTCGACTCTGTCCACGGCGAAGACACGCCACTCGCCCGGCACGCCTTTGAGCTGTTGGGCGCCGCGGTCGGTGAACGAGATACCCGAGCCGACGACGAGGTCCTTGACGGTGCTCGAGACGAGCACCTCGTTCGCGCCGGCGAGCGCGCCGATCCGGGCGCCGATGTTGACGGCCATGCCGCCGATGTCATCGGCCACAAGCTCGCACTCGCCGGTGTGCAGCCCGGCTCGCACCCCGATGTCGAGCGCTCGCACCTTTGTCCACGATCGCGCGGGCACAGCGGATCCCACGCGCGGGACCGTCGAATGTCGCCAGGAAGCCGTCGCCCATGGTCTTGACCTCGCGGCCTCGGTGGTGCTCGAGGTCTGAGCGCACGAGCTCGTCGTGGCGGCCCACCAGCTCACGCCAGCGCGCATCCCCGAGCGCCCCCGCGCGCTCCGTGGAGCCGACGATGTCGGTGAACATCACGGTCGTGAGCACGCGATCGGATGGGGGCGCGTGCCGGGCGCCGGTCAGGAACTCCTCGATCTCCTCGGCGTAACCCTCGGCGTCGCCGTAGAAGGGGATGTGGTCCATCCCTGGCAACACGACCAGCCGCGCGCCGGGAATGTGCTCCGCCAGGTAACGGGCGGACTCGACCGGCACGAACTCCTCCTCGCGGTGGAGTACCAGTGTCGGCACGCGGATGCTGGGCAGGAGATCCCGGACGTCGGTCTCGACGACCATGTCGAGCGGGGTGCGCGTCATCTGAGGACTGGCGGCCGAGCGCTCGAAGATGCCGCGCCCGATCCGGTCGCGCTCGCTGTCGGCGCTCGGCGCGAAGATCTCGAGCGTGCGACCCTCGCCCCAGTGCTCGGCCGCAGCGCGCACGCGCTCGTACCCGTCCACCCAGCGCTGCCCGGCCGGGTTGTCATCGGGATCAAGGGTTCCGGTGGCAAAGGTGCCGCAGAGGATCAGGGCGCGCGTGCGCTCGGGATACGTGGCCGCAAAGAGGACGCTCATCGGCCCGCCCTCCGACAGTCCGAACAGCGCGGCGCGTCGACGGAGCATCAGCGCGCGACGTCGTCAATGCGATCTTCCAGCGGCGCCGGCGCGGCGACCGGGTCGGAAAGGCCAGTACCCCGCTTGTCGAACAGGATCAGCCGCGAGAACGAGGCAAGCTTCTCGAGGAAGCGCGCGATCCGCGGGTCGGCCCACTGCACGCTGTCTGCTCTGTGCGTTCGGCGTAGCTACCGGCCGCTGCTGCTTTGCGCGAGGTCCGGGCGTCGCTCGGCGCGCTCGATTGGTGGCCGCTTGGCGACTCGTTTCATGTCACCAGCCTGTACTTGAGGTGGGTCACTCCGGGCGCCTCGACGGCCCGGACCTGCTCGAGCTGCACCTCCGCGTCCCGGAGGTTGTCGAAGATGCGTGCGCCGTCACCGAGCACCAGCGGAACGACGTGAAGCTCGAGTTCGTCCAACAGTCCCGCTGCCAGGTACTGCTGCGCGACCTGGCCGCCGCCCCAGAGCATGACGTCCTTGCCGCCGGCGGCCTCCCTTGCTTGTTCGAGCGCGGACTCGATTCCGTCGGTCACGAAGTGGAACGTGGTCCCTCCCTCCATCACCACGGGATCACGCGGGTGATGGGTGAGAATGAACACGGGGTAGTGGTAGGGAGGGTCGTCGCCCCACCAGCCCGTCCACTGCTCGTCGCCCCAGGCCCCACCGCCGATCGGGCCGAACATGTTTCGGCCCATCACGCCGGCCCCGATGTTCTCGCGCGATTCCTCTAGTACCCGTGTGCTCTCGTTCACCTCGCCGCCCTGCTTGTCGTGCGCTTGGCGCCAGCCGGCCAGCGGAACCACCCAGTCGTGGAGCCGCTCGCCGCCCTCGCCGAGCGGGTTGTCCTCGCTCTGGTTCGGGCCGGCGACGAAACCGTCCAGCGAGATCGAGATATGACACCTCAGCTTGCTCATCGTGCCTCCTCAATAGGCGGCCGCCGTGGCCGCAGGCTCTTCCTCCATGCCTATTGACCCATCCGCGCCGAAAGACTCATCGCCGCTGCCCCACCGGCGCCCGATCGAGCGCTCGATCCCTGAGATCAAAACGCCTCCCCCCGGAACCGCTCATCGCGATTTGCGGAAGCGTGGGTGGCCTTCCTTGGGACGCCTCCTCCTCGTCCTGAAGTTCAGCTCGCGAGCGCGCACAGAGCGACGCCGGGAAGCTCGTAGCCAGCGTCGGTGGCGAGGGGGACGAACGCCTCCCCGAGCCGTACCCTGAGCACTTCCCGCTCATCCTCGGGGAGTCCGCGCACCACCATCGCGAACGGGCCCGCCACGTCGATGACCCATTGCTCGTAGTCGTCGAGGTCGCGGAACTCGAAGCGCACCGGCACCTCCTCGGTGCGGACCGACCTGAAGCCGGCGCCGTCGAGCAGCGCCCTGGTGCGCTCCTCGCTCGCCATGCTGAAGGCCCCGGGTGCCTCCCGCTCCGGGCGCGGCATGTGTCCGCGCTCGACCAGGATCATGCCGCCGATCGAGGCCCACGGGTTGCGCTCGGGCGCTCCCCACACCGAGAGCGCCAGCCGACCGCCCGGCCGCAGCACACGGCGGGTCTCGGCCAGCGCCGCGGCCGGGTCTGCCACCAGCATGTAGGTGCTCTGGCAGAGGACGCCGTCGACCGAGCCCGAGTCGAGCCCGATCCGCTCGGCGTCGATCACTCGGTAGTCGACGTTGCCAAGCCCGAGCTCGTTGCCGCGGCGGCGGGCCACCTCGACCATCTCCGGGGAGAAGTCGGTCGAGATCAGCCGGCCGTCCTCACCGAGGATCGCCGCCGACTCGAACCCGGTCTCGCCGGTACCGGCGCCGAGCTCGAGCACAGTCTCCCCGGGCCGTGGCCGGAGCGCCCCGATCAGCCACGCGCGCACCGGGGTCAGGCCCTCCGCCAGCTCCGCTAGCCAGCGCTCCCAGCCGGGCGCCATCGCCTCCCACACCTCCTGGCTGGCTCGGCGGTAATCCCCGACGTCCATCGGCCCCGATCCTAGCCGCACCGGGTCGGCCCGCGGCACTCGTTCCGCCACCAGGTGCCGGGCTGTTGCCCGCGGCCTGGAGCGCGTCGCCGAGACGGGGCGAGACTAGCTAGGCGGTCCCCACCTCGACCAAACCAAGGTCGTCGATTGCCTGCTCGCGCAGCTTGAACTTCTGCACCTTGCCAGTGACCGTCATCGGGAATTCGTCGACGCAGTCCACGTAGCGCGGGATCTTGTGATGGTCGATCTTGCCGCGGCAGAAGGATGCGATTGCCTCGGCATCGGGCGTGGCGCCGCCGCGCGGCACGATCCACGCCATCAGCTCCTCGCCATAGCGCGGGTCGGGAACGCCCACCACCTGGACGGCGGCCACATCCGGGTGGCCCATGAGGAACTCCTCGATCTCGCGCGGGTAGAGGTTCTCACCGCCGCGAATGACCATGTCCTTGATTCGGCCGACGATGTTGACATAGCCGTCCTCGTCCATCGTCGCGAGATCGCCGGTGTGCATCCAGCGGGCCGCGTCGATCGCGTCGGCGGTCCCGGTGGGGTCCTCCCAATAAGAGAGCATCACGCAGTAGCCGCGCGTGCACAGCTCGCCGGGCTCACCCTGCGGCACGATCGCACCGCTCTCGGTATCGACGATCTTGACCTCGACGTGCGGGTGCACGCGGCCGACGGTCGAGACGCGCTTCTCGAGCGGATCGCCGGCCGCGGTCTGCGTGGACACGGGCGACGTCTCGGTCATGCCATAACAGATCGTGACGTCATTCATATGCATCTCCGAGACCACGCGCCGCATCGTCTCGATCGGACACGGCGAGCCGGCCATGATGCCGGTTCGCAGGCTCGATAGATCGAACTCGCCGAACCGCTCGTGCTCGAGCTCCGCGATAAACATCGTCGGCACTCCGTACAGACTCGTGCAACGCTCCGACTCGACCGCCGCGAGCGTCGCCACGGGGTCGAACGCGGGTGCCGGTATCACCATGCATGCCCCGTGCGTCGTGCATGCCAGGTTGCCGAGAACCATGCCGAAGCAGTGGTAGAACGGCACCGGGATGCAGACCCGGTCGCGCTCGGTGTAACCGCATCCCTCCCCGATGAAGTAGCCGTTGTTGAGGATGTTGTGGTGGCTGAGCACGGCCCCCTTGGGGAACCCGGTCGTGCCGCTCGTGTACTGGATGTTGATCGGCTCGTCGAACTCCCGCTCAGGTAGCTCGACATCTGCCCCAGCGAGCAGCGCCTCCCAGTCGTCCGAGTCCAGGTAGACCACCCGTTCGAGGACCGGCAGGTCCGGGCGCACCTCGTCGACCATCGCAGCGTAGTCCGAGCTCTTGAACGCCCGCGCAGCCACGAGCGTCTGGCACCCCGACTGGCGCAGCGCAAAGGAGAGCTCCGACGTGCGATAGGCGGGGTTGATGTTGACCAGCACGACGCCCGCCTTCGCGGTCGCATACTGGACGAGCACCCACTCGGCGCAGTTCGGACTCCACATGCCAAGGCGGTCACCGGGCTTGAGGCCGGAGGCGAGCAGCGCTCGGGCGAGTCGGTCGACTTTCTGCCCCAACTCGCCGTAGGTGAAGCGGACGCCCTGGTGCACCGAGACGAGCGCCTCGCGGTCGCCGAACCGCTCGATCGTACGGTCGAGATTCTCGCCGATCGTCTCGCCGAGCAGCGGGAGCGCCCCCGCGCCGTGCGCGTAGGAGGGAGCCATAGCGAGAGCGTAGCGCCGCATCCGCCGTTTACGAAAGGGCCGATGAAGCGGCCTCCAGTCTGCCAACGGCGCGACGGGCTGGCCTGTCCAGCCCCTCGGGCGGCCGGCAGCAGGATTCCGCAAAGCGCATCCGCCTCGAGCCGAGTCGGGCGCTAGCGGACTTCGTGTGACCTGCTTACGACCCAGCGTCACGGGTCTACGACGTGCCCACGCGCGCGATCGGTCCGTGCGGGTGGAGACGGCTCGAGAACGGCAACCGCGGCTGCCTTGGACCGGTAGTTGCCCGCGGGGAGATCAGTGGGCTCTGCGGATGCGCGTTTTCCGTCTGATCGGCAGGCTCGCAACGAGCTCCGGTCGTAAAGAGCGGCGATGCAGCAAGTGCCCACGACCCACACCTCGCCGGCGACGGCCCTCGACATCGAGCAGGTCGACCGTGCGGTCGACGCGGCGATCCACGCCGGCGAGGCGGGCTCGTTGCGGGTACTGGGCTACGGCGAGATCACGCTGGTCGTCGGCTGGCCGCGCGAGCGGCCGGAGCTCGCGGTCAAGCGGCTGCCGCCCTTCCGCGACCGGCGACAGCTCGACAGCTACAAGGAGCTGCTGGAGCGCTACATCGCGGCGCTCCGCGACCGCGGCGTGGAGGTGGTGCCGACCGAGGTGCGCGCCGTGGACGCGGGACGCGGCGGGCTGCACGCCTACCTGATCCAGACGCTCGTGCCACGCGAGCGCCGACTCAACGTGCTCCTGCGTGGGGCGCCGCCGCAGGAGGGCGCCGCGCTGCTCGACAGCCTGGTCGAGCACGTCGCGCTGGTCGTCGACGAGAGGCTCGGACTCGACGCCCAGGCCTCGAACTGGGCCATCGAGGACGGCCGGCTTGCCTGTTTCGACGTATCCACCCCTTTGATGCGCGCGCGGGACGGTCGCCACGAGCTCGACTTGTCGCTGTTCCTGTCGATCTACCCGTGGGCGCTGCGGCCCGTACTGGTACCCGTGGCGCACTCGGTGATGGCCCAGTACCACGACGCCCGCACCGTGCTCCTCGATGCGGCCTCGAACCTCGTCAAGGAGCGCATCGACCGGTGGCTGCCCCGTTCCTCGAGGCGGCGGGCGCCCGGATGACTGCGCCGATCGGGGAAGGCGAGGTGCGCCGCTACTTCGCGCGCGACAAGAGGCTGTGGCTGCTGATGCAGCGGCTGCGCCGCAGCGACCGCGCGTGGCAACGCCGGGTGCGGCGGCGCGACTACCCGTTCCTGCTGCCGCCGCCCTACCGGTACGGACCCCCAGAGCTACCCGAGAGCGAGCCCAGATGAGCGTCGTGAACGAACATCCGACGACCAACGACGAGGCCTTCGGGCTCATTGCGACCCATCTGTCGCCGCACAAGGCCGAGGCCTTC
Organism: uncultured Thermoleophilaceae bacterium; assembly: GCA_963813495.1. Taxonomy (GTDB): domain Bacteria; phylum Actinomycetota; class Thermoleophilia; order Solirubrobacterales; family Thermoleophilaceae; genus JACVRW01. The sequence goes on from CAWEZC010000011.1 coordinate 489,408, forward strand.
CGTGCGCTCGGCATCGACCTGGTCCAGGGCCGGCGCGAGGGTGTGCGGATCTGGGGCCTCGACGGCCGCGACTACATCAACTGCCGCAGCTCCGGCGGCGTGTTCAATTTCGGCCACCACCCGAAGTTCGCGGTGGACGCCCTGGCGACGGCCGTGCGCGAGCACGACATGGGGGACTGGCTTCTGCCGTCGCTGCGGCGCGCCGAGGGCGCCGCCGCGCTTGCGCGCCTCCTGCCCGAGCCGCTGGGCTACACGTTCTTCACGGCGTCCGGCGCCGAGGCCGTGGAGGTGGCATGCAAGCTGGCCCGATCGGTCACAGGCAGGAGCGAGCTGGTATGTGCCGAACATGGCTATCACGGCCACGTCGGCTTCTCGCTCGCCATGGACGACCCGCATCTGTCGGAGCGGTACCGCCCTCTCACGCCCGGCATCGTGCGTGTGCCATTCGGCGACACCGCCGCGCTCGAGCGAGCGATCGGCGACGCCACCGCGGCGGTGATCATGGAGACCATCCCCGCCACCGGCGGCTACCTCGTGCCGCCGGCGGGCTACTTCGCGGAGATGCGTCGCCTTTGCGAGGAGCGAGGTGCCCTGCTCGTGCTCGACGAGGTCCAGGCAGGGCTCGGACGCACCGGCCGCCTGTGGGCCTTCGAGCATTTCGGCGTGGTGCCCGACGTACTCGTGATCGGCAAGGGCACGAGCGCGGGCCTGTACCCGGTCGCCGCATGCTGCTTCGGCGATCGCGTCGAGGCGCACTTTGCCGAGGACCCGTTCTTCCACCCGTCCAGCTACGCGGGCTCGGAGCTCGGCGCGCGCGTGATCGAGGCGGTGGTCGAGCGCTATGAGGACCCCCGCCTGCTGCCCCACGTGCGCGAGATGGGTGCACGGCTGCGGGCCGACCTGGAGAAGCTCGGGGAGCGCTACCCCGACCAGCTGGTCGGGGTCCGCGGCCTCGGCCTGATGCTCGCGCTCGAGACGCGTTCCGACGCGCTCGGCTTCGAGCTCACCCAACAGTGCTTTCGCCACGGGCTGCTGGCGATCTTCGCCTTCAACCGCCAGTCGACGCTCCAAGTGATGCCGCCGCTCACGATCGAGGCGGAGGAGGTCGACGAGGTGCTCGAGCGTCTCGCCGCCGCGGTTGCCGCGCTGACCCCTCAGGCGTCGGAGTGAGCCGCGCTCTCGGAGTCTTCTCGACCGCCGTCGCGCTGGCACTCCCGGCCGGCGCCGCCGGTGCGGGCGCCCGGACCGTTCAGATCCGGGGCACGGCGTACGAGTTCAACAACACCGGCGTCCGGCTCGCCGGCGCGACGATCCGCGTCGCGGAGCATCCGCGCCTGCGCGCGACGACCGGCCGCGACGGCACCTACCGCCTCGCCGTCCCCGACGGCGCGCGCGTGACCCCGTACATCACCGCGGCTGGCTACCACACGATTCATCTCCAGACCTTTCGCACGGACGGAGAGGACCTCGGGCGCGTGAACTTCCAGACACCGACGGAGGGTGTGTACCGCGCGCTCGCGTCGCTGCTCGGCGTCCCGCTCGACTCCCGCGGCGAGCTGCGCGACTGCGCGATCGTGTCGACGTTCAGCACGCGGAACGTCCGAGACCTGAGCTTCGAGCAGTTCACCGCGTACGGGGCGCACGGCGTCGCCGGAGCGACCGCGTTCGCAACGCCGGTGCTGCCGCCGCCCACCTACTTCAACGAGAGCGTGGTGCCGGATCCGGCGCAGCGCCGCTCCTCGATCGACGGTGGCGTGGTCTGGACGGGCATCCCGCCGGGTGTCTACACGATGCGCGCGCGGCATCCATCCAGTCGCTTCGCGAGCTTCGTCGCATCGTGCAGGCCCGGCCGCATCGTGAACGCGAACCCGCCCTGGGGTCTCCACGAGCTCGGCAAGGCGATGCCCGCCACCGTCTCGGCGCGCTGGTCGGTGAGCGGCACCGAGATCCGGCTCCGAAGGCTTCGACTCGCGAAGCTTCCGGCGGACGCGGTCGTTCGAATCCACTGTTCCGGCCGGCGGTGCCCGTTCAAGCGCCGAATCTTCGCGAAGCTGCAGGGGGCGCACCTGGACCTGCTCGGTGCCCTCGGTCGTCCCGCACCCCGGCTCCTAACCCGCCAGACGCTGACCGTGCTCGTCACGGCGCACGGATACGACGGCAAGCTCGTCCGCTGGCGGGTGCGGGGGGCCAGCCAGCCGAAGCGCGTGATCCGCTGCGTGCCGCTCGGCAACACGAGGCCGCGCCCGCGCTGCTGAAGGCTGCGAGCGGCCGGAGATCGACTCCGAGGAGATCCTCGAAGCCCGACCGGTGTCTCCTGCGGGAGGATCCCCCGGCCACATCGGATCGATCGCTGTTGAGAAACGCGGCGCGATCGCCAATCGACCAACGAGAACGGCGCGAGCCTGGCAACGTATCGGCGGACGCGCTTCCAGCGGCGCAGCCTGAGCGGCGTGTGGTGAGATGGCACCGACACGGGCCGCATCAAGGAGGCGGGTGAGATGACGACGTTCACCGTGACGACCACCGATCGACAGCCGGCCGCGGTGATGCGCGCCGAGGTGCCGATGGAGGGGCTCCGAAACGTGTTCGACCGCGGGTTCGGCGAGGTCGTGCGCGTGGCAGAGGCGCAAGGGCTCGCCATCACTGGGCCGCCGTTCGGGCTCTACCCCCGGATGCCAACCGACACCGTCGAGGTGGCCGTGGGCTTCCCGGTGAGCGACTTTTGTCGCTTGCGCAAATCGCGCGAAGCCGTCGAGCGCGCAGACGAGCGCTGCCGGTACCTGCCACCGGCACCGGGTCGCCTGTCCTGGCGTTAGTCGGATGCGACTGTTTCGCGTGGCCCGTGGAAACGAGGCCGGTCGTAGGCGCAGACGCGGGCATGCGCACCTTACTGGGGCACTTGACGAAGTGGTGCCGGAACCTGCCCTGGTTGACGAGCTCGGCGCCTGTGGTCTTCCTTGAGGTCGGTCGTGGTTGTCACGTGGACTGTGGCTCGTTGACCAAGCTGAGCTGCTCGCGTGCGCGAGTGAGCGTGAAGACGCGGCTTGCTGTGCCGTGCGGTCGTACGACCACGACCTCGAATGCCTCCGCCCGGCCCCGCACGTCGGCCCGGAGGATCGTCCGCAGGCCTGCCAGGTCGAGGAAGCAGACCCCGCTTAGGTCGAGAACGACGCGTCTTAGGACGGGTGCTCGGGAGAGGCGGTCGAGGGCCTTCTCAACCAGCGGGACAGCCGCGAGGTCGAACTCACCTTCAAGGCGCACGTGCAGGGTGGTGTCCGACTCCTCGACGGCCACCAGTAGCGGGCTTGGGTAGGGCATGCTGGCGTGACTCTCGCGCGCCCGCTCTTTGCTATTCCGCTTCGGCGGGTTCGAGGATGAACACCTCGACGGCGAGGTCGGGGTCTATGTGGTTCTGGCTCATGAAGGCGATGACGGTGCGATCAAGCTGGCGTTCGACGATTGCGACGAGATCGTCGCGCATCGTGAGTTGGTAGTCGTGGCGCAGTTGGAGGACCCGCTCAGCGAGGCCGTTGTCGACCAGTTTCTGCTCGCCCTTAGTGAGCGTGTCCGCCAGCACGATGGTCACCAGGTCCTCGTTGATCACGGTCTTTGCTCGCGTCGGCCCTCGACCGGTGTACTCGTGCAGCAGCTGAACCGTGGCGGTCGAGATCATCGGGCTGGACCCGACGCCTTCGTGCTGCACGTCCATAGAGCACCTTCGATCCGCGCGTCCTCGGCGGGTGTATGCACCACAAGCGGGAGAGGAAACGCAAGAGCCCCAGTAGCAGCGTGTACGTCGAATCCTACTCCTCCTCGGATGGGGTGGACGCAAAGGGCCCGCACTTTGCGGGCAGGTTCCTGTCCCCAACTTGTCTGAAACCGCTCGAAGCCTTGTGGAGGGCTTGCGGGCTAGTGATACTCCGTGGCTCTCGAAGGGACCGGCGCTGACGTGTCACGGCAGTGACGGGACCGCAAAGGGGGGCCGCCTATGAGCGGGACCCAACAACAGTCGGCCTTGGCTAGCCACCGCGACGTTGTCACGGAGCAGCTCAGGGCGGGCGCACCGTTTGGCGACATCGAGGACTCGATCGACGCCGTCGACGACCTGAGCATGGACGAGAAGGCTGCGCTGTGGCTGTTTGCCTTCTCGCTGCGCGATCCATCTGAGCAGCAACTGGAAGCGCGGACCCACCTGGCAGCGCTGCAGTAGTCGGCCGGCAGGTAGCGAGATGGCCGAACAGGCACGGCAGCGCGATCCGCCCAGCGCCCCTGAGACCGCCGTCAGCGAGCGGGCGGGCGCCGAGGCATATCAGCGCTCACAGCAACAGGCGCGACGCGCCAGGGCGGCACGCCGGATCGTCCGCGCCCGCTCGAGTTCGACACGAACGGCTTTCCGGTATCGCAGCGCGGCTCTAGCTTCGCCACACGGATAGCCCGGCTACTGAACCCATAGACACTTCCGGCCCTCCGGAAAAGCCGCCGCGCGGACCTGCAGCTGGCCCTGCAGGTCCGGCACGCCGCTGCTCTGGGGCGGTGGCCCCGCGGTCAGGAGGGCGACGAGCCTCGACTGCTGCGTTGGAAGACTGCGAGCGGGGGTCCGGCCGGGTACGGACGCTCGCAACCACGTGAAGAAAGAAGCGCAGCGATCGGATGCCGGGGTGCGACGTTTACGGAACTGCATGATCGTCAGGGCTACATTGGCACGGTGACGACTGACAGCTCCACTACCCCCGATGAGGTTGACGTCCTAGTAATCGGCGCCGGCCAGGCTGGTCTGGCGATGGGCTACCACCTCGCCGAACGCGGTCTGTCCTTCGTGGTTGCCGATGCGAATCCTGAGGTCGGCCACGTCTGGCGCTCACGTTGGGAGTCATTGCGTCTGTTCACGGCGGGGCAGTTCAACAACCTGCCCGGAATGCCCTTCCCGGCAGCCCGCGACAGCTACCCGGGTAAGGACGAGGTTGCCGAGTTCCTTCGGTCCTACGTGGCGAAGTTCGATCTCCCAGTCCGGCTGAACACAGCGGTCACGCGCCTGACCCGAGACGACGAGGGCTATCTCGCCGAGACCACGAGCGGCCCGATCCGGGCGAGGCAGGTCGTCGTGGCTACTGGGCCATTTCAGGTTCCGTTCACCCCGCCCGTTTCCGATCAGCTCCACCCCGAACTGCCACAGCTCCACAGCGCCGCTTACCGGCGGCCCGAGGACCTCCCGGAGGGCCGGGTACTCGTCGTTGGCGGCGCGAACTCCGGTCAGCAGATCGCGCTGGAGCTATCGGAGTCTCGATCGGTTGAGATCTCGGTCGGGCAGAAGCTGCCGACGCTGCCCCAGAGGCCGCTCGGACGCGACATCTGGTGGTGGCTGACGGCGACCAGGCTGGCGCGCGTTCCGGTGTCGTCCCGGCTCGGGCAACGACTGTCTCAGCGCGACGTGGTCATCGGCGGCGGGCTGAAGGAGCTGCGCAGGCACGGTGTCGAGATCCGGCCACGCGTCGTCGGCGCGAGTGGAGCCACGCTGTCCTTCGACGATGGTGCCTCGGCGCAATACGACGGGATCGTCTGGGCAACCGGCTTCAGGACCGATCACTCATGGATCGAGGTGTCTGAGATCAAGGGCGAGCGCGGCCAGGTCCGGCACGTGCGTGGCGTGACCGAGTCGCCAGGGCTCTACATGCTCGGCATGACTTGGCAGCACACGCGAACTTCGGCGCTGCTTGGCTGGGTCGGCGACGACGCCGAGTTCTTGGCCGAGCGGATGAGGTAGGCAATCTCAGCCGAGCGCGCTCGCTCCTCCTTCGCGCGAACGCCGAAAGCCGATGCGAGGTCGAAGGGGCGGTCTCAGATCAGGGCAAGGGGATCGGCCGCGGCGCTGAGGGCCGCCTTCGCCAAGTCGGGGGACTGAGCGAGTGACCCTTGTTCGGGAGCGTGGCCGACCGGACCAGGACCGAGTTGATGGAGGGCGGTTAATACGCGCGCTGGTTTGTCCGAGCGAGCAAGCGGGGCGGTAGCGTTCGACTATGCCCATCCCATGGCCAGCTCTCAGCTACGGCCCGTGGAGCGCGACCTGCGACACGCTCCACGCGCATACCCAGGTGCTGGGAAAGCTCGCAGTGGAGCTCGCGCCGCCCGAGCCGCAACTCCAGCACGCCGCCCTACGGCTAAGCGCGCGCGGCTGGGAGACGCTTGCGCTGCCGGCGCCCGACGGCTCCGGCGCGATCGTCGCAGCGCTTGACCTGCACTCGCACGAGGCGGTGGTCGAGCACAGCGGCGGTCATGAGACACGGATCGCGCTGACGCCCAACCGCCCGGTGGCGGAGGTGACCCGCGAGGTGCTCGCGGCCGTGGGGCGCCTGTGGGGCGAGGTCGAGATCAATCCCACTCCGCAGGAGGTGCCGTGGCAGGTCCCGCTCGACGAGGACTACGAACACGCGACCTATGACACGGACCCGGTGGCGACCTACCTCGGGGCGGCGACTCGCGCGGCGCTCGTGCTTGGCGAGTTCCGGGCTCCTTTTCGGGGTCGCTCGACGCCGGTCAACGCCTGGTGGGGGACCTTCGACCTCGCGGTCAACCTGTTCTCGGGGCGGCCGGCCGATCCACCGTCCGATGACTTCATCATGCGCAACGGAGCCGATGTTCAGCAGGTCGCGATCGGGTGGTGGCCGGGCGATCCGAAATACGAGCGGGCGGCGTTCTTCGCCTTCGCATACCCGACGCCCGCTGGCTTTGCGGACGCGAGCCTCGGCCCCGCTGCCGCGCGTTGGGACGGGCAGCTCGGCGAGTATGTGCTCGATTGGGAGGACATCCGCGAGAGCCCCGATCCGCATGCCCTCGCGCTCGAATTCGCCCGGTCGGCCTTCCGCCACGCCTGTGAGGTGTGCGACTGGGACCCCGCGCTGGCGGCCACCGCAGAAGGTGTTCCGCCTCCGATCAGGTGACGGTGAGGTTCGTGCTCGGGCAGAGGTCGTTCCCCGCCTCTGCTTCGCGCGAGTTCCGAGAGCCCCGACCGATCGCCCGCAGACTCCTGCTCCGCCCTCGGAATGCGAGAGTCGTCAGTGGCTCCCGCGGCCGCGGCTTATCCCCGTCCCCCATTTCGGCGGCGTGAGCACGGTGAAGGAGGAGCCATGGTGACGGTTACGGAACAAGAGGCGCAGCAGATCGCCGGGCGAACGAGATAGGCCATCCGCTGGTCGTGTTCGTCCACGGCCTGTGGCTGCAGGCCAACAGTTGGGAGAGCTGGGCCGCGAGTTTCGAGGCCGCCGGCTATACGGCGCTCACCCCCGGTTGGCCGGACGATCCGGTGACCGTCGACGAGGCGAGGGCGGACCCCGACATCTTCGCGGGCAAGACGCTCAAGCAGATCGCCGACCACTACGTAGAAATGATCAGCCGGCTGGCGACGAAACCTGCCGTCATCGGGCACTCCTTTGGCGGGCTGCTCACGCAGATCATCGCCGGACGCGGACTCGCGGCCGTGTCTGTGGCCATCAGTCCCGCGCCGTTCCGCGGCGTGCTGCCAATTCCGATCACCGCGCTGAAGGCCTCCTGGCCGGTTCTCCGCAACCGGGCCAACTGCAACCGCGCGGTCCCACTGAGCTACGAGCAGTTCCGCTACGCCTTCGCCAACGCAGTCAGTGAGGAGGAGGCGAAGCGTCTGTATGAAACCTTCTCGGTGCCCGGATCCGGTGGGACGACCTTTCAGGCGGCGACCGCCAACCTGAATCCGTGGACCGAAGCGAAGGTCGACACCAGGAGCCCCGAACGCGGGCCGCTGCTGATCATCTCCGCCGACCGGGATCACACGGTGCCGTGGTCCATCGCCAACGCCTCATTCAAGAAACAGCGGCGCAACGCCGGCGTCACCGAGATCGCCATGATCCCGAACCGGGGCACTCGCTCACCTTCGACAGCGGCTCGCGGGAAGTCGCTGACAGGGCGTTGGCGTTCGTCGAGCGTTCGATGTAGCGCGGCCGGCGGGCCGTTCACCTCTGCGCTTACGCGCGAGCACCCTCTGGACTCGATGGGCCGCGGCGGGCGCGACCTAGGCGCTGACTTTCTGGTGCTCGGCTGAGGAGGACGTCTCCTGTTCGCGGTACCAGCGCACAGTTTGGTCGACAGCGTCGGCAAGGGGGGTAGCGCGCAGCCCCAGCTCGGTTTTGGCGCGGGACGCGTCGACGATGAACGGTTCGTCGAACTCGTAGCGCATCTCGTTGATCTCGCGCACCGTCCGGTTCACGAGCCCAAGCGCGCGCATCTGCCACGCCGGCGTGACCCTCACCCGCAGCTCGGTACCGGCGGCCCGATAGACGAGTGTGACCACCTCGCGCGTTGTCCGTGTCTCAGGACTCGGCAAGTGCCAGACGCGTCCCAGCGCGTCATCGCGTTCGCCGAGACGGACCAGATTCTCGCCGATGTCGGGGATGAAGGTGTAGGTGTGCGGCATGTCGAGATCTCCCATCACCGACGCGGTCTTGCCGGCGAGCGCCGGCGAGATGACCCAGTCGCCGATCAAGGACTGCTTGCCCGCGCGCGGCCCGAAGAAGTCTGATGCCCGCCCGACGGTGACCTGGACGCGCCCGGCGTCGTGCGCGGCCATGAGCTCGCGGGCCATGCCGGCGCGGACGCGGCCCTTACGGGTGTGGGCGTCTGAGGCGCGGTCCTCGGTGAACGGCCGCCCGTCGGCCCGCCCGTACATGTAGACGTTGTCGACCACGACCAGGCGCGCCCCGGCGGCCTGCGCGGCGGCGATCGCCGCCGCCTGCAGACCGGGGAACTCCTGCGCCCAGCGGTGATACGGCGGGTTCAGCGCCTGGTAGACGACCTGCGCGCCGCGCGTCGACGACGCCGCGAAGGCGGGATCGGTGACGTCGCCGGCGACGGACTGGACGCCCGCTATCGGCTCGCGCAGGCCGGAGCGATTGACGACGCGCACCGATTCGCCACGGCGGCCCAGCGCCTCGGCGACTGCCATCCCGACGGCACCGGCACCGAACACCACATGGTCGACGGCATCCATCACCTCACGGGCGAGCGTGCGGGAGTGAAGCGCGCGAGCAGCAAGCCGCTGAGCAGCATGAAGACCACAGCGCCGAAGGCACCGAACACCGTGAACTGCTTGTCGACATCGATGCCGCCGAGCGTCGTCACGCTCCACCCAATTGCGAACAAGACCGGCATCGCGGCCGCCCACGGCAGCGCGAGCGCACGGCGTCCCTGGCGGGCGAGGACAAGCCCCTGAGCGCCGCCGAGCACTGCGCCGCTGACGAGGCCCATCAAGGCCAACGCGCCGAGGTCGGTCTCGTAGCCGACGAGTGCAGCGCCGGCCGCCAGCCCGCCGGCATAGCCGACGGCGCTCACGCCGATCCAGGCTGCCGCCTTCCCGACGACGCCCTTGGCGGCCCACCACTCGACGGCGCCAAGGCCGGCTCCGGTGAGCGCGCCACCCACGAGCGCCGCGCCGACGGCGTCCACGTGGCCACCGACCCCCCAGCCGATGTACCCGGCGATGGGGAAGGCGAGGGCCACCGCGACCCACCGCCAACCGGGAAAACGACGCTGCACGGGCGGGTCGTGAGCGGAATCGTGGGACGTCCGATCGACGGGGTCGGTGCTGAGCGGTGAGAGCCGCTCCGGCGTCGAAATCGACATATCTGGCTCCTTGAACCTGGGAGAGGGCGCGGACCGCTGAGGGTCGACGCGCACAAGCCGGCCTAGAGTTAGAGCCGCAGAGATCGCCCGCCATGCTTCTGCGAGCGTGCAACGAGTGTAGTCGCTGTGGGCCCGCCTGACTCGCGAGCGCGATTCGGCCCGGCGCCAGTTCTGGGACGTCGAGGAGCAGGAGTCTCAGGTCCGTGCGATCCAGACGAAGCTCGACCAAGGCCAGAAGGTCGTGCCGTCGGGCCGTCGGTTCGAGGAGCTTGCGTGGGAGTACCGTTTCCAATTCCGTTTCCGAGCGAGCCCCGGGAGCGATCCCGGGGCTTCGCTTTGGTTCTGGAACAGTGGCGAGGGCCGGAGTGGAACCGGCGACACCACGATTTTCAGTCCGCCTCCGGAGGAGTGAACGCGGCGCCGAGTGGCAACCGACGAGCAAGAAAAACCTGCAAGACGTGATCGTGGAGCACCGGTAGACCACGCCGCCACCACCCCGCCCATCCCTGCGGGCGGCTAAATCACCCGGCGTGGGTGATGCCTGGGCGTTTGTCATCGGCAATCGTCGTCCCATGGAGCCACGCATGCCGGGGCCCTGAATGGAATGGTCACTCGCCATCGTGGCTCTCACGCTGCTCGCCGTTGCGGCGGTTTCGGGGCGATTGTCGGGCACGCCGGTCACGCCGGTCATGGTGTTCACCGGGGTCGGGCTGCTGGTGGGGCCCGAGGTGGTTGGCGAGGTCGACCTCGAGAGCTCGAGCGGGACCGTGCGAGCGCTGGCGGAGGCGACACTGGCTCTCGTGTTGTTCTGCGACGCGTCGCGCATCGATCTGCGGCTGCTTCGCCGCGAAGTCGGGGTGCCGGTGCGCCTGCTCGGCATCGGGCTGCCGCTGACGATCGCGCTCGGTGCCGTGGCCGCAGCCGCGATCTTCGGGCAGCTGAGCATCGAAGAGGCAGTGATCCTGGCGATCGTGTTGGCGCCGACGGACGCCGCATTGGGCCAGGCGGTGGTGACCGAGCCGCGGGTCCCGGGCCGGATCCGCCAGGGGCTGAACGTCGAGAGCGGGCTCAACGACGGCATCTGCGTGCCGCTGCTGTTCGCGGCCGTGGCCGTGGCCGACGTCCAATCGGAGATCTCGGAGGGCCGCAGCGCCGTCACGTTGCTGCTCGAGGAGATCGGCTACGGGGTTATCGGTGGCCTGGTGGGCGGGCTCGTGGTCGCGGCGATCGTCATCCATGCCGGTCGCCGGGACCTGATCGCGGGCCCGTGGCGGCAGGTGATTCCGGGCGCCGGCGCGGCGCTCGCCTACGGGATCGCCAGCGCGCTCGGCGGCTCCGGCTTCATCGCCGCATTCGTTGCCGGGATGACCTTCCGGATGGCCCTTGGGCGTGACCCCGAGGACCTCAACGAGCTCAGCGAGGAGGTCGGGAACGTGCTCAACGGCATCACCTTCCTGTTCTTCGGCGCGATTCTGCTCGGGCCGGCGCTGGGCGAGTTGACCTGGGAGCTTGCGCTCTACGCGGTGCTCAGCCTCACGCTCGTGCGCATGCTGCCGGTGGCTATCGCGATGCTGGGCTCACATGCCCGAGCGCCGACGCTCGGCTTCCTCGGCTGGTTCGGTCCTCGCGGCCTCGCCTCGATCGTATTCGCGGTGATCGTCGTCGAGGAGTCGAATCTCCCCCACGAGAATCTGATCGCGCTGGCGATCTACCTAACCGTGGGGCTCTCGGTCTTCGCCCATGGCGTCAGCGCCGCCCCGCTCGCCGACCGCTACGCGCGCTGGTACGAGCGACACCCGCGTGACAAGGTCCCGCCGATGGAGAGCGCCCCCACGGAGCCGACGCGAGCCCGCCACGGGCTCACCATTTGAGCTCGATTTCGAGCTCCCTCTCGTCGTCGTCGATCTCGATTTCGAGCTTGAAGTCCACCTCGTCGGGCACGCGCACCTTGAAGTGCACGCCGCCGCGGTCGAACTCGACGTCGTTGTGCCTGGCGAGCGCGTCGGCGAGGGCATGCAGGCGGGCGGCGGCGTCCTCGCGGCTGAGCCGTTCCTTCTCGGTGATTTCCATCAGGTCCATTCGGGCCTCCTTGGTGTTGACATTGCGCGTTTCTGGTCGCGGCCGAAGGCGATGCGCGCCAGCTCGACCAAGCCGGCCCGGACCCCGTCGGGCGCCCCGGCCGAGGGTGATGCGCCCGGGTGTTTGCGCGCAATCCGCACGTGCAGGACTCCGGGCCGGAGCACGTCCGGCACGGTGTCGAGCAGGGTGCGCAGCTTCGCGTCGCGGTAGCCCCCTCGCTGGACGGCTTCGGCGTAAAGCCCGAGCGAGACGTTGTTGACCAAGCCGCCCGGATCGAGAAGGCGGCGATCGGCTACCAGCCAGCCTCTGTCCTCAACGGGCTCGTCCATGGAACGCTCCTCTCCAGCGGCCGACGACGCCGCCGCCGATTCAGCCGGTGCCGACGGTTCCAGTCTCCGCCTGGGCGGCGGAACTTCCTGGCGACATCCTGCAACGCCAACAACCAGCGGACATCGCCCCAATGGCATGAAATCGCTAGCAGGTAGTCCACTCAGGGCCCGACACTCGCGTGTCACCCATCCTCGAGACGGCTGTCCCTAGACAGGGGCGTGGTCGGGGTGCGGTGGTCCGCGCTCGGTGTCGCCTGCCTGCGATCCGGGCTGTCGGGTTGGGATGGGGCGGGAGAAGAACAGCGCCGCGGCGGCGACGATCGCGATGACGGCGAGCGCGGCTCGCAGCGCGGCGAGCCGTGCGGTGGCGTTCTCGTCCACGATCGCCGCGGCCGTCTGGTCGGTCACGCCGGCCTGCTCGAGCTCGGCCTCGAGGGCGTCGTCGGACAGGAAGGGGACGCCGCTTGAGAGCTGCGTATCGGCCTGCCGGCTGACCTCGGGCGGGACGGCCGGGTTCTGCTCTATGCCGGCCAGAAGGGTCGCGGTGAGGCTGGCGATCAGCACCGACCCCGCCAATGCGGTTCCCAGCGACGCACCAAGGTTGGTCGCGGTGTTCTGCAGGCCGCCGACCTCGGGACTTTGCTCGTCGGGCACGGACGACACGGTGACGGCGCCGAGCTGGGACGCCAGGGCGCCGATTCCAAAGCCCAGCAGCAGCAGCGGCAGCGTGACGATCTCGGCCGAGGCGTCCTCGTCGATGGCGGCCAGCAGCACGACGGTGCCCGCGAACATGGCGACCAGCCCGACCCGCACGACCCGGCGTGGATTGGCGTTCGGGCGGAAGCGCGGGATCCCGGCGGCCGCCAAGAGCAGGGTTATCGAGAGCGGCAGAATGCGCACCCCGGTGTCGATCGCCGAAAGCCCGAGCGACACCGACAGGAACAGCGGCACCACGAAGAAGACGCCCGCCTGGACGAAGTACTGGAAGAAGAACATCCTCAGGCCGCCGCTCGCCTGCACGTTCCGGAGCATCGACGGGCGCACGAGCGGCTCTTCGCCGCGCCCTTCGAGGCGTGACTGCCACTCGAAGAACAGCCAGATCAGGAAAAGCCCTGCGAGGATGAGCCACAGCGTCGCCGAGATGCCGAACAGCTCCGGTGCGTCGGGCTTCGGCGCGACCCAGCCCCACACGCTCGAGCGCAGCACGCCGAACACCGCCAGGCCGAGGCCGGCCGCCGACAGCGCTACGCCGACGAGGTCGATCCGGGGTTGCGGCGCCGGGGGCTCGTCCTCTATGCGCCGCGTCAGTACGAGGATCCCCAGCACGATCAGCACCTCGCCCGCGAACACCCATCGCCAGCTGAGATAGGTTGTGAACAGCCCCCCGATCAGCGGCCCGACGGCGACCGCGATCGCCCCGGCCGCCATCACCAGGCCATAGGCGCGCGGCCGGCCCTCGGGGCGAAAGTTGGCCGCCACCAGCGCGACGATCGCCGGCAGGATCAGCGCCGCACCGACGCCCTCGAGCAGCGACCACCCGATCAGCAGGACCGGCAACGACGGCGAGATGGCGGTCGTGAACGAGCCCGTCCCGTAGATCACGCAGCCGATCGCGAAGGCCCGCTTGCGGCCGATTAGGGCGCCGACCTTGCCGCCCGTGATCATCAGCGTCGCCATCACCAGCGTGTACAGGGTGATCGCTGTCTGGATCCCGGTGACGTCCGTGCCCACGTCCTCGGCAACGGTCGCAATCGCGACGTTCATCACCGACGTGTCGAGCGTCATCAAGAACTGGCCGGCCGCGAGCGTGACCAGCACCACCGTCGCGCCGGCCTGCGCTCCCGATCCCTGCCCGGACACATCCGCGCTGGCTGGCATCCCGACGGTTTATCCCCTCTGCGCAGGACGTGCGTGTGGGCTGGCGCTGATTCCGGCGTCCGTCTCGGTCCGGGTTCCGCTCGCGACTCGGGCTCTGCGGTGCGCGATCAAGTGCCGCAGGCTACGGCGCCCGACCCGATGAGGAATCCGGACTGCGGGCCTGGCCTTCACTCCGCGTCACCGCCGAGCTCTTCGAGCGCCGCGTCGACGTCGTATCCGAGCGCCAGCGCCAGCTCGGGCGCAGCGGAAACGACGCGTGCGAGGCCGACGGTGGGAGCGACGGCGATCAGGGTGCCGACGATCTCGTCGATGTTGGCGCCCGCGGCCAGAGCCACCTCGACGTTCGACTGGTAGGAGCTCGGCGCCGCGTCGATCGCCAGCGACGCCCCTAGCCGGACGAGAGCGTGCGTCTTTTGATCCAGCCGTGAGACCTCGACCGTGTCGTGGCCCATGCCGAGCACCGACTCCACGAACCGCTCGTCGTTCAGCGCGAGCCTGCGCAAGGTCTCCTTGTATTCGGGCATCTCCTCCTCTGGCGGCATTCCGGACCGTTCCGCGGACCGTGCCCGCGGACACCTCGAACTAGACACCACGGGCGCCGCCGCGTCATCGTCCCGATGGCATGAAAAGCCGGGCAGCGCTGGCGCTGCCTAGAGCAGCCCGAGCTCGCGCGCTCGTTCGACGGCGGCGTTGCGGGAGCTGACGTTGAGCTTGCGGTAGACCGCCATGGCGTGTGATTTCACCGTGTGGCGCGATACGTACAGGCGCTCGCCGATCTCGCGGAAGGAGAGGTGCGTGGCGAGGTAGGGCAGCACGTGCAGCTCCGCCTCGGTCAGAGTCGAGGCCCCGGGGGCGTGCGCGCGCATCGTCTTCAGGCTCGCGCGCAGCTCGTCCACCTGAGCGGGGAGCGCTCCGAGATCTGGTTGTCGGCGCAGAATCGGCTCAATCTCGCGCAGCATCGTCTCGGCGCCGCCGGCGTCGGCGAGTGTCAGGTAGGCCCGGGCGAGCTCCAGGCGGGTTTGTACCGAGTAGTACGGCTGCCCGTAGGTGAGCCGGGGTCGCAGGCGCTGCACCCGCGCCAGCAGCTCCTGCGCGCCGGGGACGTCCCCACGGTGGAGCGCGACGCGAGCCGCCACGGAATAGGCCAGCGCGCTGGTCGGGTACTCCTCCATCCCGTGGCGGCGGATGATCCCGAGCGCCCGGTCCGCGTGCTCCTCTGCCTGGACCCACGCTCCCATTCCGACCGCGACCGCGGCACGCTCGCCCAGAGCCACCATCACCAAGTCCGTCCCTCCGAGCTCGAGGCCCGCCTCGACAACCTCGGTGAACAGGTCGTCGGCCTCGTCGACCTCGCCGACCAGCCACCGCGAGATCGCGAGCAGCCCCAGGGCGTGCGGCCAGAACTGGCTCCCACGCGCGAGCGTCCCGACCGCGAGCTCCGCATCGATACCCATCCTGGCAGCGCCTCGACGACAAAGCTGGGCACGCAGGAGGGCCCGCCACGAGTCGATCGACGCGCTGCCGTCGGGCAGGGTGCCCTCGTAGCTCCCACGCTCGGCGGCAGCGGCCCACCGCTCCGCCTCCGCGGGCCTGCCCCAAGCCGCGGCGAGTAGCGCGCCGAGCACGGCGACCGCAGCGTTCTGCTCGAGTGCCCCATGCTCCTCAAGCCAGCTGAGCCAGCGTTCAGCGGTGGCGACACGGCCGCTTTGGTAGACGCGCGGACCGTTACCTACGGTCAGCCACGCCGCTCGGTTGACGTCCCCGGCCGCCTGCGCGTACCCGATCGCGGTCTCCGGCTGCCCGTTCGCCTCGCACCAGTCGGCCGCACGAGCGAGCAAACGCGGCACGAGATCCGGCTCGACTCGCTCGAGCTCCGAACGCAGCAGCTCCTGGAAGAGATGGTGGTAGCGATACCACTCCCGAGTCCGGTCCAGCGGCACCAGGAACAGGTTGGACTGCGCCAGTGATTCCAGCATCGCCGCGGAGCCGCTCTCCTCGAGGACCGCGTCGCAGAGAGGACCCGACATGGACTCGAGAACGGCGGTCCTGGTCAGGAAGCGGAGCTCGTCGCGCGGCAGGCGCGAGAGGAGCTCGGAGACCAGATAGTCGGCGACAAAACGGTCGTCCCCACGGAACGAGGTCAGGCCCTTCATCCCGGTCCCGCCCGCCTTTGCCGAGAGCGCCGCCAGGTACAGACCTGCAGACCAGCCCTCCGTGTGCTCGGTGAGCTCGGCGACCTCGCCATCCGCCAGGTCCAGGCCGGCCGCGCTCAGCAACTGGCGCGCCTCGGCCTCGTCCATGCTCAGCTCGTTCGGACTGATCTCGAGCGCGAGGCCCCGCGCGCGCAGCGCCCCGAAGCGCAGTGCAGGGTGCCCCCGCGACGAGAGCGCCAGCTGCGAGCCCTCGGGCACATGCCTCGCGAGCGCGGCGATGGCATCCAAGCACACCGAGCTATCGAGCAGATGCAGGTCATCGAGGACGAGGACGACTGTCTCGTCCATCGTCGCCAGAGCCACGCCCAGGCGCGGGACCACCGTTCCCTCGATCGAAACGTACGGCGACGCCAGTGCCTCGAACACGCTCGGGGCGAGCGGCGAGACCCGGTTGAGCGCGGTGGCGACATACGTCAGCAAGACGATCGGATCGTTGTCGTTCTCGTCGACCGAAACCCAGGCGAACGGTCGCTGCGACCGCGTGGCCCACTCAGCGAGCAGCGTCGTCTTCCCCCAGCCGGGGCCTGCGGACAGGAGAACGACCGGGATTGCGCCCCACTCCTCCTCCAGTAAGCCGACCAGCGCCTTGCGCGGCACGGTCCCGTCGCGACCCTGCGGCGCGCGCAGCTTCGACTCCAACAACTCGAACGCCGGCGCAGCCGTGGTGAACGGCCCGGAGCCGGCCCGCGACGCATCGACCGTCGAGCTCACCGTTCCGGCCATGACATCACTGGCCGCCGAGGCGCGGGCTCCCGCGTCATAATCGCCTGGCGGTCTTGCTACCGCGGCTACTCATCGACCTCGGCGCTGCCAGCGATGGAGAACGATGGGGAATCCTCCAAGGGGTCCGAGAACTTCAGACCCTACTGCGCAGAAGTGGCCGAGGCAAGATGCCGGCTCTCCCCGACGAGCCCGCGCCCGCCGGGATTTCATTCCATTTGGGGGATGACCGATCGGCGGCGGCGCGGTTCCATGGAGCCGACGGCACACTGAGAGGTATTCGAGCTTTGGCCCGGCTGCGAAGGGAGCGACACCATGGCGGACGTTGAGACCCCCCTTGATGGTTCGGAGGCGGTCGGTACGCGCGACCGCGACAGACGGCCATCGAGACCGAGGCCGGTGCCCCACCCCACACCAGGAGAGCGGGCGGCGCGGGGCAAGGCGGCGAGGGCGGTGGCGCCGCGCTCCGGGCAGGGCGACTGGGAGCCGGCCTCTGATCGGCGTGATCCAGTCGAGCTGCTGGAGGAGCAGGCCGCCTCCCGGGTGCCCGAGCTGGTGCCGATCCGCTACGGGCGGATGCTGGTGTCGCCGTTCACGTTCTTCCGCGGTGCGGCCTACCCGATGGCGGCTGATTTGGCGGGTGCGCCGCGAACTAGGCTGGACGTGCAGCTCTGTGGCGATGCGCATCTGTCCAACTTCGGTGGTTTTGCCGCGCCCGATCGGCGGCTGGTGTTCAGCATCAACGACTTCGACGAGACGCTGCCGGGGCCGTTCGAGTGGGACGTGAAGCGGCTCGTGGCCAGCTTTGCCGTGGCCGGCCGCGATCGAGGCTTCGACGCAAAACGGCGGCGGTCGATCAATCGGACCGTGACGCGGTCCTACCGGGAGGCGATCAGGGGCTTCGCCGAGATGTCCAACCTCGACCTCTGGTACTCCCGCATCGACCTAGAGGAGATCGTCGCGCTGGCGGCCGGGCAGGGGACGGGCAAGCAGCGGAAGCGCTTCGAGCGCAACGTGGCGAAGGCGCGGTCGAAAGACAGCCTGAGGGCATTTGCGAAGCTCACGAAGATTGTCGACGGCGAGCCCAGGATCGTTAGCGATCCGCCGCTCATCGTCCCGATCGAGGAGGTCGTGTCGGGCGTCGAACAGGCCGAGCTCGAGGAGTTCGTACAGGGGGTCATCCGCTCCTACCGGCGCACCCTGAGCGCCGACCGCCGGCAGCTGCTCGAGCGGTTTCGCTACGTCCACTCGGCGCACAAGGTCGTCGGCGTGGGCAGCGTCGGCACGCGTGCTTGGATCGCGCTGATGCTGGGCCGCGATGAGAACGATCCGTTGTTCCTCCAGCTCAAGGAGGCGCAGGCATCGGTGCTCGAGCCATTCCTCGGCAAGAGCGCGTACGCCAATCACGGCCAGCGGGTCGTCGAGGGCCAGCGACTGACGCAGGCCGCCAGCGACATCATGCTCGGCTGGATCCGGATGACAGCCTATGACGGCGTGAGCCGCGACTTCTACATGCGCCAGCTCTGGGACGGCAAGGGCTCGGCTCTGGTCGAGCTGATGAACCCGCCGGCCATGACGGTGTATGCGGAGGTCTGCGGCCGAGCGCTCGCCAAGGCGCACGCCCGCTCCGGCGACGCGATCGCGATCGCGAGCTACCTCGGCGCGGGCGATAGCTTCGATCGTGCGCTGGCCTCGTTCGCGGAGGCCTACGCCGACCAGAACGAGCGCGACTATAACGCGCTGC
Source organism: uncultured Thermoleophilaceae bacterium (assembly GCA_963813495.1). Classification (GTDB taxonomy): domain Bacteria; phylum Actinomycetota; class Thermoleophilia; order Solirubrobacterales; family Thermoleophilaceae; genus JACVRW01. The sequence continues at coordinate 508,016 of CAWEZC010000011.1, forward strand.
GGGAGGCGGTCTCGTCCGGTCGCGTCGCGGCCGAGACAGGCCTCTGACGGCGCGCTGGTAACGACGAACCCGCGCTCGCCAACTCTCGTGCCCTCGACGAGTGTCTGAGGTGCAGAGATCGCCCAATCTGGGGGATGCGCGCGGCCCAAGGCGGGGGGACGATCGCCGTGGCGTTCGACAGAAAGGGACCTCCGATGGTGATCGCGGCTGACTACCCATTCATCGACATCCTCGGCACGATGCTCGTGTTCTTTGGCGTCGTGGTCTGGTTCTGGCTCCTGATCAGGGTCTTCGCGGACGTCTTCCGCAGAGACGACATCGGCGGCTGGGCGAAGTTCTTTTGGTCCGTGTTCGTGATCGTCGCGCCGTTGGTCGGCGCCTTGGTCTATCTGATCGCCGAGGGCAAGGAGATGGGCAACGCGACGTTCAGCAGGCCCAGGCTCAGACGGCGGAGTTCGACGCCTACGTCCGCCAGGCGGCCGGCAACGGCGGGCCCGGCAGCGAGATCGCGCACGCGAAGCAGCTGTTGGAGCGGCGCGATCAGTCAGACCGAGTTCGAACAGATCAAGCAGAGGGCGCTGGCGTAGCCACCGGCCTGGTTGACCGCGATGATCACCGCCGCGTCACGCTCGCCCGCTGGACCGAGGCGCATGTCCGGGGCCGGACGACATCACCGTGTCGCCGAACTCGCGGGATGACCGAAAGTGCCTCAATCCTCAGGGGCCGCCGCGACGTCGGCGTCCCACTCAATCTCCTCGTCCCCCCAGCCCGAGCCTGAGTCGAGCTGGCGCGCGGCTCTTACCGCTGCGCGTCCGAGCGCGTTGGCGTAGGTGGGGAATGAGAAGGGAACCAGGGCGAGCTGCTCGACCTTCATGCCGGACGCCACCGCGAGCGCCGCCAGTTGGGCGAGTTCGACGGCCCGCTCACCCACGATGTGACAGCCGAGGATCGTGTGGTTCTCGCGGTCGGCAACGAGCTTGCAGAACCCGGTGGGGCGACCGTCGATGATCGGGCGCGGCATTGAGTCGAAGCCCTCTGTCCCCACGACGACGTCATGGGTCTCGCGGGCGGCCGCCTCGCTGAGCCCGACAGAGGCGTATTCGGGGTCGGTGAAGCTGCCGAGCGGACTGACCTCCGCGGGAAGGACGTCGGTGCGCCCGACGGTTGCGTTGGTCGCGGCGAGGTAGGCCTCGCGTGCGGCCTCGTGGACGACCATCAGGTGCCCGGTGACGTCTCCGGCGGCGTAGATGCCGGGCGCGGTCGTGCGGAGCTGGGAGTCCACCTTGATGTAGCCGCGCTGCTCGGTCTGCACCCCGGCGGCGGCGAGATCGAGCCCCTCGGTGTTCGCGACCCAGCCGACCGCGACGACGGCGAGCGTCGCGTCGACGTGCGCATGCGCACCGCTCCCGGAATAGACGAGTCGCAGTCCGGCGGGACAAGGCTCGAAGCGCTCGATCGTTCCGGGGTGCTCGAGGATCCGCACCCCGGAGGCCTCGAGCGCCGTGCTCATCGCTGCCGCCACCTGCTCGTCCTCACTCATGAGGATGCGGGGGGCGGCCTCGAACAGGGTGACCCGCGATCCGAAGGCGTTGAAGATCGAGGCGACCTGGACCCCGGTCGCACCGGCGCCGATCACCAGCAGCGAGTCGGGGGCCGATTCGAGTCGCCAGGCGTCGCTGTGGGTGCAGGTCAGCTCGAAGCCTGGCAGTGGGAGCGTGCGCGACGCGCCGCCGGTGCACACGATGACGTTCGCGGCTCGCAGTCGCGGTCCGTCGTCGCTTTCGATCACGTGCGGCTCGACGAAGCGAGCCGTTCCGGCGTGTTCGTAGAGGGTCACGCCAGCCTGTTGGAGCTCGTCGCGAAAGAGCGCGTGCGCGCGCACGTCGCCGGTCACCTCGCGCACGCGGGCGAGCAGGCGCCGATAGTCGAGCGTGGGCTCGCCGGCGCTGATCCCGTAATGCCCGAGTTGCCTCGCCTCCCGCATCAGGCGCGCCGCGTGGGCCAAGGTCCGCACCGGCACCGGCCCGTCATTGGCGGCCATCCCCCCGAGTTCGTCGCGCGTGACGAGCGCCGTTCGAGCTCCGAGTCGGGCCGCGCGCAGCGCAGCGACGACGCCCGCCGGACCGGCGCCGATCACGATCACATCGAGGTCGTCTGTGCGTGCCGAAGGCATTTCGTGGTGCCGCGAAGCCGCTCTGCGGTCGTTGTGTTCTCGGATCTTCCGGGAGTCTGGCACGAGATAGCTCCGCCGACCGCATGGCCGTGCGCCGTAGCCGGAGCGCTGGAGAGGCGGTCGCCGAGCACCCCTGGGCCATCGACATCGAGAGGAGGTCATGCTCCTTGACCGGGAGCTCGACGACGCAGGCATGGGCTCGGCCGCGCCGTGGCGGCGGATTGGCGGTCCCGGAAGGCTCGAATTCATGCCATCGGGATGAGGCGGGCGGGCAGGAACCCCCCTACGCTGCGGCCACAGTACGAGCGTCACAACGCTGCTCGAAGGCCACGCGACGGTCGACTATGGCGGCCACGAAGGAGGAACGCAGTGTCCGCGCCAGAGACCCCTTCGGACTCCGATCCGCGCCCCCAGGCCGCGCTCAGGCTGCTGACCGGCGAATTTGAGCTTTGCACCGAGCGACCGGGTACGGCCGCTGCGCGGCCTTGCTGCCGAATTGCAACCTACAAAGAGGACGAAGCCGCCCGGCGCTCGGGGGCGCTCGCCCACGTCTGACGAGGGGTCTGCGGCATGGGCGACACTCCCGTCGAGGTCGCGCTGAGCGTGCGGGCGCAGCACGCGGAGGGCCCGCTGTGGGACGCCGCGACGGCCCGCCTGTGGTGGGTGGATATACCCGCAGAGCGGGTGCATTGCTGGTATCCGGAGTCCTCTGAGCACAGCTCCTGGAGCACCATCGGGCAGCCGGGTGGCGTGGTGCTCGGCGCAACGGGCGAACCGGTGGTGGCAAGCCCGGAGGGCCTATCGGTGCTCGACCGCAGCACAGGCAAACTGGATCTGCGCGTTCCGATCGAGCAGGACATGCCCGAGAACCGCGCCAACGACGCCAAGGTCGACAGCCGGGGAGGGGTCTGGGTCGGCACGATGGCCTTCGACAAGCGGCCACGGAACGCCGCGTTGTACCGCGTCGACGGCAACCGGGTGACCCGTGTGGTCGATGGCCTGACGATCTCCAACGGGCCCGCGTTTGATGAGCCGGGCGGGCGGCTCTACCTCGCCGACACGGCCCTCTGCGTCATCGACGTCTTCGACCTTGACTGCGCGACGGGTGCCCTCACCGGTCGCCGGCGGTTCCTCGATCTCAGCCGGGAGCAGCTCTGGCCGGACGGCATGACCGTCGACGGTGAAGGCATGCTGTGGGTCGCAGTTGGGCGAGCCGGGGCTGTCCACCGCTACCGCGCCGACGGCACGCTAGACGGCGTCGTCGAGCTGCCGACGTCGAATCCCACCTCGGTGGTCTTCGGCGGCGGCGAGGGCGCTGACCTCTACATCACGACGTCATGGCTCGACTCCGAGCGGCGCGCGGACGAACCGCTGGCGGGCGCGATCTTCCGTTGCCGCCCCGGGGTGACGGGCCAGCCCTCGCCCCGCTACACAGACGTCCCACGACGAGCCGAGAAAGGCGTCACACCATGATCGAGCGCATGGTCTTGTTCGGAGCTTCCGGTGATCTGACCAGCCGCCTGCTGCTGCCGGCGGTCGCCCAGTTGGCCGAGGACGAGCTGCTGCCAGCGGGGCTGACCCTGGTCGGGTCCGACATCACCGACTGGTCGACCGACGACTTCCGCGAGCACATCGCCGGCAAGCTGCGGGAGCATGCGAACGTGACGCAGGCCGCACGTGATCGCGTAGTGAGCATGCTGAGCTTCCAGCCCGCCGACGTCACCCGGCCGGAGGACGTCAGCCGCGTGATTGGCGACGACCATCCGGACACGCTGGTCTACCTCGCGTTGCCACCAAGCCTTCTGACGAAAGTGCTACCGGCGCTCGCGGCGACGACGCTCGACTCCGCGGACGCGGTGGCGATCGAGAAGCCCTTCGGCACCGACCTGGCCTCGGCACACCACCTCAACGAGATCCTCCGCATCCAGCTGCCGGCGCCCACGATCTTCCGTATCGACCACTTCCTCTCCAGCGAGCTCGTCCGCCGCGTCATCGTCCTGCGATTCCTCAACCGCGTCTTCGAGCCGATTCTCAACGCGGTGCATGTGGATCGCGTCGACATCAGCTGGCTCGAGAGCCTCACCCTCGAGGGCCGGGCCTCCTACTACGACGGCGCCGGAGCCCTCAAGGACATGGTGCAGAACCACCTCATGGAGGCTATGGCGCTGGTCCTCATGGAGCAGCCGGCCAGAGCCGACGCCGACTCCTTCCGGTCGGTGCGCGTCGAGGCGCTGCGGACGGTGGCCACGCCCCCGGCGGAGCGAATGGGCAGCGACACGATCCGCGCCCGGTACGCCGCCGGCACGATCGGCTCACGGCCGGTACCCGCCTACGTGGACGAACCCGGAGTCGACCCCAGCCGCGAGACCGAGACCTACGCGTCCCTGACCCTCGGCCTGAACAGCTCGCGGTGGGACGGCGTCCCGTTCACGCTCCGCTCCGGCAAGGCCCTCGAAACGGACTCCGCCGAGATCGCCATCCATTTCCGTGCGCTCCCCCAATACCTGACCGACCGGTTTCCCGGAGTCGAGCCCAACGTGCTCACCATCGGGCTCATAGAACCGTATGTGCGCGTCGCCACGACGCTCAACGGTCCCGAGCAAACCGCCGAGAACCGCCAGCTCGAGGCCCGCTCGAGACCGCCGCGATTCACGGCCTATGCCCACCTGATCGAGGAGATGCTCCAGGGCAACCCGATGCTTTTCATCCGCGGGGACGAGGCCGAGGAGGCCTGGCGCATCATCGACCCGGTAATGGCGGCGTGGGCCGCCGGCAGGGTCCCGATGCAGGAGTACGCCGCCGGCACAGCGCCTCTGGCCGCCGCCCTCTGACGGGCGCCCGCCGTGCCCGCTTGCGGTCTCGCATCCGCCAAGGGCCTCGTGTGACTGGGCCTCGACGCTCGAGTGCGGGCCATCCCGCCGGAGTCCGAGCTCCGCGCCGACGGCGCGAGCGCCTTTTCACCAAACACCAAGGTCGGGCACGTCAGCGTGTGCGGCCGAGCCGTGCGCCTTTCCCGGGAGCGACGTGTCGCACGGGTCCAACGCCGCCCGCGCCGCTTCCGACCGTGATGACCACGTAGGAGCTCACGACGTGTATTCGGGAAGCCGCTCGGCGAGGATAATCCGTCCGGCTGCCTGGATGAGCGCGAGATGGGAGAAGGCTTGGTGGAGGTTGCCGAGATGTCGGCGGTGCTGGTGTCGAACTCCTCGGCGTACAGGCCGAGCGGCGAGGCGACGCTGAGCAGGCGCTCCATGAGGTCGCGGGCGCGCTGCAGCGCTGCAGCTCGCCGACGATCGCCAGCGCCGACACGAGCCAGAACGAGCAGATGAGGAAGCTCCCCTCCTTGCCGGATAGGCCGTCGTCGGTCTCGTCGGTGCGATAGCGCCAGCGGTGGTCGACCGGGCGTGACCGGTCCAGCCAGGCGCGCCAGTAGCGCGTGGTGGCGGCGAGTCTCTCGTTGGCCTCATCGATGCTCTGGGGCGAGACGAGACCTTCGCCCCAGGACAGCGCAGAAGAGCTGCTCGCCCTGCTCGAGGGTGTGCCGGGCCCTGACCCGTTCGCCCTCGACACCGACCGCCATGTTGGTCTGGAGCCTGATCGTCTGGTCGGCGCCGGTTGCGTCAGCCGTGTGACGGCCCTCGCCGACCAGCGACCACTTCGCCGGCGTGCGCCCGTAGAGCAAGGGCACCCGCTGGTCGCTCCTGGCCGACTCCCGTAAGGGTCGGCCGACGAGCCTGCTGTCGGTCAGCCGTGACCCAGCAGCCTTGCCTTCTCGCGCTCGAACTCCTCGTCCGTAAGCACGTTCTGCTCGTGAAGCTCGCCCAACTGCTTGAGCTGCTCCATCGCCTCGTGGGTCAGTCCGCCGGCTGCGGCCGGCCGGTCGGCGTGGCCGGGGTCAGCGGGCGCAGGCTGCTGAGCCGGTGTCGCCTCCTCCTGCCGCTGCGCTTCCTTTGCATCTCTGTGCTTCTTGGCCGCAAAGCCGGCACCTCCGACTACGGCGGCGCGTCGTCTGCGCTGGCGTCTGTCGCGTCCCATCTTCAATCCTCCTTGACTCGGTGGCCGTGTTGGGCCCATTCACGCGCGAGCTCCCGTACCCATGCTCCGCTAGATGCAGTGGGATGCAACGACGCGAGCGGACCCGCCTCACGACGGCACTCCCTCAACCGGTGCCGGCGCTGCCACGCACCTACGTGCGCGAGCAGACCCAGCTCTTGGAGAGCCTGGCGCCGCCGGCGCCAATTGGCACAGTCATGCCGTCCGGAATGTCGGGCTCCACCACGTAGAGCGGCGAGGGACCCGTAGCGTCCCCAAATGGAGGCGGTGGAGGGACCCGTGCCGCTCATCGAAACCGTCCTGCCCGCTTGGGGCGCCCAGACTGGTGACAGGCGGTCGTGGAAGAGGAGAGGGTCATGCGCGTGCGCCTCCACCGAGATTGACGCTCCTCGGGAGTTTGGTCATCCCCCAGATGGGACGATCTCGGCGGACTTCGGCGTTCTGGCTGATCTGAGAGCACCTGGGCCGCGCTCTGATGCGGCTAGGACTGAGGTGACCGCCTTCGAGCGATCTCATAACCCGAGGCTCGCGGGTTCGAATCCCGCCCCGGCTACTCACGAAATCCCTGCAAACCCGGGTTTCGGTGCTTTTGAGGGTGCGGCGCGCGGGCCGCGTGCGGGGTACCCATCGGGTACCAATTTGTACGGCCAGAGGCGTTGCGCCAGCCTGACCCGCCCGCCGGTCGCGGGCAAACGGGGCGGACCTTGGCCGAGAGTCGCCGTACGCGCGCTCAGCGCGCCGCCCAGCTCGGGGTTGGCGTTTGGCGTGCGCCTCGTCGCCGGTTGCTGCCCCACCGGGCGTGTTCGGCGCTCTCGCGCTCCCCAATGCCTCGAACGAGAGGCGCTCCCGTCGCGCAGGCGCGCGCGGGCGTCTTCGGCGAGCTCGGCGGCGAGGCTCTCGACCTGGCCTCCGAGGCCGCGTCGTGAGCAGGAACGAGATGGCGTAAGTCTTCATCGGGGTCCTTGGTTCGGGTCGTCGGACCCTCCGAGCGTCATGGAGATCGGGCGGGCTGGCGACCCCGGCGACGCGGATCGAGACCGGTGCTTTCGTCCGAAGAGGCGGTCAGCGTGCCCGTTCAATCGTCCCCGTTGGCGGCTGCCCAGCGCTTGGCGGCGTCGAGCTCGGCGAGGGGGAAGGCGCGCGCTCTTCCGGGCCACAGCACGCTGAAGACCTTGGTCGCGGGACCCGCCCAGCTCGCGTCGGTGACGATCGCCATCCGCTCGAACGAGGCGGGGTGGCTGGATTCTCCTGGTCGTCCTGCTGCCGCTGATCGGCACGCTCATCTACTTCCTGATCCGCAAGCCGTCCGAGGAGGAGATCCTCCGGGCCCAGGAGGCTCACGTCGAGCTACAGGAACGCTCCTCGAGCGTCCACCAGCGATTGCCAGGCGAGTAAGGACTGGTCCAAGCCAAGGCTGCTGCTCTTGTCCAGAGCGACAGTGTTGGTCCGGGGCGTACTCGAATGACCTGTCGGCTGTCCTCTGCGGAGGCAGGACTGGAACCGGCGGACGCGAACCCAGACAAGGTGGCTGACGAGTCGAGGCTCGAACGGCGGCTCGACAGGGCGGTGGCTCGCGCGACCACGCCGCGCGGCGCCACCATCGTGATCGCCACGGCGTCGACCGTGATAACCGTCGGCGCCGGGATGCTGATGACCCTCGTCGACGGCGAGAACTTTCCGTCGATCGGATCGGGGCTCTGGTGGGCCGTCCAGACCGTCACGACCGTCGGGTACGGCGACGACGTTCCAACGAACCTCACCGGACGGTTCGTCGCCGTCCTCGTCATGCTCTTGGGGGTCGCCTTCCTGACGATCATCACCGCCTCGATCACGAGCACCTTCGTGTCGCGCCGACGCCGTGAGGAGACGCCCAAGGGTGCCGAGACTGCGACAGCGGAGCAATTCCGTCAACTCGACAGCCGGCTCGAACGAATCGAAGCCGCACTGAGCCGTTCTTCGTCGCCGTAGCGCGCGATGAGATCCATGCTCGCCGCGAGCTGCCCGCTTGCGCTTTCCATGCAAAGGAGCAGCGCCCCCGATGGGGGCTCCTTGCTTCAGTCGCGGGCGCTCAGCCAGGCGTCGAGTACCCCGACCGAATCGTCGAGGCCGTGCGAGTCGCAGATGGCGACGAGCGCCTAAGCGCCGGCGACCCCCCGCGGGAGGCGGCCAGCGCGTCGAGCGCAGAGACGGCAAGCTGCGCCTCCCCGAGCGACCCGATCCGGGCACAGCCGCGCGCCCCCGCAGCGATACTTGACCGATGCTGCGCATCGCCGAGCGCCACCTCGGGTCGAATCAGGTCTCGCGCGTCATTTACGGCACGATCATCGGGCTCGCGCTGGTCGTCGCCCTAGAGGACCATCATCCCGACCCGGGCGTGATGGTCGTCACCCTCCTCGCCACCGGCGTGGCCATCGCACTCGCCGAGCTCTACAGCGAGATCCTCGGGACCGAGGTTCGCACCCAACATCGCGTGGGCCGCTCGGGCCTGCGCGAGATCGCGGCGGACGTGGGCGCGGTGGCCTTCGGGATCAGCTTCCCCGCCGTCTTCTTCCTGCTTTCCGTTGCAGGGGCGATGCAGGTCGAGACCGCCTTCGCGGTCGCCAAGTGGTCCGGCCTGGCGCTGGCTGGCTTCTACGGCTTCTGCGCCGCTCGCCTCGCCGACGCGGGAACGCTCAGGGCGCTCGGCCATGCAGCCGCCGTCGCGCTCATCGGGGCTTTCCTGGTCAGCCTCAAGGCGCTGACCCACTGACTCCGCAGCGGCAGGCGCGCGGTAACCGACGCGGGTGCAACCTGGGGGCCGTATGGGGACAGCGGTGCCAGGCCAGACTCACGCGGCGGGTCGCCCGCGCCGCCGGCGCATCGGGAGCGGCATCGGCTCCAGGTGTCATGTGCGTCCGGGTCGCGGGGGCGGCGGAGTAGAAGGGGGGCGAGTGTCGGGAAGCGGCGCGTCGCGGAGGATCGCGAGCGCAAGCTCGTAGGGCGGTGACCAGCCGTTGGCGCGGATCGGAGGCTTGAGCGCCCGATCCGCCAGGTCGGCGCGCTTGACGCTGCGGGCGATGCTCGCGCCCGCCCCTTTTGCCCGCGCGATCAACTCGACCTGGGCCAGATAACTCGCGTTCGACTGCGCATCCTTGTCGTGGGTCAGGAGCCGGAGCGCGCGCAACTGGTCGAGCGAGAGGCGTTCCGCCAGCAGCGCCTCTTCCGAGATCGAGGTGTACTCGAGGACCTCGTGAAGCCAGGCGACTATACGCGCATCGCTGGGGACCGCGGCCGCGACTCTCTGAACGTGTTCGATCAGAGGCCGCCCGCCAGCGTCGCACTGCCCGTGGTGAAGTCTTTCGGCTAGCGCTCGTGCGCGATCAGCGTCCACGAGAGTCCAGACTCCCCGCGGCTCGTTTGCCTGGTCATTGGTGCGCGGGACACTTGGGTTCGCTCACCATTTGAGCTCGATTTCGAGCTCCCTCTCGTCGTCGTCGATCTCGATCTCGAGCTTGAAGTCCACCTCGTCGGGCACGCGCACCTTGAAGTGCACCCCGCCGCGGTCGAACTCGACGTCGTTGTGTCTGGCGAGCGCGTCGGCGAGGGCGTGCAGGCGGGCGGCGGCGTCCTCTCGGCTCATCCGTTGCTTCTCGGTGATCTCCATCAATTCCATTGAGGCCTCCTGGTTGACATTGCGCGCTATCTGGTGGCGGCCGAAGGCGATTCGCGCCAGCTCGACCAAGCCGGCCCAAACGCCCTCGGGAGCCTGGGCCGAAGGTGACGCGCCTGGGTGCTGCCGCGCGATTCGCACGTGCAGGACTCCGGGCCGGATGCGAAAGCGCAGCGGCGGGTCGAGCACGAGCGCCTCGCCGTCGATTCCGGCGGGCACCGGGGAATCGGCGTCGACCTCGAACTCAGGCGCCGACCATTCGCGCCACGGGCGCTGCATCGACCGGCCGCTCTCGCCTCGGCCCGAGGGCGCGCCGACGACCGCGATCCCGAGCAGGCCGTCGTCGATCCGCGGTCGCGTGCCCGAGCCGACGGCGCGGCCGAGCCGGTAGCGGTTGTTGGAGACGAGCACCATCGCACCGGCATGGTGCGTCTGCCCGGTCGGACCGGTCCAGCGCATGTCGAGCTCGCCACCGTCGGGCCCGAGCACGTCCGGCACGGTGTCGAGCAGGGTGCGCAGCTTCGCGTCGCGGTAGCCCTCTCGCTGGACGGCCTCGGCGTAGAGCCCGAGCGAGACGTTGTTCACGAACACGCGGTCGTTGATCTCGGCCAGGTCCACGATTCGCTTGCCGCCGTCCACGAACGCGTCGAGGGCGCCGACGACGTCGTCCCGGTCGACGCCGAGGTCGAGCGCGAAGTGGTTCCGGGTGCCGGCGGGAATGCAGGCGTAGGGCAGCCCGCGCTCGGCCGCGATCGCCGCGACGATCGCCTGCGATCCGTCGCCGCCGGCCATCGCGAGCGCGTCGGCGCCGCGTTCCACTGCCCCGCGGACGAGCGTCTCGAGGTCGTCGCCTTGCTTCAGCTCGATCGGCTCGATCCCGCGCGCCCGTGCCTCGTCGGCGAGGGCGAAGCGCTCCGCCTTGCCGCCCCCAGAGCGCGGGTTGAAGAAGAGCACCGGATGCTCCGGCGCGGACGCGTCAGGGAGGTCCACATGCATGCCGACAGCGGCACGCGACGCCGCCAGGGCGATCAAGAGCCCCACCACGACCAGCAGCTCGTCCAACGATGAGTCGTCAGCGACGAGCAGCGCCACCACACCGGCGAGCGCCAGCACGGCGACGGCCAGACCCGCCAAGCGTGCAACCCCGCGCCGCACCACGCCGTACCACGCCGCCGCACCGGCGACCAGCACACAGGCCAGCAGGCCCAAGCCACGCGGGAACTCGCTCACCGCCACCGCGACGGCGAGCGCGATCGTCGCCACAATCGCCACCAGGGCAATGACAGCGGTCAGTCGTCGTTTCACAGGACCCCACCTCTCTCATCTGCGCCAGCGCCGGACGCGCGCGCGTGTATGTGTGTCGTGAGCTGCGCCAGTGCCGTGCCGATCAACCCGCCCGCCAGCACGTCGGCCGGGTAGTGCACGCCCGTGTGGACACGCGAGTAGCCGACCAGGGCGGCGAGCGTGCGCAGCGGGACGGCCGCCGCCGGTGAGACGTGGCCGACGCCGGTCGCGAACGCGAAGGCGGCGGCGGCGTGCCCGGAGGGGAAAGAGCGCGAGCTCGGCATCCGCACGTGGCGCGCGAGCGGGACCTCGCCCGCCAGACGGTCCGGGCGTCGGCGCCGCGCGAGCGGCTTGACCGCGATGTTGACCACGGCCGCGGTGACCCCGAGCGAAGCCAGCCCTTGGACGGATGCGCGGCGGCCGGTCCTTCCGCCGACAAGTGCGAGCAGCGCCGCGCAGATAAACGAGAGGCGCGAGTAGTCGGCCACGCGCGACAGGCGGCTCATGCCGGCGTCGAGCGCCGGGGTGGGCGTGCGAGCAACGGCCGCATAGAGCGCCAGATCGAGACGCTCGGCGTCCTCGATCCAGCGAGGGCTTTCCAGCTGCCGGGCCACTAGCGGCGATCCTGCACCCGCCGGAGGCGCCCGGCATCCCCCAGTTGGCATGAAATCGGAGACCGAGCAGGCGGGAGGGATTTCATCCCAGCGGGACGACGACGCAGAAGCTGAGGCGCGGTTCCATGGAACCGACGGCAAACCGGAGACATTGGGAGACTTCGCCCAGCCGCGAAGGGAGCGACGTCATGGCGGACAACGAGGACCCCCTCGGGGGCTACGGGGCGGTCGGAGCCGTCGATCGGCAACCCAAGCCGAAAGCGGTACCCCACCTGACAGTCGAGGAGCGCGCGGCACGGGGCAAGGCGGCCCGGACGGCGGCGCCGCGCTCCGGGCATGGCGACTGGGAGCCGGCCTCTGATCGGCGCGATGCCGTCGAGCTACTTGAGGAGCAGGCGGCTTCGCGGGTGCCCGAGCTGGTGCCGATCCGCTACGGGCGGATGCTGGTGTCGCCGTTCACGTTTTTCCGTGGCGCGGCATATCCGATGGCAGCCGATCTCGCCGGCGAGCCCCGGACCGGCCTCGACGTGCAGCTGTGTGGCGATGCGCATCTGTCCAACTTCGGCGCCTTCGCCGCGTCCGATCGGCGGCTCGTGTTCAGCATCAACGACTTCGACGAGACGCTGCCGGGTCCGTTCGAGTGGGATGTGAAGCGGCTCGTGGCCAGCTTCGCAGTGGCCGGCCGGGATCGAGGCTTCGACGTCAAGCAGCGGCGGTCGATCAACCGGACGGTGACCAGAGCGTACCGGGAGGGGATCAGAGGTTTCTCGGAGTTGCGCAACCTCGACATCTGGTACTCCCGCATCGACGTTGACGAGATTGCGAAGCTTGCCGCTCAGAAGACGAGCGGGAAGCAGCTCAAGCGCTTGGAGCGCAACGTCGCGAAAGCGCGCTCGAAGGACAGTCTGAGGGCATTCGGGAAGCTCACGGAGATGGTCGACGGCGAGCCGAGGATCGTGAGTGACCCACCGCTCATCGTCCCGATCGAGGAGCTCGGTTTCGGCGGCGAGCAGCATGAGATCGAGGAGCTCGTGCGAGGAGTCATCCGCTCCTACCGGCGTACCCTGACCGCCGACCGCCGCCGGCTCCTCGAGAGCTTTCGCTACGCCCACGCGGCGCGAAAGGTCGTCGGGGTAGGTAGCGTCGGCACGCGCGCCTGGATCGTGCTCATGCTCGGCCGAGACGAGAGCGATCCGCTGTTCCTGCAGCTCAAGGAGGCGGAGGCATCGGTGCTCGAGCCCTTCCTTGGCAAGAGCACGCACAACAACCATGGCCAGCGGGTCGTCGAGGGCCAGCGCCTGACTCAGGCCGCCAGCGACATCATGCTCGGCTGGATCCGGGTGGACGACCTGGACGGCGTGAGCCGCGACTTCTACATGCGCCAGCTCTGGGACGGCAAGGGCTCGGCGCTTGTCGAGATGATGGACCCGCGCGCGATGACGTTCTATGCGGAGCTCTGCGGACACGCGCTTGCGAAGGCGCATGCGCGCTCCGGGGATGCGATCGCCATTGCGGGTTATCTCGGCGCCGGCGACAGCTTCGATCGCGCGCTGGCCTCGTTCGCGGAGGCCTACGCCGACCAGAACGAGCGCGACTACAACGCCCTGCGGGACGCCGTTTCGTCCGGTCGGCTCACAGCCGAGACGGGCCTCTGACCGCTCGCTCGATCAAGACGACCTACTGAACCGAAGGTCTCAGGTTTGAGTCCGACCTGAGGCTCGGGGTACGGCCGAGCCATCTCTCGTGCGCATCAGTCGCAGTCGATTTGCGCGAAGGTCTGCTGGTAGGAGCTTGCCAGCTGCTTGCCTGCGGTCTCCAGCTTGGCCTGTGCGCCACTGAGTGAGAGGTCCGAAGTGAGGTCGTTTGCGACCGCCTCGACTTCGGATGTGAACTCCTGGGTGGCGGACTCGACCTCCTGCTTTCGCTCCTCGTTGAGGTCGCCCTGCGCGTCCTTGATCTGGTTGAGGTCGTCCTCGATGGCATTCAGGTTCTCTTCTACGCCGTCGGCCGTCGCGGTCGCCGGCGTGAGCGCGGCCAGGTCGTCGACCTGGGTCTTCAGATCGGCGCGGGCGTCGCAGACTTGTGTCTGCGCCTTCTCCTCGTCCGACTCTCCGCATCCGACCGCCGCTGCCGCGATCAGGAGGAGCACGGCGACGAGGACACCGGAGCGCAGCAGCCCCCAGCGCGTAGGAGAAGGCTCTTTAGAAGTGTGTATGCGAGTCATGCACCCATTCCACCGCCCGATTGCCTTCGGTGCGACACCCACATGGGATGAAATCTCACGCTCGCCGGGTGCCGGCCCCGAGGCTTCAGGCGGGTTAGCTGGACGGCGCCGGCGCGGGGTCGCCTCTCGACGAGCCCTCGGCCCGCGCCCCCAGCTCGTTGGCGATGTGCACGGCCGCTGAGGTCAGCGGGGCGGCGAGCGTGAGCCCGACCATTCCGAACAGGGCGCCGGCGCCGATCGTCACGACGAGCACCACGAGCGGGTTGAGGCTCAGAGTCGCACCCATCACGAACGGCTGGATCAGCTGCTGGAGCACGCTGTTCGCGAGCAGCGAGACAACCGCCATAGCGAGGGCAGCGTCCGCGCCCACGGTGCCGAGCGCGATCAGCACCGCGAAGGCGCCGGCGACCCACGCGCCGACAAACGGCACGTAGGCGCCCACGAAGGTCACGACCGCGATCGTCCCGGCGAGCGGCACCCCGACGATCCATGCCGCAAGCCCGATCATGACGCCGTTGAACGCTGCGATGATCGTGACTCCCAGGAAGTAGCTACGCAGCGACTTCGCGACATTGCTGGTGACGACTTCGGCGTCGCGTTCGGGCACGCCCATATGCCGGTTGATGAAGCGGCGCATCACCGGACCGTCCTTGAGCACGAACAGTGTGCTGAGCGTTGCGAACGCCAGGAAGAAGACCAGGGACTTCAGGCCGCCGATGCCCTCCGCAACCCCGCTCAACAACGTCGTGCGGATCTCGGGCGCGGCCTCCTGCACGCCCTCCTTCGCGTTCTGCGCATTGTCGACGCCGAGGTCGGTCAACCAGCCCTGGATCTTGTCCAGCGACTGGTTCAGCTTGGCCGAGATCTCGCCGGAGTTGGCGGAGATGCCACCGAAGACGAGGCAGAAGATCAACACGCCTATGGCCACGAGCCCGAGCAGCACCAGGACCGCGCCGCCGATGCGCGGCACCCGATGGCGCTCGAGCCACCCGACCGCCGGCCCGGCGACCGCGCCGAGCACCGCGGCGGCGATGACCGGCATGACGATCGTCGACGTCTGGTCGAGCACCCAGATGAGCCCGAGCATGATCAGCACGAAGCCGGTCAGCAGCCACGAGGAGAAACCAACGTTCCTGAGCCACGCGGGGGCTGTGAATTGAGGAGTGCGCGCGGATTCCATGGTGGGCGATCATCGGAGCCGGGGCGCACACAGGCATCACCCCGGTGGCATGAAATGGGTCTGTGGGCGTCAGGTGCTCTGAGGTGGCCCGCTCGGCGGTTGGCGCGCCCCGGTGAGGCTGACGCTCATCTTGATCGCCCTTACCGCTCCCGTTGCGCCCGCCTGCAGCGTGACCCCTAGCGCGATGAGGACGATGCCGGGGATCAGGAGTGCCCTCGATCCGAGCATCAGGAGGCCGAGGCGTCCAAGGAGGTAAGGCGGGGCGCAGACCGTGGCGCCCAGGACGCCGCTGAGCAAACTCGTCGTGAGCTTGTCGCGCCTCGATTGGGTCCTTCTGACCCCGATGAGCCGCGACGGCACTGCGACGTAGGAGACCATCATCACGCCGATGACGATGCCCAGCGAGAGCGTGAACCATGGGCGTCCCGAACGCGTGACGACCGTCGTGGACAGGGCGAGCAGCAGGCCGACCACGGCGCCCGACATCACGATCGGAATGAGGTGACGCCGCGCCTGCGCGACGGCCGGCCGAATCTCGGGACGACCCGGCCGCGTGATCGCGAACGCGAACACCGCGTTGAGGAAGAAGCTCGCCACGGTGATCGCGACGATCACCAGGATGATCGGGATGAGGACCGGGCCACGGAACACGTTGAAGGAGTTGCCCTGCAGCACGTGCACCCTGAGATCCGCCATTGCCACCCAGATCCAGATCGCCGGCAGCAGCTGTACGAGCGTGAGGCGCCAGTTGGACACGAGCAGCTTGAGTCCGTCGAGCAGCAGCGCGAAGGCGCCGATCGCGAACGCGAGTGGAGAGAACAGGCGTCGCGAGCGGCTCAGGCGGAGGACCGCCTCCTCGATCCTGGCCTCGTCGCTCTCCTCGATGGCGCGCACGAGCGAGCCGATACGTGTCGACAGGGGAGCCAGGCGCTCCTGCATGAACCGGCTTGCTACGGGTCGCGCCGCTCGAGCGCAGCGTCGACGTCGTAGCCGAGCGCGAGCGCGACCTTCGGTGCGCATTGGACGACGCGCGGAGCCCCCGTCACCGGCGTGACCGCCTCTAGCGTGGCGACTATTTGATCGCTCGTCACCCCTGCTGCGAGGGCGAGCGCCACGGCGTGCTGGAACGAGGAAGGCGCCGCATTGACCGCAATCGTCGCGGCAACGCGCACGAGTGCTGCGGTCCTCTCGTCTAGGACGGACTCAGTGAGCGTGCTCTCCTCGGAGAGGATCAGCTCGACGAGTGCATCATCGTGCATCGCGAGCCGCCGCAGGTGCTCCTTGTACTCGTTCATGCCGCCGGCTCATATCCAAGCGGCCGTGGGCCCTCCGCGCGTCATACCTCCTGGGTGAGATTCGCGGGCGGCGGATAGACCGAGCTCTCCAGCAACCCGAGCTCGACGGCACGTTCGATCGCCTCACTGCGCGAAGAGACACCGAACTTGCGGTAGATGGCCACCGCTTCGCTCTTGACGGTGTTGCGCGAGATGAACAACCTGCTTGCAATCTCCGGGAACATGAGATGGGTGGCCAGGTAGGGAAGGAGCCGCAGCTCCGCGCCCGTCAGGCTCATCGCCCAGGCACCGCCCGGCCCGGAGGTCGCCGCCACGTGCTCGCGCATCTCCCGCATGTCGTCGACCAGTGTGCCCATGTCCGGGCGCAGCTGGAGCACCTGCTCGGTCTCGCTGAGAACCGTGCGGGCCGCGGCCGGCTCGGAGAGCGCCAGATGGGCCCGCGCCAGCTCGAGCCCCACTTGGATGGTTACCCACGGAATGGCGTGGTCGAGCATGGGCCGCAGACGGTGCGCGTGCGTCAGCACGGCGCGTGCATCCTCCTGCCTGCGCTCGTGAAGTGCGACGCGTGCCGTCGCCACGTGCGCGAGCGCGCTCGACGAGTAGTCGCCGAGGCCCGCGTCGTCGACGACCGCCAGTGCCGCAGCCGCTCGTCTTCCCGCCTCGCCCCATCCTCCCTGCGTGGCCGCGAGGAGCGCGAGCTGTGCCTGTGCCAGGTAGACCTCCTCGACCGAGCCCATCGCAATGCCCCTCTCGACGGTCGCAGTCAGGTCGTACGTCGCACGATCGGTTGCGCCGAGCAGCGCATGCGCGACACCTCGCCCTAGGAGTGCCACGGGGACCCACTCACTCTCGGGGGGGAGCAGATTCAGCGCCAGATCGGCGCCGGCGAGCGCCTGCTCGACACCGTTCGGCATCATGTGCGCCCGCAGGGTCGCGACCCAGGGCTCGATCGTGGTGCTGCCATCCGCGAGCGGGATCGCCGAGGTTGCCCCGTCGGCGAGAGCGAGCCATCGCTCGGCATCCGCAGGCCGGCCCGTCAGCGCGCGGACCCAGGCTCCAAGTACGGCGAGCGCGGGGTAGCGCCGCAACTCGTCGTCGCCGAACCAGCCGAGCCACTCCTCCAAGGTCTCAATCCGGCCGTCGTAGTGCAGCGGCAGCGCAAGGGCGTCGACCAACCCGGCGACCGTGTCCGTCTCACCGGCTGCGTGCCCGTAGACGACCGCGGCCTCCGGGAAGTCGTGGGCGATGCACCAGTCCATCGCCCGCCTGTTGAGCGCGGGTAGCACCTCGGGCTCGGTCCGCTCGAGCTCGTCGCGCAGGAGTTCACCGAACAGGTGGTGGTAGCGATACCAGCCAGTACGCCGATCCAGCGGCACCACGAAGCAGTTCGTACGCTCGAGCGTCTCCAGCGTGTGCGCCGAACGCGTCGTCTCGAGCACGGCGTCGCACAGCCCGCCGGACATCCGGTCCAGCACCGAGGTGTACTTGAGGAACTGCGTTTCGGCCGCCGGCAGCCGCGACAGGAGCTCGAGACGGAAATAGTCCGACACGAAGCGGTCGTCGCCGTTGAGGCTTGCGGGGCCCGCCGAGCTGGGAGCTCCCGCCTGCAGCGATAGCGCGGCTAGGTACAAGCCGGCAGGCCAGCCCTCCGTCCGCTCGGTCAACTCCGAGCGCTCGGCGGTCTCGAGCTGGACGCCGGCCGCCTCGAGCAGCACCTCGGCCTCCTGCTCGTCCATGCGGAGCTCCGTCGCCCCGATCTCGCACACTGATCCCTCCGCCCGCCAGCGGGCGAGCGGCAGCGGCGGCTCCTCTCGGCTGGCGATCGCGATCTGGGAACCGGCCGGCACGTAACGCAGCAACTCTGCGAGCACGTCGAGGCAGGACGGATTGGCAAGTGCGTGCAGATCATCGAGCGCCACCACGAGCGGGCGCTCGAGCGCGGCCAGCGCGCTCCCAACGCGCGGGACGCGTAAGGCCCAGCTCGACCCCCCTGGGCCCGACAACGCGTCGAACACCTCGCCCGGCAGCGGCTCGACTCGATGAACCGCGGCCGCGATGTAGCGCAGAAACACCACGGCGTCGTCGTCTCTCCTGTCGAGCGCGACCCACGCGAACGGACGGGGATCAGCCTCGTCCCAGCCCGCGAGAAGGGTCGTCTTGCCGTACCCAGCAGGCGCCACCACGGTGACGAAAGGCTCGGTCGATGTGCACAACCGTGCGATCACGTCCGCCTTTGCCACGGTTCCCGGCCGCGACAAGGGCGCAGCGAGCTTGACCTCCACGAGGTCGAACGGAGCTTCCGCGAGGGCCATCGCCACGCCGATCCTAGGGGACACGCGTGCCGAGGGTCATTTCACCCCGTCGGTATGACGACGACGGGGCCGGTCGAGGCCAGACTCCCGAGAATGACCGTCTCCACCGACACCCTTGGCTCCATCTCGACTCCCGAACGGCTCGACACCAGGCTCGGGAAGCTCGAGTTCCTCGACGGCGTGCCGACAGGGGAGACCGCCGAACTCGTGTACGACCACCTCGACTTCGTGCACGGCCTCAACGCCTATCTCGACGGCTTCGCGGGAGCCTCGACGTACGCGATCCGGAAGGGCTTCCACAAGGTGGGTGTGGAGGACAACGCGATCCTGATCTTCTCGGAGCTGATGGGGTCGGAGTCCGTGTTCCTGACCGCGAACGCCGACACCGTCTACTTCATCGGCATCGTCGATCTCACATCGGGGCCGATGGTCGTCGAGACGCCTCCGCAGGCGCTCGGAGTGTTCGACGACATGTGGTGGGGGTGGATCATCGACTTCGGCCTGCCGGGCCCGGATCGCGGCGAGGGCGGCCGCTTCCTGCTCGTCCCACCGGGCTACGACGGGCCGCTGCCGGACAGCGGCTACCACGTCGGGCACTCGCGCACGTCGAGGGCGCTCCTGCTCGGGCGGTCGTTCCTGACGGACGACGACCCGGCGCCCACCGTCGCCACGATCAAGCGCACGCTGAAGCTCTACCCCTACGCGCCGGGCAACGCCGGCACGAGCGTCGCGACGGTCCTCGAGGGCCAGGTGCAGCCCCCTCCACCGGCGCAGGTGCCCGAGACCACTTTCGTGGAGGGAAGCGGAAAGGCGTTCAACACGGTGCCCCCGAGCGACTTCGGCTTCTTCGAGCTGATGAACGAGGCGGTCCAGGACGAGCCTGCCGGCAGCACGAACGCCGAGCTGATGGGCCAGCTGGCGGCGATCGGGATGGTCAAGGGCAAGCCGTTCGAGCCGGACGAGCGGATGTGCCGCGTCCTCGAGGACGCCGCCGCAGTCGGAGCCGCGACCTCGCGGGCGCTGTTCTTCGACTCGAGAGCATCGGAGGAGTTCGGGTACTACGACGGCTCGGCCTGGTTCAACATGCTGTGGGTCGGCGGCTACACGTTCGAGACTCCGCCGCCGCTCGTCACGACAGAGGGGATCAAGCCGTTCCCCGCGACCGGTGTTCGGAAGCTGCACTCCCGGACCTCGTTCCTGTACGCGGCCACCGGAGTTTCGCCGGCGATGTGCATGCGGCTCACCGGTATCGGGTCGCAGTACCTCATGGCCGTCAAGGACGCCGCCGGCAACCTGCTCGACGGCGCGAAGAGCTACCAATTGAGGCTGCCACCGGACATTCCGGCAGCCCGCTTCTGGTCGGTCACCCTCTACGACAACGAGACGCGCTCGATGCTCGAGACACCGCAGCGCTTCCCGCGGGCGGGCAGCCAGTCCTACCCGACACCGGCGGCGACCGCGAACGACGACGACTCAACGACGATCACGTTCGGTCCGCAGCGACCCGAGAACAGCCCGGAGGGCAACTGGATCCAGACGACCGAAGGCAAGGGCTGGTTCGCGATCCTGCGCCTCTACAGCCCGCTCGAACCGTTCTTCGACAAGTCCTGGCGCCCGAGCGAGATCGAGAGCCAGTGAACACGACGCCTAACGAAGGGAACACCATGGCCGACTCAAATGAGACTCCGCTGCTCGACCTGCTCGGGCGCATGACCCTGGACTCGGTCGAGACGTCGAGCCTCGAGCCGGACGAGCTCATGCTCGCTCGCATCGCCGCGCTCGTCGCGGTCGATGCCCCGCCGGTCTCGTATCTGATGAACGCCGAGGCGTCGGCCGAGGTGGGGATCGACGCGGAGAAGCTTCGCGGCATCCTTGCCGCGGTCGCGCCCATCGTCGGCACCGCCCGAGTGGCGTCCGCGACCGGCAATCTCGCCGAGGCGCTCGACATCGCGATCGAGGTTGCGGAGCTCAACAGGTAAACGGCGAGCCAGGCAGCAAGGCTGCTGAAGGGAGACGGCATGTCCGACAGACCGGTATTTCTCTACGCCGCCATCTACGACGATATTGCGGATGCCGAGGCCGACTACGAGGCCGTGTTCGATCTCCACGCCGCGGGAGCTATCGGAACCTTCGACTCGGCGGTGATCCGCAAGGAGGACGACGGCAAGGTCCGGGTTACGAAGACCGAGAAGCCGACCCAGCACGGCGCCTGGACCGGCGCCGGGGTTGGAGCGCTGGTGGGAATCATCTTCCCGCCCGCGATCCTCGGCAGCGCGATCGTCGGCGCAGGTGCCGGCGGGTTGGTGGGCCACCTGTCGCGAGGAATCTCGCGCGGCGACCTCAAGGAGCTCGGCGACGAGCTCGACACGGGAACCGCGGCTGTGATCGTGCTCGGCGAGTCGAAGATCCAGGAGCAACTCGAGAAGGCGGTGAGGCGCGCCAACAAACTGATCGAAAAGCAGATAGATGCGGACGCCGACGAACTCGAGCGCGAGATCGACGCGGCGGCACGAGAGGGTGCGAAGTAGGCGGTGGTCCCGCTTCTCCTCGCCTTCCGGGGGCTTGCGCGTTCCGTCGGCGCCGTCTGGCGCGATCCGGAGACGAAGGCGCTACCCGTCGTCGCGGGCGCCTTGGTGCTCACCGGGACGCTCTTCTACTGGCGCTTCGAGGACTGGACCGTCATCGAGTCCCTCTACTTCTGTGTCGTGACGCTGACGACCGTCGGTTACGGGGACCTCGCCCCCACCAGCGCCGGAACACAGATCTTCACGATTGTCTACATCCTCACCGGCTTCGGCGTGCTGGTCGCCCTGCTCACTTCGGTCGCCGAGAAGTACATGGAGCAGAAGGCCGAGGGCCGCGGGCGGCCCCGTCTGGGCGCTCGCCGACGCCGCGCCGCGCCGACGGAGGAAGACCCCCCGCAGTAGCGCCGGGCCTGAGCGGTCCGGCGGCGATTTCATGCCAACTGGGCGATGCCGCTCGGCCTGAGACGCGTTTTGATCGCCCTACGGTCGCACTGGCGGCCGAACCAACTCAAGGAGGTACCGGAATGCGAGGTCATGGTCGAGTCCTTTTCGCAGCGATATTGCTGCTGATTGTGGGCACGCTCAACATCATCTACGGCATCGGTGCGCTGGACGACGCGAACATCTTCGTCAACGACACGAGGTACATCTTCACCAACCTCAACACCCTCGGCTGGGTCCTGATCATCCTCGGCGTGATCCAACTCACCGGAAGCTTCTCGCTCTTTGCCGGCAACACGTACGGGCGGGTCATCGGGATCATCGCCGGCAGCCTCGGTGCGATCGCGAACCTGCTGGCGACCGGCGGCGGCTACCCGTGGTGGTCGCTTGGCATGTTCGCTCTGTGCGTATGGGTCGTCTACGGCCTCATCGTTTACGGCGAGGACGAGGCGGTGGCGAGAACCTGAGCTGACGGGTCTGTTCCTGTGAGATCTGGCCGAGCAGCGGCAGCCTACAAACGGTCGGGACGGCGACGACCAGAGTCGACCCGCGAAAGTAGTGGTTCGGTCAGCGCCCCGAGTACCCTCGCACGTCCGGTCCCCGCGAGGAAGTGGGTCCGCCGCTTCGCTGCGGACCCACTTCCTCGACCTGCCAGTTGTTAGGTACTTGGGACCGGACGTGGAGTTGGTTTCGGTGACGGCGACATTGTCGCTGGCCGGAAGGTGCGGCACTTCCGCCCACGGGCCATCGACCTCGTCGCGCCGCTGAGACACGACCTCGCCGAGCACCGGTTGCTGATGGGCCGCCCCCGGCGGGCCCATCTTCCCGCGGCGCGACGGAAGCCCTGGCGCCGGGCAGACGTCAACAACTGGCGCCGGCTGGTATGGCACGGGGCTCGCGGCAGCTCCATGCCGCGAGCAGCGAAAGCCCTGCAAACAGGTAGATGGCGAGGGCCGGAATCGAACCGGCGACACCACGATTTTCAGTCGTGTGCTCTACCAACTGAGCTACCTCGCCGTATGCCAGCCCGTCGATGGTAGCGGCCGCCTTCAGCAGGCTGCGGAGGCGGTCCGGCGGTGCGGCAGAAGGCCGAGGTCAGGCGCGCAGACCAACCTGCGCACGCGCACCCTGGAGAAGGCGACGTTGTCACGCGTGGTGCGCTCCGAGGTCGCGGTGGTCACCACGGCCAGGTTGTCCACCGTGGGTCCCGAGGCGGGCGTCACCAGCAGCTCGAAGTTGTAGGTCCTGACCTCTCGCGGCGCGAGGTGTCCGACGGTGCAGATGAACACCGGCTTGCGCGTGGGTCCCCGAGCGGTGCAGCGGCGGCGGATCGAGGGCGCCACGATCGGCTCTTCGCCACGACCGGGCTGGTCGGCCACCACCACGCTCTCCGCCGTGACCGAGCTCCGGTTGCGGATGACCACCGTGTAGCCGAGCCGCTCGCCGACGGCGACCACTGGACGGTCCGGGGTCTTGGTGATCTGGAGGTCCACCCCGGGCACCACGGGCGGGTCGGGCGGAAGGGGCGGATCGGGAGGCCTCGGGCCGAGCACGTTCACGAAAACGCAACGCAGCTTCGGTCGCTTGCGCGTGAGAGTGACCGTTACGCGGCCCTCGTCCGAGGGCACCACCGTGTCGTTGCAGAGCACCTCGCTGAGCCGCCAGGTCCGGTCGCCCTGAGGCGCCGGCTCGGACTCCTGGATGACATAGCGTCCCAGTGGCAGGCGGCTCGTACTGTCCCCGCGGGCGCGCGTCGGCGTGTTCTCCTCGCGCGTGGTCGCTGACTGCTCGTACGAGGACTGTGGGTCGTCGAGGGGCTGGATCGTGAACCCGGCCGTGCCCGTGCCGCCGAGCGTCGTCTTGTCGATCGCGATCGCGCCGTCGGGGGTGAAGTCATTCTCGAAGGTGCAGGCGGCGCCTTGCTGGTCCTCGATCCTCACCTCGACAGAGTTCAAGCGCGGCTTCTTGCGTACCTGCCTCTTCACCTTCCTCACCTTTGCGTTGCAATACGCGCTGTCGAGGCGCCAGCTGCCCTCGTCGCTCGTGGGCAACAGCTCCTCGATTCGGTATACGCCCGGCTTGACCTTGAGAGGGCTCGGCTCGGCGTCGACCGGCACGTCCTCCTGCTCGGTCCGCGCCCTGGCTTCCCTCTTGGCGCCGTCCCCGGGGGGAAACACATCGAAGTCGAAGATCCCCACACCACCGCTGGTGATCTTCCGGATGTACAGGAATCCCTCCGGCGGGCGCAGTGTGTTCGTGAACGTGCAGACGACCTTGTCGGCGGGAACCAGGGCGATGCTCACCTGGCCCGCGGCCAGGTCCGTCGAGATGCCGCTGGCGCCGGTTTTCGTGCACGAGAGGCCGGTGAGCACCCACCCAGGCGGGACGATCTCGCGCGCGGTCCAGGTTTCTCCCGCAGCGCGGTAGAACGGAGCTGTCTGGTTGGACGTCTGATTCTTGAGGGCGATGTTGAAGCGGCCTCCCGGATTGAAGCTGAGGTTCCCGTCGAATCCGAAGGTCTCCGTGGCCCCGCCGGACACGCCCTCGACCTGCTTGCGGATGGTGATCGTCCCGCTGGTGGGCGGCGGCTTGACGTAGTAGGCGTAACAGAAGACGTGCTCGGCGCCTGACGGGTAGGAGATCCACTCGACGTTGTCGCCGTTCAGGTTGTCGATGGCGCAGCGCAGCGCCCCGAAGCCGTACTCGCCGGGGAACACCTGGTTGAGGATCGGGTCGCTGACGGTGCCGCCCTGGATCCACAGGGTGTTCGGCCTCTGGGCCCGCTTGAGCTGCTCCTCGGTGAGTTCGATGGTCACCGCCCCCTCGATGCTCTGCCCGGTCGGCGTGCCGGACGGATCCAGCAGCGGCACGCTCGGCTCCGTGACGATGTCCGTTGCGTACGGCTCCGTGACGATCGACAGCGCTCCCCACGGGCCCGTCACCGCGCGGGTCTGATAGCCCTTGCCGAGGGTGAAGCGCCAGTCGGCGAGCGGGGAGCAGTTGGGCTGGTTGGCGTCCTCGATGAGCGGGCTGATCGGCTGCTTGGCCGTGTAGGCGGTGTCGGCGCCCAGGTCCTCCAGGCTCTCCTGGATGTCATTGCGCGCCCGGTTGGCGGTGATGTCCGGGTAGGTCGGGCACTCGCGGGCGGCGATCGTGACGAAGTAGTCCGTGCCCTCGCCGCCGGCCTCCTGGGCCTGCGCTGCGTGGGCGAGCGACAGCAGGACAGCAAGAAGAAGTACGAACGCACACGAGCTTCGCGAGGCGTGCTTCCTTGCGCTGCCTGTGAAACCGTCGCGGACGGTAGGCCCCATTCGGCCGCGATGCTACCTCTCTGGGGGGACTGCGAGAAGGGCTGGGCGGCGCCGGTCAGTCGCGAACCGGCAGGTCGAGCGTCTGCAGCGGCGGCACACCCTCGGCCATCTGCTTCTGGCGCTCGATCTCGGCATTGAGCTCGGCTCCCAGCAGCAGTGCGCAGTTGGAGAGCCAGAGCCAGCCCAGCAGGATGATCGCCCCGGCGAAGGTCCCGTAGATCGCGCCCACGTTGCCCACCTTCGAGAGGTAGTAGGAGAAGGCATAGGAAGCGCCCAGCCAGACCAGCACGCCCAGCGCCGCTCCGGGTGTGAGCCAGCGAAAGGAGCGCTGGCGCACGTCGGGTGTGACGTAGTAGATGAGGGCGAACACGAGCATGGCCACGGCGACGGCGGCGGGCCAGCGGGCCACGTTCCAGATGTCCGCGACCGTCGGGCCCAGGCCGGCGAAGTCGATCAGGTCCTCCGCGAAGCGCCCGCCGACGAAGACCAGGATGAGCGTTACGAGGATCAGCGCCATCAGCACGAACGTGAAGATGATGTCGATCGACTTGCGGCGCAGGAAGCTGCGACTGCCCGGCACCTCGAAGACCACGTTGAGCGCACGCCGGGCGGCCTCGAGCACGCCCGTGGTCCCGTAGAGAGCGACGACCACGCTGATCACCAAAGCCGTGGTCGCGGTGCTCTTGCTCTGCAATGCGCGCCTCAGGGATTCGTCGAGTGGCGCCACCGCCGAGGCCGGCGCCACGTCGCGCAGGTAGCCCATGATCGCGTTGTAGGTGCTGGGATACTCACCGAGCAGGCCCAGCAGGGACAGGCCGAGGAGGGCGGCCGGGAACAGCGACATCAGGCTGTAGTAGGTCAGCGCGGCGGCGTGGTGTGTCATCTGGTCGTCGTAGAACGACACCGCCGTTCGCCTGCTGATGGCCAGCCCCCGGCGCATCCCGGGCCAACCGTAGCGTGGAAGCGGCCCGGCGGACGCCGGGCCGCACTCAGGTCAGGCCGCCGCGCCCGCCGGCGCCGCGTCGCCCCGCCTCGCCGCCTCGGCGTGCTCGCGGCTGTCACGCGAGGAGATCAGCACCGCGGCCAGGCCGGCCGCGAGCACGGCCATCCCGGCGCCAACCAGGAAGGCGTCCTGGAAGCCCTCGGTCAGGGCGACCGCCGGGTTGCGCTCGCCGGCGGCGGTCGCATCGTTGGTGGTTGCGGTGGCCACGGTGGCCAGGATCGCCAGCCCGAGCGCGCCTCCGATCTGCTGGGAGGTGTTGATCAGGCCGGAGGCCAGGCCCGCCTCGTCGGGCCTCGTGCCGGTCACCGCGGCGATCGTCACGGGGACGAAGGACATCCCGAGGCCCACCGCCGCGAGCATCGACGGGAAGAGCACGTCGCCCACGTAACTTCCGCCCGGCGCGCTGACCTGGGCGAACCAGAACAAGCCCGCCGCAACGAACAGCAGACCGGTGATGAGCGTGGGCTTGAACCCGATGCGCGTGACGAGCTGCGAAGCCACTCCCGCCGAGACGATGATCAGGCCCGCCAGCGGTAGATAGGCCAGCCCCGCCTTGAGCGGCTCGTAGCCCAGCACCTGCTGCATGTAGAGGGAGATGAAGAAGAACATCGAGAACAGCGACATGCCGAGGAGCAGCCCGATGACGTTGGCCCCGCGCAACGTGCGCAGCCGGAAGATCGAGAACGGCATGAGCGGATGGCGCTGGCGCGACTCGATCAGGACGAAGAAGGCGAGCAGAGCCAGCGACGCGCCGCCCAGGGCAAGCGTCTGGGTCGAGCCCCAGCCCGCGTTGTTGGCGTCGACCAGCGTGTAGACGAGCAGGGCCAGGCCGGCGGTGACCGACACGGCGCCGGCGATGTCGAACGACGGGTTCGACTCGTCGCGGCTCTCCTGGAGCAGCCGCGGGGCCATCAGTGCTGCGGCGATGCCGATGGGCGTGTTCACGAACAGCACCCATTCCCATCCGAGGCTCTCGGTGAGGATGCCGCCGAGCAGCACTCCAGCCGCGCCGCCGGAGCCCGCCACCGCTCCCCAGACTCCGAGCGCCTTGTTGCGCTCAGAGCCTTCGGCGAAGGTCGTGGTTACGATCGCAAGGGCGGCGGGAGAGATCAGCGCGGCGCCCAAGCCCTGCACGGCGCGCGCGGCGATCAGCCAGACGTCACTCTGAGCGAGCCCGCCGGCGAGCGAGGCCACGGCGAACAGCCACATGCCCCAGATGAACATGCGCCGCCGCCCGAGCAGGTCGGCCAGGCGGCCACCCAGCAGCAGGAAGCCGCCGAAGAAGAGGGTGTAGGAGTTGATGACCCAGGACAGGTCGTCCTGCGCGAAGTCGAGGTCGGCGCCGATCGAGGGCAACGCCACGTTGACGATCGAGGCGTCGAGGACGACCACGAACTGGGCCATGGCCAGGAGGGCCAGAGCGAGGTTCTTGGAGCGGGCTGTATCGGTGGGACTCATGTGCTTCTCCTCACAAGCGGAAGTGGAGCTCCGGTTCCGGTACCATACGGAACAATGGTTCCGTTTGTCAACAGGCGGCGGTAGGATCACGCCATGAGCGCCACGGGAGCCTCCGTCGCAGGCGGTGCGCGCGGAATGCGCGCCGATGCCCGCCGCAACCGCGATCGCATCCTGACCGCCGCCCGCGCGGCTTTCGCTGAGTACGGGATTGAGACGCAGATGGACGACATCGCGCGGCGCGCCGGCGTGGGCGTGGGCACCCTGTACCGGCACTTCCCGACCAAGGACGAGCTGGTGGCGGAGCTCGTGCGTGTCAAGCTCTCGAACTTCGCGGAGCGTGCTCGCGCGAAGTTCCAGGAGGACGAGCGGCCGTGGGAGTCCTTCGCCGACGTCCTGCGCGAGCAGACCGAGTACATGCAGGCCGACGCCTCGCAGCAGCGCATGATCTTCGCCCTGACGCGGGAGGCCATGGAGAGCGCGGCGTCCGTGGTAGCGGAGCTGAGGGATGCCACGCAGCGCTTGATCGACCGCGCGCAGGAGGCCGGCGAGCTGCGGCCGGAGGTCGTCGTCGACGACATTCGCACGCTGATGTGCGGCCTGGGAAGCATGATGGCGGCGGACTCGATGGGCGTCATGCCGTACGACTGGCGCCGCCAGCTCGAGTTCGCTCTGGACGGCATGAGAACCGCCTCGAAACGCGCCGCCGCCTAGCTATTGTGAGCCGCCCATGCGGCGCTCGCTCTCGATTCTCGCCCTGCCCGCCTGCTTACTCGCCGCCGCGCTCCCCGGCTGTGGCGGTGACGACGAGAGTGCCGGTCCGCTGGCCGCAGGGCTGGCCTACCTCCCCGCCGACTCTCCCTTCGCGCTCGCTTTGGACACAGACTTGGAGGGCGATCAGTACAAGGCGCTCGACTCGATCATCGGCAAGTTCCCGCTCGGCGACAAGACGGTCAGGGAGCTGCTCGCCGACGAGCTGGCCGCCCCCGGCAGCGGCGTCGACTTCGAGAGCGACGTCGAGCCGATCCTGGGAAACCCCGTCGTGGTGGGGGCGAGCGATGTCGCCTCGTTCACCGGCGACACCGGCGGTGACGACTTCGTCGCGGCCCTGCAGGCTGACGACCAGGACGCACTCGACGCGCTGGTCGACAAGACCAAGGCCGAGCAGACGGGCGAGGCCGGAGGGGCGACCAAGTACGAGGACGGGGGCACGCTGTTCGCGGTCAAGGACGACACGGTCGTGCTGGCGGGAGACGAGCAGCTGCTCGACCAGGCCCTGGAGCGCGCCGAGGGCGATGAGGGGCTCAGCGAGGATGACTTCAACGCCGCCCTCGACGGGCTCCCCGACGAGGCGCTGGCACGCGTGTACGGGAACCTGCAGGAGCTGGTCGCCTCCGATCCGGAAACAGAGGCGGCCCGCAAGGTCAAATGGGTGGATGCGCTGCGCACACTGGGGCTCACAGCCTCGGCGAGCGACGACGGTGTGCGGATGGAGTTCAACGTGCGCACCGATTCTGAGGGCCTGACCGACGAAGACCTGCCGATGGCCGCGGGAAACGAGTCGCCCCCGGTGATCTCCCGCCCCGGCGAGATCGGCTTCGGACTGCGCGATCCGTCACAGGTGATCAACTTCGCCGAGGCGGCCGGCCAGTCGATCGATCCCTCCGGCTACGGGGACTATGAGCAGGCCAAGCAGACCCTCGACAGCCGCCTGGAGATCGACATCGACGAGGACCTGATCGGCCAGCTCACCGGCGACATGTCGGCCAGCGTCTCACTCGACGGCAAGTTCGGCGTGCGGGCCTCGCCCAAGGACGCCCGCGCCTTCGAGCAGACGCTGGCCAAGCTCGCCAGGGTGCTGCCCGACTTCGCGCAGGGCGCCGGCCTGGGCGCCGTCCAGATAGAGCGGCCGGGTGGCGGCGATCCGTTCTACGCGCTCGTGCAGCCGGACGGCGACCGGGTGGTGTTCGGGGTGGTGGACGGCGTGTTCGTACTGGCCAACGATGCCCGGCGCGCGGCCGAGCTCGCCGAGGCCGAACCCGAGACCGTCGACGGCGCCGAGGGGGCGTTCGTGCTGAGTGCCGACGCCCAGGAGCTCGTCAACGCGGTGATCCGGCAGGCCGGCCCGGCCCTCGGGCTCGGCGGTCTCGAGGGCTTCGGAGCTCAGCTGTTCACCGGCCCGCTCGAGGACCTCACCGCGTCGATGTCGGTGGACACCGATGGTCTGCGCGGCCGCATGCAGCTCGGCGTCGACTAGCTGAGACCGGCCCAGTCGCGCAACAGTGGCAGCGCGTCGATCGGCTCGCCGCCCGTGTACCAGCCCCCCACCCAGATCTCGAAATGGAGATGTGGTCCTGAGGAGCTGCCGGTGTTGCCGACCTCGGCGATGCGCTGGCCCGCGGCCACCTGATCGCCCGGGTCGACCGCGATCGAGCCCCTGCGGAGATGCATGAAGACGTAGTCGCGATCCTCGCCGTCGCCGTCGAGCACCACGTACCAGCCCGCGCCCCTGCGCTGGTAACGCACGAACTCGATCGTGCCGGCATAGGGCGCGACCAGGGGTGTGCCCTCGGCGGCGGCGATGTCCTGGCCCTGATGGCGGTGGCCCTCGCGCCGCGCGCCGAAGCGCGAGTCCTTGCCGCCGAAGTCGTAGGCGCCGGCCACGGGGAAGAGGTGGCCGGTCTCCTGGCCGGGCGCGGCCGGGTCGGGCGGCGGGGTGGGCGTGCGCTTCTTGGCCTTGCGCGGCGGCTTCCTGCGCTTCGCAGGCGCCTTCTTGGATCTTGCGGGCGCCTCCCTCGCTTCGCCCACCTGAACGCCCCCGTTGGGACCGTTCGGTCCCGACGCCGAGGGCGCGCCGGCGCCGCCGTTGCCGGCTTGGGCGGAGGCGGGACCGGACGCCGTGGCGAGTGCCACCACGCAGAGCAGGACAAGGGTTCCAGGAAGGCGCACCGCAGGCATCGCATCGGGATGGTGGGGGCGACCTTTAGATCTGGGAAGAATCTCCTGCTTGGTGCAAGGGATCCTGCAGAGCGCCCCGGCTCAGGCGGCGGCCATGCGCGACAGCAGCTCGATCGCGCCGCGCTTGTTGAGCGGCTCGTTGAGGTTTCCGCACTTCGGCGACTGCACGCACGAGGGGCAGCCCGCCCGGCAGCGGCACTCGGAGATCAGCCGCAGAGCGTCGCCCACCAGCCCCTCGAAGCGCTCGTAGCCGACGCGCGTGATGCCCACGCCCCCGGGATGGCCGTCGTAGATGAAAATCGTGGGGCGCCCGGTTTGGTGGTGAAAGGCGGTGGAGAGGCCGCCGATGTCCCAGCGGTCGCACATCGCGATCAGCGGCAGCACCGCGATCTGCGCGTGCTCGGCTGCGTGCAGGGAGCCCTGGAGCACGTCGAGCGGGAAGTCGTCGGCCAGAAACGGGTCGGGCAACTCGTACCAGAGGGCCTGGGTCACGAACTGCTGCTCGGGCATGTCGAGCGCGAGCAGGTCGAGGACCGAATGGTCCGACACCTGCTTCTTCTGGTAGGCCACGACCTGCTCGGTGACCGAGACGATGCCGAAGCTCAGCTCGACGCCGCCCGTGTGGCGGTGCTCGCGGACCTGCTCGATGTAGGTCTCCGACTCTCGCTTGGGCTGGGTGTACCAGTCGCCCGCGAAACGCCGCACGAGCGCACGGCGCTGGGCCAGGTCGAGGTCGTCCACCTCGTAGGCCGCCCCCATGTGCAGGTAGACCGCGCCCGGGTGGACAGCCGAGTGCGCCCGCGCCGACTCGACGTTTCCGATGACCTCGCCGCCGTCAGCCTCGACGATGGCCACGGAGTCCGGCGAGGCGGAGCGCAGGGCAATCCGAGCCGCCGGGTAGCCCTCGCCGCGCGGCATGTATCGCCCTCCCCGCTCGCGCAGGCGGCCCTGCTTTACCAGCCGCTGGGCGTGCTCCTCCCAGCGCGGGCCGAAGATCTCCGCGTCCTCCGGCGTGAGCGGGAGCTCGTAGGCGGCCGCGGCCAGGTGGGCGAGGTGGATCTCCTCCGACTCGTGGTCGAGGATCGCCTGTTCGACCGGCCGCTCGAGGAACTCGTCCGGGTGGCGGCAGAAGAACTGGTCGAGCGCGTCCTCGCCGGCGACGTACATCGCGAGTCCGGGGTGACGGCGGCCCGCGCGCCCCCACATCTGGCGCAGGCTCGCCACCGTGCCCGGGAAGGTCACGCACAGGGCGGCGTCGAGCTCGCCGACGTCGATGCCGAGCTCGAGCGCGTTGGTGGCCACCACCGCGAGCAGGTCGCCCTCGGACAGGCGCTGCTCGATCTCGCGTCGTTGCATCGGGGTATAGCCGGCGCGGTAGGGCGCGATCCGCTCGGCCAGGTCGGCTCGCCCGGAGTCCTCGAGGCGCGCGCGCGCGAAGCGCTGGATCAGCTCCACGCCCCGTCGCGAGTTGAGGAAGCAGATCGTGCGCACCTCGCGCTCCACGAGGCCGGCGAGCAGGTTCGCGGCCTCGGACAGCGACGACGCCCGCCGGCCCAGCTTCTCGTCCACGAGCGGCGGGTTCCACATCGCGATCTGACGCTCGGCCCGCGGCGCGCCGTCGCGGTCGACGAGCTGAACGTCGAGGCCGGTGAGCCGCTCCGCCAGCTCGGTGGGGTTGGCGATCGTCGCGCTCGTGAGCAGGAAGCGCGGCTCGGCCCCGTAGGCGCGGGCCAGCCGCCGCAGGCGACGCAGCACGTTGGCCACGTGCGACCCGAACACACCGCGATAGACGTGGGCCTCGTCAACCACCACCCAGGCGAGGTTGGCCAGCACGTCGCCCCATGAGCGGTGGTTGGGCAGCACGCCCACGTGCAGCATGTCCGGGTTGGTGAGCAGCAGGTTCGACCGCCCGCGGATGGCGCGGCGCTCCTCTCGCGGGGTGTCGCCGTCGTAGATGGCATGACGCAGGTAGCGCCCCCCGAGGCGCGCCAGCGCGCGCGCCTGGTCCTGGGCGAGCGCCTTGGTCGGATAGAGGTAGAACGCGCGCGCCGAGGGATCGCCGGCCAGCGTGTCGAGCACGGGGAGGTTGAAGGCCAGCGACTTGCCGCTCGCGGTGCCCGTGGTCACGATCGCGTGCCCGCGGCGGGCGGCCTGAAGAGTCTCGGCCTGATGGGCCCAGAGGGCCTCGATTCCCGCCTCGGACAATCCCTCGCGCAGTGCGGGATGCAGGTACTCGGGGATGGGCTCGGCCAGCCCGGACTGCTCGCGTTCGCGCGAGGTCGCCACGAGTTCTTCGTCGCGACCCGTTTCAAGGACTGCTTCCCAGGGGTACGACGTCGGAACCCGGCTCACTGACTGCCATAGTAGATATGACCCGCCCGGGGCCCTCTCGCCCGACCGCAGCGCATGAGCCTCCACCCCACAGACTGGATCAGAGGGCGGTCCTTCGACCGGACGGAGTTCTCGCGCGCGCATCTCCGGGCCCGCCGGGCCGGGGTGTCGGTGTGCGTGCCGACGCTCAACGAGGCGGCGTCGATCGCCCGGACGCTGTCCCCGCTGCTCCACCTGCGTGAGGCGGGGCTCATCGACCAGCTGGCCGTGGTCGACAGCGGCTCGCAGGACGCGACCCGGCGGATCGCCGCCCGGGAGGGAGCGGAGGTCTACGACGCGCGCGAGCTGGTGCCCGAGACGGGGGCGCTGTTGGGCAAGGGCGACGCGCTGTGGCGCTCCCTGGTGGTCCTCCACGGCGAGATCGTCTGCTTCGTCGACGCCGACTCCGAGGACTTCGGCGAGCACTTCGTCACCGGTCTCTGCGGGCCCTTGCTCAGCGTTCCGGAGATCAAGTTCGTCAAGGCGAGCTACCGGCGCCCGTTCAAGATCGGGGACACGCAGCTGCCCGATGGCGGCGGCCGGGTGACCGAGCTGGCGGCGCGCCCGCTTCTCAACGCCTTCTATCCCGACCTCGCCGTCTTTCGCCAGCCCCTGGCCGGCGAGATCGCCGCCCAGCGCTCGCTGCTGCTGGCGTTGCCCTTCGACACCGGGTACGCCGTGGAGACCGGAATGCTGATCGACGTCTGGGCTCACGCCGGGCTCGGTGCGATGGCCGAGGTGAACCTGGGCACGCGCCAGAACCGTCACCGCCGGCTGTCCGAGCTCACGCCCATGGCGTCGACCGTCCTGCAGTCGGTGATCGCCCGGCTCCGTCGTGAGGGGCGCCTCACGGGCACCACCTCGACGCGCCTGCTGGCCTCCCCGGTGGAGGCCGAGCCCGGTGACGTGCGCGTGGTGCAGCGCCCGCCGATGGCCTGGGTGGCGGAGCTCGACAGCGGGCAGCGGGCCGGCGCGGGCCGCGACTGAGCTCCCGCGCCGCGTAGCCTGCGCCGCGTATGGCCATTCGCTGCGTCTACACCGACCTCGACGGCACCCTGCTGGGCCGAGGCGGCTCCCTCTTTCGCACGGCCGAGGGCGACTTCACCCTGCTGGCGGCGCGGGCGCTCGAGGCATGTCACCGGGCGGGGGCGGAGGTGGTGATCAAATCGGGCCGGCGGCGGGCGCAGGTGATGGAGGACGCCCGGCTGATGGGCCAGAGCTCGTACATCTTCGAGGTGGGGTCGGGTCTCGTGATCGACGGCGAGCTGACCCTGCTCACGGGCGACTGGCACCCGCGTGAGGGCGAGACCGTCCACGCGCAGATTGCCGAGTCCGGGGCCCCCGATCTCCTGCTGCGGCGCTACGCGGGCCGGCTCGAGCCGCACCTTCCCTGGTCGCTCGACCGCGAGGTCTCGCATCTGTTTCGCGGTCTCGTCGACGTGGGCGAGGCCAACGACCTGCTCGCTGCAGAGGGCCACGCGAGCCTCCGGCTCGTCGACAACGGGGAGATCGGCCCGCAGCAGCGCGGCTACCACCTGATCCCGGCCGGTTGCTCGAAGGCCGCGGCGGTGACCGCGCACATGCGCGCTCGCGGCTACAGCCCCGACGAGTGCATCGCGATCGGTGACTCGAGCGAGGATCTCGACGTGGCTGCGGTGGTGGGTCGTTTCTTCCTCGTGGCCAACGCCGCGGCCGGGGACGCGCTCGGACGGGCCAACGTGGAGCGCACCGAGGACGCGATGAGCGAGGGCTTCTATGAGGCCGTGCTGCGCGCCCTGGCGGAGGCCCGTTAGCGACTTGCGCGAATCGCTGGCGCATCCTCGTAACCGAAGTTACTATCGGCATAGACACCTGGGACCCGCCGGTCGCATTGATGCGAGTACGCGGATCCCAGCTACAGCGGCGGCCCCGGCCGTCGCACGGGTGAGGCAGCACGGGCGCCCCTTCGGGGGGCGCCCGTCGCTATCAAGGGGCCGAGCGGTTAGCGTCCGCCCATGGACCATCTCGCCGAGCAAGCCGTTGACGCGATCAACGACGTGGCGGGCACCCACCCCGGTGCCCGCGCCGCTCACGCCAAGGGCACGGTGCTTGCCGGGACCTTCACCCCCGCCGGCTCCGGCCTGACCCGGGCCGCGCACATGCAGCAGGAGCCCGTGCGGGTTACGGCGCGCTTCTCCAACGGCGGCGGCGACCCCGGCGTGCCGGACTACGCGCGCGAGGGCCGAGGCCTGGCCGTCAAGTTCTATCTGCCGGACGGCAGCCGGACCGACGTGGTGGCTCTCAGCCTGCCTTGCTTCATCGTGCGCACGCCCGAGGACTTCGTCGCCTTCACGCGCGCGCGCAAGCCCGACCCGGCGACCGGGCAGCCCGACCTCGAGAAGGTGGGTGCCTTCGTCGCCGATCATCCGGAGGCGATCCCGGCCATTCAGGCCACGCTCGGGACCGAGCCACCGGAGAGCTACGCGACCGTGACCTACAACTCGATTCACGCGTTCCGCTGGATCGCCCCCGACGGGAGCGAGTGCTTCGTGCGCTATCGCTTCGAGCCCGAGGCCGGCGAGCGCAGCATCCGCGACGAGGAGGCCAAGGAGCGGGGCTGGGACTACCTGCAGGAGGAGATCGCGGAACGCGAGAGCGCCGCCTTCCGGCTGTTCGTCGTGGTGGCGGAAGCCGGCGATCCCGTGGACGATCCGACCGTGGCCTGGCCCGAGGAGCGCGAGCACGTCGAGGTCGGCCGCCTGGTGCTCGCGGGCCCGGACCCGGAGCGCGAGCACGGCGACGACATCCTCGTGTTCGACCCCACCCGGCTGACCGACGGCATCGAACTGAGCGAGGACCCGATCCTCATCTTCCGGCCGCGCGCCTACTCGGTGTCGGTGGCGCGCCGCGCCGGGGTCTAGGCGACCAGCGCGCTCCCGGCCGCTCGCATCTCCTCGAGGTCGGTGGCCTCCTCGACAGAGTCGAGGTCGATGATGCGCTGCGCGAAGGGGTCGAGCTCGTTGCGGCCCACTACCGCGTGGCAGGCCACGCCGGCCTGGCGGCAGCGGGTGGCCACCTCGCCCACGATCTTGCCCTGCAGGGTCTGGTCGTCGAGGCGGCCCTCGCCGGTCACCACGAAGGCCGAGCCCTTCATCGCTTCGTCGAAGCCGATCGCGTCCAGCACGTAGGGAGCCCCGGCGACCAGCCGTGCCCCGCAGTGCGCCCAGAGCCCGCCGGACAGCCCGCCCGCTGCGCCCGTCATGGGTTCCCCGCGGGGGTCCCGGGGCAGCGTCTCGGCCAGCGCGGCCAGCCGTTCCTCCAGGCGGGCCACGAGCTCCGGGTCGGCGCCCTTCTGAGGCCCGAACACGCTCGGCGCCAGCTCGAAGGGGGTGCGCACGTCGCACAGGACGTCGAGCTCCAGATCCGCCACGCCGGCCTCGCCGAGCGCCTCCAGCGCCCCCGCGCCACCATCGGTGGTGGCCGAGCCGCCCACGGTGACGATCACGTGACCTGCGCCCGCCTCGCCGGCGGCGACGATCAGCTCCCCCGTGCCGCGCGTGGAGGCGGCCCACGCGTCGCGCTCGGCTTCGGCGACCAGCCCAAGCCCGCTGGCCTGGGCGGTCTCCACCACCGCCGTGCCGTCCGCCAGCAGCGCGAACGAGGCCTCCAGCGGCCGCCCGAGAGGATCGGAGGCGGGAACCGTCACGACCTCGCCGCCCAGCGCGGTCACGAGCACCTCCATGGTCCCCTCGCCGCCGTCGGCCACGGGCAGCTCCGACGCATCGCGCCCCGCGTCCCGCAGGCCGGCGGCGATGGCAGCGGCCACCTCGCGAGCCGAGAAGGTGCCCTTGAAGGAGTCGGGCGCCACGAGCACCGGGAGCGTCACAGCGCCTCGCTGAAGGCGCGCTCGGCCTCCCCGCCGTGGACGGCGAAGACGATCCGCTCGAGCTTGCCTTCGTGGTCTCGCGCGGCCGCCACCATGATCCGCGCCGCCTCGTCGAGCGGGAAGCCGCCCACGCCCGTCCCGAAGGCCACAAGGGCCAGCGAGCGCGCGCCGAGGTCCTCGGCCTTGGCGAGGGTGGCCTGCGTGGCCTGCTCGATGATCTGCGCCGAGGTGGGCCCGCCGAGCTCCATGGTTGCCGCGTGGATCACCCAGCGGGCGGGCATCGCGCCGGCCGTCGTCTCCACCGCCTCCCCCAGCCCGATCGGGGCGCGCTCGTCCGATTCGCGCTGCACCTCGGGCCCCCCGGCGCGGGAGATCGCTCCCGCCACGCCGCCGCCGTGCATCAGCTGGGTATTGGCTGCGTTGGCGATGGCGTCGACCTCGAGCTTCGTCACGTCGGCCTGCATCACTTCCAGTTGCGCCATCGTTCGTATCCTGACCCAAATCTCGACCCCGATGTCGATCCGACCCGGCACCATTCGTCCTAGTGCTGCACAGCGGCGACCGGCGCCGCGACGACCGAAGGAGTTTCGATGAGGTACATGCTCTCGATCTACGGCGATGAGAGTCGCTGGACGGACGCAACCCCAGAGCAGCGGGGCGCTCTGATGGCCGAGTACGAGGCCTTTGGCAAGGAGGCGGGCTCGGCGATCGTCTCCGGCGACGGCCTGCAGCCAACCCCCTCCGCGACGACGGTCCGGGTGCGCGACGGCGAGCGACTGCTCTCCGACGGGCCGTTTGCCGAGACCAAGGAGCAGCTCGGCGGCTTCTATGTGCTCGAGTGCAGGAACCTCGACGAGGCACTCGACTGGGCCGCCAAGATCCCCGACGCCCGCTTCGGCAGCGTCGAGGTGCGTCCGGTGATGGACTACGAGGGAGCGGGCGCGCAGGATCCGAATGCCTCGACGGAGGTGGCTCGATGAGGTTCCTGCTCGCGATCTACGACGAAGCGGAGCGCTGGGCGGACGCCGACGAGCAGACCGTCGAAGCGGAGATCGACGCCTACTGGGCTCTCGACGCCGAGGCTCGCGAGCAGGGCGCTTTCGTGGAGAGCGCCGCCCTGCACCCGGCCACGGCGTCCAGGATCGTGCGCGTCCGGGAAGGGCTGCCGTCGGTGACCGACGGTCCCTTCGCGGAGACCAAGGAGCAGCTCGGCGGTTTCTACCTGCTCGAGTGCGACAGCCTCGAGGAGGCCACCGCCTGGGCTGCGAAGGTGCCGGCGGCGCGCTTCGGCACGGTGGAGGTGCGCGAGCTCATGGACTACGAGGCCGCGGGGCACCCCGACCCGTACCGGGAGGCGTCGCGGACGGCCTAGCCGTCACCGACGCGGTCGTCGACCGCCTGTTCCGGCGCGAGTCGGGACGGGCGGTGGCGATCCTGATCCGGATCCTCGGCAACATCGACCTGGCCGAGGAGGCGGTGCAGGAGGCCTTCGTGGTCGCGGTCGAGCGCTGGCCCCGCGACGGGCTTCCCGGCGACCCCGGCGCCTGGATCATCCGCACCGCCCGCAACCGCGCCATCGACCGCATCCGCCGCGAGCGCCGCTATCTGGACAAGCTGCGCGAGCTCGAGGCTCTCGCCGCGCCGGGCTCCGACGAGGGCGATCCAAGCGACCACAAGGACTCGATACCCGACGATCGCCTGCGCCTGTTCTTCACGTGCTGCCACCCGGCGCTCGCGCGCGAGGCCCAGGTGGCCCTGACCCTGCGCCTGCTCGGGGGGCTCTCCACTCCCGAGGTGGCACGCGCGTTTCTCGCCCGCGAGGCGGCCATCCAGCAGCGCATCGTGCGCGCCAAGCGCAAGATCCGCGACGCTGGGATCCCCTACGAGGTCCCGGGCGGCAATGAGCTGCCGGATCGGCTGCGCTCGGTGCTGGCGGCTCTCTACCTGATCTTCAACGAGGGCTATCTCGCGACCAGCGCCGACACGCTCGTGCGCCGCGAGCTGTGCGACGAGGCGATCAGGCTCGGCCGCATACTGGCGACGCTGATGCCGGACGAGCTCGAGGTGGAGGGCCTGCTGGCGCTGATGCTGCTGCACCACTCGCGCCGCGATGCCCGCCTGAGCGCGAACGGCGATCTCGTCCTGCTCGAGGACCAGGACCGGACGCTGTGGCACGCGGGCGAGATCGACGAGGGCATCGCCCTGGCGGCCCGAGCCCTGGCGCCGGCGGCCGCCCCGGCCGGTCCCTACGCCCTGCAGGCGGCGATCGCCGCCGAGCACGCCCGAGCCGGCGCAGCGGCGGGGGCCGACTGGTCACGCATCGCTGCTCTGTTCGAGCGCCTGCTCGCGGTCTCGCCCTCGCCGGTGGTGGAGCTCAATCGCGCCGTGGCGGTAGCCCTGGCCGAAGGCCCGGAAAGGGGATTGGAGCTGCTCGACGAGCTCGAGGCCGGGGGCCGCCTCGAGCGC
Source organism: uncultured Thermoleophilaceae bacterium (assembly GCA_963813495.1). Classification (GTDB taxonomy): domain Bacteria; phylum Actinomycetota; class Thermoleophilia; order Solirubrobacterales; family Thermoleophilaceae; genus JACVRW01. The sequence continues at coordinate 547,194 of CAWEZC010000011.1, forward strand.
TATCACCTGCTGCCGGCGGCGCGGGCCGACCTGCTGCGCCGCCTCGGGCGCTCGCGCGAAGCGGCCGAGGCCTACCGGCGGGCGATCGAGCTGACCGAGAACCCCGTGGAACGCTCGTTCCTGGAACGGCGCCTGGCCGAGCTCGAGGCCGCCTGAGGCGAGCCGGCTAGCCGGAGCCGGCGCCGCGCCGGCCCGGGCGCTGCTTGCCGCGCTTGCGTGCGGGCGCCGCGCCGCGTCGCTTCACGCGGACCATGCGATGGACCATCCGCGAGCGGTTCCCCGCCGCGTCCTTGGCGCGCAGGCCGACGCGCACCTTGGCCCGCCGGCCGCGGCGCAGCGCCCGTCGCAGGACGCGCGTGCTGCGCTTCTTCAGCGTCACCTTCAGCTTGATGCGGCGGTTGGCCGCCGCAGGGGCGGCCTGCCGGGCGCTGCGCAGCCGGTAGCGGCGCTTGCCGATGCGCAGCACCCCCGTCACCCGCGCGGTGCAGACCTCGTTGCAGCGCACGTAGGCGATGGCGCCACGCCGGCGGAGCACGTTCTGGCGCTTCTTGACGCGCAGCCTGAGCTTGGGCCCGGCGGCGTCACCCGTGGCGACGGGCGGAGCCACCGGCGCGGCGGCGCTCACGCCCACATCGACGCGCAGGATCTTGCCCAGCAGCGAACCGAGATTCTGAGCGTCGCCCTCGGGATCGCCCTGTGTGCCGCCGTCCCCGGTGGATAGGTACAGGTAGCGGTCGGGCCCGAACAGGAGCTGGCCGCCGTTGTGGTTGTCGGCCTGCGAGTGCTGGATCGTCAGCACCGCGCGGCGAGTGCTCAGGTTGGAGCGGTCGGGGCCGCCTGCGACGCGGGTGAACTGATCCACCTGGAGGTTGCCCGCGTTGTCGTTGTAGAAGGCGAAGACGCGGCCGCTGGCGGCGTAGTCGGGAGCCACCGCGACGCTCAGCAGACCCTCCTCGTAGCCGCTGTTGCGCACCAGGCTGGTCAGGTCGAGGAAGTCGCTGCCGTCGCGATTGCGGATATGTCCCGCCTTCTCGGCCACGAGCAGGCGGTTGGCGTCCCCGGGGATCCCCGCCACCCCGACCGGCTGCTCGAAGTCGCCGACCTTGGTGGCCCCGAGGGCCGCGCCGTTCTGGGTCAGCCGTACGACCGGGCCGTTGAGCGAAGTGGCGTAGAGATGGCCGGCCCCGTCCTCCCCCAGCCCCGACACGGAATCGATGCTCACCGACCCCACGGTCTGGTCGGCGCCGGTGGCGCCCGCGCCGAGGAGGTGCAGTCCGCTGGTGAAGCGGCCGTAGAGGTAGCGCCCGGCGAAGGCGGGCAGCGAAGGGTCACGCACCGCGTAGCCGCCGATCACCACGTCCGCGCCGCTGGGCCACTGGAAGGCCGGCGGCACGTGGCGTGCCGGCGTGCAGCCCGACTGCTTGGCGGTCCCGGAAAGACAGTTCCAGCCCAGGTTGGCCCCAGCCTGCGAGGCGCGCGGCAGAAAGGTGATCTCCTCGTTGCTGCCCCCGACGTCGCCGACGTAAATGTCGCCCGTCTGGCGGTCGAAGGACCAGCGGTACGGGTTGCGCATGCCGGAGATGTAGACCTCGCCCCTTGCGCCGGCCTGACCCACGAAGGGATTGTCGGGCGGCACCGTGTAGGGCGCCTGCGCGCTCGCGGCAGCCGGCGCGACGAGCGCGGGCAGGGCGAGCAGGATCAGAAGCAGGCGGCGCATCCTCACTGCTCCCTCAGTTGTGACAGCAGGCACTCCTTCGGCTCCTTGTCCTCGCGCCAGCGCACGAACTTCGCGCCGTGGCGGATGCGATCTCCGGTGATGTGATCGAAGTTGACCTCGACGACCAGCTCGGGCCGCAGGCCCTCCCACACGAGCTCAGCGTCGGACTTCCAGCGGCTCGGCTCTCCCTGGCCCTGCTCGCCGGTGCGATAGGGCTCGAGCAGCTCGATCAGCTCGCGCTTCTGCTTGGCGCGGAAGCTCGAGGTGTGTCCGACGATGTGAAGCCGGCCGTCGTCGTCGTAGAGACCGAGGATCAGCGAACCCACCGTGCCCTCCTCCTTGCCGAAGCGGAATGCGGCGACCACCGCGTCCGCGGTGCGGATGCGCTTGATCTTGACCATGCCGGTGCGTTCACCGGGCAGGTAGGGAGCCGCACCCTCCTTGGCGATCACGCCCTCGCCGCTGCCGGCCAGCCACTGGCCGGCAGCCTCGAGGTCGGGAGTGGACTCGGTGAGCTCGACCGGCTTGCCCACAGCGGCGGCCAAACGTTCACGACGCTCGTCGTAGGGCAGCTCGAGCAGGGTCTCGGGGCCCTCGGCGAGGAGATCGAAGGCCACGAGCGCGGCCGGGGTCTCCTCGGCCAGCCGCTCCACCCGCGACGCCGCGGGATGGATGCGCTGCGACAGGAGGTCGAACTCCTGGACCCCGTCGACCGTCACCACCATCTCGCCGTCGAGCACCAGTTGGGGAGCTTCGAGCTGGAGCACCTGAGCGACCACGTCGGGGAAGTAACGGTTCATCGGCCGGCCGTTGCGGCTCTGAAGCTGGACGTCGTCGCCATCGCGGAACACGATCGTGCGAAAGCCGTCGAGCTTGGGCTCGTAGCGCCAGCGTTCGCCCTCGGGCAGCTCGCGCGCAGACCGCGCCAGCTGGGGCTGGACAGGTGGGGACAGGGGCAAGGACAAGGGGGGCACGTTAGCGTGAGCACGCGATGATCCAACGGGCAGAGCCCCTTTGGAGCCCCGAGGGGGTCTACCTGAACACCGCCAGCTACGGCCTCCCTCCCGACCCCGGCTGGGAGGCTCTGCAGGAGGCCCTGGGTGACTGGCGCGCCGGCCGTACGAGCTGGGAGCACTGGGGCGAGGCCACGGAGCGGGCGCGCCGCGCCTTTGCGCAGCTGTGCTCCGTGCCGGCGGACTGGATCGCGGTGGGAGCCAACGTCTCGACGATGGTGGGGACGGTGGCCGCCTCGTTGCCCGACGGTGCTCGCGTGCTGTCCACCGAGCCCGAGTTCACCTCTGCGCTGTGGCCGTTCCTGGCCCAGGGGCGCGGCATCGAGGTGCGCTGCGTGCCGCCGCAGCGCCTGGCCGAGGCGATCGACTCGGGCATCGATCTCGTGAGCTTCAGCGCCGTCCAGTCCTCCACGGGCGAGCTGACCGATCTGAAGGCCGTGGCCGCGGCGGCGGCCCATCACGGCACGCTCACGCTGGTGGACGCAACTCAGGCGTGCGGCTGGCTGCCGCTCGACGCGAGCCGCTTCGACGTGCTGGTGTGCGCCGCCTACAAGTGGCTGTGCTCGCCGCGCGGCACCGCGTTCATGAGCGTTCGCCCCGAGGCGAGCGGGCGGCTCGTGCCCCACGGAGCGGGCTGGTACGCCGGCGAGCATCCGCACAGCTCCTACTACGGCCCGCCCCTGCGTCTGGCCGACGGCGCGCGGCGCTTCGACGTGAGCCCGGCCTGGTTTCCGTGGGTGGGGACGGCGCCCGCGCTCGAGCTGTTGCTCGAGATCGGGGTCGAGCAGATCCATGAGCACGACGTAGGGCTCGCCAACCTGTTCCGTGAGGGACTCGGCCTGGCGCCCGGGCCATCGGCGATCGTGTCCGCCGAGCTCCCGGGCGCGGAGGAGCGGCTGCGCGGCACTGCCGTGATGGCGGCCGCGCGGGCGGGCCTGCTGCGGACCTCTTGGCACCTGTACAACACCGAAGACGATGTGACGCAGGTGCTCCGGCTGCTCAGCCCCGGCGCGGCGCGACGGCGGGGCCGAGGATCCGGCGCAGCATCAGGTCGGCCAGGCGCGGCGACAGCCCGTTGACCACACGCAGCAGGCGCACCATCGGCGGGTAGAAGAGCTCGCGCCGGTCCTCCTCCACGGCGCTCACCACCTGGTCGGCCAGCGGCCCCGCAGGCGAGCGGCGATCGCGGTGGTACCAGGCCGGCATGCGCTCCCACTCGTGATCGTGCAGCGAGGTCTCGATCTCGCCCGGGTAGACCGTGGTCACCGAGACGCCACTGCCGGCGAGCTCATGGCGCAGCGCCTCGGCAAAGCCCCGCTGAGCCGCCTTGGTGCCGTTGTAGACGGCCGCTTCGGGAAAGCCGCGCACAGCTCCCCCCGAGGAGACGACCACCACGTGCCCACGTCCGCGCTCGAGCATGCGCGGCAGCGCCGCCCGGACGCTGTAGAGGGTGCCGAGCCAGTTGACATCGTTCATCTGCCGGAGCTCCTCGAGTGGCAGCTGAGCGAAGGGCATGTAGTGCGTCAGCCCGGCGTTGGCCACGAGCACGTCCACGTCGCCGAAGCGCGCCACCGCGGCGGCGATCGACTCGGGGTCGGCCACGTCCGCCTCGAGGGCCAGATGCCCGCTTCCCGGGAGCGCGGCGGCGAGCTCCTCGAGCGGCTCGCGACTCCGCGCGACCAGCCCCAGTGTGCAGCCGCGCGCGGCGAAGGCCCGCGCCAGCGCCGCGCCGATCCCGCGCGAGGCGCCGGTCACGACTACGCGGGTTCCAGGGCCCAGCTGCATGGGCGGGAGCATGCCAGTCCGCGGCAGTAGGATCTCGGCATGTCTCATGAGCAGGTGACCGTCGCCGAGGAGGAGTACCTCCAGATCATCTACTGGCTGCAGGAGGCGGGCCTCCCGATCACGGGGGCGAACATCGCCCGTGCCATGCAGGTCTCGGCGCCCACGGTGCATGAGATGATCGGCCGGCTGGAGTCCGACGGCTACGTCACGCGCGGCTCCGACAAGTCCCTCGAGTTCACCGAGTCCGGGCGCGAGCAGGCCACGCAGATCGTCCGCCGGCACCGCCTGATCGAACGCTTCCTCACCGATGTCTTCGACATTCCCTGGGACCAGGTACACGAGGAGGCCGAGCGTCTCGAGCACTGGATGTCGCCGGTGGTCGAGGAGCGCATGCTGCGGGCGATCGGCGACGCCAAGACCTGCCCGCACGGCCACCCCATCTTCGAGGGCGAGCGCGAGACCGGAGTGCCGCTGGCCGACGTGGAGGAGGGCGCCCGCATACGCGTGCTGCGCTTCGAGAACGAGGCCGAGGACCTGCTGCACTACCTCAAGGACACCGGGCTGCACCCGGGCCTCGAGGGCACCCTGGCCAGCGCCGGCAGCGAGGAGATCGAGCTCGACGCCGGAGACACGACGCACTCGGTCACCCGCAGCGTGGCCGAGACGGTCTCGGTGGTGGCCGACCCCTCGCCGCCCGCGCGCGTCGCGCTGCCCGACCAGCTGGTCCTGGGCAAGGACCGCTACGGGCGCTAGCCGGCTCGCTCGCCGGCGATGTCGCACGCGACATCTCGCGAGAGCGTCTGGCCCCGAAGATCGATTTCCACTCGCTCTGGGACGGGCGGGTCGTCACGGGCCTGCAGGGGACGCAGGAGTGGATCTCCGACACCCGCGACGACTGTCGCGAGAACATGGAGTCAGTTCGGACTAGTACCCCGCCGGCCCGCGCCGCGCCAGCAGGTCGTAGTACAGAAACGTCGAGAAGAGCCCTACGAAGGACGCCGTCACGGACGCGGCGAGGATCGTCCCCACCAGCTCCCAGACCGCGTCCCCGGTGCTCTCGGCGATCGATGAGAACGGGGCTGCCAGCAGGAGCGCGGGCAGGGCCGCCGCGAGGTTGATGAGGATCACCAGCCCGAAGGTGCGCCACCAGAAGCCCTGGACCACCTCGCCCGAGCGCACCAGCGCCTGCCAGCCGCGGGCGTCGTCGACGACCACCGCCTGGGGAACGAAGAACCAGCGCACCGCCAGGTACACGCCCGGCACTACCAGCAGCGCGAAACCGACCGCGATCCCGAGCGCGGCCAGAACCACTGCGAAGAAGAGTGGTGTGAAGGCCTCGAAGCCGGCGAGGAACGGCTTGCGCACGCCCGGTTTCTGGCCCGCTGCGATCGCGCGCAGCGCGTGGATGCAGATCGCCGTGATGATCGGCGAGACGACCAGGAAGTCCACGATCGTGGGCACCGCGGCATCGGCGACCGAGACCGAGTCGTCGTACGGACCGGTGAGCATCTCCAAGCCGATCCCCTCCACCACCAGATGTACCGGTATCACCACCGCGGCCGACAGGGCGATGAACACCCAGGCGTGACGGCCGAAGACCGAGAAGGTGTCGCGAAACAGCTCGGTGACGTCGCGCGTCCGCGCGAGTTGGATCACGCAGCGGCCCCGGCCAGCTCGCGGTAGGCATCGGCGACGCGCGCGATGCCCTCCTCGATCTGGTCGGGTGGCACGGCGGAGTAGGCGAAGCGCAGCGAGCTCTCGCCGCCCTCCATCAGGAAGTCGGTCCCCTTTACGAAGGTGACCCCGCGCTCCTTCGAGCGCTCGAACAGCGCTGCTCCGTCCGTGCCCTCGGGCAGGTCGACCCAGAGGAAGTAGCCGCCCTCCGGCGTCACGAAGCGCGCGTCGGGCAGATGGCGCGAAAGCGCCTCGCAGGTGGCGTCGCGGCGCTCGCGCAGCGCCACCTTGACCGTCTCGATCGAGCGGTCGATGGCGCCGGAGCGGCAGAACTCGGCCACGATGCCCTGGGCCACCATGTTCGGCGAGATGTAGGTCTCAGTTGCCTCCCTGCGCACCCCGGCGATGAGCTCCGGCGGGCCGACCAGGTAGCCCACCCGGATGCCCGGGCAGACCGTCTTGGAGAAGGACGAGGCGTACACCACGCGCTCGCCGCCGCCGTCCAGCTCGAGCATCCTGGGCTCGTCCTCGCCCTCGAAGCGCAGCTCGACGTACGGGTCGTCCTCGAAGATCGTGAAGCCGTACTCCCCGGCCAGCTCGAGCAGCCGCCGGCGCTTGGCGAGCGAGAGCGTGCAGCCGGCCGGGTTCTGGAAGTTGGGAATGATGTGCGCCAGCTTGGGCCGCGCGCCGCGCTCGAGCTCAGCGGCCAGCGCGTCGACGTCGATCCCGTCCGCCTCCAGCGAAATGGCGAGCACATCGGCTCCCATCTTGCGCAGCGCCAGCAGGGTGCGGTCGTAGGTGGGCGCCTCCACCACCACCACGTCGCCGGGCTCGACCAGCTGTGAGAACAGGAAGGCGTCCGCCTGCATCGAGCCGTTGGTGGCCACCAGCCGGTTGGGCTCGACCCCGTGCTTCTTGCCCAGCCACTCGAGCAGGCCCAGGTGACCGGGCGAGGTGCCGTAGGCGCACATGCCGGCTGGATCGCGCTCGAACGCCCGGTCCGCAGCGGCGCGAAGGTCGTCCACGGCGACGATGTCGAGCGAGGGCGCGCCCCTCGCGAGCGAGATGTTGGTCAGCTCGGCCACGACCAGCCACGATACCGAGGGACCCGAAGTAGGGTGAGATCGAGATGAAGCGCGGCCAGCTGCTGATCGTGGTGTTCGCCGTCATCGCGGTGGCGGCAGTCGCCCTGTTCTCGGCCGGCGGCGACGACGGCGGCGATGACGGGGGCGGCGACGGGGGCGACGGGCCCGCCGCCCCTCAGGGCTCGATCGGCATCCCCTTCGCCTACTCGCCCGAGAAGGAGAAGCTGCTGGTACCGCTGATCAGGCGCTTCAACCAGGAGCGCATCGAGGTCGGCGGCAAGCCGGTGTTCGTGGAGGGCGAGGTGGTCGCGAGCGGCGAGGCCGAGTCGAAGATCGCCTCGGGCGAGCTCGAGCCGGTCGTCTGGTCACCGGCCTCGTCGCTGTGGGGCCGCCTGCTCAACTTCGAGGCCGACCAGCAGCTGGCCGCCGAGGAGAGCCCGTCGATAGTGCGCACCCCGCTGGTGATCGCGATGTGGGAGCCCTTCGCGCAGGCGCTCGGCTGGCCCGACAAGCAGATCGGGTTCGAGCAGATCATTCGCCTGGCCCGCTCCAACCAGGGCTTCGCCGAGTTCGGGCGACCGGAGTTCGGGCGCTTCAAGCTCGTGCACACCAATCCCGACTACTCCACCTCGGGGCTCGAGGCCGTGGTGGCCGAGTACTACGCCGCCACCGGCAAGAAGGAGGGTCTGACCGAGCAGGACGTGGAGGGTTCGGCGGCGCGGCGCATCGTGCGCGACATCGAGCGCTCGATCGTCCACTACGGCGACACCACGCTGTTCATCGCCGACCAGATGCGCAAGGAGGGCCCGGGTTACGCCTCTGCCGTGGCCATGGAGGAGGTCACCCTGCTCGACTTCAACAAGAACCGCGGCGCCCAGCCCAAGCTCGTGGCGCTCTACCCGCCCGAGGGAACCTTCTACTCGGACAACCCCTTCATCGTGCTCAACGGGCCCTGGGTGAGCGCGGCGCAGCGGCGGGGCGCCGAGCGCTTCGGCGACTTCCTGGCCGAGGAGATCACACCCGAGCTGGCCGCGCGCTCGGGCTTTCGCCCGGCCGACCTGGAGACCGAGGCGGTGCCCCCGGTGTCCAAGGAGAACGGAGTCGACCCCGCCCAGCCGGAGCGCGTGCTCGGCCTGCCCGAGCCGCGCACCCTCGACCGCATCCGCCGGGCCTGGCGCGAGGATCGCAAACCGGCCAACGTGCTGCTCGTGGTCGACACGTCCGGCTCGATGCGTGACGAGAACCGCCTGGTGCGGGCCAAGGAGGGGCTGAAGACGTTCTTCGCCGAGGTGGGCCGCCAGGACAGCGTGGGCCTCACGATCTTCTCCGACCAGATCCAGCCGCTGCTGCCCGTGGAGCCGTTTGCCCAGAGCGAGCGCCGCCTGCGCGACACGGTCGACAACCTGATCGCCGACGGCGGCACGGCCGTGTACGACGCCACCATCGACGGCTTTCGCGCGGTGCGCGAGGGCGCAGGCCCGGAGCGCATCAACGCCGTGGTGGTGCTCACCGACGGCGAGGACACCGACTCCGCGGCCAGCGCGGAGGATGCCGTCAACGCGGTGCGCGCGCAGGGTGACTCCGACGACCAGGTGCGCGTCTTCACGATCGCCTACAGCGCGGGGGCGGCAGGCGCCGCGGAGGCCCTGGCCGCGATCTCCGAAGCCTCCGGCGGCCAGGCCTACGAGGGCGACACCGAGGACATCGAAGCGGTTTACCGGAGCATCTCGAGCTTCTTCTGATGGCCGGCGAAATGCGCCCGTACAGCCGGACGGAGTTCAACCGGGCGCTGATCGTCAACGCCCTGACGCAGCCCTTCAACGTGGTGCTGCTGGCGGCGATCGTGATCGCCGGCCTGCTGCTCGACCTGCTGCTGCCGCTGCTGGCCGTGGGCCTCGTGGTCTACGGGATCGCCGCGGCGCGAACCTACTTCGACGAGGACGAGGCCGGCAAGGTGCTCGAGGGCGAGCGCGAGAAGCGGCGCGAGGCACTCGAGGCCGGGCGCCTCGACCCGCGCACGCTGGCCGAGCCGATCGCCGGGCTGCTGGCCGAGGGCCGACGACGAGAAGCGCGCATCCGCGACGCGATCGACCGTGCCGAGCTGCCCTACGAGGAGGTCTCCCAGGAGGTCGACCGCTTCATCCGCGCGATGGAGGACGGGGCACGGCGCGCGCAGCTGCTCTACGAGGCGCTCTCCGAGAGCCCGCCCGCAGCGGTCGAGCAGCGGCTCGGCCAAGTGCGCGACGATCCATCCAAGGCCGAGCTCACCGCCGCGCTCGACACGCAGCTCAGCGTCCTGCGCCGCATGGAGGGCCAGCTGCAGCGCTTCTACGACGAGATGGAACGCGTGCTGGTGGAGCTCGACACCGTGCGCGGCAACCTCGTGTCGGTGTCGGCCTCCTCGGAGGCCGCCAACCAGGAGCGCCTCGCCGGCGAGGTCCGTGCGCTGCGCGAGGAGGTGGGCGCGGTGGCCGCCGGCATGAGCGAGGCCTACGAGCGCCCGGGGACGGCCTGACCTACGGCGCCCGGGCGGTGATGTCCGCGAGCGCCTCCTCGCGGCTGTTGCAGGCGGCTATGCGCGACACGCGGCCGTCGCGCAGGCTGTGCACGAAGAACAGGTAGTCGCCCTGCGTGCCGTCCCCGCTCTTGATGCGGCGGTGGCCCACCACGAGCAGGTCGGGCTCGTGCGGTTCGAAGGTGAAGGGCGAAGCGCGGAACTCCTCGCCGCGCTCTTTGAACTCCGCGAAGAAGGCCCGCACGCCCTCGTGGCCCTTGAAGCTGCGCCCCTCGTGGTCCACGAACTCCACCTCGGGATGCAGCAGCCCGATGGCCACCTCCGAACCGGACTCGCGATAGGTGGACCACAACTCCTGGACGGCTCGCAGGCGGGGGTCGGTCGCGGGGTCGGCGTCCACGCCCAACCCCGCTCGCTCAGACTCTCGCGCCGAGTATCTCGACGGCGATCTCGGCGACCTCGGTGGGATTGCGCCCTACGCGGACGCCCCTCGCCTCGAGGGCCTCGGCCTTGGCCGCCGCCGTGCCCTTGGAGCCGGAGACGATGGCGCCGGCGTGCCCCATCGTCTTGCCCGGGGGCGCCGTGAAACCAGCGATGTAGGCCAGCACGGGCTTGGTCACGTGGTCGGCGATGTAGTCGGCCGCCTCTTCCTCGGCCGAGCCGCCGATCTCGCCGCACATCGCGATCAGCTCGGTCTCCGGGTCGGCCTCGAAGAGCTCGATGATGTCGACGAAGCTGGAGCCCGGAACCGGGTCGCCGCCGATGCCCACAATCGAGCTGTTGCCGAAGCCGGACTGCGCCAGCTCGTTGCCGATCTGGTAGGTGAGCGTGCCGGACCGCGACACCAGCCCGACGTTGCCCTCCTTGAAGAACTGGGCGGGGATGATGCCTACGTTGGCCTTGCCGGGCGAGAGGATGCCGGGGCAGTTGGGCCCGATCAGGCGCGAGCGGCCTCGCCGCAGGTGGTTGTACACGCACAGCTCGTCGTGCGCCGGGATGCCCTCGGTGATCGTGATGATCAGGTCGATGCCGGAATCCTCGGCCTCGAGGATCGAGTCGGCCGCGAAGCGCGGTGGCACGAACACCATCGCTGTGTTGGCGCCGGTCTCGCGCACCGCGTCATGGAAGGTGTCGAAGACTGGGATGCCGTCCACGTCCCGGCCGCCCTTGCCGGGCGTGACCCCCGAGACCACGTTGGTGCCGTAGTCGCGGTTGCGCAGGCTGTGGAAGGTGCCCTCCCTGCCGGTGATGCCCGAGACGCACAGCCGCGTGTCGGAGCCCACGAGGATCGCCATCAGGCGCGCGTTCCCGAACCGGCGAGCTCGACGACCTTCTCGGCGGCGCCGAGCATGGTCGCCTCCGTGTGCACGTTGGGCAGGTTGGCCTCGGCCAGCAGGGCGCGGCCCTCCTTGTCGTTGGTGCCGTCGAGGCGGACCACGAAGGGCACGGTCGGCTCGATCTGGGCGAAGGCTTCGATCAGGCCGCGGGCCACCTCGTCGCAGCGGGTGATGCCGCCGAAGATGTTGAACAGCACAGCGTTCACCTTGTCATCGGAGAGGATCACCTCGACGGCGCTGGTGATCGCCTCGGCCTTCGAGCCGCCGCCCGCATCGAGGAAGTTGGCCGGCCGGCCGCCGGCCTGGGCGACGACGTCAAGGGTCGACATCACGAGCCCGGCGCCGTTGCCGAGGATCCCCACGTTGCCGTCGAGCTTCACGTAGGTGAGCCCGCGCTCGGCCGCCATCCGCTCCTGAGGGTCCTCGCCCGACACGTCGCGCAGCTCCGCGATGTCGGGATGGCGAAAGAGCGCGTTGCCGTCGATCGTGACCTTGGCGTCCAGCGCCACCACGTCACGTGACTTGGTGATCAGCAGCGGGTTGACCTCCACCAGCGTGGCGTCCTCCGCCTCGAAGACCTCGTAGAGCTTGGCCAGCATGGCGCCCACCGGACGGATCACGTCGGCGGCGATGCCGGATTCGAAGGCCAGGCGGCGGCCGTGGAAGTCCTGAAAGCCGAGGAGCGGGTCCACGTGCAGCATCCGCATCGCGTCGGGATCGGTCTCCACGACCTCCTCCACGTCCATGCCGCCCATCTTCGAGAGCATGGCCATCGGCTGCTTGGCGGCCCGGTCGAAGACGATCGCCGCGTAGTACTCCTCGTCGATCTCGCTGGCCTTCTCCACGTAGATCTCGTGGACCGTGAAGCCGCGGATGTCCATGCCCAGGATGGCCTCGGCGTGCTGCTCGGCCTCGCTGCGGTCGGCGGCCAACTTGATCCCGCCCGCCTTGCCGCGCCCGCCGATCTGCACCTGGGCCTTGATCACCACCGGAAACCCGAGTTCCTCCGCGGCTTCGACCGCCTCCTGCACCGAAGCGGCGTGCTGACCGTCCGGCACCGACACGCCGTGCTTCTTGAACAGCTGCTTTCCCTGGTATTCGAGGAGATCCATGCCGTGTAGATAGAGTGCGCCGCCGCGCTCGGGCGCAGCACCCTATCGAAAGCATTTCATGGCTCTACCGAAAGACGTCAAGTTCGTCACGTTCGACTGTTACGGCACCCTGATCGACTGGGAGAGTGGCGTATACGACGCCTTCCAGAAGGAGGCCGATCGCGACGGATTCACCATCGACCGCGACGCACTCATCCCGCGCTTCATCGAGGTGCAGCGCGACATACAGAGGGGCTCCTACGAGCTCTACGCCGAGGTCCTGCGCCGCACCGCTGTGCGCGTTGCGGGCGAGCTCGGCTGGGAGCTCGAGCCCTCGCGCTCGAACTTCCTGCCCAACAGCGTGCCCTCGTGGCAGCCTTTTCGCGAAACCAACGCTCAGCTCGAGCGCTTCGCCAAGAAGTACGAGACGGGCGTGCTCTCCAACATCGACGACAAGCTGCTGGGCGCCACCCGGCGGCACTTCCGCACCGACTTCGATCTCGTGGTCACAGCGCAGCAGGTGCGCTCCTACAAGCCCGATCCGGCCCACTTCAAGGAGTGCGCGCGCCGGATCGAGGGCACCAAGAAGAACTGGGTTCACATCGGTGCCGGCTACCCCACCGATGTGGAGCCCTGCCTGAAGATGAAGATCCCGGTGATCTGGGTCAACCGCCACGGCGAGGAGCTCGAGCCGGGCCAGAAGAAGCCCGACGCCGAGGTGCGGACCTTCCGCGACGCGGGCAAGCTGCTCAAGGCCGCGTAGCCGCTTGCGCGCGGTCTCGGTGAGCCCGGACGTGCTCGTGGTCACGAGCGCGTTCTGGCAGACCAATGCGGTGGCGCTGCGGGCGGGCGGCGAGGCGGTCTTGCTCGACTCGCCCTACCTGCCCGATGAGCTCGACGCACTGCCCGGCCTGCTGGCGGGCGCGGGCTTCCAGCCCGACGGCCTGATGGCCACGCATGCCGACTTCGACCACCTGCTCGGCCGGCTGTCCTACCCGGGCATGACGCTCGGGATGGCCGAGCTGTCGGTGGAGCGCCTGCAGCGCGAGCCGGGGGCGGCTCAGCGCGAGCTGCGGGACTACGACGCCGAGTTCTACGTCACGCGCCCGGCGCCGCTGGCCCTGGGCGCCGTGCAGGGCCTGCCCGTCCCGGGGCGAGTCGACCTCGGCAGCGGCGAGGGCGCGATCGAGCTCGAGCTGCACCCGGCCGAGGGGCACACGCCCGATGGCATGGCGGTCTTCGCGCGGCCGCTCGGAGTGCTGGTGCCGGGTGACTATCTGTCCGCGGTCGAGATCCCCTGGATCTCCGAGGGCGGCTCGCTCGAGGACTACCGGGCCACGCTGGCCCGTCTCGGTCCCCTGGTGGAGGCTGCCGAGGTGGTGGTGCCGGGCCACGGGCCGGTCCACGGGCGCGAGATGGCGCTGCGGCTGCTCGACGAGGACGTGGACTACCTGGACGCACTGGAGCGCGGGGAGGAGCGGGTCGCCTTCCCCGAGGGCCGGGACTCGAAGGCCCAGCGCACGATCCACGCCGAGAATCTCAGCCGGGTGGGCTAACTCCGCTCGATCACGAGCTTGCGCTCCGGGGACTGAACCGCCTCGGCAGCGTCGTCCCACGCCACCACGTTGCTGGTCACGAGCTCGGGGCGCAACCGGCCCTCGGCCACCAGCTCGAGGATCGCGGGGATCGTGGGCCGGGCCTGGCAGCGGCTGATGTGGAAGTTCACGCCGCGCGTATACATCTCGAGCAGCGGGAGCGGCGTCTCCGGCTCGAAGATGATCCCGGTGCTGGTGCAGTCTCCGCCCGGCTCGGTGGAGCGGAGGGCACAGGTAAGGCTCTCCCGTGAGGCGCCGCAGTCGACCGTCACGGGGAAGGAGCCGAGCTTGCGCGGCGGCTCGCCCTCGTGGACGTGCGCCCCCAGCTCCCTGGCGATGCGCAGGCGCTCGGGGTCCGTGTCCAGGTAGGTGACGCTGCTCGCGCCCAGAGCGCGGGCTGTGTCGACCGCGTAGAGCGCGATGCTGGGCGAGCCGCCGCCCACGATCAGCACGTCGGCGCCCGGCCGGCGCTCGAGCGGCTGGGCGACGGTGCGCCAGCCGTCCGGGATGTTGTCGCTCGCGCTGGCCACCGTCGCCGCGGCGAGGCCATCGGCCACCGGGACCAGCATGTGGTCGGCGAAGGGCACGCGCACGAGATCGGAGAGCGCACCGCCCCAGTCGCCCCCGAAGGGGCCGAAGCCGAACATCGAGTTCTCGGGCACCGTGAGGCAGTCGCCCGTCTGCCCACGCAGGCAGCGCTCACACTCGCCGCAGGAGATCTGGAAGGGCACCACGGCGAGCGTGCCGGGCGGCGTCTCGGTCATGTCACCCGCCTGCACCACCTCGGCGACGAACTCGTGGCCCAGGGCGATCGGCCCGGGAAACGGTGCCTGGCCGCGCAGCATCGGTTGGTCGAGATCGCAGAGGGCGACCGCCAGCGGTCGCACGATCGCGTCGTTGGCCTCGCGCAGCAGGGGATCCGGGACCTCCTGCCATTCCACGCGGCGGTCCTCGGTCATGGTCAGCTGCCTCATAAGGCGCACCGTACTGCCGCAGCGCCGTTTCCACTGCTGCGCTGGACCTGCGCCCGGGGCGGAGCCCAACGCGCGGGACGGCGCGCGGGCTGTACGGGTGGCAACGACGCAGCTACGAGTTGCGCCTCACGTGCCAGTCGACCGTCATGCGCGCCACCGTGGTGCCGTCCTCGTCGGTCAGCTCGACATCGATGGGAAACTCGACCCGTCCGTCCGCGTCGAGGCGCTCTAGGAGGGCGGCCCTGTCCTCGCCAAGCCTGCCACTGGCCGTGATCGGGCCCTTGGCCAGCTTGAGGTAATCGATGCTCGCGGACTTGGCCAGGGGGGTCAGGTCGCCCATCCGCTCGGCGAAGGCGCCCACGAAGGCGGCGCCCGACGCGAACTCTCCGGCCGAGAACAACCCGCCGGCGTGCTGAGAGCCCACGTGGTTCTTGAGCTCGTCGTCATCGGGGAGCCGAACGCTGCCGTTGCCCTCGCCGATTCCGGCGAGCTCGAGCTTGAGGTGGTTGTTGTAGGGAATCGCCTGAGCCAGGCCCGCGCGAAGGGATTCGTAGTCCATGCCGGCACCCTAGTCGGGCACGGGCTCGGGCCCACGGAGGGTCGGGTGCGAGGACGACGATCGAGGCCTGTGGCGACCGTGGCGAGGACAAGCGGGAGCAGCGCTCGCGCCCGCGGCCTCACGAACCGGCCGTGCGCAGCGCCTGCGAGGGCGTGCGTTCGCCCAGGGCGAAGCGTGGCTCCGGCTGCGCCTCGCCGTTCAACACGGCGGTCACCCGCTCGGCGATCGCCGGGCCGTGCTTGTAGCCATGACCGGACCCGCCGCCCAGCAGCCACACGCGCGGATGCTCGGGATGGGGGGCGAACAGGAACCCGCCGTCGGCCGTAATCGAGTAGTGACACACCGGCGCCGAGCGCACCGGGGCGCCCGCGAGCGCAGGAAAGCGATGGGCGAGATAATTCCGCGACCGCTGCACGGCCTCCGCACGGGCCTGCCCCGGCCGCGCGTCGGGATCGACTTCGGGACCCTCGGCGTCGCAGGACACCTTCATGCCGTGGGGCTCGATCAGGCCATGTCCGTAGAAGGAGGTGTCGAAGTCGAGCCAGCCCGGGACCGGTGGGCTGCTCCAGGCCGCGGGTACGTCGAACAGCACCACGTCCTGGAGCGTCACTCGCACGTCCACCAGCGCCGGGAACAGGCGGCCGAGCCAGGCGCCGCAGGCCCACACCACACGGTCGGCCTCGAGGCGGCGGCCCTCGACGACGACTGCGTCGCCCTCCGGGCGCGCGAGGCCCCGGATCAGCCGCAGGCCACCCGAGCGGGCCCGCGCCACCAGCGCCCGCACGCCGTCCCCGGCGCGCAGCAGCCCCGCCTCGGGCTCCAGCAGGCCGTACTCGAGGTCGTCCACTCGCGCGCCGGGGAAAAGCCGGGCGGTCGCGGGGGGGTCGAGCCGCTCCACCGGGATTCCCGCCGCGCGCATGGTGGTCTCGCTGGCCGCCTCCCAGCCGTCGTTGCGCCGGGCAAACCAGACCACGCCCGCATCGACCAGCACCTCAGCGTCGAGGTCGAGCCACAGCGAACGCGCCCTGTATGCGAGTTCTGTGTAAAGGGCGTCAGGTCCGTGCGCGTAGCGCAGCAGCCGGGTCTCGCCGCCGGACTCCGAGCGCGGATCGCCCGGCTCCAGGGCGTGGATGAGCGTGACCTCCCAGTCGTCGGCGACCAGCCGGTCGGCCAACGCGGAGCCGAAGATCCCCGCTCCCACGACCAGCGCGGAGGGCATGACCTATTGGATGACGGCGATGGTGTCGCCGGTGGCGACCGAGCCGCCCTCGGACACCGAGAGCTCCTCGACCGTGCCCGAGGAGGGGGCCGTGATCTCGTTCTCCATCTTCATGGCCTCGATCACACAGACCAGCGCGCCCTCGTCGACCTGGGCACCCTTCTCCACCGCCACCTTGAGCACGGTGCCCTGGATCGGCGAGATCAACGCCCCGGGCGCTCCTCCGCCGCCGCTGGCCTTGCGCTCGCGTCGCGGGGCCTTGGCAACCGCGCCCGGTCCCGCGCCGTTTGGCGCCATCGCCGCGCCGATCACCTTGACGTCGAAGCGGCGGCCCGAGACTTCCACCGCGTAGTCGCGCTCCACCTTCTCGCCGGTCTCTTCGGCCTCGACCGGCTTCGCTGCGGCCGGGAAGGCGAGCTGCTTGAGCCAATCGCGGTCCTCGACGAGGTCGCGGCAGGTCTCGGCTCGCGCCCACTGATCGGTGACCAGCAGCGCCTGGTGGAAGGGGATCAGCGTCTTGAGCTCCTCGATCTGGAACTCGCCGAGGGCCCGTAGCATGCGCCGGGTGGAGGCCTCGCGGTCCACGTCCCAGACGATCAGCTTGGCGATCATCGGGTCGTACAGCGGCAGCACCTCGTAACCCTCCTCGACGCCGGAGTCGACCCGCACGAAGGGCCCTGCGGGCTCGACGTAGGGCCCGATGCGCCCGGGGGCGGGGGCGAAGTTCTTGGAGGCGTCTTCGGCGTTGATGCGGCACTCGATGGCGTGCCCGCGCATCTGGACGTCGTCCTGGGAGTAGCCGAGTGGCTCGCCGGCAGCGATCTTGAGCTGTTCGCGCACGATGTCGATGCCGGTGACCATCTCGGTCACGCAGTGCTCGACCTGCACGCGCGTGTTCATCTCGAGGAAGAAGTACTCGCCGTCCTGGAGCAGGCCCTCGATGGTCCCGGCCGAGCGGTAGCCCACTGCGCGCGCGGCGTCGGTGCCGATCTTGCCGATCTGCTCGCGCAGCTGGGGGTCGACGGCCGGCGCCGGCGACTCCTCGATCAGCTTCTGGTGGCGGCGCTGCACCGAGCAGTCGCGCTCGAACAGGTGGATCACGTTGTCGTGGGCGTCGGCCAGCACCTGCACCTCCACATGGCGCGGGTCGGGCAGGTAGCGCTCCACGTACACCGTGGCGTCGGAGAAGAACTTCTCGCCCTCGCGGGCCGCGCCCTCGAAGGCCTTCTCGAGCTCGTCCTCCGACTCGGCGACGCGAAAGCCCTTGCCGCCGCCGCCGCCCGCCGCCTTGATCGCGACCGGATAGCCCACGTCCTCGTCGATCACCTTCCGGGCGTCCTCGACGGTGTCGACCGGCTCGGTGGTGCCCGGCACGATCGGCACCCCGGCGTCGCGCATGAGCTCGCGCGCCCGCGTCTTCGACCCCATCGCGTCGATCGCCGAAGCCGGCGGGCCGATGAACACGATGCCCGCCTCCTCGCAGGCCCGCGCGAACGCCGCGTTCTCGGCCAGGAACCCGTAACCGGGGTGGATCGCCTGCGCGCCCGCCTGGTGCGCGACCTCGACGATCTTGTCCACCAGCAAATAGCTCTCGGCCGCCGGGCCGGGGCCGAGCAGGTAGGCCTCGTCGCCCCGGCGAGCGTGGGGAGAATCGCGATCCGGCTCCGAATAGACAGCCACGCTCGCCACGCCGAGCTCCTCGAGCGTGCGCATGACACGAATCGCGATCTCGCCTCGATTGGCGACCAGGACCTTCTCGAACATGGGCGGCGGGGAGGTTATCGAGGGCTCAGCGCATAATGGGTGCCGTGAAGAAGGCCGCCGCCCTGGCCGCCGCCGCGGTGGCAGGCCTCATGCTCGCCGCACCGGCGCATGGTGCGCTGCGCTTCGAGCGCTGCGGCAGTTACGGCTACCAGTGCGCTCGCATGAGCGTCCCGCTCGACCACAGCGGGGCGGTGGCCGGGCGGATCTCGCTGTTCGTCAAGCGCGTGCGGGCACGCGGCCGTGCCACCCGGCCGCCGCTGTTCGTGCTCGCCGGCGGGCCGGGACAGTCGGCCACGGCGGCCTTCGACGGCGACGCGCTTGCGCTGGTCTACGCCGGCTACCGCGATCGTGACCTCATCGTCTTCGACCAGCGCGGCACGGGGCGTTCGGGGGTTCTGCGCTGCCGGGCGCTCGAGCGGGCCAACCTGCTCAGGGCCGGTCGCGCGGCCGGCTCCTGTGCGCGGCGCCTGGGGGCGCGGCGCGGGTTCTACACGAGCCGCGACTCCGTGGAGGACATCGATCAGGTGAGGCGCACTCTGGGTGCCCGCCGGATCGCGCTGTTCGGCACCTCCTACGGGACCAAGGTCGCGCTCGGCTATGCCCTCGGCCATCCGGCCGAGGTCGACCGGCTGGTGCTCGACTCGGTGGTCGAGGCCGGCGGTCCCAACCCCTTCTACCTCGATACGCTCGCCGCCGTCCCGCGTGCCCTGCGGGCGCTGTGCCGCGGCACCTGCGGTGCGTTCACCTCGGATCCGGTGGCCGATCTCGAGCGGCTGGTGAGCCGAATGGCCACGGAGCCCGTGCGGGGACGGATCGTGGACGCGCGTGGCCGGGCACGAGCAGGCATCCTCGACCGCGGCGATCTGTTCTCGGTACTCCTGGCGGGCGACTTCGATCCGTCGCTGCGGGCCGCCTTCCCGGGCGCCGTGCGCTCGGCGCTCGCCGGCGACGGCGCGCCCATGCTGCGGCTGCGCCGGCGGGCCTTCGAGGTGGACGGGGTGGCACCGCCGCCGCGGCTGCTGAGCGCCATGCTCTACACCGCCACCACCTGTGAGGAGACCGCCTTTCCCTGGACGCGGGCCTCCGCCCCCGATCCCCGGCGCCGGCGCGCGCAGGCCGCCGCGGCCGCAGCGGCCCTGCCGGACGGCGCGTTTGCGCCCTTCGACCGCGCCACGGCGCTGAGCAACGACCTGATCGACCTCTGCGGCCGCTGGCCCGCGGCGACGCCGGCACCTGACTTCTCGGCCGGGCCACCCCCCGACGTGCCGGTGTTGCTGATCGAGGGTGAGGACGACCTGCGCACGCCGATCGAGAACGCCCAGCGCGTGGCGGCACAGTTCCCTCGCGCGCGGCTCGTGGTGGCACCGGCCACCGGCCACTCCGCGCTTGGCGGCGACGGCACCGGCTGCACCGACCGGGCCTTCGCCCGCTTCATGCGTGGCGCGAGCTTCCAGACGCGCTGCCGGCGCATCCGGCGGACGTTCCCGGCCACGCCACCTTCCCCGCGGAGCCTCGACGCGGTGCCGGGGTCCCCGGCGGCCCCCGGCCGGCCCGGCCGCGTGGTGAGCGCACTCGCCCTGACGCTGCGCGACGTGTTCGAGGACGCGCTGACGGAGTTCATCACCGCAATCGAGGATCCCGACATCGCCCGCGGCGGCGGCCTGCGCGGGGGCACCTACCGGCTGGATGGCCGCGGCACGCTCTACCTGAGGGAGCTCGAATACGTGCCCGGCGTGACCGTCAGCGGCCGCCTCGACAAGTTCGGCCAGCGCGGCCAGCGCGGCCGGGTGCGGATCTCGGGTGGGCGCGGCGTGCCCTCCGGATTGCTGGCCCTTCGCGGTACCCGCACGCGCGGCCGGCTGGGTGGGCGGACCGTGCGGGGCAAGCTGCGCGCGCCCGTGGTGGCGGGGAGGCCCGACGCGGCGGCGGCGAAGGTCAGCGCCGCGATCGCCCGCTAGCGCCCCTGGGCGCTCTGCAGACCGGCGAAGAAGGTGGCCAGCATCGACGGGAACAGGTCGTCGTTCACGGCCTCGGGCTCCAGCAGCCGCTCCAGGCCGACCCCGTTGGCCATCGCGAAGGTCATCATCGCCACCTGGTCCGAGGGCAGCGGCGGCTCGAAGCCGAGCTCGGCTGCGCGCCGGTCGAGCAGCTCGGCGATGCGTTCGCGCAGGCCGCGGTAGCGCTTGACGAGCTCACGCCGAAAGGCCTCGTTGCGGGCCGCATAGGCGGCGAACTCGAAGAACAGCCGCTCCCATTCCGGCTCGGCCTCGACGGCCGCGATGAAGTCGCTGCCCGCCTGCCGGGCCTGTTCCTCGATCGTGCCTTCGGTGGCGAGCACGCGGTCGAGCTCGGCCACGCGGTCGGCGAAGCGCTGGTCGAGCATGGCCAGGAACAGTGCCTCCTTGCTCTCGAAGTTCGCGTACACCGCTCCCTTGGTGAAGCCCGCCTCCTCGGCCACGAGGTCGAGCGACGCTCCCTCGAGGCCGCGGAGCGCAGCAACCTTGGCGGCCGAGTGCATCAGGCGGGCGCGGGTGTGGGCCTGGCGCTCCTTGCGCGTCAGCCGCTCACTCATGCCGCCACGAGCGGAGCAGTGCGCGCGGCAACGCGCCTCTGCGCCACCACCTCGCCGCCCCGCCGCGGGGCGTTGGTGATCGCGCGGCGCACGAAGCGCTCGGGGCGCGGGTCGGCGGCGCGCAGATCGAGCGCCCTGACCAGCTCCTGCAGCACGATCCGCATCTCGAAGAGCGCGAAGCTGGCTCCCAGGCAACGGCGGACGCCGCCCCCGAAGGGAAACCAGGTGTAGGTGCCGGCCGGCTGCTCCAGGAAGCGCTCGGGCCGGAACGCGAGCGGGTCCGGGTAGACGTCGGGACGGCGGTGCACCAGATAGATGCAGGGCGCCACTGTCACGCCGGCGGGCAGCAGGCGGCCCCCTATCTCCATCGGCTCCTTGAGGCGCCGCACCACGAGCGAGAGGATCGGCCGCAGCCGCAGCGTCTCCTTGCATACGGCGTCCGCGTACTCGCTGCCGCCGGCATCGGCCTCCTCGCGCAGGCGGGCGAGTGCTTGCGGATGGCGCACCAGGCGCTCCACGGCCCAGGCGAGCGAGCTGGCCGTGGTCTCGTGCCCGGCAACGAGCAGCGTCATCAGCTCATCGCGCAGCTCCTCGTCGGTCATCGGGCTGCCATCCTCGTGACGGGCCTGCAGCAGCATCGAGAGCACGTCATCGCGCTGCTCGAGGTCGCCGGCCGAGCGGCGCGCGCGGATCTCCTCGTAGATGAGCTCGTCGGAGGGCCGGCGCACGTTACGGAACATGCGCGCGCTCGCGGCGTGGTCGGGACCGAGCGTGGCCAGCACCGCCATACGCTTGGGGTCGCCGCCCCACTCGAGCACGTGGCCGAGCGTGTCCATCAGGCGCTCGCGGCGCTCTTCGTCCTGCACTCCGAAGACCGTGCGCGTGATGATCTCGAGCGTGATGCGCTGGGTGGCCGGACGGACGGCAGTCGCCTCGCCCAGCGGCCAGCGCTCGACCTCCGCGCGCGCCGCCTCCGCCATCACCTCCTCGTAGGTGCGCATGCGCTCGCCGTGGAAAGGCGGCAGCATGAGCTTGCGCTGGCGCATGTGGGCGGCGTCATCGAGCAACAGCACCGACTGGTGCCCGAGCAGCGGCAGCAGGATGCGGTTGGCCTCGCCGGCATGCAGCAGGCGCGGGTCGCCGGTGAACACCTGCTTGATCGCGTCGGGGTGAGCGAGGAAGACCCAGGTGCCCTCGTTGGCGATCTCCACGGTGAACATGTCGCCGTACTGGCGGTGGAGCTGCTCCATCATCGCCGTCGGCCGGACCAGCCAGCGCAGGGTCTGGACGGCGCGCGGCCACGAGGGGCCAGGGGGAAGCGAGGGGGTGGCGGTGGCGTTCACGTACCGAACGGTATCCCGATACCGCCGGGTATGCAACTCATGAGTGGACGGGCCGGCTCAGGCCAGCGAGCGCCCTGCCAGCTCGGCGTGCGCCGCCACCCTGCGCGCGAACTCGGCGAAGTCGCGCGCGTAGAGCTGCTGCGGTCCGTCACACAGCGCGAGCTCGGGATCCTCGGCCACCTCGACGATGATGCCGTCCGCCCCCACCGCGGCCGCCGCGCGCGACAGCGGTCCCACCAGCCGGCGGTCCCCCGAGGCGTGTGAGGGGTCCACGATCACCGGCAGGTGGGTGTGGAGCTTGAGCCACGGCACCGCCCCCAGGTCGAGCGTGAAGCGCATCGCGGTGTCGAAGGTGCGGATCCCGCGCTCGCACAGGATCACGCGTTCGTTGCCCTCCTTGAGCACGTAGTCCGCGGCCTGGAGCAACTCGTCGAGGGTGGAGGAGAGGCCGCGCTTGAGCAGCACCGGCTTGCCCATCTTGCCCGCCACCTCGAGCAGGCCGTAGTTCTGCATGTTGCGGGCCCCCACCTGGATCACGTCGACCACGTCGGCAAAGCGGTCGGCCAAGTCCACCGAGGTCATCTCGCTGACCACGGGCAGCCCGGTCTCGGCGCGCACCTCGGCCAGGATCTCCAGCGCCTCGTAGCCCAGGCCCTGGAAGGAGAAGGGCGAGGTGCGCGGCTTGAAGGCCCCGCCGCGCAGCATCGAAGCTCCGCCATCGGCCATCGCGCGGGCCACCGCGTGCGTCTGCGCCGAGCTCTCGACGGTGCAGGGCCCGGCGATCAGGCAGAAGGTCTCGTCGCCGCCCACGCGCCGGCCCTCGACCTCGAAGGCGGTGGGCTCGTGGTGGGAGAGCTCGCTGGAGGCCAGCTTGTAGGGGCGGGAGATGGGGATCACCTGGTCCACCCCCGGGAAGCCCTCGAGACCCATCTCGCGCACGCCCTCCGGATCACCGATAGCGCCGATCGCCGTGGTCAGCTCGCCCGGCATCACCTTGGCGTGGACGCCCGCGCCCTCGAGCCGGGCGACCACCGCCTCGATCTGCGCCGGCGTGGCCTCCGGAGTCATCACCACCATCATCGCGTCGAGAGCCTACGCACTGCCCGGCGCCCGGCTGCGCCGCCGGCGGTCGCGCACGATCGTGACCACCAAGAGGGCGATCAGCGCTATATCCACCGGGGCGAGGCTAGAGGACCATGCCGGCAGCGACGGTGTCGTTGGTCGACTCGTCGATGAGGATGAAGCTGCCGGTCGCGCGGTTGCGCCGGTACTCGTCGAGGAACAGCGGTGAGGAGAGGCGCAGGCGCAGGCGGCCGATCTCGTTGAGGGAGAGCCCGGTGGCGTCCTCGTCGCGGTGCAGGGTGTTCACGTCGATGCGGTAGCGCAGCTCGTCGGCCTTGGCCAGCACGGTGCGGGCCGTGTGCTTGATGCGGTACCGGCCTGACGCCTGTAGCGGCCGCTCGGCCATCCAGCAGACCATGGCGTCGAGCTCCTTGGCCTCCGTCGGGCGGTTGTTGGGCCGGCAGATCATGTCGCCGCGCGACACGTCCACGTTGTTCTCGAGGCGCAGCGTCACCGAGAGTGGCGGGAAGGCCTCGTCGAGCGGCCCGTCCATCGTGTCGATGCCGGCGATGCGTGTCTCGATCCCGGAGGGGAGCACCACCACCTCGTCGCCGACGGTGAACACGCCCGAGGCGACCTCGCCCGCGTAGCCGCGGTAGTCGTGATGGTCGTCGCTCATGGGGCGGATCACCCACTGCACGGGAAAGCGCGCGTCCTGAAGGTTGCGGTCGGAGGCCACGTGCACGTGCTCGAGGTGATAGAGCAGCGACGAGCCCTCGTACCAAGGCATCCGCTCGGAGCGAGACACGACGTTGTCGCCGTGGAGCGCCGAGATCGGGATGAAGGTCACGTCCTGGATGTCGAGCTTGGCCGCCCAGCCCGTGAAGCCGGAGCAGATGCGCTCGAAGACCTCCTGGTCGAAGTCCACGAGATCCATCTTGTTCACGCAGACCACGAGGTGCGGGATGCGCAGGAGCGAGGCGATGAACGCGTGCCGGCGCGACTGCTCGAGCACGCCCTTGCGCGCGTCGATCAGGACCAGTGCGAGGTCGGCCGTGGAGGCACCGGTGACCATGTTGCGCGTGTACTGCTCGTGGCCCGGCGTGTCGGCGATGATGAACTTGCGCCGCGGCGTGTGGAAGTAGCGGTAGGCCACGTCGATGGTGATGCCCTGCTCGCGCTCGGCGCGCAGGCCGTCGGTGAGCAGAGCGAGGTTGACGTAGCCGTCGCCGCGCTGCTCGGAGGTGCGCTCGACGTGCTCCAGCTGGTCCTCGAAGATCGACTTGGTGTCGTAGAGCAGCCGGCCGATCAGGGTCGACTTGCCGTCGTCGACCGAGCCCGCGGTGGCGAAACGGACGAGTTCGGAGGGGCGCGCGAGCGTGGCGCTGCCGTTGGTGGCGGCGCCGGTCACCGGGAGTAGGAGACCACTAGAAGTAGCCCTCCTTCTTGCGGTCCTCCATGGCCGCCTCGGAGACGCGGTCGTCGGCACGCGTCTCGCCGCGCTCGGTCACCCGCGTGGCCGCGATCTCCGAGACCACGTCTTCGAGCGTCGAGGCCTTGGAGCGGACGGCTCCGGTGCAGCTCATGTCGCCCACGGTGCGGAAGCGCACCGACTCCTCGAACGCCTTCTCGTCGGGCATCAACTCGACGAAGTCGGAGATCGCGTACAGCATTCCGTCACGGCGGAAGACGTCGCGCTGGTGGGCGAAGTAGATCGAGGGCAGCTCGATGCGCTCCTCGTGGATGTACTGCCACACGTCCAGCTCGGTCCAGTTGGAGAGCGGGAACACGCGCACGTGCTCGCCCGGCTTGACGTGGCCGTTGTAGATGTTCCATAGCTCCGGCCGCTGAGCCTTGGGGTCCCACTGCCCGAAGTCGTCGCGGAAGGAGAGGATGCGTTCCTTGGCCCGGGCGCGCTCCTCGTCACGGCGAGCGCCGCCGAAGGCCGCCTTGAAGCCGTGCTCCTCGATCGCGTCGAGCAGCGTCACGGACTGCAGGCGGTTGCGCGAGGCGCGTGGGCCCTTCTCCTCGGTCACGCGCCCGCTGTCGATCGAGTCCTGCACCGAGGCCACGATCAGGCGGGCAGAGAGCTCGGCCACGATCTTGTCGCGGTACTCGATCACCTCGGGGAAGTTGTGCCCGGTGTCCACGTGCATGACCGGGAAGGGCAGGGCCGCCGGGTGGAAGGCCTTGCGGGCCAGGTGCAGGAGCACCGCCGAGTCCTTGCCGCCGGAGAACAGCAGCACGCCGCGCTCGAGCTCGGCGGCCACCTCACGTATCACGTGGATGGCCTCGGACTCGAGCGCCCGCAGGTGTTCGACCTCATAGCTCATATCGCCGTCGGCGGGGAGGATACGCGGCGCAATGGAGGTTGCACTCATGCGTGCAGGCCGCACTCCGTCTTGGCCTGCCCCGCCCAGCGGCCCTCGCGGCCGTTCCCGGGGAGCGTGCAGGGCGCGCAGCCGATCGATTCGTAGCCGCTGTCGTGGAGCGGGTGATAGGGCAGATCGTGCTCGCCGACGTAGTCCCAGACGTCCTTGGCCGTCCAGTCCGCCAGCGGGTTGAACTTCCACACCTCGCGCGGGGCGTCCCACTCGACGTGCTGGGCGTCGGCCCGTGTGGGCGACTGCTCGCGCCGGATGCCCGTGATCCAGGCGTCCACGCCCAGCAGCGCCGCTTCCAGGGCGTCGACCTTGCGCGCGCCGCAGCAGCTCTCCGCGCTCCATGGCGTGCCGTTGGGCGGTGTGGCGTCCATCACCTCCACCTGCAGCCGGTAGCGGTCCTCGATGTCTCGCCAGACCTCGTATGTCTCGGGGAAGAGCACACCGGTGTCGATCGTGAACACCCGCGCCGACGGCTCGATGCGCATGAGCATGTCGATCAGCACGGTCTCCTCCTTCTGGAAGGAGCAGGCCATCACGAGCTTCGGGTGGTGCTGCTCGATGGCGAGCCGCAGCGTTTCTTCGGCAGCTGCCGTCAGACCGCGCATTCGCCCTCGCCCCGGATCACCTGGAAGGGCTCCTTGCGCTGCCAGTCGATGAAATGGCTCATGTTCTCGAGGCTGAACTCGATCGGGAGGGCCAGCTCGCGCGCCTCGTCCTCGAAGCGGGTGGCGCCGACGCGCTCCGCGTAGGCGTTGAAGACCTCGCCCTGCTCGCGTTCGGCCTCGTACATGCGCAGCCAGCGCTCCACCGCCTCGGGCACCCGCTTGGCGGCCAGGCGCACCTTGAGCCGCGTGCCGTAGACCACCTCGCCGCCCTCGTAGCGGCCGCCGATGTGGGCCACGTAGGCGGGGATGGTGTGCTCGCCGACCTTGATCGAGGCTCCGTAGAAGCCGATGTTGGCGATGTGGTGCTGGCTGCAGCCGTTGGGGCAGCCCGACATCTTGATGTGGATGCGCTTGGTGAGCGGATCGTCGATCTGCATCTGCTCCACGCGCTCCATGACGGCCCGGTTGAGGCCCATCGAGCTGGTGATGCCGAGCTTGCAGCTGTCGGTGCCGGGGCAGCTGACCGTGTCGACGATCTGACCCGCGCCGGCCTGCCCGAGGCCGAGCTCGTCGAGCGCCTGCCAGACCTCGTACAGCGACTCGTTGCGGACCCAGCGCAGCAGCAGGTTCTGGTCCACCGTGGTGCGCGTGTAGCCGCCCGAGTAATGGCGCGAGATCCGGCCCAGGCCGCGGAACTGCTCCGGGCTGAGATCGCCGCGCACGATGCGTACCTGAACGCTCGAGAAGCCGGGCTGGCGCTGAGGCTCGACGTTGGAGGCGCGGAAGCGCTCGAAGGCGGCACCGTCGCCGTTGGGCTGTGCGTACGCGGAGGAGGCCGCGGGGACGGTCGACTCCTCGTCGTAGTCGAACAGCAGCGGGGCCGGGTCGAACTCGCGCTCGTTCACCCAGTCGCCGCGCAGCTCCTCCTCGACCTGCTCGCGGAAGGCGTCGATCCCGATCTTGTCGATCAGCACCTTGATGCGCGCCCGGGCTCGGTTGACCCGCAGCCAATCCTGACGGTCGAAGATGCGGAAGACCGCCTCGGACACCTTGAGGAAGTCACCGTTGTCGAGCTCAACGAAGTCGTAGAGGGTGGGGGCGACGCGCGGCATGATCGAGGTGCCCCCGCCCACGCGGATCTCCACGCCCCTCACCCCGCCTCGCTCGCGCGGGATGAAGGCGATGTCGTGAATGCCGGTGATCGCGCGGTCCTCGTCGGTGGCGGTGAACGCCGTCTTGACCTTGCGCGGCATCAGCTGCGTGGTGGGATGGCGCACGAAGTAACGCACGTAGGCGCCCGCGTAGGGGGTGATGTCGAACAGCTCGCCCTCGGTGATGCCGGCCCACGGGTCGCCCGTCACGTTGCGCACGGTGTTGCCGCAGCCCTCGCGCGAGGACAGGCCCGCATCGGACACCTTGCGGATCAGGTCAGCCATCTGACGCAGCGGGATGTGATGGATCTGGATGTTCTGGCGGGTGGTTATGTGGCCCTTCTCGAGGGGGGCGTACTCCTCCACCACGTCGGCGAACATCTCGAGTTGCTCGGGCGTCACGCCGCCCATGGGCAGCTTGATGCGACACATCTGCACGTCGGCCTGGCGCTGGCCGTAGACGCCCTGCTTGAGCCGGAAGCCGATGAACTCGTCCTCGGCCGTCTGGCCGTCGAGGAACTTCTCGGCCTCGTTGTCGAAATCGTCGAACTCGCGCTCGATGATCGGGATCACGTGACCGGGCACGTTCTCGTAGACCTCGGGGTTTTCGAGCGAGCCCTTTCTGCCCTTGCCCTTCTGATGCTTGGGCTCGATCGAGACCGGTTCCATGGGTGGCGTTCCTCCGCGCTATCGCTGGGCCGTGGTACAGGTGATCGGTCAAAGTACCAAATCCCGATCCGGTTTCATCAATTTAGCCGACGGATGTAGGGTCGCCGCGCATGAGCACGCCGCCCGATGCCACCGCCCAGGCCCGGCTCGTCGCCTCGGGTGAGCTCTCCCCGGGCGAGCTCGTGGAGGAGGCGATCAGGCGCATCGAGGCGCTCGACGGCGAGCTCAACGCCGTAATCCACCCGCTGTTCGAGAAGGCGCTCGAGACCGAGCCCGCGGACGGGCCCTTTCGCGGTGTCCCGTTCGTGGTCAAGGACCTGGTCTGCACCACGGCCGGCGACCCGCACCACGAGGGCATGCGCTTCCTGCGCGAGCTCGGCTGGCGCGCGGACTCGGACACCTGGCTGGCCGGGCGCCTGCGCGAGGCGGGCTTCGTGTTCGTGGGCCGCTCCAACACGCCGGAGCTGGGCATCCTCCCCACCACCGAGCCGCTGGCCCACGGGCCGTCACGCAACCCGTGGGACACGTCGCGCTCCACCGGGGGCTCGAGCGGAGGCTCGGCCGCCGCTGTGGCCTCGGGCATGGTGGCGCTTGCGCACGCCAGCGACGGCGGCGGCTCGATCCGCATCCCCGCCTCCTGCTGCGGCCTCGTGGGCCTCAAGCCCACGCGCGGGCGCGTGTCGCTGGCGCCCATGGGCGACTTCGCGTCCGGCCTGTCCTGCGAGCTGGTGGTGTCGCGCTCGGTGCGCGACAGCGCGGCGGTGCTCGAATGGGTGGCCGATCCACCTCCGGGGGAGCCCTACTTCGCGCCGGGCCGCGCGCGTCCCTACACGGAGGAGGTGGGGGCGGATCCGGGACGGCTGCGCATCGGGCTGATGACCACGCCCCCGGGCGGCCAGTTCGAGGCCCACCCGGACTGCGTGGCCGCGGCGGAGGAGGCCGGGCGCCTCCTCGAGTCGCTCGGCCACTTCGTCGAGCCGGCCTACCCTGCCGCACTCGACGACGAGGCCTATATCGGCAACTTCCTCGTGCGCTGGACCGCCGCGTGCGCGGCCACGCTCGACTTCTGGAGCGCGCGCACCAGGCGCGCCATCGGCGCCGGCGACGTGGAGCCGCTCACCTGGGCCCTGGCCGAGCAGGGCCGCGGCCACTCGGCGGCCGATTACCTGAGCGCGGTGGCCTTCATGCAGCGGCTATCGCGTGCCGCGCTTGCCTGGTGGGAGGACGTATGACCTGCTGCTCACCCCGACGATGGCTCTGCCTCCAGCCGAGATCGGGACGATCGGCAACGGCGACGGCGAGGACGAGCCGCTCATGCCGATCGTGAGGGCTACGCCCCACGCCGTCTTCACCGCGGGCTTCAATGCCACCGGCCAGCCGTGCATGTCGCTGCCACTGCACTGGTCGGGCGAGAACCTTCCCATCGGCGTGCAGCTCGTGGCCGGCCACGGCGGCGAGGACGTGCTCCTGCGCGTGGCCGCGCAGCTCGAGGCGGCGCAGCCGTGGGCCGAGCGCATACCGCCGCTCTTCGCCGCTTGACCGGCCGCTCAGGAACCCGTCACGTGCTGACGGCTCGCCGGTAGCGGTAGACCGCCAGCCCGGCGAAGAACACGATCAGCCCGATGCACCACAGCACGGCGCCCCAGACGTCGTTGCCGTGCGGGCCGTCCACCCAGAGCGCGCGCATGGCGTCGACCACGGTGCTGAACGGGTTGGCTTCGGCGAACGCCTCGAGCCAGGAGGGCATCGACTCCGGCGGCACGAAGGCCGAGGAGGCGAAGGTGAGCGGGAAGATCAGCATGAAGCCCAGCGCCTGGGCACCCTCCGCCGAGTTCGAGCTGAGCGCGATGAAGGCGAAGATCCACGAGAAGGCATAGCCGAACAGCAGCAGCAGCGCGAAGCCGCCCACCACCTCAACCGGGCTCGAGGAGAAGGAGAAGCCCACCAGCAGGCCCACCACCACCATCACGGCGATCGAGATCGCGTTGGTGGCCACGTCGGCCAGTGTGCGCCCGCCCAGCACAGCCGAGCGCGCCATCGGCAGCGAGCGGAAGCGGTCGATCAGGCCCTTGCGCAGGTCGTCGGACAAGCCGATGGCGGTGACGAAGCCGCCGAAGGACATCGTCTGCACGATGATCCCGGGGATCAGGAAGTCCACGTAGTCGTAGCCGGGGGTGCTGATCGCGCCGCCGAAGACGTACACGAACAGCAGCACGAACATCACCGGCTGGACGGTGAACGACACCCACAGGTCGGGCTGGCGCGGGATGCGCTTCAGATTGCGCTTGGCCACCACGGCCGTGTCGGAGATGGCGTAGGCCAGGCTGCTCATGCGGCCTGCTGCTCGCGTTCGCGCGCGGATATGTCGCCGTCCTGACTCTCCTCGTCCTCACCGGGCTCGGCGGCGTGCCCGGTCAGCGTGATGAACACGTCGTCGAGCGTGGGGCGGCGCACCACGATGTCGTCGATGCCCACGCCGGCGCCGTCGAGGCGGCGCACCGCCTCGGCGATCCCGCCGCGGTCGCGCCGCAGCGGCAGCGCCAGGACTCCGCCCTCGCAATTGGGGCGGTCCTCGGTCAGCGGAGCCAGTGCCTCGATGGCGGTCCCCTGGGCGGAGCCGTCCGCCAGCGTCACCTCGAGTCGCTCGCCGCCCACCCGGCTCTTGAGCTCGTCCGAGGTGCCCTCGGCGATCACCTCGCCGTGATCGATGACCGCGATCGAATCGGCCAGCCGGTCGGCCTCGTCGAGGTACTGGGTGGTGAGCAGCACCGTGGTGCCGGCGGCCACGCGCGCTTCGATCGTCTCCCACAGCCCGAGGCGACTGCGCGGGTCGAGGCCGGTGGTGGGCTCGTCGAGGAAGATCACCGGCGGGCGCACCACGAGGGCGGCGGCCAGGTCGAGGCGACGCCGCATGCCGCCGGAGTAGGTCTTGGCCAGGCGGTCGGCCGCGTCGGAGAGCTCGAAGCGCTCGAGCAGCTCGGTCGCGCGCTGCTTGGATTCTCCTCTGGGCAGGTGGTAAAGGCGGCCCACCATGTCGAGGTTCTCGTGACCGGTCAGGTTCTCGTCCACCGCCGCGTACTGGCCCGCCAGCCCGATCTGCGAGCGCAGCGCGGAGGCCTCCTTGACCACGTCGAGCCCGGCCACCCGAGCGCTGCCTCCGTCGGGGGGCAGCAGCGTGGTGAGGATGCGTACAGCGGTGGTCTTGCCCGCTCCGTTGGGCCCGAGCAGGCCCAGCACGGTGCCGGGAGCGACCTCGAGGTCGATCCCCTTCAGGGCCTGGACGTTCTTGAAGGACTTGCGGAGGTCGTGTGCCTCGATTGCGTATTCAGCCATCGCCAAGTCACTCTACGTACCCGGTCTTGGATGTTCTTTACCGTGGCCTCAGGGCGCCCGATCGCCCCACGGCGAGGGCGCGGCCCGGTACCGCTTCGTGCCCTCCAGCAGCCCGGCGCGGGCCCACGGGCTCAGCGCGGGCAGCTCCGGCACGGGCGGCGGAGCGGTGTCGCGCAGGAACTGCTCGATCGCGGCCGCGATCGCCGCCGCCTCCTCGGGGGAGGCGGACTGGCGTACCTCGATGCTGGGCCGCGCCGGGCGGTGCCTGCCGTTCCGTGCCATCGCGCGGGTAGCGTAGTCCGGGTGCCCGCTCTCCCCGTCTTCCCCCAGGAGACCGTGTTCGCCGCGATCGACCCGGAGGAGGCGATCGAGCGGGTGCGCGACGGCTTCGTGGACTACGCGAGCGGGCACTGGGAGATGCCGGCCAAGCTCTACCTCGAGACTCCGCCGGGCGGCGACTTCCGGGCCATGCCGGCCCGGGGAGCGGGACTGGCGATCCTCAAGTGGGTCACCTCCTTTCCGGGCAACCCGCGCGTCGGCTTGCCGGTGGTGATGGGGATGATCTGCGTGTCCTCGTCCGAGGACGGGCGGCCGCTCGCGCTGGTCGACGTGCGCTCGGTCACCGCGCTGCGCACCGGTGCCGTGGCGGCCGTCGCCGCCCAGGAGCTGGCGCGCGAGGACGCCGCGAGCGTGGGCATCGTGGGTTGCGGGCTGCACGGCGCCTGGGCGGCGCGCTGCCTGCACGCCGCCGAATACGGCCCCGGCGTGTGCTTCGACCCCGATCCCGAGGCGGCGGGCGCCCTGGCAGGTGAGCTCGGCTGGGAGGCGGGCAGCCGTGACGAAGCCCTGGCCTGCGACGTAGTCACCTGTGTGACCCCCGGATCCGAGGCGGTGGTAGGCGTGGGCGACCTGCGCCCCGGCGTGCACCTGAACATGCTGGGCGCGGACGGACCGGGCAAGGCCGAGGCCGAGCCGCAGGCCGTGGCCCGCTGCCGTCTGTTCTGCGACGAGTGGGCCCAAGCCAGCCACGGTGGCGAGCTCACCGGCGCCGTCGAGGCCGGGCTCGTCACCCGCGAGGACGTGACCGAGCTGGGTGCCGTGCTCACCGGCGCGTCCCCCGGACGCTCACATCACAATGAGGTCACGCTGTTCGACTCGACCGGCCTGGCCATCCAGGACCTGGCGCTCTGCCTGGCCCTGCTCGAGGCGCAGCGCGCCGGTCGTGTCAAAGCGGCCACCGTGATCCTGTAGCCGGCCCCCGACACTGCCGAATAGACATTCTGATGAGAAAGATCCTTACCCTCCTCACCGTCCTGTCCCTCTCCGCGCTCGTCCTGGCTGCCTGCGGCCGCGACGAGAGCGCCTCCTCTGCCTCGTCGCTCGCGCCGGCCGACTCCGCCGTGTACGCCGAGTTCACCCTCGAGCCCGAGGGCGACCAGAAGCGGGCGATTGACGCGATCGTGGCCAAGTTCCCCGGCTCCGGCAGCGCCGGCGCACGTCTCCAGGAGCTGATCGAGCAGGGCCTGCGCGAGGCCGACGCGCCGATCACCTATCGGGACGACATCAAGCCGTGGCTGGGCGACGAGGGCGCCTTCTTCGCCACCGCCGGCGGCCGCTCGGCCGAGCTCGACACCGCCGCCGCGCTGCTGGCCACCGACGACGAGGAATCCGCGCGCGACGCGCTCGAGAAGTCGTTCGAGGGCAAGGCAAAGGAGAAGAGCTACAAGGATGTGGACTACCTGCTGGCCGACGACGGCGAGACCGCGGCCGCGGTCACGGACGGAGTGGTGGTGCTGGGCAGCAAGAGCGGCCTCGAGGCGGCGCTCGACGCCGCGGACGGCGGCTCGCGCCTGTCGGACGACGAGGACTACGAGACGGCGCTCCAGGACGCGGCAAAGGATCGGCTCGGGCTCTTCTACCTGAACTCGCCCGAGCTCTTCAAGGCCACCGCACAGTGGCAGGGCGCGGCTCTGCCCGGGTCCTTCCGCAAGTTCTTCGAAGAGCCCTACGTGGCCACCGTCGCTGCCGACGAGGACGGCGTGGTCTTCGAGGCGAGCACTCCCGAGGCGCTGGCCAAGACGGTGCCCTTCCTCGGCCAGGGCAGCGAGCTCGTGAACGAGCTGCCGGCGGACTCGTGGCTGGCGCTCGCCCAGCCCGACCTGGGCAAGCTGGCCGACTTCTACATCGACGCCTTCGCCCCCGTGGCCGGCGGCCGGGACACCATCGAGGGCCAGTTCAAGGCGGTCACCGGCCTCGACCTCGAGAGCGAAGTGCTGGGCTGGATGGGCGACTTCGCGGTGTTCGCGCGCGGGACGTCCAAGGCCGATCTGGACGGCGGGCTGGTGGTGGAGACCACCGATCCGGCCGCCACCGAGAAGTTCCTCCGGCGGCTGCTCGTCCTGGCCCGGGCCCAGAACGAGCCGGGCACGACGGTCACCGCCCTCGGGCTGCCGGGGGGCGGCCAGGGCTTCAGCGTGCGTGACGCGGATCTGGCCCAGCCGGTGCACGTGGTGCTGCGCGGCGACCGCTTGGTCGTCGCCTACGGCGACAGCGCGGCCGAGGATGCCTTCGACCCGGCCGAGCGTCTCGGCGACGCGCCCGAGTTCAGCGCTGCGGCCGAGTCGCTCGACGGCTACGAGGTGTCCTTCTACCTGGCGATGGGCCCGGTGTTCGACCTGATCGACAGCACGCCCGCGGCGGCCGAGCCGGGCTGGCAGCAGGCCAAGCCCTACCTCGAGCCGCTGAGCGCGCTGGTGGGCGGCACCTCCGGCGACGGCGACGAGCTGCGCTCGGCCTTCAGGCTCATCATCGAGTAGCCGCCGCCCGCGGGCGGGTTAGAGTCGGCGCGTGGATACCGAGGCACGCGCCTTTCGCAAGGCCACGCGCCGGCTCATCCCGTTCCTCTTCCTCATCTACGTGGTCGCCTATCTCGACCGCGTGAACGTGAGCTTCGCGCAGCTCCAGCTGGAGGACGATCTCGACTTCAGCGACACGATCTTCGGGCTCGGCGCCGGAATCTTCTCGCTGGGCTACGTGATCTTCGGGGTGCCCAGCAACCTCGCCCTCGAGCGCTTCGGTGCCCGCCGCTGGCTGGCGGCGATCATGGTGATCTGGGGCCTGATCTCGATGTCGATGGTGTTCATCGAAGGCCCCGCCTCGTTCTACACGCTGCGCTTCATGCTGGGCGCCGCGGAGGCCGGTTTCTTCCCGGGCATCATCCTGTTCCTCACCTGGTGGTTTCCCGAGCGCGAGCGCACCCGGGCGCTGGCCCTCTTCCTCACCGCCATCTCGGTGGCCTACGTGGCGGGCGGGCCGCTGTCCGGCGGGCTGCTGGAACTGGACGGCGTGCTGGGCCTCGAGGGCTGGCAGTGGCTGTTCCTGGTGGAGGGCCTGCCCGCGGTGGCGCTGGGCTGGGTCACGCTGCGCTTCCTCGACGAGGGACCGAGCGAGGCGGACTGGCTGGAGCCCGAGGAACGCGACTTCCTCGCCACCGAGGTGGCCCGCGAGCGCGAGCTCAAGGAGGCCGTGGGGGGCCATGGCCTGGGCGATGCGCTGCGCAACGGCCAGGTCTGGCTGCTCTCGCTCATCTACTTCCTGATCATCGCCGCCGCCTTCGGCCTCACCTTCTTCGTGCCCGATCTGGTCCAGGACCGCACCGGCTACAGCGACTTCGAGGTGGGGGTGCTGGCCGCGATCCCCTACGGCTTCGCCACGGCCGCCATGCTCATGATCGCGCGCCGCGCCGACCGGGCGACCAGCCGCCGGCCCTACGTGGTCGTGCCGGTGCTCGTGGGGGCGGCGGGCTGTGTGCTCACCGGCCTTCGCGCAGTCTCCGCTCACGCTCACGATCGCCATCACGCTCTCGGCGGTCGGCCTGCTGTCGGCCATCCCGGTGTTCTGGGCCTTTCCCACCGCTCTCCTGAGCGGCACGGCGGCGGCCGCCGGCATCGCCCTGATCGCGGCGATCGGCAACCTGGGCGGCTTCGCCGGACCGGCCTTCACGGGCATCAGCGAGGACTCCACCGGGAGCTTCGAGATGCCGCTCAGCGTGCTCGGGGGGCTGCTGGTGCTGGGGGCGGCTCTGATGTGGCTGGTGCGCGAGGAGCGACCGGTCGCCGCTCTGCGCTGAGCCGGGCGCCTACCAGCCGTTCTGCCAGGCGATCGCGAGCAGCACGAGGGCCACGACCGCAGCCACCACGACGACGACGATGTTGGCGACGATCGCGGCGGGCAGCCAGCGCGGTACCTCGCGAGCGCGCAGGCCGGTCTGCGCGTCGTCCAGGGACGGCGAGCTTCCCTCGTCGTCGTCGGTGTCCCGCCGTCCGATTGCCTCGGTCAGTGTGCCGGTGATGAACCGGTTGAGGCTCACTCCCTCGAGCTCGGCCGCGGCGGCGAGGTCGTCGTGGATCATCGGTGGCATGCGCAGCAGGATCCGTCCGCTGCGCCCGCCGCCGGCACCGGACCGGGCCGAACGCCGCGCGGCGCCGTTCTGCCTGCGCTCCCCGGTGGACGGCGCGGCTGGCGCCATCGCCGGCGCGGGCGAGTCGTGGTCTTCCTCGTGTACAGCGACTGGCGTGGCGCCCTGCTCGAGCTCGCTACGCAGCTTGCTCAGGGCCACTCTCGTGCGGCGCCTGAGCTGGTCGGCGGTCATGCCGAGCTCCGCCGCTGTCTCGCGCCGGCTGAGCTCCCGGACGTAGCGCAGATAGACGATCTGGCGCTCGCTGTCGTCGAGCGCGTCGAAGGCGCCGCTGAACAGGAGATGCTCGTCCAGAGCGCTTTCCGTCGAGGCCTCCTCGGCGAGCTCGGGCGGTGCCGATGGGTCGTCGAGAACAGGGAGATCGCTCTCGTCCACCCCGAGCTCGGCGGCCAGCTCGCGGGAGCTGGGCGCCCGCCCGAGCTTGGTGGTCAGTTTCTCCCGGACCGCGGGCAGCCGCAGGCTGGCCTCTTCGAGCCGGCGCGGCAGCCGGACCGTTCGTGTCCGGTCGCGTAGATGGCGCTTGATCTCTCCCGCGATCGTGGGAACGGCGAAGGCGGCAAACTCGTCGCCGCGACTAGGATCGAAGCGCTCGATGGCGTTGAGGAGCCCGATCGACCCGACCTGTACGAGATCCTCGCGCTCGGCGCCGCGCATGTCATAGCGGTTGGCAAACGACTCGACCAGCGGGAGGTAGAGCTGAACGAGCCGGTCGCGGGCCCTGGTATCGCCGTTGGTCCGGTAAGCCGCCAAGAGCCGTCCGGTGGCCGTGTCCCGCTCTGTTCGTGTGGGCTGTCCCGTCGAATTTCCCTTTGCGTGCGGTGAGGGACCTCGATTCCACAGTAACCCGGTTTTCGCGTTTTTGCAGCGGATCTCGGACGGGACTCAGTCGCCGACGCGAGAGTCGAACAGCGCGAAGAAACGGTCCCGCATGCCGCGAGGCCGGCGCTCGGCCGGGAGCGCCGGCGGGGGCGCCCCGTAGCGCCCGGCCGCCTGCTCGAGTTCGTGGAGATCGACGACGTCCGCTCTCAGCTCGGCGGCCGCGTCGCACACCGCCTCCTGCTGTGCACGGGTCCAGCGGGGGTACAGGGCCAGCGCCTCGACCCGCGCGAGTTGCGCCCGCATCTCTTCCCCGTCGATCGCGATCCTGCCCCAGAGCGTCACGATGCCTGAAACGGCCCGGTAGTCCACCTTCGAGAATTCAGCCGTCGTTCGCAGGTACGCGCGGATCCCGCAGGCGCAGTGCGGATCAGGGGCAGTGTGAGGCGCGTGCAGCAGGTCCTCAGCGCTGCGCCAGCGTCGGCACTCCGCTTGCATGACCGGTTCCGTCCAGGGCACCGGGAGGTAGGGCGAGCTCAGCTTGCCCGCCGCGTGACCGTCGCGGTGAATCCTCCAGTTGCGAAACCCGACGATGGGCTCGATCACGTGATCGAGCCGCCCCTCGGGGCGCGCCAGCGGTTCGACAGTGATGGT
Organism: uncultured Thermoleophilaceae bacterium; assembly: GCA_963813495.1. Classification (GTDB taxonomy): domain Bacteria; phylum Actinomycetota; class Thermoleophilia; order Solirubrobacterales; family Thermoleophilaceae; genus JACVRW01. The sequence continues at coordinate 584,588 of CAWEZC010000011.1, forward strand.
GATGGATGGCATCGTCGCCGTCGGTTGACCCAGGTTGACTTTAGATCAGCGCTACGTGGCCTTTGTTACTTATCGGATAGTCGGCTCCTGCGCGGGCGTGGGAGGATGGCGCGGTGGTCACGGCGGTGGTCTCCGATCTTCACCTGGGGACCCGTACGGAGGCCGATCTGCTGCGTCGCCCGGCGGTGCGCATGAAGCTGATGCGGGCGCTGGAGGGCGTCGATCACGTCGTCTTGCTGGGCGACACGATCGAGCTTCGCGATGGCTCGCCCGCCGCGGCAGTCGAGGTAGCGGCACGGTTCTTCGAGGATCTGGGGGATGTGTTGGCCGGCCGCCGCGTGACCATCGTGCCCGGCAATCACGATCACCAGCTCGCGTGGGCGTGGCTGGGGCGCCGCCGGCCGGCGGCTGGGCTGGCACTCGAGCAGCTCTGCACGCCCCTGCCGGGCGACCCGCTCGCCCGGCTGGCGCAGCGCATGCCGGGCACCGAGGTCGTACTCGCGTACCCGGGCCTCTGGCTGCGCCCCGACGTCTACGCCACGCACGGCCACTACCTCGACTGTCACAACCGGGTGGCGACCTTCGAGTGCCTCGCGCGGCGTTTCGCGGAGGTTCTGTTGCGCGAGCCTCGGAACGGCTACCGGACTCCGGATGACTACGAAGCGGTGCTGGCGCCTCTCTATCGCGCGATCTACCGAGTCGGTCAGTCGCGCCGTGCTCGGAGAGCGGCCCGAGGCGGCAAAGCGCTGGTCCGCTTGTGGGAGGAAGCGGCGGGCTACCGGGGGCCGCGGCGGCGCCCCGGTCTGGATGCCATGGCCCGGGTTGTCGACGGCCTGGGCATCGACGCGCGCTACGTGATCTTCGGCCACCTCCACCGCCCCGGGCCGCGCGGGCTGGACAGCGAGGAGTGGACCAGCGCGACCGGCGTACGACTCGTGAACAGTGGCTCTTGGGTCTACGAGCCCGCGTACCTGGGGGGCAGCTCGGACCAGTGCCCCTACTGGCCGGGCACATGTGTGCTGATCGGCGAAGGCGGCCCACCTGAGCTCGAGCACCTGCTGAGCGGCTTCAGCCGCGAGGAGTTGAGTGCTCGGACCGGGTGATATCGCCCCAAACCGAGACAGGAGAGGGAAACGCGGCGTTCGACCGGGCCCGCCGTGCTTCGGCTGTCTGCGCCTCGAAAGGGGCGCTTGGCGTTGTTGATATCACCGAGCCCGGGCGCCGGTACCAAATCGCCCATGTCGCGATTGCACGTGTCGTCAGCGGCCGCAGTAGGCCCGCTCGGGGTACTTGTAAAGAGAGCAGTTGTAAAGAGCACCGGACCCCGTAATGCCCCTGCCTTCCTGGCCCTCAACCCGAGTTTCAACGTCACGGGCAATCGTGCTCGTCGCTGCGCTGATTGGCGCCGCGTCACTGCTATGCCTGCCGTCCACGAGTTCCGCCGCAGACCACACCGCCGAAGGCGGTGAGCAGACCGAGCGGGGCGGTCCCTCCAGGGCCGCCCTCATCTCCGCAGGTCGGCTCGCCCGCGGCGCAGGGTATGGGGTTCCAGGTGGCTCGATGCCGGTGCGCGTGCTCCAGCAGCGCCTGCGCCGGCTGGGCTTCGAGCCCGGGCCCGTCGATGGCATCTTCGGTCCGCTGACCCAGGGCGCCGTTCTGCGCCTGCAGGCAGCGCACGGGCTCGTGGCCGACGGCATCGTGGGCCCGCGTACGAAGGAGCCCTTGCTCGCCCGGCCGCTGAACCGGCCCGCCGGGCGGGAGGCCTCGGGTAGGTCCGAGCCAGCGGGCCGTGTGCACGCCGGTCAGGAGCGGGAAGCGTCGAAGCGTCCCGCGCCCGACCGGCCCGCGGCCGCTGTCACGCCGCCGCCGGACCCAGAGCCGAGTCGCTCAATTGCGAGTCAGGCGCGGGCTGAGCCCCAGTCCGACGACGGCCCGTCCGTCGGGCTGGCGGCAGGGCTCGGCGCGCTAGCGATGGCCCTCTTGCTCGGTGGGGTGTGGGTGCTCACCAGCGGGCGCCGCTCCGGCCAGGCCGGCGGCGCCCGCGCCGAGCAACACCCGGCCTTCGAGCGCCGGCTCCATGCGGGCATGCTGTGCGCTGCGCTGCTTGCGGTGTTTGCCGTCGGGGCGGCCGCGGGCGCCCTGTTTGCCACGCACGCAGCGGACGGGGAGCGCGCGTCGGGCGACGACGCCAACGCCGCGCTCGTTCCTGCCGCCGACAGGGCGAAGCAACGGTGAGCACGCCGGTCCCTCAGCCTCTGCAGGCACCGCCCGGCTTCGGCGGCGCCGTCGCGCTGGCGGGGATCGGGCCTGCGCTCCGCAGCCTGCGACCGACGAGCTCCCGCGCTGCGCTGTTTCGCCAGGCCGCGCGCGGGCTGTGCGACGACGCCGGTTTCGCACGCGTCGCCGTCTTCAGCGTCCGCGACCACGCGCTGAGGCCGGAGAGCGTATGCGCACGCGGCGACCTCGAGGGAGGCGATCGCCTCTGGCTCCGCGTGGCCGGCAAGACGGTGCGGCTCGGCCCGTGGCTGCACGAATCCGAGGTCCTCCGGCGCCACACGGTGGTGCTGGTGGCGGACGCACCGGGTGACTCTCGCGCGCTGGCCCTGCTGCCCGGCTCGCACTCCTACGTGATCGCACCGATCACGTGCCAGGCCGAGGCCATTGCTCTGATCCATGCCGACCACGGCGGCGCCGGGCCGCCGGTGACCGAGCTGGATCGCGCGGCCCTGTCGGCTTTCAGCGAGGGGCTGAGCTACGCACTCGAGCGCTGCACGCTCGAGGAGCGCGTGCGTCGTCATTCGGAGTGGATGCTCGCTCTCGCCCGCTCAACCGAGGCGAGCGTCGCAGACCTCTTCGACCCCGCCGCCGAGCTCCTTCCGCCCGTGCGCCCGATCTCGGGCGAGCGGCCTCGCAGTGTGCCGGAGCGGGGGCGTCTCGAGATGCTCACGCCACGCGAGCACGAGGTGCTGGCCATGCTCGCCGACGGAGGGACGAACGCGCGAATAGCCGAGCGGCTCGTGGTGTCCGAGGACACCGTCAAGACGCACGTCAAGCACATCCTGCGCAAGCTCGGGGTGCATAACCGCTCCCAGGCGGTGTCGCGTTACTTTCGCGCGCCGGGCGCCAGTTAACAGGTGAGCAAGATGCCCCCTTTGGGGAAGAAGGATCACCCCTTCGTCGGACGCGACTGCAAGGGCCCGGATCTAGGCTCGCGACGGTACGGCCTCGCGCGCATTTTCCCCAGGAGAACGGGTCGGTGAAAACGAGCATCGTCACGGCGGACAGACAGGTCTCGCAGCCGATTCGCACGGAGCGCGAGCCCGCCCAGCCGCTGCTGTCGATCGTCGTTCCGACCAAGAACGAGATCGGGAACGTCGCGGAGCTGATCGAGCGGCTGGAAACGGTGCTCCCGACCCTCGAGATGGAGATCGTCTTCGTCGATGCCAGCAGTGACGGCACCGCCGAGTTCATCGAGCAGGCGGCGGCCGGTTGCCAGCGCGAGGTGGTGCTCCTGCATCAGACGCGCGACCGCCGGCGCAGTGGGCTCGGCGCCGGCGTAGTCCAGGGCATGCGCGCCGCACGCGGCGCCTGGGTCTGTGTCATGGACGCCGACCTTCAGCATCCGCCGGAGCTGATCGCGGCGCTGCTCGAGCAGGCCGAGTCACGCGAGCTCGACCTCGTCGTGGCGAGCCGATACTGCGACGAGGGCAGCGCCGCCAGCCTCGGCTGGACGCGAGCCATGGCCTCCCGGTCCACCACCTCGGCGGCGCGGCTCTTGTTTCCGCACCGCCTCCGCGATGTGCAGGATCCGATGAGCGGGTTCTTCCTCGTGCGCCGTACGGCCATCGATCCGGAGGCGCTTCGGCCGCGCGGGTTCAAGATCCTGCTCGAGCTGCTGATCCGCAATCCGGGGCTGCGCTCCGGAGAGGTGTCCTTCACCTTCGGGGAGCGGCGCGCGGGCCGAAGCAAGGCGACGATTCGTGAGGGCCTTCGCTACCTCTCCCTCCTCGCGCGGCTGCGCTTTGCCCGCTTCGGGCTGGTCGGACTCTCGGGCCTGGTCGTCAACACGCTCCTTCTGGCCGCCCTCACCGACGTGGTCGGTCTCTTCTACGTCGTCTCCGCGGTGATCGCCACCCAGGGCTCTACGTTGTGGAACTTCTGCCTCACCGAGCGCTGGGTCTTCGCCGATCGCGAGCACCGGCGCGGCCTGGGAGCGCGGATGGGCCTGTTCTTCCTCATGAACAACGCGGCGCTGGCGCTCCGGGGCCCGCTGCTCGTGCTGCTGACGTCCGGGCTCGGCGTCCACTACGTGCTCTCCAATCTGATCTCGCTGCTGGCACTCACGCTCGCGCGCTTCGCCCTGGCCGATACATGGATCTGGGCGAAGGCTCCCCCCGGCGACGCGCCCGCTGCGTCCAGCTACGACATCCACGGCATCGTCAGTGTCATGTCGGACACCCGGCTGCCCGAGCTCGAGCGCTTCCGGGTAGGCGGCCTCATCGGCGAGCCGGACATCCGGGTGCGCGTGGGCGCGGTGAACGGCAACGGCAGCCCCGGCGTTCACTACCACGAGGGTCCCGGCCGTCTCGGGTTCTCGGTCGCGGTGGCCTTCGGCGACCGCATCGAGGCCACGGCGTCGCCGCTCCTGCGGCGCTCTCCGCACGTGCTCTACACGAACGTCGTGGAGCCGATTCTGCGCTGGACCTTCGCGGAGCGCGGCTACGCGCTCGTGCACGCGGCCTGCTTCGCGTCCGGGGAGGACGCCTTCCTGCTCACCGCCAGGACCGACACCGGCAAGACCACCACCAGCCTGAGGATGCTCGACGCCCATCCCTACTCGTTCCTCTCCGACGACCTCACGCTGGTCACCCCGGCGGGACGCGTGCTCACATACCCGAAGCCGCTGACGATCAGCCGGCACACCCTGACTGCGGTCAAGACCCCTCTGCTGACGCGCCGGGAACGCATCGGCCTGATCGTCCAGAGCCGCCTGCACTCACGTTCGGGCCGGCGCTTCGCCCTGATCCTCGCGCGCACCCACCTGCCTGCCGCGACGATCAACGCGCTCGTCCAGATGCTGGTCCCTCCGCCGAAGTACCACGTGGAGCGGCTCGTACCCGATGTCGAGGTGGCCCCCGAGGCGCAGCTTGCCGGGCTGGTGGTCATCGAGCGTGGAGGCGAGGGAACCGCGATCCTCGACGAGCGCGCGGCTCTCGACACGCTGATGCGCAACTGCGAGGACGCCTACGGCTTCCCTCCCTACGCGGCGATCGAGGAGTCACTTCACAGCCGTAACGGGCACGACCTCAGAGAGGTGGAGCGCACGATCGTGGCCGGCGCGCTCAGAGGTCTCCCGGCTGCCGTGATGCGCAGCGAGACGATGGACTGGTGGCGGCGCCTGCCCGAGCTCGTGAGCGGCTGGACCCGGCCGGCACACACGGAGGGGACGACCCTGCAGGCTCCGCACGTCCTGATCGGACGAAACGGCGGGGGCGCGAATGGGTCGTCTCCAGACGCTTAGCCCGGCAGCGCCCGCCGCTCATGTGCGCCGGACCAGACAGCCGGCGTGGCTGCGCGACAGGGCATCGCTCGGCCACCTCCCCACTGGCGCCTGGCTGGGGCTGATTCTCGCCGCCGCGGCGGTGGTGCGGGTCTGGCAACTCAACGACACCGGCTTCAACAGCGATGAAGCGGTCTACGCCGGTCAAGCCGCTGCCATCGCCGACCACCCTCAGCTCGCCGAGTTCTTCCCGGTCTTCCGGGCGCACCCGCTGCTCTTCCAGACGGTGCTTTCGCTCGGCTTTCAGCTTCATCTGGGCGAAGGCTTCGAGCGGGTCACCGTCGCGGTCATCGGCGTCGCCACCGTCTACCTCGTCTACGAGCTCGGGAGGTTGCTCTACGGCCCTAGAGCGGGCCTGGTCGCCGCGCTGCTGATCGCCCTGATGCCTTACCACGTGGTGGTCACGCGCCAGGTGCTGCTGGACGGGCCGATGTTGCTCTTCGCCACGCTCACGGTGCTGCTGCTGGTTCGCTTCGTGCTCAGTGGCCGGCCGGTTTGGCTCTACGGCACGGGCGCCGCGATGGGTCTGACCTTCCTGTCCAAGGAGACCAGCATCGTCCTGCTCGGCGCGATCTATGCCTTCCTGGCGTTGACGCCCGAGCTGCGCGTGCGGCTCCGCGACCTCGCCATCTCCCTGGGGGTGATGGCGCTCGTGATCGCGCCGTTCCCGCTCACCCTGATGCTGGCCGGGCGGACAGGGACGGGGGAGAGCTATTTGACCTGGCAGCTGTTCAGGCGCCCCAACCACGACTGGCTCTTCTATCCGACGACGGTGCCGCAGGCGATCGGGCCGCTGGTGCTGGTAGCGGCCGTGGCGGGACTCTGGCTGCTGCGGCGCGAGGCTTCCTGGAGGGAGACACTGCTCCTGTCCTGGATCGCTGTTCCGGTGGTCTTCTTCTGTCTCTGGCCGGTCAAGGGCTTCCAGTACCTGCTTCCGGCGGCCCCTCCGCTCGCGCTCCTCGCCGGCCGCGCACTCACGCGGCTGCCTTCCCCGCGTGCCCGGACCCTGCAGGCCCTGGCCGCGACGATCGTCGCGCTCAGCGTGCTCATCCCCACCTGGCAGCGCATCGGAGGTGCGAGGCCCGAGACCTTCCTAGCCGGGTCCGGTGGGCTTCCCGGTGGGCGCGAGGCCGGCAATTGGATCAAGCAGAGCGTCCCGCGCGGTGCCGCCTTCATGACGATCGGGCCCTCGATGGCCAACCTCGTGCAGTACTACGGCCACCGCAAGGCGTACGGGCTCTCGGTCAGCCCGAATCCGCTCAACCGCAACCCGTCCTACGAGCCGCTGGTGAACCCCGATCGAGCGTTACGCGAGAGCGAGCTCCAGTACATCGTCTGGGACACCTTCTCGGCCACCCGGTCGCCGAGCTTCTCCGAGAAGCTGCTGGGCTATGCGGACCGCTACGACGGCCGGGTCGTCCACACCGAGGTGCTGCCGGCCCGGACCGCGCTGGGCGAGAGCGCGGACCGGCCGGCCATCGTGGTCTTCGAGGTGCGGCCGTGAGAAGGGCCGCGGCGCTCGCGTCGGTCCTCGCCTGCCTGGTGGCCGGTCCGGCGGCAGCGAAGAGCACTCCGGCGACTCCCGTCGAGCACTTCGTCGTGCTGATGCAGGAGAACCACTCATTCGACAACCTCTTCGGCACCTACCCGGGCGCCGACGGGATCCCGCGCGACACCTGCATGCCCGTCGGGCGCCGACGGCAGCCCTGCGTGCGGCCGTTCCATCTCGGCGACCGCCCAGCCCCCGACCTCGGTCATGACCGCAGGATCCACCGGCTTCAGTACGCAGGGGGACGGATGGACGGCTTCGTCCGCGCCGCCTCGGCGGACCGCCAGACCGTCGAGCGCTCGGTGATGGGCTACTACGACGGCCGCGACCTGCCCTTCTACTGGAACGTGGCCGACGAGTACGTGCTGTTCGACCGCTTCTTCGCCGGCACGCGCGCAGGGAGCGTGGCCAGCCACATGCTCTGGGTGGCCGGAACGCCGGGCCGCGCAGACGGAGGCGTCCAGAACCGGCCCACGATCTTCGACCGGCTCGAGGAACGCGGGATCTCGTGGAAGTTCTACGTGGAGGACTACGACCCGCGCGAGACCACGCAGGCGGTGCGGGTGCCGCTGCTGCGCATGCCGCGATACGTCCGCGATGCGCGGCTCCTCAGCCACATCGTCGACCTCGACGAGTACTACGAGGACCTGCGCGCCGACCGGCTGCCGGCGGTCGCCTACATCGCCCCGGCCGGCTCGAGTCGAGCATCCACCGGGACGGATCGGAGCGGGAGAGGACCTCGTCAGGAGGTTGATCGGCGCGCTGTCGATGAGCAGCGCCTGGGACAGCTCGGCGTTCATGTGGACCTACGACGAGCCCGGCGGATGGTTCGACCACGTGCCGCCTCCGGGGGGCGCCGCCGGTCGGTACGGGCTGCGCGTCCCGGCGCTGCTGGTCAGCCCCTACGCCCGCCGGGGCCACGTGGACAGCACGCTGCTCGACACCACCTCGATCCTTCGCTTCATCGAGGACAACTGGCAGCTCCGGCCGCTCCCGCAGCGCGACGCACGGGCCGGGAGCTTCGCCGGAGCCCTCGACTTCTCGCGGCCGGCACGTGAGCCGAGCCTGCTCAGCGGCGGACGCGGCGCCGGAGGCCCGGCTTCGGTGCGCCGCTGGGTGATCTACCTCGGTTACGGGGCGGCCCTCGTGCTCGCCGCCGCTCTGATCGGCTGGGCGGCTCTGCGCCGGCCGCTGGTGACAGCGCCGGTAGTCGCTCTGGCGGTCGTGGCAGCGGCCGCGCCGGCCGGTGCGCAGGCCGCCGAGCGCAGCGAGCTGCCTTCCGCCATCCGCACCGTTCCGGCGGTGCCGGGCATGCGCTTCGAGGCCGCCGGTCAGCGCTTCGTGGCCGACAGCCAGGGGCGGGTGGCGCTTCGGCGCGCCGTGCGCGGCGCCGCGCCGGGCTCCCTGCGCGCGCTCGACACGTTGGTCGCACCGGGAGTGAGGGCCCGATTCGACCGTTGGTACGGGGGGCATCGGATCGCCGCGGTCAAGCTCTACCACCGGGTGACCGCGAGCTTCGTCGACCCGAGCGGTGACGCGGTCGATCCGGGTGTGGTGTCCTCCGTGGTGCTCCGAGGCAGCGACGGCGGCCGGCACGAGCTGGCCGGCGAGAGGTCCCTGTGGCTTCAGGGCAACCGGGTGGTCCCGGAGAGCCAGGGCACGACTTCGACCAAGCTCCATTACGCGGCGGAGAAGGTGCTCGTGGCCGGCTCGAATGTCGTCCATCGGGGCCAGCAGCGTTTCTTCCCGGCGGAGAGGCCGGCGATGCAGATACGGCTGTTGTTGTTCGCCGTCCGGGTTACGGCTCGCGACGCCCTGCTGGGCTTCCCCATCGGCTCCGCCGTCCGTCTGCAGTACCCCAACGGCGGCGAGCGGCGCGAGGCGCTCGGCCCGCGTGCCGAGCTGACGCTCACATCGCTGCCGCGGGGTGACTACCGCGTGGGCGTGGAGGCCCTCGGTGTCTCATCCTCGAGACCGGTGGCCCTCTCTCGCGACCAGGATGTGAGCCTGCGGGTGATCAGCTGGCTGGACGTCGCGGTGGTGCTGCTCGGGCTCGGCTCGGTCGCCCTCGCTCTGCTGTTCGCCAGGCGCCCTGCGGGCGTCCGCCGCGCCGGCGGCGTCTCAACCCTGCTCGTCGTCCTCGTGGCGGTCGCCATGGCCGGCGGGGCACCGGCTCGAGCGGCGGTTCCTCCCGACCCGGTGTTCGCCTACTACTACATCTGGTTCAACCAGGGTTCCTGGAACCGGGCCAAGGTCGACTATCCTCTGCTCGGGCGCTACTCGAGCGACGACCGTGACGTCATGCGCCGGCACGTCGAGTGGGCCAAGCGGGCCGGCGTCGACGGTTTCATCGTCAGCTGGAAGAGCACGCCGGTCCTGAATCGCCGCCTCAAGCGGCTTGCCGAGGTCGCTACCGCCGAGCACTTCAAGCTGCTCGTCATCTACCAGGGGCTCGACTTCGAGCGCGAGCCGCTCCCGGCCACACGTGTAGCGCACGATCTGGATCTGTTCCGCAGTCACTATGCGGATTCACGCGCGTTCGACGTCTTCGCCAAGCCACTCGTCATCTGGTCCGGTACGCCCCGCTTCTCCCGCGCCGACCTGGCCCGCGTGACGCGGCGCGCGCGGCGGTCCCTCCTGGTCCTCGCGTCGGAGCGCAACGTGCGCGGCTATCGCCGCGTCGCCGATCTGGTGGACGGGAACGCCTACTACTGGGGCTCCGTCAATCCGGAGACCTATCCGGGCTATCCGAAAAAGCTCGCGGACATGGGTCGGGCGATCCGGGGGCAGGCCGGCCTGTGGATCGCTCCGGCTGCCCCGGGCTTCGACGCGCGACTCGTCGGCGGGCGCAGTGTCGTGCGGCGCCGAGACGGTGCGACCCTGCGCGCCCAGCTGGACGCCGCGACACAGTCGGGCCCGGATGCGGTCGGTCTGATCAGCTGGAACGAGTTCAGCGAGAACACGCATGTGGAGCCGAGCGAGCGCTACGGCCGGCGCTACCTCGACGTGATCGCCGACGTCCGTGACGCAAGCCCCCCCGAGCTCCGCGACTTCGACTCGAGCGAGCCGGCTGCCACCGGGGTCAACTACGGCCTGCCGCTGCTCGGCGGTATTGCTCTGTTCCTGGCGGGGACCTTCCTGCTGCTCGTGCGTCGTGGCCAGCGGCGTCTCCCGCCCTCTCCTGACCTCAGTCATCAACACCATGGAGGTGCTAGGTAGCCATGCGCCGGCTTCTCGTCCTGATAGCCGCGGGTCTCGCACTGGTCGTGACGGCGCCGCCGGCCGTCGCGCAGGACCCGGTGATCGCGGCCGCCGGAGACATCGCCTGCGACCCCGACGATCCCGGCTACAACGGGGGGGTGGGCGTCGCAGACCGCTGCCGCCAGCGCGCGACCTCTGATCTGCTGGTGGGCAGCCGGCCTCTCCGCCGTGCTGCCGCTGGGCGACATCCAGTACGGCAGTTCGTCGCTGTCCAACATCAATGCCGCCTATAACCCGACCTGGGGGCGGGTCAAGTCGATCAGCCGTCCGGTCATCGGCAACCACGAGGGCAGCGGGACCGGCTACTTCGACTACTTCAACGGCACCGGCGCCCAGGACGGCTTGGCCGGGCCGCGGGGTAAGGGCTATTACAGCTTCGACCTGGGCAGCTGGCATCTGGTGGCGCTCAACTCGAACTGCGACCAGGTGGCGTGCTCGGCAGGCTCGGAGCAGGAGCAGTGGCTGCGCGCCGACCTCGCCGCGCATCCCAGCGCCTGCACGCTGGCCTACTGGCATCACCCGCGCTACAGCTCGGGGCACGAGGAGAACAACACCTTCATGCAGCCGCTCTGGGAAGCGCTCGACGACTTCCAGGCCGAGCTATTGCTGTCGGGACACAGCCACGACTACGAGCGCTTCGCGCCGCAGGACCGCAACGGCAACCTCGACCCAGCGAACGGCATCCGGCAGTTCGTGGTGGGTACCGGCGGCGCCTTCTTCACCGGGGGCCTCGGGTCGCTCATGCCCAACAGCGAGGTGGCTCAGAACGACACCTTCGGAGTCCTCTTCCTGACCCTGCATCCCACGAGCTACGACTGGTCGTTCGTGCCCGAGGCGGGCAAGACCTTCACCGACTCCGGTTCCACTGCCTGTCACGGACCGGGGAGCGCGCCGCCGCCGCCACCGCCACCTCCGCCCGACGAGACGGCGCCGGTCATCTCGGGGGTGACGGTCTCGCCGGGGCGTTTCAGCGTTGCCCCGAGACGGCCGGTTGTCTCGGGCCTCTCGCTCTCCCCTCAGCGCTTCAGCGTCGCGGCGAGCGGGGCCCGGAAGCGGGGAACGACGTTCCGCTACGAGTTGTCCGAGGCGGCCACGGTCGTCGTGACGATCAGCCGCCGGTCCAGGGGGCGGAAGGTGGGGAAGCGCTGCGGCCCTGCAACCCGAGCCAATCGCGGGCGCGGGTCGTGCATCCGCTATCGCAGGGTCGGGAGCTTCAAGCAGGAGGGCCTGGCCGGAGGCAATTCGAGGTGGTTCGGCGGAAGGATCGGGAGGACGGAGGCTCGATCCGGGCCGCTTCCGAGCCGCCTTCAAGGCCACCGACGCGGCCGGCAACCGGTCGCAATCGAGGACGGTCGGGTTCACCATCGTTATGGCTCGACCTGCCCGGAGGCCGCGTTGACATCCCACATGCGGGGGGCTACGTTCAAATCTGCGTAATTTGCGTAATCGGCCATCCAGGGAAGGTGACTCTCTCGGAGCCGCTGGCTCAGCTGTGGCGCATCAGACGGGCGATCTTCGCGTCGGCCCTCAGCCTGCTCTGCGCGCTCGCCCTCGGCCTTTCCCCGGCGGCGGCGCTCGCGTCGACCGCGCCGGCCGGAGGGGCCGTGGCGCCGCAGCCTGATCCCGCCCCGAGCGGGTCCTCGCCCGCCCCCGCGCCCGACCCCGCCCCGGGGGGGGCCCCGCCGGCGCCAGCCGCCGCGCCGGCGAAGCCAGGCCCGCCGCCCGCCGCAGGTCAGCCCGCCCCCACCGCAAGCCAGCCGGCGCCCGGCACCGGCCGCTGACCCGCCCGCGACGTGCCGCTCTCCGGCGCCACGCCGCCGGCGCGGCCCGCCGAACAGGCCGCGGCCCGTCGCCGGGCGCAGGCGCGCCGGCGGGAGCGCAGGCAGCGGGCGGCGGCGCGCCTCGAAGCGGCGGCCCGAAGGGAGGCAGCAGCCGACAGGGCTGCGAAGCCGAGCTCCCTCGTGCGCATCGGATCCCTGCTCCCGAGCGTCAAATCCGGTGACGAATCCCACTCACGGCTGCTGCTGGTGGCCGCGGGCATCCTGCTCGCCCTGGTGCTGGCGAGCGGCTCGCTGCTGTCGGTGGCGACCCGGATGATGAGGGGTCAGCTGCGGTGAGCCTCTTCGACCGCCGGGTGGCGGTCGCCCTGGCGGCCGTGATCTGCTGCGGCTTCGTCGTGACGGCTCCCGCTCAGGCAGAGACGGTGACCGCGAGCTGCGACACGCCGCCCTCCCAGCGGGACGGCTGTGATCGCTGGTACACGACGGCTTCGGTGATCCTCGACTGGGCATGGGAGCCAGCGGCGCGCAGCATCTCTCGGCTGCAGTGGCTCTGTGCTTCACCGCCGAGGGGCGGGCGGAACGGACCTGCAGAGGTCGAGTTGGACCGGGAACAAGCATCAAGAAGAAGTGTGGATCGGACTCGACCGCACCGCCCCCCAGGTGCTCGCCCCCACCAGCCGGCCTCCGGACTGGAACGGCTGGTTCAACCACCCGGTGGACCTGGCCTTCCGGGGCATCGACCAGGGCTCCGGCGTGACCTCGTGCAGCAGCCTCACCTACGGGGGGCCGGACGGCACCGGGCTCAGCGTCAGCGGGACCTGCCGCGACGCGGTGGGTCACGTGGGCACCGGCAGCTTCCCGCTCAACTACGACGCCACGCCCCCCACCTCGCCGCTGGCCGCCGCGCTGCCCGGAAATCGGCGCGTCAGGCTCAGCTGGTCGCCGGCGGCGGCCAGCATCGCGCAGGTCGTCCGCATCCGGCGATCGCGGTCCACTCTCGTCTATCTGGGTCCGGCAGCCGGCTTCACCGATCGGAAGCTTCGCAACGGACGGCGTTACCGCTACGTCGTGACGCTGATCGACCAGGCCGGCAATCGTGCGGCGGACTCCGACAGCGCGGTGCCCACCGCCTCTCCGCTCCTGAGCCCGGCCGACGGGGCTCAGGTGCGGAACGCGCCGCTGCTCGTGTGGAAAGGGGTTCGCAAGGCGAACTACTACAACGCGCAGCTTGTGAGCCGCGGGCGAAAGATCCTGAGTCGCTGGCCGGAGCAGACCCAGCTCCAGCTCCGTCCCACGTGGCGCTTTCTAGGCCAGCGGCACCGGCTGACCCGGGGCCTCTACTGCTGGTACATCTGGCCCGGACTGGGGGCGCGCTCAGAGCGCCGCTACGGCAAGGTGCTCGGCAAGAGCTGCTTCCGGGTCCTGCGCTGAGCCGCGCGCCGCCGCAGCCTTCCGCCTAGCGCCGGTGGACCCGCTCGCAGCCGACCACGCGATCGCGGCGGTCGGCGCGCACGCGGTCCAGTCCGCTGCCGCAGTTGAGGCGGTCGACGCTCCCGTTCACGGCCTTCAGCCGGTCGTTCCCCGATCCCCCGTAGAGCCGGTTGTGCCCGTGGCCGGCGCTGAGACGGTCATTGCCGGGACCGGCGGCCAGGAGGTCGTCGCCGCCGCTGCCCGAAAGCCGGTCGTTGCCACCCACTCCCTTGCGGCTGTCGTCGGCCAGCAGGCGGTCTGCGCCGGCCGCTCCGGCCAGGCGGTCCGATCCGACGCCGCCGAACAGGCAGTCGTCACCGCGTCCTCCCCGCAGCACGTCGTTTCCCTGGAGACCGAAGATGGTGTCGCCGAAGACGGTCCCGGCCAGGCGGTCGTCAGCCGGCGTGCCGAGCCGGTCCTCGACGCACGCGCCGGCCTCGAGCTTGCGCGCTTCCGCGGGACCGAGGAGGGCCTCCGCAGTGGGAGACGGAGCGGCTGGCGTCCCCGGAGGGGGAGGCGGAGGCGGAGGAACGATGATGCCGCGGTCGACCAGCTCGCAATCGGCGGCCACCGAGTCCGCGACGTCGGCTCGGACGGTGTCGTTGCCGTCTCCGCAGGAGACCACGTCGCCCCGGTCGCCGCGGACATCGATCAGGTCGTCGCCCGCACCGCCCGCGTGGGTATCGACGCCGCGGTTGCCGCGCAGGATGTCGTTGCCCGAACCGCCCTGCAGCGAGTCGTTCCCGTCTCCTCCGGAGAGTGTGGACGGGGTCGAGGTCGTGTTGGTGACGCTGTCGGTTCCGTCGCCGCCGCTCGCCGTGATCCCGATGATCCCGGCGGCGGCACAGGTGACCGTGGCGCCCACGCCTATACAGGTGGGCGCGGCGGTGATCGTGGCCCCCGGGTCGGTGAGCGTGTAGTCCGCGCCCGCCAGGGAGATCGTGAGGTTGTTCACCTCGCCGGGAGCGGCCGCGAAGAAGATCCGCTTGATCCGTGTGTTGGCCGAGGCCCCAAGGGCGTCAACGGGCATCACGACCGCGAGGCAGAGGGCCGTGAGTCCCCAACAGGTCAGTGCCGCGCGATTTCGTCCGTGATGCCGCATGTCCGTGAGGACCTCCGGAGGAGCCTAGGCCCGCACCACGGCCTCGCGCATCGCGCAAAATGGTGATCTTTACGCCCCGAACGGGCCCGGTCTCCCGCCGAGCGACGGCTCGCCTAGAGCGGGATGTTCCCGTGCTTGCGCTTCGGCGTCTCCACGCGCTTGGTCTGAAGCGTCTCGAGCGCGCGGATCAGCTTCGGCCGGGTCTCGTGGGGAATGATCACGTCGTCGATGTAGCCGCGCTCGGCCGCCGAGTAGGGATTGGCGAAGCGCGCCTTGTAGTCGCCGATCAGCTTCTCCCGGCGCTGGTCGGGGGTGGGCGACGAGTTGATGTCGCGGCGGTGGATGATGTTCACCGCTCCCTCGGGACCCATCACGGCCACCTCGGCGGTGGGCCAGGCGAAAACGAAGTCGGCCAGCATGTGCTTGGAGTTCATGACGTCGTAGGCGCCCCCGTAGGCTTTGCGCGTGATCACGGTGAGCTTGGGCACCGTGGCCTCGGTGAAGGCGTAGAGCAGCTTGGCCCCGTGGCGGATGATCCCGCCCCATTCCTGCGACGTGCCGGGCAGGAAGCCGGGCACGTCCATGAAGGTCACCAGCGGGATGTTGAACGCGTCGCAGAAGCGGACGAAACGCGCGGCCTTCTCCGACGCCGCTATGTCGAGCACGCCGGCCAGCTGGCTCGGCTGGTTTCCCACCACCCCGATTGGCCGGCCGTGCAGACGTGAGAAGCCGACGATCATGTTGCGGGCGAAGTGCTCCTGCACCTCGAAGAACTCGCCGTTGTCGACGATCAGGTGCACCACATCGCGCATGTCATAGGGCTTGTTGGCGCTGTCGGGCACGATCGTGTCGAGCTCCGAGTCCCTGCGTTCCGGGTCGTCGCCGGTGTCCATGCGCGGCGGCAGCTCGAGGTTGTTCTGGGGCAGGAACGACATCAGGTAGCGCGCGTCCTCGAGACAGCTCTCCTCGTCGTCGGCGGCGAAGTGGGCCACGCCCGACTTGGTGTTGTGGGTCATCGCTCCGCCCAGCTCCTCGAACTCGACCTCCTCGCCCGTGACCGTCTTGATCACGTCGGGGCCGGTGATGAACATGTGCGAGGTCTCCTTGACCATGAAGATGAAGTCGGTCATGGCCGGTGAGTACACGGCGCCCCCGGCACACGGCCCCATGATCAGCGAGATCTGCGGGATCACGCCCGAGCACTGCACGTTGCGCACGAACACGTCGCCGTAGGCGCCGAGCGAGACCACGCCCTCCTGGATGCGGGCGCCGCCGGAGTCGTTGATGCCTATGACCGGGCAGCCGATGCGCGCCGCCAGGTCCATCACCTTGCACATCTTCTCGCCCATCACCTCGCCCAGCGAGCCGCCGAAGACAGTGAAGTCCTGGGAGAAGACGGCGACGGGACGCCCCTCGATGGTGCCGTGACCGGTGACCACGGCGTCTCCCCAGGGACGGTTCTCGAGCATGTCGAAGTCGCTGGTGCGGTGACGGACGAAGGTGTCGAGCTCCTCGAAGGAGCCCGGGTCGAGCAGCTTCTCGATCCGCTCACGGGCGGTCAGCTTGCCCTTGGCGTGCTGCTTCTCCTCCGCCTGGGGGTTCGTGTGAATGGCCTGCTCGCGTAGCTCCTGCAGCTGGGCGAGCTTCTCTTCGTAGGTCTCCGGCGACTTCTGGCGCATGCCGCGCGGAGATTACTCCGGCAAGTCTCCGCGCCCGGGGTAGTAGGGCAGCCGGCCCTCGGCGTGCTCCACCACGATCTCGTGCAGCTCGCGCACCAGCCCGGGGTGGCGCCGGGCGATGTTGTGCAGCTCGCCCGGATCGGCGCGGCGGTCGTAGAGCCGCGGTTCGCGCATGCGGTTGTCGGCGAAGAAGATCCAGCGGTCGCTGCGCAGATAGTGGCTGTTGCGGTAGCCGCCGTAGAGGTAGTCGCGGCGGGGCGGCTGCTCGCCGCGGAACAGCCGCGAGAGATCGATGCCCTGCATGCGCAGGGGCGGCTCGACGCCGGTCATCGTGAGCACGGTGCGGCCGATGTCGTGCGGCGAGGCACGGTAGGGAGTTTCCTCCCCGGCGCGGCGCCCACCGGGGTCGACCACCACGAGCGGTACGTGGGTGAGCTCCGGGTGAAGCGCGATCGAGATCTTGCCGGTCCAGCCGCGCTCGCCCAGGAAGATGCCGTGGTCGGCCACCAGCACGACGATCGTGTCCTCCTCGAGCTTCAGGGCGTAGAGCTGGTCGAGCAGGACACCGATCCAGCGGTCGGTCATGGTCACCTCCGCGGCATACAGCGCCTGTAGGCGCTTGAGCACCGCGGTTCGCTCGCCCTCCTTCAGCCAGTGCGAGACGCGCCCGTAGCGCAGCATGCCGGGCTCGGGCCCACGCCAATCGGGGTCGCCGTAGATATCCAGGTAGCGGTCCGGTGGAGTCCAGGGCTCGTGGGGCTCGAACGTGTCCACCACGAGCGCGAAGGGCCGCTTGCTCGCCGCCTCCCTTAGAGCGAGGGCTCCGGAGCTGAAGACCCGCGCGGCGAATGACTTGCTCTCGTCATGGGAGTAGCCGCCAGCTGACAGGTAGCGGCGCACGCGGTCGGCCGTCTCGGGCCCGCGGATCGAGGGATGCAGCCAGTGCAGGAGCTCGGTGCGCGCCACCCCGCGCCCCGTGCCGCCGAGCTGCCCGCCGCGCCGGATGAAGCGGTTGAAGCTGCGCCGCAGCGGTTGATAGGGGCCGGAGAAGCCCAGAAAGGGGTTGTCGGTGACGTAGCCGGTCCAGTACCCGGCCCGCTGCAGCGCGGTCGTCCAGGTCGACCCGACGTCGGTGAGGGGCTCCCAGCCGGGTGAGGCCAGCAGGCCGCGATAGTCGTGCCAGTCCCGGAAGGGAAAGCCACGGCGGCCGCTGAGTATCCCGTTGCGCACGGGGACGGTGGGGAGGGCCTCGGGGACCGCGCGCGTGAACGCCAACCCGGTGCGCGTGAGCGCGTCGATGTTGGGCGTGCGCGCACGGTCGCCGAAGGTGTGATCGGCGCGCAGCGTGTCGACCACGATCACGAGCACGTTGGGGTGCTCGCCCTGCCGGACGCGATTGCCCAACGACAGAAAGGAGCCTCCGAGTGCTGCGGAGGCTCCAGTGACCATGAATTGCCTGCGAGTGCTGGGCACCGCGGCTGATTCTGTACTGCGCGGCGGCGGAGCGCCAGCGATCAGTGGTAGACGGGCGGACGACCACCGGCACGCCGGTACACCGCGCGTCGCAGGGCCTTGATCCGTTTGGGATGGCGATCGGCGATGTTGCGCCGCTCACCCGGGTCGCGCTCGAGGTCGTAGAAGCGCCTGCCGCGTCCGGTGTTGGCGGACACGTAGGCCCACTCGGCCGTCCTCGCGTAGTGCCAGTTGGCGTAGCCGCCGTAGGCGAACTTCCGCTCGACCGGCCGCTTGCCGCGCAGCAGCGGGAGACAGGTCGGCACCGTCCATGCCCTTCGGGCGGCGCACTCCGGCCAGGGCGAGGATCGTGGGCCCGACGTCGTGGGTCTGGGCGAGGTACCCGCTGGTGTCACCGCCGGCACGACGCGGGTCGGCGATCACGAGCGGCACGCGGATCAGCTCCGGATGGAGCATCGACGCGATCTTCCCGGTCCAGCCGTGCTCACCCAGGAGGTGACCGTGGTCGCTCACCAGCACGATCACCGTGTTGCCCGCCAGGCCGAGCTGGCCGAGGCGGGCCAGCATCAGGCCGAGCCAGCGGTCGGTCATCGTGATCTCGGCGGCGTAGAGGTCGCGCATGCGCGAGAGGACCGCCGGCGCTCGTTTGGCGCTCAGCCACCCGCTAACCCGCTCGTAGCGGCTCGTGCCGGGCTCCGGGCCGCGGTAGCGAGGGTCGCCGTAGAGGTCGATGTAGGCGCGCGGGGGAGTCCAGGGTTCGTGTGGCTCGTAGGTGTCGACCACCAGCGCGAACGGTTGCCGGGAGGCGGCCTGCTCGAGCGCCTGAGCCCCGGCGCCGAACACCCGCGCCGCCCACGAGCGCTGCTCGTCGAGCCAGTACCCGCCGGCCGCCAGGAAGCGGCGCATCCGCTCCTCGATGTGGGGCTCGCGGAGCTCGGGCACGAGCCACCGGTTGAGCTCCGAGCGGGACACGTCCCTGACCGCTGCCGTACGGCCGATCTGCCCGCCTATGCGTGTGAACCGGTCGAAGCTCGAGCGAAAGCGGCCGTAGCTCCTCGAGAAGCCCAGGAAGGGGTTGTCGGTGGCGTATCCGGTCCAGTAGCCGGCCCGTTTGAGAGCGCTCGTGAACGTCTCCGCCGGCTCGCTGATCGGCGCCCATCCGGGGGTGCTGAGGAGGTCGTTCGAGACATGCCAGCCGCGGAAGGGCCAGACGCGGCGGCCGGTGAGGATGGAGCGGCGCGCCGGCACGGTGGCCATGGCCTCGGGGTGGAACTGGGTGAAGCGCAGACCGCGTGCCGCGAGGCTGTCGATGAAGGGGGTCTGCGCGCGCCCGCCGTAGGCGCCCACGTAGTCGGCGCGCAGGGTGTCGACCACGATGACCACGAAGTTCGGCCGCGGGGCGCTCGCCGCGGCGTGCGCGGCGGGGGGCAGCGAGGCCGCCAGAGCGACGGCAGCGCCCGCCTCGAGAAACTCGCGCCGCGTCGCCGGCATGCGCCGATTCTCCGCTTTGCGGGTGTTCACGTCCATTCGCGCGCTCGGCGGTCGGCCCGGCGGGGCCGTGCGGCTCAGCCGCGCGAGAAGGGGCGGTGGTGAGCCGATCCGAGGGTGTCGAGCGCGCCGTCGAGGACGGCGCGAGCCTCGTCGGGCGCGATGCCGGCGGGCTCGGCCTCCTGTGGCTCGGCGGGGTCCGGCTCGGCGGTCTCCGGCTCGGCCGAGTTCGGCTCGGCCGCCTGGGGCTCCGGCTCGGCCGCTTCCGCCTTCGGCGCCGGCTCGGCCGCTTCCGGCTCGGCCTCCACGTGCTCGGGCTCCTGCGAGAACACCTCGGCCTCGGGTGCCGGCTCCGTCGCCTCCACGTCCGGCTCCGGGTCCTGCGGTGCGAGAGCCTCGGACTCGAGCACCGGGTCCTCATCCCTGCTTCTGCGTCCGAACAGGCGAGTCCAGAAGCCGCGCCGCGGACTCACTACGGGCTCGTCGCCGGCGGACGGGGGATCTTCCTCCACCACGACCGCTGCTTCCTCGTGGACCTCCACCGCCGGCACCGTGATCACCGGCTCGGCGGGGACCACCTCCTGCGCGATCGGCTCCTCGAGCACCGGTTCCTCGGCGACCGGCTCCTCGTGCGCCTCATCCGCCGTGGCCTCTGCCTGGGGCAGCTCCGCCGTCAGCGTCACCTTCGTTCCCCAGCCGGAGGGCTCGATCGAAACGGTGCCGCTCGCGTGCTCGCCCTCCCAGGCGACCGTGTGCTCCGGCTCCAGCTTGGTGATCCTGATGTCACCGAAAGCGTCGAGGTGCTTGGCGAGGCGCTCGACCTCGCTCAGCTCCTCCCACAGCTCGGGCGGTGATTTGACGAGGGTGCGCTTCGCAGTCAGATCCGGCATCACCCTCCCGTTCGCGCGCTCGGAGTCGTCTCCTCCCGGAGAACGGGACCTTGCCGTCGGCGGGCCAAAAAGGCGAACTGCCCGCACAGCGTCAGCTTGACCTGGTTGCGCGTGCGGGCGTCCAGCCGGGCCAGGCGCCCGGCCGTCTCGATCACCCGGTTGAGCGGCGATTCACGGGCCCACCAGCGTGCGAAGAAGCGTGGCATCCCGAGCGCGCGCCAGGTCACGAGGGTGATGCCGTCGATCCCCGGGCGCAGCTCGAGCGGCTCGAGCCCGGCCTGCTCGCACAGCAGAGTGAGCCCGTAGGGCGTGGGGTTGAAGATGCTGCGCGAGTGGAAGGCCTCGAGCTGGGAGGTCGAGCCGGCGAACCAGCCCCCCGGCGCGAGCACTCGAGCCGCCTCGGCCACAAGCGGCTCGGGGCGGCGCACGTGCTCGAGCACCTGCTTGCAGTAGACGAGGTCGAAGCTGCCGTCCTCGAAGGGCAGCGTCTCGCCGTCGAAGGTCACGAACTCGGCGTCCTCACGCACCCGCTCGGCCACCTCGGGCGAGCGCTCGATGTCGGCCCCCACCCATTTCACCGCCGGCTCGAGGGAGCGAAAGAGGTCGACCGAATCGCCGGCGCCGCAGCCGAGATCCATGACCCGTGTGCCCGGGCCGCGCAGTCCTCGCGCCGCGAGGCCGTCGGCGAGCGTCTGGCGGCTGTGATCGGCCGGGATCCGGCCACCCAGCAGCGCGCCCAGGTCGTCGCCGAGCATCCGGGCCGCTACGCGCCGCTCCGCCGAGCGAAGAACGAGATGTTGCCGCCGCAGGTCCCCACCGACAACTCCACACGGCCCGTCGCCCTGCGTCGGCGCAGCTTGCCCCGAATCCGGACCGAGGTCGACGTCGAGCTGGCGAGGCCCACGAAGCTCCCGTCAGGGGCGACGTTCATCCTCTCATGCTTCCGCCGTTGCATGAGCGGGCTCCGCGTGCCTGCTCATGCTTCCGAATACTCCCCGAACTCCTCGCGCATCACGCCGCACACCTCGCCCAGGGAAGCGCGTTCCTTCAGGGCCGCCCGCATGGGCCCCAGCAGGTTCGCGTCGCCGCGGCAGGCGTTGCGCAGCTCCTCGAGACGGGCCTCGACCGAGCCGGCGTCGCGATCCTCCTTGAACGCCTCCAAACGCTCGACCTGCTGGCGCTCGGCCTCGGGATCCACCCGCAGGATCTCCACCTCGTCGATGGAGTCGGTCACGTATTGGTTGACGCCCACGACGATGTCCTGCTTGACGCGGTAACGCTCCTCGTAGCCCCAGGCCGACTCCTCGACCTCGGCCCGGATGAAGGGAATGCACTCCACCGAGCCGCCGAGCTCGTCGACCTTGTCGATCAGCGCCTGGGCGGCGTCCTCGATCTCGTCCGTGAGCGCCTCGACGAAGTAGGAGCCGGCGAACGGGTCGGCGGTATCGGCCGCGCCCGACTCGTGGGCCAGGATCTGCTGGGTGCGCAGCGCGATGCGCGCGGCGGTCTCGCTGGGCAGGGCCAGCGCCTCGTCGAAGCCGTTGGTGTGCAGCGACTGCGTCCCCCCGCAGACTGCCGCGAAGCCCTGCAGCGCAACCCGCACGATGTTGTTGTGGGGCTGCTGGGCGGCGAGTGTCACACCGCCGGTCTGGGTGTGGAAGCGGATCTTCATCGAGCGCTCGTCCTTGGCCCCGAAGCGCTCGCGCATGATGCGCGCCCACATGCGCCGGGCGGCGCGGAACTTGGCCACCTCCTGGAACACGTTGTTGTGGCCGTTGAAGAAGAAGGCGAGCCGCGGGCCGAACTCGTCGACGGCCAGCCCGGCGTCGATCGCCGCCTGCACGTAGGCGATCGCGTTGGCGAGCGTGAAGCCCACCTCCTGCACGGCCGAGCAGCCCTTCTCGCGCATGTGGTAGCCGGAGATGGAGATGGTGTTCCACCTCGGGATGCGCTCCCGGCAGTAGGCGAACAGGTCGGTGGTCAGGCGCATCGCCGGGACCGGCGGATAGATGAAGTTGCCGCGGGCGATGTACTCCTTGAGGATGTCGTTCTGGGTGGTGCCGGTGAGCTTTTCGGCCGCTACGCCCTGCTCCTCGCCGACCAGCTCGTAGAGCAGCAGCAGCGCGGCGGCGGGCGCGTTGATCGTCATCGAGGTCGAGACCTGATCGAGCGGGATGCCGTCGAAGACGCGGCGCATGTCGTCGATCGTGTCGATCGCCACCCCGGTACGCCCGACCTCGCCCAGACACAGCGGATCGTCGGAGTCGCGGCCCAGCTGGGTGGGGAGGTCGAAGGCCATCGAGAGGCCGGTCGAGCCGTGGTCGATCAGGTACTGAAAGCGCTCGTTGGTCTCCTTGGCGGAGGCGTAGCCCGCGTACTGGCGCATCGTCCACCTGCGGCCGCGGTACATGTCCGGATGGATGCCGCGCGTATAGGGGTACTCGCCCGCCTGACCGAGCCGCTCCTCGAGACCGGGCTTGACGTCTCCGGCCTCGTACTCCTGCTGGATCTCTATCCCGGAATCGGTGAAGCGCCGGGGATCGTCCGGGCCGACGATCGGGGCGATGCTCGGCTGGTGATCGGGCGTGGTGGCCATCTCAGGAGCGAAGGATACGGTTCGGGGCGTGAGCATTGGGACGCCCGAGAGCCGCGCCGCCCGTTTCGACGGGGTGCGCATCGTGCTGGGGCTCCTGGCGGCGATGTGGGTGCTCGAACTGGTCGACCTCGTGCTCGACCACCGGCTCGACCAGTACGGGATCGAGCCGCGCGACCCGGACGGCCTGGTGGGAGTCGCAGCCGCCCCCTTCCTGCACGATGGCTTCGGGCACCTCCTCGCCAACACCATCCCGTTCGTGGTGCTGGGCCTGCTGATCGCGCTTCAGGGGGCGGTGCGCGTGCTGGCCGTCACGGGGATCGTGATGCTGGTCAGCGGCCTGGGCACGTGGCTGGTGGCGCCCGAGAACACCATCCACATCGGAGCCAGCGGTGTGGTGTTCGGCTATGCCACCTACCTGCTGGCGCGGGGGATCTTCAACCACAGTGCGGTCGAGATCGCGATCGGCGTGGGGGTCGCGTTGATCTGGGGGACGGTTCTGCTGGGCGGGCTCACCCCCCAGGAAGGCGTGTCCTGGCAGGGCCACTTCTTCGGCGCGCTCGGCGGTGTGATTGCGGCACGGATGCTGGCAGGGCGCCGGCGCGAGAAGTCCGTACCCGTCGGGACCTAGCGTCCGAGTTCTGCCGAAGCCAGGGCCGAAGGACGACATCGTGGCCACCGTATGCGTCCCCGGGCGGCGGGAGCAGCCCCTCGCGAGCCGGCGTTGGAGAAGTTACGGACGCGGCGTAGGATCGGAGGGCATGGAGGTGACCGTCCGCCTGTTCGCGATGTTGCGCGAGCGCGCCGGCGCCCCGGAGGTCACGCTCGATCTGCCGGACGGGGCGCGCGTGCGCGACGCCCTCGACTCGCTCGCGGGCCTGGCCGAGGGCATCCCGCTCGTGATGGCCGTGAACCGCGAGTACGCCGACGCCGACCGGGTGCTCGACGCCGGCGACGAGCTGGCTCTGATCCCGCCGGTGAGCGGCGGCGAGGGTGCGGAGGCCACCACCTGGGCGCGCGTGAGCGCCGAGCCGCTCTCCCTGGACGCGCTCGCGAGTCGCGTGCGCGACCCACGGGCCGGTGCGATCGTGACCTTCTCCGGTGTGACTCGCGAGGTCGATCGGCTCGAGTACGACGCCTACGCGGAGATGGCGGAGGAGCGCATCGCGGTCATCGCCGCCGAGGTGCTCAAGCGCCGCGGTCTGTGCGCCGCGGCGGTGGAGCACCGCATCGGCGACGTGCCGCTGTCCGAGCCGAGCGTGATCGTCGCCGTGTCGGCGCCCCACCGCGGCGAGGCCTTCGCGGGCGGCCGGGAGATCATCGACCGGGTCAAGGCAGAGGCGCCGATCTGGAAGAAGGAAGTGGACGCCGGCGGCGAGCGCTGGGTCGAGGGGACCGAGCCCGGCCCCGCCTAGGGCGAAGCAGCCGGCTCTCGGCCGGCTGCCCACGATGGCTGCCTACAGCGGCCCGCGACGCCACGGCCCGGTGATCGCACAGGTCATGCCCTCGACCGGACCTTCGCTGAAGGCTGCGCGGCCGAACACGTTGACGAACAGCGTCCGTCCACTCGGGCTGAAGCAGCACCCGGCCAGCTCCGAGCTGTTCAGCACGTTCACGGCCAACTCGAAGGCATCGCCGTGGCGGTCGATGCCGATCACGCGGTTGACGTTGTCGATGCCGGGCGCCAGCCGATGCGTGTCCACTAGCACCGACGACGCGTCGTCCTCGCAGACGATCAGCCCGCCGCCCGGCGTGACGGTGAGGTTGTCGGGCGAGTCGAGCTCGGTCGCCGACGAGCTCTCGTAGACGAGCCTCAGGGCGCCACGCCGGCCCTGCGGGTGGTACTCCCACACCTGGCCGAAGCCCTCGGCGTAGCCGTCGGGGTTGACGTCGCCGTTCTTGGCATCACCGCCGCTGGTGGAGACGAAGAAGATGCGGCCGTGGTCCTCCCAGCAGCCCTCGAGGCGATTGAACAGAGCCGCGCCGTCCACGTAGCCCTGGCGGAAAACGCCACCCGGGTCGTCGATGTTCTCGTAGTCGGGATCGGGCTCGTCGATGTCCAGCCACTTCACCGGTAGCCAGCGACCGACACGCTGTCCCTCGCGCATGTCGAGCTGCGGGCGCCCGCGCACGGCGAGTATCTGCAGCTCCCCTCCCGCCACGAGCCGGCCCGGGTCGGAGGGTAGGTAGCGGTAGAAGCCCGCCCCGCGGCCTGAGCCCGGGTCCTCGGTCTCATAGACGACGCCGCTGCGCTGGTCCACCGCCACCGCCTCGTGCGCGAAGCGACCCGCGGCCCGTATCGGCTCTCCCTGCTCGAGCTCGTCGGGCCCGCGCGACAGGGGCACCTCGAAGAGATAGCCGTGGCGTTCCGGGAAGCGCTCGGCGGTGTTGAGGTTCTCGGGCCCGCCGACGGACTCCTCGGCGGTGATCCAGCTGCGGCGCCCGAGCCCTCGCCCGCCGGCGCAATTGACGATCGTCCCGTTGAGGCTCACCCAATCGGCGATGAGACGCCGGCGGCGCTCGTCGTACACGAGCGTGGCGGTGCCACCGCCGGCCTCGGGGTCGTACTTCGCCGTGGGGTCGCCGAGCACGCTCCCGGTGCCGGGCGGGTTGCGATCCTCGCTGTTGCGGACCAGACGCACCTCGCCACGGCGGCGGCCGTCGAAGGCGCTCATACCGTCGAGGGCGAGCGGCGTCGGGTTGCCGTCGCTCATCGTCGAGCCCGAGTGACTGAACGTGACGTAGCTGAAGCCCGCCGGTAGGGCGAGCACCTCGACGCCTCGCTGGTCGGCCGTGCGCTTCAGGGGACCGTACGAGTCGCCCGAGTGCGAGTGGCGTGGTGTCGCCGAGGCGTCACCGCGTAGGAGACGCTCGAGCGCCGAGGTGGTGAGGAGGCCGCCACCGGCGGCGGCCGCGCCGCGTGCGATGAAGCCGCGGCGGTTCAGCGTGGTGGGCATGAGGATCCTCTCATCCGCTTGTCCCCGTTCTATCCGGAGCCTGCGCGCTCTACACGCGGGTTGGTCTCCAGACGGTCGATGGCGTTGCCACGAAAGAGGAGGCGAACGGTGTTGTCTCGGCTCAACTCCGACTCCAACAACGACGGACTCGGGAACGTCTCGGTGCGCGGCAACGCCCTGTGCGCTGCCCTCGAGGAGCGTTACACCGGCGGCGTCAGGTGGCCGGCGCCGGCCGCGCGGAGCGCTCCTGCGAGGGTGCCGAGCAGGAGCATGTGCATGTCCGCGCGCTCGAGCTCGCCGTGGTCCAGCCAGTCCTCGATTGTGCCGTCCATGAACCAGAGCCAGCCGTGGACGGCGGCGCGGGCGGCGGGCGGCGGGGGGCTCCCTGCACCCAGCCCTTCGAGGATTCGCTCGGCGGTGCGCTCGCGCACCTCCGCGATCAGCGCGCCCACCTCGGGCACGCTCGCGGCGCTCGCGAGCAACTTGCGGTAGGCCACCCCGTTCTCCTCGACCCAGGCGAGGAAGGCGTCGAGGCTCGACGAGAGCGCCTCGGCCGCCGGCAGCGCGGGATCGGGCTCCGTGCGCCGGCGCACCTCGTCGGCGGCCTGCTCCAGCGCCGCCACGAAGAACTCCTGCTTGCTCGAGAAGTAGTGGTAGAGGAGGGCCTTGGAGATGCCCGCCTCGCGCGCGATGCGCGCCATCGAGAGCTCTGCGAACGAGTGGCGCGCGAACAGGTGGCTGCCCAGAGCGAGGAGCTGCCTGCGCCGCTCGTCGACCGGCATGCGCGTGTAGGCCGGATCGCCGATGCGCAGAGCCTACGCGGGGTCTAGGGTTGCGCCCCGTGCCGAGCGCTCTGTTGCCGGTGGTGGCCCTCTTGGCGGCGCTTCTCGCGGCCGTCCCGGCGTCGGCCGCGCCCGCGAAGGGCGACCTCTTCCCGCGCTCCGGTGGCCAACCCTGGCGCCTGTCATTCGTGGACGGGGACGGGCGGGCCGTGCTCGCCGGCCTGCCCGCGACGCTTCGCTTCCGTACCGCCGCGGGCTGGTTTCGCGCTACGGACGTGATCGATCGGAGCGATGGCAGCGAGCGCGGCGACGCGCTGCTGCGCACCAGCGATCCCGAGCGGCGTCGTCTCCGCGTGACCTACCGGCCGGCCGCACCGGGTGTGCTCGCGCTGCGGGTGCGCGTCGTGGGCGCCTCCACAGTGGATGTGAACGGTGTGGGCGCCTATTTCCGTGCTCCGCGCGGCGAGCGCTACCTCGGCTTCGGCGAGCGCTCCAACGCGGTCGACCAGCGCGGCAACGAGGTCGAGAACTATGTGGCCGAAGGACCCTTCGAGGAGGACGAGCGCGGGCTCATCCCGTCGTTCGTGCCCGCCTGGGGCTTCCACCCGCGCCCCGACGCCACCTACTTCCCGATGCCCTGGCTGCTCTCCACCGCCGGTTACGGCGTGCTGCTCGACAACCCGGAGCGCAGCGTCTTCCGCCTCGCTACCGAAAGCCGCGGCGCCTGGAGCGCCGAGGTCGACGCCGCCTCACTCAGCCTGCGTGTGTTCGCCGGCCCGCGCCCGGCCGATGTCCTGCGCCGCTTCACCGACGAGACCGGCCACCAGCCGCGGCCACCGTCGGCTGCCGTATTCGGGCCCTGGTACCAGCCGCGCGGCGCGGGCGAGCAGGCCGTTCTCGAGCGGCTTCAGCGCGAGGACGTACCGCTGTCGCTGGCCCAGACCTACACCCACTACGTGCCCTGTGCCGACCAGGCCGGGCGTGAGACGGCCGAGCGTGAGCGGGTAAGCCGCTTGCACGCCCGCGGACTGGCGGTGACCACCTACTTCAACCCGATGATCTGCACGGGCCACCCGGCCTACGGCGAGGCGGTCGCGAGCGGGGCCTTGGCCCGGACCGCGAGCGGGGCTCCCTACACCTACCGCTACAGCACCCTCGAGAGCTTCGACGTCGCCCAGTTCGACTTCAGCGCTCAGGCCGGGCGCGAGCTGTATGGCCGGCTGCTGGGCGAGGCGCGCAGCCACGGGCACGACGGCTGGATGGAGGACTTCGGCGAGTACACGCCGCTCGACTCGCGCTTCGCGAACGGGACCGGCGGCCTGCGCATGCACAACCGCTACCCGACCGACTACCACTGCGCCGCCCGGGCCGCGCAGCCGCGCGCGCTGCGCTTCGTGCGCTCGGGCTGGACCGGCACCGCGCGCTGCGCGCCTGTGGTGTGGGGCGGGGACCCGAGCGTCGACTGGGGCTTCGACGGGCTCGAGTCCTCGGTCGTCAACGGGATCAGCATGGGCCTGTCGGGGGTGAGCACCTGGGGCTCTGACATCGGCGGCTTCTTCGCGCTGCTCGAGAACCGCCTCACCCCCGAGCTGCTGGTGCGCTGGATCGAGTTCGGCGCCGTCTCCGGGGTGATGCGCACCCAGGCCAACGGCATCCGCGTGCCCGACTCGCCGCGCCCCCAGGTCTGGGACCCCGGGATCCAGCCCCACTGGCGCCGCTGGGCCAAGTTGCGCACGCAGCTCTATCCCTACATCGCTGCGGCCGCCGCCGAACACCGGCGCAACGGGCTGCCGCTGATGCGCCACCTCGCGCTGGCGCATCCCGGCGACCGGCGCGCCGCCGCGGTGGAGGACTCGTTCATGTTCGGGCCCGACCTGCTGGCGGCTCCGGTACTTCGCCCCGGTGCCACGCGCCGCGAGCTCTATCTGCCCGCGGGCCAGTGGGTGGACCTGTGGCGCTCCGCCCGCTACCGGCCGGGCGACGGTGGGCTCGAGCTCGGTCGGGCCCGGCTGCTGCGCGGCGGACGACGCGTGAGCCTGCCGGCACCGCTCGGCGAGCTGCCGCTGCTGGCGCGCGCGGGCTCCCTGCTGGCTCTGCTGAGTCCCGATGTGGACACGCTCGCCGGCTACGGCGACCGGGCCGCGCCGGTGTCGCTGCGTGAGCGCGAGGGACGACGCGTGCTGCTGGCCTTTCCACGCGGTCGCTCGGCGGCTGCGCTGGAGGATGGCGGCGGGCTGGGCTCGCGCGAGCTGGATGACGGGAGCGGCTGGCGTCTCAGCGTCAACGGAGCGCGCAGCCGGCGCTGGCAGATCCAGGCCTCCCTGGGCGCACTGAAGCGTCCGTTCCGCCCCTGCCGGGTGAGCGCCGCGGGCGACGCAAGGCTGGGGAGCTGGCGTTACGACGCCCGCACCCGTGTGCTGCGGGCCACGCTGCGGGTGCGTCGGGGCGCGCTGTCCGTTCGCGCCTGCCGTATCTGACAACCGCGTTTGCGCGCTGGCGCGATCGCGGCGAGACTGGGCGCGTGCTCGCCCGCCCGATCCTGCCCGCCGCTGCCGCGGCCGCGGCGGCGGTCTTCGGCGCGGCCGGGCCCGCGACGGCCGCCCCCGAGCGGGCCAAGCCGCCCGTCGCGTCCTGGGCGGTGAAGGGCAACGCCGGAACCACGGCGCTGGTGGCCCGCAAGCCGTTCGGCATCAGGTTCCTGTCCCGGGGGCGCGAACTGCTCGGTGAGCTGCAGCCGCGCCGCTCGCCGACTCCGCGTGCGCTCCCGCTCACCCAGGATCCCGAGCCCTTCACCCTGGAGCGCCAACCGGACCGCGCCGTGTACGCGCCGCTCACCTTCGAGGTCGGCTCAGAGCTGCGCGCTCAGTGGAACGCGGGCTTCTGGAACGGCAACCTGCTGTTCTCGCGGCGCTCGGGTACCGTGCACTCCGCGCGCCGGGTGTTGTCGGCGCAAGTCAACGGCCGTGGAGCGCGCTTCGTGGTCTCCACCAGCGACGGCGACCGCCGGCTCGTCGTGCACGTCGCCCGCGACCGCGGCCGGGCCTTCCGGGTGCGCGTGCGGGCGACACCCTCGGCAGGCGTGATCACGATGGGCGATTCCTTCAAGGCGGGACGTGACGAGGGCTTCCACGGCTTCGGCGGACGCCATGGCGAGACCGACAAGCGCGGCCACAAGCTCTACGGCTGGACCGTGCAGGAGAACTTCGGCGGCCAGGGCACGCTCTCCCAGACCCAGCTGCTGCCCACCCTGACCGCGGACGGCACCGACTACAGCGCCGAGACGCTGGCCCCGCCGGGACGGGTTCCGCAGGATCTTCCGGGTGGGTTCGAGCGCTACCTGGTCCCCGGCGGGCGCAACGCGGCCTACTACCCGCAGGCGCAGTTCGTGTCCTCGCGCGGCTACGGCTTCATGCTCAATCAGACCGAGCTGTCGCGCTGGCGGATGGCCAACGATCGGAGCGATGCCTGGCAGGTCCAGGCCTCGGCCCGCAAGCTCGACTACACGGTCGTGCTGGGAAGCGATCCCGCGGACGCCGTGCGCGGCCTGACGGGCATCGGTGGACGCCACCGCCTGCCGCCGGCCTGGGCCCAGGGCGACATGCTCTGGCGGGCCGTCGCCACGCCGCCGCTCCCCGGCCTGCCGCCATCCGAGACGGCGGCGACCTACCGGGCGAAGATCGAGCAGGACATCGCCGACATCGACCGCTACGGGCTGAAGCCGAGCGGCTATTCGTTCGAGGGCTGGGCCCTGCTCGACGACCTCGACTATGTGCGCGACGTGATCGCCCGCCTGCGCCGGCGCGGGATCCGCACGATCCTGTACCACCGCGCCTACGTCTCCAACGACGCGCTCGCGACTCAACCCAAGGGCGACTTCGAGGAGACCCGGCGGCTGGGCCTGGTGGCCAAGCGAGCCGACCGCTCGCCCTACCTGTTCGGCTCCAACGGTGGCGCACCCGCAACCCTGCTCGACTTCACGAATCCCAGAACGGTCGACTGGTGGCGCCGGCGGGTCGAGCTGACGCTCGACCTCGGCGCATCGGGATTCATGCAGGATTTCGGCGAGCAGGTCCAGGAGGACATGCGCTTCTCCGACGGCAGCACCGGGACGACGATGCACAACCGCTACCCGGTGCTCTGGCACCGGATCACGCGGCGCATCGTCGACGACTACGCGCGCCGCAAGCGCCTGAAGCAGCCGATCTGGTTCTTCACCCGCGCGGGCTACAGCGGCCGTCCGGGCAGTGCGGCGTACGAGATGAGCAACTTCCCGGGCGACGAGACCACCGACTGGAGCGCCGGTTCCGGCCTGCGCTCGCTGGCCCCCGACATGCTCAACCGCGCCGTGGGCGGGGCGTTCGGCTACACGACGGACATCGGCGGCTACATCGACTTCATCGACGGCCCGCCCGACGCCGAGCTGTTCACGCGCTGGAGCGAGTGGGCCGCGCTCACGCCCTACTTCCGCGTACACAACTCGGCGGTCAACGGCACCCGCATGCCCTGGTCGTACGGCGAGCCGACGCTGGCGCGCTGGAAGGGCCAGGCCGCGCTCCACGAGCGCGCCGTGCCCTACATGCGCCGGCTCTGGCGCGAGGCCCGCCGCACCGGCATGCCGATCACCCGGCCGCTGTGGCTCGCCTACCCCGGCGACCCGCGGGCGCGCAACCAGGACCAGCAGTGGATGCTCGGGCCCGACGTGCTGGTGGCGCCGGTGGTTGAGAAGGGCGCTACAACGCGCAAGGTCTACTTCCCGCGTGGTTGCTGGCGTCTTCGCGGCGGTGGGCGTCGCTTCTGCGGGCGCGGCTACGCCGTGGTCGAGGCCCCGCTCGGCCGGCTGCCCTACTTCGTTCGCCTGGACGCCAAGCCCTTCTGAGCGCGCCCGCGCAGGATCCCGTGCAGCAAGCAGGGTCCGGTGGGGGCGGAGGCGAAAGCCGACGCGATGAACCGTCACCTGCTCCCAGCTCTTGCTCTCGTCTTCGTGCTCCTACTGGCGTCCGCCGCCGGCGCGGCGGCGCAGGGTTCCTCCGCCGGCGCCCAGGCCGCTGTGCAGGACCCCGATACGCCCACCGGCGAGCCGCAGCCCGGCGGCGAGGAAGAGCCCACCGACGAAGTGCCGGAGCCGGAGACGCCCGTGGAGGAGGCCCCGGTCACGCCCGGCGATCCTGGAGCCACGGCGCCCGGAACGAGCGCCGGCGGGACCCTGCCTCACACCGGCCTGGAGACGCTCTGGATCGCCCTCGCGGGCGTCGCGCTGCTTCTGCTTGGAGCACGGCTCAGGGTGCTCACCCGCATCCGCGAGGTCGTGCGCCGGCTGCGCACGCCCAAGGTCGCCCTGCGCGAGTCGCTCGAGGAGCTGCGCGCAGCCGGCGTCGAGGAGGACCGGCGCGCAGCCCTGCGACCCCCCCCGGTGGAGCCCACCACGCCGGGTGCGCGCCGGACCGCGAGGTCCTAGGCAGCGAAGGCCTGGGCCACTTCGCCGCGCGAGCGGTGCAGGCGGCTCATGACGGTGCCTATGGGCAGGCGCAGCGTCTCGGCGGCCTCCGCGTAGCTCAGCCCGGCCACGTCCACCGCTGCGATCACGTCGCGCTTGTCCTCGGGCAGGGCCTTGATCAGGCCGTAGACCTCGCCCGCGATCAGGCGTGCCTCGGGGTCGGCGTTGCTGCGGGTGTCGGGCGGCTCGAACTCGTCGATCGCCACGGCCGGCCGCCGCCGTCCCTCGCTGACCATGTGGTTGGCAAGAACGTTGCGCAGGGTGCGCGCCAGGTAGGAGTAGTCGTCGTCGCCATGCAGGAAGCGTGGGCGGGCCAGAACGCGCACGTAGGTCTCCTGGACCACGTCGTCGGCGATGTGCGCGGAGGGGCAGACCGCGCGAGCCAGGCGGCGCAGCCGGGGCAGGTGGTCCGCCGCCTGCTGGGGGTCGAGGCGGCGTCGGCCGGCGGGGGCGGTGTCGGGGTCAGAGTGGGGGGCCAGGGTGCTTGTCACTGCGGTTTCTCCGTCGTCTCGGGGGCTCCCGCCACACTCACGGACGCTCACCCCCGGGATAACCCGGTAAACCACGGGGTGACCCCCGGACACCTGCCCGGGGTGGCGCCCCGGTCGGGGTTAGACTGAGCTCGTGCAGCTGGTCGGCCGCGAGAAGGAGCTCGCCGCCGCGGAGCGTGCCGTGAGGGACGCCCAGGAGGGCTCCAACAGGGCCCTCGGCGTGCTAGGCGAGGCTGGAATCGGCAAGAGTGCTCTGTTGATCGCGGTTCGTGATCGCGCGCGGGAGGCGGGCATGCTGGTGCTCGAAGGACGCGGCGCCGAGCACGAGCAGGACGTGCCCTTCGGGGTGGTGGTGGACGCGCTCGACGATCACGTGGCGACCCTTCATCCCCGGCGGGTGGAATCGCTCGGGCCGGACCTGGGAGCGGTGCTGCCGGCGGCGGCCGCGCACGCGTCGGTGCCGCCCGCGAGCGAGGCGAGCGCAGCCGAGCGCTTCCGCTACCACCGCGCGCTGAGAGCACTGCTCGAGATGCTCGCCCGCGAGCGCCCGGTGGCACTGCTGCTCGACGACCTGCATTGGGCCGACGACGCCTCGGTCGAGCTGGTGCTCCACCTGCTGCGCCGTCCGCCGCGCGGGCCGCACCTGCTGGCCTTCGCCCTGCGCCCGATCGATCCCGCGCCCCGGCTGCTGGACGCCGCTCGCGCTGCGCCTGCGTGGAGCCATCTGCATCTCGAGCCGATCGGCCACGCAGCCTCGCTGGCCCTGCTCGAAGAGCTGCCCGATCCCGCCCTGCGCGAGAAGGTGGCGCGCGAGGCCGAGGGCAACCCGCTGTTCCTGCAGGAGCTGGCGCGGGCGGCCCGCCAGCCCGAGGGCGAGCTGCCGCCCACCCTGAGGGCCGCCGTGCAGCTCGAGGTGGGAGCGCTGCCGCGCGCCACCCGGATGCTGCTGGACGGCGCCGCCGTGGCCGGCGACCGCTTCGACCCCGAGCTCGCCGCGGAGGCCGGCGGGCTGCTCCCCAGCGACGCCCTGGTTCTGCTCGACCGCCTCGTGGCCGCCGATCTCGTGCGCTCAACCGGCGACGGCCGGGCCTTTCGCTTTCGCCATCCGCTGGTGCGGCGGGCGGTGTACGACGACGCCCCGCCCGCATGGCGGCTGGCCGCTCACGAGCGGGCGGCGGGGGCACTCGAACGGCGCGGGGCGGCGCCGGCGCTGCGCGCGTACCACATCGAACAGTCCGCCAAGCCCGGCGACGAGGACGCGATCGCGCTGCTCTCGGAGGCCGCCTCGTCCGCCACCGACACCTCGCCGGTCACGGCGGCCCGCTGGTACGCCGCCGCCGAGCGGTTGCTGCCCGACGGCGGGCCGATCAGCCATGCGATGCTGCTGGCCCCGATGGCGCTCGCGCTGGCGAGCGCCGGTCGCCTCGACGAGAGCCACGCCGCGCTCGTTCGGGTGCTCGACCTGCTGCCGCCGCAGCCCACCCCGCAGAGACTCGCGATCGTGGCGGCGTGTGCCGGCCTCGAGGGCGTCCTCGGCCGTCACGCCGATGCTCGGCGCCGTCTGCTGTCGGCGCTGGCGGACGCCCCGCCCGAGGGCCGGCCCGCGCTCGCGCTCGAGATGGCGGTGGGCGCGTTCTGGCGCGGCGACTCGTCCGACATGCGCGAGTGGGCGGACCGCGCCGTCGCCGAGGCCGCCGATGACCCCATGATGGTGGCCAGCGCGGGCGGCCTCGCCGCGCTCGGCGCCCTCTGGCAGGGTGATCCTGAGAGCTCCTTCGCGACTCTCGATCGCTCGGCGAAGCTGTTCCGGGAGGCCGACGACGATGCCGTCGCCGCGCGGCTCGACGTCGCCCGCAATCTCGGGATCATGGAGATGCACGCGGAGCGCTTCGCCGACGCCGAGGCCACCGGGGCCCGGGCCGCCGACATCGCACGCCACACGCGCCAGGGTCACGCGCTCGTGCCGCTGTTGATCGTGCGGGCGATGGCGCTGGTGAATCTGCTCGATCTGGAGGGAGCGCTGCGCGAGGGCGAGGCTGCCGAGGAGGGCGCCCGCCTGCAGGGTGTGCCTCACCTGCTGCAGTACGCGCTCTGGGAGAAGGCACTCGTACACCACTTCCGGGGTGAGGCGCTCGAGGCCGAGCGGGCGGGCGACGAGTTCAGGGAGCTGCTGCCGAACCTCGAGCCGAGCGACCTGACGCGCACCGGCAGCTGCAGCGTCGCGGCCCTGGGCGCGGCTGAGGATCCCGAGCGCTGCATCGCCGAGATGCACCAGGCGGCCGGCTCGCGGATCGAGGACGCCAATCCCACCTGGAGTACCTGGCTGTTGCTAGTGCTCACGCGCGCCGGTGTCGCGGCCGGGCGCCTCGACGACGCCGAGGGCTGGGCTCAGCGGGCGGCCGATCACGCCGCCGCCCTGCGCCTGCCGGTCGGCGGAGTACGCGGCGCCTGCGCCCGCGCGGAGGTGCTTCTGGCCCGTGACGAGGCGCAGGCGGCGGTGGAGCTGGCGCTGGAAGCCGTCGCGACGGCCGACCGGGTGGGCGCGCCGCGCGACGCCGCGGAGGCGCGCCTGCTCGCGGGCCGCACCCTGGTGGCCGCCGGCCGGCGGCCGCAGGCCCTCGAAATGCTTCAGCGCGCGGCCGCCGACGCCGCGCAGGGATCCGCCTTCCAGATCCGGGACGGCGCCGGCGCGGAGCTACGTACCCTCGGCGTGCGCCTGCCCACCGCCGGCCGCCGCGGCGCTCCGGGCGCCAACGGTGAATCGGCGCTCAGCAAGCGCGAGCGCGAGATCGCCGACCTGGTGGCCGAGGGACGCTCGAACAAGCAGGTGGCCGCGGCGCTCTTCCTGAGCGACCGCACGGTCGAGTACCACCTGTCGGCCGTCTACAAGAAGCTCGGGGTGCGCTCGCGCACGCAGCTGGCGGCCACGCTGGGCCGCGACTGAGGGGCGCTCGCTCACCGAGCCCGCTTCCGGCACTCCTGTGCCGCTTTACGGGCTCACCGTCGCCCATCAGTTCTTCTGAGGTATCAGCATGTCCGTGAGCTCGAAGCGCTCCCCTCGAGCGGGCAGGGGCGGAACCCAGTCCGGGTCGAGCGCCCGGTACGAGGCCGGGTCGGCGTCCATGATGCCGATCAGCACTTCGGCCACGATCCGGCCGCCGACGGGCCCCAGCTGGTCGCCGTCGCCGCGCAAGTCCGCCTCGCGCAGGATGTAGAGCCAGAGAGGGGTCTCGGCGGACCATCCCGCCGGTCCCAGGCTGGTCTCGCTTGCACTGAGCGGCGTCTCGCCCATGGCGCGCGCGACGCTCTCCCCCGAAGGCAGGCCGTAGGCGTGCCCGCGCTGGAGGTCGCGCCCCGCGAGCGAGCGGTAGGCCTCGACCTCCACCTCGCCCGTGATCGCCTGGGGCAACGCGATCAGGGAGGGGACGAGCTTGCCGTCGATCCGCTTCGCGCGCTGGGCCGGAGGCCGGCCCGGCACGTCGAACAGCCGCTCCCACTCGATCGCGCGCGCCTCGGGCACGGGCCGGAAGCCGAGCAGGTCGGGGAACAGGTGAAGGCGTCCGGAGCCCGAGTTCAGCTCGTAGTGCTCCCGCACCTGGCTGTGGCCGTAGCGGAAGGCGGCGTCGGCGAACTCGAGCGGGATGCGCGGCACGGGCCCCGGTGTGTAGTGGCGCGGCCCTTCGGCCAGGATCTCATCGACCAGTTCGCGGCCGACCAGACGAGGCAGATAGTCGTTGACGATCACCCACTGGTAGAGCCACGAGACCGTGCGCCGCGCTTCGTCGAATACGTCCGGCTCGGGCACGGCCTTGCCGCGAAGGTGGTCGACCACGCAGTTGTGCCACCCGAGCATCGCCAGGTGGAGTTGCGAGACGAAGATGTGAACGTCGTTGCGCGGGTCGCCGATCAGCGCGATGCCCTCGCGGTTGCGAGGCAGGTCGGCCTCCTCTCCCGAGTCGTTGACGCCGAGGAGGAGCTTGGCCGGGTCGTCGCGCCGGTAGAGGTACGGGTTGCCGACCGGCCCGTCTCCGTAGATGCATTCGAGGTCGGCCCGCGGCGTACGGAAGTTGGCGGTGTGCTCCCCGGCGGCATGATGGACCAGCGGGCTGCGGTCGGCGGTGATGTCATGAGCGATGAGCTGGCCGAAGTAGGGCCAGCCGGCAGCCGTCTCGGTCGCGTCGTCGGACGGGTCGCCGGCGTCACAGAGGCCGCCGGTGGCTCCCATTCCGTGCAGGAGCGCCTCGTCGCTTTCGATCGGAGGGAGCTCGGGGAAGAGACGCTCGTACCTGTCTGCGGCGGGGGCCCCGTCGACGGGAGCGTCGACGGTGCGCGAAGGCGCGAGGCACTGGCCGCGGCCGACGCCGGGAGGGGCGCCGGGCGGCGGAGGCTGGGTCAGGGTCGCCATTGCCTGATGTTAGAGGGGAGCGAGCGCCGGCTCAGCAAGTCTCAGGGGCTGAACTCGCCCGAGCCACCACCTCCTCCACCTCCGCTGCCTGTCCCGGATCCCGCCGGCGCGAAGCCGCCAGGTTCTGCCGGTGCCTGGGGCAGCGCTGCCGGAACCGGAGCCGGTGCTGAAGCCATGGCGGCGCCCGGCCCCGCGCCGGCGCCGCCGGGCGCGAACTCGGTGGCCGGATCGGGTGGCGGCGGTGGCGCGGGAGCCGGCGCCGGCTCGGGTGCCGGAGCGGACATGGGTTGCGGGGCCGGCTGGGCCACGGCGGGCTGCTCGGTGGGCGGCGCGGGCGCCGCGTTCACCGCGACCTCCTCCTTCACCGGCTCGGCTCTCACCTCCGCAGCCGCTTCAGGACGCGGCGGCCCGGCATGCCCGGCGAGCTGGTCGATCGCGGTTCCACCGCCCGCGAAGGCCGCCGCTGAGGCGGCCACCGCGGCCAGCTTCTGGCCGGTTGCCAGCTCCGTGGCGACGTGGGCCCGCTCGCCCACCGAGGCGGCCCGCTGCTGGGCCATTCCCATGAACGAATCGAGCTTCTGCTGGAGGCCGGCGAGCGCCGACTCGGCGGCTCCCCGCAACCCGTCGCCCGAGCCGGCCGCCAGGGCGGCCGGCGGCGCCACGGCGGCCACGCGCGCCGGCGCAGCGCGAAACTCCCGCAGTCGCGCGCGGCAGCTGAGGCACGTCTTCAGATGCGGCCGCACCAGCGCGAGAGCCTCGGCGCCGGCCTCGCCGTCCGCCAGTGCGGACAGCTGCGGCATGAGCCGGTCACATTCGTCCCCGCCCTGGATCGACGCCACCCGGCGCAGGAAGGCCTGACGGCCCTCGACCAGCAGGCGGTTGACCTTCGTGTACGACCAGCCGGTGAGCTCACAGATCTCGCGGTAGCTGTAGCCCTCGGCCTTGAGCAGCAGGGCGCGGACTTCGTGCGGCTTGAGCTCGCGCAGCGCCTCGGCACCCTGGCTGAGGCGCTCGAGCCGCTCGGCCTGGTCGTGGGTCACCGCCGGCGCGGTGGGACGGTCGCTCAGGTGACCGTCGTCGGTGACCGGCGAGTGGCGGTCGCGTTGGCGGCGCAGAGCGAAGGCCTCGTGCTTGACCACCGTCTTGAGCCAGGGGACGAGCTCGTCCTCGCGCGTGGTGGGCGCCTTGGTGAGCAGGATCTCGAGTCCGCGCTGGTAGGCGTCCTCCGCGTCCTCCGGGGTCGCCGCGTAGCGCCGTGCCGTCGCCATTATCTGCCCACCGTGACGCGCGAGCAGGCCGAGCGCCGCCTGGTCCAGCTCACCCCGAACGGGCCGTCTCTGCCGCTCCAACATGGGCACCACGTTCAGGACGGATCATTCTGCGATTCGCCCCCCTGCGCGCAACGCGGTTTCGCAAAGTGCGGGAAATTCGGCGGCGCCCCCGGCCGAGCTCGGCGAGTCGGCCTCTACCTCGGCGCAGGGCCTGCTCCGCGGCGGGGGCGTCGGCGGCGCAAGCGTCGCCGACGCCCACCCGCCAAGGTCAGTCGTCGATGAACGACTGGATGAACGACAGTGCGTCTGGAGTATCGACCCGGGCTGTCCAGTCCGTCGAACGGCAGTACCTATCGCCGTGAGAGGTCACCGAAACGACGGTGTCAGTCTCTCCGGCTCCAGCGCCCAGGAAGTGCGGGCCACCGGAGTCGCCGTTGCAGGTGCCGCCGTCGCCCGTGGCGGGGTTCATGGATAGCTTGAGCCAGCCGTCACTCAGTAGGGAGGCTGTCTGCACCGCGTAGCGACGCACGCCGTCGCGCAGAGAGCGAACTTGGGCCCTTGGTCTTATCGCCGCGCGCCAAGCCGTAGCCGACGGTCGTGAAAGGCGACGCCGTCAGGTCGGTCGTGTCGAGCAGACCTTCCGCCGGAAGGTCGGACTGACCCACGCCGGGATCGTCCTCGAGCACGATGACGGCTACGTCCACGCGCTTCGATGAATTGCCGTACTTGCCGTCGTACGACGGATGGGCGTGCCCTACGCCCATGACGAGGTCACTCTCGTCGAAGTTCGGGACGGGGTCGTCGAGCCCGAGGTCGGAGAGGAACGTGACGCCGAACTCGATACCCGGGACCGAAGAACAGGTCTGCGAAGTAATGCAGTGGGCAGCGGTGAGAAAGACCCGTTCGCTCACCATCGTTCCGCTGCACCACGGCACCAGACTGCCGTCGGCGAGCTTGACGACGATGCTGCCGACGTTCGGGTGCCGGTTCCCGTCGGGCTGTCCGAAGGTGATCGCCTGCGCAGGAGTCGTAGCAACGAGCGCTACGACCGCACTGACGACGAGCAGTCGCCGCATTGTGTTTCCCCTCTCGCTTGTAAAGGAGGGCGAGGCGGCTTCCATCCTCGGCGGTTCGAGGGTTCGAGTCAAGCGAGTGCGTCCGGATGCAGTCCCGGCTCCGCGCCCCCCGAGGCGGTCATGCCATTGGGGCGAGGATGCCAATAGTCGGAATCGTCACCGTCCTGAGCCAGCGCGGGCGCTTCGGCGGCGCTTCCCGAGCGAGCTAGGAGCGCACGGCGCGCCAGCCCTTGGACAGGAACAGCGGCACGTAGGCCTCCCCCACGAACAACCGGTCCTCCGCGCGTTCGATGCGCGGGTAGAGCTGGGGCGCGAGCAGCCTGTCGTCGCGGGCGCCGAGATCGAGCACCCAGCGGTCGGGCGGGGCGAGCCGGCCGAGGAAGCGCAGCTCGAACGGCGACAGCCGCAGTGGCTGGTCGCCGCCCCACAGTCCCAGGCCTTCGTCGCGGGCGCGCGCGACCGCGGCGCGCTCGTCGCGCAGCGGTTCCGGCCCGCGCGGGCGGGGAACGGCGTCGACCAGCGAGGGCTTGACCCGGAAGGGGTCGACGTTGGGCCAGATGAAGTAGGGCTCGACCTGTCCGGCCACGAGCAGCCGTTCGTTGTAGGAAGGTGGCCGCGGCGCCCGCGGCTGGTCTCGGTTGAGGTAGCAGAGGAGCCTGCCGTATCCGTCGATCACCTCGCTGGCGAAGGCCATGAAGAAGCCGAACTCGTCGCGGGTCTGGCCGAGCTCCGCGAGGTCGGCCTCGACCTCGGCGCGCAGGGCCTGCTTCGCGGCGGCGGCGAAGCCCGCGTGGTTGGCCGCGGTGCCGTGTCCGATGCGCGGCTCGAGGTGCTCGCGCAGGCCCCGGCGCAGGCCCGCCACGGCGTCGAGGGGATCGCTGAGGAAGTCCTCCCAGCGTTGGTCGGTGAGCCGCACGAACGGCTCACCGGGCCGGCGGTCGATCGCCTCGGTGGCGTCCTCGGGCAGGGTCAGCGCAGTCTCGGGCGCGTCGACGCCGAGCAGGCGGACGCCGAAGTTGCCGTCCGCTTCCACCGCCACGGTGTCCCCGTCGGAGACCTGCTGGCCTGGGCTGCCGCGCCCCTCCCCGCGGCGCCCCAGCCGCGCGAAGCCGATCGCGAATCCCTCGCTTGTCTTGCGGATAGCCTTGGCCACGTGCGTTCCCCACTCCCCTTTCGGGCCGGATGCCTGCCCGGAAATTGTGAAGGCTGCCTCCCACGCCGGTACATTGGCCCCGCGCGGCTGTTCTACTTCCAGCCACGGGAACGAGCCTTGTGCCTGATGGACTGATCAAAGAGCTACGGGAGGTCGAGCCGGTCGTCCTGACCGAGCGGGACGTCCGGGCGGGCAAGCCCCTGCTCAGCGGCGTGCTTCGCTTCGACACCCTGCGCGGCGTCGTCCGCATCGTCACGCTCTGCGCTCTCGACCTGATCGGCCTGCTGCTGGCGATCTACACGGCGCTCGTGGTCAAGGTGGCGCTGACCGCCCCCGAGCAGATCGACCAAATGTGGGGCCAGGCCAAGGACTATCTCCCGCTCGGCGGCCTGGTGATGCTGCTGCTGTTCGCGCGCTCCGGCCTCTACCGCGAGCGCGCTCAGCGGCCCGGCTTCGCCAAGGTGATCGCGTCGCTGTTCCAGGTCATGCTCGTCCTGCTCGCGTACGCGATCGTGGAGGGCGAGGACTTCCAGTCCTACTACATCTTCTATGGCTCGCTGTTCTTCGCGCTGATCTACGTGTCGGCGCTGCGCTGGGGGTTCGAGCGCGTCAGCGGAGCCGTTCTGCGTGCCGCCGGCTATCGGCGCCGGGCCGTGCTCGTGGGCTCGGGGGCAAATATCCAGGCGGTCTCGCACGCGCTGCACGACAGCCGCGAGATCGAGCCGTACGGCTTCGTCGCCCGCACGCCGCTCGCGCTCGTCGAGGGCCTGCGCGACTTCCGCTCGCTCGAGCAGCTCGAGCGCCATTTCGACGCCATCGACGAGGTGCTGATCGCCGACGCCGACTTCCCGCAGGAGGAGGCGGTGGAGCTTGTCGACCGCTGCCATCAGCACGGCGTGCGCGTCCGGGTCGCACCGTCGACGATGGAGATCCTGATGGAGCGGGTCGAGTTCGTGCCCGGTCAGGCGCTGCCGCTGTTCGAGCTCAAGCCGCCCGTCTTCGACGGCGTCGACTTCGCGCTCAAGCGCAGCTTCGACGTGGTGGGGTCGCTGCTGCTGCTCATCGTCCTCTCTCCGATCATGGGCCTCGCGGCGCTGTCCATCCGGCTCACCTCCCGTGGACCGGTGCTGTACCGCTCGTTGCGCCCGGGCATCGGCGGGCAGCCGTTCGCATGCTTCAAGTTCCGCACGATGGTGGCGGGGGCCGAGCGCCTGCAGCTGGAGCTCGAGCAGCGCAACGAGCGCAGCGGGGCCATCTTCAAGATCCGCGAGGACCCTCGCGTCACCCGGGTGGGCCGCTTCCTGCGGCGCTGGTCGCTCGACGAGCTGCCCCAGCTGTTCAATGTCCTGCGCGGTGAGATGTCGCTGGTCGGGCCGCGGCCGCTGCCCCAGCGCGACTACGACCGGCTCGACGACTGGCACCGCAAGCGCTACCTCGTACTGCCCGGAATGACCGGGCTGTGGCAGGTGTCCGGCCGCTCGGAGCTCGACTTCGACGAGCTCGTGCGCCTCGACTTCCTCTACCTCGAGCGCTGGTCGGTATTCCTCGACCTCACCATCCTGCTCAAGACGATCCCCGCGGTCATCCGGGCGCGGGGGGCGTGGTGAGCGAGCCCTACCGGGCAGAAAACCTTCTCGACCGCCTCACCCAAGCGGACACGCTTCAGGTCCACTACGACCAGGAGATGCGCCGCGAGCGCGAACTGCTCGACCGGAAGCTGTTGCTCCGCGAGGGCGAAGTCCTGTCGGTGGGCTGCGGCTGGCATCCCGGCCGCCACCTGTTCCCGCGCCCCGCCTTTCGAATGACCGGCGTGGACCTCGACGCCAACATGATCGGCACGCTGCTGGCCAACGGCGAGCTCGACCACGGCCGGGTCGCCCGCGCCGGCGATCTGCCCTACCCGGACGGCTCCTTCGATGTCGTGCTCTACCGGCTGGTGCTCCATCACGTCGCCTACCAGGGCCCGCTCGGGCCGGTCTTCGCCGAGGCCGCGCGGCTTCTGCGCCCGGGCGGGGCCGTGGTGGCGGTCGAGCCGGGCTCGTGGCATCCGGTGGGCGCGGGCCTGGCGCTGGCCAACCGGGCCGGCCTGGGCCCCTGGGCCCACGGCACGCCCGACGACATCCCGCTCTCGCCGCGTGTCCTACACAAGGAAGCCCGCGCGGCCGGGCTGCAGCCGGCGCTCTACGGGCTCACCTACGGCTGGCGGCGGCTGCCGGCGCCGGCCCAGCGCGTGCTCCACCGGCTGGACGCTCTCGGCTCTCGCCCGCGTGCGGCCCCGTTCGCGCACACGCTGCTCCTGATCGGCCATGCCTAGCCGCTACGACGACGAGCTCTGGGAGCTCGTGCCGGAGAACCCGGGGCCGCCTCCCGAGGTGCTGTCCGATTTCGTGCGCCGCCTCGGCCACGAGAAACGCGTGCTCGACCTGGGAGCGGGCGACGGGCGCCTGACGGAGCTGCTGGACGCGGATCTGCTCGTGGCCGCCGACGTTTCCCCGGTGGCCCTCGAGCGGG
The DNA here is from genome assembly GCA_963813495.1 of uncultured Thermoleophilaceae bacterium. Taxonomy (GTDB): domain Bacteria; phylum Actinomycetota; class Thermoleophilia; order Solirubrobacterales; family Thermoleophilaceae; genus JACVRW01. The sequence continues at coordinate 627,574 of CAWEZC010000011.1, forward strand.
CGCGCCGGCGCCTCAGCGCCGACACGCGGATCGTCGAGCTTCAGCCGTACGCTCCGCTGCCCTTCGCCGACTCCGCCTTCGACCTCGTGCTGTGCGCGGAGACGGTCGAGCACGTGCGCGACGTGCAGCTGCTGCTGTCGGAGATCCGGCGCGTGCTGCGCCCCGGCGGGCGCCTGGCCCTGACCACCCCGGCCGCCCGGCCGCTCGTTCGACCGGCCCACCCGCTCTCGCCGCACCTGCGCGTGTTCACCCGCCGCTCGCTGCGGCGGCTGCTCGACGAGCTCGGGTTCGATGTGGCGTCCCTGCGGCGGCGCTCCGGCACGCTGCTCGCGCTGGCGTCCCGCTAGGGCTGCTGGCGGCGCCGGGCCTCGAGCGTCTGCTGCTCGCGCAGCCGTACCCGCGCCTCCAGGAAGAGCTGGCGGTTGCGAGCCGAGAAGGGGTCGAGGTAGAGCGCTCCGCGCAGGGTCTGGAGCGCCTCCTCGGGGCGGTCGAGCGTGCCCAGCTGGAAGGCCGCCAGCCGGTACCACGTCTGTGGGTCACCGGGATAGCGGAGCACCGCCTGCTCGAGGCTGCGGCGGCCCGCGGTCTCACGTCCGGCCGATGTGTTGATCGACGCCTCGACGAGCAGCGGATCGGGGCTGAGCGGATTGAGGTCGGCGGCGTCGCCGGCCCGGGCGAGCGCCTCGTCGTAGTCGCGCGCCTCCGCCGCGGCGAGGGCGTCGTTGGTGGCGCGGTCCGACGCCTCGGGCTGCCACACCGCCCAGGCCACCAGCAGTCCGCAGAGCACCACGGCGGCGGCGGCGACGATGCGCTCGGTGGACGGCCTGCCTGTCCGCTGCTCGGGGGGCTGGGGCTGTGTGCCCTCCAGCACGTCGAGCGGGCCGCGGCCGGCCACGAAGCCCGCCGCCACCAGGGCCAGGGCCACCGGCCCGGGAATGAACCAGGTCCAGTCGACGATCGACTGCAGGCCGAACACCACGGCCACCAGCGCGAGCGCCACCAGGCCGGTGCGTTCGCCGTCCCAGTCACGCCGGGGGACCGGGTCCTGGCGGCCGCGCTGCAGCAGCGGTATCCGCCGCGGCAGCAGCGCCGTGGTCCGCAGCGCCGCGACGATCCAGGCGAGCAGCAGCAGGCCCGAGATCACCACGCCGACGATGCCGAGGTCGGCCATCGTCTGCGGAACGTAGCCGTGCGCGTGGCGCGTGACCGCCGTGTCCACGCGATGGCGCAGACGGGCCACGGCAAAGGCTCCGGCGCCCACCCCGACCCCTGGACGCTCATCGAAGACGCGGTCCGCCTCGCGCCAGTACTTGCCGCGCGTGGACGAGGCGGCGAGTATCCGGTCGCCACCCTCCTCGGGGGCGGTCTCGGTCTCGCTGGTGAGCTCGCTCACGCGGTCGTCGATGGTGCCCGACAGCCCGCGGTCGCTGAAGGCCACCGACGTGAAGGCGACGAGCGGGATCAGACAGGCCACCACCACGGCCGCCAGCCCGATGCGCCGCTGAGCGCGCATCGACACCACGCCGCGCGCCTCGCCCATGTTGATGACGTAGCCGACCCCCAGCAGCACCACGCACATCAGCAGCACCAGCAGGGCGAATTCGCCGGCCACGGCCTCCTTGGCCGCGAGCGGCTGGAGGCTCTTGGAGAAGGCCTCCTTGGACAGCGCCCAGGCGGCCACGGCGCCGCCGGCCAGCGCCGGCACGACCAGCACGGGCAGGCTGCGCAGGCGCAGCGGGACGACGGCGAACCAGATCAGCGCGCCGAGCACGGCGGCGGCGAGCGCTCCGCGCGACTGGGTGAGCAGGATCGCCAACACGCACAGGCCGCCCGCCGGGTAGGCCAGCGCCCGCGACGGCAGGCTGCCGGTCCGGCGCGAGCCGAGCCAGAGCAGGGCCGGGATGGCCAGTGCGGCCACGCTGCCGACGGCGTTCCAGTACTGGAACGGGGCGCCGATCCGGTTGGAGAGCTCGTTCTCGGCCAGCGCGCCCGGCCAGATGCGCGAGGCGATCGCGTATGCCACCGGCAGCATCGCGCCGATCAGGATGCCGGTCAGCACCGCTGAGGTGCCACGCGGGGCCAGCCGCGCGCCGGCGATGGCGGCGGCGAAGGTGACGAGGTAGGCCAGCGTGCGCCCGGCCTCCACGTAGCTGAGCTCGGGGACGATCGACCACGTCACTGAGATCGAGGTGAGCACGGCGAGCAGGCCGAAGCAGAGCAGGCTGGAGCCTCCGAAGAGCGGCCCGCGGCGTCCCCACAGGAGCGCGGCGGCGATCACCAGCGAGCCGGCGATCACCATCAGCACTTCGACGATGGTCGTGCGGGTGAGCTCGGTGCCGCCGGCGGCACCGAAGGCGACGCCGGCGAGCGCGCCGCCCAGAACCACCGCTACTGCGCTAGCGACGTTTCGTGAAAGGGACACGCGGAGTCGGGATCTTGTTCAGGAGCGGGACTCGTTCGAGCGCGGGCACGTGCTTGCGCAGCACCACGAAGCCTCCGGCCAACGCCAGCAGGCCCAGCGCCAGCAGCGCCACCAGCAACGGCGTGGGCAGCTCGTTGGAGGCGCTCGCGAGGTCGAACAGGCCGTTGGCGCCGGGCTCGACCTCCTCGCCGCCCACGTTCACGCTGGGAGGATCGCTCTTCCCCGCGCCGGCAATTTCCTCGAGCTCCGCGGCGTCGGTGGCGCGCGCGCCCTGCTCACCGGGGTCGGCCGCGCCCGCCCCGCCCACGCCTTGGCCCGGGCTGTTGCGTCCGCCGCCCTTGTCGGAGCCACTGGTGATGGCGGCCGCGATCACATCGCGGCAGTCGCTGTACTCGGCGAGATCGGTCGGGATCTTGTCCTTCGCCTTGCGCAGATCGGAGTTGCTGTACTTGCCGCTGAGGACGCCGTCGTCGGCGCAGTCCTTGACCACCTGGTCAGGGCTCGCCGAGGCCACGCCAGGGACTGCCAGCGCCATGAGGCCGGCGAGCAGGAGTAGGTGTCGTGCTACTCGGGTCACTGTGGAGATCCCCTCCTCAGGGCTGTCGAGCGTCGAATGCGGACCGGACGGGCGACAGGGGAGGGGACACCTGACGAATGGGGGTGGGCATCTCCCGAACTGCGGGTCGCAGGCTAGCAACCGCCTCGGCGCCTGGGCCGCCCTGCCGGTCAGCAGAGGTGTTTCCCCGGGGTTCACGCATGGCTAAACGCTGCGACCCGGCCCATGCGGCAAAGTTGCGGCGTGCCGCCGCGGGTCGCCATCCTGCCTCCGGTCCCGGTTCCCTACCGGGAGCCGCTGTTTCGCGCCCTCAGCGAACGCGGGCGGATCGACCCGCGCGTGATCTACCTCGCCGGCGCCCAGCCGGGCTGGGACCAGCCCGCCGACTGGTTCGCGGCGCGTCAGGGCTACGCCAGTGAGGTGCTCTCCGCGTGGCAGCGGCCCCGGCCCGGGCGCAGCCCGATCACGCTGGCCCGCGGGCTCGGGAAGGCGCTCGGCCGTGCCGACCCCGACTGCGTGGTGAGCTGGGAGTACGGCCCCGCCACCTGGCGCGCTTGGTCATGGTGCCGGCGCCGTGGTGTGCCGCTCGTGATCTTCAGCGAGCTCACGCCCTGGAGCGATTCGTCGCTGTCCTCGATGCAACTGCGCGTGCACCGCCTTGTCGCGCCGCGAGCGGCCGGCTTCGTGGTGGCGAGCAGCCAGGGCCGCGTTCGTCTCGCCCGCATGGGGGTCGATCCGCACGCTGTGGAGCTGGCCCTTCAGAGCGCCGAGCTCGAGGCGCTGGGAGCGCTGCCGGGCGGCTCCGCGAGGCCCGGCGGTCCGGTGCGCGTGTTGTCGGTCGGCCGGCTCGTGCCCGACAAGAACCTCGCCCGGCTGCTCGAGGCCTTCGCGGCGGCGGGCTTGGCACCGGGTGAGGCGGAGCTCGTGCTGCGCGGGGGTGGGCCGCTCGAGTCGGAGCTGAGGGGGATGGCGCAGCGACTGGGGCTGCCTGCACGCTTCGATGGGCCTGTCGCCCCCGCCGCCCTCCCGGCCGCCTACGGCCAGGCTGACGTGCTCGCTCTGGTCAGCACCTACGAGCCCTTCGGGGCCACCATGCGCGAGGGCGCCGCCGCGGGCCTGCCGCTGCTCTGCTCGGTGCGCGCGGGGGCGGCCGGCGACCTCGCGGTGGACGGCGAGAACGCGCTGCTCGTGGAGCCCGAGAGCGTGCCGGCGATCGCCGCCGCCCTGCGCCGCCTGGTGCGCGAGCCCGAGCTCCGCGAGCGCCTGGCGGCGGGCAGCCGGGCGGTCACGGCCCGACATCCCCCGGAGGCCGACGCCGAGGCCTGGGAGCGGGCCGTGCTGCGGGTGGTCGGCGCTGCGCGGGGTTAGGTCCCGTCAGACCTCTGCACCGCCGTGGCCACGATTTCCTCGAACGCGCGCAGGTAGCCGTCGACCATGGCCTCGCCGCTGAAGCGCTCGCGCTGCCGGAGTCGGCCCGCTCGGCCCAGCGCGGCGGCGCGGTCGCGGTCCTGCGCCAGTTCCAGCAGCGCTCGCTCTGCGCCGGCGAGGTCGCCGGGCTCGACGAGGAAGCCCGTCTCGCCGTCCAGTACCGCCTCTCCGGTGCCGCCGACGTCGGTGGCCAGCACGGGGCGCTCGAGCGCCATCGCCTCGAGCACGCTCATCGGCAGCGCCTCGGCCTCGCTGAGCAGGCAGACCGCGTCGGAGCCGCGCATCAGCTCGAGGGCGTCGCGGCGCGCGCCGAGCAGCTCCACGCCGCTGCCCTCGGCCAGCCGGGCCAGCCGCTCGCGCTCGGGCCCTTCGCCGGCCACGTAGCCCCGCAGCGAGGGCTGCGAGCGCCGGGCGCCTCGCACCGTCTCGATGAACAGGTCGATTCGCTTCTCGGGGCGCAGGCCGGCGACGCAGAGCGCGGTGAAGCCGTCGCCCTCGAGCTCCGGGGAGGGATCCACGTCGGCGATCGCCTCCTCGAACACGCCGTTGGGGACCACGTGGACGCTGTCGCTCGGGTAGCCCAGGGCGGCGAGCGGAGCCAGCTGGCGCTCAGTCACGCAGATCACCGCGTCCACCCGCCCGGAGACGAGGCGGGTCAGGGCGCGCTGGTGGGGTCGCGGCGCCACCAGGCGGCCGTCGCTGGTGAGCGGGGTGTGCTCGTTGAGCACGTGCGGCGCGTCCGCGCGGCGGGCCACGGCGTCCCCCACCATCTGCGCGCTGACGCCGCGGCTGATCACCGCGTCCGGGCGAATCGCGGCGTAGGCGAGTGCGCGGCGCATCCCGGCGAGGTCGCTGCGCCGGCGCAGGCCCACGCAGTGCGCCGGGACCCCACGGGCCCGCAGCTCAGCGAAGAAGGGACCCTCGCCGGTGAGCGTGAGCACGACCACCTCGACGCCCCGCTCTTGCAGCGCGGGCACCAGGGTGGCCCAATGACGCTCGGCCCCGCCGGTACGCATGTCCGGGCACACGAACAGCAGGCGCATGGTCAGCTGGGGGTCCGGCGGTGCAGGGCCAGTGTCTCGCCCGCCCGGTCGCTGTGCAGGTAGGGGCGCCCGGCCAGGAAGCGTGCTGCCTCTCGCTCCGCCTCGGCACGCGGATAGCCCGCGGCGATGAGGCGGCTGTCGTGGCGTACGGGCACGGCGTCGACCACGCCGAGGCGCCAGCCGCGCTGCGCGGCCAGGGCGGCCCAGTGGAGGTCGAGGCCCCAGCCGTAGCGGAGCTCGGGGAAGGGCAGCAGCTCGGCGGCGGGCCCTCGACCGAAGCCCGTTACCGGGCCGATCTCGACGAAGCGGGTCTCGCGCACGAGCGACGCGGGACGCCGGCGCGTGACTTTCCAGGCCGAGTGGCTGAGCAGTGTCTGGGCGGGCTGGGCCAGGTCCAGTCCGAAGGCGCGGCAGAGCCCGGTGAAGTCGTCGAGGAAGCCGCGCGGGAGCACCACGTCGTCATCGACCACGAGCGTCCAGTCGGGCGCCGGCGTGGCTTCGGTCGCGGCCAGCAGCCGGTTGAGGTTCTCGAACTTGCCCCCCTCGAGGCCCTCGGCGAAGGTCAGGGGCTCGAGGCCCGGCTCGGGCTTCCCGACGGAGCCGAGCCGGAAGCGCAGGTGATGGCGCGAGCTCTGCAGCTCAGCCACGGCCGCCGCGAGCAGCGAGCCGGGCCGGTAGATGCCGAGTACGAGCACGTCGAGCGCCGGACCTCGCGCGGCAGCACTGGCGGCTCGGCGCCGGATGCCGCTCAGCCGGTCGAGCGCCGTGTAGCCGAGCTCGCCGGCGCGCCGCTTCGCGCGCCGCCACGGGTCCGTGACGGCGCCGCTGTCGCCCGACAGGAACGTGCTGGGGTCGGGCAGGTCGCTCATTGGGGGCGCAGCGTCTCCACCACGCGGCCGGCGGAGTGGGCGCCCATCACCAGGCCCTGCGGGCAGGCGCGGCGCAAGGTGTGCCAGCCGCAGCCGGCGAGCACCCGTAGCTCTCGCGCCAGGCCGGGCGCCCGGCGCCGGCGTTCGTCAGAGGAGCGCGCCGCCTGCCCGCGCGCGTAGGCCGCTCGAGCCAGACGCCCGAGGCGCGCGTCCTCGGCCGTACGGCGATGGTCCAGGCCGGCCGCGGCGATGTACTCGATCCGCCCGCCGGCCGTGCGCAGCCGCTCGAGCCACTCCTCCTCGTCCCCGTGCGGGCGCACGATCGACTCGTCGAAGGGGCCGATGCGCTCTACCGCAGAGCGCCGCACGGCGAAGTTGGCGCCCCAAACCATCTCCGCCTCGCGATCGTCGGGGCCGAGATCGAGCGTGGTGATGGGCGGGTCCTCGCGCCCGCAGCCGCGCGGCGCGCCGCCCTCGAAGCGGGCGCGGATCGGACCTCCGAAGGCCTCGGCCTGCGGGTTGCGGTGGGCGCCCTCGACCAAGGCGTCGAGCCAGCCCTCGGGGACGAGCACGTCGTCGTCCACGAAGGCGATCAGCGGCGCGCCGGCCTCGCGCAGGCCGGTGTTGCGGGCGGCGTTGAGGCTGCGCCGCTCGCCGTGGCTCACCCGGCGGACCCCGTGGCGCTCGGCCACATCGGGGGTGGAGTCGGTGGCCCCGTCGTCGACGACGAGGAGCTCATGGGTGGCCTGGGTGCGCTGGCGTTGCAGCGAGTCGAGCGTCACCTCGAGATACGCCGCGCGGCCGCGCGTGGGGACCACCACCGTGACCGCCGGCGGCTCCATCGCCGATAGCGTAACCCCGGCCGATGCGTGTTCTCGTGGTGCACAACCGCTATCGCCTGCACGGGGGCGAGGAGCGGGCGGTCGAGTTGCAGGTCGGGGCGCTGCGACGTGCGGGTGTGGCCCACGCACTGCTGGAGCGCGACTCCGCCGAGGTGTCGCGCCGCGAGGCCGCCCGGGCGCTGTGGCGCGGAGGGCGCGACGAGCAGGACGTGGCCGCCGCGGTGCACGAGCTGCGGGCCGACGTGGTGCACGTGCACAACATGCTGCCCCTGCTGGGCCCTCGGGCCCTGGCCGCGGCACGCGATGCGGGCGCCAAGGTGGTGCTCCAGCTGCACAACGTGCGGCTGTTCTGCGCCATCGGGGTGGCCGCCCGCGACGGCGGTCCGTGCTTTCGCTGCCATCACCGCCAGACGCTGCCCGGGCTGATGCTCAACTGCCGCGGCTCGCTGCCCGAGGCGGCCGTCTACGCCGCGTCGCTGGCGCGCCATCAGCCCGCGGTGCTGGCAGGCGTGGACCGCTTCGTGGTCCCCAGCCGCTACGCCGCCGGGCAGGTGGTCAAGCTCGGCCTGCCCGCCGACCGAGTGGCGGTGCTGCCGCACTTCCTGCCCGACGCGGCCTTCGCCCAGCACTCGGTGGCCGACGAGGGCCGTTACGCCCTCCTCGCCGCCCGCCTGTCTGTGGAGAAGGGGGTCGACACCGCGGTGGAGGCCGCCGCGCTCAGCGGCGTGCCCCTGCGCGTGGCCGGCGAGGGCCCGGCGGCGGCCCATCTACGCGAACTCGTCGCACGGCTGGCGGCGCCCGTCGAGTTCCTCGGCCGGCTCGAGCGCGACGAGCTGCAGCACCAGCTGGCGGGCGCGGCGATGCTCGTGATGCCGTCGCGCTACCACGAGTTCGCGGGCTACGCCGCGCTCGAGGCGATGGGGGCCGGCGTGCCCGTGGTGGTCACCACGCTCGGCGCCCCGCCCGAGCTGGCCGGGCACGAGCACAGCGTGGCCCCCAACGACCCCGGCGACCTCGCCGGGCGCATGTCCGCGCTCTGGGACGATCCCGATCGCCGCGGCCGGGACGGCGACGCCCTGCTGGCGCGCGCCAGCGACCGCTACGGCGAGCGCCGCCACGTGAGGGCGCTGCTGACGCTGTACGAGCGCCTTGCGGAGGGCCAGGCGCTCTAGGCTGTTCGGCCGCATGGCTGTACCGCTCTTCGCCACCTCGCTCGACCCCTATCAGGAGCGCATCGCGCAGCGCCTCGCCGAGGTCGCCGCCTCGGGGCGCTACATCCTCGGACCGGAGCTGCAGGCCTTCGAGGAGGAGTTCGCCGCCTATCTCGGGGTCGAGCACGTCGTCGGGGTGGCCAACGGCACCGACGCCCTCACGATCGCGCTGCGCGCGCTCGGCGTCGGGCCCGGCTGCGAGGTGATCTGCCCCTCGCTGACCTTCTACGCCACCGCCGAAGCGATCGTCAACGCCGGTGCGGTGCCGGTGTTCTGCGAGGTCGACGCCGACAGCTTCTGCATCACGGCCGAGACCGTGCGCCCGCTCCTGTCAGAGCGCACGGGGGCGATCGTGCCCGTCCACCTGTTCGGCAACGTCGCCCCCGTGGCCGAGCTGCGCGAGCTCGGCGTGCCGGTGCTGGAGGACGCGGCCCAGGCCGCCGGGGCCACGCTCGACGGCCGGCGCGCGGGGGCGCTGGGCGACGCCGCCACCTTTAGCTTCTTCCCCTCCAAGAACCTGCCCTGCCTGGGCGACGGCGGTGCGATCACCACCGGCGACGCGGGCGTGGCCGAGCGGGCCCGCACGCTGCGCTTCCACGGCTCGACCGACAAGAAGCACCACACCGAGGTGGGCTACAACTCGCGCCTCGACTCCATGCAGGCGGCCGTGCTGCGTCTGCTGCTGCCCGAGCTCGACGGCTGGAACGCCGCCCGCCGCCGCGCGGCCGGGCTCTACGCGGACGCCGGCCTGGGAGAGCACGTGCGGCTGCCGTCGGCCACACCCGGGGCCGAGCACGTCTACCACCTGTTCGTGGTCGTCAGCCCCGAGGCCGATGCCCTGGCCGCCCGGCTCGCCGACGCCGGCATCGGGGCGCGCGGCTACTACCGCACGCCGGTGCACCGCCAGCCGGCGATGGCGCGCTACGTGGCGCCGGGTCTGGAGCTTCCGGTGACCGACGAGCTGGCGGCCACCATCCTCGCCCTGCCCATGGGCCCCGAGCTGGACGAGCGGCAGGTGGAGGCCGTGGTGGCGGCCTGCGCGGACCGGGTCCCCACGTGAGCGAGCCGGTGCGGATCGGGGTGGTGGGCCTCGGCTACTGGGGCCCCAACCTGGCGCGCAACTTCGACGCCCTGCCCGAGGCCGAGCTGCGCTGGATCTGCGACGGCTCGCAGGAGCAGCTCGAGCGCATCGCCTCGCGCTTCCCGAGCGCGCGCACCACCACCTCCCTCGACGACCTCCTGGACGATCCCGAGCTCGACGCCGTGGTCATCGCCACCCCGGTGCCCAGCCACGCGCAGCTCGCGCAGCGCGCGCTCGAGGCGGGCAAGCACTGCTTCGTCGAGAAGCCGCTGGCGGAGTCCACCGATGACGCCAAAGCCGTGGTCGACGCCGCCCGCGCCGCCGGCCGCACGCTGATGGTGGGCCACCTGCTCGAGTACCACCCGGGCCTCGACCGGCTCAAGGAGCTGGTCGACACGGGTGAGCTGGGCGACATCCACTACCTCTACGGAAACCGCCTCAACCTGGGCAAGGTGAGAGCCGAGGAGAACGCGCTCTGGTCGCTCGGCGCCCACGATGTCTCCGTGGTACTGAGGCTGGCCGGCGAGGAGCCGCTGGAGTGCCACGCGCACGGCGAGAGCTACATGCAGGAGAGCGTCGAGGACGTGGTCTTCTGCTACCTGCGCTTCCCCTCCGGCCTGGCCGCCCACCTGCACCTGTCCTGGCTCGATCCCCACAAGGAGCGCCGCTTCACGGTGGTCGGCTCGAAGAAGATGGCCACCTTCGACGACATGGCCCTGGAGGGCAAGCTGACCCTCTACGACAAGGGCTTCGACCAGGCCTACGAGGGCTACGGCGAGTACATCGCCCGCTCGGGCGACGTCTTCTCCCCGCAGATCTCCAACGAGGAGCCGCTGCGCATCGAGTGCCGCCACTTCGTGGAGCGAGTGCGCGACGGCGCGCCGCCACGGTCGGACGGCGAGACCGGGGTGCGGGTGGTGCGCGTGCTGGAGGAGCTGCAGCGGAGCTTGGACACGGGGGCGCGCCCATGACAGCGACAGGTGCTCCTGGCGAGCGTGATTTCGTGATCGTCGGCGGTGGGATCGTTGGGCTCGCGGTGGCCCGTGAGCTGAGCCTGCGCTGGCCGGACCGCACGCTGGCGGTGCTCGAGTCAGGCCCCTCCGTAGGGAGCGGGCAGACCGGGGCGAACAGCGGCGTGATCCATGCCGGCATCTACTACAAGCCCGGCTCGCTCAAGGCACGACTGTGCGTGTCCGGGGCGCGCGAGCTGTACGCCTACTGCGAGCGGCACATGATCCCGCACGAGCGCTGCGGCAAGCTGATCGTGGCCCGGCACCCCGGCGAGCTCGCGCAGCTGGACGAGCTCGAGCGCCGCGGGAAGGAGAACGGTGTCACCGAACTGCGGCGCCTGACCGCCGAGGAGCTCAGGCAGTTCGAGCCGCACGCGACGGGCGTTGCCGCGCTCGACTCGCCCTCGACGGGCATCGTCGACTTCGGCGCTGTCGCTCGCTCGCTGGCCGACGGCCTGCGTGACCGTGGCGCCGACGTCGTGACTTCATGCGGGGTCGATGACGTGGCCATGCGCAGCGATCGCGTCGCCCTCCTCCATCCGCAGGGTGAGACCCGAGCTCGGTTCGCCGTCTTCTGCGCCGGAGCCCAGTCCGACCGCCTCGCCGTCGCCGCCGGCGCCTCACCCGACCCGCGGATCGTGCCCTTCCGGGGGCAGTACCTCTACCTGCGTCCCGAGCGGTCCCACCTCGTCAAGACCCTGATCTATCCCGTGCCCGACCCCTCCTTGCCGTTTCTCGGCGTGCATCTGAGCCGGCACATCGATGGTCGCGTGTCGCTCGGCCCCAGTGCGCTGCTCTGGCCCCGCAACGCCGGCGACCTCACCTGGCCGGGTACCTGGCGCGTGGCGCGACATTGGTGGCGAACAGGCCTGACCGAACTGCGTCATGCGGCTCACAAGAAGAGCTTCGCCGAGGCGGCGGCGCAGTACGTTCCGGAGATCGGCCCGGGCGACTTCAGCGGCGGCTTCGCCGGCGTGCGCGCTCAGGCGGTTTCGCGAAAGGGTGCGCTGGTGGACGACTTCGTCGTTTCACAGACCCCACGGGCGCTCCACGTACGTAACGCGCCATCCCCGGCGGCGACCTCGTCTCTGGCGATCGCCCGCCTGATCGGGGACCGCGTGGACGCCGCCCTCGGCTGACCGCCACGCGAGGGCCAGGGTCACAAGCCGGGCGAGGCGAACTCCTGCTCTCGCAGCCAGTTGACCGTCCCGGCGATCCCCTCCTCCAGCGGCACGCGTGCCTCCCAGCCCAGCAGAAGGCGTGCCTTCTCGACTGACGGCCAGCGCCGCTGGACGTCGACATCGAAGCTCGGCATGTGCTCGAGTTCGAACTCGGCCGGATCCTCGCCGCAGGTTGCCCAGATGATGCGCGCGATATCGGCGACCGTGCGCTCCTCTTCGGCGGAGACGTTGAAGTCCTCGTTCTCGCCCGCCGGGTGAGCCATCGCCGTGACCACGCCGTCGGCGATGTCGTCTACGTGGGTCAGCGTGCGTGTCTGATCCCCCGAGCCGAAGATCGGCAGCGGCCGTTGGCCGCCGAGCACCTTGCGAATAACGTCGGGAACCATGTGAGCGATGCCGGGTTCGTCCTCCGGCAGTTCGCCCGGACCGTAGGCGTTGAAGGGGCGGCAGATGGTGAACGGCACGCCGTGCTCGTCGTGCAGAGCGCGACAGTAGACCTCACCGGCGAGCTTCGAGAAGCCGTAGGCCGAGCGGGGCGCCGGACAGTCGAGCAGGTGCTGTTCGCGCGTCGGGAACTCGCTGGCGCGCTCGAAGACCATCGACGAAGACACATAGATGAGCCGCTCGACCCGCTGGTCCAGCGCGGCCCGGAAGACGGCGTTGTAGAGACCGTTGTTGACCTCGAGCAGGGTGTGCGGGAGCCGATGGAAGTTCGCGATCCCACCCACGATCGCGGCCAGGTGGATGACGTGGGTGCAGCCAGCGACGGCGTGGCGCGCCTCGCCGGCTTCGAGCAGATTGCCGGTGCGAACGTCGACCGCCTCGCGCATCCATGCGGGGGCATCGCGCTGATCCGACACGCGCACGTCGAACCCCGGCTCCCGCAGCAGCCTGCGCACCACCGCACAGCCGATCGTCCCTGCTCCGCCCGTTATCAGCACGCGGCTCACTCTGCGACTGCCCGTTCCCGCACCACTCCGAACACACGGCCGGAGCCGGTCACGTTCCAGGGATCTACCACCAGGGTCCCCTCGGGAAGCCGCTCGAGCAGTCCGGTGAAGGCTGAATGATCGGTGGCCACCACGACCGCGTCGACGCCCTCGAGCGCGGCCTCGAGGGGCTCCGAATCCCGGGGCACGTGGGGATCGTGCCTCGTCACGTGCGCCAGTTCCCTCTCGAGCATGCGCACCAGCTTGTAGGAGAGGGAGTCGCGCACATCGTCGGAGTCGCGCTTGAAGGTGAGACCCAGAACGGCCACCTTGAGATCTCGCAGGGAGCCGCCCAGCCGCGACTTCAGTCCCTTGACGAGGAACAGCGGCACGGTCTCGTGGACCCGGGAGACGGCGAGCAGCATGCCGGGTGCGCTCGAGCGTTCTTCCGAGAAGGTGAAGTCCTTCCGCAGGCATGCTCCGGCCGTGAGCCCCGGTCGAGCCATCCCGCCGCGGGGGTAGTCGTGGTTGATCAGCTCGATCACGTCGAAGACGTTTGCGCCGTATTGCTCGCACTCCATCATCAGCAGGTTCGGTAGAGCGAACTGGGTGTAGCGGAGGATGTTGGTCCAGATCTTGGCCAGCTCCGCCTGCACGGGCGTGGTCTGGACGATCTGGGTCCCGAAGACCTCGAACAGTCCGGCCGCCCGTGCGCCGGATCCCTCGCCCACGCCGCCAACGATGCAGGGCAGCGTGGCGATCTCCTCCAGGAAGTGATTCTCGGCAATTCGCTCGGGCACATGGGCGACGAAGAGGTCCTCGCCCACCTTGAAGCCCCTGCGCTGCTCGATGTACCCCGCCACCCACTCGGTGGTCCCAGGCGCCACCGTCGACCGCAGAATCAGCGAGTGGCCGTCACGTAGGACCGGCAGCAGATCGTCGACAACCCCGCGGATCTGTGAGATGTCGATCTCGATATGGACGTAGGAGGGGGTGTGCAGCGTGAGCACGATGTGATCGGCTCGGGCGGCCTCGGTGACCTTGTCGGTCAGCTCCAGCCGCCCGGCGGCGGTCGCTGCATCGAGAAGCTCTTGAGCGCCCGTCTCCCGGAAGGGCATGTGCCCGGCGCCGAGCTGTTCGATGACGGCGGCCTCGCGCTCTACCCCGATCACGTCGAGGCCCCGATCCGCCAGAGAGAGCGCGAGTGGCAGGCCTACCCGGCCGAGCCCGACGACCGCAACGTCAGCCATTCCGGTCGAGCTCGCGCAACAGCGGTGCTCCGCGATCGCGCTCGGAGGTCTGGAAGGCGATTCCCTCGGGCCACTCGATCCCGACGTCCGGATCATCGAAGCGGAAGCCGGCCTCGCGCCGCGGGTCGTAGTAGTCCGAGCAGCGATAGAGGACGTCGGCGCTTTCCGAGAGGACGCAGAAGCCGTGACCGAAGCCGTCCGGGACGTAGAGCTGGTGATGCGACTCGTCGTCGAGCGGGAAGCCTTCCCACCGCCCGAAGGAGGATGAACCGGGACGGATGTCGACCACGACGTCCAGGATCTCTCCCCGCGCGCAGCGGATCAGCTTCGCCATGCCGGGCTGGAAGTGCATGCCGCGCAGCACGCCGTGGGCCGAGCGCGAGTGGTTGTCCTGGACCCATTCGTCGTGCAGGCCAAGCTCCTCGAGGGCGCTGGCCCGGAAGGTCTCGAGGAAGAATCCGCGCGCGTCGCCGTGGACGGCCGGTTCGATGAGGACGGGGCCGTCCAGACGGGTGGCTAGGCGGTTCATGCGCGCCCGAGCCTATCCACTGGCTAGAGCTCCTCGGCGACTCGGGGGGCTTCGCGGCTGAAGACCCAGAACCCGAAGGCACACACCGCGACGAGCACGGCGAGCGGCCAGACCCAGGCCAGCGAGCTACCCGTGACCTCGCTGAGGGTGGGTGCCGACGGGTCGATCATGATGACCCGGCCGAGCTCGAGCAGCGCCGCCAGCGGGTTGACGAGGTAGAGCGCTTGCGCGGATTCGGGCACCGACTCGATCGTGTAGAGCACCGGAGAGCCGTAGAAGAGCATCGTGCTGACCACGAGCCAGATCGGCTGGACGTCGCGGTAGCGGACGAACAACGCCGACAGCGCCATGCCCACTCCGGCGGTGAAGGCGACCAGAGCGACGAGAAGCAGCGGAAGGAGTAGCCAGGAGAGCCGGGGCTGAATGCCGTAGACGAGCAGGAAGGCCAGCACGGCGACGAGGTTCGCGAGCAGATTGAACGCCGCGGTGAGCACCGTGGCCAGCGGAATCACCAGCCGCGGAAAGTGCATCTTGCGGACCAGGCTCTCGCGGTTGACTACGGCAGTGAGCGAGGCCTGTGTGGCTTCGGAGAAAAAGGTGAAGAGCACGATGTTGAACAGCAGCACCATGGGGTAGTCCTGGATGCCCTCACCGAACTTCACGATCTCGCTGAACACCAGGTAGAGCACCCCGAACAGCAGGAGCGGCCGCATCAGCGACCAGAGATAGCCCAGTGCCGAGCCGAAGTAGGCCAGCTTGAAATCGGTCGTGGCGATGATCCAGACCAGGTGGGCGAAGCGGCGCCAGTCTCCGCCCAGCGCCGACGGACCGTGCATCTCACGCCGCTGCGTTACTGCCACGTCAGCGCTCGTCATCCCGGAGTGGGCTCCTTCACCGGCTCGAGCTCGAGCTCGTGCTCGATGTCATAGAGACCGCCCACGTGCTCGCCTCCGACGACGTTGAAGCGGGCAGCCCGGTGGCTGACGGCGTACACCTCTCCGGGCGCCGTTCGGCTGCGCACCAGGACCCCGACGTGATAGGTGTCGGAAACGAGCTGGTTGTCGAAGCGCACCCTGAGCCGCCGGCGTTCACCTGGCCGGAACGGCTGCAGGCGCCTGCCGAACTCCAGCGTGCTGGCGGCGAATACCTGCGTACCCAGCTCGTTCTCCACCGCGAGCCGGATTTCGGCGTCGTTCAACGCCTCCGTGGCCTCGATGTCGGCCCACAGATCAACCGGTTCGCCGTGGGTGACAGAGTCGGTGCGCCGACCGTCGCCGTCGGTTACCCACGCCTCCGCCACGAACGCGCTCCCTTCGACCAGCTGCTGATCCTGCTCTTCCAGCGACCGGACGAAGTTCAGATCGAGGTAGCGCTGCGAGATCCGCTCGGAGTCACCCATCGAGTCGATGCGCCCGTCGTGGATGACCATCGCGCGGTCGCAGAAGCGATCCACCAGTCGCATGTCGTGGGTGACAAGAACGATCGTCTTGCCCTGCGCGCGCAGCTCGTCGAACACCGCGAAGCACTTTTCCTGGAACGCCGCGTCACCGACCGCGAGAACCTCGTCGATCAGCAGGACGTCGGCGTCCGACTGCACCATGGTCGCGAAGGCAAGCCGCACCTGCATGCCGGACGAGTAGTTCTTGAGCTTGAGGTCGACGAAGGGCTCGAGCTCTGCGAACTCGATCACGTGATCGAAGCGGGCCCGTGCCTCGCGCGGGCTCAGGCCCATCATCACCGCATTGATCGTCACGTTCTCGGTGGCGGTCAGGTCAGGATTGAACCCGACCCCCAACTCGATGAACGGTGCCAGCCGGCCCGTGATCCAGATACGGCCCGAGTCGACGCCGTAGATGCCTGCGAGGCACTTGAGCAGGGTGCTCTTCCCGGAGCCGTTGCGACCGAGGATGCCGAAGAACTCGCCTTGCACGATCCGAAACGAGACGTCCTGGAGCACGTGCAGCTCGTGGTAGCGGTTCTGCCGGAAGGGGTGCAGCGCACGCTCCTTGAGGGTGTGCGCGCGGTGTTCCGGGATGCGGAAGGTCTTGTCGACCTTTGCGACCTCGATTGCTGGCGTCGCTGGCGACGACATCAAGCGCCCAGCATAAGGACGAGGCAGGCCGAGCCGGGTTCGGCGCCTAGGCCGAACCCGCGCGGCGCTCAGCCAGCAGCTGGCGCGTGAAGGCCATCACGAAGCGAGGATTGAAGTAGAGGTAGCGGGGCAGCAGGCGCCGGGGCTCCTGGGCGATCCGATACACCCACTCGAGGCCGCGTTCCTGCATCCAGCGCGGAGCCTGCGAGATCCGGCCGGCATGGAAGTCGAACGCGGCGCCCACTCCGCACATCACCGGCACCTGCAGGCGCTCGCGCATCTGCGCCATCCACTTCTCCTGTCTGGGCACACCGGTGCCCACCCACAGAACGTCGGGACGGGCCGCGTTGATCTCCTGTACGACGCCCTCCTCCTCGTCCGCCGTGAGCGGCCGGAAGGGAGGCGAGTAGCCCCCCACGATGCGGATTCCGGGGTGGCGCCTGCGCATGGACAGGGCGAGCTGGACCAGAGAGCCCTGATCGCGCCCGCCGTAGAGCCAGACGCGATGGCCCTTCTCGGCACAGCGGTCGCTGTAGCGCAGCATCAGCTCGGGTCCGTAGACGCGGTCGGGAAGCCTTTCGCCAAGCAGCTTTGCCGCCCACACAACCGGCATGCCGTCAGGCAGCACGAGGGTCGCCCGCCGCAGGGCCGATCGCATCTCCGGATCCTCATAGCCGACGGTGAGCGCGTGCACCGCCACTGCGCACACGATGCCCCGGTCTCCGCGAACGATCATGTCGTCCATGGCCGCCATTGCCCCGTCGTAGTCGGTCAGGGCGATCTCCGACTCGAGGATGCGGCGTCTGGGGATTGCGGCAGCCAGGCTCTGCTGCCCGGCGGCGAGGGATGGCTGAGGCTGTGTCGGGACCACGAGGCGATCGTGAGTGTAGTTGCGCCATCCGAGGGCTGAGCCGTCGCCGTCGGACGGTGGCGTATGGTGGGAACCCGTGCGGGACGTTGGGGTTGCGGAGTCCGGAGAGCAGCGGCCGGGCTCGGGTGAGGCCCGCCTGCTCGCGGCCGCGACCGTGGTCCAGCAGGTGGCGCAGGGAGCGGGCCTCCTCGCGCTGCTCGTGATCGTGACCGTGCTGGCACGCCGGCTCTCGGTGGCCCAACTCGGGGCCTACGGTCTGGTCGCCTCACTCGCGGGCTATCTGCTCGTGCTGCGCAACAGCGTCGCCAGCTCCGCCGTGCGTGCCATGGCGGCTGCGTCCGACCCCGGCGACCGGGGCCGGATGTTCTCCGCTGCCGCTGCGCTGTACTTCGGCGTCGGCGCGGCCACCGGCGTGCTGATCGCCGCTGCCGGCCTGGCCATCGC
Source organism: uncultured Thermoleophilaceae bacterium (assembly GCA_963813495.1). Lineage (GTDB taxonomy): Bacteria > Actinomycetota > Thermoleophilia > Solirubrobacterales > Thermoleophilaceae > JACVRW01. The sequence goes on from CAWEZC010000011.1 coordinate 645,332, forward strand.
CGCAACGATCCTCTCAGACGAACTGGCGCACGACGGTCGGCTGGGTGCCCTCGGGCTCGGAGCCGTCACGGCCGCCGGCATCGCGATCTCCGTTCACCTCGACGCCCTGCGGGCGGAACGGCTCCTGGTACCGGCGGCACTGATCGAGCTCCTCGCCGTGGGTGTTTACCTCGCGGTGATGCTGGGCCTCATCCTGGGTGGAGCGGGCCTCGCCCTCGTGATCGCGGTGAGCGGCGCTCTGCCGCTGCTCAGCGGGACGCTCGCATTGGTCGCGATCCGCCGTCGCGGTCTGCCCTTTCGCTACGAGGCCGCTGCGGTCACCCGTGAGCGCACGGGCGAGATCGTTCCCACCGCCGGCTGGCTGCTGGTCGTCGAGCTTTCGACCCTCGCCATCTACGGCCTGCAGCGGATCATCCTCGGGGCCTATCGCTCACCCGCAGCGGTCGGTCTGTTCGAAGGCCCGGTACGGGCCCACAACCTCTTCTACGCCCTCGGCGGAGCCCTGGCCGTCCCGACGGTGCCCACGGCGTCGCGCTACGTGGCCACGGGGGACCGGCGGCGCCTGCGTGAGCTCGCAGTGCGGGGTACGCGCTACACGCTCGCGCTGTTCGTGCCCCTGGTGGTCACGCTCATGTGTCTTGCAGGCCCGATCCTCGACGTCTGGCTCGGGGACCGCTACGGCGAAGGCGGAGCCGCGCTTGCCGTGCTCGTGTCCTACTGGCTGCTCTACGGCGGGCTCCTGGTCACCCCGGGCTTCCTCGTGGGTACCGGCCGGGCCCGCGAGATCGGCTTGGTGTATGCCACCGTCGCCGTGGCCAGCCTCGTGCTGTCGCTGGTCCTCACACCGGAGCTAGGGCTCGAGGGTCCGGCGCTCGCGACAGCCGTGCCCTTCGCCGTTGCCTTCCCGGTGCTGGTGCGGGTCGCCCTGGCGGCGTCCGGGGCAAGCCTGAGTGAGCTCGCTGCCCGGGCGTGGGCGCCTAACTACCTGCTCGGCGCGGTGCTGGCCGCCCTGCTCGTCGCCGCGCGCGTTGTCCTGGACCCGGACTCGCTCCTGGCGGTAGCGGCCGTGGCCGCCGCCGGGCCACTCGCCTTCTGGGGCGCCTTCTACGCGTTGGTGCTGGACCGGGAGGAGCGGGCCTTGGCGCGCGGGTTGATCACGCACGGCAGTTGAGCGCCCGCGGCGAGGGCCTCAGCCGGTCCGCGTGCGGGAGACTCGCTCGCTCCAAGCGCTCGAGGTCGGAGTCGACCATCAGGCCGATGAGCTGCTCGAAGGTGGTGCTGGGGCCGCCAGCCCAGCTTTTCGCGGGCCTTCGAAGCGTCGCCGACGAGATGCTCCAACTCGGTGGGACGCAAGAACCGGGGATCGGTGCGCACGTGCTTCGAGGGATCGAGGCCCAGACGGCCGAAGGCGGTTTCGACGAGCTCGCGGACGCTGTGTGTCTCGCCGGTGGCGATCACGAAGTCGCCCGGCTCGTCGCACTGGAGCATCAGCCACATGGCCTCAACGTAGTCCTTTGCGTAGCCCCAGTCGCGCTCGGCGTCGAGGTTCCCTAGGCAGCAGCTCGGTCTCGAGCCCGAGGCTGATCGCGGCGGCGGCGTTAGTCACCTTGCGCGTGACGAAGTCGAGGGGCCGGCGAGGCGATTCGTGGTTGTAGAGGATTCCGGAGGTCGTGAACAGCCCGTAGCCGTCGCGGTAGTTGACCGTCACGAAGTGGGCGTAGCACTTGGCCGCGCCGTAGGGATTGCGGGGGTAGAAGGGCGTGCCTTCGTGCTGTGGCACGTCGCGCGGCTTGCCGAACATTTCGGACGACGAGGCCTGGTAGTAGCGAGCCTCTGGCACCACCTGGCGCATGGCCTCGAGCATTCGAGCGGTGCCCACGGCGGTGAACTCGGCTGCCAGCACCGGCTGCGACCAGGAAGCGGCGACGAACGACGTGCCCGCCAGGTGGTAGATCTCAGCCGGCTGGCATTCGCGCAGGATGTTCTCGAGCGAGCGCTGGTCTAGCAGGTCGCCGCTGTGCAGCACGACGCGGTTCTGGAGACCTTCGAGCCTGGAAAGCGGGTCCGTGGTCGAGCCGCGTATCAGGCCGTGAACCTCGTACCCCTTGTCGAGCAGGAGCTCCGCCAGGTAGCTGCCGTCCTGACCGCCGATTCCGGTTATCAGCGCCGTCGATCCCGGGCCCTGCCCTGAGGTGTCCCGGCCGTCCACGCGGCGAGCCTACCGAGCGACCCGCTGAGGCGAGCCTCGGGGCGCGCCGTCGCCAGCCTCGTCCAGGACTCGGTGATAGGCCTCCACGTGCCGGGCGGCGGTCCGGTCCCAGCGAAAGCGGCTCGCCTGCGCGAGTCCCGCGGTCCGGAGCGGCCGGCGCAGCTGCTCGTCGCGCACCACCTGATCGATCGCTTCTGCGATGGACTCCACGGATTCCGGATCGAATGTGAGTGAGGCGTCGCCACAGACCTCAGCCAGCGATGCCCGCATGGAGGAGGCGACCGGACAGCCACAGGCCATCGCCTCGAGCGGCGGCCCGCCGAAGCCTTCGTACAGGCTGGGAAATACCACCGCTCGGGCGCTTCGGTACAGGGCAGGGACGAGCTCGGTGTCGACGTAGCCGAGGTGCCGGACCCGCTCGCTGATCCCGCTCGCGTGCCCGAGGGCTTTGAGTTTTTCCAGCCTGCCGTAGGTCTGCCCTGTCAGCACGAGCTCGAGGTCCTTCTCGGACACCTCGGCAAAGGCCCGAACCAGGCGCTCGTGGTTCTTGTGCGGCCACAGGTTGGCGGGGTACAGCACGAACGGACGGTCGAGGCCCAGGCTGGACCGCAGACGCCCGTCGGCCTCGGCGAAGTCGGGCGTGAAGCGCTCATGATCGATTCCGCCGTAGATCACCTCGACGCGCGGGGAGGGAATGCCGAGCACCTCGGTGATGCGCCCCGCGGAGTACCGGCTCGACGTGATGACGAGATCGGCGCGCTGGGCGGCTCGGTCGTAGGTGAGCCGCCGCAGGGCGCGCTCGGGGGGCGAGAAGAACGCGGGCAGGTCGTGATGCTGGACGTCATAGAGGGTGACGATTTCGGGCAGCGTCGTGCGCGGGATCGGGACCGTCACCGGGTAGTGCATCAGCTCGATGTCGGCTGGCACTTCCCGCGCGATCCGGCGCGGAAAAGCGTGCGCGGCGAGCATCGCCGCGGCGCGAGTCGGGGGACGGCGTCCGGGACGGTAGGCCCCGATGCGGTGAAGCGTTACTGGGCCGCGGGCGCGGTCGCGGCAGGCCGTGGCGGCATGATCGTTCACGAGCAGCGTGACGCGCTCCGGCCCGACACCGCCTGCGAACTGGTCGATCAGCGCCCGGACGTAGGACTCAGAGCCGCCCATGCGCCCAGGAACGAGGGTGAGCAGCGACATCCCGATGTGCACGGGTCGAGGACACTATCCTGCCCCGACCGTGAGACCCTCCTACCAGCAGGGACTCGCCCGCTACCTCCAGCGTGTCCGGGCGGCGCTGCACTTTGACGCCGGCAAGGTGGCACCGCCCGCCGACCGGGCCAAGCGCAGCTTTCTCCTGCAGCTGTTCAACGAGCGGAATCACGCGCTGTTCGTGGAGTCCGGCACCTTCCTGGGCGGGACCGTCGACTACTTCGTTCCCCACGCGCGGCGGATCGTCTCGGTCGAGATCGAGCCGGCGCTCCACGCGGCGGCCCGTTCTCGCTTTGCGTCTACGCCCTCGGTCCAGCTGCTGCTCGGCGATGCACTGGACGTGATCCCGCAGGTGCTTGCAGAGGTGACCGAACCGCCTCTGGTGTACCTCGATGGCCACTTCACCGGCGGCGTCAACAAGCAGCCAGGCCAATTCGTGGAGCCCGCGCCCGGAATCCTTCGCAAGCTGGGGGAGCTGGATCTGCCCGACGGCACCACGATCGTGTCGACGACCTGCGCCTGTTCGGTCGTGGAGACGGCTTTCCGGCACTCGATGAGCTCACCTACTCTGCGCGGGCGGCCTTTCCGGACGCTAGGCAATACGTGGGCATCGACTGCCTCGTGATCGCCGGTTGAGTTACGTCCCGCGGCTATCCTGCCCGCGCAATGCCCGATCAAAGGACGATTCTGGCGAGCCTCCGGCCTGGGCTGACGCGCGCGCTGGCCCGGACCGGACAGCTCGCGTCCGGTGCGGCGCAGCGGCTGGACTCGGCGGCTGACGGGCACAACCTCAAGGGTGATCGCTGGGTGGAGTGGTCCTTCTGCTTCGCCCAGCTGTCAGAAGGGCCTGGGCAAACGCTGGACTTCGGAGCAGACATTGGCTTCTTGTCACTCGCCGCCGCCCAGCGCGGCCATGACGTGGTTGCACTGGACCGGATGCCGTCGGCGCTCGACTACGTCCACCCCCGGGTGGAATCGCTGCAGGCCGACATCCTCGACGAGCCGCTGCACGGCCGTCAGTTCGACCAGATCATCAATTGCTCGTCGGTCGAACATGTCGGACTGGCGGGCCGCTACGGCAGCTACGCCGACCCAGACGGGGACCTGCGCGCGATGGAGGCCCTGCTGGCACTGCTGGCCAAGGAGGGGCGCCAGCTGATGACCGTCCCCGTGGGGCTGGATATGACCTGTGCCCCGTTCCACCGCATCTACGGCGCTGAGCGCCTGCCCCGTTTGCTCGCGGGCTATGAGGCGCTGGAGGAACAGTATTGGCAAAAGGACGAGGGCTCAGGGCTGTGGGGTTAAACAGACCGCGACTCGGCGCTGATGACCACCGGCTCGGAGCGCTCTACTCCCTCGGGCTGTTCGTCCTGGGCCACGAGGGCCGGTGACCCCCCGGCTGAGCGTCGTCACGCCTTCCTCAACCAGGGGGCGTTCATCGAACGCACGCTGCGGTCGGTCCTCGACCAGGGATACCGGACCTCGAATACATCGTGGTCGACGGCGGCTCGACCGACGGCTCGGTTGACGATATCGAGCGTTACGACGAGCGGCTCGCCTGGTGGGTCTCCGAGCCCGACCGGGGCCAGACGCACGCGCTCAACAAGGGGATCGCGCCGAGCGACAGGCGACGATCGTCGCCTACATCAACAGCGACGACTATTACCTCCCGGCGCATTCGCGGCCGCCATCGAGGCGCTTCGAGCGCACAGGTGCGCGCTGGGTGGCGGGCGCATGCCGGTACGTAGAACGGCGACGGCAGCCTCCGCAACGTCTGGCGCGCCGAGCCGCCGCCTGGGCGGCGCATTCTGGATGATCGACCCGTTGGGATGTGCCTCAGGCTGTCGAGCTTCTGGCGCCGAGACCTGTTCGAGGAGTTCGGCCCCTTCCGTGAGGACATGCACTACGTCTTCGACACCGAACACGGGGTCCGGCTGGCGCTCGCGGGCGAGCTGCCCGGCATCCTCGACGAGGAACTGGCGGTGCGCGTGATTCACGCCGAAGCGAAGTCCTGGGATCGGCGCCCGTTCGAGCGCGAGGCGCTCAGGATCGTCGACCTCCATCGCGACCGGCTGTCCCCAACGGAGCGGCTACGCCTCGCGCCGATCGAGCTCTACAAGCGCGCTCGGCTGCGGCTGAGTCGCTGAGCGGATCGAGGCTGGGGTGAGGGTGGGCCGCGCTCACTCGTCAGTAACACCACCGTGATGCTGGTGTCGCGCGCGGTGACGCTCGCGGCCGGTGGGGCGCTCGCGGTCTACGCGGTCCGGACCCTCAGCGTCGAGGACTTCGGGCGGTACTCGATCGCACTGGCCCTGGCCACCGTTCTCAGCCTCGTGTCGGAAATGGGGATCTCGTCGCTCGCCGTGCGCGAGATGGCCACCCGTCCCGAGCGCGAGTCGCAGGTGCTCGCCGTGGCGTTGGCGGCCGAGCTCTTGACATGGTGGTGGCCGCCGTGCTGCTGGTCCCGGCGGCGGTGCTGCTCGGGTATCCGGCGGAAGTGGTGGGGCTGGTGGCAATCGCCGCCGGGGCCGTTCTCGTCCAGGGCCTGCTGGCGGCGCTCGAGACGCCCTTCCAGGCCCGGCGCGTCATGAGCTATGTGGCCGGATTCGGCGCCCTCCAGGGCACGACGACCGCGGCGGTGGGATTCCCCTTGCTGGCGGCGGGCGCGGGGCCCGCAGGGCTGATGGGAGCGATCGTGTTGGGCTATGCGGCCACCTGTGTGGGTGCTGTGTGGGCGCTTCGGCGATCAATGATTCGCCCCGACTGGAGGGGCGTGAGGCGGCGACTCAGGCCCTTCGTCGTGGCGGCCCTTCCGATCGCCGCCACGGGCGGAGTCTCGATCGTTTTAGAGCGGATCGACCTCCTTCTGGTCTCGAAGCTCGACGATGTAGAGGCGACTGCCATCTACGCTGTCGCCCTTCAGGCCCTTCAGTACACCAACCTCCTGCCCGCGGTGGTCACGACCGCCTTCTTCCCTCTGTTGGCAGCGAACCTGCGCGACGACCCCGAGCAGGGCCGGCTATCCGTGATCCTGCTCGCACGGATCTTCCTATTCCTCAGCGTGCCTCTGATGATCGTGCTGGTCGTTTGCGGCGAGCCGCTCGTGACCCTCGTCCTGGGCGACCGCTACGCCGACGCCGCGACTCCAGTCGCGATCGTTTCGGGCTCGATGGTGCTCGGTTTCCTGAACTATCTGTTCTGGAACGCGCTGCTCGCCGCGTATCAGGAGCGGGCGAAGCTCAAGATCATGCTGGTTGCATTGCCCGTGAACATTGCGTTGAACGTCGCTCTCATACCGCGGTACGGCGCGACTGGAGCGGCCATCGCGCTGGTGGTGTCCGATCTGCTGGTGGGGGTCTGGCAGGTCATGGTGGTCGATCGCCGCGTTTTTCGCATCCCCTTTGCCCGCATCCTCATCCCCCCGGCGATCGTCGCGGCGCTGGCGCTCGGAGCGGGACTGGCGGTCGCGTCGGCCGCCCCCCTGCTCGGAGGGCTCGTGGGTGTCGCGCTCTACGCGTTGCTCCTCTTGGGAGCTCGCTACGTCACCGCGGAAGAGTGGCGCCCGCTCACGGAGCCGGTGTTACGCCTGGCCGGACGCAGGCCGGGCTGACCCGAGGCGGGCTTCGAGCATCTCGATGATGCGGGGCATACGCCTCGCGTAGGTGTGGTCCGCGAGCGTTCGACGCTGCCCGGCAGCGGGGTTCCGGCTGCGCTCAACGTCGTCCTCGAGAAGACGCGTGGCCTGGGCCACCAGGTCGTCCGGCCCGTCGTAGGGCACCACCTCCCGCCCCGGCTCGAAGAGGGCGGCGAGGTTGGGTGCGGACTCCGTCAGCAACACGGCACCCATGCCGGTCGCCTCGAATAGGCGCATGTTGTTGGCGTGGCCCTCGGCGATATCCCCGTGGCGGTTGAGGGTGATTCGTGACTCGCCCAGCACCTGGCGATCATGTCTCGGCCCCAGGCCTCTCCGCGGTAGTCGCGCAGAATCGGCGTACCCGACGGCAAGGCGCCGGCGCCCACCCCCATACCGAGACGTGGAGCCGATCGCAGGCCTGCTCGAGAGCCGCCTGCGCTTGCCCGCTGTAGTCAGCCGGGAGCAGCGTCCCCACGAAGCTCAAGGCATGGGGACGTTCTCCGTCTGACCCCAGCGCATCGAGGACGCGCTCGTCGAAGGCGAGCGGCAAGTAGTCGCAGTCGATGCCTCGCGATCTCAGCCGTTCGACCCAGTGAGGAAACGAGGTGATCACCAGATCACAGTCACGCAAAGCCTGGTCTGGCGGCGCTGTACTGGCAATCTGGGCGACGACCAGGCAGCCGCGGCGGCGCAGCCAACGTCGGGCGCGCGGCCACAGTCCGGCCAGGTCCTGGACGTAGACGACATCGGGATCGAACTCCTCTACCTGTGCCATGAGGACCCGCGGAAGCAGAGCGTGAGCTGCGGCCAGGGACAGCCCCTTGATTCCGGCCGCGCGCCCGCGGATACCTGCTACGCGGTGTTCTGCAGCCCAGGCCGCCTGGAGGGGCAGGCAATTGACGATCACCTCGGTAGCTTCATGACCCAGTTCGCCCAGATGGTGGACAGGCGTTTGAGGTGCCGAAGCGGCGCGCGAGCAGCGCCTCGAGCTGCTCGTTGTAGCTGCGTTGCGCCAGCGTCCGCCGCTCGGCGTAGTGCGCGCGCCAGAAGGCGCGATAGTAGGAATCGAGCACGAGTACACGCACGGCACCAATCCTGCCAAGCCCGCCTATACTCGCCCGCCGTCAATGCCGCGCCTCTCGGTCATCACCCCGGCGCTGAACCAGGCGCGCTACATCCCGGAGACGCTCGACAGCGTCGCCCGCGTGCCGGTCGAGCACGAGCACATAGTGGTCGACGGTGGCTCGACAGACGGAACGGTCGAGATCCTGGGGGCGCGCGGCGACCCAAGGCTGAAGTGGGTCTCGGAACCTGACCGCGGCCAGACGACGCCGTGAACAAGGGCCTGCGTCGCTCGGCCGGCGACTACGTCGGGTGGATCAACGCCGACGACGCCTATGTGCCCGAGGGCGTTCGGCGCGATTGCCCACCTTGATTCCCACCCTGAGGTGGGAGCCGTGTACGGGTTCATGGAAATCACCGACGAGCACGGGCGGGTCACGCGCACCTACCGGCCCGCCGGCTTCAACTGGGTCCGTTATCTGTGGTTCGGCGACTACGTCCCAACGCCGCGATCGTCTTTCGCCGCTCGCTGCTCGACGGCGCGGGTTGCTCGACGAGACGTTCCGAGACGCCGCCGACTACGACTTCTACCTGCGGCTGTTTCACGGCGTTCGGGTGGGCCGCGTGGATCAGCCCATCGTGCGGTTCCGCTACCACGCCGACAGCAAGACCGCGCGCGACCCCGGCCTGGGCCAGCGGAGGCGCTTGCGGTTCGCCTTCGGCTGGGCGCGCACCCCCGTGACGTGACGCTGATGAGGGCGGTCGATCGGGCGAAGCAAGCGCTCTTCGCAGTCGCGCCGCCGTGGCCTCCCGGTCGCGCGGTCACGCGGGCCGCTGACGCGGTCTATGCGTTCGTGACCGGTGACGGGCGTACTGGGGGCCCCGCGCTGAGGGCGAGGCTACGATGTGCGCCTCATGGCAGCCGAGGTCATCGAGCACGGCGGAACTACCTACGCCGAGATCATCTGGGCGGACACCCGGTCGAGCAGACGACGTTCTTCTCTCCGCCCGAATCGTCGTTCCAGTTCGGGCTGCTCGCGCACGAGGCCGGCTTCAGAGGAGCCGCACTATCACAAGCCGCTGACGCGCGGAGATCAAGGACCTCCAGCAGATGTTCGTCGTGCAGCGCGGCGTGGTGGACGGTGGAGCTGTTCACCGACGAGGGAGGCTGTTCCGCGAGGTCGGCTGGGCCGGCGACGCGATCGTGCTGATTCACGGCGTGCATGCGATCAGGGTGGTCGAGGACTTCCAGGCGCTGAGCGTCAAGCAGGGGCCGTTCTACGGCGACGAGGAGGACAAGTGCTGTCGATAGACGAGTGAGCCCGGTGATTCCGGTCTTCGAACCCTACATCGGCGAAGAGGAGATCGAGGCGGTCGCCGCCGCGGTGCGGCGCGGCGAGATCTCCGGCTCGTTCGGCGAGTCGATCCCCGCGTTCGAGCGCGAGATTTGCCGCGCTACTGCGGCGCGAAGCACGGCGTCGCGGTCACCAGCGGCACGACCGCGCTTCAGCTCGCGGTCGCCGCGGCGGGCATCGGGCCCGGCGACGAAGTGCTCGTCAGCGCCAGCACCAACATCGCCACCGCGCTGGCCGCGTACCACAACGGCGCGGTCCCGGTCCCGGTCGACTCCGAGGACGAGACCTGGAACCTCGACCTGGACCTGGTCGAGGCGCTGATCACGCCGCGGACGAAGGCGATCATCCCGGTCCACCTCTTCGGCCATCCGGTCGACATGGATCGGCTGCTCGAGATCGCCGAGCGCCACGACCTCGTCGTGATCGAGGACTGCGCCGAATCGCACGGCGCGACGGTGCGCGGCCGCATGACCGGCGCGCTCGGCGACATGGGCTGCTTCAGCTTCTACGCGAACAAGATCATCACCACCGGCGAGGGCGGGATGGTCATGACGAACGACGACGCGCTCGCCGAGCGGCTGCGGCTGCTGCGCAACCTCGCGTTCGGACGGCCGCGCTTCCTTCACGAGAGGCGGGCTACAACTTCCGCATGACCGGCTACCAGGCCGCGATGGGCGCGTCCAGCTCGAGAAGATCGACTTCATCCTCGAGCAGAAGCGACGGGTCGCCCACGCCTACGACCGGCTG